>CAVRXU010000001.1:0-98383 GCA_963725155.1 uncultured Microthrixaceae bacterium
TTCTTCGTCATCCCGCTCTACCTCCAGCTGGTGCTCGGGTTCAGCGCCCTCGACACCGGGATCAAGATGCTGCCCATCTCGATCACCATGTTCCTGACCGCGGCACTCGGCGCCCGGCTGTCGAACCGCTTCCCGGTGCGCTCGATCGTGCGGGCCGGCCTTGTCGTGACCATCGCTGGTGTGCTGGTCCTGCTCGGCACCATCGAGCCCACGCTCGATGACGCCGGCTCGCGATCGGCATGGCCCTGCTCGGCATCGGGATGGGCGCGATGATCTCGCAGCTCGGCAACGTCATCCAGTCCTCGGTCGAAGAGTCCGGCCGCAGCGAGGCCGGCGGTCTGCAGTTCACCGGCCAACAGCTCGGCTCGTCGCTGGGCGTGGCCTTCATCGGCTCGATCGTGCTGATCGGACTGACCAGCGTGTTCACCTCGACCATCCACGACGACCCCCGCATCAATGACGAGGTGGCAACCCAAGTTGGTGTGGCCGCTGGCTCCAACACCAATTTCGTCTCGTCCGACCGGTTCGCGATCGCGGCGCAGGATGCCGGGCTCGACGATGTCGCCACCGCGGCGCTGGTCGACGACTACGAGGCCGCGCAGCTCCGATCGCTCAAGGCGGGCCTCCTCGGGGCCGCGTCCTGGCGCTCCTGGCTCTCGCGTTCGCCCGCGAGCTACCCCACGAGCAGCCTGCCCCGAACGACATCGAGTGCTTCCGTCCTAGCCCCGGCGATCGCTCACGCGGTGGCGCATCAGCCGCACGCGCCGGCGTCCAGCGAGTCGAAGAGGGTTGTGGCATCGGCGGCAACCGCCGCCGCGGCCTCCACCGTGGCCGCGGCGCCCTCGGAGTCGATGTCGGCGGCCGCGGTCCTCAGGTCGTCGAGGCTGCCCTGTAGCACGTCGACCTGTGGCTCCAGGTCGGAGCCGGCGGAGGCCTTGAGGGCTTCGAGATCCGTTGACACGTCGTCGACTGCCGCCTCGACGCCGTTGGTGCCCTCCGCTCTCACGTCCACGTCCGCCAGGGCGTCAACGGAGGAGCTCAACGCCTCGCTATCGGCACACACGTCGTCGGTGGCCACCGTGGTGGTCGTCGTGGCGGCAGACGACGAACTGTCGTCGCTGCAGGACGTCACAATGGCGGCGAGGGCGACGCACGCGACCACCCACCGGAGCCTTGATGCGCCTGGGCCGATCGTCATGCCTTTGCCTCCTGGTCGTCGTGGGCCTTCATGCTGCAAGAGATGTTGGAATAGGACTTGAACCGACGACCTTCGGTTGTTCGCGGGGCCGAATCGGGCCCGGATCCGTCGGCGGCCATCCGGGGATCAGAGCCCCAGGAGCTGTGCCTTCTTGGCGCTGAACTCCTCCTCGCTGAGGACGCCCTGGTCCTTGAGCGCCGCCAGCTGCTTGAGCTCTTCGATCTGCACGCTCTCCACGGCTTCGGGTGCGGCTGGTGCAGCCGCTGGAGCCTCAGGAGGAGCGGCGACCGGCGCTTGGGCGGCCGCGGCGGTCTGTGCCGACTTGGCTCCCATGTGGGCTGCGGTTCCTGCGACGACCGCGGTTGTGGCCACTCGAGCGACGGGCCTGCGACGACGGAGCATGTCAAGTCTTCCTTTGTTGATGGACCGGTTGGATCAGGCGAGGGCGTCGGTGAGGGCATCGACCGCTGCTTCGACGAACTCGTGCGGGATGCACGCTCCCTCGAGGATGACGCCGTTCGCCTCGCGCACGGCGCTCGCGAAGGGCGCTGCCCACGTGTCCTCCCACACGAGCAACGCCGCCGACGTGTCGGGTTCGAGGCTGAGCGCGGCGTACGCAACGTCCTCGTCGGTGAGGATCCCGCCGATCTCGGCGTCGAGGCCTGCGAAGGCGGCCAACTCCTCGACCGCGTCGAACTCGACGACGGTCACCTTGCCCTCGACGTCCTTGCTGATGAAGGTGAGGTCGATGATGTTGATCAAGCCGCCCTCGACGAGCGTGAGGAGCTCTGGCGCGATCTGACCGGTGAACTTGTTGTCGGGGAAACCGAGGATCACGTACTCCACCGGGCCGATGCTCATGATGTGCTCTCCTTCGGGAGGCTCGCCGTCATGTGGCGATTGTCCACCGAACGCTGACCGCCCGCATCGGCCACATGGGGGGAAGTGGTCGATGTCATCGACGGCTGAACAGGAGTCGTCGCACGTCTCTGAACGGCACGACGAGGAACACCACGAGCACGAGGTAGACGCCGACGGCCGCCTTCGGGGCGGCCAGTCCGAGGACGATCGCGAGGCCGTACAGAGCCAGGACGGGCAAGATCTCCCGGCGGTCCTCGTCGACCTCATCGTCGTTTTCGGGGGCGGAGTAGAACCGTTCGTGTCGTGCGTACACGTCGAGCAGGAAGCTGATGAGACGGATGGTGAGCAGGGTGAGCCCATAGATCGTGACGAACACGCGCTCGCCGTTCTGGTCGCCCAACCCGTCCGCGATCAGCTTGGTGGGAAACAGTAGGAACGCGACGACGAGCAGCAGCATCAGGTTGATGCCCAGGAGGGACCTGTCGACATGGGTCAGACGGCCGGTCATTGCGCTGTGCCCGATCCACGCGGCACCGATCGTCAGGAAGCTGATGAGGTAGCCGAGGTAGGCAGGCCATGCGTGCAGCACCTGCTCCATCGCCGTCCCCGGTGGATTGAGGGCGATGTCGAGGACCAGAAGCGTGCCGGCGATGGAGAACACGCCGTCGCTGTATGCCTCCATGCGAGAGGATCCGAGTGTTTCAGTCACGGGCAGACACTGCCTGCTGATTGGGGTCCGCTCACGCGCTAGCCGGCCTGGACGGTGACGCTGCCGTCGTTCGCGGCGTGGGCAAGGGCATCGTGGTCGCGTTCGTTCTGGTCGGCGTAGGTGCGGGCGAACTCGGCGATGGCGCGGTCGAAGACGGAGCTGCGTCCGAGATAGCCGGCGATGGCGATCCGATCACCTGAACGCGCATGGGCCCGGGCGAGCGCCCACCCGCAGAGCCGTCCGTATCGCTTCAGATCGTCGGGCTCCATGCGATCGACTCGGGCGCTGCCTTTCATGTCGGCGAGTTGGCGCACGTAGTAGTCACGCGACACGCCGTCGTAGCTCAGCTCGGCAGGGACGCGCTGCCAGCCCAGGAAGATGTCCGAGGAAGCCTGCATCAGGCGCTGTCCGGCCACGACACGCTCTCCGGAGCTGTCGTGGGCGGACGGGGCGAGATGTTCCTCCAGCACCGACGCCTGTGCCTCCTTCGCCTGCAGGAACAGGGCGTCGTCGGCGTCGCGGCCGAGCAGCAGGACGATCCAGGCGTTCGTCCCGACGGAACCGACGCCCACGACCTTCCGGGCGAGATCGACCATGCGGAAGCCGTCGAGGAGGTGACGGCGGTCCGTGCTGAGTGTCGTGCGGTATCGGGCGAGCAGCTCGGCGAGCTCGTCCTCGTGCTGCTTGGCTCGCTCTGGCCCGAGGAGGTCGACGGCGGGCACCACCAGCGGAGGGTCGCTGATGATGCGCCGCTCACCGTCGACGACCCCAGTGAGGCGGTCGAAGGCGCGCAAGCTGTCCTTGGCGCGGGCCGCGGAGAGGTCCGACTTCGCTCGCCGTCGCCGTTGCGGGGCCAGCTCCTTTCGCATCTCCTGCAGCACCAGGTCGGCATCGAGGCGGGCGTACCACACCTCCAGGTCCTTCATCGCCGCGAAGTCCCGCATGGCCGTGCGGTACGCGGCCACCGTCGCCGTGACCGCCGGCGTGCGCTTCTTACCGGAGAAGCCGCGGTCGCGACCTGCGATCTCCACGCTGGCGGCCAAGCGCTTCACGTCCCACTCGAACGGGCCGGGGAGCGTCTCGTCGAAGTCGTTCACATCGAACACGAGTCGACGCTCCGGCGACCCGAAGACCCCGAAGTTCATGAGGTGAGCATCGCCGCACAGCTGCACGGTGAGTCCCGAGTTGGGTGTCGCCGCCAGGTCCGCGGCCATGATCTTGGCGGCGCCGCGGTAGAAGGTGAACGGAGACACGAGCATTCGGCCGTACCTGATCGGCACCAGATCCGGTACGCGGGTCTCGGCCTGCGCGACGAGCAGGGCGACAGGATCCGGTCGCCCAGCACCGAACGAGGCATCGCCCTGCGCGGACCGGGGGAGCTGCTCACGAACGGCACGACCCGCCTCTCGGGACGCCTCGGCGGTTCGGGAGCGGGGTCGGGGGTCGATCATGGTTTGCCTTTCGGATCAGACACGCCGCCACCGTGCCACGGCGCCAGCGGCGGTTCCGGACGCCGTGCTCCGGCTCCGCCGCTGGCGACGATCTCGAGGTCAGCTCTCGTCAGCGGCGTCCTCGGCGATGGCGTCGACGTCGGCGGACAGCTCCTTCGCCTCGACCTTGTCGGCTCCGGTCATCGCCGCCTCGATCTTGGCGCCCATGTCCGAGACACCGACCACGACCAGACCCGCCTGCCCGGCGTCGAGCTGCTCGCCCAGCTCCTTGAGGTCCTTGCGGCTCATCCCCGCCGCCGCATGGCCGGCGACCGCACCAAGGGCCGCACCGACGCCGCCTGCCCCCAGGAGCAGACCGCCACCGATCGCCGCCGCCGGGAACAACGCGATGACGAGACCAGTCGCGAGTCCGACCGTGGCGCCGCCCACGCCACCCACGCGCGTCGGTGTCTCGTGCTTCTTCACGATCTTGACCTTTCCGTTGTCCTTGCGCTCGATGACCGCCGCGTCGTACACGTCGATCAGCTGAGCCTTCACGTGCAGGTCATGCACCGTCGCGTAGTCGGCCTTCGCCGCATCGACATCGTCGTAGACGCCGACGTACGCCATAAAGGTGTCCATAGCCATGATGAATTCTCCTCGCTTGTTGTTTGATGCTGGGACAGCATCGGTTCGGGATGGGGACCGTCAGGTGCTGGTCGTCGTTCTCCCAGCCCGTGGTCCAGGTCGAATGTGCTTCGAGGCCGGCACGAGCCGCAGCTGCTGGCGCAGTCGCGCGTGCACGTGGGCTTCCGCGATGACCGGGACGAAGTCGCGAACACGCGCTGCGGCAAACGTTGCGAACTCGGCTTCGACCTCGGCCCGGATCTGACGGGGATCAGCGCCGGTGCCGAGCCGAACCTGAAGCGACCGCACCACGGCGTCGATCTGCCGCGCCCATGAGCTGCCGCCGGGCCCGTTCGCCTCGTCGCCAGTTGCGGTTGCATGGAGCAGTTGGGACATCGGGGGCCTAGCTCGTCGGAGTCGTCGGCAATCGTGGCGATGGCGAGTCCGAGCGCCTCGGCGATGTGAATCGCCGCGGAGAGGACCCGGGCGCTGCCAACGATCGGAGCCACGGCGACCAAGACGTTCCGCGCGTCTTCAAGCGACGTCCACGGGCACGACGTCAGGCTCGAGTACGACCGCGACCGGGCGGGTGACAAGGTACGCGAACACGCCGAGCACCGGGATGAACACGAGCGCCAGGAACCACATCGCCTTGGCCATGCCGTGGTGGTCGCGACGCCGGAAGTTGTCCACGAAGCACCAGATCACCACGAAGATCCACAAGAGGAACATGGAGAAGAGAAAGAGGCTCCAGATCACGCCGAGGAGCGGATAGTCGTACGCAAGCATGAGATCCTCCGGATCCGTCTGTGCGGGGCGGCCGGTTCGGGCCATGGGTCACCGCAATTTCCTGACGTGAGTGTTCCCGTTCCCGCGTCCGAGCGCCTCGGCCAAATGGGTGGAGATCTGGATCCTCAGCTCGGCGCCTCGGGCCGCTCCGAGGCCGTGCTCTTCGCGACGGCCTCCGCTCGTGTCGTGACGCCGAGCTTCGAGTAGATCGATCCGACATGGGTCTTCACGGTCGACCGGCTGACGAAGAGCTTCTTGCCGATGTCGGCGAGCGTGAGGTGGGACGCCAGCAGGGGGAGGATCCGCCGTTCGGCCGGCGTCAGCGTCGCGAGGGACGGCTCGACCTGCTCCGCCCGGTGCTCGAGCTGCCGCAGCCGCTCGGGCATCGTCCCCGCGTCGGGAAGGCGGGAGAGTGCCTGCTGGGCGCGGTCGAGGAGTGCGATGGCGACCGCGCGGTCGCCGACCTCGAGGGAGACCTCGGCACAGCGGAGCGCGAGATCGGCGAGCATCCATGGCGCGGCCGCCGACACTCCGAGCATGGCTGACGCGTCACGGACCTCGGCGGCCGCACGGACCCGGTCGCCTCGGCGCAGGGCGATGTTGGCCCCGGCCGTCCGAGCGGCCAGTGCCAGCACCGTCTCGGGGAGGCCGTCGTGCTCGATCAGACGGTCGGCCTCCTCGACGAGCGCTTCGGCACGGCTCACCCGTCCAAGTTCGAGGTGGGCCAGCGCGAGGTAGCCGAGGCAGAGGATTCGAGCCGACCGCAGCTCCTCTCGTACCTCGGTCAGAAGGATGACTTCATCGAGCGCGACGATCGCGTCGTCGACCTGCCCGAGGAGCAGCCGGGCGATGCCGACCGCTCGGCACCCGCTGACGAGCCAACCGGTGCGCGCCGGTCGCTCCACCGCCTGGACGTACAGACCGTCCTCGAGCATCCGCGCGACACCATCAGTGCCAAGACTCGAGCGCAGGGTCCCCAGCGCGGACCGCAGGGAGGTGGCTCCGTCGGGCGACGGCCCATCCAAGGGATGCCGCGCCGCAGCAGCTGCCGCGCGCTCAGCTCGTTCGGCGTCACCGAGCAGCAGGAACACGAACCCCGCACCGATCGCCAGGCAGGGGTCGGATTCGATCTCCTCATCGGACCAGCGTCGGAGCCACATGCGGAGCGTCTCGACCTGCCCACGCCCGGCGAACTCCCGCCAATGCGCGAGGACGAGCCGGCCCATCAGGGCCACATCGGCGCTGTCGTGCGCGTACCGCAGCGCGTCGGCCACGGTGCCGTGGTCGTGGTGCCACTCGGCCGCCCGCTGGAGCAACCGTCGCCGAGCCAGCGGTTCGGTCTTGTCCAGCTCCGCGACCAGCATCTCCTGGAACAGGTGGTGGTACCGGAACCACCCGCGATGGTTGTCGAGCGGAACCAGGAACAGGTTGGTTTGCTCGAGGTCTTGGAGCATCGTCTTGGAGCCGGACCGTTCGAGGACTACGTCGCACAGATCGGCGGAGAACTCTGAGAGGACAGACGTCCGCAACAGGAACCGGCGCCTCGTGTCCGTCTGCCGGCTCAGGACCTCTTCGAACAGGTAGTCGGCGATCTCTCGTTGCTCTCCGTTGAGCCCAGCGATCTCATAGGACGGTGCGGATCGGCCATCGTGGGAGAGCGCCGCGAGCGCGATGCCCACGGGCCACCCTTCTGTCTTCTCGTGGAGGCGGGCGATGGCGTCGGACTCGATCTCGACGTCGGCGGCCGCGAGGAACCGGGCCGTCGTGGCGAGGTCCATGGCCAGCTGGTGCGAACGGATCTCCAGCAGCTCGCCGACAGCTCGCCGCCGGGCGAGTCCGATGTCGGGATCGCTTCGCGTGGCGATGACGACCTCGCCGCCCGGCGGGATCGCGTCGATCACGGCCTCGACGATCTGCAGGCTCGCGGGGTTCGTCACTCGGTGGAGGTCATCGAGGATCAGGAGGAACGGAGGTCCCTCGGTGACGGCCCGCAGCAACGCGCTCACCTGATCAACACCCGGCGTCCCTAGCGCCTCGAGCCGGTGGGCAGCCCCGCGACGATCGGTGAGGACGGGCCGCTCCAGCCCCTCGGTCAGGCGCCGCGACAGCACGACGGGGTCGTTGTCGGGCTCGGACAGCGTGATCCACACCCAAGGTCGCGACGGATCGATCGTGCACCACTGGGCGGCGAGGATGGACTTGCCGTAGCCCGCGGGTCCCGAGATCAGGACGACCCTGCGTTGTGGGTACGCCCTGTGCAGCTCCAGCAGGTCGTCGCGAGCGACCTCCGCCCTCCGCGGTGGCGGTCGGCCGGGGCCCACCTTGTCGGTGCTGGGACGAGACCGGACGAGCGGTGCGACCGCAGTGGTCACGATGTGTCGTCCATGATCGCCATCCTCCCATCAAACGCCCGAGGCTCGGCCCTTTCCCAGGGTCGTACGGGCACCGCGATCGGGACCAAGGGCCCTACTGCAAGGGCCGGATCTCCACCCTTGTGGGCGATGTTCGCTCGCCGCTGCCGTCGTAGGTTGCGATCGCACCCCGACGCGCCGCCGCCCGCGGCAGCGCCGCTGGCGCCAAGGCTGGAGGCCGCATGATGCACTGCCAGGTCACCATCGCCGCCTATGCCAGTCTCACCATTGCCCTCGCGGTCTGGGACGAGATGGACGAGTCCAGCGAAGATCTGGTGGATGCAGCCCTCGTCGAGGGGAACGCGTCGACCATCCAGGCCTTTCACCGACACGCGCGCACCACCTATGCGAAGGGCGCCATCGCCTCCGCGGTGATCGGTGTGCTCCGACCAGCCAGCATCGTGAGCGGCGCGGCGGCCGGTGGCGTTGGAGGAAAGGTGCTGGCGGTGGTCGGTTGCGGAATCAGCCGGCGAGATCAGGCGCGCCTCGGCGAGGTGCTCGACACTGGCCCCATCGCGCTGGTCACCGTGACCACCATGCCCACCACCGCGATGACCTACGCCGCGCCTCGGGACACCAAAGACTGGGCGTCGGTTGCATCGACCATCCAGCTCGGCGACCTGCACGACGCCGTCGACGCGGACTCACTCGCTTGCTCGTGAGAGGCAGTGCCTAAGGCTGGCGATGGGTCGCCGGGACGCCGATCACGTCGACGCGGTCAGCTGAGGCCGAGCACCGTGGTCAGGGCATCGTCGACCGCCCACATCTCGGCTGGCGCCGTCGGTTCCACGTCTCCTGCTCCCGGGTAGTCGCGGTGGTCAGAGGCGTTCGGCGCGCCCGGGCGCCGGGAGCGACTTGCGGCAGCGCGGGCCAGTCGACCCGCCAGCTCAGCCTGGCTCACCGCTTCGGTGGTCATCGGCATTGGCACCGCCCACTCGTACCAGGCGCTCCACTCGCCGCTCCTATCGACGCCGAAGAGCAAGATGACCTGCTGGCGTGGATCGAACATGAACAGCAGAGGGCCGAGCGACCGATCAAGGTGTCAGTGCAGGCTCCGTCGCCTGACCCGCGTGGTGGTGACCGTCTCGAGTTCTGGCACATCCGCGGGCCCGGTCGCGAGTCGCCGCCCGTACCAGGTGGCAAGCGGACCCGAGCTGAGGCCGTGGGCGACGACCGAGAGAAGGATCGTCCAGGTCGTGACTTCGGCCAGGTCATGGGCGAGGCTCTGGCCGCCGAGCGCGTCGAACGCGATGAGCGTGAAGACCACCGAGGCGAGGCCGCGAGGCCCGAACCAACCGATGAACCCGACGGTATCGACGCGGAGGCGACCCCCAATCAGCGCGATAGCCACCGGTAGCATCCGCACGACGGTGAGGCTGATGACGGCGTAGACGACGGGTCGAACGTGCACCCCGGCCGTCAGGATCGGCCCCACGAACGCGGCACCGAAGATGACCCACACGACGAACGAAGAGAACAGGCCGACGGTGTCGGTGAACTCGGTGGCTGTCGTGAGCTCGCCCCGGCTGACCGTACCGAACACGAGCCCGGCGACGAAGGCAGCGACGAACCCGTTTCCCGAATAGTTCACCGCGGTTCCGTAGGCGACGAAGGACAGGCTCAGTACGACGAGTTGGTCCGACATGGTGGTGCTCCACCCGGCGTCGTGAGCGCGCCGGACCAACCATCCCCCGGCTCCCCCGACGGCGATGCCGATCGCCGCACCGCGCGCGAGCTCGAAGAACGCATCAGCGGCCCACCCTTGCTCGGCGACGCCGGCGACGACAACGGCGAGCAGGACGGTCACGAACGGCGTGGCGATGCCGTCGTTGAGGCCGCTTTCGATGTTGAGGGCGCGGCGGATGCGGGCCGGCACGGCCGGGTTGGTGACCACGGCGACGCCGAGGGCGGCGTCGGTGGGCGCCAGGATGGCACCGACGAGCCCTGCCTGGGGCCACGAGAGGGAGGGAAGCAGGAGGTGCGCGGCGACAGCGCCCAGGGCGATGGTCAGCGGGAGACCGATGCCGAGAAGCCGGAGCGGGAGACCGACATCGCTTCGGGCCTGGCGCAGGTTCACCGTCGATGCGTCGGCGAAAAGGATCAGCGCCAAGGTCAGCTCGGCGACGAGGCGGATGGTCTCGGTGGTCGGGTTGGCCGGCAGTACGTCGAGGAACCCGGCGCCCAGCACGGCGCCGGCGACGACCAGGACGATCGGCGCGGTGCAGCGATGCGAGCCAGCATCGATCGTCGGCGGTCCAACCCGGGTGCTTGAGACTCCGGGGGAGCGCAGACTCTCGGTCGTCCATCAGCGACATGACCGCCGCGTCGTCGAGCGAATCGACGGGGACAACCGCGAACTGCTGATGGTGCGGCTCGCCGCCCTCGCCGCGGTCGGCGCCCCGGTGTCGTCGTACTACTTGAACATCGCTGCGGCAGTCGACACCGACATGACGCTCGAAGACGCTAGAAGCGTCCTCATCACAATCGCGCCGATCGTCGGCGCGCCGAAGGTCGTGTCCGCCGCGGCAATGATCGCCGAGGCGCTGGGGATCGCCATCGCGATCGACGAAGCGATCGCCGCGCACACCGCCCCGTGATGCTAATAACAGTAGAAATCTGGTCGTCTGGGCATGGAAGAGGCCCTCCTCGATGTCTCGAACAGGGCCTCTGACCAGGTACTTCAGTTGGTGGCGGGGGGCGGATTTGAACCGCCGACCTTCGGGTTGGAAGCCCGATTGTCTTGGTCCCATTGCATCCAATTCCGTACCAGAATGTACCGCTGACCTGGGCCTTCTCGAATATGGGGTTCTGGTCTGTACCTACTTATATCACGTGATACCAGCCCGTAGAGTAGAAGAAGTGTAGAAGATCGGTGGCGAAGAGGAAGGCGTCGGACCGCTTCCAGCGCACCGCCGGCTCCGAGTCCAGCGTCCCCGGCGAACCTCGTCTCGCTCCGGGGGTTGGTGACGTCAGGGTGACCTTCGGGTTCACACCGCGACCGCTCGAAACGAGCTCCCCCGCTCGTCGTCAACGACGAGCGGGCCCTCGGCAGACCTCGTAGCGTCGGGCGGCATGGACGGTTCGCCGCGACTTGGCGACGTTCGACTGGCTGAACTGGTCGCGGCGCTGTCACTCGGCATCGACCTCGGCTTCGGACAGCCCATGGAGCACGTGCTGCGCCAGTGCCTCATCGCCCTGCGGATCGCCGAGCTCATGGGCCTCGACGCCGAGACGAAGGCCGCGGTCTACTACACCGCGCTGCTCGTGAACGTCGGGTGCCACTCCGACGCCCACGAGCAGGCGAAGTGGTTCGGCGACGACATCGCCCTGAAGTCGACGAAGTTCGACTACGAGCCTCGGTCCGCGAGGGAAGCGCTCGCCATGATGCGCATGCTCGGCGCCGGGAACCCTCCGCTGCACCGCCTACGGACCGGGTTCGAGTTCGCAGTCTCTGGCTGGCACGACGTGGAGGACACGCTGGCCCAGCACGCTCGGTTGGCTCGACAGCTGGCCGAAGCGCTCTGCCTCCCTGAGCAGGTAGGTCTGTCCCTGGCCGGCTCGTACGAGCGTTGGGACGGCAAGGGTTGGCCGGGCGAGGTCGCCGGTGACGCCGTCCCGGTCGCATCACGCATCGCCCAGCTCGCCGAATACGTCGAGGTGGCCCACCGATCCGGTGGCCTGCCTGCCGCCCGCGCCGTGGCGGAGCGCCGATCGGGCACGCAGTTCGACCCGGACATCGTCACGTCCCTGTGCGACAACACCACTCAAGTCCTGTGTGACCTCGAAGGGGCGGGTTCCTGGAAGGCCGTGATCGACGCCGAACCATCGCTCACCGTCGTTCTGTCCGGCGACGAGGTGCCACGGGCCCTCCGGGCGATCGCCGAGTTCGTGGACCTCAAGTCGCCGTACATGCTCGGCCACTCGCTGGCCGTTGCCGAGCTTGCTGCGGGCGCCGGCCACCGGCTCGGTCTCCCCGAGGCCGACGTCGAGACCCTGCACCGGGCGGGGCTCGTGCACGAGTTCGGCCGTCTGGGTGTCTCGAACTCCATATGGGACAAGCCGGGGCCGTTGGGCGTCGGTGAGTGGGAACGAGTGCGCCTGCACCCGTACTACGCCGAGCGGATGCTCCAGCAATCCGAGGCACTCGCCCCGCTGGCCCGCATCGTCGTGCAGCAGCGGGAGCGGCTCGACGGTTCGGGCTATCCCCGCGGATTGCCCGGATCGGCGATCTCACCGTCGGCTCGCGTTCTCGGAGCCGCCGACGCCTACCAGGCGATGCGGGAGGAACGGCCCTACCGCCGCGCCCTTGCACCTGACGCAGCGGCGGTCGCGCTGCGGGCCGCCGTGACGGCTGGGCACCTCGACGCCGATGCGGTTGACGCCGTGCTCACCGTCGCCGGCCACCGGGTTCTCCGGCGCCGCGAGGGGCCGGCCGGGCTGACCGCCCGAGAGGTCGACGTGCTCAAGCTCCTCGCCCTCGGGCTATCGAACAAGCAGATCGCGGCCCGGCTCGTGATCTCCCCCAAGACGGCCGGCAACCACATCGAGCACATCTACACGAAGATCGGTGCGTCCAGCCGAGCTGGCGCGGGGCTCTTCGCCATGCAGCAGGGACTTCTCCCCGAGGAGGGCTTCCCGGGCGGACCGTGACGAAAAATGGGGTGAACCCCTCATGACGACCTGCACCCTTCCAGCGCACGATCAGGGGGACCTCTGGAAGGGAGATCACCATGACCGCCACCGCAACCATCACCGAACGGGGCGCCCGACTCGTCCGCGCCAACGGCATCGACATCGCCTACGTGGACGCAGGTGACGGTCCGCCACTTGTCTTGCTTCACGGCGGGCTCGTGTCCACCGGACCGCTGTGGGCGGAGAGCCCGGTCGCCTACGTGCGGCACATGGCGACGCTGGCCAAGCACTTCCGTGTCATCGCTCCCGACACTCGCGGCAGCGGCGCCACGGCGCACAACGACGGCGGGGCGTCGTTCTCGGTCCTCGCCGATGACGTACTCGCGCTCATCGACGCCCTCGGCCTCGACCGACCTACGGTCGCCGGGTTCTCCGAAGGCGCCGCCACCGCCACCGTGCTCGCCATCCGCGAGCCGGAGGCGGTTCGTGCCGTTGCCGCCCACGCGGGCTACGACATCTTCAACCCGGACGCGCCGGTCTTCCAGATGGGTCGAATGATCTTCGGCGGCAGTCCGGAGGCGACCGAGGCCGATCCTGATGCCGCGGAGCGCGCTTTCCAGGAGATGCCGCCGATGGCGGCCACGTTCGCGCTGATGAAGGCCGACTACGACAGCGCCCAGGGCGACGGCCATTGGCGGGAGTACTTGCGCCTTTTCTTCGACCGGGCCACCCGTTCGCCGGGCTACACCGTCGACGATTTCCGCTCAATCACCGCGCCGACGCTGATCCTCACCGGAGATCGTGACCACTTCTGCTCGGTCGAGGAAGGGGCCGCTGCGTTCCGTGCCCTCCCCAACGGCGAGTTGGCGATCCTCCCCGACACCGAGCATGTCATCACCGAGGCGGTCGTGGACCTGACGGTCGACTTCCTCCTCCGTCACGCCGGGGAGTGACCGGCAACGGTTCAGGTGCGGTCGTCGATGACCTCGAGGTCGAAGAACGTGGGTGGACCGTCGAGAAGTGGTGCCTGCTTCTCCGCGAACGCCGCGGTCTCGGCCAGGCCGGAGTTCTCCATGGCCGATTCGTACGAGTCAAAGAACGCCAGGATGAGGTAGCGATCCGGGTCGTTCCGGTCGCGCGTGATCAGCGAGCGTTCCAGTGTGCGCTTTCCTTCGCTGGCCGCGAAGTACTCGTCCGACAGCGCTTGGAGCTCGTCGAACTTCGATGTGTGGATCTCGATGACTTGCAGGAATGCCATGGTGTGCTCCCATCGTGGTTGGTCACCGGCTCAGTCCCGAGAAGCAGCAAAGCGTTACAGCCCTTCTGTCCGCCTCAGTAGACCGACCAGCCGCAGTCGACTGCGAGGTGCTGTCCGGTGGTGAAGCTGGAGGCGTCGCTGGCCAGGAACACGACGGTGCCGTCGAGTTCGTCGATCCGGGCGGTTCGGCCCAGCGCAGTGTGGCCGCTGATCCTAGAGATGCGGATCGAGCTGCCCGTTGGATCCAGTCGTCGGCCCGCGAGGAGTCAACGGTCTTGAGCTGGGTCCCACGAACCGTGGCGCGCGGCGGGGGCCATCATCTCCCTCGCCGCGCCCCGTCCCCGCTGGGCCGGTCCTGTGGCGGATCAGCCGCGCTTGGCGTAGTGCTGGCCCCGCACCAGTCGATCACGACGGCGGGCTCGTCGCCGATGACCCAGCCGTCGTGGCCGCCGGGGAGTGAGGTCACGTCGCCGGGCCCGCCACACGATGCCGTGGTCGGGCACAGTTGGGCTGTGGCGGACCTTCCGGAGTCGGGATTCCGGCGAGGGATCCGCCTGGCGGGCCTCCCTGCAGGGCACGCGATCCGCGCCGCGGCCGGCCTCGGCAAGCGGATCGGCGGACGACCGGCCGAGATCGTCACCGCCGAGGTGCAGACACGAACCGCCGCGCAGCTGTTCCAGGTGCTGGGCGAACTCAAAGGGGGCGCCCTCAAGCTCGGACAGGCCATGTCGGCCATGGAGGCCCTGCTCCCCGCCGAGCTCGCCGACCCCTACCGCCAGGCCCTCACCCGCCTCCAGGAGGCCGCACCGCCGCTCCCCGCCCACACCGTCCACCAGGTCCTCGCCGAGTCGATCGGATCGGACTGGCGGGACCGGTTCCGGACCTTCCACGACCTTCCCGTCGCCGCCGCCAGCATCGGCCAGGTCCACCGAGCCGTGTGGCACGACGGCACCGACGTCGCGGTCAAGATCCAGTACCCCGGCGTCGCCGAAGCCATGGCCAGCGACCTCCGCCAACTCGACCGCGCCCTGCCGTTCATGCGCCTCGGCGCTCCCGCCCTCGACGCACGGTCACTCCTGAGAAACCTGCACGAACGTCTCGCTGAAGAGCTCGACTACCTCCGAGAAGCGGACGCCCAGCGCGCCTTCGCGACGGCCTACAGCGATGACCCCGACATCGTCGTGCCCGCGGTGATCGAGACGAGCGACCGGGTCCTGATCACGGCGTGGGTCGACGGGACGCCCCTGGCCCGAGTGATCTCCTCCGGGACCGCGGAGGAGCGCAACCGCGCCGGCGGGCACCTGGTCCGACTGTTCCTCTCCAGTCCGTCACTGGTCGGGCGGATCCACGGCGACCCGCACCCCGGCAACTTCCGCCTCCTCGACGATGGCCGCCTGGCTGTGCTCGACTTCGGTTCGACCGAGCCGCTCGCCGTTGGATGGCCGCCGGGGCTCGGCCGGCTCATGCGGGCCGGTCGAGACCGAGACGCGAAGCGCCTCCTCGGCGAGGCCGTCGCGGCCGGTCTGCTCCGACCTGACGACGTTGACACCGCCGAGCTCCTCAAGATCCTGGACCCCTGGTTCGAGCCGCTCCGAACCGAGGCGTTCCACTTCGGACGGCCCTGGTTGCAGCGGGAGGTCCGCGTCTGGTCGAACCCTCGAAGCACTGCATCTCGGCTCCAACGCAAAGTCCGGGTCCCCGCTGAACACCTCCTCGTCCAGCGCGTCGCGTTCGGCCTGCTCGGGGTCCTGACCTCCCTCGACGCCACCGTCGCCGTCCGACGCGAGGCAGAGCAGTGGATCCCTCGTCTCCTCGACTGAGGAACCACGCTTGCGTTCTGCAATGATTGCTACATGCAATCATCAGTGGACGAGGTCACTGACGCCGTCCTGACCGCATCTCGCGTGCTCGTCGCCATCGCGGCGGCGTCCCTGGCGCCACTCGAGGGTGAGGTCACGCTCACCCAGTACCGCACCCTGGTCGTCCTCCACAGCCGGGGACCGCAGACGTTGCAGCAGTTGGCCGACGAGCTCGAGGTGGTGCCGTCCAGCGCCACCCGCATGTGCGATCGGCTCGTCCGCAAGGACCTGATCGAGCGGGGCAACCCTGAGGGCAACCGTCGTGAGGTCCAGCTGAGCATCGCGCCGGCTGGGGCGGCCATCGTGGCCCGCGTCGCTCGTGACCGGCGGCGTCAGCTGCGGCGCATCACCGACCGGATGCCCGAGCAGGCGCAGGCCGCGCTCGTGGACGCGCTTCAGGAGTTCTCCGCCGCGGCCGGCGAGATCCCTGAGAACCAGTGGTACCTCGGTTGGGAATGAGATGAGGGCCGCGTCGCTGCTCCGGAGCAGCCACGGGCCGTCTCGGCGGATGCTGGTCCTGGCTGCGCTCACCGGCGCGCTCACCGGTGTCGGCGTGGCCGGGTTCGAGTGGCTGACGCGGGAACAGATCTTCGACCGCATCCTGACTGCACCGCTTGCGGTGCAGGCGGGTGCTCCTGCGGTGGGTCTGATGTTCGCGGCGGTAGCGCTGCGGTACCTCGGCCGGGGTGCGAGCCCCGCCACCTCCGACGAGTACATCCGCAACTTCCACCAACCAGGCCGGCCCCTCGACCTCCGCTCGCTCCCGGCCCGCATGGTCGCGGGCGTCGCCACCCTCGGCGCGGGCGGCGCGCTCGGCTTCGAAGGACCCTCCCTCTACCTCGGCGCCTCGATCGGCACCATCCTGCAGCGGCTCCGAGGCCGGACGATCCGCCGCGAGGACTCGAAGGTCCTGATGGTGGCCGGGGCCGCAGCCGGAGTCGCCGCCATCTTCAAAGCGCCCGCCACCGGCGCGATCTTTGCCCTCGAATCGCCCTACCGCGACGACAACGCCCGCCGCATGCTGCTGCCCGCGCTCCTCGCCGCCGCCACCGGCTACATCACCGCCGTCGCCATCCTCGGCACCACCCCCCTCTTCACCGTCGAAGGCTCCCCGCCCTTCGACTTCCGCGAGCTCGGCGGCGCCGCCGTCCTCGGCCTGCTCTGCGGTGTGGGTGCCAGGGGGTTCGCCTGGATGCTCGACCGGGCCAAGCACATCGCCAGCGAGTGGCGTCCCGTTCCGAGGGTCGCGCTCGCCGGCGGATCCCTCCTCGTCTTGGCCGTCGTGTCCCAGCGTCTGTTCGATGCCGACCTCGCGCTCGGGTCGGGCTACCGGACCCTCGACTGGGTCACCCAACCCGACCACGCCCTCCCCCTCATCGGCGCCCTCTTCACCCTCCGCCTCCTCGCCACCACAGCCACCGTCGCCGGCGGCGGAGTGGGCGGACTCTTCATCCCCCTCGTCATCGCCGGAGCCCTCGTCGGCGACGGACTCGCCGTCGTCATCCATGACGAAACCACCCTCTTCCCGCTCATCGGGGTCGCCGCCTTCCTCGGCGCCGGCTACCGCACACCCCTCGCCGGGGTCATGTTCGTCGCCGAAGCCACCGGCCGACCCGGCTTCGTCGTCCCCGGCCTCATCGCCTCGGTCGCCTCACAGCTCGTCATGGGCGACGTGTCGGTCTCCAAATACCAGACCGCCGGCCGCACCGGTCACCTCGAGCAGCGGTTCCAGCTCCCGATCACCTCCGCGCTGCGCACCGAGGTCCTCACCGCACCACCCGACATCGACCTGGCCTCGTTCTACGACCACCACCTCATGCTCAGCCGGGCCGTCGAGATCCCCGTCGTCGACGGCGACGGCTACCTCGGCATGCTCGCCATCGAAGCCCTCGCCGACCTCCCCCGCACCGAATGGTCGACCCACCTCGTCCGAGAGGTCACCAACACCGACTGGCCCGTCGGGCGGCTGACCTGGACCATCGAACGCGCGCTGCGGGCGATGGACGACCACGCCGTCGAGTCCCTCCCCGTGCTCGACGACGACGACCGCTTCGTCGGCGTCATCGGCATCGCCGACGTCCTCCGCCTCGATCAGATCCTGCAATCGACCGACACCGGCCCTGACCTCGACCGGGCGTGACGGGCGCGCCTCGTCGTCCGCTCCTACGGGTTGACGTGTGCCGCGACACGGGCCTCGAGCTTGCTGAAGGCCATCGCCCAGCCGGCGGCGCCCGGCGACCCGGCAGGGATACCGAGATGGGTCATGACCATCTTGGTGCCGCCGTCGACGGCCTCGAGCTCGACTCGGACCTCGGTGGTGGTCGGGTGGCCTTCGGGCATGCCCACCTCGGCGGGCGACAGCACCGCGCCCTGTTCGTCAGACATGGCTTCCGTGTAGACGAGTCGCTGGTTCTCGACGACCTCGCGGTACTCGCCGGTGAACCACATCTGCATCGGCCCGTTCGGGGTCTGGACCTCCATGGACACGAGTCGCGTGCCGCCGACTCGGACGTCCATCTGGGCGACGGGGATGGTGGCGCCGTCGGGCCCGTACCAGGCGGCGAAGTGCTGGGGGTCGGTCCACATCTGCCAGATGAGGTTGACCGGCGCGTCGAAGCTGCGTTCGATCACGACCGCATCCTGGGGTCCGTTGTCGTTGGTCATCGTGGTCCTTTCGTTCGTGGCGGTTGGAGCCGCGTGAGGTACTCGTCCATCCGGTCGAAGCGGGCCTCCCAGACGGGGCGGTACTGCTCGGCCCAGGTCGAGATCTCCCGGAGGGGTTCGGCGTCGAGGGCACACGGCCGGTACTGGGCCCGGTGGCCCCGTCGGACCAGCCCGGCGCGCTCGAGCACCTTGATGTGCTTGGAGATCGCGGGCAGCGTGAGGTCGAACGGCTCGGCCAGCTCGTTGACCGTGGCGGCACCGTCGGCGAGTCGGGCCAGGATCGCTCGCCGGGTCGAGCTGGCCAGCGCCGCGAAGGTCTCGGTCAGCCGGTCCTCGTCGATCGTCACCGTCACGGCCACACCCGTACTTTCTGCATCAGATAATTAACTGATTCGGAAACTACAGGACGACAGGCGATTGTCAAGCGCCTGGCATCAGTGGGCTCCTTCGACGAAGGCGAGGGCCTCGTCGACGAGCCGTTTCCAGGTGCGGCTGCGCTCGGGTGGGATGGCGGCCCATTCCCGGAATCGGCGTCCGGCAGGCGCGAAGGACTGGGCCCGGCCGGCCTCGACGAGCTGGTCGACGCGGGCTTCGGGGAGCTTCACGAGGAGGTTGCCGGTGGTGCGGTCACAGCTGGCGAAGAAGGCGCCGTGGACGCGGAGACACGGCAGGCCCATCATCGTGGACTGCTCGATGCCGGGTCGGGCCAGGACAGGTTCAGCGAGCGCCCAGAACTTGGACTCGCCGGGCGTGCGGGCGGCGGTCATCGGCGCTCGAGCTCGGCAGGGGTGGGGACCCGTTCATCGAGCAACGGGTCGGGGCCGGGGTCGCGACCTTCGGCTGTGGCGGCGAGGCGGAGGAGGTAGTTGTCCCAGCCGCCGGCGTGGGCGTCAGCCATGGGACCGGCGAGGCCGCGGTGGACGAGCCGCAGCTCGGTGCCGCCGTTGTGGGGTTCGAGGGTGATCTCCACGGTGGTCGATCCAGGTGGGATCTCTACATCGGGTCGTTCCCAGCCGTAGGTGAACACGATGCGGCGGGCGGGCACGAGCTCGACGAACTGCCCGGCGCAGGTGTCGCCGTTGGCATGCGTCCAGCGGATCGTTCCGCCGACCTGGGCGTCGACCTCGGCGGTGGCGGCCATCCAGCGCACGAGATGTTCGGCGTCGGTGAGCAGCTCGTAGAGCAGGTCGGCGGGGGCGTTGACCTGGATGGTCCGCTCGACGAGCTTCACGCGGTGTCTCGCTTCGACCGTCGGCGGGTCCGGTGGGTCGCCTCGGCGGTGGCCGCCAAGGCGTCGAGGTGGTCGCCCCAGAACTCGTCGAGGAACGCGCGGAGGGTGGCGAGCCGCTCCGGGTCGACCCGATAGAGACGCCGGTTGGCGTCGACGCGGACGTGGACGAGCCCCGCGTCGCGGAGCACCTTGAGGTGCTGGCTCGCCGCCGACCGAGAGAGCCCCGCGGTCTCGGCGAGCTCTGACGAGGTTCGCTCGGCGTCCCAGGCGAGGCGGAGCATCGCCCGTCGACCCGGGTGCGAGATGGCCTGCAGCGCGTCTTCGACCGGGTCTGGGTCGGTCACGGCGTGCGACCCATGGCGGCCAGGAGCCGATCCTGGGCGCCGGCGTCGTCGGGCACGGTGACCGCGGGGCCGACGATCCCCGCGGCGCGGCCGCGCTCGGGCATGTCGGGCAGGAACATCGCCGTGCAGGCATCGACGAGCTCGGAGTCGAGATCGCGGGGCTGGTCGGTGGCCGCGGCGAGGTCCCAGGTGTGGATCAGCAGGTCCATGAACGTGCCCGCCGTCGCCTCCAACACGTTCCACTCGAACCCGAGCGGCGACATGCAGGTTCGTGACAGCGCACCCTGCTCGGCGAGACCCTGCAGACACTCCTCGACGCCCGAGCGGAAGTCCTCCACCGTGGTGCCCGTCGGCGCGGTCGGCTCGGTGCCGGCCAGGGCGGCGCCGAGGTAGCGGGTGCCGCCGACGAGGTGGTCGAGCAGGTCCTGCACGGTCCAGTCCGCGCACGGCGTCGACACGTCGAGCTGGTCGGGTCGGACCCCGGCGGCGACCCGGACGGCGTCGGTGGCGGCTCGGCGGTAGAGATCGACAGGTTCCGGTTGGCTCATCACGCGGGCTCCTAGATTCAGAAGATTCTAAATTTAGTTGTAGCGCAATTAGACCGAGCTCGCAACGAGTCGACGAGCCGCCAGCTGGTGACCACACCCGCCAGACGCTGGCTCTTCGGGTTGGTTCCGAACAGGTCCTGTGCCGATCGAGGCAGATGGCCTACATCGTCGAACGCAAGAGCCGCTTCTATGTCGTCGCCTACGACGGCACCGACCCCACCACGGGCCGAGAACGCCGCCGCTGGCACCCCGCTGGTCACAGCCGAGCAGACGCTGAAGCCATCGCTGCCCGGCTCGACACGATTGCCGAGGCTGAAGCAACGATCTCGACCGGCCAGCTCACGTTCGGCCGCTACCTGACCGAGCAGTTCATGCCGATGCGCAGGAACCGACTCCAGTCCACAACCGCCTACCGGTACCAATGGATGATCGAGCACTACATCGCGCCAGTTCTCGGCTCGATGCCGTTGCGCTCAGTCCGACCCGAACACCTCGACCGCCTCTACGCCGAACTGCTCGCCACCGGCGGGGTGAAGAAGGCCGGTCTCGCACCCAAGACCGTCTACGACGTCCACGTCGTGATCCGCACCGCCTTCACCCAAGCGGTCCGCCAGCACCTCGTCACCGCGAACCCCGCACTTGGCGCACAGCCGCCACGCTCCCGGTTGCGACAGCGCAGCGGCCCGGAGTGCTGGACCGCCCAACAACTCAGCCAATTCCTCGCTGCGACACGGCACCTCCGGCTGCATCCAGCCCTGCATCTCGCGGCGTTCACCGGGATGCGCCGCGGCGAGGTCGCCGGGCTCCGCTGGGGTGACTGGCACACGTCCACGCACCGGCTCTCCATCGCCAGGAGCCGCCAGGTGGTCGCCGGACGCTCCGTCGAGGTCGCAGTGAAGACTCGAACGAGCCGGCGTTGCATCGACCTGGATGCCGACACCGAACGGGTGCTGCGTTCGTGGCGGCGACGGCAGGAACGCGAGGGCCACCCGGTCGGGACGACTGATCCGATGTTCACCAACGCCAAAGGGCAACCGGTGCACCCCGAATCGATCTACCAGCTCTTCCACCGCCAGGTCCGGCGCCTCGACATGCCGCCCATCTGCTTCCACGGGCTGCGCCACACCCACGCATCGCTCCTCGTCGCCGCCGGCACACCCATCAAGGTCGTGTCCGAACGGCTCGGCCACGCCAACCCTGGCTTCACCATGGCCACCTACCAACACGTCATGCCCGGCATGGGCGCCGAAGCCGCCGACCGGTTCAGCCAACTGCTCGTCACCACCCGGTAGACGTCTACCGGCTCAACCGCCCGCGAACCCAGCAACGACACGGACCGGCCGCACCGGTCGGTAGACCGACCCGGTAGACGCGCCCCTCAGCCGACAACGACGAAGGCCCGGAATCCCTTGAGATTCCGGGCCTCGTGCTTGGTGGCGGGGGCAAGATTTGAACTTGCGACCTTCGGGTTATGAGCCCGACGAGCTACCAGACTGCTCCACCCCGCAGGAGGGAGGGTAACCAGCGCTCGACGGAACGCCAATCGGTCGGACGGGCCCAGGGCGTAGGGTGACGATGAACTTCGACATGCCGGAGTGGGTCTGGACCTTGCCCGCACCGCCATCTCCCGAGATCTGTCGTTCAACGGCTGTCAGGAGCGGCGATGCGCAGCAAGCAGGTCCCGGATTCCGGGGCGACGCCCTAGCCATGTGCTTCGCGCCCGAGGCCGACCTGGTGACCGGGGTGGCGGTCGGCGTCGTGGCCATCGACGCCCTGCGTAACGTCGAGCGGCGAGCGGAACTGCCCCTGGCGACCATCCCCTTGGTGCTCGCCGGCCACGCGCTGATCGAGTCGGTCGTGTGGGTCGGCCTCGAAGGCCATGTCCGGGAGGCGGTGTGGCGGACGGCCCTCTGGCTGTACCTGGTGATCGCGTTCTCCGTGCTGCCCGTCCTGGTGCCGGTGGCCGTCGGCGCCCTGGAGCCGGTCACCCGCCGGAGGCAGGTCGCGATCTTCACGGCCGTGGGCGCGGTGGTCTCGACGGTCCTGACGTACGCGATCGTCCGGGGTCCCGTCGACGCGACGATCGAGGGCCACCACATCCGCTACGAGGTCGACCTCTGGCACGGTGGGCTCATCGTCGGGCTCTACCTCCTCGCCACGTGCGGGTCACTGCTTTGGTCGTCGCAACGTCACGTCCAGTGGTTCGGCGTCGCCAGCCTCGTGGCCGCCGGCGTCCTGCTCTGGTTCGACAAGTCCGCCTTCGTCTCGTTGTGGTGCGCCTGGGCGGCCATCACCAGCGTGGCGATCTGCATCCACCTCCGGCACGTGAACCGAGCAGCTCGTCAGGATGGCCTCGTGGCGTCCGCTCGCTGAGACCTGGCCGCGCGGGGCGGCCACGTGACAGGGTGCGCCCCATGACCTCACGAGAGGACTTCAGCGACGAGGAGTGGTTCCGGGTCCGAGCCGCGCCCTGGCAGGCCGCCATGGGGCTGATCGAGGCCGCGCCGACAGGGACCTTCGCCACCGGGCGAGAACTGCGGGCCGTCGAAGAGGAGCTCCGGCGCGCCAGGGACGAGGCGGACGGGCTGGTCCGCCTCGTGGCTGCCGCCCTGGCCGACGACGACGACGAGGACACCGGCACGCCGCCCGACGAAGCCGGTGGCGAGGAGCTCGAGGCCCTCCCCGACCGCGTCCTGGCGGCGATGGGCGTCTTGGCGGACCTCCTCGGCGCGAAGGTCGACGCCGCCGAGTCCGAGGCCTACCGTCGCTGGTTGGTCGGGTTGGCCGCCACCGCGGCGAGCGCGGCGAAGGAGCGGGTGGCCGGGCTGGCCGGCCGCAAGGTCAGCGACGCGGAGCAGGCCTACCTCGACCGGCTCCACGAAGCCCTCGCCGTCTGACCGCCGCCGCGATCCCGGCCTACGGTCCCGGGCATGCAGGACTCGGTCACCGTCCACATCGACGCCCCACCGGAGGCCGTGTGGGCCCTCGTCAGCGACGTCACCCAGATCGGCAGGTACAGCCCGGAGACCTTCGAAGCGGAATGGATCGAAGGGGCGACCGGGCCGGTTGTGGGCGCCAAGTTCCGGGGCCACGTGAAGCGCAACGGCCGAGGCCCGACCTACTGGGCCCCGTGCACGGTGGTCGTGGCCGAGCCCAACAAGGAGTTCGCCTTCACCGTCGGGATGGGCTCTGAGGACAAGGCCCTCAACCGGTGGGGCTACGTGCTCGAGCCATCCGGTGGGGGCACCGACGTCACCGAGTCGTTCCGACTCACGCCGAAGCTGGCCCTCCGCGTCTACTGGGCGCTCCTCGGTTGGGCGCGGGGGCGCACGAACCGGAACGGCATGCAGACGACGCTCGAACGGATGAAGGCCGAGCTGGAAGGCTCCTGAGGGAACGGCGACGCCTACCCTCGCCGCCGTGCAGCGCTTCGAAGGACGGACGGCTCTGGTCAGCGGGGCGGGCGGAGGCATCGGGCGGGCCACCGCCGAGCGGCTGGCTGCCGAGGGGGCGACCGTCGTCTGTGCCGACCTCGACCTCGCCGCCGCCGAGGCCAGCGCCGCCACGGTCGAGCGGGCCACATCGGTCGTCCTCGACGTCACCGACCCCGCGTCCTGTCGGGACGCCGTCGGCGCCGCCGGCCCACTGGACCTGCTCGTCAACCTGGCGGGGGTGGGTGCCTTCTCGCGCACGGCCGACCTGGGCTTGGAGCAGTGGGAGCACACCCTGAGGGTCAACCTCACCGGGACCTTCCTGCTCTGCCAGGCCGCCCTCGAGCCGTTGCTCGACCGGAAGGGGGCCATCGTCAACATGGCCTCGCTGGCCGGGCTGCGGGCCACCCCGTACAACGCCGCCTACTGCGCGTCGAAGGGGGGCGTGGTCATGTTCACCCGCTCCCTCGCCGTCGAGTTGGCCAAGACCGGTGTCCGGGTCAACTGCGTCTGCCCGGGATCGGTCGACACCGCCTTCCTCCGGGGCTTCGAGATCCCCGAAGAGGTCGACATGGACCTCCTGGCCCGGGCCGCGGCTCCCAACGGCCGGGTGGCCACGCCCGGTGACATCGCCGCCGCCATCGCCTACCTCGGCTCCGACGACGCCGCCATGGTCACGGGCACGGCCCTGGTGGTCGACGGCGGGGCACTGGCGTAGGCCCGTGCCGCCGGACCCCACCGCCACCCGGGACAAGCTGCTCGACGCGGCCGCGGCTCTGTTCGCCGAGCGGGGCGTGGCCAATGTGTCCCTGGCCGAGATCGTGCGGGCCGCCGACCAGCGCAACACGTCGGCGCTGCACTACCACTTCGGTGGCCGGGACCAGGTCGTCGAGGCCATCCTGGCCCGCCACGTCCCCGCCCTGCGGGAGCGGCGCCTCGCCCTCCTGGCCACCGCGCAGGCGGCACCCGACGACGACGTCCGCTCGGTGGCCGAGGCGCTGGTACGGCCCGTGACCGAGTTGGCCCAACGGGGCTGGCGGGAGCGGGCCTACCTCCAGATCGGGGCTGAGCTGGCCGGCCAGCTCGACCGGACGACCCCGGAGATGCGGCACCAGTTCCGCCAGACCGCCGGTCCCGAGGTCATGGCCCTGCTGGCCGAGCGCTGCGCCGTGCCCGACGACGTCTGGCGGGCCCGGGCCCTCATCGGCAATGCCTTCGTCGGCCGGGCCGCCGCCGACTGGGCCCGCGCCCTCGACCGGGGCGGCGGCGACACCCTCCCCGACGACCGCTGGGTCGACAACCTCGTCGACATGTTCGTCGCCATGATGACCACCCCCGTCACCCCCTGACCCACCCGTTCTGGTTGCACCTCCCCGCGGCCAGCGCGGTGGTGCAACCAGAACGATCAGGGCGACAGGTCGATGAGCCGTTCTGGTTGCACTCCGCGGCCAGCGCGGTGGGGTGCAACCAGAACGATCAGGGGGCGAGGTGGGTGAGGCGTTCGGGGGCGTCGGGGGTGATGAGGACGGTGTCGGTGCCGAGGTAGCCGTCGAGCTCAGCGCGGATGCCGAGGACCATGCCGGCCCTCAGCGGTTCACCTTCGACCAGGGTCTCGACGCCGAGACCGACGCCGTAGAGGTCGAAGCCCAGGTCCTGGGGGACGGCCTCGCCGGCGCGGCACCGGTCGATCACGGCGTCCACGGCGGCCCGCCACTCGGCCCCGGGCGACGGTCCGCCGCCGCACACGCGGGTGCGGCCGGCGGCGGCCTCGTAGCCGGCGTAGGCCAGGGCACCCTCGAGGGGGACCAGGTCACCGTCGGCCAGGACCCCGCCGGAGCCGAACCGGCCCTCGGCGTTGGGGTGGCTGATGCCGTAGCGGCCCATCGCCTCGTGGAACGCACCCTTCAGCCGGGCCGAGTCGACCCCCGCCCGGATCTCCAGGGCGGCCGCCGTCAGCGCCCCCTCGGTCAGGGCCACGGCCGTGCGGATGCACTCGACCTCGGCCGGGAGCTTCACGGCTCGGACCCCCCGCATCAGGGACTCGCCGTCGACCAGCTCGGCGTCGGGGGCCAGGTGCCCCAGCAGCAGGGCCAGGCCCGACGACAGGCCGTCGGTGGCCACGACCTTCGCCTCGGCCAGCCCCGGGATGGCGGCGATGTCACCCACGATCGTGCGCGGGCTCCACGACAGGCCGCTCAGGTGCTCGTGCGGGATCTCCTCGGGTACGCCGTCGTCCCAGGTCGTGTGCAGCAGGTGGACCCCACCGTCGGCCCGCAGGGCACAGAACGGTGCCCACGCCGTGACCACCGCCCGCCAGATGGGTCGGTGCCCGGCCACGTACCGGGCGTTGCCCTGCCGGCCCAACAGCAGGAGGTCGACGCCGCCGTCCGCCATGGCGGCCAGCACCCGCTGGCGCCGGGCCGCTCGCAGCGCGGCGAAGTCGACGCCCGTACCGTCCTCCAACGCCATCGTCCCCCGCCCCACCGATCTCATGCCACGGGCTCCTCGGGGTAGGCGCTGATGCGCTCGTGGCCGTCCTCGGTGATCACGACCAGCTCCTCGCAGCGCCAACCGGCATGGCCGTCCTCCCAGGTCACCGGCTCGATGACCACGGTCATGCCCGGCTCCAGCACCAGCTGCTCGTCGTAGGCCTGGCCCTTGTCCGAGCCGATGTGCTGCATCTCCCCGCCCTCCAGGCCCAGCGTGTGACCGAGGAAGAAGTGGTCCAACCACGGCTTCGTGCCCCCGTTGACCTCCGTCGCCACCCGAGTGAGCACGTCGGCGGTGACCCCGGGCCGCAGCTCGGCCAGGACGGCGGCGGTGATGGCCTCCCACCGCTCGTGCAGGTCGTGGCGCACCGCGCTCACCGGGCCGACCACCCAGGTCCGGCCGACGTCGGAGGCGTAGCCCTCGTAGCCCGACACGGTGTCGGTCCAGATCACCTCGCCCTCGGAGAGCACGTGGTCGGTCGTGACCAGGTTGAACGGGATGTCGCCGTTCGTGCTCCACGGCCCGTCGGCGATCCGGTCGGGCATGGGCTGGAAGACCGGGTCCAGGAAGTTGGTCGTCGCCCCCTGCTGGAACAGCGCGGACAGGTAGGCCCCGCTCAGCTCCGACGCCCGGACGCCGGGTCGGACCATCGCCTCGACCGCCCGGGTGGCGACCTCGTTCATGCGCCACGACCGGCGTAGGCACTCGACCTCGTCCGCGGTCTTGTGCAAGCGGGCGGCGGTGAAGAGCGGGCCGGCGTCGACCAGCTCGGCCCCGGCCAGGACCCGGGGGAACGCCGACCACATCGGCATCGTGTAGTCGTCGACGGCGACCCGGCCTGTGGCCGCTCCGAGCAGGTCGACCACCGTCGTGGCCATCGCCACCGCCCCCGCCTCGGTCTCGGGCCGGAAGGGGGTATGGACGTGGTCAGCCGGGAGCTCGTCCGGCGCGCTCGCCGGGTAGGGCGTGAACAGGTGGGGCCACGGGTCGTCGGCCAGCACGACGGCGACCGGGCGCCGGGCAAAGGTCCGTCCCGTGTCGACGGCCGGCGAATGGGCCCCGGTGCCGTAGAGCACGCCTCCCGTGGTGAGGGCGACGACGGCGTCGACCCCCTCCCCGGCCATCTGGTCCCGCAGCTTGGCCACCCGGTCGGCCCGCATCCGGGCGAGGTCGAGGGAGAACGGCGCTGGCTGCCCCGACATAATGGGGTTACATTAGCACCCGATGGGGCACGAGAGGACCGAGTCCGCGGCCGAGATCCGGGCTCGTCTGTCCCACCCGGTCGTCGACGGCGACGGCCATCTGATCGAGTACCTGCCCGCTCTGGCCGGCTACCTCCGAGAGGAGGGCGTCGACCCGGCCCGGCCCACCGTCCAACGTCTGCTCCCCGGCCGGTTCGGCCCCGACGCGGACTGGTACGGGGCCAGCCCCGAGGACCGGGCCCGCCTCCGCATCGCCCGGCCCCCGTGGTGGGGCGCGCCCGCCCGCAACACCCGCGACCTGGCCACGGCCCTGTTCCCCAGCCTCCTCCGCGAGCGCCTCGACGAGTTCGGCATCGACGTCAGCGTCGTCTACCCGAGCATGGGCCTGGCCTTCCTCCACCTCGAGGACGCCGACGAGCGGGCCGGAGCCTGCCGGGCCCTCAACCGGTACTGCCGGGAGCAGTTCGACGCCCACCGCGACCGCCTCGTGCCCGTGGCCGCCATCCCCATGCACACGCCCGAGGAGGCCGTGGAGGCCCTCGACCACGCCGTGGGGACCCTCGGCTTCAAGGCCGTGCTCCTCGCCGGGTACGTCCAGCGCCCGGTCGAGGGCGTGTCCGCCGACGCCGCCCCGTGGGCTCGCTGGATCGACACCTACGGCCTCGACAGCGCCCACGACTACGACCCCGTGTGGGCCCGCTGCCGGGACCTGAAGGTGGCGGTGGCCTTCCACTCCGGCTCGATCGGCTGGGGCAGCCGCGTCTCGCCGTCCAACTACATGCTCAACCACATCGGCCACCTGGCCGAGGGCCAGCACGCGCTGGCCAAGTCACTGTTCCTCGGTGGGGTCACCCGGCGCTTCCCCGAACTGCGCTTCGCCTTCCTGGAGGGCGGGGTGGCCTGGGCCGCCGCCCTCTACGCCGACCTCGTCGGGCACTGGGAGAAACGCAACCGGGACGCCATGGCCCACCTCGACCCCGCGGGCATCGATCGGGCCGTCCTGATGGAGCTGGTCGGGGCCCACGCCCCCAAGGTCGACATCGACCCTGCCCTCAGCACCCTCCCCCGCCGCACCGAGGACCCCCGCCACCTCGACGAGTTCGCGGCCTGCGCCATCGAGGCCGCCGATGACATCGCCGAGCTCTTCGCCACGCCGTTCTTCTTCGGCTGCGAGGCTGACGACCCAATGGTGCGTATGGCGTTCGACACGGCGGCCAACCCCTTCGGCTCACGCCTGAAAGCGGTGTTCGGCTCCGACATCTCCCACTGGGACGTGCCGGACATGGCCGACGTGCTCTGCGAGGCCCACGAACTGGTCGAGCACGGCCTCATCGACAATGACGGCTTCCGGGACTTCGTCTTCACCAACCCGGTGCGCTTCTTCACCGACGTGAACCCGGACTTCTTCGAGGGCACCGTCGTGGCCGATGCCGTACGCGACCTGAACGCCGCCCAGTGAGCCACGACCTGGTCATCCGGGGCGGGATCCTTCTCGACGGCACCGGGGCGCCCGGCCGACTGGCCGACGTGGCGGTGCAGGCCGGCCGCATCGTCGCCCTCGGCACCGTGGCCGACGAGGGCGTCGAGACCATTGACGCCACCGGCCGGGTCGTGGCCCCCGGGTTCATCGACCTCCACACCCACTACGACGCCCAGCTCCTGTGGGATCCGGCCGCGACGCCGTCCCCGCTGCACGGGGTGACCACGGTCCTCGGGGGCAACTGCGGGTTCACCATCGCCCCCCTGGCCGAGGGGGACGCCGACTACATCCGTCAGATGATGGCGGTGGTCGAGGGGATGCCCCTGGCCTCCCTCGAGGCGGGCCCGGCGTGGGACTGGCACGGCTTCGACGAGTGGCTGGACCGCCTCGACGGCGCCATCGCCGTGAACGCCGGCTTCCTGGTCGGTCACTCCACCATCCGCCGCGCCGTCATGGGCGACGCCGCCGTCACCGACGAGGCCGACGCCGACCAGGTCGAGGCCATGGCGGGCGAGGTCCACCGCGCTATCGAGGCCGGCGCGCTCGGCTTCTCCTCTTCGTGGGGCGAGGCCCACCGGGACGGCGACGGCCACCTCGTGCCGTCCCTGGCCGCCCACCGGGACGAGCTGGTCGCCCTCGCCGCCGCCGCCGGGGCCCACGACGGCACCACCCTCGAGTTCATCCCCTGCGTCGGCGAGATCCCCGAGGATCGGATGGCGCTCATGGCCGACATGGCCGCCGCCGCCGGTCGTGCGCTGAACTGGAACCTGCTGGGCAGCCTGTCCCCGGTCGAGATCTACGAGCAGCAGCTGGCCGCGTCCGACGTGGCCGCCGAACGGGGCGCCACCGTCGTCGCCCTCGCCCTCCCCGACGTTATGCGTCTGCGCATGGGCCCGGTCCTGGACGCTCTCACCACCTTCGCCGAGGTGGCCGCCGTGCCGATCGACGAGCGGCGCCGGGCGGTGGCCGACCCCGCCACCCGAGCCCGCCTGCGGGACGAGGCGGAGCGGGCGGGCAAGGGCCCACTGGCGGCCCTCGCCGACGGCTCGCTCGTCGAGATCGCCGAGTCCGACCACTGGGGCGGCCGCACGCTGGCCGAGGTGGCCGCCGCCGTCGGTGTGGACACGGTCGACGTGCTCATCGACGTGGTCCTGATCGACGGCGCGGCCCTGACGATGGTCCTGCCCACCCTCGTGCCCTCCTTGGGCGCCACCGACGAGGGCTGGGCCGCCCGGGTCGCGGTCTGGCAGGACCCCCGGGTCCGCCTCGGCGGTTCGGACGCCGGCGCCCACGCCGACATGATGTGCCACGCCAACTACCCCACGGTCGTCCTGGGTGAGGTCGTCCGGGACCGGGGCCTGCTGACCCTCGAGGAGGCCGTGCGCATGATGACCGACGAGCCGGCCCGGCTCTACGGGCTGAAGGACCGGGGTCGCGTCGCCGTGGGGGCCCACGCCGACCTGGTGGTCTTCGACCCGGCCACGGTCGGCTCGAAGCCGGCCCGGGCCCGCTACGACCTCCCGGCCAACGGCCTTCGTCTCTACGCGGAGGCGCGGGGGATGGAACACGTCATCGTCGGTGGGACCGAGATCGTCCGCCACGGCGAGGTGACCGGCGCCTGCCCGGGCACGGTCCTGCGCAGCGGCGTCGACACCGAGACGGCGGTTGCGCCGTGAGCGCCCCGAATCGGGTCGCCCTGGTCACCGGGGCCAGCCGCGGCATCGGCAAGGCCTGCGCCATCGAGCTGGCCAAGGTCGGCTACGACGTCGCCATCAGCGCCCGCACCGTCACCGAAGGCGAGCCCCGCGAGCACTCGTCCACCGTGAAGAAGTCCGACACCCGGCCGCTCCCGGGCAGCCTGGCCACCACTGCCGAGCTCATCGAGGCCGAGGGGCGCCAGGCCCTCCCCGTGGCCGCCGACCTCACCGACCGCGCCACCCTGACGGCCGCCGCGACCAGGGTCCTCGACGAGTGGGGGCGGGTCGACGTCCTGGTCAACAACGGGCGCTACATCGGCCCCGGGCACATGGACCGCCTGCTCGACACCCCCATCGAGCTGCTCGACCGTCACCTCGAGGCCAACGCCCTGGCCCCGCTCGTGCTCATCCAGGCGCTCCTGCCCGCCATGGTCGAGCGGGGCTCCGGGCTGATCGTGAACATGACGTCCGACGTGGCCTGGACCGATCCCCCCGGTCCGGCCGGCGAAGGCGGCTGGGGCCTCGGCTACGCCATGTCCAAGGGGGCCCTGCACCGGGTCGCGGGGATCCTGGCCCACGAGGTGGCCGGCACCGGCGTCCACGTGGTCAACGTCTCCCCCGGCTTCGTCGCCACCGAGCGCATGGTCATGGACATGGCCGAGTTCGGCTTCGACGCCTCGATGGGGGCGACGCCGACCTCGGTGGGGGTGGTCGTGGCCTGGTTGGCCACTGATGACCATGCCGCAGCCCACCACGGCGCCACCGTGGCCGCCCAGACCTTCGGCCCCGAGCTGGGCCTGTCCGGCTGACCAGGGCGGCGACCAACAGGGTCGACTCGCGCCAGAACCCTTGGGCACGCACGGGACGAGCCGGCAACGGTCACGGCCCACAGGCTCGCACCGTTGCGCCGGTTTCGGGTCCTTCGGCCCTCCCGGTCGCCCTCGCCCAGGTCCAGGCTGGTCGGTGATGTCGACCATCTTCGACGACCGGGAGCACGCCCGGCGACGGGCGCTCATGGTCGAGCGGGACCTGGCGGCGCGAAACCTCCGCGATGGGAGGGTGCTGGCGGCGATGGGCTCGGTGGCCCGCGAGAAGTTCCTCCCGCCGGATCTGGCCGAGTTCGCCTACGAGGACTGCCCGCTGCCCATCGGCTCGGGCCAGACCATCTCCCAGCCCTACATCGTGGCCCTCATGGCCGAGGCGGCCGAGCTCGGGCCAGGTGACCGGGTGCTGGAGATCGGCACCGGGTCGGGCTACGGCGCCGCGGTGCTCAGCCGGGTGGCCGGCGAGGTCTGGACCGTCGAGCGCCACTGCGACCTCGCCGACGAGGCCCGTCGCCGCCTGGCCGCCGCCGGGTGCGACAACACCTTCGTCCGGGCGGGCGACGGGACCCTGGGCTGGCCTGAGGCCGCCCCGTTCGACGCCATCGTCGTCACCGCCGGTGGCCCGGTCGTCCCCCAGGCGCTGGTCGAGCAGCTGGCGGACGGCGGACGGCTGATCATCCCGGTCGGCCCCGAGACGCGGTCCCAACACCTGGTGCGGGCCCGGAGGCGGGGTGACGAACTGGTCAACGAGGACCTCGGTCCCGTGCGCTTCGTCCCGCTCATCGGGGCCGAGGGCTGGGCCAGCCCGTCGGATCAGGGCCCGGTGCCGCCTCCGCCGGTGGCGCCCACGATCGTGCCCACTGCCGCCAGGGGCGGGGCCCACGGGGTCACCACGCTGGTGCACGAGTCGGCGCAGCCCTTCACCTCGATCGGCGAGGTCGACCTCGAACCGCTGCTGGAGCGGATCGGCAACTGCTCGGTCGTCCTGCTAGGCGAGGCCTCCCACGGGACCTCGGAGTTCTACGCCTTTCGGGATCGTCTCACCCGGGAGCTGATCGTGCGCAAGGGCTTCACCGCCGTCGCCGTCGAGGCCGACTGGCCCGACGCGGCCCGGATCGACGCGTACATCCGTCACCGACCGCCGTCGCCGCCGCCCTTCGAGATATTCGCCCGGTTCCCGACCTGGATGTGGCGCAACCGGGAGGTGAGCCGGCTGGTGGACTGGCTGCACGACCACAACGGTGGGGTCGATGACCCGGACCGCCGGGTCAGCTTCCACGGCCTCGACCTCTACAGCCTCTACACCTCCCGCGATGCAGTGCTGGCCTACCTCGACCGGGTCGACCCCGCCGCCGCGGCGGCGGCCCGCACGCGGTATGGGTGCCTGTCGCCCTGGGAGCACGACCCGGCCCAGTACGGGCGGGCCGTGCTCACCGGCGGGTTCCGGGGTTGCGAGGACGGGGTGGTGGCGACGCTCACGGACCTGTTGAAGGCCCGGCTGGAGTACGCCGAGGGCGATCAGGTCGCCTTCGTCGAGGCCGCCCAGAACGCCGCCGTGGTGGCCAACGCCGAGCGCTACTACCGGGTCATGTACTACGGCTCTCGGGAATCCTGGAACCTGCGGGACCAGCACATGTTCGAGACCCTGCGCCTGGTGCGTTCCCACCGCCGCCCCGACGTCAAGGTCGTCGTGTGGGAGCACAACTCTCACATCGGTGACGCCTCCGCCACCGAGATGGGCGCCCGCGGCGAGCACAACGTCGGCCAACTGGCCCGGGGCGAGTACGGCGACGACGTGTACCTGGTCGGGTTCGGCACCGATCACGGCGAGGTGGCGGCGGCCTCGGAGTGGGGTGGGCCGATGCAGCACAAGGCCGTTCGCCCCGCCCACCCCGAGAGTTACGAGCGGATCTGCCACGACACCGGGGTGCCGGCGTTCCTCCTGCACCTGCGGGAGCCGACGCGGCCCGAGGTGTGCGAGGAACTGGCTGCACCGCGACTGGAGCGGGCCATCGGTGTCATCTACCGGCCCGAGACCGAGCTCCAGAGCCACTACTTCCAGGCGTCGCTCCCCCACCAGTTCGACGAGTACGTGTGGATAGACGAGACGTCGGCGGTCACCCCGTTGGCCGCCCACCACCTGGCGGGCGTGCCCGACACCTATCCATTCGGCCTCTGAGCCCCGCCCGCCTCCGGTTCGGGGTCCTTCGGCCCTCCCGGCGGCGGCGCCACCGTGGCCGCCCAGACCCTCGGCCCCGAGCTGGGCCTGTCCGGCTGACCTACCAGTCCGGGCGCAGGGGGAACCCGCTGTTGCCGTCGGGCCCGGTCACGTCGCCGAGGACCTGGTGGATCTGAATCCGATTGGCCTCGAACCCGGCGGCCGATCCGGCCATGTACAGCCGCCAGATCCGGGCCCGGGCCGCGCCCACCTCGGCCACGGCGTCGTCCCATTGCAGTTCCAGGTTGGCCACCCAGTGGCGCAGGGTCCGGGCGTAGTGCTCCCGCAGGCTCTCCTCATGGCGGACCTCGAAGCCCGCCTTCTGCATGGCCGTGACGACCGCGCCCACCTCGATGAGCTCACCGTCCGGGAAGACGTACCGGCCGATGAAGCCGTCGTGGTCGATGCCCGGGGGGTGCCCGGCCGGCCGGCTGATGGCGTGGTTCAGCAGGCGCCCGCCGGGCCGGATCAGCTCATGGAGGTGCCCGAAGTAGGTCCCCATCCGCTCGGCGCCGACGTGTTCGAACATCCCGATCGAGGAGATGGCGTCGAAGGGATCGTCGGCGACCTCGCGGTAGTCCTGCACCCGGATGGCCACGCGGTCGGCCAGGCCCTCGTCCTCGACCGCCGCCTGCGCCCACGCGGCCTGCACCGGCGAGATCGTCACGCCCAGGACTTCGACGCCGTAGTGGGTGGCGGCGTGCCGGGCCATGGCCCCCCAGCCGCACCCGACGTCGAGCAGTCGCATCCCCGGCCGCAGCGCGAGCTTGCGGCAGATCAGGTCGTGCTTGGCGGCCTGGGCCTCCGCCAGGTTGGCCTCGGGCGGGTCGAACAGGGCACACGAGTAGGTCATCGCCGGACCGAGGACCAGCTCGTAGAAGCGGTTCGACACGTCGTAGTGGTGGCGGACCGACTCGGCGTCCCTGCGGACGGTGTGGAGGCCGAACCGGCGCTTGGGCATCTCCTCCGGCGGCGGGGCCAGCGGGCGGAGGTGGCGAAGGTCGAGCATTCGGGCGACCCGCAGGAGCTGCGGGGGCGTGAACCGGGGGGAGGGGATCCGGTCCCGGAGCCGGAACAGCTCGTAGATGTCGCCCTCGATGTCGACGTCACCGGCCACGTAGGCCCGAGCGAAGCCCAGTTCGCCGGGACGGGTCACGATCCGGCGCAGGGCATCCGGGGAGTGGATGACGACGGTGGCCTTGGCGGCCGGGGGGCCGAACTCCGTGCCGTCGTAGGCCACGACGGCGAACGGGCAGTCCGGCCCGAGGAACTCCTCCAGCAGACGAGCCAACCGTGTCATTTCATCCGCACCTCCTACACGAGGATCCGTTCATCGGGGGCGGGCACGCCGACGACGGCCATGGCCCTCCCCATACCCAGCCACATCCCACAGCAGATCACCAGGTCGGCGATCTCGTCATCGGTGTACGCCGTGCGCATCTTGTCGAAGAACTCGTCGTCCATGGTCAGGTGGTCGAGGGCGAAGCGCTGGGCGAACTCGGCGGCCAGGCGCTCACGGTCCGTCAGCACCTCGCTGGTCCGCCAGTCGGTCACCTCAGCGTAGAACGTGTCGTCGATGTCGGCCTCCGGGCCCTTCTCGGCCCGGGTGTCCTGGCAGACCACGCAGTGGTTGATCAGGGCGATGGTCCAGCGGGCGGCCTCGCGCTCGCGCACCCCGAGCTGGGTGTTGCCGTACACCGCCTCGGACAGCTTCCCCATCCCGACCGCCATCTCCGGCCGCTGCAGGGCCCAGTCGATGTGGGGGCCGAGACCGGCGTCGGGGAACGAGATGCGTGCCATGGCCCCAGGCTAGGAGGCGCACCCGTCACGTGTCATCGCCGGCTCCGGTCAGAGGATCTCGGCGACGTCGCTCACCAGTTCGGTTCCACTGATGACGACCAGCACGAGGAGCCCGAGCCGCACCGCCCACGTCACCACCGGATGGGTGACCAGGGCGGCCAGGGCCGGCCAACGACGCCCGATGAGGATGAGGACACCGCCGACGATGGCGATGCCGAAGGCGAAGAGCCCGAAGAAGCCGACGGCGACGAAGAGGACGATGGCCGCCACGCGGGTCTTTCGATAGGTGCCGGGGCGGGCGATGAGTCCCTCGACCATGGCCGCCATGACCCACCCGTAGGCCGCGGGGAGGGCGATGAAGAGGACCACCGCCAGCAGCAGCGGGTCGAGCCGCGTGAAGTCCACGCCGTCGGGCTTGATCACGGCCGCGCCCCCGATGACCCCGAAGAAGGCCGCGGCCTGCAGCGGCCGGCGTCGTTCCGGCAGCCAGCGCCGGACCAGGAGGTAAGCGAAGGCCAGCAGGGTGCCGAGCAGGGTGGTCACCGCGAGGAGGAAGATCGATTGGGTGCTGACCTGACCGATCGTGAAGCCGTCGTCGGACTCGATGCCCCGGACGGCGTCGGACGACGTCAGGCGCAGGAGGAGCATGGCCAGGCGCCCACCGACGCCCCCGATGAGGAAGCCCGCCGTCAGGCCGGCCAACGCGGCCGCACCGAAGCGGTCGAGCAGGTCCAAGCCGATCGCCCGACCGTCGATCTCGCCCGTCTCCGTGGTCTCGGTGAGCTCGGTCATGGGGCCCTCCCCCTCTGGACACTGTTGTCGCCCAGCCCCTCGCGATCGGCAAGGGTGCCAACCCCCCTCCCGGAGGTGGGCTGACCCGGGCTCAGGCCCGCTGGATCTCCGCCAGCAGGGCCCGGGTCCGGGCGAACTCCTCACCGTCGAGGCCGATCTCCACCGCCGCGAAATCCGTCGCCCCGGCGTCGGCGAAGCGGGCCAGCCCGTGCCGGACCTCGTCCTCGTTGCCGATGACGGCCACGTCCCCGGCCCGGGCCGCCCCCTCCCTGTCGAGCACGGCCCGGTAGCTGGGCAGCGTGTCGTACCCGATCAGGATCTCGGAGATGAAGGACCGCACCTCGTCGGGGCGGTCGGTCACCGAGACGGGGACGCTGGCCACCACCCGAGGGGCCGGGCGTCCTGCCTCATCGGCCGCATCGGTGATCGTGGGCACGATGTGGTCGGCCACGGTGGTCGGCCCCACCAGCCAGAGGACGGTGCCGTCGGCCCGCTTGCCGGTCATGCGGAGGAACTGGGGCCCGAGGGCGGCGACCAGGACCGGCGGCGGATCGGCGGGAGGGGCGAGCAGGTCGCCGGTGTACGACCAGATCTCGCCGACGACGTCAGCCTTGCGGTCGGCCAGGAGGGGCTGGAGCACGTCGAGGTACTCCCGCAGGTGGCGCACCGGGCGCTCGAAGGGGATGTGGTAGCGGTCCTCGACCGACGGCTTGTGGGCCACGCCGATGCCGAGGGCCAGCCGGTTGCCCGTGGCCGCCTGCACCGTGAGGGCCTGGCCGGCCAGGACATGGGGGTGTCGACCCCACGTCGGGATCACCGCGGTGGCGAACTCGATGGTCGACGTGGCCGCTCCCAGCACCGCGATCAGGGTCAGGGCGTCGGTTCCCCCGCTCTGGGGGACCCAGTAGGTGGGGAAGCCGTCGGCCTCGGCCTCGGCCGCGTGCGCGGCCACGTCCCCGACGGCCGCCCCGATGACCAGGAGGGAGCCACCGTGGATCCCGATGCGCATGGGCCGGGACCGTAGTCCCCCACCCCCCGGTAGGTTCGGCCGCGATGATCCGCAGTGCCCTGGCCCTGGGAGCGCTGGCCCTCGTCCTCGCCGGGTGCGGGGACGACGAGGACGCTGCCCCGCCGTTGACCACCGCGGTCACCGTCACTGTGGGCGAGCCACTGCCGATGGGCGCCAGCTACGAAGATCGCTCCGGCACCGTCACGCTGACCGTGCACGGGGTGCGCATCACCGGCGACCTCCTCCTGGCCGATGCCGAGGCCTGCCTCAGCGCCAGCGCCCTGCCGAGCCTCCCCATCCAGGCCACCGCCTGGCAGCTGAGCCTCCGAGGACGGCAGCAGACCGTCCCCCGGATCACCGTCGACCGGCCGACGCAAGCCGCGAGCCCGCCGTGGCCCGACGACGTCGAACTGGAGGCCGGTGAGTGCTTCGAGGGCAAGGTCGCCTTCCGGGTGCCCGATGGCAGCCGGGCCAGCGCGATCGTGTTCACCCAGCTCAGCACGCCCGTGGCCTGGACCGTCCGGAGCTGAGCCGGCTCAGGCCTCCGCGGCCTGCCGGGTGAGCAGGCGCAGGCGGGCGGACCGGGCGTCCCAGTCGTAGACCACGGTGGTGCCGGCGATCACGTCGTGCAGCGCCCGGCGTTCGCGTCCGACGACGATGCCGACGAAGCCGAGGCCGAGCAGCAGGAAGCTCAACGGGAAGGCCATGGCCCGCACGACGCCGCGGCGGGCCGTCAGCTCGCCGCCATCCCGCCCGACCACGCGAATGCCGAGGACGGCCATGCCGACGGTCTTCGCCGCCAGCCCCCAACTCACGGCGAAGTAGCCGAAGGTCCAGATCCCGAGCCCGATGAGCCAGACGGGGGTGTCACTGGCCGGCAGCACGAGGTCGGAACGGGTGATCAGCTGCCAGACGAAGGCCACGATGCTGAGCATCAGCCCGTAGGTGACAACGATGGCGAAGGCATCGACGGCGTAGGCGGCCAGCCGGGTGACCGGGCCGGAGTAGTTGCCGGCCAGCGAACCTTCGGGCGGATCGGCCTTCACGCGCCGCCCCCACTCGTCACGTCGAGCGTCGTGGCGTGGTCGGCGCTGTCGACCGTCGAGCCGACCAGGAGGACGGGGGCCACCGGCCGGGGACGGCCGTGGTGCAGGATCCGGTCGACGACCCGCTCGGCCACCGTGTCCAGGGAGACTCCGAGGCTGCGGATGAAGTCGAGGACCTGGGTCACGATGCCACCGGTGGACTGCACGATCAGGGTGCCGATCTCGGTGCGGCGCACGATGCCGTCCACGTCGACCCTCGAGATGATGTCGTCGATGTCGACCCGACCCACGATTTGGTTGACGTCGACCCGCCGGACGATGTCGTCCACGTCGACCTGCTGGATGATGCCGTTGAGGTCGAGCACCTCCACGACGTTGTCCACGACCTGCCCCACGACGCCCTCCACCTCGGCCGCCGTGGCCTCTCGCTGGCGGCGACCGCGCTCGGCCGCGGGCTCCAGCCGGTCGGCCAGGGAGCCGGCGGCATCACCGACCGGGCTCTGGTCCAGCACCTTCAGAGCGACGTCGGCCCCGGCCTTGCCGAGGCCTATGGCGGCGCGCAGCCCGGCTCGCCCGACGGCCAGGCCATAGCCCAGGCCGGCGTCCCGGGTGGCCCGCGCGGCGCGGCGGACCGGCTCGTCGACGGCGTCCGGCGCCGGCGCGGCAGGGCCGAGCGCCTCGGGCTCCGGGGTCGGGGACGGGTCGGTCATCTCCCGGACCGTATCCCGCCCCATCCGGGCCATGATGGGTGGGTGACCGTGACCGTGATCACCGACGAGGCCCGGCCTACGCCCGCCGAAGCCGTCGACGGGTCGGTGCTGATCGACCCGGCCGACCTCCCCGGCGCCATCGGGTGGACGCTCAAGCCGGAAGGGCTCTGCCAGGCCGACGTGTGCGTGCCCGTCCGGGAGCGTGACGCGCTGTTCTCGGGGGACCGCCTCGACCTCGGCCGCGTCGCGGACGCCCTCGACCGGCCCTTCCTGGTCGACGAGGGGGTTGCCGTGCTGGGCGAGCCCCGACTCACCCGCCGACTGGCCACCGATGGGCTCCAGGCCCCCGCCTTCACGCTCCCCGACCTGGCCGGGGAGCGCCACTCGCTGGACGAATGGCACGGTCGCAAGAAGCTGCTGGTCGCCTTCGCCAGCTGGTGAGGCTGCCGCTACGACCTGCCCGGGTGGCAGGAACTCCACGATGAGCTGGCCGACACCGGGTTCACCGTCATCGCCGTCGCCCTCGACGAGTCCGCCGATCTGATCGAGCCCTTCGTCGAGGGCATCACGTACCCGGTGCTCCTCGACCGGGAACACACGCTGAGCGAGACCTACGCCATCACCAACGTGCCCACGGTCGTCTGGATCGACGAGGACGACCGCATCACTCGGCCCAACTCGCCGACGCCCGGCAACGACATGTTCATCGAGTTCTCCGGGATATCCAGCGAGCCGGCGAAGGCCGCCATCCGGCGCTGGGTGCGCGACGGCGAGGTCGACCTCAGCCCCGACGAGGCCCGGGCCGCGGTCGACGACCTGACCCCGGAGCTGGAGGAGGCCCGGCTGCGCTTCCGCATCGGCGCCCACCTGGCCCGGGAGGGCGATGACCAGGGGGCGAAGCGCCAGCTGACGGCAGCCACCGAGCTGGCCCCGGAGGACCTCACGATCTGGCGGGCCGCGCTGCCGCTCATGGGCGACGACCCCTTCGGCCAGACCTTCTTCGACAAGTGGGAGGCCTGGATCGCCGACGGCGCCTACTTCAACGGCCTGCCCCCGCTACGGGAGTGAGGCTGCGCAGCGGAGCGGAGCAGCCCGGCGGATCCCCAGCTTCGGCGGAGCCGGCGTTGCTGAACGCAGTGAAGCCACGCAGATGTAGCTGTCTAAGCCGGTTTCACGTCGACGTCGAGGTGCTTGATGCCGTGGATGAAGTTGGACAGGAGGCGGTCGGGCTCGCTCACCGCGGCGATGTCGGGGACCCGGGTGAGCAGCTCCCGGAACATGACCGTGATCTCTCGCCGGGCCAGGTGGGCGCCGAGGCAGAAGTGGGGGCCCGGGCCGCCGAACCCGACGTGCGGGTTGGGGTCGCGGGCCAGGTCGAAGCGCGAACGGGGCCTCGAACACGGCGTCGTCCCGGTTGGCCGAGTTGTAGAAGAGGACGACCTTGTCGCCCTCCTCGAACTCCTGGCCGCCGAGGGTGGCGCCGTCCCGCGTGACCGTGCGGCGGAAGTGGATGACCGGTGTGGCCCAGCGCACGATCTCCTCGACTGCGCTCGTGGCCAGGCCGTCGACATCGTCGACCCAGGCCTGCTTCTGGTCGGGGTTCTCGGTGAGCAGGTGCATGCCGTGGGCGATGGCGTTGCGGGTGGTCTCGTTGCCGGCCACGACCAGCAGCACGAAGAACGGACCCAGCTCCTCGTCGGTCAGCATCTCGCCGTCGACGTCGGTGTTCACCAGGGCAGAGGTCAGGTCGTCGGTCGGGTTGGCCCGGCGCTCGGCGCCCAGCTCCTGGACCAGCTGGGCCAGCTCGGCCCCGGCGGTGAGCAGGGCCCCGACGACCTCGTTGACGTCGGAGACGTACTCGGGGTCCCCGGCGCCGAGGATGATGTTCGTGCGGTCGAACACGAAGTCGTACTGGCTCTCGGGGATGCCCATCATGTCGCAGATGATCGCCAGCGGCAGGGCCGCGGCGACATCGGTGACGAAATCACAGGTGGCCTTGTCGATCAGGCGGTCGACGATCTCCCTGGCCCGGAGCTCGACGGAGTCCTGCAGGTCAGCCAGGTGCCGGGGCGTGAAGCCTCGGGACACGATCCGGCGCAGCCGGGCGTGGCGGGGATCGTCCATGTTGATCATGGAGCCGAAGAAGTCCAGGAACGGCTCGGGCATGTCGCCGATGTTCGAGCCCTTCCCGGAGCAGAAGAGGTCGGGCTGACGGCTGGCGTCGAGCACGTCCCGGTGGCGCGTGAGGGCCCAGTAGCCGGGACCCTGGGGGAACAGCCCGTAGTCCCGCTCCTCGTGGAAGGAGATGGGGCGCTCCTGCCGCAGGGTGGCGAAGGCCCCTTCGCGCTGCTCCTCGGGCAGCGCCCAGAAGAGCGGATCCGACAGATCGATGTCGTCCACACCCAAGTCCGACCGGGGCTCGAAGGTCAAGGCCATGGGTCAACTCTGCCACGCCACCCGTTGCTCTACGGTGCCCGGCGATGGAGTTCGACCGGGACCGGCTCACCAACGTCACCGCCCTGACCCACCGCTACGTGGACGACGGCCGCTTCCCGAACGTCGTGACCGCGGTCCTCCACCGGGGCGAGGAGGTCTACCGCGACGTCTACGGCTGGGCCGACGTGGCCGAACGGCGTCCGGTCACCGAGGACTCGATCTTCCGCATCTTCTCGATGACCAAGCCGATCGCCAGCCTGGCCCTCATGCAGTGCTACGAGCAAGGGAAGGTCCTCCTGGAGGACCCCATCGGGCGCTACCTGCCGGAGCTGGCCGAGCTGACGGTCTGGGCCGGCGAGGGCGTCGACCCGGTCCCCGCCGAGCGGCCCGTCACCGTCAAGCACCTCCTCACCCACACCGCCGGGTTCACGGCCGGTTTCCAGTTCGGCCAGCCGGTCGCCACCCTCTACCGGGACGCCGGGCTGGGCGACCTGCGGCCACCGAAGTTCGATCTCGCGGGCGTCATCCAGACCCTCGGGGGCCTGCCCCTCGTCGACCAGCCGGGGGCTGGGTTCCATTACGGCGTGTCCACCGATGTCGTCGGCCGCCTCGTCGAGGTGCTCAGCGGCCAGGACCTCGACGCCTACCTGGACGAACACGTCCTCCGGCCGCTGGGCATGGTCGACACGGGCTTCTGGGTGCCGGACGGCCAGATCGGCCGCCTGTGCACGACGTACCTCAAGACTCCGGACGACCCGCTGTTCCTGCTCGACGCCCCGGACCCCGAGCGCCACTGCCAGCGGCCGAAGTTCCTGTCCGGGGCGGGCGGGCTGGTGTCCACCGTCGACGACTACCTCCGCTTCTGCCGCATGCTGCTGGCGGGCGGCGTGCTCGACGGCCAGCGGGTGATCGGCACCAAGACGCTGTCCTACATGGCGACCAACCACCTCCCCGGTGGGGTCACGCTCAACCAACTGGGCATGGACACCTTCAGCGAGGTGGTCATGGAGGGCATGGGCTTCGGTCTCGGGTTCTCGGTCCTCGTCGACCCGGCGGCCTCCGGCTCCATCAGCACCGTCGGCGAATACGGCTGGGGCGGGGCCGGCAGCACTGTGTTCTGGGTGGACCCGGTCGAGGAGGTCTCGGTCGTCTTCCTCACCCAACTGGTGCCATCCGACGCCTACCCCAACCGCCGCCAGCTCCGAGCCACGGTCTACGGCGCCCTCGTCTGATTCAGGAAGCGACGGACTTCGCGGTCGAAGGCGGCGGGGGCCTCGAGGTTGACGACGTGACCGACACCGGGGATGACGACCAACTGGGCGCCCGGGATGGCCCGTTCGATCGCCCGGGCGACGGAGAGAGGGGCCCGACTGTCCTGCTCGCCGTAGAGCAGCAGGGTGGGGACGGCGATGTCCCCGAGCGCGTCGCGCAGGTCGGCCTCAGCGAGGGCGTGCACCATGGGCTTGATGCCGGCGGCCCGGACCTCGTTCATGATGCCCAACATCTCCTCCTCCAGCCCGGGTGCCACCGGGCCGGCGAAGAACCCCGGCAGGTACGACCGCGCCCAGGTCTCCGGCGGCTGATCGGCTTCGGCCAGGACCTTCGCGACCCGGGCCTCGATGACGTCGGGAGGAAGCGAGCCGGCCCACCCGGCATAGGCGGACACGAGGACGAGCGACCGGATCGCCTCGGGATGGCGGTGGGCCACCTCGATGGCCAGACTCCCGCCGAAGGACAGGCCCAACAGGTGCGGACGGTCGAGGTCCAGAGCATGGAGCAGCCCCGCGGTGACGTCGGCGTAATCGGCGAGCGAGAACGTCTCCGGCGGGTCCGACGACCGGCCACACCCCGGCGCATCCCAGGCGACGACCGTGTGCTCGTCGCTCAGGGAATCGAGTTGGAGCCGCCACTCGCGGCCGTCGCTCCACGCCCCGTGCAGCAGGACGAGTGGCGGCCCGTCTCCACACCGGCGATAGCCGATCCGGAAGCCTTCGACCTCGGCGATGCCCAGTTCCACGGCGACCCCCACGTCAGTCCCCACCGTACGGCCGTTGCGAACGACGGCCGAAACAATTGACAGTCTTCATGCCACTTCCTAGGCTGCGAACATGCGGCGGAGCGGAGGACTGCGCTTCGCCGCCCTCCTGCTGGTGGCCTGTGGGGACGACGGCAGCGATGAGGGGGTCCACGTGCGCGAGACGACCGAGGCGACGACCGCGCCGATGACCGCCGACGCCATCCCGGTGGCACACACGCCCGAGGGCGGCTGGCACGGCGCGATGCCGGCCCCGGTCCTTGCCGACTGCACGGAACCGGTGGTCGAGGGAGCACCCGACCTGCGGGGCCTGTGGCAGGTCGTCGAAGTCGAGGTCGGCGGCGAGGTCGTCCCGAACCACCCGGCGCTGCGTCACGTCGAACGGGTCGAGCAGTGCGGCGACCGCCTCGTGGTCACCGGCGGCGGCGTCATCCACGACATGCGGGTGGACGGCACCGAGGCCAACGGCGTCAACGATGTGGCCCAGGCCGATTTCACCACGCCGATCACCGTCGTGGCCGCCTACGAGGAAGGGGTCCACGTGCTGCGGCCCGTCGGCCTCCCCGTCGAGATCACCCGCCGTCGGGAGGGCGCACAGATGGTCTGGCGGTACGTCGGCTTCACGGCGCGCCTGGACCGCATCGGCGAGTCCACCGACCCCTATCCGCCGGCCGAGGAGGCCCCATGACCGTCACCGCCCGCCGCGTCGCCCTGATCGCCGATGCCGGCTTCTACGTGGGCCCGGCCCTGTCCCGCGGCCTGGCCGCCAAGGGCCACGATCTCGTCCTCGGCGACCCCGCGCCGGAGCTGGTCGAGGAGCTGACCGCCGGCGGCACCGCCGTCGAGGTCGTCACCGGGGCCCGGGACCTCAGCCAGCCCGACGCCGCCGACCGCCTGGTGACCGCCGGCCTCGAGCGCTTCGGGCAGATCGACTCGGCGACGGCCTTTTCGGGGATGATCGTCATCGGACGCTTCCTGGAGTCGTCCGTCGACGACCTGCACACGGTGGTGCAGGGCTGCCTGGAAGCGCCGTACCGCTTCCTGCGGGCCGTGGTGCCGGCCATGGTCGAGCGGGGCGACGGTCAGGTCCTCGTGATCACCAGTGCCTCGGGGGCCAAGCCCACGCCGGGCGCCCCGCTCTACTCGGCGGCCCGGGCCGGGGCGAACATGCTGGTGCGCAACGTGGCCGGCGAGGTGGCCCGAACGGGTGTGCAGGTCAACGCGGTCGGGACCAACTTCATGGACTTCCCCGAGTTCCTCCGGGCCAACCGGATCACCGACGACGAGAGCCGGGCCAAGGTCGAGGCCAGGGTCCCCATGCGCCGCCTCGGGACCATGGACGAGTTCGCCGCCTTCTGCGCCCCGTACGTCGACGGCACCAGCCGCTTCACGACCGGCCAGTTCACCGCCTACGCCGGCGGGTGGGCCTGAGGGATCGGCCCCGCCCCCACGGGCGAGCCGGGGGAACTCCCAGCCCCCTCGTAGCGTGGAAGGTCCGTGATCGACGACATCCACGTCCGACGGCGCGCGGGCGTGGCCGGGGCGTTGAGCGCGGCTCTGGCCCTGGCGTTGACCGAGCTGGCCGCCGGGTTGTCGAGCCAGATCCCCTCCCCCGTCGCCGCCGTGGGCGACGTGTTCATCGACGGACTCCCCGGGTTCCTGGTGCGGGCCGGCATCGACCAGCTGGGCACGTCGGACAAGCCCTTCCTGGTCACGATGATCCTGATCGTCTCCGTCCTCATCGGGGCGAAGGTGGGCACGGCCACGCTGCGCCGCCGCTGGATCGCCCCTGCCGCGTTCGGGGCGGCGGGCGCCTTCGGCGCCTGGGCCACCGCCCGGGACCCCCAGTCCAGCGCCTTCGTCTCGATCCTGGCCACGGTCGGCCCGGCGACCATCGGCGCCGCCGTGCTGCTCAAGCTGATCGACCTGGCCGAGGCCACCCGTCCGACGGGCGAGAAGGCGAAGGCGTCGTCAGCCATGAGCAACGGCGACGACCGGCGCCGCTTCCTGATCGGCGCGGGCGTGACCGGTGTCGTCGCCCTCTTCGGGGCTGCCCTCGGGCGCCGGCTGAAGACCCGGTTCTCGGTCGAGTCGGAGCGTTCGTCCCTGACCCTCCCCGACGTCGAGCCGGCGGCCGCCGTGACCGACCTCGGGACCGAGGGGCTGACCCCCTACATCGTCCCCAACGCGGACTTCTACCGGATCGACACGGCGCTGACCGTCCCCCAGATCGCCCCCGACGACTGGACGGTGCGGATCACGGGCATGGTCGACCATGAGATCGAGCTGACCTACGCCGACATCCAGGAGCGAGCCCAGGTCGAGGAGATCGTGACCCTGTCCTGCGTGTCCAACGAGGTCGGCGGCGAGCTGGTCGGCAACGCCCGCTGGCAAGGCGTGCTGCTGGCCGACCTGCTGCAGGAAGCCGGGCCCCAGGAGGGCGCCGAGCAGGTCGTCGGCGTCTCGGTGGACGGGTTCACGGCCGGGTTCCCCCTCGAAGTCGCCCTCGATGGACGGCCGGCGATGATCGCCATCGGCATGAACGGCGAGCCGCTACCGGTGGTCCACGGTTTCCCGGCCCGCCTCGTCATCCCTGGGCTCTACGGCTACGTGTCGGCCACCAAGTGGCTGAGCGAGATCCGGCTCACCACGTGGGACGGCTTCGACGGCTACTGGATCCCTCGGGGCTGGTCGAAGGAGGGCCCGATCAAGACCGAGAGCCGCATCGACGTGCCCCGGGGCGGGGCGTCCCTGACTGCCGGGACCAACGCCATCGCCGGCGTGGCCTGGGCGCCGACCCGGGGCATCGCGAAGGTCGAGGTCCAGGTCGACGACGGCGACTGGCAGGAAGCCCGTCTCGGCGACGAGACCACCGACCTGAGCTGGCGCCAGTGGGTCGTCGAATGGGATGCCCCGACCGGCGACCACCAGCTCCGGGTCCGGGCCACCGACGGCGAGGGCGAGACCCAGACCGACGAGATCGCCCCCCCCGCCCCCAGCGGCGCCACCGGCTGGCACACCATCAGCGTCACCGTGGACTGACTTCTCGTTCTGGCCTCTGATCCTCCGCCCATGACCAGCGGATCAGAGGCCAGAACGGGTGGTCCGATCGCCGGCACGGCGCGACACTCGCCCCATGGACGTGACGATGACCGGCGCCGGCTTGGTCAGCGCCGACGAGGCCGAGGTCGTGCAGAACTCGATGGACGTGGTCCGCCTCCTGGTGACCGATCGGGGTGACGTGCAGGTCTCGGAGTACGTGAGCTCGGACCGGGTCGGCCCGCCGGCCCACACCCACCGCTGGCACGAGATCGAGTACGTCGTCGAGGGCGCGGTCGAGTTCCTGCTCGACGGCGAATGGCACCGGCTTGCGGCCGGTGGCGTCCAGGTCCTGCCCGCCGGCGCCACCCACTCCGTCCGGGTCCCCGACGGCGAGGCCCGGGTCCTCATCGTCACCGTCGGCGCCCCCTTCGACGGCTTCGCTCGCGACCTCGCCGCCCTTCCCGCCGACGCGACAGGCCCGGAGGTCGTCGCCATGGCCGCCCGCCACGGCGTCGACGTGGTCTGACCTCTTGTTCTGGCCTCTGATTCTCCGCCCATGACGAGCGGATCAGAGGCCAGAACGGGGGAGAGTGGGGGCATGAACGTCGACATGACGGGTGCTGCGCTGGTCCGGGCCGACGAGGCCGAGGTGCTGCGATCGCCCACCGACCTGATCCGGCTGCTGGTGACCGACCAGGGGGCGGTGCAGGTGGCCGACATCACCAGCACCGACCGGGTCGGCCCGCCCGTGCACACCCAGGAGTGGCACGAGGTCGAGTACGTCATCGACGGCGAGGTGGAGTTCTGGCTCGACGGGTCGTGGCACCGCATCGGGGCCGGTGGCGTCCAGGTCCTGCCCGCCGGGGTCCCCCACACCGTCCGGGTCCCAGAGGGCGAGGCCCGCATCCTCCTGGTGACGATGGGCGCCCCGTTCGACGACTTCATCCGCGAGATGGTCGACCTCGACAACGATTCGACGGCCCCCGGCTCAGCCAAGGGCGAAGCAGCCACCCGCCACGGCGTCCGCTCCGTCTAGCCCGACGAGCTGGAAGGACAACGACGCAACCACGGGCGCCTGGTGTCCGTTGGCCTGATCGTCCGCCCGGGCCTGGGGTCCTCCCCGGAGCGGCCGTCGGACGAAGGGCGTGCTCAGGCGGGTCGGAACACCGGGAGCTTGAGGTCGTCGGTGAGATCGCGGTATCCGACAACCAGGGCCATGCCGATGGCGACGTCGTCGAGCTCGCAGTCGACCACCTCGCTGATCATCCTCGGGCCTTCCGCCAGATCGACGATGGCGGCGACGTAGGGAACTCGGTCGCCGAAGGGCGGGAGGTCGTTCCGGCGGACGATGGAGTACGTGTAGAGCGTGGCCCGGCCGGAGGCCTCGGCCCAGGCGACGTCCTCGCTCCAGCAGGTCTTGCAGAACGGCCGTGGGTAGTACTGCCACAGCCCACAGGCGCCGCAGCGCTGGATGACCAGGCGCTCGTCGGCGGCGCCGTCCCAGAAGGGCTGGGTCTCGGGCTCGATCGTGGGGAGATCGAACCGGACCTCCTTCAACCGAGCTCCGTGCCCAGGATGGAGACGAACGAGAGCATCTCGCCGGGGTAGCCGCCGAGGTTGTGGACCAGACCGAGGCCCCGGTCGGCGGTCTTGATCCGGCGCTCCTCGGGGGCCTCGCCCCGGAGCTGGAGCCAGTTCTCGAAGTGCATGCGCAGCCCGGACGCGCCGACCGGGTGGCCGAAGGACTTCAGGCCGCCGTCGGGGTTGACCGGCAGGTCGCCGTCCAGGTCGAACGTCCCCGCCAGCACCTCCTTCCAGGCCATGCCCCGCTCGGCGAAACCAAGGTCCTCCATGAGGACCAGCTCGGTCGGCGTGAAGCAGTCGTGGACCTCGGCCATGGCCAGCTGCGAGCGGGGATCGGTGATGCCTGCCTGGGCGTAGGCGTCCTGCGCAGCCCGAGCCGCCTCGGGGAAGTGCGTGTAGTCGTAGGCCGGGTCGAGGTTGCCGGCCTTCGTGCCGGCGACGAAGCCGAGGCCCTTCACGTAGAGGGGCTTGTCCGTGTACTTGTGGGCGTCCTCGGCCCGGCAGACGATGGCCGCCGCAGAACCGTCGGCCACGCCGCTGCAGTCGAAGACCGACAGCTGTCCGGCGACGGTGGGCATGGCGCAGATCTGCTCGGCGCTGGTCTCCCGGCGGAACTGGGCCCGTTCGTTGCGAGCGCCGTTGTAGTGGTTCTTCTCCGCGATCTTGGCCACGACCATGCGCAGCTCGTCGGGGTCGACGCCGTAGCGCTTGGCGTACGCGGGCAGGATCATGGCGTACATGGCCGCCGCGGTGAGCGTCCGGCCGGTGCCGTCGGTCGGGATCTTGGCCGCCCCGGTCAGGCCCTGGTAGCCGCCGTCCTTGACCTTCTCCACGCCGATGGCCATGGCCACGTCGTAGGCCCCGGCGGCCACGGCGTAACAGGCTTGGCGCAGGGCCTCGGAGCCGGTGGCGCAGAAGTTCTGCACGAGGCTGACCGGCTTGTCCACCAGCTTCAGCGGGCCGGCCAGGTCCATGCCGCTGGTACCCGACATGGCGGTGCCCAGCCAGTAGGCGTCGACGTCCTCGGACGTGATGCCCGCCGACTCGTAGGCCTCGTTCGACGCCTCGATGAGCATGTCGTCGGTCCCGGTGTCCCAACGCTCGCCGAAGCGGGTGCAGCCCATGCCGATGATGGCGACCTGGTCCTTGATGCCGTGCGAACCCATGTCAGTCCCCCTGTGCCTTCTGTTCTTCGCCTAACGGCTCATCACGAGGAAGGAGCCGGGCCTTCCAGAAGTAGTTGTGGATGCCGTCCTGGGTGCCCAGGACGCGGAAGGTCATCTCGACCCGGTCGCCGATGTGCACGTCGTCCTCGGAGCAGTCGGTCAGCTCGCAGGGGAAGCGGCCGCCCCCGTCGAAGTCGAGGATGCCGAAGATGATCGGTGGGCTGGGCGAGTAGGCCATGCGGTCCACGGTGAAGGTGGCGATGGTGGCCTCGACGTCGGCCATCGGGGCCGGGTCCATGTCGTCCTGGTGGGCGTTGGTGAAGGACACCCGGGCCGGGGGCAGGTGCAGAGCGCCCGACTCCTTGTCCCGCGAGCCCTCGAAGCCGAACTTCCAGTCCTTGCTCCGGTGGGCCACGGCGGTGGACGCCCGGCCCGGCTCGGGCCGGTTGGGCGGCTCCAGCTCGATCTCGCCCCGCCAGGCCAGGAAGGTGCCGTAAGCGAGGTCGACGGCGGCGGCCACCTGCTCGGCGACCGGGCGGACGGCTGCCCCCGACACGGCGTCGGTGGCGCGGAAGAGGAGGACGTCGGCCCCGTCGACCAGCGACACGAGGGCCAGGACCTCGCCCGGCTCGGCCGACTCGACCATGGCGGCGAGCAGGAGGCCGGCGTGGGCGGTGGCGGTGTTGCCGACGGTGGCGCCGAGGTCGTCGACGACCTGGACGTCGCCGAGGGACTTGGCCATGCGACCGGCGGCCCGGGCGTTCTGGCTGTGGACGGCGACCTTGGTGACGGCGTCGGCCTCCAGCGAAGCGACCTTCAGGGCAGCGTCCCAGGCCTGGCGGCCGAGGTCCGGGTAGACGGACTCGCCGAAACGGTCCTCCCATGAGCGGGTGTGACGGTCGCCCGGGTTCCGCCAGCGCTCGGTGAACTCGTCGGTGACGGAGGCGCTGCCGAGGTACTCGGCGATCACGTCGCCTTCACCCACGAGGGCGGCGGAGGCGCCGTCACCGCCGGAGGCCTCCTCGGCGCTGGAGGGACGGCCGGACCGGAGGTCGGCGCTGACCACGAGGGTCGTCCCGTCGGACTCGAGGGCGGAGCGCAGGGCACCGACGCCGGACCGGACGGCCCCGCCGGCGTCCATGGCCAGAGCGCCGGAGTCCAGCCGCAGGGCGGCGTGGACGGCGGTGGCGTTGGTCTTGTCCAGGTAGGCCGGGGACGACGTGGCGAACCACAGGCGGTCCGGCGCGGCATCGGGTGCGCCCTTGAGCGCCAGCCGACCGGCCTCCACGGCCAGGGTCGTCGTGTCCTCGTCGTAGGAGGCGACGGACCGGGTGCCCTTGCCGCCGCCCTTGCCCAGCACACTCCGGATGTCGCCCCGCTGGAGCCGATGGTGAGGGACGTAGCCCGCCACGCTCAGAAGTCCTCGCATTGGTCCGCAGAGTACCGGCCACTGCGCACGGCCCCTGAAGCGAACCTGCGCCGCTCGCGCCACCGATCCGTGGTGCAGGCGGCGCAAGTTCGGAGTCGTACCCTCCCGAGCATGCGACTGGGTGACGTGGTTCCCGGGGAGGGGCCGGACAACGGCAAGCCCCTGGACGGGATCCGGGTGCTGGCGGCCGAGCAGATGCAGGCCCTCCCGTACGCCACCCAGCTGCTGGGCCGCCTCGGCGCCGAGGTCGTCAAGGTCGAGCATCCCGTCCACGGCGAGTCCGGGCGGGGGGCGGCACCGGCCATGGAGGACCCCGAGGGCCGGGCCGTCGGCGCCACCTTCCTGCGCAACAACCTGTCCAAGAAGAGCGTCGGCCTCGACCTGAAGGCCCCGGCCGGCAAGCAGCTCTTCCTCGACCTCGTGCCCCAGTTCGACGTCGTGGCCGAGAACTTCAAGGCGGGGACGATGGATCGGCTCGGCCTCGGTTACGAGGACGTCCGGGCCGTGCACCCCGGCGTGATCTACGTCTCGGTGTCCGGCTTCGGGAACCGGGACGACAGCCCCTACCGGGAATGGCCGGCGTACGCCTCGATCGTCGAGGCCATGTCAGGCATCTACGCCTGGGCCCAGCGCCCGGGCGAGCCGCCCCGGCCCAATCCGGTCGGGGCCCTGGGTGACATCAGCAGCGCCCTCTTCGGGGTCATCGGGATCCTGGCCGCCCTCCGCCACCGGGACCGGACGGGGGTGGGGCAGTACGTCGACATCGCCATGCTCGACGCCGTCGTGGCCATGACCGACGTCGTGTCCAACCTCTGGTCGCTGGGCCAGCACCCCGACGCCCCCCTGCCGATGATCCTCGACGCCTTCGCCACCAAGGACGGCTACCTGAACATGCAGGTCGTCCGGGAGCACCAGTTCACCGCGCTGGTGGCCCTGATCGGCCGGCCCGAGTGGGTCGACGACCCCCGCTTCGCCGAGCGCCTCGGCTGGGCCGAGCACCTGGAGAGCGACATCCGCCCGGCCATCGAGGCCTGGCTGGCCGACAAGACCCGGCTGGAGGCCACCCATCTGCTCAGCGACGTGGGGATCGCCGCCGGACCGGTCCACACGTCGCCGGAGATCATCGCCGACGAGCACGTGGCCAAGCGCCACATGATCGTGGAGATGGAACGGACCGACGGGGTGGCCGACCCGGTCCTCATCCCCGGCAACCCCGTGAAGCTGTCGGCGGTGGCCGAGGGCCCCGAGACCCGCATCCCGTGGGTCGGCGAGCACACCATCGAGGTCCTGCGGGCCGAGCTCGGGCTCTCCGGCGTCGAGCTGGACCAGCTCCGGGCCGACGGGGTCATCACCTGAAGGGCCTCCCCGTCCTGGTGGCCGGGCTCCTGCTGCTCACGGCCTGCGGAGGCGATGACGCCCCCGGGTCGACGTCCACCACCCCGGCCGCCCCGACATCGAGCGCGGCCCCTCCGACCTCGGAGCCGCCGGCCTGCGCCGACCTGGCCGACGACTACCTCGACACCTTCTTCGCCCTCGGCGCGGGCACGCCCCGCAACCCCGACGCCACCAGGGTCCGCCTGCCCGTGGCCGACCTGCTGGCCATCGACCAGCAGGCCCGACAGGCCGGCTGCCGTGACTTCATCGACGTCGCCTGCAGCGCCTACGCGGAGCTGGAGGCCCAGGGCCTCCGGGCCACCAACAGCGACCCACCTCCCCGCTGCTGACCCGGTTCTGGGCGGAGCGTCAGTCGCCGTCGTCGACGGTGGCGATGTCGACCTCGACGATGCGACAGTCCAGGCTGTCGGTGTCGACGCCGGTCGCCGAGTCCAGCGGGAGAACGACCTCCCACGCCCACTGCTGACCGTCGGCCAGGGCGGACTCGATCATGTCCCGGCGGGTGCCGAGGTCCCGGTTGCCGTCCTCGAAGCGCACGTCGAGGATGAAGGCGTGGGCCGCACCGGAGCGGTTGGTGAGCACGCCGCCCGCCACGGCCTCGTCGTCTCGCACCACACAGGTGCGGTCGCTGATCTGGTAGTCGTCGACCTCGGCCGGGCGCTGGTCGACCAGCTTGCCGTCGACGCTGTCGATGACGATGGCGAAGAGCACGATCTCCACGACCAGGGCCACGACGGTGAGGCCGCCGAGCACGATCCCGGCGATGGCCTGGCCCCGACCGGGGCGGGCGGGCTGGCGGTTGGCCCTCGACAGGCCGATGGCGCCGAGCACGATGGCCAAGACCCCCGGCCACACGGCCAGCACGGCGAAGACGATCGTGAGCGCCGGCAGGATGGCGATGATCCCGACGACCATCGCCGCCGTGGCCAGGCCGTTCGCCGGCGGTGGCCCGAAGCTCCCCTCCGGCGACGGCGGCACCCCCACCGCCGGCTGCTGGAACGGGTCGCCCACGCCATCGAGTCTGCCAGCCCCTCCCGTTCCGGTTGCGTCCCGCCGTCCCCCACCGCGGCCAGATGCAACCAGAACGAAAACGTGTCCCGTTCCGGTTGCGTCCCGCCGTCCCCCACCGCGGCCAGATGCAACCAGAACGATTGGGGTCAGTCGATGAGCTCGTCGCCGAGGGCCACGCGGTCGATCTCGCAGGTGGGGGCGACGTCACCGGTGTCGGCGGGGTCGACCGAGCCCAGGGTCTGGGCCCAGTCCCCCGTCTCCCCGTCGCCGACCGCGGGCACGCCGATCTCCTCGACCTGACCATCGAAGAGCCGATCGCCGAACAGGACCGCGAGGTGGACGACGAAGGCCTGGTCCGCCCCGGACGTGTTCTCCAGTCGACCTCCGACCTCGACCAGGTCGTCCGCCACTTCGCACCGGTCGACCTGAACCATGTAGCTGTCGGGCGGGGCGGCGGCCACCTCGACCACGTTCGCCACCTGGTCGACCTCGTAATCGTCGGCGGTGACTTCGCCGTCGGGCAGGACCTTCACGGCGAGCCAGGCGGCCCCGGCGAGCACGACGGCGCCCAGGCCCACGACCAGGACGATGAACACGGCCGGCCGGATCCAGGTCGGACGCTCCGCCACGGCCCCAAGTGTGACCGATCCCTGCCGCCGGCGTTTCTGACGGGTCGTCAGATCCTCGGTAGCCTCCGGCCCCATGGACTTCGAGTTCTCCGAGGAGCAGCAGGCCTTCGCCAAGGAGGTCGAGGCGTTCCTCGACGAGCACGACGACCCCCACGTCTTCGACGTGACCCGGGAGAACATGGCCCAGATCGTCGACACCCCCCGGCGCCGGGCCTTCATGGCTCTCCTCGGCGAGCAGGGCTGGCTGGGGATGACCTGGCCCAAGGAGTACGGCGGCACCGAGGGCGAGGGCGTCTACGAGTACCTGCTCAACGAGCAGCTCGCCGGACGGGGCGGCCCCCAGATCGGCAAGGGCGTCGGGATCATCGGCAAGACCCTGATCCGCCACGGGAACGACCGGCTCAAGGCCGAGTTCCTGCCCAAGATCCTGCGCAACGAGGTCGAGTTCGCCGTCGGCTACTCAGAGCCCGACGCCGGCTCTGACGCCGCCTCGATGAAGCTGAAGGCGGTCAAGGACGGCGACGGCTGGATGCTCAACGGGCAGAAGGTGTGGACCACCTCGGCCCACTTCGCCGAGTGGTACTGGCTCGGCGCCCGCACCGACCCCGACAACAAGCATCAGGGCATCACCCTCTTCCTCGTCCCCCTCGACCATCCCGGGATCACCATCAAGGAGATCTGGACGATGGGCGACGAGCGCACCAACGAGGTCTTCCTCGACGATGTCTGGGTCCACGACGATTACGTGGTCGGCGATGTCAACAAGGGGTTCCAGTACATCTCCGAGGCGCTCGACCTCGAGCGCTTCACCATGTTCACGTTCTCGCCGGTGAAGCAGCGCTTCGACATCCTGGTCGAGTACGTGCGCACGGCGACCCGGGACGGCGAACCGCTGCGGGACGACCCCGTCGTGCGCCGGCGCATGGCGCAGTTGGCCACCGACCTGGAGGTGTCCCGCGTGCTGGGGCTGCGGGTCGTGCACGCGTCGATGAAGGGCGGCGCCCCGCCCACGACCCAGTCCTCGGAGTACAAGCTGTTCACCACCGAGCTGTCGAAGCGACTGGCGGACGCCTCCATGGACATCTGCGGGCCGGGCAGCCAGCTGCGGGTCCGGACCGAGGAGGCCCCGCTGGAGGGTCGAGCCGAGTCGACCTACCGCTACACCGTGATCGACACCATCGGGGGCGGCACCTCCGAGGTCCAGAAGAACATCATCGCCCGGCGCGAGCTCGGCCTTCCCAAGAACTTCTAGCCCCGTGCCCGTCCCCGCGAACCTTCGGCACCAGTCCCGGCCGACGTCGAGTTGTGCCGACGGTTCGGGCCGCGCCCCGACTGAGGGCGATCCGGCGGCACCAGTCACCGCCGAGGTCGACCTTTGCCGAAAGTTGGTTGGGCGATGACGGCGGCGGGGCCGCTCGCCGGCGTGCGCGTGCTGGACTTCTCGACGGTGGGGCCGGCCGCCCGCTCGGCCCGTTGGCTGGCGGACTACGGCGCCGACGTGGTGAAGATCGGGGCACCGGCGCGGGCCGGTGCCGTCCAGATCGAGCCCGTCTTCTACGCCTACTCCGCCCACCGGGGCATGCGCCGCATCCGCCTCGACCTGAAGGCGGACGCCGGCCGGGCCGCCTTCCTCCGCCTGGCCGAGACGGCCGACGTGGTCATCGAGAGCTTCCGGCCCGGCGTGGTCGACCGGCTGGGCATCGGCTACGACGCAGCGAAGGCGGTCAATCCAGGGATCGTCTACTGCTCGACGTCCGGCTACGGCCAGGACGGGCCCCGCTCGCAGTGGGCGGGCCACGACCTGAACTACCTGGCCGTGGGCGGCTACCTGGACTGCTCGGGCCGGGGCGCCGACGGGGGGCCGGCCCTGCCCGGTGCCACCATCGCCGACTCGGCCGGCGGCGGCATGCAGGCCGTGATGGGGATCCTGGCCGCGCTCGTCGCCCGCCAGGCCACCGGCGCGGGCCAGCACCTCGATGTGGCCGCGGCCGACGGCGTCCTCGCCCTCATGTCGCTCTACGTCGAGCAGAACCTGGCCACCGGCGATGAGCCCGGCCCCCGCCACGACCTGCTCACCGGGCGCTTCGCCTGCTACGACCTCTACGAGGCCTCCGACGGTGGCTGGCTCTCCGTGGCCGCCATCGAGCCCCACTTCTGGGCCAACCTCTGCCGCCTGCTCGGCCGTGAGGAGTTCGTCGACGCCCAGACCGACGACCCCCGGCAGGACGAGATCCGGGCCGCGTTCCGGGCCCGCTTCAAGGAGAAGACCCGGGACGAGTGGGCCGCCGAGCTCGGCCCGGCCGACACCTGCGTGGCGCCTGTCCTGACCATCGCCGAGGCCGCGGGCGACGAGCAGTTCGCGGCCCGGGGCGCCATCGTCGACGCCACCCATCCCACCGAGGGCGCCTTCCGCCAGGTCGGCCCCGTGCTCGCCGGCCAGCCCGGCCAGGGCGAGGCCGTCGAAGTCCCCGACTGGTCGCAGACGTCGACCGTCGAGATCCTCACCGCCGCCGGCTACACGCCCGCCGAGCTCGAGTCCCTTCTCGCCGAAGGCGTGATCGCATGACCGTCCGACCGATGACCTCGGGGATGACGGCGTGAGTGACGCGGCGGTGGAAGAGGCCCGGTCGTGGATCGGGGAGCCCAGGTACGAGGAGGACGGAGGCTTCCCTGCCGAGATGGGCTACGTCTGGACGTCGCTGTCGTCGACCGAGAACGGCAACCCGCTCTTCTGGGATGAGGCCGTCGCCGAGGAGCTGGCCGGCGGGCCGATCGCTCCCCCGTCGATGCTCTCGGTCTGGTTCCGGCCTCACAACTGGGCGCCCGGGGTGTCCGAGCCCCAGGTCCCCCTCAAGGTCCACTTCGATCTGAAGGAGACGCTGGGTCTGCCCGAAGCGGTGATGAGCGACAACGTCATCACCTTCGGCGAACCCGTCCGCCCCGGCGACCGCATCACCACCCGCCAGATCCTGCGCTCGGTGTCGGACGAGAAGACGACCAAGCTCGGCACCGGCCGCTTCTGGGTGATCGACGTCGAGTACCACACCCAGGACGGCACCTGGGTGGGCACCGAGTCCTACACCGGCTTCGGCTACCGGCGGGCCGACGCATGAGCCTCGTGCTGGGCGACGTGAGCGTGGGCGACGAGGTGCCGGAGCTGGCCTACGACGTGACGGCCACGACCGTGGTCCTGGGGGCACTCGCCACCCGGGACTGGCGGCCTATGCACCACGACCACAAGTTCGCCACCGAGCGCAACGGCACCCAGGACATCTTCCTGAACACGCCCAACCAGGCCGCCTGGTTCGAGCGCTTCCTGACCGACTGGACCGGCCCGAAAGGGCGGCTCGGCCAGCTCCGGTTCCGGATGCTCAGCTCGGTCTTCCCCGAGGACCGCATGGTCCTCCGGGGCGCGGTCACCGCGGTGGCCACCGACGAGGACGGCTGCGGCTGGATCGACGTCGACCTGGCCCTGACGGTCGGCGAGCGGACATGTTCGACGGGCCACGCCCGCATCGCCGTCCCCACCGACGCGGACGACAACCCCTGGGCTCGGCGCGGCGACGCCTGGCGACCCTTCCCTCCGGAGACCGGCTAGCCCGACGCCGGGTCAACGAGCGCCTCGTGCTGGCGCACGGTCTCGGTCTCGGGTTCGAGGCCCTCCGCCCGCAGCAGCTCGATCGCCGCGCTCAACAGCCGCCACGCACCGGGTCGGTCGCCGGTTCTGCTCGATGGCCTGAGCCAACAGGGTCGACTTGCCAAAGCCGGCACCGCCCTGGATCACCGTCACCCGACGCTCGAAGCGGCCGGCCAGAGCCTCGATCAGCCGCGACCGGCGGGCGGGAGGACCGTCGCCGGTGGGAGGGGGCACGAGGCGGAACGGCGGGGACCGACCGCCGGTCGATCGCCGTCGGTCAAGGCACCTCCCTCGTCAGGGCCCACCCAGTCGCGGTGGGGGGGACGAGAGCGACTGCCGTTTCGCGTTGGTTTCGCGTCGGGGTCGACACTGCGAGCGATGCTGATCGTCCGCCGAGGCTCGATCGCCCCGCTCATCATCGGCGCGTCGGCTCTCGTGATCGGAACCGGCCTGTTGATGCTCACCGGCCACGTCCCGACGGACCGCTCCGCCGTTGCCACCGAACCGGTCGACGCCAACCCCGAAGGCGATGTCGGGGCCTCCTGCGTGGCCGGCCTCGCCGATCCTGCGCTGCGGGACGGGCCCTACGTCCGGCACCTCGCGGGGTGGACGCACCGGTGCCGGGGCCGGCTGGCCGACGAGTGGTCCGGACCGGTGCGCCTGAGGAGTGGGGACAGGGCCGCGCCCCTGGCCGCGGTCGAGCTCACCGCGGGGAATGGCGCCGGTCTCCTCCCCGACGTCGGTGGGGTGGTGATGGTGACGGCCAACGCCTGGGCCCGGGGCGACGCCGCCCGGTGCCCATGCCCGGTCGCCCTCACCCTGGACGACGAGACGCCGGGGGCGGCTTCGGACCGGGACCGGGACCGGATCGGGCCGTGGAGCGACATCGCCACGCTCAACACCCGCCACGTCTTCCCCATCGACGCGGGCGAGACCAAGTCCTTCACCGCCCGCGGTTCGCTTCTGGACCCGCACGGGGCCGACGTCGACTACGTGGTCCGGCTCACGGCGGTCTTCATGCCGGTGCCCGCCGAGAGCGACAACACCCTCCGCCAGCCCTGACCGGGCGCATCGGGTCGATCCGCCGAGCGCACGGCCGGTACGGTTGGCGCCCGCCCGCGGTCGACCGTCATGTTCGGCGGCGAGGGTCGACCGCCAATCCGTTCCCAGGAGTCGAGGCATCACGATGGATCTGGAGTTCAGCGGCGAGCAGGACATGCTGCGGAAGATGGTGCGGGGCCTGCTGGCCCAGCAAAGCCCGTTGACCAAGGTCCGGGCATTGGAGGACGACCCCCACGGGTTCGACCCTGCCCTCTGGGACCAGCTGAAGGCGCTCGACCTGGTCGGCCTGCTGCTGCCGGAGGAAGCGGGCGGCTCCGGCCAGTCGATGCTGGAGGGCGTCATCCTCTACGAGGAGCTGGGCCGGTCGCTGGCCCCCACGCCCCACTTCGTCAGCGCCGTGCTGACGGGCGGGGTGCTCGCCACGACCGGTGGTCACGACGACCTCCTGGGCGCCATCGCCTCGGGCGACACGATCGCCACGGTTGCCTGGCTGGAGCCCGACGGCGCCTACCGCCCCCGCGGCATCCAGACCCGGGCCGACGGCGACCGCCTGACCGGCGTGAAGCGCCACGTGCCCTTCGCCGCCGCGGCCGACGTCCTGCTGGTGCTGGCCCGGACGGGTGACGGTGACGAGGACGTCGAGCTGTTCCTGGTCGACCGGGACGCCGAGGGCGTCACCCTGACCCAGCAGTTCACCATCGCCTCCGACACCCAGTACCGGGTGGACCTCGACGGCACCGTGGGCGCCAAGGTCGAGGGGGCGAGCTGGGAGACCTGGCACCGGGTCATGCTCGATGGGGCCATCCTCCAGGCCGCGGCCGCCGTCGGCGGGGCCCGCTACGCGCTGGACATCACCAACCAGTACGCCAAGGACCGCCAGCAGTTCGGCAAGCCCATCGGCGCGTTCCAGTCGCTGTCCCACTACCTGGCCGACGCCGTCACCCGGGTCGACGGTGCCCAGGTCCTCGTCTACGAGGCGGCCTGGGCCCGGTCGATGGGGCGACCGATCGACCAGCTCGCCCCCATGGCCAAGCTCTTCGCCGACCAGACCTTCCGCGACGTCACCGCCATGGCCCAGCAGATCTGGGGCGGTGTCGGCTTCACCCTCGAGTACGACATCCAGCTCTTCTTCCGCCGGGCCAAGGCCATGCAACTCAACTGGTGGGACGCCCGCCACCTCGAGGACCTGGTCGCCGACGCCGTCCTCGCCGGGGTCTGATCCAGCTCGTCGGGCTGGGCCGCCTCAAGCGGGGGCGACCTCGACCATGGCGTCGTTGAACCGCGCGCCTCCGGCCAGGTCGGACAGCGTGTCGGGGGCGAAGGCGTTGGCGGTCAGACCTTCGGGCGTCGACTTGCACCACAAGCCCTTCGGGATCGACGCCACGCCGGGCCGAATGGCGTCGTCCACCGCGACGGCGACGGTGATCGAGGCCTGACCGTTGGTGACCACGGCCTGCTGGCCCTGGGTCAGGCCTCTCGACTCGGCGTCGGCCGGGTTCAGGTGCACGCTCGGATCGGAGGAGTCGTACTCGCCGAACATGGACGTGATCGTCCGGTTCGTCGCCGGGGTCAGCAGGATCAGCGATCCCCCCGTGACGTCGTTGTCCCGGTAGGTCGGCAGGCGGTCCGACGTCGGATCCTCGGTGACCAAGCGGGCCTTGCGGGAGTCGGAGCCGGCGTGGGCGGGCCACAGGTCCTTGAACTGGACCGCACCCTCGGGCTGCAGCCGCAACGGCAACTCGAAGGGCCCGACCATCAGCTCCCGCAGGCGCGCCGGGCTGGGGTCGAAGGCATCGCTCTCGAAGCCGAGGCGGATCGCCAGGCCTTGGGCCACCTGGTTGTTGGGCCGGCTCTCGCCGACGGGCGGGATCACCGCCGGGGAGTCCTGCACCCAGTAGCCGCCGTAGCCGGCGACGATGTCGTCGACCTCGAAGCTGGTCGTGGCCGGCAGCACGATGTCAGCGAAGCGGGCGGTGTCGGTCATCACCTGGTCGTGGACCACGGTGAAGAGATCCTCCCGGGACAGGCCCTCGTGGACCGCCGGCTGGTTCGGGGCCGAGGCGGCCGGGTTGGAGCCCTGGACGAAGAGCACGTCGACCGGGCCACCCTCCCCCGCGAGCACCGCGCCGAACCGGTTCATGTTGACGATGCGCCGGTTCGGGTAGTCGCCTCCACCGAGCACGGCGTTGCGCACGGCCCCGGCCGTCGGGTCCTCGGCCGGGCTGGTCGCCCCCACGACCCCCGCCCCCGGTCGGCCAAAGGCGCCGGCCAGCACCCACAGGGACATGGCCGCCCGGTGGGCCGAGCCGCCGTTGCGGTTGCGTTCCATGCCCCAGCCGACCCGCAGCATTGGCGCCCGCGCCCCGACGATGTCGTCGACGAAGCCGGTGATGTCCTCCGGCTCCAGGCCACACACCTCCGCCGCCCGGTCGACCGTCCACTCGGCACAGGCCGCCAGGAACTCGTCGGCCCCCTCGGCGTGCTCGTCGACGAAGGCCCGGTCCACGGCCCCCCGACGCTCGAGCTCGGCCGCGGCCGCCATGGCCAGGACCACATCGGTGCCCGGCCGCACCGGCAGGAACCGAGTCGCCCGGTCCGCGGCGGGTGTCCGGCGGGGGTCGATGACCACGACCTTGGCCCCCTCCCGGGCCCGGGCCTCGATGCGGGGCGCCAGGTGGGAGTTGGACACGGTCGGGTTGGCGCCCCAGACCACGATGAGGTCGCTGTCGGCCACGTCGGTCGGATCGGCGCTGGGCATGGTCCCCAGCACCAGCCGCCAGGCCTTCGAAGCGGTCGCCGCGCAGATCGTGTGCTCCACCTCGGCCGCCTGCAGCGCTTCGAACAGCAACGGCGTGAGGCCGTCGCTCTCCATCACGGCGGCTGAGGAGTTGTAGAGGTAGGGCACGACCGACGCCGGGCCGTGCCCGTCGATGGCGGTGCGGATGCGGTCGGCGATCTCGTCCAGCGCCTCGTCCCAGCCGATCGGCTCGAACTCGCCCGACCCCTTCGGCCCGGTCCGCCGCAGGGGGGTCATCAGGCGCTGGTCGCCGTGGATGCGCCGGGTCATGCGCCGGACCTTGCGGCAGATCCACCCGTCGGTCAGCGGGTTGGCGGCCGCCCCTTCGGGCACGGCGTCGATGGCCGTGATCTTCTCGTCCTGCACGGTCACCGAGAGCGAGCACCCGTCGGGGCAGTCCAACGGACAGGCCGTGCTGATCGTGCTCACGGGTGAAGGCTAGACAGGGCGCCGTGAGCACCGCCCTCGATTCCGCCCGAGACCTCTTCAGCACCATCGCCGCCAACGCCGAGCGCACGTCCCCCGAGCCCGTACCGACCGAGACCGTGGATGCCCTGACCGAAGCCGGGCTCCACGCCATCTCCACGCCCCGGGACGTCGGTGGGTTCGAGCTGTCGCTGGTCGACCAGATGGATGTCCTGGCCGAGGTCGCCCGCGCGGACGGCTCGGCCGGCTGGTGCCTGCTGGCCAACTCTTCGACCATCGCCTTCTTCGGCGCGTGGGCCGGTGACGGCTTCGCCGAGAAGCTCTTCGCCGACGGGGTGCCGCTGGCGGCCGGTCAGTTCGCGCCCAACGGCGTGGCTGTCCCCGAGGACGGCGGCTACCGACTGACCGGCGACTACCAGTTCGGCTCCGGCATCGCCCACTCGTCGTGGGCCGGTGCGGGCACCATCACGGAGGAGCCCGAAGGCACCGACCCCCGCTTCCTCTTCGCCCTCATGCCCGTCGACGAGGTCGAGCTGCGGGGCAACTGGGACGTGCTCGGCCTCCAGTCCACGGCCAGCTACGACTATGCCGTCCGCGACGTCCACGTGACCGAGGAGGCCACGTTCGACTTCTTCGCCCCCGTCCGCCATCGGGGTGGGCCGACCTATGACCTTGGCGTCATGTGCCTGACCGCGGTGGGCCACGCCGGCTTCGCCCTCGGGGTCACCCGGCGGGTCCTCGACGAGCTGGTCGAGGTGGCCCGGACCAAGCACCGCATGGGTGCGGCCACACCGCTGAAGGACAGCGACCGCTTCGTCTATGCCGTGGGCCAGCTCGAGTCCCGCTTCCGGGCGGCCGAGGCCTGGGTCCACGACGCCGCGGCTGCCGCCGAGGCCTCGGTGGCCGACGGCGGCCAGCCTGACCTGTCCGCCATCACCGCCTGCCGCCAGGCCAGCGTCTTCACCAGCCAGCAAGGGGCCGACATCGCCCGGGAGGCCTACCTCCTGGCGGGGACGACGGCCCTGCGGGACGGCCCCCTCCAGACCGCCTTCCGCGACCTCCACGCCGGCAGCCAGCACTTCTTCGCCTCCGACGCGTCGACCCTCGACTTCGGCCGCGAGCTCCTCGCCTGAAACCCCTTCTGGCGGTCGATTCAGCGGTCAGAGCGACCGAATCAAGCGCCAGAGCGTTGGCTAGTCGCGCCAGACGCTGGCCATGTCCATGAGGTCCACACGGACGTGCTTGACGCCGAAGCCGTCGGCGGCCATGCGCCGCTCGGCCATCTCAACGGCCTGGGCCTCGACCTCGGCGTCGGTGGCCTCGTCCTCGCTGCGCAGCTCGTAACGGAGGTTGAACCAGGTGAGTGCCGGGCTGTAGACGAAGGTGCCCTCGCGGCTGAACGACGACTGCAGGATGTCGTGCTCGTCGGCCCGGGCCCGCAGCGCGGCCTGCTGCTCCTGGTCGAGCCCGTCGAACTGGCCCCGCACGGTCGCCCGGAAGATGCGCACCCGCCGACCGTAGGTCCGACCCGACGCGTTCTGGCCCCGGATTTCGGTGCCAGAACTGGGGATCAGGCGGTGGCGGCGACGAGCTCGCGGTCGCCGACGGGGGCGTCGAGGGTGACCAGGAGCTCCTGGGCTTCGGCCAGCTCGATGCAGTCGGCGCCGGCGGCGTCGGCCCGGCCGCCGACCTCGAGGCGAATGACGACCTGGTCGGGGCCCTGGTCGACCACGGCGGCCCGGGCGCCATAACAGTCCTGCACGCCGCCGTAGAAGTGGACGAGCACGGCGTTGGGGTCGTCGGGGTCAGGCACCAGCTCGTCGGGCGTGGCCACGACCGGATCCACCAGGTCGTCGGTCGGCTCGATGCGGGTCCAGGTCACGGCGGTCGAGCCGTCGTCGGTCCCCGGGAGGCTGGACACCGCCGTGTCGGGATCCACCGTGGTCGTGGTCGAGTCCGACGACCCACCGTCGGCGGCGACGACCTCGTCGGCATCGTCCCCGCCACAGCCGGCGGCGAGGGCGGCGATGACCAACAGGGGCAACAGGACTCGAGTGAGCAGACGCATGGGGGGATCTCCTGGTTTCCGGTGCGGCGCCGTTGCCGCCACTGCATCTGACGATGGCAACGGGCCGTCAGTTCCCAGGATCCGGGAGTCGGTCCGGGTCCTGCCCGGGCGGGACGACCAGGATCAGCCGGTCCGCGCCCACCGCGGCGAGGCGGCGGCGCTCGCCGCTGTCGGGATCCAACCACGTCGGGCCCATCCCCGCGAACACCGTCACCAGGAAGCGGTCTGGGTCCGGCGCCGCCGCCCGGGCCGCGGTCGCCACCTCCTCGAGGTCGGGCAGGGCGGCCAGGGTGTTGATGCCGTCGGCCATCTGGCCGGCGGTCGTCGCCAGTTTCGGCCCGAACACGGCGACGATGACGGGCGGCGGTGGGTCGGGCCGGAGGAAGCCGTCGACCCCGCCCACGGTGCCCGCCCACGCCTGACGGATCACGGCGACGTACTCGGCCAGCGCCGCCCTGCGCTCCGGGTCGTGGGCCGGCGACCGACCGAGGGCCAGCTGTTCGGCGACGTACGAGCCGGTCGGGCTGGTCCCGGCCCCCAGCCCGAGCAGCAGCCGTCCGCCGGACACCTCCTGCAGGGTGGCGGCCATCTGGGCCACCACGCCGGCGTCCCGATTGGCCTGGTTCAGGACCAGCGGTCCGAGCATCACCCGGCTGGTCACCGCCGCCAACGCCGACAGCAGGGTCCAGCCTTCGAGCACGTGGTGCTGGCCGTGCACGACGCCCGAGAGGTGGTCCCAGGTCCAGACGCCGCCGTAGCCCCGTTCCTCGGCGGCGACGGCGAGGTCCCGGACCTGGGGCCAGGTGGCGTCGAACGGATCGACCAGGAGGTCCAGCAGCATCCCCGCCGAGCGTAGGGTCAGACCATGGGAACAGGGATCGAACCGGATGCGGTCAACCTGGCGCTGCTCGGGCTGCGTCTCATCCTGGGCGCCGTGATGCTGGCCCACGGGATCAACCACATCATCGGCGGCGGCAAGATCGCGGGGACCGGCCGCTGGTTCGAGAGCCTGGGCATGAAGCCGGGCCCCCTCCACGCCTGGCTGGCCAGCCTCACCGAGGTCGGGGCGGGGACGATGCTCGTCCTCGGCCTGCTCACCCCGCTGGCCTGCGCCGGCGTCCTGGGCGTGATGCTGGTGGCCCTCATCACCAATCACTGGAAGAACGGCTTCTTCATCTTCCGGCCGGGCGAGGGTTACGAGTACGTCCTGACCCTCATCGTGGTCAGCCTCTGCCTCGCCCTGCTCGGGTCCGGCGAGTGGTCGGTGGACGACGCCCTGGAGACGACCGACCTCGCGGGATGGAGTGGGCTGTGGATCGCCGTCATCGCCGGCGGTGGTGGGACCGCCGCCCTGCTCGCCTTCTTCTGGCGACCCCCCGCCCCCAAGGCCGACTGACCCGACACTCGTACCTTGTGCACCAGTGCGCCACTTTTGGCGCACTGGTGCACAAGGTAGGGATGGATACCGTCCGACGGGATGAGTGACATCGTGAAGATCAACGCCATCCGGGTGCCCGAGGGCATGGGACCGGTCATCGAGGAGCGCTTCGCGGCGCGGGGCGACGCCATGAACGAGGTCGAGGGCTTCGTGTCCTTCGAGCTCCTGCGCCCCACGGCCGGCGAGGACCGCTACTTCGTCTACACCCGCTGGGAGACCGAGGCCGCCTTCCAGGCCTGGCGGGAGAGCCAGCGCTTCGCCGAGTCCCACGCCGGCCAGACCGGCCCGCCCCCCGAAGGCCACGGCGGCCCGGCCAAGGGCCCCGGTGAGGGCAGCGGCCCTGTCGGCATGGGCGCCGACCTGCTGGAGTTCGAGGTCGCCCTCGCCGTCACCAAGCCCTGACCCCTGATCAGTCCAGGTAGGTGGGGGTGCGGCCCTCGCGGCGGGAGCGGATGTACTCCTCCAGGTTCTGGGTGGTGAGGCGGACCAGGAGCTGGTTGCGGTTCTCCATGTCCAGGGCCGCCTCGAGGCTGCCCACCTCGAGGGCGGACCACAGCACCTTCTTGGTCATCGACACGCCGTGGGTGCTGAACCCACAGATGCGCTCGGCCAGTTCGTAGGTCGTGCTCAGCAGCTCGGCGTCGGGCACCGTGCGGGACACCAGGCCGATGCGCTCGGCCTCCTCCGCGTGCACGTCGCGACCCGACAGGCAGATCTCGAAGGCCCGGGACGAGCCGATGGCCCGGGACAGCGTCCAGGAGAGGCCCAGCTCGACGGCGCCGAGGCCGTTGTTGATCCCCGCCGCCCGCCAGTAGGCCGACTGGCCGGCGATGCGGATGTCGGTCCCCAGCGACAGGCACATGCCGCCGCCGATGGCCGGTCCGTTGATGGCTCCGATGACCGGCTGCGGCAGCTTGCGCATCTGGGGGACGATGTCACCGAAGTACTCCATGGCCCGGATGGCCAGTCGGGACAGGGTCAGCCCGTCGGCGTGGGGTGGGACCCCGGCGTCCTCCAGGTCGAGCCCGGAGCAGAACCCGTCGCCTTCGCCGGTCAGGATCACCACCCAGCAGTCGTTGTCCTGCCCGGCCGCCTCCAGCGCCTCGCGCAGCGGGATGATCGTGTCGAACGACATGGCGTTCATCCGCTCGGGCCGGTTCAACGTGATCTGTCGGACGTGGGGACGGGGATCGCTCACCTCGACATAGGCCATCGCCTGATCTTGGCAGCCCGCGGACGGGTCCGACTCCGGCCAGTGCTAGGAAGCGACCATGCGCCGTCGGCTGTACCTCGTTCTCCTCATCGCCCCTGCCCTGGTCGCCGCCGCGGCGTGCTCCGACGACAGCAGCGGCGACTCGGCCAGCGAGACCACGGCGCCTCCGGCGACCTTCGCCCCCGCCTCCGACGCCGAGCCCGCCGACTTCTCGGGCCGGGGTCCCTACGCCGTGGGCGAGATCGACCTGCAACTCGACCCCGACCACCTCGTCGCCGTCTTCTACCCGGTCGATCGGGACGCCGTGACCGCTGACGCGGAGGCCTACTCCTACTCCGGCGAGGACATCCTCGATCCGACCATCAGCGCCATCCTGCCCGGCGCCCTGTCCGGTGAGGTGGCCCCGGAGGACACCTGGGTCGGGCTTCCGGCCAGCGCCGACGGACCCTTCCCGACCGTGCTGCACAGCCACGGGTTCTCGGGCAACCTCCGCTTCGGGAACCAGCACAACGCCGCCGTCGCCTCGTGGGGCTTCGTCGTCGCCGCGGTGGATCATCCCGAGCGGGGGCTGGCGGCGATCCTCGACAGCTTCATCGCGGGCGAGGCCGACGACGCCGAACGGCCCGACGAGTACCTCGACAGCGACCAACTCATCGCCGGCCTGGACCTGTTGGCGGCGACCAACGAGGAGGCCGACTCCCCCCTGGCCGGGGCCATCGACACCGAGCGGGTGGCGGCCGAGGGCCACAGCGCCGGTGGCAGCGCCTCGGGCACGGCGGCCTACGACGATCGGGTCGACCTCTGGATCGGCCAGGCGCCGGGCACGCCGCTCCAGCCGGACACCGACCTCGAAGCGTTCACGACCGAGACCGACGACGGCCCTGAGTTCGACACCGCCGCCCTGCTCGACGCCACCACCCCACCGGACGTCCCATCGCTGATCATCGCGGCGGAGGGCGACACGATCATCCCCCTCGACCGCGTCCAGCAGACCTACGACTGGCTCGACTCGCCCAAGCGCCTGGCCGTCATCGCCGACAGCGGTCACGCCGTGTTCGTCGACCCCTGCGTGCCCATCCGAGACGAGGGTGGCCTCAGTGGCTTCGTCGAAGCGCTGGGCCTCGATCCCGACGACGTCCCGCTCGTCGAACTGGGCGAGAACGGCTGTCTGCCCGACGACACCGACCCCGAGCAGGTGTGGGGCCTCATCAACCACCTCACCGTGGCCCAGCTCGACCAGGTCTTCGCCATCGACCAGGACGTGGCCACCGCCTCTCTGGAGCCGGACTACGTCGACGCCACCTTCCCCGGCCTCCTGGCCGACCTCCGGACCGACTGACGATCAGTCGCTCATGTCGGCCAGGGCGGTCAGCTTGGTGGGCGAGAGGCGAACCACGAGCTCGCCGGGGACGCCGTTGCGGCGCCCGAACTCCTCGGCCCGGTCCTCGCCCATGTAGCGACCGCCGATGCGGGTGGCCACGGCGACCAGCTCGTCGAGGTCGTCGCTCAGGGACACCGTTCCGTCGACCTTCACGTAGGAGAACGGCGGGGCCTGGTCGTCGACCACCATCGACAGCCGGCAGCCGTCGGTGAACGCCTTGCCCTTGGCGCTGTCCTCATGGGTGGTGAAGAGGACGTCGTCCCCGTCGAGCACGAACCAGATGGGGGCGACGTGGACGTTGCCCTGGGGCGAGATCCACGCCACCTTCCCGGTCCGGGTCCCCTCCAGGAGGAAGGCCCGCCGCTCGTCATCGGTCATCGATCGGGCCATTGCCGACCTCCTGTCGTCATTCTGTTGGGGGACGCTGCGGAGCGGAGCGCAGCAGCTCCTCCGACCAGCCGCATCGGCGAAGCCGGCGGAGCGGAGGCGGAGCTATGTAAAGGTCCAGTCGGGGCGCTTGCGGTGCTGGTTCGGGTCGTACTGGTCCAGCTCGATCAACTTGGGAACCTCGAGACCCCGCCCCTCGATCCCGCCACCCTCGAGGGCGGCGACCACGTCCTCGGGAAAGAGGCGCAGGATGCTGGAGACCAGCTCCTGCTCCTGGGTGCCGAGGTAGCAGCGGTTGGCGTCGGTCACGGTGAGCAGGCGGGCGCCGATGGCCTCGATGTCGCCGTCGTCGCCCCCGGACCGGGCGATGCGGTCGAGGCGCTCGGTGATCTCCCCCGACCCCAGCTTGCAGGGCGAGCACTGGCCGCAGCTCTCGACGTAGAGGTAGTTGCTGGCCAGCCGGGCCACCTCGACCATGTTCGTCCGGTCGTCGTAGACGATGAAGCCGGCGGAGCCGAGGCCACCGCCGGCGTCGCGCAGGCCCTCGTAGCTGATCGGGGCGTCCAGGTCGGCCCCGGTCAGCGCCGGGTTGGCGAAGCCGGACAGGACGGCCTTCACGTAGTGCCCCTCGGCCAGCCCCCCGCCATGGGTCTCGATGAGCTCGATGAGCGGCGTGCCCATCTCGACCTCGACCACGGTCGGCGACAGGACGTCGCCCACGACGGTGCAGACGATCGGGCCGGGCGACTCCTCGGTCCCCATCGACCGGTACCACTCCGGGCCGAGCGCCAGGATGTGGGGGACGCTGGACAACGTCTCCACGTTGTTGACCAGCGTGGGGTTGGACTGGTTCGTCGGCTCGGCGTCCCGCTTGGGTGCGGAGGACCAGCCCTGCTGCGGTCCGGTGGCGAAGAGGCCGTGCTGGTACGGCGGGGCCCAGCGGGGCAGCGGCTCCTCGCCCTCGATGACCTGGAGCAGCCCGGTCTCCTCGCCCAGCAGGTAGTGGTCGGGCCCGGCCACGATCTCGAAGTCGACGCCCGCCGTCAGCCCGTCGGCCTCCATCTCGGTGAGCGCCCGCTCCAGCCGGTCGATCTCGGTGCGGAACGTCTTCTTCAACCCGATGTAGGCCTTGGTCGCCCCGACGGTGATGGCGGCGATGGCCGCCCCCTCGATGAGCTGGTAGGGGTTGGCCCGGATGAGGGCCCGGTCCTTGAAGGTGCCGGGCTCACCCTCGGCCGCGTTGACCACGACGTACCGGTCACCGGTCTCCGGCCGGGCCTGGCCGATCGAGCGCCACTTGCGGGCCGTGGGGAACCCGGCCCCGCCCCGGCCCCGCAGGCCGGCGAGGCCCAGCTCCTGCAGCGTGCCCCCGGTCTCCAGCTCCTGGGCCCGGTCGAGACCGATGCCACCGCCGGCCTCCCACCAGTCGGCGACGGTGGGGACGTCACGCAACAGAACCGGCTCGTGCACGGACCCTGCCTACAGGATCGGTGCGGCCTTCACCCGGTCGACTCCGGTCATTCGGCGCGACGAGTCAGTTGCGGGGGACGTCGATCCAGGGCAGGTCCTTGTCGGTCCGCGGCTCGCCGGGCAGGCCGAGCATCCGCTCGCCCAGGATGTTGCGCATGATCTCCGAGGTCCCGCCCTCGATGGAGTTGGCCCGGGAGCGCAGGAACATCTTGCGGGACGCTCCCGGCGGGCCCTCCAGGCCGATGATGTCCGAGCGGCGCATCGTGTAGTCGTAGTCGACGAGGGCGGCCGGCCCGAGGAGATCGACGCAGAGCTCGTAGATGGCCTTGTTCATCTCGGCGAACCGCGAGCTTGCGCGACCGAGCCCTCGGGGCCGGGGTTGCCCGCCTTGGCGGTTCTGGCACTGGCCCGCAGGTTCGTGAGCCGCAGGGTCTCGGCCTCGATCCACAGCCGCATGAGCTTGTCCTGTTCGACGGGGTCCGTCGTCGGTCTTCGGCCGCCCAGATGCGCATGGCCTCGGCGATGGGCCCGCTCCCCCGGGGCCGGGTGCCCCCGCCGCCACCGATGGTCGTGCGCTCGTTCATCAGCGTGGTCATCGACACCCGCCAGCCGTCGCCGACGTCGCCGATGCGGTCGGCGTCCGGGATGCGCACGTCGGTCAGGTAGACCTCGTTGAACTCGGCCTCGCCGGTGATCTGGCGCAGCGGCCGGACCTCGACGCCGGGGGCGTGCATGTCGAGCGCGAAGTAGGTCAGGCCCTTGTGCTTGGGCTCGTCCGGGTCGGTGCGGGTGACGAGCATCCCGCGGTCGGCGAGGTGGGCGATCGTGTTCCAGACCTTCTGGCCGTTGACCACCCACTCGTCACCGTCCGGACCGCCCGGGTCGCCAGGCCGGCGAGGTCCGAGCCCGCGCCGGGCTCGCTGAAGAGCTGGCACCAGACCTCCTCGCCCGTGAACATCGGACGGAGCAGGCGGTGGCGCACCTCGTCGGAGCCGTGGGTGACGACGGTGGGCCCGGCCAGGGCCAAGCCGAAGAAGAGGGTGTCGGCCGGCGGTGGCGCCCCGGCCTCCCGCAGCCGGCGCTCGACGACGGCCTGCAGCTTGGGGCGGACGCCGAGGCCACCGAAGCCCTCGGGGAAGTGGACCCAGGCCAGGCCGGCGTCATAACGGGCGCCCCGGTACTCGACGGGGCTCAGGGCGGACGCATCGTTGGCGGCGACGAAGGCCTCGAGCGCCGTCTCGACCTTGGTCGTCTCCGGGTCGACGGCGGTGTCGAGGGTGTCGGTCATGCCCCGACCCTACGACGGGCCCCGCCTGCTGTCCGATTGGCCCATGCCGGGTCCAGATCGGTCGGGCTGGGCACAACGATGGCAAGGAAGGGGGCGTGGGGACAGGCTGCCGGCCCTCGGGGGCGTGAAATCTCACCGCTTGTGGTCAATGCGGCCTCGACGGCTGCCGCATGTCGTTCCTTCGGCAGATCTCCACCTCATGTGGGGAATCTGCCGAGAGAATGAACTGCGGCCCGCCTCCGACCACAGCGGGTGAGTATCGGGGCCGGCGTGCCCCCGACGACCCTCGGCCCGACCCCGCGCCCCATCGTTGCCATCGGTGGGCCCAGCCCGACGAGCTGAGTCAGAGAGCCTGGAGCTCGCTGACGGCGGCGGCGAAGGGCTCGTCGTCGGCGGGATCGGCGGGGCGTGGAGCAGGACGCCGTCGGCCAGGTCGGCGTAGCGGTCGCCCAGGACCCGGGCCAGCTCGTCGTAGCGGCCGGTGGCGACGACGGTGTCGAGGACCTCGTCGGTGACGGTGGCCTCCAGGTCGTCCCAGCGCCCCTCCTTGGTCATGGACCGGAGGCGGTCGCCGAGGTCCTCCCAGCCGTGCAGCTCCAGGGTGCGGCGGTAGGCGGGCGTGGAGAAGAGGAAGCCGAGCATGTAGCGGCTGCGGGCGCGAGCCTCGGCCACGGCGGCGTCGTCCCGACCCGTCGCCACCATCCCCCCGACCACGACCTGCACCTCCGACCGGTCCCGGCCCGCCTCGGCCAGGCCCTGCTCCAGCGCCGGGAGGCACAGCTCGCCGAGGTAGCGCCGGTCCGAGTTCGTCGGGTGGGTCACGTACCCGTCCCCGACCGCACCCGCCAGCCGACAGGCCCGCTTGTTCACACCGCCCAGCCAGATGGGCACCGGCCCGTCGGGCAACGGGCCCGGGTTGAACTCGGGCTGGAGCCGGGTCAGGCGGTAGTGCGGGCCCTCGTGGCGGAGCGGGCCACCGTCCTGGAAGGCGGTGAAGATCGCCCGGACGGCGGCCACGTAGTCCGCCATCCGCTCGACGGGGTCGGCCCACTCGACCCCGAAGCGGCCGACGATGTTGGGCTTGATCTGCGTGCCGAGGCCCAACTGGAACCGACCGGGGGCGAAGCCGGCGAGGGACCAGGTGGCGTACGCCACCTGCATCGGGCTGCGGACGAAGGCCAGGGCCAGCGCCGGGCGCACGACCAGGGTGGACGTGTGCTCCAGGGCCAACGCACAGGTGAGGAAGGCGTCGTTGGTCGTCTCGGCCACGTGGAGGGCGTCGAACCCGAGCGCCTCGACCCGCCGGGCGTGGGCCCCGATGTCGGCCAACGGGGCGCGGGGATCCATACCGGCGACGACCTGCATGGGGCGATCATGCCCGTTCCGGGTACACCCCCGTGTCCCCCACGACACAGCGGTGTACCCAGAACGGGGGGATCAGGCTTCGGCGCCGGGTTCCAGGCCCAGGGCGGCCTCCAGGTGGCGGTGGAGGTTGATGATCCGGCACTCCTCCGCCGACAGCCGGAGGTGGGTGAAGCCGGGTTGGCGCAGGCCCTTCTGGACCCGCTGGAGGTTCTCGAGGTCCTGGTCGAAGATCAGGCCGAGGCTCATGGTCCCGGGCTCCAGGTCCATGACCGCGGGCCGGGGCGTGGGGTCGTCGGCCGATGGGACCCGGAAGGCGACGAAGAACGTGACCACGCACTCGTCCGGCGTCGGTCCGGGCGTCGCCGTCATGACACTGAGGGCGTCGCTCAGGAAGATGACGGTGGCGTTCGGGAAGAGGTTGTACTGGTGCAGGTCCACCACCTGGCCGGTGTCGAACCGGCTCAGGTCCAAGCCCTTGCTGGCGGCCTCGTCCCGAATGGCCTGTTCGATGACGGCCCGCATGGTCGAGCCCTCAGGCACTGGCGGCGCCGGGCTGTCGGGATCGGTGACCCCCATGCGGGCGCCCTGCGTCTGGATGAAGCTGCGCCAGATCTCGGCGTCGGTGGCCCCGCCCCGCAGCCGGGGCGACGGGATGCCGTAGGGCTGGCCGAGCTTGCCGTGGCGGTTCCAGAGACGCTGGGGCGAGTTCACGTCGTCGGTCGACGCCAACATCTCGCGGTGGATCCCCTGCACGTGGTACGTCTCGCTGAAGGCCTCGATGGCGACCTTCCAGTTGCACCCCAGCGGCAGGCGCATGAGCACCTGCATGCGGTACTCGTCGATGCCCGCCCAGGCCACGTCGTCGGGCACACCCTCCAGCCAGTCGGCCAGGGGCTCGGCATCGGGGTCGAGGTTGACGAACACCAGCTCGCCCCAGGTGTCGACCCGGACCGGGAGCAGGGGCAGGTCCTCGTTGCGCAGCGGTCCGAAGCCCTTGCGGGACGGGATCTCCCGCAGCTCACCCCGCAGGTTCCACGCCCACCGGTGGTAGCCGCAGCGGATCTCGGTGCGTCCCTCGCCCTCGCCCTGGCAGAGCTCGCTGCCTCGATGCAGGCAGACGTTCTGGAAGGCCCGGAGCTCACCGTCGTCGCCCCGGACGATGAGCATCGACAACGATCCGCAGCTGAACTCGAACCAGTCGCCCGGCTCGGCCACCTGGCCGCGGGCGGCGGCGATCAGCCAGGTCGCTGGGCCAGACCCGCTCCGCCTCCAGCGCCGCCCAGGCCGACGAGGTGTAGCGAGACGCCGGGATGCGGGCCGGGCCGAGCGGCCCGGTCTCGATGGTGGAGCCGACCGGCGCGTCGTTCGTCAGCTCGCGGTCCTGGATGTCGGTCACCGTGGGAGCGTAGGACCACCGGGGTCTACGGTCAGAAGCCGTGGACACCGTTGCGATGATCGCCGACGAACGTCGAGGCCTGGCCGATCTGCTCGAGGGCTTCGACGACGAGCAGTGGGCCACGCCCAGCCTCTGTGAGGGATGGACGGTGCAGGTGGTCGCGGCCCATCTGAGCGCCGGCTGGAACGTGTCCGTCCCCCGCTTCCTCGTGAACATCGTGCGCTACGGCGGCTTCGACCGGGCCAACGACCACTTGTCCCGCGGCCTCGCCGAGCGACCGACCTCGGAGATCGTGGCCGACCTACGGGCCCATGCCGATCACCTGTTCACCCCACCGGGCTTCGGCCCCGAAGCCCCGCTGTCGGACCTCATCCTCCACGGCCTCGACATCCGACGGCCTCTGGCCATCAGCCGTCAGCTCCCGGCGGATCGGGTCGAGGTGGTGTTGGCCATGCTCACCTCGAAGAAGGGCCAGAAGGCCGTGGGCTCAGCCAACCGCCTCGCCGGTCTCGCGTTCGGGGCCACCGATCTCGACTGGTCCTGGGGCGACGGGCCCGAGGTGACGGGCACCGTCGACGCACTGCTGCTCAGCCTCTCGGGGCGAGAAGCCGCCCTGGACGAGCTCGCCGGCGAGGGGGCGGCCCCGTTCCGCGACCGCTTCGCCTGACGCCGGGTCAGGCCGCCGGTCGGGTGAGCTCCCAGGTGTTGTCCCGCAGGACGCGGCGCTGGTCCTCGGCGGACAGCTCCTTCACCTCGGGCACGTAGTCCAAGGGACGGGGCATGCCCTCGATGTGGGGCCAGTCCGAGCCGAAGATGACCCGGTCGGCGCCCATCAGCTCGACGATCTCGTAGGGATCGTCCTCCCAGAAGGGGTTGATCCAGACGTGGCGGCGGAAGGTCTCGGCCGGGTCCTCCCCGAACCAGCCGGGGTACTTCTTCGCCGTGGAGGCCAGCTTGCGGAAGAGGTCGGGCAGGAACTCCGAGCCGTTCTCCACCGAGGCGATGCGCAGGCCCGGATGCCGGTCGTAGAGCTTCTCCAGGCTCAGGGTGAGCAGGAAGTCCAGCGCCGCCCGCTCGATGGCGAACATGCGCACCGACGGGCTCCAGCCACCGGAGAACTGGGCGGTGAACTTGTCGTCGGCGTAGCCCTGGGACGAGTAGCCCGAGTCACCGGCGTGGACGACGGTGGTGATGCCGGACTCGGCCACCCGGGCCCAGAACGGGTCGAACAGGGCGTCGGCCGGCGAGCGGGGGCCGTGCTCGGTGAAGACGGCGGCCGGGCGCATGACGATCACCCGGGCCCCGTTGTCCAGCGCCCACTCCAGTTCGGTCACGGCCCAGTCGGGGTCGACCAGGGTCAGGTAGGGCGCGGCGAAGATCCGGCCCTCGTGGGCGAAGCCCCAGTCCTCCTCGATCCAACGGTTGAAGGCCTGGAAGGTGCTGGTGACGGCGAACCCGTCGTCCTTGAGCAGCTCCTCGTAGAGGACACCGAGGGTCGGGAAGAGCCAGATGGCCTCCAGCCCGAACTCGTCCATGCGCAGGAGGCGGGCGCCGGGGTCGCGGTACTCGGGCCGGATCGGTTCCCGCTCCCGCAGGAACTCGAGCGGCGACTTCCCGTCCGGGTTGCCCCGGAAGTAGTCGTGCATGGCCCCGGCCTTGGCGATCGGATCGAAGGTGGCGTTGGTGACCGCCCGGCTGACCTTGCCTGCGACCACGTGGTACTTGCGGCCGTCGATGTCACACCACTGCACGCAACGCGGCCCCAGGGCCGGATCCAGGTGGCGGGTGAAGGCGTCCAGCGCCTCGTAGTAGTGGTTGTCGCAGTCGAAGGCGTCGAAGTCGAGCTCGCTCACGGTCGCGACAGTACCGGCCGTCGCTCAGCCGACCAGGCGCCAGACGGTGAGATCGACGGGGATGGGCCGGTCCTTGCGGGGCCGGGACTCGAAGCTGTGCTCGAACTCGCCCAGCTCGGTGACGATGTGGGCTTCGGGCTCGAGGACCGAAGCGGTGCCGGGCGGGGGCTCGTCACCGTCAGCGACGAGGTAGACCGGCCGACCGCCCAGGGCCCGCTGGAGGGCGAGGAGGCCTTCGGGCGTGGGCCGGGGGGACCCGGTGAGCCCAGGGAGACCGAGCCAGGTGAAGGGTGTCATGGCGAAGTTCGTGACCTGGGTGCTGCCTGGGTACCAGACGAAGGCGACGTCCTCGCCGTCGGCGACGGCGTCGAGCCCGTCGATGACCTCGAGGGAGCCACCGAACTCCTCGTGGCCCCAGAGGTCAGCCGACTGGCGCAGCATGTAGCCCCCGAGGGCGAGGACGACCACCGCCGTCCCGATCCGGACCCATGTCTGGCCCGACCCGCGCCGCTCCCAGAGCAGAGCGGCGGCGACGCCCACCAGCACGAGGAGCGTGGGCACGACCATCGGCAGGTAGCGCCGGCCCCACCACATGAGGTCGGGGGCGATGTGGGGCTCCCAGATGAGCACGGGGGCGATGAGCAGGCCGGGCAGGACCAGCAACCAGCGGGAGGCGTCCCAGCGTTGGCGGACGCCGACCAGCAGGGCGCCGACGGCGGCGACGAGGGCGACCGGCGTGAGGAAGATGGCCAGGCGTCGGAGGTTCAGCTCGTCGTAGCCCCGCGTGCGGTCGCCCGCCTTGTTGATCCGGTAGTTGGCCCCGAAGAGGCGGCCGCGGAACCAGGCCACGGCGAGGAACAGGGCGAAGAGGCCGACGAGGCCGTAGCCGACGACGCGCCAGATCCGATCGGCGTCCCGGGCTCGGGCCCGATCGACCACCGCGGGCGCTCGGGCCAGTACGAGGCGCAGGGCAATCGCCGCCGCGGCGACGAGGGCGGCCCCCGCCAAGGCTTGGGTGAAGGAAGGCAGGCCGTCCTGGGCCGCGGCGTAGCGCGAGCCCCGGCCGTAGGCCTCGTAGGTGGCGAACACCAGGGGTGGGGCGAGGCCGATGGCGAAGGCCACAGCCCGTCCATCGATCCGGTCCAGGGCCCACAGCAGGGCCAGCCCCATGGCGGCCAGCCCGACCACGATGATGCCCTCGGGCCGGGCCAGGAACCCCACACCGACGAGGCCCCCCGCAATGGCGGCGGCCGGCCGCCACCTGGTGCGCAGGGCCACGACCAGCGCGAGCAGGGCGCCCGTGTACAGGAACTCGGACAGGGCCTCAGCGGTCGGGAACTTGGCCTGCCAGACCTGGAGCTCGTTGACGGCCAGCAGGGCCGAGGCGACGGTCGCCGCCACCAGTCCGAAGGCCCGCCGGGTGGCGAGGAAGAGCAGGGCGACGGCTCCGAGGGCAAGGAGCGGGGCCAGGTTGAAGAGGCCGGTCCGCCCGCCGAGATCATGCGCGGTGGCCAGGGTGGCCGGCCACAGGTGGAAGAAGTCGGGGAGAAGGTGTTCGGGGTCATCGGGGTCGGTCGGGAAGGCCCGGTAGGGCAGCTTGCGCCAGGCCACGTCGCCCTCGTCGGTCACGATGCGGGCCTCGCCGTCGTCCACGACCACCTCGGCGCCGGTGGCGAACACCGGGTCGTCGAGCACGACCGAACCCTCACGGGCGATGGCCACGGCGTGGTTCACGTAGACGCCGGGATCGCGGTTCTTGGCCGCGAGGGGGAAGCCGGGGAAGAACTGAGCGGCGGCCACGACCAGCACCAGGGCCAGCGCGACGGCCGGTGGCCAGGACCAAGGCGCGATCGACCAGTCCCGTCGACGGCGCACGACCACCGCGACGAAGGCGACGGCAACGGCGATGCCGATGAGGAGCGCGGTGACGCCGTCGTGGGCCCCGAGCTCAGCCAGCGCGAGGGAGGCGACGGCGACGACGGCCAGGGCCAGCGCGCCCACCAGTCCGGCGATCTCGAGCCCGGTGGGGGCCTCGTGGCGATCCATGAGCGGCGCGGACACTAGCGACAAGTGGCGCACGCGCCCTCTTCGCCTCGGCCCTTGGCCAGGGACGCCGATAACCTCCGATCGCCCTATGGAGTCCACCCGCAGCTCGGTCGACGCGGCTGCGGTCGACGTGGCCCCGGTCGACGTGACGGTCGTGTTGCCCGTCTACAACGAGGTCGGCCACCTCCACGCCGAGATCGACCGCATCCGGGCCTCGCTCGGTGCGTCCCACCTGAGCTACGAGTTGCTGGTCGTCGACGACGGTTCCACCGACGGCTCCACCGACGGCCTCGAGGACGCCGACGACCTGCGGGTGATCCGCATGCCGGTGAACCGGGGATCGGGGACGGCCCGCAAGATCGGCACCCGGGAGGCGAGGGGTGACGTGGTGGTCTGGACCGACGTCGACATGACCTACCCCAACGATCGCATCCCGGAGCTGGTCAAAGAGCTCGAGGGCTACGACCAGGTCGTGGGAGCCCGCACCTCGGAGCAGGGCACGGTGAAGGCGCTGCGGGTGCCGGCCAAGTGGACCATCCGCAAGCTGGCCGCCTACCTGGCCAACACCGAGATCCCCGACCTCAACTCCGGGTTCCGGGCGTTCCGGCGGGTCGTGGCCGACCAGTACCTCCACCTCCTGCCCACCGGGTTCTCGTGCGTGACCACCATCACCATGAGCTTCCTGGCCAACGGCTACACGGTGAAGTACATCCCGATCGACTACGCGCCCCGGGCGGGCAGCTCGAAGTTCCACTGGCGCAAGGACACCTCCCGCTACCTCGTGCAGGTGGTGCGGCTGGTCCTGTCCTACAACCCTCTCCGCTTCTTCGGCCCCATCGGCTTCGGCCTCCTCGTCCTCGGCCTGGGCAAGCTCGCCTGGGACGTCGCGGACAAGGGCGCCCGGGTGCCGACCAACACCCTGCTGATCATCTTCGCTGCGTTCCAGGTCCTGGTCATCGGCCTGCTCGCCGACCTCGTCGTGCGGGTGACGCGGCCCCGGGACGAGGTCATCGGCGCCTCGAAGTGAGCGGTGCGGCCCCCCGAGGCCGGCTGCTGGTCGTCACCTCCAACTACCCCCGCTGGGCCGGTGACTCGACCACGCCGTTCGTCGCTGACCTGACCCGGCACCTCGTCGAACGGGGCTGGGCCGCCGATGTGATCGCCCCGCACGACCCCGACGCCGCTCGCGACGAGACGCTGGACGGCATCCCGGTGCATCGCTTCCGCTACCTGCGCCCGGAGCGGGCCCAGACCGTCTGCTACCAGGGTGGCGCCCTGGTGAACCTGCGCCAGAAGCGGTCGAACCTGCTCAAGCTGCCTGCCCTCGTCGCGGCCGAGTGGGCGACGGTCGTCCGCCGGCTGCGGACCGGCCACTACGCCGCCGTCCACGCCCACTGGGCCCTGCCCCAGGGCGTCGTCGGTGTCCTGGCCACCCGCCGGGTCCCGGTCGTCGTCACCGTCCACGGGGGAGACGTGTTCGCCCTCGACCAGGCACCGATGCGGGCGGCCAAGCGCCTGGCCTTCCAGCGGGCGGCGGCCGTGACGGTCAACAGCTCGGCCACCGAGCAGGCGGTCCGGGACCTGGCTGCGCCCCGTCGCCTCGAACAGATCCCGATGGGGATCGTGGTCGACCCACCCGTGGACCCCACGGTCGTCGCCCGGCTGCGCGCCGCCCATCGGCACGGCGACGGCCCCCTCCTCGCCCTCGTGGGGCGGGTGGTGGCCGAGAAGGGGGTGTTCGACCTGCTCGACGCCCTCGACCGCCTGCGGGCCGACCTCCCCGATGTGCGGGCCGTCGTCCTCGGCGAGGGCCAGGACCGGGCCGCCGCCGAAGCCCGGTCGGCCGAGCTCGGGCTGCGCGACCGTGTGCACTTCGCCGGGTGGGTCGAGCCCGCCGAGGTGCCGGCCTGGCTGGCGGCGAGCGACATCGTCCTGGCCCCGTCCCGTACGGCATCGGATGGCTGGGCCGAGGCCCAGGGCCTGTCCATCGTCGAGGCCATGGCCGCGCGGCGCCCGGTTGTGGCCACCGACAGCGGGGGCATCGGCGACGCCGTGGAGCACGGGGTCACCGGCCTGCTCGTCGGGGAGGGTCGAGCCGACGAGCTGGCCGATGCCGTTCGCCGGCTGCACGCCGACCTCGCGCTGTCCGTCCGGCTGGCCGACCGCGGACGGGCCCGGGCCATCGAGCGGTTCTCGGCCGACGTCTCGGCCGACGCCTTCTCGGCTCTGTTCACCGACCTCATCGGAGCCCGCCGATGAGCGCCCGCGCCGTCTTCGTCGTGTCGACCGGGCGGACGGGGACCCAGTTCCTGGCCCGGACGTTCGAGGAGTGGGGCGCCCGCAGCCATCACGAGCCCGGGCCCTGGTGGCTGCGCCACCTGTCCAACGCCCATGCCTCCGGTGCCGTGGGCGAGGAGCGGGCCACGCGCCGGCTGCACCAGGTCCGGGACGAGGCCCTCGCCGTCGACGAGCCGTGGTTCGAGGCCAGCTGCTTGGATCACGGCCTGGTCCGTCCGTTGCTGACTGCCTTCCCGGAGGCCGTCGTGGTCCAGGTCGTGCGTCACCCCGTCGGCTATGTGCGCTCGGCCCAGGACTGGGGGGCGTACCGGTTCGGCGGCCGCCCCCTCAACCTGCTCCCCTACCGCCGGCTGGCCCCGCCCCAGTTCGACCGTTGGAACGTCGCGGAGCGGCTGCGCTGGGTCGGCCAGGACCAGTTCCAGCGCCTGTGCTGGGCCTGGGCGGCCATGAACCGGGCCATGCGCACCCAGGGCGAAGGCTCGGACCGCTTCCGGACCGTCCGCTTCGAGGACCTCACCGACCCGGTCCGGGGACCCGTGGAGCTGGGGCGGATCGCCGACGACCTCGGGCTCTCGGTGTCGGCCGACGCCGTGGCGGGCGCGGTGGCCCAGCGGGTCAACGCCAGCGAGGCCAAGGCCGGGGACTGGACGCCGGCACAGTGGGCCCGGCTGGTGGAGCTGACCGCCGACGAGGCCCAGCACTACGGCTACGACGTCGCCCCGCCCTGACCCCTACCGACAACCGAGGCACCGATGGGGGCGTGGGGTCGGGCTGCGGACCGTCGGGGGCGTGAAATCTCACCCTGTGTGGCCGAATGGCGCCGTGCGCCGGCCGAAGACCGAACCTTCGGCAAATCTCGACCTGACGCGGTGAATCTGCCGCCGATTGGCCGAGTGGCAGAGATCCGGCCACAACCGGTGGGAATCGATCGTCTACGAGCCCCCGACGACGCTCGGCCCGACCCCACGCCCCCATCGTTGCGTCGTTGTCGGTCGCCCAGCCCGACGATGGTCAGTACCCGTATCGCCGGCGCAGGGGCCAGGTCAGCGTGCTGACGGTGCGGCGGTCGCGGGTCGACAGGCCGCGGCGCCACTCGTCGTCGGCCCGGATGGTCACCTCGCTCCCCCCGAAGCGGGTCGGGTTGCCGGCCAGCGTGTGGCCCTCGGTCACCCGCAGGGTGGGGCCGTCGAGCACCCCCGTCAGGTCGACGTCGCGGCCCAGGAACTGGCCGATCCTGGTCAGGCCGGCGGCGGGGTCGGCGGTGAAGTCCTCGTAGCGCACCGTCATCCGGGGCCCGGGCGAGCGGCGAGCGGCGAGCCCGGCCACGATGTTGCGGCTGGTCCAACTGAGGCCGGAGTGCCACGCGGGGAAGCGGTCCATCTCCCGGGGCTGCTCGAGGTCGTGGTGGGCCTTGGTGCGCTGCCAGGACCAGGCCACGGCCCGAGGGTCCCGCACCAGCAGCAGCGAGAACGGCGAGATGGCGTCGACCCGGCCGAGGACACCGGGGTCGGTCGGCCACTTGGAGGAGTCCACGATCACCTCGGCGCCGGTCACCTCGGCCACGGCGTCGATGAGTCGGGCGGTCGCCGCCGACCACCGTCCGAACGCGGCCCAGCCGCTCGTCCGACCGAGCAGGAGGCGGGGCGAGGCAGCCCATCGGAACACGGCCTCGCTGTCGCGGGCCACGGCCTCGGCATCGAGGTCGGCCACGCGCTCGGCCACCGCTCCCCACACCCCGCAGCCGCTGATGCGCTCCCCGCAGGCACAGCGCCGGTCCTCGACCAGGCCCCGCCGCCAGAAGAAGCGCAGCTCGCCGGCCGCGAAGATCCCGTCCACCTCGCCGAGGGCCATCGAGAGAAGGGTCGAGCCCGATCGTCCCTTCCCCAGGAGGTAAAGGACGTCGGTCAAGCCGTCTCGTCCTCGAACAGGTGCTGGATGGCGGCGTCGGCCTCCGCCTCCTCGTCAGGGTCCAGGTCGGCGATGCCCTCACCGTTCCCGTGAGGGATCAGCCGGTGCCCGGTGACGGCGAGGGTGATGGCGATGGCGGCCATGACCGGGAGCGACACCAGCCGGTCGAGCCCGCTGGCCAGCACCCCGCTCGCCGCGGTGTCGCCCACCAGGCGGGCCAGGCCGCCGGAGATGACCTCGCGGACGCCGAGGCCGGCCGGGAAGAACCCGAGGGCCGAGGCCAGCACGACGGCCACCGGGAGCACCATGGCCCCCTGGAACGAGCCGCCGATGTCGAATCCGATCATGACGAACCAGAACAGGACCCCGCGGATGGCGACCATCAGGACTTCGACGAGCAGGAGCACGGCGCTGCGCCGCACCGCCTCCCCGGTGCCGGGGTCGTCGTCCCGACGGGCCACGATCGACCGCACCGCGACATAGCCGAGGGCGCAGGTCACCACCCCCCCGGCCAGGAAGCCAAGGGCGACCAAGGGGTGGAAGGGCACCAGGACGACGCCACCCACGAGGAGCGCGCCCCCCATCCAGAAGAGGGCCGTGGCCATCGTGGCCGAGGCGGCCTTGCCGTAGGTGGAGCCGGCCCGCTTGAGGGCCTGCATGCGGACCAGGGCCGCCCCTGGGATCGGCAGCAGGTTGGCGGCCCGGGCGTAGAGGGCGATGGGCAGGGCCTCCCGCAGCCGAACATGGTGGCCGAGAACCCCGGCGGACGCCGTGTACTCCACCGCACTCAGGACGATGAGCGTGGGGATCCCGACCAAGCCGGTCACGAGGATGGCCCACCACACGAGGTCGTGCTGTCCCTCGGGCAGGGCCTTCAGGCTCAACACCATGGCGATGGCGAAGACGACGGCCGAGGCCACCAGCGAGATCCGGCGCCCCCGGGGCGACTCGGTGCGAGCCGAGAGTCGGTCGAGGATGTGGGCGACGCGCCGAAGCAGGTGCTGGAGGCGGGCCAGCATCAGAGACGGGTGAACGGCTCGGCGTAGACGAACGGACCGGCCACGACCGCGGACGGGTCGATGACGCGGACCTGGAAGTGCACGCCCCAGGACGGATCCGGAGCCTCGACGCCCTGGTCGCCGGCCGGCCCGAATCCGAGGCGCCCGTAGAACGTCGGGTCACCGAGCAGGGCGACCAAGGTCTCGTTGCGCGCCTCGGCCACGGCGACGACGGCATGCACGAGAGCCGACCCGATCCCGGTCCCCTGGTGCTCGGGGAGGACCCCGATCGGGCCGAGCCCGAGCGCGGGGCGTCGGTCGGCCCCCACCGTGCCCCGGGTGCACACGACGTGGCCCACCACCTGGGCGTCCACCTCAGCGACGAGAGAGAGCTCCGGGATCCAGCCGTCGTCCCGGCGGAGCTCGTCCAGGAGCCCGGCCTCGACCGGCTCCTCGTCATCCTTTGCCGCAGTGGAGAAGGCGGCCACCTGCACGCCGCGGGCCGCGGCCGTGTCGCCGGGGCGCTCCCGTCGGACGATCACGCCGGCCGCTCCCCCTCGAGAGCGGCCCGCAGGCCGTCGGACAGCGGTACCCGCTCGCCCTTCCGGTGCTGGACGTGCACGGTCTCGCCCGTGGCCAGGCACTGATCGCCCATGAACACGCCCTGGCCGACCGTGAACGACGACTCACCGATGTCGATGACCGTCGTCCCGACCTCGACCTGGCCCGGGTAGGTCCCGCGGCCGAGGTACTCGATGGCCACCCGGCGCACGGTGAAGTTGTCGCCCTTGGCCTTGTGGGCGATCACCCGCTCGATGATCAGCTCCGTCCGGGCGTTCTCCAGGTACCCGGCGTAGGCCACGTTGTTGATGTGGCGCATGCCGTCCTGGTCCCCCCACCGCACCTTGTCCCGACTCCAGTGCCCGTAGAGCGCCCGATCCGTGAGATCCACCGGCTCAGTCTGGCCCCTCCGCCTACTGGGCCCCCGATTCGGCTCGCCCAGAGAGCCGAGTCGGGGGCCAGGACCAGGGGGGCGTTCGACCAGTTCGTCGAGCGGTGACACGCTGACCGGGTGTCCAGCCCGCACCCCCTCAACGACGGCTTCACCTGGACCGACCACGCGGGGCCGTTCCGGGTCATCACGGAGGAGCAGGCCCGGGCCTACGACGAGCAGGGCTTCTTCGTGTTCGAGGACGCGCTCGACGCCGAGACCGTCGGCTCGGTCCAGGCCGAGATCGACCCCATCGAGGCCGAGGTCGAGGCCGCGCTGGTCGAGAACACCGACGACGGGCGGATCTTCATCTACCGGGCGGGCGAGATCACCTTCACCACCCACCTGGTCACGCGCTCCCGCGTGCTGCGCGACCTCGTGGCCGCCCCACCCCTGCGGGACTTGGCGGCCGACCTCCTCGGCCCCGCCGTCCGTCTCTACTGGGACCAAGCCGTCTACAAGAAGCCGGGGACCGACTCGCCGTTCCCGTGGCACCAGGACAACGGTTACACCTTCGTCCTCCCCCAGCAGTACCTGACCTGCTGGATCGCCCTCACCGACGTCGACGAGGACAACGGCTGCCCCTGGGTCGTCCCCGGCCTGCACCGCCAGGGCACCCTGGCTCACCACCCCAGCGACCTCGGTTTCGTCTGCCTCGACGAGGCGCCCGACGCCGTGGCGGTCACGGCCCAGGCCGGCTCCGTGGTCGTCTTCTCGTCGCTCACGCCCCACAGCACCGGTCCCAACCGGACCGACGCCGTCCGCAAGGCCTACATCGTCCAGTACGCCCCCGACGGCGCCCAGACCTACGACGAGCAGGGCCGGGTCACCGGCCGCTGCGACGTCCCCGAGCGCCAGTTCCGGGTGACGTAGGCGGGTCGCCCACCGTTAGCGTCCCGACCGTGACGGGGCCGTTCGACGATCTCCTCGACGCCAACCGGCGGAACCGGGAGTCGTTCGCCTTCGGCGAGCTCACCGGTCGGCCCCGCCTGCACCTCGCCGTGCTGGCCTGCATGGACACCCGCATCGACCCGCTGGCCGTCCTCGGCCTCGAACCCGGTGACGCCAAGATCCTGCGCAACGCCGGCGCCCGTGTCACCGACGACGTCGTGCGCTCGCTGGCCATCGTCGTCACCAACCTGGGCGTCGACCGGGTCGCCGTCATCGCCCACACGGACTGTGCCATGGCGAAGCTGACCGTCGACCAGCTCCGGGACCGCGTCCGCGCCGCCACTGGCAACGACGCCGCCGACGACTGGGATCCGCTGGCCACCCCGGACCAGGTCGAGGCCCTCCGAGCCGACCTGGCCCGACTGTCGTCCGACCCCCTGCTCCCCGACGACCTCGTCGTCGGCGCCTTCATCTACGACGTGGCGACCGGCGCCCTCAACCCGCTGGGCTGAACGGGGCGACCAGCAGGTCAGCCAGTGCGGCCGGCTGGGCCAGCATCGGCGAGTGCGAGCAGCCGAGGACATCGGCCTCGACACCCAAGCGCTCCCGCGCGCTGCGCACCTGCCAGTCGGGGTCCAGGATCCGGTCGTCGGCACAGGCCACGTAGCGCATGGGTACGTCCGGGTAGGCCCCGAGGGGCCACTCCTCCTGGGTCGGCCCCCACTGCTGCAGGCGCAACCCGTCCACTGCGGCGTCGAGTCGGTCCTCGGGGACGTCGTGGTAGAAGGCGGCCACCGCCCCCTCTCGGTCCCACCGGCTGGCTCCGTTCGCCTCGGCCTCCTGGTGGGTGGCGGTCAGGTCCGCGAACCCCTCGCTGAAGGCGTCCTGGCCGAGGCCCCCACCGGCCACCTCGCCCGGCGTCGGCAGGATGGCCGCCACGAAGACCAGGCCGGCCACAGGTCGGCGGGACGGGATCAGCGGGATGGTCAGGCCGCCGAGGGAGTGCCCGACCACGATCACCGGCTCGTCGAAGCCCGCCGCCCCCGCGACCACCGCCTCGGCGTAGTCATCGAGGGTGGCCGCGGGGTCCTCGCACGGGAGGTCCACGGCCACCGCCGACTCGCCCCGAGCCGTCAATTCGTCGACCAGGGGCTGCCAGCAGGCGCCGCCGTGCCAGGCCCCGTGGACGAGGACGAGCGGCGCGGCCATCAGCTCACCTGCTTCTCCCGCCCCTCCCAGAAGGGGGCGCGCAGCTTGAACTTCTGGAGCTTCCCCGTGGCCGTGCGGGCCAGCTCGTCCCGGAACAGGATCGAGGTCGGGCACTTGTAGTGCGTCAGCCGCTCCCGGCAGTGGGCGATGAGATCGGCCTCGGAGACGTCGGCTCCCGGGGCGACCACGACGAGGGCAGTGACCGTCTCGCCCCATTTGTCGTCGGGGATGCCGATGACGGCGACCTCGGCCACGGCGGGATGGGAGAAGAGGGCGTCCTCCACCTCGATGGACGACACGTTCTCACCGCCGGAGATGATCACGTCCTTCTTGCGGTCGGAGATGGCGACGTAGCTCTCGTCGTCGATGACCCCGCCGTCGCCGGTGTGGAACCAGCCGTCGACGATGGCCTCGGCGGTGGCGTCGGGCTGCTCCCAGTAGCCGTCCATGACGTGGTTGCCCCGGGCGAGCAGCTCGCCCTGGTCGTCGACCTGCATCTGGACCCCCAGCGCCGGCGCGCCCGCCCGGCCGAGCCGCTCGGCCCGTTCGGCCGGGGACAGGGCGTCGTACTCGACCCGGCCCCGGTTCATCGTCAGCAGCGGCGTGGTCTCGGTCAGGCCGTAGATCTGGATGAACTCCCAGCCCAGCTCGGTCTCCACCCGCTCGATGGTCCGGGTCGGCGGCGGTGCGCCGGCGACGACGATGCGGGTGCGCCCCGCGCCGGGGATGGGTCCGTCCCACTGGGCCGCGGCGTCGAGGATGGCGGCCACGACGGCCGGGGCGCCGTTGAGCTGGGTGACACCGTGGGCGTCGATGCGGCGCAGGATCTCGGCTCCGTCGACCTTGCGGATGACGACCTGGGTGCCGCCCATGCCGGTGTGGGCGTAGGGCATGCCCCAGCCGTTGCAGTGGAACATCGGCAGGGTGTGCAGGTAGACGTCCCGATCCGACACCCCGGCCTGCCAGCCGAACGTCGTGGCGTTGAGCCAGATGTTGCGATGGGTGAGCTGGACACCCTTCGGTCGGGCCGTGGTCCCGCTCGTGTAGTTGATCGTGGCCGTCGCGTCCTCGTCGGGCGTCCACGGTCGGGGCTCGGCGGTGGACGAGAAGAGGGCCTCGTCGGCGTCGTCACCGATGACGAACCGGTGGGCCGCCGTGAGGCCCGCCAGGTCCTCGTCCAACTCGGGGTCCACGATCAGGACCGACGCCCCGCAGTGCTCGACGATGTAGCCGATCTCGGCCGCGTTCAGCCGGAAGTTGATCGGCACCAGGATCCGGCCCGAGCCGCTGACCCCGTAGAAGGAGGTGAAGAGGCGGGCGGCGTTGTGCGACACCATCGCCACCCGCTCCCCGACCCCTATCCCGAGGGCATCGAGCGAGGCGGCCTGGGCCCGGGCCCGCTCGGCCACCTGGCGGTAGGTCAGGGAGCCCCAGGAGGGCCCCGGCTGATCGGGCTCGTCGATGATCCCGATCCGGTCGCCGTAGACCCGCTCGGCCCGGTCCAGGAAGTCGTTGACCGTAAGCGCCACCTTCATCGCGGTTTCCCCCCGGTTGCGGCGCGGTCAACGTAGCCCGAGCCCGATGGTGGGTGGAGTCCCCCGAGTCAGTGGTAGGCAGGCACCCTTGCGGGGGAAGGCGCAGTGGGGGACAACAGCTGCGTGAGGGGGCACCGGGGTGCGGTGGCGTACTGCGTGCGAGCCGACGCCCGCCGTACCTGGCCCGCCTGGCTGGCCCTGGGCCTACTCGTCGGGGTGGCCGCCGGCAGCGTGGCCGCGGCCTCCGCCGGCGCCCGGCGAACCGATTCGGCTTTTCGGGAGCTGCGGGCCGAGACCGACGCCATGGATGCGGGCATCGCCTTCACCTGTGATCCCGAGGATCCGGCCTGTCCCACCACGGCCGAACAGGTGCGGGCCTATCCGGGCGTCGTCGATGCCGCCTCGTTCATCACCACGAAGTCCCCGGTCTTCGACTCGGACGGGAACCTGATCCAGATCAACGACGACCCCTGCGGGAGCGGGGCCGGCGCCCTCGACCTGATCACCCCTCTGGACCCCGGCTTCGCCACGGACCTGAACCGGGTCCGCATCCTCGAGGGCCGGGCCGCCGACCCCAGCCAGGCCGATGAGGTGGTCATGGCGCCGATCGCCGCGGAGCAGTTCGGGATCGAGGTCGGCGACCTGCTGTTCGCCTTCGGCGGCCCCGAGCTGGACTGCCAGGACCGGAGCACCTGGGGCCGAGGGATCCATCTCACCGTCGTCGGGATCGGCATGTCCGCGGCGGAGATCCCGCCCAAAGCAGGCTTCTACCTGCAGGGCATCCACACCACGCCGGCGTTCGCGGGCGACCCGGCCTTCGCCGAGCTGCTGGCCAGTGGCTCGGGCGACGGTGACGGGGAGGTCGAAGGCCCGACGCTGGCCGTCCGCCTCGACGAGGACGTGACCCTCGCCGAACTCGCCGCGACTCCGGGCGTGGCCCCGTTCGATGTCGCCTTCGACCTCCGCGACGACATCTCCCGACCCATCGACGAGGGGCTCCGCGCTGACGCCAACGCCCTCTGGATCGTCAGCGCGCTCACCGCGCTGGCATCACTGTTCCTGGTCCTCCCCGCCCTGGACCGCCACGCGGCGGCGATGGTCGGCGTTGACGAAACCCTCGCCTCCCTGGGATGGAGCCGGAGTGACCGCGTCGTGCGGGCTGTCGCCCATGGCGCCGTGGTTGCCGTGATCGGGCTCGTCACCATGACCACCGTCGTGGTCGTCGCGTCGAGCCGTACGCCCATCGGCGACGCCCGGACGATCGATCCCGATCCCGGGATCGAGATCGATCCCCGCCCGTTCCTCCTCGGCGCCGTCGTGCTGATCCTGGTGAGCACCGTCGGCCTCGGGCTCCTCGTCCTGCGCCGGACGACCGCCCGACGAGCCGTCCGCCGCACGCCGCTGGCGAGGAGTGCGGCACGGATCGGGGCGTCGGCCACCGCCGTGCTCGGGATCCGCATCGGGCTCGAGCCCGGGCGTCGGCAGGCCCCCGTGCGCTCGTCCATGCTGGCCGTGGCCGTCGGCGCCGCCGCCATCGTCGGATCGCTCGTCTACACCAACGGCGCCCAACACCTGCGGGAGACACCCGCCCTGGCCGGCCTGAACTGGGATGACTTCTTGTACGTGGGCGACCGGGACGACGGAGCCGACATCGCCGACCAGGCCGCCGATTGGCCCGAGGTCGCGGCATCGGGCCACCTGTACTTCTTCACGGAGCAACTGCTGCTCGGCGAAGACCGGGAGCTCACCCACGTCATGGCCTTCAGCACCGGGCCGGGGGCCATCGAGCCCACCGTCATGCGAGGCCGGGCGCCGCACGGCCCGAGTGAGATCCTCGTCACCCCGGACCTCGCCGACCGGCTGGACCTCGACCTCGGCGACCCCGTGGCGGGCGCCGTGGTCGGCTTCGACGAGGAGACCGGCGAGCCGATCGACCGCGGGACCCGCGAGCTGGAGATGGTCGGCATCGGCCCCATTCCCCTGGGCGACGGGAACTTCCAGAACGCGTCGGCCATGACCACGGAGGGCTATCTGGCCTACCAGGACCCCGAGACGGTTCCCCAGTTCGAGGGCCGAGCGGATTTCGTCACCATCCGACGGCAACCCGGGGTCGACGACGCCGCGATCGCGGCCCGGGCCCGGACGGTGGGCCTGGAGCTCGACCCCACGTTCGCCTCCGACGCGGCCCTCGAGACCCTGATCTCGATCGACGTCACCTCGACCGAGTCGGCTCCCGACCTCCTGGCCTTCCTCATGGCCGTGATGACCGGGAGCATCCTGGCCTACGCCTTGGCCACCGCGGTCAGCCGCGACCGTCTCGATCTCGCCGTCGTGCGCACGTTGGGGTTCCGTCCGCGACAGGTGCGCCGGGCCGCGGCCTGGGCCGCCACCGCGTTCACCGGTCTCTCGCTGGCCATCGCCCTGCCTCTCGGCATCGTGGTCGGCAGGGCCGCCTGGCGGGCTTACGCCGAGAGCCTCGGCATCGTCCCCACGCCGTTCGTGCCCTGGGACGAGTTGGCCGTCCTCGTCGGACTGTTCCTCGCCTTCGCCATCCTCGTCGACCTGGTGGCCGCCTGGCGCCAGAACCGCTTGCGCCCGGCCGCGGTCCTCCGCACGGAGTAGCCCGCGCCACCCCCCGTTCTGGTTGCACCGGGCCGCGCTGGGCCGCGGCGAGATGCAACCAGAACGCCCGTCGCGGTGGGGGTCGTAGGGTCGGGGCATTCCGAGCTGGCTCACCGCTGAGCAGTACGCCGTCGTCGAGGCGGCCGTCGACCGGCTGATCCCGCCGGACGACGACGGCGCGCCCGGCGCTCGGGCGGCGGGGGCCGCCGACTACGTCGACGGCCTGCTCGGGGCCTTCCTGGTCGACCCGCCCCGCATCTGGGCCGGAGGTCCGTTCTCCGGTCGTCACGGCGGTGACGCCGGGTTCGAGCAGTTCCTACCGCTGGGGGCGGTCGAGGAGCTGGCCTGGCGGATCCGGATCGAGGGCAGCCAGGGCCTGGCCGAACGGGAGTTCAACGGTCCCGTGGTCGGTCTCCAGCAGCGGTACGCCGACGGCCTGGCCCGGCTGGGGGCCGACTTCGCCGTCGTCGACGGCGAGGAGCAGGACCGACGACTGGCCGCCGACCCGCCGTTCCAGCGCCTCCTCTACGAGCACGCCTGCGAGGGCACCTACGGCGACCCGGCCTACGGCGGCAACCGGGAGCGCGTCGGCTGGACCTCGGTGGCCTTCCTCGGCGACGTCCAGCCCCGGGGCTGGACCGACGACGAGGTGATCACCGGTGACTGACCGTGGCTGACCAGGACGCCGACGCGGTCATCGTCGGGAGCGGCCCGGGCGGGTCCACCTTCGCCGACGTCCTCACCGCCGCGGGCTGGTCGGTCGTGATCCTGGAGAAGGGTCGCAACCACCTCCTCGACCTGGACCCGCCGTACGGGCTGAGGGGCGAGTTCTCCAATGACGAGGTCAAGTTCGCCCAGCGCCACTTCCTGGGCCCGGACCCCTTGGCGGAGCCCGGACGTTCCGCCGCACCGAGGCCGACGGCGACCGACTGTTCACCGGCGACGTCAACAACCTCCCCTGCACGGTCGGCGGCGGCGGCACCCACGCCGACGGCAAGCTGCCCCGCTTCCGGGAGGAGGACTTCGCCCTGCTCAGCGCCCGGGGCCCGATCGACGGGGCCGCGCTGGCCGACTGGCCCGTCGACTACGCCGAGCTCGAGCCCTACTACGCCGAGGCCGAGCGTCTCATCGGCACTGCAGGCGAGGCGGCGGCCAACCCGTTCGCCGCCTGGCGCTCGGGCCCGTACCCGATGCCCGCCGGCCCGGACATGTTCGGCGCCGTCCTCTCCGCTCAGGCCGCCGAACGCCACGGCCTGCACCCCTACCGGGCGCCCACCGGGGTCAACTCGGTCCCCTACGACGGCCGCCCGGCATGCACCAACTGCGGGTTCTGCGCCTTCGGGTGCCCGATCCACGCCAAGGGCGATCCCGTGGCGTCGCTGCGCCGAGCCCTGCAGACGGGGCGGTGCCGGCTGCAGCCCGAGGCCTACGTGACCGACGTGCTGGTCGACGGGACGGGGCGACGGGCCACGGGCGTCCGCTACCTCGACCGCGACCGCCACGCGCAGGAGATCCGGGCCGCCCATGTCGTCCTCGCCGCCGGTGCCTTCGAGACCCCCCGCCTGTTGCTGCGCAACGGCCTGGCCAACTCGTCGGACCGGGTGGGACGGCACCTGACGTACCACTTCCAGACCTTCACCGTCGGGGGCTTCCCGTTCTCGATGCACGGTGAGCGGGGCCGTTGCGTGACCCACCTCATGGACGATCCCATCGTTCCCGGCCCCGCCGAGGACGAGGCCGCCCGCGCCGCCGGCCTCCCCTTCATCCGGGGGGGCACCGTCGAGCACGGCTCCTCGACCCTGCCCATTCAGGAGGCGCTCAACTACCCGCCCGGGCCCCAACACAACCGCTCGATGCGGGACTCCGCCCTCCGCGACCGCCTCTGGGTCTTCACCATGCAGGGCGAGGACCTGCCCCAGCCCGGCAACCGCATCGACCTCGACCCCACCGTCGTCGACGCGTGGGGCATCCCGGCCGGTCGCGTCACCTACGCCCCCCATCGCCACGAGCTGGTGGCCTCGGCCCACTGGTCCCCGATCCTCGAAGCGGTCATGATCGACGCCGGCGCCGAGTGGTCGTTCTCCAGCACCTCCCCGCCGATCGGCGACGCGGAGCCCGACCTCGCGCACCCCTTGGGACTGGCCCCCGCCTCCAAGCACGTCATGGGCACCTGCCGCATGGGAACCGACCCGGCGACGAGCGTGGTCGGGCCCGACGGCCGCTTCCACGACATCGACAACCTCCTGTGTGCCGACTCGTCGGTCTTCGTGACCTCGTCCGGCTACAACCCCACCCTCACCATCGCGGCCCTGGCCCATCGGGCCGCGTCCCTGCTCACCGGCACCCCGCCCCCCCGAGCCGGGGGACCCGACTCACCCGATGAGCCGAGACCCTGACAATCGGCGGCGATCGGCCGATGGTCCATCGTGGGACTTCGATCTGTCGCGTGGGCTGGGCGCCGCACTCGCCGCGGTGGCCTTCGGGCTGGTGGTCAACCTGGCTCCTGATGGCGACCTGGCGGTGGTCGTGGACGACATCGGGACCACCGCCGTCGCCGCGCTGGCGGGCGCCGCCTGCCTCCTGACCTACCGGAACAGCCGTCCCGTCAGCGCCGAGGGCGCCCGCCGGCGACGAGGTTGGCTCCTGGTCGGCTTGGGCACCCTGTCGTGGTCCGTGGGCAACGCCATCTGGGCCTTCTACGAGCTCGGCGCCCACCAGGACGCCCCGTTCCCGTCCCTGGCCGACGTCGGCTACCTCGGCTTCGTGCCCCTGGCCCTGGCCGGCGTGGTCCTGCTCGGACCGTCCTTCGCCCGGGTCGGCACCGTCAAGCGGGTGATGGACATCATCCTGATCACGGTCGGGCTCGGCGGCGTGGGCTGGATCCTCGTCCTCGCGCCGGTCGCGGCCACCACCCACGGCGCCCTCGAGGAGGGCCTGTCCCTGGCCTATCCGGTCGGCGACCTGCTCATGCTGGGCGTCATCCTGTCGGTGATCACCCTCACCCGACGGGGCGACCGGGCCCTCGCCGTACTCCTCGCCGGGCTCGTCCTGTTCGCCTCGGCCGATGTCTCGTTCGCCTACATGACCGCCACGGACCAGTACTCCAGCGGCGGGCTCACCGCCTGGGCCTGGTTCTGCGGGTTCCTGCTCATCGCCCTGGCGGCGCTGACCGATGGAGCCGACCGAGCTGGCCGACGACGTCGACGATGTCCACACCCGATGGCTCACCGAGCTGGTGATCCACCTCCCCGTCGTCTCCGTGGGAGCGCTGGCTGTGGGCGAGCGGGTGACCGGCGGCGAGGTGTCCAACGGCACCATCGCCCTCATCCTGGTGGTGTTCCTCCTGAACGTGGCCCGCCACGTCGCCGCCAGCCGGCAGATGGCAGGCCTGACCGAGACCCTCGCGGAACAGCTCCGAGCGCTGAAGACCGAGCGCCAACGCACCGACCGGGTCATCGACGAGGCCCGCGACCCGTATGTCGAGCTGGACCCGGACGGGCGGGTCCTGGTCTGGAACGGCCCGGCCGAGGCCGTCTTCGGCTGGACGCGGGACCAGATGGTCGGTCGGCTGATCGCCGACATCGTGCCCGATGACAACCGAGAGGCCAGCCGCGAGCGGATGGCCGAGTTCATCGAGTCCTCGGACGCGTCGGTCTGGGACGAAGGGGTCGACGTCCGCTACCTCCGCCCGGACGGCACCGAGGTCCCGATCGAGATCGCGGCGTGGTCCACGGGCGAGGGCGAGGCCCTCCGGGTCCACGCGTTCGTCTGGGACATCAGCGAGCGCCTGGCCGAGCAGGAGCTGCTGGCGGCCAGCGAGAAGAAGTGGCAGTCCCTGGTCAGCCACTCCTCGGACATGACCATCGTCCTCGACCGCGAGGGCCGGGTGGACCAGGAGGTCCCCACGGTCCGGAAGCTGTTCGGCTACGAGGACAACGAGAACCACGGGCGTCACTTCGCCGACCTCATCCATCCCCAGGACCTCCAGCGGGCCATCGACCGCTTCACACACGTGTGTTGGCCGCGCCGGGGAACCAGGAGCGGGAGCGGGTCCGCATCCGCCGCTTCGACGGCAGCTGGGTCCACGTCGACGCCATCGCCACGAACCTGCTCGACGAGCCGACCGTGGCCGGCATCGTCTGCAACCTGCGGGACATCTCCGAGCAGGTGGCGGCGGAGAACGAGCTGAAGCGCCAGGCCCGGCGGGACCCGCTGACGGGCCTGCCGAACCGCAACCTGATGACCAAGGCCCTGGCCCGGCACTGTGCCGAGGAGCACGAGGGCCGCGCGCCCTCCTGCTGATGGATCTCGACGGCTTCAAGGACATCAACGACGGGCTCGGCCACGACGTGGGCGACCAGCTGTTGGTCGAGATCGGGCACCGCCTGGACCGGGTGACCCGGGCCGACGACGTGGTCGCCCGCCTCGGCGGGGACGAGTTCGCCGTCCTGACCCGCCTACCGGCCCTCACCCACGCCGCCGCCATCGCCGAGAACCTCGGCAACCTGATCCGGGAGCCCGTGCGCCTCGGGGACGTCACCCTCGAGGTGGGGGTGAGCATCGGCATCGCCGACTGCTCCCCCGGCGACGATCCCCTGGCCGTGCTCCAGCGGGCCGACGTGGCCATGTACCGGGCCAAGCGTGAGCGCAGCGGCCACGCCGTGTACGGAAGTGGGGACGACGAGGAGCGGCGCAACAGCGTGAAGGTGGCCGCCGACCTCCGCCAGGCCATCGACCGGGGCGATCTGGTCGTGCACTACCAGCCCAAGATCGAGCTGAGCACCGGGTTGGTGGACTCCGTCGAGGCCCTGGTCCGGTGGCAACACCCCACCCGGGGGTTGCTCCCGCCCGACGAGTTCATCGCCCTGGCCGAGCGCACCGGTCTGATCCGGGACCTGACCACCTGGGTCCTCGGAACGGCCCTGCGCCAGTGTGCGACCTGGCGGGCCGAGGGCCTCGACCTGCCCGTGGCCGTCAACCTCTCGCCTCGGGTCCTGGGTCAGAGCGACCTCGTGGCCGGTGTCCGCGAAGCTCTGGAGGCAACCGGGGTACCCGCCGGGCGCCTGACCCTCGAGATCACCGAATCGGCCTTCCCCGAGAACGGCCGGCTGCTCTCCTCGACCCTCGCTGCTCTCGGCCGCCTCGGCGTCCGCCTGTCGGTCGACGACTTCGGCACGGGTGGTCATCGCTGTCCAAGCTGAAGGAGCTGCCGGTCCAGGAGCTGAAGATCGACCGGACCTTCGTGTTCGCCCTCGCCGAGGACGCCACGGACCATTCGATCGTGCGGTCCGTGCTCGAACTGGCCCGGTCGCTCGGCCTCACCGTGGTCGCCGAAGGGGTCGAGACCGAAGCGGTCCTGGACCTGCTGCGCGACCTCGAATGCCCGCTGGTCCAGGGCTACCTCTTCGCGCCCGGCGCCCGGCCATGAGCTACCGGGTGGATCCTGGAGCGGGACCACCTGCGCCGGCCGACCGACTCCAGCGACGCCGAGGACTCATTCCCCCACTGAGTGCGCGGCGCACGCCGCGGCCGCGGCCGTCGCCGCCGCCCGGGCTGCGGCGGACGCGTCCCGCCCCAGGGCCGCCAGCCGGGAGATCCGGCCCGGATGGCGGACGACGTAGCGCAGGCTCCGGCCCAGGTCGGGTGAGCCGTCGGGCTTGACCAGGCTGATCACGTCCTGGTCGACGGTGTCGTCATCGGCCCGGTCGCTGATGGCTCGCACCGCCGACCAGGGCACCCCGGCGTCGACGCAGACCCGGGGCTACGGCCACGGTCTCCATGTCCACGGCGACCACCCCCCGGGCGATGAAGTCGGCGATGACCTCCGGGGGGTAGCCGTACTCGTCGGAGGTGACGATGGTGCCGGCCCCGACCAGGCCACCGAGGGGCGCCGGCCGGTGCTCGTGCAGCTCGGGCCAGTCGACGACGACCTCGGGGACGATCACGTCCGGGACCACCGACGTCGGCCCGATGGCCCCCGTGATGCCGACCACGACGACGTGGTCGACGTCGCCCCCGTCCAGCATCCGCCGAGCGGCCGCCGTGGCCAGCTCGGTGCCGATGCCGGTGGTCGTGGCCACCACGTCGGCCTCGCCGACTCGTCCGACCTGGCCGTCGAGGCTCCCTGCTCGTCCCCGCCGCAGGCCGAAGGCCTTCACCACCGGCCGCAGCTCCTACGGCATCGGCGCCAACACCCCGAACCGCATCACGGATTCTTACCCGCGTACTGGCTCCCCCGGGGGCCGCACCGCGTGGGTAAGAACGCGTCAACCGACCACGCCGGCGGCGTGGTCGACGATCCGATCGGCCCAGCCGGCTTCGGCCAGCAACTCGTCGGTGTGCTGGCCCAGGGAGGGGGACGGGCCGCCCACCCCTGCCGGGGTGCCCTCGAAGCGGGTGGGATGACGGGGCTGGCGGATCGCCCCGGCCACGGGGTGGTGGCTGTCCACCAGCAGGTCGAGCGCCACCGCCTGGGGGTCGTCGGCCAGGTCGGCCGGGGAGACGAGGATCCCGTAGGGCACCCGTTCGGCCTCCAAGCGGTCCGACGCCTCGGCCACGGTCAGGGCGGCGGCGGCCGACCAGCAGCGACCGACGATCTCCCTCGTCAGCTCCTGGTTCTGCTGCCGCAACGTGGGGCTGGCCAGGCGAGGATCGTCATGGCCGTCCACGCCGAAGGCCCGGCACATGCCGAAGAAGTCGGCGTCGGAGGTGGGCGTGACCATGCCCCAACCGTCCTCGAAGGGGATCGGCTGAGCGGCTGCCGAGAAGCTCCCCGGTTGGGAGCCGTCACCGTCCCGCAGGACCTCGTTGCCGGCGGCGTCGACCCACAGGAAGGCGACGACGGCTTCCAGCATCGAGAGGCGCAGGTGCTGACCGCCGTGCCCCCGCTCCCGGGCCAGCAGGGCCGCGGTGATGGTCGGCTGTGGTCAGGGCGGTGACCTTGTCGGCGATGACCTGGCGCACGAAGGCAGGCTCCCCGGTGGCGGGATCGGCCTGGGCGTGGCCCATGCCCGCCTGGGCCTGGATCACGGTGTCGTAGGCCGCCCGGTCGGCTTTCGGCCCGATGTCACCGAACCCCGAGATCGACACGTAGACGAGGTCGTCACGGCGCAGGTCCTCGTAGCCCACGCCCAGCCGGTCGGCCACCCCGGGCCGCCAGTTCTGGATGACCACGTCACAGTCGGCGGCCAAGGCCCGCACCACGTCCCGACCCGCGTCGGCCGAGAGGTCGACGGCGATGGAGCGCTTGCCGCTGTTGCAGAGCTGGAACAGGGCGCTGATGCCGTCGATCTGGACCCCGACGTACCGGGCGATGTCCCCGATGCCGAGGCGCTCGACCTTGATCACCTCGGCCCCCTGGTCGGCCAGCATCGTGGCCGCGTACGGCCCGGTGGCGGCGATGGCCAGGTCCATGACCTTGATCCCCGCGAGGGGCCCACGGCCCGTGCCCTGCCCGTCGTCCCCCACGAGCCCATTCTGGCCGTCTCCCCGCGGCACGGTGGTACCGCCGCGGTCGGCCTCCTACCATCGGCGGACTCACACACCTCGGAGGTGACGCCCATGGGGCTGTTCAAGAAGCTCTCGGACTCGGTCAGCCAGATGGGGACCCCGCCGTCCCCCGAGCAGGTCAGCGAACAGCAGCGGGCGATGGGCATCGACACCGCCAACTTCGGCGGACCGTCCAACGCTCCCGTGGCCGCCGACGACCCGATCTTCGCCCCCATCGAGGGCATCAGCCTCGAGGAGTACGCCCGGGTGGCCAAGATCGGCTCCAACCAGGGCGTGACCGACGAAGCCGGCATGGCCGTGGTGGCCGTCGCCGAGGGTCACGATGCCGCCGCCTGGACGGCCGCGGCCAAGGGCTGGATCGACCGGATGGGCCAGAACATGGCCATCGGCCAGACCTTCCGCCAGCACTACGACGCCGCGGGCCGACCTCCGAGCACCCGGGGTGACCACCCCGTGGTGGTCACCCCCGTGCGGCCGGCGCCGCCTCAGGCGGGAGCGAAGAAGGTGACCACCCCGTCGGGGTCGGCGTCGGGGATCGTCATCCCGGTGTCCTCGACCGCGTAGGTCTCGCCGTTCGGCCCCGTGATCGTGGCCTCGACCAGCTGACC
>CAVRXU010000002.1:0-1074665 GCA_963725155.1 uncultured Microthrixaceae bacterium
CTGCCTGGAATCGCGGGCCGAGGATGAAAGAGTGGCCGCTGGCTCGACCTCCTCGGATCCGGGGCGCCCAGGTCGGGAGGGACAGGGATGAGCGCGTCAATGCAACGGCGAGGGCCGACACGAGGCTCCGCGCTGGTCGTGATCGCGGCCATGGCCCTTCTCGCGGGGATCGTCCCGCTGGCGGCGCCGGCCGGCGCGGCCGTGACCGTGATCGACCGACCGGTGGTCGCCGATGCGGACGATGCCGAAGAGGCGGACAACGGGTCGGTCGATCTCGCCAGCGGCGATCTCGAGCTCGTCCTGGACGGCTCGCGTGGCAACCAGACGGTCGGCATGCGTTTCACCAACCTGGCGATCCCCCCTGGGTCGGCCGTGACCAATGCCTGGGTCCAGTTCCAGGCCGACGCGACCGGGTCGACCGCGACCTCCCTGGTGGTCCGCGCCCAGGCCGCGGACACGGCGGCGACGTTCACGACCGCCACCGGGAACGTCTCGAGTCGGCCCCGCACGAACACGTTCGTCTCGTGGAACCCGGTGTCGTGGACGGCAGGGGCCGCCGGCCCTGGCCAACGGACGCCGAACCTGGCGGCGGTGGTCCAGGAAGTGGTCAACCGGCCGGGGTGGGCGGCCAACAACGCCATCGCGGTGATCATCACCGGGACCGGCAAACGGACGGCAGAGTCCTTCCGGGGCGGCGCCGCGCCGGTCCTGCACCTGGAGCTGGCCAGCGATCCACCTCCCAACAACGCGCCGACCGTTCTGGCCGGGTCGGATCAGATGGTGACCTTCCCGTCGTCGGCCTCTCTGGCCGGGACCGTCGGCGACGACGGGCTACCGGCGGGGAACCCGGTCACGGCGGCCTGGAGCCAGGTGAGCGGGCCGGGCACCGCGGCCTTCGTCGACCCGACGGCGGCCGCCACCCAGGTGTCGTTCACCGACCCGGGGGTCTACACGCTGCGGCTGACCGGATCCGATGGCGACAAGAGCGCGTCCGACGACGTGACCGTGGACGTCCGGGCTCCGGCGACGTACGTGAGCGAGGTCCACTGGTCCTTCACCGGCCCGACCTCGGTGGCGGTGGACTGGCGGGGTGGCAACGGTGAGCTGAGGTACGGGACGACCACCTCCTATGGGACCACGGTGCAGGCCCAACCGCCGAGCGTCACCCCGTCCTCCACCGGGGGACCGTGGTGGGAGGCGTCAGTCTCCGGGCTGGCCCCGGACACGAGCTACCACTACTCGATCGATGGCGGGCCCGACGCCGTGTTCGCCGCGCCGCCGACGGGGACGACCCGGTTCGACGCCGTGGGTGACATCGGCTCGACGGTGAATCGGCCGCGGGTGGCGGCATTGATGACGGCGATCGCAACCGACGCCCCGTCCTTCGTCCTCGGCCTGGGTGACCTCACGTACGGGAGCCAGTCCGGGCAGGACGGGGTCGACCAACACTTCAACGATGCGATGGCGTGGAGCCAGAACGCGGCCTACATGCCCGTGTGGGGCGACGAAGAATGGGAGAGCGCGAACGACGACCTCCGCAACTACAAGGGTCGGTTCGCCATCCCGCACGCACAGGCCTCGCCGGGCGCGCCCGCCCTCGGTTGCTGTGGTGAGGACTGGGGCTGGTTCGACAGCGCCGGGGTGCGGTTCATCTCGTACCCGGAGCGGTACACCACGCGCCACCTGGCCGGCATGGAGCACAGCCGTGGGTTCGGTCATGGCCGCGGCCCAGGCGGACCCGACCATCAACTTCGTCGTGACCTTCGGTCACCGACCGGCCTATTCCACCGGAAACCCCGGCGGCGTCGCCGCGCTGGCCACGATCCTCGACGGACTCGGCGACAACTATTCGAAGTACGTGCTCGATCTCAACGGCCACGCCCACGTCTACGAGCGGTACGCACCGATCCACAACGTGGTGCACCTCACCGCCGGTACCGGTGGCTCTGTCGAGTCCACGTGGCCGACGACCGACCCTCGCACCGCGTTCCGGGCACACCACCTCGCCCACCTCCGCGTCGACGTGACCGCGACGTCCCTGCACCTCGAGGCCGTCTGCGGTCCCACCGATCACGACGACGACGTCGTCTGCGCCAGCGGCGCGGTGCTGGACTCGCTCACCATCAACAAGCCCAACGTGCCCGTCAACGCCGCGCCGGTGGTGGCGGCGGGCCCCGACGCGTCCGTCGTCCTGCCTGCTCTGGCTTCCCTCGCCGGTTCGGTGAGCGACGACGGGCTCCCGCAGGGCAACCCGGTGACCTCACAGTGGACCCAGGTCAGCGGGCCGGGCACCGCCACCTTCACCAACGCCGCCAACCCGGCCACCACCGTCGGCTTCAGCACCGCCGGCACCTACGTGCTCCGCCTCACCGCCACCGACGGCGACCTCAGCGCCTTCGACGAGGTGACGATCGACGTCCAGCCCGCCGTGCCGGTCAATGCCGCGCCGGTGGTCGGTGCGGGCCCCGACGGGTCCGTCATCCGGCCTGCCCTGGCTTCCCTCGCCGGTTCGGTGAGCGACGACGGGCTCCCGCAGGGCAACCCGGTGACCTCACAGTGGACCCAGGTCAGCGGGCCGGGCACCGCCACCTTCACCAACGCCGCCAACCCGGCCACCACCGTCGGCTTCAGCACCGCCGGCACCTACGTGCTCCGCCTCACCGCCACCGACGGCGACCTCAGCGCCTTCGACGAGGTGACCATCACCGCCTCGGATCCCGGTCCGGCGACCCTGGATCGGGCGGTCGCAGCCAGCTCCGACGACGCCGAGGAGTCCTCGGTCAACAACTCGGTGGATCTCACCAGCTCCGACCTCGAGCTCGTCACCGACGGCACCGTGGTCCAGACGGTGGGGTTGCGGTTCGGCGCCATCTCGATCCCCCGCGGCGCGACCATCACCAACGCCTACGTGCAGTTCGAGACCGACGAAACGGCCTCGGCGGCCGCCTCCCTGGTCATCCGCGGCCAAGCCGCGGACAACGCCACCACCTTCACCAACGCGCTGGCCAACGTCTCCTCGCGGGCCAGGACGGCCGCGGCGGTGTCCTGGGCGCCCCCCGCCTGGCCGACGATCCAGGTCGCCGGCCCGGCCCAACGCACCCCGAACCTCAGCCCGGTCATCACCGAGATCACCGGTCGGGCGGGCTGGACCTCAGGCAACGCGCTGGCCCTGATCCTCACCGGCACCGGCCGCCGGATCGCCGAGGCCTTCAACGGCACCCGCGCCCCCGTCCTCCACGTCGAATACACGCTGTCCAACGGACCGGTCAATGCCGCGCCGGTGGTCGGTGCGGGCCCCGACGGGTCCGTCATCCGGCCTGCCCTGGCTTCCCTCGCCGGTTCGGTGAGCGACGACGGGCTCCCGCAGGGCAACCCGGTGACCTCACAGTGGACCCAGGTCAGCGGGCCGGGCACCGCCACCTTCACCAACGCCGCCAACCCGGCCACCACCGTCGGCTTCAGCACCGCCGGCACCTACGTGCTCCGCCTCACCGCCACCGACGGCGACCTCAGCGCCTTCGACGAGGTGACCATCACCGCCTCGGATCCCGGTCCGGCGACCCTGGATCGGGCGGTCGCAGCCAGCTCCGACGACGCCGAGGAGTCCTCGGTCAACAACTCGGTGGATCTCACCAGCTCCGACCTCGAGCTCGTCACCGACGGCACCGTGGTCCAGACGGTGGGGTTGCGGTTCGGCGCCATCTCGATCCCCCGCGGCGCGACCATCACCAACGCCTACGTGCAGTTCGAGACCGACGAAACGGCCTCGGCGGCCGCCTCCCTGGTCATCCGCGGCCAAGCCGCGGACAACGCCACCACCTTCACCAACGCGCTGGCCAACGTCTCCTCGCGGGCCAGGACGGCCGCGGCGGTGTCCTGGGCGCCCCCCGCCTGGCCGACGATCCAGGTCGCCGGCCCGGCCCAACGCACCCCGAACCTCAGCCCGGTCATCACCGAGATCACCGGTCGGGCGGGCTGGACCTCAGGCAACGCGCTGGCCCTGATCCTCACCGGCACCGGCCGCCGGATCGCCGAGGCCTTCAACGGCACCCGCGCCCCCGTCCTCCACGTCGAATACACGCTGTCCTGATCTGATCCCGTCGGAGTCCCGTCGGCGACGCATGGGCTGGGCGCCCGTTGGACATCTCTGTCGCCCATTTGCTTCAGGCGCCGGGCCTCGATGTCGATGGAATGGCATGCGACAGTGCGAGCGAAGGACCATGAGCTGCGGACCGGCTGGCCACCGTCTGGGACATGCCGGCCGGACCTCTCGACCAACGCTCTCCCATCCTCCCGCGACCGGACCCAGCCGACCGATGACCACCGACGACCAGACCGATGGGCACGGCGGGTTCTACGTGGAGACGCTGGTGCTGTCCGCGGCGCTCTGGTGGGGGCTCTGGCGCACAGGTAGTCGCCTCAGCCACCGCTTCAGCTGACCAGTAGACAGCCCGGCCAGGGGCCCGCCGAACATCAGCCGAAGATGTCGGCCCGGATCCGGTCGAGTTCGGTGTTGACGTCGTCGAGCAACTGCGGATCCATGGCGGCGCCCAAGGCGATCTGCCTGAGCAGCTCGGTCTGACGCAGCTGGGTCTCGCGGGCACGCCTCTGCGCCTCCCGGACCGCCCCGACCTCATCGCGCAGTCGGTCCAGCTTCCTGAGCTCGCTGAGAATCTGATCGATGTCGGCCATGGACAATCCCCCTTCGTCGTACCAATCCGGGTCGACGACTCGCTCGGCGGCCTCGATGGTCTGCTCGATGTGCAGGTGGTCCTCATGCGGGTTGGGTCCGCCGTAGTCGGTCCACCCGTGGGCGCACATCCAGTCCCTGCGGAACCAGATCACCAGCTGGATGCCCCATCGCGCCTGGTTGAGGAGGCAGACCGCGGCGACCCGGTCGCCCGTGGCCTTGTCAGGTGGATAGAAGTCGACGGCGCGCCCGGTGCCGTGCACCGACATCTCGCTGGGGCGGGCGGTGTTCGGACGACAGTCGAAGCCTTCGAACCGTCCGCCGTGGTTCGCGGTCAGATACTGACCCAACGCCTTGCTGCCCGGTAGGTGCTCGGTGCCGCAGTGAATCCCGTTGTCCCATGGGCCCGCAGCGTCGTATTGGCAGGGCACAGCGTTTCACCCCTTCCCCCGACGGCGGCGGACCATCCACTCTGAGTGTCGTCAGTCTGAACGCCGTGTGCGCCACTGTCCAGCGCAGACGCACGAGCGGTGGCGCACGGATGAACGGCCTCGACGGGGTCGGCGAGAACCCGACAATCTCTGCGCACGCGTCAGGGTGTGGTCGACCATCCATTCGTAGCTGACCAGGCTCCATTGCGGTGTAGGTCGCCATCACCGCGGCCAGCCGAAATCTTATGTGCGAAGCTTCCGGACGGTGGCAGTGTGAGCGTGAAACGCATTTGTGGCTTCGTGGCCGTCGCGGCCTTCACCGGCCTGGTCTACTCCGCCAAACGCAGAGGCGAGTGGGACCGTCAGTGGCGTGATGCCGCATGGTCCGACGCGAACACGTCCGAGGGGTCGATCATCGTCGCCCCAGGGGACTCGTTCTGGTCCATCGCCGAGCAAGTGGTCCAGAACCACCTCGGGCGGACGCCCGACGACGACGAGGTGCTCGAGCCCTGGCTGGCCATGATCGACATCAACCGGGACCGCCTGCTCGACCCCGACGACCCCGACCTCATCCACCCCGGCCAGGTCCTCCGCCTCCCCCCTCTGAATGTCTGCCTGCCCGCGAGCCTTCAGAGGACCGGGCTGACGGCGAAGCCTCCTAGCCGAAAAACCCCTCACCAGGGCCAGCCGACCTTCAAGCCGTGACTCGACTGGGCTGGTAACGCAGAGCGACCGCCCCCGCCCGGAACTCCTGGCGCCCCACCGAGCTTCAGCTCGAGCCGCTCGCTCAGGCCGGCGAACAACGTCGGCCCGTCGCCCGCGCTGCGGTCGCACGCACCTGGCGGACCGTAATCAGACCGGCGCCGCCGCCATTTCTCATGCGGACGTCGGCGCCAGCTCCGGCTTCGAGCAGCGCCAGCGTCGCTACACGGGCACCGTCGAGACTTCGGACGAGCTGGCGCAGTTCGCCGCCCATCACGTGCCGTTCTACGAGAAGCTCCATGCGCCGCGGCTCGACGTCGCGGCTTGGGAGCCGATGGCGGGTTCCTGACCGATCAGCCCGCGAGGCCCGCGACCCTTCTCAACACAACCTCAACGAGCGGTCGTGCGGGGCGGCGGGAAGCGGAACGGCAGGCCCTTGGCCGCGGCCTGGAACAGCGGCACGACCTTGGGGATCCCTCGAAGGCGATGCTCACCGAGGCTCACGAACCGAAGGCCGGCCGGGCGCTGCCCCTGGCTCGCCTCCTTCGTGTCGCCGGACACGATCACCTGGCCGCCATGGGCAGCCGCGCACACCCTGGCCGTCGTGTGGATGGCGAGCCCGATGTAGTTCACCTCGTCGAGCGTCGGATAGCCGCTGTGGATGCCGATCCGGACGCTCACCTCGACCCCGTCCACCCAGGAGCTCTCACGGAACGCGCGCTGCATGGCGATGGCGGCATCGAGCGCAGCGCCGGGGCTCTCGAACACGGCGAAGAACTCGTCCGCCCGCGTCTCAACGGCCTGGCCCGCGAACGCCACCGCCGTCTCCCGAAGCAGGGTTCGCACGTCACCGATGAGCTCGCGGTACCGCTCGCCCAACCGATCGACGAGGCCGGTCGAACCCTCGATGTCGGTCATCAGCAGGGTGAGGAAGCCGGTCGGCAGCGACACCGGTTCGCGGGCGCGACGCTCCCCGAACGCGCGCTCCGAGTCCAGCTGGCTCGTGATGAACCCCAGCGGCACGATCCCATGCCGCTTCGCCGCGTTGCAGCAGCCGATTCCGCGCCCGGTCACGAGCGGCGTCGTCCTCGAAGTGGACCTGGTTGAACCGAGCCAGCGCGTTCCGGACGTGGGCCGCGTCGTGGATCGGAAGACGCCGCCGCCCCCGGGAGTCGACGTAAGCGAACGCCCGATCCGGGAGGTCAGTCCGTTCCGACGACCCGAGTCGAGCCACGAGCTGAGGGTAGCGAGGGAACCCGTGGCTGGAGCTGGGACGCATCCCCTCGGTGCCGCTCGGCGCAGGCGCTGTCGTGGCCCACAGCCGGCGTTTCGGGGCACACCAAGCAGGAGCCTTCTACGATCCGGCGTATGAGCCTCGAGTGGGAGCAGGCGATCGTCGATGCGCGCGACCCGCGTGCCCTCGGACTCTGGTGGCGAGAGGCGCTCGGCTGGGTTGCCGTGAATGACGACCCCGACGAGTTCGAGATCAGACCCACCGCGGATCGGCTTCCGGGGCTCCTTTTCGTGTCGGCCTCTGAGCCGAAGACGACGAAGAATCGCCTGCACCTCGACTTCCGACCGGACGACCGAGACGGCGAGGTCGAGCGACTGCTCGCGCTGGGAGCCACGCGAGCGGACGTAGGACAAGGCGAGCAGACCTGGGTTGTTCTTGCGGACCCTGAGGGCAACGAGTTCTGCGTACTCGGATCGCGCGCGCTCTGACCCGGCGGTAGGGGGCACCCTGTGGACGGGAATTACCGGACGGTTCTTCGCCCATGGCGTCGACGTGCGAGGTTCGCGCGCTCGGCACCTTCCGGTCGTTCAGATCGGCAGTTACGGGTCCGTGGTTTGGGGTGACCTCGACGGCCCACCTCTCCTTCCAACGACGCGGGGGAGGATCCGACGAGCGCTGGACGACGTCAGCGCGTAGCGTCGTGACGTGGTCGGCGGGTGGTCGACCGGACAAGGAGACCGACATGGCCGAGCATCCCAACGTCGCCATCGTCCGCAACGCCTACGAGTCGTTCGCCAAGGGCGATCTCGACGGAGCGTTGGCCGACCTGGCCGACGACTGCGTGTTCCACTTCGGTGGCGATGGCCCGAACAGCGGTGACCACAAGGGCCGCGAGGCCATCACGGCGGCGCTGATCAAGAACTTCGAGCTCACCGCGGGCACGCAGGCCCTCGACATCAAGGGCATCTACGCCGACGACGACCACGCCGCCGTGGTCCTCCACGAGACGGCCAGCCGTCCCGACGGCGCGTCGATCGCGGTGGACGAGGTGCACATCCTCCGCCTTCGCGACGGCAAGGTCCTCGACCTGTGGGACCTGCCCGAGGACATCCAGGCGCACGACGACTTCTTCGACGGGAAGTAGTCGACTCAGCGAGTAACCCAGATCGGCACGTATGCGCTCCCTGAACCGGCGTTTCGGGACGGCGACCCCATGATGATCATCTCGCGGGCGAGAGCGCTCCAGACAACGTCGCGAACAGAACTGTCGCTGCTGCGTCTACCTGTCCTGGGCGGCGAGTAGCAGCGTGGCGAGCGGCTCGAGCGTGGCCATGAGCTCGTCGAGCTCGCCCGGCTCGAGGCTCTCGTAGGGCTTCGCCGCGAGGTCGTCGGTGAGCGCCTCGACCCGCTGTTTGACGGCGCGACCCTGTTCGCTCAGCCAACCGTCGTCGCCGATCAGGCCGCGATCGCGCATTCCGTCGATCACGGCGGCGAGCTGCGCTGCCGGGAGGTGGTGGATGCGTCCGAACTTCTCCGCGGGCATGTCCATGTCGAGGGCGAGCAGGACGTGAGCCTCGAGGCCGCCGACACCCTCGATCATCAGGGCTGCGATGTGTCCGTCGCCACGGTGCTCGCGCAGCAAGGAAGCGGCATGGAAGAGGCGGGCCACCACGTCATCGGGGATCGGGATCGCGCGCAGCGCGGCGTACATCGGCCGGCCCTCGAACGGTGCGCTGGTCGCGGCCTTGATCAACAGTTCAGCGGCGCGGGCGAAGGCGGGAGAGTCGACGTGATCGCCGAGGATCCGCCGCAACGCCTTCACGCAGCCCGCCTGGCGAGCGGCGATCGCCGCTTCGGGCGTGGTGGTGCGCCACACCTTCGGAATGTGGCGAGCCACCTCACCGGGAGCGAAGTTGTAGAAGAGCGCGTCCACCACCTCCGCCGGGGCGAGGCCCAGGGGCGCCGCCCGTCCGGCGAAGTAGGTGTCCCAGTAGTTGGTGAACCCCAGGGCGAACATCGCCTCGTTGGGTTCGTCGGCTGAGTAGGGGATGACACCGATCGGCTCGACCAGCTCGAACATCCGGCGTGCCATCGAGTTCATGGTGCACTCCTCCTGCTGCAGCCCCGGCGCCCCTAGCGGACACTCACGATCAGTTGGACGGTTGCGCGCAGCCAATCTCATCGCACCACGACGACCGACGGTTCACCTGGAGGTCGCTGTCAAAGCGGCGCGCACTCCCGGCGTTGTGGGACATCATGGCCCGAGGCCGGCCCCGTGCCCGGCTGTGCGGACGCTGTCATGAACCGGCCGCGCTCGTTTCCGTTGGCGGCGTGACCCTGTCACGACTTCGGCGGACCGCTACAGCTGCCTGTAGGTTCCCTGCGTGGTCGACCGGGCCGGGGATCGGGAAGGTATAGGTCGCGGCCGGGGTCGTTGTCTAGCTGTCGCAGGGGCGATCTCCATCCTTCTGGTCACAGGGCTCCTATGGTCGGGCCTACGACCCGAAGCCGACAATGGGCGCTCATCGACGCCGCCGCCGCCGCCCGCCGACCCGGATCCAGCAACGGGTCGTGCTGAGGACACGAGCACCACCGATACCGGGGCTCCGGCCTCGATCGGGCCGCCCGATCAGCCGACCCTCGACGCGCTTCAGCTGCGGCTCGAGCCTGTCGCTGAGGTCGGCCACCCCACGGCCGTGGTCCAGCATCCGGGCACCGACGACCTCTACGTCTCGAGTCTCGAGGGTCCGATCGTGCGGGTGCCCGCCGGTGGCGTTGGCCCGACGACCATCGCCGACTTCGGCGGCCAGATCTCCACCAGCGGCGAGTCGGGCGTCCTAGACATCTCGTTCGATGCCGGTGGCGATCTGCTGTATGTGAGCCTGGTCGAGAGCGACGGCGACTTGGCGCTCATTGAGATCCCGTTCGTGGCTGGCAGTCTGGCCGGCCGACCACGATCGCTCCTTGTGATCCCGAGCCCGACCGAGGTCCACCACGCCGGCGACGTCGACGTCGACGCTGCCGGCAACGTCTGGTACGCCGTCGGCGACGGTGGCCCAAGTCAAGGTCTCAGCACCCGGGCCCAGGACCTCAACGACCTCCACGGCAAGCTGCTGCGCATCGATCCCCGTCCCGCTTCGGAAGCGCCCTACCAGATCCCACCGGACAACCCCTTCGTCGGACGCCCTGACGTCCGCCCCGAGATCTGGGCCTACGGCCTGCGGAACCCGTGGCGTTTCGACCTCGATCCCGTCACCGGTGACCTTTGGATCGGTGACGTGGGACGCAACGGGCCAGAGGAAATCGACCACTTGCCCGGCCCCCAGGGAGGCGCTGGCGCCAACCTGGGGTGGCCCTACTTCGAGGGCACGACGGCCACACTCGAAGGCGCCCCGCCAGAGATCGTCGGTCCAGTGCTCGACTACCCCCACGACGACCGCTGCGGCTGTGACCGGCGGCGGCGTGTATCGCGGCGACGGCATTCCCGCCCTGACAGGGGCCTACGTCTACTCCGACCTGTGCGACGGCATCGTGCGGGCAGTGAGCGTGTCAGACGGTGTGGTCGTGGCGGAGCACGCGTTCGAGGAAGCTCACGCCGGGTATCCGGTCTCGTTCGGCACTGATCTCGCGGGCGAGCTCTACCTGTGCTCCTTCGATCTCAACACGGTGTTCCGCATCGTCGCCCCCTGATCTTTGGTCGTGCAGGTGGCCAAGGCGGTCGGTGAGCGAGCGCCCTCATGCGTCGTCGTCACCGATTCACCAGCGATGGAAGGCTTTCATGAAGGCTTCCTGAACGAGGTCTTCCGCTATGGCGTCGCTCCAGAGGAGCGCCGAGCGAGGGACTTCATGCGGCGTACCGCTGACCTGGGTAGGCCGAATCCCCTTGTTCAGGCGGACCCCGCCGATCAGCTTCCCGAAGCTAGAACGCGAGTTCGACTCTCGCCACCCGCTCCAATTCCTGACCTGCTCATTACGAGAGGGCCGGACCCCGTCCCGGCCTCTCCCGATCCGGACCGGCTGGCCGGAATCTCGGGTTGTCGCCCATGCCGTGGCGCGACACCGTCACTCAAGTGGGGGCGGCGCATACTTGGGCGTGACCGTCACCGCTCCCTCGATCGACGCTGCCTCGGTGCCGTCGATCGAGGCGGCCGCGGCGCTCGCCCCGGACCAAGTACTCGACGCGGTCGGGTCCCGACCGTCGGGGCTCACCACGGCGGAGGTTGCGGCACGGTCGGAGCTGTTCGGTCCGAACGCCGTGCGCTCGCACCATGCGAGCGCGTGGTCGGTGCTGTCCCGCCAGCTGCACAGCCCGTTGCTGTGGCTGCTGCTCGCCGCGGCGGCCGTGTCGGCGGTCGTGGGCGAGGGACTCGACGCCGTCATCATCGGGGTGATCGTCGCGGCGTCGGTCGGTCTCGGGTTCGTCAACGAGTACCGGGCCGAGCGCGCCGCGGAGGCGATGCACTCGGAGATCCGCCACGACGTCGCCACGACGCGCGACGGCGAGTCGGTGAGCGTCGAGGTGACGCACCTGGTGCCGGGCGACATCGTGCACCTGGGCGTCGGTTCGATCGTCCCCGCCGATGTGCGGCTGCTGGCCGCGAGCAACCTCGAGTGCGACGAGTCGATCCTGACGGGCGAATCGGTGCCGGCGGAGAAGTCCGCCGATCCGGTGGCGAGCGGCGCTCCGCTCGCGGAGCTGTCGTCGTGCCTGTTCATGGGCACGGTCGTCCACGAGGGCGCCGCCGACGCCGTGGTGGTGGCCACCGGCGCCTCGACCCAGTTCGGGCGGATCGCCGTCGGGCTCGGCGAGCACCATCCCCAGACCGAGTTCCAGCTCGGGCTCACCCGCTTCTCGGGGCTGTTGGCCAAGGTCGGTGGCGTGCTCAGCGTCACGATCTTCGTGGTCAACGTCGCCCTGGGCCGCCCGGTCATCGACGCCGTGCTGTTCTCCCTCGCCGTCGCGGTGGGCATCACCCCGCAGCTGCTGCCCGCGGTCGTGTCGACCAGCCTGGCCACCGGGTCGCGGCGTCTCGCCGAGAAGAAGGTGCTCGTCAAGCGGCTCGTGTGCATCGAGGACCTCGGTGACATCGACGTGCTGTTCACCGACAAGACCGGCACCCTCACCGACGGCCACATCAGCTTCGAACGGGCGATCGACCCGGCCGGCAACGACAGCCCCGACGTGCTCACCCTCGGCCTCGTGTGCAACGAAGCCACTCCGACCGGGGACACCGCGGTGGGCGGCAACCCGCTCGACGTCGCCCTGTGGGAAGCACCCGGCGCGGCGACCAGCCCGATCGGCGAGTTCCAGCGGGTCGCCATCGCCCCCTTCGACCACGATCGCCGTTGCGTGTCGGTCCTCGTCGGACCACGACGGCCAGCGGCTCCTCATCACCAAGGGCGCCCCCGAGGCGGTCCTCGACCGCTGCACGAACGTCACCGACGAGGCACACCGCGTGCTCGACGCCGAGTTCAGCGCCGGCAACCGCGTGGTCGCCATCGCCACCCGGGTCGCCCCCGAGCTGACCACGCTCACCGCCGACGACGAGCACGACCTGACCCTCGCCGGGTTCCTCGTGTTCCTCGACCAACCCAAGCCGTCGGCCGCCGCGTCGATCGCCCGGCTCGCCGAGCTCGGCATCACCGTCAAGATCGTCACCGGCGACAACCCCCTCGTCGCCGAGACCGTGTGCCGGACCCTCGGCGTCGACTCGGGCGGCACGCTCACCGGCGCCGACCTCGACACCCTCGACGACACCCAGCTCACCGCCGCCGTGAACAAGGCCACGATCTTCGCCCGGGTCAGCCCCGAGCAGAAGGCCCGCATCCTGCGCGCCCAGCGCGACGCCGGCTCCGCGGTGGCGTTCCTCGGCGACGGCGTCAACGACGCGCTCGCCCTGCACCACGCCGACGTCGGCATCTCGGTCGACTCGGCCACCGACGTCGCCAAGGACGCCGCCGACATCATCCTGCTCGAACGCGACCTCGACGTGCTCGCCGACGGCGTCGCCGAGGGCCGCCGCATCTTCGCCAACACCATCAAGTACGTGCTCATGGGCACGTCGTCGAACTTCGGGAACATGTTCAGCGTCACCGTCGCCGCCGCGTTCCTGCCGTTCCTGCCGATGCTCCCGTTCCAGATCCTGCTCAACAACCTGCTCTACGACACCAGCCAGATGACCATCCCCACCGACCGCGTCGACGAGGAGCAGCTGGCCCGACCGTCGCACTGGGACATCGGGTTCATCCGCCGGTTCATGATCCGCTTCGGCCCCATCAGCTCCGTGTTCGACTTCGCCACGTTCGCCGTCATGCTCTGGGTCTTCGACGCCGCCGCGCCCGAGTTCCGCTCCGGCTGGTTCGTCGAGTCGCTCGCCACCCAGACCCTCATCGTGTTCGTCATCCGCACCCGACGAGTCCCGTTCTTCCGCAGCCGGCCGTCGCGGCCGCTGCTCGTCTCGGTGATCGCCGTCGTGACCATCGGCGCCCTGATCCCGCAGAGCCCGCTCAACGACACGCTCGGGTTCGCACCGCTCCCACCCGCGTTCTTCGCCGTGCTCGTCGCCTTCGTCGTCGCCTACCTGGCCTGCGTCGAGGTCGCCAAGTACTTCTTCTACAAGACCGCCGTCCCCACCAGGCCCCGCCCACTCCAGCGCGGTCACGCCCACCGCGTCCACCGGCTCGCCGCCCGCTGGAGCCACCACCGACCACTGCCGCCACCCCTGCCGCCGGGCTCGGGCCGGCGTGACCTTAGCGTGACCCTACGGACGGGATCCGGGGTGACGACACTCTGGCTGACCGGAGCGTGGGTCGAGCACTGCTGGCTGTCGAGGGACCGGGCGGGCGTACCGTGCCCGCATGGTCACGGCCCGGCAAGCGCGCTGGAGCCCGCGAGGACGGGTCCGCGTGGGGGAGGTCGTCGCCGTGATCGGGGGTGCGATCCTGCTCGCGGGGAGCTGGATCGTCGTGGCCGCTCAGGACACGGTGCCCCGCTGGGAGGCTCGCCTCTTCTCAGCCGTGAACGACATGAGCAACTTCTGGTGGGTCCTGGTGTGGGGACCGATGGAGATCGGCAGCCTGCTCGGCTCCCTCGTCGTGGTCGGGCTCACGGGTGTGATCAGTCGCGATCGCCGCCTCACCCTCGCCACGCTCGTGGGCAGCCAGGCTGCCTACTGGACGGCGCAGGCCGTCAAGAACGTGGTGTCACGAGGGCGACCGACGGCCTACCTCACGGGCGTCCACCTCCACGACCGGGCGACGGGGTTCGGCTACGTCTCGGGCCATGCCGCGGTGGCGTTCGCCCTGGCCGCCGTTCTGGCCCCGTCGTTGCCCCGCCCTTGGCGCGCCGTGGTCATCGCGCTCGCGGTGACCGTCGCCTTCGGTCGGGTCTACGCCGGCGTGCACCTTCCCCTCGACGTCGTCGGTGGCGCCGGGCTCGGCCTCCTGTGCGGGACCTTCGCTCGGTGGGCATTCGGCCTCGGGGGCGAGGGCCTGCCGGTCGCCCCGGTCGGCGCCGAATCGCCATCGTGAGCTCCGACTGACGGACCTCAGATCAGGTTGCGGCGCTGGAGCGCCTGGAAGGACAGCCAGCCCGGCAGGATCGGCAGCCAGAAGGTCGCCAGCCGGTAGGTGAGCACGACCGCAACCGCGACCCCGGGGTCGACGCCGACACCGGTGAATCCGGCGACGAGCGCGGCCTCCATGGCACCCAGCCCGCCCGGCGTCGGCGCGGCGGCGGCCAGGAGGGACGACCCGAGGTACACGGCACCGACCTCGGCGAACGACACGTTGGCGTCGAGCGCCACGGCCGCGGCGACGAGCGCACAGACGTACGCCAGGGTCACGGCGAAGGACCCACCGAAGAGCTCGAAGAGCCGGCTCGGGGATCGGGCCAACGTGCTGAGGCTCCGCCACGACTGCTTGAGGAACCGCAGGACGTGGGTCTGGAACAGGCGGCGACCCCGGCTGGTCGCGGCCGCGATCCCGGCCACCGCGAGGACGACGGCGATGGCGACGAGGAGCTTGCTGCTGGACGGGATCGAGAAGCCGCCCTGGCTGCTGTGTCCCGCCCACGCGAAGAAGGCAACCAGCAGGACGATGTGGACGATCGCGCCAGCCACCACGTTCAGGCCCATGCCGGTGACCGCCGAACCGGAGTCGAGCCCGGACTTCTGCATGAAGCGGACGTTGAGCGCCATGCCGCCGACGTTGGCGGGCGTGACCCGGTTGACGAACGACGAGGCGAGTTGGGCCATGACCGTCGGGCCGAACGGCAGTCGCTCGGGCACGCCACCCAACATGCCGATCGCCGAGGCCACGTACGTCAACCCAGACATCACGATGCACACGCCCACCCAGCCCCAGTTGGCCGACCGCAACGCCCGCACGCTGTCGTCGACGTTGGCGAGTTGCGGGAGCAGCAGGTAGAAGGCGCCGGTCAGGACGACCACGGTCATGAGCGTCCGGGGCCGGACGCGCACGAGCCGCTCGAGCGGAGGGGCCTCCTCGCCCGTCACTTCGGCCACGCCGGTGCGGAGCTCGGTCAGGAGCGCCTTCGACACCTGCCGGCGCGTCGAGGCCGACAGCGCCAGGGGCTGGAGGTACGGGAGCGCGGTCGCCAGGTCGTCGGCGTCGAGCACGCGTGCGGCCGACGCCAGAGCGCGCTCCGGTCCGACGAGCGTGGCGAGGGACCCGAGCAGCTCTGCCCGGTCGATGGCTTGGGCACGGGGCGTCGCCGACTCCTCGCCGAAGCTCAGGTCGATGATCGTGGGGCGACCGGCCTCCACCAGGATGTTTCCCGCCCGCAGTGCGCGATGCGCGAGCCGGGCCGCGTGGATGGTCACAACCTCTCGCCAGACCGCGTCGAGCAGCGGATCGTCGACCTGGTCGGGGGGCAGGGCGTCGAGCGGCTCGCCGTCGATGCATTCGAGCGCCAGCGCCACGGAGCCGTCGCCGAGACGGGCCAGTGCCTCCACCTCCGGACACCGCACCCCCGCACGACGGGCCAGCATCAGCAGCAGGGCCTGGTGCTCCACATCGTGGGAGAGCGAGGTCGACGGCCGCTCGTCCCCCGGGCCTCGCAACAACAAGGTGCGGTAGCTGCGATAGAGCAGATCGGCGTCTCTCGCGTCCTGGGCGTAGACCTTGACGAACAGCGGCGGTCCGTCGCTCATGGTGGCGACGTAGCGCTGGGCCCTCCCGGTCGGAGCGAGTTGGAGCGCCAGATCCGTCACCGGTAACCCGGCCTCACGCAGGGACCCGGCGACGGTGGCCGGGGCGGGACGTCGGTTCGGCGCGCCGAAGACGACGAGGAGGGCCGCGCCCGCCGCCGAGCCAGTGGCGACCGCGAGGGCGAGCTCTGGGACCCCGGCGGTCCCGGCGATCGCCATGGCGCCGGCGAGCACGGCCACGCCCCAGTCACAGCTGCGGCGCCAGGACCGCGAGAGCCAGGGCTTGCCGAGCGTCGCGATCGCCGCCACGGCTGCGAGGTAGGGAAGCGACGGGAAGCGGCTGGACAGCACCCACGTGTCCCCGGTGACGCCGTCCGGGATCCGCCGGTGGAGGGCCAAGCCGGCATCGAGCAGGGCGAAGAGTCCGGCCCCTGCGGCCCCGGCGAGCGCGACCAGCAACAGCCGGTGCCAGCGTTGCTTCACGACGAGTCCGACCACGACCGCGACGGGCACGGCGAGGGCGGCGACCTGGATCAAGCCGAGCAGGAACTCCCGTACGGAGCCGGGCAGGCGGGTCACGACCCGGCCCACGTCGGTGGTGACGCCCTCGCTCGTCGAGGTGGCCACCGCGATCAGGACGACCAGCACCAGGGTCGCCGTCCCCCACAGGGTCAAGCGAACGACGTCACCGGGATGCCGGAAACGGCGCTCACCCGGGGGTTGCCCGTCGAGCCCAGCGGGAGGCGGCGCGACATCCGGTGCTTCGTCGACCGGGTCAGACAGGACGCGGCTCATGTCGTTCCGTCCCGAGCAACGGCGGCGACGACCCGCAGCAGGAGAACGGTTCCCGCGAAGAGGCCCCCGAAGCCGAAGATCTCGAAGAGACCGGACGAGGTCGCGAGGGTTGGTCCCGGATCGTTGGCGACCAGGAGGAGCGCCGAGGCCACCAGAAACGCCGAGCCGACCACGCCGAGCAGCGCCCGGTTCGCCAGGGTGCGGACGATCCGGTGCTGGTCTTCGTCGACGATGGAGCGAAGACGAAGCTCACCTCGTCCGGCGAGGGTGAGGATGCGGTCGATCCGCTCGGGCAGGCGTCGGAGGTGGGGCAGGGCGGCCTCCAACTCGCGACGAACGATCGCTTCCGGGTCGATCGGCTTTGGCGCGGTCGTGGACGTCATCATCTCCATGGCGGCGGAGACCATCGACATGCCTGGCGCGAGGACGCGCATCGTCCCGTCGAGGGTCGCGAGCGCCCGCGTCAGCGTCACGAGGTCGCCCGGGAGCCGCACACCGAATCGCGTGAGGGTCGTCACGAGGTCCTCGAGCACGCCGGGATCGACCGTGCCGGTCGCCCGCATGTGTTCGGCCATGAGCCGGGCGAGCGCGCGTTCGAGCTCCTCAGAGGCGCCACCCTCGGTCACGTCGGCCACCCGCTCGATGCCATCGCGCAGCAGGCTCACATCGCGCCGGGCCAGGGCGGCGAGGATGTCGATGACCGCGGCCTGCTCGATCGGGTCGAGACGACCGACCGCCCCGAAGTCGATCAGGCCCAGGCTCCCGTCGTGGAAGGCGAAGACGTTTCCCGGGTGGGGATCGGCATGGAAGAAGCCCGCGCCCAGCACCTGGTCCAAGAAGCTCCGGAGAAGCTGCTCGGCCAGCGCCCGCCGATCGACACCGGAGGCGGCGAGCTGTTCGGTGTCGGCCAGCGCAAAGCCCTCGAACCGCTCCTGGACGAGCAGCCGCCGGGTGCAGAGCTCGCGGTGGACCTTGGGAATTCGCACCTCGCTGTCCTCGCCGAGCAGAAGCGCCATCTCTTCCATCGCGTCGACCTCTCGGCGGAAGTCGAGCTCGGCCCGCAGACTGTTGGCGAACTGCCCGAGCATCTCCCCCGATCGAAGCCCCTGTCCCATGATGGTGCGACGCTGGGCGACGTCAGCGAGCAGGGCGAGCGCAGCCAGGTCGCGCTCCATGGTGTCCTCGATCCCCAACCGCTGGACCTTGACGACCACGGCCGCGCCCGAGTGCAGGCGGGCGCGATGGGTCTGACCGATCGAGGCGGCGGCGAGTGGCTCCCACTCGAACTCGGCGAACACGCGGTCGACGTCGCCCCGGAGCTCCGCCTCCAACACCGCGACCACGTTCTCCTTCGGCTCGGGCGGAACCTGGTTCTGCAACCGGGCGAGCTCGTCGGCGATCTCCGGCGGCACGAGGTCGATCCGGGTCGCGGCGATCTGACCGAGCTTGATGTAGACCCCGCCGGCCTCCTCGAGCACGCGCCGGAGGCGGACACCGACCGGGGCACCGGCCATGTCGACGGGACCGGCGATCGGGAGGTACGGCGCGAAGCCCTCACGACGAAGCAGGCGGGCCAACTCGTGGTAGCGACGGACGACGACCAGCCGCCGCCGGAGCGCTCGAATGGGCCGGGGCGTGACGAAGAGCCCGGCGCGCTCGCCCAACGCCAACGACCCGGGCCGCGACAGCAGGTCGAGGGTGACCGCCGTCGCCATGGTCACCGGGACGCCGATCGCCAACGTCAGCGTCACCAGGCCGTCGGCGCCGCGATCCCACCCGCTCAACCCGAGAGCGAGGAGGGCGGCGGCAATCCAGCCGACGGTCCCGGACACGAGCGCCGTCCCCCATCCACGCCGGATGCCGAGCAGCCGCAGGGAGATCACCGTGACGGCGGCCGCCATCGCCAGCGCGGCGAGTACGCGCAGCACCGCCCCCAGCGGTCCGGCGTAGGCGAGCACGACGGCGATCACGGGATCCCCGCCGTCACGACCCACCCGGGCAGGGCGCCCCGGCTCCACAGAGCCGAAGCCCCAACTGCTCGCGCACCTCGCGCACCAACTCCTCGCGGGGCTGGAACGCAAGCGCGTTGTCCGTGGCGAAGGTCAGCGCCGCGGTGGCGTCGCCCCCGAACTCGAACGTGTACGTGACGCAGCCCCCGTCGAAGACGTACGTGCGGGTGCTGCGCAGGTCCGGCGGCAACGCCTCGGGATGCTCGAAGCGGCGCATGCCGACCTCGTCGCTCGGCACCTCGGCCGCATCCTCGACCGCGCAGTGCTCCGGCGGGAGCAGCGTCACCTCGACCGCCCGGGCTCCGGCGACCTCGGAGTCGAGCCAGAAGGCGCCACGGTCGTTCCGGATCTTCACACCGCCGACCGCCCAGCCTGCGGGAAGCGACGCGACGCACGGCACCGCCGTCGCCGACGGGACGGATTGGGCCATGAGGACCAGGAGGTTGCTGTCGTTGGCGCAGTCCGGGCTGCCGGTCACCTGCATGTCGTGAACGGGGGTGAAGAGGCTGATCGCGTTCGGTACGACCACGAGCGCGGCGACCGCGAGCCCGAAGGCGAGGAGCACACGCTTGACACTCCAACGCTGGAGCGAGATGGGGCGGCGCTCCGGCGCCATGGCCCGGAACTGCGCGAGCAGGTCGCGCCCGTCGGCCTTCATCATCGAGCGCAGCTGCGAGGGACTGGCGATGCCGCGAGCCGCGGCGAACGCCTCGGCGATCTCGTCGGGCGAGAAGTACTGGAGGGCCCGCTCGTACACCCGCTCGGCGTCCGAGCGCACCGCCAGGACGAGCATCATGTTGGCCAGATCCACCGCCTCTCGCCACGGCGACGGTCGGATCTGCATGAAGGCGACGTCGATGACCAGCAGCTCGCCGTCGCGCACCATGAGGTTCGCCGGCTTGATGTCGCGATGGGCGATCCCGGCATCCCAGAGGTTCCGGATGAGCATCAGACCCTGGTCGATGATGCCGTCGTCGACCACGGCGTCACCGATCTCCTCGGCTCCGGCGAAGAACTCGGTGACCAGCAGGTACTCGCGCTCGGGCGTCATCTCCACGATCCCGTAGGGCGTGGCGCTCCGGATGCCGACGTCCTGCAGCAACCGCAGCGCGTAGTCCTCGTACTGGACGAGCCGGCGCACGGACTGGAAGGGCGCCTCGTCCTCGAGGCGACCGTAGAGGAGCGTGCGGCCGAGCTTGTACCACCGGTCGGCGCGCACGTGGCTCATGGCGTAGAGCTTCCCGAAGAGGCGGGTGTCGGGATCGCCCTGGACGGTGATCAGCAGTGGGGTCGAGCCGCCCGAGCCGGCCAGGCCGACGTGCTTCATGTCGAGGACCGTGAGGCCGAGCTGCTCGTGGAGGGCCGATCGAATGGCCTCACCCCGCCGGCCGCCGATGTCGAGATGGGCGGTCTTGCCCTGCCGATAGGCGACGGGGAAGACCTCGTTCGGCGTGAACGTCCGGAAGGCGTTGAGGGAGATGCCCACCGCGAGCGCGATGCCGAACAGGACGTCCGTCGGGTTGTAGGTGGCCAGATACAGCTCCGCGGCGATGAACAGCCCGATGACCACACCGCCCACCGCCTTCGCGATCGTGCGCGGACGGCCGGGGACGACGATGGCGTAGACGATGCCGACGATGACGAAGGTGAGCACGACGACCGGTGGTGCCGGGAAGGCGTAGCCCGCCCATCGCCCGATGCTGGTGACGTCGAAGGGCCGCGTCCGGGCGAAGTTGGCGTAGAGGATCTGGCCGATCACGGCGATGACGACGATGCTGCCGAGGTAGGTGAAGAGGTGGCGCCACCGCCGGAACACCATCAAGGCCACGATCAGGCCCAGGCCCAACGTCGTCATGGCCCAGCCGGAGCCGAGGCGGTCGATGCCGTTCATGACATCGGTCAGCCAGTCGGTGCGGAGGCGGGCGATCTGCCGGAGGATGGCCGAATCCGTCCGGGCGGTGAACCGGTCGACGGAGTGGAAGAGGTGCGCGAGGACCGCCCACAGCGTCAGCACCCCCATCGCGGCGAGCCAGAGCTTGCCGGTGAGCCCGATGCTGCGAGGGAGCGGAGGGGGTGCGCCGGACGGCCGGCGGCGGCGGCGAGAGCGACGCGCCGTCGACGGAATCGAGGCAGCGGTGGCGTCGAACTCAGAGCGGTCCGGCTCCGAGGGCGAGTCCAGTCTCGCTTCGGTGGTCACGACAGCCCCTCCTCGGCCAACCATGCGGAGGCGACGGCCGCGATGTCCTGATCTCCCGCGGCGAGCTCGGCGTTGAGCGCCCGCAGACCGTCGGTGGTCAGCCGCTGGGAGATCGTGTCCATGCGGGCCACGAGCACCGGCCCGAAGTGGTCGATCACGTCGGAACGCACGAGCGGCGTGATGTTCTCGGCGGGCTGCAGATCGCGATCGTCCTCGAGCTCGACGAGGTCCCCGTCGATGAGGGCCGGATCGGTGGTGAACGACAGGGCGACGTCAACGTCACGGCTGGTGATCGCCTGGTGGGTGAGGGGCCCGCCGGCATCGAGGGCCAGCACCTCGCGAAAGGTCAACCCGTAGACCCGTTCCAGGCCGAGCAGGCAGAAGGGTCGGGACGGGCACTCGGGCGGGCCCGCGAACGTCATCTCGGGGGCCACCGCGGCGAGGTCGCTCAGCGTCCGCAGGTGCTCGCGCTGGGCCGTCTCGCGGGTGACCACGAAGGTGTTGGCGTCCTGCGCCGGCGAGGGGGCGAGCACGGTGACCCCCCGCTCGGCGAGGACCCCGGCGAGCTGATCGTTGGTGCTCAACACGTCCGCGGTGCCGACGTCGGGGGCGAGGCTCGAGAACTGGAGGGCACTACCGGCGTACTCCGGCACCACCTCGATCAGACCACCGGCGAGCGCCGGCAGCACGAACTCCCGAGGTCCGAGACCGAACGCCCGCTGCACGTCGTAGCCCTCGCCTTCCAAGGCCTGGCTGTAGATCTCGGCCACCAGTTCGCTCTCGGTGAAGTCGAACGATCCGACCGTGACCGTGTCGTCGCGAAGGGTCGACGCCACGCGGGCCGCGGCCGAATCGGCCCGGTCACCCGGCTCCGCACTGCACCCAGCGCCGCCGATGATCGCCGCGAGGACCAAGATGCCGATCGTTCGACGACGGCGCATCGTCCACGCTCCTCCTCCGAAGGGTCGTCGAAGGAGCCTTCCACATCGGCAGAGTCCGTGGAAGCGGAACACCCGGCGAGCCCAGCCGCGGGTTCGACGATCGGGGCGTAAGGTCGCCCTGCCGCTCGACCACCACACCGGAGCAGGCCAGTGGCCCCCACCGACGACTCCAGGACGACCCGCTACGAACGGCGGACCCGCGACGCGATCAGCGTCGGTGTCGGCCTCGGCGTGCTCGGCCTCGGGATGCTGCTCGTGCGCGACGGCAAGGTCTCGGGGGCCGAGGAGGCCGTCTTCCGGGCGGTGAACGACCTCCCCGAGGCGCTCTACCCCGTGCTGTGGCCGTTCCAGCAGGCCGGGGCGCTGTTCGTCGGGCCGCTCGTCGCCCTCGGCGCGCTGGTGCTGCGTCGCTATCGGCTGGCGTGGGCCGCGTTGGCGGCCACCGTGCTCAAGCTGGTCCTCGAGCGCGCCGTGAAAGGGGTGGCGTCACGCCAGCGGCCGGGGACCTCGATCGGCAGCGACATTCACCTCCGTGGTGACGTCTCCGCCCACGGCGAGAGCTTCGTCTCGGGGCACGCGGTGCTCATCTGCGCGCTCGCCACCATCGTCTCGCCGTATCTCCCCGGGCGGTGGAAGATCGTGCCGTGGGCGATCGCCGGGATGGTGCTCGTCACGCGGGTGTACGTGGCCGCCCACAACCCGCTCGACGTCATCTGCGGCGCCGGGTTGGGTCTGGCGATCGGTGGCGTCCTCAACCTCGCCTTCGGCGTACCCGCGGCCTCCGGCCCGCCGACTCCAGCCGAGCCCCAGGCGGATCCCCAGGTCAGCGCCCGGTGAGGCTCGGGCTCCCGAGCTGAGCACGCGGCTCGACGCTCGTCACCCACTCCACGCGATCTCCGCCGGCACACCGAGGTCGAGCAGCCGGAACCGGCTCCGGATGTCGGAGGGTGCGGCGGCGATCGCCCGCTCGACCGCCGCCCGCCCTTCGTGGAAGTGGGACCAGCCCTCGTAGTGCACGGGGATGGCGGCTCGGGGAGCCAACGAGGCCACACAGCTCGACGCCGTCCTCGGCGGTCATGCTGTAGCGGATCGGGCCGGTGATCGGGAACTGCACCTCGCCGAGGTGGAGGATCGCGATGTCGACGTCGAGGCGGTCGGCGACCTCCCGCATCGCCGTCGTAGAGCACGGTGTCGCCCGAGATCCAGAGGACGCCGTGCTGCTGGCCCTCCCATCGCAGCGCGAAGCCGACGACGTGGCCGACGATCGGCCGGCTCGAGCGGCGGACCGTGGCGGCACGGCGTGGCCGTGATCTCCAGCGTCGGTCGGCCCGACACCCTCGACCCGCGTGGTCTCCCACGCGTCGAGCCCGCGCGCCGACACCGCCGAGGCGCGCGGCCGCCGACGAGGTGGTCACGACGACGCCGGCCGACGGCAGCAGCGCGCGGCCGGCGTCGTCGAGGTTGTCGCCGTGGTGGTCGTGGCTGACCAGCACCACGTCGATCGGGCCCGATGTCCTCCGGCGGCGATCGGCCGGGCCCGATCGTCTTCCGGGAGCTCGTCCCCCAGCCGAACGTGTAGGTCCGGCCCGGCGGGTCGAAGGTCGGATCCGACAGGATCCGCCAGCCCTCGACCTCGATCAGGACCGTGGGCCCGCCGATGTGGGTGATGCGCACGTCGCTCACGCCGGGTCGGCGGCGTCGACCGCGTGCTCGAGCGCCCACTCGAGCGCGTAGTCGGCGACCTCCTCCCAGCCGTCGGCCATGGGCAGCAGGTGCGGGCCCTCGAACTCCTTGATCTCGGTGATGGTGTCCGACTTGTAGTGCTTGGCGTTCGACTGCTGGATCGCGCGGCGGCATGAGGTGGTCCTCGTCGCCCGAGATGAACAGCAGCGGCGCCCGGTCGTCGTTCTTGTAGTCGACCCAGGTGCCCTGGTGGCCGGGCTCGAGGTTGGCGAGCACGCTGTCCCACAGGATCCGACCCGACGCCGGGAACGTGGTAGCGCTCGTAGGTCGCCTGCGACCGCTCCTCGGTGAAGGTGTTGGTGAACGCGTACGTCCACTGCTCGAGCGTGTAGCCCGACGGCCTTGTGGTGGTTGGCCGGGTTCTTGAGCACCGGGAACGTCGACTTGATCTGCGTGGCCGGCACGACCTGGACCCCCTCGGTCGGCGCCGAGTTGATCGCCACGCCGGCGGCGCCGTAGCCGTGGTCCAGCAGGATCTGCGTGAACGCGCCGCCGGCCGAGTGGCCCGATGATGATCGGCGGCGATCGAGCGTCGCCGACGACCGCCTCGAGGTGCTCGATGATCGCCGGGCACCCGGAGGTCGACGATCGGGGTCGGATCGGCGTTGAGCGCCTCGACCTCGACCTCGAAGCCGGGATAGGCCGGGGCGAGCACGGTGAAGCCCTTGGCCTCGTAGTGGGCGATCCAGTCCTCCCAGCTCCGGGGCGTGACCCAGAAGCCGTGGACCAGGACGATCGTGTCGGGTTCGGTGGCACTCATCAGACGTTCCTCTCGGGGTGGACGGTTGTTGCGACGACATCGTCCGCTCCAGGGACGACCCCTCGAATCCCGAGGAGCGCGTAGTCCTCGACCGTCACGCCCTGACCGGCGGCCCGACCCGACGGCCATAATCACGCAGTGACGGCGAGCCTGGTGGACCGCGCCACCGAGCGGGCGGCGATCGAGGACCTCATCGCCGGGGTGCACACCGGGCAGAGCGGGTCCCTCGTCCTGGTCGGCGAGGCCGGCATCGGCAAGACCGTCCTCGTCGACTTCGCGATCAGTGCCGCCGAGGCCCTCCAGGTCGTCCGGACCGTCGGCGTCGAGGCCGAGTCGACCTACCCGTTCTCGGCCCTGCACCGCCTGCTCACCCCCTTCCTCAGCGGCGTGGCCCACCTGCCGGACGGGCAGCGCCGGGCCCTCGACGTCGCCTGGGGCCGAGCGACGGGACCGCCGGCCGAGCCGTTCATGGTGGGTCTCGCCGCCCTGTCCTTGCTGGCTGAGGGCGCCGAGGAGACCCCCGTCCTGGTGTGCGTCGACGACGCCCAGTGGCTCGATCGAGAGTCGTTGGGCGTCCTCGCGTTCGTCGCCCGACGGGTCGACGCCGAGGGCATCCTCGTGGTCTTCGCGGCGCGCCAGGGCACCGGGGACCTCACCCTCCTCGACGGGATCCCCACGATGGTCGTCGACGGGCTCGATCGGACCGGCGCACTGGAACTGCTGCACACCGTCGTCGAAGCCCCCCTGGACCCCCGCACGGCAGACCGCGTCGTCGCCGAGACCGGCGGCCACCCTCTCGCCATCGCCGATCTGGGTGCGGAGCTGTCCTCCCGCCCGGCCGGCCGGGCCTTCCCCGCGGTCGAGCCGCTCCCCCTCAGCCGCCAGCTCGAAGACCACTACCTCTCCCGGGTCCGAGGACTCCCGGAGGAGACCCAGGCCTGGCTCCTGCTCGCCGCGGCCGAGCCCACGGGTGACCTGACGGGCATCATGGGCGCGGCGGCGACGACAGGCCTCGATCCCGAAGCGGGCACGCCGGCTGAACGCGCCGGCATCGTCCGGGTGCGGACCGAGGTCCAGTTCCGCCATCCTCTCGTTCGCTCCGCGGTCTACGGCGGCGCCACCAGCACGAGCCGACGCCGGGCCCACCGGGCCCTGGCCGACGCGACGGTCCGCGGCACCGACATCGACCGACGGACCTGGCACCTCGCCGCCGCGAGTCTCGGTCCGGACGAGGAGGTCGCCGCCGAGCTGGAACGAGCCGCGGTCCGAGCCCGGGAACGAGGCGGCTTCGCGGCGAGTGCCGAGGCCCTGGCTCGCGCCGCGGACCTCACTCCAGACGACCCGACGCGCTCCCGGCGTCGGTTCGCCGCGGCCGGCGCCGCGATCTCGGCCGGATTGCTCCCGACCGCCCGCGCGCTGCTCGAGGAGATCGATGTCGACGACCTCGACGAGACCGGCCGGGCGCGGATGCTCCTGCTCTCCACTGACATCGACATCCAGACCGGGCAACCGGACGCCTTCGCTCGGGGCACGGCCACCTGCCTCCGGGCGGCCGAGCTCCTGGCCGGCCGCGACGGTGGCCTCGCCGAGGACGCGCTGGTCCGGCGTGCCAACTCGCCATCAACGCCGAGCATCTCCTCCAGGGCACCACGCTCGGCGAGCTCGCCGAGGTCATCACCGGCGTCGTGCCCGACGCCGGAACGTCCTCGCCGTCCGCCTCGGTGCTGGTCGGCTTCGTCGCGCTGGCCACCGAGGGCTACGAACGCTCCGTACCCGCGCTCCGCCGGGCCGTCGACGCGTGCTTGGCCGTCCCCGATGACGACCGCAGCCTGTACCGCGACCTGCTCTGTGTGACCTACTGCATGATGACCTGGGACGACACCGCCCAAACCCGGCTCCTGGACCGGATGAGCGTGCGGGCCCGAGCGGTGGGCGCCCTCCGGGACCTGGACACCGTCCTTTACGGCCAGTCGATGCAGGCCACGACCAGGGCGACTGACGACCGGGACAGCATCTCGTCGAGGGCCCCCAGATGCTCGCCGTCCTCGGCGCAACGCGGAGCAGTGGGAGATCACCGGCACCCCGAGCTCCTGGCGTACCGCGGCGACGACGACCAGCGGGCGGCGACCGTGCCGGCGACGTCGACGCCAGTGACGCCCTCGGCAACGGGGCGACGACGGCGATCGCCCGCATCGCCGGCATGACCCTCGACATCGCCCACGGCAACTACGCGGCGGCCCGCGAGACCGCGTCCGCCCAGGTCGGCGGCGACCTCCTCGGGGTCCACAGCCGCGTTCTGCCCGATCTCGTGGAGGCGGCGGTGCGCTCGGACGATCACGAGGCAGCCGGACTGGCGTTCGAGACGCTGTCGGGCCGGGCCGAGGCCAGCGGCACGGAGCGCGCTCTCGGCCTGGCTCGCCCGGGCTCAAGGCGGCGGCCGCGGTCTGCGCTGCGGCGCCGGCCTCGGATGCTGCGCCGGTCTCAAAGGCGGCGGCCAGGGTGGCGGCGATGACCGCAGCCATAAGCAGGCGAACGACCGTTGACGGGCGCCTGCGAACAGATGGGGTGGACATGGCCTCCTCCTCAGCTCCGGGCCCGGAGGATCCCGAACCGGATCTCGCGGGCCACCAGGCCCCGGCCGTGGGCGGCGAGGTGGACCGTGTCGGCGACCCGCACGGGGGCCCAGCCGCCCGAGGCCGTCGGCCTGCTGGCCACCCACTCGCCGTGAGGGCCGCCGACGGCGGTGGTGGCATCGGCCAGGGTCACTTCGGGGTGTCGGGAGGCCACGGCCCGGTACTCGGCCCGGAGGCGGTCGGTCACGGTCTGGACCCGGGCGCTGATCATGGGCGGGGGCAGCACCAGGACAACGTCGGCGCCAGAGCGGATCATCTGGGTCACGAACCGCTCGGCTTGGCGCCCCCACTCCCGAGCGAAGGAGCGCGTGTAGATGTCGGGCACCAGGCGACCGTCGGCACCGACCCACTTCTGAGCGGGGTCAGCGGTGTAGTTGCCGATGAAGAGCATGACCACGACGTCGGGGTCGAACCGGCTCAGGAAGGCGGGCAGGCGCCTCGACCAGTTGAAGACGCCGGGCGTCAACAGGCCCGAGCCGTTGACCCCCTCGTTGTGGACCCGCCAGCGGGCGCCGAGCTGGTGGGCCAGCGCCAGTCCGGTCGACCTCATGATCGAGTCGCCGACCAGGAGGACGTCGTGCACCGTGGCCGACGTGGACGCACCGGTCGGCGCCGGCGCTGGAACGGGAACCGTCGTCGGGGGCACGGTGGTGGAGGCACCGGGCTCCGTCGTGGCGACCGGAGCCGTGGTCGGCAACGGCTCGTCCTGGGCGGCGCCCGGGGTGACGAGGGCCGCCCCAGCCAGGACGACGACCACGGCCACGACGACCAGCCCGAGGAACGGGGACGGGCGCGTCTGAACAGACGTGGTGGACATGGCTTCCTCCTGGTCTCCCGGTGGCGCTCGGGCCACCGGGGCCGATCAGCGGTCTCTCGCCCGGGAACCCTCGGTCCCCGGGATGTCACCGGCTCGTCCGGCAACACCTCCGGATCGTCACACCAGGCGTTTGCACGGCACCGACGACCCTTCGACAGATCGTCGACATGACGGGAGTCACAGCGATCGATCGGGCAACGATCTTGTTGGTGCTGAGCGTGAACCCGGGCGGTGGTCGGGCGGTGGTCGGGCGGTGGTGTCGGCGGCAGCCTGACCTCGACCTACGGGCCAACCTCAGCCCCGACGCGGTCCTCGCCATTCTCCACATCGAGCACGGCCTGGAGATGATCTCGGCCGATTCCGACTTCGCCCGCAACACCGAGATCAACTGGCGAAACCCGCTTAGGAGCAGGCCGTGTCAGTCCCGGCCCACGTCGACCGGCCGCCGGACCACGAGGTGGAGGGGCGTTCGGCCCGGCTCGGAGATCATCACGGTCGGGAACGGCTTCGGCACCACACGCTGATCTTCCCGACCGCTGTCTGCAGAACGTCGACAGGTCGAGTCGGCCTAGCGGCTCCGGCGTTGGCGGAGCTTGTAGGGCAACCAGAGGAGGAGGCCGACGAGGGCGACGATGATCAGCACCTCGTACACGACGCCGGAGGCTACCGGTGCCCCCGACGACAATTCGGACGGCCCGAGCGGGCCGGTGCGGTTCACTGACCCCATGGACGACGGCCCGATCCCCCTCCCTGCGGGCTTGACCTCCCGGCCGCTGGTGCTGACCGACGCCCATGCCGTCTTCGAGGTGATGGCAGCGCAGGAGCTGCACGACACCGGGCAGGTCGGGATCGAGGAGGAGGACATCCTCGGCGACTGGCAGCGGCCCAGCTTCGCCATCACCCCCAACACGCTGGGGGTCTTCTCCGGCGAGACCCTGGTCGCCTACAGCGAGTTCAGCGGGGGCGACCGAGGGGACGCCGCCGTCCACCCCGACCACCGCGGCCAGGGGTTGGGCACGAGCCTCGCGTTGTGGATGCAGGACCGGGCCCGGACCGCGGGCGCCGTCCGGGTCGGGATGCCTGTGCCGGAGGGCAGCCCCGGTGACCGGCTCCTCGGGGCCCTCGGCTACGACATCCGTTGGACCAGCTGGGTGCTCGCGCTCCCCGAGGGTCGCCAGATCGAGGACCAGCCCCTGCCGGGCGGCCATGCCATCCGGTCCGCCTCCGAGGACGACCATCGGGCGGTCTGGACCGTCATCGAGGACGCCTTTCTCGAATGGTCCGACCGGGACCGACAGCCGTTCGAGGACTTCGCCGCCCAAGTCGTGCGCCGCCCCGGCTTCCAGCCCTGGAACCTCCGGGTCGTCACCGACCCCACCGGCCGGATCGTGGGCGCAGCCTTCGTCGTCTTGGCGGGCGAGGTCGGGTACGTCGAGAAGGTGGCCGTCGAAAAGGCGCAGCGGGGCCGTGGCCTCGCCCGGGCCCTGCTCGCTGACGCCTTCGCACAGTCCCGAGCCCACGGGGCCACCGCGTCGATGCTGTCGACCGACTCCCGGACGGGGGCCCTCGGCCTCTACGAGCGCGTCGGCATGGAGGTCGTCGCCGTCTGGCTGCACCGCTCGATCGCCCTCTGAGCGCGGGCTGGCGCTCAGCTCCGCCCTCCCGGTGCCGACGGTCAACCAGGAAGGTCCTCAAAGACGAGAGGGGCACGGTGACCGCACTCCCGGCGGGTTGGTACGGCGATCCGGCCGACTCGACCCGCTACCGGTATTGGACCGGCGAGCAGTGGACGACCCACGTCCAGAATCGGGCCCAGGTCGACATCGCCGCCGCCGAGGCCGACATGGAAGCCGCAGCCCGGCCGCTCCCTGACTTCGACGACCCGGACGGCACGGCCCTCGGAGCGACGACAGCCCGACGCCGGCGCCGGGTCCCCGTCATCCTCGCCGTGGTCGCCCTCGCCGCGGTCGCCGGTACCGGCGTCGTGGTCGCCTCCGGGTCCGGCGAATCCGGCCAGACGCTCGGCGGTGAGGTCCGGGTCGACAACGCGTCGGTCCGCGGGGGCGGAGCCGAGGACGGTGCCGTGGGCGACGGGGACGGTTGTGGGACGGGCTCCGAAGAGCGCATCGGCGCCGGATCCGCGGTCACCGTCACCAACGCCCGGGGCGAGGTCCTCGGGCGCTCCGAGCTGCAGGCCGGTCGCCTCCACCGGACGCGGAGGGCCACGACCTGCGTGTTCCCCTATGAGGTCACCGGCGTCGAGGACGCCGCGGTCTACCTCGTGCAGGTCGCCGAACGACGGCCGACCCGTACGACCTCGGCACAGGTCGAAGCCGACCGCGGCCGTATCGACGTCCTGGTGAGCTGAGCGTTCTCACGGGCTTCTCAGGTCCGCGTCACGGCCTGTTCAGGCGGGACGTCGACCGTGGAGGAGTCGGGTGACCGCCCGGCCTGACCACAGGAGCTCCCCATGAACCTGCGTACCACCCTCGGCGCCCTCACCGTCGCCGGCGCCCTGACCCTCGGGGCCTCGGCCCCGGCCTTGGCTGCGGAGCCGGCCGACCCGCCGACCCGGGCCTGCGTGGCGGCCCGCCACCTGCTGCACGACCTGCGGGTCGTCAACCGCCACGTCAACCGCGAGATCCACCGCCTCGAGGTCGCCATCCAGCGGGCCACCGCCCAGGGCCATCCCCGTCTCGCCGCCGAGCTGCAGGAGCGCCTCGACCGGCTCGAGGCCAGGCAGGACCGGGTCCAGGACCGGGTGGCCACGCTTCGGGAGCGAGTCGCCGACCACTGCGCCCCGGCCGACGAGCCCAGCTGACCGGTTGTGCGGGAGGAGATGCCTGGCCATCCGCCAAGGCATCTCCTCCCGCTCGACTACGAGATCCCGAGACGCTCGAGCTGGTCGGTCGGAGCCTCCAGCTCGATCAGGGCCGAGCGCAGGAGATCGACCAGATCGGCCTCCACCGCCTCCCCCGTCCGGTTCTCCGCCTCGTCGGGGTCCAGGTCGACGTCGTAGAGGTGGTGCTGGTCGACGTGGCCGTAGCCGGCCCAGTACGGCAGGCGGTCACCAGCCGCGAACGGCTGGCGGATGACCGGGATCTCCGTGCCGGGCATGGTGTCCAGGAACGCTCGGCCGTCGGGCGGGGGCAGGCCCTCGACACCGGCGACGTGCAGCGGCATGGTCGACCACCGGTTGGACCACATCGACAGGGGGAAGGGGTCAGCCACGGGAGCCCGGGCGTACTTCCGGTGACCGTCGGTGACCTGGACCCAGTTGCCCCAGACCCCGCCGATGGCCCACTCCCGCACCGCCGTCGCCGTGCCCGTGAGGAGTGGCGCCAGCGAGCGGCCATGGGTGCGGTGGCCGGCGGTCACCCCGTAGACCTCGCTCATCGTCGCGTGCAGGTCCACGCTGGTCGTGAGCGCGTCACAGGTCCCCCCGCCCTCGACCCCCGGCCAGTGCACGAGCAACGGGGTGTGACCCAGTGGCTCGTACTGCGGCACACCCGGCTTGCCCCAGAGGTCGTCGCCGCCCCGGAGGTCACCGAGGTAGTGACCGTGGTCGGTGCAGACCACCACCGCGGTCGACTCCCACAGACCTTGCTCGTCCAGGGCGGCGAGGAGCCGGCCGAACCAGTGGTCGATCATCGAGACCTTGGCGCCGTAGTTGGCCCGCAGGTGTCGGGCCTCGGCCTCGCTCAAGTGGCCCTGGCTGACCCCGCCGATCACGTAGGGCGGCCAGATCAGGCGCTCGCCCTCCCAGGGCTCGTCCTCGTAGCGCCCCTCCCACGGGCCAGGGACGTCGAAGGGCTCGTGAGGGTCGAACTCGTCGACGAAGAGGAGCCATCGGTCGTGATGAGGCGTGGCCGTGCGCAGCCAGTCGGCCGCGGCGGCCATGACCCGCGGGCCGGGGAAGTCCGCCTCGCCCCGGAACCAGGTGCGTGATCGGTCGTAGCCCCGCTCCATCCCCAGGTCGGTGCCGTGGAGGCGGTCGAGGAACCAGCTGGCCCCGACGGCGGGGGAGCCGACCCAGCTGGGATCGGGCGCCGTCCGCCAGGCATCGCCCTCGTGCCCCCGCTGATAGTCCCAACCGAAGAAGTCGGTGTGGTAGTTCTCCCCGCCGGTCTCGAACAGGTGGGGGTGGTCCGAGATCAGCATGGTGACCACGCCCTCGTCCCGGAGGGCCGCGGTGACCGGCCGCTCCCAGGCCTCGATCGAGCCCCACGGCTTCCAGAGGAAGTCGAGGGCGCCGCAGAGGATGTCGTGGCGGGCCGGCATGCAGGGCAGCGATCCGGTGACGTGGCGAGTGAAGCGGGTGGCCCGCTCGGACGCGAACCGGTCGAGGTGCGGGGTGGCGAAGTCCGTCCCGCCGTAGCACCCGAGATCGTGCCGGTTCAGCGAGTCGAGCAGGACGACCACGACGTTCTCCGGAGTCACGATCCCATGATCCCAGACGCGACGAAGGGCCCGCCCCCGGCAGGGACAGGCCCTTCCTCCATGACCCGAACTACTGGCGGATGAGCTCGGCCTCGATCTCGAGGGTGACCTTCTTGCCGATGACCACGCCACCGGTCTCGAGGGCCTGGTTGTAGTTCAGGCCCCAGTCCTCGCGATCCAGCTCGCCGCCGGCGGTGAAGCCCAGGCGGGTGCCGCCCCACGGGTCGGTCACAGCGCCCAGGAACTCGAGGTCGAGGCTCACCGGACGGGACACGCCCTTGATGGTGAGGTCGCCGTCGAGCACCCATCCGCCACCGTCCCGGCGGATGCCGGTGCTGTGGTAGGTGATGGAGCCGAACTCCTCGGTGCCGAAGAAGTCGGCGGAACGCAGGTGCTCGTCGCGACCGGCGTCACGGGTGTCGACGGTCGTGGGGTCGATCTCGACCTCCACTGTGGAGGCGGTGAGGTCGTCGCTCACCTCGACCGTGCCGGACACGCCACTGAACGCGCCCCGGACCTTGGAGACCATGAGGTGACGGACGACGAAGCCGGCGTGGCTGTGGGAGGCGTCGATGGCGTAGGTGCCGGCGGCCGGGACCTCGGTGCCGTCGACCGTTCGGGTGGCGATGGTGGTCTCGGTGACGCTCATGTGTGCTCCTCTGGGGGTTCTGGTTGTTCTTGCAATAGTTGCTGTCGCAATCACTGTATGTGCAAGAACTTGCGCGTGCAACCTTTTGTTCCCGGCCCTACGATCACGTGATGGCTTGCCCGTCCCTCGACGATCCCCGGATCACCCTCGCCGGGCTCCTCTTCGAGGTGCACGACGGCCTGACCACGCGGCTCGGAGCCAAGCGCAGCCCGACCAGCGAGGTCCTGATCCGCCTGGCCCGCAGCCCCGACCGGAGCCTGCGCATGAGCGACCTGGCCGCCCAGGTGACCATGTCGGCCAGCGGCCTGAGCCGGGCCATCGACCGGCTGGTGACCACCGGCTCGATCGAACGGGTGGCCTGTGACTACGACCGCCGGGTCGTCCACGCCCGCCTCACCGACCAGGGGCAGGCCGAGATCGAGGCCATGCTCCCCGAGCACGTCCGGGTGCTGGAGGAGTCCTTCTCGGTCCTCACGCCGACCGAGCGCGACCGGTTCGAGGCCACCCTGCGCAAGCTGCGCTGCCAGGTCAACCCTGAAGCCGTCCAGGCCAGCGACCCTGCGCCCATCCGGGCCGGCGCTTCCTAGCACTCGACCGCCCAGATTCGCGGCCGTGCCGTTCACCCACCACGTCGACGTGCGCTACCTGGAGGCGGACCAGCAGGGCGTGGTGTTCAACATGTGGTACCTGGCCTACCTGGACGACGCCATGACCGGCCTGCTGGCCCACGGTGGGCTCGGCTATCCCGACCTCCTGGCCCAGGGCTGGGACGTCCAGCTCGTCCACACCGAGTTGGACTGGGTCGGGCCACTGCGCTGGGGCGAGCCGGGCGAGGTCGACGTCGCGCTGGCCCGGGTCGGGACCACGTCGTTCACCCTGCAGTTCGCCGTCCGGGTGGGTGACCGCCCGGTCTGCACGGCGGCGACCGTGTACGTCGCCGTCGAGACCACCGGCTGGACGAAGGTACCGGTGCCCGACGTCCTCCTCGCCGCCCTCGGTCCGGTCGGCCCGCTCCTTCCGTCACCGGCTGATCCACCCGCTTCTGGCGTCGATCGGTCACGCCCGGCGTGACCAACTGACGCAATTTCAGGATGCTCAGGCGAGGGGGGCGATGACCCGCTCGGCGTAGGCGGCGAGGCTGGCCTCGGTGTCGCCGAGGAAGACGAACGACGGGACGATGCACCGGTCCACGCCGATCTCGGCCAGTCTCGCCACCTCCTCGCCGGCGTCGGGACCGACCAGGGCCTCGTTGCCGTACGTGATCTCGATGGCCTCGGGGTCCCGGCCCGCGGCCGCCGCCGTCTGGCGCACGATGTCGACCAGGTCGCCGATCTCACCGGTGCCCGGGAAGAAGCCGTCACCCAGCCGACCGGCCCGCTCCGCGGCGGCCCGGGAGTGACCTCCGACGTGGATGGGGACGCGGCCGTTGGTCGGCTTGGGGTTGCTGCTGACGTCCGCGAACGACACGAACTCGCCGTCGTGGGAGGCGTGATCGCCGTCCCACAGGGCCCGAAGGACCTCGATGTACTCATCGGTGCGAGCGCCTCGCCGGGCAAAGGGGACGCCCAGGGCGTCGAACTCCTCTTCCAGCCAACCCACGCCGATGCCCAGCTCGACCCGACCACTCGAGAGGTGATCGAGGGTGGCCAGCTCCTTGGCCAGGACGAGCGGGTTGCGCAGGGGCAGGATCAGGATGCCGGTGCCGAGGCGCAGGGTCTCGGAGGCCGCGGCCACGAACGCCAGCCACAGCAGCGGATCCGGCAGCGGTGTGCCCGAGTCCATGGCCATGCGCCCGCTGGGATCGTAGGGGTAGGCCGACTCGTAGCCCTCGGGATAGATCACGTGCTCGACGGTCCAGACCGACTCGAAGCCGGCGGCCTCCGCGCCCCGGGCGAGGGTCACCAGCCCGTCGGGCTCGGCGAAGGTGATGATGTTGGCGAAGGCGATCCCGAACTTCATCGCCGCAAGCTAGATCAGGCCGGGACCGCCCGGCGGAGGCCGTCAGCCCCGGACCTGGCCCCCATGGGGACCAGGTCACGGGTGAAGGCGTTCAGCCCGCGATGAGGCTGCCGATGGCCCAGAACGCGGCCACACCACCGACCACGGCCATCACCACCGAACGGGCCACCGGGGCCCGCTCCAGGTCGCCCTCCGTGACGTCAGCGGGCGGGCGGACGAGGGCCAGCACGTTGCCGACGCACAGGGCACCGCCGATGGCCAGAACCAGATAGGCCAGGAGGTCCTCACCCAGGAACATCGCTCACCTGCCTCTCGCTCGACCCCGTGCCCGGCGCCTCGGGACTGATCGAGCCCTCCTCGACGCCCGGTGCGCCGAGCACCAGGAGTCCGCCGGCCACGACCAGGATGCCGCCGATGACGGTACCGATCCCCAAGGTCTCGTCGAGCACCAGCCAGCCGAGGAAGGTGGCCGAGGCCGGCTCCAGGTAGGCCAGCACCCCGGTGTGCAGCGCCGGGATGCGACCGAGCCCACCGAGAAAGATGGCGAGGGCCACGCCGGTGTAGACCACGCCGAGCACCAGGACCCAGGCCAGGTCGGCCCGGGTCGGCCAGGCCCCGTCCCCGGCCACGGCCACCGGGATGAGGACCACCGACGCGATGGTGACCTGGGCCAGGGCCAGCCGGCGGCCGCCGTAGAGGGGGGACAAGACCTTCGCGTTGACCAGGAGCACGGCCAGCAGGACCGCGGCGAGGCCGGCGCACACGAGCCCGGCGACCTCGACCCTGTCGGCGCCGACGCCGACCAGCAGGACCGTCCCCACCAGCGCCAGTCCGAGGGCCGCGCCGGTCCGCCGGGTCAGGTGCTCACCCAGGGTGAAGGGGGCGACGGCGGCCATCAGGACGGGAGCCAGGAACACGATGAGGGTGACCAGGCCGACGGGCGCCCGCTGGAGGGCGGCGAAGAAGAGGACCCAGTGCACGGCGAGGGTGACCCCCTGCAGGAGCGTGCGGCCGGGGCGGTGGACAACGAGACGTCGGCCCCCCTCGTCGGGGCGGAGGACGAGCCAGAGCCCCAGGGTGATCGAGGCGATGGCGACCCGGTAGGTCACGATGGTGAGGGCCGAGAGGTCGATCTGGCGCACGACCAGCCCGATGGATCCCCAGAAGGCGGCGCAACCCGCGACCTGGAGCTCGGGACCGAGGCGGGTGCGCACGTCGGGACCCTACGTCGGACCCGAGCGAGTTCTGGGGCCCGGAGCGCCACCGGATGGTGGTGCCCCGGACGCCAGGACGGGTGGGGTGGGCGGGAGCCACGGGAAGGCGCCAGCACTCTGGGAGAAGCACTGGTGGCGATGCATTGGAGGGAGTCGTGACCCCCGCCCTTCACCCCGGTGGTCAGTGGGGGCGATGACCACTGACAGGAGTATCTACGGCATCGGGGGCGCACTCTTGAGGAGGAATCTCACGGAGAGTGGTCACCCGCCGTCGAGCGCTGTCGCCGGATCGAGGGCGGCGTCGGTCACCTCGGCCTCGAGGCTCACCGTCCGGGTCACGTCATCGGCCTCGACCCGCTCGATCTCGGCCAGCGTCGGGCCCCCGATCTCGGGGTCGAAGCAGTAACGGGCCCGCGTGCCGAGGGGCGGGGCGACGAGGTCGCCCGCCAGGGTCAGCACGAAGCAGTCGCCGAGCTGGTCGTCGCGGGCCTCCGCGTCCACCTCGTAGAGCGGATCGTCACCGGTCACGTAGTCCCGGAGGGTCTCGATCTGGCGAGCCACGTCCTCCTCATAGGTCCGTCCCGCCGGGGCGTCCTGGCAGGCCAGGCGCCGGCGCCGGTAGGTGCAGGCCAGGCGCCGGCCGTCGACCAGGCCGGTGGCCCCGTCCCGATCGATCGAGAGGCGGTCGGGAGGTCGCTGGGCCACGATGAAGCGGTCCGTCAGCACCGCCCCCGTGCTGTGGGAGGTCCGCGTGAAGTCGCTGATCGAGCGGAAGGTGGCGGTCCGACTCCGGGCCCAGGCCTCCAGGAAGCGTTCCGCGGCCGGCCGGATCTTGTCCGGCGGGTCGTCGTCGCCGGCGAGGGCGGCGACGGCGCTGATCCCGATGAGGGCCAGGAGCACGACGGCGGCCAGCCGCCAGGAGGGGCGCCGCGCCATGGTGCGACGGTAACCCCCGTGGTCGCGACGACCCGGGCATGGTCGACGTGCGATCCTGGCGGGATGGGATACCACCACGTGGCCATCGCCACCCGCGACCTGGACGCCACCCACCGCTTCTACACCGACGCCATGGGCTTCGAGCTGGTGCGGGTGGAGGCGGCGCCCACCGACGAGCCCGACGGCTGGGCCAAGCACCTCTTCTATGAGACCGGGGGCAACGGCATGTTCGCCGTCTGGGACCTCCACGACCCGCGGGTGGCCGACTTCGACCCCGCCATCTCCACCGGACTCGGCCTGCCCATCTGGGTCAACCACGTCGCCTTCGACGCCGCGGACCTCGACGCCCTCGAAGCGGCCAAGGATCGCTGGCTGGACCTGGGCATCGACGTCATGGAGATCGACCACGGCTGGTGCCGGTCGGTGTACACGGTGGACCCGGCGGGCACGATGGTCGAGTGGTGCACGACGACCCGGGTGTTCACCGACGACGACCGCGGCGACGCGGCCCGGGACCTGGTCGACCCGGCCCCGACGCTCAAGACGCCGCCGGAGCCCGTCTTCCACCGGGCTGCCGACCGGGTGGCCACGGCCTGAGCCCGACCTCCTGACCACACCGCCGCGTCCCGCCCTGGGCTACTGGCCCGATCCCGCCGACGCCCCCTCGGTGCCGCCCCGGCGCGAGCCCGTGGCCCTGGTCAGCGCCGACGGGGCCATCGTCCGGGGGATCCTGTGGACCCCAGCCTCCGGGCGCTGGCGCACAGCCGTCGCCCTCACCCATCCCCGGGGTGACTTCAGCATCCACTACGCCTGCCCTCCCCTGGCCGCCGCCGGCTACGCCGTCCTCGGTTTCGCCACGCGGTACGTCAACAACGACACCGACTGCCTGCACGAGGCCTGCCTGGTCGACGTGGAGACGGCCGTCGCCCACCTGCGAGCTCTCGGGGCCGAGGCCGTCGTGCTCCTCGGGAACTCCGGTGGCGGGTCGCTCATGGCCATGGCCCAGACCACGGCGGCCGACCAGGGCCGTCCTCTCGGCGACGCCTACATCGCGCTGGCCGCGCACCCCGGCGAAGGCGAGTTCCTGCGCCAGGTGATCGACCCCTCGGTGACCGATGAGGACGACCCGCTGTCCATCGACCCGGAACTGGACATGTACCACCCGGACAATGGTTGGCGGCCGTGGCCCCAGGCGTCGTCCTACGACCCGGCCTGGCTGGCCCGCTACCGCTCGGCGCAGGGCGACAGGATGGCCCGCCTCGACGAGCGGGCGGAGGTGCTGCTCGCCGCCCGCCGTGTGGCGCGGGAGGAGGCGGCCGCCCTGGAGCGGGGCTCGCCCGCGTGGAACGAGGTGCGGCGGCTGGCCGTCCACGCTCGCTACCTGACCATCCACCGCACGCTGGCCGACCCGGCCTACCTGGACCTGACCATCGACCCCGACGACCGAGAGCAGGGATCGGTCTTCGCTTTCCCGGATCCCCTCGACGCCAACTACGGCTACGGCGGGCTGGCTCGGACGATGACCGCGCGGGGCTGGCTGTCCACCTGGTCGGCGGCCCACTCCCGAGCCCGCATGGCCGACACCCTCCCCCGGGTGACCGTGCCCACCCTGCTGGTCCACGCCACCGGCGACACCGAGATCCGGCTCCGGCAGGCCCACGAGATGGCCGAAGCCTGTGGCGCCGAGGACCGCACCTACGCCGAGGTGGCGGGAGCCCCGCACTACCTCGAGGGGCGACGGGTCGAAGCCATGGACCTGCTGATCGACTGGCTGCGCGACCGCGTACCGGGTCCGGTGGCTGCCGGCCCGGTCACGCTGCTCACCACCGACGTGGTCGACCAGGAGGGCGGGCCTCGGCGCCGCACCATCCTCGGCGGCGCAGTCGCCATCGGCATCCTCGCCGGGGTCGGCCTGGCCGCGGCCACCGGCGCTCTGATCTGGCCCGTCATCGGGGCGGTCGCCGGCGTCGGAGTCGGTGATCTGATCGCCGGTGGGCGAAGATGAGGGCGTGAGCGGGGCTGACGCGCCGGGCGGGGAGGACGCCGGCGAGAAGATGGTGGGGCTGACGGGGCCACCGGCACCGAGCCGGCGCTACTGGTCGCCCCTGCGCCTGGTGTTCCTGGTGTTCAGCGCGGCCACCCTCTACCTGCTCCTGCCCAAGATCCTCGACGTCCTCGACCGCTGGACCGAGCTGCAGACCATCTCCTGGCCCTGGTTCGTGGTCATGCTCGGCTTCCAGGTGGGCAGCTTCGCCTGCATGTGGTGGCTCATCCGGATCGCCCTGCCTCAGACCGACTGGTTCGTCGCCGCCACCTCCCAGATGGCCGGGGCCGCCGTGGCCAAGGCCGTGCCCGGTGGCGCGGCCATCGGGGCCGCGCTTCAGTTCCGGATGCTGGCCGCCAGCGGCGTGCCCATGGGGACGGCGGGCTCGACCATGGCGGCCACGTCCATCGTCTCGACGGGGACGCTGTTCGCCCTGCCCTTCCTGGCCCTGATCCTGGCCTTCTTCGGAGCGCCGATCCCCAAGGGCCTGGTGCTCGTGGCCTGGGCCGGCGGGATCCTGTTCATGCTCCTGGTCAGCCTCGGCGTGGTGGCGGTCAACACCGATCGACCGCTCGAGGTCGTCGGGGGCTGGATCGAGAAGGTGGCCGGGCTCATTGCCCGGCGCCGGGGCCGACCCAACCGGTTCTCGGTGGCCCGCCTCCTGGCCGAGCGGGACCGGGTCAAGGCGGCGCTGGGCGAGCGCTGGGGCCAGGCGCTGGTCGCCTCGTCGGGGAACTGGCTGCTCGACTACTTGGCGTTGGTCGCCGCCCTGCAGGCATTGGACGCCCGGCCCCGCATGAGCCTCGTCCTGCTGGCCTACGGCGCGGCCGCCGTGCTCGGCATGATCCCGCTGACCCCCGGTGGCCTCGGCTTCGTCGAGGCCGGACTGGTCGGTGCGCTCACCCTGGCCGGCGTCCCGGCCCAGGACGCCCTGCTGGCCACCCTCGCCTACCGCCTGGTCTCCTACTGGCTCCCCCTGCCCGCCGGCCTCGGGGCCTACATCGCCTTTCGGTTCCGCTACGGGAACCTCGGCGAGGAGGCTCCCGAGGGGGTGCCCCCCCTCCCCCGCAACCCGCACTGATCCGTCGGGCTGGCCACCGAACCCTGACCCCAACCGGTTCTGGAACTTGAACCTCGCGGTGGGCCACAAGCCGCAGGTTCCGGAATGGGATCAGATGTTCTTGGCGCCGTCCTCGAACTTGGCGAAGCGGGGCAGGAAGGTCAGGTGCACCGTGCCGATGGGCCCGTTCCGGTGCTTGGCCACGATGAGCTCGGTGTCCCCGTCATCGGCCTTCTCCCGGTCGTACAATGCATCTCGGTAAATAAACATGACTACGTCGCTATCTTGTTCTATCGAACCGCTTTCGCGTAAATCTGCGAGCGTCGGGCGCTTGTCCTGGCGGGCTTCGACGCCGCGGCTCAGCTGGCTGAGGGCGATGACGGGGGTCTCCAGCTCGCGGGCGAGGATCTTGAGGCCCCGACTGATCTCGGCCACCTCGACCTGGCGGTTCTCGGCCGACGCCCGGCCGCTCATCAGCTGCAGGTAGTCGACGACGATCAGGCCGAGGTCGCCCAGCTGGCTCTTGAGACGCCGGGCCTTGGCCCGCAGCTCCATGATCGTGAGGTTGGGGTTGTCGTCGATCCAGAGCTCGGCGTCGCCGAGACGGCCGACGGCCCGGCTGATGCGCTTCCAGTCGTCGTCGGTGAGCTGGCCGGTGCGGATGCGACGGGAGTCGACCCGGGCCTCGGAGCAGAGGAGGCGCTGGGTGAGCTCGACGTGGCTCATCTCCAGCGAGAACATCAGCACCGACTTCTTGGCCTGCATGGCCGCGCCGGCGACCATGGCCAGGGCCAGGCTGGTCTTGCCTGTGGCGGGGCGGGCCCCGATGATCACCAGCGAGCTGGGCTGGAAGCCACCGAGCATGTTGTCCAGGTCGGTGAACCCGGTGTGCAGCCCGGTGATCTCGCCCTTGTTCTCGTAGAGCTGCTCGAGCCGGTCGAGGCCGAGGTCCATGAGCTGGTGGATCGGCATCATGGTGTCGCTGATCCGGCGCTCGGCGATCCGGAACACCATCGACTCGGCCGTGTCCACGGCCTTGTCGACGTCGTCGGGGATGTCGTAGCCGAGCTGGGCCACCTCGCCGCCGACCCCGATGAGCTTCCGCATCATCGCCCGCTCTTCGATGATCTTGGCGTAGAAGGAGGCGTTGGACGTGGCCGGCGTCGACGACTCGAGGTCGACCAGCGCCCCGGCCCCGCCGACCGACTCGAGCAGACCGGCCCGCTTCAGCTCCTCGGCGACGGTGATGGGGTCGGCGGGCTCCCCCTGGGCGTAGAGCGAGGTGATGGCGTCGAAGACGTGGGCGTGGGCCGGCTTGTAGAAGTCGTCGACGGTGACGATCTGGATGGCCGCCGAGATGGCATCGCTCGACAGCAGCATGGCCCCGAGCAGCGAGGCCTCGGCGTCGAGGTTGTGCGGCGGCACCCGACCCGCCGGCCGGGCCGGCTCGTCGAAATCCGCTGGATGAGGCGCGCCGTCACTCATCGACGACGTCCCCCATTCCCCACGCCGTCACTCTGGCCCAGGACGCTCCGGATTCCAGGGGATGGGCCTGTGTAAATGGGGTGCGGGGCCGGGGAAATCTCCCCGCTCCCTGTGGACAGGATCGGGACCGGCGTCGGAGGACGTCGCGGCACGGCGGTTCCGGCCGAGCGGCGGCAACCGTGACCCGGTTCCATCCCATGAGTCTGGCTCGGGGGTGTGACAGTCAGCCCTCCGACAACGACTGCGACCTCGCCGCGAAGGACATGGGCTCCGAGCCCAAACGGCGGCTCACGGACGACGAGAGCCGCGAGCTCGTCGAGGCGCATCGCCGTGCTGTCGAAGCTGACGGCGGTGTCGACCGTGCTCAGATCCGTCAGCAACTGACCATGACGCCAGAGCAACGCCTGGCGTCCGGGACGAATCTGCGCCGCTTCTTGGCAGAAGCCCGCCGGGGCGCGTCCCGTCCCGAGCGCTCCTGATTCGAACGACGGATCAGGCGGGGGTGACCTCGACGATGAGCGGGATCTGGACCTCGGGGTGCGGGCGGACCACGACCTCGTGGGTGCCCACCTCCTTGATGGCGTTGGCCAGTTCCAGATCGTGGCGGTCGATCTCGATCGAGGCCTGAGCGGCGACGGCATCGGCCACGTCGGCCGCGGTCACCGAGCCGAAGAGCTTGCCCTCGTCACCGGCGCGCATGGCGATGGTGATGGTGCGGCCGGCGAGCTGGGTGGCGACGCCTTCGGCGGCCTCCCGTTCGGCGGCGTCCTGCACGGCGCGGGACTTGGCCATGGAGGCGGCCTGCTCGCGGGCCCCGGCCGTGACCTTGATGGCCAGGCCCTTGGGCAGCAGGAAGTTGCGGCCGTAGCCGTCGGCCACCTCGACGATGTCACCGCGATGACCGAGCCCGGACACGTCGGAGCGCAGGATGAGCTCCATCAGCCCTCCTCAGCCGGGGCGCCGACCGCCTCGGCCTCGGGGGTGGCCTCCACCTCGGGCGCGGCCTCGAAGGTGGCGTCGACACCGTCCAGCTCGGCCGCCAGGTCGAGCTCCTCGTCGCCCCCGGCGCCCGTGGGCGGCGGGGTCGCCGGCGTCGGCATGGGCATCGGGGCGTCGGCCCGAGGGCCCCGCTCGCCGCGATCCCGAGACGTGCGCTGGGTGGTGACCCGGCTGGTGTAGGGCAGCAGCGCCATCTCACGGGCGTTCTTGATCGCCATGGCGATCTCGCTCTGCTGCTGCTGGGTGTTGCCGGTCACACGGCGGGCGCGGATCTTGGCCCGGTCACTCATGAACCGGCGAAGGAGGTTGACGTCCTTCCAGTCCACGTACGGCACCTGCTCCTGGAGCAGGATGCTGACCTTCTTCTTGCCCCGCCGGGCGTTGTCCTTGTTCTTGGTCCGTCGGACCTGCTGCTTGGCCATCTAGAAGGGCTCCTCGTCCGGGTCGTAGCCGCCGCCGCCGCCGACTCGCCGCCGCCGGTCGGCTCGCTGGGAGCGGGTCGGCTGCTGCCGCCCCCACCACCGCCACCGCCGGCGTAGCCGCCGCCGTCGCCGCCTTCGCGACGCTCGTTCTTGGTGATCTGGGCCGTAGCCCACCGCAGGCTGGGGGCGATGTCGTCGGCCACGATCTCGACCTTCGAGCGCTTGTCGCCCTCCTGGGTCTCCCAGGACCGCTGGTCCAGGCGGCCGGTCACGACGACCCGACCACCCTTGGGAACGGACTCGGCCACGTTCTCGGCCAGCTGCGCCCAGCAGGTGACGTCGAAGAAGGAGGTCGACTCCTCCCACTCGTTGTTGCGGTTCTGCCAGCGTCGGTTCACGGCCACGCCGAAGGTGGCGACGGCCTGGCCGCTGGCGGTGAACCGCAGTTCGGGCTCGCGCGTGGCGTTGCCCACGATGGTGACGGTGTTGCCTGGTGCCATTTGCTCTGCTCCTTGGATCAGCCGGCGGGAGCCGGCTCCACCGAGTCCCCGAGCAGGCCGCGGCGGGTGGCCTCGGCATCGGGGAGACGGAAGGTCTTGTGGCGGACGGTCTCGTCCGCCAGGCGGAGGAAGCGATCGACCTCGTGGAGGTCGGTGGCCTCGGTCACGATCTCCAGGACGACGTAGTAGCCCTCGTCCTTGTGATCGATCTCGTAGGCGAACTTGCGCATGCCCCACTTGTCGGTGGTGGCCACGCGCCCACCGGCGTCCCCGATCATCGAGGTCACCTGGTTGAGCAGCCCGTCGATGGTGGACTCGTCGACCTCGCGGTCGAAGATCACCATGAGTTCATACACCCGCGTCATGCGAGCATCACTTCCCTTCGGTTCCGGCGCCGATGCACCTGGAGCCCCGGTGGGGGCAGGGTCGGTGTCTCCCCGGAGGGAGACCTTGTCGGCCCCCGAGGCTAACGGGGCGCGCCCGTACTTCCTTCATGACCGCAGTGTCCCCCGGAGCTGTGACAGTCGAGTCAGAAATCGGCGGCACACGCCCCGGTCTGAACGAGACGGGCGCCGGGTCCGTCGAGGCCGATGCTGGCGAGGGCGCCCTGCGGGACCTCCACCGTGTCGGCGTAGGGCCCCTCGGGCGGGTAGCCCGGGCACTGGTCGCCGAGGTCCAGGCAGGGGTCCATGTCCGCGGTCGAGACGATGGCCCCCTCGGCGTCGAGGTAGGCGATGGACAGCGGCATCGGCGTGTCCCGCATCCAGAAGCCGCCGTCCCGGCTGCCCTCGGGGAAGTCGAACAGCATCCCGGCGTAGTCGCCCAGGTTGACCACGTTCATCAGCCCCTGGGTGTACTGCTCGGCGGCGGCGGCCAACAGCAGGCAGGACTCCACGACGGCACCCTCCTGGCTGGTCACCGACACACCGACCTCGTCGAAGCCCGGGATCGTCACTCGCCCGGACGCCGACTCGCTGCCCCTCGGCGGACAGGTCGATGGGATCAGCCACGGTCACGGGCGCCACGGTGGTGACCGCGGTCCCGCCGCCGTCGTCGGCACAGCCGGCGACGACGACCACCACGACCAGCGACTTGGCGAGACGGGACCACCACATGGGTGGTCCAGTGTGGCGGTTGGCCGAGCGCTACCCGGCGCGGCCGTAGAGGCCGAGGGTCTCGGCCACCTCGTCGGAGAGGTGGTAGCTCTCGGCCTCGGAGGGGAAGGTGCCCCTGCGCACGTCGTCGACGTAGTGGGCCATGGCCCCCACCATCTCCTCCTTCATGGACGCGTACCGGCGCACGAACTTGGGCGAGATGCGGTCCTCGATGCCGAGCAGGTCGTGGGCGACCAGCACCTGACCGTCACAACCGGGGCCGGCGCCGATGCCGATGGTGGGCACGTCGACGGCCTCGGTGACCATCTGGGCCACCTCGGTGGGCACGCCCTCCAGCACGACGGCGAAGCACCCGGCGTGGGCCAGCGCCTTGGCGTCGGCCACCAGGTCCAGCGCGGCCTGGTGGGCTTTGGCCTGCACCTTGAAGCCGCCCATGGCCTTGATGGACTGCGGGGTCAGGCCGAGGTGACCCATGACGGGCATCTCGGCGTCGAGGATGGCCTCGATCATCGGCAGGCGCTTCTGGCCGCCCTCCAGCTTGACCGAGCCGGCGCCGGCCCGGATGAGCTGGGCCGCGTTGCGCACGGTCTCCTCGGTGGACACGTGGTAGCTCATCCACGGCATGTCGCCCACGATGAGAGGGCGGGGTCGGGCCCGGGCCACGGCCGCGGTGTGATGGGCCATGTCGTCGATGGTGACCTGGAGGGTGTCCTCGTAGCCGAGGACCACCATGGCGACCGAGTCGCCGACCAGGATCAGGTCGACGCCGGCCTCATCGGCGATGCGAGCGCCGGGCGCGTCGTAGGCGGTGACCATGACCAGGGGATCGTGTCCGTCCCGGACCTTGCGGTGCCGGATGTCGGGCGCGGTGACAGGCTTGCTCATCGAAGCCATCTCCTTCTCGTCCAGCGCACATTCGGCTGCCGGCGATGGCCGTCAGCTTACCCTGGGACCCCGATGCCAGACCAGACCAATGGGCGGCGGAGCCGATCGGCGGGCCGGAATGAGGCCCGCAAGGCGATGGGCGCCAGCGAAGAGCCCTCAGCACGGTGACCACGGGCACATGTGACTCCTGCGGCCGCGCCGACGAGGACGTGACCGAGGTCGTCCGGGTCTACGTCGTGCCCGAGTCCTGGGACCAGGAGCGTCAGGTGACCGAGGCCGAGGGCACGGAGCAGTGGTGCTTCCCCTGCTTGACCCACTACCCGCACCGGGTCGTCGGAGCCGAGGACGCGGCGGGCGACGGCGATCAGTCGACGTAGGGGCAGTGGCGACACCCGGTGTCACAGCACGTCCCCCGTTCGACCAGGTAGGCCGCCGTCATCACGAAAAGGCCCGTGACCGGGTCGGGGTAGAGCGGCTCCTCGGCGGCGATCGCCGCGGCGTGCGCGGCCAGGATCGCCTCTCGGGCGGGGTGGTCCGGGGCCAGCCGGGCCGGGTGGGGCTCGTCGAGCGCCCGGTCGGCGAGGGCATCGGCCACCCCCCGAGGCTAAGGACGACTCAGATGAGGGACTTGCGCTCCAGCCGGCGGACGGTGAACTGGTTCTCGCCGATGTTGCGCACGCCGAACGCCGGTGGTGATCCTTTTCGCCACGGGGCCAGGCCCAGCTCCTCGAACCACGTCCGGATCGCCGGGTGCCGGAACTCCGGGCAGCTCTTCCAGAAGGCAGCGGACAGGTTGACCTCGACCGCCTCAGCGGCGTCGCCGAGGAAGAGACGCACGCTCTCCCAGGACTTGTCGATCACGATGTCACGGTCGGACGCGGTGATGGCGAGCCCGTAGGTGGGGTTCGCCTCACTGCCTCCTGACCAACCTCGGGCACGCATCGTCAGCTCCTCAACATTCGTCGGACAAACAGATCGGTTCGAGCCGTCATTCGCGCTGGCGCGGGAGGACAGCCGCGCCGGGCGGCGCCGGAGCCGGGATGGTCGTGGTCGGCGGCGGGGGCTCGGTGGTCGCGGGTGGGGGCTCGGTCGTGGGCGGTGGGACCTCGGTCGTCGGGGTCGGCCCGCCGCCGTCGCTGCTCTGCTCGCAACTCTCGGCGACGCCGTCGCCGTCGAGGTCGGCCAGGGTGTAGCCCGCGGGGCAGGTGGGCTGGGACGTCGTGTCGTCGACCTGTCGGTCCTCGAACTCGGTCCGGCCCGGGAAGTCGGTGACCTCGGCCAGTGCGCAGTCGTTGTGCACGTACCCGGCCGACGTGATGCGCTCCATGAACTCGTGCCACAGGGGCGCCGCCAAGGTGCCGCCCTCGCCCGGAAGGGGGGCGATCTCCTCGCCCGGCCCACCGACGTTGCCGACCCACACCGCGGTGGTGACGTTGCAGGTGTACCCCACGAACCAGGCGTCCTTGTTGCTCTGGGTGGTGCCGGTCTTGCCGGCCACATCCCAGCCCGACAGCTGGGCCTGGACGCCGGTGCCACCGGAGACGACGCCCCGCAACGCGGTGGTGACGGTGTCGGCCACCTCGGGGGAGATGACCTGCTGGGGCGTCTCGTCAGCGCGGTAGATCACGTTGCCCCGTGCGTCCTCGACGCGCTCGATCATCACCGGCTCGTTGTGCAACCCGTGGTCCCGGAAGCTGGAGTAGGCGCTGGCCATGTCCAGGACCGACACCTCACCGGCGCCGAGCACGATCGACGGCACCGCGGGCAGCTCGGAGTTGATGCCGAGGGTGTGAGCCATCTCGATCACGTTCTCGGGGCCGAGTTCGAGCATGAGCTGGGCGAAGACCACGTTGGAGGAGGCCTGGATGCCACTCAACAACGTGTGGCTCCCCGACGCGGAGCCGCCGCCGCTGACGTGCCAGTCCACCGTGCCCGGGATGTCGAGGGTCACGCTGCTCGGCGCGGGGAGGGTGGCCTCGGCCGAGTAGCCCTGGGCGAAGGCCTCGGCCAGGGCGAAGGGCTTGAACGACGAACCGGGCTGGCGGCCCGAGCCCCCACCCTTGGCCCCGGTGGCCAGGTTCACCTCGGAGACGTTGAAGTCCCGCCCGCCCATCATCGCTCGCACCCGGCCGTCGGCCCCGATGGCGACGATCGACGAGGTCGGTGCCCCCGACGGGTAGTTGTTCACGACCGTCTCGTAGGCCTGGCGCTGCCAGTTCTGATCCAGCGTGGTGTACACCCGGAGGCCGCCGCCGTAGACGGTCTCCTCGCCGAAGAGGGCGACCAGCTGCTGGCGCACGGTCTCATAGAAGTACTCCGAGCCGATGTCGTGGCCCCGCACGTGGGAGAAGAGCTGGGCCTGGGTCCGGGGCAGGACGTTGCCCGGCGGGCACTCGTCCGGGCAGATCCCGTAGGGGTTGACGGCCCAGGTGACGGCGATGGCGTCGTCGTACTCCTCCTGGGTGATGTAGCCCAGCTCCTTCATGTTGATCAGCGTGGTGTTCCGGCGCCGATAGGCCTCCCGGGGCTGCCGGTCGGCATCCGCGGTCTCCGGCGACCGGATGAGGCCGGCGAGGTACGCGGCGTCGGTCAGCGAGAGGTCCTCGACGTCCTCGAAGAAGTAGGCCTGCGCGGCCGCCTGCACCCCGTAGGCACCGCGACCGAAGTAGACGGTGTTCAGGTAGCGCTCGAGGATCTCCTCCTTGGAGAGCTCCCGCTCGAGCTCGACGGCGTAGATGGCCTCGCGGATCTTGCGGGCGATCGTGCGCTCGTTGGTCAGGTAGACCGTCTTCACGTACTGCTGGGTGATGGTCGACCCACCCTGTTGGGACACGCTGCGCCCCGACACCTGGGCCCATCCCGCCCGGGCGATGCCGGCGGGGTCGACGCCGTTGTGCTCCCAGAAGTTCTGGTCCTCGGCGGCGATGACGGCGTCGATCAGGACCTCGGGGATGCGCCGGTAGGGGACGATGACCCGGTTCTCCTCGCCGTTGAGCTGGGCCGCGGCGTTGTCGGGCCCACAGCGCCCGGTGACCTCCCGGGTGCAGATGAACGAGGTCTCGGCCAGGCTCTGGCTCTGGGGCGGCAGCTCGATGTTGGAGAGCACCAGGCCGAGGCCGGCCAAGCTGGCGATGACCACGAGCATGGCCAGGAACAGCACCCGGCGCCAGCGCCAGAAGATGCTGCGACGGCGGAAGCGGCGGCGGCGGTAGCGACCCCAGATGGAGGGGCGTTCGTCGTCCGCGTCGGCGTCGTCGCGTGTGGTGGTGTCCGAAGGCATGCAGGAAGAAGGGGTCGAGGAATCGAGCCGGCCCTTGAGGTTACCGTTCGATTACGGGATGTTTCCGTCACGGGGCGCGACGGGAGTCACACCTCGAAGACCCTCGACAGGTGGTTCCAGCCGCAGCCAGGGCAGACCTCGACGACGTAGCAGCGGTAGGTGCCCTTGCGCCGGGTGACCATCGCCAGCTCCACCCGGTCCCGCACGCAGCGCCCGGCGGGGCCCAGGTAGGACCCGAAGACGTAGGAGACCAGCTTGACCTTCACCTCCTCACACACCGGGCAGTCCAGCTGGGTGGACTCCTCGACGTAGTCCCGGGCCACCCGGAGCAGCTCGGGGTGGGCGTCGCAGACCTCGTGACGGGCCAGACGGCCCTTGCGGTACTCGGCCAGCACGCCCGCGCGCGCCAACCGGTAGTCGACCGTGCCGCCGTGCTCGGCGCCCCGTATCGCCTCCACCCGGAAGCTCATGGGGCCGGAGGCTAGGTCGTCATCGGCGACCGGGGCGGCCGGCGCGCTAGAAACCCCATGTGAGCGAGGCTGCGGAACGGCGTGGAGCAGCGCTGCCGACCACCGAGATCGGAGGCGGCGGCGGAGCAGAGCAGAGCAGTGGGGTAGAGAGCCCGGCTCGGCTGGCCTCCCAACGGTCGATGGCGGCGGTCGAGGCCGGCGACCGCGATGGGTGGCTGGCCCTGTTCACCGACGACGCCGTGCTCGAGGACCCCATCGGACCCTCGCCGCTGAACCCTGACGGCCTCGGCCGCCGGGGCAAGGCCGCAATCGCCGACTTCTGGGACGAGGTCGTCTCGCTGGGTCAGGTCCGGTTCACGCTCCGCGAGTCGTACGCCTGCGGCGACGAGTGCGCCAACGTCGGCCGCATCACCACGACGCTGCCCGACGGCAACCGCTCGGTCGTCGAAGGCGTCTACACCTACCGGGTCGACGACGAAGGTCGCCTGGTCGCCCTGCGAGCCTTCTGGGAGTTCGACGCCATGACCTTCGAGGGACCGACATGAACGCGGCGGAGCGGACCGGAGCCCGCTCGACCGTCGGCTTCGGCGACGCGGGATCGGCAGCGCGCAGCGAAGGCGGTCAACGGCAATGAGCTTCGCCGAGTTCGAGTACGGGCCGGACATCCCCGGCGAGACCGGGCTGCGCCTCCTCGGCCCGGTGGCCGGCAAGCGCATCCTGGTCCTGGGCTGTCGTCGGACCGACGCCATCCTGTCCCTGGCCCGCAACGACGCCAAGGTCATCGTCGTGGACCATGTGCCCCGCCGGGTCGACAAGGCCCGCGAGGCCTGCGAGCAGGCCGATGTCCGGGTGGAGTTCCACCGCACCGACCTGGCCGACCTGGCCTTCCTGCGGGGCGACTCCATCGACGCCACCCTGTCCGTCTCGGCCCTGGCCGAGGTCGAGGACCTGAACCGGGTGTTCCGCCAGGTCCACCGCGTCCTGGGCGCCAACGGCGCCCTCGCTCTCTCGCTCCCCCACCCGGCGTTCGCCTGCCTCGACCCCGAGAGCGGCGAGCCACCCCGCCTGGCCCGCCGGTACGCCGACGCCGAGGCCCTCCCCGGCCGGACCGACGGTGTCGAGGCCGAGTACACCCACACCATCGGTGGCCTCTTCACCAGCCTCACCCGGGCCAAGTTCCGGGTCGACACCTTCCTCGAGCCCGAGCCGGTGGCTGGAGGCGCCCGCAGCACGCACTGGGCCGCCGCCATGGCGTGGATGCCGGCCACCCTCGTCCTCCGGGCCCGCAAGGAAGGCTCCTAGTCGTTGGATCGGTGCGAGGCCTGCGCGTTCGACTACTACGGCTTCCCCCGGACCGAGATCGGCGACCACCTCCGGGGTCTGGCCGAGGACCACGGCGAACGCCTGACTGAGACCCCGGCCGCCTTCCTCCGACAGCACCCGGTCGCCGGCTGGTCGGCCCTCGAGTACGGCTGCCACGTCCGCGACGTGCTCCTCAACCAGCGGGCCCGCATCGAGCTGGCCCAGCACGAGGACTCGCCCACCTTCGTACCGATGGGTCGCGACGAACTGGCGGTCAACGAGCGCTACAACGAGCAGGACCCCAACGCGGTCGCCGCCGCCCTCGAGCAGGCGTCCGTGGCCCTCATCGGGCTGCTGGCCTCACTCGACGACGCCGGGTGGGGCCGGACCGGCACGTACAACTACCCCGAGCCCGCGCTGCGGGACGTCGACTGGATCGCCCGCCACACGGTCCACGAGCTCCACCACCACCTCACCGACGTCCACCGCGTCCTGAAGGCGGTGCTCGAAGACTGAGGCACCGGCCCGCAGCCCGCAGCCCGGGTGCGCAGTCGAAGCGAAGCACCACCGCGGACCTGCAGCATCGGCTGGCGACTGACCCACCAGCCCGCAGCCAGCAGGCAGGGTGCGCAGTCGAAGCGGAGCACCACCACGGACACGCAGCATCGGCGGCGCCGGAGTTCCTGAACGAAGTGAAGGAACTCAAGAGGTAAATGAGTCGGATGGCCCATGCCCGGGCCGGGCTCCGATGGCATAGTGGCGTCTTGACGCACCGCAGCTCGAAGAGTGATCGGCCAGGCGTAGTCGGTACTTGAGGGACGGGCTGCGGTGCGGAGATCGACGGTGGTGATGCCCGTTGAACAGGGCCCCGAGAGGGGCCCTGTTCTGGTTTTGGGCCCGCCTCAGGTCGAGCGATCGGCCCACCAGGCGTCGAGGCGACGGTAGGCGTCTTCCTCGCTGAGGGGCCCTTCGTCCAGGCGGAGCTCGAGGAGCATGTCCAGGGCCTCGCCGACCTCCCGGCCCGGAGTCAGGCCGAGGTGATCCATGACCTGGCGGCCGTCGAGGTCGGGACGTATGGCGTTGAGCTCCTCCTCGGCCTGCAGCTCGACGATGCGGGCGACGAGGTCGTCCATGCGCCGGGCCAGCATGTCGGCCTTCCGCTGGTTGCGGGTCGTGCAGTCACAGCGGGTCAGCTCGATGAGGCGATCGAGCTGGTCGTCGGCGTCGCGGACGAAGCGGCGCACGGCGGCGTCGGTCCACCCGGTGCCCGTGCCGTAGCCGTGGAAGCGGAGGTGCAGGCGCACCAGCTGGGTCACGATGGCCACGTCCTCGTTGGCGTAGCGCAGGGCCGTCATCCGGTCCTTGGTCATGCGGGCCCCGACCACCTCGTGGTGGTGGAACATGACGCCGTTGGGCCCGAAGGACCGGGTCTTGGGCTTGCCCACGTCGTGGAACAGCGCGGCGAGCCTCACCAGTCGGTCCGGCCGGGTGTTGGCCACCACGGCGATGGTGTGGGCCAGGACGTCCTTGTGCTGGTGGATGGGGTCCTGCTCGAGGCGCATCTGGAGCAACTCGGGCAGGAACTCCTCGGCCAGGCCGGTCTCGACCAGGAACCACAGCCCGTCGGACGGGTCGTCGACCACCATGAGCTTGTCCAGCTCGTCCCGGATCCGCTCGGCCGACACGATGGCCAGCCGGTCCCCCATGTCGCGCACGGCCTGCACGAGCTCGTCGGACGGGACCAGCCCGTAGCCGGCCAGGAAGCGGGCCGCCCGCAACATGCGCAGGGGGTCGTCGCTGAAGGACTCCTGGGGCTCGAGTGGGGTGCGGAGCCGGGAGGCGGCCAGGTCGGCGGCCCCGTCGAAGGGGTCGATGAGCTCCAGCTCGGGCAGGCCCAGGGCCATGGCGTTGACGGTGAAGTCCCGACGGGACAGGTCCGATTCGACCTCGGTGGAGAACTGGACCTCGGGCTTGCGGGACTCCGGGAGGTAGACGTCGGCCCGGTGGGTGGTGATCTCGACCGTCCAGTCGCCGACCTTGGCCCCGATGGTCCCGAAGCGCTCGCCGAGGGTCCAGACCGCGTCGACGTGGTCGGCGATCAGCGCTTTGATCCGGTCGGGACGGGCATCGGTGGTCAGGTCGATGTCCCGGTCGGCCAGGTCGCGGCCCACCAGGAGGTCGCGGACCACGCCCCCCACCAGGTAGAGGTGCCAGTCGGCCGCGGCGAAGGCCTCGGCCAGGGGGGCGACCACATCGAGGACGGGCGCGAGGGCGCTCTGGTGTCGTTCGGGGATCACGCCTGCGCCGCCTCGTCAGCTCGGGCCTGGGCAGCCGCCACCACACCGAGGACCTCGCGGCCGGGTCCGGCGGCCGTCGAGGCCTCGCTCTGGACGGCCTCGTCCAGCAGAGCGCCGACGGTGGCCGCGGCGCACTCACCCAGGGCCGTCAGGTCATAGCCCCCCTCCAGGAACACCAGTCGCCGACCCGCCGGGACGAAGGCCAACAGGTCGGCGGTCACGTCCGCATAGTCGCCCGCGGTGAGCCCGAGGTCGGTGATGGGATCCCGACGGTGGGCGTCGAAGCCGGCTGAGATCAGGAGCCAGGTCGGGGCGAAGGCCGCCACCCGCGGGGCCAGCACCTCCTCGATGCCGGCTCGATAGACGTCCCCGGTGGCGCCTGCCGGGAACGGGAAGTTGACCGTCGTGCCCGCGGCCACGCCGGTCCCCACGTCCTGTGCGGCGCCGGTGCCCGGATACAGGGGGTGCTGGTGGAAGGAGACGTAGAGGACGCGGGGGTCGGACCAGAACACGTCCTGGGTGCCGTTGCCGTGATGGGCGTCGATGTCGACGACCAGCACTCGCTCGCCGCGGTCGGCCAGATGGGTGGCGGCCACGGCCACGTTGTTCACCAGGCAGAACCCCATCGCACGGTCGACAGTGGCGTGGTGGCCGGGCGGGCGCACGGCGAGGAAGGCGGCGTCGGCTTCACCCCGATCGAGCCGCTCGACGGCGTCGATCCCGGCCCCGGCGGCCAGCAGGGCTACGGCCCAGGAGGCACCACTGACCCGGGTGTCGGCATCCACGTGACCTCCTCCGGAGCGGCAGAGCGCCTCCAGTCGGTCCAGGTGGGCCGCGGGATGGACGGCCTCCAGCTCGGCCCGGGTGGCGGGGCGGGGGGCGACCCGGACCAGCGCGTCGTCGAGGCCCGCCGCGGTCAGACCGTCGAGAACGGCGCCGAGGCGAGCCGGTCGTTCGGGGTGGCCCGGCCCGGTGTCGTGGTCGCCGAAGCGCGGATGGGTGGCGAGGAGCACGGCGGCCACGACACCGACGCTAGCGGCGCGCCTCCCGCCCCCTCCCGATCGTTCTGTGGGCCGCCGTTCGCACCCGACCACGAACGCCAGTACACGGATCGCCGAGGGGCGGCCCCGACCGGGCCCTGGCGGTCCCGTATCCTCGGCCGCGATGACCACCGCTCCGCCGTACCGCGCGCTGCGCGTGCGGCCGTGGCCGGTCGACCCCTCCACGGCCCACCTGGTCCCTTACGCCACCCGGCGCATCAACGCCGACACCCTCCGACTGGTCCTGGACGAGCTGACCGAGGCGGGCTACGAGCGCGTACGCACCGCCGCCCTCAGCCCCGACGAGCAGGGCCCCTTCCTCGACGTCGGGTTTGCCGTAGACGAGCACCTCCACCTCCTGGCCCATGACCTGTCCGGGCTCTCCCCGCCCCGCCGGCCCGGCCGGCTGCGGCGGGCTCGCCGCCGGGACAGGCCGGCCGTCCTGGCGGTCGACCAGGCGGCCTTCTCGCCCCCGTGGCGCCTCGACGCCGCCGGCCTCAAGGAGGCCCTGGTGGCCACCCCGTCGGTCCACTTCCGCGTGGCCCTGGCCGACGGCGCGGTCGTGGGTTACGCCGTGGCCGGGAGGGCCGCGGGTCGGGGCTACCTCCAGCGGGTCGCCGTGCACCCTGACCACGAAGGCCACGGCCTGGGCCGCGAGTTGGTCACCGACGCCCTCCACTGGCTTCACCGGCGGGGCGCTCGCCGGGCCGTGGTCAACACCCAGGAGGGCAACACCACCGCGCTGCACCTCTACGAGGTGCTGGGCTTCCGGCCCGAGCCCGTCGGCCTCGACGTGCTCGGGGCCCCCCTCCGTTGAGGCGGCGCGTCGGCCTCCTCGGGATCCTCCTGGCCGTCCTCGTCCCGGCCCTGCTCGGCGGGGCCGGCCCCTCCGGGGCCCAGGAGGTCCCCGCCCACCGGCCCCACCTCGTCGCCCAGACGCCCTGGGTGGCCGAGGACCAAACCTTCTCGCTGGCGTTCGCCCTGGAGGGTGGCCTGCCCCAGGACGGCACCCTCGAGCTGACCCTGTACGGCGCCCTGACCTCTCGGGAGGCGCTCATCCGGGGAGGGACCGACCCGGCGCTGCTGGGCGACATCCGCGACACCCTGTCGGTGCCGACTGCCTTGGTCCCCCGGGGACGGGACAACGCCTACCGCCTCCGCCTGGCCACCGACGGCTCGAACGCCGGCCTCCCCCTGGCCGATCCCGGCGTGTATCCCCTGGCCCTCGCCGTGGCCGCGGCCGACGGCACGACCGGGCCGCGGATGCTGACGTTCATCGTGCGCACGGCCGAGGATGCAGCCGCGACCCCACTGCTCACCGCGGTGGTGCTGCCGCTGCACGCGCCGCCCTCCTACGGACCCGACGGCCGGGCCGTGGTCAGTGACCGGGCCCGACGCCTGTTGGAGGTCCGGGCCGGCCTCCTCGACAAGTACGAGGACGTGCCCCTGACCGTCGCTCCCACCCCGGAGACCCTCGCCGCCGTGGCCGGGGTGGATCCCGGCCTCATGGCCACCGTGCGCTCCGCGCTGGCCGGCCGCCACGTGGTCGGCGGGCCCTACGTCCGCCTCGACCTGGCCGCCTTCTCCGGCGTTCCCGAGTTGGCCGATCCGTTGCAGGACCAGTTCCAGGCCGGCGACCGGACCCTGCGCCGGGTGTTGCGCCAGGACATCGACCACCGGACCTGGGTGGGTGCGGGCAACCCGACCACGAACGCCATCGATGCCCTGGCCCGGGCCGGGATCGACCGGGGCCTGTTCCGCCACGAGTCGGTCACCGGAACCACCGTGCCGATCGACGAGCCGGTCCTGGTCACCGGCGCCACCGGGCAGACCATCGATGCCGCCCTCGCCGATCCCGTCCTGCGGGCCCATGTCAACGGGACGGGCGACCCCGTCCTGATGGCCCACCGCGCCCTGGCCGACCTGGCGTTGCTCTCGGCGCCACCGGACGAGGGTGGCATCGCCACCGGCGACAGCGAGGCCGGCGTGGCGCTGGAGTTGACCGCCAATCGCCCACTGCCCGCGGCCTTCCTCGACACCCTCCTGAAGGGCCTGCGGGCCGGAGGCCCGACCCGAGCGGTGACCCTGGCCGGCCTCCTCGACGCCGACCCGCCCGGTGGTCCCGGCGTGGAGCCCGGGCCGGTCGTCGAGGGCATCGCCCTGTCCGGTCAGGACCTCACCGCCTACGGTCGCAACCTGGCGATCACCCGCGAGACCGTGGACGGGTACGCCAGCTTCGCGGGGCAGGCCGACCCCCTCACCCGGGACCTCCGACGCCGCCTTCTGGTCTCCGGAGCCATCGACCTCACCGAGAGCCGGCGGGCCTCCTACCTCCGCTCGGTGAGCCAGGCCATCTCGGCCCGCACCGCGGCTGTGGCCATCACCGACGACGAGACGGTGACGCTGACATCGCGCGAAGGCGACATCCCCCTCACCATCCGCAACGACACCGGCGCCCCGGTCGAGGTCCGGCTCGCCTTCGACAGCGACAACAAGCTGGAGTTCCCCGACGGCGCCAGCCAACGCCTCCGCCTCGACGAGGGCCCGAACCGGGTCGAGGTCCCGGTGGTGGCCCGGGCCAGCGGGGCCTTCCCGCTCCGCATCACCGCCACCTCCCCCGACGGCGTGCTGACGGTCAGCCGGGCCCGGGTCACCGTGCGTTCGACCGCCGTGTCGGGGGTGGGACTCGTCCTGTCCATCGGCGCCCTGCTGGTCCTCGTCGTCTGGTGGGCCAGCCACTGGCGCAGCGCCCGGCGCAACCGCCGTCTTGTCGACCCCGACACCGGTAACCCGCCGGAGCCGGCCCCGGTCTGATCCGAGGGCAGCACTACGCTCCGCCCCGCGCCGCCGGCCGAGGCCGCGACGCACCCCACCCGTCACCCACGAGGACCCGAGGATTCAATGGCCGTCCGCATCGTCACCGACAGCGCCTGCGACCTGGACCAGGCTCTGGTCGACCAGCACGGCATCGAGGTGGTGCCGCTGTCCATCCGCTTCGGGGACGACGAGTTCGTCGACCGGGTCGAGCTCAGCAACGACGACTTCTACGCCCGGATGGCCGCGTCCGACACGCTGCCCGAGACCGCCGCCCCCTCCCCCGGGGCCTTCGAGCAGGCCTTCCGCAAGCAGGGAGCGTCGGGCGACGCCGTCGTCTGCATCAACCTCTCCGCCGCGCTCTCGGCGACCATGCAGTCGGCGGCCACCGCGGCCAAGTCCCTGGAGGGCGAGGTCGCGGTCACCGTGGTGGACTCCAAGGCCCTCACCCTCGGGCTCGGCAACATCGTGGTCGCCGCCGCCGAGGCCGCCGCCGCGGGGGCCTCCCCCGCCGAGATCGAGGCCAAGGTCGAGGACCTCTCCGGCCGGACCCGCATGTGGGGGATGCTGGACACCCTCGACAACCTCCTCAAGGGGGGACGCATCGGCAAGGCGCAGCAGCTCATGGGCAGCGTCCTGTCGATCAAGCCCATCCTGGACATGAGCACCGGTGAGGTCCACGAGGCGGCCAAGCCCCGGACCCGGAAGAAGGGCCTGCTCTGGCTACGGGACAAGGTGCTGGAGTTCGGCGACGACATCGAGATCCTCTGGGTGATGGCCGGCGATCCCGACGACGCCGGCGAGCTGGTCGAGCTCCTGGCCGCCGATTACCCCGGCGAGATCGGCCAGGGCCGGATCGGCCCGGTCATCGGCACCCACGGCGGGCCCGGCGTCATGGGCGTCAGCTTCTGGGTCAAGCCCTAGCCCTCCGCAGGCTGCGTAGGGGGCCCGCCGGCGCAGCTCCGCGTGCTCACCCCTTCGGCGGCGCCGGACGTCCTGAGCAGAGCGAAGGCAGTCGAGGGTGACAGTCAGTGGATCCGGGACTCGATGCCGCTGGAGTGCTCGCACCCGGTAGCGGAGTCCTGACCCCCGCGGCCGTAGCAGATGTCGGACTGCGTGCCCGCGTACAGCCGGTCGGCGCCGGTGCCGCCGTCGAGGTTGTCCCCTCCTGCGCCTCCGTAAAGCGTGTCGTTCTGGTCCCCGGCGAGCAGGTGGTCGCGGCCCGTCCCGCCCTCGAGGCGATCGACCCCGGTGCGGCCGAAGAGGGTGTCGTTGCCACCGCCGCCGACGATCCGGTCGTTGCCACCGCCGCCGTCGATGGTGTCGTTGCCACCGCCGCCGCACACGGTGTCGGCACCGCCACCACCGTTGATCGCGTCGGTCGCCGGCGTGCCGAGGATGACATCGGCGCCGCCGGTCGGGACCTGGCCCCGGGCCAGGTCCACGGTGATGGCCCGGCCGGCACAGGCGACGGCCGGCGGCCCGTAAAGGGACTGGATCCCGTTGATGTCGTCCTGGGCCAGCGTGCGGTCGACCCCCACGAGGGTGCCGCACATGATCGGCCGGGTGCTGCTGGCCTGGAGCGGGCACTGGGCCGCCGTGGCGTGCGTGAGGCCGAGGGCATGGCCCAGCTCGTGGAGGACGACGCTCTCCAGGTCGACGCCACTGCCGCTGGTGGACCAGGACTCGGCATCGTCGAGGTGGACGTCACCGGCGGCCGACCACCCGTTCGGGGGCGGGAAGTAGGCGTGGGCCGCCGTGCCCCCCGGGCCGTCGAAGTCGAGATCGTCTGGTCCGGCACCGTGGTCGCCGGATCCGAAGCTGATCCGGATGTCGGGGGTCGTGCAGCCGGCGGCGTTGAACGCCAGGCCGCAGTCGGGCACCAGGGTGAAGGTGAAGGGCGCCACGGAGGCCCACGTCGCCAGGGCCGTCGCCACCGCCGACTCCTGGGCCGCGACGGACACGTCCGCCGTGTGGTTCACGAAGCCGAAGGTCAGGTCCAGGTCGGGCCAGACGGTGCCGGAGGTGCCGAACTCGGTGGCGCCGGCCCCGCCGTGACCATCGACGTGATGACCGCCCTCGTCGGTCATCACCGTGGTTTGCACGGCGTCGAGCGTCATCCGGCGGGTCGTCGGGGCTTGCGCCGGAGCCGCGGTCGGGACGGCCAACGCCCCCACGATGGCCAACGTCACCGCAGCCGCGGCTCGCCGAACGGACACTGCCTCCACCGCGAGGTCTACGGCCCACCCGGGCGGGGCCTTTATGGGGCTTTTGGCCCACGCGCCCCGCCCCCGTCGACCTGCCCGGGCCCGGGACCGGCCCGGCGGTAGCGTGGAACCGCCGTGGCCGACCCGCCGACCTCCCCGCCCACGCAGCGGTCCGACCGGAACGGAACCCTGCTCGCCGGCCGGTACCGCTTCGAACGCCGCATCGCCGTCGGCGGGATGGCCGAGGTCTGGGAGGCCGTCGACCAGGTCCTCGACCGGCCGGTGGCCATCAAGGTCCTCCACCCGCACCTCGCCGGCGACCAGAACTTCGTCGACCGGTTCCGGCGGGAGGCCATCGCCGCCGCCCGTCTCACCCACCCCTCGATCGTCGCCATCTACGACACGCACAGCAGCGACGGCGACGAGGCCATCGTCATGGAGCTCGTCCGGGGGGTCTCCCTGCGCAAGCACCTCGACGACCGCGGGCCCCTGCCCGCCGCGGAGGCGGTCGACATCGGGGCCCGTGTGGCCGAGGCGCTCGAATCGGCCCATCGGGCGGGTCTCGTGCACCGGGACATCAAGCCGGCCAACATCCTGATCTGTGACGACGAGCGGGTCATGGTGGCCGACTTCGGCATCGCCAAGCTGACCGACGCCGACCACACCGCCGAGGGCACGGTGCTGGGCACGGCCAAGTACCTGGCCCCCGAGCAGGTGTCGGGCACGGCGGTCGACGCCCGCACCGACCTCTACTCCCTCGGGATCGTGCTCTACGAGATGGTCTGTGGTCGGGTCCCGTTCAGCGGCGACACCGACACGGCGACGGTCTTGGCCCGCCTGCACCAGGACCCGATGCCCCCGCGGGAGGTCCGGACCGAGATCCCGCGGTCCCTCGAAGCAGTCATCCTGCACAGCCTGCAGCGGGACCCCGACGACCGCCCCGCCTCCGCCGCCGCCTTGCGCACCGAGCTCCTGGCCGCCCTGGCGCCGAGCCCGGGCGACACCGGGACGGGCAACGGCGACCCCACCTTCCTCGAGTCGGCCGCGGCCGCCGACGGCACGTCCGTGGTCCCACCCCCTCCCCCGGGCCGGCGGGCCACTGCCCCGCCCCCCACCGGGCCTCCCGCGGGCCGAGCCCGGGCCGTCACCCCCCCGCCGCCGACCGGACGGCCTGCGCCGGCGGCGAAGCCACCCCGCAACTGGACGGGGCCTGCCCTGCTCATCGGCCTGATCCTGGTGGCCCTGGCCGTGGCCGGCGTCCTGCTGGGCAGCGTGCTGGGTGACAACCTCTTCGGGGGCGACGAGCCGACGGTCCCCGGCGTCGACACCGGCGGCGACGGCGGGGACGCCATTGCCCTCACGGCAACGGCCTTCGACCCGGAGGGCACCGGGGGTGAGCACGACGGTGAGGCGCCGCTGGCCGTCGACGGCGATCTCGAGACGGCGTGGACCTCGGAGACCTATGACAGCCGGGAGGACTTCCAGGGCATCAAGTCCGGGGTCGGCCTGATCCTCACCCTCGAACAGGTCAGCGACCTGGGCCAGCTCGTTGTGGACAGCGGCAGCACTGGCTGGGCCGCGCAGGTCTATGTGGCCGACGACCCCGCCGACGACCTCGCCGGCTGGGGCAGCCCCGTGGCTGACCAGAGCGATCTCGGTGACCAGGCCACCTTCGAGCTGTCGGGCACCTCGGGCCGCGTCGTCCTGCTCTGGATCACCGACCTCGGCACCGGCGACCCGGTCGCGGTGATCAACGAGGCCGGCCTCTCCCCCGGCTGATCCGCCGTTCCCACTACCGTCGGCGGATCGTCCCTGCGATCTCCGACGAGGCGCTGGTCGCCGCCGCCCTGGACGGCGACGACAAGGCCCTCGACGCCCTGCTGCGCCGGCACCACGACCGGATCCACGCCCTCTGCCGTCGCCTGGCCGGCAACGACGCCGACGCCGCCGACGCCACGCAGGAGGCGATGATCACGGTGGTGCGGCGCCTCGACCGGTACGACGGCCGGGCCCGCTTCACCACCTGGCTCTACCGGGTCGTGACCAACGCCTGCCTGGACGAGCTGCGGCGGCGCAAGCGGCGACCGGTGCCCATGGACGACGACGCCCTCGCCTACGCCCGGACGTCGACGGCCCCGAGCCTGGACGGGGCGGTGGCCGACCGGCTGGACATCGACCACGCTCTCGCCCAGCTGGCCCCCGAGTTCCGGGCCCCGGTGGTCCTGCGGGACCTGTGCGGGCTCGACTACGCCGAGATCGGCGAGGTCCTCGACCTGGCTCCTGGCACCGTCCGCTCCCGCATCTCCCGGGGACGCGGCGCGCTGGCCCACCTCCTCGCCGGGAACCCCACTCCCTCCGCCGAACGTCCTACCCCTGAGCCGTCATGACCGAACCATTCCGCCCCGACGACGATCTCGTCAGTGCCGTCCTCGACGGCGAGGCCACCGAGGCCGAGCGCGCCCAGGTGGCAGCCGATCCCGTGCTGTCGGCTCGGCTCGCGGAGTTCGCCGACGCCGCCGAGCGGGTGGGTGCGCCGGTCGCAGCCCAGGCCGAGGCCGTCCGCGACCGGGCGATCGCCGCCGCCGTGGCCGAGCGTCATCGTCGGGACGAGGTCGTGGTGGCCATGCGCCGGACCCATCGCCGGCACAACCAACGCTTCCTGGCCGTGGCTGCCGCGGCCCTCCTCGTCCTGCTCGCTGCCGGCTTCCTCGTCGCCCAGTTGGGCGACGGCGACCGGAGTGGCAGCGACACCGCCGCCAGCGGGTCCGATGACTCAGCGACCGACGCCGCGCTGGAATCCGACAACACGTTCGCGGCCGGCGGGGGCGACGCCGAGGACGGCGACGACGCGGCGGCGTTCGACGACACCGAGACCCTCAGGCTCGGAGCGGTGGCGGACGACGAGGCCCTGCGCAACGCCCTCGTGGCCGCGGGGGCGGTCGACCGGTCCGCCCTCAACACCCAGGACAGCGGCAGCGTGACCACCACCGACACGACCATCGGCTCCCTCCCGGAAGCCGCCCCCGTGCCCGGCGAGAGCGACGACTGTCAGATCCGCCTCGAGGAGGCCAACCCGTCCCTCGACGGCCGACTGGTCAAGGCCTCGGCCACCTTCGCCGGCGACCCCGCCGTGGTCTACGTCTTCGGCACCGCCGATGGCGGGCGCCAGGTGACTGTGGTCGCGGCCGACACCTGCGTCACCCTGGCCTCGTTCCCCCTCTGACCGCTCGCCACCCTCGGTCCGCCGCCGACCGCTGACGACGCTCGGCAGGGACCGACCCCGGGCCGCCCGTTAGGCTCGACGGCCATGGCCGCGCCCACCCGTCCGACCGTCCCCGGGCCCCCGGAGGACTGGGCCGACCAGGCGGCCGACACCGTCGTCAAGGTCGTCGACACCGTCCGCGAGAAGACCACGGGGCCCGTTCTCACCGCGGCTCGGGCCATTGTCTACGGCCTCATCGGCTTCTTTGCCGCCCTCGTCGCCCTGATCCTTCTCACCATCGCCCTCGTCCGCATCGTCGACGTCTACCTTCCCGGTGCGGTGTGGTCGGCCTACCTGCTCATCGGCCTGCTGTTCACCATGGGCGGACTGCTGGTGTGGCGCAAGCGCTACGCCCCCGAGGCGCCCTGAGCGGGGAATGTCCGATGGCCCGGCACCGTTGCCGAAGCCGGACCCCATCAGAGAGAAGGCACATGACGCGGCTATGGCCACCGGCTCCACCAGACGGCGGCCATCCCGCCCTGAGGAAGAAGCACATGACCGCTGACGGCGGCCATCCCGTCCTGAGGAAGAAGGCATATGACACAGGTGGGGCCACCGGTTCCAGCGGACAGCCACCATCCCGCCCTGGGAGAGAAGGCATATGACGCGAGTGGGGCCATCGCCCCCACCAGGTGGCCACAATCCCGCCCCGAGAGAGAAGGCACATGACCGCTGACGTCCGTGAGGTCATCATCATCGGCTCCGGTCCCGCCGGGCTGACGGCGGCCGTCTACACGGCCCGGGCCAACCTGCGCCCCTTGGTCCTCGAAGGCGAGCCGTCCTCCACCAGCGACCAGCCCGGGGGCCAGCTCATGCTGACCACCGACGTCGAGAACTACCCCGGCTTCCCCGAAGGGGTCATGGGCCCCGAGCTCATGATGCGCTTCCGGGAGCAGGCCGTGCGCTTCGAGGCCGACGTCCGCACCGAGAAGGTGACGAAGGTCGACCTGAGCGAGCGCCCGTTCAAGGTCTGGGTCGGTGACCCCGACGCCCCCGAGCCCACGTACCTGGGCGAATCGATCATCGTGTCGACGGGCGCGCAATCCAAGATGCTGGGCCTCGGCGAGGAGCGCCTGATCGGCCACGGTGTCTCGACCTGCGCGACCTGCGACGGCTTTTTCTTCCGGGACCATCACATCGTGGTGGTCGGCGGCGGCGACTCCGCCGTCGAGGAGGCCATGTTCCTGTCCAAGTTCGCCGACACGGTGACCCTCGTGCACCGCCGGGACGAGCTTCGGGCCTCCAAGATCATGCAGGACCGGATCCACGCCAACCCCAAGGTCCGCTTCCAGTGGAACTCGGCGGTCGACGAGGTGGTGGGCGACACCACCGTCGAGGCCGTGGTCGTCAAGGACGTGGCCAGTGGCGAGCTCACCCGCCTGGACGTGACCGGGCTCTTCGTGGCCATCGGCCACACGCCCAACACCGGGCTCTTCGAAGGCCAGCTGGACATGGAGGACTCGGGCTACCTGATCACCGGACCGGGCACCGCCACCAACGTCGAAGGCGTGTTCGCCTGCGGCGATGTCCAGGACCACACCTACCGACAGGCCATCACCGCCGCCGGCTCGGGCTGCATGGCCGCCATCGACGCCGAACGTTGGCTCGAGGCCCAGGCCTGACCCGCCGACGCGGGGCCGTACGGCCCGGGAATGTCACTCCCCGTGCGTAGGTTGGACGGGGTCGAACCAAGGAGACTCTTTCAATGGCAGAAGGCATCAGCGAGCTCACCGACGCCACCTTCGACGAGGAGATCGGCGGCGCAGACGGCCCCGTGCTCGTCGACTTCTGGGCCGAGTGGTGCGGTCCCTGCAAGATGATCGCCCCCGTCCTCGAGGAGATCGCGTCCGAGCACGACTCGCTTCGCATCGCCAAGCTCAACGTGGACGACAACCCCGACGCCGCCCGCCGCTACGGCGTGATGAGCATCCCGACGATGATCGTCTTCAAGGACGGTCAGGAGGCCAAGCGCCTCATCGGGGCCAAAGGCAAGGGTCAGATGGTCCAGGAGCTGTCCGAGTACCTGGCCTGACCCGACCACGATCTGACCACGGGCCGCCGTCCTCCGGGACGGCGGCCCGTGTCGCGCCCGCTCCCCTGGTGGCGTTCAGGCCCTGCGGTTGGTAGGAAGCCTGCCGTGCCCGAACCCGCTGACGCCGGCCTCCCCCTCGGCCGTGGCGCGCGGGGCGAGGGGGTACGGGACGTGCAACGGCGTCTCGGCGCCCTCGGCCACGACCTGGCCGACGACCCCGCCGGTGACTTCGGCGCCACCACCGAGGCAACCGTGGCCGCCTTCCAGGCCCAGCGGGGCCTGCCCCGTGACGGGATCGTGGGGCCGGTGACCTGGGCCGCCCTGGTCGAGGCCGGGTGGCGCCTGGGCGACCGGTTCCTCTATCACCGCACCCCCATGCAGCGGGGCGATGACGTGGCCGAGCTGCAGTCCAGCCTCGGCGCCCTCGGTTTCGATGCCGGGCGGGTCGACGGGATCTGTGGGCCGGACACGGCCCGGGCACTGGAGGAGTTCCAGCGCAACAGCGGCCTGACCCCGGATGGGATCTGCGGTCCTGACTCGGTCTCCGCCCTGCGCCGTCTGGCCGGGCGACGGGCCGGCCCGACGAGCGTGGCCCAGGCCCGCGAAGCCCATGCCCTGCGGGACGCGCCGCGCCACCTGGGCGAGCGCAGGATCGCCATCGGAGACCCGGGGACCCTCGATGCCCTGGCCGACCGGGTCTGCCGGCTGCTCACCGACGCCGGGGCCCTGGTCACCGTCCTGCACGCCGCCGACGGTTCGACCCAGGCCCGGGAGGCCAACGACCTGGCCGCTGAGCTCTACGTCGGCCTCCGTCTGGTGGCCGAGCCGAGTTGCCATCTCTCGTTCTACGCCACCGAGGGCTTCGAGTCCGTCGGCGGGCGCCGGCTGGCCGAGCTCGGCGCCAAGGAACTGAGAACAGTTCTCGACGTGGAGCCGTCGGTCCAGGGCATGCGCCTCCCCGTGCTCCGGGAGACCAAGATGCCGGCGGTCCTCTGCGAGCTCGGGCCCGTGGACGAGGTCGTGGTCCACTCCGCCGATCTGGCCGGGGCACTCACCCGCGGCATCGCCACGTGGGTCGAACACCGACTGGACGGCACCCTTTAGCGCCTGAGCAGCCCGTTTAGTGGTCGTCTGCGCGCGGAGAGTGGCACTTCGCCTTGACCGCCCCTCAACCCTCGACCTCAACCTCGACCTCGGGGGTTATCCACAAGCTGTGGCTAAACCTGTGGTCAACGGCGGTTCGCCCCGGAATACCGGGCTTCTGAACGGGGGTGGACGAGCTCAGTCGCCGGCGATGATGATCCGGTAGAGCCGCTCGAGATCGTCAAGATCGGCGAACTCGACCACGACCTTGCCCCGCTTGGCCCCGGTCTGGACCGCTACACGAGTGTCGAGGTGACTCGACAGCAACTCCTCCAACTCCAGGAGGGCAGCGGGGCGGGTCGTGCCTGGCTCCGGAGGTCGGTCGGGGCCCTTCGGGGGAGCTGGGGCCCCCTCCTTCACTGCCTGCTCCACCTGCCGGACCGACCAGCCCTCGGCCACGGCCTGCTCGGCCAGACGCTGCTGCTCGACCCGGTCCTCCACACCGAGCAGGGCCCGGGCGTGAGCGGCCGCGAGTCGGCCGTCGATGAGCAGGCCCTGGATGGCCGGAGGCAGGTTCAGGAGGCGAAGGGTGTTGGCGACCGATGGCCGGCTCTTGCCCACCCGCTGGGCCAACTGCTGCTGGGTGAACCCGAAGTCGTCGATGAGCTGCTGGTAGGCCGCGGCCTCCTCCAGCGCGTTCAGGTCCTGACGGTGGAGGTTCTCGATCACGGCGTGCTCGAGGGCGGAGACGTCCCGTACCTCCCGCACGATGGCCGGGATGACGGTGAGACCGGCCTGCTGGGCCGCCCGCCAGCGCCGCTCCCCCGCGATCAGCTGGTACGCGCCGTCACCGTCCGGCCGGACCAGGACGGGCTGCAGGACACCGACCTGCTCGATGGAATCAGCCAGGGCGGCGATGCCGGCGTCGTCGAACTCGGACCGGGGTTGGAAGGGGTTGGGGACGATCGAGTCCATGGGCAGTTCCTGGAAGCTGGCACCCAGTTCCTCTGCTGCATCTTCGGGGATCAGGGCGCCCAGGCCCCGGCCCAAGCCACTACGCCGCGCCACGGTTGGCCACCTCCTCAGCCAGGCGCCGGTACGCCCAGGCCCCTCGGGACTTCGGATCGAACGTGGTGATGGGCTGCCCGTAGGACGGCGCCTCGGACAGGCGCACCGTGCGGGGGATGACCGTGTCGGTCACCTTGGCCCCCAGGTGCTCGCGTACGTCCGTGGCCACGTCCTCGGCCAACGTCGTACGGGCGTCGTACATCACCAGGACCACGGTGCTGACCTCCAGCGTGGGGTTCAGGGCCTTCTGGACCAGCTCGACGTTGCGCAGGAGCTGGCCGAGGCCCTCGAGGGCGTAGTACTCGCACTGGATGGGGACCAGGACCTCCCCCACCGCGGCGAAGGCGTTGAGGGTGAGCAGGCCGAGGGACGGTGGGCAATCGATGAGGACGTAGTCGTAGTCGTCCTTCACCGGGGCCAAGGCCGTGCGCAGCCGCAGCTCCCGAGACATGGCCGACACCAGCTCGATCTCGGCGCCGGCCAGGTCCAGGCTGGCGGGGGCCACGAACAGGTTGCGGACCTCGCTGGGCTCGATGCAGTCCTCGATGGGCACGTCGTCCAGGAGCACGTCGTACATCGTGGCCTCGAGCTCTCGGATGTTCAGGCCGAGGCCCGTGCTGGCGTTGCCCTGGGGATCGAGATCGACGACGAGGACCCGCAGTCCGCGTTCGGCCAGGCCGGCGCCCAGGTTGACCGCGGTTGTCGTCTTGCCCACGCCGCCCTTCTGGTTGGCCACGGCGATGACCCGGGGGTTCCGCGGCTTGGGCAGGGGGACCGTCAGGTCGGGCTGGTACTCCTTGGCGTCCACTCGTTCGTCGTCGTCATCCGCACGCGCGCGCTTGCGACCACGGGTCCTCGCCATCGGCGCCATCCTTCCTGTTCGGCCACCCAAACGCAAGGACCCTCGACCTCAGTCAACGAGAAGACGGGCCTTGTCGCCATCATCCGTGGACGGACATGTGGGCAGTGGCGCTCCAACCGGAGGTCCTCGAACTCGCCCGAAGGAGAGCGTCTCGCCGGCGCAGGGCGGGTGTGACAGGACCGGCGGCGTGTTTCCCGATGAACAACGACTTCCCAGACGAAGACGTTGTTTATCGGGAAACTTTTCAGAAGAGCGGGGAGCGAACCGGGACTCCCGGGCGGCGTGGGTAGGACTTCGGACTCAAGCGAGCCTGTGCCAATTCCGCCACGACGTAACCGTTCACGACCCGGACAACCGCGGCCGAAAGGCCGAGTGGGGTCAGTCCCGCCTCCGGCCACCGGTCCCCGCCGTCGGGTGGCTCGCTCACGAGTAGCCGGCCGCCGACCCGGAGCAGAGGAGCAGCGCACTCGGCGACGACGGCCGGGGGCCCGAACGCCCGGGCGGTCACGACATCGGCGGTCGCCCGGTACGCCGGATTCCGGCCGACGTCCTCCGCGCGGGCGTGGATCACGTCGACCCGATCAGCCAGCCCCAATCGCCGGCAGGCGGAGACCAGGTGATCGGCCCGCCGGAGCTGCCTCTCGAGCAGGACCCAAGTCCACGTCGGTGTGGCGAGAGCACAGGGGAGGGCGGGAAGTCCGCCCCCGCTGCCCAGGTCGAAAACGACACCGGGACCTTCACCCAGCAAGTGGGTGAAGGCCCCGGCATGACGAAGTTGGTCATCGAGTGGACCCTGACCGATCCAACCGAAGCCCTGGGCCTCGGTCAGCACGGCGGTCAGGGTCTCATTCAGGGGCGATCACGACCCGTCGGCGGGGATCCTCGCCCTCGGAGCGGGTGACCACGCCATCGATGTCGTTCACGGTGTCATGGACGACCTTGCGGTCGGCGGCACCCATGGGCTCGAGGGCCCGCGCCTGGCCGGAGTCCAGCACGGCGGCGGCCGCGTCCTGCGTGAACCGCTCCAGCGCGGCCTTGCGGCGCTCTCGGTAACCGGCCACGTCCACCCGGATGCGGGTCGAGAGTCCGCCGCCCTGCTGGCGCTGCACCACGGTCTTGGTCAGCTCCTGCAGGGCCCACAGCGTGCGACCCTTGGGCCCGATCAGCAAGCCGAGGTCCTCGCCGTCGATGCGCACCTCGACGGCCTCGTCGACCTCCTCGGAGGACACGTCGGCGGTCAGGCCGAAGGCCTCCACCAACCCGGAGAGGAACTCCTCCGCGGCAGCCGCCTGCTCCTGGACACTGGCTTCGCTCATTGGTTCCCCTTTGTCTTCCTTGGGTCGATCGTTCGCACGGGACCGCTCACGGCCGCCCTCGTCCCGGGAGGACCGGTTCCGGCCACCCCCGTCGTTGCTTCGGGACCGGCCGCCGCCTCGGCCGCCACCGTCGCCGGTGCGCTCCTGACCACGGTCCTCGTCCTGCTTGCGGTCCTGATCCCGGTCAGCGGCCTCGTTGCGGGAGCGGCCGCCACCGTCGCCACCACCCCGGCTGCCCCGGGAGCGGCCGCCACTGTTCCCACCACCCGAACGGCCGCGGTCGCGGCTGCCACCGCCGGACCGGCGACGACCTCGCTCCTGCTTGGGTCGCGGGGTGGTCGGCCGCACCCGAGCTCGGACCTTGGCATCGCCCCGGGTCAGCCCGAACAGCCCGCTCCGGGGCTCCTCCAGGATTTCGAACTCGGCATCACGGTCATCGACACCGAGCTCATCGAGGGCCCGTTCCTTGGCCTCGTCGATCGTCTTGCCGGTGGTCTGTACCCACTCCACTGATCTACCTCTTCTTCTTGCGGGGACGGGGCTGGGGCAGCGACGGGGTGGTGCCGCCACGTCCCGAGGTGCGCTTGCTGGTGTTGCCCTTCGACTTGCCATTGCTGGACGAGCCGCCCCGGGACGGGGTCGGCTTGCCCTTCGTGCCGCCGCTCACCGCCTTGCCGTTGCCGGCGGCCTCCGACTTCTTGGGCTTCGGCTTCTCGTCCGCCTCGACCTCGATGACGCCGGCGGCGACGGCTTCGTCGGAGTAGATGGTGCGGGTGATCAGCCACTGCTGCCCGACCCGGAAGAGGTTCGAGGTGACGAAGTACAGCACCAGGGCGCCGGGGAGTCCGAAGGAGATCAGGCCGATGAAGGCGGGCAGGATCTTCATGATCATCTGCTGCTGGGCGTTCTGGCTCTGCTGGTTCTGGCTGCGACCCTGGATCTGGGCCTGCTGGACGTAGCCGGAAACGAGGACGACGATGATCATGATCCCGAAGGGGATGAAGGTGACGAAGCTCTCGCTCAAGGCCTGGGACGGGCTGATGGCCAGGTTGAAGCCCAACCAGTCCATCTGCGTGTGCGAGGCGAGGCTCTGGTAGAGCTCGGAGCTGTGGCTGAGGTACTTGGGCTCGAAGCAGCCCCCCTGCGGGCAGAGGGCAGTCACGTCACTGCTGGTCGACGTCAGCCCCCGCAGCGCCCGATAGAGCACGATGAAGACCGGCATCTGGATGAGCAGCGGCAGGCACGAGGCGAGCGGGTTGATCCCGTTCTCCTTGTAGAACGCCATCAGCTCCTCGTTCTGGCGCTGCCGGTCGTCCTTGAACTCCTTCTGGATCCGCTTCATCTCGGGCTGGAGCTGCTGCATGCGCAGCATCGACTTCGTGCCCCGCAGCGTGAGCGGAGTGAGAACGAGCATCACTGTCAGGGTGAGCAGGATGATGGCGCCGCCGTAGGACGGCCAGATCGAATAGAACCAGGCCATCAGGCCGGCGAGAGCGTCGAACATCTAGACCACCTTCTGGTCAGCGGGAGAAGCGGGGGAGTGGCGGGGCTCGGGCACCAGGTCGATGCCGTGCGCCCCCCAGGGATGGCAGCGGCACAGGCGGCGGGCGGCCAGGCCCGTACCCCGGAGCGCACCGTGGACCTCGACGGCCTCCAGGGCGTAGGCCGAGCACGTCGGGAAGAAGCGGCAAGGGCTGAGGCGGCCGGCCCGCAGGCGTTGATAACCCAGGATCAGCCACCGGAGGACTCGGGCGGAGCGGCTCACGCCGGCATCCCCAGGCGCTCGAGCGCCGCCGACAACCGGGTTGCCAGCTCGGCGTGGGTGGCCGAGGCGGCGGCGGGGGAGATCACGATCAGGTAGTCGCCACCGGGTGGCGCGGCTTCCCGCCACAGCGCCCGCAGGCGACGGCGGAGGCGGTTGCGGACGACGGCGGGACCCACCTGGCGGCCGACGGCGAAGGCCACCCTGGGCGCGGTGTCCGCCGACCGGTGGACCACGGTCAGCGGGCCTTCACGGACACGGCGGCCATGGCGCGCCAGTGCGGCGAACGAGTCTCGTCCGCGCACCACGAGGAGCTTCGCCATGTCACCGAGCGACCGTTCTGCACCGCCGGAGATCAGGCGGAGAGGCGAGCGCGGCCCCGATGGCGACGGCCCCGCAGGATCGCCCGGCCTCCCCGGGACGACATCCGGTGGCGAAAGCCGTGCTTCCGCGCCCGCCGACGGCGGTTGGGCTGGTACGTGCGCTTCATCTGTCCTCCAAGGGCCGCCCGGGCCGAGGTTGATGCCGGGCGGCGAGATCGATTGGCGTTCGCCCCATCGGATCACCCGAGACCACGGGAAAACACACGGGAACACGCCCCGACCACCTGAAGATGCCGGTGGTCGGTCACGCTTGCCGGTCGACCCGGCAGACGATCGCGCCACGCTAGACCGCGCGACCCCCCGCGGCAACCAGCGGGGCGCCGGACCTGGTCGGCGACGCCCGGAGCGCCGAGCCCTCGTGCCGGCGGAATCCCCGAACTGGGCGCTGACCAGGGGAAACGACCTCGTCTCGCAGCCGCCCAGGCGCGGTGCTAGGTTCCTCGCCCTGCGTAGACAGGAAACGCACCCGCCCGGTTCCGACCCTGTCGGAGCCGACGGGCACCATCGAGAACGGCAGTTGTGGCCAGGACGATTCGGTCAGTGACGATCGACCCTGCTCGCTGTTTTCCACAGGGGCGTCCACAAGCTGTGGACGCCCTTTCGCATGACGAACAACCGGGTTTTGGCTGGGGAGCTGGTGTCTGGTGACCGAACACGCACACGACCTCTGGGACCGATGCCGCGGCGAGTTGGAGCAACAGGTCTCCGGTGGCGTCTTCCTGATGTACTTCGAGCCCACCGAGGCCCTCGAGGTCGAGGGCAGCACGCTGGTGCTCGGCGTACCGAGCCTGATGGCTCGTGACCGTCTCGACGTGCGCTACCGCCCGTTGATCGACGAGGCCCTGGCCGAGCACGCGCCCGAGATCACCGATCTGCGTTTCGTCGTCGTCGCCACTGATCCCGTCGAAGCCGATCTCCTCGACCTGCCCCACCCGTCGCGACTCGATGACCAGAACGCCGATCCCTTCGACGAGCTCCCGCTGCTCGACGAGCTGCCCGTGCCTCCCGAGGGCCTCGACGGCGAGCTCACCGTGTCGGCCGGCCCCGCCGACGTCCGGCCGGAGCAGACCTTCGAGACCTTCGTCATCGGCAGCTCCAACCAGTTCGCCAACGCCGCCGCCCTCCGGGTGGCCGAGACCCCGGCCCGCTCCTACAACCCACTGACCATCTACGGCCCCAGCGGGCTGGGCAAGACCCACCTCCTCCACGCCATCGGGAACTACATCAAGCAGAACTACCCGACCTTCGTCGTGCGCTACGTCCGCACCGAGCTCTTCCTCTACCAGTACGTCGACGCGATCCGGAACAACACGACCACCGAGTTCAAGCGGCGCTACCGCGAGATCGACGTGCTCCTCGTCGACGACATCCACTTCCTCGAGGGCAAGGAGGGGCTCCAGGAGGAGTTCTTCCACACCTTCAACGCCCTCCACGAGGCCAATCGCCAGATCGTCCTGACCTCGGACCGGCCACCCGACGCCATCGGCACCCTCCAGGACCGTCTCCGCAGCCGGTTCGTCATGGGTCTGGTCACCGACATCCAGCCGCCCGACCTCGAGACCCGCCTCGCCATCCTGCGCATGAAGGCCCAGCGCACCGAGGTCGACATCCCCGAGCCGATCCTCGAGTTCATCGCCACGAACGTGAAGACCAACATCCGCGAGCTGGAGGGGGCCCTGCACCGCCTCACCGCCTACTGCCGGCTCAACGACCTCGTGTGCACCATGACGCTGGCCCAGGACGTCCTCGCCCCCATCCTCGGCGACACCGGGCCCAAGCCGATCACCATCGACCACATCCTGGCCACCACCTCGGCCAAGTTCGGGATCCCGGTGGACGAGATCATCGGCCCCAACCGCCGCCGCCAGCTCGTCACCGCCCGCCAGGTCGCCATGTACGCGGCCCGGGACCTCACCGACCTCAGCTACCCGGCCATCGCCGAGGAGTTCGGCGGCCGAGACCACACCACGATCATCCACGCCGTGCGCAAGGTCTCGGACCTGATGGCCGAGCGGGGCCAGCTCTACGAACAGGTCACCGACCTGATCGACACCCTCCGCCAGCCCGCCTGAGCTGGGGACGGGCCACGGGATGACCGGTGGACAACGCGCCCCTCGACCCCGGAGCGGCTGGGGACAAGAGGAGAGTTCTCCCCAGGCTCCCGCGTGGCGCCAGCCTGACCGGGGACGACAGGGAATGGGGTGGGGACAGAAAACCGGCCTCTGACCAGCGCAAACGCATGGTCGTCCCCAATCCACAGCACTTAGTAGTTTCCCTGGAACAAGATCTCTCTCCATGACCGAAAGCAGGAATGATCGATGAAGTTCCCTTGGCCCGGCCGCCGCACGACCTGGGTGACTCTCCGCCTGGACGGGGAGGCGCGCTCATGAAGTTCCGTTGCGACCGCGACGTCTTGGCCGAGGCCCTGGGCACGGCCGGGCGCGCCGTGGCCAACCGGGGTGGGGCGTTGCCCGTCCTGTCCGGTGTCCGCCTCGAGCTCGCCGGCGGTGACCTGCAGGTCACGGGCAGCGACCTGGACCTGACCATCTCGGTGACTGTGGGGGTGAACGGCGAGGAGGACGGTGTCGTCGTGTTGCCGGCTCGCCTGGCCTCCGACGTGGTCCGCTCGGTGGAGGACGGCCTCGTTCGCTTCGAGACCGACGACGAGCACGCCCGGGTGACCGGGGGCTCGGCCGAGTTCGAGATCCGGTTGATCCCCGCGGACGAGTTCCCCCGCCTCGCCGATCCCGAGGGCGACGCGGTCACCCTCGACGCCGGCGCCTTCGGTGCCGCGCTGACCCAGGTCACACCGGCGGCGAGCTCCGACGACTCCCGGCCGATCCTGACCGGGGTGCTCCTCAGCGCGGAGGAAGGTGGCCTCAAGCTGGTGGCCACCGACTCCTACCGGTTGGCGGTGCGGACCATGAACGGGGTCTCGGTCCTCGCCGAAGGCCAGAAGGTCCTCGTGCCGTCGCGGGCGTTGAACGAGTTGAAGCGCGTCCTGCCCGACGAGGGCGAGGTCACCCTGCGCCTCGGCGACCGCGACGCGGCCTTCGAGATCGCGGGCACGAAGTTGGTCACCCGCCTCATCGAGGGTGAGTTCCCGAACTATCAGGGCCTGATCCCCGCGGGGCAGGCCAACGTGTTGTCGGTCGGCCGGGGGCCGCTGTTGGACGCCCTCCGGCGGGTCAAGCTGCTGGCCCGAGAGGCCACGCCCGTGCGTCTGGTCATGAAGCCCGAGGGTGACCTCGAGCTCCTGGCTGTGACCCAGGACGTGGGCCAGGCCCACGACGCGGTCGAGGCCAACTTCGAGGGCAGCGAGCTGACCGTGGCCTTCAACCCCGACTACCTGCTGCAGGGCCTCGAGGTCTGCCCGGGCGACGAGCTGCGCATCGAAACCCTCGACGCCTTGAAGCCCGCCCTCATCAAAGCCGTCGAGGGCACCGACTTCCTCTACCTCCTGATGCCGGTCCGCGTCAGCTGAGGACGGGGTGCAGCTCCGGAAGCTCTGGCTCAGTGACTTCAGGAACCATGAGCACGACGAGTTGGAGTTGCCGCCCGGCCTGACCGCGGTCACCGGGCCCAACGGGGCGGGGAAGACGGCGCTGCTGGAGGCCATCGGGTTCCTCTCGACGCTGAGCTCGTTCCGTGGCGCGCCGGGCGACGTGCTGGTGCGGTCGGGTGCGACGTCAGCGGTCGTGCGGGGCGAGGTCGAGCGGGACGGCCGCCAGCTTCTCATCGAGTGCGAGATCAGCGGGGGCCGCACCGTCGCCCAGCTCAACCGCCAGCGGGGAGCCCGGCGCCGTGACCTGCTGGATGCCCTGCGGGTCAGCATCTTCACCCCCGACGACCTGGTGTTGGTCAAGGGCGGGCCGGGGGAGCGTCGGCGCTTCCTGGATGAGGCCATGGTGCAGCTGCGCCCGCGGGACGACGCCCTCCGCCTCGAGCTGGAACGGGTCCTGCGGCAGCGCAACACCCTGCTCAAGCAGGCCGGCGGCCGGCTCACCGACGAGGTCGGGCTGACCCTCGATGTCTGGGACCAGAAGCTGATCGAGGTGGGCGAGGCCATCGGGACCCGCCGGGTGGAGATCGCCGCCGCGTTGGCGCCGCTGGTGACCGCGGCATACGGGCGGCTGGCCGGCTCGCCGGTCCCGGTCGGCGTCAGCCACCGGCCGTCCTGGGCCGGTGCCGCCGGCCTGGCCGAGGCCCTCGCCGCGGCGCGCGACGAGGACGTGAGGCGCCGGGTGTCGACCGTCGGCCCCCACCGTGACGACCTCGACCTGGTCCTGGCCGATCTCCCGGCGCGCACGCAGGCGTCCCAGGGCGAGCAGCGGTCCCTGGCCCTCGCCCTGCGCCTGGGGGTCCACCACCTGGTGGCGGACCGGGTCGGGGTGCCGCCGGTCCTGCTCCTCGACGACGTGTTCTCCGAGCTCGACGCCGGGCGCAGCCGGGCCTTGATCGAGCTCCTGCCCGCGGGCCAGGCCCTCCTGACCACGGCGGGGGAGTTGCCCGCGGGGATCGACCCCGAGCGGCGGTTGTCCTTGGCGGGTGGGAAGATCCTCCCGTGACCGGCCGCCGGCCCACCACGCCGCGACCCCTTCGGGGCTCGCTGGAGGCCTTGCTCGACGATCTCGGCGCCGCGCCTGTCCGCGAGACCAACTCGCTGCTCACCCGCTGGGCCGAGGTGGTGGGACGGGACATGGCGATCCACACCGAGCCCGTCGGGATCAGGAGCGGGATCCTGGTCGTGCACGCTGACGACCCGGCGTTCGGCCAATCCCTCGAATGGCGGGAGGCCGAGTTCGTCCAGCGCTTGTCCGTCGTGCTGGGCGACGGCGTGGTCACCGGGCTCCAGGTCCGGATCCGACCCCCCACGTGACCGACGGCTGGTATCGCACCTTCTTCGACCAGGCGGCCAACGACCACTGGAACGCCGCCCTGCCCGAGTCGCACACGAAGGGCGAGGTCTCCTTCCTGGTCGAGCGACTGGGCCTTCGGCCGGGCGACACCGTGCTCGACCTACCGGCCGGCCGTGGCCGGCTGGCGCTCCCCCTGGCCGATCGGGGGATGCGGGTGATCGCGGCCGACATCTCCGACGACGGCACGCAGGGCCTGCGGGCCGCGGTCGGGGCGCGACCGGTCCTCGTGGTCCGGGCGGACATGCGGGCCGTTCCCCTGCGGACCCAGGTCGGGGCCGCCTACTGCATGGGCAACAGCTTCGGGTACTTCCCGGTGGACGGGGTCGAGCGCTTCCTGGCCGAGGTGGCCCGCCTCCTGCGCCCGGGCGCCCGGTTCGTCATGGAGTCGGCGACCGTGGCCGAATCGATGACGGCCTCGTTCGCTCCGGTGACCGAACACGACTTCGGCGGCGTCCGAGTCGTGGCCCGTCACCGCATGGAGCCCGAGCACGAACGAGTTGTGAGTGAGCTCGAGGTCACCGACGCCGCAGGAGTGCGCGTGCTCGCGATCGACCAGCTGGTCCTGCCCTCGGCCCGCATCGCAGGGTTGGTCGAGGCCGCGGCCCTCGAGGTGGACGCCCTGCTCGGCGGCATCGACGGTCGTCCGTATGACGCCGACGCGAGCTCCCTGTTGGTCGTCGCCCACCGTCCCGGCTGAGCCCGGCCGCTCCGTCCGACAGGCACGGGCGAGCGCGCGAAGCTCGGGGGATGGATGACGTGCTCGGGTACGAGAGCAAGAAGGTCGTCGTCACGGGCGCCGCATCGGGAATGGGCGCGGCCACGGCCGCGCTGCTCGTCGACCTGGGTGCCGAGGTCCACGCGCTGGATGTCCAGTCGACCGAGCTGGCCGGGGCCACGGCGCGCCGGGTCGACCTGAAGGACCCCGACTCGATCGACGTGGCGGCGGCGGCCATCGGGGCCGATGTCCAGGCCGTGTTCAGCATCGCCGGCCTTCCCGGCCCACCGTTCTCCGACCTCGAGACGATGACGGTCAACTTCCTCGGAGCGCGCCACCTCATCGAGTCGCTCGTGCCGACGATGGCGCCCGGGGCGGCCGCGGCCTGCGTGGCCTCCAACGCCGGCCTGGGGTGGCAGCAGGAGATCGAGGCCTGGATGCCCCTGGTCCAGACCCCGGACTTCGCCTCCGGCCTGGCCTGGTGTGAGGACAACCCCGCCCTGATCGACAGCGGATATCTCCCGTCCAAGAAGGTGCTCAACCTGTGGGTCGCCTGGCGGGGCACCCAGCTCATCGCCGACCCGGGAATCCGCCTCAACGTGACCAACCCGGGTCCGACCGAGACCGCGATGATGCCCGCGTTCGAGGCCTTCGCCGGCAAGGAGATGATCGACGCCTTCATCGGCCCCTCCGGCCGCCGGTGCGGGGCCGAGGAGCAGGCCTGGCCCCTGCTGTTCCTGAACAGCCCCCGCCTGACGTACGTGGCCGCCGAGGCCCTGCACGTCGACGGTGGCTTCTTGGCGGCCATGACGACTGGCCAGCTCTGACTCAGCTCGAGGCGAGCGCGGACCTACTCGGTGCGGAGATCGCGCCGGCTCAGACGACGACTTCGATCTCCTCGCCGAGGACGGCACCGGGGGACAGCTCGAGGCGGTCACCGCTCCAGAAGCGGCCGGGGTCGTACCAGTTGACCGGCCGCTCGCTCCCGAGCAGGCCCATGCGCTGGTAGGTGATGGCGGCCAGCTCGGCGCAGAAGACGTCTTCCAGGGGGACGCTGCGCCGGATCCGACCGGAAAGCCAGCGACGGACCAGGCTGCCGGTGCGCGGGAAGCGGTGACCGTTCCACTCGTTGACGACCCGCAGGAACTCGTCCTCCATGTCACGGGTGATGACGGTGTCGAGCTGGCGGAAGTAGGGACGCTGGCCGTACCTGCCGACCCACGTGTGCACGGCCTCGGTCAGCCGGTGGAGCTGGGCCCCGCGCTGCGGCTCGCCGACCCAGACGTCCTCGGTGGACATGCCCAGCTCGGCGTGCCAGAGCAACGGCGGCAGGTCGTCGAGGGTCAGGGCCACGGCTACGTGGTTCACCGGGCTGTTGGTGAACAAGCGGATGGCCCGGTCGGCCGCGCTCTTGCCCTGGAAGAGCCAGAGATCGCCCGTCGAGGTCAGCTCGGCGGCGTCCGCCAGCGACATCGCCTTCGGGGTGCGGGCGGCCATGGCGCTTACCCTAGGGACGGTGAAGGTCCTGAAGATCCTCGGGCTGGCCGGCCTCGCCGGTGTGGCCGCCACGGGGTTCGTGGTGGTCCGTCGACGCCGGGCCTACCGCGAGGTCGACACCACCGAGCTCCGCGATCGCCTCCGGGCCCGGCTCGCCGAGGCCGACGCCCGCGTGGCCTGACCCGTCCCCAGGGGACCTCTCGGGAGGATAGCTATTTCATATCATTTCACGGTAGTCCGGAGTCGGAATTGTCACCCCTCGCCGGTACGATGGCAGCCACGTCCCCCCTCCTCTCTACGCCGAAAGATCGTGGCAGCGTGGCCAAGGCAGAATCGTCCTACTCCGCCAAGGACATCCAGGTCCTGGAAGGCCTCGAGGCCGTCCGCAAGCGGCCCGGGATGTACATCGGTTCCACCGGCCCCAGCGGCCTGCACCACCTGGTCTACGAGGTGGTCGACAACGCCGTGGACGAGGCGATGGCGGGCTACTGCTCCCGCATCGACGTCGTCCTGCTGGCCGACGGGGGCTGTGAGGTCCGTGACGACGGCCGGGGCATCCCGGTGGACACCAAGACCAAGGGCAAGTCGGCCGCCGAGGTCGTCCTCACCGTCCTGCACGCCGGCGGCAAGTTCGGCGGCGAGGGCTACAAGGTCTCCGGCGGCCTCCACGGCGTCGGCGTCTCGGTGGTCAACGCCCTCTCCGAGCGCTGCGAGGTCGAGATCGACCGCGAGGGCCAGCGCTGGTTCATGGACTTCGCCAAGGGCGGCAAGGTCCAGACCAAGCTGAAGGCGGTCGGCAAGGCCCCGCGTGACCGCACGGGCACCACCGTGCGCTTCTGGCCCGACCCGACGGTCTTCGACGAGGTCGACTTCCGGGCCCAGACCCTGGTCGAGCGGCTGCAGATGATGGCGTTCCTGAACAAGGGCCTGGAGATCCGGCTGAGCGACGCCAGGGACCCCGAGGCCCAGCCCGTCGTCTTCCGCTACGCCGGGGGCATCGTCGACTTCGTGAAGCACGTCAACGCCTCCAAGGAGGCCCTCTTCAGCCGGGTCGGCTACTTCGAGCAGGTCGAGGAGGAGATGGAGGTCGAGCTCGCGTTCCAGTGGAACACGGGGTACAACACCGACGGCCTGCACTCCTTCGCCAACGGCATCAACACCATCGAGGGCGGGATGCACGAGGAGGGGTTCAAGAAGGGCCTCACCAACGTGGTCAACAAGTACGCCCGAGCCAAGGGCCTGCTCAAGGAGAAGGACGCCAACCTCCTGGGCGAGGACATCCGGGAGGGGCTCACCGCCATCATCTCGGTCCGCCTGCGCGACCCCCAGTTCGAGGGCCAGACCAAGGGCAAGCTGGGCAACGTCCCCATGCGCTCCCTCGTCGAGCGGGCCACCAACGAGAAGCTGGGGGACTTCCTCGAGGAGCACCCCACCGAGGCCAACAAGATCGTCAAGAAGTCGATCGCCGCGGCCACCGCCCGGACCGCGGCCCGGGACGCCCGCAACGCCACCCGGCGCAAGTCCGCCCTCGAGGGGGCGGGCATGCCCGACAAGCTCAGGGACTGCCAGTCCCGCAACAGCCACGAGACCGAGCTGTTCATCGTCGAGGGCGACTCCGCCGGGGGCCCGGCCACCCAGGCCCGCGACCCCCGCATCCAGGCGGTGCTGCCCATTCGGGGCAAGATCCTCAACGTCGAGCGGGCCCGCATCGACAAGATGCTCAAGAACAACGAGATCCAGGCCCTGATCTCCGCCATCGGCGCCGGCCTGGGCGAGGAGTTCGACGCCGAGAAGATCCGCTACGGCAAGGTCATCATCCTCTGTGACGCCGACGTCGACGGCAGCCACATCCGCACGCTGCTGCTGACCTTCTTCTTCCGCCAGATGCGACCGCTGGTCGAGCTGGGCCACGTCTACATCGCCCAGCCGCCCCTCTTCTCCACCATCGTGGGCAAGGACAAGATCTACCTGAAGGACGACGCGGCCAAGGCCGCCTTCCTGGTCGAGAACCCCACCCACAAGAAGGAGTTCCAGCGGCTGAAGGGCCTCGGCGAGATGGACTGGGAAGAGCTCCAGGAGACCACCATCGACCCGACCAAGCGCACCCTGCTGCAGGTCTCGGTCGAGCAGGCCGCCATCGCCGACGAGGTCCTCTCCGTCCTCATGGGTGACGACGTCGAGAGCCGCAAGCACTTCATCCAGACGAACGCCAAAGATGTGAGGTTCCTGGACATATGAGTCCGTCCCCCCCACCTCCCGACGACTCGGCCGAGACCCTCTTCGAGGAGGAGTTCGAGCCCATCGAGATCCAGGAGGAGATGGAGCGCTCCTTCCTCGACTACTCGATGTCGGTCATCGTGTCCCGGGCCCTGCCCGACGCCCGCGACGGCCTCAAGCCGGTGCACCGCCGGATCCTCTGGGGCATGCACGACCTCGGGGCCCGTCCCGACCGGCCCACCATCAAGTGCGCCCGGGTCACCGGTGACGTCATGGGCAAGTACCACCCCCACGGCGACTCGGCCATCTACGACGCCCTGGTCCGGATGGGCCAGAACTTCTCGCTGCGGCACCCGCTGATCCATCCCAAGGGCAACTTCGGTACGCCCGACGACCCGCCCGCCGCGGCCCGCTACACGGAGTGCCGCCTGGCCGAGATCGCGCTGGCGATGCTCGACGGGATCGACGAGGACACCGTCGACTTCGTCGACAACTACTCCGGCGAGTTCCAGGAGCCGTCGCTGCTGCCCGCCCGCTTCCCCAACCTGCTGGTCAACGGCAGCCAGGGCATCGCGGTGGGCATGGCCACCAACATCCCGCCCCACAACCTGGGCGAGGTCATCGACGCCACCACCCACCTGATCGACCACCCCGATGCCACGCCCGACGACCTGATGGCCTTCATCAAGGGCCCGGACTTCCCCACCGGAGCGCTGATGATGGGCCGCCAGGGGATCCTGGACGCCTACCGCACCGGTCGCGGCTCCATCCGACTCCGGGCCGTGGCCGAGATCGTCGAGGGCAAGCGCAACGACATGATCGTGGTGTCGAAGCTGCCGTACCAGGTCAGCCCCAGCACCGTCCTGGTCAAGATCAAGGAGCTGGTCGACTCGGGCGAGCTGACCGGCATCGCCGACATCAACAACGCGTCGGCCGGCGAGGAGATCCGCCTCGAGATCAAGCTCAAGAAGGACGCGCCGGCCCTCGTCATCCTCAACAACCTCTACAAGCGCACGCCGCTGCAGACGAACTTCGCGGTGAACACGGTCGCCCTGATCGACGGCGTGCCCCGCACGCTGAACCTCGTCCAGGCCCTGCAGGCCTACATCGACCACCAGGTCAACGTGATCCGCCGGCGCTCGGAGTTCCGCCTGGCGAAGGCCAAGGCCCGGGAGCACATCGCCGAGGGCCTCCTGAAGGCGATCGACATGATCGACGCCATCATCGCCCTCATCCGGGCCTCCGAGGACCGCAACGAGGCCCGCGAGGGGCTGATGGGCGAGGGCTTCGAGTTCAGCGAGATCCAGGCCAATCACATCCTGGACATGGCCCTCGGACGCCTCACCCGCCTCGGTCGCATCGACCTGGAGAAGGAGCTGGCCGAGCTGCGGGCGACCATCGCCGAGCTGGAGGCCATCCTGGGCGACGAGGGGAAGCTCTTCTCGGTGATCAAGGAGGAGCTGGGCGAGGTCCGAGAGAAGCACGCGTCGGAGCGGCTGACCGAGCTGACCCACGACCCGGGCGAGATGAACCTCGAGGATCTCATCGACGACGAGGAGCTGGTCGTCACCTACAGCGCGGCGGGCTACATCAAGACCGTCCAGGCTGACGCCTTCCGCACCCAGGGGCGCGGCGGCCGGGGCGTGGCCGGGGCCAAGCTGCGCGACGACGACTACGTCACCGAGGTCATCTCGACCACGGCCCACGCCTACCTGCTGTTCTTCTCCAACCGGGGAAAGGTGTACCGGCTCAAGGCCCACGAGATCCCCATGAAGGACCGGACCGCTCGCGGCACCGCCATGGTCAACCTGCTGCCGCTGCAGCCGGACGAGAGGATCCAGGCGATCATCGACACCCGGGACTACGAGACCAGCCGGTTCCTGTTCTTCGCCACGGCCAACGGCCAGGTCAAGAAGACCAAGTTCACCGAGTACGACTCGTCCCGCCGCGATGGCCTCATCGCCATCACCCTCAAGGACGGCGACGAGCTGGTCCGGGTCATCCAGACCGGTGGGGACACCGACATCTTCCTGGTGGCCCGCAGCGGCCAGACCGTGCGCTTCAGCGAGGACCTGGTCCGACCCATGGGCCGCACGGCGGCCGGCGTCCGGGGCCTCAAGCTGCGGGAGGGCGACGCCGTGGTCTCCTGCGCCGTGAGCGAGGAGGGCGCCGACCTGCTCTGCATCACCGAGGGTGGCTACGGCAAGCGGACCAAGATCGAGAAGTACCCCCGCAAGGGGCGGGGGACCATGGGCGTCAAGGGGTTCAAGATGACCCCCCAGAAGGGTCCGGTCGTCACCGGCCGGATGGTGAAGCTCGACGACGAGGTCATCCTCGTGTCCTCCAAGGGGACCCTCATCCGTACCGCCGTGAAGGACATCTCCTCCCAAGGTCGGGATGCCTCCGGCGTCCGGGTCATGCGTCTGGAAGAGGGCGAGATCGTCGTCGCCGTGGCCCCCGTCTTCACCGAGTCCGAGGACACCGACGACGCCGTCCCGGCCCCCACCCTCCCCGTCGACGCGGCGCCCGCGCCCGACTGATCCGTTCTGGCTCCCGATTCGACTCCCCGGGGGGTCGAATCGGAGGCCAGAAGCATCGCTTCCCCCGCGAACGGCTGAGCCGGAGGTGCGCGGGTGCGATGCAGGACCGAACGGGGGCAGGCACTGCCCCTGGTGCTGGTGATCATGGCCGGAGCGGTGGGAGCCGCCCTGCTGCTGGGCGCGGTCGGCCGCCGGGCCGTCGAGGGGGCGCAGGCCCAGACCGCGGCCGACGCCGCCGCGCTGGCCGGGGCGGCAGAAGGCCCGGCCGCGGCCGACGAGCTGGCCCGACTGAACGGATCGCCGACGGCTGACGTCACAGGCGCGGTGGGTGATGCCACGGTCACGGTGCGAGTGGGGGAGGCCGATGCCGTCGCCCGCGCCCAGGCCCCGCCACCCCCCTCAGGGGTCGGGACCGAGGGCTTGACCCCCGCCATGGCCGCCGCCGTCGCCCGGGCCGGGGCGCTCCTGGGCGAGCCGGTCCCCATCAGCTCCGGCTGGCGGAGCCGGGCCCAGCAGGCCGCCCTGTGGGCCCGGCGCGCCAGCAATCCCTATCCGGTGGCCCGGCCGGGGACGTCGATGCACGAGCGGGGCCTGGCCATCGACGTGCCCCGCTCCTTCGTGGCCACCCTCCGCCGTGTGGCCACGGCGGCCGGACTCTGCCAACCCTTGCCTGTCAGCGACCCCGTACACTTCGAATTGTGCCGGCGGACACTGGTCACGATCATGGCGACGTGACGACGCTCGACGACGACGCCCCCGGGGACGCCGCCATCGACGCTGGCGCCCCCGGCGACGGGGACCATCCCGAGGCCGCCCTCGCCGAGATCGAGGACGAGCCGGCCGGCCCGGTCGTACCCCCCGTCACGGCCAAGAAGCCGTCGCGCCGGGCGCACCGGGCGGAGATGAAGGCCTCGGCCCGCCGGGTGCGCCGGGTGGTCCGCCACATCGACACCTGGTCGGTCTTCAAGGTGGCCACCATCTTCGTGGCCTGCATCTGGGGCGTGGTCGTGCTCGCCTCGCTGCTGGTCTGGCGGGCCGCAGTGACCTCCGGCTCGGTGGAGAACACCGAGGACTTCATCGTCGATCTCGGTTTCCAGGACTTCAACTTCAACCCGCAGCAGATGTTCGAGGCTCTTCTTTCGGCTGGCGCGGTCATCGCCATCGCCGCCATCTTCTTCATCTGGCTGCTGACGGTCCTGTTCAACCTGATCTGTGACATCACCGGCGGGCTCCGGATCACCATGATCGAGCAGGACCTGGCCGACGCCCGCAAACGCAGGGCCCGCAAGGGTCAGTGACCCTCGGCCTCCGCCAGGGCCTGCATGCGGGCCTTCTCGGCGTCTGAGATGTTGGGGTCGAGCAGGGTCAGCTCGACCGCGAGGGCCAAACCGGACCGGGCCTGCTCCCGCCCGGCCGCGTCGACGAACCCGTCGACCAGGCGTCGGCGGACCTGGGTCAGCACGAGCCGGAGCGGCCAGCCGACCTTCGCCTCGGCCGAAGCCATCAGCACCCAGGCCCGGGCCAGGTCGTAGCTCGCCGGGCCCCGGGTGGCGTTGGTCCAGTCGATCACCACTGGCCCGGTCGGGGCCAGGATCACGTTCATCGGGTGCAGGTCGAAGTGGAGGAGGGTGTCGCCCCCGGGGAGGGCGGGCAGCCAGTCCGGGCCCGGGATCTGGTGGAGCCGGGCGTGGAGGTCGGCCAGCTGGCGGCCGATGACGCCGGCGTGCCACGGGCGGCGCTGGATGGCCTCGACCATCGTCGGGCCGGCCACCTTCTCCATGATGAGGTCTCGACCGTCCTCGACCAGCTCGTGGACCTTCGGCACCGGATAACCGTGCTCGGCCGCGTACTGGAGGACCCGGGCCTCGTGGGTCTGGTCGTACGCCTTCCGGGACCGCCGCAACACCGTGCCGTCACCGCAGTCGTAGATGTCGCAGTCCCGGCCCTGGGCCAACAGCTCCACGGTGGATACTGTCGCACGCCGCGAAGCGAAGGGGACCGAGGTCGTCGACTCGTTCCGCTTCACCTAGGGCGGCCGCCGGGCGGGGACCGGTAAAGTGTCTCCTCCCCGGGGCTATAGCTCAGTCGGTTAGAGCGCGCCTCTGATAAGGGCGAGGTCGTTGGTTCGATTCCAACTAGCCCCACCACCTCCGGGATGACCGCCGGGAACGAATGGTGACGGTCCGGTTCGGTTCCGACCAGTGCCACCACCGCCGGGATCCGCTCGACGTGCCGTCAGAGGGCGGCGATGGCGGTGATCTCGACCAGGAAGGCCGGGTTGGCCATGCTGGCGACGACGTTCACGCTGATGGCGGGCGGCGGGTCGGCCGGGTCCCACGCCGCCTGGAAGGCGGCGAGCCCCTCCTGAATCGGGTGCCCGTCCACCACCACGATCGTCCAGGCCACGACGTCGGCCAGCGTCGCCCCCTCGGCCTCGAGGATCGTGGCCAGGTTGGTGAAGGCTTGGGCCGACTGCGCGCCGAGGGTGTCGCCCACGACCTGACCGTCAGGGCCGACGCCGTTCTGGCCGCCGATGTAGATCGTCTTCGTCGGCGACTCCACGACGACGGCTTGGCTGAAGGCGGGGCTCTGGTGCATGCCCTCGGGGTTCACGTGGCGCACGGTCATGGCGCCAGTATTTCGGGCCGGGAGGGCGATGGCACCGACCGGTAGTACCGTCCGGGGCCTCATGCAGCGTCTCCGACGGGTCTTCCTCGCGATCGGGGTGGCCGGCCTCTTCGCCGCCGTGTTCCGGGTCCGGGGCAAGGGCGGTACTCCGCCGAGCGACGGCGGTTGGCGTCAGCTCGAGGGCCCCGAGCTCCGTTGAGGATCGCGGTCGTGGGCGTCGGGGCCACCGGGGCCCGGGCGGCCCGTCAGCTGGCCTCCACCGATGCCGTCGACACCGTCGTGGTGGCCGACATCGATCCGGCGACCCGGCGCAAGGTCGCCGACCTCCTCGGGGGCAGCGCCGAGGCCTCCGAGGCGCTCGTGCCGGAGGCCGATGTCGTCCTGCTGGCCACCCCGGCCGGGACCCAAGGCGACCTCGGGACCCAGGCCCTGCGTCAGGGCAGCTCGGTCGTGTCCACGTCGGACGACGTGGGTGACGTCCGCACGCTCCTGGACCTCGACCCGGAGGCTGTCGAGCGGGCGGCCACCATCGTCGTGGGAGCGGGGTTCGCTCCTGGCCTCAGCTGCCTGCTGGCCCGTCACGCCTCCGCCGTGCTCGACGCCGTCGACGAGGTCCACGTGGCCAAGGTCGGCACCGGTGGCCCGGCCTGCGCCGAACAGCACCATCGGGCGCTGGGTGAGGACGGTCTGGATTGGCGGGACGGCGGGTGGGTGGCCCGCACGGGTGGCTCGGGCCGTGAGCTGTGCTGGTTCCCCGAGCCCGTGGGGGGCCGGGACTGCTACCGGGCCGCCGTGCCCGACCCGCTCCTCCTCGTCGACGCCTTCGGCCCCATGAGCCGGATCACCGCCCGACTGGCCGCCAACCGGCGGGACCGACTGACCGCCCGGCTGCCGATGCTGCGCCGGCCCCATCCCGAGGGTGGCCCCGGGGCCATCCGGGTCGAGGTCCGAGGCGCCCGGGACGGGAGTCGGGACGTCGTCGTCTATGGCGCGATGGACCGGCCCGCCGTCGCAGCCGGCGCGGTCGCCGCGGTGACGGCCCGAGCGGTCGGCGACGGCACCATCGACCGCACCGGAGCGTTCGGCCTGGCCGCGCTGGAAGACCCGGTCCCCTTGCTGTGGGACCTGGCCGACCGGGGCGTCCGGGCCGCTGCCTTCGAGGGCCACGGCAACCTCTGATCAGGTCCCGGTCGGCGAATCCGCGACGATCTCGAAGAAAGTCCTAAAGCATCCAGCCGGTCGCGCCGTAACCCCGATGGCTACAACAACCCAGGAGGGCGATACTTCTGATGGGCGATGCCATCGATGCCAAAGTGATCGAAGAACACCTGCCGCTCGTTCGGCACATCGTGTTCCAAGTGGCGGTGCACTTCCCCCGCCACGTGGACCGAGAGGAGTTGGCTCGAGCCGGCGCCCTCGGACTGGTCGAGGCGGCTCGTCGCTACGACGCCAGCCGCGGCGTCCCGTTCGACCGATTTGCCGCCCAGCGCATCCGGGGCGCGATCCTCGACGCGGTGCGGGCCGCGGACTGGGCGCCCCGCTCGGTACGCAACCTCGCCCGCAAGATGGAGCAGACCGAGCAGCGTCTGGCCACCGAGCTGGGCCGGGTGCCCAACATGGCGGAGATGGCCCGAGAGCTCGGCATGACGATGGACGAGCTGAACCGGCTCCAGGACCGCATGTTCCGGTCCGTCGTCCTGGCCCTCGAGCACGAGGTCACCGAGGACACCGAAGAGGACCTGACCCTGGTCGACGTCCTCTGTGACCGCACCCAGCTCGAGCCCCTCGAGGAGCTGGAGACCCGGGAGATGCACGCCTACCTGCGGGACGCCGTGGACCTGCTGCCGGAGCGGCAGCGCCTGGTCATCATCGGCTACTTCCTGGAGGGGCGGACCAGCCTCGAGCTGGCCGAGTTCCTCGGGGTCACCGAGTCCCGCATCAGCCAGCTCCGTTCCGAGGCACTGGAGATGTTGAAGGAAGGCATCGAGGCCCAGTACGAGGGCAACGAGGCCCCCGCCCCGGCCCGTGACGGTGTCGGTCGGGTGGCGAAGCGCAAGGCCAACTACGCCGCCGCCATCGGCGAGCGCAGCCAGTGGCAGGACCGCCTCGACCACCTCGACCTCGACGAGATCGCGGCGATCCACAAGCAGGGCCACGCCGATGTCATGCAGGCCCTGAGCTAGTCAGATCCGGGTTCCCGTCGGACCCGACGAGACCCTCCGTGCCCCGGCCGCCGGCCGGGGCACGGTCGCGTTCAGAACCGGCCACGCAGACCCATGGCGTGCGAGGTGCCGGTCGCCTCGAACCTTCGGCACGGTTCACCGCCGAGGGCTACTTGTGCCGAGACGTTGGCGTCGGCGGTCGCCCGGCCCGACGAGCTGAGATCAGAACTGGGTAGCGGCTCGCCAGCGCTCGAACACGCTTTCGTCGCCGAGGAGCTCGACCCTGTCGACAGGCAGGCGGCCCCAGAGCACGAGCAGCAGGTCCGACGTCGTGCCCCGGACGGCGACGTCGGCTTTGGTGTGGGCCCGCTCCCAAGACAGGGCATCGCCGGTGGGGTCGAGGAACCACTCGCCGTCGCCATCGGTGGCGTGGAGGTGCACGGTCCCGCCCACCGAGGTCAACTCGGCGGCAGGGGTGAACTCCGACAGCAGCTCGTCGATGCCGTCATCGGCCACAGGAACGGCGAGGGGCTGCGGGTCGCCCGCCGCGGCCTGGGCGTCCCAGCAGTGCACGGCCAGCTCGTGGGTCATGCGCCGCCACAACCAGGACGGTGGTTTGAGGCCCGCCCAGGTCTTGATCTCGGCGTCGGCGTCCGCTTCGGTGAGCTGGGTCCGCATGGTGTCGGTGCCCTGGCGGACCCAGTCCTGGCGGGTCACGTCGTCGGGCCGGTCGGTGTCGTAGAAGTCCCCGCCGCCGGCCTTGCGGATCCGCCCGGACCAGTACCAGGTCAGGCGCCCGACGTGGTCCAGCAGGTCGGCCAGCGTCCAGTCGGTGTGCGGGACGGGGGAGGCGAGGTCGGTGCCGTCGGCGGCCCTGGCCAAGGCCTCGGCCTCCGCGGCGATGAGCCGATCGTGATCGAGCATCCCGTCAGTCTGGCGCAGGGGGCTGGGCGTGGAAGGCGGCGAGGAGGTCCTCCCGGGTGGACGGGTCGAGGTCGTCGACGGCCTCATCACCGAGGCGGCCGGTCAACGCGACGACCGTCCGCCACTGTTCGAGGGCCCGGGTGCAGTCGGCACAGGCGGCGAGGTGGCGGTCGATGGCGGCTCGGTCCCGATCCGGGATGGCACCGTCCAGGTAGTCGGTGATGCGCTCGACGAAATCGATGCAATCGACCTTGCGGCGCCTGGGGCGCGGTTGGGCCATCGAGCCGGGGTCGCCCCAGGCCCGCTCCGGTCGCGGTCGGCGGCGAAGCTCGTCGCTCATGACCCTCGCTCCATGTACGCGTCCTCCAGCGCCTGGCGGACGCGGGCGCGGCCCCGGTGCAGGAGCACCCGCTGATTGGCCTCGGAGAGCTCGAACAGGTCGCAGACCTCGGCCGCGGTCCAGCCGTCGATGTCGCGCAGGGTGACCACCGCTCGCTGGCGGTCGGGGAGCTCGGCGATGGCGCCGCGCACGGTGGCGAGGGTCTCGGCCGCCTCAAGCCGTTCCGCGGGCTGCTCCTCCCACGGCTCGGGACCCCGGGCCCAGTGACCGCGGTAACGCCGGAGGCCGGACCGGAAGCGGTCGGGGGCGAAGGACGGGGCGTCCTCGCCCGGCTCGGGGCCGAGGTCGCTGAACGGGACGCTCCGGTGCTCGCGCCCACCACGGCTGCGGGCCACGTTCATGAGGATCCGGAAGATCCAGGTCTTGACCGTCGACCGCATCTCGAAGCGGTCGACACCGGCGACCACGGCGAGCCAGGTCTCCTGGACGACCTCATCGGCGCTGGCCACGGTGCGCACGAAGTTCTTGGCCACCCGGTGGAGCGACGCGTCGTAGCGGGTGAGAAGCCAGACGAAGGCCGCTTCGTCCCGGCGACGAAGGGCCTCAACGAGCTGCCCGTCGTCGGTGAAGTCGACCGTCGTCTCCCGCGCCACCGTCTCGCATCTTTGCCGTTCTGGCGGAAGCAGGGTGTTCGCCACGACACGGCGTTGCCACCAGAGCAGGGAGTGGTCACGAGATGAGGACCGGTACGACGGGTTCATCGGCGGTCGACCGGCCGAGCAGGGCGACGGCGAGGGCGGGGAACAACAGGGCCGACAGGAGGCCGGCGGCCACGAAGGCCGCAGCGGTGCCTGGGTCAATCGACCCCAGCTCGACCCCGATCATGGTGGCGGCCACGATGAACGGCAGGGACGTGGCCTGCAGGAGCCCCGCGGCCACGGCACCCCGGGCGCCAGTGATGGGCCGGTAGACCACGGCCGGAATGCCCCGGACCACGAGGAGGCAGACCAGGAACACCGGGACCAGGGCCAGGGTGGACGGGTCGTCGAGCAGGGCGTCGAGGTCGAAGACCACGCCGCTGCTGACGAAGAAGACCGGCACGAGGAAGCCATAGCCGATCGCCTCCAGCTTCACCCGGAACTGAGGATGGGTCATGGCTTCGTCACGGTCGATGACCCCGACCACGGCCCCGGCGATGAACGCCCCCAGGATGGTCTCCAGCCCGAAGTGCTCGGCGAGGACGACGAGCACGACGACCAGGAGCACCGCCCCGCGGACCCGGATCTCCGCCGTGGTGTCCTGGAGGTGGACGATGGCGGCGCCGAGCCGGTGGGACCGGCCGGCGACGGCGATGAGGACGCCGATGGCCGTTACCAGCCCCGCGTACTCCACGAGGAGGACGACTTGGGCGCCGGTACCGGACCCGTCGGCGGAGAAGAGAACGGACAGGAGGACGATGGCGGCCACGTCGCCGATCGACGCGCCGGCGATTATCAGCTGGCCCGTTGGTGTCGCGGACTGGCCCGTCTCCTTCAGGACCCCGATGACGAGGCCCAGCGACGTGGCGGTGAGGATCGTGGCGGCAAGGAGGGGGTCGTCGACCAGACCGGCGGCGTCGAGGACCAAGCCCGCGAGCAGCGCGAGCCCCAAGGACAGGGCGAAGCCGGAAAGCCCTCGACGTAGCACCGGGCCGTGCAGCTGGCGGAGGTCGAGCTCGAGGCCGGCCAGGAACAACAGGAAGGCCAGCCCGACGACGGCCACGATGCGGACCACCTCGTCGGCCTCCACCCAGCCGAGCACCGACGGCCCGACGATGATGCCCAGAAGGACTTCGACCACGACCGAAGGCACCGGGCTGCGGGGGAGCAGGCCCAGGACGAGCGGGGTGACGAAGGCGACGGCCATGACGAGGGCCAGGTCGGTGAACGAGACGTCGGGCACGGGCTCAGACGAGGTCGGGGTCGGCGATGACCTCGACGAGAGCGGGGCCTGGGTGGGCCAGCGCGGCGGCGATGGCGTCGTCGAGGTCTGCGGGATCGGTGACCCGTCTTCCGTGGGCGCCGCACAGCTCGGCGTAGGCGGCGAAGTCGGGGTTGTGCAGCGAGGTCTGCCAGACGTCGAAGTGGACGGCTCGTTGCTCCTTGGTGATCTTGCCCAGCATCGAGTTGTTGAGGAGGACGTGGGTGATGTCCATGCCGTACTTCACGGCGGTGGTCAGCTCGGCCAGGTACTGGCCGAACCCGCCGTCGCCGGTGACGGCCACGATCGGCCGCTCCGGGGCGGCGGCCCAGGCCCCCATGGCGGCGGGGAACCCGAAGCCGATGGAGCCGAGGTAACCCGACATCAGGACGGACTGGGCGGTGCACTCGAAGTAGCGGCCGAAGGAATAGGTGTTGTTGCCGACGTCGACGGCGATGACGGCGTCGTCGGGGACCTGGCGGGTCATGGCGGCGAAGACGGCGGCCGAGCTGACACCCGACCCTCGGTCGTCGGCCAGGCGGCGCTCCTTCTCGGCCCGCCAGATCGACCAGCGCTCGGCCACGTCGGCCCGCTGGTCGACCCGGGCGTCGGAAGCCCGGACCGCTTCGGCGAGGGCCAGGGCGGACACACCCACATCCCCCTGGAGGCCGACGGTGATCGGGTGGAAGCGGCCGAGGGCCATGGGGTCGGCGTCGACCTGGATGGTGGGCTTGTAGTCGGCGATGCCGGTGTGATTCGAGAAGGACGCGCCGAAGACCACGAGCAGGTCCGACTCGTTCATCATCCAACTGGCCACCGGGGTCCCGCTCCGGCCGAGCACGCCGCAGCCCAGCGGGTGGTGGTCGGAGATCTGGCCCTTGGCCTTGAAGGTGGTGAGGACGGGGGCGCCCAGGGTGTCGGCCAGAGCCACGACCGCGTCCATGTGGAAGCGGGCGCCGTGACCGACGACGATCACCGGCCGCCGGGCACCGGCCAGCAGGGTGAGGGCCTCGTCGAGGGCGGCCACGGGCGGGGCGATCGCCCGGTCCGCCACCCGGCCGTCGGGGCGACCGGCCGGGCTGTCGGGGGCCTCCTGGACCTGGACCTCGTCGGGCAGGACCAGGTGGGTGACGTCTCGGTCGACGATGGCCCGCTTCACGGCCAACGTGGTCAGTTCGGCGTGGTTCGAGTGGGGGAGGATCGTGGTCGATGTGGCCGCGGCGTGGGCGAAGGCCCCGGTCAGGTCGAGGTCCTGGAAGGCGCCTCGTCCGAGCACGTCGGAGGGGACCTGGCCCGAGAGGGCGATGACCGGGGCCCGGTCGAGCTTGGCGTCGTAGAGGCCGGTGAGCAGGTTGGTGGAACCGGGACCGGCGATGCCGAAGCAAGCGGCCGGTCGACCGGTGAGCTTGCCGTAGGCCGAAGCCGCGAAGGCGGCGGCCCCCTCGTGGCGGATGCCGATGAAGGTCAGCTCACCGGTCTCCTCCCGTCGGCGGAGAGCGTCGGCGAACCCGAGGTTGGAGTGGCCGACCATCCCGAAGACGTGGGTGATGCCCCAGTTGACGAGCGTCTCGACCATGACGTCGCTGACGGTGCGCACGTGCTCCGGCTCGTCGGGGACCTCGACGTAGATGCCGTCGGTGCGGATCTCGACCGGAAAGGCCTCGGGGGCGTCGCTGAAGCCTGTGGGGGGCCGGCCGGTGATGGGGTCGTAGTCGTAGCCGTGCCACGGGCAGCGCAGCATGCCCTTCTCGATCGAGCCCTCGCCCAGCGGTCCTCCCTGGTGAGGGCATTGGTTCTCGAGGGCGCCGAACCGGTCCCCGCAGTGGGTCAGGCACACGGACCGGCTCCCGGCCTGGACCGTGGTCACCCGCCCGTCCGGGAGGTCGTCGACCTGGGCCACCTTGTGCCAGCGCTTCTCCGTCATGCCCCAACCGTCTCGTCGGCGGGCCCGGCGTTACACGCGCCACTCGATTGATGTTGCCGACGTCCGCCGTGCCGTCGCCGCCGCGATGGTGCGGGTCAGTGCTGCTGCATTCCGTTGCCGGCGTCTCGTCGTAACGTCAGCGTCGTTCGCGAGACGGAGGAACCATGATCGACCCCGACGTCCTGGCCGCCACCCGCTGTTCGCTGCACGCGGTGGGCGAGCACGTGCTGGGCGCCGCCCTCTACCAGGGCCGTCACCGCATCGGCCTGCGCCAGTTCACGGGTGGCTTCGCCACGCAGAACTACCTCCACATCCGGGACGGGGCCGCCGTCGAGCGCCGGGCCATGGTCGTGGGCACCGAGATCGTCGTCCGGGACGACGACCTGGCGGGCGGGACCATCGAGGACCGGGCACCGATGACGACGCTGGCCGCGGCGGGCGTGCTGGTCGACATCGAGCCGGGCATGCCCGCCGACCTGTACACCCCGGAGCCCATGCCCGACGTCGACGAGGAGTTGGCGATCGACGCTGAGGCTGCCGCCTTCCTGGCCGAGCTGACCGCCGTCGGGTACGCCGCGCTGGTCATTCTCTGTGCCCATTACGTCGACGACGCTCCCGGCGAGATCCAGCTCTGGCCCGAGCACTTCGACCTGGCGACCTCGTTCGCTGAGGTCAACTACGGCCTCTCGCCTGGCGACGCCGGCCATCCCTGGCCCTACTTCTACGTCGGACCCTGGTCACCGCCGCCGGTGGGCGGCTTCTGGAACGAGCCGTTCGGGGCCAGCCTCGAGGTCCAGGAGGTCCCCACCGTCGACGACGTGCTTGCCTTCTTCGGTGCCGGCCGAGGTTCGTTGTAACGCATCGCCCGGTCGGGAGACAGCACCCTCATGACCGCCTCTGAGCCCACGACCGTCGACTACTCGGACCTGAAGGCCCTGTTCATCAACTGCACGCTCAAGCGCTCGCCGGAGGTGTCCAACACCGCCGGCCTGGCCGACGTCGCCATCGGCATCCTGGAAGCCAACGGGGTCGAGACCGAGACCATTCGGGCCCTCGATCACGACATCGCCACCGGTGTCTGGCCGGACATGACCGAGCACGGGTGGGACAGGGACGACTGGCCTCCGATCTTCGACAAGGTGATGGCCGCCGACATCCTGGTCCTCTGCACGCCCATCTGGCTCGGTGAGAAGTCCTCGGTCTGCACCCAGGTCATCGAGCGCCTCTACGGCAACTCCCACCTCCTCAACGACCAGGGGCAGTACCGCTACTACGGCCGGGTCGCCGGCTGCCTGGTCACGGGGAACGAGGACGGGGTGAAGCACTGCGCCATGAACGTCCTCTACTCCCTCCAGCACCTCGGCTTCACGATCCCGCCCCAGGCCGACGCCGGCTGGATCGGCGAGGCCGGTCCCGGGCCGTCCTACCTCGACCCGGGCTCCGGAGGGCCCGAGAACGACTTCACCAACCGGAACACCACGTTCATGACCTGGAACCTCATGCACATCGCCCGCATGCTCAAGGACCAGGGGGGCATCCCCGTGCACGGCAACCAGCGTTCCGAGTGGGACGCCGGCTGCCGCTTCGACTTCCCGAACCCCGAGCACCGCTAGCCGACCTCAGCCCGAACGGCTGACGTCGACCTCAGCGCGGTGCCAGGAGGGCCAGCAGGTCGTCGTGGAGGTGACCGTTGGTGGCCAGTCCGCTGTCGGACGTGATGCTGTCGGTGCCGGCCAGGTCAGACATCCGACCACCGGCCTCGCCGATGATCACGGGCATCGGGGCGATGTCCCAGATCGCGGCCTGGTGGTCGACCATGGCCTCGACCCGGCCGGTGGCGACCAGGGCGTAGCCGTAGGCATCGCCCCACGTGCGGACGAAGGCCCCCGCCCCGTGGGTGGCGTCGAGCGCCCCCGCGGGCCAGTTCCGCAGGGCGCTGGCGGTGACGTAGGCCCCCTCGACGGTGTCGTGCTCGCTGACGTGGCACCGCTCGCCGTCGAGGAAGCAGCCGAGGCCCCGACCGGCCCACACCGTCTCGGGCAGGGCGGGCAGGCAGATGACGCCGAGGAGGGGCCCGTGCTCGTCGAGCGCGGCCAACAGCGTGCTGTAGAGGGGGACGCCGTGGGTGAAGGCCTTGGTGCCGTCGATGGGATCGATGACCCAGGTCCGTCCCGACGTACCAGCGGTGTCGTCCTCCTCCTCACCGATGACGGCATCGGCGGGGAAGGCGTCAGCCAGCAGCTCCCGCAGGAGCCGCTCGGCCCCCCGGTCGGCCTCGGTGACGGGGGTGTCGTCGTGCTTGTGCTCGACGGCCAGCTCGAGCGAGCGGAAGTGGGGGAGCGTGAAGTCGCCCGCCCGCCGGGCGAACTGGACCGCCTGCTCCAGGAGCGCCGGGTCACAGGGTGGAACGCCAGCCATCGAGCGATCGTACGGCCCCGTTCAGCAAGGCATATCGTTCGACGGGTGGCCGAACTCGACGCTGTGGAGGCGCCAGCCGGAGCAGCACACCCGATGACGTCGGAAGCTGTCGTAGGCAGCGGGAGCCGCTCAGGCGGCGACGAGGAGAATGTCCCGCCCGTCTTCTTCAACCCGCTCGACCCGGAGTACCTGGCCGATCCCTACCCGCACCTGACCGCGATGCGGCAGGCGGACCCCGTCCACGAGAGCCCCTTGGGCATCTGGGTCCTGTTTCGCTACGACGACGTCTTCAGCCTCCTGCGCAACCCCACGATGTCGGTGGAGGACGCCAACATCTCCGGCGGCCTCAACGAGATGCGCGAGCAGATGTTCGAGTCGATGCTGGCCGAGTTCGACGACGACGCCCGGGGCCGCGGCGACCGGGCGATCCTCAACCTGGACCCGCCCGACCACACCCGCATCCGGAAGCTGGTGGCCAAGGCCTTCACGATGCGTCGGGTCGAGCAGCTGCGGGAGAGCGTGCAGTCCCAGGTGGACGCCGTCCTCGACCGGGTCGCCGGCGGCGGGACCTGGGACGTGGTCGAGGAGCTCGCGTTCCCGCTGCCGTTCCAGGTCATCTCCGACCTGCTGGGCATGCCCGACGGTGACCGGGAGCAGATCCGGGCGTGGTCCCACGCCTTGACCAAGACCCTCGACCCGATCGTGGCCGAGGAGGACCTCCGGGCCGCCTTCGAGGCCAGCCGGGCCATGAGCGACCACCTCGAGGACGTGGTCGCGTGGAAGCGGGAGCACCCGGCGGACGACGTGCTGACGGGCCTGGTCCAAGCCGAGGAGGACGGCGACCGGCTCAGTGCCGAGGAGCTCCGGGACCAGATCGTCCTCATCTTCATCGCCGGCCACGAGACCACGGTCAACCTCATCGGCAACGGGATGCAGGCTCTGCTCCGCCATCCCGACCAGCTGGCCCGCTGGCGGGACGATCCGGCGCTGGACGCCACCGCGGTCGACGAGCTGTTGCGCTACGACGCCCCCGTGCAGCTGTCCCGACGCATCGTCATGAGCGAGCTCGAGTTGGATGGCCACTCGATCGCCCCGGGGACGCTGGTCATGACCCACCTCGCCTCGGCCAACCGGGACCCGGCCAAGTGGGGCCCGTCCGCCGACCGACTCGACGTGGGTCGGGCCGACGCCGGCCAGCACGTGACCTTCGGCTCCGGCATCCACTTCTGCTTGGGTGCCTCACTGGCTCGACTCGAGGGGCAGGTGGCCATGAGCTCGATCCTGCGTCGCTTCCCGGCCCTCGAGCAGGCGGGCGACGCCGTCCCCAACGGCCGCATCACCCTCCGCGGCCTGGACTCACTACCCGTCAGCAGCTAGCCCCATCGAACATGCGCCGCTGACGACACCGATCCGTGGTGCATCGTCGCCAGTTCGGGTGGTCAGCCGGCCAGGGCGGCGTCCAGTTCGGCCAGGGCGCCCTGGGGGTCGTCCTCGACGAGGATGGCGTGGATGCCCAGGGCGGCGGCGCCCGCGATGTTGCCGGGGGCGTCGTCCAGGAAGACGGCCCGCTCGGGGGCGACGTCGCCGAGGCGCTCCAGGGTCAGGCGGAAGATCGCCGGGTCGGGCTTGCGCAGACCGACCTCAGAGGAGTCGATGACGAGCTCGGCCACCGACTCGACGTCGAACAGCCCGCCCCATCCCTCGCGGAACTCTCTGATGTTGTTGGTGATGATGGCCGTGCGGTAGCCGTCGGCCTTCACCTGCTGGGCTGCGGCCAGGACGTCCTCGCGCACGATGCGGGCGGTGCCGCCGTCACCCATTCGCATGAGCAGGGAGATGGGGTCCAGCGTCACGCCTTCGGCCGCGGCCGCGGCCGCGAGCGCCGTGTTGCAGTCCTCGAAGGTCATCTCGCCCCGCTCGAGCTGGTGCCACGGGTGATCCGTGTCCTCGTGGTACGGCCCGAAGACCAACTCCACCACCCGCTCGCCGTCGATGCCCAACTCGGGTCCCATGCTCCGCAAGTGGCTGAAGGGCGAGGGCATGAAGACCCCGCCGACGTCCCACAGCACCGCATCCACCGTTCTGCTCATGGGCCCATCCTGGTGCGCGAGGCTGCTCGCGATGAAGGTGACGACGTTGGGGACCGGGTGGCCGCTGCCGGATGCGACCCGGGCCGGGGCATCGAACCTGGTCGAGGCGGGTGGGCAGCGGTTCCTGGTCGACACCGGGCGGGCGGTGCTCATGCGGCTGGCTGCGGCGGGGGCCGGCATGGGCCAGGTCACCGCCGTGTTCCTCACCCACCTGCACTCCGACCACGTGAACGACTTCAACGACGTGGTGACCACGAGCTGGATCGGTCAGTTCACCCCGGGCGTCCTGAAGGTGATCGGGCCTCCGGGAACGCAGTCCTTCGTCGACCGCACGCTGGCCATGCTGGAGGACGACATCTGCTGGCGGCTCGACCACCACGCCGACCTGACCTGGCGGCCCGAGGTCGACGTCACCGAGGTGAACGACGGGGTGGCCTTCGAAGCCGACGGCGTCCGGGTCATGGCCGCGCCGACCGAGCACAGACCGGTGCACCCCACCGTCGGCTACCGCTTCGAGCACGAGGGGGCGGCGGTCGTCTGCGCGGGGGACACGGTGCCCTGCGAGGGCCTCGAGCGGCTGTGCGCCGGCGCCGATGTCTACGTCCAGACGGTGTGCCGTCGGTCGGCCGTCGAGGCCATTCCGTCGCCGCGCCTCCAGGACATCCTCGACTACCACTCGGACCTGGCCCAGGCCGGCCAGACCGCAGCCCGCGGTGGGGTCGGCACGGTCGTCCTGACCCACCTGATCCCACCGCCAGCCCCCGGTACCGAGGCGGAGTGGGCGGCCGAAGTGGCCGAGCACTTCGCCGGAACGATCGTCGTGGCCGACGACCTGACGGTTGTGGAGACGCCTCATCGGGGTGACTAGTGTCACTCACAGTGACGATTGGACGGGTCGTCTGGAGGAGCACGCAAGCGGGGCTCGCCCTGACCCTGGCCGTACTGGGCCTGACGTGGTTGAACCGCGTGGTGGCCTCGGTCCTCCCCGTGGGTGGCTCGTGTGGGAATGGGGGCGCCACGCCGTGCCCCGGCGGAGCCTGGATGGCGCCGGCGGGCGTCTTCGCCGGGCTCCTCGGCCTCGGCCTCTACCTCCTCCGGCGACCGGCCGGTAGCCCCCAGCTTCTGATCTTCGCCTGGCCCGCGCTCTTCGGCTCGTTGGGCGTGCAGTTCCTACGGGCCGCGGCCGCCGAGTCGGGGGCCTACGGGTTCTGGCTCTGCGGCATCGTCTTCCTGGTGATGGCGGCGGGGCCCATTGTCCTTGTGGTGGCCGGCCAGCGGGGGGCCGTGGTGCCACTGCTGGTGGGTGACGGCCTCGCCGGGCCCGAGGGGATCGAGGACCAGCCGCAGCTCCGCAGCGCCCGCCTCGAGGCGGACGGGGCGGCCAGCCGATTCAGCGACCTCGGTCCGGTCGACCTCCGGGGACCGGCCCCGGCGTCCGACGACCTCGATCGGGAGAACGGCGCTGATCTGTGTGAGCACCTCGATCGCCTGTCCCGCCTGCACCGCCAGGGCGAGCTGTCCGACGCCGAGTTCGCCGAAGCCAAGCAGAAGGTGCTGGATGGGTCCTGATGTCCGACCCTGAGCCGGAGCGACGGCGCTACCCGACCTGGGTCCGGGCGGTCCTCGTCGGCCTGCAGGCCCTGGGTGTGGTCGGAGGCGTCGTGCTGGGCGCGCTCACCTACGACGCGTGGTCCCAGCCCGCCGATCCGCACCCGACCTCCACGACCACGACGGCGGTCCCGCCCGAGACCGAGGTCCCGCCGGTCACCCTGGGCTGATCAGGCCACCACGCCGAGCACGACGGCCGTGCCCGTCAGGAGGACGGCGCCCACCAGGTCGACCGACGAGGTGACCACGGGGATGCCGTAGGTGTCAGGGTCCAGGCGGAGGCGGACCGCGGCGACGCTGCTGAGGTAGGCCACGACGATGGCGAACGCCACGGCCCCGGTGCCGGCGAGCAGGGTGGTCATCAACAGGTCCCCCAGCGATGGCGCGGCGGGCCCGACCAGCCCGGCCAAGGCCCTGGCCCCGGTGGCGTTGTAGATCATGACCGGCAGGGCCAGGAGCGCGATGGTGCGGGCGTCGTCCCGGGTGTCCCGATCGGGGGACAGGCCGCCCAGCCGGGTTCCGAGGTGCAGGCCGGTGGCCACTCGGGCGGCCAGGATCCCGCCCAGGGCCCCCGCACTGCTGACGAAGGCGGGCACCAGGATGAGGAGGGCGGGGGCTTCGGTGAACGCGGTCAGGCGGTGCTCGATGACCAGCCCGGCCAGCAGGCTCAGGCCGCCGGCCGCGACCAGGATCGGCCAGGACTGGCGGCACACCGAGGCCAGCAGCGGTTGTCGGCTGGCGACGCCGTAGACGCTTCCGACCGCGGCCACGATGACGAGGAACCAGCCCACCGCCGTGCTGGACGCGCCGTGGTCGAGCAGCAGGGTGGCCAGCCAGAGGGCGGGGAGGGTGAGGACGTCGCCCAAGGTGGACACGACAGGAGCAACGAGGTTGTCCAGATCCCATCCCCGCTCGGCGGCCACGACCGCCAAGCCGACGGTGACGGCGAGGACCACGGTCGACGCCAGCAGGCCACCCGCAACCGACACCGTGGCCAGCTGGAGCAGGGGAATGGGTGGCGTGGCCAGCATGGCTCGGGCGAGGAGCCACGCCCCGACCGCCAGCACGAGGGAGACCCCCGAGGTCAGCAGGAGGGCACCGATCACGTTCTCGATCACGACCGTGCCGCGTCGCCGCGACAGGGAGAAGGTCCCGGCGTGGACGGAGGTGCTGAGCCGGCTGCCGAGGGTCGAGAACACGTTGCCCCGCAGTCCGATGGCGGCGGGGACCAGGACGAGGAGTCCGGGGAGTCGCTCGAAGGTGCCGGTGAGGGCCCCGAGGACGACGCCGGCGACGAGGCTGGTGGTGCTGTTGACGGCGAGGGCCGTCAGGGTCTGGGCGCGATCAGACGACCAGAGGCCGGTGCGGGCGCGCCACGGTGGAACGAGAGGCCGTCGCATGACGACTCGGAGGTTCCTGGCAGGCCGGCACGACACCATCCTGCCCCATCCGGAGGAGGGGTCCACCCCATGGTGAGCCGTGCCTCCATGTGGGACCGGGGCCGGCCACGCGCGAGACTGCGCCCGTGAGCGGACAGATCCCCTTCGTCGACTATCTGGCCCTGGAGCCGGAGCCCCACCTCGTGGCCAACGAGTGCACGGCGTGCGGTGCTCGGTTCTTCGATCGGCGCAACGCCTGCGCGTCGTGCTTCGCCACCGAGTTCCGCAGGGCCGATGTGGCCACGGAGGGCGAGCTGCGGTCGTTCACGATCGTGGCCTTCGCCGCTCCGGGCGTCGACGTGCCCTTCGTCGCCGGGATCATCGACTGCGACGGGACCACGGTGCGGGGCAACGTCGTCAACGTCGAGCCGGACGCCGAGCACGTCCAGCTCGGGATGAAGCTCAAGCTCACGACGGTTCCGGTCGGTGAGGACACCGCCGGCACCACTGCGGTGAACTTCGCGTTCGAGCCCCTGGAAGGAGCAGCCTGATGGCCAGCGACGACATCTGGATCCTCGGGATCCACATGACCAAGTTCGGCAAGCGCCCCGATGACGACGTCATCGACTTGGCCGCCGAGGCCGCCATGGCCGCCCTGAAGGACGGCGGGGTGACGATGGCCGACATCGGCGTGCTCGCCGCCGGCAACCTCATGGGGGCCAGCGCGCCGACCGGTCAGATGCTGCAGAAGCAGATCGGCCAGACCGGTATCCCCGTCTTCAACGTCTCCAACGCCTGTGCCACGGGCGCCACCGCGCTGCGGACGGCGATCATGGCCATCAAGGCCGGCGAGACCGACATGGGCCTCGCCGTCGGGGTCGAGAAGCTGTCCGGCGCCGGCCTTCTGGCCGGCGGGTCGCGGAAGGCCGACTCCGACGAGTGGACCCCCTCGGGCCGCTTCGGTGCCGTCGCCGGCGTCGACGGTCGGATCGGGACCGAGATCATGCCCGGCGTCTTCGCCCAGGTCGGGATGGAGTACAGCCACAAGTACGGCGGTGCCGACTTCGAGCTGTTCGCCCGGATCAGCGAGAAGAACCACAGCCACTCGACACTGAACCCGCTGGCCGCCTACACGAAGAAGATGACCCTCGAGGAGATCATGGGCGACGTCATGATCGCCTACCCGAACACGCGGCCGATGTGCTCGGCCAACTGCGACGGTGCCGCCGCGGCCGTCGTCGTCTCCGACGCCAAGCTCAAGACCCTCGATCCCGACCAGCAGCGCCGCGCCGTCAAGGTCTCGGCCTCGGTGCTCACCTCGGACCCGTGGGAGGAGGCGTGCCAGATCCTCCCTGACGTCAACACCCTCACCCGTCGGGCCGCCACCCAGGCCTACGAGCAGGCCGGCGTCTCCCCTGAGGACCTGGACCTGGTCGAGCTCCACGACTGCTTCGCCACCGCCGAGCTGGTCCACTACGACAACCTCATGCTCTGCAAGGAGGGTGAGGCCGTCCCGTTCTTCGAGTCCGGCGCCACGTGGCGGGACGGCACGACGCCGGTCAACGTGTCCGGTGGCCTCGAGTCCAAGGGCCACCCGATCGCCGCCACCGGCATCGCCAACATCTGGGAGGTGTGCCACCACCTCCGGGGTGAGGCCGGCGATCGCCAGATCGAGGGCGCCAAGGTCGGCCTGGCCCACGTCATCGGCCTCGGCTCGGCGTGTGGCGTTCACATCCTGGAGAAGGCCGCTTAGTCCGACCGTCCGAGTGTCGAAGATCCGCCTCGGTGCCATCTCGCTGGACTGCGCGGATCCGGGACCACTGAGTGCCTTCTGGGCGGATCTGCTGGGCGGGGAGATCATCGTCACCACCGATGACATCGGGGTGGTCAAGCTCGACCACGTCTTGTTGACCGCGATGCGGGTCGAGGACTACGTCGCACCCACGTGGCCGGCCGGTGCGGTGCCGAAGCAGCTCCACATCGATCTCGAAGTCGACGATCTTGCTGACGCCGAGCATCGAGCGGTCTCCCTCGGTGCCGTGCGGGCACAAACGCAACCAGAACCCGAGAGCCACCTCGTTCTCTTCGATCCGGCCGGCCACCCCTTCTGCTTGTCCTTGTCGGCGAACTTCCCCAGCTAGCTCCGCCCGACCGCCTCGCCGCTCGTCGAACCTGCGGCAGATTCCGCCCTCTGAGGGTGGGATCTGCCGCCCGGTTCGGGCGGGCGGGCAGGATGGGCCGTCATGGACCTCCCGATCCTCCCCTCGGCCCCCGACTGGTTTCGTGACGCCCTGGCCGTGCCGTTCGAGGACGGCTCGGTCGAGGTCGACGGGGTGGCCGTCCACTTCCTGGCCTGGGGCAAGACCGACACCCGAGGCCTGGTCTTCGTCCACGGCGGTGGGGCCCACGCTCACTGGTGGACGCACGTCGCGGCGCGATTCGCCCGGGACTTCCGGGTCGTGGCCATCGACCTGTCGGGCCACGGGGACAGCGGGCATCGGGAGATCTACGGACTGGACGGCTGGACCGACGAGGTGGTCGCCGTAGCCGACGCCGGGGGGATCAGTGGGCCGCCCGTGGTCGTGGGTCACAGCATGGGTGGCTTCGTCAGCATCGCCACGGCCGCTCGTCATCCCGATGAAGTGGCCGGTGTGGTCGTCTGCGACTCGCCCGTGACCGAGCCCGATCCCGAGATCGGGGCCTTCCGCCTGAAGGAGGCGTTCGGCCGGCCCCGGACCTATGTGTCCGTCGACGAGGCGTTGAGCCATTACCGGACGGTCCCGCCCCAGGACCACTACCTGGACTTCGTCATGGACCACGTGGGCCGCCGGTCACTGAAGCAGGTCGACGGCGGCTGGCAGTGGAAGTTCGACCGCCGGATCTTCGCCCAGTTCGCCGAGGGCATGCGCTCGGTCGCCCTGCCCTACCTCTCCGATGTGCAGTGCCGCCTGGCCCTCCTCCGCTCCGAGCACGGCCTCGTCACCGAGGACATCGGGGCCTTCATGTACGAGAAGCTCGGCCGGCTCGCCCCCGTCATCGAGATCCCCGAAGCCGGCCACCACGCCATGCTCGACCAGCCCCTGATCCTGCTGACCGCTCTCCGGGCCTTCCTCGCCGACTGGGACCACTCCGAGCCGCTGACCCGCTAGGCGGCGGCCCGGTCACGCCGTCGAGTGGTCACCAGCAGGGTGATGCTGACCACGATCAGCCAGATCGGGAACAGCATCAAAAGGGGTCGTGGACGAAGAGGACGGCGGCCATGACCAGGCCGGCCAGGGACAGCCAGCGGGGGAGGGCGTTGAAGCGCTGGCTCGATCTCCATGCAACGTGTCCCTTCTCGGATTCTCTGGCTCACCGAGGGCATCCCCGACGAGTTCGCCGACGTGCTGACCAAGGACGCCGCCTTCCCGAAGCGGATGGGTCGCCCCGACGAGTACGGCCGCCTGGTCGTCGCCATCGTCGAGACGGCGATGCTCAACGGCGGTTGCATCCGCCTCGACGCCGGCCAGCGCTTCGCCCCGAAGTAGGCAGACTGTCGTCATGTCCATCGCGCTGACCGACGATCACAAGGCCTTGGCCGACACCGCCTCCGAGCTGCTGGCCAAGCGGGACGCTCGGGGCGCCGCCCGCGCCCTGCTCGAGGCCGAGACCGAGGAGCGCCCCGCCTTCTGGGACGAGGTGGCCGGACTCGGCTGGTTGGGCCTGCACCTGTCCGAGGTCCACGGCGGCTCCGGCTTCGGCCTGCCCGAGCTGGTCGTCCTGGTCGAGGAGATGGGCCGGGCCATCGGCCCGGGCCCGTTCGTACCCACCGTGATCACATCGGCGGTGATCGCATCGGCAGCGCCGGACGAGGCCCAGAAGCGCCTGCTTCCCGGCCTGGCCGACGGCTCGGTCGCGGGGGCGGTTGCCCTCGGCGGTGAGGTGACGGTGTCCGGCGACGCCGCGTCCGGTTCTGCGGGTGTGGTGCTGGGAGGGGGCCTGGCCGACCTCTTCGTCGTGCCCGTGGGCGACGACGTCGCGGTGGTCGAGCGATCCGCCGACGGCGTGTCGGTCGAGGTGCCCGCCAACCTGGATCCCACCCGGCGTTCGGCTCGGGTGTCCTTCACCGGTTCACCCTGTGAAGTCCTGCCCGGGGCCCGCCGCGCCCTGGTCGACCTGAGCCGCCTGCTCGTCGCGGCGGAAGCGGTCGGCGTGGCCCGGGAGTGCACCGAGCAGGCCGCCGAGTACGCCAAGGTCCGGGAGCAGTTCGGGCGTCCGATCGCCATGTACCAGGCGGTCAAGCACCACTGCGCCAACATGGCGGTGTCAGCCGAGCTGGCCACCTGCCTGGTGTGGGACGCCGCCCGGGCGGCCGAGGCCGGTGGGGACGAGTTCTCGCTCACCGCGGCCATGGCGGCCACCGTCGCCCTCCCCGCGGCCGACGAGTGCGCCAACCTGAACATCCAGGTCCACGGCGGCATCGGCTTCACCTGGGAGCACGACGCCCACCTCTACCTGCGCCGGGCCACCGCCCTGTACTCGCTCCTCGACGTCGAGGCCGCGGCGGCCGAGGTGGTCGACCTGACCCGGGCCGGCGTGAAGGTGACCCGGGAGGTCGACCTGCCGCCCGAGGCCGAGCCCATCCGGGACGAGGTGAAGGTCGTTCGTCGAACGGGTCAAGGACCTCGGCCCCGTCGCCCAGCGGGACGCCATGATCGAGACGGGCTACGTGGCCCCGCACTGGCCCAAGCCATGGGGCCGGGCCGCCAGCCCGGTCGAGCAACTGGTCATCGAGCAGGAGTTCGGCGCCGCCGGGGTCAAGAAGCCGGCCTACGGGATCACCGGCTGGGTGATCCTCACCCTGATCCAACACGGCAACGACGACCAGGTGGAGCGATGGGTGCCGCCCACCCTGCGCCAGGAATGGATCTGGTGCCAGCTGTTCAGCGAGCCCGACGCCGGCTCCGACGCCGCCGGGGTGAAGACCAAGGCCACCAAGGTCGACGGCGGCTGGCTGGTCAACGGTCAGAAGGTCTGGACCTCCGGGGCCCACCAGAGTCGCTGGGGCTTCGCCACCGTGCGCACCAACCCCGACGTGCCCAAGCACGACGGCATCACGGTCATGGTCATCGACATGGAGGCCGAGGGCGTGGAAGTCCGTCCCTTGCGGATGACGTCGGGGATCTCGGAGTTCAACGAGGTCTTCTTCAACGACGTCTTCGTCGCCGACGAGGACGTGGTCGGCCCGGTGGACGGCGGGTGGACGGTGGCCCGGGCGACCCTCGGCAACGAGAGCGTGTCCATCGGCGGCGGCGACGGCGGCCTGTCCTTCCCGGGGGACGGCCTGATCGCCCCGTACGACGCCGCGCCCGAGCGCCTGCCCGGAGGGGCCGGCCGGATCGGTCGCTACATCAGCAACCAGGAGGCCATGGCCGTCTTGAACCTGCGCTCGGTGCACCGGGCCGTCGCCGGCGGCGGCCCGTCACCGGAGGGGGCCATCACCAAGCTGGTCCTGTCCGAGCTCGGCCATGAGGCGGCAGGGATGCTGGCCACGACCGCCGGCCCCGAGGGCGCCCTCATGGACGGTGCGGGGATGATGAGCGGGATGCTGGTGCTGATGCACCGCGGCATGTCCATTGCCGGGGGCACCAGCGAGATCAAGCGCAACCAGATCGGTGAGCGCATCCTCGGCCTGCCGAGGGACCCCCTGATCAAGTAGCGAGGGGCTCAGCGACCCTTCCACACAGGGTCGCGCTTCTCGATGAAGGCGGTGGCGCCTTCCTTGGCGTCCTCGCTGCCGAAGACCTTGGCCTGCCACTCCGGCTGGAGCTCGTGCGCCTTGGCCGCGTCGGTGGCGGCGGTGCGGACGAGTTGCTTGGTGGCGGCCAGTCCGAGGGGGCCGTTCTTGGCGATGCGCTCGGCCAGCTCGACGGCGGTGTCGAGGACCTGGTCGGCGGAGACGACATGGTTGATCAGGCCGAGGGCGGCGGCCCGGTCGGCGTCGATGAGGTCGCCGGTGAGGGCCAGCTCGAGGGCGATGGCCAGCGGGATGCGGGTGGAGATGAACACGCCGCCCCCCGCGGCGAACAGGCCTCGCTTGACCTCGGGAAGGCCGAACCTGGCGGTGTCGGAGGCGACGATGACGTCGCAGCCCATGAGGACCTCGAAACCGCCCGCCACGGCGGTGGCGTTGGCGGCGCCGATGACGGGGACGGCGACGTCGCCCTGGGTGAAGCGCCCGAAGGCGGCCATGCCCTCGGCGTCGGCCGGTCCGGCGTCACCCGAGGCGAACGCGGCCAGATCCATGCCGGCACAGAAGGCTCGGTCGCCGGTGCCGGTGAGCACGACGCAGCGGGTGTCGGGGTCCTCTTCGGCCGCGATCACGCCGAGCCCCAGCTCGCCCAGCAGCTCCGGGCTCAGGGCGTTGCGAGCCTCGGGCCGGTTGAGGCGCAGGACCATGACCGCGCCTCGCTGCTCCCGGACCAGTACCGGTTCGTCCCCCATCAATCGACCTCCTCGCCGTCGGCCGGCTCCTGCCGGCCCGCCATCATCGCCGAATCTGGCGGGCGGCCCACGCCCGAAGGGTCTCGGGGACGTCGGGGGTGGCGACGATCTGCTGCAGGCCCTCCGGCGTCGGGTGCCCGACCCGCTGGTAGAGGCCGGCGATGGTGAGGCCGTGCTCCGGGCGGTGGATGACCTCGACAGCGTCTCCGGCCCCGACATCGCCCTCCTCCACGATGCGGAGATAAGCGCCTGGCCGGCCCGCCCCGTCGAAGCGCTCCCGGAAGGCGGCATCCCCCATGCGCATGCCGAGCTTGGCGCAGGGCTGACGGGGCTGGGCCACCTCGAGCACGGTCGTGCCCACCCGCCACCGCTCGCCCACGACGGCGGCGCTGAGGTCGAGGCCCTCGGTCGTCAGGTTCTCGCCGAACGTGCCCGGTCCGACGACCTCGCCAAGCTCGTCGGACCACCAGGTGTAGTCCTCGCGGGCGTAGGCGTAGACCGCCTTGTCCGGGCCACCGTGGACCCGCCGGTCGGCCTGGTCGTCACCAGCGAGGTTCACGCCCCGCACCGCGATCCGGCCCGCCACCGGTTCTTTCCAGATCGCCGTGCGCACGATCCGGCCGAACCACTCGACCTCCCGTTGCTCGCCCACGTTCACCGACACGATGCTGGCCACGGCTCAGCCCAACGCCGACCGGGGTCAGCGCCTTCCCGCCGGGAAGGCCACGCCGATGAACGAGGACCAACCGAACGGAGGCACTGACGGCGTCGACGGGCGCGCCGGACCGCCGCGGTAGTGCCCGTTGAGATGGTGTAGCGATACGCCCGCGTCCAGGCGGCAGGGCGTAGAACATGGGAATGACCGATGAACGGGAGTCACGCGCCGTCGGGATCGCCTTCGGCGGCCTCCTGCCCATCGCCCTTGGCGCGACCCTCGTGCTCGTCCGCGGCGAGGTGGACAACACCAACATCGCGCTGGCTCTGGTCGTGACCGTCGTGGTGGCCGCGCAGGTTGGCGGTCGCATCGCCGGCGCCGTCGCCGCCGTGTCTGCGGCCGCAGCGTTCGACTTCTTCTTCACCACGCCGTACCTGTCACTCACCATCGACTCGTCAGACGATGTCGAGACCACTGCCCTTCTCCTCGTCGTCGGGCTCCTGGTCGGCACGATCGCCACTCGTGGGCAGAGGGCCCGGACCGAGGCCACGGAAGCCCGGGACGAGATCCGGCGCGTCCACCGGATGGCCGAGCTCGTGGCCACTGACCTCCCTGCGGCGGCCGTCATCGCCACTGCGGAGAACGAGCTGACCGAGCTCCTCCAGCTGGCGGAATGCCGATTCGAGGCCCCGCCGTACACGTCGGACCTCCCGGTGCTGGAGCGCAGCGGTGCGGTGGCGGGCACCCGCCACGTCTTCACACCGGACGGTTTCGAGCTCCCGATCGGGGGCGTGCAGTTGCCCGTGCTCGCCCGGGGCCGGCCGGTCGGCCGCTTCCTGCTGGTCCCGACACCGGGCGTCGGCCTGTCCCTGGAGCGCCGGGTCGTGGCCGTCGCCTTGGCCGACCAGGTCGGCGGGCTCATGGGCTCGTCGGCGTCGGACCGGCATCCCACCGACTGACCGGCTGCCTCAGGGGTTGAAGCGGTACCCCATGCCCGGCTCGGTGATGAGGTAGCGCGGCCGGGAGCGGTCGGGCTCGATCTTGCCCCGCAGATGGGCGAGGTGGACCCGCAGGTAGTTGGTCTGCTCGCCGTACGCCGGGCCCCAGATCTCCTCGAGGAGCTGACGCTGGGTCACCAGCTTCCCCGGGTTGCGCACCAGGACTTCGAGGAGGTGCCACTCGGTGGGGGTGAGGTGGATGGCCACAGCGTCGGCGCCGTAGATCTGCTTGGCGGCGAGATCGACGGTGAAGTCGGCGGTTTCGACGACCGGCTGTTCCTCGGCCGGGGCGGCCCGGCGCAGGACGGCGCGCAGCCTGGCCAGGAGCTCGCCCATGCCGAAAGGCTTGGCGACGTAGTCGTCGGCCCCCGCGTCCAGCGCCGCGACCTTGTCGGACTGGCCGCTGCGGGCGGACAGCACGAGGATCGGCACGTGGCTCCAGCCGCGGAGGCCCTGGATCACCTCGACGCCGTCGATACCCGGAAGTCCGAGGTCGAGGATGACTGCGTCGGGCTGCCGGCGGGTCGCCAGGTCGAGAGCCTGCTCGCCGGTGGCGGCCAGGTCCACCTCGTAGCCGCGGGCCTTCAGGTTGGTCAGCATGGCGCGGACGATGGCCTCCTCGTCGTCGACGACCAGGATCCGGGTCACTGGCCGTCCGGCCGCAGGCGCACCACGACGGTGGCGCCGCCACCCGGCGTGTCCTCCAGCTCCACGCTGCCGCCCATCGCCTCGGTGAAGCCCCGGACGATCGCCAGTCCCAAGCCCACGCCGGTGCCGTGGTCGGTGGTCCGCTGGAACGGCTCGAACAGCCGCTCCCGGTCGAGGGCGGGGAAGCCCGGGCCGCAGTCGACGACCCGTAGGTCGACGCTGCCTGCCACCTCACCGGCCTCGATGCGCACCGGGCTGCCGGCCGGCGACAGCCGCACCGCGTTGTCGACCAGGTTGCCGATGACCCGCTCGAGCAGCGCCGCGTCGGCCTCGACGCGGGGCAGGCGCAGGGGGACGTCCACCTCGACGCCCGCCGCCGTCGCCCCCATCGACGCCAGCGCCCCGGCCACGACGTCCTCGAGGGCCACCGGTCTCGGGGCCACGTCGAACGCGCCGACCTGGATGCGGCTCATGTCCAGCAGGTTGGCCACCAGTCGGTCGAGGCGGTCGGTCTCGGTCTCAATCGTCTCGTGGAACTCGGCGGTCTGGGCCTCCGACCAGGTCATGTCGGGCTGGCGCAGGCTGCTGATCGAGGCCTTGATCCCGGCGAGGGGGGTGCGGAGGTCATGGGAGACGGCTTGGAGCAGAGCCGTCCGCAGGTCGTTGGCCGCCGCCAACTGGCCGGCCCGGTCCGCCTCCCCCTGGAGGCGGTGCGCCTCGACCGCGGTCTCCAACTGGCCGACCAGGGCGGCCAGGACCCGCTCGTCGGCGGCCTGCAGGGCCCGGCCCGACAGCGCGATGGTCAGTTCCCGGTCGATGCGCCGGGCCACGTCGGCGTCCTCGGGGCGGGACGGCGGATCCACACCCGAGGCCACCTCGACCCGCCAACCGTCGCCGAGGCGACGCAGGAGTGACGCCCCGCGCATGGCGAAGGTGGTGCGCAGATGGGCCACGAGATGGGGCAGCGCACCCTCCTCGGCCAACGAGCCGGCCAGGGCGGCCATGGCCTCGGACTCGAGCTGGGCTCGGCGCAGGGCGAGGCGGAGGCGGCCCACCCGGTCGACGAGGACACACACGATGGCCGCCGCCAGCGCGTACACGCTGAGGGCCACGAGCTGCTCGGGCTCGCCGACGGTGAAGGTGTAGAGCGGCTCGGTGAAGTAGTAGTCGGCCAGCACGAAGCCGGCGAGGACGGCGGCGGTAGCGGGGAAGACACCACCCACCAGAGCCACACCCATGGCCAGCACCAGATAGAGGAGGAGCACCGTGGGGAGGTGCGCGTCGGAGCGGAGGTTGGCCAGGGCGAGGGTGAGCAACGGCAGCCCCACGGCGGCGAGCAGCCACCCGAGCAGCTGCTGACGGCGCGGCACCGCGCTGAGCACGAGTCGACTCACCGGCAGCGCTTCTTCGTCGTCGCCGGGATCGGCGGAGATGACGTGGACGTCGATGGCTCCCGCCCGGTCGATCACCCGGCTGATGACCGAGCCCTGGGTGATGCGTTGCCAGCGCGTCCGCCGGCTGGCCCCGAGGACGATCTGGGTGCCGTTCTCGGCCCGGGCCACGTCGACGAGGGCATCGGCCACGTCGGTCGCGGTCACCTCGCGGTACTCCCCACCGAGCTCCTCCAGCAGGCGGCGATGGGCCTCCACCAGGTCGGAGGGCAGCTGGGTCAGGCCCGTCTCGACGCTCACGTGGACGCCGATGAGCTCACCGTGGGCCCGCTGGGCCAGGCGGGCGGCCCGGCGGATCAGACGCTCGCTGCCGGGTGCGCCCGTGACGGCGACGATCACCCGCTCCCGGGTCTCCCAGGTGTCGGTGATGCCGTGTCGCTCGCGGTAGCCCTCGAGGGCGTCGTCGACCTGATCGGCCACCCACAGCAGAGCCAGCTCGCGCAGGGCGGCGAGGTTGCCCACGCGGAAGTAGTTGGCGAGGGCGGCGTCGATCTTCTCGACGGCGTAGATGTTGCCGTGGGCCATCCGGCGGCGCAGGGCCTCCGGGGTCATGTCGACCAGCTCCACCTGTTCGGCGTCGCGGACCACGTCGTCGGCGATGGTCTCCTGCTGCTTCACGCCCGTGATCCGCTCGACCACGTCGTTGATCGACTCGAGGTGCTGGATGTTCACCGTCGAGAGGACGTGGATCCCGGCCGCCAGCAGCTCCGCGACGTCCTGGCAGCGCTTCTCGTTGCGGCACCCGGGCACGTTCGTGTGGGCCAGTTCGTCGACGAGGGCGATCTCGGGCCGGCGGGCGAGGATGGCGTCGACGTCCATCTCCTCGAAGGTCGTGCCGCGGTAGTCGATGCGCCGCCGCGGGACCCTCTCGAGGTCACCGATCTGCTCGGCGGTCTTCGGACGCCCATGGGTCACCACGAAGCCGACGACGACATCGGCCCCCCTCTCGGCCCGCCGCCGACCCTCGTTGAGCATGGCAAAGGTCTTGCCGACGCCCGGGGCGGCGCCGAGGTAGATGCGCAACGTGCCCCGACGCGCTCTCCCGCCGGCCATGTCCTCGGCGGCGCCCGGGCTCGTCTCGACGGTCACGACGGGCACGCTAAACCCAAGACGAGGCAGAGAGGCCCGCCGAGGGCCCGCGGCGTTGCTTCGGTGTCAAGGTTCCGGTCCAGAGCGCTAAGGCGCCGTCAAGGCCTACCGCTCGGACGGGGCGGGCCTGTTAGACCGCCGCCCATGAACCTCATCCGCGACCTCGTGTTGCTGGCGACGATGCTCGGATTCTGCGGGCTGTGCGTCGCCTACGTCTGGCTCTGTGAGCGCATCATCGGGCCGGACACCGAGTCCGATCTCGCGTCGGAGACCGAGACCGCGCCGGACGAGGTGCCGGCCGCCGTCGGGAACGGAGCCGGTCGATGACCGCCGACAACTGGGCCGCCCTCGTGGTGGCGCTCCTGCTCGCCGTCTACCTGCTGATCGCGCTGCTGCGCCCGGAGAAGTTCTGATGACCACTGCCGGCTGGCTCCAACTCGGCGCGCTGATCGCGCTGATCCTTCTCACCGCGCCGCCGCTCGGGCGCTACATCGCCCATGTGTACGAGGGCGGGCCCTCTCCCCTCGACCGGGTCTTCGGGCCGGTCGAGCGCCTCATCTACCGCATCATGCGGGTCGACCCGGAGCGGGAACAGCGCTGGAACGTGTACGCCCTGTCGGTGGTCGCCTTCAGTGCGGTCGGTCTGGTGCTCCTCTTCCTCCTGCAGCGCTTCCAGAGCGACCTCCCCTTCAACCCCACCCAGGTCGGCAACGTCGTTCCCACGCAGGCGTTCGAGACCGCGATCAGCTTCGTCTCCAACACCAACTGGCAGAGCTACGCCGGTGAGACCACGATGAGCCACCTGACCCAGATGCTGGGGCTCTCGGTTCAGAACTTCGTGTCGGCCGCCGCCGGGATGGCCGTGATGGTGGCCCTGATCCGGGGCCTGGTGCGTTCACGGTCGCGCACCATCGGCAACTTCTGGGTGGACCTGGTCCGCACCAACCTCCGCATCCTGCTCCCGCTGGCCTTCCTGATGGCCATCGTTCTGCTGGCCGGTGGCATCGTCCAGAACTTCACCGGCCACGAGCACATCACCACGGTGGCAGGCGCCGACCAGGCCATCCCCGGTGGTCCCGTGGCCAGCCAGATCGCCATCAAGCAGCTCGGCACCAACGGCGGCGGGTTCTTCAACATGAACTCGGCCCAGCCGTTCGAGAACTCGACGCCGTTCAACAACTTCGTCGAGAACTACGCCATCCTCATCGTTCCGTTCGCCCTCGCGTTCACCTTCGGCCGGATGGTCAAGGACCGGCGGCAGGGCTACGCCGTGTTCGCCATCATGTTCAGCATCTGGCTGACGGCAACCCTGTTCACGGTCCTGTTCGAGGTCAACGGCAACCCCCGCCTCGATGCCGCCGGCGCCGACCAGACGGTCACCGCCACCTCACCCGGCGGGAACATGGAGGGCAAGGAGGTCCGCTTCGGGCCGACGGCCTCAGCCATCTGGGCGGCCAGCACGACGGGGACCTCCAACGGGTCGGTCAACTCCATGCACGACAGCTACACCCCGATGGGCGGCATGGTGCCGATGGTGCACATGCAGCTCGGGGAGGTGAGCCCCGGGGGCGTCGGGGTGGGCCTCAACGGTCTCCTCGTCTTCGCCCTGTTGTCGGTGTTCATCGCCGGCCTCATGGTCGGGCGGACGCCGGAGTACCTCGGCAAGCGGATACAGGCGCCGGAGGTGAAACTCGTCGCCCTGTACATCCTGGCCATGCCGTTGGCCGTGCTCGGCTTCCTCGGGGCGTCGATGTTCGTCGACTCGGTCAGCGACACGACGATCTTCAACCCGGGGCCCCACGGCTTCAGCGAGATGATGTACGCCTACACCTCGGCCGCCAACAACAACGGCTCGGCGTTCGCCGGGATCACCGGAGGGACCCAGTGGGGCAACACCACCCTGGGGCTGGCCATGCTCATCGGCCGGTTCTTCCTGATCATCCCGACGCTGGCCCTGGCCGGCTCACTGGCCCGCAAGCAGCACGTACCGCCGTCGGAGGGCACGTTCCCGACCCACACGCCGCTCTTCGTCGTGCTGGTGATCGGCGTGATCTTCATCGTCGGTGCGCTCACGTTCCTGCCCGCCCTCTCGCTCGGCCCAATCGTCGAGCAACTCTCTCTCTAGGAGGGGATCCGCCCCATGGCGACCACGACCAACCGCACGCTGCTCGACCCGGCGATCCTTCGCCGGGCGGCAGGTGACAGCTTCCGCAAGCTCGACCCCCGAACCCTCATGCGCAATCCCGTGATGTTCGTGGTCGAGGTCGGCAGCGTCCTCACCACGTTCCTGTTCATCCGCGACTTCAGTGACTCGACCGGTGCGGAGAACGTCTTCGCCGGCCTCGTCTCGCTGTTCCTCTGGTTCACGGTGCTCTTCGCCAACTTCGCCGAAGCCGTGGCCGAGGGGCGGGGCAAGGCGCAGGCCGACACCCTGCGCAAGACCCGCTCGGAGACCGTGGCCCACAAGCGGGTCGACGGGAGCATCAGCGACGTGCTCAGCACCGAGTTGGACGTCGGCGACCTGGTGGTGGTGACCGCCGGCGAGCTCATCCCGAGCGACGGTGACGTCGTCGAGGGCATAGCCAGCGTGGACGAGTCGGCCATCACCGGCGAATCGGCGCCGGTGATCCGGGAGTCCGGCGGCGACCGCTCGGCGGTCACCGGCGGCACCCGGGTGCTGTCCGACCAGATCGTGGTGCGCATCAGCGCCCGGCCCGGGGAGACCTTCCTGGACCGGATGATCGCGCTCGTGGAGGGCACGTCCCGGGCCCGGACGCCCAACGAGATCGCCCTCAGCATCCTGCTGGCCGGGCTCACCCTGATCTTCCTGCTGGCCACGGTGACCCTGCAGCCGTTCGCCATCTTCGCCGACGCCGAGCAGTCGATCATCATCCTGGTGGCGCTGCTGGTGTGCCTCATCCCGACCACGATCGGTGGCCTCCTGTCGGCCATCGGCATCGCCGGCATGGACCGCATGGTCCAGCGCAACGTGCTGGCCATGAGCGGTCGGGCGGTCGAGGCCGCCGGGGACTGCGCCACCCTGCTGCTGGACAAGACCGGCACCATCACCTTCGGCAACCGCCAGGCCGACGCGCTGGTCGTCGCCGAAGGGGTGACCGACGGCGAGCTGGCTGACGCCGCGCAGCTCTCGAGCCTCGCCGACGAGACGCCCGAGGGGCGGTCCATCGTGGTGCTGGCCAAAGAGCGGTACGGGCTGCGGGAGCGGGAGGTGGCCGATGCCCACCTCATCGCCTTCACCGCCGAGACCCGCATGAGCGGCCTGGACATCGGTGGCCGCCAGGTCCGCAAGGGCGCCCCCGACTCGGTCCGGCGCTGGGTCGAGGAGCTCGGCGGGTCGGTCCCGTCCGGGGTCGGCGAGACCGTGGACGCCATCGCCTCGCAGGGGGGTACGCCCCTCCTGGTCGCCGAGGCCGTCGAGGGGGCCTCACCGCCCGCCCGGGCCCTGGGAGTCATCCACCTCAAGGACATCGTGAAGCCGGGCATCGCCGAGCGCTTCGCCGACCTCCGGGCCATGGGCATCCGCACCGTCATGGTCACCGGCGACAACCCCCGCACCGCCGCGGTCATCGCCAAGGAGGCCGGGGTCGACGACTTCCTGGCCGAGGCCACGCCCGAGGACAAGATGGTCCTGATCCGCAAGGAGCAGGCCGGCGGGCGCCTGGTCGCCATGACCGGTGACGGCACCAACGACGCCCCTGCCCTCGCGCAGGCCGACGTGGCGGTGGCCATGAACACCGGCACGCAGGCGGCCAAGGAGGCCGGGAACATGGTCGACCTCGACTCGGACCCGACCAAGCTCATCGACATCGTGGAGATCGGCAAGCAGCTGCTGATCACCCGGGGCTCGCTGACGACCTTCTCGATCGCCAACGACGTGGCCAAGTACTTCGCCATCATCCCGGCGATGTTCGCCGGGTTCACCAGCGTGGAGGCACTGGACCGGCTCAACGTCATGCACCTGGACTCGGCCCGGTCGGCGATCCTCTCGGCCGTCATCTTCAACGCCCTGGTCATCATCGCCCTGATCCCGCTGGCCCTGCGCGGCGTCAAGTTCCGGCCCCTCAGTGCCACGCACCTGTTGCGCCGGAACCTGCTGATCTACGGCGCCGGCGGCATCGTCGTGCCGTTCATCGGCATCAAAGCCATCGATCTCGTCATCACCGCCCTGGGAGTGTCCTGAGCATGCGCCGTCAACTGCTACCCGCCCTCGTCTCGATGATCGTGTTCACGGTCCTGCTGGGGCTCGTGTACCCGCTGGTGGTCACCGGCATCGCCCAGGTCGCCTTCAACGACAAGGCCAATGGCTCGGTCGTCGAGGTCGACGGCGAGCCGGTGGGCTCGTCGCTCATCGGCCAGGCGTTCACCGACGCCGACGGCAACGCGCTGCCGGAGTACTTCCAGTCCCGGCCCTCGGCGGCCTCCGGTGCTGAGGGAACCAGTGTGGCGGGATACGACCCGACGCTGAGCCTCGGCTCCAACTTGGGGCCGACCAACCCCTGCCTGGTACCCATCGAGGACGATCCCTGCCTCGACGACGCCGGCGAGGAGATCCCGCCCGCCGTCGTGGAGCGGGTCGCCGCCTACCGCGAGCTCAACGGCCTCGACGACTCGACACCGGTACCTGTCGACGCAGTGACCGCGTCGGCCTCGGGTCTCGACCCGCACATCTCGGTGGCCAACGCCCGCCTCCAGGCCGAGCGGGTCGCCGAAGAGCGTGGCCTCAGCGTCGAGACCGTCCTTGCGCTGGTCGACGACCACACCTCGACCCGCACCCTCGGCTTCCTGGGCGAGGACCGGGTCAACGTGCTCGCCCTCAACCTGGCCCTGGACGCGCTCGCCGATTGATCACCGTCGACCCCAGGCCCGGCACCACCCGACGACGCGTCGTGCCGCAGGTCCCCTGGGGGGCAGCGGGGTGCCGCTCCCCAGTTCGGCGCCGAACGCGGCGACACACCGGCCTTCCGAGGACCTTCTCACCGGCCTCCTGGACGGACTCCTCGGCGAACTCGGCACCCGGAGTAGAGCCCCGCGGCCAGGAAGGGCTCCCAGGCGTGGAGGCCCTCGACGGTCGAGTTGCGGCGACAACGAATGCGCGGCGGGGGCTCGGTGGGCAGAAGGCACGATTCAGGCTGATTCGCCCGGGTTGGGGACGATCATCAGGGGGCCGTGCGACCTTCGCGCCAGGTTGATGGCCACGCTTCCGGCCACGAAGCGCCCGGCCGCGTTCGGCGGCCGCCGCCCGGTGACGAGGATCGTCGTCGGGTCGTCGCGGACGAAGTCGAGGATGGGCTGCCATTCCCGGTAGCCGGGCAGACGCACGGTGTCCACCTCACGATCGAGACGGCGGGCGAGGGTGCGGAGGTGCCGGTCGTCGCGAAGCGGGTCACCGTCGATCGTGGGGAGCGAGACCTCGACCAGCACCAGGCGGACTCCGAGCCGGTCAGCGAGATCAGCGGCGACCGCAGCGACCCCGCCCGAGCCCCTCGACCGGTCGACGCAGGCGACGACCCGGCTGAAGGGCTCACGGGCATCGACTGCGTGCGGTCCGATGACGACGACCGGGACGTCGGTCGCCTCGAGGATTTCGGACGTCACGCTGCCGAAGACCAACTCGCCGACCGCGGTGCGTGACCGGCTGGCGAGGCAGATCCACGTCGACGGGGTGCCGGCGGCGTGGGTGATCACCGCTTCGGCGGCGGGCCTGGAGCCGAGGTCGTGCCAGCTGACCCATTCGGCACCGCCCTGTCGACACTCGCGGGTCCGTTCCCGCAGGTAGGCCTGGGTGGTGGCGTCGCCCAGGCCGGGCGCGGCGGCGGCGACGATCTCGATGGCCGCGCCGATCTGGACGGCGAGGGTCGTCGCGACGCCGACGGCGACACCGGGATCCGGGCGGGCCGGATCGACGGCGAGGACGACCCGACCCTGCGGGGCCGGGTGCTCCTCGACCTCGACGGGGTGGTCCCGGCGCAGGTGATCGACGAGCTCGACGGGTTGGCTGAAGCGCAGCTCGCAACGCGGGCAGGCATGCACGGCGGCGGCGCTCATGGCCGAAGGGTCCTCCGATGTCGCTGCCGGGTGACAGGGTCGAAGGACCCGATGTTCGGGACCAAGGACCCTTGGCCCCGACCGCCCGGCTCGTGACCATGAAGTTGTTCGCCGACCTTGGAGTGGAGATGATCACCGACCATGCCGGGTGGACCGGCTATCACGTCAACCTCCGCGGTCACCCGGATCCGTCCACGGCCCCGGCTACTGAGCTGGTTGTCGCGCTCGACGGGTCGTTCTTCGCAGAGCGTTCGCTCGAGGCCGCTGATGCCTTGGCGGCGGCGAGCGGTCTTCCGCTCCGCCTCGTCACGGTCCGTCCGACTCCCGCCGACATCCCGTCGGCTGAGTCGTATCTGGCGCGGGTTGCTCGCCGGGCGCCACGGGTCAGCGACCTGACCGTCGAGGTCGGCCCCGACGTCGCAACGTCACTCGCCGCGGCCGCCGCCGACGGGGCACTGGTCCTGCTGGCCACGCACGCCCGCCGTGCCGTCGGCGAGGTGCTCTTCGGCAGTGTCGCCGACGAGGTGCTGCGAGCCGCCGACCGGCCCGTGTTGTTGGTCGGCCCGAACGCCGGCGTTCCCGATCCCACCTTCTCCACGATCGTGCTCCCCGAGGACGGCGGGCCCGGGGGGCGTCGGCTCCGCCCCCACGCCCAGGCCTGGAGCGAGCACCTGGCGGCGGTCGCCTGGGTCATCCAGGTCGTGTCGATCCAAGGTGACCTCCCGAGGACGGACGTGCTCGAGGCGGTCCACGTCAAGCGCGTCGCGACGACTCTGGGACCATCCGCGGAGTGGGAGGTGCTGTGCGGCGCCGACCCCGCGGCGCAGATCGTGGACTTTGCGGCCGATCGCCGGACGGGTCTGATCGCCCTGTCCGTCCCCGCGCGGCACCGTGTCGGGCCCGACGTCGCCGGGGGGGTCGCCCTCCAGGTCGTGCGCCGCGCCCCCTGCCCGGTCTTGGCCCTTGGCCAGGAGCGCTGACCACGGCCCGTCACCGGCCACAATGGGTGACGTGACGATCCGGGTGTTCCTCCTCGACGACCACGATGTGGTTCGTCGCGGCCTGCGGGACCTCCTCGAGGCCGAGGACGAGATCGAGGTCGTCGGCGAAGCCGACAGTGCCGAACAGGCCGTCCGCCGCATCGCCGCCCTCCGTCCCGACGTCGCCGTCCTCGACGTCCGCCTCCCTGACGGCGATGGCGTCGAGGTGTGCCGAGAGGTGCGATCCCACAACCCCGACGTGGTCTGCCTGATGCTGACCTCGTTCAGTGACGATGAGGCCCTGTTCGACGCGGTGATGGCCGGTGCGGCCGGCTATCTGCTCAAGCAGGTGCGCGAGAACGATCTGGTCGCCACGATCCGAACCGTCGCGGCCGGCGGGTCCTTGCTGGAGCCCGCCGCGATCCAGAACGTGTTGAACCGGGTGCGCTCGGGCAACGAGGACGATCAGCGGCTGGGGGTGTTGACTGCTCAGGAGCGAAAGATCTTCGATCTCATCGGGAAGGGCCTGACCAACCGCCAGATCGGCGACGAGATCTTCCTCGCGGAGAAGACGGTCAAGAACTACGTGTCGTCGGTCCTGATGAAGCTCGGGATGGAACGCCGCACGGAGGCGGCGGCCTATGCCGCCCGGGTGGACGAGCGCAGCAAGAGGCCCCGCTGACGGCTACGTCACGGACCCGGACCACCTCGGCGTGGATCTCGGTGGTGAGCCGGTGAATGGACTTGGACCTCAGGTCAGCCCGCGGGCACCGACCACCGCACCTGCGTGCCCCGTGGCTGCACAGGCACCACCTCGACTGTGCCGTCAAGGCCTTCGGCGCGCTGGTGGAGGTTGACGGTCCCGCCTCCGGGGACAGCGTCGGTTGGGACACCGATCCCGTCGTCGGTGACGGTGAGGGTCAGCTCGTCACCGACGTCCACCGTCACCTCGACCCGCGAGGCCTGGGCATGGCGGGCGACGTTGGAGAGCGCCTCGCGCAGCACCGCGACGAGGTGCTCGGACCGGTCCGGGTCCATCGACTCGATGGGTCCGTTGAACCGCACCTCCGGCGCGAAACCGAGGACCGCCTCCTCCTTCTCCACGACCTCGATGATCTGGCGCCGCAGGCTGGCTTGTTCGAGGGTGTGCGCCGTCAAACGGAAGATGGTCTGGCGGATGTCCCGGATGGTCTGGTCGAGCTCGTCGATCACGACCCCGACCCGTGCCTCGATCTCCGATCCGGCTTGGGCGGCGGCGGCTTGCAGGCTCATGCCGGCGGCGAACAGCCGCTGAATGACGGTGTCGTGGAGATCCCGGGCGATGCGTTCCCGGTCCTCGAGCACCGACAGCTCTTGTTCTCTGTCCTGCAGGAGCCGCTCGGCTGCCAACCGGTCGGTGATGTCACGAGCGAAGGCGACAACGGAGCGACGCTCGCCGTCGTGGACGACCTCCGGGCTCTGGAAGACGCACTCGACGTCGACATTGCTGCCGTCGTGATGTCGGTGGGTCGTGACCACGGTGCGGCTGGCCACCTGCCGGGCGATGAGCGGCTGCAGCAGGGCCCGGAACTCGCCTTCGTCGTAGTTGGGGTTGATGTCCAGCGCACTCATGCCCATGAGCTCATCGAGCGTCCTGCCGACCTGCGCGGCGGCGCCCCGGTTCGCGTAGACGACCTGCAGGGAGTCGGCGTCGAAGACGAACACCCCTTCCTGCGACACGTCGAGGGTCTGCTGGATCTCCCGTATGCGCCGCTCGGCCTGCACCCGGTCAGTGATGTCTCGGACGACGGCCACGACGTGTTCCTGGCCGTCCAAGGCCAACGGGCTGAGGGCGATCTCCACCGGGAAGGTCGTGCCGTCGCGCCGGGTCGCGTAGAGGTCGAGCCCGGAGCCCATCGGCCGGGTCCTCGGGTCCCGGTGGTAGGCCTCTCGGTGGGCGCGGTGCAGGTTCCGGATCTGGGCCGGGACCAGCTGGTTCACCTCGGCCGCCAAGAGCTCACCGGGCTCGTAGCCGAACATCTCTTCGGCTTGCCGGTTGGCCAGGACCACGTTGCCGTCGCGGTCGACCAGCAGGATCCCGTTGGGCGCGAGAGCGACGATCGCCCACGCGACGGCGTCGTCCAAGGGGCCCTGGACGGCCGACCGGATGCCTGCTTCCTCACGAGATGCCGTACCCGGACCGTAGCGTCCGATGTCCCCGGGGACCTGCGTGCGGTCAGGTCGATGGCGGGACCACGACGACCGGACAGTCGGCGTGGTGGGTGACCTGCAGGCTCGTCGACCCGAGGAACAGGCAGCCGGCGGCGCTCTGCTGGCGGGAGCCGACCACGATCAGGTCGGCGCCTTCGGCCACGTCGACGACGGCTCGGCCGGCGGAGCCGAGCACGAGCAGCCCCTCGATCGGCTCGGCCAGGTCACGGTCGTCGGCTCGAGCGATCGCCTCGTCGAGGACCGTGCGGGCGCTCTGCTCGAGGACGTCGGCGCTGGAGATGAGGTAGGCATCCATCGGGTTGACGTAGGACGGGTGCCACGCGTGGACGACCTCGACCCGGGAGCGGTGCGCCCGGGCGGCATCGAGGGCCCAGTCCAAGGCCCGCCGAGAAGTCGTCGATCCGTCGATGCCGACCACGATCCGTCGGATCTCCCTCGGGGGGTCGTCCTGGTCTCTGACGACGGCGACCGGGCACGGGGCGTGGTGCAGGCAGTGCTGGCTGACCGATCCGACCAGCAGGCCCTTGAAGCCGCCGAGGCCGCGAGCTCCGACGACGAGCAGGTCGGCATCCGCGGCCGCCCGCACCAGCCCGGGGCCGGCCAGGTCGCTGATCGCCTTGAGCCGGATGTCGGGCGGGACCCCGGTGAGCAGGGCCTTGGCGACCATCTGCTCGAGCTGGGCCAGGGCGTCGGCGTCGTGGTACTTCGGGTCGAACGGTTCGCCGGGGTCGAGGTGGTGCTGGTCCAGCCAGCCCCACACGAGTGCCGCGGTGAGCACGGCGTCGCGGGCGGCCGCCTCGCGCACGGCCCAGCGGAGAGCTTCGGCGGCGCCCTCGGACTCGTCGACGCCGACGACGATGTGCATGGTCATTCGAGGGTCTCCAAGTGGGGCTCGTCGGCGCCTCGGGCGGCGATGGTGTGGATGCGGCGCCCGGTCACCTCGGTCGGGCGGACGCGGACCCAATGGTCCTTCACCCCGGCGGTCCAGAGCGTGAGGGGAATCGTCGCCAGGCGGGCGCGCTCGTCGGATCGGGTCACGTCGACGGCTCGACCCTTGATCATCACGCTCCAGCCGGTGTGGAACTCCGGATCGATGACATCGGCCTCGAACGAGGTCGTCGGGAAGCGTTCGAGGCCCCGCAGCTTGCTGCCGGGAGCAGTGCGGAAGGCGACCGATCGACCGTCCACCACGAAGTTGACGGGGTAGACCTCCGGGACACCGTCGACCATGACGGCGATCCGCCCGACCGGGGTCGTCTCGAGCAGCTCCCAACACGTCTCGTCGGAGAGGTGCTCCATCCAGGTGCGTCCGTCGATGGTCGCCATAGGACCACGATCCTGGGTCGGGGCGTCGCGCAGAAGGGCCATTGGTCCCGTTGGTCCGGGTCGCTCGGCCCTCGCGATCGAGGTCAGTGGGGGCGACGATGACCGAAGTGCCGCTTCCCGCGCAGTTCGATCACAGCGGACTCGAGGTGCTGAGCCGCGCGGCGTGCCTCCGGCTCCTCGCCACGGCCACGCTCGGGCGCATCGGGGTGACCGACGGCGCCCTGCCCACGATCCTGCCCGTGAACTTCGTGTTCGACGGTGACCGGATCCTCGTGCGCACGAGCGTCGGCACCAAGCTCCACGCCGCCGCGGCCGGGGCCGTGGTCGCGTTCGAAGTCGACGACTTCGACCCGCTGTACCACTCGGGATGGAGCGTCGTGGTGACGGGCCCCGCCCAGGAGCTCACCGACCCCGATGAGCTCGCCCGTGCGCGCCGGGCCCACCTGCCGCACTGGTCACCGGCCGACGGCCACGTGATCGCCATCGACCCGGCCATCGTGTCGGGGCGCCGGATCATCCCCGGCCACCACCTCGGGGGGTGACGTGCGCTACGCCGACGTCGTCGAGACCCACTCGGCGGCCGTCTTCTTCTTCGGCGATCACGCGTACAAGGTCAAGAAGCCCTTCGACCTCGGGTTCCTGGACTTCACCGAGAGGACCACACGCGAAGCGATCTGTCACCGAGAGGTCGACCTCAACCGGCGACTGGCTCCCGACATCTACCTCGGCGTCGCCGATGTGACCGACCCCGACGGTGAGATCTGTGACCACCTCGTGGTCATGCGCCGTCTGCCCGAGGACCGTCGCCTCAGCACGATGATCCGCCGCGGCGAGGACGTCGAACGACCGCTGTGGGCACTCGCCCATGACCTCGCCACGTTCCATGCTGGAGGCGCCCGCGGCCCGGCGGCCGATCGACAAGCCGGCATCGACGCCACCCGGGCACGGTGGGTCGCCAACGCGGCGGTGCTCACCGAGCAGGTCGGCGACGTGTTCGACGACCTCACGGTCGGCCGGGTGCATGGGTTGGCCCACCGCTACCTCGATGGCCGGGCGCCACTGTTCGACGCGCGGATCGCACGCGGCCGAGCGTGTGACGGTCATGGCGATCTGCTGGCCGACGACATCTTCTGTCTCGACGACGGGCCTCGCGTCTTGGACTGCATCGAGTTCGATGACGATCTCCGTCTCGGCGACGCGCTGGCCGACGTCGCCTTCCTGGCCATGGACCTCGACGACCTCGGTCGCCCTGACTTGGCCAGCAGGTTCCTCGCCGCGTACGCCGAGCACGCGGCCGACACCTGGCCGGCCTCGCTGGCCCATCACCACATCGCCTACCGGGCTCAGGTCCGGGCCAAGGTGACCGCCATCCGGGCCGGACAAGGTGACGCGGCGTCGGCCGCGCACGCCCGACGGCTGCTCGACTTGGCCCTCGCCCATCTCGAGGCCGGCCGCGTGCGGCTGGTTCTGGTCGGCGGGCTGCCGGGCACGGGCAAGTCGACGATCTGTGCGGGCATCGCCGAGCAGTTCCCCACGACAGTGCTCCGCTCGGACGTCATCCGCAAGGAGCTCGTCGGGCTCCCTGCGAACCGGCCCGCCCCCGCGGCCGTCGGCGAGGGCATCTACGACGAAGCCATGACGACCCGCACCTACGAGACCATGCTGCAGCGCACGAGCGTCGCCCTCGCCCACGGTGAGTCCGTGGTCCTCGACGCCTCGTGGACCGACCCCGCCTGGCGAGCTGCGGCGCGGCGCCGGGCCGACGCCGCGAGTTCCGACCTCGTCGAGCTCCGCTGCGTGGCCCCGGCCAGGGTGACCGACGAGCGCTTACGCCGGCGGAAGGGCACCGAGGATCCCTCCGATGCCACGCCCGCCGTGGCCGCGGCGATGACCGACGCGCTGCAGGCGTGGCCCGAAGCGGTCACGATCGACACCAGCGGCAGCGTGGAGGACGCCATCGGGGCGGCGCTGACCGAGGTCGATCCGACCTGAGCGCTCAGGTGCCGAAGCGCACGGGTCACCGATGGACGAGGTCGGGGACCGCGGCCGGCGATGGGTCCCCGACGTCCTCACTCGGGTGCGACCGGTCGCTCGCGCTCTGGGTGGCGAGGCCAGGGCCTGCGTCGCGGCGGCGGGCGCGAGAAGCCTTGTGGAGAGCGTCAGCAAGCAGGACAGCGGGAACGGCGCCGAACACGACGAGGAGCGCCGCTGGTGGCGGGATGGCCTGATCGAGGAGGTCGGCCACCGCCGGGACGGCCAGGAACCCGGCGAGGGCGAGGAGCTCGACGGCGACCGCGCCCAGGAGCAGCCGATTCGTCGTCCATCCGAGGCGCCACGGCGGCAGCGTGGCGCTGCGGCAGGCGAAGGCGTTGGCCATCTGCCCGAAGACCACGGCCGCGAAGGCCGCACCGGAGGCGGCCATCAGGGCGTGACCCGTGGGGAAGTCCTCGCCTGGCCGCCAGCCGGCGACCACCAACGCCGTCACGAAGGCGGTCATCTCGAGCAGGGCCTCCGCCGGGCCGACCACACCGAAGACGCGTCGCAGGAGGGTGGCGTCGATCAGGTGGCGACCTTCCGGAGGTCGCCGCAGCGCCCGGTCGGTCGGGGGCTCTGCGCCGAGAGCGAGGGCGGGGAGCAGGTCGGTGCCGATGTCGAGGCACAGGATCTGGAGGACGCCGAGGGCGAGCGGGAAAGCGCCCCCCGGACAGGCCCACACGACGAACGGCGTGAGCTCGGCGACGTTGTCGGTCAGGTGGTAGGTGAGGAAGCGGCGGATGTTGCTGAACGTGGCCCGGCCCTGGCCGACTGCGGCCACGATCGTCGCGAAGTCGTCATCGAGCAGGACCAGGTCGGCGGCTTCTCGGGCCACGTCGGTGCCGGATCGTCCCATGGCGATGCCGATGTCGGCTTCCCGGAGCGCCGGGCCGTCGTTGACCCCGTCGCCGGTCATCGCCACGACGTCGCCGTGCTCCTGAAGGACCCGGGCGATGCGGAGCTTGTCCTCCGGGGCGACGCGAGCGACCACGACACCGTCGTGGGCCAACAGCACGGCGAGCGCTTCGTCGTCCTCAGGCAGCTGGTCGCCTTCGAGCGGTGGGGGAGCCGGGGAGGGCGAGACCGACCTGCCCGGCGATGGCGGCGGCGGTCGCGGGATGGTCACCCGTGAGCATCACCAGCCGGATGCCGGAGGCCCGGCACGCGGCCACGGCGTGCTCCACACCGGTGCGAGGCGGGTCGTGCAGCCCGATCAGGCCGAGGAGGTCGAGGTGGGCCTCCACCTCGTCGACGCCGCGCCGCTCGTCGACCGACCCCGTGACGGGTCGGGCAGCCACCGCGACGACCCGCAGGCCTCGCTGCGCCATCCCATCGACCACCTGATCGGCCCCTTGGGCGTCGAGACAGCGTGGCACCACCGAGTCCGGCGCGCCGAGCACGAACAACTGGTCACCGGTCGAGCACGGAGGAGCGTCGACGGACCGGGTCGAACGCGATACCGGTGGGCGGCGAGGACCTCCGGTCGGGCCTCACCGCCGGCCAGGCGCCGAGCGAGCGCGTCGAGCGCGGCCTCCATCGGGTCCCCGACGGGCCGCCAGGTGCCGTCGACGTCGGCGATGCGTCCCTGCACGCAGGCCACCGCGCCGTCGGCGGCCCGGCTGGCCTGAGCGATGGCGGTGTGGTCGCCGGTGACCTGCGCGGTGGGGCCGTAGCCCTCAGACCTGAGGGTGACGTTCCCGGCCGGTGTCCACACCTCGACCGCGGTCATCTCGTTGCGGGTGAGGGTCCCGGTCTTGTCCGTGCACACGACCGTCGTGGAGCCGAGCGTCTCGACGGCCTCGAGGTGGCGAACGAGGGCGCTGCGGGCGGCCATTCGCTGCGCACCCATGGCCAGGGAGAGGGTCACGGTGGGCAGGAGGCCCTCAGGAACGAGGGCGACGGTCACGCCGACCGCGAAGAGGAAGCCATCGCGAGCGGGCATGTCGAAGAGCAGGGCGCAGCCGAAGAAGGCCAGCCCGACGCCGAGCGCCATCGCGGCCACGACCCGCACGACCCGGCTCAGCTCACCGGCGAGGGGACTGGGGGGACGCTCGACGCCGGCGGTCAGGGCCGCGATTCCGGCCAGCCGGGTGTGCGCGCCGGTGGCCACGACCCGCCCGGCACCCTCGCCCGTGGTGACGAACGTGCCGGCAAGGCCCTCGCACCCTCGTCCGCCCGCACGGGGGCGCTCTCGCCGGTGAGCATGGACTCGTCCAGACGGAGGTCGTGGGACTCGAGGACGGACAGGTCGGCGGCAACCCGGTCACCCGGGCCGAGCAGCACGAGGTCCCCGACGACGACCTCGTCGGCGGCGATCACGAGGACCTGGCCCTCGCGGCGAACGGTGACGCGCACGGGCATGAGGTCGGCGAGGCGCTCGGCTGCCTTCTCGGCCCGCTCCTCCTGGACGAAGGCGAAGACCCCGTTGATCACGACCACGACGAAGATGGCCACGCCCAGCTGGGGCATGCCGGCCACGAAGGCCAGCACCCCGGCGACCCACAGCATGAGGGCGAAGAAGTGGACCATCTCGGCCACCAGGCGCCGCCAGGCGGGCTGGTGAGCCGGTGGCGGAAGCCGATTGGGGCCGTCCGCCGCCAGCCGGGCCGCCACCTGGGCCCGGGTGAGCCCGGCGCCGCTGGACGGGGGGGTGCCGGCCACGGGCCCTACGCGCGGCGGAGGCGCACGGACAGGCAGGTGACGCAGCCCTCGAGCTTCTGGAACTCGCTGATGTCGACGGTGACCCGGGTCGTAGCCGAGGTCGTCGAACAGCTCGGCCGACCCGGGAGCAGTCGGCCGCCATCAGCAGCTGGTCGTCCGCCGAGCAGCACGACGTGGGCGCCGGACTCCTCGGGCACGGCGAGGAAGCGGGGGAAGATCGCGGTGTCGTCGACCAGTGGCGGGTAGCCGATGACGATGCCGTCGGGCAGGGCGGTCACGGCGGACTTGAGGTGCGAGCACCTTCGTGACCGGGACGGCGATCGACCGTGGCGCCCGAGGGGCTCGAGGATGCCACGCAGCTGGCGGACGCCCTCGGCGTTGGTCCGCCCACCGCGTCCGACGTAGACGGTGTCGCCGACCTTGAGGACGTCGCCGCCGTCGAGGGTTGCCGGCGGGCTGATGCGGTTCACGGAGCAGCCGAGGGACTCGAGCGATCTTCTCGGTGTCGACGATCTCGGGCTCGCGCTCTCGGCGCCCGGCCGGGTGATGACGGCCACGTTGTCGATACATCACGACGGTGTCCTCGACGAACACCGCGTCCGGGCAGTCGTCGGCGGGTGGGACCTCGACGAGGTCCCACCCGGCCGACTCGAGCGCCGCCGCCGTAGCCCTCCCACTGACGGAGGGCGAGCGGCCGGTCGATCGGCACCCGCTCGATGTGGGTGACCAGACCGTCGGCCAGCCGGGGACCTGGCCGGCGGATCAGGGCGGTGGGCGCATCGACGTCCTCTTCGTACGGATCAAGCGATCGGCGAGGTGCGGGGAGATCGATGGGCTCTCGCGTCACCGAACTGACCGAGCTCGATCTCACCCCGGCTTCGCGCTGCGCCTTGAGGAAGGCGTACACCGGGATGCCGAGGAGCAGGAGGAGCATCGCCTGGTACACGGACTGGTAGCCGGAGGCGAAGGTCACCCACAGCGAGAACAGCACGCCCGACCACGGCCACGGTCAGGTCACGGGCGAGCGCCCAGCCCTGCACCGCGCCGGCGCCGGGACACCAGGTAGGTGAGCTGGGCGCAGGCCGAGAAGAAGTACGGGATGGCCACGGTGACCACCGACAGGTAGACGAGGTAGGTGAACACCTTGAGGCCCGGTCTCACCGCTGTAGCTCCAGGCCATCAGCAGCGGAGGCGACGATGGTCGAGACGACGATGCCGAACCACGGCACGCCGTTGCGGTTCACCTTGGCGAAGGCGTGGAGGAACAGGCCGTCCTTGGCGGCGGCGTAGGGCATCTCGGCGGTGACCATCGTCCAGCCGTTGAGGGCACCGATGCCGGAGATCACGGCGATGAGGGCGACGAGCTTGCCGATCCAGCCGCCGTCGAACATGGCGTCGAAGGCGGCGACGAACGGCGCGCCGTCGTCGACCAGCTCGTCGTGGGGCACCAGGCCCATCACCGCGGCGGTCACGGCGACGTAGAGCAGGCCGCTGGCGGCGGTGCCGATCGATCGACGCCCGGCCGACGTTGCGCCGGGGGTTCTTGACCCGGCCGGCGGCGATCGAGGCGCACTCGACGCCGATGAAGGAGAACAGGGCCACGCCGGCGGCCAGGTTGATGGCGTCGTACAGGCTGCCGCCCGAGGCGTTGAACGGGCCGAAGTTGGCCGACTGGTCGACGAAGAACCAGCCGAGCGTGCCGACCAGCAGCAGCGGCAGGAACTTCAGGACGACGGTGACGTTCTGGAACCAGGCCATCTGGCGGACGCCGACCAGGTTGATGACGGCGGGGATCCACAGCCCGGTGAGGGCGATGCCGAAGTTGACCCAGGTCGACGGGTTGTCGATGCCGAAGAGCGACTCGACGTAGAAGACCCACGACGCCACGATGGCGGCGTTGCCGGCCCAGCAGGTGATCCAGTAGCACCACGCGGTCAGGTAGCCGGCGAAGTCGCCGAACTCGTGGCGGGCGTAGGCGTACAGGCCGCCGTCGGTGGTCGGGACCCGCTTGGTCAGCTGACCGAACAGCACGCCGAGCAGCACGGCGCCGACGGCGATGACCGCCGAGCGTGAGGATGGAGCTCGTGCCCGCGCCGGCCATGACGGCGGGCATCGTGAACACGCCCGTGCCGATGATGCTGCCGATGACCAGCGCGGTCGCCGACGGAAGGCCGAGGGCCGCAGCGGCCTGGCCGCCGCCGCCAGTGGAGGGCGGTGGTGCCTTCGCCTCGGTGGGTGGCGCTGGGGTCACGGTCGTGGCCATCGGGCATTTCCCTCCTCGGGACGGCGACCCGTGTGGCCGCTCCGAGGGGCACTGTCCACCAGGGCGCCGGCGGGCGACAGGGACCAAGGTCCCGGTCGCGAGCGCCCGAGGTCCCTTCCGGCGGGATCACCACGGGAGGAAGGTGGATCCATGCCCGAGCAGGATGCGATGACCACCTTCCACGTCGACTCCGAGGTCGGGATCCTGCGCCGGGTGCTGCTGCACCGCCCGGACCTCGAGCTCCGCCGACTCACCCCCCGCAACTGCGCCGACCTGCTCTTCGACGACGTGCTGTGGGTGAAGCGGGCCCGCCAGGAGCACGACGCGTTCGCCGACACCCTGGCCGACCGGGGCGTCGAGGTCCTCTACGTCGACGACCTCCTGGCCGAGACCCTCAAGGACGACCGGCGCCCGCCGCTGGCTGCTCGACCGGGTCATCACCGCCGAAGACCTCGGTCGCGAGCTGGCCGAGGCCGGTCCGCGCCATCTTCGACGCGGCCGACCCCGACGACGGTCGGCCACCCATCTCATCGGTGGCCTCACCGTCGACGAGCTGCCCGCACGGCTCGACTCGCGACGGCCTGCGCGCCGACGTCCTCGGTGCCCAAGGGCTTCGTGCTCCCGCCGCTGCCGAACCACCTCTTCACCCGCGACACGACCGTGCTGGGTCTACGGCGGTGTGTCACTCAACCCGATGGCCAAGCCGGCCCGCCGTCGGGAGACCGCCCACCTCGAGGCCGATCTACCGCTTCCACCCGCTGTTCGCCGACGAGCCCTTCGCCACCTGGTACGGCGGCGTCGACGCACGACCTCGGCTCGGCCACCATCGAGGGCGGCGACGTCCTCGTCATCGGCAACGGGGCCGTGCTCATCGGCATGGGCGAGCGGACCACCCCACAGGCCGTCGAGGCGCATTGGCCCGCCGGCTCTTCGCCGCCGAGGCGCGGCCGACAAGGTCATCGCCGTCGCCCTGCCCGCGCAGCGGGCGTTCATGCACCTCGACACCGTCATGACCATGGTCCGACCACGACACCTTCGTCGCCTACCCCGGCGTCCTCGACGACCTGCGGACCTGGACGCTCACGCCCGGCGACGGACCGGCGAGGTCGTCGTCACCGCCCAGCCCGATGTGTTCACGTCGATCAAGGAAGCCCTCGGCCTCGACCGACCTCCGGGTCCTGACCACCGGAGGCGACGAGAACGAAGCCGAGCGCGAGCAGTGGGACGACGGCAACAACGTCCTCGCCGTCGCCCCCGGCGTCGTCGTCGCCTACGAGCGCAACGTCGACACCAACACCAAGCTGCGCAACGCCGGCCTCGAGGTCATCACCATCCCGGGCAGCGAGCTCGGCCGGGGCCGGGGCGGTCCCCGTTGCATGAGCTGCCCGCTCGTGCGGGACGCCGACTGAGGAGAAGCTCGCCATGAAGGACCTGCTGCGCATCGCCGACCTCACGCCCGAAGACCTCCGCCTCCTGCTCCTGTTGAGCAGCGCGGTGGCCGAGGACCCCCACCAACGGCCTGAGCTGCTCGGTGGCGACACGGTCGTCCGCTACTTCGCCAAGCCCTCGACCCGCACCCGCCTGTCGTTCGGCTCGGCGATCGCCCACCTGGGCGGCGTGCCCGAGATCGTCGACCGCAACGAGCTCCAGCTCGGGCGCGGCGAGACCATCGAGGACACCGCCGGCGTCATCAGCCGCTACGCCCGCGCCTTCGTGATCCGTACGTTCGCCGACGACGACGTCCGGCGGTTCGCGGCGGCCGCGACGATCCCGGTCATCAACGCGCTCACGGACGGCCACCACCCCTGCCAGGCCCTGGCCGACCTGCTCACGCTGCGGCAGCACTTCGGCGTGCTCGTCCGGCCTGCGCCTGGCGTACCTGGGCGACGGCAACAACGTGGCCCACAGCCTCATGGAGGCGTGCGCCCTCGCCGGCATCGACATCGTCGTCGCCACGCCCCGGGCTTCGAGCCGGATCTGGGCGTCGTGGCCACCGCGGCGGCGCTCGCGCTCGAGAACGGCTCGACCGTCGAGCTCAGCCACGACCCGATGGAGGCCGTGACCGACGCTGACGCCGTCTACACCGATGTCTGGGTCTCGATGGGTGACGACGAGGACGACGGGGCCGTCCGGTCCGAGGCCCTCGCACCCTTCCAGGTCAACGAGGCGATCATGGCCGAGGCGAGCCAGCGATGCCGTCTTCATGCACTGCCTCCCCGCCCACCGCGGCCAGGAGGTCGCCGCGGGGGTCATCGACGGGCCCCAGTCGGTCGTCCTCGACGAGGCCGAGAACCGCATGCACACGGCCCAGGCCCTGCTGGTCGCCCTCCTCGAAGGGCGCCTCTTGGGCGCTCAGGGCGCCCCGGTGGCGGGGTGATGCGCGTCGTCATCGCCCTCGGCGGCAACGCCCTGCTCCGGCGGGGTGAACCCATGGACGCCGCCGTCCAGCGAGCCAACGTCAAGATCGCGGCGGAGGCCATTGCCGCGGTAGCCCAGGACCACCAGGTCGTGCTCACCCACGGCAACGGCCCCCAGGTCGGCCTCCTCGCCCTGCAGAACGCCGCCTACGAGCCGGTGGCTCCCTACCCCCTCGACGTCCTCGACGCCGAGACCGAAGGCATGGTCGGCTACCTCCTCGAACAGGAACTCGGCAACCACCTCGCCCGCGAGCGCCTGGCGACCCTGCTGACCCAGATCATCGTCGACCCCGACGACCCCGCCTTCACGCACCCGACCAAGTTCGTCGGGCCCGACCTACGCCGTCGACGACGCGTGCCGGCTCACCGACACCCGAGGATGGGCCATGGCTCGTGACGGCGACGCGTACCGCCGGGTGGTCGCCTCCCCCGAGCCCGCTGGAGATCGTCGAGCTCTCCACCATCCGCCTCCTCGTCGACCTGGGGGGTGACCGTCATCTGCAGCGGTGGTGGCGGCATACCGGTCATGGCCGACGGCCGCGGCGGGCTGCAGGGCGTCGAGGCCGTCATCGACAAGGATCTCGCCGCCGCGCTCCTCGCCCGCGGGGTCGACGCCGAGGGCCTGCTGCTGCTCACCGACGTCGACGGGGTCTACCAGGGCTGGGGGACCGACGAGGCGGTACGGCTCGAAGAGATCTCGGTGGCCCAGTTGTGGGCGCTGGACCTGCCGGCGGGGTCGATGGGCCCCAAGGTCGACGCCGTCGGCCGGTTCGTCCAGCACACCGGCCGGTTCGCCGCCATCGGCGCCCTCGCCGATGCCGAGGCCATTCTGCGGGGTGAGGCCGGCACGATCGTCGTCCCGTGACCGGGCACCGCCTCGCCCTCGCTGGGTTGTTGGTGCTGGTGACCACCGGCGTCGGCTTGGCCGACGCCCAGACCCCGACCACCACCGAGGTCCCGTCACCCGCTCTGAGCACGACTGAGGTCCCGTCGGCCGCCCCGACCACCACCGAGTCTCCGACCGCAACGACCGTCGCAGTCGCGCCGACGGGGCCGCCCGCGCCCGCGACCCAGGTGGCCGACGGCGAGGAGTACCTCGACGTGCTCGCCGCCGCCTCCGCGGACCCCACGGGACCCCACACCATCGAGATCACTGATCACTTTGGCCTCGCCGGCGGCACCGATCCCACCTACGCCGGCACCCAGCCCCTCACGGTCATCGGCAACGACTTCGCGGACGAGATGGGCGGCCTGAACCGGTTCCTCGTCGTCACCAGCAACGCCGACGTCACCCTGCAGGACGTCTGGGCCTTCGACGGCGACGCAGGAAGCGGCGACGGCGGCGCCGTGCTGTACCAGGGCACCGGCACCCTCGAGGTGATCAGCTCCACCTTCGACAGCAACCGCGCCGGCGGCGACGGCGGTGCGATCGCCTCGCCGCAGGGCACCGTGTTCCTCACCCGATCACTCCTCTCCTCCAACCGTGCCACCCGTGGCGGCGGCCTGGCAGCCGGCAACGGCGGGGTGGCGTCGACCACGGTGGCGTGGAACCACGCCGACCAAGGCGGTGGCATCTTCGTCACCGACGGCGCCGGCGACATCGCTGTCATCCACGCCACGGTCGCCGAGAACCACGCTCCCGCGGGCGCCAACCTCTCCGCCGAGCGCGACCACGCGATGAACCTCGTCGCCACAGCCCTCGTGGCTCCGATGGGCGGCGGGACGAACTGTGACCTGCCCGCGCCCAGCGGTGGCCGATGGTCCTTCGCCGACGACGACTCGTGTGGCCTCGGGCCCACGTCGACCGTCGAGGTGGACGGCCCCGACCCACTCGGCCCCCTGACCGGATCGGACGCGTTCGAGGTCAACATGCAGCCGAACCCCGGAAGCCCGCTCATCGACGCCATCCCGCCGGGAACGCCGTACAGCGGTCCGCAGGTGACCTGCTCGACCTTCCTGGACCAGCGGGGGCGGGCCCGACCGCAGGAGGGAGACGGCGTCGAGCCGGCCTGGTGCGACATCGGCGCCGTCGAGGTCGACCGGTTCCCACCCGTCCCACCCGATGGGCCGACACGTCCGACGGGTCCGGTGGGCGGCCGGCCCGGCTCCACCGGCTGACATGGCCAGGAGGGCCGCCATCCTTGATCCCCTGGCGGCCCTTTGCGGTGTTGCCGCCCTGACCATCGCAGTCGCGATCGGCGGACCGCACCTCACCAAGATCGGCTGGTCCACGGGCACGGTCGTCGGCGCGGTCGCCCTGTTGGTGGGGGTCGGCCTCCTGGTTGCCGTCGCTCGATCCCTGCGGGGGGCCCGGTGGGGTACGAGGATCCTCGCCGGTGTCGCCACGCTCATCCTCCTCGGCTTGTCCCTGTTGACCCTGGGCCAGGCGCTCGCGGCGAACTGGGTTCCCCACGTGGCGGTCACCCGCACGCCCACCGACGTCGGCCTGGACGCCGAGGGCGTCCGGCTGAGGACATCGGACGGTGTCGAGCTCGCCGGCTGGTACGTGGCCCCGAGGAACGGGGCGGTCGTCGTCCTCGCTCACGGCGCAGGATCGACCCGCAGCTCGGTGCTGGACCATGCCGCCGTCCTCGTGGAGAACGGCTACGGCGTACTCGCTGTCGACGCGCGCGGCCACGGCGACAGCCAGGGCCGGGCCATGGACTTCGGCTGGTGGGGCGACCAGGACATCGGCGGCGCCGTCGACTTCTTGGCGGAGCGACCCGAGGTCGACCACATCGCCGCGCTCGGCCTGTCCATGGGCGGCGAAGAGGTCATCGGGGCGATGGCCGTCGACGATCGCATCGAGGCCGTCGTCGCCGAAGGCGCCACCATCCGCGTCGCCGGCGACCGGGCCTGGCTGTCGGACCAGTTCGGCTGGCGCGGTGCCGTCCAGGAGTGGCTGGAGTCCGTCACGACCTGGTTCGCGGATCGTTTCACCTCAGCCGATCCGCCGATCACCCTCCGCCAAGCCGTGGACCGGGCCCGCCCCCGGCCGGTCCTGCTGATCACCGCCGGTGGGGTCGCCGATGAGGCCCACGCCGCCGGTTGGATCCGCGCCGGGTCCCCGGAGACGGTCACCGTCGTCGAGGTCGACGGCGCGTCTCACACCGCCGGCCTCCGCGCCGATCCCGAGCTCTGGGAGACCACGGTGGTCAACTTCCTCGACGATGCACTCACCTGACGATCGTGCGCTGCGTGTTCACTCGACGATGACCGCGGTGACCATCCCGAACATCCCGGCCTCTCGCTCGACGTGGGGGAGGATGTGGCAGTGCCAGACCCAGGCGCCGGGCTTGTCGAGCTGCACCAGCACCGAGTAGCGCTCGCCGGGAGCGACGTTGAGGGTGTCGACCGCGTAGGGGTGGTCGAGCGGGTAGCCGTCCTTGGCCATCACGATCTGGTCGAACTGGTGGAGGTGCATCGGGTGGATCTGGGTGCCCTCGTTGAAGTAGTGGATCAGCACCCAGTCGCCCCGGTTGCGCCGTGATCGGGGTCGTGGCCGGGAAGCTCTTGCCGTTGAGTGAGTAGCCGATCACGCCGGAGTCGTTGAGCACCATCGGGATCTCCTGGCTGATCTCCACGTCGGCCGGGACGGCCTCGTCGCCGATGGTCTGGCCCGCGGGCAGCGGGCACCTCGACCGACGAAGATCGATGCCGAACATGCCGTTCGGGAGCCGCATCTGCGCCAGTGGGCGTGCGGGTGGTACATGGCCACCGACAGCTCGTCGGCCGTGAACTCGTAGGTGAAGCGTGTCGCCGGGCTCGATGAGGTCCTGGGTGAGCGGCGCCACGCCGTCGCATCGGGTTGTCGACGTTCAGGCCGTGGAGGTGCACGTCGGTGGCGATGGGCAGGTCGTTGTGCAGCCCGATCTCGACCTTGTCGCCGACCTCGAGGTGCATCAGCGGCGCCGGGCACCATGCCGTTGTAGGTCCACGCCTCGACGACCTCGCCGGGTGCGACCTCCCAGTCGGCGATCTCCATGGTGAGGTCGAACACCTTGGTGCCGTCGGGCAGCACCTCGTCGGCTCGAGCTCCTCGTTGCCGAGGCCCTCGGTCTCCGCCGGGAACTCGCTGATCGTCGCGTTCATGGCGTCAGACATCCGCTGGTAGTCGCTTCGGTCATGGCGTCGCCGGTCGATCCGGACATGTCCATGCCGGCCATGTCCGTCGTGGCCGTGGCCGCGGCTCCGTCGCCGCCCCCCGCCGTCACCTCGAGCGTGCCGGTCATCCCCGAGTCGGCGTGGCCCGGGATGAGGCACAGGACCTCGTAGGTCCCGACGGCGAGCGACGACACGTCGAGCTCCTCGCTGCCACCGGCGGGAAGGTCGGCGGTGGCCAGATCTCGGTCCACGATCGTCAGGTTGTGGGCGGTCGTGCCGTCGTTCGTGACGTGCAGCGCCCCGCCCTCGGCGACGGTGATGGCGTCCGGCGTGATGGCGAACTCGCTCAGGGACACGTGCGTCGGGGCCGCGGTGGACACCGATCCCGGCCCCGCTGTCATCACCGGCGGCCATCACGACGGCGGTGAACGCCAATACCAGGGCGAGCACCGCGGCGACGCCGAAGGTCGCCAGCACCGCGCTGTGGTCAGTGGTCGTGCTCGTCTCGGGCACCGTTCCTCCAGAGGGTCAGGGATCGGCATCCACGATCCTCCGCGAACGACGATGGCGGGCAGGGCCGAGGGTCGCTCCGCGTCGGGACCTTGGTCCTCTCCTCGCTGGCGTCGTCGCCCGGTAGAGGACGACGATCGTCCCCTCAGCGCGGAGGATGGCCTCGGCGAGTCGCAATGGGCTCTCGCACCCGCTCACGCAGGCAGAGCTCGTTGGGTGACCAAGGCGGTACCGAGGTCGGCGCCCCACTGGCGGGCCCGTGCCTCCTCACCGTCGTGCAGCGGGCCGGTCATGCCGTGAACCCAGAACGTCGTAGGCGGTCCTACGGCCTTGAAGCCTCGAGACCGGAGGTGCTTGCGGGCCGCTCTGGCCGCTGAGCCCGGGACCCGGGGCCGCCGGACGCGGGTGTCGAAGGCGGCGACCGCCGTGCTCGGCGTCGGCTCGAGCTCTTCGATCCACTCCCGGATGCCCGGACCCGACGCCACGGCTTCATCGGCGCCCTTCGTGACCGCGTCCGTCCGGGTCGACTCCCGACTCATGCTGAAGGCGTGGGTCGGGCCGCCGACCACCAGCAGGTCGACACCGGCGAGATCGGTCGACGCCGAGTGAACCGCAGCGCAATCGACCTCGACGCCGGCGACGGTCGAGAGCCCGTCGGCAACAGCGCGGGCAACGGTCTCGGTGTTCCCGAACATCGACTCGTGGACGACGAGCGCTCGCATGAGTGCCTCCTGCAGCTAGTGGCTCCCGGCCTGCCTCGCACGCCGACGGGCCGGGGACGACCACGCGCCATCCCTGCGCGTCACACGACCCCCAGAGTGATGTCGAGTCGGGTGGTCCGCATGCCACGATCCTCCGCCTGGGGTGGTGCCTCCCGACAGGGCCGTAGGTCCCTGCCACGAGAATCGTCGTGGCGGGTGGTCGATCCGCGGCACCTACGAGGTGACGTCGAGGTAGGCCTGGCCCCGGGCGGACAGCTCGTAGCCCACCTCCAGGCTCAGGGTGAGGCCGAGGCGCTTCAGCTTGCGGATGTCGGTCTTCAGGGCGAAGCGCTCGCGGCCCAGCGTCTCGGCCAGGGTGGTCGACACCACCCCGGGCTGGGTGGCGATGAGGGCCAGCGTCGCCCGGGTCCAGGGCCCCGCGACGGCGGCCCCGTCGAGGCGGTCCAAGCGGCGGGTGATCTCGGCGATCTCGTCGGGACCGAGGTCGGCCTCGTCCGCGGGCGGCCCGGCGGGATCGATCCTGTGGAACGCCACCCGGTACACCTCGGTGTCGGAAGGCGGATCTCCGAGTCGGCGGCGCACCGCGTCGGCGTCGGCCTCCCCGGCGCGACGGGCGTCGGCCTTGCTGATGCGGGCCACGGGCACGGTCCGCACCGCGTCGACCTCGAACCAGAGATCGCCCTTGTGGAACCGGCCACCGACCTTGGCCTGCGGTCGCTTCCACCTCCGGAAGGTCACGGTGATCGAGCCGTCGGCGAGGCCAGGAACGGCGTCGGCGGTGAACATCACCCCACCAGTGCAGCACGGCGGGCAGGAATCCCGCCGACTGCCGTCATCCTCCGGGGGACTGCGGGTCATATCGGGTGGTGACGGCTTCAGGTTTCAAAGGAGTTCCTCCACGTGCGTTCCGTCCGTCGATCCCTCCTGGCCACGGCGGCGGCGGCCCAGGTCGTCAACGGCACGCGGGCGTTCAACGGCGGCCAGCTCCCGCTGGGTCGCTGAGGTCGAGGACGGTCCCCCTCTTCGGAGGGCCGGACCGTCCGCGACACCGGGGAGGGGACGTGTGGGCCATGGCGCCGGCCATGGCCCACCGTCAGGTGCTCACTCGACGACCACGGCGGTGACCATGCCGAACATCCCGGTGTCCCGCTCGACGTAGGGGAGGATGTGGCAGTGCCGGACCCAGGTCCCGCGCTCCTCGAGCTGGACCAGGACGCTGTAGCGCTCGCCCGGGGCGATGTTCAGGGTGTCCACCACGTGCCGCGAGGAACGCGCGTGCGCTGGTCAGTGCCCAAGTCGGCCTGATCGACCAATCAGCGGGACCGCTTGCCTCGCTCGTCCACCCTGGCGGCGTAAGCGGCCGCCTCCGTGCGGCGCTCCATCCCCAGCTTCATCAGCACGGACGACACATAGTTCTTGACCGTCTTCTCCGCCAGGAAGATCTCGTCGCCGATCTGGCGGTTGGTCAGTCCCTCGTCCGATCAGATCGAAGACCCGTCGCTCCTCCGCGGTGAAGGCCCCGAGGCGCTGGTCGTCCTCATTGCCGGTCCGCACTCGGTTCAGCATGTTCTGGATCGCGGCAGGCTCGAGCAGCGACCCTCCGGCCGCAACGGTGCGCACCGCCGCCGACCAGGTCGTTCTCGCGGACCTGCTTGAGCAGGTAGCCGGCCGCACCGGCCATGACGGCGTCGAAGAGCGCTTCGTCGTCACTGAACGACGTGAGCATCAGGCAGATCACGTCCGGGTTGTCGAGAGCGCACCTCACGGCAGACCTCGACTCCGTCGCCGTCGGGGAGGCGGACGTCGAGGATCGCCACATCGGGCCGTAGCGGCGGCGATGCGGCGGACGGCCAGCTCAGCGCCGTCGGCTTCGCCGACCACCTCGATGTCGTCCTCGGTCTCGAGCAGGTCGCGGAGCCCACGACGGACGACGTCGTGGTCGTCGAGAAGGAATACGCGGATCGGCACCGGCCCAGTGTGGCTGGTGCCGTCGATCGGTGTCAGTGCTCCGCTCGACCGAGAGCCAGCACCGGACACGCCGCGTTGCGGACGACCTGGAGGGCGACCCCGCCAAGGAGCGCAAGGTCCTGGAGCTCATCGCCGAGGGCATGACCAACCGGTCGGATCGGCCGAGCAGCTCCTCGTGGCCGAGAGGACGGTCGAGACACCTGGCGGCAGGTGCGGGGCACCGATCTCATCGACGGCGTGCGCCGGGTCGGCCGGGCGAATCGCTGCTGGATCCCTCGCTCACCAGCCGGGTCCTGGAGCGGCTTCGGCAACCACCAGCGCCCGACGAGCTGGCCGGGCTCACCGACCAGGAGCGCAAGGTCCTGGATCTCATCGCGGAGGGAATGACCAACCGTCAGATCGGCGAGCAGCTCTTCCTGGCCGAGAAGACGGTCAAGAACTATGTGTCCAACCTTCTCGCCAAGCTCGGGATGAGCCGCCGCACCGAGGCCGCGGCCTTCGCCGCCCGACTCTCGGAGCGCCGTCGGCTCAACGAACCCGAGGCCTGAGGGCGTAGGCCGCGCCATGACCTCGCAGGTCATGGCCGTGGGTCAGGTCGGGTCGGCCCGGCGGTGGCGAACGACGTAGACGGCGGCGCCGACGAACAGCAGGCCCGCCACGGCGAGGCCGGCGAAGAGGCCGACCGGGGGATCGTCGTTCCCGGCATCGGCCTCGTCCTCGGTGAGGGTGGGCTCGACCGCTGCGCTGGTCGGTGGGGGGAGGGTGGTCGGTGGCGGCACCGTGGTCGACGGCCCGGCGCTGGTCGTGGGCGGCGCCGGGGCAGCCACCCGGTAGGTGACGCTGGCCTGGGCGGCGGGATCGGCGACGTCGAACTCCACCCGCCACTGGCCGGGAGCGGGGAACGCCACGGTGCCCTCGTAGAGCCCGTCGGCGCCGGTGCCGGTCAGGGCCTGGGGCGCGGAGGGCTCGCCGTGGGCCGGGAAGGCGGTGGCGGTGACCGTGGCCCCGTTGATGCCGTCCCCGTCGTTCTCGTAGGTGAGGGCCACCCGGTAGGTGACCGACGACCCCTCGTCGCTGGGAGTGGCCTCGACGACTTCGAGCACGACCTCGTCGCCGTGGGCGGCCGCGGGACCGGCGGTGCCGACGAGGACGAAGCCGAGCACGGTGGAGGCGAGGGCAGGAGCGAGAGGGCGCACGGGGCCTATTCTGGCGGCGCGGTGCCCACCGCCCCGGCACCCTGCCCGAGGAGGTCAGCCCGGTCCGGCCGAGAGGCTCGGGATGTCCCGGCAGCTGAGCACGCACATCTCGTTGCCCTCAGGGTCGGCCAGGACCACCCAGGTCTCATCCCCGGTCTGGCCGACGTCGGCCGGGGTGGCGCCGGCGGCCACCAGGCGGGCCACCTCGGCGGCGTGGTCGGCGTCCTTGGGCGGGGCCACGTCGAGGTGGAGGCGGTTCTTGCCCGGGCTCAGTGCGGGCACGGAGAGGAGGTCGAGTCGGGGGCGCCGCCCGGATGGGTTGACCAGCGAGGAGCCCTCCTCGTCCTGCCAGGCGACCGTCCAGCCCGAGGCCTCGGCCCAGAAGCGGGCCTGGGCCTCGTGATCGACGACATCGAGGCAGACCGACGCGAGGGGACCGCCGTCGCCCACCTCGCGCAGCACGCAGAACTCGTTGCCCTCGGGGTCGGCCAGCACCTCCCAGCTCTCGTCGCCCGTCTGGCCGACGTCGGCCCGCGTGGCCCCGGCGGCCAGGAGGCGCTCGACCGTCGCGGCCTGGTCATCGGGTGACGTGGAGGCCAGGTCCAGGTGAACACGGTTCTTCGTGGTCTTCGCCTCGGGCACGGGCACGAAGCCGAGCACCGGCACCTGGTCCTCCAGCTCGTCCATGGGCTCGACCACCACCTCCTCGTCGTCCTCCAGCGTGATGGGCCAGCCGAGGGCCTCGGACCACCAGCGGGCCAGGCCGTGGTGGTCGTTGCTGTCGATCACGATCAGGACGAGGTGGGTGCTCACGGGACCTCCGTCGTGGTCGAGGGCAGGGTGGTCGGAAGCAGGGTGGTCGGAAGCAGGGTGGTTGGCGAGGGGGTGATCGGCATGGTCGTCGCGGGGGCGGCCGTCGTCGACGGTACAGCGGTGGTCGGCGGTGGCGGGCGGGGTGGGGATGGGTCGCCGGGCAGGGCGTCGAACGCGAACAGCAAACGGGCCAACCGGCCCCGCCCGAGGCGGGCATCGGGTCGGAAGGTGGTGGCGGTGGCGCCGGGGAGGAGGTGGTTGGCCGCGGCCCAACGGACGGCCGGGCCGTCGGCGTCGGACCAGGGGTCGTCACCGAAGCCACCCGGTCGTCCGGCGATGCGCCAGAGCAGGCCGAGGGCCTGGCCCCGGCTGACCGGGGTGTCGGGCCGGTAGGTCCCGTCGGCGAAGCCGGAGTCGATCCGGGTGGCCGCGGCCCACCGCAGCGCGGCGTCGAGGGCGGAGCGGCCGTCGCTCCACGGGTGCTCCGGATACCCGCCCGGGCGGCCGACCAGTCGCCACGCCATGTTCAGGATGGCGCCGCGGGTGGCGGGAAGGACGAAGCTGCCCACCCGGGCCCGGTACGTGCCGTTCGCGTACCCACCGAAGAGGTGGCGCGCGCCGACCCAGGCGATGGCCCCGGATGCGGGGTCCGAGTCGGGCACGTCCCAGAAGGGGCCGCCGGTGAGGGCCGGGTCGCAGCTGTTGGTGACCTCCCGCATGAGCCGGGCGATCTGGACCCGGCCGTAGACGTTGTGGTGGAGCTGGTCCCGCCGCTCCCACTCCGGCCCGACGAGCTCGGCCCAGAGGTCGTAGTGGAACCAGTCGACGTTGTCGTACTCGTGGCTCACCGCGTGGGTGATGCGGTTGTAGGCGCGGGCGTACCGGTCATGGAGCAGGTAGTAGTTCGTGTCGGTGTCGTCGATCTCGAAGACCCGGACGCAGTCCACCTCGGGGCTGACGAGGTCGAGGAGCTGCCGAAGTTCGGCGCGCCACACCGACGGCGGGTCGAACTCGGACTCGGAGGTCCCGATGAAAGCGACGAAGATGTCGGGCATGCCGCCGTTCCGCACGGCAGCGCGCACCGCGGGCAGCACCTGGCGGATCTTGTAGGCCAGGCCGATCTGGTTGAAGACGATGGCCCGGTCCCGCAGGATCGTCGTGTCGTAGTGGCTGAGGCCCTCGAACGGGATGGAGTCGCCCACGAACCCGACCGTCGGGGCGCCGGGCGGAGCGGCGCCCGCGGGTGGGCCACCGGCGATCAGCCCGGCGGTGACGAGGGAGGCAGCGACCAGCGCCGAGCGGCACCGCAACTCAATCGCCGGTGGCCCCGTCGATCCGCTCGCGCAGCAGGTCCATGTGGCCGACGTGGCGGGCGTACTCCTCGATCATGTGCACGTAGATCCAGCGCAGGTTCATGTCCGCCCCCCGGGGGTCGTGGCCGAACTCGTCCAGGTCGTGGCCCGCGGTGGCCGCCCGGGCCAGCTCGATCTCGGTCCGGAGGGTGGTGAGGTCGGCGTCGGGCTCGGCGTCGACGGCCTCGAGGTCGGCCTCTGGGTCGTCGTCGGTGCAGAAGATCTCGCCCAGCTCCGGCTGGCCGCCGAAGACCATGCGGAACCACCAGCGCTCGACCTCGGCCAGGTGGCGGGCGATGCCGATGAGGCTCAGGATGGACGGCGGGGCGGAGCGCTGTGCGAGCTGCTCGGCGGTGATCCCCTCGCACTTCTGGAAGACGGTGGCCCGGTACCAGTCCAGGAAGGCGTCGAGCATCGCTCGCTCGTCCAGGTCGAACGCGGGATCCACACGGGGCTCGGTCACGGATCCCCACGGTAGGGGGTGCGAAACCGGCCGTACGGCGCGAAGCTCAAGACATGTTCGACCTCGACACCTTCCTCGCCGATGTCGTGGCGGCCCGGGCGGAGGCCCAGCCCCGCCTGGCCGTGAAGGAGGTGCTGGACCGGGCGGTGGCGAGGCCCGGTGAGGTGGCGGCTGCCCTCCCGCCGGATCGGGCCGAGCTGGTCCGCCTTCACGTGTCCGACGAGCTGACGGTCCTCAAGGTCGTGTGGGGACCGGGCATGGCCCTGCGCCCCCACAACCACATGACCTGGGCGTCCATCGGGATCTACACCGGCGGCGAGGACAACGCCTTCTTCCGGCGCGACGGCGACGGCCTGGTCGAGTCCGGCGGCCGGGAGCTCCGGCCTTCCGACGTCACCCTGCTGGGCGACGACACCATCCACAGCGTCACCAACCCGACGACCGAGTTCGCCGGCGCCATTCACATCTACGGCGGCGACTTCTTCGCCCTGGAACGCAGCCAGTGGGACCCCGAGACCCACGTCGAGTCCCCCTACAGCGTCGACGAGACCATCGAGCAGTTCGAGGCGGCCAACGCCGTTCTCTGACCGCTACCGGTCTTCCTTGGTGAGGGCCCAGCGTTCGTGGTCCCGCCAGTCCCCGTCGATGTGGAGGTAGCGGGGCGAGAACCCCTCCTTCAGGAAGCCGCAGCGCTTGGCCAGTCCGAGGGACGGCCCGTTGCCGGGCTGGATGTTGGCCTCGAGCCGATGCAGCCCGATCTCGTCGAAGGCGTGGTCAACGGCCCAGCGGACGCCTTCGGTCATCAGGCCTTGGCCCTCGTGGCCGGTGAAGGCGTAATAGCTGAGATGGGCCGACCAGAAGCTGCCCTGGATGATGTCGCTGACGTTGACGATGCCGACCACCGACCCGTCCGCGAGGGTGCGGAAGAGGAAGCCGTGGTGGCGGGACTCCTCGATGCGGAGCAGGAAGGTGGTCCACGCCTCGACCGTCGTGGGTGCCACCAGCCATGGGTGGTGGAGGTCCTCGCTGGCCAGTGCGGCCTCGATGACCTCGGGCCCGTCGGCCTCGGACGGGATGTGGACGGCCAAGCGTTCGGTCGTTCCCAACGGCGAGGTCACCGCCCCATGCTGGCAGGACGACTCGTCGGTTCCTACTGCTCCTCGGGCTGATCGAGCAGGCCGGCGTAGGCCCGCTGGGCGTGCTCATTGAAGGCGACGAAGGTGACGGACTCCACGCCGGTCGGCGTAGCCCGCACGGTGTCCACCGCGATCTCGGCTGCGGGCTCGGCGGGGTAGCCGTAGACGCCGGTGGAGATCGCGGGGAAGGCCAGGGACCGGGCGCCGACCTCGTCGGCCCGAGCCAGCGACTCGACGTAGCAGGACACCAGCAGGTCGGCCTCGCCGTGGCCGCCGCCGTGCCAGACGGGGCCGACGGCGTGAATGACCCATCGCGCCGCGAGGGCGAAGCCGGGCGTGACCTTCGCCTGCCCGGTCGGACAGCCCCGGAGCGGGCGACAGGCGGCCAGCAGGTCGGGACCGGCGGCATCGTGGATGGCCCCATCGACGCCGCCACCGCCCAAAAGCGACGAGTTCGCCGCGTTCACGATGGCGTCGACCTCGAGCTCGGTTATGTCGCCGACCACGAGCTGGAGCACGGGAGCCACGGGATGGCGTCTCAGGCGGGATGGGCTCGGTCGGTCACTCCGAGCGACCGTACCCGCCCCTCAGGATGCCCACGGCGGCGGCGACCAGCCAGAGGTCGCCCAGGGTGAGGCCCAGGCGCTGGAACAGGCCGGCATGGTTGTCCAGCGTCATGGCCCCGAGGCAGGCCAGGGAGGCGACCCCGACGATCCGGGAGGCCAGCGCAGCCCGCCGGTGACCGAGGTCGGCCAGGGGGCCTGCCGCCAGGAGGGGTGTCGCGGCCAACGTCACGTAGCCGATCCCTGCGGCCACGCCGTGGGCGGTGTCGTCGGCCCAACCGTCGAGGGGGAGGGCGGCGACCCCGAGCGTGGCCAAGCCGGTGGCCATGGCCGTCGTCCAGGCCGCCCCGGTCAGGGCGTCGCGCAGGGCGACGGCGAAGAGGGGCACGCCGATGCCGAAGGTCACGAACCCGGCCGTCATCCAGACCTGGTCCGGGGCCCCGTCGGCGGCGAGGCGGCTGATGGCGTCCTGGGTCGGGTCGTAGCCAGGGAGCCGGGTGCCGAGCGTGGCCCACGCCCCCACGAAGGCCACCGGTCCGATCACCCCACCGAGCGCGAGTCGTCTGGTCGTCTCGGGATGCTGTCACCTCGGCCGTTGAAAGGCGCTTCGTGACCCCCTGAACGCTGAGTGACGGCTCGGGCTGGCATCCTGACGACCCGGATCCCCCCGATCGAAAGAGCTGTTGTGCGCCGATTCCGCCTGTTCGCCTGTCTCCTGCTGGCCCTGATGCTGCTCGCTGTGGCCTGTGGCGACGACTCCGGCGATGAGCCCCTCCAGGCCGACGGGGAGGACGCCGAAGCCGCCGGCGTCCCCGACGCCACCGTGGGCGAACCCGCCTCAGACGACCCCTCGCTCGACGCCATCACGGTCGGCGGCACCTACGCCGAGTCCGCCACGGTCGAGGTCGACGCCCCGTTCAGCACGGACACGACCTACCGCCGCATCCTCGAGGAGGGTGACGGCGACCCGGTGGAGGCCGGCCAGTCCGTCGACTTCCAGAACGTGGCGGTCAACGGCCGGGACGGCACCGAGTTCGACAACTCCTATGAGAACACCGGTGAGGGCGGCGGGCCCCCCAACATCGTGATGGACGAGACCCAGATCATCCCCGGCCTGGTGCGGGGCCTGCTCGACGTGCCCGTCGGCAGTCGGGTCCTCATCGCCATTGCCCCCCAGGACGCGTTCCAGGCGCAGGGCGGCATCCCCGACGCCGGCATCGAGGCTGACGACACGATCATCTTCGTGGTCGACGTCCTGGACGCGACCACGCCGGAGCCGCCGCTGGCCCGGGCCGATGGCACTGCCGTCGACCCGGTCGACGGCCTGCCGACCGTGGAGCTGGATGACACCGGCAAGCCCTCCATCACCGTGCCCGACGGCGACCCGCCGACCGAGCAGGTGACCCAGGTCCTCATCGAGGGCGACGGCCCCGAGGTCGAGTCCGGCCAGACCATCACCGCCCACTACACAGGCGTCATCTGGGCCAGCGGCGAACAGTTCGACTCGTCCTGGGACCGGGGCGAGCCGTCCGAGTTCCCCATTGGCGTCGGCGGCGTCATCGCCGGATGGGACGAGGGCCTGGTGGGCCAGACCGTCGGCTCGCAGATCCTTCTCGTCATCCCGCCGGACCAGGGCTACGGCCCCGACGGCAACCCCGATGCCGGCATCTCGGGAACCGACACCCTGGTCTTCGTCGTCGACATCCTGGCCGCCAACTAGAGCGCGCCGGCGGGCATACGCACGACCGCTCCGGTGTTGATGGTTGCGCACGCAACAATCGAGGAGTGTCGAGATGCCTGCTGTCTCCGTCGAGAACCCACTGGTCCTCCCCCGGGTCACCGCCGAACCCGATGCCCACGCCCGCCCGGTCGACAAGGTGGTGCCCGCCCACCACGCCGTGGAGGGTGCCGGCTTCGAGGTCTGGCGCCCCTTCCCCGGCAACGTCGACGCCCACGTGGCCGATCCGTTCTTCCTGCTCGACCAGCTCGGGCCGGTGGACTACGCGCCCAACGAGCCGGTCGGGGCGCCGTGGCACCCGCATCGGGGCTTCGAGACCGTCACCTACGTGATCGACGGGGTCGTGGAGCACCACGACTCCAACGGTGGGGGCGGGATCATCGGCGAGGGTGACACCCAGTGGATGACAGCCGGCGCCGGGATACTGCACGACGAGGTCCCGACGGAGATCTTCAAGCGCAACGGTGGCCGCTCCCACGGTGTCCAGCTGTGGGTGAACCTGCCCGCCGCCCTCAAGATGAGCGAGCCTCGCTACCAGGCCATCACCAGCCACGACCTGACCCTGTTGTCGTCGGCCGACGGTGGGGCCCTCATCCGCCTGATCGCCGGGGACCTCGGAGAGCACACCGGTCCCGGCGCCACCCACACGCCCATCACCTACGCCCACGCCAGCGTCCGGCCCGGGGCGCAGGTCACGGTGCCGTGGAGCCCGGCCTTCAGTGCCATGGCCTACGTGCTCACCGGTCGGGGCCAGGCCGGTGAGGAGCGCCGACCCGTCGACGAGCACCAGCTCGTGCTCTTCGGGCCCGGCGACACGCTGGTCATCGGCGCCGCCGACGACCAGCCCGAGGTGTCACCCGATCTCGAGGTCCTCCTCCTGGGAGGCCTGCCGATCGGCGAGCCCATCGCGCACTACGGCCCGTTCCTGATGAACACCCGGGACGAGCTGCGGCAGGCGGTCGAGGACTTCAACGCCGGCCGCATGGGTCAGATCCCCGCCACCAGCCTCCGCCCCAACTGACCCCGAGGGGGATCAGCCGACGGCGAGCTCGTGGGCCAGCGCGTCGAGCTCGATCCGGGCGGCCTCAGCGGCGCTGAAGTCGCCGGCCTGGAGAGCACCGCGGTACTCGGTCACCAGATCGGCGAGCGCGTCCGGGTCGGGCGCAGGGGAGAGGTCGGCCATCGCCGCTGTGGCGTCATCGGCCAGCGCCTGCGCCTGGTCGACATCGCCGACGCCCAGGATCTCGGCTTTGGCCACGGCCATCCGCCCGATCGCGTAGGCGGTGACGACCGTGCGGCGACCGGCCAGTGCCTCGATCAGGTCGGACGCGGGGTCGCCGGGGAACGCGTCGGGCTGCTGGGCGCTGATGGCCCCGGCCAGCGCCTCGGCGATCACGGCGGCATGGGCATGGGCCTCGCTCTGGCTGGTGTACGCCGCGGCCCAGTCGCCGGCGGCCCATTGGTCGGCCTGGCCCAGCAGCTGGCCGACGTGGTCGTGGAGCAGGCCCTTCATCGCCTCCTCCGGCGCCCTACCACCGGTGGCGGTCGAACAGAAGGAGGAGAAGTCCACCACGTAGTCCTCGAGCTGGTCGCGGGCCTCGGTCGCCGCGTCGTCGTCCCCGTGTCCGAGCGCATCGGCGTAGACGGCGAAGAACTCGATGTGCTGGGTCCAGAGCTGGTCGAAGGCCCGGGCCCCGGACGGCCCGTAGACCAGGCCGACGGCCTCGGTCAGGGCGTCGGTGTTGACCGTGATGGCCTCTCGCAGGGCGTCCCGGTCCGCCGTCTCGTCGATGATCGAGCGCATGGTCTGGATGGCCAGCTCCGAGTGCTCGGCCAGGAGGGTCTGCAGCAGGATGCGCAGATCGGGGGCGGGCGCCACGTCGGTCCGGTCCGGGTCCGGCACGGCGATGCTGTCGGTGACGTCGCGGTCGAGGGCGAACACGGAAACCGGGGTCTCGGCCGCGGCCGGCGCGTCCGAGCCACAGCTGGTCGAGAGCAGGCCGGCGACGGTGGCCAGGCCCACGGCTACCAGCGCGGCCCGCCCACGCTTGGGCCGGGTCATGCCGGCGCCGTTTCTCGGGGCAGGGTCAGGGTCTGCGGGTCGAAGGCGTCCAGCCACCCCTCGAGCTCGGCGGCGGGGATCGGCTCGGTCAGGAGGTAGCCCTGGGCCATGTCGCAGCCCAGCTCGGCGACGGCGGCCAGGACCTCTCGGCTCTCGACGCCCTCGGCGACCACCTGGAGCCCGAGCATCTGGGCCAGATCGGTGCTGAAGCGGACGATGGCGGCGCCGTCCCCCCCGCCGAGCACGTCGCGCACGAAGGACTGGTCGATCTTGAGGGCGTGGATGGGCAGGTCGGTCAGGTAGGCCAGCGAGGCGTACCCCGTGCCGAAGTCATCGATGGACAGGTGGACGCCGAGACGGTCGAGCTCGCTCAGGACCTGCCGGGCCCGGTCCGGGTGGTCGAGCACGGCGCTCTCGGTGAGCTCACACTCCAGCGCCGATGCCGGGAGCTGGTGGGCGGCCAGGAGGTCGGCCACCTGCCCGGGCAGGCGCAGGTCGTGGGCGTTGCGGGCGGGGAGGTTGACGGCGACGGTCAGGTCCCGGCCGTCGAGCTTCCAGCGGGTGCACTGCGCCACGGCCTCCTTCAGGACGAACGCGGTCACGGCCCGGACCAGCTCGGTGGTCTCCACGACGGGCATGAAGAGGCCGGGGGCGACGATCCCCCGGGTGGGGTGGTTCCAGCGCAGGAGCGCCTCGACCCCGACGATGTGGCCGTCGATCAGGTCCATCTTGGGCTGATACCAGAGCTCCAGCTCGTCCTCGTCGAGGGCGCGCCGGACCTCGGCCGCCAGTTCGAGGCGCTCGGCGCTGTGGGGGTCGAACTGCGGTCCGTAGACCTCGATCACGGTGTTGGTGGCCTTGGCCGCGTACATGGCCACGTCGGCGTGGCGCACCAGCTCGCCGGCGTCGAGACCGTGGTCCGGGTAGCAGGCCACACCGAAGCTGGCGGCCAGGTGGACCGCCATCCCGTTGACCATGAAGGGCTCGTCCAACAGCTCCTGCATGTCGGCGGCGACGGCCACGGCGTCGGCGTCGGTGGCCACGGTGGGCAGGAGGAACCCGAACTCGTCCCCGCCGAGCCGGGCCACGGTGTCGCCCGCCCGCAGGCGGTGCTGCAACCGCTGGGCGAGCTCACACAGGATCTCGTCACCCGAGGCATGGCCCAGGGCGTCGTTGATCTCCTTGAACCCGTCGAGGTCGAGGAGGACGACCGCGAGACCGGTGCTCTGGCGCCCGGCGATCGCCAGGCCATTCTCGAGGCGGTCGGTGAAGAGGCCCCGGTTGGGCAGTCCGGTCAGGCCGTCGTGGGAGGCCTGGCGCAGGTTCTCCTCGGTTTGGACCTGCAGCCGGCGGAAGGCCGAAGCGGCCAGGCGGAACAACGCGGCGTAGAGCACGAGCAGACCGGCGCCGAGGACCACGTACACGTCGCGACTGTCCGCGGCGATGGCCGCCGCGACCGGGGCGTAGGGCAGATGGACCTCGGCGGCCCCGACGACCTCCCCCGAGGCGTCGTCCCGCACGGGCACGTAGAGGGCAAGCAGGGTGCCGACATCATCGGCCTCCGGCTCCTCGGCGGCGGCGAGATCGGTGATCTCCGAGCCGACGTTGCCGTCGAAGCTGCTGTCCAACAGGTCCGTGCTCGGGAACCAGCGCCCGACGAGATCCTCGTTGTCGGAGTAGACGAGCCAGTGCTGGCGGTTCCACAGCTTGAGGCGGACGATCCCGCTGTCAGCGAGCACGTCGCGGAAGGCGTCGTCCAGGACGTCGACCCGCTCGGGCCCCAGGGGCACGAAGTTACGTTCCAGGTCGTCGGGCCGGACCAGGGAACCGATGCCGACGGCGGCCACCTCACCCCTGTCGATGGCGTTGGCGACGGCCCGATCCTGGATCGAGCGGTGCAGGGCGGCGCCGAGCAACAGCCCGAGCGCGGTGATGAGGACGGCGGACAGGGCCGCGAACCGGCCGAGGAGCCCAAAGCGCTTCCGCCTCACCCTCGTTTCGTCGGCCTGTCACCCTCCGATCTGACGACTCGGCCCCTTCAGAGGCGGGCGATGTCGGCTGTGACCGCGTCCAGGACGGCCACCAGATCAGCTGGCGCGAGCTCGATCTCCAGGCCGCGGCGGCCCCCGCTCACGTACACGCTCGGGAAGGCCTCGGCGGAGGCGTCCAGCACCGTGGGCAGCCGCTTGCGTTGGCCGAGAGGGCTGATGCCCCCGCGCACGTAGCCCGTGGTGCGCTCGGCGCGGGTGGCGTCGGCCAGGGCGGCCCGCTTGGCCCCGAGGGCTCCGGCCGCAGCCCGCAGGTCCACGTCGCCCGTCGCCGGGGCCACGACCACCGCCAGCCGGCCCGGGTCCTTGTCCAGTTCCACGACCAGGGTCTTGAACACCCGGGCCGCGTCCAGGCCCAGTTGGTTGGCGGCGTCCAGCCCGAAGCCCACCTCCGTCGCCTCCGAGTGGTCGTACTCGTGCAGCGTGTGGGTCACCCCGGCCTTGGTCAACGCGGTGACCGCCGGTGTCGCCTTCCCCGCCATTGCCGGATTCTGGCACCTGATCCTCGTGTCCCAGCACGAGAATCAGAGGCCAGAACGGCACGCCGCTGACCGCCGGTACGGTGCGCCGGATGGCTGCGGAACCGGGACCCAGCGCCGGGCGGCTTCGGCGGCTGACGGAGGAGCTGAACGACGAGGGCCTCCTGGGGGAGGGTCGAGACTGGCCCGAAGCCCTGCTCGTCGAACTGGATCACGCCCTTCGCCCGCCCACCCATGAGAAGCGGCTCCCCCTGTTCGGCGCCATCTTCGAGCCCCGCATCGACCCGCAGGCCTGGCGGGAGCAGACGGCGCTCACCGTGTCGCGGCGCTGGGTCGACGAGTTCGACACGACCGACGCCCGCCGCTACGCCGACGGCCTGTCGAGCTGGATGGTCCGCCACGCCGACGGCCGCGTGGAGGTCGTGATCTTCGACCGGCCCACCGGATCCGAGCGGGACCTGGTGGTCCTGTCCGAGGCGACCCAGGGCATGCTGGTGCAACGTCACCCGTCCGGCACCGTGCGCCTCGTCGGGGAGTTCGGCGTCCTGCGCTGGGACGGCGTGGGCTGGCACCACGAGCCTCCGGTCAAGCCCTGGGTGCGGACCCTGGTGGGGGCCGGATTCCACGGGGACGAGAAAGCGCTGGCCCGGCTGTTGGCCTTCGCGGTCTACGACCTCGGCGCGACCGGCGTCGGGGCCCTGCTGGTCTACCGGCCGGATGCCGCCCCGCCGGGGACGTTCGAGCTCCGCCTGCCCACCCCGCCGCCGTTCGAGATCGGTCGGCCCGAGGATCTCGGCCCCCTCCGCCACGTCCTGGCGCTCGTCGACGGGGCCGCGGTCTTCGATGGCTCGGCCACGTTGCGCCACCTCGGTGTCCGGCTGATCCCGAGCGCCGAGGCTGAGTCCGACGTGGAGGGATACCGGGGGATGCGCCACACGTCCGCCCGCCGCTACAGCTTCGACGACCCCACGGCCACGCTGATCGTGGTCAGCGAGGACGGTCCGGTGTCGGTCATCCGGAACGGGGAGGTCCTCGACCGACCGGTGGAGCGCCGTCCGGCCTGAGCCTTCATTGGTCGGATCAACCTGCGGTGACCGTGGGCTCGTGGTGGACGGGGAAGTTCACCGAGCGGGCGATGAAGCAGAGGGCAGGCACGTCGGCGTGCAGGGCGGTGGCCCGCTCGACCATCACCGGTTCGGTGACGGTCACCTGGGGCCTCAGGGTCACCGCCTCGAACTGGCCGCTGCCATCGTCGTTCATGGCCATCTCACCGTGAGCCGCATCCACGTAGCCGGTCACGACCACGTCATTGATGGCGCACAGGTGGAGGTACCAGAGCATGTGGCACTGCGAGAGCGAGGCCACGAGCAGTTGCTCGGGGTTCCACCTGGTGCCGTCGCCCCGGAGGGCGGGATCGGAGGAGCCGACCAGGTCCGGCGGTCCGTCGGCGGAGACCACGTGGTCCCGTCGATAGCTGCGGTAGGTCGCCGTGCCCTCGCCGTCGTCGCCGGTCCAGGTCACGGTCACGTCGTAGGTGTGCACCCGCGCAGTCTCCATCGTCAGTCGACGAGGCCGTCCTCCTCCAGGACGATCCGGGCCAGGGTCTTCGGGGCCACCAGGGTGTAGGAGGTCCGCACCCACTCGGTGACCTGTTGCCAACGGTCCTCGTCGGCGCCCTCGCCGATCTCGACCGAGACCCAGCCGGCGCGTCCCATCCCGTAGCCCGTCGGCCGGGCCAGGGGATCGGTGGCCACGACGGCCTCGGCCTCCTCGAGGGGCAGCTTCACCGAGACGGCGGTGACCTCGGGATCGGTGAAGACGAAGTTCTTGTTGCGGACCCGGAACGTGGGCTCACCGTCCCACGCCTCGATGTCCACCCTTGTCGCCTCGGGCAGGACGAGGGCGACGGCCTCCAGCCGGGCCATGTTGGACCTCGGTCGGGACGACATGGTGCCGAGTGTCACACACGCGGCGGGGAACCGCTGCGGTGCTTTCGGCGACCTGCAGGGTGTGGACGCCGATCAGGTCGCCGACGTGCTGGGCACCGTCGCGTCCGCCGGCGTCCTGCTGCTCGTCGGGTTCCTGGTTCTCCGCGTCGCCTCACCGAGCCGCTTCGGCGCCGTGCAGGAGTCCGTGCGGGGATCGGGTCCTGCCCTGGCGGCACTCGTCGCCGGGATGGCCATGGCCGGGAGCCTCTGGTTCTCTGAGGCGGCCAACTTCCCGCCCTGCGAGCTGTGCTGGTACCAGCGCATCGCCATGTACCCCCTGTTCGTGGTGCTCCTGATCGCCGCGCTCCGCCAGGACGCCGGGATCCGGATCTACGGCCTCGCCTTGGCCGGACTCGGTCTTGCCGTGAGCGTCTGGCACAACGTCGTGGAGACGTTCCCGTCCGTGCACACCTCGAGTTGTGACCCGGTGAACCCCTGCACCATCCGCTGGGTCGAGGGCCTCGGGTTCTGGACCATCCCCCGGATGGCCTTCGTCGCCTTCGCCGTCGTCTTCACCGTGCTCTTCATCGACCATCCCGTCACGGAGGAACCATGACCAGGTCCACCCGCCCCCGCCCGTCGGCTGCGCCGCGCTCCCGCCTGCCCGTGGTCCCTCTGGCCCTCGGCGCGGTGATCGTGGTGTTGGCCGTCGGCCTGGCCGTCGCCTTCGCAACGGGGGGCGACGACGGCGACTCCTCCGACCTGGCCGCCTTCGCCCCGGTCACCGTCGTCGGCACCAACCTGCCGGAGTTCACGGCAACCGAAGGGGACCCGGCCGTCGGCGATCTGGCCCCGACCCTCCTCGGCCAGACCCCGGACGGCAGCGACATCACCGTCGGGGGCGCCACCGGCGAACCGACCCTGATCGCCTTCCTCGCCCACTGGTGCCCCCATTGTCAACGCGAGCTCCCCCTCCTGGTCGACCTGGCTGAGCAGGGGGCCTTCGAGGGGGTCCGGACCGTCGCCGTGCTCACCGGCACGGATGCCAACGCCCCCAACTTCCCGCCCGCCGCTTGGCTGGAGGACGAGGGATGGGCCGGCGATGTCCTCGTCGACTCCGAGACCACGTCCGCGGCGAGAGCCTACGGGCTGGCCGGGTACCCGTTCCTGGTCGTTCTCGACGGCAACGGCCAAGTGGTCGCCCGCACATCCGGTGAGCTCTCGGCCGACGACGTCACCGCCCTGGTCGACGTAGCACCCATTAGTCCACGAAGCTGAAGAGGAAGACCTGGGTGCCGTAGGCGACCAGGCGGGGCCGGTCGCGCTGGTCGGGGCCGAGGTCCCACAGGGCCATGTCCGCCGAGGCGTAGCCGTCGCCGGCGTGGCGGGCCTGGTTGTGGCCCAGCAGGGTGGCCGACCGGCAGTCGTCCAGGATGTGGACGGTCAGGTCGACGCTGGGGGCGAACCACTCACGGGCGCGCGGCCCCAGCCGCTCGCCGACGGCGCCGGGCATGACGTCGGCCACGACGACCAGGGCGAGGGGGTCGAGGGTCCCGTCGTCGAGCAGCGGAGGCTCGTCGAAGGCGTACCAGGTGACCCGCTCGGCCCGTTCGGGCTCGTAGTCCTCCCACGGAGGGTGTCCCTTCACGTTGCGACCCTCGATGACCCGTTCCCAGAACGGCATCGGCTCGAAGGCGTCGACCACGCCGGGTGGGAGCGGGTCCCGGAACGAGGGGCACTCGTCGGGGTGGGGGATGTCGGCGGGAGGCTCGAGATCGGTGAAGGAGAACCCGTCGCGGGCTGCGCCGAAGATCCCGGTGGTCATGTGGCCCCGGGCCGCGCCCGGGTTGCGGACCTCGGCCCGGAGGTGGGACATCGAGCGGCCCCGACGCAGCAGCTCCACGTCGATGTCCACCGGGCCGTCGGCCACCCGAGCCGCGAACGAGGTGTGCGCCGTGCGCAGGCGCTGGGCCGGGTCGTCCAGCTCGGTGGCCATGGCCCGCAGGGCGAGGGCGCTGACCATGCCGCCCTGGGGGAGGGGGCGAAGGTTCCAGACCTCGTCGATGGTGGCCCCGTAGCGGCTGTCGCCGACGGCGTGGACGACCGTGCCGTCCAGGAAGGAGTTGCCCACGGGCGCACGCTCGCCGCACCGCCGCCCGGCGTCAACCCGATTGCGGCCTGCCGCGGGGAAGCTACCTGCGAGAGTTCACCGGTGAGTCTCGATCCGTGGGAGGCGGTGCTGATCGTGCTGGCCGGCGTCGGCGCGGGTGGGATCAACGCCGTCATCGGGTCCGGGAGCCTCATCACCTTCCCGACCCTGCTGGCCGTCGGCTACTCGCCGGTGGTGGCCAACGTGTCCAACAACATCGGCATGGTGCCCGGCTCGGTCTTCGGGTCCTACGGGTTCCGACGGGAGCTGGCCGGCCAGAAGCACCGGGCCCGCATCCTGGCCTCGGCCTCGGCTTTGGGCGGGTTCACCGGAGCCATGCTCCTCCTCGTCCTGCCCTCGGACGTCTTCGACACCATCGTGCCGATCCTCGTCCTCCTGGCCTGTGGCCTCATGCTGGCCCAGCCGCGGCTGGCGGCCTGGGTGGCGGGCCGCCGGGCAGAGGGGGCCCGGGACGTCGGCGCCGCCCCCCTCGCCCTCGGCTACCTGGCGGGCGTCTACGGCGGCTACTTCGGGGCCGCCCAGGGCGTGATCCTGCTGGCCATCCTCGCCGTGTTCGTGCCCGACGACCTCACCCGGTCCAACGCCCTCAAGAACGTGCTGGCCGGGACCGTCAACGCCGTCGCCGCGGTGGTGTTCATCCTCTTCGCCGACGTGGCGTGGGAGGCCGTCGCCTTTGTCGCCATCGGGGCGGCCGTCGGAGGGACGCTGGGGGCCAGGATCGGTCGACGGGTCCCGGCCCCGGTCCTGCGCGGCCTGGTCGTCGTCATCGGCCTGTTCGTGGCGATCCGCCTGCTCGTCGATTAGGCGCCGTCGCTCAGTCCCCCAGGACGCCCACCTCGTCCACCACCTCGAACCACACGCAGACAACCGGGGTGTCGTCGTCGACCGCGATGCCCTCGCCGGTCCAGTACTCACGGTGGCCGGATCGCCAGTCGTCGATCGACGTGAAGCCCTCGCCTTCGGCCTGGGCGAACTCCCAGGTGACGTCGATGAAACGGACCTGCTCCACCCGCGTCACTTCGATGATGGCGATGAGCTGGCCGTCGTCGTCGAGCAGGGCCTGACGCTCGCCGACCTCGTCGATGGGCTCACCTTCAGCGGCGTAGTCCTCGTTCCAGAGACCGGCGGTGGCCCGTTTGTCCCCGGCCAGGACCAGGGAGTTGAGTCGGTCCTGCATCTCGCCCTTCGATCCCAGCTCGAAGCCCCGCATCTCACCCAGTCGTGCCCACATGGCGCCACCCTCGCAGACCCGCTCGGGCGGGTCCGAAACTGGCCTACGTTGCGGCCATGGCTGACATCGACCTGTCTGGCTTCGAGCGGGACACCTTCACCCACGACGGCAAGACCCGCGACGTCTTCCGCAAGGGGTCAGGTCCCGCGGTCATCGTGATCGCCGAGATGCCCGGCATCACGCCCAAGGTGCTGGCCTTCGCCGATCGCGTCGTCGACGCCGGCTTCACCGCCGTCCTGCCCCACCTGTTCGGGGTGCCCGGCAAGGACACGTCGTCCACGCTGAGTGCGGTCGGCATGGTGGTCACCTCGATGATCCCGACCTGTGTGAGCAGGGAGTTCGTGGTGTTCGCCACTGGCCGGACCTCACCGGTGGTCGACTGGCTGCGGGCCCTGGCCGCGGCTGAGCACGATCGGTGCGGTGGGCCCGGGGTCGGGGCCGTCGGGATGTGCTTCACGGGTGGCTACGCCCTGGCCATGGCCACCGAGCCGGCGCTGCTGGCCCCTGTGCTGTCCCAGCCATCGCTACCGATCGGCAAGAAGGGGGCCTACGGAATCGACATCTCCCGGGAGGACCTCGACGTCGTGAAGGGGCGGTGCGCCAACGAGGACCTTGAGGTGCTCGGCCTCCGCTTCAAGAGCGACAAGTTCGTTCCCGGGAAGCGGTTCCAGTTCCTGCGCGACGAGTTGGGGGACGCGTTCGCCTGCGTCGAGCTGGAGGACACCGACGCCAACCCCGACGGCTTGACCAAGCCCCACTCCGTGCTCACGGAGCACTTCGTCGACGAGCCCGGATCGGGCACCCACCAGGCCCTCGACCGGGTCCTCGACCTCTTCCGCGCCAAGCTGGTGACGGCCTGAGCGCCGAGCACCTCGCCCGTCTCGGCCTGAGCGGCCCGCCGTCGGTCGACGCCGACGGGCTGCGGGCCGTGCAGCGGGCCCATCTGCGCGCGGTGCCGTTCGAGAACCTGGACATCCACCTCGGCACGCCGATCGTCCTGGACGAGGACGCGCTCCTGGCCAAGATCGTCGGTCGCCATCGTGGCGGGTTCTGCTACGAGCTCAACGGAACGTTCGCGCTGCTCCTGGCCGACCTCGGGTTCACCGTCGCCTTGCTCGAAGCGCGCGTGTACGGCGCCGACGGCGAGGTGACCATCCCGTTCGATCACCTCTGCCTGCGGGTCGACCTCGACGAGCCCTGGCTGGTCGATGTCGGCTTCGGCGCCTCCTTCGACGAGCCTCTCCGCCTGTCGACCGGCGCAGACCAGGTCGACCCCGCGGGCCTGTTCCGCATCGAGTCGCGCGCCGACGGCTGGTTGGACCTCTTCAAGGACGGGGACCCGCAGTTCCGCTTCTCCCTGGAGCCGAGGGCCCTCGCCGACTTCACGCCGGGCTGTGAGTACAACCAGTACTCGCCCGACTCCCATTTCACGCAGAACACGCTGTGCACCCTGCGCACGGAGTCCGGTCGGGTGACCGTCTACAGCCGGACCCTGGTGGAGACGATCGACGGGGCGCGCTCCGAGCAGGCGCTCGAGCCCGACCAGCTGCACGCCGTGTTCCGTGACCGCTTCGGCATCACCCTCACGCGGGACGAGGCGGCGCTCTTGGCCGGGTAAGGCCGCCTTCACGCTTCTGGGTGCGGAAATGCGTCGCCGGTGACACGCCGGGTGGATCAGAACGCGAGACTCGCGGCATGCGCACCAAGGCCACCGAGCTCGTCGGCATCGACCTGCCGATCTTCGCCTTCAGCCACTGCCGGGATGTCGTCGCCGCGGTGAGCAACGCGGGGGGCATGGGCGTCCTTGGCGCGGTGGCCCACAGCCCCGAGCAGCTGGCCGTCGACCTCGACTGGATCGAGGCCGAGGTGAAGGGCAAGCCCTACGGCATCGACCTCCTGGTGCCCGAGAAGTACGCCGGGTCCGAGGAGGGCGGGCTGAGCCCGAAGCAGCTGGCCGACCTGCTCCCGGACGAGCACAAGGCCTTCGTGGACGAGATCCTCGAGCGCTATGACGTGCCGCCCATGCCCGAGGGCCTGGAAGCGCGTCGGGGAGTCGGAGGCATGCGCATCGACCCCAAGAGCATGGCCCCGCTCCTCGACGTCTGCTTCGACCACCAGCCCCGCCTGGTGGCGTCCGCCCTCGGTCCGCCGCCACCGCACTTCCTGGAGCGCGCCCACAGCCACGACATCCCGGTCGCGGCACTGGCCGGCAACGTCGAGCACGCCCGCCGCCACGCGGAGGCCGGGGCGGACATGATCGTGGCTCAGGGCACCGAGGCCGGGGGCCACACGGGGCTGGTGGCCACCATGGTCCTGGTCCCCGAGGTGGTCGACGCGGTCGGTCCGCGGCCCGTGCTCGCCGCCGGGGGCATCGCTCGGGGCCGTCAGCTGGCGGCCGGCCTGGCCCTCGGCGCCGACGGGGTCTGGTGCGGCTCGGTCTGGTTGACCACCGAGGAGGCCGAGACCCCGCCGTCGGTGAAGCAGAAGTTCCTGGCCGCCGGGTCCTCGGACACCGTCCGCTCGCGTTCGATGACGGGCAAACCCGCCCGGATGTTGCGCACGGCGTGGACCGACGAGTGGGAGCGGACCGATGGCCCCGGCCCGCTGCCCATGCCCATGCAGCCGATCCTCGTCGCCCCCGCCCTGCAGCGGGTCGCCCGGGTCGCCGACTCCGCCGGAAGTGGCGGCCAGCAGCTGGTGACCTACTTCGTGGGCCAGGTCGTCGGGGCCATGAACACGGTCAAACCCACTCGTCGCGTCGTCCTGGAGATGGTGGAGGAGTTCATCGACGCCGTCGACCGCCTCGACGACCTGGTCCGGTCCGAATGACTGCCGCCGAGCCCCTGATCGAGGTCGAGCTGCCCGCGCCCGTCGAGGAGGTGTGGTCCCACCTGCGGGACCCCGGCCTCATCCGGCGCTGGTTCGGCTGGGAGTACGACGGCCTGGAGGGGGAGATCGAGTTCATCTTCCTCGGTCCGCCCCCGGAGGCACTGGCCGACATGCCGGAGGGCGCCGGCTTCGAGGTCGACGACGGGGCTCACACCATCACCTGGGCGTACGGAGGCGGCGACCAGGACCGCTTCGAGCTCCGCGCCGAGGGCGACGGTTGTGTCCTGCGGGTGACCCGGACGATCAGCCCGGACAGCTGGGACGGGGTGTACGACGACATGGGCGAGGGCTGGATCAGCTTCGTCCAGCAGCTCCGCTTCGCCCTGACCCGGCACCCAGGCGAGGAGCGGCGGACCGTCTTCATCTCGTCGGGGGTCTCGGCCACCGAGGACGTCCTCGTCGAGCTCGGGGTGGGCCAGGTCGACGGGCCCTGGGCCGGGATGCTCGGTCCTGAACCGGGGCGCTCGGGCGACCTGTGGTTCCGGTCTGACCACCAGCTGGCGGTGACCGTCGACCAATGGGGTGACGGCCTGCTGCTGGTGACCTGGCCGCGGGACACGGCGACGGTGACCCTGTCCGCCTTCGGTCTCGACGACGCGGCCGGGGCCGACCTCAGCGAACGATGGAACGCCTGGTGGGTCGACCACGTCGGCACCCCCGACCCGGACTCGCCGTACGCCTGATCGCTCGGGAGGTCCGCGGATTGACGGCCCTCCGTCGCCTGCGCTCACCCGCCGGTCAGGGTTCCTGTCGGGCGTCACGGTCTGTCACCATTCCTGGCGGGACGCCAACCAGAGGAACGACGATGGGGACCAACGAGCGCAGCAAGATCACCATGACCGACGAGGAGGTCACCACCTTCATCGAGCAGAGCCGCACCTGCACGATGGCGACGGTCGGCCCCACCGGCCAGCCCCACCTCGTGGCCATGTGGTACGCCGTCGTCGACGGCCAGGTCTGGTTCGAGACCAAGGCCAAGTCCCAGAAGGTCCAGAACCTGAAGCGGGACGACCGCATCACGGTCTCGATCGAGGCCGGGTGGACCTACGACACGCTGCGGGGTGTCGCCATCGAAGGGCGGGCCACGATCCTGGAAGATCGCGACGCCCTCTGGAAGGTCGGGGTCAGTGTGTGGGAGCGCTACACCGGGCCCTACACCGACGAGATGGCGCCCTTCGTCGAGGTCATGCTCAACAAGCGGGTGGCCGTGCGCGTCGACGTGGACCGGATCCGCACCTGGGACCACCGCAAGCTGGGCATGGCCCCCACCGAGCTCGGTGGGTCCACGGCCGAGTTCCTGTGATCTGATCCGGCCGTCTGCCGGGTGACGAACCCGGCGGAGAGGGGGTGGGGATGGGCGTGATCAAGCCGGCGTTGCCGGACCTGGACCTGGACGACTGGGCGGCCCGGCCCGAGGCCGAGCGGGTCCGGCTCATGTGTGAGTCCTGGGCCGTGCAGGGGTTCGGGGCGCCCGCCGTCGCCTACGTCTTCTACGTCGCCAAGATCGCGGTGTACGCGGGTCTGTGGGTGGCCTTCGTCAGCCGGGCCCCGGGCATCCAGGGGTTGAGCGACATCGGGGACTGGTGGGCCACGCCCATCGCCTTCGAGAAGGCGATCCTCTGGACGATGCTGTTCGAGGTCCTCGGCCTCGGCTGCGGCAGTGGGCCCCTGACCGGCCGCTATGTCCCGCCGATCGTGGCCTTCACCCACTTCCTGCGCCCGGGCACCCTGCGCCTGCCCGCCTTCCCCGATCGGGTGCCGCTGACCGCCGGCCACCGGCGCACCGGGGTGGACGCCGTCCTCTACGGCGCCCTGGTCGCCCTGTGCCTCCGGGCCCTGCTGTCCCGAGCAGTCCTGCTCGACGAGGACCTGCTGGTCCCGATCATCGCGGTCCTGGCCGTGCTCGGCCTGCGGGACAAGACGGTGTTCCTGGCGGCCCGGGCCGAGCACTACTGGACGATGCTGATCGTCTTCGCTCTCGCGGGCGACGACGTCACGGTCCTCCTGGCCGGGGCCATGGTCGTGCAGCTGGCGATCTGGTGGGGGGCGGCGACCTCCAAGCTCAACCACCACTTCCCCAACGTGGTCACGATCATGGTCAGCAACTCGCCGGTGTTGCGGGTGCCCGCCCTGAAGAAGGCCATGTACCGCCACTTCCCCGACGACCTGCGGGCGTCCGGCCTCGCCGCCGCCCTGGCCCACGGGGGCACGGCGATCGAGTTCGCCTTTCCCCTGCTGCTGGCCGTGTCCTCCGGTGGCACCGCGACGACCGTCGCGCTGGCCGTCATGCTGTCGTTCCACCTCTTCATCACGTCCTGCTTCCCGATGGGGGTGCCCATCGAGTGGAACGTCCTCTTCGTCTATTCGATGTTCGTCCTGTTCGGGCACTACGCCGAGCTCAGCCCCCTGGACGTGTTCGACGACCCGTTGCTGACGCTGGTGCTGGCCGTCGGGATCCTGGTCGGCCCTGTCTACGGCAACCTCCGCCCCGACAAGGTCTCGTTCCTGCCCGCCATGCGCTACTACGCGGGCAACTGGGCGGCCAGCCTCTGGCTCTTCCGGCGCGGGGCCGACGAGGCCCTCGACGAGCACATCGCCAAGACGGCCAAGACGATCCCCAAGCAGCTGGCGCTGCTCTACGACGACGACACCATCCGGGCGGTGCAGGGCAAGCTGCGGGCCTTCCGGTCGATGCACCTCCACGGGCGGGCCCTCAACGCCGTGCTGCCGACGGTGGTCGACGATCTCGAGGCCTACGACATCAACGAGGGCGAGGGCACGGCGGGCGTGCTCCTGGGCTGGAACTTCGGGGACGGACACCTCCACGACGAGCAGCTGCTCGCCGCCGTCCAGGCCGAGTGCGGTTTCGCCCCGGGTGACCTGCGGGTCCTGATCCTCGAGTCCCAACCCGCCGGGAAGCGGTGGATGCAGTGGCGAGTGGTCGACGCCGCCGACGGCCCCCAGGCCAATGGCCGCATCGTGGTGACCGACCTCCTCGACCACCAGCCCTGGCCGGCGGCCGACAGCATCGATCTCGGACGAACAACAGGCTGAGCCGCCGAGCCGCCCGTCATGAGGTTGCCGCCGATCGTCGGGCGAGGGCAGCGCACCCGTCGAGACGACCGGGGTCGGGGTCACGACGCCGAGGCCAGCTCCAGCGTGTCGTTCGCGGTAGCCAGCGTGAGCCCGTCACCGTCGACGGTGGCCGTGGGACTGTCGGCCACGAAGCCCGACAGCCATTCGTCCTGCGCCTGCAGATCCGGCGGGCAGCCCATCAGGGTCCCGGCCACCTCGGAGGTGAGCGCGAGGGTCCCGTCCGTCAGTTCGTAGCCGGCGTTCATGGTGTTGCAGCCGGCCGAGAACGAGAGGGTCCCGTCGGTGAAGGTGAGGCTGACCACGGTGTCCGCGACCAACTCGTAGCCGGTGCTCCCGGTCGACGCGAAGGTCTTGCCATCGAGGTCCTCGGCCGTGGCCGGGGTGCCCCCGCCCGCGCTGTCGTCACTGGAGGCGTCGTCGCCCCCTCCGTCGTCGCCGCACGCCGCGGCCAGCAGGACCGCGAGCAGGAGAAGGGCCATGAGCCGTCGCATGGCCGCCGAAGCTAGCCCCACCCCGCTCCGCACCGGTTCTGGAACCTGAATCTCGCGTTGGGCCGCGAATTTCAGGTTCCGGAACGGTGGGTCAGCGGTGGGAGACCCGCCAACTGGCGATGCTGACTGCGGCGAGGAGGACGGCGGCGACCGCGGACGCCAGCTGGAGGCCGTCGGTGAAGGCGACGTCGGCGGCCGACCGCAGGGCGTCGCCCATCGCTCCACCGAGGTCGCCGGCGGCCGCATGCGCCGCCCCCAGGGTCTGGCGGGCCTCGTCCAGGGTCGCCGCGGGGACGGCGGCGTCGTCGAGCTGACGCCGGTAGGTGGCGGTGAGGATGCTGCCCAGCACGGCGGTGCCGAGGGCCACTCCCAGCTCGTTGGCCGTCTCCGAGACCGACGCCCCAGCGCCCGCCTTCTCGGGCGGGACCGAGGTGATGATGGCGTCTATGGCCACGGTGATGGCCGCGCAGAGACCCCCTTCGATGATCATCAGGGCGACGGTCACCGGGACCAGCGAGCTGTCGACCGCGAGCTGGGTGAGGAGCAGGAAGCCGACGGCCCCGGTGGCCAGCCCGGTCGTGATCACGGCGAAGGTGCCGAACCGTCGGGTCATGGCCGGGGCCGACATCGTCGAGATCACGCCGGCGGTCGCCCCGGGCAGCAGCTGGAGCGCGGCCCGGGTGGGGGAGAGGCCCAGGACGAGCTGGAGGTACTGGGTGACGAAGAAGGTGGAGCCGGCGAAGCCGACACAGGTCAGCAGGTTGCCGGTGATGGCCACCCTGAACTTGGGCACGGCGAACAGCGACAGGTCGATCATGGGTACGGAGAGGACGCGCTGTCGGCGCACGAAGGCCCAGGCCGCGATGAGCCCGATGACCACGGACGGGGCCACGACCGTCGACCAGCCCCGCTCGGCCACGATCTTCATCCCGTAGATCAACGGGAGGATGGCGGCCATGGAGAGGACCGAGCTCAGGATGTCGAACGGGCCGGGGTCGGGGTCCCGAGACTCGGGGATGACCCGGGGGCCGATCAGGAGGAGGGCGGTGGTGACGGGGACGCCGACCAGGAAGACCGAGCCCCACCAGAAGTGCTCCAGCAGGAGACCACCGGCGATGGGGCCGACCACGGCGCCGACCGAGAACATGGTGGCCCAGACGGCGACGGCGAACTGCCGGCGCCGGTCATCCATGAAGATGTTGCGGATCAGGGAGAGGGTCGACGGCATCAGCGTGGCCCCGGCCACGCCCAGCAGGGCCCGGGCCCCGATGAGGGCCAGCGGCGTCGGGGCGAACGCGGCGGCCATGGAGGCCACGCTGAAGGCGGCGGCGCCGAAGAGGAGGAGTCGCCGCCGCCCGATGCGGTCCCCGACGTTGCCCATCGTGATGAGCAGGCCGCTGAGCACGAACGAGTAGATGTCGATGATCCACAGGAGCTCGGCGCTGGTGGGCTCGAGATCCTCGCTCAGCCGGGGCACGGCGAAGCCGAGGATGGTGGCGTCCATCGAGATGAGCAGGACGGGCAGCGTGAGCGCGACGAGGGCGCGGTTCTCCTGGCCCCGGGTCAGCCCGCCGGTCGGGCCCGGAACACTCCCGGTCGTCGTGTCCATCCCGGCCACTCTGGCACCCGCAGGGCGTAGACTCGGCCCCGCAAGCTGAAGGGGAGTATCCCCGGCCTCGGACCGCCCCGGCGGACCGGCGTCACGTTCGTTTCGTCAGTACGGCCGCAGCGCCCGGGCGAGCGGCCCGCCTCCCGGCGGGTGGGAGAGACCTTCGGCAGACGACCACGTCTGACCGAGGAGACCCCACATGACCAGCGTCCTCACCCCCCTGGTGGCCAGCACCGGGGCGAGCAGTGAGAACTTCGCCAGCTTCCACACCCCCGTCTGGGCGTGGATCGCCCTCATCGGGGCCATCACGGCGATGCTGATCATCGACCTCCTGCTGGTCCACAAGACCGCCCACGTCATCTCCATCAAGGAGGCGGCCATCGAGTCGGCGGTGTGGATCTCGATCGGCCTGGCCTTCGGCCTGGTCATCCTCGCCTGGCAGGGGGGTCAGGCCGGGGCCGAGTACTACGCCGGGTTCCTGATCGAGAAGAGCCTGTCGGTCGACAACGTCTTCGTCTGGGCCGTGATCTTCTCGTTCTTCGCCGTGCCGAAGCAGTACCAGTTCCGGGTCCTCTTCTGGGGCATCTTCGGGGCGCTCGTCCTCCGGGGGATCTTCATCTTCGCCGGGGTCTCGCTCATCGAGCAGTTCGACTGGATCCTCTACGTCTTCGGCGCGTTCCTGCTCTACACGGCGTGGAAGATCGCCCGCCACGACGAGAGCGAGGTCGTGGACTACGAGAAGAGCTTCACCATGCGGACGGTCCGGCGCCTGGTGCCCTCCACGCCGGAGTACGACGGTCAGAAGCTGTTCACCGTCCAGAACGGCAAGCGGCTGGCCACGCCGCTCTTCGCCATCCTGATCCTCATCGAAGCCACGGACGTGGTCTTCGCCGTCGACTCGGTGCCCGCCATCCTGGCCGTCAGCCGAGAGACCTTCATCGTCTTCTCCTCGAACGCCTTCGCCATCCTGGGCCTGCGCTCGCTCTACTTCCTGCTGGGCGGCATGCAGGGCAAGTTCCGCTACCTCAACGTCGGCCTCGGCGTGATCTTGGCCTTCGTCGGGATGAAGATGCTGCTCATCGGTGATCCCTTCGAGATCCACGTGCCCACCGTGGTCTCGCTCGGGGTCATCTTCGCCGTCCTGACCGCGGCCATCCTGGTCTCTCTCCGGGCCGACAAGCGGGACCGCGCGGCGGGGGTCCTGACCGCGAAGGACGCCGTCGCGGAGCTCGACGAGGACTGAGCAGCCGGTCGCTTCGACACCCAGGAACCTCACAGCCGGCTCTGCGGGAATCGCGCCGGTCGGGCTGGTGTGCTCCTCCGATGCCTGAGACCGAAGTCCACGATCACGATGCCCACGACGGGGGCTTGGCCGTCGACCTCCCGGTCCTGATGGGTCGCCGCCGGGCCCTCCAGTGCCTGGGAGGGATCGGCCTGGTCACCTTGGTGGGCTGCGCCACCAGTGGTGACGGAGGCGGGTCGGCTGTCGTCGCCGCGGACACCGGCACCGCCATCCCGCAGGAGACCGGTGGCCCGTTCCCGGGCGACGGCTCCAACGGCCCCAACGTCCTCACCGAGAGCGGCGTGGTCCGCTCGGACATCACGACCAGCTTCGGCGACTACTCGGGCACGGCCGAGGGCGTGCCCCTGGCCATCGACCTGACCGTGGTCGAGGCGGGCTCGGGCGCCCCGCTCCCCGGCGCCACGGTGTACGTGTGGCACTGCACCCGGGAGGGCGGTTACTCCCTCTACTCCGAGGGCGTCACCGACCAGAACTACCTGCGGGGCGTGCAGGAGGCCGACGCCGACGGGCGCCTCCGTTTCACCAGCATCTTCCCCGCGGCCTACGACGGGCGCTGGCCCCACATCCACTTCGAGGTGTACGAGAGCCTGGACGCGGCCACCAGCGGCGGCACCCTGCTGACCACGTCACAGATCGCCCTGCCCGAGGACACCTGTGACGAGGTCTACGCCACCGCGGGCTACGAGCAGAGCGTGAGCAACCTGGCCCGGACGTCGTTGGCCACCGACATGGTGTTCAGCGACGGCGTCGACCAACAGACCCCCACGGTGTCCGGCCGCGTCGACAACGACCTCACCATCGCGCTGGTCGTCCCCGTCTGAGCCGGCGGCGGCTCTGGCCGCCGCCCCGACGGCGGGCGTAGCCTGCGCGGATGAAGCGTCCCGCCCTGCTCGTGGCCGTCCTCGCCGTCCTCCTCCTGCCGGTCGTCAGTGCGGCCGGCCCGGCCGAGGCCCTCCCGCCGTCGTACCACCAGGGCGCGCCCGGGATCGGCGACCCGTACTTCCCCCTCGACGGCAACGGGGGCTACGACGTCGGCGCCTATGACCTGGACCTGGATTACGACCCGGACACCGACGTGCTCACCGGCGTGGCCACCATCGACCTCCGGGCCAAGCAGAGCCTGTCCCGCTTCAACTTCGATCTCGACGGCCTCACCGTCCACAGCGTGACCGTCGACGGCGTGGCCGCCACGTTCCAGCGGGGCAACGGCGAGCTCAAGATCACGCCGAGTGGTGGGATCGCCCGCGGTGAACGGGTCGAGGTCGTCGTCGACTACAGCGGGGTCCCGCAGGCCCTGCCCGCGGTCGACGACGGGGGCGGGTTCCTCGCGACCGACGACGGCGTCCTGGTGGCCGGCGAGCCCCATGTGGCCGCCGTCTGGTTCCCGGCCAACGACCATCCCCGCGACAAGGCCCGGTTCCGGTTCGAGGTCACCGTGCCCGACGGCCTCGAGGTGGTGGCCAACGGTGCGCTGGTGAGCCAGGAGAGCGACGCCGGCCTGTCCACCTGGGTGTGGAACGCGCCCGCGCCCATGGCCCCCTACCTGGCCACCGTCGACATCGGCGAGTTCGATCTCAACCAGTACAGCGATCCTCGGGGCCGTCCCGGTGGGATCGACTACGTCGACGCCATCGACACCGACCTGTTGACGCCCGTGACCCCGCACACGGGGACCCGCTACGCCTACTCGCAGGCCGCGCCGGACGGCGCGACGTTCAAGCGCCTGCGGCGGACGATCGTGGTGCCCGGTGGAGGCGCCACGCTCTCGTTCTGGGTGAACCGGCAGACCGAGTTCAACTGGGACTTCGTCGCTGTCGAAGCCCGCACCGACGGGCAGACCGACTGGACCACGCTCCCGGACACCAACGGCCACACCTCCGACGACACCGGTGACTCGTGCCCGTATTGGCTCAGCCTGCACCCGCGCCTGACCCGCTACCAGACCGCCGACGGCAACGGTGGGTGCACGCCGGCGGGCAGCACCGGGGTGTGGAACGCGGCAAGCGGCAGCAGCGACGGGTGGGAGCAGTGGTCGGTCGACCTGGCGGCGTTCGCCGGGAGCACGGCGGAGGTGTCGATCAGCTACATCAGCGATGACTCGGTCCAGGGCCCGGGCGTGGTCGTCGACGACATCGAGGTGTCCACCGGCGTGGGGACGACGTCCTTCGAGACCGACGGTGACGAGCTGGACGGCTGGCAGGTCCCTGGTGCGCCGATGGGCAGCGATGTCAACGTCAACGACTGGATCACCGGCACCGCGGACGACGGTCCGACTCCTGCCGGGGTCGCGGCCCAGGACGCCCTGGCCCGTCAGCCCGAGATGCTCGGCTTCATGTCCACCCGCTTCGGGTCCTACCCGTTCGCCGACAGCGGCGGGATCGTCGACGACTTCACCGGCCTCGGCTTCGCCCTGGAGAACCAGACCCGCCCCATCTATCCGCCGGAGATCTTCGGGGACCCGATCGGGGCCGAGAGCACGGTCGTCCACGAGTTGGCCCACCAGTGGTACGGCGACCGGGTCGCGGTGTCGGGCTGGCAGCACATCTGGTTGAACGAGGGCTTCGCCACCTACGCGGAGTGGCTGTGGGCCCAGCGCGAGGACTTGGGCACGGCGCAGGAGACCTTCGACCTCTTCTACAGCACCCCGGCCAGCGACCCGTTCTGGCGACTGCGGGTGGGTGACCCCGGCCCGAGACGTCTCTTCGACGGAGCGATCTACTACCGGGGGGCCATGACCCTGCACGCCTTGCGCCTCGAGGTCGGCAACGCCGACTTCTTCACCATCATGCGCCGGTGGGCCTCGGCCCCGGTGGGCCGCCTCAACACGACCCACAACTTCCAGGCCTTGGCTGAGCGGGTCTCGGGCCGGCAGCTGGACACGTTGTTCCACGAGTGGTTGTTCACCACCCACAAGCCGGCCCTCACCGAGGCGGCGGCGGAGGCGTCCGGTCCCGCGGTGGCGCCGGACCGCCGTCCCGCCACCCGGAGGTGAAGGTCAGGCGGCCTGGCGCCGCCGGGCCTGCAGCGCTCCGATGACCCCGACGGCGATGCCCACGGCTGCGCCGCCCAGGCCTCGGAGGCGCTGCTGGCGGCTCATGTGCTCGTGGGTGGCCAAGCCGCCGATCAGGTCGGCCAGGTCGGCACCCCCGCTGGCCAGGAACCACCCCGCCGTGGTGGGGGACCCGGTGAGCCCGGCCCGGAGGAGCATCCCGCCGACCAGGGCGTCGCGGTAGCCCATCGACCGGAGGAGGAGCTGGGCCGTCGGCGTCTCGTCGGCCTCGCCGCCCCAGATGCGGTTGGCGGCCTGCGGCGCCACCAGGAAGGAGACCCCGGAGGCCCCGCGGATGGAGCCGGCCACGACGGCCAGCCAGTCCCGACGTCCATGCATGACCCGAGTCTGGCCGACCGGCGGACCGGCCCCGGACGGTGGGTCGTTCCGAAGGGGGAGTCGACGCGCCGTCGCGACTCAGGCGACGAGGGCGACCTCGGCGGCGACCGGGACGCTGGTGTCGGTGTGGAAGTCGTGGAGGACGCGGTGCCCCCGCGGGCAACCGACGACGGCCTCAGGGCCGTGGTCGGTGTTGCGGAACGACACGATGGCCGACGTCCCGACGAGGTAGCGCTTCTGACAGTGCTGGCATTCGATGGCGAACATGACCCTACGGTCGCGCCGCCAAAGCTTTAGGACAAGCGATGATTCGTGACGGGTTCCATCAAGGCGGAGTGATGGATGATCCCGCCGTCTCGTCGCGGGCCTGATGGTGCTCGGCGATGACCTGGAGCTCGTCGCGGATCCGGGGGTCGATGCCCCGGGTCCGCCAATGGCGGGCCCGACGGTCGGTCCTGGCCGTGGTGGGTCTCTTCATACAACCGACAGTACGCCAGTGAGTAGCATCATGCAACCCACTGGCGTAGACTCGCTTCATGCGGCGAACCAGCTTCGAGGACATGCAGTGCTCCGTGGCCCAGGCCCTGGAGGTCGTGGGGGAGTGGTGGTCCTTCCTCATCATCCGGGACGCCTTCCTGGGCGTCAACCGGTTCGGCCAGTTCCAGGACCGGTTGGGGATCGCCCGCAACGTGCTCAGCGCCCGCCTCGACGCCTTGGTCGAGCATGGGGTCCTGAAGCGGGTCGCCTACCAGGACAACCCGGTGCGCCACGAGTACAAGCTGACCGAGAAGGGTCGGGACCTGTGGCTGTCGCTGACCGCCCTGCGCGAGTGGGGGGACCGTTGGGCCGCACCGGATGGGCCGCCGCTCGAGGTGGTGCACAAGGGCTGCGGCCGGGTGACCACCGTCGTCCCGACCTGCTCCTCCTGCGGCGAGGTCCTCGACCCCTTCAACGTGAGGGCCGTCGCGGGGCCGGGCATGGGCCAGCCTCCGATGGTCCCCGTCGCCGGAGTGGCGTCATGACCGACCTTCGCCTGGAAGCAGGCTCCCTCGAGGCGTCCGGCGCGTTCGTTCGGGCCGCCGGACTCGAGCTCGACGAGGTGTCCGGCAACCGGGTCACCGGCCACATCGACCTGAGCGAGGAGCACCACACGCCCTGGGGCATCGTCCACGGCGGGGTCTACGCCACCGCCATCGAGTCGGCAGCCAGCATCGGGGCGAGCACCGCAGTCCGGGAGCGGAGGATGGTCGCCGTCGGGCTGACCAACACCACGCACTTCCTGCGCTCGGTCACGTCCGGGCGCGTCCGGGTCGAGGCCGAGGCGCTCAACCAGGGTCGGAGCCAGCAGCTCTGGCGGGTCGACGTCCGCGACGACCGCGACCGCCTGCTGGCTCACGGCGAGGTCCGGCTCCAGAACCTGGACCCCGGAGCCGGTTGACCTAGCCTCGGGGGGACATGACGGTGGTCCCCCCTGCCGCGGCGATCCCGCCGCCCCCGCTCGGGCCGACGGCATCGCTGCTGCGCACGACGGCGCTGACCCACACCTATCCGGACGGAACCACCGCCCTCACCGACCTCGCCATCGAGGTCCCCCTCGGCTCGGTCGGCCTCGTCGGGGCCAACGGGGCGGGCAAGACCACGCTCTTCCGGCTGATGCTGGGCCAGATGTTCCCGAGCCGGGGGGCCATCGAGGTGGTCGGCCTGCCTGTGGCCGACGACCCCGTCGGGATCCGCAGCCGGCTCGGCTACATGCCCGAGCACGACTGCCTGCCCAACGACCAGACCGCGGCGGACCTCGTCGCCACCTTCGGCGAGCTGGCGGGGCTGCCGGCCCAGGCCGCCCGCCAGCGGGCTTCCGACGTGCTCGACCTGGTGGGTCTGGACGAGGCCCGGTTCCGTCCCGTGGGTGGCTTCTCCACCGGCATGCGCCAGCGGGCCAAGCTCGCGCAGGCCTTGGTGGCCGACCCGGAGCTGGTCCTGCTCGACGAGCCGACGGCGGGCCTCGACCCGGTCGGCCGAGAGGAGATGCTCGACCTGGTCGGCCGCCTCGCCGACTTCGGCATCTCGGTCCTCTTCGCCACCCATCTGCTCGACGACGTGCAGCGGGTCTGTGACCACGTCGTGATGATCGACGCCGGCCACCTGGTCGTGGCCGGGCCCATCGAGGCCTTGGTCGAGCGCACCGGCGTCCTCCGGGTGGAGGTCGGCGGGCGGGCCGACGGGATCGAGGCCTTGGTCTCGGCCCTCGCGGAGCGGTCGGTCACGGCCGTGGCCATCGACGCTCATGTCGTCGACATCGACGTCTCAGGCCAGGGCGACGACGTCCTCGACACCGTGCGGGACCTCGTCGCCGACTTGGGCCTCCGCCTCTACGCGTTGTCCAGCCGGCACCACTCCCTCGACGAGCTCTTCGTCGAGGCGGCCCAGCGACCATGAGCGCCATCTCCCCGCCGGCCCTCGGGGGTGCGGTCTACGACCGGGGCTATCGGCCCTATGAGGGAGTCCGCGGTGGCCGGTCGGCTGGGCGCTGGGCCCTGTGGCGCCTCACGCTGCGCCGGGCCCTCGGCCTGCGCCGCTCCTGGCGGCAGAAGGTCCTGCCCTGGACCCTGCTCGGTCTGGTCACGATCCCCGCCGCGGTCGACCTCGGGGTCCGCTACGCCACCCGCAACACGCCGCTGGGGGAGATCGGGTACGAGTTCCTGACCTTCCGGGACTACGTGGGCGTGTCCACGATGCTGCTCCTGTTCGTGGCCGTGAGCGCCCCCGACGTGATCTGCCCGGACCGCCACGACCGGGTCCTGCCCCTGATCTTCTCCCGCCCGCTCACCGGCGATGACTACGTGCTGGCCAAGGTCGGGGGGATCTTCACCCTGGTCTTCGGGTTCTCCTTCTTCCCCCAGGTCCTGCTCTACATCGGCCAGATGCTGGTCAACGAGGACGGATCGCTCACCTACGTCGGCGACCACGTCGACGTCCTGTGGCAGGTCCCGCTGTCGGTCGCCATCCTGGCCCTCTACTACGCAGTGGTGAGCGTGGCCGTGGCCTCGCTGACCGATCGGCGGATCGTCGGTGGCCTGGCGTTCCTCGGGGTGCTCTTCATCCCGGCGATCATCGCCGGCGCCATCGTCGGGGCGGCCAACCAGGGGGAGGGCACCATCTTCGGGGTCTTCAACCTGCTCAACCTGCCCCTGATGCTGCGGGACATCGTGTTCGAGGGCCAGATCGACGTCGACCGGGACGCGGGCCTGTCGGGGGTGGCCGGGGCCGGCTGGGCCGCGCTCGCCCTCTACGTCGCCATCGTCAGCACCGGGCTGTTCGTCCTCCACCGCCGCTACCGGGAGGCCCGGTTGTGAGCACGCCGGAGCTGGACCCGCCGGCGGCGCCCGACCCCGCGTTCGTCGTCCACCCCACTGTCGAGGTCGAAGGCGTGTCGGTCTGGTTCGGCCCGAAGGTGGCCGTCACCGAGCTGTCGTGCTCGTTCGGCCCTGGCGTGACCGGGTTGCTGGGCCCGAACGGAGCGGGCAAGACCACCCTGATGCGGGCGGTCTGCGGCCTGTTGCCGACCGACCGCGGTGAGATCCGCGTGCTCGGGCGCAATCCCCGCCACGACCGGTCGGTGCAACGGGACATCTCCCTGGTCCCTGAGGACGACGCCGTGCCCGGGGCCCTGACCGCCCGCCAGCTCGTGCGCTACGCCGCCTCGCTCCACTCGGTGCGGGACCCGACGGCCCCTGAAGCCTGCCTGGCCACGGTCGGGCTCCTCGACGTGGCCGACCGCCGGGTGGCCGGCTTCAGCAAGGGCATGCGCCAGCGGGCCAAGATCGCCGCCTCCCTGGTCACCCGACCCAAGGTCATGGTCCTCGACGAGCCGTTGAACGGCGCCGACCCGGTGCAGCGGGCCGCCCTGATCGAGCTCTTCCAGACCCTCGGGGCCCAGGGCCGGACCGTCATCATCAGCTCCCATGTGCTCAACGAGGTCGAACGCCTGGCCTCCCGACAGCTGGTGGTCATCCGGGGCCGCCTGGCCGCGGCGGGCGGTCACCGGGCCATCCGCGACGCCTTGGCCGACCGTCCCCGGTCCGTCCTGGTGCGCACCACCGAGCCCCGCCGCCTGGCCGGGGACCTCCTGGCCAGCGAGGCGGTCCAGGGGGTGTCGGTCGACGGCGACAAGCTGGTCATCTCGTCCAGCCACGCGGGGGATCTGGCCGAGCTGCTCCCCGTGGCCGCTCGCCGGGCCGGGGCCCGACTGCGCGAGGTCCGCCCGCTGGACGACTCGCTGGAGAGCGTCTTCCGGGAGCTGCTCCGGTGAGCGAGGTCCCCCAGCCGCCCATCGGCCCCCCGCCCAGCCGGCGCGAGCCCGACGCCCCTCCGGCCCTCGCCCCGCCGTTCGTCGCCGTGGTGGCCTACACGTTGCGGGCCTGCCTGCCGGCCAAGCGCTGGTTCGGCGTCCTCCTGCCCTGCGCCGGCGCGCTGCTCTTCGGCTGGCTCACCCACGTCAGCACCGACTCGGCCGAGCAGGCGTTCTCCGACGTGGCCGAGGCGGGGCTGTTCCGGCTGATCCTGCCCCTGACCTGCCTGATCATCGGCGACGCCGTCCTGGGCGCCGATGTGCGTTCGGGCACCTTCCCGCTGACCTGGCTCTCGCCGGTGCCCTTCTGGGTCATCGTCGCCGGGCGTTGGTTGGGCGGCTGGCTCGTCGCCCTCGTCACCCTCGTCCCGGCCATGGCCCTGGCGCCGCTCATTGCCGGGGTCCCCGACGCCGTCGGACCGATGGCCGTCGCCGCGGCGGCGGGAGCGGCCGCGTACATCGCCCTCTTCCTGCTCATCGGCGTGCTGGTCCGGCGCTCCGCACTGTGGTCCCTGGCCATCGTGCTCCTCGGCGAGTGGCTGCTCGGCACCCCGCTCACCGGCATCGCCCAGATCTCACCCCTCTGGGAGGCCCAGCAGGTCTTCGCCGGGTTGTGGGACCGGGGTGATCTCCTGTTGCGGGACGGCATGGCCAGCGGTGGCGGCTCGATCGTGCGCCTCGCCATCATCACCGTCGTCGGCCTGGCCCTGGCCACCTGGCGCCTCGGTCGCATGCGCCCGATCGGCGGCGACGACTGAGCATCACAACCGTGTAGGAGAGCCAACGGATCCCGCCCGCTATCGTGAAGGAACCGTTGGTTGTCCGATTCGGGGGTCTGATCTGTGGAGATGAGCCTGCAGCAGCTGCGGATGCTGCGTGAGGTGGCCAACCGGAACACGATCGCGGCGGCCGCCGACTCCCTCGGCTACACGTCGTCGGCCGTGTCCCAGCAGCTCAGTGGCCTGGAGAAGGCCACCGGCGTCGCCGTGCTCGAACGGGTGGGCCGCAACGTCCGCCTGACCGACGCCGGCCGGGAGCTGGTGCGCCACGCCGACGACCTCCTCGCCGGCATGGAGGCCGCCCAGGTCGCCATCGAACGCCTGAGCGGCGAGGTGCGGGGGGTGCTCCACTTCACGGTGTTCGAGTCCGTGGCCGCCACCCTGCTCGTGCCCCTCCTCGACCGGCTGGCCGACCGTCACCCGGACCTCCAGCTGCGCACGATCCAGATGGACCCCGACCTGGCCATGGACGCGCTGGCTTCGGGCGAGCTCGACCTGGCCTTCGCCATCGACTACCCGCACGCCCCGTCGCCCCGCCGCGACGACATCACCCGCTGCTCCCTCCTGGAGGACGTGCTGCGCCTCGTCGTCAACGAGGACGATCCGCTCGCATCCGCCGGCCGGGTGCCGCTCGCCGACCTGGCCGACCGGCCATTCATCGCCTCACCCGTCGCCCTCACCTGCGGTCGCTGTGTCGTGGTGGCCTGCCGCGACGCGGGCTTCGAGCCCGACGTGGCCCACCAGGTCGACGACTTCACCACCGCCCGGCACCTCGTGGCGGCCGGACAGGGCGTTGCCCTGATCCCCGATCTCGGCCTGGTGGACCTCCCGCCCAACCTGCGCACGGTCGACATCGATCCCCCGGTCAGCCGCCTGATCCAGCTCGCCTATCGGACGACGAACGTCGAGCGCCCCGCCATCGCGGCCGTCGAGGCGGCGCTGGTCGAGATCGTCGGCGAGCTCGGCCTGGCCCGACCGAAAGCCGCCTGACGATGCTGGAGATGCGCCGGATCTGTGAGCGCTGCGAGGCGCCCCTGCCCGAGGACTCGCCCGCCGCCCGCATCTGCAGCTTCGAGTGCACCTTCTGCGCGCCGTGCACCGACGGCGACCTGGCCGGCGTCTGCCCCAACTGCGGCGGCGAGCTCGTGTCGCGCCCGCGGCGCGCGGCAGCGACGTCGTAGGGCTGGACGACCGAAACCGAGCACTGATGGGGGCGTGGGGTGCCGCCGCGGGTCGTCGGGGCGTTCAGGCCGTCGATTCTCACCCGCTGTGGCCGGATCTCGTTCTGGCACCGGATTCGGTCGCTATGGGCACCGAATCCGGTGCCAGAAGCAGGAGGAGAGGGTGAGCGTCCGGAAATCGCCACCCGGCGTGGGAATGAGAAGGCTGGGCGGGCCCCCGACGACCATCAGCCCGATCCTCGCCACCGTTCTTGCCTGTTGTCGGTGTCGGTCGTCCAGTCCAAGTTTCATAGCTTGCGTTAGGTAGATAACGAGCGCTATACAAGTGGCGTGGCCACCCAGGGAGAGCGACGGGCGAGGACCCGCCAGGCTCTGCTGGATGCCGCCGCGGAGCTGTTCGCCGGTCGCGGGGTCGAGGGCGCATCCGTCGACGCCATCGCCGAGGCGGCCGACCGCACGTCGGGCGCCGTCTACGACCACTTCGGCAGCAAGGACGGGCTGCTCTTCGCCCTGCTGGAGGGCTGGGTGGACGACGTGGCCGCCGTCATCGGTGCCGAGCTGACCACGGCCACGCACCCTCGAGGAGCGCCTGGGCGTGCTGTGGCGCAACGTGGCCGACCCGGTGGTCGGCGACGGGCGCTGGATCGCCCTCGAGCACGAGCTCTGGAGCTACGCCGCCCGCAACGAGGAGGCCCGCCGCTACCTCGCCCGCCGGTACCGCGCCGTCTGGGATGGCGTCGGCGAGGGCGTGGCCGACTGGGTCGACGGGGCCGACGAGATCGGGCCCGCGCTCATCGGCCTGCTGCTCGGCCTGGAGATGATGCGCCGCATCGACCCCGACGCCGTGACCGACTCCCTGGCGATCACCGCCCTGTGCGGCGTCGTCGCCGGATCGAACCGAAAGGCAGCCACGTGACCGTGACCGAATCACTCGAGGGCATCGACCTGCTGGCCACCACGTGGGGTCGATGTGCCCCCCACGACCAGTTCGACCGGCTCCGGGCCGAGGCCCCCGTCTACTGGCACCCCGAGCCGGGCGACACCGGGTTCTGGGCCATCACCAAGCACGCCGACGTGCGGGCCGTCAGCCACGATCCGGCCACCTTCTCCTCCGAGCTCGGCGGCACCTTCATCCCCACGCCAGGACGAGGAGGCGCTGGCCCAGCTGCGGCTGACGATCCTCAACATGGATCCGCCCAAGCACAACCGCTACCGGCGCCTGGTCTCCAAGGGCTTCACGCCGCGGATGATCGCCCAGCTGGTGGAGGAGATCGAGCGACGGGCGGCGCTGGTCGTCGACGACGTCTGCGAGCGGGGCGAGGTGGAGTTCGTCGAGGAGATCGCCGCCCAGGTGCCGGTGCAGATGATCTGCGAGATGATCGGTCTCGAGCCCGAGATGTGGCCCCGCATGTTCGAGATCACCAACCAGCTCATCGGCTCCCGCGACGACCCCGACTACCAGGAGCTCCACGGCGGCCCGAGGCCGCGGCGATGGAGATCTACGCCCTGTGCGACGCCGTGGCCGCCGACCGGCGGGCGAACCCCCGCGACGACATCATGACCGCCCTCGTGCAACGCCGAGATCGACGGCGAGCGCCTCGACGACCTCGAGCTCAATCTCTTCTTCATCACCCTCGTCGTGGCCGGCAACGAGACGACCCGGAACCTGATCAACCACGTCGATGCTCGCCCTGATCGACCACCCGGACCAGGCCCAGCGGCTGCGGGACGACCCGTCGCTCTGGGACACCGCGGTCGACGAGATGCTCCGTTGGGGCAGCTCGATCCACAACTTCCGGCGCACGGCCACCACGCGACACCGAGCTGCGGGGCGTGCCGATCAGGCCGAGGGCGACAAGGTCGTCATCTACTACGCCTCGGCCAACCGCGACGAGGACGTGTTCGACGACCCGCACACCTTCGACGTCGGCCGCACGCCGAACGACCACGTCGACCTTCGGCGGCGGCGGCGTGCACTACTGCCTCGGCGCCAGCCTGGCCCGGGCCGAGATCCGGGCCACCATGCGCCAGCTCGTCGAGCGCCTGCCCGACCTCGAGCTGGCCGGCCCCGTCGAACCGACTGCACTCCGACTTCGTCAACGGCGTCAAGACGATGCCCGTCCGCTTCACCCCGACCGCCCCCCTGTCTGAGGAGGACCGCCATGCGCACCCCGCTCTGTGACGAGCTCGGCATCGAGTTCCCGATCTTCGCCTTCACCCACTGCCGCGACGTCGTCGCCGCGGTCTCCAAGGCCGGCGGCTTCGGGGTGCTCGGCGCGGTCGGCTTCACGCCCCGAGCAGCTCGAGGTCGAGCTGGCCTGGATCGACGAGCACGTCGGCGACGCCCCCTACGGCGTCGACATCGTGATCCCCGGCAAGTACGAGGGCATGGGCGACATGGACCCCGACCACCTGGCCGACGAGCTGCGCGAGATGGTGCCCCAGGGCCATCTCGAGTTCGCCAAGAAGGTCCTGGCCGACCAGGGCGTGCCCGAGCTGCCCGAGGAGGAGGACAACGCGCATGCGCCTCCTCGGCTGGACCGAGGCCACGGCCACGCCGCAGATCGAGGTGGCGCTGGCCCACCCCAAGGTGAAGCTGATCGCCAACGCCCTCGGCACGCCCCCGGCCGATGTCATCGACCACATCCACGACGCCGGCCTCAAGGTGGCCGCCCTCTGTGGCTCGCCCTACCAGGCCCTGAAGCACAAGGAGGCCGGGGTCGACATCGTCATCGCCCAGGGCGGCGAGGGTGGCGGGCACACCGGCGACGTCGGCTCGGTCGTCCTCTGGCCCCAGATCGCCAAGGCCATCGCCCCCACCCCGCTGCTGGCGGCCGGTGGCATCGGCTCCGGTGAGCAGATCGCCGCCGCGCTGGCCCTGGGCGCCCAGGGCGTGTGGGCCGGCTCCCTGTGGCTGACCGTCGAGGAGGCCGACCTGCCCGCCCGCCCAGAAGCAGCAGCTGCTCGACGCCACGTCCCGGGACACGGTCCGCAGCCGGATCGTTCACCGGCAAGCCCTGCCGCATGCTCCGGAGGGAGTGGACCGAGGCCTGGGAGGCCGACGACGCCCCCGACCCGCTGCCCATGCCGCTGCAGTACATGGTCTCGGGCGACTGTGTGGCCCGCAGCCACCGCTACGCCGACAAGGCCCTCTCGGTCATGTTCAACCCCGTCGGCCAGGTCGTCGGCCAGCTCGACAAGGTCGAGAAGACCAGCGCCGTCATCCAACGTCTCGTCGAGGAGTACCTCGACGCCGTCGACCGCCTCACCAAGCTCACCGAAGCCGCCAACGCCTGACGCTGCCGCGAGTCGTAGTCCGTGCCCTCCGCTGCGCAATGGAGTGGAGCAGCACGGTGGACGGGCGAGATGGGCGGCGCCGGGAGGCCGAAGGCCGACCTAGGTTTCGGTGAGGAGGAACTGGAGCTCGAGGACGCCGTGGTCGTCGACGCTGAGGGCGATCGGGCTGGTCGGGGCCACGACGCCGTAGTCGGAGAAGGTGAGGTCCAGGGAACCGACGAGGACGACCGTGTCGTCGACGAGCTGGGCCTCGAGCGGGAACTCCACGCTCTGGGTCACACCGTGGATGGTGAGGTCGCCGACCGCGGTGACGCTCACCGAGTCACCGTCGGCCGCCCCCTCGCCCAGGTCGAGGGGCTCGGTCAGGGTGAAGGTGGCCGTCGGGAAGCGGGAGGTCTCGAGGGCGTCCTGCACCCGGCCGTCCCGGCGACTCTCGTTGGTGGTGATCGTGGTCAGGTCCACCTCGAAGGACGCCTCGGTGACCATCGTCCCCTCGATGGTGAAGTCGCCGGTGACGTCGCCGGTCCGACCCACCGCGGTGGAGGCACCGATCCCGGCCAGCTCCTCGTCGACCCGGAAACCGGCGAAGGTGCCCGTGGCCGTCTCGAAGTTGAAGTTGCCGGTCTCGGCGTCGATCGTCCAGGTCCCTTCGATGGCGCTCCTGGGGTCGGTCGCCGTGGTGTCCGGGGCCGTGCCGCCGTCGACCTGTTCGACGGCGGCCTCGAGCGAGACGGCCGCGGGTGCATCGTCCTGCAGGTACCACCACAGGCCGCCACCGATGACGACGACGATGACGACGGCGCTGGCGATGAGGACTTTGGCTCGGGAGGACATGGCCGAAACGGTAGAGGTCGCCGCTGGGCGTTCGACCGGCGGGAGCTGTGAGCTCTCTGAGCGTGGGACCTCAGCCGGCCCGACCCGGGATCGGACGCCGTTCGCCCGACCTCACCCTGGAGACGAACGGCCCCGTCCGAAAAGGACAGGTGGCTCGCAGCTGCTCAGGCCCGGGCGACGACCAACGTGTCGATCGCCGTCCGCTCACCGTCGTCGGTGGCCACGGTTCGGCTGACGTGCTCGGCCCGCTCGACAGTCACGGGGCCGAGGTCGGCCACGACCTCGTCGGGATCGAGGAGGATGGCGGCGTCCTGGGGGCCGCCGTACCCCTCCGTCAGGTTCACCCGGGCATGGCCGACCACGACGACCAGCCCGCCGGGACGACAGGCGGCCACGAGGTTGGCCATCGCCGCCGCCCGCTCGGCGGCGGGGAGGTGGAGGTAGGCGGCCAGGCCGAGGTCGAGCCCAGCGGGCCCGGCCCAGGTGACGACATCGGCCTCCACCCAGGTCACCACCACCGCCCGGGCCCGGGCGAGCGACGCGGCCTTGGCCAGTCCGGCGGCGGAGAAGTCGGCCCCGGTCATGGTCCAACCCTGCTCGGCCAGCCAGATGGCGTTGCGCCCCTCTCCACAGGCCAGGTCGAGCCCGGCACCTGGCGGCTCGTCAGCCAGGACCTCGACGACGAACTGGTTGGGTTGCGCCGACCAGACCAGCTCGGCGGTCTCGTAGCGGTCGTTCCAGGCATTCGCGTCCACGGCATGATCCTCGCAGTGCGACCTAGGGTCGTGCATGGCCTTGGACCATTCCGCCGTCATCCGGGACGAGGGTGAGCGGGCTCTCGCCGCGTTGGCGGCCGACGCCGACGGGACGGTCTCCTGGTGCGGGGACTGGCGGGTGCGGGACGTCGTGGCCCACATCGGCGGCGGGCACCACATGACCGCCCAGATCGTCGCCGGACGGCCCACCACGGACATGTCGGTCCGCGCCACGCTGGCGCCCCCTGAGGACGATGGGCTCCTTGCCGAGTGGGTCGGGGCGGGCACCACCGGCCTGCTCGATCAATTGGCCGCCTCCGAGCCCGACGACGAGTGCTGGTCCTGGTACCCCGATGACCAGACCGTCGGGTTCTGGGCCCGGCGGATGGCCCATGAGACCCTGGTCCACCGCTGGGACGCCGAGCGGGGCGCGGGGGTCGCCGCCGAGCCGATGGACCCCGTGGTCGCCTCCGACGGCATCGACGAGATGCTGGAGGTGTTCGTGGGCCTCACCCGAGTGCTCTTCGAGGCCCCCGGCGAAGGGGAGAGCGCCCACCTGCACTGCACCGACACCGACGGCGAGTGGCTCATCACCTTCCCCGCCCCGAGTGAGCGGGTGGTGACCCGCGAGCACGCCAAGGGCGACGTGGCCTTCCGCGGGCCGGCCGAAGCCCTCCTGCTGTTCCTCTGGGGTCGGGACGGTGGCGCCGTCGACACGGTGGGGGACCCGGCCGTGGCCGACCGCTGGCGCGAGCTCGTCCCGCCGATGTGACGCCGGGTCAGGAGTACGGTCGCTGACCGTGGACGAGCAGGCCGTGACCGGGGGTCGAACGGTCGTCACCGACGGCCTCGTCGCCGTGGTGAAGCGGGACTGCCCGACGTGCGTGCTGGTCGCCCCGGTGCTCGCCGACCTCGCCGACCGTCGCGACCTGGTCGTGCTCACCCAGGACGATCCGTGCTTCCCCGAAGGCGTGCCGGATGTCGTGGATGACACCGATCTTGACTTCTCGTGGCACCACGACCTGGACACCGTGCCCACCCTCCTCCGGTTCGAGGCGGGCGAAGAGACGGACCGGATCGTGGGCTGGGACCGTGGGCAATGGGAGACGTTCACCGGCCTGACCGGACTGGGCCCCGACCTCCCGGACTGGCGGCCGGGATGCGGCTCCCTGAGCGTCGACCCGAACCTCAGCGACGAACTGGCGGTCCGCTTCGGGGGGAGCGTGCTGCGCAGCCGTCGGATCGAGCTGGCCGTCCTGGAGGACGAGTTCGAGGCGCTCTTCGACCGGGGCTGGACCGACGGCCTGCCCGTCGTGCCGCCCACGGAAGCCCGGGTCCTGCGCATGCTCGAGGGCACCACCCGGGACGCCGACGAGGTCGTCGCGGTCGTGCCCCCTGACCTGGTCGAGTGCACGGTCGAGAAGGTGGCGGTCAACGCGGTCATGGCCGGCTGTCGGCCGGAGTACCTGCCCGTGGTGCTGGCCGCGGTCGAGGCCGCCTGCACCGACGAGTTCAACATGCACGGCCTGCTGGCCACCACCTACTTCTCCGGCCCGACGATCCTGGTCAACGGGCCGCTGGCCCGCCGCATCGGCATGAACAGCGGGGGCAACGCGCTCGGGCAGGGCAACCGGGCGAACCTCACGATCGGTCGGGCGCTGCAGCTGGTCGTGCGCAACGTCGGCGGTGGCCGTCCCGGCGGGGTCGACCGGGCCACCCTCGGTCACCCCGGCAAGCTCAGCTTCTGCTTCGCCGAGGACGAGGACGGCTCGCCCTGGGAGCCCCTGTCGGTGGACCGCGGCTTCGCGCCAGGCGTCGACACGGTGACGCTGTTCGCCGGAGAGGGTGTGCGCGGGGTCGTGGACCAGCTCTCGCGGGAGGCCGACTCCCTGGCCCGGTCGATGGCGTCCTGCCTGCGCACGACGGCCCACCCCAAGCTGGTGCTCGGCTTCGATGCCGTCCTCGTCGTCTCCCCCGAGCACGCCCGGGTGTTCCGGGAGGCGGGCTGGAGCCGGCTGCGCCTGATCGAGGAGCTGACCACCTTGCTGACCATCGACGGCCAGGAGCTGGTCCGCGGCGCCGGCGGCATCGCCGAGGGCCTGCCCGAGGCCTTCGCCGAGATGAGCCTTCCCAAGTTCAGGGACCGCGGCCTGCTGGTGGTCCACGCCGGAGGAGGGGCCGGCCTCTTCTCTGCCATCATCGGAGGGTGGGTCAGTGGCCAGGGGGGCAGTGAGCCCGTGACGAGGGAGATCAGACCATGAGCGTCGTGCTGGATCCCACGGGCGAGAGCGCTCCCGCGGAGCGCACCCTGATCGACCGACCGTCGTCGATCGCGGGCCTGACCGTCGGCCTGCTGGACATCAGCAAGCCCCGGGGCGACGTCTTCCTGGACCAGCTGGAGTCCCATCTCCAGGCCCGGGGGGCGACCGTCGAGCGCTTCGCCAAGCCCACCTTCACCAAGCCCGCACCCGCTGATCTCCGCTACGAGATCGCCCAGCGCTGTCACGTCGTCATCGAAGCCCTCGCCGATTGAGGCTCGTGTACGTCGTGCAGTGTGCACGACATCGCAGACCTGGAGGGGCGGGGCATCCCCGGGGTCTTCGTCGCCTCCACCGAGTTCATCGAGGCCGCCGAGGCCCAAGCCGCCGCGCTCGGCTTCCCGGCCGCGCGGGTCTTCGTCCCCCACCCGATCCAGGACCGCACGGACGACGAGATGCGGGCTCTAGCCGACGCAGCCGTCGACGAGATCGTGGCCGCGGTGACGATCTAGACGGGCGTCTGCTGGTGGAGGACGAGCTTCCACTCGCCGTCCTCCCGCACGTAGGTGCTGTTGAACAGGGCTGTGTAGGGGGTGTCGTCCCGGGTCGCAGTGCCGCGGTAGCCGACCACGGCCGAGTCCTCACCCAGGGGCACGACCCGTTCATCCTCCAGCTCATAGGTCTGCCAGGCGGCACCGCTCATGGAGCTGACGACAGTGGCGCGGTCATCGATGACCATGTCGCCGGGCAACAGCATGAGCACGTCGTCGGCCAGCACGCGGTCGTAGAAGGCCGAGGCCGTTTGACCGTCGGTGGACAAGGCCTCCCAGGCCTCGCGTTCCAAGGCCAGCAGTTCATCGGTCACATTGGTCATGGTGTCCTCGATTCCGTCACCCTGGACCTACCCGGCGCCCTGCCCGCGGATTCGCGATGAGGTCGACGGCTCCAGGTCGAGGCCGGTGGCGTGGAGGCAACGGCGGAGACCGTCGTCGAGGATGCGGTCGTGGCCCCGCACGAGGACGGGACGGGCGAGGACGCCGAGGACGCGCAGGAGGGGTCGACGCGGGGCCAGGGTCCAGGCCAGGGCCACATCGGACCCGTCCTCCCGGGGTCGCACGGTGACCGTCGATCGACCCTCGACGTCGCCGGCGACCGCGATGTCGACCTGATGTGGGGCGTCGACCTCCGCCAGCGTCAGATCCAGGCGCAGCAGGTAGCCCGCCGGCGCCCGCACCACCGCTCGGGTCCCGGCTCCGGTTGCCAGCCGGGGCGGGGTGAACTCGATCAGCCAAGGCCACCACGACCGGTACGCCGGGAAGTCGAGGACGGTGTCCCAGACCTCGGGCGCGGAGTGAGTCGAGCGCCAGGTGCGTTCGGCCCGGAGGGCTCGAGGGGTCAGGACCTCGGCTCGAGCAGGACGACCGGGATCTCCCGGTCCGTGTTCTTCTGGTAGCCGGCGTAGTTGTCGTGGTCCTCGGTGATGATCGGCCACAGCCGGGCCCGTTCCTTGGCGTCAGCGACGCGAGCGGTCATGGGCTTGGGGTCCTTGCCGGCGAACCGGACTTCGACGTCGGGGTTGTCGCGCAGGTTGAGGAACCAGGCGGGGTGCTCGTCGTTGCCCCCCTTGGAGGCCACGACGACCAACGTGTCGCCCTCCTCCGCTGGGGCCGTCAGCATGACGGAGTGGGGCTGGCCGCTCTTGCGCCCGGTCGTGGTCAGCTCGAACGCCGGCATCCCGAGCAGGTTCCCGCCGATCTTGCCGAAGCTGGCCTTGAGCACGACTCTGTGCAGCGCGTTCATGAGCTTCAGTTGCGCGTCGCTGGGCATGGACGGTGACGCGATCACCCCGTCAGGCTTCCGTCAAGTGACAGCGCGTGACCCGGCGGCGGGCAACGTCGGACCGCTTCGGGGCGGTCGCTCCGTCTGCTGGCCCAGCCACAGCGCCCCGATCACGCCGTCTCGATCATCGTGCGCAGGCGGTCGAGGTCGCGGCGCAGGCTGTGGGTCAGCCACCAACCGAGCACGGGCTGGGCCAGGCGGGGCACGCCGTGGGGCTCCAGCTCCACGTCGTAGGTGAAGACCGAGGTGCCCGGAACGGACCCGGGCACTACGGTGCGCCCGCCCCGGACGGCGCCACTGGTGCCGTCACCGGCGAAGCGGTAGGCCATCCCCGGCCCGGTTTCGGTGACCACGGTGTCGGTGGTGTACGCCTTGCCCGCCAGCTCGAGGACCTCTCGGACCCGAGTGCCCACCTCGGGCGCTCCCGGCCGGTCGGGGCTCATCTCGGTGATCCCCTTCCGCCACTGCGTGTCGCTGGCGTAGTCGCTCACGACCGGCCAGACCTCGTCGGGCCCTCGGTCGATCTCGACGGCGACGTGGGTGTGCAGGACCTTGCTCATCGCATTGCTCCTTGTCATCAAGTTGCTTGATGACAAGGTAAATCAGGGAAGACACGATGTCAAGATGCTTGCTAGCAAGGTAAGTGGGCTAGGCTGGCCAGGATGCAGGAGACCGATGCCGTGGACGCCATCATCGAGCAGTGGCGGCGGGAGCGACCCGAGCTCGACCCATCGGCCAAGGAGGTGACGGGACGGGTCGTGCGCCTCGCCTCGCGGTTCCAGGCTGCGTACGACGAGGCCTTCCACCCCCTCGGTTTCGTCGGCGGTGACTACGGCCTCCTGGTCGCCCTTCGGCGGGCGGGAGAGCCCGGCGGCCTCACGCCCACCGAGTTGGCCCGCCAGCGGATGATGACGTCAGGGGGGATGACCGCGGCGATCGACCGTCTCGTCCGCAAGGACCTGGTCACCCGTCGGCCCAACCCCGAGGACCGGAGGGGGAGCCTCGTGGAGCTCACCCCCGCCGGCCGGGCGGCCGTCGACGACGCCATGGCCCGCCACGCCGACGCCGAGCACGCCCTCGTCGCCGGGCTCACGATGGCAGAGCGAACCGAGCTCGAGGGCCTGCTCCGCAAGCTGCTCCTCACCGTCGAGCGCGAGGGTTGACAGGCAGGTAAATACTTGCCTATTGTGCCTCCGTGCCCAGCGAGATGGATCCGGTCTTCCGGGCGCTGGCGGATCCCACCCGCCGGCACCTGCTGGACCGGCTCCATGAGGACAACGGCCAGACCCTCCGGGGTCTGTGCGCGCAGGCGGCCATGACCCGTCAGGCCGTGACCCAGCACCTGGGTGTCCTCGAGGCCGCCAACCTGGTGACCACCGTGCGTCGAGGTCGGGAGAAGTTGCACTACCTGAACCCGGTCCCGCTGCAGGAGATCCAGGAACGGTGGATCGACAAGTTCGAGCCGACCCGGCTCCGGGCCCTGAGCAACGTGAAACGACGAGCGGAGAACGTCATGACCGACACCACCAGCACGCCCACCTACGTGTACGTGACCTACATCGAGGCCACACCCGAGGCGGTGTGGCACGCCCTGACCGACGCCGATCTCACCGGTGCCTACTGGGGCCACCGCAACGTGTCGGACTGGACCGTCGGCTCGACCTGGGTCCACGAGCGCCTGGATGGCACGGGCCACGACGGCGGCGGCACGGTGGAGGAGGCCGACGCCCCCCGGCGCCTCGTCCTCTCCTGGGGCGGCTTGGAGGAACAGCCCGAGGAGACGCCGTCCCGGGTCACCTTCGCCATAGAACCCCACGGCGCCATCGTCCGCCTGACGGTGACCCACGAGGACCTGGCCAACGAGGTCATGCGCGACGCCGTCGCCGGCGGATGGCCCGCGGTGATGGCCAACCTCAAGTCCATGCTGGAGACGGGTCACGTCCTCCCTGAAGTGCCGTGGGAGATGCCGGTCGGCTGATCCGCCCGCCGGCCCCGAGGCCAAGAGCGGTCGACCCCAGCGGGCGCGGCCCGGGTCGGAGGATCCGACCGACTACAGCCGGCGCAGGTCGGATGGGGGACCGGGGGGAACCGGGTGGGCGAGGAGGCGGGCGTCGACGGCGATGACGCCGCCCGACGACACGATCACCGGATTGATGTCCAGCTCGGCGATCTCGGGGACGGCGGCGGCCACGCGGGCCACCCGGTGGAGCAGGTCCTCCAGTGCCGCGACGTCCGCCATCGGGGCGCCCCGGTAGCCGAAGAGCATCGGTGACAAGCGCAGGGACCGGACCAACTCGGCGACGTCATGGTCGGTCACAGGCAGGATCCGGAACGACCGGTCGCCCAGCAGCTCGGTGGCCGTCCCGCCCATGCCGAACATCAGGAGTGGCCCGAAGAGGGGGTCCTGGACGACCCCCACGATGGTCTCCACACCGGGAGCCGCCATCTGCTGCACGAGGGCGCCCGTCATGGCCGGACCGATCCGCTCGGCCATCGACCGATAGGCCGCGGCCACGGCGTCGGCGGACATGAGATCGAGGGCCACCCCGCCGATGTCGCTCTTGTGGACGATGTCGGCGCCCGCCGCCTTCACCGCCACGGGGAAGCCGAGGTCGGCGGCCACCTCGGCAGCCGACTCAGCCCCGGTGACCTCCTGGTCTCGGACCACCGGCACGCCCACGGCGGCCAGGATCTCCGTGACTGCCTCCGGCGCCAGCCAGCCGCCGTCGGGGGACTCGGCGAGAAACGTGTCGACCACCGCCCGCGCCGTGACGAGGTCGAGGTCGGCGAGGGACGGGATGGTCCCGGGTGGCGTCCGGCGCCAGCCGGCGTAGTCCGCGGCCCGGGCCAGGGCGCGGGCCGCGGGCTCGGGCGAGGCGAAGACGGGCACCCCGCCCGGTCGCTCGTCGCCCGCCAGTAGGGGCGGCAGGCCGGGAGCGGCCAGGAAGCAGCCCAGCACCGGCTTCGGGGTCCTTCCTGCCACCCGGACGACCACGTCGGCCACCTCCGCAGGCGGTGCCGCGAACGTCGGGGTGCTGACGACGATCACGGCGTCGATGCCCTCGTCAGCCAGCACCGCGTCGAGCGCCTGTTCGTAGTTCTCCGGCGTGGCGCCGGCCACGAGGTCAACGGGGTTGACGACGGATGCGTTGGGATCGACCACGGCGCGCAAGGCGGTCTGGGTGTCGTCGGACAGCTCGGGCACCTCGAGCCCCGCACCCACACAGGCGTCGGTGGCCAGGATCATGGGCCCGCCGGAGTTGCCCACGACGCCCACCCGGGGCCCGGCCGGAAGCGGTTGGGACCCGAGGACCAGGGCCATGTCGAACAGCTCGTCGAGCGTGTCGACCCGGATGACACCGGTCTGGCGGAACAGGGCGTCGACGGCCACGTCCGGGCTGGCCATCGCCGCGGTGTGGGACGAGGCGGCCCGCACCCCGGCGGACGAGCGGCCGCTCTTCACGGCCACGATCGGCTTGTTCCGGGACACCCGGCGGGCGATGCGGGCGAACTTGCGGGGGTTGCCGAAGGACTCGAGGTAGAGGAGGACGACGTCGGTGCCCGGGTCGTCCTCCCAGTACTGGAGCAGGTCGTTGCCGCTGACGTCGGCTTTGTTGCCCACCGACACGAAGGTGGACACGCCGAGGCCCATGCGGGCCGACCGTTCCAGCAGTGTGATGCCGAGGGCGCCGGACTGGGACTGCATGGCGATGCGGCCCGTCACCGGGGCGAAAGGGGCGAAGGTGGCGTCGAGGCCGATGGCCGTGTTGACCACGCCGATGCAGTTGGGTCCGACGAGGCGCAGCCCATTCCCCCGGGCCAGGTCGCGCAGCCCGTCCTGGGCGGCGTGGTCGCCCACCTCGCCGAAGCCGGCAGTGAGCACGACCAGGCCGTGCACCTCCTTGGCGATGGCGTCCCGCACCACGTCCATCACCGCCCGCGAGGGCACGGCCACCACTGCCAGGTCGACCGGGTCGGGCACGGCGGCCAGGCTCGGGTAGACGGCGAGCCCGGCGATCTTGTCGGCCCGGGGGTTCACCGGATAGATGGGCCCGCCGAACCCGGCTCGCTGCAGGTTGGTGAGCACGACGTGGCCCACGCTGGCGGGGTTCCGCCCGACGCCGATGACCGCCACCGATCGGGGGGTCAACAGCCGGGCGACCGATGCCGCTTCCGCGATGTGCTCCCGGTGCTCGGCCGCAGCCAACGACCGCTCGGAGGGCTCGATGAGAAGCTTGACCTCGATCACCGACGACTCGACGCGGGTGACCTCCTCGAAGCCGGCCAAGCGGAAGACGTCGAGCATCGTCCGGTTGGTGGTCAGCACCGAGGCGTCGAAGCGGGTGATCCCATTCTCGCGGGCCACCGCCGCCAGGTGCTCCAACAGCAGCGTCCCGAGTCCCCGCTGCTGGAACTCGTCGGCCACCACGAAGGCGGCCTCGGCCGTTTCGGGGTCCTTCAGCCGTTCGTAGCGAGCCACCGCCACTATCCGCTCGCCCCGCGTGGCCACCAGCGCCACCCGGTCGTGGTGGTCGACCGTGGTGAAGTGCTCGACCTCGGTGGCGCTCAGCGTGGGATGGGGCGAGAAAAACCGGTACTGGATCGACTCGGTCGACAGCCCCTCGTGGAAGGCCCGCAGCCGATCGGCGTCCTCGGGCGAGATGGGCCGGACGTGCACGGTCTCGCCGTCCACCAGGACGACATCGGCTTCCCAGTGGGACGGCGGGCTGCTCGGGATGAGGTGGAGGGTAGGTCGGGGTCAGCCCGGGACGCGGTTGCGGAGCATGACGAACCTCGGGTCGGTGCGGACCCGGGCCAGGTCGGGGTCACCGTCCATGAGCTCCCGGTCGGTGAAGCCCTGGTCGATCGCCGTGCCCAGCCATCGCACCGCGGCGTCGGTCCGACCGGCCCGGGAGTGGGCGCAGGCCACGTTGTAGGCCACGATCGGGTCCGTCCCTCCGGCGTCGACCAGGCGCTCCCCGAAGCGGGCGGACGCGTCCATCTGGCCGGCCCCGAACAGGGTGTGCTGGAAGGCCAGGCGGGCCCGCTCGGCCCCGTCGGCTCGGGAGGCCAGGAGCCGGTCACCGACCACGTCGACGAGCCCGGCCTCGACCAGGCACCGCGTGTAGATCGTCGCCGGCAGATAGCGGTGGTCGAGCCAGGCGTCGACGGTGGCGTTGACCCGCTCGGCGTCGTTCGTCTCGGTGAGGAAGGCACGGAGATGGCCACTGGGCTCGATGTCGTCCGGGTACCGAGCGAGGGAGGCGGCCGCGGCCTCGGTGTCGCGCCGAGCGAGGTGGGCCCACGCGGTGAGGTCGAGGGCCATCGCCTTCGCCCGAGTGTCCCGCGCCGTCTCCAGCACACCCCCGGCGAGTCCGATGGCGGCATCGGCATCGCCTCGCTCCAATGCTTCGGCCGCCGGCCGGAGGTTTGCGACGGCCCCGGTCTCCCGACGCCCCTGCAGGGCCCGGATGTTGTCGGACAGGAAGAAGAAGGCGAACAGCGCCCCGAACACGAATCCCTGGGTCAGGGCCCAGAGGCCCATCGCCGCGGCGACCACGATCGAGAGCCAGCGGGCCGGCACCTCCCCTCGACCGCCGGTGCCGGCGTCGATCAGCTCTTGGGCCACGTGACCGCCGTCGAGGGGCAGGATCGGCAGCAGGTTGATCAGGGCCCAGCCGATGTTCACCCAGACGGCGAAGGCGACGACGTCGTCCCACGGCGCCGACAGGTCCATCGACCGTTCGGCGATGACCGCGGGGAGGCCGAGCAGCACCAGCCCCGAGAACGGCCCGGCCAGGCTCACGGCGATGCGACTCCAGCGTGTCGGCAGGCCTGATGAGGGGATGGTGACCCCGCCCATGGTGTGGAGCACGATCCGGGAGCTGACGCCCCAGGACCGGAAGGCGGCGGCGTGGCCCAACTCGTGGACGAGGATCGATCCGGTCACCACGACGACCCAGGCCACGATCAGGGTGAGCTCGCCCAACGTCGCACCGATCAGAACGGTGAACACCAGGAAGGTCCACTCGAGGCGGACGGGAACCCCCGCGAGGCGGAGCTGGAGCCCCGGCGCCTCGTGGTGGGTCAGCATGTCCACCGGCCGGACGCTGTCTGGTCGTGGTTCAGGTCCGGCATTCCTGGCACCTTTGCACGAGAATCGGACCGGCTCAGGCATCTCTCTGGAGATGCAGGTCAGCGGACCCCCGGCCGGGGGTCGTCGGTAGGCTCCCCTTCGACTGTACGCGGACCCGGTCGCCGTCCCCCGACGGGTTCTGACCAGTCCGATTGGGGGGGCGATGGACCGCCACCGGAAGGCGAGGTGCTCATGACCTCACCCGCGGCCGGCCTCGTCCAGCGCATGGGTGCACTCGACGCCGCCGCCGTGCCCTATGTCCACGCCACCGTGGTCCGGGCCCAGCCGCCGACTTCGACCTGGCCGGGGGCCGCGGCCATCGTGCTGGGGGACGGGACCATGGAGGGCTTCGTCGGCGGCCAGTGTGCGGAGAGCTCCGTACGGGCCATGGCCCTGGAGGCGCTCGACACAGGCGAGCCGGTGCTGCTGCGTATCCTGCCCGAGGACGACGAGGAGTTCCCCGAGGCACCCGGCGCCCGCACGGTCGTGAACCCCTGTCTCTCGGGCGGAGCCATCGAGTTGTTCCTCGCACCCCACCTGCCCCCCCGCCGACTGGTCGTGGTCGGCCACACGCCGATCGCCGACGCGCTGGCCGTAATGGCCGAGACGTTGGGGTTCCGGACCGTCCGGGGTGACGAGGCCGCCACCAGCCCGCTCGGGGCGACCGCCATGGTGGTGTCGAGCCACGGGCATGGGGAGGGCGAGGCCATTCGGGCGGCGCTCGACGCCGGGGTGGGGTTCATCGGCCTCGTCGCCAGCACCCGACGCGGCGCGGCCGTCCTCGACGAGCTGGACCTCGACGACGACGAGCGAGCCCGGGTCCACACGCCGGTCGGCCTCGACATCGGGGCCCGCACACCGGAGGAGATCGCCCTGTCGATCATGGCCGAGGTGGTGCGGGCCATCCGGGTCGAAGGTCTCGTCGCCCCACCGGGAGGTGACCGCAGCCCTGATGACGACGGTCAGGCTCCGGCCCCACCACCACCCACCGCGGTCGACCCCATCTGCGGCATGACCGTCGTCGCCGCTCCGCCGACGCTCTTCCTCGAGGTCGACGGCGGCACGGTCTGGTTCTGCAACCCGGGTTGCCAGAAGCAGTTCGCCGACCAGACCGCCGGCTGACGGTGTTCCTCAGCGCCGTCGTCCTCGCCGCGGGTTCGTCGCGCCGACTCGGCCGGCCGAAGCAGACCCTCCCGTTCCGGGACACGACATTGCTCGGGGCCACGCTCGACGTCGTCCGGGCCGCCGGGGTCGACCAGGCCCTGGTGACCCTCGGTGGGGCCTCGCCGCAGGTCAAGGCGACGGTCGACCTCGGAGGCTTCGACGTCGTGGAGGTCGAGGACCACGGCCAGGGCTGTGCGGCGTCGATCGTGGCCGCCGTCGACCAGGTCGATCCCGCGGCAGGCGGCTTCGTCCTCCTGCTCGGCGACCAGCCGGGCGTCGACGCCGGCCAGATCAGGGTCCTGGCCGAGTCCGCCGCCCAGAGCGAGCCGGGGCCTGACGCCGTGCTCTCCCGGTATGACGACGGGCCCGGTCACCCGCTGTGGCTCTCCCGAGCGCGCTTCGCTGACCTGCGACGCCTCCGAGGCGACAAGGCCGTGTGGAAGCTGCTCGACTCGGGCGACCTCGACGTGCGCGAGCTCGCCGTGCCCGGCCGGACCGTGCCCCTCGATGTCGACACCTGGGACGACTACGAGGCGCTGTGCCGCGCCGCGACCCCCGCCTAGGGACGGCCGATGTACGAGATCGCTCTCACCGTCGCGGCCTGCCGTCGGGCCGACACGCGGGTCGACGTGGCGTGGCTGGTCGACGCCGACGGCTTCGGCGACCGCGACCCGACCGAGGCCGTGGCCCTGACCCCGGGCGGGGGCCGGGTCGGCAGCCTTCTCGCCGGCTGTCTGGACGACCAGCTGGCCGACGTCGCGGCGCGGATGGGGGACACCGGACGGTTCGTGGAGCTGCAGGTGGCCGACTTCGAGGCGGCCGTGGTCGGCCTGCCGTCGGGCGGGACTGCTCGCTGCCTGGTGGTGCCGGCCGACCAGCTCCCCGACGACCTCTGGGAGCGCTTGCTCGAACGCCGGCCGATCGGCCTGGTGACCCTGGTCGAGGGTGGCCGGGTCCAGGGCACCACCCTCGTCACCACCGACGTGCTCGACACCGCAGCCGACGACGTGGCGGAGGCGGTACAGCGAGGCGTCAGCGCCACGCAGGTGAGCGACGACCGGGTGCTGACCGTGCTCTTCCCGGTCCCCAAGCTGATCATCGTGGGAGGGGGACCGCACGCCGAGGCGCTCGAGGCCGCCGCCGCCCTCCTCGGCTGGCAGGTCCGGACGGTCAACGACACCGCCACGGCGACCGGCCTGGTGGCCACGATGGCCCCGATGGACAAGCTGGTGGTCATGGCCCACGACCTCGAGCTGGCCGGGCCCGTGCTCGCCGCCGCCCTGGACGGCCCCGTCGGCTACATCGGCGCCCTCGGCTCCCGTCGCACCCAAGAGGCCCGGGCCGAATGGCTGGCCTACCGCGGCATCACCGACCTCGAGCGCATCCACGGCCCGGCCGGCCTCGACATCGGGGCGACCACGCCCCCAGAGATCGCGGTGTCGATCCTGGCTGAGGCCCTGGCGGTGGGCGGGTGACCGGACCCGGGCCCCGCGCCTCCCGGGTACCGTGGAGGACCACCGACCCCACCGATCCGGGAGGGCAGGCCATGACCGACGAGCCCACCGACGAACGCCAGGTGCTGCGATCGATCTGGGCCGCCGAGGGCCAGCGGCTCGACGTGGACGAGGACGTCAGCCCGACGAAGGCGTGCCGGAACATGAAGGACGTCACCTTCGACGGCTTGGCCGAGCCGGGCAGTGATCTGCAGTCGGCCTGGAAGGACCGACTGGCCCGGGAGGGCAAGCTCAGCCCCACGGGGGGCTCGATCCGGGACCTGGTCCTCGGCCCCGCCACCGACGACGCCGGGTAGTCCGTGGCCCCACCCGAAAGTGTTGGTTCAGCACGGGCCGGCCCAGGCAGTGTCGGCGAGCTCACCGAGCTGCTGCGCACCGACGCCTACCTCGCCGACCGCGGACTGGCCACGGCCGTCTTCGTCGCCTGGTCCCTCGGCCGCCCCCTTCTCTTGGAGGGTGAGGTGGGGGTGGGCAAGACCGAGGTGGCCAAGGCGCTGGCCACCGTGTCCGGGCGGCGCCTGATCCGCCTCCAGTGCTATGAGGGCATCGACACCAACCAGGCTCTCTACGAGTGGGACTACGCCCGTCAGATGCTCCAGATCCGGGCGCTCTCCGAGCACCAGGTCGCCGACGAGGACGCGGTCGATGCCCTCTTCGGCCCCAAGTTCCTGCTCGAGCGGCCCCTGCTCGACGCCCTGCGCTCCGGTGACGGGGCGGTGCTCCTCATCGACGAGGTCGACCGCGCCGACGACGAGTTCGAGGCCTTCCTGCTCGAGCTGCTGTCGGACTTCCAGATCACCATTCCCGAGATCGGCACCATCCGGGCCGACACCCCTCCCCTGGTGATCCTGACCTCCAACCGCACCCGGGAGCTGCACGACGCCCTCAAGCGCCGGTGCCTGTACCACTGGGTCGGCTACCCGGGCCCGGAGCGCGAGGTGGAGATCGTGCTGGCCCGGCTGCCCGGCATCGCCGAGGCCATGGCCCGCAAGGTCGTGGCCGCCGTCAACCGGCTCCGAGACCTCGACCTGGACAAGCCCCCGGGGGTGGCCGAGACCATCGACTGGGTCCGGACGCTCACCGTCCTGGGGGCCGACGACCTCGACCCCGGCACCGTCGAGGACTCCCTGGGTGCGGTGATCAAGGTGCGCGACGACCTCGATGTGGTGCTGGAGCACCTCGACGAGCTCGCCGTCGATGGCTGACACCGCCGTCGACGCGCCGTTCGTCGGCATGCTGGTCGACTTCGGCCAGGCCCTGCGGGCGGCCGACCTGCCCGTGGGATCCGGCGATCTGCTCACCTACTGCGCGGCGATGGAGCCGCTCGACCCCACCGACGTCGTCGACCTCTACTGGGCCGGCCGGACCACTCTGGTGAACCGCCGGGAACAGATCCCCACCTACGACCGGGTGTTCCGCCGCTTCTTCCTGGGCGAGGGCGACGACGAGGCCGACCCCCTCCGGCGCACGGTCCGGGCCAAGGCACTCACCGAGGCGACCCTGGAGATCCCGGATCCCGGCCCCGACGCCGAGCAGGGGGACGAGGAGGAGGCCCGGCTCGGCCTCATGGCCTCCGATGCCGAGCTGCTGCGCCAGAAGTCCTTCGCCGCCTGCACCCCCGACGAGCTGGCCGCGCTGCGCCGGATCATGGCCCGGGTCCGCCTCACCCCGCCGCGCCGCCGCACCCGACGATCCATGAGGGCCGAGCGCGGCCCCCGGCCCGACCTGCGCCGCACCGTCCGCGAGACCATGCGCACCCACGGGGAGCCCTCCCGTCTCTACTGGCGCCGCCGCCGCCTGCGCCCGCGCCCGCTGATCCTCATCCTGGACGTGTCCGGCTCCATGTCGGACCACTCCCGGAACCTGCTGCAGTTCGCCTACTCCGCCCGGCGGGCCAACACCCGGGTCGAGGTCTTCTGCTTCGGCACCCGCCTGACCCGCATCACCCGGGCCCTGGAGCGGCGCCGGCCGGACGAGGCGATGGAACAGGCCGCGGCGTCCGTCTTCGACTGGGACGGCGGCACCCGCATCGGGGACTCCCTGACCACCTTCGTCCGGGAGTGGGCCGCCCGGGGGACCTGTCGCGGCGGCATCGTGGTGATCTGCTCGGACGGGCTCGACCGCGGCGACCCCGACGTCCTGGCCAAGGCGATGGAGCGCCTGGCCCGGCTGAGCCACCGGGTCGTGTGGATCAACCCGAACCTGGTCGACGGTGGGCCGCGCCCGGACACGCTCGGGATGGCGGTGGCCACCCCGTACGTCGATGAGCTCGTGTCCGGCCACGACCTGGCCGGCCTGGAGCGCTTCGTCGAACGTCTCCCGGCCCTGGGCTGAGGGGCTCGGCCCGTGCGCTGGAGCGTGACCGTGGTGGCCGAGGGCGACCGGGTGCTGACCCGGGAGGAGATCGTCGAGCTGGCCGACGCGGTGGCCACCCACGCCGGCATCGCGTCGGGCATCGGGACCTCGACCTACGGGGCCCAGCTGATCATCGAGGCGGCGACGGAGGAGGAGGCGGTCCAGGCGGGGGTGGCCGCACTGGCGGCCGCGGCGCGCCAGGCCAGACTCCCGGAGTGGCCGGTGCACCGGGCCGAGGTCATCGGCGAGGACGACGACTGGGGCGACGAGTGATCCGGCTCGGCTCCCTCGCCGGCTACCCGTTCGAGGGGCCTCGGGCCCTCGGGGGCTGGACGCCGCCGGCCCGCCCGGGTGTCTACGCCATCTGCTACCGCACCGACCCGGAGGCGAAGCCCGAACAGTACGCCGTGACCTACGTCGGGCACAGCGACGACCTGTCGGCCGAGGGGTTCCCGTTCCACCACCCCCAGGCCCCGTGCTGGATCGAGCGGGCGGGGAGCCGCTGGAAGGTGTTCATCTGCACCTACGAGGTGCCGGGCGGCCTGCGTTCGCATCGCGAGCAGATCGCCCGCGAGCTGGCCTCCGTCTACCAGCCGGGCTGCAACACCGAGCGTTACGACCCGGCGTGGAAGGACGAGTGGATCGGCGAGTACTCCGCTCCCACCGCCGGCCCCCTCACCACCGGCCGCGACCCGGGCACCACTGACCCCGGCTGACCGAAACCGATAAACGAGGCAACCACGGGGGCGTGGGGACGGCCTGCCGGTCGTAGGGGGCGGTCGAGCCCCGCGAATGTCACCGGCAGTGACCCGTTCCCGTTCTGGCACCTGATTCGGCCCCTATGGGGACCAGATCGGGTGCCAGAAGGGCGGCAGTGGCGTAGGCACGCCGTTTGGTCACGGAGGGTGGCGAAACGGGCGGTGAGGGCGCCGCAGAGTCCGGCACGAGAAGCCAGGCCCCCTTGGTTGCCACCGGTTTGGTCCAGCCCGCGGGGCTGCACGTCAGCTGGCCTCGTAGCCCACGGCTTCGGTGAGCCGGGAGCGGCGGCGGCCGGACGCGGGGCGGGCGACCGGGCGATCGGTGCCCTCGGGGGTGGGCTCGTAGGTGGCGCCGACGACGATGTCCTCGGCCATGCCGTAGAGCAGGGGTAGCGCGCCGGCCACGATGCCGCCGGTGTGGTTGATGTTCTCCACCCCGGGCCCGATCTTCTCGGCGTCGCTCAGGATCGTCTGGACGATCTCGGAGCACTCCTCGAGGTTGGTGGCGACGTTCTGGAGCTGGCCGCCGACGATCCACAGGTAGATCGCCAGCCCGGCGATGAGCAGGACGATGTCGACGACGGAGAGGACGACGAGGGTGGTCACGAGCGCACCGCCTGGCGGACCCGGCCGAGGAAGAGGTGGTGCTTGAGCCCCTCGGAGAGGACGGCCTCGACCCCGGCGGCGGTCTCGGCGAGCAGCGCCGTGTCGGCGGTGTTGGCCGCCGCTGCCTGCAGCGAGTCACGCACGGCCACGACCCGCTGGTCGATGCGGCGCACCAGGAGCACCAGGATGGTCAGCAGGGCGGCCACGGCCAGGACGACCACGAACCCCCCGATGACCGCCCCCCACCACAGGTCCTCCTGCGTTTCGGTCAGTGCCAGCACGGTCATCCTCCCAACCGGATCCGGCCCCGCTCGAGCCCGGCCACGATGGCCGTGGCCGACTCGTTCGTGGTCTTGAGCCCGGCCAGCGCCGAGGTGTTGTCGACGGCGTCGGTCAGCGCGTCGTTGATGGCGCCGGCCTGGTTCCCGATGCGATGGGCCAGGAACAGGATCGGCACGACCAGGGCGACGACCACCAGGACGACGACCACGGCGATGGCGTACCCGATGTCCCAGCTGACGGTGGAGTCGCTGGTGGCGGCGAGGACGGTGAGCATGGGCGTCGCCTCCTCAGATCGATTCGCAGAAGTCGCGGACGGGCGCGAGGTCGGCGTTCACCGCGGCGACGGCCGCGGGAACGGGTGCGGTCTTGGCGGCCACCGCCTGGACGCCCCCGACCACCCCGTCGAGGGTGCGGGCGACGGCCATGAGGTGGCCGATCACCCGGATCAGGCCGAGGGCCGCGGCGGCGATGATGAGCGTGGCGATGACCAGGGTGACGATGGCGGCGGCGGGCATCAGTCCTCCTTCGGCGGGAGCAGCTGGGCCACGGAGCCCGGCGTAGCGCACGGCGCCGACCGAGATGTCGTGGATGGTGCCGCCGGTCGTGGCCAGAAGGTCGGGGACGGCGTCCAGCTCACCGACGAGGGCCACCCCGCCGGTCAGGATGTCGTCGGAGGCCCCCCGGATGCGTTCGAGGGCGGCCAGCACGCGGTTGAGCAGGGCCACCAGCACGGGGACCACCACCAACAGCAGGACGGCATTGCCGATCCACCAGAGCGCCATGGGTCGTCTCCTCAGCTCGGGCTCGGTCGGTAGGGCAGGAAGAAGCGCCGGAAGACCCGGGTCAGGGCCAGGCGCAGAGCGGCCAGCCCGATGGCGAAGCCTCCGGCGGGGGCGGCGGAAGTGATCTCGTCGGCGGAACGCCCCTGCTCGAGCGCCGTCATCCGGTCCTGCAGGTTTCGGGAGAAGTCCTTCATCAGCACGGCGGTGACGTCGGCGACCATGCCCCGCCCGTACTGGGCCGCAGCGCCGGACAGCTGGAGGTCCTGGGTCACCTCGACCTTGGTGCCGCCGCCCGCCGGGGAGAGCGCCGCCGTCAGCAGCATGGCGGCCTGACCTCGGCCCTTCTCATCCGCGCCGGCGGCGTCGACGACGAGCCGTTTGGCGTCCTCGTCGCGCTCCTTGATCGTCGCCGTCCCCGCGAACTGGAGCTTCACCGGCCCCATGCGGATCGCCACCTTGCCTTTGTAGGCGTCGGGTCCGACCTCGTCGGTCAGCTCGGCCCCGGGAAGGCAGGCGGCCACCTGGGGGATGTCGTCGAAGAAGGCCCAGACCTTGTCGACCGGCTGGCCGACCTCGAAGTCGGTGGAGATCAGCATCGGGCCTCCCTCCGATCCCGTCTTCACCGGCGGGGCGCCGGAGATGTCCTGTCCGGTCTGGATGGCCTCGTACACCCGGTCGGGCAGCAGGGGCATGTCGATGTTGCGCACCCCGGTGCCCTTCAGGGCGTCCATCACCGCGTTCACGAACGCCGCCGGCCCCCCGACGGTGGCGCACTCTCCGACGCCCTTGGCCCCGATCGGGTGGTGGGGGCAGGGGGTGACCACCTCGTGGAGCTGGAACCCGGGGGTCTCCCACGCCGTGGGCAGCAGGTAGTCCATGTAGTTGGACCCGATGCAGTTGCCCTCGGCGTCGAAGGTGATGAACTGCATGCTGGCCATGGCGTAGGCCTCGGTCAGGCCGCCCATGATCTGGCCCTCGACGATCATCGGGTTGATCCGCACCCCGCAGTCGTCCACCGCGACGACGTCGAGCACGTCCCAGACCCCCGTGCCGGGGTCCACCTCCACGGTGGCGATGTAGCAGGCGAAGGGCCACGTGAGGTTGGGCGGGTCGTAGTAGGCGTTGTTCTCGAGGCCCGGCTCCATGCCGTCGGGCATGTTGCTGTAGGCGGCCATGGCGCATTCCTGGATGGTGACGCCCTGGTCGGGGGCGCTGCGCACGTAGAAGCGGCCCAGCTCCCACTCGACGTCCTCCTCGGACACCTCGAGCAGGTGGGCGGCCAGCTTGCGGGCCTTGGCCTTGATCTTGCGGGACACCATGGCCACCGCGGCCCCGGCCACGGGCGTGCTGCGGGACGCGTAGGTGCCCATGCCGAACGGGGCGGTGTCGGTGTCGCCCTCCTCGACGGTGATGTCCTCGGCCGGGATCCCCAGCTCGTGGGCGACGATCTGGGCCCAGGTCGTCTCGTGGCCCTGGCCTTGGGTCTTGGCCCCGGTGCGCAGGATCGCCTTGCCGGTCATGTGGACCCGCAGCTCGGCGGAGTCGAACATCTTGATGCCGAGGATGTCGTACTCCCGGCTGTTGCCGGCGCCCAGGGGCTCGGTCATGGTCGAGATGCCGATGCCCAGGAGGCGGCCCCTGGCCTTGGCCTCCTCCTTGCGCTTCAGGAAGCCCTCGTAGTCGATGGCGGCCAGGCCGATGTCGAGGCACTTGCCGTACTGGCCCGAGTCGGTGAGGAAGCCGAACGGTGTGCGGTGCGGGAAGTCGTCGTCGCGGACGAGGTTGACCCGCCGGAACTCGGCCTGGTCCATCCCGAGGTCGTCGGCCGCGGCCTGGACCATCCGCTCCTGGAAGTACATGGCCTCGGTGACCCGGAACGAGCACCGGTAGGCGACGCCGCCCGGCGCCTTGTTGGTGTAGACGCCGCGGGCGGTGAGGTGGGCGGCCGGGATGTCATAACAGGCGAACGCCGAGTGCATCAGCCCGATCTTGAACTTGCTGGGCTGGGCGTCGGAGAAGAAGGCCCCGTGGTCGGACACGGTGTGCATGCGCACGCCGAGGATCCGTCCGTCCTGGCGCAGCGCCAGCTCCCCCTCGAGGTAGACGTCCCGGCCGAACCCGGTGGAGATCAGGTTGCCGGTCTTGTCCTCGATCCACTTCACCGGCTGCTCGAGCAGGATCGAGGCCAGGATCGAGATCACGTATCCCGGGTACACCGGCACCTTGTTGCCGAAGCCGCCGCCGAGGTCGGGCGAGACGATCCGGATCATGTGCTCGGGCAGCTCGGCCACCAGGGCCACCGCGGCCCGGATGATGTGGGGCGCCTGCGAGGTCATGTAGACGGTCAGCTTCGAGGTCGACCGGTCGAAGTCGGCGATCGACCCGCAGCACTCGATGGGCGAGGGGTGCGAGCGCGGGTAGTGCATCGCGATCTTGGAGACCAGGTCGGCCTCGGCGAAGGCCCGGTCGGTGCCGTCGCGGTCGCCCACCTCCCAGTCGAAGGTCACGTTGTCGTGCTGGTTCTCCTTGTCGTCCCGGATGACCGGGGCGTCCTCGGCCAGGGCCTGGGTGGGGTTGACGATCGGCGGGAGCGGCTCGTACTCGACCACGATCGCCTCACAGGCGTCCTTGGCGATGTAGGGGTCGTCGGCCACGACGGCGGCGACCTCCTGGCCCTGGAACCGGACCTTGTCGGTGGCCAGGACGGCCTGGGTGTCATAGGACAGCGTGGGCATCCAGGCCAGGTTGCGGCTGGCCATCATCTCGCCGGTCAGGACGAGGCGGACCCCCGGGATCTCCCAGGCCTTGCTGGTGTCGATCGCGGTGATGCGGGCATGGGCCAGGGGGCTGCGCAGGATCTCCATGTGGAGCATGCCGGGCAGCACGATGTCGTCGACGTAGTTGCCCCGGCCCCGGATGAACCGGTCGTCCTCGACCCGGCGCCGGCTGGCGCCCATGCCGCCGATCTTGATCTCGTCAACCGCCGTCATGGCACGCTCCCGTCATCGGTCTCGACGGCTTCGCCCCGCAGCTTGGCGGCCGCCCACAGGACGGACTTGACGATGTTCTGGTAGCCGGTGCAGCGACAGAGGTTCCCCGACAGGGCCCAGCGCACCTCGTCCTCGGTGGGGTCGGGGTTCTCGGCCAGCAGGGCGGTCGCCGTCATCATCATTCCGGGTGTGCAGAACCCGCACTGGAGGCCGTGCTCCTGTTTGAAGCCCTCCTGGATTGGGTGCAGCTCGCTGGCCGTGGCCAGGCCCTCGATGGTCGTGACCTCGTGGCCGTCGGCCTGGACGGCGAGCATCGTGCAGCTCTTCAGCGGCACGCCGTCGTAGAGGACGGTGCAGGCGCCGCAGTTGGTCGTGTCACAGCCGGTGTGGGTGCCGGTGAGACCGAGGCCCTGGCGCAGGAGGTGGGCCAGCAGCAGGCGGGGCTCGATCTCGGCCGCCTTGCGCTCGCCGTTGACGGTGATGGTGACCCGGCGGGTGGACACCCCGCTCTCGGGCTCCGGGCTGATCTCGGTGAACAGGCTGGTCATCTCAGGCCGCCTTCTCTTCGGACTGCGCGATGCGGGCCAGCAGTCGGACCACGAAGGTGTGGACGATGTGGCGCTTGTACTCGGCGCTGCCCCGGTGGTCGCTGAACGGCCGGGCGGCCTCGGCGGCCAGGTCGGCGGCCCGTTCGATGCCGTCGGCGGTCAGCGGGCCGCCCGTCAGCGCCTCGGCCGCCGCTGAGGCGTCGATGGTGGAGCCGCCGACGCCCGTCAGGGCGATGCCGGCCTTGATGACGTTCGCCCCGGTGGTCTGCAGGGCGATGGCCACACCGGCCGTGGCGAAGTCGCCCACCCGGCGCTCGAGCTTCAGATAGCCGCCGGCGGGTGTGCCCACCGGGGCGGGGATCACCGCTTCGATGGCGATCTCGTCGGGGCGGAGCGTGGTCTGGAACGGGCCGCTCACGAAGTCCTTGATGGAGATCGTCCGCCGGCCGTTGGTGCCCTGGGCCACCACGTGGCCGTCGAGGGCGGTGACGACCGACGCCCAGTCGCCCTGGGGGTCGGCGTGGCACAGGGAGCCGACCAGGGTGCCCCGGGTGCGCACCAGGGGGTCGGCCACCAGCGGCGCCACCGAGGCCATGGTCGGCTGCTTGGCGGTGAGGAGCGGGGAGCGCTCGAGGTCGACGTGTCGGCAGAGGGCACCGATGCGGATCGAGCCATCGGCCTCGACCTGCAGGTGGTCGAGCCCGGGGAGCCCGTTGATGTCGACGAGCAGGTCCGGCGAGGCGAAGCGGAGCTTCAACATGGGCACCAGGCTCTGGCCCCCGGCCAGGACCTTGGCCTCGCCCTGGCCGTCGGCAAGCAGGCCGATGGCGTCGTCGATGTCGGTCGGGGCCTCGTAGGCGAAGCGGGAGGGGTACATGACGGGCCTCCCGGCCTACGGCCCGTCGGGGGTCGGCGCCCCCGGGTCGGGTCGGGACGACTGCGGGTCACGCACGGCGACGGGGAGGGTGTCCTCCGAGGGGTCGGGGCGCGGCTCCTGGTGGGGGGGCCAGGGACCTTGGACCGGTTGGCCGGCGACCTTGAGGTAGTCCATCAGCTCCGGCCAGGCCCACACCGTGCTCTTGCCGGTCTTGGGCACGCCCTCCACGACCTCGTACAGGCGCGGGTTGCCCCGACTGTGGCCACTGGATTCCACGGCCATCGGCAGTGTCTCCCCCCGGTTCCCCCCAGATCACGGGACAGGCCCGGACCCCGTCGCACGGCGACGCCGAGGGATTGTTTCAGAGTCGTGGGTGCCGGGCAACGCCGGCCCGTCGACACCGACCACGGCCGACCGCCCCCCGATGCGGTGACAGGTCGGGCTCAGCGGCGGGAGAAGATGCGCAGGACGTACCAGAACAGCAGCATCACCGAAGCGAAGAGCTGGACGGCGGCGCCCACGTAGGCGGTCTCGGGATAGGTCCGGAGGATGGCCTGGGTCTGGTAGAGGATGGCGGCGCCGGCCAGGCCGATCATGGCCAGGGAGAACCACACCCCGAGCTCGAGGCCGAACAGCAGGGCGGCCACGATGACAACCAGGGCCATGACCCCGGCCCACATGACCAGCGGGCGGAGGAACGAGAGGTCCTTGCGGGTGAACAGGCCGACCGCGGTCAGGCCTCCGAATCCCAGGACGGTGACGACCGCCGCGCTGGCCACGGTGGCCGAGCCGCCGGCTCCGTCCACGTTGAAGACGTAGTAGAGGAACGGGGCGAAGATCACGGCCTCGGCCGCGGCCATCCCGAAGAGCCCGGCGTACTGGCGGGCCGGGTCGTGCAGGTCGTGGGCGGCCGAGGTCGACATCCAGTTCACGATCATGAAGCCGCCGAGCAGCAGGAACCAGGCGCCGCTGCTCCCGGCGACGAAGTCGTACATCTTCTCGGCGGCGCCCAGGGTGAACAGCAGCGTCTCGAAGACGATGAACGCGGCGACCGCAGCAGCGAGGTGTTGGTACACCCGGCCGAGGAAGACGGCCCGCGAGTCCTCGCCGAGGTCGGCGACGGCGACGGAGGCCGGGTTCGTCATGGACATCGTTCGCTCCGGTGGGTCGGGGCTGTGGTGGGTTGGAGGGTACCGACCCGGGCCGAGGCCGTCATGAGCCTGCCGCGGGTGGGTCAGGCCTTCGGCGGGGTGTCCCGGTTCACGAACGTCATGTCGACGGCCCGGTCACCGGCCGGCTCCAGGGCACCGAGGCGCGCGAGGTCGTCCGCCGTCAGCGTGACGTCCAGCGCGCCGATGTTGTCTTCGAGGTAGGTCCGGCGCTTGGTGCCCGGGATCGGCACCACGTCGTCGCCCTGGGCGTTGAGCCACGCCAGCGCCACCTGACCCGGTGTGCACCCACGCGTCGCGGCGACGTCCTTCACGACGTCGACCAGGGCCAGGTTGTGCTCGAAGTTGCCCTCGTCGAAGCGGGGATTGGTGCGGCGGAAGTCGTTGTCGGCGAGCGCGTCGCGGTCGGTGACCGAGCCGGTGAGCATCCCCCGGCCGAGCGGGCTGAAGGGCACGAGGCCGATGCCGAGCTCGCGACAGGCCGGGACCACATCGTCCTCCAGGCCCCGGGTGAACAAGGACCACTCGCTCTGGAGTGCGGCGATGGGGTGCACCGCGGCGCCCCGGCGGACCGTGTCGGCCGACGCCTCGGAGAGGCCGAGGTGGAGGACCTTGCCCGCCGTGACCAGCTCGGCCATCGCGCCCACGGTGTCCTCGATGGGGACGGTCAGATCCGGTCGATGCAGGTAGTAGAGGTCGATGTGGTCGACGCCGAGCCGGCCGAGCGATGCATCGCAGGCCTCGGCCACGTACGCGGGGGAGCCGTCCACGCCCCGCTGGCCATCCCGGAAGACATTGCCGAACTTGGTCGCCAGGACGACCTCGTCCCTGCGGTCGGCGATGGTGCGCCCGACCAGCTTCTCGTTCTCGGTGAGGCCGTAGACGTCGGCCGTGTCGAGGAAGGTCACGCCGAGGTCCAGAGCCCGATGGAGGGTGGCGACGGCCTCGTCCTCATCGGCCGGCCCGTAGGCGAAGTCGGTCATGCTCATGCAACCGAGGCCCTGGGCCGAGACCTCCGGCCCGTTGGTCCCGAGCGTGCGGGTGGGGAGGGTCATGACCCCGACCGTAGGCCCTCGGCGGTCGGTCCCGTCGGCCGCCGCAGTGGACGCGAGTCGGCCGTAGGGTGCGAACCCCGACCCCCCAGGAGGTCCCATGTCCGACCCGACCACCCATGAAGCCGAGCAGATCACCGAGGCCAACGCCTCGGGGAAGACCCCGGTCATGTTCGTCCACGGCTTGTGGCTCCTGCCGAACAGCTGGGACCGCTGGCGCACCGTGTTCGAGGCGGCGGGCTTCGCCACGCTGGCCCCGGGTTGGCCCGACGACCCCGAGACGGTGGAGGAGGCCAAGGCCCATCCCGAGGTCTTCGCCCACAAGGGCGTGGGCGACATCGCCGACCACTACGAGGCCGTCACCGCCGAGCTGACGACCAAGCCCGTGATCGTCGGCCACTCGTTCGGTGGGCTGCTGACCCAGATCCTGGCCGGCCGGGGCCGTGCGGCCGTCGCCGTCGCCATCGACCCGGCTCCGTTCCGGGGCGTGCTCCCTCTGCCCATCTCGGCGCTGCGCTCCGCCAGACCCGTGTTGGGCAATCCGGCCAACCGCGGTCGGGCGGTGCCCCTGACCCTCGAGCAGTTCCGCTACGGCTTCGCCAACGAGGTGAGTGAGGAGGAGGCCAAGGAGCTGTACCGGACCTACGCCGTCCCCGGTTCGGGCGAGCCGATCTTCCAGGCTGCGGCCGCCAACTTCAACCCGTGGAGTGAGACGAAGGTGCGCTCCAAGAACCCGGAACGGGGACCGCTGCTCATCATCTCCGGCGAGAAGGACCACACCGTCCCGCCGGCCATCGCCAACGCCTCCTACAAGAAGCAGAAGCGCAACGAGGGGGTGACCGAGCTCGTGGAGATCCCGGGCCGGGGCCACTCGCTGATCATCGACCACGGCTGGCGGGAGGTCGCCGAGACCGCCCTCACCTTCGTCCAGCGCTTCGCCCAGCCTTGACAGCGGGGTCGATCCGTTGTAAATAACCAGCTAGTTATGCAACTGACTGGTTATCAAGAGCTGACCCCGGACGAGTTGGACAGCACGTTCGCCGCCCTGGCCGATCCGACCCGTCGGGCCATCCTGGCCCGGCTGGCCGGTGGCGAGGCCACGGTGACCGAACTGACCCGGCCGTTCGCCATGAGCCAGCCCGCCATCTCCAAGCACCTCAAGGTGCTGGAGCGGGCCGGACTGGTGTCCCGCCGCCGGGACGCCCAGCGGCGGCCCTGCCGCCTCGAGGCGGCCCGCCTGAAGGCGGCCACTGACTGGCTGGAGGAGTACCGCCGGCACTGGGAGGGGAGCTTCCAGCGCCTCGATGCCCTGCTCGACGAACTGCAGACCGAAGGAGAGGACCCGTCATGACCGACTTCGCCACCCTCGAGGTGAGTACCCCGTCGGACACCGAGATCGTGATGACCCGCAGCTTTGCCGCCCCCCGCCAGGTCGTCTTCGACGCCTGGACCCGGCCCGAGCTCCTGAAGCGCTGGTACAACCCGCTGCCCTGGCAGCTGGTCGAGTGCGACATCGACCTTCGGGTCGGCGGGACCTGGCGGTTCCGGTCCGAGGGCCCGGACGGAGCGTCCATGGTCCAGGGTGGCGTCTACCGCGAGATCGAGCCGCCCGAGCGCCTCGTGTCCACCGAATGGATGAACGAGGAGCCCGAGGACGAGGCTGACACGGTCGTCAACACCTACCTCCTGACCGAGGAGGCCGGCAGGACGATCCTGACGATCACGATGGCCTGCCCGTCCCGGGAGGTCCGGGACATGATCGCGGCCACGGGGATGGCCGAAGGGGTGGAGGGGAGCTACCAGCGCCTGGACGCGTTGGTCGACACCGCGGCGCTGGCCGATCGCTACCGCTCGGTGGCGGCCGACTTCTCGGCCATCGTCGACGGGGCGCCGGTCGACGGCTGGTCGAACCCGTCGCCCTGTGAGGGATGGGCAGCCCGGGACGTGGTCCGCCACATGGTGGACATGCACAGCTTCCTGCTCGGCCTGATCGACCGCTCGCTGCCCGCGGACGCCCCGTCGGTCGATGACGACCCGGTCGCTGCGTGGGCCGTCGCCCGGGACACGGCGCAGGCGGTGCTGGACGACCAGACGACGGCCCTCCAGCTCCACGAGCCCCACCGCCACCTCGGGGAGGGTCCCTGGGCCCCGGCGTTCGACATGGTGATCACCAGTGACCTGCGCCTCCACAGCTGGGACCTGGCCCGGTCCTTCGACCAGGACTTCCGCTTCGACGCCGGGGAGCTGGAGGGTTGGGCCGAGGGCTTCGCCCAGATGCCCCCCGAAGCGATCCGCCAGCCGGAGGTCTTCGGTCCCGAGCTCACCCCACCCGACGGCGCCGACGAGCAGACCAAGCTCCTCGCCTTCCTCGGCCGCCAGGCCTGGTAGTCCCCGACGGGGCCGTGCTGTGACGATCGACTAGCGGCCGGTCCGACCGTCGAGGAGCTCGCGCAGGATGTCGGCGTGGCCGGCATGGCGGGCCGTCTCCTCCAGCAGGTGCATCAGGATCCAGCGGAGGTCGACGGGCGGCTCGCCGCCCGTGATCCGGCACGGCTGGTCGAGGGTCGGAGCGGCGTCGATGATGGTGCCGACCTGGCCCCACATCGACCGGTAGCCGTCGACGACCCCGGCGAGGGTGTCGGCAGGCTGGACCGTGTCGTCGAGGATCTCGTCGACCCCGTCGAAGCGGTGCACGAGCCAGATGTGCTCGGCCCTGGTCAGGTGCTTCACCAGCCACAGCAGGGTCGTGTCGCTGTCGACGAACCGGTGCCGAGCCTGCTCGTCGGAGACGCCGTCGACCTTCCGCACCACCGAGTCCCGCTGGTACTGCAGGAGGGCCAGCAGTGTCTCCCGCTCACCGGCCTGGGGACGAGGCGGCTTCCTGTCGGCCATGGCGCGGAGCGTAGGGCTGGGGCGCGCGGCTTGACGGCCGCCGTCCTGGGTAGGACGCCCACAGGGCTCGGGCGGGCCAGGAGCGATACTCGGAGAGGACATGGCAACGACGGGGAGCGGCGACGCCGACGACCTTTACATGGTGGTCGGCACGAGCGAAGTCCACGCCGGCACGATCGACGAGTTCCGCGTCGAGCTCGACGCGGCCGTGGAGCGGTATCGAGCCGTGCGAGCCCGCAACCAACGATCGGTCAAGGGACCGCTGGTGGTGGACTTGGGCTGGGTGACCTACTTCGACAACGCCGGAGTCGACCTCCTCGTCGAGGTCCACGACGCTCTCCTGCGTGAGGGGGCCGCATTGCGCCCCGTCAACGCCGCCGGCGCCGTGCGCCGGGTACTCGAGGACACCCACCGGTGGGGCGCCGTGCACGGCTCCGATCCCATCCGCTGACGAGGTAGAAGGCGGTCATTGCAGGAGGTAGGCGATCTCCGTCTCGAGGTCCTGAGGGTCCTCCTGCCAGTCGCCGTAGATCTCCCAGCGCGTGCGGGTCAGCGAATGGCCATGGGTGGCGCACCAGGCGTGCACCGCCTCGTGCGCGGCACCGAGGCCGTCGTAGGAACCGCGGTGGACCGTGGTGGCAACTCGGCCCGCTGGGAGCTCCGAGGGTGTCACTCGACCCGAAGCGACGAACGGACCGTCGACCTGGACGCCGACCTCCACGTTGGGGACGTCGTCGAGGTACAGCATGACGTTGTGGCCGGTCTGGGTCGTCCCACCGGCCCGGATGAAGGCGTAGACCTCGTCGAGGAGGGCACCCCACAGCGAGGGGAACTCGTCCCATGTCGTCGCCTGCGCAACTACGGCCGTCGGGCACGCTTCGGCGGTTCCCACCGTGATCACGTAGTCCATGCCTGTCCATTCCCCGGTGTGGTGGGCGAACCTCAGCCCTGGACCTTCAGGTCGAGCGCCGGTAGCCGGAGCACACGACCCGCATCCACGAGATCCGGCCGGCGTCCTCTTCGTAGTAGGCCTGCTGCTCGACCAGGAACTCGCCGTCGGCGTTGTCGACCCGGAGCAGGTAGCCGACCCGCTCACTGTCGGGGAGGACGCCGGTCTGCACGTCGACCACGTCGCGGATGTGGTCGCTGTCCTCGAACCACGCGCCGAGGATGATGTCGTCGACGACGGTGTCGGCGTCGGTGGCCTCCCAGAACCGTCCCGGCGTCAGCCCCTTGAAGTCGACGTCGGGGGCGAGTACGGCCCGCAGCTGGTCGCCGGACCGGGCGGACAGCGCGGCCACGAAGTCCTCACCGAGGGTCACCGCCGAAACGTAGCCTGGAGTGGCTGGCTCACGTGCGGGAGGGGTTGGAGGTACCGGGTCGGACAAGGAGGTACGTGATGCGCTTCCGGGACCGGACCGAGGGCGGCAGGCGGCTGGCGGCAGAGCTCCAGGACCTCGACCTGGTCGAACCGGTGGTGCTGGCGCTGCCCCGCGGCGGCGTGCCCGTCGCCTTCGAGATCGCCGAGGCCCTGGACGCGCCGCTCGACGTGTTCGTCACCCGCAAGGTCGGCGCGCCCGGTCAAGCCGAGCTCGGCATCGGCGCCATCGCCGAAGGGGGCGGCACCGTTGCCAACCGCACGGCGCTGCAGGCGTTGGGCCTGTCGCCCGACCAGTTCGAGCGCCTCGTCGCGCCCGAGCGAGAGGAGCTGGAGCGGCGGGTGCGTCGGTACCGGGGCGACCGACCCTTGCCCGACCTCGAGGGCCGTGACGTCGTCCTCGTCGACGACGGGCTCGCCACCGGCGTCACCGCCGAGGCGGCATTGCGTGCCCTCCGCTCGCTGGAGCCCCGGCGCCTGGTCCTCGCCGTCCCGGTGTGCGCCCGTAGCTCCGCCGATCGGCTGCGGGCGCTCGCCGACGTGGTCGTGTTCCTCCAAACCCCCGCGGAGTTCTGGGCTGTCGGCCAGTGGTACGAGAACTTCGGCCAGACCACCGACGACGAGGTGCTCGACCTGCTCGCCCGCGCCAGCGCCTCGGCCCGGAGCGCAGACAGATCCTCCAACAGGGCCTCGAGGGTCCGCAGCATCGTCAAGCGTTCGCCTTCGCCGCCATGAACATCATCGCGCGCGGCAGGGGGCTTGCCGCAAACGACCCAAACGTGCTGACCATGAGTCGTCCGCTGAGCCGATCACGGCCGGAACCTCTGGAGCCAGGAGTCGTGGAATGCGTGTGTTGCCTTCAGCAGATTGGTCGATCTCGGCACTTGCCATGGAGCAGCGATGACCGAGCATGCGGTGGTCATCGCAGGAGGCGGCCCGACCGGGCTCATGTTGGCGGGCGAGCTGGCGTTGGCGGGGGTCGACGTCGCCATCGTCGAGCGAAGGCCCGACCAATCCGTCGACAGATCCCGAGCCGGTGGGCTGCTCGCCCGCACCATCGAGGTGCTCGATCAGCGGGGCATCGCGGACCGGTTCCTCGACGCGGGGTACACCGTGCCGGCACACGGGTACGCCGGGATCCCCTTGGACCTGAGCGACTTCCCCACCCGTCACAACTACACGCTCGCGCTGTGGCAGAGCCGCATCGAGCCCCTCATGGCGGACTGGGTCGGCGAGCTCGGGGTCCCGATCCTGCGCAGCCGCGAGGTGGTGGGCTTCGCCCAGGACGAGACCGGCGTCGCGGTCGAGGTGTCCGACGACTCAGCGCTCCGGGCGGAGTACCTCGTTGGCTGCGACGGAGGACGCAGCCTGGTCCGCAAGACGGCCGGCATCGACTTCCCCGGGCTGGATCCCTCGAGCAGCGCGATCATCGCCCAGGTCCAGATGGACGAGGAGCCGGCGATCGGCATGCGCCCCGAGGGTGGTGGCATCGGTCCCGTCAACCCGGAGGGGGGAGGGCCGTACGGGGTCGTGCTCATGGAACGGCCTGCCGAGGAAGGCACCGAGCCCACCCTGCAGGATCTCCGCGAGGCCCTCATCCGGATCTACGGCACGGACTACGGCGTGCACAGCCCGATCTGGATCTCCCGGTTCACCGACATCTCCCGCCAGGCCGCGGCCTACCGCGAGGGTCGGGTGCTGCTCGCGGGTGACGCCGCCCATGTGCATCCCCCACACGGCGGCCAAGGCCTCAACACCGGCGTGCAGGATGCGGTGAACCTGGGATGGAAGCTGGCCCAGGTGGTCAAGGGGACGTCACCCGACAGCCTCCTGGACACCTACCACGCCGAACGGCATCCGGTCGGCGCCCGGGTGCTGCACAACACCAGTGCGCAGGTCGCGCTCGGCGGCCCCGATGAGCGTCACCAGGCCCTCCGCGACACCATGACCGAACTGCTGAGCATGGACGAGCCCCGCCGGCGCATCGCCGCGGAGCTCTGCGCGCTCGACATCCACTACGACCTCGGCGAGGGCCACCCGCTGCTCGGGCGGCGCATGCCCGACCTCGACCTCCACACCGCGGACGGTCCCACGCGCGTCTTCACCCTGCTGCACGACGCCCGCCCCGTGCTCCTCGTCCTCGGTGAAACTGGCGGCTTCGACATCACGCCCTGGGCGGATCGGGTCCGGTTGGTCGACGCCGGGTACGACGGCGTGTGGGAGCTCCCGGTCCTCGGCGAGGTCGCAGCGCCCCCGGCCGTGGTGATCCGACCCGACGGACATGTCGCCTGGGCAGGAGACCTCACGGACCCGGAGCTGCCGCAGGCACTGGCGACCTGGTTCGGAGCGGCCACTCCGGCTTAGACCCGACAGATCGAAATACTTGACTATTCCGGTCGTATTTTGATGAAATCGCGGATAGACCCTCCCGACCATGCGAGGCCTCCCCCCACGACCGACGGTGTCGATCGCGCTGGTGCTGCTGCTCGCAGCGACGATCGGCGCCGTGTCACCTGTCCCTGGGCCCGAGCCCGCGGCGGCCACCGCGACCAGCTCCCGGCCGAACGTCGTCGTGATCCTCACCGACGACCAGACGCTCGCCCAGCTCGACACCATGCCGTCGACCCGACGGCTCATCGGGGGCCGAGGGCTCACGTTCACCGACGCGATCGCGCCGTATCCCCTGTGTTGCCCGTCCCGGGCGACGCTGCTGACGGGGCGGTACGCCACGAACCACGGGGTCACGACCAACACCACCAACCGGCACGCCACCCCCGAGCTCGAGGCGGCCTATCTCGGCATCGAGCGGGCCTCGCTGCCGATCTCGCTGCAGGACGCGGGCTACTTCACGGGCTTCGTCGGCAAATATCTGAACGGCTACCTGCCCGACCCGCGGACCCCGGCAGGGTGGGACGACTGGCGCGCAGTCACCCACTTCGAGACCTACCAGAACACGACCCTCTCGGACAACGGCCAGCCCGTCGAGCAGCCCCGCTACATGACCGACGTCCTCGCCGACGAGACCGTGGCCATGATCGAGCGCGCGTCGGCGCTCGACCGCCCCTTCTTCGTCCAGCTCTCGACCTACGCGCCCCACTCGGTGTCCCAGGGCCCGACCTGGGCGCCGCGCCACGCCGACCTCTTCCGCGGGGTGCGAGCGCCACGCACGCCGTCGTTCGGCGAGGCCGACACCACCGACAAGCGGCACCCGCAACCGCCGCTCGGCCGCCGCACCACCGCGCAGATCGATCGGCACTGGCGGTCGTCGCTGCGGTCGCTGCAGGCCGTCGACGAGGCGGTGGAGCGCGTCGTCGACTCCCTCCGGGTCACCGGCGAGCTCGGGAACACGATGATCCTCTTCACGTCCGACAACGGCTACTTCTACGGCGAGCACCGGTTCACGCACGAGAAGTACCTCCCGTACGAGCCCTCGATCCGGGTCCCCTGGATCGTGGCCGGTCCGATGGTGCCGGCCGAGGACCGGGGGGAGACCGTCGACCTCCCCATCGCGGGCATCGACCTCGTCCCGACGATCCTGCACTACGCGCAGGCTCAGATGCCCGTCTCGATGGACGGGGTCTCCCTCCACCACGTCCTCGAGGGCGCACGGCCGCGGGCGTGGGCCGAGGACCGTCACCTCCTCCTCTACGGCCGAAGGACCAACGGGTGTTCGTGTGCGCCGGACTACTCCGGGGTCCGGACGACCCACTGGATGTACTGGACGAGCCAGTACGGCGACGAGCTCTACGACCTGGAAGCCGACCCCGACGAGCTCGTGAACCTCGCCGACGATCCCGATCTCCAACCGGTCGTCCAGGAGCTGGACGCGGCCCGGCGGGCGCTTCTCGCCTGCGCCGGGGCCACCTGCGGACGGCCCACCGACTGGACGCCATGGGCGGCTGAACCGTCAGGTGATCCGGTAGTCCGTCGGGTCGAGGTGGCGGGTGAGCGCCCAGTACTCGTCCATGGCCCAGGGTGACAGCGTGTAGACGCGGCCCGAGGGGTTCTTGTAGTGGCTGTGGGTGATGGCGGGGTGGGCCCACACGAGCTGGCTGATCTCCTGCTGGTGCCGGTCGGCATAGGCGTCGTGGATCGCCGGGTCGACCTCGATGCTGCGGGCGCCTCGGGTGAGCACGGCGTGGATGGCGTCGAGGGCGTGGCTGGTCTGGTACTCGGCGTGGAAGAACAGGCTGGCGCTGTGGGCGAGGTTCGTGCCCGGGCCGTAGAGGCAGAACAGGTTCGGGAAGTTCGGCACCGTGATGCCGAGGTAGGCCGTCGGCTCGTCGCCCCACTGCGCCCGCAGGTCGACCCCGTCGCGACCCGTGACGGCCATCGAGGCCAAGAAGTCGTTGTGGCGGAACCCGGTGGCAAAGCAGATCACGTCGGCTTCCCGGAGCTCGCCGTCAGTGGTTACGACGCCCTCGGGGACGATCCGCTCGATCGCGGTGCGGACCAGCTCGACGTCGGGGCGGCACAGGTTGCGCAGCCAGAAGCCGTCGTCCTGGAGGATCCGCTTGCCCATGGCGGGATAGTCGGGGAGCGACTTCTCGATCAGGTCCTCGCGGCCGTCGAGCTGGGAGCGGATCCAGCCCGCCAGCAGCTCCCCGCGCGTGGCGTTGCCCTCGTTGACGCCGTAGCCGTCGGGGTGGGTGTACTCGGGGTCGATGCGGTAGGGCTCGGTGCCGCTGGCGATGCCGGAGTACCCCATGATGAAGCGGAACCAGCGGGCGTAGAAGGGCAGGTGGCGCAGGGCCCACCGCTCACCGGGCGGCACCGCCGTCCGGTACACCGGGTTCGGGAACATCCACTGCGCGGTGCGTTGGTAGATGGTCAGCGATTCCACGTCCTCGGCGATCGTCGGGGCGATCTGGAACCCGCTGGCGCCGGCGCCGATCAGGGCGAACCGCTTCCCACCGATGTCGAGGTCGTCGGGCCACCGCGACGAGTGGAACGTCGGGCCGGCGAAGGTGCCCATGCCCTCGATGTCCGGAAGCCTCGGGATGTTCAGAGAGCCGACGGCGCTGATGACGAACCGGGCGCGACAGTCCTCCTGGTCCCCCTCCGCGTTGCGAAGGCCGACGCGCCACGAGCCGTCGTCCTCGTCCCACGTCAGGCGGGACACGGTGGTGCCGAACCGGCAGTGCGGACCCCAGCCCGTGCTCGTCGAGGACCTCGGTGAAGTAGTCCCGGAGCTCGGGCTGGCGGCAGTAGTACTCGCTCCAGTGGTCCGCCGGCCGGAACGGGTAGCAGTACTGGTGGCTGCCCACGTCGACCCGGGCGCCGGGGTACCGGTTCTCCCACCAGGTCCCCCCAGGGCCGTCGTTCTTGTCGACGATGGTGAACGGCAATCCGGCCTGGGCGAGGCGGATGCCGGCGAGGATGCCCGCCTGGCCGCAGCCGATCACGATCACCGGGGCCGCCGCCTTGACGTCCTCCGCGATCTCGTCGCCCCAGGCGATGGCGCGGGGGTCGACCCCGTCGAACTGCAGGTCCTCGAACAACATCGGCAGGAGCCGTTCGGGGACGGTCGCCCCGGCGAGGAAGGACATCAGCTCCCGCAGGAGCTCTGGGGAGAGGGGCTGGGGCTCGCACCCGGCGTCGCGGTACTCGGCGATGACGGGTAGGGCCGCCCGGAAGATCCCGGCCCGCTGGTCCTCGGTCAGCCCGCACTGGAACTGCGTGGAGGTCGCGGGCTGGGGCAATGCCAGGTCGCGGATCCACGACGGGTCCCCGGTCATGTGCACCAGCGAGCACAGCAGGGCGGGCGCGCTGAGGTCCTCGAGCTTCGTGGCGATGACGGCGTCGTCATCGGTGAACGGCACCCCGGCGTGCGGGTTCCGCTCCGCGGCTACGTCCACCGGCGCGGACCGTAGTTCGATCCGTGTCTCAGCCCGGCTCCGCGAGCGCGGCGATCACTAGCGCTGCGATCCTGGGGGCATGACCGTCGCCTGCAGTCACCTCGACGCCATCGCCGATGTCACCCCCTCCAGCACAGGGTGCGAGGACTGCCTTCGGATGGGGGCCCGTTGGATGCATCTGCGGATGTGCGCCAGCTGCGGCCATGTCGGTTGCTGCGACAGCTCGCCGAACAAGCACGCCACCGCCCACTGGCGCAGCCACCCCCAACACCCGCTGGCCCGGTCCTACGAGCCGGGCGAGGAGTGGTGGTGGTGCTACGTCGACCAGCTCGCGTTCGAGATCCCCGACTCTCCGCCAGCGCCGTCCCACCCGTGAGCGACACGCGGTCGGGCTGTCGCGCTCAGGGTCACCTCACCGCGTTCACCGTGCCGACCGACAATCGATAGAGGTTGTCGAGGAACCCGTCGACGACCGCCTCCTTCCAGAACCCGAAGCCGAGGTTGCGGGCGACGCGCTGCGACGGGACGTTCCGCGGGTCGATCATGGCGAGGATCTCGCCGGAGAACGTCTCCTCGGCCAGGGTGAGGAGCGCTCCGCCCGCTTCGGTCGCGTAACCCTTGCCGCGCGCCTCGGGAATGAGCCGGTAGCCGTACTCGAGGCGCCGCTGCTCCTCGAAGTCGAACCAGTTCACGCCTGAGTAGCCGATGATCGAGCCTGTCCGGCGTTCGATGACGGGCTGCTTCGCGAACGACAGCTCCGCAGCTCGCTCCAGCATCTCGTCGAAGCGACGGTGCGCGCTGTCCACGTCGAGCACGCCGGCGGAGAACGCCATGAAGCGCTCGTCGCAGAACAGCTGCACGAAGCGCTCGCGGTCGGACTCGACCGGCAAGCGGATCTCGAGGCGCCGGGTCAACACAGTCGGGCTGGCCAGGACACCGACATCAGCCATCAAGCCTTCCCGCGCTGGTCCATGAGAACAAGCGCATTCCGGCGCCACCGCTGCGCTCCCGGAATGGCGGTGGCCATCGACGCCTTGCCCCACTGATCGCCAACCTCACTGGGGTCATCCGGGCCTGACATCAGATCCAACCTGGGGCATGAACAGCCCCGTTCGGGGTAGGCCCTGTCCATGCTCTACACCTTGCTCGTCATCTTGGTCGCGGTTGTTCTGGTCGTCGTGGTCCTGAATGTCATCCGGAGCCGAGGGCGCAGCATCTAGGCGTCCGCTCGGCGGCCCCCCGCCCGAGCGGGACTCCCCACTCGTGGACCTGTCTGTCCAGCCGCGTCATTCGGCGCGCTAGCCGACGGCCGGGAACCAGCCCCTGACCAGGGCATGTGTAGCGCGCTCGGAGGGACTCGAACCCCCAACCTTCTGATCCGTAGTCATCGCGCATTGAGCGCTGTGCTAGGTGTTGCCGCGAGGCCTGTGCTCGCGGAGGGCCACTGAGCGCTGTGCCCGAGATCAGAAGTCTTCGACGGGTGCCGCTGTGGCGTTCTCGAGGATCTGCAACCGACGCGGTTAGCTGCGAGCATGGCCCGGGATCGGGGAGAAGCGGTGAACGGGATCGGCGACTACGGAATGATCGGCGACTGCCACTCGTTGGCGCTCGTCGGCCGAGACGGATCCATCGACTGGCTCTGCTTCCCTCGGTTCGATTCGCCGTCGGTCTTCGCCCGATCGCTCGATGCAGACGGCGGCCAGTTCCGCGTGGCGCCGCTCACGAAGTCTCTCGACGTCCATCGCACGTACCTGCCCGCCACCAATGTGCTGGCCACGACGTTCTTCACCTCGGACGGCGTGCTGGAGCTCACTGACTGCATGCCGGTCAGGCCGTTCGATCCCGAGCGGCCGGCGGAGGTCGACCACCACGCCTCGGTGCTGCGACGAGCACGCTGCCTGTCCGGGAACGTCACCGTCCTCGTCGATCTCCAACCTCGCTTCGAGTACGGCACGGTGCTGCCCAGGTTCACGCTCACGTCCACGACGACCGCCGCCATCGTCGGAGGACCGGACGCGCTGTGGGTGCGGGCGAGTCGGGAGCTCGGCCACGATCGCGAGCACGTGACCGCTCGCTGGGATCTCGCGGCGGGCGATGAAGCGTGGATCGAGGTCGAGTGGACCGAGGCCGCTGATCGGTCACCCCACGACGGCGGCGCCGACCATGCCGCCGCCATGGCGATGCGCTTCGACGAGACAGTCGCCTTCTGGGAGGCGTGGCTCGCCCGGTGCACCTATGTCGGCGACCACGAGCGTCGGGTCCACCGAGCCGCGCTCGTGCTGAAGGCCCTCATCTATGCCCCCACGGGGGCCGTTGTGGCCGCCGGGACGACCTCGTTCCCCGAATGGATCGGCGGCGTCCGCAACTGGGATTACCGTTTCACGTGGATCCGCGACGCCACGCTCACGCTGGCTGCTCTGGCGTTGCTCGGGTACCTCCCCGAGGCCGCGGCATTCAAGGGCTGGTTGGAACGGACCGGTGCGGGTCGACCCGAGGACCTGCAGATCATGTACCGGGTCACCGGCGAGCGTCTCATGCCCGAGCTCGCGCTCGATCACCTGACCGGCCACCGCAGCTCGGCGCCAGTGCGGGTCGGCAACGACGCCGCGGGACAGCTACAGCTCGACTCGCTCGGTCAGCTGGTCGAGGCGGGCTATCTCTTCGGGCGAGCCGGCGGAGCCTTGACCGTCGACAACGCCCATTTCCTCGGCCAGGTCGCCGATCTGGCGGTGCGCGCATGGCGCCGCCCCGACCAGGGCATCTGGGAGATCCGTGACCAGCCGAGGCACTTCGTCCACTCGAAGCTCAACTGCTGGATGGCCCTCGACCGTGCCGTTCGCCTTGCCGATACCGGCATGCTCACCGGGGACGTCGATCGCTGGCGGGCCGAACGCGATGCGATCGCTGAATGGCTGCTGTCCGAGGGCTCACCGGACGGTTGGTTCGTGCAGGCCGCCAGTCACCCACTCGCCGACGCCGCCGCCCTGCTCATGCCCGCCCTCGGGTTCCTGCCGCCGGCCGACCCGCGGGTGCTGGCCACGATCGATGTCATCCAACGCGACTTGAGCAACGGTGGGTACGTCCACCGCTATCGCTCTCCAGACGGCCTACCGGGAGACGAGGGTGCCTTCCTTCTCTGTTCGTTCTGGCTGCTCGACGCGCTGGTACACGCTGGGCGCCTCGAGGAAGCCGAGACCTTGCTTGATCGACTGTTCGGTGCCGCGAACGATGTGGGGCTCTATGCCGAGATGGTCGACCCGTCGACGGGCGAGCAGCTGGGCAATACGCCGCAGGCGTTCACCCACATGGCGGTGGTGACCTCGTGCAGCGCCATCTCAGCGGCTCGTCGCGGTGAACTGCCCCCGCCCGAGGAGGCCTTCTCATTCATCGAAGCCAGCCTCGATCGTCGGCTGTCGGTGAAAGCTGTCGGAGGCCCACATCTTGGGCTTGACCGGGATGACGACCAGCGCGCTCGGAGGGACTCGAACCCCCAACCTTCTGATCCGTAGGCGGTCCCGACGGGTCCGTCTGCTGTTGTCGAATGCCGTTCTACCCGGTTTGGCGGGGAAGTGGGTCCGGAGAGTGCCGCCGAATCCGGGCCGATGATGGCTGGTGGATTGCCAAAGGGATTGCCAACTCCGAGCTGCTCACGCGGAGACGGTGAGCCACTCGAGGACCGGGGTGTCCTTGAGGAGGCGGAGTACGCGGTCCTCGACGCCGTCCTCGCCCACGTGGAGGCCGACGAGCTGGCCGCAACCGCACCGTCCAGCTGAAAAGCCCCGTACTGCTCACAACCGCGCGCTCGCCGGGGTGGGCCGGACTCTGATCGTGTCCGACCCCGCGCTACGAGGGTCGACGGCCTGAGGCCTTGGCGGTCACATCGCTGCGAGCGGAGCCGAAGCCGGGTCACCCTGTCGAACGCGACCCGATCGACGTTCATCGGGGAGGCCGCGCCGTCGCCTCCGGATCAACGACGACCTGCTGGTGGATCGCGCTCGTCAGCGCGTGGATCTCGCGGGTCAGGTCGGTGTTGATCCCGAGCTCTCGCGCCTCGGTCACATAGTCGTGGTCGGCCTTCGCGCGTTGGAAGTCCGCTTGCCGGTTCTGGCCGATCATCACGAACGTCGACAGGAAGATCGCCTCGAGCGACACGATCAAGGTGAGCCGTGGCCAGGGGTCGGACTCGGCGATGAGCATCCAGACCGCGAACGCCACGATGTGCAGGTAAACGAACTGCATCGACCCCGCGAACGCGGTGATCTTGTCGGCGAGTCGCAGCTGGAAGTCCTTGGCTCGCTCGGCGGCGTGTTCGATGACGACGGGATGGCGGAGCGGCGGAGCGGGTGAGCCCCCTCTCGTCTGCACGTTCAACCCCTTCACGTCGCCGGGACCACCAGAGCGGGCGCCGTCGACGCGTGGACGATGGCAGCGGCACGGGAGCCGGACACCAGGTGCTCGACGCCGTCGCGAAGCCGGGTGGTCACGGCGATCAGGTCGGTCGGGTGCGCCGCGAGGTAGTCCTGGATGCCGGCCGCCGGGCTGATCGGGTCGTAGACGACGAACGTGTCGAGGCCAGGGGCCTCGAGGCACCGCTCGGCGAGTCGCCGCAGGTACTCCTCAGCGTCCTCGTTGGGCCCGTGATGGCGACGCCAGGGGGCGCCGATGCGGACGGGCGGCGGACACGGTTCGGCGACGGTCACGATCGTGAGCTTCATGCTGATCGCGTGCGCCCACGCGGCGGCGGCCGGGATCACGCGTTCGGACCTGGCCGTGCCGTCGACGCAGGCGACGATGTGATCGAGCGCACGGGGAGGCGTTGCGATTTCGTCCTCCGGGTCGGGGTCCACCACGAGCGGGCCGGCGGCAACGACTGGCACGCCGCCGCGTTCGACGATGTCGCGCCCGATGGCTCCGATCAGGGTGCCGCCGACCCGCCCGCGCGCGTGGGTGGCGAGGCACACCAGGGACGGCTGGAGCTCGTCGGCGACAACCTGCACGGCGCCGGCGACGTCGTGGTCAGCATCGACCGCGACGTGGATCCGTTCGTCGTCGGGATCGGTGGCGAGTGCGTGCGCGGCTTCGGTTCGGATGCGGGTGACCTCCGGAGCGGCGTGCGAGACCGTCACGGTGACCGTGTGGACGGTTGCGCCGAAGCGTTCTGCGAGTGCCCGTGCGGTCGGGAGTGCCGCGGCGGCGCGGCGCGATCCGTCGAGCGGGACGAGGACGTTTCGGTAGGCCGGGTCGGGCCCGAGGCCGATGGGCTCGTTCACGATTCCTTCTCGGTGGAGTGAGCGATGGGCGCCGCGCGCCCCCACGCCGCCGGCCCGCTCGGGGGCCGGCGACGCAGGGAGCGTGGCTGGGGGGGCAGCCGCTGCGGGCGTCATCGTCAGGCCGCTGCGTGCTCGGGACCCGAGAGGCGGATCTCCGGCCGAGTGGCCGGATTGCCCGCCTCCTGCCGAGCGATCCATGCCAGCGACAGCGACAGCCCGCCGTACAGGCAGGCCCACCATCCGATGACCCAGGTGATCGTCAGCGCACCCTCGCCGGGCGTGATGACGAGCATGGTTCCGAGGAGCACCGACAGGACCCCGGTCAGGCCGATGAGCCATTCGCCGGTGAGCCGCTTGCGTTCGCTGATTGAGATGGCGATCAGCGACGTGCCGGCGACGAAGCACCATGCGGCGATGACGAACAGCAGGGCCAGGGCGGTAATGCCGGGCCACACGAAGGTGACGATGCCGGCGGTGATGCCGCTGAGACCCCACAGCGCCACCCAGCCTCGGTGGCGCAGCAGCCGGTCACCGATCGCCGCAGAGAGTGCGATCGCGCCGTCCACGAGGGCGAACGCGCCCCACAGCGCGACGAGCACCGACAGCGTGACGTGGGGCCAGAGCAGCGTCAGGACGCCGAACGCAACGCCGGCGATCCCTCGGATCGCGAGGCGCCGGGACGTCCCGACGAAGGCCCGGGTCATGCTGTCGCTCCCGTCGGCTCCGCGCCGGTCGGCTCACCGGCGAGGTCGTCGGCGGCGAGGCGGGCGAGCGCCGCGTCGATGACGGCGTACTCGGCGACGTTCAGGAAGTACGCCGCGACCTCCACGGCCGCCGCAGCATCCTCCTCGGCGGCGTCGGCGGCGCGGATCGCCCGATGGAGCTCGTGCTCCGACTGACGGTCCTCGTACCGGGCGCGCACCTCGTCGAGCGGGCGCCGCATCGAGGCCTTGGTCTCGTTCCACCAGGAATGGCCGGCGTCCGCGGCGTCACGGACAGCGGACTCGAGCTCGCCGACCTCGGCCTTGATGGCCTGGTCGATCTCCTGGCGACGCTTCTCGAGCTCGGCCCGATCCGCCTCGAACGAGGCAGTGGCCGAATCCTCGAAGATCTTCGCCCGGCCGGCGAGGTCTTCCAATGACTCTGACAGTCGTTTCATGTTCTTCTCCGTTTGGTTGGTCTTGCGTTGCTTGCTAGGCGAACGTAAGACGGAGGGCCCGAGCGGCGAATCCCCGAAAACCCCAGTTGTCGTGTATGGGTCAGGCCGGCAGATCGACCTGGGCGAGCTGGGTCCGGGAGCTCACACCGAGCTTCACGAAGACCTTGCGCAGGTGGTACTCGACCGTGCTCGTCGTGATGTAGAGGTGGGCCGCGATCTCGCGGTTTCGCTCGCCGGCAGCGGCGAGCCGAGCGATCTGGGCCTCCTGGGGGGTGAGGAGGTCGAGCGGCGCCGAGCGCGTGCGCACGTGTTCGCCGGTGGCCGCGAGCTCGGTGCGGGCGCGCGACGCGAAGCCGGTGGCGCCGATGGTCTCGAACCGCTCGAGCGCCTGGTGGAGGGGTTCGCGAGCGTCGCGACGGCGCCGCTCCCGCCGGAGCCATTCGCCGTAGAGGAGCTGCGTCCGCGCCACCTCGGTGACGACGGTGCAGCGCGAGAGCTCCTCGAGGGAGGCGCGGAAGTGGTCCTCCGCCTCGGCGTCGTCGGCGGTGATGGCACGAGCGCGCAAAAGGATGCCTCGTGCCCACGGGGTGTCCGCTGCCGTCACCCGCTCGGTCAGCTGCGTCGTCGCATGTCGGGCAATCGCGGGATGGCGGCAGCGCATGGCGGCCTCGGCGAGATCGGCGAGCGTGGCGATCCCGGCGCCGTCGTGGTTGCAGATGCGCTGCGCGGCCCGGAGCGCGGCTTCGTAGTGGCCGGCGCCGAGCTCGAGGACGGTCAGTGCGGCGTAGGCGTGATCGATGGCGACCCCCTGCCCGCGTTCGTGGCCGTCCTGCATCATGCGCTGGGCGCCGGTGCGCGCCGCTTCGTCGTTCCCGCGCCAGGCGTCGAGCAGCACCTGTGCCGGCGATGGCGTACCGAGCAGCCCCCGTGTCCCGGTGAGCGCGACGAGATCGTCGATCTCGGCCAGGTACGACGCTGCGGTCGCGGGACGGCCCCGCAGGACGTCGAGCCAACTGCGGAAGCTCAACGCCAAGGGGAGCGCGGCGAGCGCCCCGGTGCGGCGAGCCAGCTGCGCCCACTCCTGCGTCAGGTCGTCCCACGCGCCGTCGTCGAGCACCTCGCAGGCGGCGGCGACGGCGTCGAAGTACACCACGTGGACGTGCCGGCCGGCGCTGTCCTGCAATCGTGTGGGGTTGGTCGCGGCGGCCGTGACAGCGGTTCGTAGAGGCTGGCTGGCAGCGATCGGGCCGTCGGCCAGTCGGGTCGCGATCGCGGTCAGCAACTCGGCCATCGGGCAGGGGATGTCGCACTGCTCGCCGATGCGCCGGATGCCGGATGCGATCGCCTGGCGGGTCGACTCGTCGATGAGGTGGCCGCCGTCGAGGGCGGTGGCACCGGCGGCGACACCGGCGCCGACGGCGAGCTCGAGGTGGCGCGGATCGACGGCAGACAGTGCGTCGGCCAGGAGCCTCGCCGCGTCCCGCACCTCTCCGCCGACGAAGGAGACCAGCGCCTGCGTCCACGCCGCATCCGCCACCTGTTCGGCCCCGACGCCGCGGGCGGTCGCTCGATCGAGCATCTGCTGTGCCCGCTTGACCAGCCCGGCGGTGAGCGCGCCGCGCGCCGCGTCGAGGAGCCGCTCCGTCGCTCGTTCCGGGTCAGGAGTGAGCTCCGCGGCGCGCCAGAGGTACTCGGCCGCGACCGATGACCCACCCCGGCGCCGGGCCCGCTCGGCCGACGCCTCCAGCTCGGAGGCCACCTGCTCGTCGGGGGTGAGCGTCGCCGCCCCGAGGTGCCACGCTCGACGGTCGGCGTCCCCATCGCCGTCCAACGCCTCGGCCAGCGCCGCGTGGGCACGCCGACGTTCTGCCGGGGCCGCCGAGTAGTAGATCGCGGACCGGACGAGCGGATGGCGGAACGCGACCCTCGGCGTGAACGTCACGAGGCCGCTCTCCTCGGCACTCGCCACGGCCTGCTCCCAGGAGAGGTCTTCCGTCGCGGCGGCGTGGCGCAGGAGGGCGGGATCACCTACTCGCTCTGCCGCCGCGAGCAACAGCACCATCCGCGCGTCGGCCTTCAGTGCCCGCGCCCGCTGCGCGAACACGTCCGCCATGTGGGCATCGATCGGCAACGGATCCCGCAAGGGGACCGCACCACGAAGCTCGTCTTCGGTCAGCGATGCGGGAAGCTCGATGAGGGCGAGCGGATTGCCGTTCGTCGTGGCGATGATGCGCTCCGCCACCGACGCATCGATCGGGTTGGTTGCGACCGATGCTAGGAGCTGTTGCGCCTCAGGCGCGGAGACGCCAGCCAGCTCGAGGCGACCGAACCCCTCGAACCCGAGTCGGGCCTCGGGGGCGTCCCGGGCGGCGACCAGCAACAGGACGCGCTCGGCGTGCAGGCGGCGCCCAACGAAGGAGAGCACGGTGGTCGACTCCTCGTCCAACCACTGCGCATCGTCGGCGACGACCAGGACCGACTGTCCACGAGCGACCTCTGCGAGGAGGCTGAGCAGTGCGAGCCCGACGACGAACGGATCGAGCTGGTCGTGGTTGGCCCTGCCGAGCACCCCCTCGACCACCGCCCGTTGGTCGCGAGTGAGCGCACCGATCCCCGGCAGCAACGGCACCACCGCCTGGGAGATCCCGGCGTAGCTGAAGCCCATCTCGGACTCCACACCTCCGGTTCGAGCGACCGTGAAGTCGGAGGCTGTGTCAAGCGCGTATTGCACGAGCGCCGACTTGCCGATGCCGGCTGGGCCGTGGATCAGGACCGCCCCGCTCACACCGCTCCCGGCGTCACGGACGAGTGTGTCGATCGTCGCCCGTTCGGCCACGCGGCCGATCAGGGAGTGGTTGCCGGGCGTGTGTGCGGGATCGACCATGCGGGACACGGCTCCTCCCCTCCGTCGAACCGAACCCATTCGAGCACCACCCGTCGGCGTCCGCCAGGGCCGAACGTCCTCCGTCCGCCTCGGTAGCTGCCCTCAGGCAACTGGGGTTTTCGTGGATTCGGCCGGCCGGATGGTCGTCGTACCGTCAGCAGGCACGCCGTCCAGCGGCGCGCTACCGGACAAGACGGAGGCAACGAGCACATGGATGTCGCGACCCGAGAAGGGTGGCGCGAGGAGGTCGATCGGCTTGATGTCGCCGTCTTCTCGGCGGTTGCCGCTACGCAGACCCCGTGGTTGGACGGCGCGCTTCGCCACGTCTCGCGGGTTGCCGACCACTGGAAGCCATGGATCGGAACGGCGGCTGTCCTCGCGCTCACCGGCGGAACACGCGGCCGCCGCGCCGCCGTCAACGGCCTCGCGTCGACGGCCCTCAGCTCGGCCGTGGTCAACCTGGTGCTCAAACCGCTTGCTGGCCGCCACCGGCCGGACCGCCCCCGCTACCAGGTGCCGATATCCCGGCGGGTGGCCATGCCTCAGTCGACGTCGTTCCCGTCCGGCCATGCGGCGGCCGGGGCCGCGTTCGCCGCCGGCGTCGGCGGCACGATGCCGCAGGCCGGCCTTCCCCTCGCCGCCGCCGCCACGCTGGTCGCGTACTCGCGGGTCCACACGGGCGTGCACTATCCCGCTGACGTCGTGGTCGGATCCCTCGTCGGGACGGCCATGGCGCAGCTCGTCGTGGCCGTCGGGCGCAGGCGGCCGCACCCGTGATGCCTGTCCCACTACCGCCTTCCAGTTCCCGAAAGGAGTCGATCATGCCGAGTGCCAGCCGAGGAAGCCGGAGACCCGCACGCAAACGCCCTTGGCGCGGCCCCGTGCGTCATGGCTGGACGCCGGCGGGCCCACTTCGACGGCCCGTGCTGTTCGTCAACCCGAACTCGGGTGGGGGCAAGGCGGCGCGTGCGTCCCTGGCCGAGCGGGCGCGAGAACGAGGGATCGAAGCCGTCGTCCTGGGGCCGGGCTCGGACCTGGCGGCGTTGGCTGCCGAGCAGGTGGAGCTCGGCGCCGATGCGCTCGGCGTCGCCGGGGGAGACGGGTCGCTCGCCGTCGTCGCGGCCGTGGCGCTGGAAGCCGGACTTCCGTTCGTTTGCGTTCCAGCCGGGACACGAAACCACTTCGCCCTCGACCTCGGCGTGGATCGACGCGATCTCGTCGGCGCGCTCGACGCGTTCACCGAGGCGGTCGAGCGCCAGATCGATGTCGCTGAGGTGAACGGTCGACTGTTCCTCAACAACCTATCGCTCGGGCTCTACGGCGACGCCGTGCAGCAACCGGGATATCGCGACGCGAAGCTCCGAACGCTGATCGAGACCGCGCGGGCGGTTCACGGCCCCAGCGGCGGGGCGCCGGAGCTGTGCGTGCAAGACGACCGCGGCCGTGAGCACCGCCACCCGGCCGTCGTCCTCGTCTCCAACAATCCCTACGCGATCCAGCGGCCCGTCGTGACCGGCACTCGCCCCACGCTCACCAGCGGGCGACTCGGGATTCTTCTCGTCGATCCGCCGAGCGAGCGCAAGGGCACCGCGGCACGGGCGTGGACCGCGAGGGAGGTGTCGATCGAAGCCGCCGGTCCCGTCCGTGCGGGTGTCGACGGTGAGGCGATCGAGCTCCTGCCGCCGTTGCGAATCGTGTCCCGGCCCGATGCGCTGCGTGTCCGGATCTCCGCCCGCCATCCTGGCGTGTCTCCCGCAGGCACGCTCCCGCCGTCAGGGCCGTGACGGCCCGCATGTCTGCGAAGCCGCCGCCGTCGCCGATTCGACGCCTCGGCCGGCGGGCTATTCATATGAACAGACTCTTGACAAATATCTGTTCAATCAATTAGACTCACGGGATGGCACGAGCGACGAAGACGCGAGACCGGGCGCCGCGACCGTCGGCGGACGGGACGCGGGAGCGGATCCTCGCCGCCGCGCTCGACCTGTTCTCCGAGCTGTCCTTCGATGGCGCGACGACCCGGGAGATCGCGGGCGCGCCGGTGTCACCCAGGGCTTGGTCAACTACCACTTCAGCTCGAAGGACGAGCTGTGGCGGGCGGCGGTCGACGGGCTCTTCGCCGAGCTGGGCGAGGCGCTCGACGGTCGCGCCGCACGGGTTGCGCGGCGTCGACGCGCTGACCACGGGGAAGCTGCTGATCCGCGAGTTCATCGGCTTCTCGGCGACGCACCCGCAGCTGCACCGGATCATCACCCAGGAGTGCAAGAACGACGGCCCGCGCATGGACTGGATGGTCGAGCGCCACATCCGGCCCCGGTACGAGCAGACGACCGCGCTGTTCTCGCCAGCTGGTCGAGGCCGGTCATGTGCCCGACATCCCGGTGGAGCACCTCTACTACATCCTCACCGGCGCCGGTCCGACGATGTTCGTGCTCGCCCCGGAGTGCCGCCGCCTCTCCGGTGTCGACCCCCAGGTCCCCGAGGTCGTCGAGGCCCATGCCGACGCCGTGCTGTCCCTGCTCTTCGGCGCCGACCGGAAGGAACCGTGATGCATCACCCGCTGCAGCTCGCCTACCTCGGCCTCGAGGTGCCCGACCCCTCGACGCTGAGCACGTTCTTCGCCGACGTGATCGGTCTCGTACCCGGCGAGCGGAGCCCGGCCGGCGCGCTGACGTGGCGCAACGACGACAAGGCACAGCGCGTGATCGTCGAGACCGGCCCCGCCAACGACGCCGAGTTCATCGGCTTCGACGCCGGAGACGACGGCGCGCTCAATGCGCTAGTCGCCCGCCTCGCCGCCGCCGGGTTTGCCGCCGCGGAGGGCACCGATGACGAACGCTCCGCTCGGCGGGTCGATCGCCTCGTGCGCACGATGGCGCCGTGGGGGGTTGCCGTCGAGCTGACCACCGGACTCGAGGACGCCGCCACGCCCTATGCGTCACCGCTGATGCCGGGCGGGTTCCTCACCGACGGGGTCGGGTTCGGCCACGTCGTGTTCGCCACCACCGCCTTCGACGAGTCCCATGCGTTCGTCACCGACGGGCTCGGCATGGCGCAGTCGGACTGGTTGGAGATGGAGATCGCCGAGGGCATCGAGCTCGAGGTGCGCTTCTACAACTGCAACCCGCGCCACCACACCCTCGCCCTGGCCAAGGCACCCTTCGAGCTGCCCCAGACGCTGCACCACCTCATGGTCGAGACCAACAGTCGCGACGACGTCGGCGCCGCCTTCGACCGGGCGTGGACGTCGGGGCTGCCGATCCCGAACGGGCTCGGGATGCACGACAACGACCGCATGTTCAGCTTCTACGTCGCCAGCCCCGCCGGGTTCATGGTCGAGGTCGGCCACGGCGCCCGCACCATCACCGAAGACTGGGACGACAACCGTCGCTACGACCGCATCAGCGCCTGGGGCCACCAGCCGCTGCGCCAGCCATGATCACCGCCGCTGCCAACGCCGTCGTCGTGGTCGGCGGTGGTCCCGTCGGGCTCACGATGTCGATCCTGTTGGCCCAGCGCGGCCACGCCGTCACCATCCTCGAACGCCAGCCCGAGCCGTACCCGCTGCCCCGGGCCGTGCACTTCGACCACGAGATCGGCCGCATCTTCCAGTCGGCCGGGATCGGTACGGAGCTGGCCGAGATCTCCGAACCCGCCGACATCTACGAATGGCGCAACGGCGACGGCACGACGCTGCTTCGCCTCGGCCGCGTCGGCCCGGGCCCGTCCGGATGGCCCCTGTCGTCGATGTTCCACCAACCCAGCCTCGACGCCCTGCTCGAACAGCGAGCGATCGCGCTCGGCGTGGACATCCGCCGCGGCTGCGCGGTCACCGACTTCAGCCAACACCACGAAGTCGTCGCGGTCGCCGTCGACGACGGAAGCGTCGTGGACGGCCGGTACCTCGTCGGCTGCGACGGCGCAAACAGCACCGTCCGCTCGCTGCTCGGGGTGCCGATGACCGAGCTCGGATTCTTCTACGACTGGCTCATCATCGATGTCGTCCTGCACGACGACCGCGTCTTCGATCCGCTGAACGTGCAGATCTGCGACCCGGCTCGGCCGACCACGGTCGTCTCGGGCGGCCCCGGGCGGCGCCGGTGGGAGTTCATGCGCCTCGAGCACGAGACCCTCGAGGACCTCGACGCCCGAGCGTGGGAGCTGCTCCAGCCATGGGACGTGCGACCGGACAACGCGACCGTTGAACGCCTCGCCGTTTACAGCTTCGCCGCACGCTTCGCTGCGCAGTGGCGGCACGGGCGAGTCCTGCTCGCCGGGGACGCCGCCCACCAGATGCCGCCCTTCGCCGGCCAAGGCATGTGCGCTGGGATCCGCGATGCCGCCAACCTGGCCTGGAAGCTCGACCTCGTGCTCACCGGCAAGGCGCCCGACGGGCTGCTCGACAGCTACGACCAGGAACGCGTCCCCAGCGCCCGCCAGGCCATCGAGTTCTCCATCGAGCTCGGCAAGGTGATCTGCGTCCCCGACCCCGCTGAGGCTGCAGCGCGCGATGCGGCGATGGCGCCGCTCGTGGGAACAGAACCGACCGACGCGCCGCCGCTACCCGGCATCACCGACGGGATCATCGACCCCGGCTCACCCCACGCCGGGACGGTCTTCGTCCAAGGCAGTGCCTACGCCACACGGTTCGACGACGTCCACGGCGCCGGCTGGCGCCTCGTCACCATCGACGCTGAACCCATCGCCCTCGACCCGGTGACCCGCGACTGGTTCGCCTCGATCGGGGGACGCATCGTGACCGTCGCCGGCTACGAGGCGTACGACCGCTGGTTCACCGAGCACGCCGCCACCGCCGCTCTGCAACGACCCGACTTCCATCTCTACGGCACCGCCGCCTCCCCCGCCGGTGCCGCCACCCTGATCGACCACCTGCGAACCCGGCTGGCACACCAGCCGGCACAACAAGGAGCCCTGCAGTGAAGCTCGCCAACGTCGACGGCCGCGCCGCGCTCGTCCTCGGTGATCAGATCGCCGATGTCGCCACCGCATCCGACGGACGCTTCGGTCCCGATCCGATGGCCCTCTACGACCAGTGGGACGAGTTCCACGACTTCGCGACCACCATCACTGCGCCAACCGGCTCGCTCGTCGAAGCCGCATTGCGGAACCCGGTGCCACGACCTCGGCAGGTGTTCGCCATCGGGCTCAACTACCGCAGCCACGCCGCGGAGACAGGCGCCGTCCTGCCGGAGGTCCCCGCGGTGTTCACGAAGTTCCCCGCCAGCCTCGCCGGGCCCTTCGACGACATCGCCGTCGCCGGCCCGTCGGTCGACTGGGAGGTCGAGCTCGTCGTCGTCATCGGCCGCACCGCCGACCGCGTCACGACCGCTGATGCCTGGTCCCACATCGCCGGTGTCACCATCGGCCAGGACATCAGTGACCGGCACCTCCAGTTCGCCGCCGGCGCCCAGTTCTCCCTCGGCAAATCCCGCCGTGGCTACGGACCCATCGGGCCGTGGATCGTCACACCCGACGAGCTGAACAACCCCGACGACCTCGCCCTCGGCTGCTCCGTCAACGGCGAGAAGATGCAAGACGCCCGCACCACGGACCTCGTCTTCGACGTCCCCAACCTCATCGCCGAGCTCTCCGCCGTGCTGCCGCTCCTGCCCGGTGACGTCATCTTCACCGGCACTCCCGCCGGCGTTGGCATCGCCCGCAAACCGCCCCAGTTCCTCCAACCCGGCGACACCCTCGAGACCTGGATCGAAGGCATAGGCACAATCCGCAACCGCATCATCCAAGGAACCTGACCATGCAGATCCTCCCCCTCGCCCTCGAACCCTTCACGTGCCCGACCGACCGCGACATGCTCCCCTCCGAACGGCGCGAGTTCGTCCGCACCCACCGCACCTGCGTCTTCGGCACCCCCCGCCGCGCCGACGGCCCGGCGATGTCGATCGTCTACTACGTGCCCACCGACACCGACGAGCTGCTCGTGTCGACTATGCGCGACCGGGGCAAGGCCAAGGTCGTCGCCCGCAACCCCAAGGTCAGCCTTTGCGTGCTCGACGAGCACTGGCCGTTCAGCTACCTGCAGGTGTACTGCGACGCGACCGTCGACGACGACCCCGACCTCGTCGTCGATGTGATGATGGCCGTCGCAGGACGCATGTCCGGCGAGCCGCTCGACGATGACGCCCGACCCTTCGTCCAAGCCATGGCCGAAGAGGAGGGCCGCGTCGTCCTCCGGTGCCGGCCCTACAGCACGTTCGCCCAGCCACCCCGGCACCTCCACAGCAATGACCAAGAAGAGAAGATCACCCACTGGGCCTCTGCGGCGATGCCTTGGGCGGACCCTGATCCAACCTGAGTTCCGGGCAGAAGGACCCCGGTCGCGGTTCGCGTCCTGAGTGTGACCTTGCTCACGGTTTGCTAACGGACTCCCGGGGAAAGGCCGGGACGGACAGTCATGGGGCGCTGTTGGTGACGGCTGAGAACCCTGGGATTCCGGGCTAGTCGGTCCTCATCGGGAGAGGCCGGGACAGGCCCCGGCCGTCTCGTAATGAGCAGGTCAGGAGTTCGATTGTGCTCCCGGACCCTTGACACCTGCGCCGTCCAGGCCAGTCCGTGATCCCAAGCTGGGTGTGCAGATCGGTTGGTCCGGAATCGTCGACGGCCGGGCTGCGAGCCTCCTGGTCAGCCGTACCGGACCATGTGCCGTCGAGTTCTCCGCGCGGCCGAGCCGCCGGTAGAGCTCGGTCGCTCGGAAACCGAAGACGTGTCACCGAGCAGCAGGTCCGGCGCGCACACATTGACGGGTTCGCCTCCGGGCAACCTGTTGGACCTCCCGTTCGACCTCCCGCCCCCGGGCTTGGCCACCATCAGAACTACGCCGGGGTCTCGACGTTGCCCCTATGCCGTCGGCTGGCTGTGAGCGGCTCGGACGGCACAGCAAGGCCCGGACCCGGCTGCGGCCCTGCTTCCACGCTGACCGCGTCCCACACGGCGGCGCGGTCGACGCCGAGGGTCTCGGCGAGGTGGGCGACGGGGACGACGATGCGGCGACGCAGGCGGATGCACTTGAGATCGCCGCTGCAGGCGAGCTCGTAGGCGGTGGAACGGCCGATGCCGAGGATCTCTGCGGCCTGTTCGACGGTCAGGGTGAGGGGCTGGTTGGTGCTCATGCCTACGTAAGCCCTTCGAGTGGCCGGCAGTGCGCGAGCTATTGCCGAGTCCGTGCCGTCCACCACACTCGGTGGCCGCCGGCGGCGAACGGGAGGTCACGCAGGAGGCCCCGCAGGTTTCCGAAGGGAAACCTGTCAATGTGTGCGCGCCGGACCTGCTTCTCAGGGGGTTCGCTCAGCGTGGCTGACCGCTGGTTCCAGTTCGACCACTGTTGTCGGTGAGGATGCTGCCGAGGTAGGTGGCAGCTGCCTGGTCGGTGGCCGGCATCACGTGCGTGTACAGGTTCAGGGTCGTGGCGTTCTCGCTGTGGCCGAGGCGCCCGCTGATCGTGGCGATCGGCACCCCGGCTCCACCCAGGACCGTCGCTACGAAGTGGCGCAGGTCGTGCAAGCGCACCCGCTCGAGGCCCAGGCCCTTCCGGAGGCGGCCGAAGCGGTTGGTGCACACGTCCGGGCGCCACGGGCAGCCCTCGGCGTCGCTGAACAGCAGGGCGTCGTCGGCCAGCCGATCACCGAGCGCCAGGGACCGCTCCTTCGCTCGCACGCGAACCGAGCGCAGGACGGCGACGGTCTGCTCGTCGATGGCCACCCGGCGGGACTGGTGGGTCTTGGTGTCCTTCTCGCGCAGCTCCCCGCGGACCTGGGAGATCGACCGGCGGACCGCGACTTCACATCGCTCGAGGTCGACGTCGGTCCACCGGAGAGCGCACGCCTCGCCGCGCCGGCAGCCGGTGGCGGCCAGCATCCACAGGTAGGCAGCGAAGTCCGGGTCCTCCGTCTCGGCGGCCTCCAGCAACGTCTGCACCTGTTGGACCGTGGGCGGCACGATCTCCCGCCGGCGCTGGACCGGCGGTGTGGCGTCGACGGCCGGGTTCCTAGCGATCAGGCCCCACCGCCGGGCCTGCTCAAGCGCCTGGCGCATCACGGTGTGGCAGATCCGCACGGTCCGGGCCGACAGGCCTCGTCCGTGCAGGTCGCTGTAGAGCCCGTCGAGGTCGATCGGCCGCAGCGACGCCACCTTCCGGTCGCCCAGCGCCGGGCGGATGTACTTGCGAGACACCCACTCGTAGGACTCGATCGTCTTGGGCTCGACCATCCGGCGCTTCACGTCGAGCCACCGGTCGAGCAGCTCGCCGAAGGTGATCGGCGCCGCCGCAGCGTGGCGACCCTCGTCGACCTCGACCAGGAGCCGGGACAGTTCCCGCTCGGCCTCCCGCCGCGTCCCCCGAACCGTCTGCTCGACGTAGCGCCGGACGCCAGCGGCATCGCGGCCCACGAAGACCTTGATCCGCCAACTGGTCTTTCCTCGCTGCTGGATGTGGCCTCGCATGGCAATCCTCCTCGGACACGTAGGCCCGTCGGATTGCCAAGGGATTGCCAAGTGGCGGAAGAAATCCCGCCGAGGTCAGTCCACAGGCCTGTGACCTGGGGCTTCAGCGCGCTCGGAGGGACTCGAACCCCCAACCTTCTGATCCGTAGTCAGACGCTCTATCCAAATTGAGCTACGAGCGCAGGGCGGTTCACTCTACCGGCCGCGGTCGGATCAGCTCGTGGGATCCTCCAGCGAGGTGACGAACAGGGTGTCGTTGGCCAGGCCCCACGGGGGGCGGAGGAAGCCGAGGGCCCGGACGTCCTCCAGCCAGTGGCTGAAGGGCGAGCGCTGGGAGAACGTGCCCCCGCCGAGCACCCGACCCAGTCGGAGCAGGGTCTGTTCGGCCAGCTCGGCGATGGACTGCTTGGCCCGCAGGGCGGCATGCGCGGCCACGCCGGCGTCAGCCGATTCGAGGGCCCGGAGGGCGCCCTCGTGGGCCTGGACCGCCAGCCAGTGGTCCTGCTCGGCCTTCGTCCACTCGACCTGCTCGTAGGCCCGCAGAGTGTCGGCCCGATCGCGGATCTGGGCCCGGGCGGTGGCGATCGCCTCGTCCAGCACGCCGAGCACGACCGCGACGAAGTAGGCCTCGACGGTCGGCATCGCCGCGGCGGTGACCTGATCCATCGGACGTTCTGTGGCCAGCCGAACGGCGGGCGTTCCCTCGAGGCGCAGGGCGTGGCTCTGGGTGGCCCGCATCCCCATGCCGTCCCACTCGGCGATCATCTCGACGTGGTCCGAGGTCTCCCACGGTCGGCCGGCCATGTCGAGCACGAAGATGGACGGGGTGTCCTCGCCCTCAGCGACGGCGGTCGTGATCATGCGCTCGCAGATGCCGGAGCCGCTCCCGAAGTGCTTGGCCCCGGCGATGCGGTAGGTCGCGCCGTCGAGGAAGGGCTCGAGGTCGCCGTCGGGCGTCGCCACCGAGCGGGTCTTGGCGATGTCACCGCCGCTGCCGGGCTCGGAGGTGATCGTGCCCCACTGGTGTCCGCCCACGGCGGAGTCGACCACGGCGGACCACTGCGCTACCCACGCCGGATTCGACTGTTCAGGCGCGGCCGACCAGTAGGCGATGACCGCCGGGTGCATGGCCGACACCAGCGCGACGGACGGGTCCCCGCCCGCCAGAGCCCGCAGTGCCTGGGCGACCGGCCGGGTGCTCGACGTCACGTCCACCCAGGTCCCGCCGGCGTCGACGGGCACGGCCATGAGGGGGAGGCCGCAGTCCCGCAGTTCGGCGAAATCGGCTGGATCCAGGTGCCGCCGGAGCTGGCGGTCCGTGCGCTGGGCCCGCCAGTCGTCGGCCAGATCCGCGACCGCAGCACAGATCTCCTCGTCGGTCCGGCTCATGGACCGACCCTACGGCCCTTCCCGAGTTCCGTGCTGGGGCCCACCCGTGTGAGGTGAGCTTCACGGTTCCGGGGACGGAACAGCGTCGCCCGCGGCACGCCTGGTGGATCAGAACGCGTCAGTAGCGGTCGGGGACGAACGTCTGCTCGCTCAGGGGTGGGCGGACGTAGTCGTCGTCCTGGCGGGGCGGCAGGTCGAGCCGGTCGTTGGTGAGGTCCTTGTAAGGCACCTGCTCGAGGAGGTGGGTGATGCAGTTGAGCCGGGCCCGGCGCTTGTCGTTGGCGTCGACCACCCACCACGGCGAGTGCTTGGTGTCGGTGAAGCGGAACATGTCGTCCTTGGCCCGGGAGTAGTCGGCCCAGCGCGCCCGGGACTGCATGTCCATCGGGCTCAGCTTCCAGCGCTTGTCCGGGTGGTTGATGCGGGCGATGAAGCGTCGCTCCTGCTCCTCGTCGCTCACCGAGAACCAGTACTTGACCAGCACCACCCCCGACCGGATGAGCATGAGCTCGAAGTCCGGGCAGGCCCGGAGGAACTCCGTGTGCTCCTCCTCGGTGCAGAAGCCCATCACCCGCTCGACGCCGGCCCGGTTGTACCAGGAGCGGTCGAACAGCACGATCTCCCCCGCCGAGGGGAGCTCGGCCACATAGCGCTGGAAGTACCACTGCGACCGTTCCTTCTCAGTGGGCTTGTCCAGGGCGACGACCCGCACGATGCGGGGGTTGCAGCGCTCGACGATGCGCTTGATCGTGCCCCCCTTGCCCGCGGCATCCCGGCCCTCGAAGAGGACGCAGACCTTGAGGCCCTCGTGGTGGACCCAGTCCTGCAGCTTGACCAGCTCCCGCTGGAGTCGCTCCAGCTCGGGCTCGTACACCGCGAGGTCCAGCTTGGCCGGCTTGTTGTTGTTCACGCAGAGGAGTCTGTCAGTCCGTCACCAGCCGTCGCGGGGCGTCAGTCACAGGTCGAGCGGCGAGGGAGCTCGAACCGTGATCTGTGGCGTGAGGTGCGTGAGATCCTGACCGCGGGTGCGTCACACCTTGATGACGGCGAGCCCGCTGATGTCCGCGTAGTCGTCGTCCTGGGTCACGACGGGCACGCCGAGTGACAGCGCCGTCGCCGCGATCCAGGAATCGTTGACGGGCATGCGCTGGTTGCTGTCGCGCAGAAGCAGTCGAAGCCTCGCCCAGGAGTCCGAAACCCGGTCATCCACCGGTAGGGGCTGCAGCGCGAGCGCTTCGGTCAGTGTCCCGAGGCGGCGGCTGCGGGTCTCGACATCAGCAGCCGCGAGCACGCCGGCGCGTAGCTCGCCGATGGTGATCACCGAAACCCCGATCTCGTCAGGCAGGGCCCGGTGGTCCAGCGGCCGCCCAGACTCGCGGGCGATGAACACCGTGGTGTCGGCCAGACCGCGGGTCACATCGACGGCAGATCGTCGGTCGTGCCAGGAGCCAGCGTGCGCAGCTCAGCGGTCAGCGCAGGATCCGCCTGCCGGGGTTGCACCCGGCGCACGAACTCGTCGCGTGTGATCCAGTGTGGGCGGCGGGCGAGTGGTTCGAGCACGGCCACCGGCCGGCCTTCCACGGTGATCGTCACCGACTCGCCGGCCTCGACACGGTCGAGCAGCGCCCGGGTGTTGTTGCGCAGCTCCCGTGAGGCGACCTCGGACATGCGACAAGCGTAGCACATATGCGACACAGACAGCGCCCCAAAAAACGCCCGGGCGCTGAGGTCCGACGGCTGCAGCCGCTGGTCGTCGCGCGGCGAACGGCTCACAAGCCGACGACAGGCAGTGCGAGTGCACCCGGGTGATACCACTGCTTACGATGCATGGCCGTCAAGTGACCAGGGGGCGCGATGAACCTCGGACGCGTGAGCAGCGCGGCGTTGATGCTGTCGGGCCTCGCTGGCGCGGTGGCGCCCACACGAGTGGCATCTGCCCTCGATCTGTCCCCGCTCTCGGATCGGGGCGTCGCCGAGATCCGAGCGGGTGTCGGTGGCACGTACGCGGCGCTCGGAGCCTGGGCACTGGCCAGCCGTGAGCCGTCGGCGCAAGTCGCGGTCGGGGTGACCTGGCTGGGCGCGGCAGTCCTGCGGCTGGCTTCACTCCTGGTCGATCGGCCCCGCACCGACGTCGCCTATTGGAGCTATCTCGCGGCCGAGATCGGCTTCGGTGCCGCCGCGCTGGCCACGGCGACCCACGACCGCGGCAACGGACGAGGGCGGCGCTCGACCATGGCGACAAGGGAGCGACAGTGACCCGGTTCGGCGATGGGCCCGAGATCATCGGCCAGTACCTGCGCGCCGACCGTGCCCGCGACACCGACGCCGTCGTGGCCACCTTTGCGTCCGACGCCGAAGTCCACGACGACGGACAGGACCACCGCGGGACCGAGGCGATCCGCTCCTGGCGTGAGGGTCCCGCTAACCGCTATCGGTACGACGTCGAGATCCTCGGCGTCCACGCGACCTCCGATGATCGACATGTCGTGCGGACGCGGCTCACCGGCGACTTCCCCGGTGGCACCGTCGACCTCGACATGGGCTTCACGCTCGACGGCGACCTGATCTCGGCGCTTGCGATCGCCACCGCGGCCGACGCCGACGCCGAGCAGCGGAACGCGCGCCCGAACATCCGCTGAGCCTCGGCGGGTTTCGCGCCCGTGCGGTCGTCGGAGTGAGCCCGCCGGCGGTTTTAAACCTGTCCCACGTGCCCAACGACGATCAGCGCTGCTCGACCGCCGTCTGACCAGGGAGAACGTTGTGCATGGCACAACGGAGCGGAGAGGGTGGGATTTGAACCCACGAGCAACCTTGCGGTCACTAACGCCTTAGCAGGGCGCCCCGATCAGCCAGACTCCGGCACCTCTCCTGAAGGTGGGGATGGTAGCGAGCCACCACCGGTGCATCCCCGCCCACGGTCAGGCCGGGGCCGACACCCCCACACCGCCGCGGGTATCCGCGCCATAGCGGCGCTTCTCCTCCTCGATGTCAAGGGGCTCGATGTGGGCCCTCGCCTCCAACGTCGCCTCGTCGATGAGGTCGGCGGGGACCAGCCAGGACACCTCGAACTCGATGCCGTCAGGATCGCGGGCGTAGAGGGCCTTCGTCGTGCCGTGGTCGCTGGCGCCGACGAGGGCACCGTTGGCCGACAGAAGGTCGGCGAGGCGGTCCAGCTCGGCCAGTGTGTCGACCTCCCAGGCGAGGTGGTAGAGGCCGACGGTCTGTCGACCGGCTCCGGACGGCCCGGCGCCCTCGCCGATGGTGAACAGGCCCAGGTCATGGTCATTGGTCGAGCCAGAGGCCTGCAGGAACACCGCCCCGTCGAAGCCCTCGACCATGCCGATCCGGCGGAACCCGAGCACCTCCACGTAGAAGGTGGCGGACCGCTGGGCGTCCCGCACATAGAGGACGGCGTGGTTCAGACGGAGGACAGGCATGGTCTGGTGAACGTCTCCCGATGTGACCTATTCCGCGGCGGCGAAGGCCTCGACCGCGCCCTCGGAAAAGGCCTTGAGGTCGTCGGGCTTGCGGCTCGTCACCAGCGCGTTCGGCCCCGCCTCGTCGATCAAGACCTCCTCGTCGGTCCCCCCTCGTTGCTGACGAGAAGGCGATGCGTCGGTCCTGCAGCTGATCGGTCATCGTTCTCCCCTACCTATCGGATGGGCGGTCAACACCGACCCGCCCACCAGGGTGGGTGCGATCACCGACCACCGGCAGCGCGGTGACATTCTCGTGACGCAAGGGGCGCCAGGGTGTAGGACAGACGCATGAAGCGACTCCTGGTGTCCCTTGCCCTCCTCTTCGGCCTGATTGCCGGTCCGGCGGCGGTCCTGCCCGATGTCGTGGGCGCGGCGTCACCGGAGGGCTCATGCGCGGTGACGTGGGGGAGTAGGGGCAAGAGTGCCGGCCCTCCGACCAGCACGTTCTCGGAGGTGACCAACGTCCGCACCGGTCGTCACGCCTGCTACGACCGGTTCGTGGTCGACCTGGCCGGCCCGGCCTCGGGCTACAACGTCCACTATGTCCATCGCCTCCGCGGCATCGCCTCGGGCGAGGTGATCCCCCTCCCCGGAGGAGCCCGCCTCCAGATCCTGGTCCGGGCGCCCGCCGTGGACCTCAACGGTCACCCCACCTATCCCGGTGTGGAGGGCCAGCCCCTGCCGGGGGTGAACCTGGCCGGGTACGAGACCTTCCGCTCCACCCGGTTCGCCGGGTCGTTCGAGGGCCTCACCCTGTTCGGGCTGGGCGTGCGGGCCCGCCTGCCCTTCCGCGTGCTGAAGATCGGCAACCGCGTCGTCATCGACGTCGCCCACCACTGGTAGACCCGCGCTCATGGTCCTAGGACCATGAGCCCATGGTTTCCCCGACCGCCCAAGGAGGATGGTGTTCTTCGTACCCCCCAAGGACGGAGAACACCATGAAGAAGATCACTCTCTTGTTGGTCACGGCTGCGTTGCTGTTCGGCGTGACCCTCGTCGGCGTGAGCAGTCCCGCTGAGGCCAGCGGCGGCGATGCCACGGTTCGCACCGGGAACTGCAGCGGCCGGGCCGACTGGAAGATCAAGGCCAGGCCGCGGGACGGCGGTATCGAGGTCGAGTTCGAGGTCGACAGCAACCGCAACGGCCAGGCCTGGAACTACACGCTGCGGCACAACGGCGTGGTGCTGAGCCGGGGCACGCGGACGACCCACGCCCCCAGTGGTTCCTTCTCGGTGGAGCGGCGGTCGGCGAACACCGCAGGTCCCGATTCGTTCGTCGGCACCTCGACCAACGTCCGCACGGGCCAGACCTGCCGCGGCACCGTGACGATCTGAGCGGCATCGCTGCTCACGGCCCGACGGCCCATCTCCCCCTCGCAGGGGGAGGTGGGCCGGTGGCGCGCACAATGGTCGGGTGAGCTCCGTTCGCCGCGAGGTGTTGCGCTTCGCCGTGCCGGGCATCGTGGCCCTCCTCGTCGTGGGTGCCGGAAGCCTCTGGCTGGCCCGCAGCGTCTCGACCGACGAGGCCATCGGCGACGCCCGCAGCGATGCCCGCGTCCTGGCCAGGGGCACGATCGAGCCGGCGGTCACCGAGGACCTGGTGGCGGGCAACGCCGATGCCCTTGCCTACCTCGACGCGGTGGTCCGTGAGCGCGTCCTCAGCAGGGACGTCGTGAGCGTCCGCCTCTGGACCGCCGACGGGACCGTCGTCTATGCCGATGATCCCGATCTGATCGGCCGGCAGTACGACCTGGGTCCGGACGAGCTCGAGATCCTCGACCACGGCGGGGCCGAGGCCGAACTGAGTGACCTGTCCAAGCCCGAGAACGCCGGCCAGCGGGCGTTCGGCGAGCTGCTGGAGGTCTACCTCCGGGTGCGGACTCCGGAGGGTCAGCCCCTGCTCTTCGAGGTCTACCAGCGCCAGTCCACCATCGACTCACGGGCCCGCGACGTGCTGGGCACCCTCGCCCCGTTCGTCCTCGTCCCCCTTGTCGTTCTCATGGCGGTCGAGCTGACACTGGCCTGGCGAATGGCCCGACGTCTTGAGCAGAGCACGCGGGAGCGCGAGCAGCTGCTCCGGAGGGCCGTCGACTCTTCCGAGGCCGAGCGTCGTCGGATCGCGGCTGATCTCCACGACGGCGTGGTCCAGGACATGGCCGGGGTGACCTACACGCTCGCCGCCCTCGCCGATACCGCGGCGGCAGCCGGCGAGGACGAACAAGCGAGTCGCCTGTCGGCCGCCGCGGGTGAGACCCGACGAAGCGTTCGCAGCCTCCGATCGCTCCTGGTCGAGATCTACCCGCCCAACCTGGCCGACGCCGGCCTGGAGGCCGCGGTCTCCGACCTGGCGTCGGCGACCATCCGCGGCGGCGCCGCGGTGACCGTTCGGGTGGACCCTGCCCTCCGCCTGCCCGACGAAGTGGAAGCGGTCGTCTACCGGGTGGCCCGGGAGGCATTGCAGAACGTGGCCAAGCACGCCCAGGCCGATGTCGTGGTGGTGTCGTTCGAGCCTGACGGCGATGCCGCGGTGCTCACTGTCCGAGACGACGGCCGGGGGTTCGACCCGGCTGATGTGCCCGCCGGCCATGTCGGCCTCCGGCTCCTGGCCGACCTGGCCGCAGAGCATGGCACCGACCTGACCGTCGAGTCGGCGCCCGGCGAGGGCACAACGGTTCGCCTCGTGGTGCCCGCATGATCCGCGTCCTGATCGTCGACGACCACCAGGTGGTGCGTGACGGGCTCGAGCTCCTGGTCGGTCGGTTCGACGGGATCGAGTGCGTCGGCACGGCGGCCGACGGCGCGGAGGCGATGGCCCAGGCGTCGGCGTTGGTGCCCGATGTCGTCCTGATGGACCTGTCGATGCCAGGCATGGACGGCGTCGAGGCGACGCGGCAGATGACGGGGACCGCAGGGGGGCCGGCCGTGCTCGTCCTGACCACGTTCGCCGACCGCCGTCACGTGATCGACGCGGTGGACGCTGGGGCCGTCGGCTATCTGCTGAAGGACACCGGTCCTGAGCAGCTCGAGGCCGGGATCCGGGCCGCCGCCCGCGGCGAGTCCCCCCTCGACCCGAAGGTGGCCGGGGCCCTGGTCGCGGCTCGGCGAGAGCGTCGACCCGACGTGGCCTTGACCGCCCGCGAACGCGAGGTCCTGCTGTTGGTGGGCGAGGGCATGGCCAACAAGAACATTGCTCGCCGGCTGGGGATCTCCGAGAAGACGGTGAAGACCCATCTCACCAGCGTGTTCAGTGCGCTGGGGGTCGGTGACCGGGTGCAGGCCGCCCTCTGGGCCGAACGGCACCGGTCCGAGCTGGAGGGTCCCACAGAATGACGAAGGGGAGGTACCGGTCCACCCCGCCCGGGGGACGGCAGGCCCGGGCCGGGTGGACGCGGATTCGGGCCGGGCCGCCCGGGAAGGGTCTCCGAGCAGCCCGGCCGCGATCTGGGAGCTTTCAGGGGCCTAGACCGGGTCGGCGGGGGGCAATGACGCCACCGCTCACGATTCGCGGGTGAACGACTGCTCAGGGTGATCGGGTGGAGCGGAGGGAGCGGGATTCGAACCCGCGGGACCCACGAGGGGCCCAGCAGCTTTCAAGGCTGCCGCAATCGTCCGCTCTGCCATCCCTCCGGCGCTGAGGGTAGCGGTGGCCCTTCTGCCGGCAGGACGGTGAGACGGTCGTCCGATGGTGACGGCTCAGACCGGGCTGGGTCCGGGCTCCGCGGGCCAGCCTCCGTAGGGCACCGTGAGCGCTTCGAGCAAGTGCCCCGAGGGATCGTTGAAGTACACGCCCCGGCCACCGTCGTGGTCGTTGATCTCACCAGAGTGCTCGCCGTGCGGATCGGCCCAGTACGGCACCTCGCGCTCGAGGATCCGGGCGTACACGCCGTCGAAGACCTCCTCGCTGACGAGGAACGCGTAGTGCTGGTGCGAGATCTCGTGGTCGCCCCAGTCCATGAAGTCGAGGGAGACGCCGTTGTCGGCCTCGACGACCAGGAAGGGCCCGTAGGGCACCGGCTCGCCCAGGCCGAACATGTCGACCAGGAAACGGGCTGACGCCTCCTTGTCCTTCGCCGCCACGATCGTGTGGTTCAGCTGAACGGTCATGCCGAGAGTCTGCCCAGAATCGGAGCGATGACGACCGCGCGGGTCAGGGGCGGATCTGGTCCTTGAGGGATTGGATCCAGGACTCGGCTTCGGCCCAGCTGGCGTCGGCTTCACGGCGGACTCTCTCACCGGTCTCGCCGGCGGCGGGGTAGGAGCCGAGGAACTTGATGGTCCCGTGCTTGGAGTGGATGTCCCGGAGGCAGTCGGCCACCAGGGCTTCATCGACGTGGCCCTCGAGATCGATGATGAAGCAGTAGCTGCCCAGCCCCTCCTTGGTGGGACGGGACTCGAGCTTGGTCAGGTTGATGGCCCGGGCGGCGAACTCCTGGAGGATGGCCAGCAGCGAGCCGGGGCGGTTGGCGTGCTGGAAGATGACCACCGTCGTCTTGTCGTGGCCGGTGGGAGCGGGGATCCCGGCCGGCGCCACGATGACGAACTTGGTCTCGTTGTCGTCGTGGTCCTCGATGTCAGGGACGAGGGTGTCGAGGCTGTGCAGCTCGCCCGCCCGCGTGTTGGCGATGGCGGCGATCGTCGGATCCCCGGTCTCGGCCACGATCTGGGCCGCCTGCGCGGTCGACGCGGCCACCTCGGTCGTGACCCCCGGCAGGTTGCCGGCCAGAAAGCGACGGCACTGCGCGGTGGCCACCGGGATGGACAGCACCGTCTTGATCTCGTCCAAGGTGGTGCCGGGCAGGACCAGCAGGTGCATCTGGACGGGGATCACGATCTCTCGCTGGATGAGCAGCTCATGCTCGAAGGCCAGCATGTCCATGGTCACGTTGACCGTGCCCTCTATGGCGTTCTCGATCGGGACGAGCCCCTGGTCGACCCGCCCGCTGGTGGTCGCCACCAGCACGTCGGGGATGGCGTCGAGGGGCAGCAGCTCGGCGTTCGCCAGGTCGCCCTGAGTGAGGAGGGCCTGTTCGCTGAAGGTCCCCCGGGGCCCGAGGAAGCCGACCCGGGGATGCCCCGCGCCACTCGCTGATGGTGCGGGGGTGGTCACACGGGCAGGATAGTGACGTGCAGGAAGCCGACCTCCGACAGTTGTTGGACGGCGTGCGGAGCGGCGCCGTCGCCCCGGACGAGGCCCTACGGCGTCTGCGGCGCCTTCCGTACACCGATCTCGGCTTCGCGAAGGTCGATCACCACCGAGCCCTGCGCCAGGGCATGGCCGAGGCCGTCTACGCCCCCGGCAAGACGCCGGAGGAGTGCGCCGCCATCATCACGGCGTTGCGGGCTGACGGCGGCGCCGGCCCGATCGTGCTCACCCGGGCCGAGCCCGGCCAGGCCGCCGCCGCCCTCGCCGCTCAGCCCGATGGCGTCACCCACGCCGGCCAGCCGGCCACGATCGTGTGGGATGCCGCAGCCGAGCGTCCGGAGCGAGTGGCCCTGGTGACGGCGGGAACCGCGGACGGCCCGGTCGCTCGCGAGTGCGGTGCCGTGCTCGCCGCCCACGGCCTGGCCCCGCTCGAGGTCACCGACGTCGGTGTCTCCGGCCTGCACCGCCTCCTCGGCTCGATGGACGACCTGGCCGCCGCCGACGCCCTGGTCGTGGTGGCCGGGATGGAGGGCGCCCTGCCCAGCGTCGTCGCCGGCCTCACCGCGGTACCGGTCATCGCCGTCCCGACCAGCGTGGGCTATGGCGCCGGGCTCGAAGGGGTCACGGCCCTGCTGGCCATGCTTGCCTCCTGCGCCCCCGGCGTGACCGTGGTCGGCATCGACAACGGCTACGGCGCAGCCTGCGCCGTGGTCCGCCTCCTCGGCGTCGGCGTCCGCCGGTGACGATCGCCTGGTTCCATTGCTTCTCGGGCATCGCGGGCGACATGGCCCTCGGTGCCCTGGTGGATGCCGGGGCCGACCTCGACGAGGTCCGCAACATCTGCGAGCTCCTCCCCGTCGGCGGCTGGGCCGTCGAGGCCGAGCCGGTCCTGCGCTGCGGCATCGCCGCCACCAAGGTCCACGTCCACGCCGAGGAGACCACGGTCGTGCGCACCGCGGCACACATCACCGGCCTCATCGTCGAGGCCCGGCTGCCCGATCGGGTCCAGGACCTGGCCCTGGCCACCTTCGACGGCCTGGCCAAGGCCGAGGGCAAGCTCCACCGTCGCCCGCCCAGCCAGGTCCACTTCCACGAAGTGGGCAGCCTCGACGCCATCATCGACATCGTCGGGACCTGCGCCGCCCTCCACGTCCTCGGTGTCGAGCAGGTCTTCGCCAGCTCGGTGGCCACGGGCACCGGCATGCACCGGGCAGCCCACGGCCTCCTGCCCTCTCCCGCCCCGGCCGTCGTCGAGCTGCTCAAGGGAGCCCCCAGCCACGGCATCGACGTCCCCTTCGAGACGACCACCCCGACGGGGGCCGCTCTCCTGGCCGCCATGGTCGTGGGCTGGGGTGACCTGCCGCCGATGACCGTGCGGGCCAGCGGGTTCGGGGCCGGCTCCCGAGAGCTGGACGATCGCCCGAACGTCACCCAGGTGGTGGTCGGGGACGCCGTCGAGGGCCGGGCGTCGGGCCAGCCCGTGGTCCTGCTGGAGACCAACGTCGACGACGCCACGGGCGAGGTGGTGGCCGACGCCGTGGCCGCCCTGCTCGACGCCGGTGCCCACGACGCCTGGGTCACCAACATCCTCATGAAGAAGGGGCGTCCGGCCCACCAGGTCAGCGCGCTCGTCGATCCGTCCCTGGTGCGTCAGGTCATGGAGGCCATGACCGCGTCAACGGGCAGCCTCGGCGTACGGGGCACGACGTTGGAACGCTGGCCCCAGGCCCGGGAGCAGAGCGAGGTCGAGGTCGCCGGCCACCCCGTCCGGGTCAAGGTCAGCGCCGGTCGGGTCAAGGTCGAGCACGACGACGCGTCCCGGGCCGCCCAGCGCGCCGGGCTCCCCGTCCGAGAGGTCATCTCCCTCGCGGAGGAGGCCTGGCGGCGCCGTGCAGTGCCCGAGGCCAGTGGCCCCATCGATGAGCCCCCTCCCGAGGCCGGCTGAGCCCAGACTTCGGCCCGGTCAGCTGGGGGCACCCGAACGCTCGGATCTCACCGTCCGTGGCCGAATGGGGCCCAGGACCTAAGTCGTCTCCTTCTGGCACCTGATTCGGGTGCTATAGGCCCCCCGAATCAGGTGCCAGAACGGGTTGCGTCGGTGTCGTTCCTCCAGCCCGAGTGCTCAGGCCTCGGAGTGCTCCCGCGCCGACAGGGCCTTCCACAGGGTGCGGTAGTCGGGGTACTCGAGATCCGGGACGATCCAGCCCGCGGTCACCAGCTCGTCGTGGAAACGGGGGAGGTGACGGAAGGGCACGCCCATGTCGACGTGGTGGGCCAGGTGCCAGCCGGTGTTGAACGGGACGATCCAGAAGCGGGCGGGCCAGGTCTGGCGGACGTGGTGCGTCGTCTCCCTGCGGTCCTTGGACCGGATCATGCCGCCGTGTTCGGCGATGGCGCGGAGCCGGTTGATGACCCGCCAACCCGTCATCCAAGGGGCCAGCCACAAGAGGGGGTAGAGCTCGGGGCGGCCGACCGCGGTGAAACCGGCCAGGATCACGACCTGGGTGCCGAGGATGCGCAGCGCGACACCCCTCGTGCGCTCGTACTGCAGGCCACGGAACAGGCCCTTCAGGTTCTTCCAACCGGAGATGCCGAAAGCGTCCCGGCGCAGCTTGCGGCCCAGCGAGTCCCGGGTGATGGGGTAGTGGGCGTAGAGGTTGACGTCGGGTTCCTCGGGGCCCATCTCGTCGCGATGGTGCGCGAAGTGGCTGCGCCGATAGACGTCGAAGGGGACGAAGCCGGGATACGACAGGCCCCAGCGACCCACGAAGTCGTTGGCCCACCGCTTGGAGAACAGCAGGCGGTGGGCGGCCTCGTGGCCCAGGATCCCGTACAGGGCGAAGGCCCGGCCCATGAGCACGAACGTGGCCAACCACATGACCGGGTTGTCGAGCCAACAGGCGAGGGCGATGAGGCCGAAGGACTGGGCCCACACCGACAGGACGTTGCCGACATTGCGTGCGTTCGGGATGCGCCGCAGCTCGGCCCGCAGCGCGGGCACGGGCTTGCCCGAGACCAGCAGCCGATCCGTGGGCAGCGTGTCCGGCCGAAGGGCCACGGGTGGCACCATCGTCTGCTGCTCCCGGACGTGGTCGACCAGTAGGGTCATGGCCCTACGTTACACTTTCTCGACACGCGATGGAACTTCGTGACGACCCCCGACCCCTGACCGCTCGGTCCATCGTGGCCTCGACCCTGCTCGGGGTACGGCCCTCTCGCCTGCCCGTACGGTCCCTGGTGGCGTCGGCCGCCTTGTTCGGGGTGGCCGAGGGCACGGTGCGGACAGCCCTGTCCCGGATGGTGGCGGCGGGGGAGCTGGTGGGCGACGACGGTCGCTATGCCCTGGCGGGACCGTTCCTGGCCCGCCAGGAGCGACAGGACGAGAGCCGGTCGGGCGCGATCCGAACCTGGTCGGGCGACTGGGAGCTGGCGGTGGTCGAGGTGGACCGCCGCCCCGCCGAGGACCGCACGGCCCTGCGAGCGGCCATGCGGACGCTGCGCCTGGCCGAGCTCCGAGAAGGGGTGTGGTTGCGACCCGACAACCTCGACCCGGACCGCCTCCCCGAGGCCCGGGCGGTTGTCGACGCGCAGTGCCTGACCATGACGGGATGGCCGGCCGATGCCGTGGTCGCCCGCCTCTGGGACCTCGACGAGTGGGCCACAACCGCTCGCGACCAGGAGCGCCGGCTGGTCGACGTCGTCCCGCGGCTCGGGGCCGACCCGGACGTGCTGCGCCCGGCCTTCCAGGCACTGGCCGCCACCCTGCGCCACCTCCAGGCCGACCCCCTTCTCCCCGTCGACCTGCTCCCGTCCGACTGGCCAGGCCCGGCCCTGCGCGCCACCCACGAGCGGGCCGACGCCGCCTTCAAGGCCGCCTGGACCGCCCGCCTCCGCGCCCCCTGACCCTCTGTTCTGGAACCTGTCGTCTGTGGTGGGCCGCGAGTTCCAGGTTCCAGAACCAGCGTTGCGGACGACTCGTAGGCTGACCGGATGGCCGATGACCGCCTTTACTTCCGTCAGCTGCTCGCCGGGCGGGACTTCGCCACCACGGATCCCGTCGCCCGTCAAATGGTCAACTTCGTCTACCTGATCGGTGACCGGGAGGCCGGAGAGGCCGTCGTCATCGATCCCGCCTATGGCATCAAGGACCTGCTCGGGATCCTCGATGAGGACGGCATGACGCTGACCGGCGCCCTCGCCACCCACTACCACCCGGACCACGTCGGCGGGGAGATGGCCGGCTACTCGATCGCCGGAGTCGCCGAGCTCCTCCGCCTGCGCCCCGTCCCCATCCACGTCCAGGTCGACGAGGCCGAGTGGGTCAAGCGGGTGACCGGCGCGGATGACAGCGACCTGGTCACCCACGCCAGCGGCGACGTCGTCCAGGCGGGGGCCATCCCCATCGAGCTCATCCACACGCCGGGACACACCCCGGGCAGCCAGTGCTTCCTGGTCGACAACCGCCTGGTGGCCGGCGACACCCTCTTCCTCGACGGCTGCGGCCGGACCGACCTCCCCGGCGGCGACCCCCGGGCCCTCTACGAGAGCATCACCCAGAGGCTGGCGAAGGTCCCCGACGACGCCACCCTCTTCCCCGGCCACCTCTACTCGCCGGAGCCCTCTCAGTCGATGGGCGAAACCCGTCAGTTCAACTTCGTCTTCAAGCCCAAGACGGAGGAGCAGTGGCTGGCGATGTTCGGCTAGCGGGGGGCGCGGACGAGGGCGGCGACCAGGAGCTCTGAGTAAGCCGTCAAGGCGTTCTCGTCGCGGCCGCTGACGTCCTGGTTGACGATGAGGTAGAGCAGCGCCGAGCGCTTGACCACCGCCACCTCCCGCAGCTTCTCCTGCTCGTCGAGGAGGAGTCCGACGGTCTGCCTGCCCGTCTCCCGAGGCACGACCTGACCCCCTTCGGCGAACCCGGTGTCGGTGGCCAGGACATCCTCCAGGTGCTGCGGCCCACCGGACGCGGTGGTCGGGGCCAGGTAGGAGAGCACCAGCGCCGGGTCGGCGACGGACGGCCACGAACACGAGCCGGCGACGAACGCCGGGACGCCGCCTTCGGTCTCGGCCCCTTCAGCCGGTGCGGCCTCGCCCCTCCCGGCATCCTCCAGCACGGTGGCCAGCTCGGTGTCGTTCAGAAGGGCACAGACGTCGACCTCGGTCACCGCGCGCGGCGGCAGCGTCGTCGAGGTGCTCGATGGCGGCAGGGTGGTGGACGGCACGAGGGTGGTCGAGGCCGAGTCACTTCCTCCTGACGAGCATCCGGCAGCGAGGAGGAGGACCACCGCCCCGGCCGTGATCCGACGCACCCGTCGAGGCTAGGGGTGCGCGCTGGTTCTGGAACCTGAACCTCGCGGCCCACCACAAACGACAGGTTCCAGAACGAAGGGGTCAGGCGCTGAGGGCGGCGGTCAGCTCCTCGCCGGTCCACTGGCCGGCCACGCCGGGGCGGTCGAGGAGATAGCCGACGGCGTCGGCGATGGTCAGCCCGTGGGCCTCGTGGAGGCCCGTGGTGATCTGCTCCAGGTAGGCCGGGGCGGGTCGGGCGCAGGTTGCCGGATCCAGTCGGTCCGGGCCGGTGAACGTCACCAGCGGGATGTCCCCGTGCCGACCGAGGCCGAGGATCATGTCGTAGCGCCCGGCACCGACGAGTCGGGCCTCGCCCTCCGCCAACGACTCAGGGTCCGTACCTGCTCCGTGGTCCGGGCCCGACTCCCGGGCGTGCAGGTCGTCCCATTGCGGCCGGGTCAGCAGCCACGCCCGGGCCAGCGTCGTCGTGGGGACGGTGGCGACGTGGTCGACGTAGGCCCGGCCACCGGTCCAGACCGTGGACGCACCGGCGAAGAACAGCGGGTGACCGATGGTCAGCGGCCGGTCGTCCCGCGGCGGCGAGGGGTCCGGGCCCCGGTCCAGGTAGTGCTGCAGGCGGGCCCGGCTGAGGTTCGAGCCGTACGCCACGTACCAGACGAGTTCGGCCACAGCCCGTGTGGTAGCACCCCGGAGGACGAAAGGGGGACCCATGGCCGACCTGTTGGCGCTGTCGGAGCGGGTCATCGACCACGGCGAGTACGCGGGACCTGGGTCGGTCAACCGGATCACGACCGAACTGTCGGAGGTGGCCGACGGGCTGGCGGTGGTCGAGTCCTTCTCCCACGTCGTGGCGTTCCGCACCGACGAGGGCCTCGTCCTCTTCGACACCAGCCTGGACAGCCTGGCCCCGGCCTGCCTGGCTTCGCTCCGGGGCTGGTCCGACGCCCCCGTCCGAGCGATCGTCTACACCCATGGGCACCGCGATCACGCGGCCGGGACCCGCACCTACCTGGACGAAGCCGAGGCCCAGGGCGATCCCCGGCCGCAGATCGTCGGCCACGAGAACGTGGCCCACCGCTTCGATCGCTACGAGCTGACCGACGGCTACAACGCAATCATCAACGCCCGACAGTTCGGTGATCGGGGCAATCTGGGCCGAGCCGCCGGGGGCTTCTTCGCCGACTGGGTTCGACCCGATCGCAGCTACCGCTCCGAGGACACGCTGACCTACGGCGGCTCCGAGTTCGCGCTCCACCACGGCAAGGGCGAGACCGACGACCACACATGGACCTGGGTGCCCGAGCACCGCGCCGTCTGTGCCGGCGACTTCTTCATCTGGGTGTTTCCGAACGCCGGCAACCCCCAGAAGGCTCAGCGCTACCCGCGGGAGTGGGTGGACGCCCTCCGGGCGATGGCGGCTACGGATCCCGATCTCTTCCTCCCTGCGCACGGACTGCCGATCGCGGGAAAGGAGCGCATCCAGCGGGTGCTGTACGGCGTGGCCGACACTCTCGAAGCTCTGGTTCGCGAGGTCCTCGAGCGCATGAACGTGGGCCAGGCCCTGGACGCCATCGTCCACGAGGTGCGGGTGCCCCAGGCCGTCCTCGACCAGCCCTGGATGCAACCCGTCTACGACGAGCCCGAGTTCGTGGTCCGCAACATCTGGCGCCTCTACGGCGGCTGGTACGACGGCAATCCGGCTCGCCTCAAGCCGCCGCCCGACTCGGACCTGGCCCGAGAGGTGGCTGCCCTCGCCGGTGGGGTCGACGCCCTCGTACGCCGGGTGAGCGAGTTGGCGGCCGCCGGTGACCTCCGCCTGGCCGCCCAGGTCGCGGAATGGGCCGTGCAGGCCGCACCGCAGGATGCCTCCGCCCACGGGGCCCGGGCCGAGATCTACGCCGCCCGACGGGCAGAGGAGCCGTCGCTCATGGCCAAGGGCATCTTCGGCGCCGCCGAACGCGAAAGCCGTCCCTCGGGCTGACGCGGACGGCCGGACCTTCTGCTCAAGTCCCCCTGGCAGATGCCGACCCTTGACCTAGGTCATTCGACCTGATCCAGGAGACACGCACCATGTCCGACGCCATCGCACCCGTTCCGATCAGCGACGAGACCACTCGTCGGCTGTTCGGTGAGCCCAGCTTTCGGGTCACCAAGCGGGGCGGGTACGACCCTGGTGACGTGGCCGAGTTCCTGGGCGGCCTGGGCAGCCAGATGCTCCACCTCATCGGTCGACTGCGCAAGGCCGAGTCCGATGTCGACGTCCTGACGACCGAGCTGGACCACTGGCAGGCCCGAACCCGGGACGCCGAAGCGACCCGCGAGACATTCGAGCGCACCCTCGCCCTGGCCGAGGACACGGCCAACGCCACCGTGGCCGACGCCCGCCACCGGGCCGCCGGCGTCATGACCAACGCCGAGGCGACCGCCGACGAGCTGATCGGTCAGGCCCGCCACCAGTCCTTCACCATGGTCGAGCAGGCCAGGGACGCGGCTCAGCGGTGCTACGCCGACGAGCGCATGAAGGTGCGCGAGGAGTGGCAGCGGGTCCAGGACGAGTCCGCGCAGCTCGAGACCCTCCGTCTCGCCGTGGCCGCCGAGACCATGGCCCTCGAAGAGGTCCGCAACCAGCTTCGGACCCGCATCCGCATGGCCGCCGCCGAGATGCTGAACGTGGCTGAGAGCCCCGGCTGCCTGGGTCAGCCTGTGACCCGGGGCATGCCGGAGAGGCCGCACCCTCTGGCCCCGTCGGACCCCGCCCAGATGCCTGTGGCGCCCACCGTCAGCGCCGCGGCAACCGACCATGTCCTGGAAGCTGCCGCCGCGGCCGTGGCCAACCCGGTCGTGACGCCCCCGCCCGAGCCGCCCGAGATCACCCCTCCGGCCATCGAGCCCATCGGGGTGGGCGAGGGCTTCGGCAACCCGTCCGCTGACGCCGCCTTCGAGCGCTTCATGTCCGAGGACATCGACGACGAGCCCAGCCGGGAGTGGATTCTCGCCGGCTAGCCCGTCACCTCGCTCCGCCTTCGCTCCGCCGGCTCCGCCGAAGCGGCGGGTCGAAGGCGCTGCTCCGCCCACCCCGCAGCGTCATGCCGCGGCCCCGATCAGGCGGGGTTCAACGAGACCAGGGTCCTGATCTGGTCCAGCACCTGGCCGTAAGCGGGGTGGTGGATGTCGATGAGCTGGAAGTGGCCGGCGTTGGGCACGGTCACCAACGTCACCGGGTCGCCGGCGGCCTCCGCCGCGGCGGCGTAGCCCTCGGACTGCCGGACCGGGACGATGTCGTCGTCCTCCCCGTGGACCAGGCTCTGGCGCCGGCCCGTGGGCAGGCGCTCCAGCGGTGAGGCGTCCTGGTAGCGCCGGCTGACCTCCGTTGGTGATCCGCCGAGCAGTCGGGCACAGGCCCCGGCCAACAGGTCCTCCTGCACGCAGGCCTCGAGATCGGTGAACCCGGCCAGGGACAAGTAGCCCCGAGGTTCGATGTCGCCGTCCCGACCCGCGGCCCACAGGGCGAGCGTCCCGCCGGCAGAGTGGCCGACGACGACGACCACCTCGGGATCGACGGGGTGGTCGTCGGCCAACGTGTTCACGTGGTCGATGGCGGCCGCCACGTCCTCGAACGTGCCGGGCCACCCGCCGCCGGCTTCGCCGACCCGGCGATACTCGACGTTCCAGACGGCGTAGCCCTCCCGGCGCAGGTCCCGGGCCACCGGGCGGACGAGCGAGAGGTCTTCGCCGGTCTCCCAGGCCCCCCCATGGATCAGCACCACGGTGCCGCGCGGGTCGTCGCTGGGCAGGTAGAGATCACCGAACTGGGAGGGGGCGTCGCCGTAGGCGATGCGCTCGGGGCCGTCGTCGTCGAAGAAGCCGCAGCCGACGGCGGTGCCGGCGACGACGCCGACCGCGCCGGCGAGCAGGAATTGACGACGGGAAAGGCTCACCCGGTCGTGTTACCCCGCGGCGACGAGCCGACGAACCTCGGCCAGTCGCTCGAGAGACGCGATGGCGTCCACCTGGTCGAAGGAGAGCTGGCGGACGACGATCTCGTCGAAGCCCCGCTCGCCGAGGCTGAGGAAGCGCTCCGCCACCTGCTCGGCCGTGCCCGTGACCAGGGCGGTGAGGTCGAAGCCCCGGTAGCCCTTCTGCTCCAAGGGCTCCCGGAGCCGGGCCACGTCGGCCTCGTCGGCGCCGACGTAGATGTCCCGGCGCAGCGGACGGCACGGCGGCTCGACTCCGTGGTCCAGGTACTGGGCCAGCTTCTGTTCGGCGTCGATGTCGGTCAGCTCTGGCCCGGCGTACCAGGTGTCGCCCAGGCGGGCGGCCCGGGCGAGGGCCTTGGGCCCTGCCCCGCCGATCCAGATCTCCACCGGCTCCGGCGGCGTCGGGCTGATCCGGGCCTGGCGCAGGCCCCACGGCCCTTCAGGGTCGTCCACGACCTCGCCGGCCAGCAGCGCCCGGATGGCGGCCAGGGCCGCCTCGAATCGGGCGCCCCGTCCGGCCAGGGTGATCCCCATCGGGCCGAACTGGTCTTCGCCTCCGCCGATGGCGCACTGGAACACGAAGGGTCCGGGGCCGAGGGCGGCCAGCGTGCCGATCTGCTCGGCCACCACCAGGGGGTGCCACAGGGGCAGCAGGTAGAGGGCGCCGTAGCGCCGGTCGGGCCACTCGGCGACGAGGCGGCCCAGGATCGGCGAGTTCTGGTAGTAGGGCACGCCCGTGGCGTGGTGGTCGCCGACGTACAGCCCTTCGAGACCGGCGGCGTACGCCGCCCGCGCCCGATCGATCATCTGGGCCGCCCCGGCTCGGACGTCGTCGACCAGATAGGTGCTCGAGAGGGATGTGGTCACCCGCATCGGGCCAGTATGGCCCTGGTTCTGGTTGCACTTCCCCGCGACGGACCGCGGCGGGCTGCAACCGGAACGATCGGTTCTGGTTGCACTTCCCCGCGACGGACCGCGGCGGGCTGCAACCGGAACGATCGGTCAGACAGGGTCAGTGGCCTGCTCGCCGTCCCTGCTGACGTGTTCGGTCCACAGCCGACCGTCCCAGTAGCGCAGGTCGTAGCGGCCCGTCGGATCGGGGTGCCACGCCGGTGGGGACAGGGGACGGGCGGCCGCCGCCCAGTCCGCCGGCATTTCGATCTGGGCGGCGCCGAGCTGGGAGACGGCCTCGGCCTGGCGCCGGGTCAGGCCCACAACGGTCGCCGCCGCGAGGGTGGCGGCCACGATCATCAGGAGCTGACCGGCGACGAAGAGGCTCACGCCGAAGTGCACCTCGTCGATCCGGCCGAGGAGGTCGGCGACGGTGATGTCCCCTTGGGGGTCGTCGGACTGGCCGGCCATCGTGAAGCCCACGAAGGTCAGCGCCTGGGCGCCCACGTACGCCACCCACCAGCACCAGATCTGGATGTGGGCGGGGACCTGGCGCCAGCGCGGGTCGCCCCTGGGGATCGTGCCGTCAGCCCCTTTCCACAACTGCTGGACCAGCAGGCCGGGGATGACCAGGCTGGCCAGGGGCACGAACCAACCGCCGATGGCCCAACCGGGGGCGAGTGCGCCCGGGCGGCCGAAGCTCTGGTTGTTCTTCGCCGCCCGCCACAGCCAGACGATGAAGAGGACACCGATGCCGGCGAGGGCCAGGAAGTACACCGCGGCGCCGCCGAAGAAGGCGTCGACCTCGCTCCCCGCCTCGGCCTGGGGGCTGAGGGCCTCGGCCGGTACTTCGTCCAGGGCCGCCCGCATGCGCACGGCCAGGTAGGCCAGCGCCGCCGACAGCACAGCGGCCAGCAGGAGCAGGACCCGCAACGCGTTGGCCAGCCCACCGAGCTCGGCCGTGGCGGGCTCCGCCGGGCCCGTTGGCGTCGACCAGTCGCTCACCGAGGCGACGGTACTGCCCTCCTGGGCCCCACCCCTTGACCTGGGCGGGCCGGTGGAGTGGACTGTCCGCGGGGAAGCGGGATGAAAGGGCAGGTGTGGCCAATGGCCACGACCATGACCGACCCCCGCCAGAACACGGCGCTCCCCGAGGTGGCCGGGCCGCAACGACCGCAGCTGCGCGTGACGCGTCACGGCTATGACCCGGCGGACGTCCATGCCCTGCTGGCCTCTGCCCGGACCCGACTGGTGGCCCTGGCCGACCGCATCCGGCGGGCTGAGGCGGCCAACGTCGTCCTCGTGGCCGAGGCCAGGGCGTGGAAGGAGCGGGCCCGCGCGGCGGAGTCGGACCGGCGCCGTCTCGAGGACGCCCTCGCGGCAGCCGAGGCCACCGTGGCCACATCCATCGCCGAGGTGCAGATCCGGGCCGACCACCTCGTCGAGCGGGCTCGCTGTGAGGCGGAGCACCTGACGCTCCGGGCCAGGGAGGCCGCCCGTCGCGTCCACGAGGAGATCGAGCTGGAGCGCACGGCCCACGAGGCCACGGCGCTGGTCGCCGACGACCTCGGCCTCGACGTCGACCTGGAGGCCGACCGCGTGTTCTCGCGGTTCATGTCGGACGAGATCGCCGACGAGCCGTCGAGGGAGTGGGTCATCGGCAGGGCCTAACGTCCCGGCCGTGACGGCCACCGAGTTCGACCCCATCGCGTCACCGACGACCCGCCTGGCGGAGCATCGGGAGCCGCAGTTCGTCCACGATGACCAGGTGGCCGACGCCACCACCCGGCTGACCCGCTTCCGCGCACGGAGCGGCGGCCGAGGTCCCAACCTGCTGGTCGTCCTCATGGACGACGTGGGCTGGGGCGACTTCGGTTGTTATGGGGGCGGGGTGGCCGTGGGGGCCCCGACACCCAACATCGACCGCCTCGCCCGCCGGGGTCTGCTGATGACCTCGTGCTACTCCGAGCCGTCGTGCACACCCAGTCGGGCGTCGATGCTCACCGGCCGCCTGCCGATGCGCCACGGACTACAGCGCCCACCGATGTACGGCGAGCCCGGCGGCCTCCAGGGCGAGGTCACCCTGGCCGAGCTCCTGTCCGATGCCGGCTACGTGACCCAGGCCGTGGGCAAGTGGCACCTGGGGGAGAACATCGAGTCCCAGCCCCAGAACGTGGGCTTCGACGACTTCTACGGGTTCCTGTCCGTCTCGGACATGTACAGCGAGTGGCGCGACCCCCATTTCTTCCCGGAGGTGGTGTACTCCCAGGCCCGCACGGACTGGATCGAGAACATGCCGTTCAACCGGTGCTTCGTCCACGCCGAGCGGGGGGGCGAGCCCGAGCCGGTCGAGGAGGTGACCATCCCCGTCCTGTCCCTGCTCGACGAGAAGTGGTGCACCTACACCGAGGACTTCGTCCGGCGAATGGGCGACGGGGACCAGTCGTGGTTCTGTTACCTCGGCACCCGGGGGGCCCACTTCGACAACTACCCCCACGACCGGTTCCTGGGCACCTCTCCGGCCAAGCACCCGTACAAGGACACGATCATCGAGCTGGATGACATCGTGGGCCGCCTCGTCCGGGTCCTGGAGGAGACGGGCCAGGGCGACGACACGATCATCTTCCTGTCTTCGGACAACGGCCCCCACATGGAGAACTGGCCCGACGCCGCCTTCACCCCGTTCCGCTGTGCCAAGGGCTCGACCTGGGAGGGGGGCATGCGGGTTCCCGGCATCGCGGTCTGGCCCGGGATGATCGACGCCGACCGCCAGAGCGACGGCTTGTTCTGCTTCACCGACCTGCTCCCCACCATGCTCAGCCTGGCGGGGGAGGAGGGTCGCATCCCCGACGACCGCTTCATCGACGGGGTGGACCAGGCCTCGTTCCTGCTCGGACGGGACGCGGTGTCCAACCGGAAGTACGTCTGGTACTGGCTGCTCTCGACGCTCTCCGCCGTGCGCTGTGGCGAGTACAAGTTCATGATCGCCTCGACCAGCGACGACGACACCGACACCTGGGGCCCGGGGGGCTTCACCGGCGTGACGCAGAACTACACCTACGCCCGCATGTTCAACCTCTACCTGGATCCCAAGGAGCAGCACAGCTACATGACCCGCAAGATCGCCTACAACGAGGCCTTCCTCACGGGCATCGGCCAGCACCTCCGCAGCTACCGGGACTTCCCCGCCAAGAAGATCATCTGACCCGTCAGTCGATCTGGTTGAGGTGCTTGGCCTTCGGCAGGAGGTACCAGATCGTGACGCCGGCTCCGCCGACGACCCCGGCGAACAGCACCCCGACCGCGGTGTCGTTGAAGACGAGGCGGATCACCACGAAGGTGACGATGGTGATCGCGGCCAGCAGGAGCGCCATGCCGATGACCTGCAGCTTGATGCTGACCAGCAGCCGTTCGGCGCGGCGCCCCGGGGCGGACATGCGGTGGAATGCGGCCGGGCCCATCAGGGTGACCAACGCGAGGGCGACCAGGAGCAGGGCGAGGGCGTAGCTGCGCTTCCCGAGCAGATCGAGATGTCGGAACCGTTCGCTGAACGCCGCCGTGAGCAAGAAGGCGAACAGCACCTGGGTGCCCGGCATGACCGTCCGCAGCTCCTCGAGGAGCTCCCGGTAGCGCTCCCGTTCCTCCTCGGACTCCTCGCCTTGGGCGTCGCCCAACCGGTCGTCGTCGCTCATGGTGGCCCTTCCTCGCGATCGGTGCGTCCCTACCCCGGACGCACGGGCGCCATTCGAGCCGTGACCGGGAAGCGCGGACGGGACCCCGGACTACGGTGCCCCGATGGCCTCCGGGAACGCGAAACGCAAGCGGGCACAGCAGAGCCGGGCGCGGCACAGCGCCGACAAGAGCCACGAGCGCGACCGGAACCAGTCGCACAAGCCCCTGCCCAAGGTGGGCAGCCGCCCCGAACAGGAGCACCTCCACCGGCAACGGCAGGCTGACCTGGTCGACTTCGGGCGAGGCGGAAAGCACCGTTCGCTGGGCATCGGCCTGGTGGTCGTGGCGCTCGTCCTGCTCCTCGCCCTCCTGGCTGTCCTGGTCCTCTTCGACTGACGGCAGTCACCGGTGCTGAGCACCGGCCACTGCCGTCAGTTCGAGGAGGCTGGTCCGAGAGGGTCGGTCAGTGGCGGCGGCCGACGGCGGCGACCGCGTTCACGATGCCTTCGCCGTAGAGGCCGTTGTCGGCTGTGGTGCCGTCGCAGACGGCGTTGAACTCGGCCGGGCGCCCCTCGTCGGTGTAGATCTCGACTCCACCAGCGGGGCAGGCGTGGTCGGTCGCAGTGCGCTCGAGGATCGACCGCACTGTGGCCGGCGCCAGCGAGTAGCCATGAGGCCGGTTGCCCCGACCGTGGGCCTGCACGATGAGGGCGGCGACGCCAGCCGCGTGCGGCGAGGCCATCGAGGTCCCCTGGAGGGTCGTGTAGAAGGCGCACGGTGACACGCTGCAGTCAGCGGCGGAGAACTCGTCGGTCGGCGTGCCGTCGGGGTTGGCCAGCCCCTCTTCGATGGCGAGATCGAGCGGGTACGACGACATGATCAGGTTGCCGGGCGTGCTGAAGGTCGGCGTTCCGACCCCGTCACGGAACCAGCCACCCGGAGCCGACAGCTCGACGCTTCCGAGGCCGTAGTTCGAGTAGTCGGCCTTGGTGGTGCTCGGGCCGACCGACGAGACGGAGATCACGTCGGGACCCTCGCTCGGGAGATCGAGGCAGTTGTTCGTGACGACCCGAGGCTGCTCCGTGCCGACCGGGTAGTCGGGGCTGGTGGCGTCCGATCGCGTGGGCAGCGCGTAGTTCGCATGCCCGTTCCCGGCCGCCGCCACGAGGGTCACGCCGTGGTCATTGGCGTACTCGGTCGCAGCGAGCACGACCCGGCGGATCGTCGCCTGCTCGGTCAGCTGCTCCGCGTTCACCGCGCCCGAGACGTAGTCCGCGCCGGACTGGCAGTTGTAGAGCCAGGGGTCGGTGTAGAAGCTCATGTTGGCCACGTCGAGGCCGGCGCGGCCGGCGTAGACGAGGGCGTTGACTGTCTCCCACACGAAGAAGTAACCGGAGTCCTGGCCGGCGCGCACGTTCACGATCGTCGCCTCGGGGGCGACGCCGGCGATGCCGATGTGGTTGCGGGCGGCGGCGACGCTACCGGCGACGTGGGTTCCGTGGCCGCCCTCGTCGACGTCGGCCGGGTCGACACAGGTCGCCGTGTCGCACGGGCCGTCGATGTCGGGTCGGTCGACGGTGAAGTTGCGGCTCAACCTGCGGCTGAAGTTCGGCGCGATGTCCGGATGGCTGGCGTCGACGCCGGTGTCGATGATCCCGACGGTCACGCCTCGGCCCGTGGCCCTTCGGTGGGCACCGTCGGCGGTGGCGCCGATCATGCGCATGTCCCACTGGAGCCCGGCGAGCGGCTCTTCTCGGTGGCCGTTTCCGTTGCCGTGGCCGTGGCCCACGGTCCTACCTGGCGTGCGGCTGGTACCCGCGCGCGCTGGCCGCTCGTCGGCGAAACGGTGCGGCATGTTCGGGCTGACCGTGCCGATGCTGTGGTTCAGCGCAACGCCGGTGACGCCCTGGTCCCCCCGGACCTGCGTGGCGAAGGCGTCGTTGTCGGTCGTGACGAGAGCGAGGTGGATCGCCTCGTTCTGGTCGACCACCGTGCCCCCCGCGGCGGCGATCGACGCCAGTGCGGCATCGGCGTCGGCCGCGTCGTAGCTGACGATGAACTCGTCGCCGGTCCCGGCCCGCTGGGCCTGCTCGGCCTGCTGACGGGCTCTGGGTGCGGCGTCGGCTCCCATGGCCGAAACCGCGATGGCCGACGCGGCGAGTGCCGCGGCGAGCCAGAAACGGAGCGTGCGCATCCGGTGTCCCCCTGATTGTTTGTCTTCTCGCGTCCGCCCGGGCCCGTGGCCGCACCCTATGCCATTTGCGCCCGCAGGGCGCAAGGGCCAGACCGATGTCCGCACCATCGCCCTCGGTCGCACCGAGCGCCGAGACCGCGCCGTCAGGCGACTTCGGTGACCCGCCCGTCGTCGATCCGCAGCGTGCGGTTCGTGGTCACCGCTTCCAGCAGCCGTCGGTCGTGGCTGACCAACAGGACCGTGCCGCTGTAGGTGGCCAGCGCCCGCTCCACCTGCTCGAGAGCGGGGAGGTCGAGGTGGTTGGTGGGCTCGTCGAGCACCAGGCAGTTGACGCCCCGGCCCTGCAGCAGCGCCAGGCCGGCTCGGGTGCGCTCGCCCGGTGACAGGGTGCGGGCCGGGCGGAGGACGTGGGCGGCGCCGAGGCCGAACTTGGCCAGCAGGGTGCGGGCCTCGCCCGTGGAGGCCATCCCGGCGGCCTGCTGGAACGTGTCCAGCAGGGGCCCGTCACCATCGAGCAGGTCGCGGGCCTGGTCGACCTCACCGACCACGACGCCGGGCCCGAGGCGCTGCCGCCCTCCGACCAGCTCGGCCCGGCCGAGTAGTGCGTCGAGGAGCGTGGTCTTGCCTGCTCCATTCGGTCCGACGATGGCAACCCGGTCGGCCCACCTGATCTCCAGATCGACCGGACCGAGCCGGAAGTCCTCCCGGTCGACCACAGCGCCCTCCAGCGAGGACACGACCTGGCCACTGCGGGTGGCCTCGGCGATCTCGAACCGCAGCTCCCAGCTCGTGCGGGGCTTGTCCGGGGCGTCGGCTTCCAGTCGGAGGACGGCCTTCTCCGACTGGCGCACCTTGCCGGCCTGCTTCTCGGTCCGGTCGTTTAGGAAGTTCCGCAGGAACTTGTCGTTGTCCTTCGGGTTCTTGTTCCGGTGGATCACGCCCTGGTCGGACCACTGGCGCTGCCGGTGGGCCCGAGCCACCAGCTCGCCTTTGGTCGACTCGTAGAGCTCGTAGGCCTCCTCCGCGTGGCGGCGGGCGACGGCCTGTTCCTCGAGGTACGCCAGCCAGCCGCCCTCGTAGCGGGTCTCCCGACGGGAGTGCTCGTCCAGTTCGATCACCCCCGTGATGGTGCGTTCGAGGAACGCCCGATCGTGGCTCACGAGCAGGAGAGGGGCCTCTCGCCGGAGGACGAAGCGCTCCAGATGGTCGAGCGCGGCGAAGTCCAGGTCATTGGTGGGTTCGTCGAGCAGTAGCACGTCGTGGCGGGACAGGAGCACGGCGGCCAGCGACGCCCGCGCGGCCTCGCCGCCCGAGAGCGTGGCCGTGGGCTGGTCGAGCAGTCGGTCGGGCAGACCGAGCTCCGACCACGTCTCACCGATGCGGGCGTCGAGGTCGGCCCCGCCCAGGGCCAACCACCGGTCCAGCGCGACCGAGTAGCGGTCGGCCGTGGCCTCGGGCGCCGTGGCGACGGCGATGGTGGCTGCCTCGTACTCCTCGGTGGCCTCGGTGACGCCGGTGCGGCGGGCGATGGCGTGGCGCACGGACTCGTCGACGCGGCGCTCGGGCTCCTGGGCCAGCAGGCCCACCGTGGCGGACGGCGGCGTGAGGTCGACGCGGCCATCGTCGGGCTCGAGCAGCCCGGCCAGGACCCGCAGCAGGGTCGACTTGCCCGTGCCGTTGGGGGCGACCAGGCCCAGGCGGTCACCCGGCCCGATCGTGACCGAGACACCGTCGAGCACCGTCACCGGGCCAAAGGAGACGGACACGTCGCGGGCGATGAGGGTGGAGCGGGAGGCGGAGGGCATGAGGACTCCTCGGACGAGCGGACAGAAGGTCACGGATCCGAGCTCTCAGCGCACGTCCCCACGATAGGTGTCACCCGCCCCCGCAACGGCCGATTTCCCCGGAAGGCGGGCTGACGGTCGGGTTCGCCTTCCGGGTGGCGCCAATCGTCATTCGTGGGATGCTCGCCCCGGACCTGCCTGCGTCGCCCAGGCGTCGAGCACGTCCGACGGGAGGCCACAGGTCGTGAGGATCCTGGTGACGACCACGGCAGGGCTCGGGCACATCCTCCCGGTCCGACGACTGGCCGAGGATCTGGTCGAGCGGGGACACGAGCTCAGGTGGGTGGTCGGCCCGGGCAACGTGGACGTCCTCGTGGACGGCGGGTTCGACGTGACCACGGCCGGGTTTTCTGTCGCCGAGCGTCACGCCCAGTTCGCCCGTCGGTACCCGAATGCCTCCTCCCTTCCGGAGCGGGAGCGGCGAGCGGTCGCCTTCAGCAAGCTCTTCGGTGAGTTGGCCGCCCCACCGATGCTCGAGGCCCTCTTGCCGCTGGTGCAGCGATGGCGTCCGGACCTGGTGCTGCACGACGCGGCCGAGCTGGCTGGGCCCCTCGTCGCGGCCGCGAGCGATATCCGGTCGGTGTGTCACGGTTTCGGCGAGCTCGTGCCGGAGCCCTCGGTCCGTCGGGCGGGGGAGCAGATGGCCCCACTGTGGGAGGACCTCGGACTCGCGCCCGACCCGTACGCCGGCTGTTATCGAGGGCTGTACATCGACATCTACCCGCCGTCGCTGCAGTCGTCTGCCATGACCCATGTCGCCGAGGTGCAGCGTTGTCGTCCGGCGGAGGGCGTCGCCGCATCCGGTGGGCTGGTGTATGTCACCTTCGGCACGGTGTGGAACGTGATCGATCCCGGCTTTCGCGCCGCGGTGGACGCGGCGGCGGGCGTGGCGGAGGAGGTGCTCGTCACCGTGGGTCCGTTCGGAGACCCTTCGGGTCTCGGCGCGGTCCCGGGCAACGTGACCGTCGAGCGTTTCGTGCCGCAATCAGAGGTGTTGCCCCGTTCGGCCGCGGTCGTGTGCCACGGCGGCTCCGGCACGGTCCTCGCTTCGCTGGCCCACGGTGTTCCCCTTCTCTGCCTGCCCCGCGGCGCGGACCAGTTCGCCAACGCCGCCAACCTGGACAGCCTGGGTGCGGGAATGACCCTGGTGGGGCCGGGCGCGGTCGACAGGGACGCCCTCGGCAACGCGCTTCGCCGGCTCCTGGAGACGCCGGGCCCGAAGTCAGCAGCGGCCGCGCTCTCCGAGGAGATCGCGCACATGCCGGCCGTCTCCGTCGTCGCTGACGCCGTCGAAGCCCACGTCGGCTTCCCATGAGCAGGCCGACGCGCCTCAGTGGGCGGGGGACCACCAGTGCGTTCTGCACGATGTTCGGCATCGGACCGGCTACGGGCCGGTGACGACGACCCTGGCCCGGGCGAGGTTCTGGATGCGGGCGTAGGGCGTCGTCGGATCCCCATCGCGGTGGGCGGCTGCCCGGACCGTGGGGAAGTAGGTGCCGGCCTCGGCAAACGAGTGACGATGCTCGACGACGGCTTGCTCGCCCGCGGTCACGGGCTCACGGACCGGGTAGTCACCTGTGCCGTCGACGTCCCACTCGAGGCTCACGAGCTCACCCGTCCCGTCAGGAACCTGCGCTGCGGCCCGCAAGGTCACCTCGGCACCGATCGCCACCTCGGCTGAGACCTCACCATCCACCTCCAGCGCCACGACGGGCTGTATGCCCTGACGTTCACGGGCCTCGGCCGGTACCACGACCTGCCCGTCCACGACCTCGTAGGTCGTGCTCGGTGGCGGGGCGACTCCGTTCTCGACCCAGTTGCTGAGGTCGCGGAGCGCCTGGTGCAACACCCCGAGGTAGCTGATGGTGTGGGTCGGGCTCTCCTGGATCTCGCTGTCCCCGTGCAGGGCGTTGTCGACGAACCAGAGCCGGAAGTGCTCGTCGGTGGCGTGCGCAAGGTGCTCCCGGACCCGCGAGCGGTACCAGTCGGCCTGCCACGGGAAGGCCTCCCGATCCAGGAGGGACTCGACGACGATCATCTTCCCTTCGAAGCGGCCGGTCTGCACCGTCCCGGCCGCCGCCGCGGCGAACAGTGGTCCGAGGATGAGTGGACGCTGGGGATAGATCGGCGTGCCGTCGGGGTTGCGGAACTGGTCCCACACGTAGAAGTCCTCGGTCGGCACCTGGTGGCGGTGGTAGGTCTGTGCGGCGAGGAACCCGCGGTTGTCGACCTCGACCTCGTCACCGGGCTGGAGCCGCGCGATGACGTCGCCGTCCCCCGGGCCGAAGACGGCGATGTCGTCCAGGACGTCGACCAGGAGGAGGCGGGCGCCGGCGGCCGCCCCGGAGGTGACGACCAGGTCGGCGCCCAGGATCTCTCCCTCCGGCGCGCTGGTGAGACGGACCGCGACGGGGACGGACGGCGGCCCGTCCGCCCCTCGCCAAGCCGTGTCGACCTGACCCCCGGCCTGGCCCGCCTGTGGCTCCACGGGGAGGCCGAGGGCCGCCGCCTCCCGGTCGGTGATCATCGCCGCGACCTCGCATCGATGGTGCACGATGGCTCGCTGGAGTGAGGGCGAGTCGTGGCCGAGGTAGCCCGGCTCGGTCCAGAACTCCTCGAAGTACGACGGGTCGGCCATGGTCACGCCCCGGTAGAGCACCGGGAAGGCGTGCATGCCCATCGTGCGGTGGCCGAACCACGAGCGCGGCGGGAAGCCCATCCGGGTCACCTCCTCGAGGGCGCTGCGCTCCTCGGGGTCCAGCCCCTCGTACATGTCGCCATTGCCGCCGGGCTCGACGGCGTCGACGATCTGGTCGAGGCGGTGGCGCAGGATCCGCTGAGCGTGCATGCGCACGCAGAACACATTCGGGATGGCCATTGGCGACCCGATCACGTACGGAACGAAACCGTCCCACACGCCGGTGGTGTTCTCGGCCCCGCCGATCGTGCGGAACCCGCCGCCGCTGCCTCCGTAGGCGTAGCCGTAGGGCCGGTGCTCCCCGTACATCTCGGCGGCGATGACGCGGGAGTGCTGCGCGGCCGCGGCGTTGGCCCGATACGCGGCGATGGTGGGGTCGACCGACGAGCCCGGGCTGCCCGAGGTCCCCCCGCCGTTCGTCTCGAGGAAGTAGGCCCCACTCGCGATCGAGAACCCGATCTTGTCCTCTTCGCCGGTCGCCGACTGCGCGAGGTTCTCGCTGTCGGGCACGGGGGTGATGTGCTGGAAGAACCGTCCCTCGTACTGCTCCGGCGGGGGGAGGTAGATCGAGAACAGCGTCTCGGTGCCGGCGAACCCGCCGTGGACGTAGCGGTGGCGGACCGGGGCGTCTCGCCACTCGTCGACATCGACGTACGGCTCGCTGAATGCGTCGTCGACCGGTCCGGCAGTGCTCTCTTGGTCCACGGTGACTACCGCCCGTCAGGGGAGGTGCGACTGCCGACGAGGTCGCTGAGTGGTGGGCGAGGGGGGACTTGAACCCCCACGTCCTTTCGGACACAGGAACCTGAATCCTGCGCGTCTGCCAAATTCCGCCACTCGCCCGAGTGGAGCCGAGAGCCTACCCGCGTGCCTCGGTCGTGCCCTACGGGGCGTCGATGGTGCCGGTGGTGTAGGAGCGGGCGATTTCGAGGACGTCGGCGACGTACCCGTCGGAGCGGTTGTAGGCGAAGATCGCCGCTTGGAGGGTGTCCGGATCCTCACCCCCGCTCGCGCAGAGCAGGCGCACCGCACCGGCGATGGCGTCCTCCTCGTCCTCGACATCGGCGTCGCCGTCCCCGTCGCCGTCGGCCTGGAACATCTCCCAGGTCTCGGGCAGGAACTGCATGGGGCCGACGGCGCCGGAGCCCGACGTGCCCGAGGACCGGTTGTGGTCTGTCTCCGCCTTGCCGATGGCGGCCACGACGGGCCACGGCAGGCCGGGGCAGTTCGTAGAGGCCTCCTGGTAGGTGCGCAGGAGGTCGGCAGGGACGTCATCCTCGGCGACGGGACTGGTCGGCCAGTCCCCGACCGGGGCATCGCCCGCCTCGTCGGAATCCGACCCGGAGAAGGCCTCGATCCAGAGCAAGACGAGCAACGCGACGGTGACCAGAGCGGCCAGAAGGATCCGTCGTCGATCGACCGGCGTCCACGCCCGACCCTGGCCGTCGGGGTCGTCGATGGGTTCGCTCACGGACCGCCTCCCACGGGGAACGGGGGACGGTAGCGCCTATGTTCTCTCCGTGGCTCTGCGAGGGTTCGAGCGCCGACTCGAGAACCTGGTTGAGGGGACCTTCTCGCGGATGTTCCGCAGCGGCCTCCGCCCCGTCGAGGTCGGCCGCCGCCTGACCCGGGAGATGGACGGCGCCCGATCGGTCGATGTCAACGGCCGGGTGGTCGTGCCCAACGACTTCACCATCTGGCTCAGCCCCGGTGATCACGAGCGTTTCGCCCAGATGGAACAGGCGCTGGTCCTCGAGCTGTGCGAGGCCGCGCGCGAGCACGCCCGGGACGAGACCTACGGCTTCGTCGGTCCTGTCCGAGTCGAGCTCTCCCCGTGGGAGAAGCTGCGCACCGGGACCTTCCAGATCGAGTCCAAGATGGCTGAGGGCACGGGAGGGGTCGGGGCGGGCTCGCTCCTGTTGCCGACCAACCAACGCATCGGATTGGGCGAGCAGCCGGTCGTCATCGGGCGCGCTCCGGAGTGCAACATCCAGCTCCACGACACGAACGTCAGCCGGCGCCACGCCGAGATCGTTCCCCGCGGCACCGGCTACGCCCTCGTCGACCTCAACTCCACCAACGGGGTCCGGGTCAACGGACTGCGAGTGGCCGAACAGGTCCTCATCGACGGCGACGAGATCCTGGTCGGCAACACCCGGATGATCTTCGAGGCGTCGTAGATGTCCGAGCAGCTCCTCACGATTCTCAAGTTCGCGCTCCTGGCGCTGCTCTACCTCTTCTTCCTCCGCGTGCTGCGTGCCGTGTGGGCCGAGATCCGCGGCCCCCGGGTCTCCACGCGGCGCCAGCAGGCCGCGGCGGTCAGCCAGGTGGCGCCCTCCCGCAAGGCCCGCAAGATGGGCGAGCCCCACCTGCTCGTGGTCGAACCCGTCGCCCAACGGGGTCGGACCTTCCCCCTGGGCCAGGAGCTGACCGTCGGACGGGCGGCCGGGTGCCAGGTCACCCTGGACGACACCTATGTCTCCCAACTCCATGCCAGGGTGTTCGCTCGTGACGGTCAGTACCTGGTGGAAGACCTCGGCTCGACCAACGGCACGTACCTCAACCGCGCCCGCGTCACGGGCTCGATCGTCATGAAGCGGGGCGACCGGCTGCAGGTGGGCAACACCGTCATGGAGCTGGCGTGACCACGTTCCGGGCCGGCTCGGCCACCGACGTGGGCCGGGTCCGCTCCAACAACCAGGACAGCCTCCTGGTGCGGGAGGGCGAGCTCTTCGCGGTTGCCGACGGCATGGGCGGCCATCAGGGGGGCGAGGTGGCCTCGGCTCTCGCCCTGGAGACCCTCGGCAAGGCCCACGACGATCCGAGCACCTCGACCCTGGTGCAGGCCGTGCGCTCGGCCAACCAGGCCGTCTTCGAGAAAGCGGGCACCTCGCCGGACCTGAAAGGGATGGGCACCACCCTCACCGCTTTGGCCGACGTGGACACCAGCGAGGGCAAGCGGCTCGGGATCGTCAACGTCGGCGACTCCCGGCTCTACCGGGCCCGGGGGGACCACCTCGAACAGCTCACCGAGGACCACAGCCTCGTGGCCAGCCTCGTCCGGCAGGGTCGGATCACCGCCGAGGAGGCCGAGTCCCATCCCCAGCGCAACATCCTGACCCGGGCGCTGGGCATCGACGAGGCGGTGGCCGTCGACTCCTGGGAAGTCGAACCGGTACCGGGTGACCGGTTCCTGATCTGCAGTGACGGCCTGTTCAACGAGGTCGACGAGGGGCGGATGATCGCCACCCTCCGTCGGTTCGACGACCCCGCCGACGCCGCTCGCGAGCTGGTGCGGCTGGCCAACGAGGGGGGCGGCCGCGACAACATCACGGCCGTCGTCGTGGACGTGGTGTCGACCGAAGGCGGGGCGGTCCCGGCGGCTCTCGTCGAGGGCGAAGAGGGCGCTGACGGCGACCCGACCACCCAGCCCAATGCCGCCGTCAGCCCGGCGGTCCCGGTGGCGCTCCCCGATGAGGCGCCCGGCGCCTCCGCGGCCACCCTCGACCCCGACGAGGACGTCGAGCCCCTGACCCGTGCCCGGCGGTTCACCTGGCGGGTCGCGGTGTTCGTCGTGGCCCTGCTCCTGCTCGTGGCCCTGGTCATCGGCGCCCTGGGCTGGTATGCCCGCAACACGTTCTTCGTCACCATCGACGACGAGCAGGTGACGATCTTCAAGGGTCGCCCCGGCGGCTTCCTCTTGTTCGACCCGACGGTGGAGGAGCGCACGGCCATCTCCGTGGTCGACGTGCCCGAGGCCGAGCTGGCCGACCTCGAGGACGGCGTCGACCAGGCCACCCGGGACGATGCCGACAACTACGTGGCCAACCTCCAGAGCCAGATCGATCAACTGGCCGACCAGACGACCACGACGACGACGACCACGACCACGACGACCACGCAACCGGCGAGCGGCACCGGGGGCGGGGCCGGTGGCGGGGCGGGGGACGACGGGACGAAGCCGGCCGGGAACAACTGACCAGTGGCCGCCCCCCGGCGCCGGACCGAGCTCGGCCTGATCCTGCTGGCCGTAGTAGCCGTCGGGGCGACCTACGCCCTGGCTGCCTTCGGCCAGAACGCCACCATCCCGGCCGACATCGGGCCATTTCTCGGGGTCATCCTCGTCCTGCTCCTGGCCGCCCACCTCGCCGCCCGGCGATGGGCTCCCGACGCCGACGGCACCCTGTTGCCGATCGCCGCTCTTCTCAATGGGCTCGGGTACGTCTTCATCGCCCGCCTCAACGAGGACCTGGCCGGGCTCCAGGCCACGTGGACCGCCGTCGGCATCGGGGCGTTCATCGCCACCCTGGTGATCGTCCGGCGGGTCCGGGACCTCGACCGCTACCGCTACACGTTCATGGCCCTGGGCGTGGGCCTGCTCCTCCTGCCCCTCCTGCCCTTCGTGGGCAACGAGGTCAACGGCTCCCGCATCTTCGTGTCGTTCGGACCGATCAACTTCCAGCCCGGGGAGTTCGCCAAGGTCCTGCTCGCCCTCTTCTTCGCGTCCTACCTGGTCGAGAAGCGGGAGCTGCTCAGCATCGCCACGTGGGGCGTCGGCCCGATCAAGCTGCCCGAGCCGAAGCACCTGTTCCCGGTGCTCCTGGCCTGGGGCTTCTCCCTGATGGTCCTGTTCTTCGAGAAGGACCTCGGTAGCTCCCTGCTGTTCTTCACGATCTTCGTGGTGATGCTCTGGATCGCCACCCAGCGCGGCAGCTACCTGCTCGTCGGTGCCACCCTCTTCGGCGCCGGGGCGTTCTTCGCCTGGAAGACCTTCACCCACGTGCAGCAGCGGGTGGACATCTGGCTGGACCCGTGGGACCTGTGCTTCGCCGAGGGACAGCAGATCTGCCGCAGCCAGTTCGGCCTGGCTCTGGGGGGCCTGTCGGGCACCGGGCCCGGCCTCGGGCGCTTCGACCGGTTCCCTGCCGTGGAGACCGACTTCATCTTCACCGTCATCGGTGAGGAGCTGGGCCTGCTCGGAGGGACCCTCGTCCTCGTCGGCTTCCTGCTGCTGGTGGGCACCGGGTTGCGCATCGCCGTGGCCGCGGAGCACGAGTTCGAGAAGCTCCTGGCCGCCGGCCTGACCGCCCTTCTCGGCTTCCAGGGCTTCATCATCGTCGCCGGGGTGACCAGACTCCTGCCCCTCACCGGTGTCACGCTGCCCTTCGTGTCCTACGGCGGGTCGTCCTTGATCGCCAACTACGTGATCCTGGCCCTGCTGATGAGGATCTCCGACGACACCACCCGTCGCCAGTCCGAGCGCGCCGGCCGACGCAATCGTCGGCTACCCGACCAAGGGGGCGGGGCGTGAACAAGCAGATCCGCCAGCTGGGGATCGCGCTCGTCGTCTGTTACATCGCCCTGTTCGGGATGCTGAACCAGATCCAGCTCTTCGGGGCCGAGGCTCTGAACGAGCGACCCGAGAACACCGATGTCATCCGCATCGACTACGCCCGCAACCGGGGCACCATCTCCGCCGCGGACGGCACGGTCCTCGCCGCGTCGGTCCCCGTCAACGACGAATTCGACTACCAGCGTCGCTATCCGACGGGGGACCTGTTCGCCGCCGCCACCGGCTTCTTCTCCTTCGAGTTCGGGGCGACGGGCCTGGAGCGGAGCTACCAGGACGAGCTCGTGGGTGACACCGCCGAGCAGCAGCTTCGGGGATTCGCCGACCTCTTCGTGGGGGAGGACCAGGTCGGTGACCTGCGCACGTCGCTGCGCACCGACCTCCAGCAGCAGGCCAAGGACATGTTGGGCCAGCGGCGCGGGGCGGTGGTGGCCATCGACCCTCGCACGGGTGAGATCCTCGCCCTCTGGGACTACCCCTCCTATGACCCCAATCTCCTGGCCGGCCATGATTTCGCCGACGTCCGCGAGCAGCGGGCGTTCCTCCAGCCCGACGACCCCAACTCGCCTCTGGTCGCCACCTCGTACCAGGACCGCTACTTCCCCGGATCGACCTTCAAGGTCGTCGTCGGGTCCAGCGGACTCAAGTTCGGCGTGGTCAGCCCCGAGAACCCCTCGTACCCCGTCGAGTCCTCCTGGGTCCCGCCTCAGACCACGCGGCCCATGAACAACTCCCACACCTGCGGCGGGACCTTGTTCGTCATCCTGGCCGAGTCGTGCAACACCTCCTTCGCCCGCATGGCCGTCGAGACGCTGCACGCCGATCGCACCATCGCCGGGGCCGAGGCCTTCGGCTTCAACCGGGAGCCACCCATCGACCTCCCCGGCGCGGTGGCCTCCAACTTCCCCACCGACTTCACCGACAACGCCCCCGCCCTGGCGCAGTCCGCCATCGGCCAGTTCGAGGTCGCCGCGTCGCCGCTTCAGATGGCCCTCATCGCCGCCACGATCGCCAACGACGGCGTGACGATGGCACCCCACGTCGTCACCCAGCTGCGGGACGGTGACGGCGATGTCGTCGAGACCTACGACCCGGAGGTCTGGCTGCAGCCCATCAGCGCCGGTGACGCGGCCACGATGCAGGAGGCGATGCGGGGCGTGCTGGGGGGGACGGCCACCAACCTGGCCGGGCTCCCCGGCCTCGACGTCGGGGCCAAGACGGGGACCGCCCAGTTGGGCACCGACCCGCCCAGCTCGCACGCCTGGATGATCGCTTGGGCCGGCCCCGAGGGGAGCGAGCCTGAGATCGCCGTGGCCGTGCTCGTCGAGGGCACCCCCGGGGTGGGGAGTGAGGCGACGGGCAACAGCGAGGCCGGGCCCATCGCCCGTTGCATCATCGCCACCGCCATGGAGGTCGACGGCGGCAGTGGTTGCCCCTAGGGACCATGGGAGCCGACGGCGCCCTCACTACTCTGTGGCGCCGTGACCGAGCCGCCTGACCCCGTCGTCTACCGCGGCCGGTATGCCCTCCAGCAGTCCATCGGAAAGGGGGGTATGGCCGAGGTCTTCCTGGCCCAGGACCAGCTCCTGGACCGACCGGTGGCGATCAAGCGCCTGGCGGCCGAGCACTCCGCCGACCCGTCGTTCGTCGAGCGCTTCCGTCGGGAGGCGCAGGCCGCAGCCAAGCTGACCCACCCCAACATCGTCGCCGTCTTCGACTACTTCGAGGAGGACGGCGAGTACTTCATCGTCCAGGAGTTCATCGACGGTCGGTCGTTGGCCGAGCTGCTCCGGGCCGAAGGTCGTCTTCACCCCGACCGAGCCGCCGACATCGCCGCCGACGTCGCCGCTGGTCTGGGGGCCGCCCACCGGGAGGGCATGGTCCACCGGGACGTGAAGGCGGGCAACGTGCTGGTGGCCAAGGACGGGCAGGTCAAAGTGGCCGACTTCGGCATCGCCCGGGTCTTCGCCGGCGGGGACAGTGAGCTGACCAAGGCGGGCACGGTCATGGGCACGGCCACCTACTTCTCGCCGGAGCAGGCCCAGGGCAAGCCCGTCGACCCTCGCAGCGATCTCTACTCACTCGGCGTTGTCCTCTACGAGATGCTCGTGGGCCAGCCCCCCTTCTCGGGCGACGAGCCCGTAGCCATCGCCTACGCCCACGTCCACGAGGCGCCAAAGGCGCTGCGGACGGTGGACCCGGCGCTGCCGGTCGAGATCGATGCCATCACCATGAAGCTGCTGGCCAAGGAGCCGGCCAATCGCTACCCGTCGGCCGACGACCTGCGGGCCGACCTGCGCCGGTTCCGGGAAGGCCACAAGATCGCCGAGGTCGCACCCGTCCCGGTCACCGCACCCGTGGCGGGGCCCCCACCGGCCGACGACATCGACTTCGGCTCGTTCGAGGACGGCCGCTACGTCGAGCCCCCCCGCCGCACCGGCTTCTTCCTCTTGTTCATGATCCTGGTCATGGCGGCCCTGGCCGGCGGCCTCTACCTGCTCTCCCAGCAGCTCGACGAGAAGAACGACGTGATCACGGTCACGGTGCCCAACGTCGTGGGCCAGAACCGTCAGCGGGCCGCCACGGACCTGCGTCGGGCCGGCTTGCGGGTCGAGGTGCAGATGCAGGCCGACCCCGAGGTGGCGGTCGACGTGGTCATCAGCCAGGACCCCCAGCCCGACAGCGATGTCGATGAGCACTCCGTGGTCACCATCGTGGTCAGCGCCGGGGCGGAGACGGCGCAGGTACCGGGGGTGTTGGGACTCGACGTGTTCTCGGCCACCCAGACGCTGCAGGAGGCGGGGTTCCTCGTCCAGCAGGAGCAGGCCGAAGACCCCTCCGAGCAATACGACGAAGGCCAGATCTGGTCCCAGAACCCGCCTGCCGGGACGACCGCTCCCGTCGGCTCGGTCGTGATCATCCGAGTGGTGCCGGTCCCGCCGTCGACCACGACGCCTCCGACGCTGCCACCCGTCACGGCTCCGCCCGCCACGGCGCCTCCCGTGACCACCCCGCCGACCGTCCCGCCGACGGTCGCCCCCTGAACGCGGACCAGCGCCTCCGCGGAGGAGCGCTGGTCGGGACGGGATCGAGGGTCCGAGACCACCTGGCCTTCGGGATGGTCAGGTGACGGGCGCCCCGGTGCGGGCCAGGAAGGTCCGGAGCAGGTCGTGGCCGTGTTCGGTCAGGATCGACTCGGGGTGGAACTGCACGCCCTCCACGTCGAGCTCCCGATGACGCAGGCCCATGACCACGCCGTCCTCGGTGCGGGCCGTCACCTCGAGCGCGTCCGGCACCGAGTCGGCGCCGACGACGAGGGAGTGGTAGCGGGTCGCCTCGAGTGGGCTGGGGAGGCCGGCGAACACACCAGCCCCCTCGTGCCGGATCTCGGACGTCTTGCCGTGCATGATCGCCGGCGCCCCCACGATCTCGCCGCCGTAGACCTGGCCGATGCACTGGTGACCGAGGCAGACGCCCAGGATCGGGACCCGCCCGGCAAAGGTGGCGATGACCTCGTTGGACAGGCCGGCGTCTTCCGGGCGCCCGGGTCCGGGACTGATGAGCACGGCGTCGGGGGCGAGGGCCTCGATGTCGTCGAGCGTGAAGGCGTCACTGCGGTGCACGACGGGCTCGGCGCCCAGCTCGCCGAGGTACTGCACGAGGTTGTAGACGAACGAGTCGTAGTTGTCGATGACCAAGACCCGGGCTGTCACGGCGCCCACGCTACGGCCGCCCGTTCGGACCCTGGCCGCGGTTTTGTCTAGGTTCAGGGGCGATGGCCAACAAGAAGCCGGTGAAGCGCCGGGTCCCCGCCGGGCGCGTGACGCCGAAGGGCACCCGTCCGGGCGGCGAGGTGGCGGGGGCCAGCAGCCGCTACACGCCGCCCATACCCCGCGATGTCAAGGTCAGCCCCGTCTGGGTGCCGATCGTCATGTTCACGTTTCTGGGCGCCGGTGCCGTGGTGATCTTCCTGAACTACCTGGGGCTCATGCCCGGGGACACCAACAACTGGTACCTGCTCGTCGGCCTCGGCCTGATCCTCATGGGCATCATCACCGCCACGCAGTATCACTAGTCGACCACTCAGGGTGGCATCCGCGTGACGAAGGGATGGCCCACGAGTTACATCGATGTGACTCTCCCCAGCCTTACCCACACCCTGTGGAAAGAATCCAGCAATACGTGGTCATCTGACCACGTACCGTCACCTGTCGTCGACGGGGGTGACCAGGGTCATGTCCTCGAGGCAGTGGCGGGGCGGCTCCGGATCCTGGTCCAGGGCCGCGGTCATGCGGACCTCCGTGCCGCACAGGTCGCAGCGGTACATGAGCTTCACCCGGCGCAGCTCACCGGGCGGCGGCGGCTCGGCCACGGGCTGGGCGAACATGCGCAGCATGGTCAGGCCCACGCGGAAGATGGCGTAGCCGAAGGCCACTGCGATCAGGAGCTTGAGGACCGTTCCCATGGCACCCCCGAGCCTACGGCGCCCGTCGTGTCCCTGACCGGTCGCTAGCCCGCGTCGGGGTACCCGGCGATCCCGTCGCCGTCGAGATCTGCACACGTGGACGGGTCAGGGCGGACCGACACGCAGTCGCCGCCTCCGATCAGGTACACGTAGTTGCCGTCGCCGTCAGGGTCGATGCAGTCGGCGAGCCCCTCCTCGGGCGAGCACGGATCTCCCGGCTCCAGCACCGGGATCGTGGTGGGCGGCGTGGTCGTCGTCGTGGTGGTCGTCGTCGTCGTGGTGGTGGTGGTGGTCGTCGTCGTGGACGTCGTCGTCGGCGTCGTGGTCGTGGATGTCGTGGTGGTCGTCGTGTCCGTGTCGTCGTCGCCACCGCTGGCGAACAGGAACCAGCCGAGGACGAGCACCAGCAGGACAACGATGACGAGCATCACGACGGCGGCGGGGTTCTGATACCAGGGAGTCGGTTCGTCGGCCTCGTCACTGTCGTCGGGCGGACGGGGACCTCCGGGTGGGGTTGGGGGCACCGCGGGGACAGCGACCGTGGGGTCACCGGCCGGCGTGGTCGGTTGCCCGAACACGCTTGCACTGGGGTCACCGCCAGTGGGTGGCTGGTCCGTCATGGCTGGTCCCCCTCGGGGCTCGCCGACTGGTTCGTTGTCGGAGGGTAGGGCCGGCTGATCCGTAGAGCGGGTCACGCCGTCGGGGTCGTGACAGCGCTTGTACCGGCTTAGAGGCGCTCGATGATGGTGGCGTTGGCCAGTCCGCCGCCCTCACACATGGTCTGGAGGCCGTAGCGGCCGCCGGTTCGCTCGAGCTCATGGAGCAGGGTGGTCATGAGGCGGGCGCCGGAGCAGCCGAGGGGGTGGCCGAGGGCGATGGCACCGCCGTTCACGTTCACCTTGTCCATGTCCGGGTGCAGTTCCTTCTCCCAGGCCAGGACCACCGAGGCGAAGGCTTCATTGATCTCGACCAGGTCGATGTCGTCCATGGTGAGGCCCGAGCGCTCGAAGACCTTCTCGGTGGCCGGAATGGGACCGGTGAGCATGAAGATGGGGTCGACCCCGGCGAGGGAGAAGGAGTGGAAGCGGGCTCTGGGCGTCATCCCCAGCTCGTTGGCTTTGGCCTCGCTCATGATGAGCACCGCGGAGGCCCCATCGGTGATCTGGGACGAGTTGCCGGCCGTGACCACACCGTCGGGCTTGAAGGCGGGCTTCAGGTTGGCGAGGGTCTCGACGGTGGTGTCCGGTCGAATGCCCTCGTCCTGGGACAGGACCTCGTCGGAGGCGATGAGCTTGCCTGTCTCCTTGTCGATCGGGCGAGCCTGGACTGCAAGGATCTCCCGCTCGAACCGACCCTCTTCTCGGGCCTTGGCCGCGAACTGCTGGCTGCGGGCACCGTAGGCGTCGAGCTCCTCGCGGGACAGGTTCCACTTCTCGGCGATGAGCTCGGCGGAGATGCCCTGGGGGACGAGGCCGCCCCGGTCCTCGTAGCGAGCCATCATGTTGGGACCGAACGGCACGCCGGTGTTCGGGGCCATCATCGAGGCGCCCATGGGGACCATCGACATGACCTCGATGCCCGCCGCGACCACGATGTCGTAGGCCCCGGCCATCACGCCCTGTGCGGCGAAGTGGGCCGACTGTTGGGACGAGCCGCACTGGCGGTCGATCGTGGTGGCCGGCACCGACTCGGGCCAGCCAGAGGCGAGCACGGCGTTGCGGCCGATGTTGACCCCCTGGGCGCCGACCTGCATGACACAACCCATGATCACGTCCTCGACCAGCGCCGGGTCGAGGTCGTTGCGATCGCTCAGGGCCTTCAGGACCTCGCCGGCCAGATCGGCCGGATGGAAGCCGGACAGCTTTCCGTTGCGCTTTCCCATCGGCGTACGGATGGCATCGACGATCACGGCCTCGGCCACGGTGGCCCCCTTGTCCTCTTGTCCGAAAACTTGACTGATCAGTCAAGAGCGTACTGCCACCCTCACTGCCGTACGCAGCCGAGGCGGCGCCGGTCAGAAGGCTGTGACTCGCGTCTGGACCTAGGGTGCGCTCCCACGCTGCCGGTTGAACAGGGGGAACCGCTGATGGTGACCAGCGTCGAGATTCAGTCCGTGGTCGAGGGCCAGACGATCCCGCGGGCGTTCGTGCGGACCGTCGAGGCCTGCGCCGATGACGTGGCGCTGCGTTGGCGCAACGACGATGACACCTGGGGGGAGTGGACCTTCGCCGAGTACGCCCAGCGGGTCGCAGCGGCAGCAGCGGGGCTGGCGGCGAAGGGTGTCGGCCGTGGCACCAGGGTCGTACTCATGCTGCGCAACATCGCCGAGTTCCACGTGCTGGACATGGCGGTCTACTTCTGTGGGGGCACGGCGATCTCCATTTACAACTCGTCGTCTCCCGATCAGATCGCCTACCTGGCCGGCCATTGCGATGCGCACCTCGGGGTGGTGGAGGACCTCGGGTTCCTCGAGTCGTTCCTGAAGGTGCGGGAGGAGCTCCCCGCGCTCGAGCACCTGGGCGTCCTGCACGACCCGGATGGCCTCGCTCCGGGGGATGTCTTCACCTACGAGGACCTCGTGGCGACCGATCCGATCGACTTGACCGAGGCGGCGTCGATCGCCGAGCCCGGTGACCTGGCCACGATCATCTACACCTCCGGTACGACCGGTCCGCCGAAGGGCGTGATGATCTCCCACGAGAACGTGGCGTGGACCGTTGAGAGCCTCAAGCGGTGCATCGACTTCGAGGACTACGCCGGCAAGCGCCTGGTGTCGTACTTGCCGATGGCCCACATCGCGGAGCGGATGACCAGCCACTATCAACAGGCGTTCCTGGGCTATGAGGTCACCTGCTGCCCGAATCCGGGCGACATCGCGGCCTTCGCCCGGGAGGTGCGACCCCAGCTCATGTTCGGCGTGCCCCGGGTGTGGGAGAAGCTCTACGGCGGGGTCATGGGGGCGTTGGGTGCCGACCCGCAGAAGGCGGCCCAGTTCACCGGCGCGGTCGAGGCGGCCAAGCCACTGGTCGATGCCATGGACTGGGGCACGGCCACGGACGAGCAGATCGCGGCGTACGAGGCCATGGACGAGGCCGCGTTCGCCAACGTGCGGGCCATGCTGGGCCTCGATCAGGTGGAGTGCGCGATCACGGGCGCGGCGCCCATCCCCGCCGAGTTGCTGAGTTGGTTCCGGGCCATCCGGGTGCCGCTGTCGGAGATCTACGGCATGTCCGAGAGCAGCGGACCGATGACCTGGACGGCGCGGCGCATCAAGGCGGGAACGGTCGGCCCGGCCATCCCCGGCTGCGAGGTGAAACTGGCCGAGGAGGACAACGAGATCATCTGTCGCGGCGGCAACGTCTTCCAGGGCTACCTGGACGACCCCGAGAAGACGGCCGAGGCGCTGGACGCCGACGGATGGTTGCACTCGGGGGACATCGGGACGGTCGACGAGGACGGCTACTTCTCGATCGTCGACCGCAAGAAGGAGTTGATCATCACCGCCGGGGGCAAGAACCTGAGCCCGGCCAACCTGGAGGCCAACCTCAAGCTGATCCCGTTGGTCGGTCAGGCCTGTGCCATTGGGGACAACCGGCCGTTCGTGTCCGCGCTGGTCGTGCTCGATCCGGAGGTGGCGACGGCGTGGGCCACGTCGAACGGCATCGCGCTCAGCGATCTGTCCGATCTGGCGGGCCGGCCGGAGGTCCGAGCCGAGATCGAGAAGGGCCTGGCTGAGGTGATGGCGCCGTTCAACAACGCCGAGCGAGTCAAGAAGGTGGTGATCCTCGGTGCGGAGTGGCTGCCCGACAGTGAGGAGTTGACACCGACCTCCAAGCTCAAGCGCCGCGGTGTCCACACGAAGTACGCCGCCGAGATCGAGTCCATCTACGCCTGACCACTCGTCCTGGAACCCGGGGCTCGTGGTGGACCGCGAGATTGAGGTGCCAGATCGGCTGGCGTGCGGGACGGTCAGGCCTTGGCGACCTCGATCGCCTTGGCCGGGGCGTGGCCGTTGGTCGTGGCCAGCTGGGGGGCGATCTCTTCGGGGGGCACCGGTCGGGAGAAGAAGAAGCCTTGGCCGAGGCCACACCCGAGTGAGCGGAGCAGCTGCCACTCGGTGTCGGTTTCGATGCCTTCGGCCACCACGTCGACGTCCAGGCGGGAGGCCAGATCGACGATCGCCCGAACGATCTCGAGGTCGCGTTCGCGGGACGCTCCCTCGCCCAAGGCCTGCACGAAGGCCCGGTCGATCTTGAGGCGGTCGAACGGGTAGCGACGCAGGTAGCTGAGTGACGAGTAGCCGGTGCCGAAGTCGTCCACGGCCAGGGCGACGCCCACCGTGTGGATGTCCCGGAGACGCTCCATCGTGAACTCGGTCTCGTCGATCAGGAGGCTCTCAGTGACCTCGATGCACAGGCGGTCGGGCTTGATGTTGTACGTGCTGAGGGCGCCGATGATGTCTTCCATGAGCTGACCGTCGCCGAGCTGGCGGGCCGAGAGGTTGACGCTCATCTTCGGCGAATCGAGTCCGGCGGCGTCCCACGCCGCAAGCTGGCGGCAGGCCTCGCGCAGGACCCAGCGACCGAGGGGAACGATGAGTCCGGTCTGCTCAGCCAGCTCGATGAACACCCCCGGACTGAGCGTTCCGCGGGTTGGGTGCTGCCAGCGGACGAGGGCCTCGAGGCCCACGATGGCCTCGGACTCGAGGTTGACGATGGGCTGGTAGAGGAGGAAGAGCTCGCCGGTCTCGATGGCGGAGCGCAGGTCGGTGGAGAGCTCGAGGCGGTCCATGGCCGTTTCCTGGAGGGAGGATTCGAACAGCTCGGCGCGGTTCTTGCCGCCCTGCTTGGCCTTGTACATGGCGGCGTCAGCGTCACGGAGCATTGTCGTGGGACTGGGGCGGTCACCCCAGGCGACGCTGATGCCGACGCTGGCGCTGATGTGCAGCTCTCGGTCAGCCAGGTCGATCGGCTCGGCGATGGCGGCCAGGACCCGGCCAGCCAGGGTGATGACGTCGTCGTCGGAGTAGCACTCGGTGAGGAGCACGGCGAACTCGTCACCGCCGAGGCGGGCGGCGGTGTCGCGGAGCCGCAGGACGGTCCGCAGCCGGGAGGCGACCAGGTTGAGGACCTCGTCGCCGACCGCGTGGCCGAGCCCATCGTTGATGGTCTTGAAGTCGTCGAGGTCGATGAAGAGGAGGGCGATGCCGGCAATCGTGTCGTCCTGCCGGGTCTCCTCGATCTTCTTCATCAGGAGCAGACGGTTGGCGAGTCCGGTAAGCGAGTCGTGATAGGCGGCAAAGCGCAGGTCGGACTCGAGCTTGTGGCTGACCGTGATGTCTCGGGCGTTGATGACCACGCCCCCCACCGCCGGATCGTGGCTGAGGTCGGTGACGGTTGCGTCCAGGATCAACGGGTGCCCGTCGGCCGAGACGGCCCGAAGCTCCATGTGCTGGGGCACGCCCTTGCCTGCCACGTCTCCGATGATCCGGATTGACACGGCATTGCGCTGCTCCGGAGCGATGAAATCCACCGCTGGCAATCCGATGAGCTCCTCCGACGGCACTCCCAGCAGCCCCTGGGACGACGGACTCACATAGATGAACCGGCCCATATCATCCAACACGGCCACAAGGTCCGACGAGTGCTGCACCAACGCCTTGAACCTGGCCTCGTTCTGACGGAGAGCGGCGTCCGCTTGGCGACGTTCGGTGATGTCGCGGGCGTTCACGGCGATTCCGCCGATGTCCGGGTCGTTCCGCCGGTCGGCGATGTGGAGGTCGAACCACTTGACGGCGCCGGACACGTGTGCAAGCTCGAGTTCCTGGGTCACCTCGGAGCGTTCGCCGGAGGTGACTTCTTCAACCGCGCGAACGAAATCAGACTGCGAACTGCCCGTGACAAGGGTCGTGAATTCGTCTTCCAACACCGAGCGAGGGTCGTACCCGAGAGCCGGCCGAACTGCTGGACTCACGTAGGACATCCGCATGGAGGCGTCAAGCACGGCGACGATGTCGGACGAGTTCTCAACCAACGCCTCGTATCGACGCTTCGTCCGCTGCTCGACCAGACGCACCCCCCGGTGAGCGAACCCCACTTCCCTGGCGAGCGCGATTAGTGATTGTCGATCGTGTCGGTCGAGTACGTCGCTCGTGCGAACGACGAGCACTGTCAGGGGCTGTTCCTGCACGGCGGCTAGCGCGTAGCGCGTCCCGTCGAGCGTCCGCATCCGAACGCTCGTCCAGCCGACCGCTTCGGAGTCACCTTCCCTGGCCCATCGCTCGATCTCACCCAGCATCGCTGTCCAGCCCGGACCAGCCGATGCCACCACGTGCATCTGAGTATCCCGCTGCTCGAGAATTGCGGTGCCAGCCACTTTCGTCGAATCACAGACGCTTTTGACATTATTGACACCTATCTCGTAGATCTTGCCGAGGTCGGCTTCTTCAGAGAGCCGCTCGGCTACTGCTCGAAGCGCCTCTCCACGGTTCAAGAGTGAATCGCGATTGCGGATCAGTAGCGTGAGGCGGGCTAGGACGAGAGTCGTCATTACGAAAGCGGAGCAGACGAGAAATGTCCGGGACATTGTCGCAATCTTCGTGGCCTGGAGCGTAAGAAATACAGGAGGAATGAGCTGAGCAAATCCGAGAAGGACGAATCGGCCTACACCGAGGCGCGGCTCGTGATCAGGTGGAGCGTCCGTTAGGGATTCCATCGTTGGGTGGTACAGAGTCGCCAAGAAGAAAGTCCAAATCGGGATCGTCAGAATAACACCAAACCCGAGCTCTATGCCCTTTACATACTCCATCGTCGTGAGGAGATCCGATGTAACAAAGAGGGCCATAGACACGCCAATAAAGTAGTATGATGCCGGTCTCGCACCGGGAGCGTGCACAAGCCTTGAGCTCACTGCAACCAGCACCAACGTTAGGCTCGAATAGCCGAGGTTCACTACTCGTTCAGCGATCGGAATGCTCTGGTTGAGTGCGTACTCCTCGAGGCCCGCAGCCCAAACACAGATTCCGATCGCTCCAACGACGATTAGCGCATCGAGCCACGCATCGGTATCGCGAACGGCATCCGATCGGCGGCGAAGCAACTCGAGCGCACCGAGTATGAACGCGGCGTAGCCCGCGTAGTACAGGGCGTCAGCCGGTGACGGCAGCGGACGATCGATGTGGGACACAGTGGCGTGCACGACCCGTAGCGCACCACCGATGAACATCAGGGTCCCGCCGGCGGCGAAGAACTGCCAGGCACGCTTGTGCTGGGTGTTCATTCGGCGGATGCGGGCCCAGGAGATGAAGAGACCCACAAGGATCAGGGGCTGTGCGATGGCGAGCCGAGTCGTGGGACCGACGAGAACTAGGATCAGCGACGCGGCCGAACCCGCGAGGAGGATCCGTTTCCATGCAGGGAGTCCCACGTTGTGAACGTCGGCCGCTCCGGCAGAGGTGTTAGGTGGTCCCCGCCGGTGCGCTCGAGGAGGACGGGGTCCCCGTTGGTTGGTTCGGCCGAGCCTGGATCATCGGGGTCTTTGCGTTCTCGATCGCACGGGCGCTGGTCGCGTGGCCGACTCTCTCGCAATATGGCGTCAACCCATGGGTATTCTTAGCGATTGATGTTCTCACGGCCTTCCCGTACGCCCTCGGTCAGGTCAAGGTGATCAATGGATTCCGATACCGCAAGTACGGGGCTGTACAGGCTTGGTCCCTTGTGGTAGCGGTGACGTTTCTCGCGCCATACATCTACATCGTACTTGCAGGAAATAAGCGTATTCCCACGCTTGTTTACGTCGTCATAGTGGCGTTGGCAGTGATCTTCGGTTCTGCATCAGTATTGCGGATGCGGAATCAGTACCGAGCGGCGATCGCGCCGACGAATTTACGCCAGTGAAATGGGAAAGTTGTTGTTCGCTATTTCCGCAGGGGAGAATACGCGGAACAACCACTCATACATATCCATATCCAAGCTGAAGATAGATTCGGCGATATCGCGGTATGTCGTAGCGATCGGGACGCATTCGGCACCCATGTAGTCGTGGCCCGCTCCGACCTGGATAAATGGAAAGCCGTATCCTTCTCTAAGGAGCCGAAGTAGGGGAGATTCAACAACCGCGACGACAGACTTCGCTCCACCCTTCACGCCGATCTCTAGGGCAGAGCGATGCAAATAAGAGGTGGCCTGCAGTTTCCTAACTCCTGGCGCGACTACGAAGGCCCCGAATTCGCAACACTGGTCGGGAGGCCAAGCAGATGAGCGTGGGTACTGACTGCCGATTGGCAGCTCATCGAATGTGCCGACGATTGTGCGAAGCGTGCCGACGATTCCAACCTTGGCATCGTTGATGATGTGGTAGGTGCTGCCTTCAGCCCATGGCTCGTGGTCCGGTACTCGCCGATTCGAAGACTCTTGGCACCACCCTCGTCGGAGGTACTCGTCATAGACAAAGGCGGCGGCGGCGTCCCACCACGGATCGCCCGGCAGCGCCACCACGTGCATGAGATTCTCGGGAAGGGTGGGTGGCGGGCCGAACCGAAGCCGCGTCAGCTCTGATGGGGACGCGGTTTCACCCGGGAGGTCTACGAAGGCCATGAGTCGAGAGGCTAACGCAACCACGGTGAGCGGTCGCACCGGGCTTGTAGTGTCGAGCTAGAAGCACGGAGAGTGGTGAATGCCAGCGCTCAGAGGTTCTGCGATCGCGGCGAATCTTGGTGCCTACCGAGAGCTGCATGGGACACGCCCGCTCTATTTCTTCTCGAGGATCTCGCAGCCACGCGCGTCCTGCAGCAACTGCCGTCCTCAGCACTGCTCTGCCTATTGCACGCTGTGAGCCCGCTCGTCGTGGGTAGCGCGATCGCGGCATCGCAACGGTGGAGACGATGGGACTCGAACCCACGACCCCCTGCTTGCAAAGCAGGTGCTCTAGCCAGCTGAGCTACGTCCCCGAGGTGTCCGAACGATATCGGTGGGGCTCAGCTCACCCCCGGGAGTTCGGTGTGCCCCCCGAACTGCTTGCGCTGGGCGGACAGGACCCGGCCGGCGAAGTCGTCCCGGCCTCGTGAGCTGAAGCGCTCGAACAACGCCGACGTCAGCACCGGTGCCGGCACGCCGGTCTCGATCGCCGCCTCACACGTCCACCGGCCCTCACCCGAGTCCGAGACCCGGCCGTCGAAGCCGGCCAGCGTCGGATCCTCCACCAGTGCGTTGGCCGTCAGGTCGACCAGCCACGACCGAATGACCGTGCCCCGCCGCCAGACCTCCACGATCTCGGCCAGGTCGAACTGGTACTGGTACTCCTCCGGGTTCCGCATCGGCGCGGTCTCAGCATTGTGCTCCTGGTCGGAGAGGCCGATGCCAGCCGATGCCAGGATGTTCAGCCCCTCGGCGTAGGCGGCCATCAGCCCGTACTCGATGCCGTTGTGGACCATCTTCACGTAGTGACCAGCCCCGGCTGGTCCACAGTGCAGGAACCCCTCCTCGGCCGTGGTCGGCTCACCCTCCCGGCCGACCGTCCGGGCCAATACCGTGCCCGTCCCCGGCGCCAGCGACCGGAACACTGGCTCGAGGCGCCCCACCGGCTCCTCTTCACCCCCGATCATCAGGGCATAGCCGTTTTCCAGGCCCCAAACGCCGCCGCTCACGCCGACATCGACGTAGTGCAACCCGTTCGCAGACAGCTCCGCCGCTCGCCGGATGTCGTCCTTGTGGTTGGAGTTGCCTCCGTCGATGATCGTGTCACCCGGCTCGAGATAGGTGGCCACGTCGGCGATGACCTCGTCGACCAGGCCTGCCGGCACCATCAGCCACACAGACCGGGGAGCGGCCATCGCCGCGGCCATGTCGGCCAACGAGCCGGCGCCGGTGATGCCATCCGCCTCCGCCGCCAGTGCGGCCACGGTGTCCGGGCTCACGTCGTGCACGACGCACTCGTGCCCGTCCCGCTCCAGGCGGCGGACCATGTTGGCCCCCATTCGGCCCAGTCCGATCATCCCGAGTTGCATGGCGCCTCCTTCGGGCCCACCGTAGGCCGCCCGCCCTCGGCCGAACCCCGAGTCGTAGCCTCGCCCCCATGGCCACACCAGTCGACCAGTCACCCGAATGGGCCGCCCTGGTCGATCACCGCGCCGATCTGGCCGACACCCACCTCCGCACCCTCTTCGCCGACGACCCCGATCGGGGCACCGACCTGGTCATCGAAGTCGGGGACCTCTACATCGACTACTCGAAGCACCGGATCACGCGGCAGACCGTGGGGCTGCTCACCGATCTGGCTCGGGCCGCCGCGGTGGAGCCCTTGCGGGATGCGATGTTCGCGGGCGAGCACATCAACATCACCGAGGACCGGGCGGTTCTCCACGTCGCGCTTCGGGCGCCCGAGGGCACCGTCTTCGAGGACGACGGCCACGACGTCGTCCCCGAGGTGCACGAGGTCCTCGACCGGATGGCCCAGTTCGCCACGGCCGTACGTTCCGCGGAACGCCGGGGCGTCACCGGCGAACGACTGACCAACGTCGTCAACATCGGCATCGGTGGCTCCGACCTCGGCCCGGCCATGGCCGCCATCGCACTTGACGCCTTCGTCGACCGGGACCTCGACCTCCGCTTCGTGTCCAACGTGGACGGGGCGGACCTCGATCTGAAGTTGCGGGGGCTCGACCCCGCCCGAACCCTTGTCATCGTCGCCTCCAAGACCTTCACGACCCTCGAGACCATGACCAACGCCCGCTCGACCCGGGCCTGGATGGTCGACGCGCTGGGCGACGATGCCGTCGAGCACCACTTCGTCGCCCTCTCCACCAACCTCGACGAGGTCAGCGCCTTCGGCATCGACCCCGCCAATGCCTTCGGCTTCTGGGACTGGGTCGGCGGCCGCTACTCCTTCGACTCGGCGATCGGACTCTCCCTCATGCTCGGCATCGGCCCCGCCGCCTTCGCCGACCTGCTGGCCGGCTTCCACCTGGTCGACGAGCATTTCCGCTCGGCGCCGATGGAGGCCAACGCCCCGGTGCTTCTCGGCCTTCTCGGCGTCTGGTACGCGAACTTCTGGAACGCCCAGACGCACGCCGTCCTGCCCTACAGCCAGGAATTGGCCCGATTCCCCGCCTACCTCCAACAGCTCGACATGGAGAGCAACGGCAAGTCGGTCACCCGGCAGGGCGCCACCGTCGAGTGGGACACCGGGCCGGTCATCTGGGGCGAGCCCGGCACCAACGGACAGCACGCCTTCTTCCAGCTGCTGCACCAGGGCACGCGGCTCGTCCCGGCCGATCTCATCGGCTTCAACCAGCCCAACCACCCTTTCGTCGACCATCACGATCTGCTCATGGCCAACCTCTTCGCCCAAGCGGAGGCGCTGGCTTTCGGCCGGTCAGCCGACGAGGTGCGGGCGGCAGGCATCGACGAGACGTTGGTGCCGCACCGGACCTTCGCCGGCAACCGGCCGACGACCACGATCCTGGCGGACCGCCTCACTCCGTCCGTCCTCGGCCAGCTCGTGGCCCTCTACGAGCACAAGGTCTTCACGCAGGGGGCGATCTGGGACGTGAACTCCTTTGACCAGTGGGGCGTCGAACTGGGCAAGACCCTGGCCCAGGCGATCATCCCGGAGGTCCAGGCGGTCGCCGACCCGGGCCTGGCCCACGACACGAGCACGAACGCGCTGATCCGCCGCTACCGATCCCGACGTTGACGCGCCAGCCGCTGTCGACTCGGGTTTGACCTCGACCAGCCGGGACTCCGCACTCCCGTCACCCTGGCGGCGGTGGCGCACGGCCGGCCGGAACGACCGGTGATCTCGACCTCTTCGGACGGCGACGGGCGCTCAGCCGAGTGGTTGTCCAAGGACCTCGATCGACCCGTCGGTGTCGGCCACCACGACGCTCGAGACCAGGTCGGCCAAGAAGATCCCGTGCTCGACGACGCCGGGGATGGCCGACAACTCGGCCGCGAGGGCGTTGGGGTCGTCGATCTCGCCGAAGTGGGCGTCGAGCAGGACACCGCCGTTGTCGCTCAGGCCGTCCCGGCGCTCGACTGACGCCGCGCCGAGGGTCCGGAGTCGGTCGGCCACGACAGCCGGCGCGAACGACAGCACCTCGATCGGCGTTCCGAACGGCCCGAGCAGAGGCACGACCTTGGACCGATCGGCCACGACGATGAAGCGCTCGGCCATCGCGGCCACGATCTTCTCGCGGGTCAGGGCTCCGCCTCCGCCCTTGGTCAGGTTGAGCCCGGCGTCGACCTCGTCGGCCCCGTCGATCGTCACGTCCAGCCGGACCGCCTCGTCGGGTGCGACCAAGCGCAGCCCCACCCGTTCGGCCAGCTCTTCGGTCGACGACGAGGTGGCCACACACGTCAGGTCGAACCCGGTGTCACCGAGGGCTTCGACGGCAAAGCGCACGGTCGAGCCGGTTCCCAGCCCGATCCGCATCCCGTCCTCGACGACCGCCGCCGCTGCCCGTCCCGCTGCCTGCTTGGCCTCGTCCTGTGGCTCCACGCCGACACCTTGCCAGCCCACCCCACCTTCATCCTGCATCTGGCGTCAGTTGGTCACGCCGAGCGTGAGCAACTGACGCAACTTCTCGAGGGCCTGGGGTCAGCCCTCGGCGAGCATGCGGTCGAGGGTGAGCTCGGGTTGTTCCCGCTCGACCCGGTCGAGCCAGTAGGGGCTCTCGAAGAGGGCGTACCTCGTGCCGTCGGCCCGGCGCAGGACGGTGACGCCGGACATGGCCCGCAGGGTGGGCTCGCTCTCGGCGTCGGTGAGCCGGGCCACCCGGTAAGACGTGGGCGAGAACTCGACCGGCGCGCCGAACTCGTTCTCCAGGCGGTGCTTGGCCACGTCGAACTGCATGGGCCCGACGGCGGCCAGAACCGGGGCCTGATCGCCGAGATCGGGATCGCGCAGGACCTGGACCACGCCTTCTTCGTCGAGCTGGCTGATGCCCCGGCGGAACTGCTTGTACCGGCCGGTGTCGGTCACCCGGGCGCTGGAGAAGTGGTTCGGAGCGAAGCTGGGGATGTCGCCGAAGCTGATGGGCTGGTCGACGTAGAGGGCGTCACCCACCCGCAGCTCGGAGGCGTTCACGAGCCCGACGACGTCACCCGGGAACGCCTCCTCCAGGGTCTCCCGTTCCCGGCCGAAGGCCGTGTGGGCGTACTTGGTGGCGAAGGGCTTGCCCGTCTTGTCGTGGGTCACGGTCATGCCCCGCTCGAAACGACCGGAGCACACCCGGAAGAAGGCGATGCGGTCTCGGTGCGACGGGTCCATGTTGGCCTGCACCTTGAACACGAACCCGGCGAAGGGGGCGTCCAGGGGGCGGGGGACGTTGTCCTCGCCGACCCGCGGGGTGGGTGAGGGCACGAGGTCCACGACTGCATCAAGCAACATGCCGACGCCGAAGTTGGTCAGGGCGGAACCGAAGAAGACCGGCGTGGCCTCCGCCGCCAGGAAGGCCTTGCGGTCCAGCTCCGGGACGATGACGTCGAGGAGGTCGAGCTCCTCCTGAGCGGTGGCCCAGGCCGGACCTTCTTCGTCGGCCGCCCGGTCGGCGGTCACGTGCTCCTCAGGGGCCATCGTGGCGCCGTGGCTGGTGCGGGTGAAGCGGGTGAACCCACCGTCGCCGCCCCGGTGGGCCACGCCTCGGAAGTCACCGGAGAGACCGACCGGCCACGTCACCGGTGTGGGCGTGAGCCCGATCTGCTGCTCGATCTCGTCGATCAGCTCGATGGCGTCCCGGCCCGGACGGTCCCACTTGTTGATGAAGCTCAGCAGTGGCAGGCCGCGGTCACGGCAGACCTCGAAGAGCTTGAGCGTCTGCGGCTCGATGCCCTTGGCCGCGTCCAGCACCATGATGGCGGCGTCGGCGGCAGCCAGGACCCGGTAGGTGTCCTCGGAGAAGTCCCGGTGCCCCGGGGTGTCGAGCAGGTTCAGGACGTGATCCCGGTGCGGGAACTGCAGCACCGTCGAGGTGATGGAGATGCCCCGCTTCTGTTCCAGCTCCATCCAGTCCGAGGTCGCCGCCCGTTGGTTGCCCCGCCCCTTCACCGACCCCGCGGCACCGCTCAGGGCGCCCCCGTAGAGCAGGAACTTCTCGGTCAGCGTCGTCTTCCCGGCGTCGGGATGGCTGATGATGGCGAAGGTCCGTCGGCGCCCGGCTTCCTCGACGACATCACTCATGGGTCAAGGATGCCGGGATCGGTGGTCCGTTCGCTGGGCGACCGGACGTGGACCGGCCGGCCGTCAGCGCTCGACCACGATCCACACCGACTCCGACCAACCGACCGCGTCGCCGTCGGCGTCGAACAGGGCGCTGGCCGCGACGAGCTTGCGCCCGTCGACGGCCAGGCGTCGACCCACGACGACCAGGGGCTCGCCCGCGACCACCCGGCGGGCGATCCGGCTGGTCATGGTGCCGAGGACCGCCGACACCCCCGGTTCCATGGCGGCGATGCCCGCGGGGCAGTCGAGGGCCGCCCACATGAGCCGCTCGGCGTCGAGCCCGGCCCCCTCGGGGTCAGGTCGCCACGTCGTGGCCACCGTCGAGCCGTCAACCCGACCCGGGTAGAGGTGCAACCCGTCGATCGACGCCGGACCGCACACGAAGCATCCCGGGAACGGGTGGTCGGCGGCGTCGGCCGCCACCGCTCGCTCGGCCACGGCGAACGGGACGCCGTCGACCGGGGCGGTGGGGCCGGGGTCGACGTGGGCGACGGCAACCCGCTGGTCGCCCACCGACAGCCATGCCTCACCGTCGCGGGCAGTCAGAAGCAGTGGAGTAACCAGGGGGACGGCCGCCTCCAGGCGAACCCGGGCCGACGGACCGATCGACGCGGCCAACAGCCCGGCGACAAACCCGCCGTTCGCCGTACCTGGAGGGCCCTCGTAGCGGGCCGCGATCGTCACTGGCTTGACGTCGGAGGCGCCCATCGGCTCTCAGTCTTGCGCCACGAGCAGAGCTGCGAGTTCGGCGTCCGGCTGTGAGTCAGGCAGCGCCGGCGCCGGATTGGCCACCCCGGCCGAGGCGGCGGGCCGGGGTGGGCTGGCTGGCCAGGAAGGCGGTCTGGGTGGGGGCGGTGGCCGGGCGACCCAGGTGGTAGCCCTGCGCCTGCTCGCAGCCGAGGTCCCGCAGCGCCTCCATCTGCTCGGTGGACTCGACGCCCTCGGCCACTGCGATGAGACCGAGCCGGTGGGCCAGGTCGATCACCCCGCGCACGATGGCAGCGTCGCCTTCGCCATGAGTGACGCCGGCCACGAAGGACCGGTCCACCTTCAACAGGTCGACCGGGAATCGCTGGAGGTAGGACAACGAGGAATAGCCGGTGCCGAAGTCGTCGATGACGATCTTCAACCCCAGGTCCTTGAGCGCGGCGATCTGGCTGACGGCGGCGTCCTCGTCGCCCAGCAGCACGTGCTCGGTGACCTCGACCTGAACGCATCCAGGGTCGATACCGGTCTCCTCCAGCACGATGGCCACCTCCCGAACCACCGCGTCGTGCCGGAGTTGCGCCGCGGAGAAGTTGACGAACACGTTCAGGTCATCGCTCGCCCGACCCTGCTGCCACGCCACGGTCTGCTGGCAGGCCTCGACGAACACGTGCCGGCCCAGCGAGACGATGAGCCCGGTCTCCTCGGCCACCTCCATGAAGTCCGCCGGAGTCAGCAGGCCCCGCTCCGGGTGGTCCCAGCGCATGAGGGCCTCGAACCCCGACACCCGGCCGTCGCGCAGGTCGATGACCGGCTGGTAGAGCACGACGAGTCGGCCGTCCTCGACCGCCCGGCGCAGTCCGGACTCGGTGTCGAGACGATCGAGGGCTCGGCGGCGCAGGGCGTCGTCGAAGATCTCGGTCCGGTCCCGGCCCTGGGTCTTCGCCCGGTACATGGCCGCGTCGGCGTCCCGCACCAGGTCGGCGGGAAGGCTCACTCCCCGCTCGTCGTAGGCGACGCCGATGCTGAGGGTCACGACCAGCTCGTTGTCGGCAGCCCGGATCGGCGCCCGCACCGCTTCCTGGATCCGGTCGCACAGGACCACGGCATCCCGAGGCGACGTCAGGTCGGCACAGAGGAGGACGAACTCGTCGCCGCCGAAGCGGGCCACGGTGTCCCCCGGACGCACGCTCTGCGCCAGGCGCTCGGCCACCTGGCGCAGCAGATCGTCGCCGACGTGATGGCCGAGGCCCTCGTTGACCAACTTGAACCGGTCGACGTCACAGCACATCACCGCAACACCGGAGGTCAGCCGTGCGCTCCGGGCCAGGGCCATGCCCAGACGGTCCATCAGGAGGACGCGGTTGGGCAGGCCGGTCAGCGCGTCGTGGGTGGCCTGATGCAGCAGGTCCTCCTCGAAACGCCGGGTGGCCGTCAGGTCGCGGCTGATGGCTGTGACCCCGGTGATGCGACCGTCGTCGCCGCGATGGGCGACGAGGACACAGGCCAGCGGCACCTCGCCGTCGCCGCGGCTGATGGCCAGTTCGCCACTCCACGTCCCGGCGGTTCGGAGCGCAGGCTGAACCTCCCGCTGGTAGCGCTCCACGGCCCAGCGGGGTGGCGGTCCCCATTCCGGGCCCGCCTCGTCGTGGATGCCGAAGTAGGCGGTGGCCGCCGGGTTGGCGTAGAGCAGCTGCCCGTCGCGGTCGACGGTGGTGACCAGGTCGGGACTGGCGGCCATGACCGCGGAGAGACGCGCGACCTCTCGCTCGGCGTCGCCGAGGACCTGAGCCGAAACGGGGGCCTCACCCACGGGGTGTGGTCGCCGACCTCGCGGGCGGTGGTTGGAGAACAGCGGCATGACTCGGGTCGAGCCTAGGAGTCGGCTCCCGCCGCGGCCGGGATGGCCGTCACCCCGAGCGGGTGAACGTCCTGCCCTGCTGGAGGAGCTCGCCGATCGCGGGGCCGGGTTGGGGCCGACCGAGGAGGAATCCCTGGGCCAGGTCGCAGCCCAGGGCCCGTAGGGCGTCCAGGTGCTCGGTGCGCTCGACCCCCTCGCCGACCGCCCGCAGCCCCAGGTTGTGGGCCAGGGTCACCACCGCCCGCACGATCGCCGTGTCGGCCGGGTCGAGGCCGAGGCCGCGGACGAATGACCGGTCGACCTTCAGCAGGTCCACCGGGAAGCGGGAGAGGTAGGAGAGTGACGAGTACCCCGTCCCGAAGTCGTCCACGATGAGGCAGACCCCCAGCTCGTGGAGTTGGTGGAGCTGCTCGCTGGATCGCTCGACGTCGTCCATGAGGACGCTCTCGGTGATCTCGAAGTGGACCCGGGCGGGGTCCAGGCCGGTGTCGTCGAGGACCTTGGCCACCTCGGCCACGAGGGCCCGCCGCCCGAGCTGGCGAGCCGAGAGGTTGACGCTCACGAAGAGGTCGTCGCTGGCCACCGGGTACTCGATCTGCCACCGCTGGAACTGGCGGCAGGCCTGTTCCAACACCCATTTGCCGATGGGGACGATGAGGCCGGTCTCCTCGGCCACCCGGATGAACTCGTCGGGGCCGAGCAGCCCTCGCTGCGGGTGTTCCCAGCGCAGGAGTGCCTCGACGCCGACGATCGATCCCGTCCGGAGGTCGATCTCGGGCTGGTAGTGGACCCGCAACTCGTGGCGGTCGAGGGCCCGGTGCAGGGCGTTCTCGGTGGCCATGCGGTGGACCGAGGCCTCCCGCATGCGCTGGTCGAACATCACGGACCGACCCCGGCCGCCGCCTTTGGCCTGGTACATGGCGGCGTCGGCGTCCCGGATCAGGTCCGCGGGGGCGACGTTGGGGTCGTCGGTATAGGCGATGCCCGTGCTCACCGACATGAAGATCTCGCTGTCCTCGACCTCGTAGTGGCGTCCGACCAGGCTGCGCACCCGCTCGGCGACCAGTTCGGCATCGGCCTTGTCGGTCAGGTCCTCGCACAGCACGACGAACTCGTCCCCGCTGAAGCGGGCCACGGTGTCGCCCGGGCGGAGAGCCTCGACGAGCCGGGCCGCCGTCTCGACCAGGAGCCGGTCGCCGGCGCCGTGCCCGAGGCTGTCGTTGACGACCTTGAAGTGGTCGAGGTCACAGAACAGGACGGCGACCCCGGTGCCCGTACGTCGCCCTCGCGACAGGGCCATGCGCAGCCGGTCCATGAGGAGGGTCCGGTTGGGGAGACCGGTCAGCTCGTCGTGGGTGGCCTGCTCCCGCAGCTGGCTCTCGAAGTCCTTCCGCTCGCTGATGTCGCGGGCGACCATCGACAGCCAGCTGAGCTTGCCTTCGGCATCTCTGTGGGCCAGGCACTGCACCGTGACCGGTACATCGAGGCCGTTGCGGCGGAGGGCGAGCTCACCGGTCCAGATCCCGGCCGTCACGAGGACCGGGAGGACCTCCCGTTGGAACCGGCCCACGACCCAAGCGGGGATCCGGGCCTCGATGTCTTTGGCGGTGACGTCGACGTCGACGAGGTCGTAGAAGTCGAGGGCGGCTCGGTTCAGGTAGAGCGGCGTGCCGTCGGCGTCGGTGACCACGACGAGGTCACTGGTGGCCTCGATGATCCCCGTGAGCCGGTCGTTGTGGGCGACCATGTCCTGGTATCGGTGTTCGGCGGCGCGGGTCTCGGTCATGTCGAATGCGTGGACCGACAGGTAAGGATCCTCGGGGTCGTCCAGACGGTTCTCGAGGTCCATGCGGGCCCAGCGCCAGCTCCCGTCGGCGGCACAGAGCCGGATGTCGATCCGGTCCGTGGCCCCGGGGCGGGCCACGACCTCACGCCACCGCGCCACCACCGCGGCGTCGTGGTCGATGCCCCGACCGAGCTGGCGCATCACCGCCGGGTCGTCGCCGTCGAAGTCCTTGTAGCCGAAGAAGTTGAGAAACCCGGGATCGACGAAGACGAGGTGCAAGTCGCCGTCGATGCGGGCGATCAGCCGTCCCGTGTGACGGGACCGGAGCGCGTACGGGCCAGTCGCCGCCCGGGAGCCGTCCTCGGGAAGGTCACGCAGGATCACGCGATTACGCAGTGTAGTCGCGTGACCGCACCCCGTGGCAAACGTCAATCGGGGTGGTCCCCGTCCAGGTCGGTGACGACCTCCTCGACGGCGAGGCGGGCGCCGGCCACGCGCGCGCGGCAGAGGGCCACCAGGTGGGCCGCCCGCTGGACGCGCTCGGCCATGGCGTCGACGTCGAGGCGGTCGTCGTCCAGCTCGTCGAGGATGGCCTCGAGCTCGGCGAGGGCCTCGGCATAGCCCGGTTCGTTGGGATCGGTGGTCATGTGGGGTCCTCTGGGGGCTCGGCCCGGCTGGCCAGCTCACCCTCGGCGAGGGTGGTGATCAGCGCGGTGCCGGGGGGTGCGTCGTCGGGGGAGCGGACGAGGGCGCCGGTGGCGGTCCGCGTGATGGACCACCCCCGGGCCAGCGAGCGGGCGGGGTCGTAGGCATTGATCCGGGCAGCCCACTGCTGCAGGCGTTGGTCGGCCTGGTCCAGCGTGCGCGGGCTCCGGCGGCGGATCTCGCCGGCCAGGTCGCGATGGTGCTGGTCGGCCCGGTCGAGGCCCCGGCGGCTGGAGATGACGGCCCGGCGGGCGGCTCGGTGCACCTGCTGGTCGGCTCGGTCGAGGTGCAGCCTCGCCCGGTCGGCCACCGCGGCCCAGGCGTCGTCCAGGTCGACCAACCAGGCGTGGACCCGGTCCACCAGCCAGGCCGCGCAGGCCGTCGGCGTCTTCAGGCTGGTGTGGGCCACCTCATCGGCCACTGCCCGGTCGATCTCGTGGCCGAGTCCCGTGATCAGCGGTACCGGTAGTCCGGCGATGGCCCGGGCAATGCCCTCGGCGTCGAACGCGGCCAGGTCGGTGCGGGCCCCGCCACCTCGTACGAGGGCGACGACGTCGGTGGTGGAGGCGTCGATTGCGGCCAGGGCCGCCTCGATCGTCGGCTCGGCTTCCCGGCCCTGCACCCGGACATCGCGCAGGGTGACGTCGAAGCCGATCCCGCTGGCCGACAGCTCGTGCAAGAAGTCCTCCGCTGCGGCACTGCCCTGGCTGGTGAGCACGGTGATCCGGAGAGGCGGACCGATGATCGGTCGCCGACTGTTGGCCGCCAGCAGGCCCTCGCGGGCCAAGGCCTCCATCACCCGGTCCCGTTCGGCGGCGAGCAGGCCGATGGTGTGGTTGGGGTCGATGGCGGTCATTCGGAGCTGCACCTGACCGGTGCGTTCGTAGGCGGTGACCTGGCCCCGCAGGCGGACGTTGAGCCCGTCGGCCATCCGCAGCTTGCCGCCCGACCGCTTGAGCAGGACGTTGACGCCCCGCCGGTTCTGGGCGAAGAGGATGACCGGCAGGCGTCCGGCGACCCGACCGTCGGGTCGCGACTCGACGATGTCGAAGTAGAGGTGCGTGTCCGGCGCCCGGTTCTCGGGGAGGTTCTGGATCTCGCCCTCGATCCACACCTCGTCGCCGAACGCCCGCTCGATGACCACCCGAGCCCGACTCAACACCTCGCTCACCGACAACGTCGGGGTCGGGTCGAACAAGCGGTCCTCCATGCGCCGCCGAACCTACTTCCGAGGTGTGACAACGTTGCTCCCATGGCGCAGCTGATCGCCGAGGGCGTGCACGAGATCGACACCCTTCTGGGCGGCTGGGAGCGGGTCACGTCGGGTTACCTGGTCGACGGCGACGAGCCCGTGCTCGTCGAGACAGGGAGCCAGTCATCGGTCCCCGCCCTGCTTGCGTCCCTCGACTCCTTGGGTGTTGCTCCCGAGAGCCTCGCCCATGTCGTGGTCACCCACATCCACCTCGATCACGCGGGTGGGGTAGGCGACGTGGCGCTGGCCTTTCCCGAGGCCACGGTCCACGTCCACGGGAAGGGGGCCCGCCACCTGATCGATCCCCGTCGCCTGGTCGACTCGGCGGCCATGGTCTACGGCGACCTGCTCGACTCGCTCTACGGTCGCCTCACCCCGACCGATGCCGCCCGGGTCCACGTGCTGGAGGACGGCGAGGAGCTACGGGTCGGTCCGGGACGCGTGCTGACGACCATCGATTCCCCGGGCCACGCCAAGCACCATCTCGGCCTGCACGACTCGGTGACCGGCCTGCTCTTCGTCGGTGATGCCGTGGGCGTGCGCCTCCCCGACGCCGGAATCCTGCGTCCGGCCACGCCCCCGCCTGACTTCGACCTCGACCAGGCCCTGACCTCGATCGCCAAGTTCAAGGCCCGACGACCGACCGGCATCGCCCTGGCCCACTACGGGCTGGTGCCTGAAGCCGACGCCGTCCTCGACGAGGCGACCGAGATCCTCACCCGCTGGGCCGAGGTGGCAGAGGCCGCCTGGCGGGAGGGTGAGGACATTGCCGACGCTCTCGACGCCGCCTTCGGCGGAGACCTGGCCGATGTCGAAGAGGCCCACCGGGAGAAGTTGGAGACCCTCAACGGCATCCACTCCAACGCCGCGGGCTTCCGTCGCTGGCTCGACCAGCGCGCCGACCAACAGCGCGGCCATCAGCACGGGTCCGGGCACTCGCACCCGTCAGCGCCCCCGACTAGCCAGCCCGACGACCCGCCGGCGCCTCGATCGGGTTCTCGCCCGTAATCCGCCCCCTTTGGGGGCCGTGACGCGGGTAAGAACGCGGATGGCTGCACCGCAGAACCGATGGCCGGACGTCGACCACGCGCTGGCCTACCTCGCCAAGGCGGACACCATCCCGCATCGAGCAGAGGGCACAGCCGTCTTCGTCGAGCTGCTTCCCGAAGCGGTCGGGCGGGTGATGGACCTGGGCACCGGCGACGGGCGCCTACTCGACCTGGTGCTGACCGCTCGCCCGAGGGCGAGCGGCGTCGGCCTGGACCTCAACGCCGAGATGCTGGCCCGGGCCCGTAAACGTTTCGCCGGTGACGATCGGGTCGTGATCGTCGAGCACGACCTGGACGACCCGCTGCCCGATGGCGGATCCTTCGACGCGATCGTGTCCAGCTTCGCCATCCACCATGTAGCCGACGAGCGCAAGCGCACGCTCTACGTCGAGTGCTTCGACCGATTGCGCCCCGGCGGAGCCTTCCTGAACCTGGAGCACGTGGCTTCGCCGACCGTGGGGCTACACGACGACTTCCTCGCCGAGTTGGGCATCGCGCCGGCCGACGACGACCCGTCCAACCTCCTGGCGCCCGTCGAGGACCAGCTCCGATGGCTCCGGGACGCCGGCTACACCGACGTCGACTGCCACTGGAAGTGGCGGGAGCTGGCCCTCCTCGTCGGGGTCCGCCCGACCTGAACCGGGGGAATGCCATCTTGGCCTCGCCCGGGGGCCATCGGCCGTGATCCATCGGCTCCCGGATCGGTAGGGTCGGCGTCATGCTGATCGGTGGCCATGTCGAGCCCGACGACCCCCTGGGGACCGCGGTGGCGGAGGGCGCCGACTGCGTCCAGATCTTCCTCGGGGACCCACAGGGTTGGAAGAAGCCCCCGCCCCGGGAGGACGCGGCCGAGCTCAAGGCATCGGACACGATCATCTACGTCCACGCGCCGTACATCGTGAACGTGGCCTCGGCCAACAACCGGATCCGCATCCCGTCCCGCAAGATCCTGCAGCAGACGGTTGACGCCGCGGCCGAGATCGATGCCTCAGGGGTCATCGTCCACGGTGGCCACGTCACCGCCGACGACTCCGAGGCCGAGGGCTTCCTGCGCTGGGCGAAGGCCATGGACCAGCTGGACATGAAGGTGCCGGTCCTGCTCGAGAACACCGCGGGGGGCGATCATGCGATGGCCCGCCACTTCGACACCATCGCCGGGCTCTGGGACCACATCGGCGACAGCGGAATCGGCTTCTGCCTGGACACCTGCCACGCCCACGCCGCGGGTGAGGAGCTCATCTCCGCGGCCGAGCGCATCCTGGCCATCACCGGCCGGATCGACCTGGTCCACTGCAACGACTCCAAGGACGGCCACGGCTCAGGGCGGGACCGCCATGAACACCTCGGCCAAGGCAACTGTGACCCCGCGGCCCTGGTGGAGACGGTGAAGGTGGCCGAGGCCCCGGTCATCTGCGAGACCGGCGCCGACGCCCGCAAGGACGACATCGCCTGGCTCCGCGACCAACTCTGACGCGCCAACGGCCCCCGATCCGTCAGTGGTGACCGGAGGATCGAGGGCCAGCGGGGAGGTCTGCTGTCAGTCCGCGCTGTCGCCGGCGTCGTCCTCGTGGTCGGCCGACGAGCTCACGACCTGGAATTGCCGGTCGAGCTGGACGTCGACCTGGCTGCCGTCGTCGAGGGTGACCTCGACCTCATAGAAGCTTTCCTCGTCGCCGACTTCGGTGCCGGTGACGCGGCCCTCGCCGGTCTCCGCCAAGGCGGCAGCCGACGCCCGGTCGAGTTCGGACCCGGTGATGGGGCCTTCGCTGTCGTCGTTGCCTCCGGCGGCGGCGATGCTCACGCCCGCCCCGACGGCGGCGACCACGGCGACACCAGCGATCAAGGCCTTGGTCTTCGTGGTGATGGTGGTCATGAGGTGAAGGTACAAGGGGGTCGCTGAGCGGCACCTGAACGTCGCCGAAGCTCAGGGCCTGGGGAACAGGACCCGGAACCGGGCGCCGCCCAGCCGGCTGTCCCCGACGGAGACGGTGGCGCCGTGGGCCGTAGCGACGGCGGCGACGATGGCCAGGCCCAGCCCGCTGCCGCCCGCGTCGCGGGACCGGGATTCGTCCAGGCGCACGAAGCGTTCGAAGATCCGGCGCTGGTCTCGGGCCGGTATGCCCGGCCCGTCGTCGTCCACCGTGAGGGTGACGACGTCGTCGCTTTCGGTCAGGGCGATCTCGACCCGGGCGGTGGCGTGACGGGCGGCGTTCTCCAACAGGTTGCCCACCAAGCGGTCGAGGCCGGACGGGTCACCGATCACCTGGCCCCCCGACACCTCCGAGGCGTCGATGACGACCTGGGTGACGGGACGGAGGCGGGTGACGGCCGCGACGACGGCGTCGTCCAGGTCGACGGCACGGTCCCGACGAGCGGGAGCCCCTTCGTCGACCCGGGCCAGCAACAGCAGGTCGTCGACGAGGCGTTGCAGGCGCAGGCTCTCGGCCCGGACGACCTCGGCCATGTCCGTGACCTCGGTTTGATCGGGATGCTCGAGGGCCACCTCGGCGTGCTGGCGCAGGGAGCTGACCGGGGAGCGCAGCTCGTGGGCGGCGTCGGCCACGAAGGCCGACATCCGATCCCTCGAGTCGGCCAGACGACCGAGCATGGCGTTGAGCGTCCTACCCAGCCGGGCAATCTCATCACGTCCCTCGGATTCGGGCAGTCGCCGGTCCAGGTCGGTGGCGGTGATCTCATCGGCCGCGCCCGTCATGGCCGCGACCGGGGCCAGGGCCCGACCGACCAGCGTCCAGGCGACCAGGCCGACCAAGACGAGGAGGAGCGGCACACCGATGGCCAGCACTTGCACCAACGCCCAGGTCGCTTCGTCGGCGCCGTCGAGCGCGCGGGCCACGAGCACCGTCACCTGGCCATCGGGTGTGTCGGCGGCGACGGCCACGGCGACGAAGCGGTCTTTGCCCACGGGGACGTGATCCACCACGGTCGACTGCTCGTCGCCCAGGTCGGCCACGGGAGCAAGCCCGTCGACGTTCGGGCTGGAGGCGACGACGTCCCCGTCCGACCCGATCACCTGGATGAGGGCGTCCCCTTCGTCCTCGACGGCCAGGTCGGCGGCCGAGCCTCCGCCGGCTTCGAGGACCGTGGCCAGGTCGTCGGCCCGGAGTTCAGCGGCCTCCCGCACGTTGCCGGTCAGCGACGACCGGACGAGCAGGACCATGCTCACCGAGCCGATCAACAGGGCGACGCCCACGGCCGTCACCGCGCCGATGACGGCCCGGGTCCGCAGGGAGCGCATCAGCCGCCGCGTGGGTCGAGCCGGTAGCCCGAGCCCCGGACCGTCTGGATGCTGTCCCGGTCGAACGGCCGGTCCAGCTTGTTGCGGAGATGGCGGATGTAGACCTCGACGATGTTGGGGTCGCCGTCGAAGTCGTCGTCCCAGACGTGGTCGAGGATCTCCCGTTTCGACACGACGGTCCCGGCCTGTTGCAGCAGGAACTCGAGCAGGGAGGTCTCCCGCGCGGTGAGGGCGATCTCATCGTCGCCCCGCCACACCCGCCGCGAACCGGGGTCGAGGCGGAGGTCACCCGCGATGAGGACGACGGGTCGGGCGGGTCGACCGCGCCGAACGAGCGCCCGGAGTCGGGCCACCAGCACGACATGGGCGAACGGCTTGGTGAGGTAGTCGTCCGCCCCGGTGTCCAGGGCTTCGGCCTCGTCGAGGTCACCGTCCTTGGCCGTGAGCATGAGGACGGGGGTCCAGTTCTCCTCGGCCCGCAGGGTGGCGCACACCCGGTACCCGTTGACCCCGGGGAGCATGATGTCCAAGACGATGGCGTCGTAGTCGTGCTCCCGGGCCCGCCACAGGCCATCGGTTCCGTCGTGGGCGACGTCGACGGCGAAGCCTTCGGCCTCCAACCCCTTGCGAATGCCGTCGGCCAGGTGCACCTCGTCCTCGACGACCAGTACCCGCACCGATCCAGTCTCGCCGAGGCGCCTGAACCCTGCCTGAAGCGATACCCGTCGTCAGAGGGTGGGGGCGGCCATCCCGTGCTCGTCACTGCGGACCAGGGTGCGGTAGAGGTCGGCGTAGAGGCCGCCCTCGGCCAACAGGCTCACGTGTGTGCCCTGCTCCACGATCCTGCCCTCGTCGAGCACCAGGATCTGGTCGGCGGCGATGATGGTCGAGAGGCGGTGGGCGATGACCACCGAGGTCCGTCCCTCCAGCGCCGTGTCGAGGGCGGCCTGGACGGCGGCTTCGTTCTCCGAGTCGAGATGACTGGTGGCCTCGTCCAGGATCACGATGCAGGGGTCCTTCAGCAGCATGCGGGCGATGGCCAGGCGCTGCTTCTCGCCGCCCGAGAGCCGGTAGCCCCGCTCGCCGACCAGGGTGTCGAGACCGTTGGGCAGTGCGGTGATGACCTCCCAGATCCGAGCGGCCCGGCAGGCGGCCTCCAGCTCGGCGTCGGAGGCCTCGGGCCGGGCGTAGAGCAGGTTGGACCGGACCGTCTCGTGGAAGAGGTGGGGGTCCTGGGTGACCACGCCGATGGCGGAGCGCAGCGATCGCTGGGTCAGGTCACGGACGTCGATGCCGTCGACCCGGACCGAGCCGGTGGTGATGTCGTACAGCCTGGGGATGAGCGACACCACCGTGGACTTCCCCGCGCCGGACGGGCCGACCAGTGCCGTCATCGTCCCCGCGTGGATGGTGGCCGAGACGCCCTTCAGCACCGGCGAGCCCTCGGCCGCCTCGGGGAGGGCGTCGGGCGTCTCCAGAGAGGCGACGGAAGCCTCACCGGTCGTGGGATAGGTGAACCACACGTCGTCCAGCTCGATGCGGCCGGCCGGGTCGATCAGGTCGACGGCGCCGGGTCGGTCCTGAATGGGGTTGGGCGTGTCCAGTACTTCGAAGACCCGGTCGAAGGACACGAACGCGGTCATCAGGTCGACGCGGGCGTTGGTCAAGCTGGTCAGCGGCGTGTAGATGCGAGTGACATAGGTGCCGAGGGCGACGAGGGTGCCGATGGTGAGGGCCCCGGAGATCACGAGCTGGCCGCCCACCCAGTAGATGAGGGCCGTGCCCACGGCCCCGACCAGACCCAGGGCAATGAAGAACGTCCGGCTGTAGAGCGCGGTCCGCACACCGATGTCGCGCACTCGGCCGGCGCGGCCGCCGAACTCGGCGACCTCCTGGTCCTGGCGCCCGAACAGCTTGACGAGCATCGCCCCGGCCACCCCGAAGCGCTCGGTCATCGTCGTGTTCATCGAGGCGTTCAGGTTCATCTGCTCTCGAGTCAGGTCCTGGAGTCGCCGCCCGACCCGCTTGGCGGGCACGACGAAGACCGGGAGCACGATCAGCGCGAGCAGGGTCAGCTTCCACTCGAGAAAGAGCATGGCGGCGATGGTCGTGGCCACGACGATGACGTTGGACACCACCGCGCCCAGCGTCCCGGTGATGGCCCGTTGGGCCCCGATCACGTCGTTGTTCATTCGGCTCACGAGGGCGCCGGTCTGCGTCCGGGTGAAGAAGCCCAGCGGCATGCGCTGCACGTGGTCGAACAGTGCCACTCGCAGGTCATAGATCAGGCCCTCGCCGATGCGAGAGGACCAGAGTCGTTCGCCCAGGGAGAGGACCGCCTCCGCCAGCGCCACGGCGACCATCAGGCCGGCCAACAGCGCCACGGCGCCGCCGTCCTTGTCCGGGAGGGCGTCGTCGATGATCCGACGGATCAGCAACGGCGGCACCAGGTCGATGAGGGCGGCCACCACGATCGTGGCCAGGAAGCCGGCCAGCATCAGCCGGTAGGACCGGGCGAAGCGCCACACCCGCAGGATCAGGCCCTTCTGGACGCGCGCTCCGGCGATCGCCGTCGGGTCCGACCCGAGCGCCATGTGAGGGCCCATTCGCATGCCCCGGATGCTACGAGCGCCCCGTGACGCCCCGGCAGGGCCTGTCGGTGGGTCCTAGCCGAGGTCGTCCTCGTCGTAGTCCTGGCCGAGGTGGGTCAGCGGGGTCTCGTCCATCATCCAACGCAGGGTGTTCTTCAGCTTGGTGAGCTGGATGAACAGGTCGTGCTCCGGATAGAGGCCGGGCGAGACCTGCGGCGACTTGTAGTAGAAGCTCAGCCACTCCTGGATGCCCCCGAGCCCGGCCCGTTGGGCGAGGTCCATGAAGAGGCAGAGGTCCAGCGCCAGTGGCGCGGCCAGGATCGAGTCGCGGCACAGGAAGTCGACCTTCAGCTGCATCGGATAGCCCAGCCATCCGAAGAGGTCGATGTTGTCCCAGCCCTCCTTGTTGTCGCCGCGAGGGGGGTAGTAGTTGATCCGGACCTTGTGGTAGGCGTCGCCGTAGAGCTGCGGGAACCGATCGGGTTCGAGCACGTCCTCCAGCACCCCGAGCTTGGAGACCTCCTTGGTCTTGAAGTTCTCGGGATCGTCGAGGACCTCACCGTCCCGGTTGCCGAGGATGTTGGTCGAGAACCAGCCGCTGAGGCCGAGCATGCGGGCCTTGAGCATGGGGGCCAGGACCGTCTTCAGCAGGGTCTGGCCGGTCTTGAAGTCCTTCCCGGAGATCGGGACGCCGTGCTCCTCGGCGTAGCTGCGCAGCACCGGCGTGTCGACGGCCAGGTTGGGGGCGCCGTTGGCGAAGGGCACGCCCTCCTGCAGGGCGGCGTAGGCGTAGAGCATCGACGGGGCGATGGTCGGGTCCTCGGCGTCGATGGCGGCCTCGAAGGCGTCCAGGTCGGCGTGGGCGGGGCCGTTCTCGATGAAGATCTCCGTGGAGCCGGCCCAGATCATCACCAGCCGGTCACAGAGGTGCTCGTCCTTGAAGGCCTGGATGTCGGCCCGGATCTGGTTGAGCATGGCCCGCTTGGACGTGTCGACCATCACGTTGGTGCCCTCGAGGCGCTTCACGTAGTTGGGGTCGAAGGCCGCCGGCATCGGGCGGATGGCGCGGAGGGTGTCGGCGATGCCCTCCAGGTGTCGACCCTGATCGAGCACGCCGGCCCGGCTGGCGGCGGTGTAGGCGTCGTCGGGATACGGGTCCCAGGCGCCCCACACGATCTGATCGAGAGAGGCCAGGGGGACGAAGTCCTGGATGCGGGGAACGGTGCCGTTGGTGCGCTTGCCGATGCGGATGGTGCCGAGTTGGGTGAGCGAGCCGACCGGGTCGGCTTCGCCCCGCTTGGTCAGCTCCACGCCGGCGATGAGGGTGGTGGTGACGGCGCCGAGGCCGACGCAGAGGATGCCGAGCGTGCCCTCGGCGGGGGCGACGGTGGGCGAGGCAGGCGTTTCGGACATGGGCAAGACCCTAAGCGATGACGGATGATCACGATGGCCGATGAAGGAAGACTGAATGGTTAGGGTTCCGCGGTGAACGATGTCCGGCCGGTGCTGCCCAATCTCACCGTGCAGCAGTTGGAGTACCTGGTTGCCGCAGCCCGGGAGCCGACGTTCACCAGGGCGGCCGAGGCCGTCGGTGTGTCACCCTCCGCCCTGTCCCAGGGTCTGGCCGAGCTCGAGCGCCGGGTTGGCGTCACCCTGTTCGCGCCGGCCGGCCGAGGGCGCGTGCTCGCTCCTGAGGCCGTCGAGGTCGTGCGCTACGCCGAGCGGATGCTGGCCGACACCGAGGAGCTGGCTCGCTGGGTGGTGGGGCGTCGGACGGGTCGATCCGGCCCGCTGCGGGTGGGGCTCATCGACGTCGCTGCGGTGGACCACTTCTCCGAGCCCCTGCGGGCGTTCCGCCGGGAGCGTCCGGAGGTGGAGCTACGCCTGACGGTCGCGCCGTCGGGCGAGGTGCTCGACCTGCTGGCCCGCGGCGCACTGGATCTGGCGGTGTGCGTGACGCCCGCGCCCGACGCCGCGCTGGCTGTCCAGCTGTTGAGAGACGAGCCCCTCGCCGTCTACGCCCCGGACGGGGTCCGCATCGGGCCGCCGGTGGGCTGGGGACCGTGGGTCACCTTCCCAGCCGGCTCCCGGACGCGAGCGATCATCGCTGCGGCCCTGCGGGAGCGGGGGGCGCCATTCGAGGTCGTGGCCGAGTCGCACCAGCCCGAGGTCCTGGCCGAGATGGTGCGCCTCGGCGTGGGGTGGACCGTTCTCCCGGTGATCCAGGCCGAACGGGGCGCCGACCCCTTGCGCCGGGCTGTTCGGGGCGACCTGGCGAGGCGCTCGCTGGCCGCGGTGCAACGCGCCGACCGCGCCCCCAGCCCCGCCGCCGACGCCCTCGTCGACCTCCTGTCCCGTTCGGGCGCCTGATTCGGTCTCCTGGATGGCCGCCGAATCAGGGTCCAGAACGAGGGTGCTTGAGCGCGGCGGCCACCGAACGCTCGATGTTGCGGGCGCGGGTGTCGGAGCGCTTCACCGATTCGATGGCGCGGACGTGTGATGTCCTCGAGTCGGTAGATCGTCGCCGTGAACGGCGGCGCGGTCCGCTGCGGCTTCGGCATCCCCGCGACCGGCCCCGGCGTGTAGGTCGGCATCGGGCCTCAGAGGCGGGCTTGGAACAGCTTCTCGAAGGCGGCCTGGTCGCCCTGGTACGGCTCGCTGGGGCGCGGCCAGTGGACGACGACGTCGGTGGCACCAATGGCTTCGTAGCGGCCGAGCGCGTCCTCGAACTCGTCGACCGATCTGAGGCCGCTGTCCAGGTTGAGGCCGCTGAGCACGATGCGGTCGAGGGTCGCCGGGTCCCGGCCGACCGCCATGCAGGCTGACTCGAGCGCCTCGACCTGGCCGGCGACCGTGGCCACCCCCTCGTCGACCGGAGCGGCACCTCCTTCCCGGTCCCGCTCGCCCACCGTGACCCAGGCCCGGCCGAGCTCGGCCGTGAGCCGCATGCCCCGGGGTCCGCCCGCGGCAATGGCGAATGGCAGGCGGGGCTGTTGGACACAGCCCGGCGCAGAGCGGGCCTCGAAGGCCGAATACCAACGACCCTCATGGGTGGTGACCGGCTGCCGGAGGAGGAGGTCGGTGAGGGTCACGAACTCGGTGAAGCGATCCGCCCGTTCCTTGGTCGACCAAGGCTCACGGGCGAGGGTGGTCGCATCCCAGCCGAAGCCGCCGGCGCCGATGCCGAGGGTGAAGCGTCCGGCCGAGAGGTCGTCGAGGGTGATGAGGTCCCGGGCGAACGGCACCGGGTGACGAAAGGTGGGGGAGGCCACCAGCGTCCCCAGCCGGATGGTGTCGGTGACGACGGACGCGGCGGCCAGCGTGGGCACCGCCCCGTGCCATGGGCCGTCCCGCAGACTGCGCCAGCTCAGGTGGTCATATGTCCAGGCGTGGTCGAAGCCCAGTTCCTCGGCCCGCCGCCACAGCCGTTCGGCCTCGGGCCAGGAGTGCTCCGGGAGGATGACCACGCCGACCCGCACGGCCTCAGGCGCTCCGGGCGAACTCGCGGAGGACCCGCCCCGGCCGGGCACCGGTGTGCCTGCCCTGCTCGGTCACGACCACGCCGTTGACGAGGGTGGCGGCATACCCCTCGGCCCGCACGCAGAGCCGACCCTTGCCGCCGGGGAAGTCGTTGACGTAGGTCGGGTAGCCGACCTGCAGGCCCGCCGGGTCGAACACGTTCACATCCGCGTAGGCACCGACGGCGATGGTGCCTCGGTCGACCAGGCCAAGGGTGCCCGCCGCCTTCGCCGTCAATCGGTGGACGGCCTCGGGCAGCGAGAGCAGGCCCTCGTCGCGGCACCAGTGGGCCAGGAAGTGGGTCGGGGCGTCGGCATCGCAGATCTGGCCGGCATGGGCCCCGGCGTCACCCGCGCCCGGGTAGACGTGGTCGAGGGCCAGGAGTGGCCCGATGGCGGCCCGGTTGCGGTGGAAGAACCAGACGTTGAACAGCTCTCGGCCCTCGCTCTCGAGCAGCCGGTCGATGACCAGCTCGACGGGATGGACGCCGGCGTGCTCGGCGAGGTCGCCGACGGACTGACCGCCCGCGACGTCGTACTGCGGGAGGACCTCCTGACCCAGCGGATGGATGAACCGCGGGTCGTACAGCAGGCCCTTGCGCTTTCCCTCGTCGACGAGCGCGGCTCGGGTGGCGCCGTCCCGGAGGGCCTCGAGCCGGTCGTCCATCGTCGGCAGGGTCATCACCTCCCGCCAGCGTCCACCTTTGACCGGCGGGACCTGGGCCAGTCCCATGAGGCTGCCGGAAGGCCGGGTCATCGTGTACGCCGTGATCCGACCGGCCTCGGCTCGGGTACCGCCCAGGAACCCGTCCCAGAGCTCGACGGGACCGAGCCCGCCGGACTCGTCGTTGCCCGGGCCGGCGGCGAAGAGCACGTCGCCGGCCCGCTCGGCCATGGCCCGCAGGAGCTGGAACTCGTTGCCCGCCCGCGTCTCGAAGTCCAGCACCGCCTGGAAGAGCCCACCGCCGGCGTCGTTCATGGCGTCGGCCAGCGCCAGGTGCTCGGCGTTCGAGGCGTACGTGCCGGGGACCGCCCGCCCGTCGGGGACGACGTGGATCAGGATGCGCGAAGTCGAATAGCCCACGGCGCCGCCGGCGATGGACTGGGTGACGATCTCCCGCATCCGGGCCAGTTCGTCGGCCGTCGGCTCCTCGTCGGTCAGCGACCGCTCGCCCATCACCTGGTAGCGGATGGCGCAGTGACCCACGAGGCCCACGATGTTGAGCACCGGGGACAGCCGCTGGATCGAGTCGAGGTACTGAGGGTGGGTCGTCCAGTCCCAGGGGATCCCCTCGAGGATGGCGTCGCGGGGGATGTCCTCGACGCTCTCCATCATCTCGGCCAGGTAGGCCTCGCTACCCGGGTCGACCGGAGCGAAGGACATGCCGCAGTTGCCGATCATCGCGGTGGTCACGCCGTGCCACGAGCTGGAAGTCATGAACGGGTCCCAACCGACCTGGGCGTCGAAGTGGGTGTGGAGGTCGACGAAGCCGGGCGTCACGGTGAGGCCGCCGGCGTCGATCTCCCTCGTCGCCTCGGCCTCCGCGAGGTCACCGACGGCGGTGATGCGGTCGCCGTCGATCGCGACGTCCGCCCCGGTCGCCTCACTCCCGGAGCCGTCGACGACCGAACCGCCGCGGATGATCAGATCGTGGGCCATCCCGCAGTATCCCACCCGCGATCTGGGGCCAGGGGCGGGAGGTCGGGCTACGGGCGGGCGTCAGCGGTCGGGCGGTTCTCCGGCCGAAGCGAGGGCGGCATTGGAGTAGCGCGGATCGTCGGTGAGCTCGCGGCCGAACCAGTCCGGCGGGATGAAGTTGTCGGGATCCTGATCAGGCGGGAGCTCGACCTCGACCACCAGCAGGCCCTCGTGCCGGCCTCGATAGACGTCCACCTCGGCCGTGAGGCCATCGCCCAAGCGGACCCGGTGGCGGCCCTTCCCGAGGCGGCGGCCGACGGTCAGGGGCCAGAGGGCGTCGAACTGCTCCTCGTCGAGGGGGTTCTCGACCTCGGTGCGGTCGCGCCCGCGGCCGCCTTTGATCGTCAGGACGTGGTCGCCGCCGGCGTCCCGGATCCGCACCTCGACCTCGCCGTCGATCGCCAGGTACCCCTGGCGGATCTCGACGGCCGGGCCGATGTCGGCGGGAAGTGACCCGACCAGGAACTTCCTCTCCCGCTCGATCACCGCGGCAGGGCCCGGAGACTGCCAAGGAGGTCGTCCCGGCCCATCGTGGACCGACCGGGCACGGCGGCGGCGCGGGCGAGGCCGTAGAGCCTGCTCGAGCTCAGTTCGTCGAGCCCGTCCTCGGGTGGGGCGATCGTCGCGATCTCCCCGGCCGGCCGCTCGTCGCCGTACGTCTGCCAGACCTCCACGTACCGGGCGAGCCGGTCGACGAACGCCTTGGGTTTCTCTGCATAGAGCCGGGCGCCCAAGACCACGGCCCGGTGCTCGAGGTCGACCCGGCGCCGGCCAGCCAGCGCGACGACATCCTCCATCTGCTCGACGCCACCGAACGCGTCCGGATCGGTCCGCACCAGGTCGCAGAGCACGACCAGGTCGTGGTCGTCGCCCAACGTGTCGGCCAGCGCGTGCAGGGCGTCCGCGAACGAGTCCAGGATGCTCGGGGCCGCCGGGGCCAGGAGCTGGGCCTGGTGCCAGAGGTACTTGGCCGATTTTCGCCACTCGTGCAGGGCCTCGGGGGTGGGCTGTACGACGGCGTTCCGGAACCCTTGGCGGCCGTATCGGTAGGTGGCGCGCAGGCCGGGTCCGATGGCACCGAAACCGTCGTCCAGCGACCAGTCGTCGATCTGGTCCCGGACGGATCCAAGGATGGCGGCCGCCTCCACGATCGCGGCGTCGTCGGCCGCGATCGCGGCCGTCGCCGCTCGGGCCCGCCGAGCGAGTCCGGCCCGGACGCCGAAGAGGTCGGCGGCCCGCTCCTCATCAGTCCCGGAGGTGAGGGCGTCGAAGGTCCCGAGAAGGGCATGGGCGTCCCGGATCGGGGCGAGGAGTCGACCGACGTCGCGTACGGCGATGTTGGCCGATCGGTAGTCCGTCCCCAAGCCGGGGCGCACGAGGCGGAGGACAGCCCTGACCCGCTTTCCCCGCTTGCGCGCGCCGTGCACAACCTTTCGCAAGTCCTCGCCGTCGTCATTGCGGCTCTCGAGGGCGTCGATGGCCTTGGTGAGCTGGTGCCGCACGATGCGCTTGACGCCGTCCTGGAAGGGCTCCCCAGATCTGAACGCGAAGGACAAGGATCAATGACTATCGCGAATGAAACGGTCCGCCACCTTCTGAGCCATCCCCCCACGCCCTACCTTTCAGCCGATGACTTGGCGGAGGACCCTCGGGCTCGTGCTCGCCGCGACGGTGCTTGCCGGTTGCGGAGGCGACGACGGTGGGCCCGAGCCGCCGGCCACGGCGGAGGGTGGTCCTCCGTTCAGCGTGGAGGAGGTAAGTGCCGCCTTCGAGGCCGCCGCCGGCGTGGCGTTCAGCGAGCAGACCTCGTTGGTCGACGGCGCTGTGGCCCTGTCGGCCGGCCCGCTCCCGGTCGACAGCCCCGAACTGCGGGCCTACAACGACGCCCTCGGCGAGAGCTCGGTCCTCTTCGAGGTCTACGTCTTCGAGGGCGACGACCCGCCCCTCTACACCGAAGCGGCCCAGGCCACCGCGTTCTCGTCGAGCACCTTCGAGGACATCGGTCGGGGCGTCTACCTCGGCGACTTCGACACCGCCTACTACGCCAACGGCAATGTCGTCGTACGGGGCCCGTTGCTCAACGGGAACCCTGACGACGAGACCCTCGACGCCTGGCGTCAGGTCGTCGACAGCCTCTGAGCGGAGGCGGGATGGATGGCGGAGGGTGAGGGATTCGAACCCTCGGTGACCCGGAGGCCACAACGGCTTTCGAGGCCGCCCCATTCGTCCGCTCTGGCAACCCTCCGCCGGCGAGGCTAGCGGCGCCCTGCCGGAGGTCCCGATCCGTTCCGGGGGAGGGCCGCGATCAGCGGCGCTCGGCGAAGAAGGCCTGCAGCATCTCGGCGGACTGGTCGGCCAGGACCCCGTGGGTCACCTGCACCTCGTGGTTCAGACGGGGATCGGCACACAGGTTGTAGAGCGAGCCCGTAGCCCCGGCCTTGGGGTCGGCGGCTCCGTACACGAGGTGATCGACCCGGGCCGCCCACAGGGCTCCAGCGCACATCGGGCAGGGCTCGAGGGTCACGACCAGCGTGAGGCCGTCGAGTCGCCAGTGGCCGCGAGCAGCTGCCGCGTCCCGCAGGCACAACACCTCGGCGTGCGCAGTGGGATCGCCGGTCAGCTCCCGCTCGTTGTGGCGCCGGGCCACGACCGCGCCGTCGACCAAGGCCACCGCCCCGATGGGCACATCCCCGTGGCTCGCGGCCGTGGTGGCCTCCTCGAGGGCGAGGCGCATGGCCGCTTCGTGATCCACGGTGGCCCCGCTCAGGCGATGACCTGGACGGGCACGCCCAGGCCGGTGGTGACCGAGGGCGAGTCCGACTGCGGGCCCGATGCCTCGGGGAGGAGCCCGGCCAGCCGGATGACGTTGCTGTCCTCGAGGCGGATGCACCCGTTGCTGACGTCGGTGCCGATCGTGCCCGGGTCGTTCGTGCCGTGGATGCCGATGTCGCCGGGCCCGCCGTTGAAGGTCTCGTGGACCTCGGAGAAGCCGGACAACCCGAAGGCATAGGTCCCGTAGGCCGAGTCGGTGGACGCGATGAGCGAGCGGATGTAGAAGGCACCGCCCGGTGTGGGCGTGTTCGTCGTTCCCACGCCGATGGGCGCGGCCAGGACCCGCTGACGCCCGTTGAACACCCGGAGCTGGTGCGCCCCGAGGTGGACCTCGATGTGGAACTGGTTGGCCGTCAGGGTCACGTCGCCGCGCCGGACCCAGCCTTCGGTGCCGTTGGGCCGGACCGGCAGCAGGACGTTGACCCAGTCCGCCGTCGGGTCGACCGGGCCATTGGCCAGGAAGACGACCGGGCCGACGTTCAGGCCCTCGGCCGACTTGGGGTTCTCGATGGTGGAGCTCGGCTGTCGGGCGTCCGGCTCGGCGAACACGTCCACGGTGCCCCCGCCGCCGCCGGACGGGTCGACGTCGGTGCCGTTGCCGATGGCAACGATGTTGACCTGCTCGACCCGCACGTCGTCGGCCTTCACCCAGCCGGTCGAACCGTCGGCCAGCGCCACCTCGTGGTAGCCGGGCTCGGCCTCGTAGGGGGCCTGGACGATGAAGCCGTCGACGGCCAGGCCGGCGGTGGGGGCCTCCGCGGTGGGCGGCCGGACCGAATCTCGGGGCTCGGCGTCGGCGGGATCGGCGTACACGTCGACCGGGTTGTCGGACCGGGCCACGTAGGTGAGCTCCGGGTCGAGGTGGCGGACGGTCAGGTTCCCGCGCGCCTCGACGGGATCGCCCATCACGGGGCGCTCGCCACCTGAGCAGGCGCCGGCCACCAGCGTCAGGCCGAGGGCGGCGGCGACGCGGAACAGGCGGCCCATCACGGCGGGCAGGGTACCGACGGGCCCGGCCTCGGGACGGTCGGGCCGTTCGGGCACCGGCGTGTCCGGATCACGTAGGTCGTCTGACCCTTTGTCCCCCAGGCGCTTCAGGCCCGTACTGCGGAGGACGACGGGAACCTTGTGCCGGAAACCCGCGCTCCTGCGGACTCGCCCACGCCGAGCGAGGTCCGCGCAGCTCACGCTGCGGAGATGCTGGCCTCGACGCGCACCACCGGCCTGGCCGCGGGCGTGATGATCCTCGTGGCGATACCCCTCTGGAGCATCTATGACCGGCTGGTCGTCCCCGAGCAGGCCGACCGGTTCTTCACGCTCCGCATGGCCGTCCTGGCTCCGGTGCTCATCGGCTGGTTGCTCCTGCTGAAGCGGCCCTTCGGCGACCGCCATGCCGAGGCCCTCGTCGTGATCATCTGCGTGCTCCCGCAGGTGGTCGTGGCCTGGCTTCTCCCCAGCGTCGACCAGGCCTTCGAGGGCTATCTGCTCGGGTTCTCCCTCGTCATCTACGGCTGCGCCTTCCTGCTCGTCGGCCGGCTGTGGATCACCATCGCTTTGGTCGCCTCGTCCTGGGTCGCGACGATGCTCTCGTTCGGCCTGCAGTCCGACCTTGGAGGCGATGTCCAGGTGGGGACCGTCGTGTTCTACCTGGGCACCGCCTCGATCCTGGCCGCGGTCGGCCGCCTCTACCGGATGCGTCTCGAACGGGACGAGCTGGCCGCCCGCATGGCGCTCGAAGCCGCCCAGGAGCGCACCCTCGTGCTGGTCGGCGAGTTGGATCGCCTGAGCCGGGAGGACTCGTTGACCGGGGTGGCGAACCGGCGGGCGTGGGACGAAGCCCTGAAGCGGTCCTGCGCCGAGGCCGAGCGGACGGGCCTGCCGCTCTCGGTCCTCCTCCTCGACATCGATCGCTTCAAGGAGATCAACGACGAGCACGGCCATCGCCGGGGTGACGAGGTCCTCCAGCAGGTCTCCGACTGCCTGTCCGGGCGCATCCGGACCTCGGACCTGCTGGCCCGGGTCGGGGGTGACGAGTTCGCCGTGCTCTGCCCCAACACCGACCCGGGCGACGCCCGCCATCTCGCGGATCACTTGATCGACCTGGTCGCGGCCATGCCCGGCGAGTTCACCGTCTCGGTCGGCTCGGCCGTGCGCTGGCCCGGAGCCGAGCCCGACGCGGTGATGGGCCTGGCCGACCGCCGCCTCTACCAGGCCAAGCGAGCCCGGGTGACCAGCGAGGGTGCAACCGTCCGCTGATCGGTAGCGTCGCGGCCATGTGCCGCAACATCACCACCCTCCGGGGCTTGGAGCCCGTGGCCACCGATGAGGAGATCGAGGCCGCGGCTCGTCAGTACGTCCGCAAGATCAGCGGGGTCCAGAAGACCTCGGCCGCCACCGAGGAGGCCTTCGAGAAGGCCGTGGCCGTGATCACGGCTGCTTCCCACGAGGTCCTTGAGGCCCTCCCGCCCCGCAAGAACCCGCCGCCCACGCTGCCTCCGCTGCGGCGACTGGCCGCCGCGAAGGCGGGCTGAGCCGAGGCGCCGACCGAAGGCCTGAGCGGAGGGGGTGGGATTCGAACCCACGGTGGGTTGCCCCACACACGCTTTCCAAGCGTGCCGATTCGGCCGCTCTCGCACCCCTCCTGGGGACACCGGCCCGTGGGGCTGGTGCGGCCGGTCAGGGTATCGTGGGTGCTCGCTCGCCTTGGAGTGTGGCGGTCGGGTCCTGTGCGACGGTGGCCCGTGAACCGAGTCAGGGCCGGAAGGCAGCAGCTCTCAGCGGAGCCCACCGGGTGCCGCAGATCGCCTGGCCGCCACTCTCGAAGGCGAGCGGGGACGGCCGAACGAGCGGTGAGCCGTCGCTTGTAGTCTCCGGGCGATGGCCTTCCAATCGCTGTATCGGCGCTACCGGTCGCAGCGGTTCTCGGAGATCGTGGGCCAGGAGCACGTGGTCGCCGCACTCCGCAACGCCGCCGCCGAAGACCGGCTGGGGCACGCGTACCTCTTCAGCGGGCCCCGGGGGACGGGCAAGACCTCGACCGCCCGGATCCTGGCCAAGGTCCTCAACTGCGAGAACCCGGTGGACGGCGAACCCTGTGGGGTCTGCCCGCCATGCCGGGCCATCGAGGCCGGCAACTCCTTCGACGTCACCGAGCTGGATGCCGCCTCGCACACCGGCGTGGACAACATGCGCGAGCTCATCGCCAGCACGGCGTTGGCCAGCCCGGGGCGGACCCGCCTCTACATCCTGGACGAGGTCCACATGCTGTCGAAGGGCGCGTCCGCCGCGCTGCTGAAGACGCTCGAGGAGCCGCCTGACCACGTCGTGTTCATCCTGGCCACGACCGACCCCGAGAAGGTCCTGCCCACGATCCGGAGCCGGACCCAGCACCTCGAGTTCCGCCTGCTGCCCGCCGCCGAGCTGGAGGCTCACGTCCGCTGGATCGTGGAGGACGCCGGCCTCGAGGTCACCGAAGAGGGCATCGCCCAGGCCATGCGCGAAGGCGGCGGCTCAGCTCGCGACACGCTCTCCGTCCTCGACCGCATCGTGGCCGCCGGGGGGGTTGCCCGCGACGACGACTCGGTCGACGACCTGCTCGACGCGCTGTGCGAGAACGACACCGCCAGGGCCCTGACGGCGCTGGCTGACGCCACGGCTCAGGGTCGTGACCCCCGGGGGGTCGGCGAGCAGGTGCTGGAGCGGCTGCGCAACGCCTTCCTGGCGGCCATGCAGGTGGATCTGGACCACCTCACCGAAGGGGACCGGGCCGCCGCGGCCGACCACGCCGAGCGCCTCCGGCCCCCAGCCATCACCCGGGCGCTGGAGGTCCTGGGCACGGCGCTGGTCGACATGCGCCAGGCCCCGGACCCCCGCATCCCCCTCGAGGTGGCGCTGGTCCGCATCACCCGGGCGGCGAGTGACACCTCCGTCGACGCCCTGCTGGTCCGCATCGACCGTCTCGAGCAGGTCGTCCGGGACGGCGCCGGTGGCGAACTGCCTGCGCCGGCCCCGCCCCCGGCGGCGCCGACCGACGGAGGATCGCCTGTGACCGAGGCCCGCAACCGGCTGGCGGAGGTGCGCAGGACCGAGACCCCGGAGCCGGAGGTGACGCCCGAGCCCGAGCCCGAACCGGCCCGTCCGTCACTGGCCGCCGTTCCCGATCCGGAGCCGGAACCGCCGCCGGACGTCGCAGCCGTGCCGGAGCCGGAAGCGTCCCCGGCCGGCACGGCGTCAAGCGCTTTCCCGACTCGGGACGAGCTCACACTGGCGTGGGGCGACCGGGTGCTCGGGGGGCTGCGGCCCAAGGTCAAGATGCTGTTCGCCGCCGGTCGCTTCCTCGACGATCGCGAGGGTCAGGCCGCCTTCGCCCTGCCGAACGCCACCCACGTCCAGCGCTGTGAGCCCTTGCGGGCCGACGTCGAGGCCGCGCTGGCCGCGGAGTTCGGCCGTCCCGTTCCCCTGGTCCTGGTCGTCGACGGTGGCGCCGACTCCCCGCCCGTCCTGCCCCCGGCTACCAGTGGCGGGTCGGGTGAGGGGTCCACGGGCGGGCCATCGCCCACGCCCGCGGTGGACGAGCTGGCCGACATCGGTCCAGTCGAGGACCTCGAGGACGCCGGATCGGCGTCGACCGGCCTCGAGCAGGTGACGGAGGTGTTCGGCAAGGTGGAGCTGATCGAGGAGGAGCCCGATGACTGACCTCGAGCCGATCGACGGCGACGACGAGGAGGGCGGGGGCATCCCCGGCCTGGACCTCGGTGCCCTCCTGGGCCAGGCCCAAGCCATGCAGCAGCAGATCCTCGACGCCCAAGCCGAAGTCGCGGCCCAGGTGGTCGAAGGTCAGAGCGGCGGTGGCGTGGTCAAGGTCGAGGTCACCGGCGGCTGGGACTTCCGCTCGGTCACCGTCGACCCCTCGGTCGGTGACGACCACGAGCTGATCGCCGACCTGGTGCTGGCTGCGCTGCGGGACGCCACCACCCGGGTGGCGGCGTTGCACGAGCAGTCCGTCGGCGATGTCGACCTCGGCGGGCTCGGTGGCCTCCTCGGCGGCGCCGGGTGACCGCGGTCTACGCCGGCGCCGTCCAGGACCTGATCGACGAGCTGGGCCGCCTGCCCGGGATCGGCCCGAAGTCGGCCCAGCGCATCGCCTTCCACTTGCTCAAGCAGGAGAAGGTCGACGCCCTCCGGTTGGCCACGGCCATCGCCGAGGCCAAGGACCGGGTCACGTTCTGCCAGCGCTGCTTCAACATCTCCGAAGGCCCCGAGTGCGGCATCTGCGCCGACCCGCAGCGCGAGGACGGTGTCCTGTGTGTCGTCGAGGAGCCTCGGGACGTCGTCGCCGTCGAGAAGACCGAGCAGTACCGGGGGCGCTACCACGTGCTCCAGGGTGCGCTCAGCCCCATCGACGGGGTGGGGCCCGAGAACCTACGGGTGCGGGAGCTGCTGAGCCGCGTGCGGGACGAGCACGTGGACGAGCTCATCCTCTGCACGAACCCCAACATCGAGGGCGAGACCACGGCCCTCTACCTGGCCAAGCTGCTCAAGGACACCGACATCAAGGTGACCCGGATCGCCAGCGGCCTGCCCGTCGGGGGCGATCTCGAGTACGCCGACGAGATGACCCTGGGCCGGGCCCTGACGGGCCGGACCGTGCTGGACTGACCCGAGAAATGAAACAATCTGACCTCGCTTGTCATCGGTCCGTCATTGTTGTAACGTAACCGCAACATCGGAATCGAGGCCGGTTCGAGGGGGTTTCTCTGCCTCCTCGGCCCCTCCCGCCTCCTCGGGTCCGATCGGAGTGCCGCCACCGGCGGGCTGGACCATCCCGCCCGCGCCCGGCCCGCCGGGGTGGCACGCCGACCGTCACCGTCGCCTCTCGGCGGCCCCTGCTGGGCCCCTCGTGATCTTGCATTCGTTGATCACCTCCGGAGTGACCGATCGACGCCAGATCGCGCCCCCGGTCACTCCGGGATGGGCAGCCGGGTGTCGCCAGTAGCGTTTTGCGTCTATGACGATCGCTTCCACCACTGCTGGGCAGGTCCGGGGCACCGAGCATGGTGCCGGGCTGCGGTTCGCCGGAATCCCGTACGCGGCGCCGCCGGTGGGGGACCTGCGGTGGCGGCCGCCGGCACCGGTCGAGGCGTGGGACGGGGTCCGGGACGCCACGAGCTTCGGCGCGGTGTCGATCCAGAACCCGGACTTGCTCACCGCCTTCCTCGGTATGACACCCGAGCCCATGGACGAGGACTGCCTATTCCTCAACGTCCGCACGCCGGCCCTCGACGACGCCCGCCGACCGGTCATGGTCTGGATCCACGGTGGGGCCTTCATCTTCGGCTCCGGGTCCTCCCCGCTCTACGACGGTGCACCGTTCGTCGACGGCGGCGACGTCGTGCTCGTCACGATCAACTACCGGCTCGGTGCCCTCGGCTTCCTCGAGTTGGGCTGGCTGGACGACGACCTCGCCGGCTCCGGGAACCTGGGGATCATGGACCAGGTCGCGGCCCTCGAGTGGGTGCGGGACAACATCGCCGGCTTCGGTGGCGACCCGGACAACGTCACGATCTTCGGTGAGTCCGCCGGGGCCATGAGCGTGACCTGCCTCCTCGCCGCCGAATCGGCCACGGGGCTGTTCCACAAGGCCATCGCCCAGTCCGGCGCGGCGCAGGCCATGGCGACACCGGTGCAGGCCGAAGACTCCGCCCGCGTCGTCGTCGAACGTCTCGGCGTGTCGACCGCAGACGGGTTGCGGGCCCTGACCGCCGAGCAGGTGCTCGCCGTGCAGGGTCAGGTCATGATCGAGGCCTTCACCAATCCCGAGCCGCTCTTGGAGGCGGGCGTGTCGGCCGGTATGCCGTTCCGGCCCCTCGCCGACGGCCACTTCCTGCCCCCGTCGGTGCTCGCTGCGATCCGCGGCGGGAGCGCCGCGGGCATCCCGGTGATGACGGGCACGACCCGTGAGGAGTGGAAGCTCTTCGCCCTTCTCGACATGGCGCCCTTCGACGATGCGGTGCTCCACGCTCGGTTGCAGGCCCTCACCGGAGACGCCGAGAAGGCCCTGGCCGTCTACGCCGACGCCGTGGCCTCCGAGCCGACGCCCAAGGACGCCTTCACCGTCATCGGCACGGACATGGTGTTCCGGTACCCGGCCATCGAGCTCAGCGAGGCCCTGCTCAACCAGTCGCCGGACGTGTGGGAGTACGAGTTCAGCTGGGGGACTCCGGCCATGGGCGGGATGCTCGGTGCCTGTCACGCCATCGAGCTGCCGTTCCTGTTCGGACTGGCCAGTGACCCCCGCCTGCTCGGCTTCCTGGGAGACGATCCCCCCATCGGCCTGGCTGAGGCCATGCAGGACGCCTGGTTGAGCTTCGCCCGCACCGGTGACCCTGGTGCCGAGTGGCCCCGCTACGACTTGGACCGACGGGCCGTGCGCACCTTCGACGCCCAGATCGGCGTCCTGGAGGATCCCGGCGCCGAACGGCGCGAGTTCTGGGCGACCATCGACCACTGATCGTCCCGGGCCGGCGGGCGCCGGACGACCGATGGGTGATTCTCCGTGCTGACCGCGACCGTTCTGGCCCTCATCTCCGCTTTTCTGCACGCGGGGTGGAACTTCCTCGTCAAGACGGGGGAGGAGCGGGACCTCGTGGCGTGGGGCCAGTTCACCTTCGGCGCCCTCCTGGCCCTGCCGGTCCTGGTCGTCGTCGGCCTGCCGGGTGTCGAAGCGGTGCCCTACCTGGCCGCGTCGGCCAGCGTCCATGTCGTCTACCTGCTGGCCCTGCTGCGGTCCTATCACCACGGCGACTTCTCGCTGGCCTACCCCTTGGCCCGGGGAAGCGGTGCCCTGCTGGCGGCGATCGGCGGAGTGGCCCTGCTCGACGACCACCTCGGCGGCTGGTCATGGGTGGCCATCGGGATCGTGATCCTCGGCGTCGTGCTGCTCGTGGGACCGAAGATCCACGGACCGACCATCGGTTGGGCGCTCCTCACTGGGGCGACCATCGGTACCTACACGCTGATCGACTCCGCCGGCGCCCGACGGACTGCGGGCCTGCCCTACGGCATCACGCTGATTGCCTGCTCGGCGCTGGCGATCACGCTGGTGAACGTCGGCCGGGGTCGGGCCGCCGCCTTCCGGGCCTCACTTCCGGGAGCCTGGCGGCGCTACAGCCTGGGTGGAGCCTGCACCACCGCGGCCTACAGCCTCGTCCTGATCGCCGTCCGCTATGCCCCAGTGGGCTACGTCGCCACCTTGCGCGAGTCGTCGGTCCTCATCGCCGCACTGCTCGGTTGGCTCGTCCTCCACGAGACGCTCGGTCGCCGTCGCTCCATCGCTGCAGCCGTGATGGCCACCGGCCTCGCGCTGCTGGTCGCCACCCGCTGAGCAGGGACGCCAGAGACCCTCGGGTCAGACCTTGAGGAGGATGGCGTCGCCCTGGCCGCCGCCACCGCAGAGGGCGGCCGCGCCGAGGCCGCCCCCACGGCGGCCCAGCTCGAGGAGGATCGTCAGGGCGACCCGGGTGCCCGACATGCCGACGGGGTGGCCGAGGGCGATGGCCCCGCCGTTCACGTTGACGATGTCGTCGCTGATGCCGAGGTCGGCCATCGAGGCGAGGCCGACGGCGGCAAAGGCCTCGTTCAGCTCGAACAGGTCGATGTCGCCGATCGCGGTGCCGGTGGCCTCAGCTGCCGCCTTGATGGCCCGGGCCGGCTGGGCCAGCAGGGAGGGGTCGGGCCCGGCCACTTGGCCGTAGCCCACGATCTCGCCCAACGGGGTCGCGCCCAGCTCCTCGGCCTTGGCCTTGGAGACCACGATCACCGCCGCGCCGCCGTCGGAGATCTGGGAGGCGTTGCCCGCCGTGATGTTGCCCGCCTTGTCGAAGGCCGGGCGCAGTCCGCCCAGGCTCTCGGCCGTGGTGCCGGGGCGCACGCCCTCATCGACCTCGACCAGCACGGGGTCTCCCTTGCGCTGTGGGACCTCCACCGGGACGATCTCGTCGTCGAACAGGCCATCCTTCTGGGCCTTGGCGGCCCGTTCGTGGGATGCGGCCGAGAGCTCGTCCTGGGGTAGGCGCTCGAGCCCGGCCGACGCCGCGTACTTCTCGGTGCCGGCACCCATGGCCACCTGGTCGAAGGCGCAGAAGAGGCCGTCGTACATCATCGAGTCGACGACGGACTTGTCACCCAGCCGGTAGCCGGCCCGGGCCTCGGGGAGGAGGTAGGGGGCCTGGGTCATGGACTCCATGCCCCCGGCCACGACCACGTCGGCCTGGCCGCTCTGGATCATCAGGTCGGCCAGGTAGATCGAGTTCAGTCCCGACAGGCACACCTTGTTGATGGTGGTGGCCGGCACGGTCATGGGGATGCCGGCGTTGGCGGCGGCCTGGCGGGCGGTGATCTGGCCGGTCCCGGCCTGCAGCACCTGGCCCATGAAGACGTAGTCCACCTGCTCGGGGCTCACACCGGCCCGCTCGAGGGCGGCCTTGATGGCGAAGCCCCCGAGGTCGGTGGCGGCGAAGCCGGCGAGACCACCGGAGAGCTTGCCGATCGGTGTGCGTGCGCCGCCGATGATCACGGAGCCAGACATGGGTGGGACCTCCCGAGAACGTGGTCGCAGGTGGTGGAAGTGTACGGAGCGACCGGTCCGGGCGACCAGCCCGCGCCGAGGTCCGTTTCTGGGTGTGCTGCAGGATCCCTGGGGCAGGCCAGCAGACGTGCCTCCAGTGGAGTGCTCAAACCTCGACCGACCTCATTCCTCCTTCGGCAACGTCGGCTGGGACGGGGGGCAACGGAATGGCGCAGGCGGTCGGCTTCTCCGACAGCGCTGCGTCGAGGTCTGCGTACAGGTACCTCAGCCCCAGGTCCGTCTCCGGATCGAGATCCACCGAGGCATAGAGCAGCCTTATGTCCCAGCGGGCCTGCTCCAAGGCGTACAGATAGCGGTCCCGCTCCTCAGCTACTGCTGTGAGGGCAGCGAACATCATTGTCCTTCCTCATGTTCGGGGTCGGCAGAGACGATGACCATCCCAGGTCGGGCGGCCTCAGCCGTTGTGCCAGTTCGAGCGTCCGCCGTCACCCTTCCGCCGCTTGAGGGCGTTCTCCACGGCGTTCTTGACCATCTGGGCCAACGGGTCGGCGTCGCCCCCGTCCTGGTCGGCCCGCAGGGGCTCCGCGGCGCCGTCGCCCCCGTCATCCTCGGTGTCGACGAGGTCGACGATCTCGTCGTCGTCGTCGGCATAGGGCAGGTCGCCGTTCAAGGGCAGCGTGCTCCGGGCCGGGGGCGGCACCGGCGGAGTCGGGGGACCCTGCCCGGGCGGGGGCACCAGGTCCGGCCCGGCCGCGTCCGCCTCGTCCCGGGCGGCGGCCTCCAGCGCGGCGTCCGTCAGGTCGATCTCGGCGAAGAGGTCCTCGTCCTCCTCGATGAGACGGTTCAGGGCGTGATAGATGTCGTCGCGGACGTCCTCGAGGCGCCCGCGCACGTTGCGCTGGACGGTGACGCCGCCGCGGGCCTTGAGGCGGGCGGCGTCGATGACCTCACGGGTCCGCTGGGTGGCCAGCGCGGCGGCCGAGTCGGCGGCGGCATCGGCTTGGCGGGCCACGTCGGCGAGGACTCGGGCGGCCTCGTTGCGAGCCGCCTCCAACTGGATGGCGGCGGCCTGCCGGTCGGCGTCGGCCCTCCGGCGCAGGGTGGCCGCCTCCTCCTCTGCGGTCTGGCGAAGAAGGGCGGCGTCGGCCTCGGCTCGGTGCCGCAACTCGGCCACCGAGTCGTGGGTCTGGCGCAGAATGGCGGCCACCTCCTCGCCGAGGTGCCCGAAGTCGTCTTCTCCGCTGATGGGCTTGGCCCCCGCGGCGGCCGTGCCCGCCGTTTCGTCGGCCGTTTCGTCGGCCGGAGTGTCGATCCTGCTCAGGGCCTCCGACAGCGTCGCCGCGACCTGGTGCAGGAAGGCGTTCACCTCGTCGGGGTCGAAGCCCCGCCGCACCAGGCTGAACACGTGGTTCTCGATCTCGTCTGGAGTCATCGCTGTCGCCGTCATCGCCTTCCCCGCCCGCCCGGCGGTCCCGCTCGCTTAACCACAGAGAGTAGCGCTAATCATCACAGTATGTGAAGTGTTGGTCGCGGCAGGCCCAGGACGGCGTTGGAGTGGCGGTCCAGCCGACCGCTAGCGTCCCCGGCCATGCAGGAGATCCTCGACGCCATCCAGGGGGGCGCATCCGGCGACGACATCGCCGCCCTGCCCATCCCCGACTCGTACCGGGCGGCGTTCGTGCGCCGGGAGGACGCCGAGATGTTCGCCGGCGTCGAGTCATGGGACAAGGATCCCCGCCAGTCCCTCCACGTGGACGACGTGGCCACCCCCGAACTGGCCCCGGACGAGGCCTACGTGGCCGTCATGGCCAGCTCCATCAACTTCAACACGGTCTGGACGTCGATCTTCGAGCCCCTGCCGACCTTCCTCTTCCTCGACCGCCTCGGCCAGGAGAGCACGTGGGGGGCCCGCCACGCGCTCCCGTACCACGTGGTCGGCTCCGACGCGTCCGGCGTGGTGCTGAAGACGGGGTCGGCCGTGCGCAACTGGAAGCCCGGCGACCGGGTCACCGTCCACTGCAACTACGTCGACGACCAGGACCCCAGCGCCCACGACGATGCCATGCTGGCCACCAATCAGCGCATCTGGGGCTTCGAGTCCAATTTCGGCGGCCTGGCCGACCTCACCGTGGTCAAGGCCAACCAGCTGATGCCCAAGCCGGTCCACCTGAGTTGGGAGGAGGCCGCGGTCAACGCCCTCTGCAACTCGACCAGCTACCGGATGCTGTGCAGCCCGAACGCGGTCCCGATGCGCCAGGGCGACACCGTCCTGGTCTGGGGTGCGACCGGCGGCCTCGGCGGTTACGCCTGCCAGTACGTGCTCAACGGTGGCGGCACCCCGGTCGGCGTGGTCTCCTCGGCGGACAAGGTCGACCTGCTCCACGAGCTCGGCGTCGAGGCCGTCATCGACCGAAAGGCCGCGGGCTACCAGTTCTGGGCCGACGAGCACACCCAGGACGAGAAGGAGTGGCGCCGGCTGGGCAAGGACATCCGCGCCCTCGTGGGCAGGGACCCGGAGATCGTCTTCGAGCATCCCGGCCGCCAGACCTTCGGCGCGTCGGTCTTCGTCGCCGCTCGCGGCGGCACGATCGTGACCTGCGCCGCCACCTCCGGCTTCATGATCGAGTACGACAACCGCCACCTCTGGATGAAGCTGAAGCGGATCGTCTCGTCCCACTTCGCCAACTACCGCGAAGCCTGGGAGGCCAACCGGATGGTGGCCGAAGGCCGGATCCAGCCCTGCCTGTCCGCCGTGTTCCCCCTCACCGAGGTCGGCGACGCCGCCCTCCAGGTCCACCACAACGAGCACGAAGGCAAGATCGGCGTGCTGTGCCTGGCTCCCGAGGAGGGCTTGGGCATCGACGACCCCGAGTTCCGCGAGAAGGTGGGTGAGGACAGGATCACCCTGTTCCGTCGCCACGGGAAGAAGGACTGAGATGCTGCTCACCGAGATCGACCACGTGGCCATCGCCGTCAAGGACCTCGAGGCCGCCATCGCCTGGTACGAGGCGGCCTTCGGCGCCACCGTCGAGCACCGCGAGGTGGTCGGGAGCGACGGCGTCGAAGAGGCCCTCCTCAACGTGGCCGAGTCTTACGTCCAGCTCCTCACGCCGATCCGGGACGACTCGCCGGTGGCCAAGTACCTCGACAAGCGGGGCGAGGGCATCCACCACATCGGCTACCGGGTCGACGACTGCGCCGAGGCCCTCGAGTCGCTCCGGGCCCAGGGCAACCGGCTGCTCGACGAGGTGCCCCGACCCGGCTCCCGGGGGACGACGGTGGCCTTCGTCCACCCCAAGGGTGCCTTCGGCACGCTGATCGAGCTGGTCCAGGAGTGAGCGCCCGGCTGGGGCCGGTCGAGGACCCCACGCCGGAACAGGCCGCGCTGCTGGCGCCCTATGGGGCCTTCTCGGGCGGCGAGCCGTTCAACATCTTCCGCACGCTGGTCCGCCACCCCAAGCTGTTCAAGCGGAGCATGGTGTTGGCCACCGGCCTGCTGATGAAGGGAGCGCTGCCGGCTCGCCTGCGCGAGATCGTCATCCTGCGGGTGGCTTGGCGCAGTGGCTCGGCCTATGAGTGGGGTCAGCACGTGCGCATCGGGCTGGACGCCGGCCTCGACCACGTCGAGATCGAGGCGCTGGCCACCGAAGGGGCCGAATCGACCTGGTCCGACGCCGACCGCCTCGCCATCACGGTCACCGACGAGCTCTGTGCCACCAACGACCTGACCGACACCAGCTGGGACAGGGCGCTGGCCCGGTGGGGCGAGCAGGACCTGATCGAGCTGATCTTCCTGATCGGCAACTATCGGATGCTGGCCGGGTTCCTCAACGCCGCCCGCGTCGAGCTCGACGACGGCCTGGAGGGCTTCCCGAGCTGACCCCGGCGGTCAGTGGAGCCGGGTGACGAGACGCCCCGAGTCCCGACTGGCTGGTCGACCGAGCGACTTCGCCACGACGTAGACGTCGATGTCGGCGCCGCTCGCGGCGCCGGCCCGAGCCGTCACTTCGACCTGCAGCCGATGCCGAGTGTGGGGGTGCATCCCCCGCAGTCGGTAGCTCCCGTCCTTGACCGCTGTGGTCACGTCCCGATCACCGTCGTAGTACCGGACGGCGAAGTTGGCGTCGTGGTCGCTGCCGTGGATCAGGAAGGTGTCATCGTCGACGCCGTCGTTCTCGACCTGGACGGTGAAGGTGGCCTGGCCGCCGGCTCGAACCCTCCCGATCCGGGTCTGGCCCTCGCCGTTGCGGTTGTACACGTTGTTGCCGACGAGCCGCCCGCCCGGCTCCAGCCGGACCGCGACGTCGGGCTGGTTCGCCCGGACGGTGTAGTCGCGGGAGAGCACCTTGGTGTTCCCCGCTCCGTCCGTGGCGGTGACCGTCAGGGTGTGGACCCCCGGGGTGGAGGTGTCGAGGAACGCTCCGGAGCGCACCGAGCCGTCGCATCCCGCCACCGACGACCCCCCTTCGTCGGTGCAGAAGTAGTTGGCCCGGACCGGCTGGCCCTGGAGGTAGGTGGTCCCCCCCGGCGGGGTGGCGAGCACGACGCGGGGCGGGATGCCGTCGGGGAACGGCGCCCGATGGGCTCGGTAGGACACCGCGGGGGTCGTCCCGCCTGCCGCTCGCGGTGCCGTCTCGAAGAGGATCTGACCGGTCTCGTCGACCTCGGTGATCACCGCCGCGGTGCCCCAGCCGATGAGCGTGTTGCCGTTGTCGAAGCGTTGGACCGAGCCGGTGGCGAAGCCGTAGAGGCCCTGGCTGTGGCTCCAGACCAGCTCCGCGGTGTGGTTCACCTCGTCGACGGCGTACTCGGCGGCTCGGCTCACCCCTCGGTCGGCCCCTCCGGGGGCGCAGTCGGCGCCGTTGTCGAACAGGAGGATGTGGCCGTTCGGCAGTCGTTGGGCGTGGTGCTGGCCGCAGAACCCGCCCAAGGGGTCGTCCATCGCGAAGTCACTGGAACGCCCGCCGAGCGTCCACATCAGCTCGCCGGTCTCCCGGTTGATCTTCACCAGGGCGCTGACGCCGCGCAGGGAGGCGATGAGGTTGCCGTCGGTGTCGACGAAGACCGAGTTGATGTGGGCGTATTCGACCAGGTTCCCGGACAGGTTGTCGGCCAGGGGGATGTCACCCCAGCTGCTCCAACGCAGGACCTCGTGGCCCCCGGCGTCGACCTCCTGGATGACCGAGTCCTCCCGGACGACACCGTCGTGCACGACGGGCTCGTAGGCCAGCAGGATCCGGTTCCCGCCGGGGAGGAGGAGGACGTCGTGGTTGTCGGTGTTGGCCAGCGGCGGCCGGGTCCGGAATCGGCGCACCTCCCGCATCGCGCTGTTGAGGACGACCGCCTCGAAGATGTCGCGACCCGTGGAGGTCTGCGCCCCGGAGCGCTCGAGGAAGGTGTAGCGCCCACCCGGCTGTGGCTTGAAGTCGAACGGCGGCTGGGTCCGGCGATTGACGTACACCGGTACCCCGAAGTTGTCCATGACGATGTTGAACGGCGCGCCCACGAAGAAGCCGAGATAGAGGAATCCGGGCGCGATGCCGGCCTGGCGGGTCGTGATCGGGATCTCCGGGAAGCTCGGAGGGAGGTACACCAAGCTGTAGATGCGCTCGCCGTCGGTGTTGACCAGCCGCACGGTGATCTCCTCGCCCGGCTTCAGGCCCCGGAGCACCCGACCGTGGCCACTGGCCGTCGGAAGCCCGGCGATCGTGAGCTCATCGGTGGGGCTGGCCGTGGTCGCGGTCACCGTGATGGGCCCGGTGTCCGCGCTCGTGCGGACGCCGAACCGCCGTCGGCTCGGCGCGAAGGCCGGGTAGCTCTCGACGCCGGTGCCCGTGGCCGTCAGGCTGACGAGCGCGGGCGGCGTCGTCCCCTCCTGGGAGACGGCTGGCGGCACGACCGCCGGTGAGAGGCCGGCCAACCCCGCCAGCACCACGACAGCAATCCCGAGCTTCCGCCGCATCCCACGTCCCCCGATCCGCAGGCTCCCCCGGAACCGACGGCCGGACCCTACTCGGGTGCCGTCACCGGGGTCGCGGGCGATGCGTCGGGGGCGAGCCCGGGCCCGATGTGAGGGTCAGAGCTTCTTGGTGGCCTTGTCGATCTGCTTCTGGGCCTTCTTGCGGATCTTCTTGGCCTTGCGGTCGGTCTTGCGCCGCATGTTGGCGATCTTCTTCTCGGCCTTGTCGGCGATGTCGTCGACGTGGCGCCGGGCCTTCTTGGTCTTGTGCTTGGCCTTGCCGAGAAGCTCCTCGGCCCCGTCGACCACCGTGTGGGCGCCGGATCGCAGCCCGGTCACGGTGTCGTCGGACAGCTCTTCGGCCTTCGCCTTTGCCCGGTCGGCTCGCTTGCCCATCTTCTGCTCCTCGTCGACGCTGTCGGCTTCAGTGTGCCGGGACCCAGCCGGCATGGAACCCGTGGGGCACCCGACCCGGCAACTCCACGGTCGCCAGCGGGCCCGCATCGATCGCCGATGCGTCCAGGACCGCTAGTTCACTTCCCTCTGTGGCGGCGTCATAGACGTAGGTCAGCACCCAGCCGTCGTCCTCCTCGGTGCCGTCGGGGCGGGGGACGAACAGGCCCTCGTTCGCCGACCGGCCCGGCCCCGCGTCCCAGTGCTGGGTCTCGCCCGTGTTCACGTCGAAACGGTAGAGCCCGCCGAAGCGCACTGTGTCGGGATCGACGGGAGACTCGACCAGCCAGGCATAGCGGTGTTCCCGGCCCACCCGACGCGGGTCCCGAGTGGGCAGCTCCATCGGGAGCTCGCTCTGGAGCACGTCGTCGCGGTAGGTGAGGGCGGCGTCGCCGGTGCCGATCGTCCAGCGGTGGATGGCGCCCTCCTGGCCGAGCACGCCACCGTCGAACATCGTGGCGAACTGGCTGACGTCCACGACGACGTCCTCGCCGGACCGGTAGGCGTTGACCCCGTGGAAGACGTAGGCCGGGTCCACCTCGACCCACCGGGCGGCCGCCGTCGGGCCCCCCAGCGGCAACACGCCGATGCGGGCGCCGTACGAGGGATCCCAACGGAACGGCATGCCCTCGCCGGCCAGGGCCAGGTCGATGTCGAACACCACCGGGAACTCCCAGAACACGACGTCCTGGTCGGTGATGGCGAAGTCGTGGATCATCGTCGGGCCGCCGACGTCGACGGGCTGGCTGGAGATCAGCCGGCCTCGCTCGTCGGCCACGTGGTAGGTCAGGAAGGGCTCGGCGAAGCCGTAGCCGAAGAAGTGCATGTACCCGGTGTCCGGGTCGATCTTGGGGTGGGCGGTCATCGAGGTCGTGAGGCGGCCGGCGAAGTCGTGGACTCCGACCGTGCTCAGGTCGTCGGCGGAGAGCTCGTACGGGTAGCCGATCTCGCCCGAAGTCAGGAGCCGACCGGCGTGGGTGAAGGCGGACACGTTGCTGTAGGTCGTCTCGCCCCCCGGCGGGCCGTCGGTGAAGCCCGCGCCCGATTCGTAGAGGCCGGTGCGCACCCAACGGTTCCGGTACCACGAGGCCCGGCCCTCGTCGAGGCGGACGCCGTGCAGCATCCCGTCGCCGAGGAACCAGTGGCCGTTGTCGGCCTGCCGGGCGTTGGAACCGTTGCGGGCATAGAGGCCGGTGAGGGCGGCGGGCAGTTCGCCGGTGACGGTGAGGTCGAACGCCTCCAGCTCCTGGGTGACCGGGGCGAAGTTCCCTTGGAGCCACCAGGGGGTGTCCGGGTCGAAGGCCTCGGTGACGGGCGGACTGTTGCTCGACGCGGCCGAGGGCGCGCCGCCGCCGTCATCGCCGCAGGCGGCCAAGAGCGAGGCGAAGCCGGGGGTGGCGACGGCCGTGATGCCGGCCCGGGCCATGAACTGTCGCCGTGTCATCGCTCCCCGCATGCGGGTCGGGAGCGTAGACGCGGCGGCGCGTCACACTGGGTCCGTACCGCGATGGCTCGCGAACGAGAGGAACCGACATGAGCACCCCCCGGGCCGAGCGTCCCGCCATGGCCGACTACGGCGTTCCCGACGAGCTCGACGGCGTGTTGCCCTGGTCCTGGGCCGAGGAGCGCCTGGTGGCCTGCCGCAACTACTGGGTCGTCACGGCCTCGGCCTCGGCCCGGCCCCACGCCATGCCGGTCTGGGGCGTGTGGGTCCCCGATACCGGTCGATTCGCCTTTTCGTGTGCGCCGAGCAGCCGGAAGGTCCGCAACCTCGAGGCCAACCCACAGGTGACCATCGCCGTGGACGACTCGGTCGAGGTTGTCGTGCTGGAGGGTCGGGCGGCGTTCCTCGACCCGGCGACGGTGACCGACACGCTGCACGCCTTCGCTACGAAGTATTGGGACGACCCTCAGGCGGTGACCGACGGCGAAGCCTTCCTGGCCCAGAACAAGGTGGTCGAGGTCACGCCGGAGCGGGCGTTCGGCATCATCGAGGACGAGGTCGACTTCTCCCAGCGGGCCACCCGCTGGGTCTGGTGATCAGCCGTCGCTGACGGGGCGGATCACCCGGGCCGGGTTGCCGACGGCGACGACGCCCTCGGCCAGGTCCAGGGTGACCACGGCCCCGGCCCCCACGACGGTGTCGGACCCGATGGTCACGCCCGGCAGCACGATGACGCCGCCTCCCAGCCAGACGTTGTCGCCGATGGTGATGGGTGCGGCCGCCTCCCAGCCGGCCCGCCGAAGGTCGGGGTCGATCGGATGGGTGGGCGTCAGCAGCGCCACGTTGGGCCCGATCTGCACGTCGTCACCGATCGTGATCGGGGCACAGTCCAGCGCCACCAGCCCGAAGTTGGCGAACGACCGCGCCCCGAGCCGCACGTAGCGCCCGTAGTCGCATCGGAACGGGGGCCGGATGACCGCGTCCGGTCCGACGGCCCCGAGCAGGTCCTCGAGCAGGCGCCGGCGCTCATCGGGCTCGTCGACCGTGATGGCGTTGTACGCCTCGCAGAGGCGCATGGCCCGGCGGCCCGCCGTCGCCAGCTCCGGGTCGACGCGGTAGAGGTCGCCGGCCTCCATGCGCTCCCGCGGCGAACGGCCGTCGTCGACCGGTGGGGCGTCAGGCACGGCGACACTCTGGCACCGGCGCCGGTCCCGTGACCTGAGAAGATGCGGGGATGGGCGTCCAGGTGCACCTCGTCGATGGGACGTACGAGCTGTTCCGCTACTTCTACGCCCTGCCGGACCACATCAACGACGAGGGCATGGACGTGGCCGCCACCCGTGGGGTCGTGGGCACGTGCCTGACCCTTCTGGAGGAGGGAGCAACCCACGTCGGCGTGGCCACCGACCATGTCATCGAGTCGTTTCGCAACGATCTGTGGCCCACCTACAAGGACGGCTCGGGTGTGGATCCTGTTCTCAAGGCGCAGTTCCCGCTGGTGGAGGAGGCTCTGGAGGCGGCCGGGTTCCTCGTGTGGGCCATGGTCGATTGCGAGGCCGACGACGCCCTTGGTGCTGGCGCCCACCAGCTGAAGGACGACAAGCGGGTCGAGCGGGTGGTCATCTGCACGCCGGACAAGGACATGGGCCAGTGCGTCACCGACGACGGCCGAGTCGTCCAGCTCGACCGGCGCAAGGGCCAGTTCTTCGACCGGGCCGGGGTGATCGAGAAGTTCGGCGTCCCGCCGGAGTCGATCCCCGACTGGCTGGCGCTGGTCGGCGACTCGGCCGACGGCTTCCCCGGCCTCTCCGGTTGGGGAGCCAAGTCCGCCGGGGCGGTCCTGGCCCACTACGGCCACATCGAAGCCATTCCGCCCATGGCCGACGACTGGGATGTCGGCGTCCGGGGCGCCGGGCGACTGGCCCAGGCCCTCCGGGAGAACCTGGAGGACGCCCTCCTGTTCCGCCGCATCGCCACCCTGGAGCTCGACTCGATCACGACCTCGGTCGAGGAGCTCGAGTGGACCGGCCCGACGAAGGCCCTCGTCGCCATGAGCGAGCGCCTCGACGCCCCCGGGCTCCTCGAGCGCGCCGTCAAGCTGGCGGAGCAGCGTTCCTGACCCCTGCCGATCATCGGGCTGGGCATCACCGAACGCAGCCAGCCGTGACCACTTCTCGTTCTGGCACCTGATTCGGCTTCTATGGGAACCGCCGACCGAATCAGGTGCCAGAACGGGCGACTGGCGTGTGAGCCCCGTGTCCTAGCCCTCGAACACCTGTCGGAGCTCGGCGGGTGGGGTGATGCTGAACTGGTCGTAGGTGCATTCGGGTGGGGTCTTGTCGGGGCGCCAGCGGACCCAGTGCGACGTGTGGCGGAAGCGTCCGGACTGCAGGCCGTCGTAAGTGACCTCGGCAACCAGCTCCAGGCGCAGCGGCGTCCAGGACTGGTCCTTGGCGCCCGTCCAGCGGTTCTGGACCCCGGGCTTGCGCCCGCCCTGCTCGTGGGCCATCACGTCGGCCCACTCCCGCCAGGGGTGGTCGGTGAGGGCGTCCTTCTCGTACGGCGCCAGCTCGGCGATGAGCTCCGTGCGCTTGGCGGCCGAGAACGAAGCGGCGACGCCGAGGTGGTGGAGCTCGCCCTCGTCGTCGTACACACCCATGAGGAGCGAGCCGATGCCGTCGCCGTCCTTGTGGGTCCGGTAGCCGGCGACGACGCAGTCCGCGGTCCGCTTGTGCTTGACCTTGAGCTGGCTCCGCTTGTTCTCGAGGTAGAGGCCTTCGGGGTCCTTGGCCATGACCCCGTCGAAGCCGGCGCCCTCGAAGCGGTCGAACCAGTCCTCGGCCACGGCCCGGTCTTCGGTGTTGGGCGTGAGGTGGACCGGTGGCTTGGCCTTTCCGAGGATCTTCTCGAGGCGCCGGCGGCGCTCTCGGAAGGGCAGCTCGCGCAGGTCCTCGTCGCCCACCGCCAGCAGGTCGAAGGCCACGAAGCTGGCCGGGGTCTTCTCGGCCAGCATGTTGACCCGCGATTCGGCGGGGTGGATGCGTTGCTGGAGCGCCTCGAAGTCGAGCTTGGCGCCGATGGCGACGACGACCTCGCCGTCGACCACGCACCGGTCGGGCAACGCGGCTCGGAGGACGGGCGGGAGGTCCGGGAAGTAGCGGGTCAGGGGGCGGTCGTTGCGGCTGCCCAGCTCCACTTCGTCGCCGTCCCTGAACACGATGCAGCGGAAGCCGTCCCACTTCGGCTCGAACAACAGGCCGTCGGTCTCCGGCATGGCGTGCACGGCCTTGGCCAGCATCGGCCGGACGGGCGGCATCACGGGCAGATCCATGCAGAGGGAGGTTAGGGAACTCAGTAGGTTCCCGGGAATGGCAACGACGCCCGATCCGCTGGACACCCGCTCGCCCACGGCCGCCTACTCGATGCGCCTGCGGGTCCTGCTGGACAACGTGCCGGGCACGCTCGGCCGGCTCACCACCACCATCGGTGAGGCCGGCGCCAACATCCGGGGGCTCGAGGGCTTCGAGGTGAAGGGCGCGGTCCTGGACGACGAGGTGATCGTCGACTGCATCGACGAGACCCACCAGCAGGAGGTCCTCGACGCCATCAAGCAGGTGGCCGGCGTCGAGTTGTTGGAGTGGGAGGACCGCACCTTCGCCCTCCACGACGGCGGCAAGATCGAGGTCCTGTCACTGGGCAAGGTCGGTGACCGCGACGACCTGTCGATGGCATACACGCCGGGCGTTGCTCGGGTCTGCCTGGCCATCGAGCGGCAGCCGGCCCGGGTTCACGAGCTGACGATCAAGCGCAACACCGTGGCCATCGTCACCGACGGCACCGCTGTGCTCGGCCTTGGCGACATCGGTCCGGAGGCCTCGCTGCCGGTCATGGAGGGCAAGGCGCTGCTCTTCAAGGAGTTCGCCGGGGTCGACGCCTTCCCCATCTGTCTCGACGTGAACAGCACCGAGGAGATCATCGAGACCGTCGAGCGCATCGCCCCGGTCTTCGGCGGCATCAACCTGGAGGACATCGCCGCCCCCGCCTGCTTCGACGTCGAGGAGCGCCTGCGGGAGAGCCTGGACATCCCCGTCTTCCACGACGACCAGCACGGCACGGCGGTCGTCACCCTCGCCGCGCTGGAGAACGCACTCAAGATCGTGGACAAGCGGATGGCCGACCTGTCGGTGGTAATCGCCGGAGCGGGTGCCGCAGGCGTCGCCATCGCCAAGATCCTGAAGAACGCCGGCGTGCAGAACATCATCGGGGTCGACCGTCAGGGCGCCATCCACAACGGCCGGACCGACCTCAACGAGGCCAAGCGACGCCTGGCCGACGCGACCAACCCCGAGCAACGGACGGGGGCGCTGTCGGAGATCATGCCGGGCACCGACGTGTTCGTCGGCGTCAGCGGTCCCGGGATCATCACCCCGGCCGACGTCGAGTCCATGGCCGCCGATCCCATCATCTTCGCGATGGCCAATCCCGAGCCGGAGATCCGGCCCGAGGCCATCCAGGACCTCGCCGCGGTCATCGCCACCGGGCGCAGTGACTTCCCGAACCAGATCAACAACGTCCTGGCGTTCCCCGGCATCTTCCGGGGAGCGCTCGATGCCCGGGCCACGACCGTGACCGAGGGCATGAAGGTGGCCGCGGCCGATGCCATAGCGCAGGCCGTCTCCTCCGACGAACTGCGCCCCGACCACGTCGTGCCGTCCGTGTTCGACAAGACCGTGGTCCGGCTGGTGGCCGCCGCCGTGGCCGCTGAGGCGGAGAAGGAAGGCATCTGCCGGTGACCCCGAGGCACGCATGATCGAGGCCGTCACCTTCGACTACTGGAACACCCTGGTCGTGGCCTACGACGAGACCCTCTTCCGCCGGCGCAGCGAGCACTGGGTCGACGTCCTGGGGACGGCGGGTTACGTCGTGACTCCAGAGGACGTGGACCAGGCCTTTGCCGGCTCGTGGAAGAGCTTCCAGGAGGCGTGGAAGGACAACCGCCAGTACGTGACCACCGACGGGGTGGGCCAGGTCCTGGAGCTGCTCGAGGTCCGCGGCGACGAAGCGGTGGTCACCGAACTGGTCGCCCACTTCGAGTCCGGCGCGCTCGAGTCCGAGTTGGCCCTTGCCCCCAACGTCGCCGACACGCTGAGGGCCCTCAAGGACGGCGGCGTCCGGTTGGGGATCATCTGCGACGTCGGCATGACGCCGAGCACGGCGCTTCGCAAGGTGCTCGGCGAGTTCGGTGTGATGGACCTGTTCGACCACCACTCGTTCTCCGACGACGTCGGGGTCTACAAGCCCGATCCGGCGATCTTCGCCCACGCCCTCGACGGCTTGGGCGCGAGCCCCGCGACCGCGGCCCACGTCGGCGACCTGCGTCGCACCGATGTGGCCGGCGCGCTCGGGGCGGGTTGGATGGCGGTCCGCTACGCCGGCCTGTACGACGACGACGGTGCGGCGGACGGCGCGGCTGGTGTCGAGGCGGAGGTGGTCATTCGGGACCACGCCGAGCTCCTCGGCGCCCTCGGCCTGCGCTAGCCGGCCGACTCCATACGCGGGGTCGCGATCATGAAGGCGATGTCCCCGAGTCAGCTCTCGAGTGGTCGGGACCGGCGTCGATCCGGTGACCTCGCGCTTTTCAGGCGCGCGCTCTGCCAACTGAGCTACCCGACCGTATGTACCGCCCAGGGGGCGGGGCGGTCCCGACGGGATTTGAACCCGCGACCTCCGGCTTGACAGGCCGGCGTGCACTCCAAACTGCACCACGGGACCTCACACCCGACGTGCGGGCGAAGTGAGAGGGTAGCTCCCGTGGACGACATCTTCGCCATCCAGATGCTCAAGGCGGCCTACTTCCGGGCCATCGACACCAAGGACTGGGAGCTCCTGGCTTCGGTGATGGTGGAGGACGTCGCGATCGACGTCACCGACGACGTCGAGGACGGCCGGCCGTACACCGGTCGCGTCCAGTTCGTCGACACCTGCGCCCGGGTCCTGCGTGACGCGGTGACCGTCCACCACGGCCACATGCCCGAGATCGAGGTCAGCGACACCACCGCGACCGGCATCTGGGCCATGGAGGACTACGTCGACTGGGGCCCGGCGGAGGACGGGGCCCCGAGGGCGTTCCGCGGCTACGGCCACTATCACGAGCGCTACGTGAAGGACGCTGACGGCTCGTGGCGCATCGCCGCCTTGACCCTCACCCGCCTCCGCATCGACTGGATGTAGCTGCCGCGGAATCTCGACAGCCCGGTGGCCGTTGGACTGGGCCATGAGTGACTGGAACACCAAGATCATCGAGGAGTTCAGGACGACCGGCGGGAAGGTGGGCGGCCAGTTCGAGGGGGCGCCCCTTCTGCTCCTCCATTCGACGGGCGCCAAGTCGGGCCAGGACCGGGTCGCCCCGGTCATGTACCTGGCGGAAGGTGACGACCTCGTCGTGTTCGCCTCGAAGGCGGGAGCGGACACCAACCCCGACTGGTTCCACAACCTGAAGGCGAATCCGGACACCAGGGTCGAGGTCGGCACCGACACCGTGGCCGTGCGTGCCCGCATCGCCGAGGGCGAGGAGCGGGACCGGCTCTTCGACCGGCAGAAGGCGGCGTACCCGGGCTTCGCCGACTACGAGGCGGGCACCGACCGGGTCATCCCGGTCGTCGTGCTCGAGCGGCGTCTAGCTCCATCGGCGTGGCTTCACTGCCTTCAGCAACGCCAGCGCCCCCGATGCTGAGGTTCGTCGGCGCGGCTCCGCTTCGACTGCGAAGCGTTCAGCCTTTGAAGTCCTCCATGGAGTCGAGGATGGCGGCGAGGTCCTCGACGGTGGTCTTCGGGTTGACCACGCACAGGCGCATGATCGTCTCGCCCGCGTGCATGCTCGGCAGGCAGAACGCGAAGCCCGAGTCCAGCGCGGCGTCGGACCAGGCGTCGTAGTCCTCCGCTGTCCAGCCGATTCGGCGGAAGACCACGATCGACAGCTCGGGCTCGGTGACCAGCTCGAAGCCGTCGCGCTCCCGGATGAGGTCACCGCCGGCGTGGGCCACGGCCAGCGTGGTCTCGATGGCCTGGCGGTAGGCGTCGGTGCCGTGCATGGCCAGCGAGAACCAGAACGGCAGGCCCCGGGCCCGGCGGCTGAGGTGGACCGCGTAGTCCGACGGGTTCCACTCGTCCCGGACGGTGATGGCGTCGAGGTAGGAGGCGTGCTGGGTGTGGGCCTCCCGGGCGGGCTCCGGATCCCGGTAGACGAGGGCACAGCAGTCGAAGGTCGAGAACAGCCACTTGTGGGGGTCGACGATGAAGGAGTCGGCCCGTTCGACACCGGCGAACAGTGGTCGGTACGCAGGGGCAGCGAGGGCCGCGCCGCCGTAGGCGCCGTCGACGTGGAACCAGAGGCCGGCCTCGGCGGCGGCCTCGCCCACCCCGGCGAGGTCGTCGACGATGCCCAGGTTGGTCACCCCTGCGGTGGCGGCCACGGCGAAGTAGCCGTCGTCGGGCCGTTCCTCCAGCACGTTGCGGACGGCGTCGCCGGTGAGGCGGCCCCGTTCGTCGACGGGCACCCGCACGATCTCGACGTCCATGACGCGGCAGGCGTGGTCGACCGAGCTGTGGGCCCCGGCGCTGGCCAGGAGCGTCCATCGGGCCGGCCGCTCGGCGCGGCCCCGAGCGGCGGTGTGCCGGGCCGTGACCAGCGCGCTCAGGTTGCCGGCGGTGCCGCCGGAGACGAACACCCCACCTGCGGTGTCGGGGAGGCCGGCCAGTTCCGCCACCCAGGCCAGTGCCTCGTTCTCCGCGTAGACGGCACCGGAGGCCTCCATCCAGGAGCCGCCGTACATCGACGAGGCCCCGACGATGAGGTCGAACAGCGCGGCAGCCTCGGTCGGGGCACCGGGCACGAACGACAGGTAGCGGGGGTGGTCGATGGAGATCGTGGCCGGGGCGATGTAGTCGACGAAGCGCTGGAACGCCTCGTGGCCGCCGATCCCGGCGGGCGTGATGGTCCTGCCGACCGTGGCCCGGAGCTCGGCGGGGGTGCGGGGCTTGTCCAGCGGGGGCGGATCCATGCGGATCCGGTCGAGGGCGTAGGCGACGATCTCGGCGGCCAGGTCGTCGGTGGACTCGTCATAGGTGTGCAAGCCCGCCATTCTGGCGCCCGGCGGAGCCACCCGGTGACCTACGGGCGCCGACGGGGGAACGGCGATGGCCCCGGCCGCCGATGGCCCACCGCCGCCGGCCGCTACGATCCGCCCCCCGAGAGAGGCAAGAGGAGGCACGGGTGCGCAGGTTTCTGGCGTTCCTGACGGTGTTGGCGCTGGTCACGGCGGTGGCCGCCTGCGGTGGTGACGACAGCGGGTCATCGGACAATGCGAGCAGCAGCGACGACTCCGGCGACGGCAGCGAGCCGATCTCCGACGGCGGTTTCGACATCGACGTCGGCACGACCGACGCCGACGCCGACCTCACCAACGAAGAGGTCATCGCCAACATCCAGGACTACTGGGAGCAGAACGCCGGCGACATCGGGGTCGACTTCCAGCGGATCCCCGACGAGCGGATCGCCCCGGTGCCCGGGGATCGCGAGCCTCCCATCTGCGGCGGCGTGCCCATCGCCGCCCAGGACGTGGCCATGAACGCCTTCGCCGCCCCGTGTCCTGAGGGCCTGACCGTGGCCTGGGACCCCGCGCTCATCGACGACACCATCACCGACCTCTTCGGCGAGGCCGGCCCCGCCGTCGTCTTCGCCCACGAGTTCGGCCACGTCATCCAGTTCCAGTCCGGGATCCTCGACATCACCGGCCAGGGCGTCGGTGACCCGCCAAGCGTCCTCACCGAGAACCAGGCCGACTGCTTCTCGGGGGCCTGGGTGGCTCAGCAGGTGGAGGACGCCTTCGGCCCATTCACCGATCCCGGTGCTCTGGACAAGGCCATCGGGGCCATGATCTACGTCCGCGACCAGCCGGGGAGCGACCCCGGAGCGGCCCTGGCCCACGGCAGCGGTTTCGACCGAGTCCGGGCCTTCCAGGACGGGGTCAACCAGGGCATCGAGTACTGCTACAACTACATCAACGACCCGCCGTTCATCGACGAGCTGCCGTTCACCAACGAGAACGACTTCGCCAACAACGGGAACCTGCCCTTCGACCAGGTCACTGACCTGGTCATCCAGGACCTCGACGACTTCTTCGGGGCGAACGTCGATGGCTTCGAGAGCCCCGGTGACCCCTTCGACGTGATCCCCCAGGACGAGCTCGAGCAGCTCCACGCCGACATCGGCGACGGCGCCGTGGCCACCCTCTTCGGCATGCTCTGGGCCGAACGGGCCCAAGCGGCCGCGGGCGACGACCTCGACGGCGAGGGACCCCTCCTGCAGCGCTCCTGCCTGGTGGGGGCCTGGCTGGGCGACATCCTCCACGACCAGCAGGATGGCCAGGTCGACCGGGAGAGCGGAGTCAGCCTCTCGCCGGGCGACCTCGACGAGACCATCATCACGTTCCTGAAGCTGACCGAGGACGCCATGGCCGAGGGCGGGGTGGCCTTCGAGGCCATCGGCGACATGCGCACCGGCGTCTTCGGCGGCCTCGACGACTGCAGATTGGGCGAGTGACGGTCGCCTCTCAGCGAACTCCCAGGATTTGTCCCGTCGGCTCCCAGCGGGACGGTCCAGACTGAGCGTCGTGCCTGAGAGGACCCGCCATGGCCGGTGAACGACTGCTCCTCGTCGACGACGAGGAAAACCTCCGGTCCATGCTCGACGCCGCACTCCGCCACAGCGGATTCGACGTGGTTCCGGTGGGCAGCGGCCGCGACGCGCTGGACGCGGTCAAGGCCGAGCGACCGGAGCTGATCGTGCTCGACGTGATGCTCCCGGACATCGACGGCTTCGAGGTGTGCCGCCGCCTGCGCACGGAAGGGGACCGCACGCCGGTCCTGTTCCTGACCGCCCGCGACGCCACCGAGGACACCGTCCGGGGCCTGACCCTGGGCGGTGACGACTACTTGGTGAAGCCCTTCAGCCTCGAGGAGCTGGTCGCCCGCATCGGCTCGGTCCTCCGGCGGACGGGCACGGCCAAACCCGGCTCCCGCCTGGCTTGCGCCGACCTGGAGCTGGACGACGACGCGCACCGGGTGACTCGGGCGGGCGAGCCGGTCAGCCTGTCGCCGACGGAGTACAACCTCCTGCGCTACCTGCTGGTCAATCAGGGCCAGGCCCTGTCGAAAGCCCAGATCCTGGACCACGTGTGGCAGTACGACTTCGGCGGCGACGGCGGCGTGGTGGAGACCTACATCGGTTATCTGCGCCGCAAGGTCGACGATGTCGCCCCCAAGCTGATCCACACCATTCGGGGCGTGGGTTACTCCCTTCGCGAGTCCCCATAAGGCGGCCCGGGTGTCGTTGCGGGCCCGGGTCCTGCTCGGGCTGGGGGTGATCGCCCTGGTCTTCGGGGTGACGGCGGTGGTCGTGCCCCACATCACCGCGTCCTACCTGCTCGAGCAGGTCGACGACCAGCTCCGGGCCACCGACTTCCCGTACCGGGGGGCGCTGGCCGCCGGCGACGAGCGCGGTTCTCAGTTCCCGTCCCCGACGCCGGATGACGACCCTGCCGCGACGACGGGGTCGACCAGCCCGACCGGTCCCGGTGGGACCACGGAGGAGGAAGGCGAGGCCCCCGAGCGCCCGAGCCGGATGTACATCGGCATCGTGAACACCGAGGCCGTCGTGTCGGAGATCTTCGCCCCCAACGTCGGCGACACCGCGGCCCCGTCCATCGACGGCGAGCAGGCGATCGCCGAGGCGGGCAACGGGCCGTATACCCAGCCCGCCGGGGACTCGGGCACCCGCTACCGGCTGATCAGCCACGAGGTGGCGGACGGTGACAACGATGGCGACGTCGTTGTCGTCGGTCTGCCGTTGGACGACGTCGACGCCACGGTGTCTCGGCTCGTCCTGATCGAGGTCGGCGCCCTCGCCCTCGTGCTCTTCGTGCTCGCCCTGGTGGCCTGGTGGGTGATCCGCCTCGGGGTCCGACCGGTGAAGGAGATGGCGGCGGCAGCCACGGACATCGGCGCCGGCGACCTGTCGGCCCGGGTCCCCGAGTACGGCGGGGCCACCGAGGCGGGCCAGCTCGGCACAGCCCTCAACCAGATGCTGGAACGGATCGAGGACGAGTTCGACCAGCGCCTCCGCTCCGAGCAACGCCTACGCCAGTTCGCGGCGGACGCCTCCCATGAGCTGCGGACCCCGGTGACCACGGTGCGGGGCTACGCCGAGCTCTACCGCAGCGGCGCCCTGGGCGACCCGGCCGAGCTGACCGAGGCCATGCGCCGGGTCGAGCAGGAGTCGGTGCGGATGGGCTCGCTGGTCGACGACCTGCTCCGGTTGGCCCGGCTCGACCAGGGCCGCGAGCTGGAGCGCGTGCCGGTCGACCTCGGGGCGGTGGTGACCGACGCCGGCCGTGACGCCCAGGCCACCGACCCGGACCGGCCGGTCAGGGTCGTGGTGGAGAGTCCGGTCATCGTCTCCGGTGACGAACGGCTCCTGCGGCAGGTCGTCACCAACCTCACCGGCAACGCTCTGGTCCACACCGATCCGGACGTGGCCGTGACCCTCCGGGCCGCCGTCGAGGGTGACCGGGCCGTGCTCGAGGTGCGCGACGACGGTCCGGGCATGCCGCCCGACGTGGCCGATCGGGTCTTCGAGCGCTTCTACCGGGCCGACCCCGCTCGCTCGCGGCACCGGGGCGGCAGCGGCCTCGGTCTGGCCATCGTGCACGCCACCGTCATCGCCCACGGCGGTGAGATCACCGTCACGACCGTTCCCGGCGAAGGCACCTCCTTCCTCGTCAGCCTCCCCCTGATCTGACCCGAACGGCCAGCGGGCACGCAGCTGAGGGCCGTCGCGGTCAGTCGCTGAGCCACCTCGCGGTGTCGACATGCCGGGCGATCGCCCCGCCCTCGTGGAACGCCCAGGCCACGGTCTGGGCGAAGGCCCAGCCTCGGGCCCGCTCCCGGTCGAGGCCGAGCTCGGCGCAGGACCGGTCCAGCCTGTCGCGCACCGCGCGTCGGGAATGGCCGAGAGTGTGGTCCCGGCAGAGCGGGGCCACGGCGAACTCGATCTCGCCGGCCAGCGGCTTCGGATCGATGGCCAGCCACGGCTCCCGTTCCGCGGCGAGGACGTTGTCGCTGTGCAGGTCTTGGTGGAGCAGGACCGACGGCCCCTGGGTCGGAGCCAACTCGCTCAGGACGCCGAGGGCCCGGTCCATCAGCTCGTGCTCGAAGGGCCGTCCCGCTTGCTCCCACTTGTGGGGGAGCTCGTCGCCCCAGATCGTGGCCTCGTCGGCCAGCGTGGTGAAGGGCTCGGCAACCGGCACCGAGAGGCGCCGCACCAGACCGATGATGACCCCGACTGCCCGTTCGGGGGAGGCCGCCAGCCGGATCCCGGGCCGGGCCTGTTCCAGGATGAGGGCGTGTCGGTCCGGATCGTGGTCCAGGAGGCGGACGGCGCCGTCCCCGTCCCAGCGGCACAGGGCTTCGGCCTCGTGCTCGGCCTCCCGGTGGGGCCACTGCAGCTTCAGGACCACGGGCGTGCCGTCCGGCGTCTTTGCCGGAGCGACGTAGGACACCTGGCCCCCGTCTTCGAACGGGGCCGACAGCGTGAGCTCCCACTGGTCAGCGCACGCCGCGAGCAGAGCAGGCAGTCGCTCCAGCCACTCGGCCCCATCGGGCCGCGCCCACAGCCACTCGAGGTACGCCGGCACCCGCACGCCCGATGGCTACCACCCCCACCCGTTCTGGGCCCTGGGGATTGTGATGACCGCGAGTTCCAGGTTCCAGAACGGTGGCTGCCCCGTCGCGAGGGTCGTGCAGGTGTGGGTGATGAGCCGGGACTCGACACCACGGCCAGCCGCTCGCTGTCCACGAGCACCCCGTCGCAGTCGAAGATGACCAGGGCGACGCCAGTCATCGGCCGGACCAGCGCTCAGGGGACCTCGTTGAGAAAACGGTCGCACTCGTCCTGCACGGCCTGGTCGACCGGGACGATCGTGGTGTTGATCTCGTCGACGACGGCCGCGCCGTCACCGGACTGGTACTCGGGGCTGGCGCCTCCCAGGTCGACCTCGTAGTCCCGGTCCGCGGCGTACTGCTCGAGGCCGTCGATGGCGTCGGCGAAGGCCTGGGCGTCCTCCGCGACGTCCTCCGGTGCCACCTCGACGATGGCGTCTGCGGTGCCGGACATCGCCGTCACCCGCTCCTCCACCTCGTCGGGTGTCTCGGCGTCGGCCGCCCCGTCCGAGGCCGTGGCGAAGTCGCCGGCGGCGTCACAGAACGCCTCCTGGTCGAAGCCGTTGGTCGCCTCGGTCGATGTCGAGGCGTCATCGCCACCAGCATCTTCGCTGTCGCTGTCGTCGCCGCCGCACGCGGCGAGCAGGGCCACGACGGCGAGAACGACGGCCAGGGTGCGGAGGATGGATCGGCGCATCCGGAGAAGGTAGCGAACGCCGTCCACGGCGCTCCGCTCTTGCCCGGCTCATGGGATCCAACCGCCGGTTCGAAACGTCGTCTGCCCTGAGATCGTTGGTGGCGTCGCAGCGATGAGTCTGCCGGCGCCCACAGGTCTACCTTCCGACCGAGACAACCAACTCATCGGGAGTAAGGCATGGGGCTCATCCACATCGAGCTGTTCGCAACCCTCGACCTCGTCGGCCAGTCGCCCGGCGGCCCCGACGAGGACCCGGTGGGGTTCTCGTTCGGCGGCTGGCAGGCCCCGCTGGTGGACGAGGTCGCCGGGGCGCAGATCGGTGCCGCGTACGAGGGCACGGACGCCCTCCTGCTCGGCCGGCGGACGTATGACATCTTCGCCGCCTACTGGCCGTACCAGGAGGGTGGCGCGGACAACGAGATCGCCACCCTCTTCAACAGCGTCCCGAAGTACGTGGCCTCCCGCGGCAGGCCCGACCTCTCGTGGGCCGGGTCCACGCAGCTCGGCCCGGATCTGGCCGGCGCGGTACGCGAGATCCGTGACCGGCACGAGCACGTGAAGGTCGTCGGGAGCCTGAACCTGGTGCAGACCCTCCTGCGCGAGAAGCTCTTTGACCGGCTCGACCTCTGGTTGCACCCGATCGTGCTCGGCGTCGGGAAGAAGGTGTTCGACGGCGGCGCGGTGCCCACGAACGTCACACTCCTCGAACCGCCGCAAGCCGGTCCGAAGGGCACCGTCTACCTGCGCTACGGGCTCGCCGACGGCACACCCGGGACGGGGGACATGAGCGCACCCGATCGCGGTGCCGGCCGCGACGACTGACGTCGCCCCGCGCAGGTGGGTCCGTCGCCAGCCGGGCTGGACGTCGTCCGGATACCACTGTTTGACGCCGAGGCCGCGCCGAGGAACTCCCCGTCGGACCGCCGTTCGACGGCGACCATGCCGTACCCGTCGTTGGCCAGCCTCCGGTTGGCGCCGAGCATGGACTCCTGGGTCCGTTCCGCCGACCACAGCCCGCCGAGGAACTCCATCACCACCGGGTCGGCGCACATGGCCCGGTAGATCGGCAGGTCGTCGAGCGCGAACGGCCGCAGCGTCAACCGCTCGGTGACGAGCACCGCGTCACCACCCCAACCGTCGCTCATCCTGGCTCCCGCCTCGAAGCCCCACCCAACGGACTCGGACTCGTGCTACCAGGTCGGGAGCCCGGCGTTCCACGCAGTTCGCGTCGGCGACGCGATGTGGGTCGCGCGGTGCGAGCGGCACTGGACCGAGAGCTGCGAAGCTCGTGAGCGATATGGCCAAGCTCACCTACATCACCAACGTGTCGCTCGACGGCTTCATCGAGGACCCGAGCGGCAGCTTCGACTTCACCGAGCCCGACGAGGAGGGGTTCGCGTTCATCACCGATCTCGTGCGCCCTGTCGGCACCTGGCTCTACGGGCGGCGCCTGTACGAGACGATGGCCGTCTGGGAGACCGACCCCAGCCTGGCTGCGCAGTCGGAGCCGATGGCCGACTTCGCGACGGTGTGGCAGGCGGCGGACAAGGTCGTGTACTCCACGACCCTGCGAGCGGCATCGACGGCCAGAACCCGGCTCGAGCCCAGCTTCGACCCTGACGCCGTGCGGGACATGAAGCGGTCGGCCACCAGTGACCTGACGATCGGCGGCGCAAACCTCGCGGCGCAGGCGTTCGAGGCCGGGCTGGTCGACGAGTGTCACCTGTTCATCAGCCCCGTGCTCGTCGGTGGCGGCAAGCCCGCGCTGCCGAGAGACACCCCCGCCGAGCTCGAGCTGGTGGACGAGCGCCGATTTCCCAGCGGCATCGTGTACGTCCGCCATCGCAACCTCAGCTGAGCGACCCCCACCCACCGGTGTGGCACGGCCAACGTACGGGCCTTTCCAAGACAGGGCTGCAGTACGTTCGGGCGCCAGGCGTGGGAAGGGAGCGGTGATGCGGTGGTTCGAGGACCTCACGCTGGGTCGCGTCGACTGGTCGCCGACCACCTACCTCGTCACCGAGGAGGAGATCGTGGACGTCGGCCGGCGGTGGGACCCGCAGCCGTTCCACACGGACCGGGTGGCGGCCGAGGCGTCGATCTTCGGCGGACTGGTGGCGGCGACCGCGCACCTCTTCGGCATCCTCGAGGCGCTCGGCGCCCGGGTCGCCGAGGACGACCGGATCGCGGCGGTGCGCTCGTTGGGCCTGAGGAACATGCGCAACCACGCCCCGGCCCGGCCCGGTGACGTGATCCGCCGGCGCGGTGAGGTGCTCGACCGAAGGCCGGCAGACAGCGAGCCGGGACTCGGGATCGTCGACTTGCGGGGGGAGCTCTTCAACCAGAACGACGGGCTGGTCTTCGGCGTGGACGTCGTGACTCTCGTCCGTTGTCGTCCGACGGCAGAGGGCTGACCCGGTGCTGTACTACGAGGACCTGCCGTTGGGCTCGTTCTTGCCCGCCGAGGGGTCGTACCTGATCACCGAGGCGGAGATCCGGGACGTCGCCGAGCGCTGGGGCACCCCCTTCGACGAGGTCGATCCGGTCGCCCCGGCGCTGCTGATGATCGCGATGATGTCCGCCATCGAGGGGCAGCGACCCGTGGAGGCGCGGGTGGCCGCGGTGAGCGCTCTCGGCTTCGAGCGGCTGGACCACCTGCTGCCCGTGCGCCCCGGCGATCGCATCACCTGCTGGGGCGAGGTGGCGGAGCGGCGGCTGTCTCACAGCCGACCGGGCCTAGGCGTCATGACGATGAAGGGCGGGCTCCGCAACCAGCGCGACGAGGTCGTGTTCTCCTCGGTGAGCGCACTGCTGGTCCAGTGCCGACCGGCCGCCGACCCCTAGGGCGGACCCTCATGCGGTTGTGCGGCGTGATGTCGTTCGAGGCGCAGCACCCCCAACCACTTTGGATTGGAACCAGATCTCGTCGTGGCTGGAAAGGGTCGAAAACCTAAGGACTTGGCTCGAACCGGCGCTGCCAGCCCCTGGTGTTGGCCCGGATCACGGCTGTTCAGAGTCGCGGACCTACTCCCCCGGTTGATTGGAAGACCACAGAGTCACGCGCGACGACTCACAGCGATCGCCCCGGTCAAAGCGTTCGCAGAACCGCGAGAGCGCGCCGGACCCTGTGCGTCTAGCGAGCCGACTTCCGGCGGTTCCGTTTGATGAACCCCGAGAGAGGTTCCGACCGGCACCGCGAGAGACGTGCGTACTACGGCGCGTATGCGGACCCGGCGTTCTGGGATGCTCGACGGATGCGACAGAATGTCGCCGTGGTGGAGTTAGGGCTGTTCCGCAACCGGCGCACGGCTGTGAGCGCGGCCACGACCGCGGCGCTGCTCGTCTCCCTCGAAGTGGCCGACGGCTTGGCGTCGACGGATCCTGGGGACGACGTTCGAGACCAGGGCACGATCGAGTTGTTCGGGACGGCGATGGCCGCGGCGATCGTCGGGTCTTGCGTCTCGCTTGCCCGACGCCGGCCTCTGCCGCATCGACGCGGTGCGTGGTGGGCCGGTCTCGGTCTCATCTGGGTGGGCGCTGCAGTGAACCGAGCAGCCAGGCGGCAACTCGGCCACAACTACCGCTCAAGGCTGACCGCCGTTCCTGAGCACGAGTTTGTGAAGGAAGGTCTCTACGGCCGGGTGCGGCATCCGATGTACAGCGGCGCAACACTGATCTGCACCGGCGCCGCCGTTGCCATTGCAGCGCCGGCCTCGGCGCTTTGGGCTCTACCCGCGCTCGCGCTGGTCCATCGGATCGAGTTTGAAGAGGCGATGCTCCACGACGTACTAGGAGCAGACTACGCCGACTTCATCCGCGGACGAGCCCGACTTGTCCCCAAGGTGTGGTAGCCGAGCACGGCGGCGGAGTGACGCATCAACCGCGCAAACGTTGCCTGACACGGCGGAAACTGCGAAGCACCCCCAACGGGATTCGAACCCGTGTTACCAGCTTGAAAGGCTGGCCGAAGGGGGTTGCGCCGATTGGCTCGATGAGCGTTTCCCCTGGTCAGCCCACTATTGGCTTGACCGCCATAGACCGCGAGGACCCCTCCGTGACCGTGCGTTAGGTCACGGTTGGGTCACGACCTGGTGCCTGATCCCCAGCTTGCAAAGCAGGATCGGCCAGATTCCTGATCAGGAGTCGCGCGCGAAACCGCAGTTCACCGGCTATCTCGCTTGACCGTCATTGACCGCGGTTTACCGCTCGTGCCCACCGTGGTGGGCACGCAGTGGGCACGACTGCCACCGGTACCCTTGACACCGTGAGCAGCGTCCCAACGGCACGAGAGCGACCCGTCGCCGTACCCGATGACCTGGACGACTCCGTACCCATCCGCGGCATCGTGCGGCTGCCGCTCTCGATCCGCTGGAGCGGCGAGCCGATCGAGTACGACCTCGCCAACCCGCGCCACGTGCGCAGCGTCTACGAGCAGGTGCTGCGTGAGGGAACCGAGGACGACGTGCGGCGCTACGTGCGTGCGAGCACCCTCGTCGAGGTGTGGGGCGACCTGTTCCTACCGGCGTACGTACGTGCGGCCTGGGAGCCCTGGCTGCAGCGACGTCGCGTCTCGCAGCCGTAGCAGTGCCCCTCAGCCCAGCAGCGAGTGGCCGCGGTCGTCAATGCCTTGCCCGATGCCGAAGAGCTCGCTCTCGCCGGCGGTGCCGCGCTGATCCGCCTGGGACGTCGGCGATCGCATCACACGTGATCTCGACTTCTTCGCCGAGCACAGCGAGACGGTCGACCAGCTCGCGCCGGTAGTCGAGCAGGCACTGCGCTCCGAAGGCCTCGACGTCGAAGTCGTTCGCGGCGAGCCCGGGCTTCGTGCGCCTTCAGATCAGCGACAGCAACGAGACGACCGAACTCGACCTCGCCTGGGACTACCGAATGCGAGAGCTTCGACGCACCCAGCACGGGCGCGTCCTCGATCGCGATGAGCTCGCAGCAGACAAGATGCTCGCCCTATACGGACGCGCCGAAGCGCGCGACTTCGTCGACCTGTATCGGCTCCGCGCTCTGTACTCGAGGGAACGCCTGTGCGAACTCGCGCGTGAGAAGGATCGCGGCTTCGTGGCAAACGCGTTCGCCGAAGCGCTGCGCGGGATCGATCGCCGAGATCGAATCGAGTTCGACGTCGATTCACCGACGTTTGCTGCTCTACATCGCGAGTTCGCACAATGGCGCGACGTTCTTCTCGCGCGGAAACCACCCGCGCCCGAGAGGCATTCGATCGAGAAGCAGCCGCCCGACTTCGGACCCGGTCTGTAGCCAAGAGCACGCGCCTACCGCGGCTTCGGTGAGCGAGACTCGGACGAGTTCGGTCGGCCGGCGTAGAGCAGGGCGCGGACGCGGTAGTGCCGGAGCCGGCGGAAGCCGAAGCCGATGCGCTTGATCCGCTTGAAGAGGTCGTTCATCGCTTCGGTCGGTCCATTGGTCACGCGGGCTTCGTGCCGGGCGACGATGTGGTCGAGCCATCGACGCAGCGTCCGGCCGAGGGGGTGTCGGACGGGTCGGATCCCCGAGTACTGATCGCATGACCGCTCCCGATCGGGCAATCTGTGCGCGTGACGGCGACTGGGGATGCGGTTCAACCGGAGGAGATCGACCTCACGTTCGGGGAGCGGGTCGTGGGCGCGGCGGCGATCGCGTTGGTAGCGTCGTTGGTCATCCAGAATGCGGTGCTGGTCTGGGCCGGAGCGCCCGGCTTCGGCGACCCGATCGACAAGGTGCTCGCCTTCCACGCGGAGCACCGGGGCGCGGTCGGGATCGCCGTCGGCTCAGAGGCTTTGAACGTGCCGCTGCTGCTCGTGTTCGTGACCGGTCTCCACGGGCTGGTCGGGCGTCGCGGTGGTGCGGGCGCCGACTGGTCGCGCCTCGCGGTGGCCGCGGGCGCGACTCTCGCGGCGGTCTTCGCGCTCTACGCGGTTCTGTGGAACGGAGTCGTATTGTCCGCCGGCAGGCTCGCCGAGCCGAGCCCGCTGTTCGAGCTCGTTTGGCAGCTGCATGCAGGAGCATTCGCTCTGGCGCTGTCGGCGCTCGGCACCACCTTCATCGGCGCTGCGCTGGGGGCGCATGCGAGTCGGCTGGCGGCGCCGTGGCAGCGTGTGCTCGGCGTGGCCGGGGGAGGCCTGCTGATCGCCGCCGGGGTGGCCAACCTCGCGATCGCCGACGGCTCGCCGATCCTGTTCGTGGGGATGCTCGGCTACGCCGCCTGGCTCGTGTGGTTGCTGGTGACCGGGGTACGGCTGGTTCTGATGCCCAGGAAGGTCGGCGCTGCCTAGGAACCGTTCCCGCCACGCGGCAGCCCGATACAAAGGTTGCGTCAATCTGGGCGAAGTGATTCGACCGCTCATCGGCATGTGAGTGCGATTCACCTCCCTTCCGATGGCCCGCGCTCGTTGGGTGGCTGCTCGTGGAGTGGACCGGTGTGCGCGCCGTTGGCGCGGGCGCTCGAATTACGTCGCCAATTGAAGACCGCGGTTGGGGTGAGCGATCGTTCTACTGCCTCGACCCGGATGGCAACCGCTTGTGCATCGTGGACGACAACACGCTGTTCCTCGGGCGTGGCGCTCCTTGGACATAGGAGCGCCATATCTGCCGATCCGCGCTCGCAGACCGCCTTTCGGATTCGCGAGACGCGCGTTTCGATAGCGCCCACCACCGCTCGATCCCACACGTCACCGAGTTCCGCGCCGTCGCCCAGTCACGCCAGGCCGCGACCACGCTGGAGCCTTGCTGAGCGGTCTGACGGTTCGAGTCCAACCGCTGCGAGGCGGAGCTGCCGATCGAGGGCACGAAGGCGTTCGTCGGCGCCCGGCGCTACCGCACGCAGCGCGTCACGTTCTGCCTTCAGTCGTGCGATCCGAAGGGGCTCGTCGGGCCGGCGTGTCAGAGCTGGGTGCTGCTCACGTTCGACACCGGCTGGTTCGTCGACGTCGAGGATCCAGCGCTGACGGCGGTCGAGTGACCATTCCCGCCGAAGATCGTCGACCGCTTGGTCGAGATCATCCGCGGCGACGTACACCTTGCTGGTGTCGCGGGCACGGCTCATGGCGACGTAGGCGAGCTCTCGTCCGCCGCCGTCGGCGATGAGATGAGCGCGGTCGACGGTTGCTCCTTGCATTCGATGGACGGTGACGGCGTAAGCGTGATCGAGGCGGTCACCTGGTCGAGCTCTTCGCGGTCGAGTACTTCGGAGCGGCCGTCATCAAACCTGATCGTCAGACCGTCGGCGCGCGGCGACAGCGACCGTGCCTCGCTCGCTGGTGACGAAGCGGCCGTACGTGCGCCGGCGAGAGCGTGACGACGCGATCGCCGCGGGCGTAGTGCTTGCCGCCGGGCGACTCGAGTCTCCGGACCTTCGACTCGCATTGGCTGCAACCCGACGATGGCGGGCTGCGTTCGTTGAGCGCAGCGACATCGCGCCGTCGCCAGGCAAGCAGAACCGACTTCGTGGCCGGCTCGAAGGTCGGCCTCCCACGCGTCGATGGCGGAGTTGAGCGCCTGTCGAGTCGGGGCGAGGTGATGATGCCGGTCGTGCTCGCGGTACCAGTCGAGGCGTCGGAGACCTGCCCGTGCGGAGCTGCTCGAGCGCCGGCCCGTTCACCCGGTTCGTGTTGGCGGATGTTCTCGTCGAGGACGTGGACGGCAGGCCCATGGCGATTGGCAAGAGCTTCGAGTCCGCCGCCGGGTTCGACGGCGTCGAGCTGGCGATGGTCGCCGATCGACGATTGCCTTGGCGCCAGCGACAGTCGACGGCGGCGAGGAGCTTGAGCATGGCCGGTCGTCGGCCATGCCGGCTTCGTCGATGATGAGGACAGTGCGCTCGTCGAGGTGAGTGCTGGTGTTCGAGCCGCCAGACAAGGGAGGCGATGGTGCGGGCCTGGCGACACCGGCTTCGTCGTGCAGGGCGCGGGCCGCTTGGCCGCTGATGGCGGTCCCGAGGACCCGGTAGCCGTCGGCTTCGTAGGCGGCGCGGAGGACGTCGAGCGCGGTGGTCTTGCCGGAGCCGGCGACGCCCACGACCAGGTCGAGGCCGCGACCGGAGGTCGCTGAGGCGACCGATGGCAGCCCGCTGGCGTGCGTGGTTAGACGCTGGCCGAGGCGGGCTTCTTTCTGGCGGATGGCGGCGATGTACCATGGCGGGGGCGACGGCGGCGCTGTCGGTGTGGGCGACGAGGCGCTCGGCGACGGACTCAACCGCGGCTTCGGTGGCCAGAGCCGACGCGGTGGCCCAGGCTCGGCCCCGGGCGCCGGGCTGTCCGACGAGCGGGATGGCCTCGGGGTGGGCGAGGACGGCGTCGACGGTCCGGTCGAGTTCGGCGGCGGCGTCCGTAGAGGGCGGGGGCAGCGACGCGGGTCACCTCGGCCCGAGTGAAGGCCTTGCGCTCGCGAGCTGCCCGTCCGGGCCGAGCAGTCTCCGGACGAGTGCGGATTCGTTCTTGTTCGGTGAGCGTGGGGGCGGGCGGCTCGGCTGGCGTTGGTTGCTCGATCCTCAACCGCTGGTCGAGCTTGCGGACGGGCCAGCCGTCGTCGTCGAGTTCGTCGAGCCAGCGGACCAGGAGCGCCTCGGGTGGGTCGCCGGTCTTGGCCGCCCGGGTGGCTGCGGGCGGCCACCCCTCGGGCGCGAGGCGAGGCGAACCCCTCGGCCTCCTCAGCCGCGTCGATCTCGGCCGAACGTTTCGAGAACACGTCGGTGACCGCCTCGGGGATCCCCGGCGATCCGCCAGTGGTCCAGCTTGCCGCTCGGCCCGGCGTCGGGCTCGATGGCGTAACCCAGATCGACGGCAACTGAGGCTGAAGCGACGCGTCCGACCATCGTCGCCGCATGCACCAGGTCCCGGAGCCCACCGGTGTCCAGCGCCTTCCACCCACCACAGGCATCCAGCATCTCGGTCACATTGGCGACCAGCACGTGGTCATGCGGGGCGGGGTCACCGGCCCGGGAGGTGGCATGCCGAGTCCGCGCCCACAACAAGCCACTGGTGCGGGTGCGGGTCCGGACCCGGCCCCGCCGGCCGCCCTGACGCTGGAACCACACCTCTAGGAAGGCCAGGGTGGCATCGGTCTCCGCATCGAGGATGGCGTGCATGTCCTCGACCCGGCCGACGAGTCCCAGCACCGCGACCGACTTGTGGGCGGCCACCACCAGCTCGACCCCCGGCTGCGACGTGCCGGCCAGCCGTGAACCCAGGACGGGGTCACAAGCACCACCGGGCCCGAAGATGGCCTGGTAGGTGTCCGCACCAACCGGGCCGATCAGGCCGAGTCGATCAGCGAGGCTGCCGCCCCAGACCAGCGGGGTCTCGCCGCGGGTGCCGTAGTAGGCGAGGGCATCGCCCTCGAAGTCATCGCCCCGACCCAGCACGGTGCGCTCGTGATAGACGACCGAGTCCCTCCCCATCATCCGGAACCACGCCACCACAACCTCCAGCGGCCCAACCCGCAGGGGGTTGCAACCGTGTTCGTGTTCGTGTGGTTCGGTTATCCCTGCTACGGAGGCGGTCGGTCCAGGCCTTCGTGCTGATCGGACAGTGCCTGGATCCGATCGTGACTGAGGGGCGGTGGTGGTGTCCAGTGGCAGGTCATCGACCACGACGGGGTCCGCCGCGAAAGCCTCGGCGCGAGGGTTTGAGCCCCTCAACGTCCCTAGTGGGGCAGACCACCGTCGACCGAGGAGCACACCCGTGACCGCCACCGACGATCGCCACAGCCAGGCCGTGGACGATGTGCCCAAGCTGATGGACATCACCAGCCTGGCCGAACACCTCGGCGTCGGGCCTCGCCACGTCCGTCGGCTCGTGGCCGAACGGCGCATCCCCTTCATCAAATGGGGCCACCTCATCCGCTTCGACCCCGACGAGGTTCGCGACTGGATCGACGCCTACCGCCGCTGCCCGGGCCGCACCGGCTGATCTGTCACGGTCGCCGGGTACCTTCAGCAGGTCGCTCGCGCGCCAGCGAAATGGCCGCCTCCTACCGACCAGCACCGCCATCGGTGCAGGAGGCAACGGGGCATGGCCAGGAAGCGCCGACCGATGGGCGGGATCGACCGACTCAACTCAGGCCGCTATCGGGTGCGGATCACCGACCCCGCCACCGGCGAGCGCGTGAGCCTCGGCACCTACGCCACCAAGGCGGATGCCGAGCATGCCTTCGCTCACGCCATCACCGAGCAGGCCCGGGGCGCTCTGGTGCGGCCCGATCGGGCGACGATCCTTCTGGAGGAGTACGCCGACCAGTGGCTCGCCTCGCGACTGGCTCGAGGTGGCACACCCCTTCGGCCCAAGGTGCGCGAGCTCTATGAGAGCCAGCTCCGGCTCCACATTTTCCCCAAACTCGGCCACGTCCCGTTGGGCCGGCTCCGGCCCGCGACCGTGAGGTCGTGGTATGGAGGGCTGCTCGCTGACGGTCCTGGCGCCAGCACGACAGCCAAGTGCTACCGACTGCTGCGCGCGATCCTCAACACGGCGGTCGAAGACGGGCTCCTCGCCACGAACCCGTGCGCGATCCGCGGAGCCGGCGCAGAGCGAGCGTCCGAGCGGCGCATCCCGACCGTCGAGCAGGTCTTCGACCTGGCCGACGCCGTCACGGACCGCTATCGGGCGCTGGTGTTGCTCGCCGCTCTCAGCGGGCTCCGTCGCGGCGAGCTGTTCGGCCTCCGCCGCAAGGACGTCGACATCGGGAGCGGCACCGTATCCGTGGAGGTCCAGCGCCAGCAGCTCTCCACCGGCGAGCACCTCGTCGGCCCGCCGAAATCCGACGCTGGGCGCCGCACCATCGCCGTACCTACTGAAGCGCTCGAGACGCTTGTCGCTCACCTCGACGGGTTCACCGACCCGCGGCCCGACTCATGGGTGTTCACGGGGCCCAAGGGTGGGCCGCTTCGCCAGGGGGCCTGGCAGAACGAGTGGACCCGAGCCCGGGAGCAGGTCGGTCTGCCCGACCTGCACTTCCACGACCTGCGCCACGTCGCCGCCACGCTGGCCGCGGCCACCGGAGCGGGCGTGAAGGACATCATGCACCGGATCGGCCACTCGTCCCCGCAGGCTGCGCTGCGCTACCAGCACGCCTCCGCCGGTCGTGACCAGACCATCGCCGACGGGATCTCGGAGCTCATCCAGCGGGAGCGAGGCGGCTCACGCCGAACCCGTTAGGTCACGTTTAGGTCACGGCGGCTCTCTCGACCCAGGTCTGCCTGCCGTCGGAGTGGCCAGGACCTGCAAATGACCTGGGGAAACGTCGGAGCACCCCCAACGGGATTCGAACCCGTGTTACCAGCTTGAAAGGCTGGCGTCCTAGGCCACTGGACGATGGGGGCCAGGCCCCGCAGGGCCGAGGGTCGAGGCTACCGGCGGGGCCCGTCCTCCTCGGCCCCGATCGTTCTGGTTGCACCTCCCCGTCACCGACCGCGGTGGGGTGCAACCAGAACGAGCCGGCCTGCAGGGTGGCTGGGGTGCGGCAGTAGCGTTCCGGGATGGGGCAGCGGCTGGTGGTGATCGGCGGGGACGCCGGCGGGATGACCGCCGCCGCTCACGCCCGCCGCCGCGACGGGGACCTCGACATCGTGGCCCTCGAGCAGACCCAGTGGGTCAGCTACTCGGCCTGTGGCATTCCGTACCTGGTGGCCGGTGACATCGAGCAGCTGGAGGACCTGGTGGCCCGGACGCCCCAGGAGTTCCGGGACCGGCACAAGATCGACGTCCGTCTCCGCCACGAGGCCATGAGCATCGACACCGACGCCGGCGTGATCGAGGTCCGGGACCACGAGCACGGCCGCACCGTGCGGCTGCCGTACGACCAGCTGGTGGTGGCCACCGGCGCCCATCCGCGCCGACCGGACATCCCGGGCATCAATGGCGAGACGGTGTTGGGAGTCCAGACCCTGGGTGACGCCCAACGCTTGCTGGAGCGCACCCAGCGGGCCGCCGTCCGGGAAGTGGTCGTCGTGGGTGGGGGCTACATCGGCCTGGAGATGGCCGAGTCCTACGTCCGGCTCGGCGCCAAGGTCACCATCGTCGACCGCGCACCAGAGATCATGGGCACCCTGGATCCTGACATGGCAGCACTCGTGCGCACCGCCATGGTCCGCCACGGGATCGACGTCCGCTGTGGCTCACCGGTGGACGCCTTCGAGCCGGGCTCGGTCCATCTGGAGTCCGGTGACACCCTGATCGCCGACCTCGTCGTGCTGGGCATGGGGGTCGAGCCCAACAGCCAGCTGGCGGTCGACGCCGGCGTCGAGACCGGCGTCAAAGGGGCCATCCGCGTCAACGCCCGCCAGCAGGCCAGCGTCGACGGGATCTGGGCGGCAGGCGACTGCACCGAGTCGTTCCACCTGGTCTCCCGCCAGGCTGTCCACATCCCCCTCGGGACCGTCGCCAACCGCCAGGGTCGAGTGGCCGGCATCAACCTGGGCGGCGGCTATGCCACGTTTCCCGGCGTGGTCGGCACCGCGGTGACAAAGCTGTGTTCCACCGAGGTGGCCCGCACCGGGCTCAACGAGCGCGAAGCGGCCGCCGCCGGCCTGGAGTACGTCGTGGGCAAGATCAAGGCCACGACGCGGGCCGGCTACCTGCCCGAAGCCCGGCCCGTCGTGGTCAAGATGTTGGCCGAGCGGGGGACCGGTCGCATCCTGGGGGCCCAGCTGGTGGGCGAGGAGGGGGCGGGCAAGCGCATCGACGCCGTCGCTGTCGCCCTCACCGCCGGCTTCACCGTGGAGGACATGGTCAACGCCGACCTGGCCTACGCCCCGCCCTTCTCCCCCCTGTGGGACCCGATCCAGGTGGCGGCCCGCAAGGCCCTCACCCTCTTGTGACTTGACCCTCCCCGTCCTCGACCGCGACGCCCTCCTCGCCGATCCCACGATCGCCGGCCGAGACTTCTGCGTGGCCTACACGGCCGCGGTCGACGACTGGCTCCGGGCCCTGTTCGCCGAGGCTGTCCCCGACCCCCGGGGGCTCGCCCTCGTGGCCGTGGGAGGTTACGGCCGGGCCGAGCTGGCTCCGGGCAGCGACCTCGACCTCCTTCTGCTCCACGCCCCTCGCCGACTGCCCGGGGGGGCGGCCCAGGCCCTCTGGTACCCCATCTGGGACGCGGGCCTGAAGCTGGGCCACGCCGTGCGCACGGTCAAGGAGGCCCTCGCCCTCGCGGCCGATGACCGGGACACCGCCACCTCCCTCCTGACCTGTCGTCACCTCGCCGGCGATCCGGGACTCACTGACGACCTGGCCGAGCAGGCCCTGGCGCTCTGGCGCAAGCGCTCCAAGCGCTGGCTGGCCCAGTTGGCGAAGTCGGTGCACGAGCGCCACCGCCAACACGGCGAGGTGGCCTTCCTGCTCGAGCCCGACCTGAAGGAGGGTCGGGGTGGGCTGCGGGACGTCCACGCCCTCGGTTGGTCAGAGGCCGCCCGCCCGCAGCTGTCCAGGGGCGATCCGGAGGACCTGGCCGCCGCGGGCGACATCCTCCTCGCTGTGCGGGTCGAGCTCCACCGCCGGACGCGCCGCCCCAACGACCGGCTCGTGCTGCAGGAACAGGACGCCGTCGCCGAGGCTCTTGGCTACGAGGGGGCCGACGCCCTCATGGCCGACGTGTCCCGGGCGGCCCGCAGTGTGGCGTGGATCGCGGACGAGGCCTGGGGCCGGACCGAGTCGGCGCTGGTCGGGCCGACCGGTCGCCTCGCTCGATCGGACCGCCAGCTCGGGCCCGGCGTGATCCTGCGCGACGGCGAGATCCACCTCGAGGCCGACGCCAGTCCGGCCCTGGTGCCCGCCCTCGTCCTCCGCGTTGGGGTCGCCGCCGCTCAACAGGACGCCCGCATCGACCGCTCCTCACTGGACCGCCTGGCCGCCGAGGTCCCGCCGTTCGGGGACCCTTGGCCCGAAGGGGCCCGTGGCCTGCTGGCCGATCTCCTCCTGGCCGGTCGTCCCGCCCTCCGCGTCCTGGAGACCCTCGATCAGCGGGGCCTGCTGGTGCGGATCCTCCCGGAATGGGAGCCGGTGCGTAGCCGCCCGCAGCGCAACGCCTACCACCAGTTCACCGTCGACCGGCACCTCTGGGAGGCGGCCGTGAACGCCGCCGCGCTGGCCGACAGCGTGCACCGCCACGATCTGCTCGTCATCGGCGCCCTGCTGCACGACATCGGCAAGGGCTACCCCGGCGACCACACCGAGGTCGGCATCGACCTGGTCGAGCGCATCGGCCCCCGCATGGGCTTCCCACCCGAGGACGTGGCCGTCCTGGCCGACATGGTCCGCCACCACCTGCTCCTGCCCGATGTGGCCACCCGCCGGGACCTGCGCGACGACGACACCATAACGGCGGTGGCCGAGGCCACCGGGTCGTTGGCCACCCTCGAACTCCTGGCCGCGCTGACCGAGGCCGACTCGCTGGCCACCGGTCCTGCCGCTTGGGGCCCCTGGAAGGCGGGCCTGGTCAGCGAAGTGGTCGCCCGCACGGCCGAACGCCTCGGTGGACCGGCCCACCAGGAGGCCAGCGGCCCCCTGCTCACCGACGAGCTCCGGGCCCGTATGGCTCACGGCAGTACGTACATCCGAACCGAAGGGCGCATTCTGACCGTCATCACCCGGGACCGGCCCGGGACGTTCAGCCGGGTGGCCGGAGCGCTGGCCGTCAGCGGTCTCGACGTCCTCGAGTCCACGGCCCACTCCGAGCGGGCGTCGGCCCTGAGCCGCTTCACGGTCGCTCCCACCCACGGCGACACCGTCGACTGGGAGAAGGTGACCGCCCTCGTGCAGCAGGCCCTGGCCGGTGAGCTCGCCCTCGACGCCAAGGTGGCCGAGCGGGAGCAGGCCTACGCCCGTACCGGTGCCGTCCCCGAGGCCGATGCCGCCCCGCCTGAGGTTCGGGTCGACAACGACGCGTCTGGCACCTCGACCGTCATCGAGGTGTACGCCCCCGACGCCATCGGGATCCTCTACCGCCTGACGAAGGCGTTCGCCGGCCTCGGCTTGGACATCCGCACGGCCAAGGTCCAGACCCTCGGTCATCGGGTCGTCGACTCCTTCTACGTGCGGACCGCCACCGGCGACAAGGTCACCGACCCGGAGCACTTGGCGGAGATCGAGCAGGCCATCCTCGCCGCCCTGGCCTGAGCCCGAAGCGGAGGCTCGTCGTGGCCGCTCCGCTGCGCAGCGGCCGGTCTGTGACATCCGCGTGGCTTCGCTGACGCTCAGCAACGCCGGCTCCGCCGATGCTGAGGATCGTCGTAGCTGCTCCGCTCCGCTGCGCAGCGGCCGGTCTGTGGTGAGCGTGCGATCATCGGGGGATGCGCTTCTCGCTGTGGGCCTCGCTGAGCAACCCCTGGGCCGACGTCCTCGACGGCGTCCAGCACGCAGAGGCCACCGGCTGGGACGGGGTCTACGTCGCCGACCACTTCATGGCCGACGCCGGCGGCCCGTTCCCGCCCGACAGCCCGAACCTCGAGGCCACCGCCGTCCTGTCGGCGCTGGCGGCGGCGACCGAGCGGGTCCGGCTGGCCACGCTGGTCGTCGGCATCACCTACCGGCATCCCGCTGTCCTGGCCAAGTGGGCGGCCACCGTCGACCATGTCAGCGCTGGTCGCCTGCTCCTCGGACTCGGCGCCGGCTGGCAGGAGAATGAGCACGAGCAGTACGGCATCGCCCTCGGCTCGCCGGGTGAGCGGGTCGACCGTTTCGAGGAGGCGCTGCGGGTCATTCGGGGCCTGCTCGACGAGGCCAAGACGACCGTCGCGGGCGACCACTACACGGTGACCGACGCCATGGCTTGGCCCAAGCCGGTCCAGGACCACCTGCCGATCCTCATCGGGGCCAAGGGCAACCGCATGCTGGGCCTGGTCGCCAAGTACGCGGACGAGTGGAACATGTGGTCCTCACCGCCCCAGTTGGCCGAGCACCGGGCTGTGCTGGACCAGAAGTGCGAGGCCATCGACCGGGACCCGGGGGACATCGCCACGTCGACCCAGGCCCTCGTCTTCGTCCTCGACGACAACGCGAAGACCGAGGAACTGCAGGCGGCGATGGGGGACCGGCCTTGCGTGGCGGGCACCCCAGAGCGCATCGCCGAGTCGGTTGCCGCTTGGCGGGATGCGGGCGTCGACGAGCTGATCGTCCCCGACTTCACCCTGGGGACCGGTAGCCAGCGGGCCGACGCCCTTGACACGATCATCGAGCACGTGGCCCCGGCGTTCCGTTGACCGCTCCCGAGCACGATCCGCCGACCGAGGTCGACCTGGTCCGGTGGAGCGAGGCCTTGTCGGCCATCGCCAAGACGGGGCTGGGCTTCAGCGACAACCTGTACGAGCGGGAGCGCTTCGAAGAGGTGCTGGCGGTCGCCGCCGACATCCGGGTGGCCTCGGGTCGGGCCTTCGACACCGAGACCCAGGTCGAGGAGTGGATGAAGCAGGTGGGCGATGGGGTCGCCGGCTACGTCACGCCCAAGGTCGCCGTCGGCGCCGTCGTCGGCGACGAGGACGGCCGCATCCTCCTCGTCCAGCGGGCCGACTCGGGCATTTGGCTCTACCCGACGGGTTGGTGCGACGTCGGGTACTCGGCCTCCGAGGTCGTGCTCAAGGAGGTCTACGAGGAGACCGGGATCGAGGCCGAGGTGGTCGCCCCCATCGCCATCTTCGACGGCCTGCGCCTCGGCTTCACCGGCATCCCGCTCTACTCGATCGTGTTCGCCTGCCGCCCGATCGGCGGTGAGCTGAAGGCCCACCCCCTCGAGTGCCGAGACGTGGGCTGGTTCGCGGAGGACGAGCTGCCCGAGCCGCTGGCCGGAGCCGACCTGTGGCGGACCCACGCCTTCCGGGCCATCAACGGCGAGCAGGTCCCGGTCTGGTTCGACCCACCCCGCCGCACCCCGTGGCGTGAACACGCCGCCGAGGAGGACTGAGATGACCGACCCCACTGCCATCGAGATCGCCGAGGCCGTCCGTTCGGGGGAGCGCTCGGCCCGGGAGGTCCTGGACACCTACCTGGCCCGGATCGATGCCGGGAACGAGGCCCTCAACGCGTTCGTCCACCTGGACGCCGACCTGGCCGCCGCCGCCGCGGCCAAGGTCGACGAGCAGGTCGCCGTTGGTCATGACCCCGGGCCCTTCGCCGGGGTCCCCTTCGGGGTGAAAGACCTGGAGGACTGCGCGGGCATGCCCACCTCCCAAGGCTCACTGCCCTTCATGGGTCGTGGCCCGGTGGCAGCCGACTCGGTCCACGTCGCTCGGCTGCGAGCGGCCGGGGCCGTCCCGGTGGGGAAGACGGCGGCGCCGGAGTTCGGGACTCTCAACTTCACCAAGACCAAGGCCTGGGGCATCACCCGCAGCCCCTGGAACCTCGAGCGCACGCCTGGTGGCTCCAGCGGCGGATCGGCGGCCGCGGTCGCGGCCGGGCTGGTGCCGATGGCCACGGCCAGCGATGGTGGGGGCTCCACTCGCATCCCGGCCTCCTTCTCCGGCCTGGTCGGCATGAAGCCCAGCCACGGCCGCATCCCCCATCCGGGACCGCAGGACAGTCAGACCTCGGTGTACGGACTGCTGACCACCACCGTGGCCGAGTCGGCCCGCCACCTGGACGTCGCCGCCGGCCCCGACGAGCGGGACCGCCTCTCGCTGCCGTCGACGGACGTCACCTATGAGTCCGCCATCGAGACCCTGAAGGTCGCCGGGCTGCGGGCCCGCTGGTCGCCGGACATGGCCTTCGCCACCGTCGACCCCGAGGTCTTGGACATCGCCGGCGGTGCCGCGCAGGAGCTGGCGTCGGCGGCCGGACTGGGCATCGACGAGGTCCCGGTCCACCTGCCCGACGCCGTCAAGGTCTGGCTGTCAGCCGGGGCCATGGACATCTGGCTCGACCTGGAGCCCGGCATGTGGCCCGGGGTGGCCGACGATCTGACCGCCTACTCCCGCCAGAGCCTGGAGACCACCGAGGACTGGGTCATCTCCCGGTTCGCCAACGTCAAGCGGCGCCGGGAGGCACTCACCGAACAGGCCGCGGCGCTGTTCGCCGAGATCGACGTCCTGCTGACCCCGACGACGGCCATCCCCGCCTTCGCCGCCGAGGGCCCGCCCGTCGCGATCGTCGGCGGTGAAGAGGTGGTGGGGGCCATGGCCACACCGTTCACCATGCTGGCCAACCTCTGCTGGAACCCGGCCATATCGGTGCCGGCCGGTGTCACCGCGGACGGCCTGCCGGTCGGGCTGCAGATCGTGGCCCGGCGCCATCAGGACGAGGTGCCTCTGCGCCTGGCCCGAATACTGGAGCAGGCCCGCCCGTGGCCCCGTCTCGCCCCCGCCCCGGCCTGACCCGGATCCTCGAGGTCGCCCCTGCGGGCACACACGGCCTGCGCCGGACGGTCCTGCGGGACGGTGGGGACGAGGAGGTCGTCTTCGCCGGTGACGACGAGCGGGAGACGTTCCACCTCGCCGCGGTCGACGAGGACGGCACGACCGTGGGCATCGTCACCTTTCTGGAGCGGGAGTGCCCGGGTCGCCCTGAGGTCCATCCCGCTCGCCAGCTCCGGGGGATGGCCGTGGCCACCGAGCGCCGGGGCGAGGGCCTCGGGACGGCGCTCCTCCGGGCCGGTCTCGAGCGCTGCCGGGCGGAAGGGGTTGCTGTGGTCTGGGCTCACGCCCGCCTCACTGCCGTGCCCTGGTATGAGGCCCACGGGCTCCCCGCCGAAGGTGACGTCTACGTCTTCGGGGTCATGGACCTCCCGCACCGTCTCGTGGTGATCGACCTCTCTCTTGACGTTGTAGGGATACCCCCTTAGGGTATAGAAATGGCGATGGCAGCCGAAGAGGGGGTCATGGCCGCGACCGGCCACCACGACGGAGCTGGACACGACAGCCCCGACGGCCATGGGGGTCACGGCGGCCACGCCGATCACGCCGAGGTCTTCCGGCGCCGCTTCTGGTGGAGCCTCCTGCTGACCGTGCCGATCGTCGCCACCAGCGACATGGTCATGGAGTGGTTCCGGTACGACCTCGACTTTCCGGGGATCGAGCTGGTCGGCCCCGTGCTCGGGACCGTCGTGTTCCTGTGGGGCGGCTGGCCGTTCCTGTCGGGCGGGGCCCAAGAACTGCGGTCCCGCCAGCCCGGCATGATGCTGCTCGTCGCCACGGCCATCACCGTGGCCTACACGGCGTCGATGGCCACGAGCCTCGGTTGGTTCGACCTCGAGTTCTGGTGGGAGCTGGCCGCTCTGGTCACGATCATGCTCCTCGGCCACTGGCAGGAGATGAAGGCGCTCGGCCAGGCCGGCGACGCCCTGGCCGCTCTGGCCGCGCTGCTCCCCGACGAGGCGGAGCGAGTCGGGCCTGACGGGACCGTCGAGGTCGTCCCCGTCGACGCCCTCCTCCTCGGTGACGTCGCTCTCGTCCGGTCGGGCAGCCGGGTCCCCGCCGACGGCGAGATCGTCGACGGCGGAGCCGAGCTGGACGAGTCCATGATCACCGGCGAGTCCCGCCCCGTGGCCAAGTCTGTCGGTGACCGGGTCATCGCCGGGACGGTGGCCACCGACTCGGCCCTGCGGGTGCGGGTCGACGCCGTGGGCGACGAGACGGCCCTGGCCGGGATCCAACGCCTGGTGGCCGAAGCCCAGCGTTCGACCAGCCGGGCTCAAGTCCTGGCCGATCGGGCAGCCGCCCTGCTGTTCTACGTGGCCGCCGGTGCGGCGGCCGTCACCTTCGTGGCCTGGTCGGTGTTCGACTCGCTCGACGAGGCGGTGGTCCGGGTGGTGACGGTCCTGGTCATCTCCTGTCCCCATGCCCTGGGCCTGGCCATCCCGCTGGTCATCGCCATCTCGTCGGCGAAGGCCGCGGCCAACGGCATCCTGGTGAAGGACCGGCTGGCCCTGGAGCAGAGCCGGACCGTCGAAGCCTTCCTGTTCGACAAGACCGGCACGCTCACCAAGGGCGAGCACGCCGTGGCAAGCGTCGCGGGCGTTGACGGGATGACCGAGGACGAGGTCCTCGCCGTCGCCGCAGCCGTGGAGGCGGACAGTGAGCACCCGCTGGCCCGGGCCATCGTGGCCGCCGCCCCGTCCTCGGGCCTGGCCGGTTCGAGTTTTCGCTCCCACACGGGTCGGGGCGTCGAGGCCGTCGTCGGTGGTCGGCGTTACACCGTCGGCGGTCCGGCCCTCCTACGGGAGCAGGGGGTGGGTGAGCCGGCCGATCTGTCGAGGTGGGCGGACGGTTGGCGCGGCCGGGGCGCAGCCGTCCTCTACCTGGTCGACGACGAGGGCGTCCTGGGCGCGCTGGCCCTCGAGGACGAGGTCCGCCCCGAAGCCCGGGAGGCGGTGGCCGCCCTGCAGGACATGGGTCGACGGGTGGTGATGATCACGGGAGACGCTCGTGAGGTGGCCGATGCCGTCGCCGCCGACCTGGGCGTGGACGAGGTCTTCGCCGAGGTGCTGCCGGAGGACAAGGACGCCAAGGTGGCGGAGCTCCAGGCTCGCGGCCTGTCGGTGGCCATGGTTGGTGATGGTGTCAACGATGCCCCGGCCCTGGCCCGGGCCGACGTCGGCATCGCCATCGGCGCGGGGACGGACGTGGCCATCGAGTCCGCCGGCTTGATCCTGGCCCGCTCGGACCCGCGGGCGGTGGTCGGGGTCGTCCGCCTCTCACGGGCCGTCCACCGCAAGAGCCTCCAGAACCTCGGATGGGCCGCGGGCTACAACCTTGTGGCCATCCCTGTCGCGGCCGGGGCGCTGGCGTGGGCCGGGGTGAGCCTGACGCCCGCGGTCGGAGCGATCCTGATGAGCGTGTCCACGATCGTGGTGGCCCTCAACGCCCAACTCCTGCGCGGCCTCGATCTGCGCTGACCACTTCGTGGAACATGCCGGAGAACCAGTCGGCGGGCTCGGCCCAGAAGCGCCCCCGGTCGCCCGCCCACTCTGTGGTGCTCTCGTTCAGCGGTCGCGCAGGAACCGTTCGACTTCGTCGACCAAGTCGCTGCCGTTGCCGTGGAGGGCCTGCTCGTCGAAGACCCGTTCCAGCTCGGCCACGTAGGTGGAGGACTCCTCGTCCTCCTGGACGAGCTCGTCCAGCTGGCGCTCGTAGGCCGTGGTGGCGATCTCCAACTCGGTGACCGGGATGGTCGTGTCGAGGAGCTGGCCGAGGCGCTCGATCAGGGCCAGCGCCGCCTTCGGTGACGTGCTGCCGGGGACATAGGACGGGACCGAGCCCCAGAGGGATATGGAGTCGAGGCCGGCGGTGCGGCAGGCCTCGTGGAGGGCGCCGACGATACCAGTCGGGCCCTCGTAGCCCGACGGCCGCAGGTCGAGGCGGGTGATCAGCTCGGCGTCGTCGGCCGTGCCGATGACCGAGGTCGGCCGGGTGTGGGGGATGTCGGTGAGCAGGGCGCCCAGGGTCACGACCATGGAAACGCCCAGCTCGTGGGCCACCCCCGTGATCTGCTCGCCGTAGGTGCGCCAGCGCAGGTTGGGCTCGATGCCGTCGAGCACGAGGAGGTCACGGTCCTGACCGGGGACCTCGCCCGCCCAGAAGCGGTTGGCCGGCCAGTCGATGCGACGCAGCCCGTCATCGTCGAAGGTGACGTGGGGGCGGGTGTCGGTGAAGCTGTAGAACTCCTCGGGGTCCAGCTCCGCGACCAGGTCGAGCTCCCACACGTCCCGCAGGTGGCGGACCGCGGTGGAGGCGGCGTCGCCGGCATCGTTCCAGCCCTCGAAGGCGGCGACGAGCATCGGGCTCCGCAGCGGCTGGCGCCGGTGCCAGTGCACGTGGTCGAGGGATGCCATCGCCCCTGCACGGTACCGGCGCGACCGAGGCCGTTCCCCGCGAACGACGGGGGATGGACCTGACCCTCGAGCTGGGCAGAACGATGGCACCGACGGGGGGCGCGGGGTCGGGCTGATCGTCGTCGGGGGCGGACGACCGGATCGCCCCCCGGCGTGACCGCATCCCGTTCTGGCACCTGATTCGGTCGCTAGAGGAACCGAATCAGGTGCCGGTATCGGATCGCTGGGCCGAGCCGGACGATCTGCTCACGCTCGGTGAGATCCAGGGGCTGAAGGGCGGCGAGGGACTGGCGGTCGAGCGGCCCGGCCTTTGGCCGTCAGCGGTCCGCTGCGGCGCCCAGGTCGCTCGGGTCCACCGGGTAGCCACCCGACGCGACGACGGCCTTGGCCCACGGACGAGTGAGGGCGAGGAGCTCGTCGTAGTCGTCGCCCAGTGCGGCGAGGACGGTGTCGTCGCCGCTGTCGGTGGCCGCTTCGATCGCCTCCCGCACCTCGCGGCCGGCGTCGGTCAGGGTCTCCCCGTCGAGCAGGCCCCGGTCCTGCAGGCGGGCCACGGCCGCAGCCCGCTGGTCGTCGGTCCAGCCCCGGGTCCAGGCGTAGGAGTTGAGGGGGATGCCCCACCAGAGCTCGGTGAGCAGGGTGATCTCGACGGCGTCCACCCCGCCGGCCACCCACGCCGCGTTGTGGGCGTCACCGCGGTACTCCCGGAGCAGGTCTGCGGCCCGCCACAGGTCGCCGACGGGATCGCCGGGCCAACCCAGCGAGCGCAGGCCGGCGTGGATGGCGTGCCCGTTCGGAGTGGTGGCCTCGATGCCCTGCCGCAGGACCTCGGTTGCCCGCTCGATGCCGGCGGGCAACGCGCCGTCGTTGGCCTCGCTCAGGATCCGGCTGAGGCTCTCGGTGGCCCCCGCCTGGCGGGCGGCCAGGATCGTTTCGGGGTCGGTCGTGGCCCAGCCCTTGGTCACGGCAGGGATCACCGCATCGGGGCTGAACACGCCGAAGATCGCGGTCACGGCCTCGCCGGTCAGGCGGCCCATGCAGGCCGAGCGGGAGCAGAAGTAGCCGCCGAAGTAGTCGAGGCCCATCTCGGTGTACCGGTCGTGCGCCTCCTTGGCGAAGTACACGTTGGCGGCCAAGGGCTCGAGGGCGTTGCGCAGGCGGCGGGCGGGCGGGGTTCGGGGGTTCTCGGGCACCCCGACAACCTACGCGGGACGCGGTCCGGGGTCCCTCGGTAGGATCGCCGAGGCCCGCGAGCGACGAAGGGGATCGGATGGCCGATGGCGCCGTAATTCGGACGGTCGGAGAGCTGATGAGCTCACCGGTCGTCACCGCCGAACCCTCCGAAACCGTGGCTGACGCGTCGTCCCACATGCGGGACGCCGGCGTCGGGTCGGTCGTCGTCGTCGACAGCACGCACCGCGCCATCGGCATCCTCACCGAGCGAGACCTGATCCGCTTCGCCGCCGCGGGCGACGCGGCCCGTGACACCAAGGTCTCCGAGTGGATGACCCCCGATCCGGCCACGGTCGGTCCCGACGAGCCTGTCGGCGAGGCCTTCCACTGGCTGTCCGAGCACGGCTACCGCCACATACCGGTCGTCGACGGTGACGACGGCGTCGTCGGCATCGTGTCGTTGCGGGACCTGCTGAAGATCGCCGCCATCGAGCCCGTCACCCACCCCGGGCACATGGAGGCCCCCAAGGGCCTGGCCGGGGTGATCGTGGCCGAGACGTCGGTGGGCGACGTCCGGGGTCAGGAGGGCTTCTACCACTACCGCCAGTACTCGGCCACGGACCTGGCGGAGAAGCGTTCGCTGGAGGATGTCTGGCACCTGATGTTCGAGGGCGAGCTGCCCACGCCCGCCGAACGGGAGGCCTTTCAGGCCGAGATCGTGGCCAACCGGATGCTGCCGCCGACCGTCGCCGCCCAGCTCCCGGCCATCGCCGCGGCGTCGGAACGCTTCCTGCCCCTCGACGGCCTGCGCACTGTGATCTCCCTGGTCGGGTCCGCCCTTGACTTCGAACCCTCGTTGGATGTCACGGCCGAGGAGCTGCGCCACAACGCCATGCAGGTCTGTGCCGTCGTGCCGACCACTCTGGCCGCCCTCTACCGCCTGCACCACGGCGAGCAGCCCATCGACCCCCATCCCGACCTGGGGTACGCGGCCAACTACCTCTACATGATCACCGGCGAGGTGCCCGACCCCGACCTGGCCCGCGGCATCGAGCAGTACCAGATCACCACCGTGGACCACGGCTTCAACGCCTCGACGTTCACCGCCCGGGTCATCACCTCCACGGGTGCCGACCTCGCGGCCGCCGTCGTCGGGGGCATCGGGGCCCTGTCCGGCCCGCTGCACGGTGGGGCCCCCAGCCGAGCCCTCGACATGCTCGATGCCATCGGCACGCCGGACAAGACGGAGGCCTGGGTCCGCAACGCGGTGGAGAGCGGCGACCGGATCATGGGCTTCGGGCACCGCGTCTACAAGACCGAGGACCCCCGATCCCGCCTGCTCAAAGGCGTGGCCCGCGCGCCTCGGGGGCGACATGGCCGACTTCGCCGAGAAGGTCGAGCAGACCGTCGTCGACATCCTCGCCGAGCTGAAGCCCGGCCGGGAGCTCTACGCCAACGTCGAGTTCTACGCCGGCGTGGTCATGGATCGCTGCGGGCTGCCCCGGGTGATGTTCACCCCGACGTTCGCGTCCAGCCGGGTCATCGGCTGGTGCGCCAACATCCTCGAGCAGGCCGCCGACAACCGGGTCATCCGCCCCAACGCCCGTTACGTCGGTCCGCCTCCACCCCAGCCCGTCCCCGACGCGTGACGGTTGCGGTCACCGAGGTCACCGTCGTCGACGACGAGCTCGTTCTCGCCTTCGAGCGGCTGACGCCCCAGCTCTCGTCCTCCAACCCACCCCCCTCGCGGGAGGCGTTGGAGGAGATCGTGGCCTCGCCCGCCACTGTGTTGTTCGTCGCCCGGGAGGGTGACAACCCGATCCTGGGCTCGTTGACGCTCGCCCTCTTTCGGATCCCGACCGGCCTGCGGGCCTGGATCGAGGACGTGGTTGTCGACGAGTCCGCCCGGGGAGGAGGCGTCGGCGCCGCCCTGAACGAGGCGGCCCTGGACCACGCCCGCGCGGCGGGGGCCCGCACCGTCGACCTGACCAGCCGCCCCAGCCGCGAGGCCGCCAACCGTCTCTACCGGCGTCTCGGCTTCGTCGAGCGCGAGACGAACGTCTACCGCTTCGGCCTCTAGGAACGCGTCATCGAGTCTGACAGACGGTCGAGGGCAGATTTGACGTCGAGTGACACCCAACGCGCGCTCGGGGCTCATCGTCGGGGGTGGGGAGCGATGCGGGCGGGGTGGAAGCGTGACCGGCAAATCGGGCGCCAGAACGACCGGAGCCGGGCGGTGGGGTACAACGACGACCATGGCTGATCCGGTCGCTGTCGCCCTCGAGCACGTCCGCGCCGCCTGCTTCGCCCTGCCTGAGGTCACGGAGCGGCTGAGCCACGGGTCGCCGACGTTCTTCATCCGGGACAAGAAGACCTTCGTCATGTTCCTGAACGACCACCACGGCGACGGCCGCTTGGCCCTTTGGGTCGCGGCCGCCCCGGGCGTGCAGGCCGAGTTGGTGGACGAGGAGCCGGAGCGCTTCTTCGTCCCGCCCTACGTCGGGCACCGCGGGTGGCTGGGCGTCCGCCTCGACCGGTCACCGGACTGGGCCGAGGTGGCCGGCATCTGCGAGGACGCCTACCGCCAGGTCGCCCCCAAGACCCTCGTCGCCCAGCTCGACGCCGACTGAGCGAAATCTGGCCGACGGCCGGGCAATCCACGACGGCCTCAGCGGGACCCGCCACTACCCTCGACGCGGTCCCACGACCTGCACCCGCGAGAGGGCCGAGCATGACCGACAACGGGCTGCCCGTCATGTTGCTGGCCACGCTCGACGACGAGTCCCGGGAGACCCTCGACGACGAGCTGCGCCGCCGCTACGGCGGCGACTACGAGATCGCCACCTGTCGGAGCTATGAGCACGCTCGGGCGATCCTCGACGGGCTCCGGCGCTGGGGCCGGGACGTGGCCATGGTGTTCGGGTGCTTCAACCAGGTCGACCGCGACGGCCTCGACTTCCTCCGGCGGGCCCGGGCCATCCATCCCTCCGCCAAGCGGGTCGCCGTCGTGGCCTGGGGTGACTTCGACAGTGCCGGCCCTGTTTTCCGGGCCATCGCCGACGGCCACGCCGAGGCCCAGGTGCTCCGGCCCGAGCGCCGCCGGGACGAGGAGTTCCACGGCGCCGTCACCGACCTCCTCGACGACTGGCACCTCACGCAGGGGACCGGGTTCGAGGCCGTACGCCTCATCGGGCGTGCTGACGAGCGCACCCACTCCCTGCGCGACGCCTTCGGCCGGAACCACATCCCCATCGGCTACTACGCCGGCGACACCGCGACAGGCCGGCGCATGCTCGAGGGCCTGGGGCTGGAGGACCCCGAGCTGCCGGTGCTCGTCCTGCAGTTCACCTCGCCGCCGACGACCCTGGTCAACCCCTCCGACATCGAGATCGCCGACGCCTTCGGCCTGATGACCCCGCCGTCCACCGAGACCCTGTACGACGTCGTGATCGTGGGCGCCGGCCCGGCCGGCCTGGCCGCGGCCGTGTACGCCGCGTCGGAGGGCCTCCGCACCCTCGTGATCGAGCAGCAGGCCGTCGGGGGGCAGGCGGGGACCAGCTCGCTCATCCGGAACTACCCCGGGTTCTCCCGCGGGGTGAGTGGTGCTCACCTGGCCTTCCGGTCCTTCCAGCAGGCCTGGTCGTTCGGGGCGGAGTTCCTCTTCATGCGGTCGGTGGTCGGCCTCGAGGCCCAGGGCGACGAGCGTCACGTCATGCTGTCGGACGGCCACCACGTCCGGTCCCGGGTCGTGGTGCTGGCCTGCGGAGTCGACTATCGGGCGCTCGATGCCCCGACCCTCGAGCCGCTGACCGGGCGCGGTGTGTTCTACGGCGCGGCCGTCTCGGAGGCGCCCTCCATGGCGGGCCGACCGGTGTTCGTCATCGGCGGGGGCAACTCCGCGGGGCAGGCGGCGCTCCACCTGGCCAAGTTCGCCAAGCAGGTCACCCTGCTGGTGCGGGGCGCCGGGCTGGCGGCGAGCATGTCGGACTACCTCATCGAGCAGATCCGCAGCACCCGCAACGTCGACATCATCCACCGGGCCGCGGTGGTCGGCGGCGCGCAGGTCGACGACTGCCTCGCCAGCATCGAGGTCCGGCACCTCGAGACCGACCGGACCGAGGTCCTGGAGGCGGGCGGGTTGTTCGTGCTCATCGGCTCCGACCCGCGCACCGACTGGCTCGACGGGACGTTGCAGCGCGACGACGCCGGCTTCCTGCTCACCGGCCCGAGCGTCGACCTGGCCGGGAGCGCGGACCCCGAGCGGTCGCCGCAGTCGTTGGAGACGAGCCTGCCCGGCGTCTTCGCCATCGGGGACGCCCGGCGGGGATCGGTCAAGCGGGTGGCCACGGCGGTCGGCGATGGCGCCAGCGCCGTCCAGCAGCTCCACACCTACCTGACGGACTCGGATGAGCGCGCCGCCGCCGCCGCCCACTAGCGCCGTGCCCGTCGTGGAGGAACCGGCCCCGGTCGCGCCCGCCGTGCGCAACCTGCTGTTCGTCGCCGCCGGGCTGGTCTTTCTCGCCGGTGTCCAGCTCTTCGTGTTCCCCCTGCGCACCGAGGAGTACTTCGCCTGGACCATCGCCTCGCCCATGACTGCGGTGTTCCTCGGCGCCGCCTACTGGTCAGCGGTCGGTCTCGAGGTGGCGGCGGCGAGAGCCGAGGGCTGGGCCGGTGCCCGCATCGCCCTGCCCACCGTCTTCGTGTTCACGGCCCTGACCTTCGTGGTCACGCTGATCCACATCGACCTCTTCCACCTCGACCACGACCTGGCGTTCAACACCCGGCTGGTGACCTGGCTCTGGCTGGCGGTCTACGGCGGTGTCCCCGTGCTCATGGTCGTGGCCCACGGCCGGCAGCGCCGGGTCGGCCTGGCCACACCGCCGCCGAGTGGTCTCCCGGTCGTCGTCCGCGGCGTGCTGACCGTCCTCGCCGTCATCCTCCTCGGCTTCGGGGTCAGCCTGCTCGTGGCCCCGGGCTGGGCCGACGGCGCATGGCCGTGGGCGCTGACGCCGCTCACCGGTCGGGCGATCGGGGCCTGGCTGGTCGGCCTCGGAGTGGCGGCGGCCGATGCCCGGGCCCTCGACCACGCCCCGTCGCTGCGGCCGCTCGGCGCCACGGGCGTGCTCTTCGGTGTGCTCCAGGGTGTCGCCCTCCTCCGCCATGGTGACGAGCTGGCCTGGGACGAGGCGCCGGCCTACTGCTATGTCGCCTTCCTGATCGTGCTGACCTCGGTCAGCCTGTGGTCGCTCCTGGTCACCGGCGGGCTCTGGGCCCGACGCCCACCGCGCCCGGACGTACGTCAGAGGGCGTAGCCCGCAGTTACGTCGGCCACGGGATGCCGCAGGAACCAGACCCCCGTAACGTCGCGGGGGTGAGTGTCCGGGCCCTCGTGCGTCGTCAGGCCGTCCAGGACGCCCTGATCAGCATCGTCTACACGGTGTCGGTCATCGCCATCACGGTCCGCCTCGACCATGGCGGAGAGCCGGGGCGCTCCCTCGACGTCGTGGCCTACGCCTGCATGATCGGCGTGGGCCTGGCCCTGGCCTTCCGTCACCGCTGGCCGACGGGGACCCTGTACGCCATCCTCGCGCTGACGCTGGTGTACATCGCCCGGGACTACACGGGCGGACCCTTCTTCCTGGCCGTGTTCATCGCCATCGGGACGGTGGCCAGCGTCATGGACACCCGCCACGCCCTCCGGCCGGTTGCCATCAGCTTCCTGGCTCTCGCGGCCACTGGCTTCCTCGTCGACAGTGCCGACGACTCGGGCTGGGTCCACCTGCTGTACCTGAGCTGGGCCGTCGTCGCCTTCCTGGGCGGAAAGGCCATCCGGGACCGGCGCGAGCTGCTCACCGGCCTGCGGGAGCGCAACCGGCACCTCGAGGAGACCCAGGACGAGGAGGCCCGCCGCCGCGTGGCCGAAGAACGGGTCCGCATCGCTCGGGACCTGCACGACATCGTCGCCCACAACATCGCCGCCATCAGCCTGCAGGCCGCGACCGGTGCCTACGTGGCCGACGCCCATCCTGAAAAGGCCCGCGACGCCTTGCTGGCCATACGCCAGGCCAGCCGCCAGACCCTCGACGATCTGCGCTGCACCCTCGACGTCCTGCGGGAAGGCGACGACGCGGCGCCGCTGGCGCCGACGCCCGGCCTGTCGGCGCTGCCGATGCTCATCGACTCCGTCGTCGAGGCCGGCGTGCCCGTGACGTTGCTCCTCGAGGGTGACACCGGGTCCGTGCCCGAAGCCGTCGCCGGGGCGGCCTACCGGATCGTCCAGGAATCCCTGACCAACGTCATGCGCCACGCTGGGCCGGCTCAGGTGACGGTCGCCGTGACCCGCCTCGCCGATGGCCTCGACGTCTCCGTGGAGGACGACGGTCGAGGCGAATCCGCGGCGGCCGGGCCGGCCGGCCATGGACTGGCCGGCATGCGGGAGCGGGCGCTCGCGTTCGGCGGGAGGTTCTCCGCCGGGCCGAGGCCGGGCGGCGGCTTCGCCGTGCGGGCCTGGCTCCCGGTCGTCCTCGAGCCTGATGAGCCGGATGTGGACCCGCCGCCCGTTCGGCCCGACCAGGCGGAGATCCCTCATCCGGCGGGTACCCGCGGGCTCAGCTCGTGATCCGCGTCGTGGTGGCCGACGACCAGGCACTGGTCCGGGCCGGCCTCCGGGTCCTGATCGACGCCGAGCCCGAGGTCGAGGTGGTGGGCGAGGCTGACGACGGAGAGGCCGCGGTCGCCCTCGTGGCCGACACGCGCCCGGACGTCGTCCTCATGGACATCCGGATGCCGAAGCTCGACGGCCTGGCCGCCACCCGCCAGATCGTCTCCGACCGCGACCTGGACGGCGTGCGGGTGCTGATCCTCACCACCTTCGAGCTCGACGAGTACGTCTTCGAGGCGTTGCGCTCCGGCGCCAGTGGCTTCCTGGTCAAGGACACAGAGCCGGCCGAGCTTCTGAGGGCCATCCGCGTCGTGGCCGGTGGCGAGTCGCTGCTGTCGCCCGGGGTCACCCGCCGCCTGATCGGCGAGTTCGTGGCCCAGCCCCAGGGACGGTCCTTCGCCCCCGACGCCCTCGACCCGCTGACGGACCGGGAACGAGAGGTCGTGGCCCAGGTCGCCGCCGGCCTGAGCAACGACGAGATCGCCACCGAGCTCTACATCAGCCCGGCCACCGCCCGCACCCACGTGAGCCGGGCCATGGTCAAGCTCCACGCCCGGGACCGGGCCCAGCTCGTCGTCCTGGCCTACGAATCCGGCCTCGTCGCCCCCGGCCAGGGCCGGGTGTGACCTCCGACCTACGCCTCGGGACGTAGGCCGTACCGTCCTCAGCGCAGCCGAAAGAAGCGCCTGCAGGGGGACGACGGGTTGGGCCCTGACCCCGAAGATGGCCCCATGCAGAGCGCCACTCTCACCCCACCCGTCCCCACCACCACCGGCATCGCCGCCCGGACCGTCCATGCCGTCAAGGTCTACGGCGACGGTTCCACCGAGGTCCGGGCCCTGGACGACGTCAGTGTCGACCTCCCCGCCGGTCGCTTCACCGCGATCATGGGCCCGTCCGGCTCGGGCAAGTCGACCCTGCTTCACATCCTGGCCGGGTTGGACACGGTGACCGACGGGCAGGTCTTCGTCGGTGGCACCGACCTGGCCACGCTCAAGGACCGCAAGCTGACCGAGCTGCGGCGGGATCGGCTGGGCTTCGTCTTCCAGGCGTTCAACCTGGTGCCCACCCTCACTGCCGAAGAGAACATGACCCTGCCGGCGTCCCTCGGCGGCCGTGAGGTCGACGCCGAGTGGCTGGCCGAGGTCGTGCACACCGTCGGCTTGGAGGACCGTCTCCACCACCGGCCGGCCGAGCTGTCGGGTGGCCAGCAGCAACGGGTGGCCGTGGCCCGGGCCCTGGTCAGCCGCCCGGACCTCGTGATGGCCGACGAGCCCACGGGCAACCTCGACTCCCGCAGCGGGACCGAGATCCTCGAGTTCCTCCGCCGCGCGGTGAAGGAGTTGGGCCAGACCGTGGTCATGGTCACCCACGACCCCATCGCCGCCGGGTATGCCGACCAGGCCCTCTTCCTGGCCGACGGTCAGATCGTCGACCGCCTCGATGCGCCGACGCCCGAATCCGTCCTCGACCGCCTCAAGAGCCTCGGGAGCTGAGAACCCATGATCAAGCTGACCCTCCGGAACCTGAACGCCAACAAGCGTCGCCTGATCGGCACCTCCCTGGCCGTCTGCCTCGGCGTGGCGTTCCTGGCCGGCACCCTGGTGCTCGGCGACACCATGGCGGCCAACTTCGACCGCCTCTTCACCTCGTCCATCGGCCAGACCGACGCCATCGTCCGCAACAGCAACCAGGTCGGCGGTGACGTCGAGACGGCCCAGGCCCTGGTGCCTCAGGCGGTCGTCGACCAGGTCGCCGACGCCGACGGGGTGGCGGCCAGCGCCGAGCAGATCGAGGGCTTCGGCCAGCTCAACGATGCCGACGGCGAGAAGCTCGGCGGCTTCGGGCCACCGACCATCGCCGGCAACTGGTTGACCGACGTCGACCTGAACCCTTGGCGCCTGGTGGAGGGTCGGGCCCCCGAGGGCCTGAACGAGGTCGTCATCAACCGCGGCGCGGCCGACGACGGCCATCTCGGGGTCGGCGACCACACGACGGTCGAGACGCCGGCGCCGGTTGACGTCGAGATCGTCGGCATCGCCACCTTCGGTGACGAGGACGGCCTCGGGCCGAGCACCTTCACCGCCTTCAGCCTGGAAGGGGCTCGCGAGAACGTGCTCGGCGGTCGGCCCGGTGCCACCAGCGTGCTGGTCGATGCCGCCGAGGGCGTGTCCGCCGACGAGCTGGCGGCGAGCCTGTCGGCCGAGCTGGGCGACGGGACAGAGGTCCTGACCGGCGACCAGTTCGTCGACGAGCAGAACGAGTCCATCAACAGCGATTTCCTCGGCTTCTTGCGCACCTTCCTCGGTGCCTTCGGCGGCATCGCCCTCCTGGTCGCCGCCTTCAGCATCAACAACACGTTCTCGATCATCGTGGCCCAGCGGAAGCGGGATTCGGCTCTGCTCAGGGCGGTCGGTGCCTCCCGGCGTCAGGTCCTCGGCTCGATGGTCCTCGAGACGATGCTGGTCGGCGTCATCGCCTCCCTGGTGGGGACGGTCGTCGGTGTCGGCATCGCCCTGGGGCTGAAGGCCATGTTCGCCGCCTTCGGCTTCGCGCTGCCCGCCGGTGGCCTGACGCTGAAGGCCTCCTCGCTGATCATCGCCCCGCTGGTGGGTCTGACCATCACGCTCATCGCCGGCATCGGGCCGGCCGTCCGGGGCAGCCGGGTGCCGCCCCTGGCCGCCCTGCGGGACGTTGCCGTCGACCGTACGGACGCCTCTCGGCCTCGACTCGTCGCGGGCACGCTGCTCACCCTCATCGGCATCGGAACGGTTGTGGCCTCAGCGCTGTCCGGGAGCGGGGGCCTGCCCCGGGCCGGCCTGGGTGCGTTGCTCGTGGTCGCCGGGGCCGTGACCCTGGGCCCGCTGGTGGCCTCGCCCGTCAGCAACCTGCTCGGCCGTCCGGTCGCCCGCACCCGGGGCGTCCCCGGCTCGCTGGCCCGGCGCAACGCCATGCGCAATCCTCGGCGCACCTCGGCCACCGCGGCCGCGCTGCTCGTGGGCGTCGGCGTGGTGACCCTGTTCACCGTGTTCGCCGCCTCGCTCAAGTCCTCTATCGACGACAGCGTCTCGCAGTCGTTCGGCGGGGACCTGGTCATCGCAGCCAGCGGGTTCGGCGGCGGCGGGCTGAGCCCCGAGCTGGCCGGCGCCATCGCCGAGGTGCCCGAGGTCGACCGGACCGTGGGCATGGGGTACGGCGAGATCCGCATCGGCGACGGCAACGCCGGCGTCACCGTGGCCAACCCGGCCGAGCTGGAGGGGGTCCTCGACATCGGTGCCGACACCGGCGACCTGCCCGGCGTGCAGGGCGATCAGATCGCCCTCAGCACGAAGTACGCCGAGGACCACGACTGGGTGGTCGGCGACACGATCGCGGCCACCTTCCAGGATGGGCAGGAGGTCGACTTGACCCTCGGCGCCACCTACGAGGACGCCGAGCTGGTCGGCGACCTGACCGTGCCCCGCGATCTGTGGGCCGAGCACTCGATCCAGACCGTCGACACCGTCGTCCTCGTGGCGTTGGCCGATGGGGTCTCGGTGGCCGACGGCGAGGTCGCCGTGCAGGCCGTGGCCGACGAGTTCGGCAAGCCCGAGGTCCAGGACCGCCAGGAGTACATCGACACGGCCACCGCCGGCGTGGACGGGATGCTCTCGCTGATCTACGTGATGCTGGCCCTGGCCATCATCATCGCCCTGATGGGGATCGCCAACGCCCTGTCGCTGGCCATCCACGAGCGGACCCGGGAGTTGGGGCTGTTGCGGGCCGTCGGCACGACCCGACGCCAGATGCGGTCGATGGTGCGGTGGGAGTCGGTGCTGGTTGCCACGTTCGGGGCGGTCGGCGGGATCGTCGTCGGCAGCTTCCTGGGCTGGGCCTTGGTGAAGGCCGCCGATGCGGACGGCTTCATCAGCGCCTTCTCGGTGCCGGTGGGCTCGCTGGTCGTGGTCCTGCTGGTCGGCGCCCTCGCCGGCGCCCTGGCCGCCATCCGCCCCGCCCGCCGGGCCGCCAAGCTCGACATCCTCGACGCCATCGCCACCAGCTAGTCCCCCACCCCACCGGAGGGCCGTGTCCTCACGGGCACGGCCCTCTGGCCGACGTCAAGCGTGATCGTCGCAGCTGACCGGTTCTGGCACCTGATTCGGCTGCCATAGCCGCCGAATCAGGTGCCAGAAGGCGCACGCAGCGGGATCCGGTCGTGCTGGGTGAAGACGGTGGGCTGGCGTGCCCCGACGATCTTCGGCTGACACCACGCCCCCGTGGTTGCTCTTGTTTCCCCTACGCCGCGGCGAGCTGCTTGCCGGCGGTGCCCATGAGGTCGAGGAAGTTGTCGCAGTAGAAGGCCTGGCGCACGGCGTCGTCGACGTCGCCCAGTGACGCCTCGAAGCGCTCCAGCGGCTTCCGGCCGCCCTCCACGTGGGGGTAGTCGGACGAGAAGAGGCAGACCTCGGGGCCGCTGTTGGCGATGATCCATCCCACGTCCTCAGTGGGGTAGGGCGTGAAGCGGACCTGGCGGCGGACGTAGTCGGTGGGGCGCAGGCTCAGGGCCTGCAGTCGTTCCTCGTGGCGATGGAAGGCGTCGTAGGCCGACTCCATCTGCCGCAGCCACGACGGCACCCAGATGGCGCCCTGCTCGATGACGCCGATGCGCAGGTCCGGGAAGCGCTCGAGCACGCCGTCGAAGATCATCGTGGCCAGCGTCTGGGCCGGGGGCCCGGGGATGCCCATGTAGTCGACCGACCGGAAGTTCTCCTCGCCACCGTGGAAGTCGGGCGGGATGGGCAGGCCGTTCTTGAAGTAGTCGCCGTCGATCAGGTCGCCGGTGCCGCCGACGTGGAAGACGACCGGGATGCCGGCCTCCTGGGCCTTCGCCCACACCGGGTCGAGGCCGATGTGGCTGGGCGAGTGACCCGGCGGGCAGCCCGAAGCGACGAGCAGGGCGGCGGCGCCCTGGGCCAGGGCTTCGTCGACCAGGCTGGGCGCGTCGTCGATGTCGAACAGCGGCACGTAGCAGCTGGGCAGGAGACGGTCGTCGCCCGAGCAGAACTCGACCATGCCGCGGTTGTGGGCCCGCGCCGCGCCGATGGCCAGCTCGCCGTCGCCACCGTGTTCCCAGTTCCGGAGGCGCCGGTTGTGGAACGTGTTGAAGACGAGCTGGCTCTGGAAGCCGAGCAGGTCGAGGGCCCGGGGCCGGTCCTCGGCCACGAACGAGCCGGTGGCGGCGAAGTTCTTGCGGCTCATGATCTCCGCCGCCTCGTCGGCCCGGTAGGCCTCGGACGCGTGTTTGGCCGCCAGCCGGTCGAAGGCCGCGACCAGGTCCTTCAGCTGCTCCTCGGGATCGCCGGTCTGGCGCAGCTCGTTGCCGCTGCTCAGGTCCAGGGGAGCGATGCGGTCGCGGATGTCTGGATCGGCGTGGTCCCGCAGCCAGGTCGGCGTCTCCATGATGTGGGCATCGGCATCGTGGATCGTCCGGCCGCTGGCGTAGGGCATCAGGCCACTCCGGCGGTGGCAGGCTCGTGGGACGGGTGGGCCGGGTCGCCGTCCAGCTCGGCTCGTCGGGCGTAGGCCCATCCGGGGCCCCGGACCACGAAGGACAGGCGGTCTGCCCAGTTGTCGCTGTCGGCCACGTCTCGGAGGATGTCCTTGTACTCGTGGGTGGCGATGGTCACCGGGTTGTCGGTGTGGATGTTCTTGGTCAGGCCGTAGATGACCGGCTCGGCCTCGTCCTCCCGCTCGAAGGTGCCGAACAGCCGGTCCCAGAGGATGAGGATCGACCCGTGGTTCCGGTCGATGTAACGCCGGTTGCGGCCGTGGTGGACCCGGTGGTGCGAGGCGGTGTTGAACAGCTCCTCGAACTTGCCCAGCTTGGGGATCAGGTCGGTGTGGATCCAGAACTGGTACAGCAGGTTGACCCCCCGGGCCTGCTCGATGAGCGAGGGTCGCACGCCGAGGTAGCAGAGGGCGCTGTAGGGCACGAAGGTGCCGAACGAGTCGGCCACGGGCTGGCGCAGGGCCGTCGACAGGTTGAAGCGCTCGCTGCTGTGGTGCACGACGTGGATGGCCCACAGGTAGCGGGCCTCGTGCATGAGCCGGTGGTTCCAGTAGTAGATGAAGTCCCAGGCTGCGATCGTCCCGATGGCCGCCAGGACGCCGGTGCCCAGGTCCCGGGTGGACCGGCGCGTGTTCCAGACCCGCTTGGGCCGGGTGGCTGAGCCGATGGCGGACGTGAGCGCCACGGCGCCCGCGACAACCGCGGTCGGACCGCCGTAGCGGGCGACGAGCCGGGCCCGCGCGACGACGGGGTCATCGGTGAGGGTCGTGCCCGCCGACGAGGGGTCGGTCGACGGGCCGGGTGACGGGCCGTTGCTCGGCGCCGCTGCGGGCGTTGTGACGGTCCAGGGCGCGGTCGGCGCCGCGCCCTGTCGGCGCCGGCGCACGATGCGGTCGGCCACCGTCGTGGCCGCCGCGGCCGTGGCCGCCACGGCCAGGATCCCTTTGCCGGTCTTCGATCGCTGCGGGGCGATCTTGTCGGCGATGGCGTGCGTGGCCATCGGAATGAAGAGGCTGGCGGTCCCCATGGCCAGGTTGGCCAGCGTGTCGCCCCGCTCGTAGTCAGCGGCGGAGGGACCGATGCGCTCAGCCCGCCGCTTCAGCAGCCAGTTCTCCAGCCCCATCGAGCCGAAGTAGCCCGGCGTGGCGACAGCAGTCAGGTCCACGCCCGGATTCTCGCACGCCGGGCCGTCGATCGGACCGGCGAGGGGCTCGCCGAGCGCCAGACTGACGCGGTGACACCCGGTGTGGACGAGTTGCTGGCCGCCGCCCGGGACCGGCTGGGCCACCGTCCCTCGCCGGAGGAGGCGTTGGCCGCGCAGCGGGAGGGCGCATTGCTGGTCGACATCCGGCCGGTCGAGCAGCGCCAGCGGGACGGTGGCGTGCCGGGCGCGGTGATCATCGAGCGCAACGTCCTCGAATGGCGCCTTGACCCGGCCTCGCAATGGCGGCACCCCGAGCTGACCTCGCCCGACCGCCCGGTGATCGTGCTGTGCAACGAGGGCTACCAGTCCAGCGTGGCCGCAGCCGCGCTCCTGGACCTCGGCTGCCATTCGGTCACCGACCTCGACGGCGGCTTCCAGGCGTGGCTGACCGCCGGGCTGCCGACGGTCGACGCCGTCCCCGACGTGGTCGCCATGGCCGACGAGATGCAGGCCATCGGTCGAGCCGGCCTCCATTTCGCCGACGATCCATTCGACCAAGAGCGCTACCGACGCCTGGTCGACATGGCGGTGCAGACCTACGCCCAGGTGGGCCCGATCGACAGCCCGGTGATCATGGAGCGCTTTGCCAAGGAGGTCGGCTGCATCACCCCGAAGGTCGGAGCCGACGCCGCCATCGTCGACGACCGCGGTCGCCTGCTGCTGGTCGAGCGGGCCGACGACGGGTGCTGGGGCCTCGTCAGCGGTTGGGTCGAGCCCGGCGAGCACCCCGCCGCGACCGTTGTCCGGGAGGCGAAGGAGGAGGTCGGCCTCGACATCGCCGTCGACGACCTGGTCGGCGTCTTCCACCGCCCGGCCTCGTCCTCGACCGGCCCCCACGCCGTCGTCTCCGTCGTCTACCGGGCCACGCTCACCCGCGGCGAGATCCAGGTCCAGCCCCACGAGGTCCTCTCGGCCCAGTGGTGGCCCGTCGACGATGTCCCCACCTGGCACCTCGACCACGAGCCCAAAGCCCGCGCCGCCCTCGCTGTCACCCCCCGTCCGTAACGTCCGTCCCAGCCAGTCCGGCGCAGAGGACCGGCCCGTCCCCCTCCACCATCCGAAATTGCGTTCGTTTTCGTCGTTCTGCGACCGGAAGTAACGCAGTTTGCAGAGAAGGGGGATCGATGGACGCCATCGACGCCCGCATCGCCGCTGTCGCCCGGCGACAGCACGCCCTTGTGACCCGTCGGCAAGCATTGGCCTGCGGCGCATCCGACGCGTTCATCCGTCATCGCCTGAGCACCGGCCGCTGGGTCGTCCTCCACCGAGGGGTGTACGTCATTGCGGGAGTACCGATCGCATGGGAGACGATGGTGCATGCTGCGGTCCTGGCCGCGGGTGACGGCGCACTGGCCTCCCACCGCACCGCCGCAGCCTTGTGGGACCTCGACGACTTCAGGACGGGACCCGTCGAGTTGTCGGTTCCTCGTCATCGTCGCCCTGTCCGCCTACCGGTGCGCGTGCACGAGTCGACGGACATGGTTCTCGCCCGGCCAGTTCTGCGACGAGGCATACCTACGACGGGACTCCTTCGCACGCTTCTGGACATCGGTTGCCTGGTCACGGCCGGCACGCTGGAGGGCGCGATCGAGCAGACCGTTCGGGAGACGGGTGCCGACTGGTCCGACCTCTACGACACGCTGGTCCTCCACTCGCGGCGAGGGCGCAACGGGTGTGGCCCGTTCCGCGCCATCCTCGATGAGAGGTTCGGCGACCGGGTGATCACAGACAGCAGGTTCGAGCACCTCGTCCGTCGACTGCTCGCCGATGCCGGCGTCGAGGAACCTGAGTCACAGCATTCGATCTACGACGAGGCTCGGTTCATCGCCGAGGTCGACCTGGCGTGGCCTAGACGCATGGTGGCGGTCGAACTCCAGAGCAAGAAGCACCACCTTCACTCGGTGGCGTTCGAGCGGGACAAGCAGCGCCTGAACGACGCCCGGCTGCACGGCTGGCACGTCCTCGAGTACACGTTCAAGTTCTACGTCAACCAACCCAACCGTCTCGTTCGCGAGGTCCAAACTGCGCTCGCCCAACGAACTGGCGTCACTTGAGGTCGTGGAGCGACCAGAAGTAACGCAATTTCGTCGGCTCCGCGATGCTCAGCGATCTACTGGGGGACGATCTTGAGGAGAGGGCCGGCGAGGCTGAGGAGGTAGAGCTCGCCGGTGGGGTCTTCGGCGAAGGAGACGGGGGAGTCGACGGGCTCGGCGATGGTGGCGTCGTCGATCACCTCGCCGTCGGGGACGGCCAGGGCCCGTAGGTCACCGGCGCAGTAGTCGGCGTACAGGTAGGCGCCGACGAGGTCGGGGATGGCCGCACCCCGGTAGAGGTAGCCGCCGGTCACCGAGCAGCCGCCCTCGGCGTGGGTGTAGGTGAAGACCGGGGGCGTGTGGTCGTCGGGCTCGACCCCGTCCTCGTAGGGCTGGTCGCCCTCCATGGCGTTCCAGCCGAGGTTGAGGCCCCGCCCGGCATTCAGCCCGTCGGCATCGGCCGGCAGGTGGTCGACCTCCTCGATGTCGTTCTGGCCGACGTCGCCGACCCAGAGGTCGCCTGTCGCCCGATCGAAGGAGAACCGCCACGGGTTCCGCACCCCCTTGAGCCACACCTCGGGCCGGGCCCCTTCTTCGTCGACGAAGGGGTTGTCGTTGGGGATGGCGTAGGCGCTGCCGTCGACCCCGTTCGGGTCGACGCGCAGGATCGACCCGAGGAGCTGGCCCCGGTCCTGACCAGCCTCCAGCGGATCGCCCGCGGACCCGCCGTCGCCCAACCCGATGTACAGCAGGCCGTCGGGTCCGAAGGCCAGGTGCCCCCCGTTGTGGTTGGGGAACGGCTGGTCCAGGGCGAACACGGCGCGGCGGGAACCCTCGTCGATCCCGCCGTCCCCATCGAGGGCGTACTCGTCGACCCGGGAGTCGCCATCCAGGTTGGTGAAGCTCACATAGAGGTGCGCACCGTCCGGGGCGACGACGAGGCCGAGCAGGCCCCGCTCGCCGTCAGTGGTCGTCTCGTCGGTCAGGTCGAGCACGGCCGTCCCCTCGCCGGTGGCCAGGTCGAGGTCCCGGACGATCCCGGCCCGCTCGGCCAGGTAGGCCCGGTCCGCCACGCCAGGCCGGAAGGCGAGGTCGACTGGTGCCTCGAACGCACCGATCTCCTCGAAGCCGACCTCGACGCCGGACACGGTCTCCACCGGCCCGAGGCCCTGGACGGTCACGCCCGGTGCGGTGACGGTCGGCTCGGTGGTTTCGACGATCGGCGCCCGGGTGTCGCTGGGCAGGTCGTCGTCGGCATCGTCGCCGCAACCGGTGGCCAGCAGAACCAGGGCGACCGCGATGCCGACCGCACCCAGTGCCCGCCGCCTCATCGCATCGGCCGGATCAAGCCCTCCTGCACGACGGACACGGCCAGCTCACCCCCATGGGTGTAGATCTCGCCCCGGGCCAACCCCCGACCACCGCTCGTCGACGGGGTGTCCTGGACGTAGAGCAGCCATTCGTCGGCCTGGAACGGCCGATGGAACCACATGGCGTGGTCGAGGCTGGCCATCATGACCTGCTCGTCCGCGGCCACTGACCCGTGGGGCAGCAGGGTGGTGTCCAGCAGGGTCATGTCCGACGCGTAGGTCAGGACGCAGGCGTGCAGCACCGGGTCGTCGGGCAGGGTCCCGTCGGCTCGCAGCCACACGCGCTGGTGCGGGGGCCGCGGCTCACGGCGCTGGTCCCAGCTCCAGTCCACGTTGCGGGTGTCGATGGGCCGGGGCCGGTCGAGGTCGGCGCCGAAGCGCTCGACGAACGGCTCCATCCGGGTCCGCCAGTCGGGCAGGGTCGCGGGCTCGGGTGGAAGCTGACCGTCCCACATGGCGTCGATCAGGTCCACCTGGTGGTCGAGGCCCTCCTCGCGGATGTGGAACGACGCCTGCAGGTTGAAGATGGCTTTCCCGTGCTGGACGGCCACGACCCGTCGGGTGGTGAAGGAGCGCCCGTCCCGGATGCGGTCGACCTCGAAGAGGATGGGCACCGCGGGGTCGCCGGGACGCAGGAAGTAGGCGTGCAGCGAGTGAACCGGCCGGTCGTCGTCGACGGTGCGGGTGGCGGCGACCAGGGCCTGGCCCGCCACCTGCCCCCCGAACACCCGCTGGCGCTCCTCGTCAGGGCTGATGCCCCGGAAGAGGTTGACTTCGATGGCCTCGAGATCGAGCAGCGCGCAGAGGTCGTCGAGCGCTTTCTGAGACATCAACGCGGACCCTACCGGTGCCGATAGGACGGCCATGGCTCTGGTCGATGCTCCCGCGCCCACCGCTACGATGGGCTTCATGGCGAAGTCCCGCGCGGAAGTCCTCGCGCGCATCCGCGAGGCGGACTACCGCAAGATGCTGAAGTACTCAGCGGTCTCCGCCATTGCTTTCCCCGTCACGCAGGTCATGCTGCTCGTCTTCACCGTGGGCCTCGACTGGTCGTTCGTGAAGGCCAACCTCGTGGCCGTCACGATCATGGCCTTCCCGGCCTACCTCATGAACCGCTACTGGGTCTGGGGCAAGAAGGACAAGAACCGGTTCATGACCGAGGTCCTCCCGTTCTGGATCATCACGCTCATCGGCCTCGTCCTGTCGACCATCTGCGCCCACTACGCGGAGAAGTGGTTCGCCGGCTCGGAGCTGGCCGTGAACGTGGCCAACGCCGTCGGCTTCGGCCTCGTCTGGGTCTTCAAGTTCATCTTCCTCGACCGGCTCATGTTCGGGAACCAGATGCACTTCCCGCCGGACGAGGAGCTGGACGCCGAGCTCGGCTCCGCGCCCGCCGTCTGACCGCCTTGGACCCGCGCCTCCAGGCCGCCGCGGAGGCCGCCCGGGGCTTCATGCCGCCGGACGAGGGCCTGGCCCTTCATGACGCGGCGCTGGCCTCGCCTGGCCCGTTCCTCGAGATCGGCACCTACTGCGGCAAGTCCGCGGTGTACCTGGGGGCGGCCGCGGAGGCGAATGGCACCGTGCTCTTCACGGTGGACCACCATCGCGGCTCAGAGGAGAACCAGGCCGGTTGGGAGCACCACGAGGCCGACCTGGTCGATCCCGAGAGCGGGTTGATGGACACACTGCCCCACTTCCGCCGGACCATCCTCGGGGCCGACCTGGAGGGCGCGGTCGTCGCCGTCATCGGTGACTCCGTGACCGTTGCCGCCCACTGGACCACGGCCATCGGCTTCCTGTTCATCGACGGTGGCCACGGCCCGGAGCCGGCCCACCGGGACTACGAGAGCTGGGTCCCCCATGTCGTCGTGGGCGGGACGCTGGCCATCCACGACGTCTTCTCGGACCCCGCCGACGGCGGTCGACCCCCTTTCGAGCTCTACAGCCGAGCCCTCGAGTCCTTGGCCTTCGAGGAGATCGGGGCCACCGGCTCGCTGCGGGTCCTGCGCCGGGTCGCCGAGGGCATCTAGCCATGACCGAAGGCTGGGACTGGATGCGCGTCCTGACCGAGTCGTGCCCGCACTGTGGGTTCGACGCCTCGGCCGTGGCCCCTGACGACCTGCCCGTGGCGCTGCGGGAGCAGGCCGCGGCCTGGGAGACCCTCCTGGCGTCGTCCGATGACACCGGGCTGCGGGCCCGGCCCGCGGGCGGGACCTGGACGGCCCTCGAGTACGGCTGCCACGTCCGGGACCTGCTCTCGGTAATGACCGAGCGGGTGGCCCGGACGTTGGTCGAGGACGGGCCCGAGTACGGCTGGTGGGACCACGAGGCCGCCGCCGTCGACGAGCACTACAACGACCAGGACCCCGTCGCCGTCGCCGGTGACCTCGCCGCCAACGCCGAGTGGCTGGCCGGGACCCTGACCCTCGTCGAGGGCGCGGAGTGGGACCGGCCCGGCACCCGTCGGGACTCGGATCCGTTCACGGTGGCGGGCTTGGGTCGCTTCACCCTGCACGAGCTGGCCCACCACCGGGCCGACGCCGAGGGCCGTCTGTCGCCTTGACCGGGCGGGTCGGTTCCGCCAGCCGTCACCGATCTCAGTCCAGGGAGGGCTGGTCCTCGTGGGTCTCGTCGAGGGCGGCCTCGGGCAGGAAGCTGTGGTCCGTGAAGAGGCGGGAAGCAGCCGAGGACTGGGCCAACGCGTCGGCGGCCAGGATCACGGCGGCGGCGGTGTAGGTCGAGCGCTCGTCACCGGGGAAGTGGACCTGCTCGGGGTAGACGATGCCGGTCCAGTAGTAGCCGTCCTCGGAGCGCAAGGTCTGGGCCTGGCGGAACAGCTCGTGGGCGAAGTCGGTGCGGCCCACGGACAGGTAGGCCAGGAGGCACTCGCAGGTCTCGGCCGCCGTGATCCACGGGCGGTCGGACACGCAGCGGATGCCGCGGCCCTCGAGGTAGAAGGTGTCCAGCCGTTCGTCGAGGTGCGCCGCGCCCTCGTCGCCGCCGAAGACGCCGGCTAGCACCGGGTAGTACCAGTCCATGGCCCAGCGGTGCTTGGGGGCGAAGGCGTCGGGCTCGTGGCGCAGGGTGTGGACCAGGCGGGCCGCCGACAGCTCCCAGTCGGGCCGCTCGCGGCCCAGCGTGGCGGCGATCGCCAAGGCGCAGCGGAGACTGTGGGAGATCGAGGACGACCCGGTCAGCAGGGCAAAGGACCACGGTGTGCCGTCGGCGTGGCGGGCCCAGAGGATCTCCCCACGGGGCGTCTGGAGGTCCATCACGAAGTTCACGGCCCGCTCGACCATGCCCCAGGTGGCCTCCAGGAAGCCCCGGTCCTCGGTCAGCAAGTAGTGGTGCCACACGCCGGCGGCCACATAGGCCACGGTGTTGGCGTCCAGCTTCTCCTGCTCGACCCGGTCGGCCAGGTAGTACTGGTGCCAGGAGCCGTCCTCCCGCTGGGTGTCGGCCAGCCAGGCGAAGGCCCGGTCGACCTCGTGGCGGCGGCCGCAGACGTCGAGCGCCATCGTGGCCTCGACGTGGTTCCAGACGTCGGCGTGTCCGCCGGGGAACCAGGGGATCATGCCGGTCGGCAGCTGCCACTCGGCGATGGATTCGGCGGTCTCGGCGATGTCGCCGGCACTCAGGATGCCGGGGACCTCGAGGCGCGCGCCAGGATCAGGCGACACGGGCATGGTCCTCCATGCTGGCTGGGACGGGCCGCGATTCCACCACGGCGGCCGTCGGCTTGCGGGCGTACAGCACGAGGCTCTTACCCAGGACGGGCCGGAGGAGTCGCTCCGCCAGCCGGGTGACGAGAGGGGCCTTCACCATGTCCCACACCAGGAGCCGGTGGTAGGCCTTGACCAGGGGGTTGCTGTCCTCCTGGGGCCCGACCAGGCAGCGGAGCCACCAGTACGGGGTGTGCAGGGCGTGGACCTGGTGGGAGCCACCGGGCTCGAGGCCGGTGGCGGCCAGCTTCTGGCGCAGCTCCCGCTCGGTGTAGATGCGGACGTGGCCGCCCGCCACCTTCGGGGCGTGGTACTCGTCGGACAGCTTCCAGCAGACGACCTCGGGCAGCCACGCCGGCACGGTGATGGCGATGGTCCCGCCCGGCTTGAGGACCCGGGCCAGCTCGGCCGCGGCGACCTCGTCGTCGGGGATGTGCTCCATGACCTCGGCGGCGATGATCCGGTCGAAGGTGTCGTCGGGGAACGGGAGGCGCTGGCCGTCGGCGACTGCGGCGGCCGCCAGCCCGCCGGCGGGGGCCTCGCCCACCTCTTCCATGGCCGCACACATGGTCCGACACTCCACCATGTCGGCGTGGTTGAAGTCGGCGGCCACGACCCGCACGCCCCGGCGGAACGCCTCGTACGCGTGCCGGCCGTTGCCCGCGCCGAGGTCCAGCAGGAGCTCACCGGCGCGCACGCCGAGACGGTCGTAGTCGACGGTCAGCACCCGGTCAGCCCTGCTTGAGGCGGATGCGGTACTGCTCGACCGTCTTCTCGGCGGTGTGGCGCCACGTCCAGTTGTCGATGACCCGTTGGCGACCGGCCAAGCCGACCTTGGTGGCCAGCTCGTGGTTGTCCATGGCGAAGTTGATGCGGGCGGCCAGGGCCGCGGCGTCACCCGGCGGGCAGGTGAAGGCGGTCTCGCCGTCCGGGCCGACGACCTCACGCAGGGCGCCGCCTGTGGTGGCCACCAAGGGCACGCCGGAGCACTGCGCCTCGATGGCGGGTAGCGAGAACCCCTCGTAGAGGGAGGGCACCACAGCCAGCTCGGCCTCGGCGTAGAGCTCGACGATGCGCTCGTCGGACACGCCGTAGACCCACTGGACGGCGTCGGTCAGGCCGTACTGCTCGAGGGTGCGCATGGCCCGCCCCTCTTCCTTGGGCTTGCCGATGATGACCAGGTCGCACGGTCGCTCGGTCCGGATCTTGGCCACCGCCTCCAGCAGGTAGGCCAAGCCCTTCATGGCCACGTCGGCTGAGGCGGTGGTGATGAGCCGGCCGGGCACCCGCTGGATGTGGGGGAGGGGGCGGAACTGCTCCTGGTCCACGCCCACCGGGACGATGGCCATGTTCCGGAGGGGGACCTTGTGGTCCCTGTGGATGTCGTCCCGGGAGTTCTCCGACACCGTGATGACCCGCTTCATGCGGCTGGCCACCCGGGTCTGCATCTTGGTGAAGGCGTACCAGCGGCCCTTGTTCCACCGCTGCCAGCCGTTCTCGGCGTGCTCCATCTCCAGCCGGCGGTCGACGGTGATGGGGTGGTGGATGGTGGCCACGACGGGCAGCCCGTCCCGCTCGATGGCCAGCAGGCCGTAGCCGAGGGACTGGTTGTCGTGGACGAGGTCGAACTCACCCCGGCGCGTGCGCAGGTGCTGCCAGGCCCTGACACTGAACGCCAGCGGCTCGGGGAAGGTGCCGAGGGAGAACGACGTCACCTCGACGAAGTCGGCGAAGTGCTTGAGCTCGCCGATCCACGGCATCCGCATCGGGAAGTGCTCGTTGTAGATGTCGAGGCTGGGGAGCTCGACGAGGGGGACCCGCTCGTCCAGCCGGGGATAGGGCTGGCCGCCGAGGACTTCGACGGTGTGGCCCAGGTCCACGAGGGCCTTGGAGAGGTGACGGGTGTAGACGCCTTGACCACCCACGTGGGGCTTGCCCCGGTAGCTGAGATAGGCGATGCGCAGGGGCGCGTCGGCAGGCATGTGACGAGATGGGCTTTCCGGTCCGTTGACTGAGCGGTCAAGTGTGCCCGGAACAGCGGGCTTTCAGGCCAGGATGGGCTTCGTGCGGGGTCTGGTGCAGCGCGTGGCGGAGGCCCGGGTCAGGGTCGGGGACGAGACGGTGGGCGAGATCGGTGCCGGCCTGTGCGTGCTCGTCGGCGTCCATCGGGACGACACGGAGGCCCAGGCGGTCAAGTTGGCCGACAAGGTGTGGGGCCTGCGGGTCATGGCCGACGACGACGGTGTGATGAACCGCTCGGTGGCCGACACCACGGGTCAGGTCCTCGTCGTCAGCCAGTTCACCCTCTACGGCAACACCGACCGGGGTCGGCGCCCGTCCTGGCTGGACGCCGCCCCGCCCGAACAAGCCGAGCCCCTGGTCGATCTCGTCGTCTCGTCGTTGCGGGACCTGGGCGCCACCGTCGCCACCGGCCGCTTCCGCACCGACATGCAGGTCGAACTGGTCAACGACGGCCCCACCACCGTGCTGCTGGAGGTCTGACCTTGCGGCTGCTGGCCAGATCGTGGCTGCGGAGGTCGGCGGAAACGGCGCAACGAGGGCGGCGATGGGATGGTTTCATCCAGCCGAGGGTCTGTCGAGGCCGGTTGTTGAGCTTGTAGGCCATGGCGTCGAGATCGGCTTCGGTGAACGCCGACAGGTCGGTGCCTTTGGGCATCCATTGGCGCAGGAGGCCGTTGGTGTTCTCGTTGGAGCCGCGTTGCCAGGGCGAGTGGGGGTCACAGAAGTAGACGGCGACGCCGGTGTCGATGCTGAACTGGGCGTGCTGGGCCATCTCGGTGCCCTGGTCCCAGGTGATCGAGCGCATCAGATGCTCAGGCAGGGTCTTGACCTTGGCGGTCATCGCGACGCGGACGGTCTCTGCGGTGTGGTCGCCGGGCAGCCACAGCAGCATCACGTAACGGGTGGTGCGCTCGACGAGGGTCCCGACCGCGGAGCGGCCGTTCTTGCCGATGATGAGGTCGCCCTCCCAGAACCCGGCCACGGCCCGGTCCTCGGCCTCGGGAGGTCGATCCGAGATCATCACCTTGTCCGGGATCGTGCCGGGCCGCTCGAGGCGGGACCGGTTGCGGCGGATGGCCCGCCCGGTGCGCAGGCAGGTGGCGAGCTCCTTGCGGAGGGCGCCCCGGCCCTGGATGTAGAGGGACTGGTAGATGGTCTCCGGCGACACCCGCATCATCGGATCGTGGGGGAACTCGATGCGCAACTGGGCCGAGATCTGCGCCGGGGACCACTGCTCGTCCTCGAGCCATGCCTCGACCTGGGCCCGCAGCTCGGGATGGGCGGCCAGCTTGGCGGCCTTGGGCCGCCGGGCCCGCTCAGCGGCCCGGCGATGGGCCCGCCAACCCGCATACCCGGCCCGGCCGCCATTGGCGCCCACCTCCCGAGACACTGTGGAGCCGGCCCGGCCGATCCGACGGCCGATCGCCCGAAACGACTCCCCGGCCTCCAGACCGCTGCGGATCTCCTCGCGCTCGCTGGCTGAGAGCCTTGCCCGAGATGGATCCCAGTCCAAACGGCGGGCCACACCCCCCGCCTCGCGCATCACCCTGTGCACGAAGCTCCCCGAGCGGGCCACCTCCCGAGCCACCTCCCGGGCCGGCATCCCATCCGCCACCAGCCCGATGATCCGCTTCCGTTCCTCCGGGGTCAGCTTCGGATACCGGCCACTGTTCGCGTTGCCCACGCCACCCTCCTGGTCGAGTCGAACCCGCTCAACTCGCCAGCACTGATGCGACGACCCTTAGAACCCGCCGTCGCTATGGCCACCGAATCAGGTGCCAGAAGCGTGAGTGGGCCGTCGCCGCCGGAACCTGAACCACGCCCCGGTCACCAGCCCGAGCGCAAGGAGGACCATGGGCCAGTCGCCCCAGCGCGTGTAGAGGGTCAGCCCCTCACGGGTCTCGATCGTGCCTTGGACGACGGCGCGCTCGCTGACGGCGGTGCGGTCGATGACGTCGCCGTCGGGGCTGATGATGGCGGACAGGCCGGTGGGGGCGGCCTGGAGGACCCATCGTCCGGTCTCCATGGCCCGCAGCTGGGACGAGGCGATCTGCTGGGTCTGGACGATGGTCAGCCAGTAGGACGACCCGTTGGTGGGGTTGAGCAGGACCTCGCCACCATGGCTGATGGCGTCCCGGGCCCGGTCGGCGAAGAACACCTCCCAGGAGATGACGACGCCGAGGGTGCCCACATCGGTCTCGACCGTGGCCTCCCCCTCGCCCTCGATGGCGTCCCGGGCGGGCAGGGCGTTGCCGGCGAAGTGGCTGAGGAACCCCCGCAGCGGCACGTACTCCCCGAAGGGCACCCGGCGGACCTTCTCGTAGCGGTCGGTGAAGTTGCCGTCGGCGTCGATGACGAGAGCGGCGTTGTGGAAGCGGTCACCGTCGCCCTCGACCGCCCCGACGACGAGTGGGGCGTCCAGCTCTCGAGCCAAGCCGGACAGCTCCTCACCTTCCTGCTGGGTCTCGACCGGGCCTTCCACGTTGATGACGTTCTCGGGCCAGACCACCAGGTCGACCGGGGTGTCCACGTCCTCGCTGGCCGCGAGATGGCGTTCGAAGACATCGCGGGGGTCCGTGTCGGCGGCCCGTGTGCGCTGGGGGCCGCCGCCCTGGACGAGGGCCACGTCCAGCGTGCCGGTGGAATGGCCGTCGGGGGCGATGCCGGCGAGGAGGACGACGACGAGCACGCCGACCAGCGCGGCCGCGCCGAAGCGGCGGGAGCCCGAGACCAGGGCGTCGAGGGCCACGCCGACGGTGGCGACGAGGGCGACCAGCAACAAGGGCCCGAGGACACGCACGGTGGGGCCGAGCAGGGTGTCGACCTGGGTCATGGCCACGGTTGCCAGCGGCTGGCCGCCGAAGGGCCAGGACCAACGCACGTACTCGGCCAGCACCGCGGCCCCGACCAGAGCAGGCCACCGCCACCGGCCCGGCGGACAGACGAAGGCGGCCACGGCCCAGAAGCCGCTCCACAGGCCGACGGCGATGCCGTAGCCGGGGACGGTGAAGTCGAGCATCCAGAACACCGCGGGGACGAACCACCCGAGGGCGAACAGGGCGCCCTTTCCGGCTCGGCGGCGTCGGGACGGGTCGTCGATCTGATGGCTGAACAGGGCGAAGGCGATGAAGGCCAGTGGCCACCACCCCCACGGCGGCATGGCCAGGGCCAGCAGCCCGCCGGCGAGGAGGCTGACGAGCGCGCTGGTTCGACCTCCGCCCGAACTTGCGCTCCTCACACCACAGATCCGTGGCGTGGGCTACGCAAGGTCGTGGGCCGAGTCACCCGCGGGCGTCCAGGAGGCGGCGCGCGGCCAGGCGACCGTCGTGGATGCAGGCGGGCAGGCCCACGCCCTCGTAGGCGGACCCGGCCAGGGCCAGGCCGGGGTGCTCGACGGCCAGCGTGTGGCGCAAGTCGGTGATCATCGCCAGATGACCGACGGCGTACTGCGGCAGCGACTGGGGCCAGCGGCTGACGCGCACCTCGGTCGGGTCCCCCGTCAGGCCCATGGTCCTGCGCAGGTCGGCCCGGAGCGCCCTTACCAGCTTGCGGTCATGCAGGTGCTGGGCTCGGTCGTCGTGGGCCGAACCGGCCGATGCCCGGAGGATGACGGTGTCGCCGGTGGCGAGGTGGCTCCACTTCGACGAGGCCCACGAGCAGGCCGTCAACAGCAGGCCCTCGGTGTGTGGGACCAGGAAGCCGGAGGCGTCGAGAACGTGGTCGATGCCTGCGGCGGGGACGGCGAAGGTGACCAGGACGGGCGACGCATAGCCGATGGTGTTGAGGAGGCCGGCGGCGCCAGGACTTGGGTCGGCCAACAGGTCGGCGGTGGCGAAGGCGGGAAGGGCGAGGACGGTCCCGTCCTCCTCGACGTGGCCGAGCGAGTGGACCTTGTCGTTCAGGCGCAGCTCGACGCCTCGCTCGGTCAAGGCCTCGACCAGCCGCTCGACCAGTCGCTGCGTGCCGCCGGCGAAGCCGCCGAAGATCGGGGCGCTCGTGTCGGCCTTTGCTCGCAGGGCCCTCAGGGCGGCGACCATGCCCTCGGGCTGCCGGGCGGCGGCCAGCAGCTGAGGAGCGAGGGCAGCCGCGCTCATGGCATCGACCTGGCCCGCGTTGATGCCCCCGAGGAGGGGGGCGACGACCCGGTCCAACGCCGGTCGGCCGACGGCCCGAGTCACGAGATCGGCGACCGACAGGTCGTCCTCGGTCACGGGGCGCCCTGGTCGAGCGAGGGCGTCCCGGGTCTCGGCCAGCTCGGCGTCGTCCAACAGCCCTGTCGCGGCGAGGTCGTCGAGATCCAACGGGACCCCGAGGACGTGCTCGGACGGCATCGGGCGCAGGCCACCACGGCTCCAGATGTACGCCCGGCGTTCGGCGGGGTGGACGATCTCGGCCTCCAGCCCCAACTCCCGGGCGAGGTCCAGGGCCCAGGGCACCCGGAGCAGGAAGGCGTCGGCCCCTTCGTCGACCGGGCGGCCGGCGAACGGCGAGGTGTGGACCTTGCCGCCCCAGCGGTCGGAGGCCTCGTGGACGGTGACGTGGACGCCCTCGGTGGCGGACAGCTCCCAGGCGGCGGCCAGACCGGCGATGCCACCCCCGACGACGTGGAACCGGGCGCTCATGCCGTCGACCGGGGGCCCGGCCGGCGGTCGGTCACCAGTCGACCAGGGTCTGCATCGGCGCCGAGCCTACCGATGGCCGCGGATGAGCCGAAGGGCGGGTACCGCCGCCCGTGACGGGGATACCGTCGACCACCCCCGTGTTCACCGACCCCCTTGCTGACGCCACCTTCGTCCCGGCGGACCTCCCGCGGGACGGCGCCCTGGCCCTGTGGACGTGGCCCGAGCCCATCGGCGACGCCGATTCCGAGCTCGAGGTCGTCCGACCCAGCCCGAACCGCACGCGACGCCACGTCGTACCCGTCCGGCTGGTCCTGTTGCGCGACGCCATCGACGTGCTGGTCGAGCTGCCCGCCAGCCAACCGGTTCGTCCTTCGGTTCGGGCCTGGGCCGCGGTGGCCCGCGTCGCGGTCGAATTGATCGCGCGGGGCCGACTCCTGCCCGGCCTGACGGCGTCGGGAGCAGACGCCTGGCGCCTGGGGCCCCTCGACCCCGAGGACCTGGTCCTGCGCCAGCAGTTGGGCGCGGCCCTTCCGCCTGAGGCCCACGCCCGGCTTGTCGGCCTGCGCCCGGTGCGGGTGACATCGCCTGATCGGGCCGTGGCCGCCTTCTCCGATGCGGTGGCCGACCTCCTTCCCCGGACCGACGGCGCCACGCGAGTGGCCGGGCACGAGGCCTTCGCGGCGATGGCGGCGACCGACCTGCAGGCCAGCGAGCTCTGGTTCCGGGCGCTGGGCGGCCGTCGGGACGAGGCGATGGTGGCCATGCGCCTCGAGCCACCGACCGAGGAGACGGGTCGCTTCGCCGGCGTCCTGCAACTGCAGAGCCAGCGGGATCCCAGCCTGGTCATCGACGCTTTCGACCTTTGGTCGGCGCCGGAGGTGGTGGCCAAGCGGTTCGGCGACGTCGAGGCCGGGCTGCTGCTGGCCCTGCGGCGGGCCGCGAAGGTCTGGCCGCCGATCGGCCGGCTGCTCGACCAGCCCCGGCCGACGTGGCTGGGCCTGCAGGACGAGGACGTGGACGAGCTGATGGGGCCGGTCGTCGACGACCTCGCCGCCGCCGGGGTTCACGTCCTCTGGCCGGCCGAGCTGATGGAGACGGTGGAGCTGAAGCCCATCGTGTCCACCGCCCCCGCCGCCGTCACCTCGTCGGGCCTCTCGCTGGAGACGCTGCTCGAGCTGCGCTGGGAGGCGACGGTCGGTGACGAGCAGCTCACCGAGCAGGAGCTCCGGGCCTTGGCCGAGGCCCGCCGGCCGATGGTCCGCCTGCGCGGTCGATGGGTTCGGGCCGACCCGAGGGCGCTGGCCCGGGTCCTCGAACGGCGCCGGGTGGCGGCGGGCGAGGCGCTGGCCGCCGCCCTCGGCGGGACGTTGACCGTCGACGGCCGGACGTTGGACGTGGAGCTGGAGGGCCCGCTACGGGACCTGGCCACCCGGTTGGCGGCCATCGACCCCGAGCGCGAGCAGCGGCCACCCCCCGGGCTGGTCGCCGTCCTCCGGCCGTACCAGTTGCGGGGCCTTTCGTGGTTGAGCGAGATGGCCGACTTGGGCGTGGGTGGCGTCCTGGCCGACGACATGGGGCTGGGCAAGACCATCCAGGTCCTGGCCCTGCACCTGGCCCGCCGGGACCGAGATCGGCCGACCCTCGTCGTCTGCCCGGCCTCGGTCCTCGCCAACTGGGAACGGGAGACGGCCCGTTTCGCCCCCAGCGTGCCGACCCGCCGCTTCCACGGGCCCGGTCGGGACCTCGACGGCCTCGGCCGTGACGAGATCGTGATCGCCACCTACGGCGTCGTCCGACGGGACGCCGAGGCCCTGGCCGCCGTCCACTGGGGCCTGGTCATCGCCGACGAGGCCCAGGCGGTGAAGAACCCGAACGCCCGCACCGCCCGCGCCCTCCGCCGCATCCACGGTGACGCCCGCTTCGCCCTCACCGGCACGCCCGTGGAGAACCGCCTCACCGAGCTCTGGGCGATCCTGGACTGGACCACGCCGGGACTGCTGGGCCCGCTCCACACCTTCCGGACCGACGTGGCCCTCCCCATCGAGCGCTACCAGGACGAGGAGGTGGCGGACTCGCTGCGCCGGATCGTCCGACCCTTCCTCCTCCGGCGGAAGAAGAGCGACCCCACCATCGCCCCCGACCTACCACCGAAGACCGAGATCGACCGGATCGTCCCCCTCACGGTCGAGCAGGCGTCGCTCTACCGGGCCGTGACCGACGAGGTGTTGACCCAGATCGAGTCAGTCGACGGCTTCGCCCGCCGCGGGCTGGTCCTCAAGCTGCTGACCGCCCTCAAGCAGATCTGCAACCACCCGGCGCAGTACCTCGGCCAGGCGGCACCGCTCGACGGCCGGTCAGGCAAGCTCGACGGGGCCACCGAGCTGCTGGAGATCGTGACCGCGGAGGACGAGGCGGCCCTGGTCTTCACCCAGTACGTCGCCATGGGTCGGCTCCTGGAGGAGCACCTGACCGGACGGGGCCTGCGCACCTTCTTCCTGCACGGCTCGCTCACCATCAAGGCCCGGGAGGAGCTGGTGGCGCGCTTCCAGGCCGGTGAGGCCGATGCCTTCGTGATCTCGCTGCGGGCGGGAGGCACGGGCATCAACCTGACCCGGGCCACCCATGTCGTGCACTACGACCGGTGGTGGAACCCGGCGGTGGAGGACCAGGCCAGCGACCGGGCCTGGCGCATCGGTCAGACGCGACCGGTCGAGGTCCATCGCCTCATCTGCGAGGGCACGGTCGAGGACCGCATCGCCACCCTGCTCGCCACCAAGCGGGACCTGGCTGACGCCGTCGTCGGCGCGGGGGAGGCCTGGATCTCCGAGTTGGACGACGAGGCGTTGGCCGAGCTGGTCCAGCTGTCGGTCGGCGGGGTGTCCTGATGGCCGAGCGGCGGGTGTTCGGCACCACGTGGTGGGGGAAGGCGTGGACCGAGGCGCTCCAGCGGCGGGCCCGCCTCGACGCCAACCGCCTGCCCCGGGGCCGGACCTACGCCCGTCACGACCGGGTCCAGGACATCGAGCTCAGCCCGGGCGAGATCAACGCCCGCGTGCAGGGCAGTCGGCCCGAGCCGTACACCGTGCGGGTCCACATCCGCCGGTTCAGTGACGACGAGTGGAACGTCGTGCTGGACGCGATCACCGCCCGGGCCGCCCACACCGCCGCCCTGCTGGACGGCGAGCTGGACCCCGGCATCGTCGAGGACGCCCGGGCCGTCGGCGTCGAACTGCTGCCCACCGCCGGCGAGGTGGTGCCTCGCTGCTCCTGTCCCGACCGGGCGATCCCCTGCAAGCACTCGGCCGCTGTTTGTTACCTGGTGGCCGACGAGCTGGACGCCGATCCCTTCGCCCTCCTTCGCCTCCGGGGCCGGTCCCGGGACGAGATCCTGGCCGAGCTCCGCCGCCGCCGGGCGGCGGGGGCCAGCCCTCGACCGTCCCCCCCACTCTCGGTCCCCGACGTCGATCGGGGCGTCCCCGCCGGCGAATCGTGGTCCCGGGTGCTCGGCCGCCTACCCCGTCCTCCCGCGGCGCGCCCCGAGCCGGGTCGCCCCGCGCCGTGGCCCGTCGAGCCGCCCGCCGATGCCCCCTTCACCGGCGCCGGCCTCCGCACCCTGGCCGCCGACGCCGCCGAGCGCGCGTGGCGCATGACCCGCGGCGAAGGCCGGTCGGGCCTGGCCGACTGACCGTCGTCGAGCTGGGCCAACCGAGGCACGGAGGGGGAGCGGTCGGGCCGGTCGGGCTCCTCGCGGGCCGTCGGGCTCGGAGCAGGGCTGGCCGGGCCCCGATCTCACGCACCGTGACCATCGACGCCCCGTCCGCTTGATCCGGCGGCGATCGAACCCCATTGGAGGCAATAAGGGGCGGAATCCGCCCCTTATTGCCTCCAACGAATGATCGGCCGGCCGCCAGGGGTGAGATCGGCGGGCTGGAACGCCCCCGACGGCGGGTAGCCCGTCCCCACGCCCCCTTCGGTGCTTCGGTGTCGGTCGCCCAGCCCGCCGAAGAGTTCCTAAGCCAAAGCCAGTACGAGACCGGCCAGGCCCGCCATCACCGCGGGGTCGTCGTTGACGGATCGGGTGCGGGCGAAGACGAGGCCGCGGCCTTCGGCCCGGGCCCGGGCCTCGATGTCGAGGTCGTAGAGGATCTCGAGGTGGTCCGACGTGAAGCCTTGGGCACACACCAGCAGGCCGCGGGTCTCGAGACCGTCGATGACCTCGAGGATGTCCGGCCCCCGCCACGGCTCGGGGGTCCGCCCGGCGCTCTGCCAAGCGATGTCCCAGCCGTCCAGTCCGGCCCGCTCGGCGATGGCCGTTGCGGACGAAGCCAAGTGCTCCGGGTAGCGGTCGCCCTCCAGTACCCGCTCCGGGAGGCTGTGAGCCGTGAACAGCACGGTGGTGTCGGTGGGCAGGCCCTCGAGCTGTTCGGTGACGGCTGCGGCCTGGAAGTCCAACCACGGATCGAGATCGGACCAGTCGTCGATCGGCTGGTAGTCGACCCCCCGCTCGCCGGCCGCGGCGGCGGCCCGCTCGTGGTACTGCCCGACGCTGAAGGTCGAGAAGTGGGGGGCGAGGACGAGGCCGACGACGACATCGGCTCCCCCGTCGACCAGGGCGCCCACGCCATCCTCCACGAAGGGGGCGGCGTGCTTCTGGCCGAGGCCGACGATCGTCCCGGCGGGGAGGGCGGCCTCGATGGCGGCCCGCTGGGCCTCGGTGCGTTGGGCCAGGGGCGACACGCCGCCGAGCGCTTCGTAGCGGGCGGTCAGGTCGGCCAGCAGCTCGGGGGTGGGCGGCCGCCCCCGGCGGATGTGGGTGTAGTACCGCTCGATGTCAGCGGGCGTGCGGGGCGTGCCGTACGCCATCACGAGCACGCCGAGGGTCACCTCGCGGTCCGCTCGTGGACGAGTTCGACGATGCGGGTCAGCACGGTCGGGTCGGTCTCCGGCAGCACGCCGTGGCCCAGGTTGAAGATGTGGCCCGGGCGACCGTCGACGCGGTCGAGGACCCCGAGCACCTCGCGCTCGACCGCGGCCCACGGAGCGAGGCAGGCGGCGGGATCCAGGTTGCCCTGGACCCCCTTGTCGAAGCCGATGCGCTCCCAACCGGCGTCGATCGGCACCCGCCAGTCGACGCCGACCACGTCGGCCCCGGCCGCGGCGAAGAGGCCGAGCAGCTCTCCCGTACCCACGCCGAAGTGGACCCGGGGGACGCCCAGGTCCGCCAGGCCCGCGAACACCCGCTGGCTGGCGGGGAGGACGTGGGCCTCGTACTGCTCAGGGGTCAGGGCCCCCGCCCAGGAGTCGAAGAGCTGCACTGCCGATGCGCCGGCCTCGACCTGGGCCCGGACGAAGGCGAGGGCCAGGTCGGCCAACCGGTCGATGAGCGCGGTCCACAGGTCGGGCTCGCCCAGCATCAAGCGCCTTGGTCTTGGCGTAGGTGCGCGACGGCTGCCCCTCGATCAGGTAGGAGGCCACGGTGAACGGCGCCCCGGCGAAGCCGATCAGGGGCACGTCCAGCTCACCCACCAGGGTGTGCACGGTCTCGAGGACGTACGGGATGTCCGTCTCGGCTTCCAGTGGGCGCAGGCGCTCGAGGTCGGCGGCCCCCGCGAAGGGGTCCTCGACGACGGGACCGGTGCCGGGGACGACGTCGACGCCGAAGCCCACGGCCTGGATGGGCACGACGATGTCGGAGAACAGGACGGCGGCGTCGACCCCGTGACGGCGCACCGGCTGCAGGGTGATCTCGGTGGCCAGGTCCGGAGTGTGGATGGCGTCGAGGATGCTCCCGGTGCCCCGGAGCTCCCGGTACTCGGGCAGCGAGCGTCCGGCCTGACGCATGAACCACACGGGCGTGTGCGGCACCGGCTCCTGCCGGCAGGCACGGAGGAAGGGACTGTCCTGCAGGTCCGGCACGGCAGGCACCGTATTGGGGGACACTGCGGGGATGCGCCGTTCGATCGACGACTATCCCGCCACCGATGCCGACCTGCCGCCCGATGCGGAGGACTACGACATCACCAAGGTGTCATGGGCCGTCGCCATCAGCGACGACTACGAGGACGCCGAGCCCCGAGTGGTCCTCACCGTCGAGGAGGTCGGCGCGGCGGGGGCCGGGCTGGTCGCCCACCTGAGCCCGACGGTCGCCCGTCGCCTGCGCCTGGCCCTGCGGGACGCGCTCCGGGAGGTCGGCGAGGACGACGGCAGCTGAGCCGTCGGCCTGCGGCGAGTGCGCTCAGAGCGCGCCGCGGGCTTGACGGCGGGCGGCCTCGGCGACCGCCTGCTCGGCCCCGGGCGCCATGGCATCGGGGCCCATCGCGGCCAGGGTCTCGGCGTCGGGGGTGATGACGACGACTTCGGCCACGGTCGGGCGGACGGCGGCCACCTCCCGTTCCAGGAGTCGGGTGTGGTACGCCCGCCCCGGCTGGCGCCAGTCGTTCGTGCCCGCCATCGGGGCGGACACGATCACCCGGTCGAAGCCCAGCCCGGCCACGAGGTCGACGTTGGTGGGGGAGTGCACTCCGCCGTCGACATGTTCGGCGCCGTCGATGGTGACGGGGGCGAGCAGGCCCGGTACCGCGGAGGAGGCCGCTACGGCCTGGCCCACCGTGGCGTCGGACGGGTCCCGCCCGAACACCCGCAACCGGCCGTCGGCCACGCGGACCGAACAGATCCAGAGGGGCTCCTCGGGCCACGGCGTCCCGGCGTAGATCCCGTCGATCCTCGCCGCCATGCGCAGGGTGTCCATGCGCCCGCGGGGCAGCAGCCCGGCGAACAGCAGGCCGGGGCGAGGCAGGCCGCGGCGCAGGAAGGCCCGGCTCCCGAGCCCGGCGTCGAGCGGCCAGCGGTTGGTCGGTCGCGACGGATCGGTGAAGTCCAGGCGGGGCGGCAGGTCGCGGCGACGGGCCTCGGTGGCCGCCGACACGACCCCTCCGGTCTGGTCGGCCCAGTGGTCGGTCACGGGGATGCCCGCCCGCAGCGTCGAGCCCGTCGACGATCCGGCGGAGGTCCCCACGACGAGGTCGGCCTCGGCTGCGTCCCACCCGGCGTCGAGCAGCCCCTGCAGGACGCCGGCGTGGAAGGCGCCGCCGGTCAGTCCGCCGGCCCCCAGGACGAGTGCCGTGCTCACGGGTGGCTCCAGGGTGCCCGGCGGCTGGTTTTCACGCCCGGATCGTGGCAGATACTGCGTCCCCACGGGGCCGGTAGGATTGCCGGTTCCCCATGGGCAGTGATTCCGACCTGGAAGCCGAACAGGCACACCTCGACAAGGCCTACGAGGCCCTCGAGGAGAGTCGCCGTTCCGCTTCGCGCCTCGCCGGCATGGTCGAGGTCGGCCGGGGCGGCACCAACCAGGCCCGCTTCGAGCGAGAGGTGATCCACGACAGCATCGTGAGTCGCCTCACCCAGCTGTCCATCGGCGACGCCTCACTGGTCTTCGGTCGCATCGATCGCACCGAGGCGGTCGGCGGCGAGCGCTACCACATCGGTCGCATCGCCGTGTCCGACGAGGACTACAACCCGCTGGTCATCGACTGGCGGGCCCCCGTGGCCGAGCCCTTCTACCGGGCCACCGGTCGCGAGCCCATGGGGCTCTACCGGCGACGCCACTTCGCCACCCGGGGCAAGCGCCTGCTGGCCATGGAGGACGAGGTCTTCGACGGCGAGGCCCTCCTGGCTGAGGGGGCGGGGTCCGACCTGGTCGGCAAGGCCGCCCTGCTGGCGTCGCTGGAGGAGGCCCGCACCGGGAAGCTGGGCGACATCGTGGCCACCATCCAGGCCGAGCAGGACGCCATCATCCGCTCCGAGCTGCCCGGCGTCCTGGTGGTCCAGGGCGGGCCGGGCACGGGCAAGACCGTCGTCGCCCTGCATCGGGCGGCCTATCTGCTCTACACGCACCGCTTCCCGCTCGAGGGCCAAGGGGTGCTGGTCGTCGGGCCCAACCGCCTCTTTCTGGGCTACATCGAGCACGTCCTGCCCTCGCTGGGCGAGGTCGGTGTCGAGCTGGCGGTGACCGCCGACCTGGTCGCCGGTGTGCCCACCGGTGGTCGTGAGGGTCCCGAGGTCGCCCGGGTGAAAGGCGACGCCCGCATGGGCACGGTCCTGTCCCGAGCCATCGACGACCGCGAGCGGGCCCTGCGGTGGGACCTGGTGGTCCCCTACGGCCGCAGCCGGCTGCGCATGACCCGCGAGCAGTCCCGGAGCATCGTGGGCAACGCCCGCCGCCGGTTCCGGGGCCACAACGCGGGCCGCCGGTATGTCGAGCAGCAGGTCTTCGCCGCGCTGGCCGGGAGCACCAGCCGGGAGCTGGAGCCAGGCGAGGTGCGGTCGGCGCTGCGCTGGACCCGGGAGGTCCGTGAGGCGCTCGAGTGGATGTGGCCGCGGCTCACGCCCGAGCACCTGCTCCACGACCTGTTCGGCTCGAAGGCCCTGCTCCGGCACGCCGCCCGGGACACCTTCGGCGAGGCCGCGGCCGACTTGTTGTACCGGCCCCGCTCGAGCCACGTCTCCGAGGTGGTGTGGACCGTCGACGACGTCCCGCTGCTGGACGAGGCCCACGCCTACCTCGGTCCGGTGCGGGGCCGGGAGGAGATCCGGACCTTCGGCCACATCGTCGTGGACGAGGCCCAGGACCGCTCGCCCATGGAGCTGCGGATGCTGGCTCGGCGCTCCCTGTCCGGGTCGATGACCGTCGTCGGCGACATCGGCCAGGCCACCGGCCCGTGGGGAGCCGAGAGCTGGGAGGACGTCCTGGCTCACTTGCCCAGCCGTCGTGATCCCCGCCACATCGAGCTGACGGTCGGCTATCGCATCCCGGCATCCATCATGGGTCCGGCCGTGGCGGTCCTCGGGGCCAGCGCCCCGTGGCTGACCCCGCCGCTGGCCGTGCGCCCCGGCGAGGACCCGCCCGAGTTCGTCCGGGTCCCGGAGCGGTCCGGTCTCCGCGCCGAGGTGGTGGCCGCCGCCGTCCGGGCCCGAGACCACGTCGAGCCGGGCAACGTGGCCGTCATCGTCCCCCGCTCGCTGGTCGAGGACGTGGCCGCCGGATTCGAGGCCGCTGGCGTCGAGTACGGCCGCGCCACCCGGCGCGGGCTCGACCGCCGCATCACCCTCGTCCCGGTCGACCTGGCCAAAGGCCTGGAGCTCGACGCCGCCGTGGTGGTGGAGCCCGCCGCCATCGTCGCCGAGGAGTCCGCCGGCCTCCGCTCGCTGTACGTCGCCCTCACGCGGGCCACGCGTCGCCTCGCCGTCGTCCACGCCCGCCCGCTCCCCGACCCCATGCGCGAGCCCGCCACCGCCGCCGCTTGAGGCACGTTCGTCAGGTGGTGGCGCGGGGCTTGGGCCACCAGCGCTTGGTGAGCAGCAGGGCGGCGATGAGCAAGGGGCTCCAGGGGAGGAGGGCGCCGGCCACGGCGGACAGACCGATGGCGAAGGTGCGCAGGGCGTCGCCGCCGCTCCGGAGGCCGTCGAGGAAGCCGGTCTGGGTGTCCTCGGGCGGTCGCCCGCCGGTTCCCGCCGTCTCGCGGCGAGCACAGAACGGGCGGACCACGGGTCCGTCCCGGCCGCCCTGGGGGAGAGCGCAGGCGGCGGGGACGGACCGCGGGCCCGCCAACGGCCACAGTGACGACTTCTGGTGAGAAGGGCGTGAGTAGGCCTTACTCATTTCGGTTCGCGGCCCACCGGTACCCTCCGCGCCGTGATCGCCCCTCCAGATCCGTTCTGGTGCCTGAAACTCGCGCTGGGCCGCGAGATTCAGGTTCCAGAACGGGGCGTCGGCCCGCGGTCGTGAGCGCGGATGTGGCGGTGATCGGGGCGGGGCCGGCCGGGCTGATGGCGGCCTGGCGGCTGGCTCGGGCCGGTCGATCGGTCGTGGTCCACGAGGCCGCGTCACGGGTCGGGGGGATGGCGGGCAGCATCGAGGTCGACGGCGTCCGGGTCGACATGGGCAGCCACCGTCTGCACCCGTCGACGGCGCCCCCCCTGCTGGCCGAGGTTCATGGTCTGCTCGGCGAGGACTTGCAGGTCCGCCCCCGCAACGGTCGGATCCGGATGGCCGGGCGTTGGCTGCGGTTCCCCCTCCGGGCCCAGGACCTGGTCACTCGGTTGCCGCCCCGCTTGGCGGCCGGCGCGGCCCGGGACGCTCTGACCTCGCCGTTCCGGCGTCCCCGCCAGGACACCTTCGCTGAGGTCGTGCGGGCCGGGCTGGGCCCGACCATGGCCGACGCCTTCTACGCCCCCTACGTCGAGAAGCTCTGGGGGGTGCCGCCCGACCAACTCAGCGGCGAGCTGGCTCGACGCCGGGTCAGCGCCGACGGGCCGGTGGCCATCGCCAAGCGCCTGGTCAGGGCCCGGTCCGGCGGGGCCACCTTCCTCTACCCGCGGCGCGGGTTCGGCCAGATCAGTGAGGCCCTGGCCGATGCCGCTGTCGCGGCCGGGGCCGAGATCCGGCTCTCGTCGCCTGTCGACGACCTCGATGACCTCGATGCCGATCTCGTCTTCAGCACGCTCCCGATCACCGCGCTGGCGGCCATGGCGGGTGGCCCGACCAGCAGCCTCACCCACCGGGGGATGGCGCTGGTCTACCTGACGTTGGAGCGACGCCCGTACACGCCGTTCGACGCCCACTACTTCCCCGAGCCCGATGTCGTCTTCAGCCGCCTGTCGGAGCCCGCCAACTACCGGGACTCGGCCGACGACCCGCCTGGTCGAACGGTGCTCTGCGCCGAGGTGCCGTGCACCGCGGGCGACCCGACATGGTCGGCCTCGGACCGGGACCTGGGCCGGCAGGTGGCCGAGGGGCTGGCCCGGGTCGGCCTGCCGATCGCCACTCCGCACCGGGTCCACGTCGAGCGCCTGGCCCGGGTCTACCCGCTCTACCGCATCGGCTTCGAGCGGGAGCTGGCCGCGGTCCTCGAGTGGGCCCACGGCCTCGACCGGGTCGTGGTCTTCGGCCGCCAGGGCCTCTTCGTGCCCGACAACACCCACCACGCCATGGCCATGGGGGCAGCGGCGGCGGCCGCGGTCGGCGAGCAGGGGTCCTTCGACCGGACGAGCTGGACCACGTCTCTCGCCTCGTTCGGTAGCCATGTTGTGGAGGACTAGGGCGAGTTGTGCACATCTATTAGGTCTGCCTAACATCTGCCGCCATGCGCAAGCCGATCATCTCCGTCCTGAGCGTCGCCCTCGTCTTCGGTGGCGTCCTCACCGCCTGCGGTGACGACGACGGTGCCGCGGTCAGGGACTGTGGCGGGGGCTCGGCGTCCGGCGGTGGCTCGGCGTCCGCGGGTGGCTCCGGCTCGAGCGCCGACTGTGGCTCGTCGGCCCCGGTCGACACGTCGCTCACCGTCGACAACGCCCTGGTGGACGAGGCCCTGGTCCAGTACAAGGCGTACGTGCTCGACCAGATCGACACCACGATCGCCGCCACGAGGGAGTTCACCGACGCCGTGCGGGGCGGCGACCTGGAGGCGGCCATGGACCTCTATGCCCCCTCCCGCCAGGGTTGGGAGGCCATCGAGCCTGTGGCCGGCCTGGTCGAGGAGATCGACGGTGCCGTGGACGCACGGGTGGACGACTTCGAGGGCGAGGACGACCCGGCCTTCACGGGCTGGCACCGCATCGAGTACATCCTCTGGGAGCTGGGCACGACCGACGGCGCGGCCGAGTTCGCCGACGGACTCGACGAGAACCTCCAGGTCCTCCAGGACGACGTCGAGGCCATGGAGGAGATCCCGCCGGCCGCCCTGGTCGTCGGCGCCTCCGAGCTGATCGAGGAGGTCTCCACCGGCAAGATCACCGGTGAGGAGGATCGCTACTCCCACACCGACCTCTGGGACTTCGCCGCCAACGTCGAGGGCTCCGAGTACGGCGTCGAGCTGCTGGCCCCCGCGCTGGAGGAGGCCGACCCCGATTTGCTGGCCGACATCCAGTCGAACTTCGAGGAGCTGGACGCCCAGCTGGCCGAGTACGAGGACGGCGAGGGCGGCTACGTCTCGTACGAGGAGCTGACCGAGGAGGACAAGACGGCGATGACCGCCACGCTGGCCGAGCTGTCCGAGAACCTGTCGTTGATGGCCGGGGCCCTCGGCCTGCAATGACCGACAGCTGTCCGGGAGCGGTCTCCCGGCGACGATTCCTTCAGGGGACCAGTGGTGCCGCATTGGTGGGCGGCGCCACTGGTCTTTTTGGCGCCTGTTCGAGCGACGACCTCGGCGGGGCCCAATCGACGTCCTCGACCGGGGCGGAGGGCGAGCACCGGTACCTCGCGTTCCGCGGGCCGCACCAGGCGGGGGTGACGGCGCGGCACCAGGCCAGCAGCATGATGGCCAGCTTCGTCGTCACGGCTGCCGACCGCGACGAGCTTCGAGAGCTGTTCGTCACCCTCACCGAGGAATCCGAGCGGTTGATGAGCGGGACGCCGTACGAGGAGCTGGATCCCGCGTACCCGGCGCTCTACACCGGGCACCTGGGCAACCCACCGCCGCCGGCCGACCTCAGCATCGTGGTGTCGGTGGGGGAGTCGCTCTTCGACGGCCGCTACGGCTTGGCCGACCGCAAGCCGGTCGAGTTGGAGCACATGCCGTTCCTCGCCAACGACCGACTGGACCCGGAGCGCAGCCACGGTGACCTGCTCATCTCCATCAGCAGCGCCAACGAGGACACCGATCTCTTTGCCCTCCGCCAGCTCATGCGGGTCACCCGGGGCAGCCTCGTACTGCTTTGGATGCTCGACGGTTACACCCGGCGGGCCGAAGCCGGCCCCGGCGAGGCCGGGGTGCGCAACCTCATGGGGTTCGTCGACGGGACGGCGAACCTCCGCCCGGAGGACGACGGCGCCATGGACCGCTTCGTCTGGGTGGCCGACGAGGACGACGAGCCGGCCTGGGCCGTAGGCGGCTCGTACCACGTGGTCCGGGTCATCCGGATGCTGGTCGAGTTCTGGGATCGCACCCGGCTGAGCGAGCAGGAGGCCCTGATCGGTCGCCAGAAGGACAACGGGGCACCGCTCGACGGCGAGGTCGAGACCGACATCCCCGACTTTGCCGCCGACCCCGACGGGGAGATCACCCCGCTGGACGCCCACATCCGGCTCGCCAATCCCCGGACCGAGGCCACCGGTGACCAGCTCATCCTGCGCCGGGGCTTCAGCTTCTCCCGCGGCTTCGACGGCAACGGCCAACTCGACCAGGGCCTGGCCTTCGTCTCGTACCAGCGCAGCATGTCGAAGCAGTTCCTGCCCGTCCAGGAGCGTCTGGCCGGCGAGCCGTTGGAGGAGTACATCCTCCCCGTCGGCGGGGGGTTCTTCTTCGCCCTCCCGGGCGCCGCCGAAGGCTCCTACCTCGGCGAGGCCCTCGTCACCTGAGACGTTCCTTGTCAGGGAGTGTCAGGCTGACTTAACGTCACGCCCCGTGCGCAAGCCGGTCCTCACCATCCTCGGCCTGGTCATCGTCCTCGGTGGGCTCCTCACCGCCTGTGGCGACGACGACGGCGCCGGCGTCCGCGATTCGGGGTCGGCCAGCGCATCCGGGAGCGGGAGCGGATCGGGCTCCAGCACCGCCGCCGCCGAGTGCTCGCCGGTCGGCGAGGATCTCGAGGCCGAAGCCGACGAGACGGTGGACCTCAGCCTGGTCGAGTACTCCTACGTCCCCGACATCGTCGAGGTGGCTGCCGGGAGCGTCACCTTCGCCGCCACCAACGAGGGCACCGAGAACCACGAGGTGGCCTTCCTGCCCGGCGGCGGCGATGTGCCCTTCACCGAAGACGGCGCCCCCGACGAGGACGCCCTGGCTGAAGGCGGTGCCTTCGAGCTCGAGGGGTTTGGGCCGGACCAGACCTGCAACGCCACCTACGAGCTGGAGGCTGGTGACTACACGATCTTCTGCCTCGTGGAGGCCGAGGACGGCGAGACCCACTACGAGAAGGGGATGCGGGCCTCCCTCACCGTCACCTGATCAGCCGGCGGCGACCTGGCTGGTGGTGAGGGGGGCGCTCTCACGGCTCTTCTGGAGCCGGCGGCGCCCCGCGTCGGCGGCGGCGGGGTCCCGAGGCGGGAGCCGGAAGCCGGTGTAGAGGACCTTGCGCTCGTGCTCGGTCGGGGGCTGGGCCATGTGCAGCGTGCAGCTCAGGTGCAGCGTGACGTCACCGGTCTCGGTGGCCAGGGCCACGTCGGGCAGGTCGAGGGCGGAGGCGTCGAACAGCGAGGGCCAGACGAGCGCTCGGTGCGAGCCAGGGATGACCCGGAGCTGGCCCGAGGTCGGCCCCGCCCCGGTGACCGAAATGCCGATGGTCAGGCTGCAGCACTCGTAACTGTGGCGGCCGAGGCTGCAGTCCTTGTGCCACGGCACGTCGGAGATCCCCTGGGCCACACCCAGCGGCTTGAACAGGGCTTCGACCCGGTTGCGCCGGCCCCAGTCGACGGTGTGGCCGCAGTCCGGCAGGCGGCCGAGGGCGAGCAGCCGGTCGTCGTCGAGCAGAGCGGCTGTGGTCGGTGACCGGTCTTCGAACTGCTGCATGCGCACCACCCGGCGACGGCCGTCCGCCAAGGTGGCCCACCAGCTGTGGCCGTCGCCGTCGGTGTACTCGGGCTCGGCCGCGTCCATGTCGTTGCTGATGCGCTGCATCTCGTCCGGAGTGAACAGGCCCCGGAGGTGGAGGTAGCCGGCGGCTTCGAGGTAGGCCCGGAGCACGGCCGGGTCGTCGTCGAGGCTGAAGCTCCGGCCCAGCTCGTCGGGCAGGTCGATGGCGCCCGGCGTGTGGACCGGGCGTTCGTCGAGGAGGCTGCGCAGCACCAGCCACCAGTCCATGAGCCCCCCGATGCGCATCGGCTCCAGCTCGAGGGTTCCCGCCGTCATCAACCCGACCGGCGTGATCTGGTCGTCGACGAGGTCCGTCAGCTGGTCGGTGGCCAGTCGGAGGGTGAGCTGAGCGTCGTCGCCGGGAACGGCCCGCGGGACGCCCTGCGCATCCCGGTCCAGCACCCACGACCGTCCATCCACCTCGACCCGCAGCGGCCGCAGCCTGATCCCGCGGCTGATCTCGACCAGGTCGGGCCGCCGCTCGACGGCGGCCGGGAAGTCGACCTCGAAGAACGTCGCCGGCTGGACCGGCGTGACATCCACATCCCACCGGGTCCGCAGGTCCACGCTCACCCCACCCAAGGTACGCCCCAGTCGTAACCTCGGCCCCGTGATCGATGGCGCACACGTGATCCTGCACAGCAACGACCCCGACGCGGACCGGCACGCACTGCGTGACGTACTCGGCTTTCCCCACGTCGACGTGGGTGGCGGCTGGCTGATCTTCGCCTTGCCTCCGGCGGAAGTCGCCGTGCACCCGACCGAAGGCCCACCGAGCCACGAGCTCTACCTGATGTGCGACGACGTCGAGGCCACCGTCGTCGACCTCACCGCGGCCGGCATCGAGGTCACCAAACCGGTCGAGGACCAGGGCTGGGGCCTTCTCACGAGCATCCGCCTGCCCGGCGGCAGCGAGCTCGGCCTCTACGAGCCCCGCCACGACCGGCCGCCCCAGGCCTGACGCTTCGCCCTAGGCGGGTTCCAGGAGGTACCAGGCGTCTCGTGTCGCCGCGGTGAGGTGGCGGTGGTCGTGCATGGCGTGGCCGAGGGTGGCGCGGACGGCGCGGCGCCACTTGGCCGCGACGTCAGGGTTGTTGGCGCGGAGGGCTTCGATGTCGAGGGCGACCTGGGCCAGTGCCGGTCCGTCGGCCAGGGGGTCGCCGACGACCGGTCCGCCGTCGGATCCGACCGAGATGAGCACGGGGACGCCGGCGGCCCGCCGCGCCTCCACGTCGGCCGCCACCAGCTCTCCGGCTGCGGCCGCCACCACCCTGGCGTCATCCAGGGTCCAGCGCACCAGGCACCGGTCGCTCTCTTCGCCCCGCTCGATGGCCGTGGCCATGCGCCCGTAGAAGTCGACCTCGTACGCCACAGCCCGGGCGCCGAGCTTCGTCAGGTTGAACCAGCCGTTCCGGGCGACGAGGGGGTCGTAGGTCCACTCGACGGTGCGGATGCCGCGGTCGAGGCACCATCGCCGTTGGTGCCACTTGAGGGCCAGGCCGATGCCCTGGCTGCCCAGCCCGGGGGCGGTGCAGGTGGCGTGGGAGTGGAGCAGGACCTCGCCGTCGAGGTGTCCGATGAAGGCCAGCGAGCCGCCGAGCAGGCGCTCGCCCTCCCAGGCCCCGGTGAGGTAGCCGCCGGCGTGCTGGATGGCCCGGCAGATGCCGGGGTCCAGGAAGGCTTCCCCCCACACTTCGGCCATGAGGGCGGTCACCGACCGGATCTCGTCCATGCCGTCGGTCTCGCGGATGACGATGGCCATGGTCAGCTCGGCGTCAGGTGGTCCTGGGCGACGGAGAACCGGTCCAGCGCTTCACCGTCGACCTGGACCCCGAGGCCGGGCCCGGTCGGCACCCGCAGGCGCCCGTCCTCGAGCACGAAGGGCTCGGTGAGGTCGGTGGCGTAGTAGCGGTCCGAGGCCGAGGAGTCGCCGGGCAGGGTGAAGCCGGGGAGAGAGGAGAGGGCCACCAGCGAGGCCCGGCCGATGCCCGTCTCCAGCATCCCGCCGCACCAGACCGGGATGTCGGCGGCCACGCAGCGGTCGTGGATCCGACGGGCCTCCAGCAGGCCACCCACCCGACCGGGCTTGATGTTCACGATCCCGCACGACCCGAGGGCCAGGGCGGTCTCGACGTGGGCGACGGACTCGATGGACTCGTCCAGGCAGATGGGCGTCTGCAGGCGCCGGGCCAGCTCGGCGTGGCCGACGAAGTCGTCCTCCGGCAGCGGCTGTTCGACAAGGAGCAGGTCGAACTCGTCGAGCCGAGCCAGGTGGTCGGCGTCGGTGACCCGGTAGGCCGTGTTGGCGTCGACCTGCAGGGGAAAGCCGTCGCCGGTCAGCTCACGGATGGCGGCCACCCGCTCGATGTCCGCCCCCGGCTCGATCTTCAGCTTGATGCGGCGGTAGCCCTCGTCGAGGTACTCGGCCACCCACCCGGCCAGGACGGCGGGGTCATCGGTGATCCCGACGGACACCCCGACATCGACTGCATCCCGGACACCCCCGAGATGCTCGGCCAGCGAGACCTCGGCGGCCCGCAGCTCGGCGTCGAGCACGGCGACCTCGAGAGCCTCTTTCGCCATGCGATGGCCCTTGACCGGCTCGAGGAGGTCGGCCACGGCGGCGCCGGACAGGTCGCTGCCGGCGGCGAAGAGCATCGGGACGAGGTGGTCGACCAGCGCCAGGCGGGCACCGTCGTTGAACTCGGGCGAGTAGTGAGGGTCGACGTCGGCCGCACACTCCCCCCAGCCTTCGCCGACGTCGGTCTCGGCCCGGACCACCAGCACCTCCCGCACGGTCTGCTCACCGAACGAGGTGCGGAAGGGACGGACCAGCGGAAGGCGGACGCGGTGGAGGTCGACGGCGAGGAGGCGCACGGGCGGATCATCGCACCCGAGCGTTCACCCGTGGTGTTCCCGGAGGAGCGGGACCAGGCGCTCGTCCGGCGTGAACAGCCGTCGGCCGGCGCCCAGGGTCACCACGGTGCTGATCGTGGCCACGCCCCCGAGGATCAGCAGCATGAGGGCGAGCTGCACGAGCACGGCATCGACGGGATCGACCCCGGCCAGCACCAGCCCGGTCATGGCCCCCGGCAGGAACACGAGCCCGACGGCCTTGGTGCTCTCGATCTGCGGGGTCATCGCCGTGCGCAGGACCACCCGCAGGTAAGGCCGCGAGGCGTCGGGCACCGAACAGCCGAGGGCCAGGCGAGCTTCGAGCTCGTCCCTCTTGTCGGAGAACTCCTCGACCAGTCGACGGGCGGCGAGCACCGCCGAGCTGAGGGCGTTCCCGAGGACCATCCCCGCGACAGGTACGAGGGTGCGGGCCTCGAGCGGGAAGATCGAGAGCCCGAAGATCACCGAGAAGCTGAGCGCGGCGGTCACGACCTCGCCGGCGAGGGCGACGCCGAACAGGCCGGGGATGGCCGGGGCTCGGCGCTGGATCGTGACGGCGGCGAACAGGATGATCCCGAGCACCCAGAGCCAGGACCACAGCAACGGAGCGTCGTCGGCCAGGACGAGGCCGAGTCCGAGGCCGACCAGGAGGAGCTGGACCGTGGCCCGGCCCACCGCCACCAGGATCGAGCCCTCGAGGCCCAGGCGCTGCCAGCGGGAGATCCCGATGGCCACGCCGATGAGGATGAGTGACGCCAGGAGACCGAGGGCGTTGACGTCTCCGTTCATGCCGTCGACACCCGTCCCGCGGTCACCCGCACGGCGTGATCGGCGATCCGGTCGATCTGCTCGTGCTCCTGGGTCACCCAGAGCACGGTGATGCCGTCGTCCCGGAGGGAGACGGCGAGTTCCTCGAGGCGGCGGGTGGCGTCGGGATCGAGCGACGAGGTGGCCTCGTCGGCCAGCAGCACCTCGGGGCCCGTGGCCAGCGAGCGGGCCAGGCACATGCGTTGGGCCTCGCCGCCGGAGAGCCGGTCAGCCGGGCGGTCCAGGAAGGACCCGGCGAGGGTCACCCGCTCCAGGAGCGCGGTGGCCTCGTCGTCGGACAGGTCCGGGGCCGCGACCTGGAGGTTCTGGCGTACCGTCCCGGCGAAGGGGATCGGACGCTGGAAGAGCATGCCCACTCGCCGCCGGTGGGCGTGGATGTCGAGGCCGGCGAGGTCGTCACCCCGGAAGCGGACGACACCGCTGGTCGGGGCCTCCAGGCGATTGCCGAGGCGGAGCAGGCTCGACTTGCCCGACCCTGAGGCCCCCACGATCACCGTGATGGCCTGGTCGGCGACGGTCAGGTCGACGTCGGCCAGCCGGGGCTGGCCGTCCGTGACCAGGCTCACGCATTCGAAGGCGAAGAGCGACTCGCCCGACGGCACCGTGGCAGTCTGCTCGCCCGCCGGGCAGGGTGGACGTTAGGGGGACTTTACGGGTGGGTACGGTGACGCCCGGTGCGCCCCCGTCCTTTCCTCACCGGGTTGATCCTGGTCGGCCTGGTCGCGGCCGCCTGGGCGATGGTGGCGCTGCCGGCTCAGGCGACCTACGGCGCCCGGGTCACCGCCGACGAGCCGCAGTACCTGCTGTCGGCCCTGAGCCTGGGCGAGGACCTGGACCTGGACATCAGCGACGAGATCGCCGACCGGGCGTACGAGCCGTTCCACGAGATCACCCTCGACCCCCAGACCGAGGGGAACGGCGACGGCCGGGAGTTCAGCCCCCACGATCCGCTGCTGCCGGTGATCCTCGCCGTGCCCATGGCGCTCGGGGGCTGGGCTGCGGCGAAGGCCACGCTGGCCCTGTTCGCCGGCCTCCTCGCCGCGCTGCTGGTCTGGGTGTCCGTCGAGCGCTTCGGGGTGAGCCGGGCGCCGGCCACGGTCGTGGTCCTGGCCTTCGCCCTGAGCGCGCCCCTGACCAGCTACGGCACGCAGGTGTACCCGGAGTTGCCGGCTGCGCTGGCCGTGACCTTGGCCATCGCCGCCCTCACCGGGCCCCTCCAGCGCCGGGGCCAGTGGGCCCTGCTGGCGGCCGTCGTCGCGCTGCCCTGGCTGAGCGTGAAGTACGCCCCGGTCGCCGTCGCCCTGGTGGGGGTGGGGGCCTGGACGCTCTGGCGTCGGGGGGACCGCCAGGCGGTCCTGCGCAGCGCCGGGGTCCTGGCCGTCGCCGGGATCGCCTACCTGGTCCTCCACCAGCTGGTCTACGGCGGCTGGACCGTCTACGCCGCCGGCGACCACTTCCAGGAGACGGGCCAACTCGGCGTCACCGGGGAGAGCCCGCACTACCTCGCCCGCAGCCAGCGCCTGGTCGGCTTGATCGTCGACCGGGGCTTCGGCCTGGCCGCGTGGGCGCCGGTGTACCTGGCGGCCATTCCGGCCTTCGGGGCGCTGGCCCGTCGCCGTCCCCCGTTCTGGCCCGCCCTGGCCCTGCCCCTCGCCGCGGGGTGGGCCAACGCCACCTGGATCGCCCTGACCATGCACGGCTGGTGGTGGCCCGGCCGCCAGACCGTCGTCGTCCTCCCGTGCGTCGTCCTGGCCACGGCCTGGTGGGTCGGCACGCTGACCCATTCGAGTGCCTTCGCTGCGCTCAGCAACTCCGGCGCCGCCGATCGGGGCTGGCGGTCGGCGCTGCCTCCCTCACAGGACGGGGCCGCCACCCGGACCGTGGCGGTGATCGCCGGACTCGGCGCGCTGGGCGTCGTGCTCTGGGGGTGGCTGGTCGTCGAGGTGCTGCGGCTGCGATTGCGCCTCATCATCGACTTCGAGGCGACGGGCAACCCGCTCTACCGGGTCTGGCGATTGGTCCTGCCGGACCTGCGTCAGCCGGGTGGGTTCACGCCGGTGCTGTTGGGGGCGTGGACGGTCGGGCTGGGGGCGCTGGCCTGGTGGGGCTGGCGCTCGGCCGGGTCAGCCGGCGGTGACGAGGATGCGGGCGCTGGCGAAGGAACCGATGCCGACGGGGCGCCCGTCGATGTCGAGGTGAGGGTGCCATCCGGTGAGGCGGCGGTGACCGTCCCGAACTGGCCCGGCACCACAGCGGCCTCCTCCAGGAACTTGAGCAGGCCGGGGGCGAACTCCAGCTCCTCGGGGATGCGAGAGACCGTGAAGGTGCTGCCCGGCGCGAGGCCGTCGAGGGCGACGGCGGCCGGCGGGGCATAGTCCGAGCCGGGGATCGGGTTGCCGTGGGGGCAGGTGGTCGGATCGCCGAGCACCCGCGTCATGGCGGCCTCGACCGGCTCGGAGATGACGTGCTCCCACTTGCCCGCCTCGGTGTGGGCGTCGGCCCAGGACAGCCCGAGGATGTCGGTCAGGAAGCGCTCGGCCAGGCGGTGACGGCGCACGACCCTCTCGGCCAGCGTGTTGCCCGCCGTCGGTGAGCTTGATCGAGCCGTCGATGCTGACCAGCCCGGCGCCCTCGATACGGCGGATCATCTCGGACACGGCGGGCCGGGAGATCTCGAGGCGCTCGGCGATCCGGGCCTGGATGACGTCGACGTCGTCCTCCCGCAGCTCGTAGATGGCCTCGCAGTACTCCTCGAACGCCGGGTGGAACTCGGGGGTCTGGTACTCGGCCACCGTCGCATCCTAGGGGCCAGCGCCGACCCCCGGCTGATCCTCCCGTTCTGGTTGCATCTCCCCGCGGTGGACCGCGGCTGGGTGCAACCAGAACGGGGCGAGGGCGCCGCGAGGCCAGTCGAATGTCGCGGTCACACGTCGGCGGTACCGTCGGATCGTGGCGCTCGAGCGGTTCTCCGAGCCGGTGCGGACCTGGTTCGAGACGACCTTCGCCGCGCCCACCGCGGCCCAGGCGCAGGGGTGGCCGGCGATCGCCGCCGGCGACCACACGCTGATCCTGGCCCCGACCGGATCGGGCAAGACGCTCACCGCCTTCCTGTGGGGGATCGACCGGCTGATGACCGACGCCGCCACCGGCGACGGCCCGGCGCACCCGGCTCCTCTACATCTCGCCGCTGCGGGCGCTGGCCGTCGACGTCGAGAAGAACCTGCGGGCCCCGCTCCAGGGCATCAGCCTGGCGGCGGAGCGCCTCGGCCATCCCGTCCGCGATGCCGACGGTCGGCATGCGCACCGGGGACACGCCCGCCGACGAGCGGCGCCGGCTGGTCCGCAACCCGCCCGACCTGCTCATCACCACGCCCGAGTCGCTCTACCTCATGCTCACGTCGGCCGCCCGCGAGACCCTGGCGGGGGTCGAGACCGTGATCATCGACGAGATCCACGCCCTCGCCGCCACCAAGCGGGGCTCCCACCTGGCCCTCACCCTCGAACGGCTCGAGGAGCGGTGCGAGACGCCCGCCCCAGCGCATCGGCCTGTCGGCCACCCAACGCCCCCTCGACGAGATCGCCCGGTTCCTCGGCGGTCAGCGACGACGGCACGCCTCGGCCGGTCACCATCGTCGACGCCGGGGTGCGCAAGCCGATGGAGATCGAGGTCGTGGTCCCCGTCGAGGACATGGGCCGCCTCGGTGAGATCATCGACGAGCCAGTCGAGGGCCCCGCCGCCGCCGGCCCGGTACGCCGCTCGATCTGGCCGTCGATGCACCCGCGGCTGCTCGAGCTGATCCAGCGAGCACCACTCGACCATCGTGTTCGTCAACGCCCGCCGCCTGGCCGAGCGCCTGGCCACCCGGCTCAACGAGCTCGCACCTGGAGGGCAGAATCGCGGGCGGCCGAGGCCGAGGGAAGACCGCCGCCCCCCGGTCACGAACTGGTCAAGGCCCACCACGGCTCGCTGAGCCGGGAGCGTCGTCTGCAGATCGAGGACGAGCTGAAGCGGGGCGACCTGCGGGCGCTGGTGGCGACCAGCAGCCTCGAGCTGGGCATCGACATGGGCGCCGTCGACCTCGTCATCCAGGTCGAGTCGCCAGGCTCGGTGGCCAGCGGCCTGCAACGCATCGGCCGAGCCGGTCACCAGGTCGGCGAGCCCAGCCGGGGCCAGCATCTTCCCCAAGCACCGGGCCGACCTGCTCGGAGACCGCGGTCGTCGTCGAGCGCATGCACCAGGGCGCCATCGAGTCGACCCGCTACCTGCGCAACCCGCTCGACGTCCTGGCCCAGCAGATCGTGGCCATGGTCGCCCTCGACGAATGGGCGGTCGCCGACCTGGCTGCCGTGGTCCGCCGCACCGCGACCTACGCCGACCTGTCCGACGAGGTCCTGCACAACGTCCTCGACCTGCTGGCCGGTCGCTATCCCTCCGAGGAGTTCAGCGAGCTCCGCCCCCGCATCGTCTGGGACCGGGTCAACGGGGTCGTCCGGGGCCGCGCCGGCGCTCAACGCCTGGCCGTCACCAGCGGCGGGACCATCCCCGACCGGGGGCTCTACGGGGTCTTCCTCCCGGACGGCACCCGGGTGGGCGAGCTCGACGAGGAGATGGTCTACGAGAGCCGACCGGGCGAGACGTTCCTGCTGGGAGCCTCAACGTGGCGCATCGAGGACATCACGCCGGAACGGGTCATCGTCACCCCGGCGCCGGGCGAGCCGGGGAAGATGCCGTTCTGGCACGGCGACGGTCCGGGCCGCCCCATCGAGCTGGGCCGGGCCATCGGCGCCTTCACCCGGGAGATCCGGGAGGACACGGACGCCGCCACCCGCCTGACCGAGCGCCATGGCCTCGACCCGCTGGCCGCCGACAACCTGCTGCGCTACCTCGACGAGCAGATCGAGGCCACAGGGTCGTTGCCCGACGACCGCACGATCGTGGTCGAGCGCTTCCGGGACGAGATCGGCGACTGGCGGGTCTGCATCCTCTCCCCGTTCGGCGCCCGGGTCCACGCCCCGTGGGCCATGGCTCTGCAGGGCCGGCTGGCCGCTGAGTGGGGTCTCGAGGTCGAGCTGATGTGGAGCGACGACGGCATCGTCCTGCGCCTGCCCGAGGCCGTCGACGACCTCCCCCTCGAGCAGCTCCTGGTCGACCCCGAGGAGATCGACGAGCTGGTCATGGCCCAGCTCCCCAACACCGCCCTGTTCGCGTCCCGGTTCCGGGAGGCATCGGCCCGGGCCCTGCTCCTGCCTCGCCGCCGCCCCGACCGGCGCACGCCGCTCTGGCAGCAGCGCCAGCGGGCCGCCGACCTGTTGGCCGTGGCCGCCCGCTACCCGGACTTCCCGCTCCTGCTCGAGACCACCCGCGAGTGCCTGAACGACATCTTCGACCTGCCCGCGCTCCGCGAGGTCCTGGCCGGGCTGCGCTCCCGCGACCTGCGGGTGGTGACCGTCGAGACCCGCCAGGCGTCGCCGTTCGCCCAGTCGCTGCTCTTCGGCTGGATCGCGGTCTACATGTACGAGGGCGACGCCCCCCTGGCCGAGCGCCGAGCGGCGGCTCTGGCCTTCGACCGGGACCTCCTGCGGGATCTGCTCGGCGCCGAAGAGCTGCGGGAGCTGATCGATCCGGGCGTGCTGGCCGACCTCGAGCTGGACCTGCAGCGCCTGACCGACGGCCGCCGGGCCCGGGACCCCGACGAGCTCACCGACGTGCTCCGGGCCCTCGGCCCCCTCACCCGGGACGAGGTGGATGCCCGCGCCGACGGCCCGGGCGCCGAGTGGCTGGAGGAGCTGGTGGCCGCGACCCGGGTCATCCGAGGCTCGGTGGCGGGGGAGGAGCGCTACGCCGCGGCGGAAGATGCCTCTCGGGTGCGTGACGCCCTCGGCCTCGCCCTGCCCCCGGGCCTGCCCCAGGCGTTCACCGACTCCGTCGAGCGCCCGCTCGTCGACCTCGTCGCCCGCTACGCCCGGACCCACGGCCCGTTCCTGACCAACCACGTGGCCCTGCGCCTCGGCGTGCGCAGCGAGCCGGTGCTGCTCGCCCTCGAGGCCCTGGAGGGTGAAGGCCGGGTCGTCCGCGGCGAGTTCCGCCCCGACGGGTTCGAGCGGGAGTGGTGTGACGAGGAGGTGCTGCGCCTGCTGCGCCGGCGTTCCCTGGCCGTGCTGCGCAGGGAGGTCGAGCCGGTCGACGGGACGGCCCTGGCCCGCTTCCTGCCCGCCTGGCAGGGCGTCGGCGTCCCCCGTCGGGGGCCGGAGGGCCTGGTCGAGGTCCTCAACGCCCTGCAGGGTGCGGCGCTCCCGGCATCCATCGTCGAGACCGACGTGCTCCCCGCCCGCATGGCGGCCTATCGCCAGTCCGATCTCGACGCCCTGTGCACCGCGGGCGAGGTGGTCTGGGTCGGCGCCGGTGCCCTCGGCGCCACCGACGGTCGGGTCCGCCTCGTCTACCGCGACCGCCTCGGCCTGCTCGTCCCCACCGCCGACGAGCCGCCGGACGGGCCCGTCCACGCCGCCCTCCTCGCCCACCTCGACCAGCGGGGGGCGTCCTTCTGGCCCGATCTGGTGGCGGCGTCGGCCGAGCACGAGGTCCCCTACGACGAGTCGACTGTCCTGGCTGCTCTCTGGGACCTGGTGTGGGCGGGGCTCGTGACGAACGATTCCCTGGCCCCGCTGCGGGCCTTCCTGGCCGGAAGACCCCGGCGCGCCGGCAAGCGCCGCCCGGCCCCGGGTCGACTCACCCGTCTCGGTCCGCCTCAGGGGGCAGGCCGCTGGTCGTTGGTCGACCCGTTGCGCCGCCCGGTGCCGACCGAGACCGAGGCCGCCCACGCCCGGGCCCAACAGCTGCTGGAGCGCTACGGCGTGCTGACCCGGGAGGCGGCGCTGGGGGAGGGCGCGGAAGGCGGCTTCGCCGGGGTCTATCCGGTCCTCAAGGCCCTGGAGGACCGGGGCCAGGTCCGCCGTGGCTACTTCGTGGCCGGCCTGGGTGGGGCCCAGTTCGCCCTGCCCGGCGCGGTGGACCGCCTGCGGGCCGGCCGGGACGGTGATGGCCCGGTCACCCTGGCCGCGGCCGATCCCGCCCAGCCCTACGGCGCCGCCCTTGGCTGGCCCGAGACGACCGGTCGTCCCAGCCGCAGCGCCGGTGCCTATGTCGTCCTGGTCGACGGCGAGCCCGCTGTCTTCTGTGAACGGGGGGCCAAGAGCCTGGTCACCTTCCCCCGGACCCTGGATCTGGACCATTGGCCCGAGGCCCTGCAGGCCCTGGCCAAGGACGGTCGCGTCCGCAGCCTGGAGATCGCCCGGGTCGACGGTGACCCGGTCGGCGAGGCCCCCGAGGTCGCAGCCCGCCTGAAGGACGCCGGCTTCACCGACGGCTACAAGGGCCTCACCTTCCGCCCCTGACCCGTTCTGATCCACCTGGCGTGCCGCCGGCGACGCAGTTCCGTACCGAGAATCGGCAGGGATGCCTACTGATCGGCGTCTCGACGCCGTAGGGTCAAGGTCGCGTCCCGCTCCACACGGCCGCGATCGTCCCTCGTCCGAGGATCTCGACCACGCCCCGAACGCCCCGGGCGTCTGCTTTCGAGAACCCGTCTCACCCGTGAGTGCCCCGTGCCCGCAATCGATCAACGCGCTCCCCGGCGTCGCCTCGTGCCCATCGCCCCCGAAGGGCTTCCCTTCATCGCCATCGGCGTCGGCCTCGCCGCCGTCAGCGCCCTGTTCTCCTGGGTCGCCTTCATCGTCCTCCTCGTGGTGGCCGGTCTGGTCGGCGCCTTCTTCCGGGACCCCGAGCGGGCGGTCCCCCAGGACCACGGCCTCGTGGTGTCCCCCGCCGACGGCAAGGTCGTGCTCATCGAGACGACCCCCGACGGTCACTACGCCGGCGCCGGTCGGACGCAGATCTCGATCTTCCTTTCGATTCTCGACGTCCACGTGAACCGAGCGCCCGTGGCGGGCACGATCACGGGCGTCGACTACCACCCCGGCTCGTTTCTGCCCGCCTTCAACGACAAGGCCTCGCTGCGCAACGAGCAGAACCGGGTCGTCATCGACGGTGCCGAGGGCCCGGTGGGCGTCACCCAGATCGCGGGGATCGTGGCTCGCCGCATCGTCTTCCGCCCCGCCGTCGGTCACCGCTTGGAGCGGGGAGAGCGGTTCGGTTTGATCCGATTCGGCTCCCGACTGGACGTGTTCCTGCCGACAGGGACAACCGTGCACGCCACCGTGGGGGACAAGGTCCGCGGGGGCACCTCGATCCTCGCCGACCTGGACTTCTCCGACCCCCGCCCCGAAGGCCACCAGCCGTGAGCTTCGCCGAGAACTTCGCCGAGAGCCTCGAGGGTCGCCCCGGCCTCCAGCGAGGCGCCGCCCAGCTGCCCAGCATCTTCACCATCGGGAACCTCTTCTTCGGGTTCGCCGCAGTCATCCGGGCACTGCACCATGACTTCGGCACCGCCGCGGAGCTCATCGTGGTCGCCGGGATCCTCGATGCCCTCGACGGCCGCATCGCCCGCCTCACCAACTCCTGCTCGGCCTTCGGCGCCGAGCTCGACAGCCTGGCCGACCTCGTCTCCTTCGGCGTCGCCCCGGCCGTCATCGCCTACCAGTGGGGCCTGGTCCCGCACGGCCAGCCCTTCCTGGCCGCGTTCGCCTTCGTCCTCGCCGCCGCCCTGCGGCTGGCCCGCTTCAACGTGCACAGCCACGAGACCGACGGGAGCTGCTTCACCGGTCTGCCGTCGCCGGCCGCCGCCGGCCTGGTCGTCTCCGTCGTGGCCCTGCACCCGGCCTCGCCGGTCGGTGGGGTGGCCGGTCTCCTCGTCCCGGCGGTGCTCATCGTGGCTGCCACCCTGATGATCAGCCCGATCCGCTACCCGTCCTTCAAGCGGGTCAAGGTCCGGCTCCATCCCAGCCACGTGGTCGCCGGCGCCGTCGTGGCCCTGGTCCTGATCGCGTTGGAGCCCACCGCCACGCTGCTGGTCGCGGCGTGGGGCTATGCCGCCTCCGGCCCGGTGCGGGCCCTGGTCCGACGGTCCTGATCCTCTGAGCGGCTCGACGGCGACGTCGTTCGCCGAAGCGCACGGGATCGACCTCCGCATCGAGGGTCCCGACGAGGTCTCGTCGGTCAGCGCGCCGCACTGGGCCACCCCACCGGTGCCCCTCGGCCACGACGAGCCGGCCTGGAGCTGAACCCTCAGGGGCGGAGGGCCGGCCCCGGGCGGAGCCGACCCACGGGGACTCCGCGCCACGAACGGACCTCCGGCTCCACGAATGACGCCAGGTCGATGTCGGGCAGGAGCTGGTCGAGCACGGCGGCCATCGCCACCTCGGACGCCCGAGTGGCCCCGTCGTCGACCTTCAGCGCCACGCCCAGCCCGAGGGCGGGCAGGGCCGCCGTGTAGACGCCCTCCGCTCCGGTCTTCACGAAGGCCCGCGTCGCCGTGATGTCCATGACGTCGGTGTCGAATCGGCCCGTGCCCGCGACCAGGAACGGCTCGGCGGCGACGGCGGCCCGGAGGCGCTCGGCCGCAGCTCCGTGCTCGGCGGCCAACCCCTCTCCCGTGCCGAACCGGGCGAAGCCGCGGGCCAGCGCCCGGAGCGGTACGGGCCAGGTCGGGGCGGAGCAACCGTCCACCGCCGGCGGGGCCAGGGTCACGCCACAGGCCACTTCGATGGCGACCCGGGCTTGCTGCTGCACGGGATGGTCGGGCTCGGTGTAGCCCTCGGGGATCGCCCCCAGATGGCGGGCGACGGCCAGGAAGCCGGCGTGCTTGCCCGAGCAGTTGTTGTGCAGCGGCGTCGGCGAGGCGCCGGACCGGGCCAGGGCGATCGTCTGGTCCTGGCGGTAGGGCCAATGGGCGCCGCAGGCCAGGTCCTCGGCCGCGAGGTCGGCCGCGGCCAGCATCGCTTCGACACCGGCGACGTGTTCCGGCTCGGCGTTGTGGGACGCACAGGCGAGGGCCAGGGCCCGTTCGCCCAGGGCCAGGGCCTCGGCCGCGCCCGTCGCCACCAGCGGCAACGCCTGCAGGGCTTTCACCGCGGACCGGGGGAGGACGGCCTGGTCGATGTCACCGACCGCGAGCACGACGGCGCCGGCGATGTCGACGACGGCCACCGAGCCCCGGTGTCGGCTCTCGACCTGGTCGCCCCGGGTGACCTCCACCAGGACCGGCGCCGCGTGTCGGGCGTCGGCGTCCGGCGGGATCGGCACGGCCCGGACCGTAGTGCCGCGGCCCAGGCCGGCGTCCTGGGCCGGTCCGGCGGGCACCGGTGTTGTCGATCGGAACCGGCGCTGGTTTCCTCTGGCGGTGACGACCGGTTCTCGGGCTCCCTGGCGCTCCGAGACGGCCGTGGCCTGCCTGGTGTACCTCGCCTTCGGCATGCCCGTGGCGATGCTCGGCGTGGCGTGGCCGACGCTGCGGGACGAGTTGGGTCGGGCCGACGGTGACCTCGGCGTCCTCGTGCTGGCTTATGGCCTGGGCCGGTTGGCGACTTCAGCGTCCAGTGGACCGATCCTGGCTCGCCTCCGCTTCGGCAGGGCGTGTGCCCTGACGCTGGTCGGGCTGGCCGCGGGTGGGGCCTGGGTGGCGACCGAACCCGCCTGGCCCGCCCTGATCGTCGCCTTCGGGCTCATCGGGGTCCTGTCCGGGATGTTGGACTCCCTGGGCGCCCGGTTCCTGGCCGTCTCCGGCAGCGTCCGCCGAGCGGGGCTGGCGGCCGGGAGCTATGGCGTCGGAGCCACGCTGGGCCCGGTGATCATCGCGGTGACGGATTCCGTCGTCGTCGGTTTCCTGAGCGGGGCCGCCGTGGCGCTGGCCGCCGCCGTCACGGTTCGCTCACCCGCGCTGGCGTGGCCCGGCACGCTCGACCGGGACCGGCTGGTGCCCACTGGCGCCGAGGGCGCTCCCGCCGAGGTGATCCCCCTGGCCCGGCTCCTGACCGCGCCGGCGGTGCTGGTGTCGCTGGGGCTCTTCGCCGCCTTCGTGAGCATCGAGGTGACCGCCGGCGGCTGGTTGGCCACTGTCCTCGAGGACGCCCGCGGGGTGGATGACCGCCTGGCCGGCCTCTCGGTGGGCGCCTTCTGGGGCGGGATCACCATCGGCCGGCTCCTCCTCGGTCGATTCGACCTGCCCGACCGGGCGCTGCTCCTCGGCGTCGGCGTCCTGGTGGTCAGCTTCGCCGGGCTGGCGGTGGTGCCCGCCCCGTTCGTCCTCCCCCTGGCTGTCGCTGCGGGCCTGGCTCTCGCACCGCAGTTCCCGACCCTGCTCGCCCACACCGGGGCCCGTGTCGGCGAGGGGGCCGCCGGTCGGGTCTCGGGTTGGCAGCTGATCGCGGCCAACATCGGGGCCACCGGGCTGGCCTCCCTGACGGGTGTGATCGTGGCCGCCACGGGCCCGGCTGCCCCGCTCGCCGTCCTCGTCGCGGTGTCGTTCGCGGGCGGCGCCCTGCTGGTCCTGGCGCCACGCGTGCGGGCCACCGTCACCTCGGGGACCTGAGCGGATCAGGCGGCGACGCCGGCTTGCGCCTCGATGACCCGCCGGTCGTAGTCGGCGGCCAAGGCATTGAGGGCCGCGGTGGTGTTTCCCGTGAAGGCGGGGCCGTGCATGAGCGCCAGCGTGGTCGCACCCAGCTCGGTCAAGCCCCGGATGGTGGCGCCGGTTGTCGGCGTCAGGCAGGTCGCGCCGAAGGCGTCCTCGGCGACGAGGGCTGGGTCGACGATGTCGCCGTCAGTGGTGGCCGGGGCCTGGCCCAGCATCGTGAACAGGTCACCGCAGAGCAGGGTCTCGGTCGCCTCCTCGTAGAGGACACGGGCGTCCCAACCGTGAGGGACGTGGGGCGTGTCCAGGTGCCGGACCCGCTTGCCGCCGAGGTCCCGCACCTCGCCGTCGCCGATGTCGACCGGAGGTCGGTCGGCCAGGTCGTTGAGCGACAGCACGTTGGCCATCCGACCGCCCAGGACCTCAGCCTCCGGGGCAATCCTCAGCCAGTCGTTCATGGCCCCGCACTCGTCGGACTCGAGGTGGCCGAACGCGATCCACCGCAGCCGCTCCGGCGCCATCACCGTGGCCATTGCTTCCCGCACCAGCGGGAACAGGTTCCGCTGGCCCGTGTGGAACAACAGCGGCTCCTCGGCGTCGAGGAGGTACTGGTTGAACACCAGCCCGGCGGGCTCGATCCAGGTCGACAGGCGGTAGATCCCATCGGCCACCTCGTTCACGTTCGTCTCCATCAAATCGGCACCTCCGTGGTCAGCAGGCCGGTGCCGGTGGACCGACCGGAAATGGTCCGGCAGAACTCGACGGCGTCGAGCTCGATCGCTGCGACCCCATCCTCGGTCCCGCCACCGGCGAAGCGGCCGCCGGCCTGCTCGCGGACGGAGGCCGCGGATCGCTTCGCCCCGACGAGATGTCCGGCGAGGTCTCTCATGGTCCAGCCCTCGCAGTCGGTCGGGCGGTCCCAGTCGGCGGCGTCCAGGTCGCCGAGCAGGGCGGCCAGGCGGCGGCGGGCCGTCTCGGCCAGCGCCATCGCCTCCTGTCGAGGCCAGGACACCGCGGGGGCGAAGGGACGTTGGGTGGTTGCTGTCATGGCCGTGGTCTCCTTCACGGTTCGACGCCGACGTGGTCGCAGAACAGGTCCACGGCCTCGTCGAGCAGGCGGGCCCAGCGATCGCCGCCGGGGTCGTTGGAGATCTGCTGGTCGGTCAGGCCGGTGATGATCGCCGTCCACAGGTCGAGGTGGCGAGGCTCGGTCACGCCCATGGCGGCCATCCGCTCGCCCACCCGCTGGAGGTGGGCCACGGCCAGCGCGTAGGACTCGTCGGAGGGGACGAAGTCCGGCAACACCCGCTGGAAGAGGAGCTGGTAGCGAACGGGGTCGGCGGTGCAGAAGGTGAAGAAGTCCCGGGCTCCCCGGCGGAAGGCGTCCCGGTCCCCGGCGTTGACGAAGCCGTCGGCCATGTGGTCGGCCAGCTGGTGCTGGCCCTGGGCGAACATGGCGTCGTAGATGGCGTCCTTGGAGGCGAAGTAGGAGTAGAGGCTGGGGGCCCGCAGGCCGATCCGACCGGCCAGCTCTCGCAGGGAGAGCTGCGTCAGGCCCTGCTCCCGGCACAGGGCCCAAGCCGCGTCCAGGATCTCCTGGCGCGTCCGGTCCCGCCGGCGCTCCAGGGCCTCGGGGGTCACCGGGCTCACGCGGTCATCCTTGATCCGAACACTGTACGAAGTATCGAACGGCGTTCGGATCCTGTCAACCACCCAGCGTTCTGGAACGGTTCAGGGGACGAGGGTGAGGCGGTCGACCATGGCCTGGAGCTGGCTGCGGAGGTCGGCCGGCTCGACGGTGATGATGGGGAAGGGGAGGAGGGCGACGACGACGGCCAGCCACTCGAAGCTGTCGGCCCGGAGGCGGAGCCGGCAGCTCGTGGCGTCGACGGCCTCGAGGGACAGGCCCGACATCGGGGAGTACCCCGCCGCCTCGTCCAGGGGCACGGCGACGGTGACCACGCCCTCGGCGGGGGCCCACGCCGACTGCAGCCCCGCTTCCACGAATGCGGCGGCGTCCACGCCCTCGGGCAGCTCTCGGGCCGCGAAGGTCCGGGTCAGGGCCTTGGGCTCCTGCATCCGGTCGACCCGGAAGGTCCGCCAGTCCTCCCGGTCGACGTCCCAGGCCACGAGGTACCAGCGCCGCCCGGTGGACACCAGGCGATGGGGCTCGACCATGCGCCCGCCGGCGACACCGTCGCGCCGTTCGTAGTCGAAGCGGAGCCGGACCGTGTCCCGGCAGGCCCCGGCGATCTCGGTCAGGTCCGACGGGTCGATGGTCGGCTCCTCGCCACCCCGGGTCAGCGGCTCCGAGTAGTGCTGCAGGGCACCCACACGGTGGCGGAGGCGGGCGGGGAGGACCTGCTCGAGCTTCGCCAGGGCCCGCACCGAGGTCTCGTCGATGCCGGCCACCGGGCTGACCGCCGCCGCCCGCAGGCCGACGGCGATGGCGACGGCCTCTTCGTCGTCGAGGAGGAGCGGGGGGAGTTGGCTCCCCGCCGCCAGCTGGTAGCCGCCGTCGGTGCCTCGGGTGGCGTCGACGGGGTAGCCGAGCTCGCGGAGGCGGTCGACGTCACGGCGCAACGTGCGCTCGGAGACCTCCAAGCGGTCGGCCAGTTCCGCCCCGGCCCAGTGGCGGTGGGTCTGCAGGAGGGAGAGGAGCCGGAGCATGCGGGAGCTGGGATCGGCCATGCCCCGCAGATTCTTCCACCTTCCGGCCAGAATCTGTCCGGAAGGGGTGCGAATCTCCGAGCATGATGATCCACACACGAGGCCTGACCCGGCACTTCAGCACCAAGGAGGGGACGGTCGAAGCCGTCCGCGACCTCGACCTCGAGGTCCAGGAGGGCGAGCTCGTCGCCCTCCTCGGCCCGAACGGCGCCGGGAAGTCGACGACGATGCGGATGCTGACGACCCTGCTGACCCCGACCGCGGGTGAGGCCCGGGTCGTGGGCCACGACGTCGTGGCCGAACCGGCCGAGGTCCGACGGGGCATCGGTTACGTCGGCCAAGGCAACGGCGCCGGCCAGAACCAGCGCGTGCGTGACGAGCTGGTCACCCAGGGGCGGGCGTACGGGTTGGCCATGGACGAGTCCCGGCGCCGCAGCGACGACCTGCTCGACGCCCTCGATCTCGTCGCCCTGGCCGATCGGGCCGCCAACACGCTCTCGGGCGGGCAGCGCCGGCGCCTGGACGTGGCCCTCGGCCTTGTGCACCGCCCCCGGCTGCTCTTCCTGGACGAGCCGTCCACCGGCCTCGACCCCCAGAGCCGGGCCAACCTGTGGGAGCACATCCTCCGCCTCCGGCGAGAGCACGGCATGACCATCGTGCTCACCACCCACTACCTCGACGAGGCGGACTCGATGGCTGAGCGGGTCATGGTCATCGACCACGGCGTGGTCATCGCCGACGACACCGCCGACCGCCTGAAGGCACAGCTGGCCGGCGACCGCATCGTCCTCATGACCGACGGCGCGGTGTCCGCCGGCCGGGTCGTCGACATCGCCGGCCGCGTGGCCCAGGCCCAGGAGGTCGACGTCGACGCCGGAGCGGTGAGCCTCCGGGTCGTAGAGGGGGCGGGCACCTTGCCCGGCCTGCTCCGGGCCATCGACGCCGAGGGCGTCGACGTGCAGGCGGCAGAGGTCCGCCGCCCCACGCTCGACGACGTCTTCCTGACCCTCACCGGCCGCAGCCTTCGAGAGGACGTGGCGGCATGAGCATCCTCACCCCCGATCGCCCCACCGACACCTCGGCCCCACCCGAGGCCACCCCCGCAAGGAGCCAGACGGTGCCCACCCTCGTGACCGACACGATGACCGTGATGACCCGGGAGCTGCGGCCCACGCTGCGCAACCCGTTCTCGGTCATCTTCACGATGGTCCAGCCGCTCTTCTTCCTGGCCCTCTTCGGCCCGCTGCTGATCTCGGTCACCGGACAGGGGACGGCCGCCACGCTGCAGACCTTCGTGCCCGGGATCCTGGTCATGTCCGCCCTGTTCGCGGCGTCGACCACGGGCGCCAACCTGCTGCTGGAGATCCAGACCGGGTCCCACGAGCGGATGCTGGTGACGCCGCTGAGCCGGTCGTCGCTGCTCCTCGGCCGGGCGCTGAAGGAGATCGTGCCGCTGGTGGCCCAGGCCTCGATCATCGTGGCCGTCGTGATCCCCTTCGGCTTCAAGTTGGAGCTGGGCGGGGCGATGATCGGCATGGCCATGCTCGCCGTCTTCGGCGTCGGCCTCGGGGCACTCTCCTACACGCTGGCCCTGGCCGTGCAGTCCGAGGACTGGATCTTCTGGTCGGTCCAGCAGACCCTCATCTTCCCGCTGTTGCTCCTGTCCGGGATGCTCCTGCCCCTCGACGACGCGCCCGGTTGGTTGCAGGCCCTGTCCAAGCTCAACCCCCTGACCCACATCGTGGACGCCGAGCGGGCGCTGTTCGCCGGTGACGTGACCGACACGGTCGTCCTCTGGGGCGCTCTGTCGGCCGCGGGCCTGGCCCTGGTGGGCCTCACCGTCGGCATCCGGGCCATGCAGCGAGCCACCACCTGACCCAAGCTTCGGCGGCGCCGGACTTGCTGAGCGAAGCGAAGCCAGTCAGATGTCACGGCGTGACGATGGGGAAGTCGGGGTCGAAGCGGTCGAGGTGGGCCTGGAGGTCGGCCAGGACGGCGGCATCGCCCTCGACCGGGTCGACGGTGGTGACGCCGACGAGCACGGGGAGCAACTCGGCCTTGGTCAGCTCGTAGCGGGCGTCGGCGACCCCGTCGTCGGGAGGACCGGCCAACGGCTCGGCCACGACGACCCCGTTGCGGACCGTCACCCGATGGTGGTCGTCGAGGTCGGTGATGTGCCAGTCGATGACCGCGGTGAGCCCGTCGGCCGCCGCCCGGGGACCGTCGAGCCGGATGGCCATGGCATCGAAGACCTGGTCCACCGAGAGGGCCGACAGCAGGTCGGTGGCGATCGCCTGGGGCTGGGCCTGGATCCCCGACCGCAGCTCCAGTGCACCGGTGAGGAAGAAGTTGCGCCACGTGGCGTTCTCCGCCCCCTGACCGAGTCCGTCGTAGATCTCGGCCAGGAGCGACGTGGCCGTCTCGTTGCTCGGGTCGTCGAAGACGACATGGTTCAGCACCTCGGCCGCCCAGCGCGGGTCGTCGTCGGCCAGCGCCGTCCGAGCGTGGCCGATGGCGGCGTCGGCCCCACCCATGGCGGCCACGTAGCGAGAGGCGGCGGCGACCGGCGGGTGCGCCCACAGATGGGCCGGGTTCCCGTCGAACCATCCGAGGTAGCGCTGGTAGATGGCCTTCACGTTGTGGCTCACCGAGCCGTAGTAGCCCCGGAGGTGCCAGGTCGCCTCGAGTGCCGCGGGCAGCTCGAACCCCTCGGCGATCTCGCTGCCGGTGAGGCCCTGGTTCAGGCGGCGCAGGGTCTGGTCGTGGAGGTAGGCGTAGAGGTCCCGTTGCAGGGCCAGGAACTCGCGGCCCCGCTGCCGGCCCCAGGTCGGCCAGTGGTGGGAGGCGAAGGTCACCTCGGCCCGGTCGCTGAACAGGGCGATGGCCTCGGTCAGGTAGCGGGCCCACTCGTGGGGATCCCGGACCAGGGCCCCCCGCAGGGTGACGAGGTTGTGGAGGTTGTGGGTGGCGTTCTCGGCCACGCACAGCGCGGCGTGGTCGGGGAAGAAGAAGTTCATCTCGGCCGGCGCCTCGGTCCCGGGGGTGAGCTGGAACTCGATGGTCACCCCGTCGAGGACCTCGACCTGGCCGGTGTGGGTGATGTCCCGGGTCGGGGCGATGAGACCGACCACCCCGTCGGAGGTGGCCTGACCCAGCCCGCAGCCGATCTGGCCGGCCGGGCCCCGATCCAGGCGTCGGCCGTACATGTAGACCGCCCGGCGGGTCATGGCGGTACCGGCATAGACGTTCTCGGCCACGGCGTGGGCCAGGAACCCCTGGGGGGCGAGGATGACGATGTCGCCGCGGTCGACGGCCGCCTGGTCGGCGACGCCCTTGACCCCCCCGAAGTGGTCGATGTGGCTGTGGGTGTAGATGACCGCCCTGACCGGCCGGTTGCCTCGATGCTCCCGGTAGAGGGCGAGGGCCGCCGCCGCGGTCTCCTTGCAGACGAGCGGGTCGATGACGATCACACCGGTGTCGCCCTCGACGACGGTCATGTTCGACAGGTCGAGGCCCCGCACCTGGTAGATGCCCTCGGTCACCTCGAACAGGCCCTGGATGCTGTTCAGCCGAGACTGGCGCCACAAGCTCGGGTGCGCGGTCGGCGGGCAGTCCTCCTCCAGGAACCCGTAGCTGTCGTTGTCCCAGATCACCTGGCCCGACTCGTCCCGGACGACCCCCGGCTCCAGCGCGGCGATGAAGCCCCGCTGGGCGTCCTCGAGGTCCTGGGTGTCGTCGAAGGGGAGATCAGTGTGGACATAGGTCATGGCCAGATCATGGCTCCGCGTGGGCATCCCTCGCGCCGCACCCGGCCTTCCTACGCTGCGCCGCGGGCTCCTGGTCCGCCTCGGCGCTCAGGCCAGCTGGACCTGCAGCTCCTCGGGTCCGTGGACGAGGCTGCTCGGGGCGATGACCGGGGCCTCGGCCAGCTCGTAGTCGGGGTGACGGGCCAGCAGCTCCTCGAGGACGATGCGGCCCTCGAGCCGGGCCAGGGCGGCGCCGAGGCAGAGGTGCTCACCGAAGCCGAAGCCGAGATTGGGCGCGGGAGCCACCCGGGTGGCGTCGAAGGTGCCCGCCGTCGGGCCGAACGCGGTCTCGTCCCGGTTGCCGGAGGCGTAGAGCATGACCAGGTAGTCGTCGGCGGCCACCGGTTCGTCGCCGACCGTCGTGTCCGCGACCACCGTGCGGGCGAACTGGTGGATCGGTGTGACCCAGCGCAGGCACTCCTCGACGGCGGTGGGCACGCCCGCCGGGTCGGCGGCCAGGACCGCCCGCTGGTCGGGGTGCTCGGCCAGGGCGATGAGCCCACCGGAGAGGAGGTGGCGGGTGGTCTCGTTGCCGGCCACCAGCAGGGTCAACGAGAAGACGACCAGCTCCCCCGGCGTCATGGGCCGGCCCTCGACCTTCGCCCCGACGAGGGCCGAGACGAGATCGTCCCCGGGGTCGGCGGCCTTCGCCTTGGCGTGGGCATCCAGGAACATCGACAGCTCGCCCATCGCCGTGGCGTCCTCGTCGCTCATGTCGGCCATGCCGTCGGTGGCGGCGATGGCGGCGTCGGACCAGCGCCGGAAGTCCGCTCGGTCGGCGTCGGGGACACCCAGGAGCTCGGCGATGGCCAGGACGGGCAACGGTGCACAGAGACGGTCGACGAGGTCGACGGGCTCGCCGGACGGGAGCTGCTCGATGAGGCGCACGGTCAGCTCCCGGATCCGCTCCTCCATGGGCGAGACGGCCCGGGGCGTGAACCTGCGGTTCAGCACCCGACGCCACTCGCCGTGGCTGGGCGGGTCCATGTGCAGGATGGAGCCGACGATGGGGCGGCCGTCCCGGATCGGGTCGTTGGCCAGCACGCCACGGCCGTTGACGAACCGCTCCGGTGACCGGCTGACCTCCCGAATGTCCTCGTAGCGGCTGAGCACCTTCAGGCCGGGCGCGACCTCGTGGACCGGTGCCTCAGCCCGCAGGCGGGCCGTGAGCTCGTGGAAGTCCGGACGGACGCGGAAGCTCGGCTGGCGGGGGTCGAAATCAGCGATGGTCACGTCGTCACCACGATGCGACGGGCCAGGTGGTCGAGCACGGGGTTGTCGTCCAACGGCATCCGGAGGCGGACCCCCGCTCGCTGCTGGAGTCGGCCGATGCGGGTGAGGACGGCGGCGCTGCGGAGGAGGGCGAAGGTCTCGAACCAGGCCAGGTCCTGGAGCGGGCGGCCCGAGCCGGCCTCGTAGCGGGCCTGCAGGGCGGCGATGGACGGGAACCCGGCGCCCCGGCCGCCGGCCAGGTCGTCCTGCATCGCCTCGAGGGCCCACCACCAGGCCAGGTCGTGTTCGGGAGCGCCGACCGTGGCCATCTCCCAGTCGAGCACGGCGGCGATGGCGCCGTCGTCGGTGAAGACCACGTTGCCGAGCCGGACGTCGCCCCAGAGCATCCCTGCCGGCGGCTCGGTTGCGGGCCGGTGCTCGGCGCACCAGGCCAGGGCCCGGGTCAGGGCTGAGATCGGCTCGTCGCCGTCAGCCGACCAGGCGAGGTAGTCGTTCCACCACGTCAGCTCGTCGCTGACCGTGCGGTGGGGGAGTTCCGCTTCGGGCGGCGGCTCCTGGCCGTGCAGGGCGATGAGGGCGTCGACCACACCTTCGTAGAGCGCGGCCTGCCGGTTCACGGAGAGCGTCCCGATCCAGGGATCGAAGGCGGGCATCTCTCCCGGCACGTGGCCGTCGACGAGGGGCATGACGAGGAAGGCGTCGTCCAGGACGCCCTCGATCACCTCGGCGGGGAAAGGCGCCGGCACCCCCCGCTCCCGGGCGAGGTGCTGGGCGCGGCCCTGGAGGCTGAGGTCGTAGGTGGGGAAGATGCCGTCGCCGGCGGGCCCGAGCCGAACGGCGAAGCCCTCCGCGTGGCCGTCGATCCGGGCCCGGACCAACACGGTCTCGCTCGACCAGCCGTCGGTGGGGCGCTCGACCCCGTCGACGGTGACCTCGGCCGTCCGTTGGCCGGCCAGCCAGGCCACGAACCCGGCGACCAAGCTGTCGAGGTCTCGTTGCACCATCAGCGCCACTCGTTCATGGTGGCACGGTGCCCGAGCCCGGCTGGACGGCGACCGGCTGACGGACCGGGGTCGGGACCGCTCCTAGGGTGCCGTCATGTCACTCGGACCGCTGGTGCCCGCCGATGAGACGTTCCACCACCAGATCACCGACACGTTTGCCACCGTCGGCCAGTCCGATCGGTCCTGGACGGAGAAGATCTGCGCCCAGGCCGCGGCCCGCGACGGCTCGGTCCAGGTCCACCTGGGGATGGGCAAGTACACGAACCGGGGTGTCCTCGACGCCTACGCCGGGGTCTCCCGCGGCATCGAGCAGTGGACGGTGCGGGCCAGTCGGCCCCTGGCCCCCGACCCGGGCGGAACAGCCGTCGGGCCGATCCGCTACGAGGTCCTCGAGCCCCTCCAGTCTGTCCGGTTCGCCCTGGACGCCAACGACGTGGTGCCGGTCGCCTTCGAGTGGACCTTCGACGGGGTCGTCCCCGCGGCGCTCGAGAATCGCGAGGTGCACCGGGGTCCCGACGGCTTCCGGGTCGACGCCGACATCGTCCGCTATCACCACACCGGCGTGGCCCACGGCTGGGTCGAGGTCGACGGTGAGCGCACGGCCATCGAACCGACCAGCTGGTTCTCCACCCGGGACCACTCCTGGGGGGTGCGTTACATGGTCGGGGCCCCGGTCGCCGACGCCCCGACCCGGGGCGAGGTCCCCGGCGTGGCCTCACTGATCATCTGGTCACCGATGCTCTGCCAGACCGACGACAGCGAGCCCTACGCCCTCCATGTCTTCCACCAGCAGCATGCGGTGGGCGACTTCCGGCAGGTCACGACCCAGGGCGGGGTCGAGCACCCCGACGGTCGCCGGGAGCCCTTCGTCGCCATCGTCCCCGAGCTGGCGTTCGACCCCGTCAACCGGCGGCTGAGGGGCGGGGTGCTGCACTGCACGACCGCGGCCGGCGGCGAACGCCCGCTGACGATCACGGCGCTGGACGAGACCGGCTTCCATCTGGGTGCCGGCCTGTACTTCGGGTTCGACGACCAATGGCACGGTCAGTTCAGGGGGCGGAGCCTCCACCTCGACGGCGAGCACATCGCCGACTGCACGACGGTCGAGGCCGCCCGTCGCCTGCACCAACTGCGGGACACCGTCATCCGGGTCGACGATCCGGTGGACGGGGGCACAGGGTGGGGCAACGCCCAGACAATGGCCACCGGCCCCCATCCGGACCTCGGCCTCACCGAGGAGACGTCCTTCGTCTGAGTCGATCGAAAGCCGCGGTCAGCGGACCTCGTGGAAGTCGTAGACCAGGGTGCTGCCGTCGGTCTTGCCCTTGGCGACGGCTTGCACACCGTTGAGCCAGGCGTAGCGCTCGTCGCCGGTCTGGAACAGGGGGGCGGCGACGACAGTCTGGTCGGCCAGGTTCAGCCGGCCGGCGTACTGCAGGTAGATCAGCGCCCCGTCATCGGTCTCGAGCAGGATCCGCACGTCGATGGCCACGGTGCCGTCGGGCCCGATCGTCAGCCAGTCGGCGTTGGCGCTGCCCTTGGCGTCGGCCTTCAGGCGCTCGCCCTCGAAGTGGGCTGAAGCCAACTCGGCGATGACGAACGTGCCCCCCGGGGTCCCGGGGAGCACCATCGGGTCGCGCAGCCCGATGGTCATGCGGCCCAGCGGGACCAGCTCGATGGGCTCGGGTTCGGGGCTCATGGTCGGGTCACGTTAGGCGCTGGGCCCCACCCGCCCTGCCCGGCGTCGGCGGTCCCTACCCTGAGGGCGTGCCCGAGGGCGACACCATCCACCGGGTGGCCGATCGGCTCCGTCCCGCGCTGGCCGGTCAGGCGCTGGAGCGCTTCGAGGCGCCGCGTGCCGTCGGCCCCCGGCCCGCGTTGGGCTCGGCGATCACCGTGGTCGAGGCCAAGGGCAAGCACCTGCTGATCCATTTCTCAGACGGCGTGACGCTCCACACCCACCTGCGGATGACCGGCACCTGGCACCTCTACCGCTCGGGGAGCCGGTGGCGCCTCCCCGCTCACCTGGCGCGGGCCGTGGTCGGGGTTGCCGACTGGGAGGCGGTCTGCTTCAAGGCCCCGGTCGTCGACCTGTACCGCCAGCCGCCGGCCCACCTGCCCCAGCCTCTCGACCACTTGGGCCCGGACCTCTGTCTGGAGGATCCTCCGGTCGACGACGTACTGGCTCGGATGGCGGCCCGGGCCGATGCCGACAGTGAGATCGCACCGCTGCTCCTCGACCAGCAGGTGGCGGCCGGCATCGGCAACGTCTTCAAGAGTGAGGTGTTGTGGGCGTGCCGGGTCAGCCCCTTCGCCCGGGTCCAGGACCTCGACGTCGAGACCCGCGGTCGCCTCGTGACCGTGGCCGCCCGCCAGCTCCGGGCCAACGTCACCTCACCCGGCGAACGTTCGACCCTGCCCGGTGGCGGCCTCGCCGTGTACGGGCGCTTCGGACAGCCGTGCCCCCGGTGCGGAACGCCCGTCCAACGTCGACTCCAGGGCGAGGATCCCCGAGTGACCTACTGGTGCCCCCGGTGCCAACCGTGAGGGTGGCCGTCATCGGGGCCGGGTTCGGTGGGCTGAACGCGGCCCGGGCGTTGAAGGGGGCCGATGTGGATGTCACCCTCATCGACCGGAACAACTTCCACACCTTCCAGCCCTTGCTCTACCAGGTGGCCACGGCCGGCCTGAACGCCGCCGATGTCGCCCATCCCGTCCGTGGCGTCTTCTGGAAGCAGGCCAACGTGGCCTTCCGCCACGCCGCGGTCACTGGGGTGGACTGGGACGAGCAGCTGGTGGAGGTCGACGACGGCGAGCCCATCCCCTACGACGGCCTGATCCTGGCCGCCGGCGCCGGGACCAACTTCTTCGGGGTGCCGGGGGCGGCTGAGCACAGCCTGCCCCTGTACTCCCTGGCCGACGCGTTGACCCTGCGCAACCACCTGCTGTCCCGGGTCGAGTGGGCTCACGCCCATCCCGACGAGGCCGATGCGGCCCTGACCTGGGTCATCGTCGGTGGCGGGCCGACGGGGGTCGAGTTGGCGGGGGCGCTGGCCGAGCTGGTCCACCACGTCCTGCGCAAGGACTTCCCCGACCTGGACCTCGAACGCCGGTCCCGGATCGTCCTGGTGGAGCTGGCCGACCGCCTGCTCACGCCGTTCGTTCCGAAGCTGAGCGCCAACGCCGGTCACACCCTCGAGAAGCGCGGTGTCGAGGTCCGTCTCGAACAACAGGTCGAATCGGTGGCGGAGGACGCCGTGACCCTGGCCGGTGGGGAGCGCATCCCGACCGAGACGGTGGTGTGGGCGGCCGGCGTGAAGGCCAACGCCCTCGTCCAGCGCCTCGGGCTGCCCCTGGGACCCGGCGGGCGCATCGTGGTCGAGCCCACCCTCGGCGTGCCCGGCCATCCCAACGTCTACGCCGTCGGTGACGTCGCCGTGATCCCCGGTGAGGACGGCCGACCGCTGCCGGGAGTCGCTCAGGTGGCGATGCAGTCGGGCCGGCACGCCGCCCGACAGCTCACCAGGACCTTCGGCCGGGCCGGCGCCCCGGAACCCTTCCACTACAAGGACAAGGGGATCATGGCCACCATCGGCCGCCGGGCGGCGGTGGCCCAGTTCCCGAACGGGTTCACCCTGCGGGGGACGCTGGGCTGGTGGTCCTGGCTCGGACTGCACCTCGTCTACCTGATCGGCTTCCGCAACCGCCTCTCGGTGCTGGTCAACTGGACGTGGAACTACTTCACCTGGGACCGCGGGCCGAGGCTCATCCTCTGGGCCGACCGCCCGCGCCGTCGGCAGTAACGTCCCGCCGTGCCCGACGCCGACCAGATCCGAGCCACTGTCCAGCGCTACACCGAGGTGTTCAGCGCCGGCGACAAGGACGCCTACGTGGGCCTGTTCGCCGACGACGCCACCTTGGAGGATCCCGTCGGGGGCGAGGTCCACCGGGGAACCGAGGCCATCAGCGCGTTCTGGGACATGACCCGCCAGATGACACCCGAGATCGAGCTCACCGTCACCGGACCGGTGCGGGTGGCGGGCGCCAACGCGGCCTTCCCCGGCGAGGCCCGGCCGCTCCTCGGTGAGGACCGGATGATGGTGCCCGTGATCGACGTGCTCGCCTTCGATGACGCCGGGAAGATCACCCAGCTCCGGGCCTTCTGGGACTTCGCCGACCTCCGTCCCGCGGGCTAGCGCCGTGGCGGCCGGTTACTCGGGCACGCCGCTGGCCCAGAAGCTGGGGATCAAGCCGGGCCACTCGGTGGCCCTGCTGAAGGCGCCCGACGGGTTCGAGGCCACCCTCGTCGGCCTGCCTGACGGCGTCGCCATCCGAACCGCCGCCAGGGGGACCAACGACGTGCTGGTCAGCTTCCACACCCGTCGGGCGGACTTCGAGCAGCGCCTCCCGATCCTGGTCGCCGCCATGGACGTCGACGGTGGGCTTTGGATCGCCTGGCCCAAGAAGGTCTCGGGGGTACCGACCGACATCACCGAGGACACTGTTCGGGAGGTGGCCCTGCCCATGGGCCTGGTGGACAACAAGGTCTGCGCCATCGATGACACCTGGTCCGGGCTCCGCGTCGTCTGGCGCCGCGAGCTCCGGGATGGGATGCGCTGAGCGGAGGCGCTGATCGCGGAAGCGATCAGAACGGCCGGGTCAGGCGGCGACGAGGGTCTGCTGAACGGTGGCCGGGACCGGGGCCGGCGCGGGGACCGTCGTGGGGACGGTGGCCGGGCGGCGGTAGCGCTGGTGGAGGCGGGAGAGGGCGGCGCCGGCGTGGCGACCGACGACCCGGGGAGTCGTGTCCAGGTGCTCGGCGATCTCTTCGGGGGAGGAGCCGTCGGCCAGGAGGCGGAGGACCATGCGCTCCGCCGCCGTCATGCGGTCAGGGGTGGGCGCGGAGCCGGCCGCGGGCTCGGTGGCGCTGTCGAGCTCCCGCAGGACCCAGGCGGCGTGGCGAGCAGGCAGCCGGGCCTCGCCCCGGGCCGCGGCCTCGGCGGCCTCGTGCAGCTCGCCCGGCCCGGCGTCGGAATCGATGCAACCCCACGCGCCGACCCGCAGCGCCTGGTAGCTGTGAGCGGCCTGGTCGGCCGGAGCCTGGATGAGGACCCGGCTCACCGGGGAGCGGTCGGCGACCTCCCGGCAGACTCGCAGCGGGTGGATGGGACCCACCGCCAAGGTGACCACGATGACGTCGGGGACCTCGTCCAGGATCTGGGCCAGGGTGCCGAGGCAGTCGGTCGACTCGACCATGCGGAGGTCGAGCTGGTCCACCTGGGTGCGCTCCGTGATTGCCATGACTCAACTATCGACGGAGCGCCCGTCGGCGCCAATGGGCCGGAAGGCTCATCGCCCTTGCTCGCCTGCCCCGTCTGTCTCGCGAGGCATGGGCCGGACGACTCATCGGGGACGCGAGAGGCCAGTCGTGGCGCGGCCCGCGGGCGAGGCCTCACGACCCGTCGCCACGACGAGCCGCCGTGTCCTCCGCCGCGGAATGAGCCGGACGACTCATCGTCGCGACGAGGTCCGGGGCCGTTCTCCACCGCTCCCTGGGCCGGATGACTCATCGCCCGGGCGTGGAGTCCGGGCCGCGCCGTCCTGTGCCCTAGGCCGGACGACCCAGGCGGGGCGATCTCAGTCGTCGGCGATGGCGTTCAGGATGTTGAGCTTGGACGCCCGCCAGGCGGGGAGGATGGCGGCGAGGACACCGGCCAGCGCGGCGATGACCACGATGATGATGAGCTGACCCACCGGCACGACGAAGGCTTTCAGGCCCTCGTCCTTGAGCGCTTCCACGATCGCCCAGCCGAAGAACAGGCCGATGGCCAGGCCGAGCAACGTGCCGAAGATCGAGGTGAGGATCGCCTCCCAACGCACGGTGGTCCTGAGCTGCCGGCGGGTCATGCCCACCGCCCGGAGGAGGCCCAACTCCCGGGTGCGCTCGATGATCGACAGGGCCAAGGTGTTGCCGATGCCGAACAGGGCGATGACCACGGCCAGCATCAAGAGGGCGTAGATGATGGACACGAACTGGTTGATCTGATCGGTCTGGGCCTGCTTGAACTCTTCGATGTCCTGGACCTCGGCGTTCGCGAAGCCCGAGGCCACCTCGTCGATGGCCTCGCGGGCCTGCTCCTGGGTCACGTCGTCGGCCTTGAGCACGAAGACCTGCAGGTCGAACTGGTCGGCGAAGTTGGCCTCGTAGGCCGAGCGCCCGATCAGGTAGTTGGTCCCCTGGATCACGTCGTCGTCGGCGAAGATCATCGCCACCTCGAGATCCTGCCGGCCGGTCTCGGCGAAGGTCGTGGGCACCGTGGAGCCGATCGACAGCCCGTCGCTCTCGGCCTTGTCCTGCTGCACGGCGATGCCGTTGTCGTCGAGGTCGTCGGGCGAGCCGGCCACGATGCCGACGTCGAGGATGTCGAAGGCCGTGGCCGGGTCGACGCCCAGGAGGGCCTGGCCGGAGCCGTCGATGCGGGCGATGCCGAAGCGGATGCCGGTGGCGACGTCGACTTCGGGCAGCGTGTTCAGGTCGTCGGCCAGGGCCGGGCTGAGGCCGCCGAAGCCGAAGGAGCCCGAGTCGACGACGAAGTCACCCGTGAAGGACTCGTCGATGGCCTGGTCGATCGAGGCTGTCACTGATGCCGCGGCGATGGCGATGAGGCCGACCAGGCCGACGCCGATCATCAGGGCGGCGGCGGTGGACGAGGTGCGCTTGGGGTTGCGCACCGTGTTCTCCTTGGCCAGGCGGCCGGTCATGCCCCGGAAGCGGGCGACCGGCCAACCGATGACCGCGACGAACGGCCCGACCAGGACCGGGCCCAGGATGGTCACGCCCAGGAAGACGAACCCGGCGCCGACCCCGACCATGAGCAGGGCGTTGTCGCCCCCGACGAAGAGGCCCTGGGCCAGCAGCAGGCCCCCGACGATGGTGATCAGCAACCCGGCGAGGATCCGGACCCTCGAATGGCCCGACGTGTCGCGGCTCCCGGCGCGCATGGCGGCGACGGGCGGGATGCGCGACGCCCGGAACGCCGGGAACAGGGCCGACACCGAGGTCACCACGAACCCGAGGATGATCCCGACCAGGATCGTCCCCGGGGAGATGACCAGGGATCCATCGGGCAGGTCGACCCCGAAGCTGTTCAGCAGCGAGCGCAGACCGCTGGCGAGAAGGATGCCGAGGACGATGCCGAACAGGGAGCCGACCAGGGCGACGAAGCCGGCCTCGACCAGCACCGAGCTGATGACCTGACGACGGGAGGCGCCGATGGCCCGGAGCAGGGCCAGCTCCCGGCCCCGCTGGGCGACCAGGATCCCGAACGTGTTGTAGATGACGAACCCCCCGACGATCACCGCGATGACCGCGAACACGAGGAGGAACGTGGTGAAGAAGCTGAGCTGGCTGGTGATGGCGTCCTGGGTCTCCTTGGTGATCTCGTCGCCCGTGAGCACCTCCAGGCTCTGATCGGTGGGCAGCGCCGCGGTCAGGTTGTCGGCCAACTGCTGCTGGCTGACTCCGTCCTCGGCCACGGCGGCGATCGAGTCGAACTTGCCGGGCTCGGCGATGATCGACTGAGCGGTCGGCAGGTCGAACAGGGCGACCGTGGCCCCGGCCGGGCTGTCGGCGGTCCCGAAGCGGGCGATGCCGGAGATCGTGAACTCCTGTGGCGCCTCCTGGGTGAGGACCTCGACGGTGTCGCCCACCTCGAAGCCCTCGCTGTCGGCCGTGGCCTTGTCCATCACGACTTCGTTGGCGCCTCTCGGGCGATCGCCGGCCGCGAGCACGAACGGGTTCAGCTCCTCGACCTCGGGCCAGCTGAAGCCGAGCGTGGGTGCGCCCTGGCCCGGATTGCCGATGGCGTCGCCTTCGGCGTCGACGTACTGGGCGAAGCCCTGGACCTGGCCGTCGGCGTCGGCCACGCCGTCGGTGGCCAGGACGTCGGTCAACAGGCTCTGGTCGATGCGACCCCGGATGTCACTCCCGAACCCGTCGTCGAAGGTGGACTCGGCCCGGACGACGGCATCGGTGCCCTCGTTGACGTCGGCGAACAGGTCGTTGAAGACCCGGGTGATGGTGTCGGAGAGGACGAGGGTGCCGATCACGAACGCCACGCCGAGCATCACGGCGATGGCCGTGGTCAGCACGCGTCCCTTGCGGGCCAGGACCCCCTTCAGCGCGACCTTGAACACGCGATCAGCCCCCGAGGTCCTTGAGCCTGTCGATGACCTTGTCCTGGGTGGGGTCGGCCATGTCGTCGGTGATCTTGCCGTCGACCAGGAACACCACCCGGTCCGAGTAGGAGGCGGCGACCGGGTCGTGAGTGACCATCACGATCGTCTGGCCGAGGACGTCCACCGCGTTGCGCATGAAGGCCAGGATCTCGGACCCGCTGTTGGAGTCGAGGTTGCCGGTGGGCTCGTCGGCGAAGGCCAACTGGGGTCGGCCGACCAGGGCCCGGGCCACGGCCACCCGCTGCTGCTGGCCCCCGGACAGCTCCGAGGGTCGGTGGTGGAGGCGATCGGCCAGCCCCACGGTCGCGATCACCTTGTCCATCCACTCGGGGTCGGGGCTGTGCCCGCCGAGGGACTGAGGCAGGCGGATGTTCTCTTCTGCCGTCAGCGTGGGCACGAGGTTGAAGGCCTGGAAGACGAAGCCCACGTGGTCCCGGCGCAGGACGGTGAGCTCCTTCTCCTTGAGCTCGGTCAGGTCCACGTCGCCGATGAACACGCGGCCCGAGGTCAGGTCGTCCAGGCCCGCCATGCAGTGCATGAGCGTGGACTTGCCCGACCCGGACGGGCCCATGACCGCCGTGAAGCGACCGGAGCCGATCTCCAGGTTCACGCCGTCCAGGGCCTGCACCTGGGTGTCCCCGCTGCCGTAGGTCTTGACCGCGTCGACGGTCCGGGCGGCGACGCCCCCTCCTGTGGGGGCGCTGGGGGCGGGGGAGTCGACGACGGTCACGGTGGCCTCCGGGGCGGTCTGGCTGGCGGGTCAGACTGCGGCGCAGTCCGGACCATCCTCGCAGAACGGGCGGGGCCGACCCAGGGGGGTGGAGGTGACAATGGTCACCAACCCGAACGGGGGATCTCCGCCGCCCGCGAGGGCGGCCGTCTCGTATCCTCGGCCCATGGAGTGCCCGGCCTGCCGGGCCGCCGTCCCCGACGGAGCCCGGTTCTGTTCTCATTGCGGCCACGCGATCGCGCTGGTGGCCGACGAACGCCGGGTCGTCACCGTCCTCTTCGCCGACCTCGTCGGGTTCACCACCCTGTCGGAGGGCAACGACCCCGAGCAGGTCAAGAACGTCGTCGACCGTTGCTTCCAGCGCCTGGTCTCGGTGGTCGAGAGCTACGGGGGCAAGGTCGACAAGATCATCGGTGACGCCGTGGTCGCGCTCTTCGGGGCCCCGGTGGCCCACGAGGACGACGCCGAGCGGGCGGTGCGGGCCGCCCTGCGCATGCAGGAGATCCTGGGCGACGCCGCCACCGACTTCGGTGCCGCCCTCGAGCTTCGGGTGGGGGTCAACACCGGCGAGGTCCTGGTCGGTGCGCTGCGGGCCGGCGGCGACTACACCGCCATGGGGGACGTGGTGAACACCGCGCAGCGCCTCGAAGCCGAAGCGGCCCCGGGCGAGGTCCTGGTCGGGCCCGCCACCCGGGAATCCACCGGTGACGGCGTCATCTACGAGTTCCGGGGCTCCCTGGACGTGAAGGGCCGGGCCGAGACGGTTGAGGCCTGGGTGGCCACGGGCGCCGCCCTGCCCCCGGGCTACCGCCGCCGTCGGGACGACGGACCGCTGGTCGGTCGCCGGTTCGAGCTGGCCCACATGACGTCGGCCATCGACACCGCGATCACGAACCGGCGAGCGCAGTTCATGCTGCTGGTGGGCGACGCCGGTGTGGGCAAGAGCCGACTGGCCAACGAGCTGGCCACCTACGCCCGGATCACCCACGACGCCGTCGTCCTCGAGGGTCGTTGTGTGCCCTACGGCGAGGCCAACGTGTGGTGGCCCGTCGCCGAGGCCCTGCGCCAGGCGGCGGGCATCGAGGGCGACGTCGGGGCCCCCGCGGTCCGGGTCCGCCTGGGCGAGATGGTGGCCAAGATCCTGGAGCGCCCCGGCAACGACGCCGAGGTCCTGCGCATCACCGAGGGCCTGCTCCACCTCATCGGCCACGAGGGCCCCCTGCGCGACCTCGACCCGGGTCGGGCCCGCGAGGAGGCCACTTGGGCGCTGCTCACGGTCATCGAGGCCTTCGCCGCCCGGTCACCCGTGGTGGTCATCCTGGCCGACCTCCACTGGGCCGACACCGAGGTCCTGGAGTTCATCGACGAGCTCATGGAGCGCCTCGGCCGGCTGCCCTACATCGTGGTCGGTACCGCTCGGCACGCCATCCACGACTGCTGGTCGCCCCGCCCCGGTCGCCACAACTCCGCCATCGTCCACCTCGAGCCGCTCGACCGGGACGCAGCGTGCGTCCTGCTCGACTCGTTGCTCGGGTGGGAGCCCGACGAGGAGCTCCGGGAGCAGCTCCTCGACCGGGCCGGCGGCAACCCGTTCTTCCTCGAGGAGCTGGTCACCCTGCTCCAGGACACGGGGGAGGTGGGCCAGCCCCGGAGCCCGACCCCCACCGGGGACCTGGCCGGGCTGCCCGACAACCTGCGAGGCCTCATCCAGGCCCGCCTCGACGCCCTCACCACCGAAGAGCGGTCGCTGCTGGAGGACGCCGCCATCCTCGGCCGGCGGGGGAACACCGAGTCCCTCGAGATCATGGCGGCGGAGTACCACGGCATCACCGACGTCACCGCCGGCCTGGCCGGGCTGATCGAAAAGGAGCTGCTCGAGGTCGACGACGACCGCTGGAGCTTCCGCTCCGACCTGGTCCGCGATGTCGCCTACGGCACGCTGACGAAGGCCCGGCGGGCGACGGGTCACGCCGGCATCGCCAAGTGGCTGGAGCACCACGGGACAGGGGACAAGCTCCCGACGGCGATGGTCGACCGCATCGCCCACCACTACGCGTTGGCGGCCGAGCTGGTGGCCGATGTCGGGGCCTCGGCCGGCGTTCCCGACGACGTGCGGGAGCGGGCCCTGTTGTGGCTGGAGCGGGCGGCCGACGGCGCCCTCGCCTCCGAGCACCACCTCGTCGGCCTACGCCTCACGAGCCAGATCATCGACCTGATCGACGACGAGGCCGGTCCGCAGGCGGTGTCGGCCCTGGTTCGTCGGGCCCGCTGCGGCATCGGTGTCCGCGACCTGGACGACGCGCGGGCCGACTTGACCAAAGCCCTGGCCCACGCCGACAGCCGGGGGGACCAGACCGCCTACGGCGAGGCTCTTGTGGTCCTCGGCGACCTGGAGATGAAGGGGGGCGACGCCGTCACCTCCAGTGAGATCCTCACCCGGGCCGCCGACATCCTGGCCGACGTCGGAGCCGAGGCGCTGCGGGGCGAGGCTCTCCGCCTCCGGGGAATGGCCGAGTTGTCCATCGGGGACCGCGCGGCCGCCACCCAGTCGATCGAAGAGGCCCTCGCCGTCGCCCGTGAGGTGGGCAACCAGCGGGAGGAAGCCTGGGCCCTGCAGAACCTGGCCTGGACCGCCTACGAGTCCGGTCTCGCCGACGTGGCGGAGGCCCACCTCGAGGACTCCATCGCCGTGTTCACCGCCATCGGCGACACCGGTGGCCTTGGCTGGGCCCAGGGCCTGATGGCCTGGGTCAAGTTCCATCGGGGCGACTTCGTCGACGCCGAGGCGTTGGCCGAGCGTCTGCTGCTCGAGACCTCGAACCGGGGCGACAGGTGGGCCGAGGGCATGATGCGCATGCTCGTGGCCTCGGTGCGCCTGTGGTCGGGCCGGGCCGAGGAAGCCGTCGCCCCCGCCGAGCAGGCCGTGGCCGCCATGATCCGGGCCGACGACATCGGCGGCCAGGTGCAGGCCACGGGCACGCTGGCCCGCGTGCTCCTGGCCATCGGGCGCATCGAGGAGGGCCTGGAGGCGGTCGAGCGGGGCCGGGTCCTGAGCACCGAGACCGAGCAGCCCATCGGCTTCGCCGGACTGGTCGTGGCCGTCCTGGCCCAGGTGGCGCTGGGCCAGCCCGAGGCGGCGATCGCCGCCTTGGAGGGGATCGACGTGGACGGTCTCGATGTGGCCGCCATCGGCCAGAGCGACGCCCTCCTCGGCGTGGCCCTCGCCCTCCTCCAGGACGGGCAGGCCGACCGGGCGGCGGCGCTCCTGGACCGCATGGGCGGCGCCCCTGATCCGGAAGCCCACCCGGCCTCGGCGTCGGCCCTGGCCTTGGCCCGGGCCGCCACCGGGGACCGCGATGCCGTCGAGCGCCTGCTGGCGGGCACGCTCGCCGCTCGTCGGGCGACCTACCACGACCGGGTCCAAGCCCTCTTGGCCGGGATGCTGGCGGCCACGGCCGCGGGCGACGACGAGCGGGCCGTCGAGCTGGCCGACCAGGCCACCGACCTGGCCTCCAGCACCCAGGACCGCCTCCTGCAGACCGTGGTCGCCGTGGTCACCGACGAGGCCCTGGGCGCCGCCGCGCCCCCTGTCCCCGCCTGGCCGGGGTGCCGGCCGAGGGCTGGCGCAACGTGGCCCGCCTGGCCCGCGGCGCCTCCCCCCTCACCCGCTCCTGACCCCGGACGCGCGGGAGGCACGGGCCGGGCCCGTGCCTCCGTGCCGTCCGATCAGTTGATCGCGTGGTTTACGCGGGCTCGTCGACGTAGCGCAGGTAGGGCTTCTTCTCGTCGACGTCGGGGTACTTCTCGCGGGCGTCGTCGGTGGAGACCGTCGGCGGGACGATGACCTTCTCGCCCTTGTTCCACTGTGCCGGCGTGGACAGGCCGTGGTTGGCCGTCACCTGCAGCGAGTCGATGACCCGCACGATCTCGTCGAAGTTCCGGCCGGTGCTCTTCGGGTAGGTGAGCTGGAGCTTCACGTTGTTGTCGGGGCCGATCACGAAGACCGAGCGCACGGTCGAGGTGTCGCCCTCACCCGGGTGGATCATGTCGTAGGCCTCGGCCACCTTCCTGTCCTGGTCGGCGATGATCGGGTAGTTGACCGCTGTGCCTTCGACTTCGGCGATGTCGCCGGACCAGGTCTTGTGGTCCTCGAGGGAGTCGACGGACACGGCCAGGATCTTGGTGTTGCGCTTGTCGAACTCGGGCTTGATCGAGGCCAGGTAGCCCAGCTCGGTGGTGCACACCGGGGTGTAGTCCGCGGGGTGTGAGAAGAGGACGGCCCAGGCGTCACCCTTCCAGTCGTAGAAGTCGATCTCGCCCTCGGTGGTGTCGGCGGTGAAGTTGGGGGCGGGGTCGCCCAATCGCAGTGCCATCTGGTGGCCTCCTCGTCGTTGATTCCTGACCAAACCTATCGGGATTAGCGGACTGATCGCCACCAGCCGCGCGAAGGCGGAGACAGGAGACGGCGTGACATCGGGCACAAGTGCGAACTTTTGTTAGCAAAAGGGTTGACGGAGTGAGCAATGCTTGCTTTACTACTCGTAGTGCTTGATGGAGTTAGCACTCCAGCCAGCGAGACAGTGCCCCCGCCAAGAGGAAAGAAGATCGACATGTCGGTCGCCACCGAGAAGCTCACCGAGATCCAGGACCAGGTCCGCGATGTCGTGGCCCGCATCCAGGAGCCCGTCGTCAACGGCTTCCAGGCCGTCGCCACCAAGGTCGAGGATCGCCTCGCCGAGTTCCACATCCCGGACCTCGGCGACAAGGTCCCCACGGCCCGGCTGACCGAGGCCCGCGACAAGGTCGGCGAGACGCTGACCGACATCCGGAAGCAGGTCACCGAGGCGGTCCTCACGGCCACCGAGCCCGTGCGGCGCCAGTTCGTCACCGAGCCGGCCGCCAAGCCGGCCGCCAAGGCGACGACCAAGCCGGCCGCCAAGGCGACGACCAAGCCGGCCGCCAAGCCCGCGGCCAAGAGCACCAAGGCCAAGGCCGCCTGATACAGGCCGCCTGATCGGCGGTCTTCCCCGGACCGCTGCACATCGCGACGGCTCTCCCCCCGAGCCGTCGTCCAAGGAGACGAGGAGTGCTTGCCCCCCGAGCACTCCTCGTCTCCGTTTTGCTGCGCTCTCGGCGCGGCTCCTGACGGGGACGCCGAACGCGTGTCTCATTCAGCTCGGTGGTTTGCGCAGACCAGCGACCCATCCGCGGTCCGGCCGCGGATTCACGCTTCGTCGGACTCGTTCTCGGTGAGGCGCTGGATGTCGGGTTCGAGGTAGATGATCGTGGCTGCGGGGACGGCGGCCCGGATGTCGGCTTCCACCGCGTCGATGGCCTTGGCCAGCTCGGCGCCGGTGAGGGTGGCGCCGAAGTCGATCTTGGCGCCGACCAGGAGCTCGTCGGGGCCGAGGTGCTGGGTGCGGATGTGGATCAGGGCCACCGTGGCGGGCGAGTTGTTGATGGCGTCCTCGATCCTGTCCCGGACGAACCTCGTGGCCGACTCGCCGATGAGCAGGCTCTTCATCTCCTGGGCCAGGACGAAGGCGATGGCCCCCAGGAGCGCACCGATCGTGATGGTGCCGATGGCGTCCCACATGGCGTCGTCAGTGAGGATCGTGAGGCTGATGGCGATGAGGGCGATGACCAGGCCGGTGAGCGCGCCGAAGTCCTCGAGGAGGACCACGGGCAGCTCGGGCTGCTTGGCCCGCCGGATGAACTGCCACCACGAGAGGTCGCCCTTGAGGGGCCGGGACTCGATGACCGCGGTGCGGAACGACCAGCCTTCGAGGACCATCGCGATCACCAGGATGGCAATGGCCACCGACGGCGACTCGAGCTGATGGGGGTGGCGCAGCTTCTCGATGCCTTCGAAGATGGCGAAGAGAGAGCCGAGGCTGAAGAGCACCAGTGCGACGACGAAGGCCCAGAAGTAGCGCTCCCGCCCGAAGCCGAAGGGGTGGTCCTCGGTCGCCTCCTTCTTGGCCTTGCGGCCGCCCAGGAGAAGGAGGGCCTGGTTCCCGGTGTCGGCCACGGAGTGGATGCTCTCGGCCAGCAGCGACGACGAGGCGGTGATGAGGAAGCCGGCGAACTTGGCGATGGCGATGCCGAGGTTGGCGATGAGCGCTGCGATGATCGCCCGGTTGCTGTTGCCCGCCATCGGCGCAAGCTACCGCTGCCTACGCTTGCGGCCCTATGCGACGCCGGTGGGGGGCACTGGCCGCGATCGCCCTGTTGGCGGTCGTCGGCTGTTCGGGAGATGACAGTGGGGACGGTGGGGAGGACGCCCAGCCGGCCACCACTGCCGGTGACCCACCCGCGGTCCAGCCCGCACCCGCCGATGTCATCGCGGCCATCGAGGACGACGGCGGCGGGCCCGACTGCGACCCGTCCGACCCTCGGGCCTGCCTGCTCCCGTTCCCCAGCAACCGGTTCACGGTCGAGTCAGCCGACACCGACACGGGCCTGCTCGTGGCCCTGCCCGAGTCCGGCATGCCGGTCAACGCCGACGGGGTCGTGGCCGACCCCACCGAGTGGAACCGCAATGACGGCTTCAGCCCCGGGACGGCACTGCTGACCCAGGTGCCCGGCCTCGACGTGGAAGCGTCGGACCTGCCCGCCATCACCGACATCCCGGACTCGTTGGCCGAGGACTCGCCGGTGGTCGTCGTCGACATGGACACGGGCGAGCGCCAACCGGTCTGGGCCGAGCAGGACTCCGGAGCGGAAGCCGACGAGGACCGTCTCCTCTTCATCCGGGCCGGGGTCAACTACCTGGAGGGCCACCATTACGCCGTCGGCCTCCGCGACCTGGTGGGCACCGACGGCGAGGCGCTGGAGCCGTCGCCCGGGTTCCTGGTCTACCGGGACAACCTGTCCACCGACCTGCCCGTCATCGAGGATCACCGCGAACCAATGGAGCGCGCCATCGGTGCCCTCGCGCTGGCCGGCGTGCCGCGGCAGGACCTGTACCTGGCCTGGGACTTCACGATCGCCAGCGAGCGGAACCTGTCCGAGCGCCTGCTCCACATCCGGGACGACGCCTTCGCCGACCTGGGCGCCGCCGCCCCCGAGTTCACCGTGGACGATGTGGTGGTCGATCCTGAGGAGGCCGAGCTCCGCTACATCCACGGGACCTTTCAGGTACCGCTCTACCTGACCGAGGACGGTGCGGCCGGCACTCGGTTCGACAACGGGCCGGACGGGCTACCCCAGCGCAACGGCGACTTCACCGCCGACTTCGAATGCGCCGTACCCGACGCCGCGGCCGACAGGCCGGCCCCGATGTCGCTCTACGGTCACGGCCTGCTCGGTAGCCGGGACGAGGTGGAGGCGGGCAACATCGCCGACTTTGTGCGCGAGCACGGGGTGGCCTTCTGTGCCACCGACTGGATCGGCATGTCCGAGGACGACGTCGCCAACGCGGCGTCGATCCTGGGCCAGCTCGGGGAGTTCCCGACGCTGGCCGACCGCTCCCAGCAGGGGATCCTGAACTTCTTGTTCCTGGGCCGGTTGATGCTGCACGAGGACGGCCTGACCAGCGCCGTCGAGTTCCAGAACGACGCCGGCGACCCCCTGCTCGACACCAGCGCGCTGGCCTTCGACGCCAACAGCCAGGGCGGGATCATGGGCGGGGCGGCCACCGCGGTGGCCCAGGACTGGACCCGGGCCGTGCTCGGCGTTCCCGGCATGAACTACTCGCTGCTCCTCCGCCGGAGCGTGGACTTCGACACCTATGCCGCCATCCTCGACCCGGCCTACCCGGACCCCGTCGAGCAGAACCTGGGGCTGTCGATCGTCCAGATGCTCTGGGACCGGGCCGAGAACGACGGCTACGCCCAGCACCTGACCTCCGACCCGTACCCGGACACGCCCGAGCACCAGGTCCTGCTCAACGTGGCCTTCGGTGACCACCAGGTGTCCATGTGGTCGGCGGAGATCATGGCCCGGACCATCGGCGCCTCGGTCCGCCAGCCCGCCCTGGCCGAGGGTCGCCATCCCGACACCGAGCCGCTGTGGGGCCTGGAAGCGGTCGACGAGTACCCGTTCGCCGGCTCGGCCCTCGTCTACTGGGACAGCGGCGCGGAGGTCCCCCCCATCACCAACAGCCCGCCCCACGCCGGGCCCGACCCCCACGAGGACCCGCGCCGACCCCGCCAACCGCGACCAGAAGTACGCCTTCCTCTGGGAGGACGAGCTCATCGACGTCTGCGACGCCTCACCCTGCACAGCCGAGGCAACGGAGTAGTCAAACCCAGCCGGGCGCCGGGGGCGCAACAAAACGGCAGCTGCCGGGCCTGGAGGGAAGGGTGTCCAGGCCCGACAGCCACCTGCGCCCTGTCTACCCGAGGGTCGGCGGCATGAGAACTCCCCCGACCGGGGGAGTTCGTGATTTTTTCAGTGGTCCCGCCGCTGGTCCGTCAGCCAACGGTGGAAGTGGGCGATCGGGGTCTCCAACTCGACCAGGCGACCGGTCTCCAGCGCCCCGCTGCGCAGCCCTTCGTCGACCTTCGCGCACTGGGCCATGTCCTCCCGATGGACCTCGTCCAAGCCGTCCATGATCAGCTCGGCCAACCCGTCGTCCCACTCGGCGGCCCGGTCCGGGTGGGTCAGCAGGTGCCAGGTGACGTGGTGGCGGTCGACGGTGTGCGGAGTCACCTCCAGCCAGAACGAGAACGGGGCCTCGGTCCCCCCGAGGAGGAGGGGGAAGACGGCCCAGATGGTCAGGTGGCCGGCGTCCTCGGCGTCCATCGGGACGCTCCACTCCTCGGGCGGGAACAGGGCGGCCGGGTCGGTGTCGACGGTCATGAAGGTCCACGGCTCGTCGGTCTCGGTGATCCGGGTGGTGCGGGCCGGGTTGCGGGACTCGACCGTGTCCCGATGGGAGCCGATGTGGTGGTAGCACTCGATCCAGTTCTCGACCATGACCTTCCAGTTCCACGTGGACGGGTAGGTGCGGCTGGCCACGGTCACCAGCTCGTCGACCCGCCAGGGGGCGAGGATCTCGGTGAGGCCGGCCACGGACGAGCCGAGCGGTTCGGCGCCGCCGTCGAGGTTGGCCATGACGAAGCCCAACCACACCTCGTGACGGACTTCGGGCAGGGCCACGTCGTCGAGGCAGAAGGCACCGGCCAGCGGGGCCGCCTGCAGGTGACCGTCCAAGCCGTATGACCAACGGTGGTAGGGGCAGACCAGGTTGCGGCCCTGGCTGCAGCCGGGCTCGGCCACCGTCGACCACCGGTGCTGGCAGACGTTGGTCAGCACCCGGACGTCGTCACCGTCCCGCACGGCGACCACCGGGTGGCCGGCGATCGTCGTGGCGTAGCGGTCGCCGCTGCGGGCGATCCGGTCGAGGCGGCACACCGGCACCCAGCCCGCGCGGAAGACGTCCTCGATCTCGGCGTCCCAGACCGCGGGGTCCAGGTAGGCGGAGGCCGGGAGGGTCGGCGTGGGCGCCGGGTCGATCACGGCGGCCACGCTAGGTCGACCTACGCGGCGCCGAGCTCCTCGGGGGTCACGGCGTGGTCCTCGGTGTGGCCGTCGGGGTGCACGACGGTGACCTCGACCGGGCGGCCGATGCGGTCGGCGTTCATGAGCCGCTGCAGGTCGCCCATGCCGGTCACGGTCTCGCCGTCGACGGCCACGATGATGGCCTCGGGGGTGAGACCGGCTCGGGCGGCGGGCCCGTCGGTGATGACCGAGGTGATCTCCACACCGCTCGTCCGGTCCAGCGTGGCCGCCGCCCGTGGGGGGAGCGGGCGGCCGCCGCCGGCCAGGCCGAGATAGGCCCGGCGGACCCGACCGTCGCGAACGAGGCTGGCCAGCACGCCCTGGGTGGTCGGGTCGAGCGGGACGGCCAGTCCGAGGCCCTGGCCGATGCCGGGGCCGACCACGGCGGTGTTGATGCCGACGACCCGGCCCCGGCTGTCGGCCAGGGCGCCGCCGGAGTTTCCCGGGTGGAGGGCGGCGTCGGTCTGGATGACGTTGTCGACCACCCGGGCGTGCTGCCCGTCGGTGGTGGTCAGCGAGCGGCCGAGGGCGGACACGACGCCCGCGCTGACCGAGCCGCCGAAGCCGAGGGGGTTGCCCACCGCGACCACGAGTTGGCCCACCCGGAGGTCGTCGGCGTTGCCCAGCTCGGCCGCGACCAGGTCGCCGCCCTGGACCCGCAAGGCCGCCAGGTCCGTGAGCCGGTCGGTGCCGACGAGGTCGAAGTCCAGCTCGCGGCCGTCGGCAAAGGCGGCGCTGCCGCCATGGCCCCCCTCGACCACGTGGGCCGAGGTGACCAGCAGGCCGTCCGGGGAGAGGACGACCGCCGACCCGGAGCCACGAGGTCGGCGGCCGCCCGTCCCGTCGGCCGGGCTCATGACCCGGAGACTGGCGACGCTGGGCAGGAGGGCCTCGGCCACGGCCATGACCACCTGGGAGTAGGCGTCGAGGGCCTCGCCCTCGGTCGGCACCTCAGCCAGCGCCATGGCGCTCAGGCCGTGCCTTCCTCGGCGGCCTCGGCCAGGTCGAAGGCAACCCGGACGTCGAGCTCTTCGGTGCCGCGCACGATGCGTAGGGCGAGGGTCTCCCCGGCGGGCACGGCGTCCAGGGCGTCGTGGAGGTCGTCCACGGTCGTCACGTCCTGGCCGTCGGCGGTGACGATCAGGTCACCGCGCCGGAGTCCGGCGCGGGCGCCGGGGCCACCCTCCTCGACGAGGCGAACGAGCAGTCCGTCCCGCTCGGGGAGGCCGACCGAGCCCCGCAGCTTGCGGGCCACGTCGGCCGGGGCCAGGCCGATGCCGAGGCGACGGGGGACGGGGACCTCGCCGGCCGCCAGGTTGCGCAGCCGGTCCCGCAGGGCCTCGTCGGCCGGGAGGGCGAGGTAGAAGCCCTCGCCGAGGCGGTGGGTGTTCAGCCCGACGACCCGACCCTCACCGTCGACCACGGGGCTGCCCGACGAGCCGCGGCCCAACGGAGCGGTGTGCTCGAGGCTGCCGCGGATGCGACGGCCGCGGGGGCCGCGGAAGGTGCGGTCGACCGCGCTGACGGTGCCGGTCGTGACCCGGACGCCACCGTCGCCGAGGCGGCTGACGGCGTAGACGGCTTCGCCGAGGTCGGCCGAGCCACCCCACTCGGCGACGGGGGCGTCGCCCGTGTCGACCCGGACCACGGCGAGATCGCCGTCGATGTCGTGGCCGGCGACGGCGCCCGTCTCGCGGCGGCCGTCGGCGAAGGTCACGGTGATCTCCGGGCCGCGCAGGTTGTGGGCGTTGGTGACGATGGCGCCGGGCTCGATGACGATGCCGCCGCCGCGGCCACCGTGTCGGCCGACGCGGACGACCGAGGGGCCGACCCGGTCGGCGGCCTGGCGGGCGGGGTTCTGGACGTCTGATTCGGTGGAAGGCATGTCGTTCCTTGGTTCACTAGTCACTAGCAATGCGCAAGTTACTAGCCAGGATCCAGGCCGATGGCAACCCCATGAGCGAGACTTTCCCGGTGCCCGATCCCGAGTCCCCCCTGGCCGAAGCCGTGGCCCGGGTCGGGGACCGGTGGTCCTTCCTCCTCGTCGACGCCCTCCTCGACGGCCCCCGCCGCTTCGGTGACCTGCAGGAGGCCGTGGCCGGCGTGGCCCCCAACGTCCTGTCCAAGCGGCTCAAGGACCTGACCGCCGAAGGTGTCATCGTGGTCACGCCCTACCAGGAGCGCCCGCCCCGCTTCGAGTACGACCTCACTGCCGCCGGCCGCGACCTGGCCGGAGCCCTCCGTCTCCTCGCCCAGTGGGGAGCCGCCCGCTCGGGGGAGCCCGCCCCCTACCAGCACCACCTCTGCGGCACCGCGCTCGAGCCCCAGTGGTGGTGCCCCACCTGCAGCACCCCCGTCGACGACCCCGACGACGACCTCGACCTCGCCTAGCGCTCGAACCGGCGGCAGGATCCCCGCGTGAGGTGGATCTTTGCCGAGAGTTGGGTCGCTAGGGCTGGACCCACCTCGGGCCGGCGTAGAGGCTGGGGAGGCGTTCGACGCGGTAGCTGACGTAGGTCTCGGGGATGCTGATGTCGAAGACGATGTCGCCGCCGGACGCGCCGTGGGGGACGACCTCGATGATGCGCCCCCGGGCCGGGGGATCGTCCTGGCCGATGCCCCCGAATCCGATGAGCACGTTGCCGTTGGGTTGGCGGTCGGCGTCGCCCAGGAAGTCGGCGTAGAGGGGGGCACCGGTCTCGAGGTCGTCGGTGCGGAACTCCCACACCTGGCGGGCCGACCAGTTCGCCGGATCCGGAGAGGACTGGTCGATCTGGTAGCGGACGGCCCGGCTGTAGGGGACGTCGACCGGTCGGTCGTTGCCGTTGTCGAACACCATGATCGAGCCGTCCTCCTCGACCTCAGGGGCGTGGAGGCCGTAGGACGGCTCACCGTCGAGGGGCAGCGTGCCCTGCGGGCCGAGTGACCACAGGAGCTCGCCGGACGGGCCGTCTGCGTCGGCCTCGTAGCGAAAGGCGAAGAGGAGGTCGATGTGGCGGGCGCTGACCACGACCTGGTTGTGCTCCCGGTCGAGGACGATGCCGTTGCCGTGGGCCCAGTCCCGGTAGTCCTCGAAGTCCACGGCGCACAGCTCCCGGCCCGGGATCTCGGCCGGGTCGATGATGTCGTGCAGGGGCCACTCGTGGACGATCTCGCCGTCCCGGGTGAACTCCATGACCACGTCCTCTCGGATGCCGAAGTCGACGGGGTCGCCCGGGCAGATGGCCTCCTGCTCGGCGTCGGTCAGGTCCAGCTCGTAGCGCCCGAAGGCCACGATGTTCCCGTCGGGTTGTGGCGCGACCTCGTGGTGGAAGCTGACCAGGTCGAAGTTGTCGGAGTCGACGATCGTGGGCCCGCCGGGCCGGACGTTCTCGGGCGTGCCCCACGCCCAGGACTGGATCCGATTTCCGAGGATGTCCATCTCCTTGAACCCGAAGGGGGCGAAGAGCAGGAAGATGGTCCCGTCCTCGGTCATGCGGGCGTCGCCCGCCCCGAGGTCGTTGCCGTGGTACCAGACGACCTCGCCCTCCTGGTCGACCCCGACGAGCATCCCGCTGGGCTCGTCCGGCGGCTGATCGACGCCCCAACGCTGGATGTCGAACAGGGTGATGCCGGGAGCCATGCGGGCGGCGTCGATCTGGTTGACCTGCAGCGGTGGGATCCAGTCGGGCAGGGCCCCCGTGGTCATCTGGACCACGCCCTGGCCCGCGGGGTCGCCCGCGTCGTCGAAGGCCTTGACGGTCACGTCATAGGTGGTCTCGGCCCGCAGGCCGACGACCGGCAGACGGTGGCGGCGCAAGGCCCGGGCGGTCCGGGGCACCTCGACCACCGGGTCGTCGCCGGAGGGGGTGGCGGTGACCTCGACGTGGACCGGCTCGTCGGCGGCCACGGTGAGGACGCCGGCGATGGTGCTCTGGTTGGACAGGCGCACGGACAGGTCGGTCAGCACCCCGCTGGGGGCCTCGACCACCTCGGCCGACGTGGTCGGGGGCTCGGTGGTGGCCGCCGGGTCGCCGTCGTCGCTGCAGGCCGCGGCCCCCGCCCCGAGGGCGAGCGCGAGAATGGCGACGATCGCCCGCCGCCGGTTCACCGCTGGATCGGGCTCAGTTGACCGCCCGCTCCTGACCCTCCCAGTACGGGGCCCGCAGGTCCTTCTTGAGCACCTTCATGGCACCGGAGAGGGGCAGCGGCTCGGCCCGGAACTCCACCGACTTGGGCACCTTGTACCCGGCGATGGACTCCTTGGCGAAGTCCCGGATGTCGTCTTCGGTGGCGTCGACCCCCTCGACCAGGACGACGATGGCGTGCACCTGCTCGCCCCAGGTCTCGTGGGGGATGCCGATGACCGCCACCTGGGCCACGGCCTCGTGGTTGGAGATGGCCGATTCGACCTCGGCGGAGTACACGTTCTCGCCACCGGTGACGATCATGTCCTTCACCCGGTCGACCAGGAACAGGTAGCCCTCGGGGTCGAGGTAGCCGGCGTCGCCGGTGTGGTACCAGCCGCCCCGGAAGACCTCCTCGGTGGCCTCGGGCTTGTTCCAGTACTCCTGCATGAAGTTGCCGGCCCGGGCACAGACCTCACCGTTCTCACCCTTGGGCACCGGGTTGCCGTCGGCGTCCTGGATGGAGAGGACCACGCCGGGCACCGGGCGTCCGGCGGAGCGCAGGATGTCGCCGCCCCGTCGATGGTCGTCGGCGCCGAGGAAGGTGAGGACGGCGGAGCACTCGGTCATGCCGTAGCCCTGGCTGATGTCCAGGTCCGGGTAGAGGTCCATCAGCTTGTCGAGGATGGCCGACGGCATCGGCGAGGCGCCGTAGGTCAGCTGGGTCAGGGAGGCCATGCGCTCCGGAGCGAAGTCGGGGTGGGCCAGGAGCATCCCGATCATGGTCGGGACCATGACCGTCCACGTGACGCCGTGTTCCTCGATCAGATCGAGGGCCTTGCCGGGGTCGAACAGCGGGATGAAGACCGACTTGGCCCCGCCGGGGGCGATGCCGAGGACGGCCCCCATCGAGGCCGCGTGGAACATGGGCGTCTGGTGGAGGAAGACCTGGTTCGGCTTCATCGAGACCTGCGTGAGCACGTGGTACATGTTCAGCATCTCGGCCCGCTGGTCGAGCAGGACGCCCTTGGGCAGGCCGGTGGTGCCGCCCGTGTACATGAGGACGACCGGGTCTGTCTCCTCGGGCTCCTCGGGGACGACGGGCTCGCCCGCCGCGATCAGGTCCTCGTGGAGGACGTCGTGGGGCGGGGGGTTGTCCGGGTCGAGCACGTCGCCCATCAGAACGACCTGGCGGATGGGGCTGGGTCCGGCGTCGGACGCGGCCATGGCCTGGGCGAACGCCCCGGCGAAGAAGGCGTCCACGAAGACGACCTCGGTGCCAGAGTCCCGGACGATGTAGTCGAGCTCCTTGCCCGCCAGGCGCAGGTTCAAGGGGTTGATGACGGCGGCGCCCAGGAAGCAGGCGTGGTAGAGCTCGAGGTAATGGTGGTTGTTGGTCGACATGACCGCGACCCGGTCGCCGGGCTCGACCCCGAGCTGGTGCTTCAGCGCGTGGGCCAGGCGGAAGACCCGGTCACCGTGCTCGGCCAGGGTGCTGCGGTACCCACCGTCGATGATCGCGTCCTCGTTGGCGCCGAAGGCGTCCAGGCCGGGGAGGAACAGCCGGTGGTAGACGAGCTCCTTCATGCGGGGCAGGGTAGGTGACCCACCAGTAGGTTGCCGGTCGTGACCCCGGCCCGGTTCAACCACGTGGGGCAGTGCGTCACCGACCTCGAGCGCTCCCGCCGGTTCTACGTCGAGGCCTTCGGCTTCGAGGTCGCCCGCGAGCTGCACCCCCCGGACCAGGGCTCGGACCGTCTCCTGCGGCTACCGGCGCCGGTCGGGATGACGGCCATCTACCTGAAGCGGGACGACTTCATCCTCGAGTTGCTCCACTTCGCCGACGTCGGTGTGGTCGCCGGGGAGGCGCGGGTGGTGAACCAGCCCGGCCTCACCCACGTGTCCCTCAGCGTGGACGACCTCGACGAGGCCCTGGCGGCGGTCGAGGCCCACGGCGGCGAGGTGCTGACCGACACCAACATCGGCGTGGCCGTCTTCGTCAAGGACCCCGACGGCCAGCTCGTGGAGCTGTTGACCAACTGGACCAAGCCCTAGAGCGGCGAACCTTCGGCGCCAGGCACCGCCGACGACGAGTTCTGCCGAAGGTTGGCGGGTAGATGCGAACTTTCGGCGTCAGGCACCGCCGATGTCGAGTTCTGCCGAAAGTTGGCGGTGGCGGGCTACGCGCTGAGGGCCTGGAGGGCCTGGAGGGCCTGGTCGGCGTGGACGTCCATGTTGGTCTCGCTGGTGATGACGTCGATGAACTTGCCGTCGGTGCCGATGACGAAGGTCGCCCGCTTGTTCATCGGTAGCAGGCTGCGCTTGACGCCGTAGGCCTTGGCGACGGTCTTGTCCTGGTCGGACAGGAGCGGGTAGCCGAGATCGTGCTTCTCGTCGAACTGGGCCTGCTTCTCGGGGGCGTCGGCGCTGATGCCCACTCGCTGAGCGCCGACCGCCTCGAACTCGGCGGCGATGTCACGGAAGTGGCACGCCTCCTTGGTGCAGCCGGTGGTCATCGCCGCCGGGTACCAGAACAGGACCACGGGGCCGTCGGCCAGCAGGGTGCTGAGCTTGCGGGGTGTGCCCGTCTGATCGGGGAGCTCGAAATCGGGGGCCTCGTCGCCGGGGGAGAGGGTCATGTGCGGTCCTCCTGAGGGGCCGGTCGTACAGTCGACCTTATGCCGACGGTGTTCGAACGCCCTGCGGATCTGCTCGACGGGGTCGGCACCGATCTCGGCGTCACCGAGTGGCTGCCCATCACCCAGGAGCGGGTCGACCAGTTCGCCGACGCCACCGGCGATCACCAGTGGATCCACGTGGACCCGGAGCGGGCCAAGGCCGGCCCGTTCGGCGGCACCATCGCCCACGGCTACCTCACCCTCGCGCTGGTCAACACGTTCCTCCCCGACCTGCTCGAGGTCCGCAACGTCTCCATGGGCGTCAACTACGGGACCGACAAGACGCGGTTCCCCGCCGCGGTGCCGGTGGGCAGCCGCATCCGGGGGCGGGCCGAGCTGACCGGGGCCGAGGAGGTCAAGGGCGGTGTCCAGGCCAGGGTCACCGTGACCGTCGAGATCGAGGACAGCGACCGCCCGGCCTGCGTGGTCGAGACCATCTCCCGGTTCCTGGACTGATGGCCGAGCAACGCGCCCGTCGGGACCAGCCCCTGCCCGGAGCGTTGCGGGAGACGCGAGACGAGGTCCCCGAGGCCATCCCCGCGGCGACCGTCATCCTCCTGCGGGACGGGGCCGACGGGCTGGAGACCCTGATGCTGCGCCGCAACTCCAAACTGGAGTTCGCCGGAGGGATGTGGGTCTTCCCCGGCGGTCGGGTCGACCCCGAGGACTACCCGCCCGACGCTCCCGACGACGTCGAGGCCGCCGTCCGGGTCGCGGCCGCGCGCGAAGCCGAGGAGGAGGCGGGCCTGGCCTGTGACCCCGACGCCATGGTCCCCTTCGCCCACTGGACGCCGCCGATGGTCGCCATCAAGCGCTACGCCACCTGGTTCTTCGTCGCCGAGGCCCCGACCGGCGCGGTGACCATCGACGACGGCGAGATCCACGAGTCGATCTGGGCCCGCCCCGAGGACACGCTGGCCCGGCGCGACGCGGGCGAGGTCGAACTGGCCCCGCCCACCTGGGTCACCCTCGACCGCCTGTCCCGCTCGGCGACGGTGGCCGCGGCTCTCGACGAGGCCCGCCACGCCCCCGTCGAGGCCTTCGTCACCGCCATCGGCAAGGACGGCGACGACCTCGTGGCCCTGTGGCACGGCGACGCCGGCTACGACACCGGCGACCCCTCGGTCCCCGGCCCCCGCCACCGCCTCGTCATGTCCACCGACACCTGGCACTACCACCGCGACTGACCGTTCTGGTTGCATCCAGCCGCGTTGGGTCGCGGCTACGCGCAACCAGAACGGGTGGGGTGGGCGGAGTGTCACTGGGGTTCTGCATGATGTCGGCATGGGCGCGCATCCAGGAACGACGACCGACCGGGCCGTAGCATCGGGGGTCCGGCGCCAGCCCCGGCCCGGGAGGAGAGCCGTGCCCGACCGTCGCCAACCCACGACCACGTCGTCCTTCGGCGTGTCGGGCCGGTCCAACCACGACGCCAGCGACTTCTACGCCCGCTTCACCCCGCCCGAGCTGTCCGACGACACGACGGTGGAGACGCCGCTCGAGGTCGACGTGATCATCCCCGGCGACGCCCGGGCGATGACCCGGGTGGCCGACCGCTCCGTTGCGCTGGTCGTCACCTCGCCCCCGTACTTCGCGGGGAAGGCCTACGAGCAGGACCTGGGCGAGGGTCACATCCCCGCCACCTACCTCGAGTACCTCCAGATGCTGGAGGACGTCTTCACCGAGTGCGCCCGCGTGCTCGAGCCCGGCGGTCGCATCGCGGTCAACGTGGCCAACCTCGGGCGCAAGCCCTACCGCTCGCTCTCGGCCGATGTCGTCGCCATCCTCCAGGACCGCCTGCGCCTGCTCCTCCGGGGGGAGATCGTCTGGATCAAGGCCCGGGGCGCGGCCGGCTCGTTCGCCTGGGGCTCGTTCCGCCAACCGTCCAACCCCGTGCTGCGGGACCTGTCCGAGCGGGTGGTGGTGGCCAGCAAGGGCCGCTTCGACCGGGGTCGCCCGGCGGACAGCACGCTGACCAAGGACGAGTTCATGGAGGCGACCACCGACGTGTGGGAGCTGCCCACCGAGTCGGCCCGTCGCGTCGGCCACCCGGCGCCGTTCCCGGTCGAGCTGCCCCAGCGCCTGATCGAGCTCTACACCTATCCCGGTGACCTCGTGCTCGACCCGTTCATGGGCTCGGGCTCGACCGCGGTCGCCGCCGTGCGCACCGGGCGTCACTACGTGGGCTATGACACCGACGTCGATTACGTCGATGCGGCCACGGCCCGGGTCGACGCCGAGCGCATCACCCTGGCCGCCACCGGTCACGACCCCGCCCCGCCGGCCGGCGGCGAGTCGGCTCGGGTGTTGGCCGCCACGACACTGGCCGACGCCGGCTTCGCCGACGTGGACGCTGACTTCCGGTCGCCGGCCGGCACCGACTTCGCCCTGCGGGCCCTGGACGCCGAGGGTCGGCGGGTCTACGTCGACGTCGCCGGCGGCTTCACCACGGGCCCGTCGGGCCTGCGCCGGGCCGATCTGCTCTGGCGGGCGGTGGGCATGGCCCACACCATCCGGGCCCACGAGCCCGAGTGCCGGGTCCTCGTCCTGACCCCCGAGCTCCCCGGCTCCGGGGGCAAGGCCCCGGTGCGCCACCTCGTCGACAGCGGGGTGCCGGTCCTCGAGCTGGGCGCGCCCGATCTCATCGCCCAGCTCAACGAGCTCCTCGATTGACCATCTGGGACCCGCAGCAGTACGCCCAGTTCTGGGACCAGCGACGGCGGCCGGCCCTCGACCTCCTTGCCCGCCTCGCCCCGGCCGAGCCCCCCACCCACATCCTCGACCTCGGCTGCGGGCCGGGGACGGTGACCACCCTGCTCGCCGACCGTTGGCCCGACGCGCAGATCACCGGCGTGGACTCGTCCCCGGAGATGCTGGCTGACGCCCGGCCCCTGTTGCCCCAGGTGACATGGCTGGAGGGTGACCTGACGACGTTCGTGCCGGACGAGGCGCCCGACCTCCTCTTCACCAACGCCGCCCTGCACTGGGTCCCGGACCACGAGACGCTGATCCCGCGGTTGTTCGCTCTCCTCGGGGCGGGCGGGTCGTTGGCCATCCAGGTCCCCGACAAGTGGGACCAGCCCTCCCACACCATCGCCTTCGAGATCGCGGCGCAGGACCGCTGGCGGGAGGCGCTGCGCGGTGCCATCGACCCCCATCCGCTGCTGTCGCCGGCCCGCTACCTGGAACTGCTCCTGCCGGTGGCAGCAGACGTCGACCTCTGGACCACCACCTATCACCACGTGCTGGAGGGCCCCGACCCCGTGGTCGAGTGGTTCCTCGGCTCGTTCCTGCGGGCGTTCCTGAGTCGCCTCGACGAGACCGACGGCCACGACTTCGTGGCCGAGTACGCACAGGCGATGCTGACGGCCTACCCGAGGCGCCCCGACGGCCGGACGGTCATGCCCTTCCAGCGCCTCTTCCTGATCGCTCGGGCCGAGGCGTAGCCCCCGCCCGTCAGTCGGTCCTCTCGATGAAGTCGATGACGATGCGGGCCAGCGTGGGGCCGGCGTCCTCCTGGACGAAGTGCCGGGCCCCCTCGATGGTCGTGTGGGGCTGGTCCCGGGTCCCCGGCACCAGCTTCAGGAAGGGTCGGTCGGCTCCGGCGGTCAGCGGGTCCGAGTCGGTGAACGCGCAGAGGAACGGCTTGTCCCAGGTCTTCAGGACCTCCCACGCCGCCCGGTTGGCGGCCGCGGCCGGGCTCTCGGGGTCGATGGGGATCAGGCTCGGCATCTGGCGGGCCGCTTCTTTGTAGGCGTCGTCCGGGAAGGGAGCGTCGTAGGCGGCCACCTCCTCCGCGGTGAGATCCGTCGCGCAACCGCCCTTGACGAAGCCGCCGATGGGGAAGTCCTCGGTGGTCTGGGAGAAGTCGATCCAGGCCAGCAGGGCCTTGCCGATGCGCTGGTCCCCCGTGGGCAGGCCGCCGTTGGACAGCACGACCCGGGCGAAGCGATCGGGGTTCTCCGCCACCAGGCGCAGGCCGATGAGGGCACCCCAGTCCTGACCCACCAGCGTCAGGGCCGAGAGGTCCAGCTGGTCGAACAGGGCGGCCCGCAGCCACTCGACCATGCGGACGTAGGTGACGTCCTCGCGGTGGGCGGGCTTGTCGGACCGGCCGAACCCGACGAGATCGGGGGCGAGGCAACGGAGGCCGGCGTCGACCAGGACCGGGATCATGTGCCGGTACAGGTAGCTCCAAGTGGGCTCGCCGTGCAGGAGCAGGACGGCCGGGCCCTCGGCGGGGCCCTCGTCGAGGTAGTGCAGTCGCAGGGTCTGGTCCCCGTCGCCCGTCGGCACCTCGACGAAGTGGGGGGCGAACGGGTAGCCCGGGAGGTCGACGAAGGCCTCGTCGGGGGTGCGCAGCAGCTCCATGCGATCGACGCTAACTATTGACAGTAGAAGTGTCAATAGTTAGCGTCACGGTCATGAGCACGTCGGGGGAACCCCGGTTCGCCGGCCGCATCGGTCGCCTGGTCGAGGACTCCGAACCTTGGTGGCCCGACGCCCCGCGGCCACCGGCGTTCCCGACCGGGACCCGGGCGCCCAACGTGGTGGTGGTCCTCCTCGACGACACCGGCTTCGCCCACTTCGGCTGCTACGGCTCGACCATCGAGACGCCAACATCGACCGCCTCGCCGCGGGCGGCCTCCGCTACACGAACTTCCACGTCACCGCCGCTCTGCTCGCCGACTCGGGCCTGCCTGCTGACCGGTCGCAACCACCACACGGTCGGCATGCGGGGCATCTCCAACTGGGACCCCGGCTTCCCGCACATGCGGGGGGCCATCACCCCCCATGCCGCCACCCTGGGCGAGGTCCTGCGCGATGACGGCTACACCACCTTCGCCCTCGGCAAGTGGCACCTGGCCCCGATGGATCGAGTGCTCGGCCGCCGGTCCCCACGACCACTGGCCGCTGCAGAAGGGCTTCGACCGCTTCTACGGCTTCCTCGACGGCGAGACCGACCAGTTCCACCCCGAACTGACCTACGACAACCATCCGATCGACCCGCCGGGAGACCCCGCCGACCGGCTACCACCTGACCGAGGACCTGGTCGACCACGCCATCGAGTTCGTGTCCGACCTGCGGGGCGCCCGGCCGGACCGCCCGTTCTTCACCTACCTGGCCTTCGGCGCCACCCACGCCCCCCACCAGGCCCCGCCCGAGTACCTGGACAAGTACCGGGGCCGGTTCGACGAGGGCTGGGACGTCGCCCGGGACGAGTGGTTCGCGCGCCAGCGGGCCATGGGCATCGTGCCCGAGGGCACCGAGCTGGCGCCTCGCAACTCCGGGGTCCAGGCCTGGGAGGACCTGTCCGACAACCAGCGCCTCTTCGCCTGCCGCCTGCAGGAGGCGTTCGCCGCCTTCCTCGACCACACCGACGCCCAGATCGGTCGCTTCGTCGACTACCTCGACGCCATCGGCGAGCTGGACAACACCGTGTTCGTCGTCTTCTCCGACAACGGGGCCAGCCAGGAGGGTGGGGCCGACGGGGTCATGAACGAGATCAAGTGCTTCAACGGCTTCCCGAGACGTGGACCACATCGTCGCCGAACGCCTCGACGACATCGGCGGCCCCCACAGCCACACCAACTACCCGTGGGGCTGGGCCCAGGCCGGCAACACCCCCTTCAAGTGGTACAAGCAGAACACCTTCGAGGGTGGCGTGCCGGGACCCTCTGGTCGTGCACTGGCCCGACGGCATCGCTGACCAGGGGGGTGTCCGGCACCAGTTCTACCACGTGATCGACCTCGCCCCGACGTTCTTCGAGGTCCTCGGCATCCAGCCGCCCGACGAACGGCGCGGGGTCGACCAGCTCCCCGTGACCGGCACCTCGTTGGCCTACACGTGGGCCGAGCCGGAGGCCCCCACCCGCAAGTCGGTCCAGTACTTCGAACAGATGGGCCACCGCGGCATCTGGCAGGACGGGTGGAAGGCCGTGACCTACCACTGGAAGGGCACCCCCTTCGCCGAGGACACCTGGGAGCTGTACCACCTCGACGAGGACTTCTCGGAGTGCCGGAACCTGGCGGAGGCCCATCCCGAGAAGTTGGCCGAGCTCATCGAGGTCTGGTGGGCCGAGGCCGAGGCCCACGGGGTCCCACCGTTGGACGACCGCACCATCGAGCTCTTCGCGTCCGAGCCCCGTCCCGGCACGCCGCACGCCACCACCACGTACGTGTACCGCCCTCCTGTGGCCCATCTCCCGTCCGACGTCTCGCCCCGCCTCGGCGGCCGGCCCTACACGATCACCGCCGACATCGAGCGGGCCTCGGCGGACGAGGGTGGGGTGATCGTGGCGATGGGCAGCCACGCCGCGGGCTACAGCTTCTTCCTGAAGGACGGGCGCCTCGGGTTCGACTACAACGACTTCGGCAACCACACCGTCCTGACCGCCGACCGGGACGTCCCCTTGGGCCGGCTCCCGGTGGCCGTCCGTTTCACCCGGGAGGAGGAGGGAGCGGGCACCTTCGCCCTGCTCGTCGACGGCGAGGCCGTTGCCTCCTCGCCCATCCCCCGGCGGGTCCGCATCTTCGGTTCCATGGGCCTCGACGTCGGCCGGGACGGGCTCTCGCCCGTCAGCGAGCAGTACGAGGGGGCCTTCCCGTTCACCGGGACCCTGCACGAGGTTCGCTACGACATCATGTCGCGCCGGGCTGAAGCGGGCGACGCCGCGACCGAGGAGCGCGCCGGCTTCGGCACCCAGTGAGGTCAGGGTCCCTGCGACCCGCCGTCGATCAGTCGGCGGTGCTCAGGATCCCCAGCACGGTCCGCCGCAGGACGGCTTCGACCGCTGAGGTCGACAGACCCCGGTGGGCGACGAGCAGATCCACGACCTCGAAGGAGGTGGTGGCCTCGAGGGACGACAGGACCTCGTCCCGGACCGTCCGGTCGAGGGGGTCCAGCTCTCGGCTGAACAAGGCCTCGACCTGGCGCCGGAGCGCGTCGCGCCGGGTGGCCAGCCCCACGGCGATAGCCGGGTACTCGGCGCCCCGCATGATGGCGACCCGGGCGAAGGGGGCGAGCCGGCGGTACTGCACGGCCCGGTGAGCGGCCAAGCGGTCGGCTCGGACGTCGAGCGGGCCGCCGTCGTCGAGGAGGTCGAAGAGCGGCGCCGCCCGCTCCATCTGGCGGGCGATGGCCCGCTCGGTGAGCGAGTCCATGTCGTCGAAGTAGCGGAACACCGACCGGAGGGAGACCCCGGAGCGCTCCGCTACGGCCGCGGCGCCCGGCGTCAGCCGACCTTCGCCCAGCAGGTCGAGCATGGCGTCCACGACGGCGTCGACGTTCTGCTCGCGACGGGCCCGCCGTCCGTCGAGGCGCTGGGGCTCGGCCATGGCCTCGACGGTAGTGGCAGCGATCGTGCCAGCACACTTCCGGCCCGTGGTCGTGGTCGTGGTCGTGCTCAGGCCCGCAGGAATGCCTCGATCCCACCGACGGGCTCAGTGCCACCGTCGTCCCGCACGATCAGCCCGGGGAGGCCACTTGCGGCCAGTCGCGCGGGGTCGGCCGCGGCCGCCAGGACCATGGCCGTGGCGGCATCCGGGGCGAGGACGGTCACCGAGGCCAGCGCGGCCGTCGGTCGCTCGACGGTGACACAGGCCCCTTCGGCGATCCCGAGTCGGGCCCGGCCCGGGCCGTTCCCCAACTCGTCGTCGACGTCGGGGACCACGACGACCCAGGCACTGCCCTCGGCCACGCTCCCGGCCAGGCGCAGCGCGCCGCCCACGTCGACCACGGCGCCCTCCGCGCCGGCCTCGACCAGCGCCTCGGCCACGACATCGGCGGCCCGGGCGCGGGCCAGGTCATCGACGTCGAGCACGGCGCTCTCGGGCGCGGCCACCCTGGTCAGCACCGGGTTGAGGGTCAGGCCCTCGCTGCCCACCGCCCCGCCTGTGGCCTCCGCCGCGGCCATGCTCGCCTCGATGAGGGCGTAGGTGTCGTCATCCACCGGGACGGCCTGCCCGTCGGCTGCCTCGATCTGCGCCACCAGGCTCTCGGGGCGGGCCGGGTTCCACTTGCGGTCCAGGTCGTCGAGGAGCTGGCGGGCGTCGATCAGCAGCCCCGGACCACCGCCCCGCACGGCCAGCCCGACGGTGGTGCCGAGGCCTGCCACCTCGAGCTGGGACCAGCCGTTGTCCCCGAGCGCCCCGGCGACGGCGCTGGGCTGGTCGGGGGCGGGGGAAAGACGGGCCACGGGCGGGAGGGTACGCCGCCGGCCTTGCCCAGGCCCTGGCGGTCACTCAGCGGTGGCGACCTCCCGGGTCCGGGCGGCGGCGGGGATGCGGGCCGCCTTCTTGGGACCGAGCTCCCGATAGACCAGGAAGAAGGTGGTGAACGTCGTGGTGACGATCGTGATCCAACGCAGAGCGACGGTCGTGGCGTCAGTACCGGCGGTGAACAGGTGCACGGTGGTCATCACCGCTACCGCGTAGGACGTCAGGTGGATGCGGCGCCACCAGCGCTTGGGGATCTGCTTCATGAGCAGGGAGCTGACCTCGATGCCGACGAGGAGCCAGAAGGCGATGACCCCCCAGGCCACCGCGCCGGTCTTCCAGGCCGAGGCGAAGGGCACGAGGAGGTCGGCCACCCCGAAATGGACGTAGTTGTCCGCGACCAGCCCACCGAGGTGAATGGCCGTGAAGAGGACGGTGAGGCCACCGAGGTGGCGGTGCAGGTCGAGGAGCCACGGGGCCTTGGCCTTGGGGCCGAGGGCGCGGGTGGCCAGGGCGATGCCCCAGAGCACCGAAGCGAGGGCGAGGGCCCAGGCCGTGATGCCGGCCGACCGGGACACGTACCACCAGAACTGCTCGTTCATGGTCGCCTCATGCCTCGAAGCCGGCGAAGTCCCTGACCCGGTACTGGTCGCCGTCGTCGTCGACCAGGAGAGCGGCGACGACGGCGTCGTCCAGAAGGTCGATGCCCTCGTCGAGACCGGCCACCAGGGCGGCCTTGGCCAGGACTTCGGCCTCGGTGGTGGTCGCCGCGATCACGGTCACCGCGGCCACGCCGGACAGGGCCGGGGCCCCGGTGGCCGGGTCGATCAGGTGGTGCTTCTCCTCACCGCCGACGGTCCAGCGGCGCCGGGCGCGTGAGCTGGTGGCCAGGGCGCCGTGGCCGAGCCGGACCGTCGTGGCCGACCCGCCCAGATCCAAGGGGTCCTCGATGGCGATGCTGAACTCGCTGCCCGGGGGGAGGTCGCCGACGATGCGGAGATCACCCCCGAGGTTCACCAGGGCCGAGCGGGCGCCCGCCCGAAGGAGGTCTTCGGCCACGAGGTCGGCGGTGCGACCCTTGCCGATGCCGCCGAGGTCGAGGTGGGTCCCCGGGGGGAGCGTCACCCGCAGGAGGCCGGGATCGAGTTCGATCCCGACGCAGCCCGGGGTAGGAAGGGGCACCGGGCCCGCGGCGGGGCCGGGCCCTGTGCTGATCTCGTCGAAGGTCCGGTCGTACCCGGCCTGGACCACGGCGTCGTGCACGGTCGGGTCGAAGTGGTGGGCGGTGCGGTGCCAGTAGTCGACGGCGGTGCTCAGCAGGTCGAAGGTCTCGGGATCGACGAGCACGCCGGCTCCATCGGACCTGTTGAGCCGACTGAGGAGGCTGTCGGGCTGGAACCGGCTCCATCGGGCCTCGAGCTCGTCGATGCGCCGGCGGGCGTCGATGAGCAGGGTCGGGTCGTCCGCCAGGACGGCGAGATGGACGTCGGTGCCCATCGCCCGGAACCGGAGCTCGACCCAGCCCAGGGCCGGGTCGAGGTGCGAGTCCGGCATCTGCTGGCGGCAGGCCACGTCAACTGCCGCCGGAGCTGGTGGGCGGCGGCGGGGCGGGGGCCGGAGCGGGCGCCGGAGCCGGAGCGCTCACCGAACCCGCGCCGCTCGTGCTCGTGCTCGTGCTCGAGCCCGTGCTCGTGCTCGTGCCCGATGAGCCGCTGCCGCCGGCCACCGGAACGTACCGGCGCTGGATCACGACGATCTCGGGCCGGGGCTGCCGGGCGACAGGACGGGGCTGGTTGTCGGCCGGCTGGGCGGTGGCGGCTGGGGCGGCACTGTTGGCGGCCGCCTCGGTGGCCACCTGACCCAGGCCCATGCCCAGGACCATGCCGAGGGCTGCACAGGCGGCGATGCCAGAGGCCGCGATGCGGGAGTCGACGGCGGCCTTCCGTCGTCGACCCCGCCCCGTCCGAGGCGGGCGGGCGGACGGGGCGGGATCTCTCGGGGGGATCGGCTCAGTCATCGTCGGCGGGGTCCTCCGGGTCGTCGGCACCGTCGTCAGGGTGGTCGTCCCCGCCGGCGTCGTCATCGAACCCGTCGTCATCGAACCCGTCGTCGCTGTAGTCGTCGAAGGTCGGGGTGGGGGCCGGGTCCGATGAGATGCGGTCCGACTCGACGGAACCGGTCGAGCTGCCGCCGCCGTTGGTGCCGGCGGCGACCGGTACGTCCTGGACGACGACCCGGATCCGGGGTCGCGCCGGCCGGTTCGAGCGGACCTCGGCGACGGGCTGGACGTCGGTGGCGGTCAGGTCACCGACGGAGTCGCTACTGGAGCCGAGGAGGCCCAGGTTGACGGCCATGGCGGTGCCGGCCATGGCCAGCGTGGCGGTCACGGTTCCGGCCACCACGAGGGCGCGGCGTCGTTCCATCATGAGTGCTCCTTGATCGGGGGGATGTCCTGAACGTACGCAGTGGTCGACCAGTGGTCGTCCAGTTCGGAGTAAAGGCTTGGCAAAGTCACCGGCTGAGCCCCCTCGTCGCGGTGCCCACGTGTCACGGTGGAGGGGTGCGGATACTGGTCGTGGAAGACGACACCTCGATCGCCCAACCGCTGGTCACCGGGCTCGAGCGTGAGGGCTTCGTCGTCGAGCGGGTGGCGACCGGCGCCGAAGCCCTCGCCGCCGCCCCGACCGACATGGTCCTGCTCGACCTCGGCCTCCCGGACATCGACGGCTACGAGGTGTGTCGTCGCCTGCGGGCTGATTCCGACGTGCCCATCATCGTGGTCACGGCCCGCGGCGCCGAGGTGGACCGGGTGATCGGCCTCGAGCTGGGCGCGGACGACTACCTCGTCAAGCCGTTCGGGCTCCGGGAGCTGGTCGCCCGCATCCGGGCCGTGGCCCGGCGCAGCGAAGGCCGGTCCGCCCCGGCCGAGCAGCGCCGCGTCGGGCCGGTCGAGGTCGATGTTCGCACCCGCCGGGTCACCGTTGACGGTGAACAGGTCGAGTTGACCCGCAAGGAGTTCGATCTGCTGGCCATTCTCACCGAGGAGCCAGGAGCGACCCGGACGCGGGAGGAGATCATGGAGAACGTCTGGGACGCCCACTGGTACGGGCCGACCAAGACCCTCGACGTGCACATCGCCGCCCTACGCCGGAAGCTGGGTCAACCGACGCTCATCGAGACGGTGCGAGGGGTCGGGTTCCGGACCGCAGAACCGACCTGAGGCGCCATGACCCGGAGGTTCGTCCTGGCCTTCCTGGCCTTGACCGTCTTCGTGCTGGTCGTGCTCATCGTTCCGCTCGGGATCACCGCGGCCACCAGGGAGCGGGACCGCTTGACCCTCGACCTCGAGCGGGACGCGCGCACGATCGGGGCCTTCGCCGAGGACACGCTGGAGGGCATCGCCGATCAGGACCTGCAGGCCGCGGCGGACCAGTACGCGAAGCGGACCGGAGCCCGAGCCCTGATCCTCAACGAGCGGGGGCGGGTGGTGGCCGACTCGGACCCGGTGGCGGGGGCGACGAACTACCGGGACCGACCCGAGGTCGCCGCCGCCCTGGAGGGCCAGTTGGCGGCGGGCACCCGACGGTCCGACACCCTTGACACCGACCTGCTCTACGTCGCCGTTCCGGTCGCCTCCGGTGGGGACGTACACGGCGTGGTGCGCCTGACCTATCCCACCACCGCGGTTGACCAGCGGGTTCGGCGGGTCTGGCTGACCCTTGGCGGTGTCGCCGTGGTGTCGCTGGTCGCCGCCGGCGCCATCGCGGTCGCGTTGGCCCGTTCGGTCACCCGCCCGCTGCGCGAGCTGCAGGCGGCGGCCACGGCGCTCGGCGGGGGTGACCTGTCGGCCCATGCCCCGGACGACCACGGCCCACCAGAGGTCCGGGCCCTGGCCAAGGCCTTCAACGACACATCCCGGCGGCTCGAAGAGCTCATGGGCGCCCAGGACGCGTTCGTGGCCGATGCCTCCCATCAGCTCCGGACGCCCCTCACCGCACTCCGTCTGCGGCTCGAGAACCTGGAGGCCGGTGCGGCCACGGAGGACGCCGCGGAACTGGGGGCAGCGCTGGACGAGAGCAATCGCCTGTCCCGCCTCGTCGACGGCCTGCTGGCGCTGGCCGGCGCCGATCGGGCCGCGGCGATGGCGACCGCGGTTCCGGTCGTGCTGGGACCGGTCCTCGAGGAGCGCCGCGACATCTGGCTGCCCGTCGCCGAGGACCGTGACGTCGACCTGGTGGTGGCGCCGGGTGCCGCCTTGACGGCCCTGGCCACCCCCGACCGTCTCACCCAGGTGCTCGACAACCTGATCGACAACGCCCTCGAGGTGGCACCGTCCGGTACGACGATCCGACTCACCACGGTCCGCACCCCGACGGGCCCGGCCATCCACGTCCAGGACCAGGGGCCGGGCATGACCCCCGACCAGCGGGAGCGGGCCTTCGACCGCTTCTGGCAGGGCCCGGAGGGCAAGGGGTCAAGTGGCCTCGGCCTGGCGATCGTCCAGAAGTTGGTCCATGCCGACGGTGGTCACGTCGAGCTGCACGAGGCGCCGGAGGGCGGACTCGATGCTGTTGTCCAACTGCACCCGGCGCCTGAGCACTAGGTGTCGGGCGGGCCCGAAGGGGTCAATCTTCGTCGTTGTCGGTGTCGGGGCCGCCCCCGGACTCACCCTTGGGGTGGTCCTGGATCTCCTGCCACGTGGCCCGGGCGCCGCTGTGGCCGACCTGGGCGATGCGCACCGTGCCCACGACCGAGGCGAGGATGGCGGCGGCGGACATCACGATGACCGCCGGTCCCATCCAGGACGGCTGGCGGTCGGCGTCGGTCCTCGTGCGGCGCCGGTCGAGGACCATCACGCCCGAGGCGGTGATGAAGATCGGGAGGGCGAACCAGGGCATGGTGTCACCGAGCTCGGCGTGCTCCTCAGTCAGCTCGCTCTCGTCGGTCTTCTCCTGGAGTGACTCGCCGCTGCTCTGGCCCAGCACCGCGACCACGAAGGCCGAGGCGCTGAGGGCCACGACGATCCAGCCGATGTGCAGTCGGGCCCTGGCCGACACCGCGATGGCGATGGTGCCGATCGCGGCGAGGGGGACCAGCACCACCGTGGCGTGCACGATCAGCGGGTGGGCGGGCAGGCCGAAGAGGGTTTCCAGTTCCATGCCCGGCAGCCTGGGCTCCTGACCGTCGCCGGCGCAGGGCATTTGGTCCCGATGTCGCCCGACTTGGGCAAATCTTTGCCTTCTCTTGGCTCAGCGCGGGGCAGAAGGTCAACTCGGGCCACGGGCGGCCGACGGAAGGACGTGCAGGATGTGGGGGGGAGCATCGCCCCAGACCTTCTCGCGCCCGTCGAGCCGCCGCCCGGCGACCTCGACCGCAGCGAGGAGCGCTTCCCCGGCGCCTTCGACCAGAGCCCCCTGGGCGGGCTGATCCTGGACGGCGGGCTGCGCATCCTGCAGTCGAACCTGGCCATCCAGCACCTCCTGGGCCGGAGCGCGGACGAGCTGATCGGCCATGACGCCCTGGCGTTCGCCCACCCCGAGGACCGGGACGAGGTCCGTCGGGAGGTGGTCCGTCTCTTCACCGGGGAGGTCGACGGGTTCCAGTTGGAGACGCGCTGTCTGCAGGCCTCGGGCGAGGCCGTGAGCGTTCGCCTGACCGCGTCGTTGGGGCGCGACGAGGTGGGCAACCCGATCTACGGGATCGCCCTGGTCGAGGACATCACCGCCGCGGTCGAGGCGGCCCTGCAGATCGAGCACGAGCGAGACCGCCTGACGAACGCGCTGGAGGCCGGGGACCTGGCCGTCTGGGAGCTGGATCTGGTCACCGGTGTCTTCACCATGTGGGACCATGCCGAGTCGGCGTTCGGCGGCCTGGCTGCTCGCCCGGCCCCCGACTTCACGGACTTCCTGGAGCGGGTGGTTCCCGAAGACCGTCACCTGTTCCTGGACGGCCAGCCGGCGCCGGGGGAGCCGTTCGCCATCGACTACCGCGTGGACGACGACGGCGTGGTCACCTGGCGACGCAGCCAGGGACGGGCCGTCGGCGACGCCAGCGGTCGCACCGTGGCTCTCCGCGGCACCACGATTGACGTCACCGCCACCCGCGAGGCGGAGGCCGAAGCGGCTGCGGTGTTCCGTCGGACGGTCGAGGTCGCCCACGATGCCTTCGTCGGGGCCGACGGCCAGGGCCGGATCACCGACTGGAACCCGGCCGCGGAGCAGATGTTCGGCTGGCCGGCGGAGGAGGTGCTCGGCGAACTGATGGTCGATTACGTCTTCGTGGCCGAGGACCGGCCTTACTACCAGGATCGGATCGAAGCATTGAGCGCATCGGGTGCCGATCAGCTGCCCGCCGTCCGCTTCGAGCTCCCGGCCCAGCATCGCGACGGCACCGTGTTCCCGGTCGAGCTCTCCCTGGTGGTCGTCACCTCCCAGGGCCGACACCACATGCGGGCCTTCCTGCGAGACATCACCGAGCGCCGGGCCCAGGAGCGGGACCGGACCGACCGGGTCCTGGTCGACCAGATGACGGGTCTGCCCAACCGGACCCTGCTCGTCGACCGACTGGGGCGGGCCATGGCCGGCCGGGCCGGATCGGGCGCGAATGCGGTCCTCTTCATCGACATCGACCGCTTCAAGTCGGTGAACGAGGTCTCCGGCCACGGCGTGGGCGACGCCGTCCTGGCCGCCGTGGCCGGCCGCCTGCGCGAGGTGGTGCGGCCCGACGACACGGTGGCCCGCCACGGGGGAGACGAGTTCATCGTGCTCTGCGAGAACCTGACCCTTGACTCAGACGCCGCAGACGTCGCGGGGAAGATCCTCGACGCGTTCTCTCGGCCGCTCGCGGTGGCCGGACGGCGTTTCACGATGGACCTCAGCATCGGTGTGGCCGTGGCCGAGCCGACGGCGACGGACGCCGCCGGACTCGTCCGGCACGCCGACATCGCCATGCAGCACGCCAAGGCCCTCGGCGGATCGCGGGTCGAGGTCTTCGAGCCTGCCGTGGCCCACCGCTCGGCCCGACGCCTGGACCTGGAACAGGAGCTGCGGCGGGGGTTGAGCAGCGGCCAGGTCAGCGTCGTCTACCAGCCGGTCGTCACCTTCGGCGGCCGCCTGGTCAGCATGGAGGCCCTGGCCCGCTGGGAGCACCCGGAACACGGCACCATCTCGCCCGTCGAGTTCATCCCCGTGGCCGAGGAGACGGGCCTGATCGTCGATCTCGGGGCCCGCGTGCTGAACGAGGCCTGTGGCCAGCTGGCTGAGTGGCGGGCCCGCCCGGGTTGGGAGCGCCTGACCATGGCGGCCAACCTGTCCGGCCGCCAACTGACCGAGCCGGACCTGGTCTCGACCGTGGCCGGGATCCTGGCCACCCACGACCTGCCCATCGACGCCATCTGCCTGGAGATCACCGAGTCGATGCTGATGGACGACACGTCCCGCGCCGCCACCACCGTGGACGAGCTGGCCGAGCTCGGCATCGTCCTGGCGGTCGACGACTTCGGGACCGGCTACTCGTCCCTGCTCTACCTGCGCCGGTTCCCCGTGCACGCCCTGAAGCTGGACTGGTCCTTCGTGGCCGGGATCGGCACCAGCACGGTGGACACGGCCATCGTCGCCTCGATGATCGATCTCGCTCGGTCGCTGCACCTGGTGTCCATCGCCGAAGGGGTGGAGACACCCGCCCAGGCCGAAGCGCTCCACGCCCAGGGCTGCGACCTGGCCCAGGGCCACCACTGGGCGCCGCCGTTGTCGGCCGAGGCCTTCGGCCAGCTCCTGGACGATCCCCGCTTCACCTGAGGTGGCCTCGCCGCTCACCCTGTTCATCGGCCGATCCCCGGTCGGAAACGCAACGGCAACCGGACTCGCCTACCTTGCGCGGGGCGAGCGTGCAGATCGAGCCCACCGACATCAGCGGGTCGCTCATGTCGCCCCTGAACCCGCACGTCATCGTGCTGTTCGGGGCCAGCGGTGACCTGGCCCGCCGCAAGCTCCTGCCCGGCCTCCTCCACCTGTCGTTGGCCGGTCTCGTGCCGGAGTGCCGGATCATCGGGACCTCGCTCGACGACCTGGACGACGACGGGTTCCGCCGCTTCGCCCGGGAGGCGTGTCGGGAGTTCAGCCACCGGAGCGTCGAGGACGAGCACTGGGCGGAGTTCGCCGCGAAGCTGAGCTTCGTGCGCCAGGGCGACGGGGCCGCCGGCTTGGCCGCCGCCGTCAAAGAGGCTGAGGACTCCCTCGGGTACGTGAGCCGACGGCTTCACTATCTGAGCGTCCCGCTCAAGGCGGCGCTGCAGGTGGTGCGCATGTTGGGCGAGGCCGACCTGGTCGACCGCTCCCGCATCATCATGGAGAAGCCGTTCGGGATGGACCTGGCCAGCGCCAAGGCCCTGAACGCGTCGTTGCACGAGGTCTTCGCCGAGGAGCAGATCTACCGGATCGACCACTTCCTGGGGAAGGAGGCAGCCCAGAACATCCTGGCCTTCCGCTTCGCCAACGGCCTGTTCGAGCCCATCTGGAACCGGGCCCACATCGACCACGTGCAGATCGACGTGCCCGAGACCCTGGGCCTGGTCCAGCGGGCTGACTTCTACGAGGCGACCGGTGCCTACCGGGACATGGTGGTGACCCACCTGTTCCAGGTCCTGGCCTTCATGGCCATGGAGCCGCCGACGGCGCTGGAGCCCCACGCCATCAGCGAGGAGAAGAACAAGGTCTTCCGGTCGATGAAGACCATCGAGCCCAGCCAGGTGGTGCGGGGCCAGTACCAGCGCTACCTCGACGAGCCGGGGGTGGCGCCGGAGTCCGAGACGGAGACCTTCGTCGCCCTGCGCTGCGAGATCGACAACTGGCGCTGGGCGGGCGTGCCCTTCTTCCTGCGCACCGGCAAGCGGATGGCAGAGGGGGCCAGGATCATCTCCATCGCCTTCCGGGAGCCACCCAAGTCGATGTTCCCGCCCGGGTCCGGCGTCGGCCAGCACGGTCCCGACCACCTCACCTTCGACCTGGCCGACGCCTCGAAGCTGTCCCTCTCCTTCTACGGCAAGCGGCCCGGGCCCGGCATGAAGCTGGACAAGCTCAGCCTGCAGTTCGCCTCCACGAGACCGGGCGGGTGGGTGACGTGCTCGAGGCCTACGAGCGCCTGATCTATGACGCCGTGAGCGGTGACCACACGCTGTTCACGACGGCGAGGGCATCGAGCGCCTCTGGGAGATCTCCAAGCCCCTCATCGAGGACCCACCGCCGGTGCGGCCCTACGCCCCCGGCTCCTGGGGCCCCAACTCGATCCACCAGCTGGTGGCGCCCCACGCCTGGCGCTTGCCGTTCGAACGGGCCTGGCGGGAGAAGTAAGCCGGCATCCGATAGGAAGCACGCCGTGGGAGAGCCTCAGACGGCCGACGCGACGCGCCCGCCAGCCTGGTGGCGGCAGGCCCTGCGGTCGTTCGTCGAGCTGCTGGCCCTCAGCGGGCTGGCCGTCACCCAGCCCCTGCTCGACGTCTTCGGCCAGGCCCCGGACTTCTTCGTCTACCGGGAAGCCGATCGGTCCGACCTCATCGCCTTCGCCGTCTTGATCGCCCTGGTGCCCGCCGCGATCCTGTGGACCGTCGAGCAGGTGATCGGCCTGGCCGGCGAATCGGCTCGGCGCATCACCCACCTCGTGTTCGTCGGCGGCCTGTTCGTGCTCTTCGGCCTCCAGTCGCTCAAGTCGGCGGAGGTGGCGTCGGGCCCGATGCTCGTGGTCCTCGCCTCGGTCGGCGGCGTCGTGGCCGTCCTGGCCTACCGGCGCTGGGCCGGGGTGCGGACCTGGCTGGCCTACCTGGCCATCTCGCCCTTCCTGTTCGTCGGCCTCTTCCTGACCACCAGCCAGGCCTCGGACCTGCTCGAGTCCCAGGAGGTGGCGGCCGCGGAGGTCGCCCCGATCGAGGACCCCCCGTCGGTCGTCCTGCTCCAGTTCGACGAGTGGCCACTGTCGACCCTCGTCAACGGCAACGGCCAGATCGACCGCCGCCTCTACCCGAACCTGGCCGAGCTCGCCGGTGACGGGGTCTGGTACCGCAACGCCACCACGGCGGCCACCTTCACCACCTACGCCGTCCCCGCCATCCTCACCGGCCGCCAGCCCGACGGGGAGCGCAGTGCGATCGCCAGCGAGTACCCCGAGAGCCTGTTCACCCTGTTGGGTGGCCAGTTCGACCTGGACGTCATCGAGTCGGTCACCCACCTCTGCCCGACCAACCTGTGTGACGGGGAGCTGGTGGATGGCGGCGCGTCGGCGACGCCCGACGCCGCCGAAACCGAGCCAGTGAGCACCCCCAGCGGCCTGGGACAGCTCCTGACCGACGCCCGCCAGACCTATCAAGCCATGGTGTCGCCGGACCCCGACGCGACGGCGCCGGCGGCGACCTTCCAGGAGGCGGTGGCGGCCGATGGCGCCGCACCGCCGCCGACCACCGTTCTCGACCCCGAAGCGGCGGCCGCCGCGGCCCGGACGACTACGACCACGACGGCCCCGCCGGGACCGCCGGAGACCGTGCCCGGTGGCGGGACGGTCCCGCCCGGTGGCTTCGCCGTCCCGCCGATGTTCTCGCTGCAGAGCGTCGAGGAGACGATCGCCGGGATCGAGGAGGGCGAGGACCCGACGCTGCACTTCATGCACCTCCTCCTGCCCCACACCCCGTACAAGTTCCTGCCCGGCGGTCGGCAGTACTCCCAGGACTCCGGCGGCCTGAGTGCTCCGCTGCCCCAGGCGCCGAGTGGTCGGCCCGACCAGGCCGCAGCCGTGGACTTCGAGCACCAGCGCTTGCTCCTGCAGGCCAGCTACGCCGACCGGGTGGTCGGGCAGGTGATGGACCGCCTTCGTGCGACCGGGCTGTACGACGACGCCATCGTCGTGGTGGTCGCCGACCACGGCATCGGCCTGCAGCCGGGCGGGGCCATCCGCGCCCCCGTGGGCGACGAACTGGCGTCGACGGACTACGCCGACCTCTTCTACGTACCCCTGATCGTCAAGGCCCCCGGCCTCGACCCGCCCGGAACGGCGACTGACGCCAACGTGATGACCATCGACATCCTGCCCACGATCGCCGCCGCCCTGGGGATCGAGATGCCGTGGCCGGTCGACGGCATCGACCTCGCCACCGAGGACCGGCCCGATCCGGCGAAGGAGACCCATGTCGTGTTCCTGGGCGGGGACGGTGACGACGGTCTCCGGGTCGGCGACGCCCTGAGCTTCGACGGCTCGGTGGTGCAGGCCGAGATGCTGGCCCGAAACATCGACTCCTTGTTGCGGGCGGACAACCCGGCGTTCCGGCTGTATGACATCGATGACGCGGGCGAGATCGTCGGATCGTCGCTCGACCAGGTGTCGGTCGTCGAGGCGACGGACGCCACCGTGACGCTCGCCGAGCCAGAGTCCTTCGAGGGCGTCGAGCTGTCGTCCGGTTTCGTGCCCACCCACTTCGTCGCGGATGTGGCGGCGGAGGGGGCCGAGCCCCTGACCGTCGCGGTCGTGGTCAACGGTCGGGTGGCCGCGGTCAGCCCGACGTGGCCGTCCGGGGACAACCCCCATCACCTCGAGGCCATGCTCCTGCCCGACGCGTTCCACGACGGCACCAACACCGTCGAGCTCTACCTGGTCGGCGGCACCGAGGGCGACCGGACCCTGGCGCCGATCCCGCTGAGCTAGTCGCCCGGGGCGCGGTAGGCGGGGGAGCGCTGCGCGGCCGCGTCGACCTGCTCAGGCGTGAGCAGCGTCACGGTGCGGACGGAGGCCTTCCCGGAGGCACCGACGGTGAGGCCTATGGCCGCGGCGGCCTCGTCGTCGGGCAGGTCGACCAGCACGAAGGCGTCGTCACTGCCGAAGGCGAAGTAGAAGCTCTCGACCGACCCCCCCACGCTCTCGGCCATCTCGTTGATGGCGCTGCGGCGAGCGGAGCCTCCGGCGTCGAGCAGGCCTTGGGCCCCGTCGGAGCTGTAGCTGGCGATGAACAGGTACTTGGGCATGGCTGCCCCCCTTCCGGCCGCCGTGACGACGGCCGACGCCGAACGTACTGCGCCCGGAACGGCCGTGCTCGTCCTGTGCTCGGCTTGATCGGATCCCAAGGTGGTTTGCGCCCTCGGCAGGATTCGAACCTGCGACACACGGTTTAGGAAACCGATGCTCTATCCCCTGAGCTACGAGGGCCGAGGGCCGAGGACCACCTTGGCGCCACGAACCCTACCCGACCGACGATCTCACGCGGTGAGCAGATGTAAGCGTATACGCTTACATCTGTGCAGGTCGAGGGATTGATCAAGAAGCTCCGTCGTGACGCCGGGCTTTCTTTGCGTGAGCTCGCCAGCGCGTCCGATCTGGCGGTGAGCACCGTTCACCGAGCCGAACGGGGCGATCTTCATCCGACCGTCGACACGCTGGCCCGCATCGTGTCGGCGACAGGGCGTCGCCTCGTCCTGGAAGTGCCGCCTGACTCGTCCCGCAGTCTGCTCGGCCTGGGCCTCGTCGCTCGTGAGGAGCTTCGCTCTGGCGACCAGCCCTCGGTGGTGCGCCGGGCCGCCGAGCTCGTGCGCCACTTCGATGCGGCGCCGATGGCCGAACGTGTCCGTGTCCTGGCTGCGGAACCACCGGTCACCGGTTCGGAACAGTGGGATGCCTTCCTCGCTGGTCTGGCGGAGTGGCTCGCCGTGCGCGGCGGCGTCGACCCGCCGACGTGGGTCGGCGGGCCCGGCCGGTTCCTGGATCGCGGGTGGTGGGTCACGCCGATGACCTCGTTGCGCGCTTGGGAGTACGCGGGGACACCGGTCTCGCTTCAGCGCCGCGGGGTCTACCTGCATCGCGAATCGCTGATCAACCGGTGACGGGCGCATGCTGAGCCGCGCCCGGATCCTCGAGCTGTTCGCCGAGCTCGATGCCGAGCTGTGTGACGTCGGGACCCGAGGCGACGTGTTCATCATCGGGGGCGCAGCCATGGCCGTGGCCTACGACGCCCGTCCGTCGACACAGGATGTCGACGGGATCTGGCATCCGTCCCGAGAGGTCCGCGAGGCAGCCCGCAGGGTCGCCGCCCGCCACGATGACATCGAGGAGGACTGGCTCAACGACGGCGCTAAGGCCTTCCTCCCGGGTGAGGACCCCGGCCCCAGGCCCGTGGTCTACGAAGGCGACTGTCTGAGCGTCTCCGCCGGCTCACCCGAGTACCTCCTGGCCACGAAGCTCTTGGCGAGCCGCGTTGGCCGGGACGAGGAGGACATCGTCCTCCTCTACGACCGCTGTGGATTCACCACGGTCGACGAAGGGCTTGACCTGCTCGATCGCTTCTACCCCGGTCGCCCGATTGAGGCGAAGGTCCGCTTCTTCCTGGAGGAGCTGCTCAGCGGTTGATGGAGCTCTCGGTGGTGACCTCAGGCAGGATGTCACACGCCGTCGACAGCATGGGTACATGAAGGACCGTTCATCCATCACTGTCGACGGCGAGCCGCTCGAAGCGTTGAATCGGCGTCCTGATGCGCTTCGAACACGACGAACCCGCATGCGACGGCATGGTCCATGTTCACGCCGAGTATCCCCGCGACATCGGTGATCCGTTCGAGCGTGCTCTCATGCGCATCGAGGCCGAGTTCCTCGTGGCGGCCGCTGCGGCACTCGGCTCGGCTGGTTACATCGAGCGCACAGATGATCAGCGCCGTTGCGACGCATTCATCGAACTGGCCAAGCGAGTCAACAGGGCGCTCCGGACCAACTGAGCTGCGAGCGCGAACATGCGTGGCATGAGCGCCGCGTCCGCAGTCCCCGAGCACGACCTGGCTCGGATTCGACTGTTCTGCAAAGAGAAGTCCCCGCCAGAACACGTCGACCGGGTGCGGGTGGAGCCGACGGTTCGCGGCCGGACGGTGACGATCGTCGAACACGAGCTGTTCGATGAAGACTGGCTGGACATCATGGTGGCGCGACTGAAGTACGACACCGACACCGCCCACTGGACGCTCTACTGGCCCGACCGGAACGGCCGGTTCCACCGATACGAGGACTTGAGGCCCGGCCCCGTGGCGTCGTTGCTCGCTGAGGTCGACCGCGACCCCTTCGGCAGCTTCTGGGGCTGATCCACGTCTGCGACGTCGAGCCGGTAGCCGGGGTCCTGGGTGACCAGGCTCCCGTCGCCCAGCGCGAGGCGGAGGCGGGAGACGTAGGTGAGGACGCTCCGGCGGGCGCCGTCGGGCGGGTCGTCGGGCCACACCGCTTCGACCAGCCGGTCGACCGGCACCACCTGGCCCGCGGCCGCGACCAGCACGCCGAGGAGGCGCCGCTGCTGCGGGCCGCCGAGGGTGAGCTCCTCACCCTCCCGCCGGGCCTCGATGGGGCCGAGCACCCCCACCTCGAGCGTCATGCCGCGAGTCTCGCCGACGCCGCCTTCCGGCGCTCCGTCGTGCGGTGGGCAAGCCTCCTTTCGACAACCGAGGGACGGCCCAACCGGCGAGAGGCGCCAACTCGGCGAGTGCGGACGGCGGCCGTCTACCTTTCGGTGGCGTGGACGAGGTCCTGGTCGACAACGGCGACATCACGCTGCGGGTCGAGGTCACCGGTACCGGCCCGACCGTCCTGTGCGTGCCCGGGTGGCCCGAGCTGGCATCGTCGTGGCGGCACCAGGTGGACCATCTCGCCGGGAGCGGTCATCGGGTCGCAGCGCTGGACGTGCGGGGCTATGGCGGTAGTTCGGCGCCCTCGGCGGTCGAGCGGTACACGCTCTGCGAGCTCGCGGGCGACGTCGCGGCCGTCGCCGCGACGCTCGACGACGGGCCGGTCGTGCTCGTCGGCCATGACTGGGGCGCGCCGATCGTGTGGCGCACGGCCTTGCTCCACCCCGATCGCGTGCGGGCCGTCGCCGGCCTCAGCGTTCCGCACCTCCCGCCGCTCGGTACCCCGATGACCGACGTGCTCGACGCCGTCTATGTCGACCGCTTCTTCTACATGCTGCACTTCGCCCAGCCGGGCGTCGCCGAGGCGGAGTTCGCCCCCGACCTGCGCGGCGCTCTGAAGCGCTGCTTCTTCGCCCTCTCCGGGGACGCGCCCACTCGCAGCTGGCTTCCAGAGGCACCCCGCGGCGTGCCGTTCCTCCCACTGCTCCCGGAGCCACCGGATGGGCCGCTGAGCTTCCTCCCCGACGCGGAGCTCGATCGGGTGGCGGCGTCCTTCGAGCGCACGGGCCTGACCGGGGCGTTCAACCGCTACCGCGCCGCTGCGCTCGATGCTGCTGACGAGGGCGACCTGATCGGCGCACAGGTCCCCCAGCCCTCCTGCTTCATCGGCGGTGAGCTGGACCCGGTTCGCTGGATGGTGCCCGGCGCCGACCTCTATGCCGATCCAGGAGCGGGTTGTACCGACTTTCGCGGGACCACCCTCGTCCCTGACGCCGGCCACTGGGTCCATCAGGAGGCTGTGGCCGTCACCAACACCGCTCTCGACGCCTTCCTCCAGTCGCTCTGAACCATTCTGCCCGTGCCCTTCTTCGACGGCGGGGGCGCTCGTACCGTTTGACGTGTGCCCGCGGTCCTGCAATCCGATCTCGCTCGTATCCAGGGCTTCGGCGAGGCGCAGGTCCCCGACGATCTACGGGACGACTCAGTCAGCCAGCGGTGGACCCTCCACTGGGCGGATCGCAGCAGCGCTGGATATATCTTTCCCGGTCTATGTCGTGGCCGATATACTTGGCGACATGAGTGACGCCGCGACGACTTGGCCGGTTTGGTCGCTGATTCGCGAGGCCCGTTCTCGTGCGGGCCTCTCTCAGGTGGAGCTCGCTGTTCGAGCAGGGACATCTCAGCCGGCGATCGCTCGCTACGAGCGCGCTCGCGCCATGCCCGACCTTTCGACGCTGCACCGGCTCATCGAAGCGTGTGGACTGGAGTTGGAACTGAGGATCGTGGTTGCCGATCCCCAGCGGATGGCGAACGAGCAAGCGGCGTTGGACCGTTCGGTCGAGCAACGACTCGACGCGGTCGAGCAGTACACCGAACTCGTGAGTCAGCTTCGTGATGGGTGATCCCACGGCCCCACCGCTACGTGTCGAGCGCTTGCTCCGGACCCTGGAGGATCACGGGGTCCAGTATGTGGTCGTCGGTGGGCTGGCCGCAGCTGCCCAAGGTGCCGGGAGGGTCACCTTCGACATCGATGTCGTCCCCGAGTGGTCGACCGCGAACCTCGATCACCTGGCGGAGGCGCTTCGCTCTCTGGGAGCGCAGTTACGGGTGCCGGACAGCGTTGAACCCGTTCCCCTTCCGCTCGATGCGCGATCGTTGCGAGGCTTCGAGGTCTCGACGTGGCGGACAGACGCCGGAGACCTCGACGTCATCATCGGCACGCCGACCGCTGTCCGAGGTCGACTGGCCGGCTACGACGATCTCGTTGAGCGTGGACATCGCCTCGACGCCTATGGCCTCACGATCATCGTCGCGGACTTGAGCGACATCATCGAGTCGAAGCAGGTCCTCGCACGCGAGCCAGACCTGGCCGCGCTCCCGGAGCTACGCCGTCTCCAAGCCCGTCTCGGTTCCCAGCAGGAGCCCGACGAGAGGTGACGACGTGGCCACGACCGGGCGCCTTTGGACGAGGTCCGAAAACCGGGCCTGCGATGAGGGTCGGCAGGGTTGGGCAGTCGTACATCGACAGTTGGAGCAAGGCGACGAGCTGAGGAAGGCACGCTTCAGTGGTGGTCGCCCTGGCGGCCGAGGGTCTCCACAGGGGTCGCGCCGGGGCGGGTCCACTGCGGCACGGGCCGGCTGGTCGGGCCCCAGGTGGGGACGCCGTCGGCGTCGGACCGCCAGGACGAGGAGATCGGCGCGCCGTGCCCACCGACCGGCGCGCCGGCGTCAATGGCGTCAGGCCAGCCCTCGGGGGTGTCCTCCCACGCCTCTCGGCGGCCGTAGGGCGTCATGTCGAGCAGGGCGAGGGACCCGTTGGCCGGCTCGTTGCCCCGGCCGGTCGTGGAGTAGGTGAGGAACGCTCGGTCTCCGTCCCGCAGGAAGCAGGCGATGTGCCCCATCACGCCGCCGACCGGCGCCTCCACGCCCTGCACCGAGTACCAGGGCTCGGTGTAGCCCATGAACTCGACGTAGGGAGCCACCTCGTCCCACGGGCCCGAGGTCACGATGGCGAACGAGACGCCGCGGGCGTTGAGGTAGACGGCGTCCTTCACGTGCCAGGCCGTGGTGGTGCAGCCCTCGCACTGCCCCTGGTGCGGCGCGCCGTCGTACCACATGTGCTGGTAGATGACGAGCTCGTCGCGACCCGGAACAGGTCGGTGAACGGGACCGGCCCGTCGGCACCGGTGACCTCGACCGAGCCGTCGAGCTCGACCATCGGCAACCGTCGTCGGGCCGCGGCGATCGCGTCGCCCTCACGGGTGTGCGCCTTCTCGCGGACCAGCAGCTCCTCGCGCGCCGCCTGCCAGGTGGTCAGGTCGACGATGGGCGGCGTGCCGGGGAGGTGGCTGCTCGCGCTGCCGGGCGTGGTCGTCATCGTGTCCTCCGCTTGTGGCGTCCCGAGTGGTGGTGTGCTCTCTGGGGAGCCTGCCAGCTGAGACCACTCACGGGACCGAAGGTCATCGACCCGGGTGCGAGGTTGCATTGAACCCCGAGGAGGCGAGGTCGCACGGACCGACGTTCCCGAATCGGCGAATGCCGTTCCCGGCATCCGCCGCGATCTCGAGCGCGCAGCCATCGGCGCCGGGAGGGGCAGGAAGCGGCGCAGCTTTCCGGTGGCGGCGTTCCGATCGAGGTCGTCGACGACCCGGACGTCGACCTCGGGGTCCCGGAGGCCGGCGGTGGCCAGTGCCATGGTGAGCCGGGTTCGGAGCTCGGCGAGGTCGAGGGCCCCGCTGGTCAGGGCGTCGACCTCGATGCCGCGAGACGTCTGGCGGACCTGGTAGTCGACGACCGCCGCTGTGGCCACCAGCACGGAGCGGATCGCGTGGGGGTGGAGGTCGACGTCGTCGTAGAGGAGCGGGTCCTCCATGCGGCCCTCCACACACGCCCGGAGGTGGCCGTGCTCGGCGGCATCGGGCTGTCGGACGAACGAGTCGGTGAGCTCGTAGCGGATGAGTGGCTGGGCCCGGTTGTAGAGGTTGGTGACGAGGATCTTGGCCGACGGGGTCCCAGGTGGTACCGGCTTGTCGTCCTCGTCGACGAGCTCGACGATGCAGAGGTCGCTGTTGAAGGTCAGGGGCTTCTCGCCCGGCGCGCCGAGCCCGGCCAGCCCTTCGGTCGAGCCGAAGGTGTTCCCTACCTGGACGCCGAAGGCCTCGGCGATGGTCTCCCGCACCTCGGGCAGCAGGGTCTCGCTGGTCGAGGTGACGGCGATGGGGGTGATGTCGAGGCGGCCTTCATGTCGCTCTCGGGCCAGGCGGCGGAGCATCGAGGGGTAGCCGAAGAGCGCGGCCGGCCGAATGGCGTTGAGCCGATCCACGATCTCGGGCAGCGGCAGGGTGGCGGGCGCGGGGTGGAACCGGAACGGCGCGTCGTCGGCGTCGCTGTAGGGCGCCACCAGTCCGGTGGCGTGGACCGGAGAGGCAGCGGCGACCATGCCGATCGTGAGCCCGCCCAGTGGCGGCCCGCCGAGGGGCTCCAGCCGGGCCAGCAGGCCCCGGGAGAGCGACAGGATGAAGCCGACCAACGCCGCCCGGTCGAAGACGAAGACGCCGCGCTGCCCGGAGCTGCCGCCTGACGCCATCGCCACGTACTGCCCGTCGATCGCGGCCGGTACCTCACCGGCGGCCGCCAGGGCCTCCTCGATCAGCTCGAGGCTCAGCGAGCGGTTGGTCACGACGTCGTCGAACGCGCTCATCATGTCGTGCTTGGTCATCACCGGGAGAGCGGACAGGTCCCGGGGGTCGACGCGGTCCACGTCGACCCCAGCGAGGCGCTCCCGGTGGAACGGGGAGTGCTTGACGGCGTGGGCCAGCAGGCTGCTGAGCCCCGCTCGCTGGGCGGACTCGATCTGTGCCCCGTCCCAGCCCAGCCGGGCGATGTGATCCGGGCTCTGGTGCCGGACCTCGCCGCGGACAGCCGAGGCGAAGCTCGTCCAGCCGGTGAGCCGGACGGTCATGACCTCAACCCGAACGCGTTGGTCATCATGGACAGGAGCTCGTCGTCAGCCAGCACGTCGGTGTCGGCCGTCCGCTCGAGGGTCACGCCGACGCCGACAGCGAGGACGAACCTTGCCATCGTCGCCACCGGGACCGCCGGCGGGGTCCCCGCCCGCTCATGCAGCCCCTCCAGGGTCGACGCCAGGCGCTCGACCGTCCGGTCGTGCAGCGCCGCGTAGCGGGCGTTGAGCTCGGGGTCCCGGGCCGCCACCAGACGGAACTCGAGCAGCAGGAGCAACCAGTCCTTCTCCGCTGCGCTGTCCCGGCGGGCCGTCAGCACCAGCGCCCGCACGCCATCCAGCCCCGCCAGCGGGGCGGTGACTTCGTCATTGCGCTCCGCCCGCTCGTCGATCCTGTGCGCGAGCAGCGCCAGGAACAGGTCCGCCTTGCTCCCGAACTGGGAGTACACGACCCCCGTCGAGAATCCGGCGTCGTCGGCGATCGCCTCCACCGTGGCCTTCCCGTACCCCCGGGCCAGGAACACTCGACGGGCCCCGGCGAGCACCTCTTCCCGGTTCCGCTCCACCTGTTCGGCGCGTCGCAACCTCGTCGTCGGCATGACCGCGAGTGGATAATAATATTATCCAGATGTCAAGACTATTTGGTCAAGACACAGAACTCGTTGCCATCGGGATCGGCCATCTCCACTCGGCCGACCTCGTCCTGGCCGATGTCGACTCGAGTCGCCCCGAGGGAGACGAGACGGTCGACCTCCGCTTGCTGATCACCGTCGACAGGGGGAGCGAGGTCGAAATGCAGCCGGTTCTTTGCTGTCTTCGGCATCAGTGGTGGACCGCCCCACGTGATCTTCGGGCCGCCACGAGGCGACCGGATAGCGGTCTCCTGGTCCTGGTCCCAGACCAACGGCCAGTCCAGCGCCTGGCTCCAGAAGTATCCGACCTCCTGCGAACCGTCGCACGACAGCGCGCCGATGAATCCACAGTCGGCCAGGAAGTTGTTGCCCGGCTCGATGACGCAGAACTCATTGCCTTCGGGGTCGGCGAGCACCACATGACCCTCCTCCGGGCGTTGACCGATGTCGATGTGTCGGGCGCCGAGCTCGAGCGACGTCGCCACCGTGTCTTGCTGGTCCTCGAGGGACGTGCTCGTCAGATCGAAGTGCATCTGGTTCTGGCCGGCCTTCGGCTCCTCGGTCGAGAGAAACCGGATCCGGAACCCGGTGTCATCGCTCGGCAGGAGGGCGATGCCGTCCTGGGGATCGTCGGCCATCTCCCAGCCCAGGACGCCGGCCCAGAAGCGCGCCAGACGGAGCGGGTCGTTCGCATCGAAGCAGAGCGCATGAAGGTGAGGAGCCATGGGTCAGGGCCGTCGGGCGGCGCGTACGACGACGTCGTGCAACTGGACCGCCCGGCCGGCGCGGTCGGTGAGGGTGCGGGTGTGCTCGTCGGCGGTGACGACGTCCCACTGGGTGGCGTCGAGTCTCCCCGTGATGCTCGCCGCGGTGACCGACGCCTCCTCGGGAGCGTTGTGCCCGTGACCCGTGGTCTCCGGGGTGTGCAGGTGTCCGACGATCAGCAGGGTGCCGGCCGGTGCCACCCAGTCGGAGATGCGTTCGTAGAACGCCAGTTGCGGCATTGCGGGGTGTGCGTAGTGGGTGGTGACCAGGTCGAACCGCGTGCCCGGTTCCCAGGCACTCAGGTCGGCCTCGACCCACTGCACGCGCTCGGGTGGTACCCCACCCTTTGTCGCGCGCTCGGAAGCTCGGGAGAGGACCTCGGCGGAGATGTCCGCGGCGGTGACCTGCCAGCCCTCAGCAGCTAGGAGGATTGCTTCCGCGCCTTCTCCGCAACCCGCATCCAGCGCCGAGCCCGGCACCAGGCTGCTGGTCTCACGGGCGAGGTACGGGTTGGGGACGATCTCCTGCCCGATTCCGTGTCCCTTCGCCTCCTGCCAGTGGGATTCCCAGTAGTCCTTGTCGAATTCCTGTGTCATCACGCCTCGGTGTGTCCTGTCTCAGCCTCTTCGGCAAGCAGGGTCAACGAGCCCATGTTCGCACCGCCCCGAGAGCAAACCTGCCCGAGTGACGCAGTTCGGTGAACATGGCGTCGCAGTTGCGGCGGGTCGAGTACCGGACCCTGATGGGTCGAGTTAGCGCTTCGTCTCGTCGCCCGGGGGCGGCTCGCCGACGGTCTTCTCCCAGGCCTTCGCCGCCGTCCGGCGGGACAGCACCCGGGCCACGCCCGCCGCGGCGCCGACGCCGGCGGCCCACGCCACCGCCTCGGCCACGCCGATCGAACGGTCGTCGTCCTCGGCGGGGATCTCGCGCCCGGTGCTGACCTTCCAGGCCATTGTCACCAGTCGACGGGCCAGCACTCCGGCAAGCGTGGCACTGAGGCCGCTGAGGATCATCCAACCGAGGCGCTTCGATCCGGGCATGGCCTTAGCCCTACCCGTTCGTCGAGGGGGTCATCCCGGGCGCGGAACCGCCCGCCTCTCGGCGGGCCATTCAAGGGTCCGGTCGGGGTCGGTCGCCGTGGCGGAACCCGAGAAGCTTGAGCCCTGATGAGTGAGATCCGGACGAGCGTTCCGCGGCGTCGGCTGGGAACACCCGGTCAGGTCGACGGTGCGAATTCCAGGCGGTGCATCGCGTCGACGAAGCCGGTCGAGCGGAAGACCGCTCGAGCGACCTCGTTGAAGTCCCACACGGTCAGCATCGCGAGGTCCCCCCCGACTTCCGAGCGGAGGTCGGCGATCCGTCGGAGGAGGAGTGATCCCACTCCAGACCGGCGGGCATCTCCATCGACTCCGATCTGGTCAATCTCGAGGATCGCAAGTGCCCGCGTGAACGGAGTCGCGGGCCGACGGTGCAGCGTCGCCAGCGCGTAGCCGACGATTCGACTGTCTTCCTCGGCGACGAAGACGAAGGCGTCGTCACGGCGGAGTGTCGCCGTGAGCCAGGACGCGATCGCTTCCACGTCGGGAGCCACGAACCAATCGGGTCGTGCCTCGTAGTGCAGCTGTTGCACGGTGGCATTGAGCGCGGCGACGGCCGACACGTCAGCCTCTTCGGCGGCGCGAACGAGCATGCGTCCTGGCTAGTACCCCGCTCGAGGCGGCGGCAATCGATTACGGGTACCTCAGCCACGCCTGCAACCAGGCGATCCGACGACGGCTCGCCGAGTTCGCGCAAGCAACGACTGTGGGTACGGCGATGCCGACGCCCGTGGTCGACCTCATCGCGGCGGGCGAGCACTTCCTGGAGCGGCGCGGCGCCACCCCGGGGATCAGCCGGGATCGACGAGGTCGGCCAGGAGGTCCATCGATCGGAGCCAGTCGTCGAGGTCCTTCTGCCATGGCGCGGCGACCATGTGCTGGACGCCGCCTGCCTCGAACGCGGCGCGTTCCTCGCGTATGAGGCCGGGGTCCATGCCTTGGGGGTCCCAGCCGGTGCGGGCCGAGATGGTGAAGGTCGGCTCGGGCCGATCGCGTCGGAGGCGGGTGACGATGGGCTCGATCTCGTGTGGTTTCAGGCCGACGGCGTGGAACCCGTCGCCGAGCTCGACGGCCCGCCGGAACGATGCCTCCACGCCACCGCCGATCCAGATCGGGATGTCGTGGGCGGGTTTGGGCAGGAATCGGATGTCGGTCAGCTGGTAGTGGTCCCCCGAGAACGAAACGGGGTCGTCCCGCCAGGCGGTGCGGAGCAGCTGGAGGATCTCGTCGAGGCGCCGGCCCCGGTCGGCGAAGGTCTGGTCAAGGGCTGCGTACTCCCGCTCGCTCCAGCCGACGCCTGCGCCGAGGATGAGCCGCCCGCCGCTCATGGCATCGACGGAGGCGAGGTGGTTGGCGAGCCACACCGGGTTGTGCTGAGGCACGACCAGGACACTGGTCCCGAGGCGGATCCGCTCGGTGACCGCCGCGGCCCAGGTCAGCGTCGCAAAGGGATCGAGGAGGTAGGGCGATGGATAGGACTGCTCGGCGGGGTGCACGACGTGGTCGCTGACCCAGACGTCACGGAACCCGAGGTCCTCGGCGTGACGGGCGGCCCGGGTGACCGCCTCCCCGCTGGCCACACGCCCGTACTGCGGGAGGTGGATCCCGAAGGTCATGGCCATGTCGGCAAGCATGCCGCCCTCGCTGGTCCACGCGAGGGTGGGCCATCTGCAGATTGCATCCCGCCCTCGTCTCAGGTCCCGACGTAGGCCGCGAGGTGCTCGCCGGTGAGGGTGGCGTGGGCGGCGACGAGGTCGGCGGGTGTGCCCTCGAAGACGATCCGGCCGCCGTCGTGGCCGGCGCCGGGGCCGAGGTCGATGATCCAGTCGGCGTGGGCCATGACGGCCTGGTGGTGCGCGATGACGACGACCGACTTGCCGGAGTCGACGAGCCGGTCGAGCAGGCCGAGCAGGTGCTCGACATCGGCGAGGTGGAGGCCGGTGGTCGGCTCATCGAGGACGTAGACGCCGCCCTTCTCGGCCAGGTGGATGGCCAGCTTCAACCGCTGCCGCTCGCCGCCGGAGAGTGTGGTGAGCGGCTGGCCGATCGTGAGATAACCGAGCCCGACGTCGGCTAGCCGCTCGAGGATCTTGTGCGCGGCCGGCGTCTTCGCCTCGCCGTCGGCGAAGAACTCCTTCGCCTCGCCGACCGACATCGCCAGCACCTCGCTGATGTCGCGGCCCCCGAGGTGGTAGTCCAGCACCGACGCGTCGAACCGCTTCCCCTCGCAGTCCTCGCAGGGGGAGGCGACGCCGGCCATCATGCCCAGGTCGGTGTAGATGACACCGGCGCCGTTGCAGGTGGGGCACGCGCCTTCGGAGTTGGCGCTGAACAGCGCCGGCTTCACGTCGTTGGCCTTCGCGAACTCCTTGCGGATCGGGTCGAGCAGCTTCGTGTACGTCGCCGGGTTGCTCCGTCGCGAGCCGCCGATCGGGGCCTGGTCGACAGCCACCACCCCGTCCCGCCCCGCCACCGAGCCGTTGATCAACGAGCTCTTGCCCGACCCGGCGACGCCGGTCAGCACCACCAGCACGCCGAGCGGGATGTCGACGTCGACGTCCTGCAGGTTGTTGGTGCTGGCGCCGCGCACCTCCAGCACCCCCGACGGCGTCCGCACCGTCTCCTTGAGGCAGGCCCGGTCCTCGAGATGACGGCCCGTGAGGGTGCCGCTGGCCCGCAGCCCGTCGACGGTGCCCTCGAACACCACCTCGCCGCCCTCGGTGCCGGCCCGCGGCCCGAGATCGACGACGTGGTCGGCGATCGCGATCGTCTCCGGCTTGTGCTCCACGACGAGCACCGTGTTGCCCTTGTCCCGCAGCTGCAGCAGCAGCTCGTTCATCTGCTCGATGTCGTGCGGGTGCAGCCCGACCGTCGGCTCGTCGAAGACATAGGTGATGTCGGTGAGCGAGGAGCCGAGGTGGCGGATCATCTTGGTGCGCTGGGCCTCGCCGCCGGACAGCGTGCCCGACCGTCGGTCGAGGCTGAGGTACCCGAGCCCGATCTCGACGAACGAGTCGAGGGTGTGCTGCAGCGCTTCGAGCAGCGGCGCCACCGACGGCTCATCGAGGCCGCGGACCCAGTCCGTCAGGTCGCTGATCTGCATCGCACACGCCTCGCCGAGGTGGATCCCGTTGATCTTCGACGACCGGACCGCCTCACTGAGCCGGGTGCCGCCGCAGTCGGGGCAGGTGGTGAACGTCACCACCCGCTCGACGAAGGCGCGGATGTGGGGCTGCATCGAGTCGACGTCCTTGGACAGCATCGACCTCTGGATCGTCGGGATCAGCCCCGCGTAGGTCAGGTTGATGTCATCGACCTTGATCTTCGTCGCCTCCTTGTAGAGCAGGTCGTTGAGCTCGGTCTTGGTGAACTTGGCGATCGGCTTGTCCGGGTCGAAGAACCCACAGCCCCGGAAGATCCGGCCGTACCAGCCGTCCATGCTGTAGCCGGGGATCGTGAGCGCCCCCTCGTTGAGCGACTTGCTGTCGTCGTACAGCGCCGACAGGTCGAAGTCCGACACCGTGCCCATGCCTTCGCAGCGTGGACACATGCCGCCCGTGCGCGAGAACGAGCGCTTCTCCCTGGTCTTCTTGCTGCCCTTCTCGATCGTGACCGCACCGGCCCCGCTGATCGTCGCCGTGTTGAAGGAGTACGCGCTGGGCGGGCCGATGTTCGGCTTCCCGAGGCGACTGAAGACGATCCGCAGCATCGCGTTCGCATCGGTGGCGGTGCCGACGGTGGAGCGGGCGTCGGAGCCCATCCGCTCCTGGTCGACGAGGATCGCCGTCGTCAGCCCTTCGAGCAGGTCGACCTCGGGGCGCGCCATTGTCGGCATGAAGCCCTGCACGAAGGCGCTGTAGGTCTCGTTGATCAGCCGCTGGGACTCTGCCGCGATCGTGCCGAACACCAGCGAGCTCTTGCCCGAGCCGGAGACGCCGGTGAACACCGTCAGCCGGCGCTTCGCGAGCTCGACGCTGATGTCCTTGAGGTTGTTCACGCGCGCGCCGCGCACCCGGATCAGGTCGTGGCTGTCGGAGGCGGGCAGTGCCGACGCCTTCGTGGCCGGGCTCTTGGCCTTGCTCATCGTGTCTCCATCTGTTGGGCGGGCCGCCGTCGGCGTCGGCGAAGCCCTCGGGTACACGTACCGGGTGCACATGGGCGAAGTCGTCGGCCGGAGGGTGTAGACGTAGCAGGGCGGACGGGTCAACCGCGCCGCCCGTGCTCGACGCTCAGGCCTGCGCGATGCGAACGAGGTTGCCGGAGGGGTCGCGGAACGCGCAGTCGCGTGCGCCCCATGGCTGGGACACCGGCTCCTGGAGCACCTCGGCGCCCGCGGCCCGGACCTTCTCGAACGTGGCATCGAGGTCGTCGGCGCGGAAGATCGCCGCCTGCAGGGATCCCTGGGTCACGAGCGTCAGGAGGGCGTCGCCCTCGGCCTGGGAAAGGCCACCGTGCGGCTGGAACAGGACGATGTCGACGTCCTGTCCCGGGGCGCCGACGGTGACCCAGCGGAAGCCGTCGGACTCGACGTCGTTGCGGACCTCGAAGTCGAGCGCGTCGCGGTAGAAGCCGAGCGCGGCGTCCGGGTCGTGGACGGGGATGAACGTTGCCGAGAGGTTGACTGTCATGCGACGACCGTAGGAGCACCGATGCCGTGAGCGCTTCTCCGATCCTGCTCGGTGAGGGAGGTCGGTGGGCCGCGCCTCAGACGGTGGCCGGGGTCCGCCTCGGTCGCGTCGCGATCATGCTCACGCACGACGGAACGACCTCGAGGTGGCGGTGGTCGCGGGCGCGGTACTGCGATGGCGTCTCGCCGACGATCTCGGTGAAGCGCGAGCTGAACGAGCCCAGCGACGTGCAACCGACGGTGACGCAGGTGTCGGTGACCGACATCCCTTGACGTAAGAGCGCCTTGGCCCGCTCGATGCGTCGCGTCATGAGACAGGTGTAGGGCGTCTCGCCGTACGCCGCTCGGAACTTGCGCGAGAAGTGTGCGGGCGACATGAGCGCGGCACGAGCCATGGCCGGGACGTCGAGAGGCTGCGCGTGGTCGCGATCGATGAGGTCGCGCGCCCGACGCAGGTGGACGAGGTCGGCCATCTCCTCCGGCGTCATGCCGACGACGCTACCGACGGGTCGGCCCATCAGCAGGTCTCGACCGGGGCGCCGAGGGTCGAGCCGCACAGGAGCTCGTTGACGTCGACCTCGCTGGTCTGCACGAGGTTGCCCGCCGTGCCGTCGAACTCGGCTTCGGGATCCCACTGCCAGACTTCCACCGACGCCTTCGGTCCACTGCAGGTCTCCTCGTCGTTGGCGCACGCGTCACAACGTCCGCCGGATGGTCTCGGTGACGGCGCGACTCACGTGAAGTCCGACCCGCCGTCCACGTTGATGTTGGCCCCGGTCATGTAGGTGTTGCGGGCCGACGCGGCGAAGGCGATCACGGGGCCGATCTCGGCGGGGTCGGCGGCCCGGTCGAGGAACACGTGGTGGCCGAAGCCCTCGCCGATGAAGCGCATGATGTCGTGGAGGTCGTTCTCGTCGACCCCGGGCATCTCGGCCAGCGCGGCCTTGAACGATGCCGACGCGAAGGTCCCCGGGCTCACGGTGTTGACCAGGATCCCTTCGGGGGCGAGCGTCTGGGCCAGGTTCTTCGTGAGGCTGGTGAGCGCCGACTTCGCTGCGGTGTAGGCGATGAGCGGGGGTGACTGGCGCTTGGTCGACATGGCCGAGAGGTTGACGATCCGGGCCCACTCGGCTCGCCGCAGGTAGGGGAGCGCGGCCCGGATGGTGCGCACCGCACTCAGGGCCAGGCCGTTGAACACGCCGAGCCAGTCCTCGTCGGTGTAGGTCTCGAAGCTCTTCAGGCCACCCGCCATCGGCCCGGCGGCGTTGACGACGGCGTTGAGGTGGCCCCACCGCTCACCGATCTCGCTGACCGCGGCCTCCACCGAGGCAGCGTCGAACAGGTCGGTGGTCACGCCGATGGCATCGGGCGACCCGAGGTCGGTGAGGTCGGCGGCGGTCGTGTCGAGGTCGGCGCGGGAGCGGGCGAGCACCGCGACGCGGGCGCCGTCCGCGGCGAAGCAGTCGGCGGCGGCTCGGCCCATGCCGGTCGTGCCCCCCGCCACGATCACCGTGGCATCGGCGAGTCCTAGGTCCATGGTGGTGTGCTCCTGTGGGTTGGTGGGTCACGGCGGGTCGGCGGTCGGGGTCGAGGACGTGAACCGGTCGTTGTAGAAGGCGAACTGGGACCGCAGGGCGTCGAGGTCGATGCCGTACTGCTCGGGGCTGTACTCGTGGATGCCCTGTTTCTCGGCCGGGTTGGCCTCCCACCAGGCCTGCATCCGGGCGGCGACCTCCGGGGTGAGCTCGTCGCCGAGCCACCCGTAGAACCGGACGATGACGGGGAGGGGGTCGGGCCGCATCTCGGCGAAGCCGATGTCGAAGAACCGGTCGCCGTGGCCGGCGTCGCGGTACGCCAGGGTCTTGCGCAGGGACCGCTCCCAGTACGCCGCCTGGTTGGCCGCGAAGTCCGGAGCGAGAGGGCCGCTTCGGAGGTACTCCGAGGTGGCGTCGAGGAGGCTGACGACCGAGGGTATGACCTGCGCGATGTCGCGGTGGGTCATGACGAAACGGGCGTCGGGATAGACCTCGAGGAGGGCGTCGATCGAGCCCATGTGGGCCGGCGACTTGAGCCGCCAGGGCCGCGTCGGGAACTTCCACTGGAGGAGCTTGAGGACCCGCTCGTGGTAGCGGTAGGCCGAGACCATGTCGCAGTCCGCCATCCAGGCCTCGTAGTGCCGGTTGTCGCCGAGGGCCCCGAACATGGCAGAGCGGAAGTCGAGGGCCATGATCTGCAGGCACTCGGTCGGGCCCGTCGGTGAGGTCGGCAGCATGGACTTGAACTTCGGCGCCATCTCGTCGATCAACGCCATGCTCGCGGCGGCCGCGGCGATCCGGGGGTCGGTGGCGAAGGTCGTGGGGTCCGGTGGCGGGGTCGGCGCGCCGCTCTCCCAGGCGAGCAAGGACCGAGCGCGGGGATCCTCGGCCAGCAGGAAGCTCAGCGCCGTCGAGCCGGTGCGCGGCAGGCCCAAACCGAACAACGGCGGGGCGATCTCCTGCTCGTCGATCTCGGGGTGACGGCGGTACCAGTCCTCGACCTCGAGGCGGATCACCAGCAGGCCGGTCGCTTGGTCGCGGAGCACGGCGAGGCCGAGCTCGTTGAACGACCCTGCGGCCTCGGCGCCGGTGAGGAGGGCCTCGAGGCCCTCGTGGAACGACTCCTCCCCGAGGTCGGTCAGCCCGGCGCGGGACCGCGCGTCGGCGATGACCTCGTCGACCATCCCCATCCGTTCCCCCTCGCGTTCCTAGGTATCCGACGGCGACGGTCAGCCCGCGGCGCTGGTGATCGAGCGTCGGGGGAGCCCGGCGAAGCTGCGCACGTCGGCCAGCAGCACCTCCGGGTCCGGGTGCGGCACCAGGTAGTGCGAATAGGCCAACCGCAGGAACATCTCCGCAGCCGCCTCCCGGCTGAGGCGACCTTGCCTGACCGCAGGCACCGTCTCGAACGCATCGCCGAGGCGACGGGCGAACGATGCGGTCTGCGGCCCCAACGAGCCGGCCAGGGACTGGATGGCGAAGCCCGGGTCGGCCCCGATCGGGTCCGGGCCCATCAGGCCGTCGAGGTAGGTCAGCAGGCACCGAAGGGCGGCATCGAACCGACGGGCCGGGGTCCGCTGGGCCTCGATCACCGCTTGGAGGCGGGCGTCGAACAGCTCTTCCTCGTAGGCGGTGAGGGCCTCGAGGAGCGCTTCCTTGGTCGGGAACCACTTGTAGAGCGTCGGCCGGGACACCCCCGCGGTGGCCGCGATCGCCGACATCGTGAACTTCCCGGGACCCCGCTCGGCGATCACCCGGCGCGTGGCGTCGAGGATCGCCTCCACGCTCGTGGTGCCCTTGGCCGGCGGGTCCTTCATGCCCTGACCATTACACGCTGACGGGAAACTGTAAAGCGGGCGCCTTTACAGAGGATCGGAGAAGTGTCACGCTGACGGACCGACCGACAGGGAGCCGACCCTTGAGCACCGTCTTCGTCACCGGTGGCACCGGACTCACCGGGGCCAACGTCTGCGCCGGCTCGGCTACGACCCCATGAGCCTCGACGAGGGCCTCGGCCACACGATGCCGTGGCTCCGTGAGCTCGGACGCCTGTGATGGACGAGGTCGCCCAGAAGGTGGTCGACGGCACCGCATGGCGGGAGTTCTGTGATCTCCTCGCCGAGGCCGGTGAGGCCGTCTTGGCGGAGGGCAACCCCGACGACCCCCTCGACCGGGCCGAGGGCTTCCGCATGCTGACCCGCCTGCTGCGGGGCCGGTTGGAGAGCGTCCTCGAGTACGGGCGACCCGAGCAGCCCGTGCTCGTCCGCGCCTGCCACGAGACCGTGAAGATCGTCGGCGAGAACCCCGACAACCACTACCTCGGTGCGTCGCCTCGACGGGCGGTACGACTACCGGATCTGGGGAACGAGGGGCGAGGCCAAGTGGATCAGCTTCAACCTCTTCTCCGGCGCCGGCTTCGGTGGCGGCGGTCCGGGGACCGGGGCCACGCTGCACGAGGAGCAGATGCACATCGAGCCCGACGGCACCTTCGAGGTCGTGATCTCCCAGCGCGAGCACCCCGGCAACTGGCTGCGCTCGGAGGCCGACACCCGGTCCCTGGCGATCCGCCAGACCTTCCTCGACCGGCGTCACCAGGAGCATGCCGACCTCCACATCGAACGGATCGGCGACGACGGCTCGCCCCCCGCTCCCCTGACCCCGGAGGAGCTCTACAACGCACTCGTGTTCGCCGGCCTCTACGTGAAGGGTGTGGCGGACATCGGCGCTCGGTGGGCGGTGCGCCAGTCCCAGTGGCCCAACGAGTTCACCGACGAGGCCGAGGACGAGCTCACCGACAAGTTCAAGGATCCGCAGATCAAGTGGCACCAGGCCTACTTCGACCTCGACGAGGACGAGGCCCTCGTGGTGGAGGTCATGCCGCCGGACTGCGAGTACTGGATGATCGCCCTCCACAACCACTGGATGGAGACCCTCGACTACGTCCACCACCAGGCCACCCTGAACTGCCACTCGGCCACACTCGAGGCCGACGGCCGCGTCCGCTTCGTGGTCGCCCACCGTGACCCGGGGATCCCCAACTGGCTGGACACCGCCGGCCACAGGCATGGCACGGTCGGGGTCCGGTGGGTCGGCCCCGACGTCATCGACGTCCTGCCGACGACCAGGGTCGTCGAGTTGGCCTCGCTGACGGGTGACCCTCCGCCCGACGGGTGACGGGCGGGGCTAGCCCTCCCCCAGGTGCTTGGCGAGGAAGCGGCGTACCTCGGCGGCGAGCTCCTCGTCCTCGGGAGCACCGAAGAAGCCACCGTGGGGCATCGCCTCGAAGACGTGGAGGTCGGCCTCCACCCCGGCCTCGCGGAGCCTGCGGTGCAGGCGGACCGTGTTCGACAGGAAGAGGTCTCGGGTCCCGGTCTGCAGCAACGTCGGTGGGAACGGTGGGGTGAAGTCACCGAAGAGAGGTGAGAGGTACGGATCGGTGAGGTCGTGGTCACCGGCGTAGAGCGCAATGGACTCGGTGAGCTTCGACCGGAGGACGGCGTCGATCCCGAGGTTCGTGGCGAACGAATCGCCCGATTCGGTGAGGTCGGCCTCGGGGGTGAGCAGCACCAGCGCCTTCGGGAGGGGGAGGCCCTCGTCGCGGGCCCGCAGCATCAGGGCGGCGGCGAGGTTGCCGCCGGCCGAGCCCCCGCCGACCACGATGCGCTCGGGCGGGTGGACGTCGAGGAGGTGGCGGTAGACGGCGAGGCAGTCGTCGAGGGCCGCGGGATACGGATGGTCGGGCGGCATGCGGTAGTCCACCGACCACGTCGTCATCTGCACCATCGCCGCGGACTTCCCGGCCATCACCCGGCACGCCTCGCCGCCGCCCATGATCAGCCCGCCACCGTGGATGTCGAAGTAGACGGGCTGGTCGGGATCGCCGGTCACCCCGTCCGGTGTCAGGACGAACACGGGAACCGCCCCGACCGAGATCTCCTCGACGGTGGACTCCGGCACAGGCGGCTGCGACCCGAGCACGGCGATGAGCATCTCGTCGGCGGTCGTGATCATGGCCCGCCAAGCTTCGGTGTCGGCCCGGTCGGGTTCCTGCCCGCCGGCTTCCCCGAAGAGGTCGCCCATGCCGAGGAAGGCCTGCGCCTCCGCGCTCACCGACGTGGGGACGGGGACGAACCGGGTCACCTCGAAGCCGGCGGAGCCCCTGTCGTCTTCGGTCATGGTGCGTCTCCGTTGCTCAGTCAGTCAGTCGGTCCGAGCGAGTACTCGCCGGTCTGGGGATGGTGGTACCAGCCGCTGGCGGCGTGGGTGCCGCCGTCGACTCTAAACCGATCGCCGCCTCACCTTTACAGAATGTCCGAAAAGTGTTGTCTGCGGCCTGCTCTGGCGCCTTGCGGAGAGGGACTAGGGGATGATCGTCGGCTGGACGACGAGGGCGTCGGTTCGCAGGCCGGCGGCGAACGACCGGTCGCCTGCAGGGTCGCCACCGACCAGCACGGCGTCCTCGTTGACGAAGTAGCTGCGTCCCCGTCTGAGCACGATGTCCGCCGCTCCGTCCCCGGTCACGTCGCCGAGGTGGAGCTGGTCGGTGCTCCGGCCCCATGAGAAGCGGCGCTCGGTGTTGGGGTCACCGCCGGCGACGACGGAGTCCGTGCTGATCGAGATCGCCGTGCCGTGGCGCAGGACGAAGTCGTCTCGCTGGTCACCGTCGACGTCGCCGAGGTGAAGCCGGTCCGCGCTCCGGCCCCAGGTGAACTGCCGGTCGCTGCCCGGCTCGCCCCCCTCGAGGAGGACGTCGTGGTCGACGAAGTAGTCGGCGCCCCGTTTGAGCACGAAGTCGGCGTATCCGTCCCCCGTCACGTCGCCCAGGTGGAGCCGGTCGGCGCTCTGGCCGTACGAGAACCGGTACTCGGTGTTGGGGTCGCCGCCGGCGACCACGGAGTCGGTGCTGATCGAGATGGACGTGCCGTAGCGGAGGACGAAGTCGTCGCGGCCGTCGCCGTCGACGTCGTCGAGGTAGAGCCGGTCGGTGCGGCGTCCCCAGGTGAAGTGGCGATCGATGGTCGCATCCCCGCCGGCGCGAAAGAGGTCGTGGTTGACGAAGTAGTCCGCGCCCCGCCGGAAGACGAAGTCGGCCCGGCCGTCCCCCGTGACGTCGCCCAGGTGGAGTTGGTCGGTGTTGTGCCCCCAGGTGAACCGGCGCTCGGCGTCCGGGCCTCCGCCCGGAATGGTCGAGTCGGTGCTGATCGAGATGGTCGTGCCCCGGCGCAGGACCCAGTCGTCCCGCCCGTCGCCGTTGACGTCGGCCAGTACCCCCTGGTCGGGGACGGCGAACGGCCGCGTCGTGGACCGCAGACAGCACCGTGCTTCGCCCGGGTTGGTCACCACAGTCGCTCCGTCACCATCTTGGGTCCAGTGCCCGTAGTAGTCGCGACCGGCGGAGTGGACGGTGTAGCCGCCCATCGACACGCCCTCGGCGGTGACCGCTCGGCCGTGGTGCTCGACGTAGAAGTGCACGTGCGGGAACGTCGAACGGCCCCCGCACGGGACGGCCTCACCGGCGTCTCCGAGCCGGGTCCCGGCCAACACCCGGTGCCCGACCAGGCTCCAGTTCACATTGATCACGTGGTAGTAGTGCGACACCCACCCGTTCCCGTGGTCCACCCGCGGGTACGAACCGCCCGAGCACGTGACCCGCTGCACCGTCCCGGCCGCCGCGGCCACCACGTCGTCGTTGCCTCCGATGCGGCGAGGGCCGAAGTCCAGGGCCGAGTGTCCGTTCTCATGGGGTGAACCCGCCTGCCACAGCACGTCCCATCGGAATGGCAGCTGGAAGATCGGGCGGGCGCCGGCCTCCGTAGCCGACTCAGGATCTGGGCGACCGCTCACCACGCCCGTCTCGGTGGGGCCGTCGTCGACGACGGTCGGCGGCACGGGCGCGATCAGCGACTCCTGGGCCGTCGCCGGCGGAGACCAGAGCGCGCTCGCCAGGAGGCCGGCGAGCACCAGGATCCGCCTCCTCATCCTTCCATGCGACCTTCTGTGTTGGGAGGTCCGCGACCGTCCGCGTCACGTTAGACCCCGGGCGCGAGCGGCATGATGGGCCATGCGCGACCTTTGTGGAGGGGGGAAGGCGTGACGGGGGCAGATCGGTGACGCATCGGAGAACCGGCGGCGAGCGAACGGGCACGACGACCGGGCGCCCCCCACCCAGTGGCACGGTGACCTTCCTGTTCACCGACATCGAGGGGAGCAGCGACGTGGCCCAGCGCCATCCCGACGCGTTTCCGGCCCTCCTCGAGCGCCACCACGCCATCCTCAGGCAGGCGGTCGAGGGCCACGACGGCTTCGTCTTCCAGATCGTTGGCGACGCCTTCTGCGTCGCCTTCCACACGGCGGGTGATGGACTCGGTGCCGCGCTCGATGCGCAGCGGCTGCTGCTCGCAGAACAGTGGGCTCCGGCCAGGATCAGGGTGCGGATGGGGCTCAACACGGGAACCGCTCGAGCTGAGACCGAGGGCGATCGTGCCGGGGGGTACACCGGCTACTCGACGTTGGCCCGTGTGCAACGGGTGATGTCCGCCGGCCACGGCGGTCAGGTCGTGATGTCGGACAGCACGGCGATCCAGGTGCGGGGCGACCTGCCCGACGGTGTGACCCTGCGAGACCTCGGTCGGCACCAGCTCAAGGGCCTGCTCGAACCGGAGCACCTCTGGCAGCTCGTCGTCCCCGATCTCCCCGACTCGTTCCCGCCGCTGATGACCCTGAGTACCGTGCCCAGCAACCTCCCCGTCGCCCTCAACACCTTCGTGGGAAGGAGTCGAGAGCTCCAGCAGATCGAGGACCTCCTCGGCGAGGCGCGCCTGGTCACCTTGTTGGGACCGGGAGGGACGGGCAAGACAAGGTTGGCGCTCGAGGTCGCCAGCCGCCTCCGCGACCGCTACGAGGACCGGGTCTACCTCGTCGACCTCTCGGCGAGTCGTGACCTCGACGCTGTCCTCTCCCTCACGGCCCAGGCGGTCGGTCTGCGTGAGGAGCGCCCGGATCGGACGCTGTTCGACGACCTGAAGGAACAGATCGGTGATCAGCGCACGCTGCTCGTCCTCGACAACTTCGAGCAGGTGCTCGACGCCGCACCCGTGGTGAACCAGCTGCTCGAGGACTGCGCCCGCCTGACGCTGCTGGTCACCACTCGGGAAGCGCTGCGATTGAGGGGGGAACAGGTCTTCCCCGTGCCACCGTTGGCGCTGCCCCGGACCGACGACGAGACCGTGTTCGAGAGCATTGCGCGAACCGACGCGGTGCAGTTGTTCGTCGAGCGGGCCCGAGCCGTCCAGCCCGATTTCCGACTGACCGAGGAGAACGCACGGACGGTCGCGGAGCTCTGCCTTGGTCTGGACGGCCTGCCGCTCGCCATCGAGCTGGCCACCGCCCGGCTGGGGCTCCTCTCGCCGGAGGCGCTCGTCGAGCGGCTCGGGAGCCGCTTGGATCTGCTGAAGGGTGGACCCCGCGACGCGCCGGCGCGCCAGCGGACCCTGCGGGACACCATCGGTTGGAGCTACGCCATGCTCGATCAGGGTGAGCAGTGGCTGTTCGGCCTCTTCTCGGTGTTCTCGGGGGCCAGCGTCGAAGCGGTCGAGGAGGTGGCCGGACGCGTCGACGGCGGTCCGGAGGTCGACGTGCTCGAGGCAATCAGCTCGCTCGTCGCCAAGAGCCTGATCCGGCGGGTGGACGGCGGTGCCGACCCGTCCCGGTTGCGCATGCTGGAGACGATCAGGGAGTTCGCCGCGGCGCGACTCGAGGAGGACCCCACCGTGGCCCGGTCCGCTCGCCGCGCCCACGCCTCCTGGTTCGCCGAGTGGACCAACGCGAGATGGGCCGAGCTCACCGGCTCGGTCAGGGACACCGCGGCGGACCGGATGATGGCCGACATCGACAACGTCCGTACGGCCTGGCGCCACTGGGTCGACGAGAAGGACGTCGAGCAGCTCGGGAGGCTCACGGACAGCCTGTGGCTCCTGTACGAGGAGAAGGGCTGGTACCACGCGACGGTTTCACTGACGACCGACCTCTTGGACGTGTTGGGCTCCACCCCGTCCACGCCCGACCGTCTCGTCGAGGAGATCACGCTCCAGACGAGCCTGGCCCGGGTTCTAATGGTGGTCAGAGGCGTCACCCAGGAGGTCGAGGACGCGTTCACCCGGGCCCTCGAGCTCTGCGAGGGGCGCGGTGAGGTGCCCGAGCTGCTCCCCGTCCTCCGGGGGCTCTCGACCTTCTACATCTACCGGGCCGAGTTCGCGAACTCCGCCAAGATGGCCGAGCGGATCCTCGGGCTGGCCGAGCGCCATGACGACGCCGACGCTCGGGTCGAGGGACATCTGGTGCTGGGGGTCAGCCTCGCCTTCCTCGGTCGGCTCCGGTCGGGGATGGAGAACCTGGAGAAGGGCATCGCCGCGTTCGACCGCGAGAAGCACGCTTCACGGCCGTTCCAGCTCGGCAACAACTCCGGGGTGGTCTGCTTCACCACTTCGGCGATGGTGCTCTGGATGCTCGGTTACCCCGACCGGGCCCGCGACCGGGGCCACGAGGCGATCGCGCTCGCTGAGGAGCTCGATCATCCGTCGAGCATCGCGTACGCGAACTTCCACACCGGCCTGGTCCACCTGTGGCGGCGTGAGCCCGATGAGGTCGAGGCCTGCACCCGGGCCGTGATCGACGTGGCCGAGGAATACGACTTTCAGCTCTGGCGGGTGGTGAGCTCGTGCCTCCGCGGTGCCGCGCTCGTCGAGAACGGGGCGGCGGACGTGGGACTCGCCCTCGTGCAAGCCGCCGTCATCACCTACCAGAGACTCCAGACCCCTCCCGTCTTCTGGCCCCTCCTGCTGCACATCTACGCCGGAGCCTGCGGAGCGGCCGGCCGTCCCGAGGAGGGCATGGCGCTGGCGGACGAGGCCATCGCGGTCGCGGAGACGAGTGAGGGTCAGACGCTCGCGTCGGAGTTGCTCCACCGGAGAGGGGATCTGCTCCTCGCTGCTGCTCCCGAGCGCGAGGCGGAGGCCGAGGCCTGGTTGCAGCGGGCGGTGGACGAGGCGGCCGCCGTGGAGGCGCCGATGCTCCAACTGCGGGCTGCGCTCCGCCTGGGCCAGCTGTGGCGCAGGCAGGGAAGGGCGGCGGATGCCCGACGGCTGGTGGGGGAGGCGTACGACCGGATGAGCGAGGGCTTCGCCACCGCCGACCTGCGGGAGGCCAAGGCCCTCCTGGACGATCTCGCCGACTAGACCTCGGGCTCCGACGTCATGCCGCACCCAGGGCTGCGGAGGGGATGTCGTACGCCGCCCGTCAGCGGCGCGGTTCCCAACGGAAGCGGCGAAGGGAGACGGCGACACCAACGACACCCCAGACGAGCATCACACCGAGGTGCGCGGGGCTGATGCCTGAACCGGTCACGAACGGGTCGAAGGCGTCCACGATGGATCGGGTCAGGTGCCGAACAGGGAAGAAGCCCGCAATCCGGCCGGGCACCGAGTCGGCGGCAACCGGTCCGAAGGTGCCCGAGATGAACAGCAACGGGAACAGCGCGAAGTTGATGATCGCCGGGGCCGCGTCCTCGTTGGGCACGAGGGTCGACATCGCCACCCCGAGCGAGCTGAAGCAGAACGCGCCTACGGCGATCGAGAGGACAAGGGCGGCGTAACGGCCCGGGAACGAGACCCCGTAGACGACGATGCCGAGCGCGATGACCAGGGCGGTGAGGATGGCCGCGACGACCATCACGCCGCCGAGGATCCCGAGGAGGTACTCGAGCGGCGGCAGGGGTGTGCCTCGGACGCGCTTGAGGAGCCCGTTCTCACGCCGGATCGAGATGGTGAACGCCAGGTTGGTGTAGCAGGCTGAGATGACACCGAAAGCCACGATCGACGGCACGTAGTACTGGGCGAACCTCACCTCCCCGCCGCGAACACCGACAGTGTCGTTGCCATTGATGGCGATGAAGACCACCAGGAACATGAGCGGGAAGGCGAAGGTGAATGAGGCCGCCGCGGGATTGCGCCAGAACGACTTCTGTTCCCATCCGACCTGGCTCAGCACGCTCGAAGTCATCGACGACCTCTCGTGCGGGTCGCCTGCGGGGCGGGGGCGGGTATCGGCTCTCCCTCGGCGCTCGCCGCGGTCAGCGCCAGGTAGACGTCCTCCAACGACGGTCGGGTCACGGTGAGTTGCTCGAGCTCACCGCAGTGGTCGACGGCCCAGGCGCTGAGGCGGGCCAGCACCGCGGTGGGCTCGGCGGTCGTGACCAGGGCCACGCCGTCGTCGACCGAAGCGACCGTCACCGGTAGGTCGGCGACGGCGACCGATGAGGGTACGAGGAAACGGATCTCGGTATCGGCGTTGTCGCGACCGCCCAATGACTCCGGAGTCCCGTCGGCCACGATCTCCCCGGCAGCGATCACGACCACTCGGTCGGCGAGGGCCTGGGCCTCGTCCATGTAGTGCGTCGTCAAGAGCACCGACTTGCCCAACCCACTGAGGTTGCGCACGACCTCCCATGCCTGACGGCGGGCGGTCGGGTCGAAGCCGGTCGTGGGCTCATCGAGGAACAGCAGCTCGGGATCGCCCACCAGGCCCAACGCGACATCGAGCCGCCGTTGCTGTCCACCCGACAGGGTCTTGACCCGGGCATCGACCTTGTCCTCCAGCCCCACGAGGGCGGTCACCTCATCCAAGGGCCGTGGCGCCGCGTAGTACCCGGCGTGCATCCGCAGGACTTCGGCCACCGTCAGATACGGCTCCACGCCCGCCTCCTGCAACACGATGCCGATGCGTTGCCTGAGCTCCGTACCGCCGTCCGCGGGGTCGGTCCCCAGGACCGAAACCTCACCTCCGTCGCGGGGGAGGTAGCCCTCCAGGATCTCGATGGTCGTGGTCTTGCCGGCGCCGTTGGGCCCGAGCACGGCCAGCACCTCGCCCTCCTCGAGCGAGAGGCTGATGCCGCGCACGGCGTCGACCGAGCCGAACGCCTTCGTCAGCCCGTGGACTGTGATCACCGACATCGCGTTGACCTCCCCGGTTGCAGGATCGTGCGTAGAGCAGTCATCGACGGCCTCCGTCCACGTTCCCGAATCGGACAGTTCACGTTCCGAGCCCTGTCCGCAACCCCAGGCCCAGGTGGCTCTCAACGGCTCGACGAGGGCCGAAGGTCGATGCCTGAAGTCCGGCCTCCGCAACCGTACCGTTCGCCACTCCCGCCCCGGCAGCTGGCTCCGAGGTCAGTCGGGCGTGGATCGCGGGGTCTGAGATCGGGATCGACTGGTTGCCTCGGCACAGGACGGCTGGCCTGGCATCGCCCCGGGGCTCAGGTGACCCGAATGGCCCTCGCCGGTGACCAGTCGGAGGACGCATCGCCCGCCTGTTGGCGGACGCGAGCACGGATCATCCACGGCCCCCGCACCGCGGGCCAGAACCTCGCCGAGGCCGCCGTGACCCCGGTGCGCCAATCGACGAACCCCTCGGTGCCGGGGCGGCGGCGTTGGACGTCGAACACCAAGCCCGTCGGCGCCCGGGCCGCCGCCCATCGCACGGTGACCGGCGAGCCCGCCGCGCTCTGGGTGCGGCTGGCCCTCACCGGCACGCGGATGCGCCCGGCCATCTCGGGGTGGAAGGTGCAGTAGTACCGGTAGCCACCGGCGCCCGGCAGGGGTCCGACGGTCACCGTGTCCGGTGACGAGATGAAGCCAGTGTTGAAGAGGTCGAGGCCCGACCCGTCCCAGGCGTCGTGCACCACCTGGCCGAAGTTCGTGAACTCCAGGCTCTGGCCCTGGGTCACGAGCGTGACCGCCGGGGCGTACCGGTTGTCGAACATGGTGATGTCACCGGCCGGGTTCCCCGCACCCGCCGGCGCCGAGCCCACGAGGGCGCCACCGGCGAGCACGGTGCCGGCAGCCAGCAACCATCGACGGACCACCGACCGGCCTGGCCGTGCGCCCGCGGCCCGCGGCCCTTGGTCCTGACGAGACATCCCGCACTCCTTCAGGATCGACAACGGGCCGCTCTACCCATCGGCGCGAACCGGTGCCCTTCTGAAGTCACTCGCGGGCGGCCTGTGCCCCAGACGGCTACCCCGCGAAGGTGGGAGTGGCCGAGATCGGCGCCACCGTGCCGGGTGGGGCGGCTGCTCGTCGGCGCTCGAAGTCGGTGGCGATCCGGTCCGAGCGGTCCAGATCGGCTCCCAGGTCCATCGCGACGAGCGCGCACGGGCTCACGGCGCAGTTGACGAGCCGTCCGTCGGACAGGTGGAGGAACTGACGTAGTCGCAGGCGGGTGCGCCACGCCACGCCGGCGGCGGGCCCACCCTCTGAGCCAGTCCCGTCGAAGTGCGAGTGGACGTAATGCCGCGTCCGCCGAGCGCAGCCGCCGACGTCGGTGGCGTTGGCCGCACACTGCATGAGGACGACGGTGCCTTCGGGGCGTCCTCCTGTACCCGATACCCGCACTTGGTCGCCGCCGTGCAGGCCGGCGAGGTCACCGGTCCGGAACCGGGGCTCCATCAGCGGTCGGCTGTCGTCGAACTCGAGGGGGGTCCTCACCGCCTCGCTGAGGTCCTCGAAGTCGTCCTCCGCGAACACGAACAGTGAGCACGACCGGACTCGGCAGTCGAAGCGGCCTCGTGACACCCGGAAGGTGGCGGCCACGCCCTGACGGAGGGTCAACCCACCGTCCTCGTCGGTCTCGGCGAACCCGAACGTGTTCGTGTCGCAGCCACCGAAGTCAATGGCCGCGGACCGGCACTGCACCACGGCGACGTAGTTGTTCGGCCGCCAGCCCGCGCCGTCGACCTCGACGATGTCGCCGTCGGCCAACCCGGTCGACGGCGTGACGGTGACGGTCGGCGGCGGGGCCAACGGACCTGCGGGGTCGAAGTCGAGCGCGGCCTGCGCTCCCGCGGCGAAGCCCTCGTCGCTGTCCCGTACCGACAGCACGCACCCACCTGTGCGGCAGTCGTGGGTGGCCCCGCCCTCGAGATGCAGGATTGTCTCCACCCGGAACGGCGTGTCCAGATGGCCGTCGGTGTCGACCTCTCCGAACCCGTACGTGCTGTTGTCACAGTCGTCGTAGCCGTCGGCCGGCAGCCGGCACTGGAGGAGCTCGGCGTAGCCACCCCAGCGGGGATCGAGCGTGAAGTCGTCGCCGGTCACCTGCACCTGCTGGTGATCGACCAGTCCGGAGTCGGGGTCGACCGTGACGGTGCGGCGCACCGGGTCGGGCCCCGCGGGGTCGAAGCTCAGCTCCACGAACCGGGCGCCGGTGGCCGACGGGTTGTTGTTGGAGCCGATGACGCAGACCTCGACACGGCAGTCGAAGGTCCCCTCGCTGGTCTCCAGCATCACGACGACCTCGTACTCGAGGCGAAAGTTGCCCGCCGCGTCGGTCTGGGCGAACTCGACCCGCCCACAGCCCGCGGTGCTGGAGATGCCCGAGATGCACTGCGCCGCCCCCTGGCCACCGTCGTGGGGCTGCCACCCGCGGCCCCGGATCACAACGACCTGGCCGTGGACGAGGTTGTTGTGGGGAGTGACCGTCAGGGTGCGGGGCCCGCCCTCGGTGACGGGCGGATCGGCCTCGACCGTGGTCGCGGCGACGGGATCCTCGGGTACGTCCGGTTCGGTGGCCGGTTCGTCGGCCGGCGTGGTGGTCGGGGGCAACGTCGTGTCGGTCGGGACGGTGTCGGGCCCGCTCGTGATCGGCACCGCGGGGTCACTCGCCGCCGGGTCCTGCTGGGCGCCGCTGGCGGCCGGCCAGGCGGCCGCCAACAGCAGCGCGATCAGCAGGACCACCCCCCTTCCCCTCACCGTGCGGGACCTTAGGGCTCCTCGCTCGGTCGATGAAGGACGTGCGCCACGGTTGTCCACGTTGCTCTCCCCTCGGACGCCGGCGCCCGTGACCGGTTGTGACGATCCGACCTGCCCGATGGTTCCCCGGCAGCGCGAGGATTTCCCAGCCAGGGCAGAGCGACAGACGGTCAGGGCGGCCGCTGCCGGAAGAGGCTGCGTCCGAGTGTCAGCATTTTCCCTAGACGGGACTCAGCTGTCTGCCTATGGCCCTCACCACCCTCCGCTGTCACGCTGTGTGGCGCACAGAGAATCCAAGGGTCTATCCTCCGGTCAACGCATCACGTAGAGTGATGGGTCTGGACCCCGAGAGTGGTCCTTCGAGGCGATCTAACGGAACCGACGGGGTTCCAAGGGAGAGGGGCGTTTTGATGGCGGTTACCACGGAGTGGGCCGACGTGTCGGCCACCGTTCAGCCGGCCGCGGGTCCGGGCAAGGCGGGTAGGCCGGCTGCATTGCTGAGGGCGCTGGTTGCAGCGATTCTCGCAGTGTGCTCGATCGCGCTGGCTGTCGCGAGCCCGCAGGCGGCGCAGGCGTCGATCTCGCAGCCTGCGCTGGTGTCGGAGAACCCGTCCGACACCACCCCCCACATCATCATGGGGACCGCGGGGGAGGACATCCGCGCCTTCGCTCAGGTCGGCAACACGGTGTATGCCGGTGGCCTGTTCAACCAGGTCCAGGACTGGGCCAGGACGACCACCTACAACCGGCAGAACTTCGTCGCCTTCGACCGCGAGACCGGGGTCGTCTCCCCGCTCGACCTCGCCTTCAACGGGCGGGTCGGTGGCATCGAGGCCACCGCCGATGGAACGGCGCTGTTCATCGCCGGCGCCTTCTCGAAGGTCAACGGGATCACCCGCCGGGGTCTGGTCAAGTACGACCTGGTCAACAACCGGATCGACCCGACCTTCCTGGCCGGGAACATGCGAACGGTCTCTGACATCAAGCTGGCCAACGGTTCGCTCATCGCCGCGGGGAACTTCACCGGGCATGTGGCGGCGCTGAACCCGACCACGGGCGCCAACCTCGGCACCATCAACGTCACCGTGGCCGGGGTGGTCAATCCGGGCGACGAGACCCGGGTCCGACACATCGCGGTGTCCCCCAACGGCACCCGGCTGGTGGCCACCGGCAACTTCGCCACGGTCAACGGCCAGAGCCGCAGGCGGGCCTTCATGCTCAACCTTGGCGCCACCGCCACCCTGAGCACCTGGCACGCCCCCCGTTTCGATGTGACCTGCGCGGCGGGCGGCAGCCGGCTGGAAAGCGCCCAGGGCGTGGACTTCTCCCCTGACGGCACCTACTTCGTGGTCGTGGCCACCGGCGGGCCGACCGGCACCAACGGGGTCTGTGACGCCGCGGCCCGGTTCGAGACCGCCAATGTCAGCGCCAACGCCGCGCCCACCTGGATCAACTGGACCGGCGGCGACACCCTCTACAGCGTGGCCATCACCGGCGTGGCGGTCTATGTCGGCGGCCACCAACGCTGGCTCGACAACCCCCAGGGCCGCGACTCCGCCGGTCCCGGCGCCGTGTCCCGCCCGGGCATCGGCGCCCTCAACCCGACGACCGGCACGGCGTTGCCCTGGAACCCGACCAAGTCCCGCAACCACGGCACCATGGTCCTCTACCCCACCCCACAAGGGCTCTGGGTGGGCAGCGACGGCACCGAGTTCGGGCACGAACCCCACGACGGGATCGGCTTCGCCCCCCTCGACGTCGCCTCCCCGCCGGACACGACCCGGCCCAACACGACCATCACCGCGGGCCCGTCCGGCTCGGTGACGGCCACCTCGGCCACGTTCAGCTTCTCCTCCACCGAAGCGGGGGCGTTCCAGTGCCGCCTCGACAGCGCCGCTTTCGCCCCCTGCACCTCACCGACGAGCTACGCCGACCTGGCCCTCGGCGCCCACACCTTCCAAGTGGTCGCCAGCGACCCCTCGCTCAACGTGGACTTCACCGCAGCGGTGAGGACATGGACCGTGCAGTCCGGCGACGGCAACCTGGTCGGAAACCCGGGCTTCGAGGTGGACACGTCCGGTTGGACGGGCGACGTGGCGGCCAACACGCTGAGCCGAGTCGCGGGCGGGCACTCAGGCGGCTGGGCGGCCGAGGTCTCGAACACCGTGGCCGGTGGAAGCTGCGGGCTCAACGACCAGCCGGGCTGGGTGGGCCTCACCGAGGCCGGCAGCTACGCCGTGAGCATCTGGGCCCGCTCGGACACCCCCGGGCTCACGCTGAGACTGCGGGTCCGTGAGTTCGCGGGCGGCGTGCAGCAGGGCTCGGCCTCACCCACGATGGCGCTGACCTCGTCGTGGCAACAGCTGACGGCGAACTACACACCCGTCGCGCCGGGATCGTCGAACCTCGATGTCGAGGCCTTCACGGCCAGCTCGCCCGTCGGGGTGTGCTTCCGCGCTGACGACGCATCCATCACCCACGGCCCCCCGCCCGACACGACCCCGCCCGACACGGTCATCGACTCGGGTCCGTCGGGTTCGGTGACGGACACGTCGGCCACCTTCAGCTTCTCGTCCACCGAGCCGGGGACGTTCCAGTGCAGCCTCGACGGCGCTGGGTTCGCCCCGTGCACCTCACCGGCGAGCTACTCGGGTCTGGCCGCGACCTCGCACACCTTCCAGGTCGCCGCCGTCGACAACTCGCTCAACGTCGACGCCAGCCCGGCGGAGCGGACCTGGACCGTGCTGCCACCGGCGGTCAACCTGGTCGGAAACCCCGGGTTCGAGGTGGACACGTCCGGCTGGACGGGTGATGCGGCTTCCAACACGCTGAGCCGGGTCGCGGGCGGGCACTCGGGTGGTTGGGCCGCGCAGATCTCCAACACCGTGGCCGGTGCCAACTGCGGGGTCAGCGACAAGCCGAACTGGGTGACCACCACACAGGCCGGTGCCTACACCGTGGGCTTCTGGGCCCGATCGGACACCCCCGGGCTCACCTTCAGGGTGCGCGTGCGCGAGTACGCGGGCGGCGTGCTGCAGGGATCGATCTCGACCTCGGTGGCACTCACCTCGTCGTGGCAACTGGTGACCACGGCCTACACGCCGGTCGCGCCGGGATCGTCGACCCTTGACGTCGAGGCCTACACGATCAGCTCGCCCGTCGGCGTGTGCCTCCAGCTCGACGACGCATCCATCACCCACTGAGCCGCGAGCCGCTCCCACCCAACGGGGGGTGGGAGCGGACTCGCGACATGGGGGGCCCGAACCGGTCCGAGGGCCGTGCGGCTGTACCCACACCGCACCAGGCTCTGGTACACCCACACGATGAACCAGATGCACCGTGACTTCCTGGCCAGCCCGGCGTGGGCCCAGATGCTCGAGGACGAGCTGGCCCCCTGGCTCGACGGGATCGGTGACCTCGGTGACGACGTGCTGGAGGTCGGTCCCGGACCGGGCCTCGTCACCGACCTGCTCCGGGCCCGAGTGTCCCAGGTGACGGCCGTCGAGCTCGACCCCGACCTCGCGTCGGCGCTGGCCACGCGCTTGGCGGGGACGGGCGTCCAGGTCATCCACGGCGACGCGGCACGGACCGACCTTCCCGGCGACCGCTTCTCGGCGGCAGTGTGCTGTTCGATGCTGCACCACGTCCCCACGTCGTCAGCCCAGGACGACGTCCTGCGTGAGCTCGGCCGAGTCGTTCGACCCGGCGGTCGGCTCGTGCTGGTCGACTCACGAGACGAGCCGCCCATCCGGGCGTTCCATGAAGACGACACCTTCATGCCCCTCCCCGAGGAGACGATCATCGCCCGGACCGAGGTCGCCGGGTTCGTCGACGCCGACCTCGTGATCGACGAGTTCGAGCTGAGGCTCCACGCCGTGAAGAGATAGGTCCTCGGGACCTCGTCGGCCTTCCGATTCGGCGAACTGCGAGACTGCCGCCGTGCACCTGGAGGCGGCGAACGGGCTGGCCCTCGACGTGTCGGACGGCGGGACCGTCCGCATCGGTTGGGGCGAGCCCGACTGGTTCGGCCCCGGCACCGCCACCCCGCCGAGGTCGGGTCCCGTCGCCTCACCGGTCCTGTGGGTCGACGACCTGGGTGAGGCCGGCGTCGTCGTCGTCGTCGACGGCCCGATCCGATGCTCGGTCAGGGCCTACGACGACCGCCCGATGCTCGTGTTCCGGAGCGAATCCACCACCGCCCTGTCGGGTCTCGCCACCGGCGCCTTCGACCGGCCGTCGGTCGGGTGGCCGGTCTTCACCCCCGTCGAGCGGCTGGCCGGCGGCGTGCCCGACGGCACCCGGGCCCTCGTCTTCCAGCACTGCGAGTTCGGCCTGCCGAGCCAGGCCGGATCCGACCTCGACGGATTCTTCCTCCTGCCCCACCGGCCGCCGACAGGCTGGCCCCTGCTCCTCGCCGCCCCCGACAGCCGCACGCTCCTCGTGGCGCCTCTCGACGCCTTCCACGAGCAGACCATCGGGCTGAACGCCGGCACCGTCCGCTGTGGGTGGCACGGCGACCTGGAGGAGGTCGACGCCGGTTTCGCGACGGAGTTGCTGGTCCTCGCCGGCGACGGGCCGCGGGCGTGCCTCGACGAGTGGGGCCGGCTGCTGCTCGAGCGGGCCGGCACCGTGCGTCCGGGCCGCTGGCCCGACGCCCTCGGATCCCGTCCGTCGTACTGGACCGACAACGGCGCCGCCTACTGGTACCGGACCGAACCGGGGCACGACCCGGCCGGATCGGTCGTCGCCGCCGTCGACGACCTACGCGAGCGGGGCGTCCCACTGGGCAGCGTGCAGCTCGACTCGTGGTTCTACCCGCACGTCGACCTGCGACCGTTCGACACCGACGAGTGGGTCGTCCCGCCGTCGGCCCTCATGGCCTGGGAGGCCCGTCCGAACATCCTGCCCGACGGCATCGGCGACCTCCGGGCCCGCCTCGGTCACCCGCTGGTCGCCCACATCCGTCACCTGTCGTCCGAGGCACCGATCGCCCGCGAGGTGCCGGTGGCGACCGACGGCCCGTACGCCGTGCCCACCACCCCCGAGGCCTACGAGCGGTGGCTCGACCAATGCCTCGCCTGGGGCGTCGAGACCTTCGAGCACGACTGGATGGTCGAGGTGTTCTTCGGCGTGCGGTGGCTCCGGGCCCGTCCCGGGCGGGCGCAGGCGTGGCAGGAGGGGATCGACCGGGCGGCCCGCGCCCGGGGCATCACCCTGCAGTGGTGCATGGCCACCCCGGCCGACTTCGCCCAGACCGTCACCCTCACCCAGGTCACGTCGGTGCGCACCAGCGGCGACCACGGTTACATCGCCACGCCTGGCCAGCTCTGGGCCTGGTTCTGCACCACCAACGCCCTCGCCCGCAGCCTCGGGCTGATGCCGTTCAAGGACGTCTTCCGGGCCGACCCCGACGTGGCGGGCGACGACGGTGAGCCGGAGGCGCTGCTGTCGGCGCTGTCCACCGGGCCGGTGGCGCTCGGCGACCGGGTCGGCCGGTCGGACCCCTCCCTGGCCCTCCGCACGTGTCGGGCCGACGGGCTCCTGATCAAGCCCGACGTGCCCGTCGCCGCCACCGACGAGTCGATGGTCGGCTCCGCCGCCTTCCAGAGCGAACTGCTGGTCGCCGAGTGCTTCTCCGACCACCCGGCCGGCCGCTGGGCGTACGTCGTCGGCCTCCACGCCAACCCCTCGGACGCGCCGGTCACCGGCGACATCGCCCTCGCGGAGCTCGGAGCGAGCGCGCCGGCCGGCGACGTCGTGGTGTGGGACTGGCGAGCGGGCACGGCGACGCGGTTACCTGGCGACGCGACGTGGCCGACAACGCTTCCGAGGGAGGGGTGGACCTATCTCGTGCTGGCTCCGGTGCTGCCCACCGGCCTGGCGGTGATCGGCGACACCAGCAAGTTCGTCACAGCAGGCGACGCTCGCCTGGAGGTCACCGCCACCGACAGCGGCGCCCGGCTCGTGGTAAAGGGTCCGGCCGAGTCGGTCACGATCACCGGGTGGGCCGAGCGGACACCCGACGCCGGCGAGCTACCGGTCGACCATGATCCCGCCACCGGGGTGTGGACCATCGTCGTCGAGGTGTCGGAGCGAGGTTGGGTCACGGTCGATCTCGAGGCGGGCTGACCGGCGACGTCGAGGTCCGGTGAACCGATGAGTTCCCGGACTGAGTGGGGTCCAAGCCGCTGAGACACGATGTGACCCCGAGCACGAGGAGGAGCAATGGCCTTTGACCCGTACCTGTTCTTCGGCGGCACCTGCCGCCAGGCGTTCACCCGGTACCAGGAGATCTTCGGGGGTGAGCTGCAGCTGCTGACGATGGCCGACACGCCCGACAGCGAGGATGTGCCCGCGGAGCAGGCGGACTTGATCATCCACGCCGCCTTGACGCTCGATGACCGCCTCCTGATGGGATCCGACGACCCGACCACCGATGACTTCGGCCCGGTGCAGGGGATGATGGTCAGCTATTCGGCGTCCGATGCCGACGACGCCCGGACGGTCTTCGAGGCGCTCGCCGAGGGCGGTTCGGTCAACCAGGCGCTGACCGAGACCTTCTTCGCGCCCGCCTTCGGGATGTGCGTGGACCGCTTCGGGACCCCCTGGATGGTCAGCGCCGCGCCCGAGGATGCCCCGGCCGGAAGCTGAGCGGATCCCTCCTCGAACCGCTCCCGCTGGTCGGCCTGGTGCCGAGAGATCTCGTTCAGCCGACCCGCTCGGAACGGTGACCTACGAGGAGTTGAGCACGTAACGCGTGCCGACGACGCTCGGTGCGCAGCCGGTGGGACTGAAGGCATTCGCCAGTTCCGCGGCGGCTCGCCAGCCTGTGCAGTGAGCCGGCGCGACGATCTGTGGGGCGACGAGGTCGGACAGGTCTCGCACGGTCGGTTCGATGCGGTCCTCGACGGCGGTACCCGCGAGGTGGTAGCCGCCGAGAAGGAGGTCCACCGGTTGATCCGGGAGCAGCCGCCGGGCCTCGAGGCCGACGTTGACGACTCCGGCGTGAGAACAGGCGGTGAGCACGGTCGTGCCGCGGCCGTGGACGCTGGCGGCCAGGAATCGCTCGTCGTGGATCTCCGGATCGAGGGTCACCTGCTCTCCTTGCCAGGTGTGGTGTCCCGCGAGGCCGGTCTCATAGCTGGTCTGGCGCGGGATGTCGCCGCTGGCGAGAAAGAGATCGGCGACGGCGTGGAGCTCGGCGTGAGTGGTGACGCGGGCGCCGGCCGCCTCGATCGCGGCGATGGTGGGCTCCGGCGGCAGCATCGCGAAGATCTCGAAGGGGGTGAGGATCCCGCGCTGGTCCGGCCGGTCGGGGTGGACATCGACGACGAGCGGCGGGTGGCCGGCCTTCCCGCGCGCTTCGGCGATGGCGGTGACGACGTCGGTGATGCCGCCGGAGTGGTCCCAGTGCCAGTGCGACAGGAACAGCACGTCGATGCCGGACAGGTCGACCGCCAATCGCTCGGCGTTGGCGAGCCAGACGTCGCCGTAGGGGCCGACATCGAACAACACCGTGGCCTTGCGATCTCCCTGTCGCGCGGTGGCGAGGGCGGAGAACCCGTGACAGGCGACGCAGAGGTGGTCGAAGGCCACAACGCAGTCGTGGCCTTCGTGCCGGCCGCTGGGCGGGATGCTTCCGAGCAGGTGGGCCATCTCCGGCAGCTGCGGGATGCCCGGGCCGATGCTCGAGAGCGTGTCGGTTGCGTTGTCGACGACGACCGTGATGGTGAGCTCGTCGAGCTCGGGCACAGCCGTCGGGTCGGGTGCCATCGCCCCATGGTCCCAGAGCCGTCGGCCGCCGGCCACTGGTCGGCCGTGTCCGGAAAGACCACCGCGATACGGCGACCGCGGACAGTGGCGAGTATGGTTACTCCATGGGACATTCCGGGGCGGCGGGGAGACGAGCACGATCGTGGCTCGGGATGCTGGTCGGGATCGGCGTGTGGTCGATCCTCCTCACCCCGGCACTGATCGGGGGTGACATCGCGCAGGCGTTGACCAGCACGACAGAGCCTCGGCTCAGCCTCGATCATCTGATTCGGACCACGCCGTTCGTGGGATCGGCGACCTCGGTGCGGGACGACGAGGGCAGCGCGTACGTCGCGGGGGACGACGCGCTCTGGCTGGCCTCCGACAACGACGACGCCCTGTTCGAGGTCGACCGCACGACGGGGGCGCTGCGCAGGGAGGTCGCACAATCGGCGTTCGTCAACGCGCCTCGCTTCGGCGTCGGTGGCGCCGCCGGCCAGGCCCGCACCGAGGACCTCGAGGCGCTCGCGTACGACGCCAACGCCGACGTCCTCTACGCCTTCTCCGGGAGCGCGGGCGCCACGCCGACGGCCTTCCGCCTGACCCGGGACGCCAACCAACAGTTCCAGGTCGATTCCTGGCAGCCGCTGCCGTCCGAGTGGACCGGCGCGGGGTGGCGCCTGGCCGACGGTCTCACCTATGTGGCGAACGGACCGACCATCCGGACCTACGACTTCCCCGCGAACACGTTCGGCGCCGCGTTCTCGATCCCGGGACTGGGCGGGATCTTCGGCCTCGACTTCGACGACGTCACTGGTGACCTGCTGGCCGTCAACACCTCCGAACGCCTCTGGCGGGCGTCGATGACCACCAGGACCCTCCGGGAGGGGTGGGAGGGCATCAGCCTCACCGGTCTGGGACTCCGCGACAGCCGTGCGGTCGAGGTCATCGGTGAACAGGTGCTCGTCAGCGACGGGGACGACTCACGGGCTTCGTCGGATCCGATGAACCATGCGGTCTTCGTGCTCGACGTCACGGCCGCCGCACCTGACACCACCGACCCCACCATCACGATGGTGACGCCGCCCGCGGGGGCGGTCTACGCCCGGAACCGGGTCGTGAACGCTGACTTCTCCTGCACGGACGAGCCGGGGGGCTCCGGGATCGCCTCCTGTGTGGGCACGGTGGCCGACGGACACGCCATCGACACCACCACCCTGGGCCAGCACTCCTTCGGGGTGACCGCCACCGATGTCGCCGGCAACACCCGGGTCCTGAACCGCCCCTACACCGTCACCGCGGCCCGGCCCGACGGGAGGATCCGCCGCGGCAGCGGCACTCTGGTCGGCAACAACATCGAGAACACCACGGGCAGCGGCCAGACCCGCAGCGGCTCCGCCGGCCGAGGCCACAGCGTCACCTATTACGCCTCCATCCAGAACGACGCCGCCTTCGCCGAGAGGCTCCGGCTCCACGGGCAGGGATCGACGGCCCAGTTCACCATCGGCTACCGCAACCCGGCGGGGACCAACATCACCGATCAGGTCACGGCCGGCACCTACACCACCCCCAACCTGGTCACCGGGGGCACCTTCCAGGTCAGGATCACCGTCACCGTCCGGAACACCGCACCCCCCCACGCCGTGGTGGTCCGCACCCTCACGTCCATCTCCACCAGCGACACCACCCGCCGCGACACCGTCGAGTTCGTCACCAGCCGGGCCTGACGACCAGCGGCGGCCGCGTGGCCCGCGTTCCCGCTCTGGCCGACGACCTGTGGGAAACGCTCGATCAGGATGAGCCCGGGTCGGTAGCTGCGGTCTCGCCGTCCACGCCCACCGATTCCAGGATCACCGTGTCGTCGTTGTGGCTGTGGGTGAAACCGAGTTCTCGCTCGATCTTCACCGTCTCCTCGGAGCGATAGGCGACGACGTAGGCCCGCCGGAACCCGGCGGTCTGGTTCCCGCCCGAGCCGTGCATGACCTTCTCGTTGTGCACCGTGCAGTCGCCCCGTTGGATCGGCTCGACGACGACGTCGTCGCCATCGCGCAGGTCGGTGCCCAAGGCGTGGGATTCGCCTCGGCCCCCGAACACCGGCGCATGCGGGCGCAACGACGCCTCGTGATTGGTCGCGGGAACGAATCGCATGCAGCCGTTCTCGACGGTCGACTCGTCCACGGCGAGCCAGAAGGTGGCGGTCCGCCGGTCGGGAGTGTCCGGCCAGTACGCCATGTCCTGGTGCCAGGCGAACACGGCATCGTCCTTGAACGGCTGCTTGGCCAGGAGCTGGTCGTAGTCGATCGTCATCCCGTCACCGCAGAGCTGGCGGGCGATGTCGGCCGTCCTGCGCTCGTACACGTTCCCCTGCCACGCCGGAAAGTACCGGCGGGGGAGCAGCACGTTGATGATCGAGTAGTCCGACGGATCACGGCCGTAGTCGCCGGCCATGTCGCAGAAGTCCTTGCCCGGCACCTCGATCTCGCGTCGCAGGAACCGGTCGTAGTCGACTTCCAGCTCGGCGACCTCGGTGTCGGTCAGCACCCCGGAGAGGTGGACATAGCCGTCCTCCCCGAAGCGCCGGCGATCCTCGTCATCGACGTGGTAGGTGCCATCCCGCTCGAGCCGACCCATGCCGCCTCCAGTGTGCTGGATTTGGCCTGACCCCGCGGCTACTCGACGAAGAGCGGGTTGCCCCGCCGTACCTCGTCGAGCAGGCCCTCCTGGACGATGTCCCGCATGAACCAGTCCGGCAGGAACCGGTCGGAGCGGAGAGCATCCCGGACCTGTGTGCCCGACATCGTCATGAGGTCGGCCCGTTGCGACATCTCGTAGGCGTCGGTGTCGCGGTTGTAGCCGACCGCATCGAAGAACACGGGCTCCACGCCGATGTCGCCGAGGGAGTCGAAGAGCTGCCGGTTGGCTTCGGGGGCATAGAAGTCACCGACGCCGGTGTGGTCGCGTCCGATGATGAAGTGGCTGCAGCCCATGTTCTTGCGACACAGAGCCGTGAAGACCGCCTCGCGGGGCCCGGCGTAGCGCGAGTAGGTGAAGAAGCTCCCGAGCACGACCTTGCCGCTCGGGTAGCAACCGAACTCCAGGAGCCGCTGATAGCTGGCGAGTATCGGCTCGGCCAGGAAGTCGCCGCGCTTCTTCGCCCCGACCACGGGGTTGATGTAGATGCCGTCGGCCCCGGTCTGCTCCAAGGCCTGCTTCTGGATCCATTCGTGGCCGCGATGCGCGACGTTCCGAGTGTGGAACCCGACCACGCGTGACCAACCCAGCCGCGTGAAGATGAACCGGGTCTGGGCCGGCGTCAACAGGTAGTGGCGGATGGGGGAGTCCAACGGTCGGACGAGGGTCACGTCGCCGGCGACGAACCTGTCGCCCTGCGTCATCAGGTTGATGACGCCGGGATGGTGGCGGCTGGTCGTGCCGAACATCCGCTGGGCGAGGGTCTCGAGGTCGTAGTCGTAGATCTCCGACACGTCCACGTAGGCGTGGACGGTCCCCCGATGGTCGGTCAGAACGACGCGATCACCCGGTCCGAACGGCGTCGGCGTCGCCGGGTCCACGGGGAGGAGGAGCGGCAGCGTCCAGACGTCGCCGCTCGGCAGGCGATGGGTGTCCAGGACCGCGTCGAGTGTCTCACGGTCCATGAACCCGGTGAGCGGCGAGTAGGTCCCATAGCCGATCTGCTCGCAATCCATGAGATCTCGCTCGGAGACGACCAAGCGAGGCAGATCCTCGAGCGTCGCCAGGTCGTCGGGGCCGGCCTCGCGGTGCACCAGCCAGCCACCGTGTGGCTCCACGAGCATCGAGACGGCGTCGAGTGCGTACACGCCGTCGCCCGAGAAATCCGTGTGCTTGAAGCCGCGGATGATCTTGTTGATCATCGAGACACATTCGACGGGATAGTCGCCGATCGCCGTCTCCGCCGCGAGCACCAAGCCGTCGGCGCCATCGACCAGCGTGTTGTAGACGTCGTTGACCTCAGCCCGGGTGGGCGTGGAGACCGACACCATCGACTCGAGCAGGTTGGTGGCGACATAGACGTGACAGTCCACGGCCTTGGCCCGGCGGATGATGGACTTCTGCGTCTGGGGGATGATCTCCATGGGCACCTGGCGGGAGAGATCCCCGCGGTCGATCAGCAGCGCGTTCGAGGCCGCCGCGATCTCTTCGAGGTTCTTCAGGCCACTGCGAGACTCGATCTTGGAGATGACGAACGCGTCCTCACCGACGATCTCGCGCATCTCTCGCACGTCTGCCCCGCAACTGGCGAAGGAGAGGGCAAAGTGCGACAAGCCCGCCTCGCGCCCCCACTTCATCGACGCCCGGTCCTTGTCGGTCAGCGGGGGCATCGGGATGTCCCGCTCGACGGTCACGGCCTTGTTCTGTCCGACGAGGCCACCTTGGAGCACCCGCATGGAGACGCTGTCGTCGTCGATGGCGACCACCTGGACGAGAACCGAGTTGAAGTCGATGCTGATGAAGTCCCCCAGCTCGAGCAGCCCGATGATGTCCAAGGGGTAGAAGTTGAAGTTCTTGTCATCGGCGGCGACGCGTCGGCGGTGGGCGCGCACAACGGTGCTGTCGCGCAACGTGATGCTTCCGTGAACGAAGGTGCCGGTGCGGATCTGCGCCCCCTCGCTGTCGAGGCAGATGGGAGCGTCGGTTGCCTCACGGATCCTGCGAACCAGTCCGGGCAGGTCCCCGAACTCCGTGTGCGACAGGTTGATGCGAAACACCGAGGCACCGCTCTCCTCGAGGCGCTGGATGGTGTGCCGCTCGAGGGACGCCGGCCCCAACGTGCACAGGATGGACGGCATCGTGCCGTCGAGGGCATCGGTGTCCGCGGCCTGATGGGCAGGCGTGTCGTCGTTCATGGGGGTCCTGTTCTCTGAAGTCAACGGTCGGCCACGGCCGCCGCGAGGTCGGTCGGGATCTCGTAACCGTGACGCTGCATCTCCTCGCGGAGCTCCGGAACGGCGCGAGCCAGATCTTGGGGATCGAGACGCCGCCATTTCTCTGTCCGGTCCGCTTTGACGGTCTCCTTCGCGGCGTTCACCATGTCGGTGGTCATCTGCAGGTCGCAGTGCGCACAGATGCGTTCCAAGTCGGCGACCGGGTCGTGGACGAAGTCCTCGTAGCGCAGTCGAAGGACTTCGCCTTCGCCGAACGAGGCGAGGTCCTGCTCGGCCTTCTTCGAGCCTTCCGCCCACTGTCGGGCGATCACGGTGAACATGTCCTCCACCGCGAGGTCGTCCTGTAGGGCTCGGTAGCGCGGTCCCCATGCCGGCAGATACGTGCTCCTCCGGACTCGCTTGGCGAACTGTTGGCGCCCGTACTTGGCGGCCTGGTGGTGCAACTGGCTGATCGGCGTCTCTCGCAGTCGCCTGATCGCACCGGTCGTGGTGACGGGACGCTGCCACTTCAACTCGACGGAGCTGATGAAGGAGAAGGGGTCCCGGACCATGTACATGAACGTGGCTTCCGGGAAGATCGCCCTGACGTAGGGGATCCTCAGGATGTTGTGCGGTGACTTCTCCAGGACGATGGAGCTCCCGTGGTCCTCCTGGTACTCGAGGAACCGACCCCGGATGTACCGCTTCACCTTGTCGGTTGCGTCCCGTTCGTCGAACTCGTCGTGGTGTCGGCCCGGATCGGCGTACAGCCAGAGGGAGTTCGGCTCATACCAGCCGACGACATCGGGATGCACGGAGACGATGTTCTGGACGATCGTCGTTCCGGACCGGAAGTTGCCGAGGAGGATGATGGGCGGCCGCAGCTCGGCGGCCCGTCCCTTGCCGCGGCTCACCGCAGCACCTGTCGGCGGTCGCGGTGCCAGGCCAGCTGGGCCTCGATCCCCTCGCGGAGCCCCACCCGTGGCTGCCAGCCGAGGAGCGTGTGGGCCCGTTCGGTCGCCCCGCCGTTGCGCTTGGCGTCGCCCGCCTCAGGGGGATAGTCCTCGACGATGACCTGGGTCCCGGCGAGGTCGCCCACCGTTGCGATGAGGTCGTTGAGCGTGATCTCCCCACCGCCGGCGATGTTGACGATCGTCCCGGGCGGGACGTCGGCCTCCGAGGCCAGGATGTTCGCGGCGACGATGTCGGCGACGTAGGTGAACTCCCGGACCTGGGTCCCGTCGCCGAACCGAGGGAAGCTCGCTCCGGTGAGCACGGCTTCGCAGAGCCGGTGGATCGACATGTCCGGTCGCTGCCGCGGACCGTAGACGGTGAAGTAGCGCAAGGCCACGGTCGGCACACCCCAGTTCTCGGCGTACAGCGCAGTCAGGTGCTCCCCGGCGAGCTTGGTCACGCCGTAGGGGCTGTACGGACGGGGCACGTCCGTCTCCACCGTCGGGTAGCGGTCCTGGTTGCCGTAGACCGACGAGGACGAGGCGTAGACGACACGGCGCACCTCGGCTTCCTTCGCGGCCTCGAGCAGCCGCTGAGTCGCGAGCACGTTGTGGCTGGCGTACTCGGGGAAGCCGTCGGACCAGGACAGACGAACGCCCGGTTGCCCGGCCTGGTGGAACACGGTGTCACACCCGTCGAACAACGTGGCGAGATCCACCTCGCGGAGGTCGGCCTCGACGAGGGTGAAGCGCTCGTCCGCGAGCGCGCCCTCGAGGTTCGAGCGTTTCACCTCTTCCGTGTAGTACGAGGTGAAGCAGTCGATCCCGACGACGGTGTCGCCCCGAGCGAGCAGCGTGTCGACGAGGTGCGATCCCACGAACCCTGCGGCCCCCGTGACGACGTGGCGGGTCGCCGCGGGTTCCGGCCGGTTGGACCTGTGTGACTCGGTCATCTTCCCCTCCCTCGCCCTATGCGACCACGACGACTTGGGGCGGGTGCGTCCCCTGCGTGGTCTCGAACGCCCCGGTGTTCGTCGACGTCGTCGTGGCTTCGAACGAGTAGGTGCCGTTCCCGGTGATGGCGCTGGTCAGGTCGACTTCGACCCATGTGCCCACCGTGATGGCGCCGACAGAGGCGACCGGGCTGCCGGAGATGTCGGGCTTGTTGCCCCAGATCACCGTGTTCTCGGTCCAGTTGTTCGACACCAGGTACCAGTCGCCGCCCCTGGAGCTCGCGTCCTCGACGAAGAGCCGGAGCCTCACCGAGGTCGGTGGGCCGCTGAGCCCGTTCAGGGTGAACCTGACGAGCGACCGGTACTCCGAGGGGTCGGGGAACTTGATCTTCATGGTCGGGGCCGTCGCGTAGTTCTTCGTCGGGCTGGAGGTGTTCACGTAGGTGTCAGCGTCGAGGGGCACGGTGAACTCGGTCGGTGCCTGGTTGACGGTGATGGTCTGCGAGCTGGACGTGGACCCTTGGGCGTTGGTGGCGGTCAGGGTTGCGGTGAAGGTCCGCGGCCAGGGCCCGGTGGTGGGGTTGTAGGTGTGGGAGGGCGATGTCGCCGTCGATGTGCCGCCGTCGCCGAAGTCCCAGGCGTAGCTGGTGGGCCCGCCGGTGCTCGTGTTGGTGAAGTTGACGGTGAGCGGCGCGGTGCCGGTGGTCGGCGTCGCGTTGAAACTCGCCGTCGGTGCCGATGGCTGGTTGACGGTGATGGTCTGCGAGCTGGACGTGGACCCTTGGGCGTTGGTGGCGGTCAGGGTTGCGGTGAAGGTCCGCGGCCAGGGCCCGGTGGTGGGGTTGTAGGTGTGGGAGGGCGATGTCGCCGTCGATGTGCCGCCGTCGCCGAAGTCCCAGGCGTAGCTGGTGGGCCCGCCGGTGCTCGTGTTGGTGAAGTTGACGGTGAGCGGCGCGGTGCCGGTGGTCGGCGTCGCGTTGAAACTCGCCGTCGGTGCCGATGGCTGGTTGACGGTGATGGTCTGCGAGCTGGACGTGGACCCTTGGGCGTTGGTGGCGGTCAGGGTTGCGGTGAAGGTCCGCGGCCAGGGCCCGGTGGTGGGGTTGTAGGTGTGGGAGGGCGACTGCGCGGTCGATGTGCCGCCGTCGCCGAAGTCCCAGGCGTAGCTGGTGGGCCCACCGGTGCTCGTGTCGGTGAAGTTGACGGTGAGCGGGGCTGTGCCGCTGGTCGGCGTGGCGGTGAAGCTCGCCGTCGGGGCTGTCCCACCGGGTCCGGTGACGTCCATCACGAACACGGCGTGGGACATGGGATCCGAAGCCGGCCGCGCGCTGGTGTCGGCGCCGTCGGTGACGAGCACCTGTTCGCCGATGACCTCGACCCCACGGGTGTCGAGGAGGCCGAAGCCGGTGAGGCTGATGCCGTTCCATCCGGTCAGGAGAGTCCGGGTGGTCATCGACGCCCGGTAGAGCTTTTCACTGCTGTTGACGGCCAGGAGATCACCGGTGACGTCGTCGAAGTCGAGGCCGTAGATCTTGGAGAGCCCGGAGATGGAGAACGAGGGCCCGAACGTGTTCGTGACGAAGTCATAGGTGCGGATGGTCGAGCCGTTCGCGACGTAGGTGAGGCCGTCGGCCAGGCGCCACCCCGCGCCGGTCCACTCCGACGGCAGCGGCTGCCAGGACTGGACCTGGAACTGGTGGTTGGCGTCCCGGGTCAGGCGGAAGGCGGTCGGGGTCGCGCTCGTGCTCCCGGAGAAGGCGTAGATGACGTCGGCGTTCGCGTCGTAGGCGAGCGCCTCGAGGTCTTCGGTGCGCGACTGACCGGCGGCACCGCCCACGCCGAAGCGGGGCGCATTGGTGAAGGCCGCCTGCGCGACCTTTCGGCGCTGAAACCCCGTCGTGCGGTCGAACTCGAACAGGGCGTCGTCGTTGTCGGACGCCATCCAGAGCGCGTCATCCCCCGCGACGTACGCACTGCCCTCGTTGTCCTGCAGCCGGGTCGTCGATCCCAGGGGGGGCGAGGTCCGAATCAGGTGGTTGAGGGCGAGGTGAGGCTGCGTCGTGGTGATCAGCGCGTGCGCGTTGCCGATCCCGACCACCGTGAAGGCGACCGCCGCAGTCAGCGCAAGCGCAATGAGTCGTCGGCCACTATCGGGCGAGCGTCGCGGTCGACCACTTCGGGGGATGTTGCGGGTCTCGTCAGCCATTTTGGCGGTCCTTCCATTTCATGAGAGCTGTTGTGAGCGGCGACCGCCCTGAGGGCGGTCATGGCGTCGACCTGACCAGGCCGGCCATCACGGCGCGGGGTTGCTGTCGTGTGGTCGCAGGTGTCTGCATCACCGCCAGGGCGGCGATGACCAAGACGTACACCACCATCCCGACCGCGGCCGACACGAGGAGGCCGCTGCCGCGCATGGCGACGATAGCGGCGCCCATCGGCACCGTCGCCGCGGCGGGGAGGCTCACGGCGGACAGGAGGGCGGAGCGCCCCGCGACCTGCCGGAGGAGCATGGCGTAGGCGACGAAGAGGCCGGACTCGCAGACGACCGTGGCGATGCCCGCACCGAGGTACGAGTACCTGGGGATGAGGGCGAGGTTCAGCACCACGTTGACCGCGGCGGCCGCCGCGACCGCGAACATCCGGTACCGCTGACGGTCGGCGGCCACGAGAGACAGGCTCAGCGTGTTCCCGAGCATCCGCACGGGGATGACGAGGACGAGCAGCTGGTAGGTGACGACCGCGGGGGCGAACTTGGGCCCGTAGAGGAAGTCGATGGTCTCGGGGGCGAGCAGGAAGCTGCCCACTGCGGCCGGCACCGCGATGAGGGAGATCGTCCGGAACGAGGCATCGCGGAGTGTGCGGAAGGTCCGCACCTGGTTCGGCCACGCCCGACTCATCCGGGGGTACAGGGCGTGGTTGAGCGACCGGGCGAGGACGTTGAGGTTCAGCACGAGGTTCGTGCCGGCCTGGTAGAGCCCGACCGCCGTCGGTCCCTTGATGAAGCCGAGCAGGACCGAATCGACGCGCATGTAGGTGAGCGTGAGGGTGTCGTTCACCGCGAACGGTGTGCTCCGCCACAGCACGCTGCGGACGAACGCGGGCGTGCCCCGGGGGATCGGGAAGGCGCCGAGGTGGCCGGCGACGATCAGCCAGCCGATCCCCGCCCCCAGTGCCCGAGAGCCGCAGAAGGCGAGCAGCGCGCCGGTGACACCGCCCCCCGACCAGACGACGTACGCCACGCCGGCGAGGAAGGCGGTCTCCTGCACCACCGTGACGACGGCCTCCAGACGCATCCGCTCCCAGGCCCAGAACGCCGCGAACTGGACCCGGGCCACGCCGTCGAAGGCCATGCCGATGCTGGCCAGTGACACCGCGACGGCGGTCTCGGGGGCGGCGCCGATGACTCGGGACCCCACGGCGAACAGCAGGGTGAAGCACGCGCCTGCGCCCAGGGCGATCAGCGTTCCGGCCTCGACCCATGTCCGGCCCTCCTCCGGCTTCCTCGCCACCTCGCGGGCGAGCAGGCTGGGGAGCCCGAAGTAGTAGGGCAGGAAGCTGGTGAGCACCAGTGCGAACTGGAAGGTGCCGAGCCCCTCCGGACCGCCGGACCGGGCGAGGAGCACGACGCTCCCCAGGCCCGCGATCGCCCGGGCGGCAAAGGAGACCATCTGCCAGACCGAATTGGCGGCCACCCGCCGCGCGCCGGACTCGCGGGCGGGCGGGGAGGCGACGGTGGGGTCAGGAGCCATGGGCGCCATGCGGTACGAGATCCCGCGAGGTCTGGGCAGTGTCCGGGAGCCCCGGCTCGTGCTCCCGCGTGAGGTACAGGGCCGCGACCACGGCGAGGAGGGTCCAGAAGTGCCGGTAGTGCAGCGCCTCGTGGGTCAGCGCGGTGAGCGCGATCCCCGCCGCCGCCCCCGCCAGGGCAGCGGGGTTGGGTACGACCGCCGCCCAGTCGGGTGACAATCGCTGGGCGCCCATGACCCGCACGCCCGCCGCCCCGGCGAGGACGATCAGCGCGAAGATCCCGAGCGGCCCACGCTCGACGAGCGTGCCGAGGTAGTCGTTGTGCGCCTCCTTCGCGGGGCGGGTCGACGTGTCGGCCAGGCTGAAACGAGTCGCCGACGGACCGACACCGACGACGTTGCTCCGTTGATACAGCTCGTAGGACGACGCGAACAGGGACTCGCGCCCCTCTGCGCTCCGGGAGCTGCGGGCGACCGAATAGCGGAAGATGGGGTTGTCGGTCTTCTGCAGTGAGGCCACCGTCGCCTGGCCCACCGTTGACCAGAGCACACCGCCGGCCAGGACGAGGCAGAGGGTGACGGCGATGGCGGGGATCGAGCCACTTCGGCCGTAGACCCGCAGGAAGACGATGACCAGGGCGCCGACCGGCAGGCACAGCAACGCCGTGTTCGACCCGGTCAGGAGAATGGCGATGACGAGTGTGACGACCGCCAGGGTTCGGAGCACCGGTTGCCTGGGGTGCCGGGCCGCGAGGATGACGAAGATGGAGATCACGAAGTAGTTGCCGGCCAGGTTGGGGTGATCGAACCAGAGGCGGGCCCGGTCCCCGTACCCGCCGACGCCTCCGGGCACCCGGATCTGGCCGGTGGACACGGTCACGATGAGGACGACGCCCCAGGCGATCGCACTCAGGCACCAGACACGGAGGAGGAACCCCAGCCGCTCCGGCGTCTTGCAGAGGCTCGTGATCGCCGCGCACCAGGCCAGGAGGAAGGCCTCCTGTATGACCGCACCGCCGCCGCGGGCCGGCGCCGTCCCGAGCAGGGCGGCGACCAACCCGGCCACGCCGAGCACCCCGAGCGGAACGGCGTAGGGAACGTGGAGTTGGGCCCTGGTGGTGCCGGCCCAGAGCAAGGTCAAGAGGATCCCCGCGCCGAGGAAGAGGTCGACGGGTCCCGTGTTCATGGGCCCCTTGGGGTTCAGCAGAGGAAGCATGACGATGCCCATGCCGATCGCCACGAGGGGAAGTCGATCCGGCCGAGGTTGGTGGAGGACAACCCCGCCGGGCGTCGGTACCGCGGCTCTCAGGACTCCACCTCAGGGCCCGAGGGCGCCCACGTCCCTGGCGTTGCCGCCGATTGGGCGGTGTGTCGGCGTCCGACCTTCGAGCCCAGGCCCGTCCGGAAGCGGGTCCAGAGCGCTCGGAGGTCGTCGCGGACGTGGTAGTGGGTCCACAGCGGGCCGGGATAGGCGATGATGCCCACGAGCGGCCACTGGGTGATGGCGAGCAGGTGCTCCAACCCACTGAGCGCGTCGCGTTGCAGCACCTCGGGAGCGACGACGACGAGGCCGTGACGAGCACGGTTCGAGCGCGGCCCGGGACGGGGTGCGTCCGGTCGTTCGGACCCGACCAGCTCGACGGCCACGTGAGGGACCGCGGTGCGAAGCCGTCCGGCCAGACCGTCGAGATCGACATCGGGGCCGACACGGGTGAGGTGGACGACGTCGAGGCGGGCGCTGCTGGCGGCCAGCCCGAGCTGAAGGCTCACGAGGTCGTCGTCGGAGTCGGCGAGTTCGGCGGAGCGACTCGACGGGTTCGGGATGCGGCCCAGGAGCGGCGCGCCGAGGACGTGGGCGAGGGCATCGCCGCTCACGATCGAGGGCCGAAGCGCTTCGATGACCGCGGCCAGGGCCACACCCAGGATCAGCCCGAGCAGGCCGGCGACCGCCAGGTCAGCCGCCAGCCCGGATGACTCCGGGTGGCTCGGCGGCGTCGCCTGGTCGAGGAGTCGGGGACTCGGTGTGGCATCGAGGGTCTGGCTCAGGGTGTCGCGCTGGCTCTGGATGTCGCTCTGACGACTGAGCGCCACGTCGAGCTGAAAGCGGAGCTGGTCGATGTCTGCCCCTGGTTCCCCCGTGGCCTCGGTGATCCTGTCGATCTCCGCGTTGACGAGCTCCAGCCCGCTTTCGAGTTCAGCCAGGCGATCCTCCATCGGACCGATGAGCAGGTCGTGACGGGAGGACACCAGCTGCTGGGCCATGCCGTTGGCCAGCGCACTGGCGACATCGGGGTCGCCGTCGGTCACCGACACGACGAGCACGCCGGAGCCCCCGACCGACTCGACATCGATCTCATCGACGACGCGGGTGGGGTCACGGTCGATTCGCTCCCTCTGGAGAGCGGCCTCGATCTCGGTCTGGCTGGTGACGATGGCCTTCGCCGTGTCGACCATCGCCTCTGACTCCTCCGCGGTGGTCGCGTCGGTGCCGAAGTAGGCACGAGCGGACGCCACGTAGGAGGCGTCGCCTTGCGCGCCCAGGAGGAACGGGAGCGACAGGAAGACGACGACCATGGCGAGGATCAGTCGACCGTGACGCAGGATGCGTTGTACCGCTTCGGTCAGCTCCACTGCGTTCTCCTCGTCATCTGGGGGTGGTGCGGCGCTCCGCCGCGATCAGGCTCGGGTCGCCGGTCGAGCCCGAGATCCGATCGTGGCGTTGCCAACTCCGACAACACGCCCTTCAGATCGGTTGCGTCACCCGTGTAGTCGTCCGTGCGGCCGTGGAGCAGGTGCAATGATGCCACCAACGCCGCGGGATCGATGGGGCGGTCGCCGTTGACGATGCGTCGCACGGTCGTCGCCACGCGGTCACCGAACTGCGCCGTCCACGAGGCGAGCATCGCCTCGACCAACTTGGCCTGTCGCTCGAGCTCGCGACGGCGACCCGCACCGGCGGCCTCCACCCGGCTCTCCCGCCCGGGTCGGGCGGCGAGACGCAGGTCGGCGAGCCCGAGGTCGGATTCGACCACGACGATCAGGTCCGGCGCCAGCAGCGCGACCCCGGGATCGGCGATGTCGATGACCGACGCCGCGTCGCCGGCGAACCCGAGCGAGCAGAGCTCCTGCACCAGGCCCTGGTCGAAGACGTGGAAGCCGGGTGTGGTGCTCGCCCGTCGCATCGCGGCCCGGAGCACGAGCCAGTTGAGCGACCGGATGGCGACATCACGCCGCGTCGGCTGGTGGGAGCGCCTGACGGCCTGAACCGTCCGCGCCGAAGCCTGGGGGTGGCCGGCGATCTCCGCCGCGGCCCGCCGGAGCTTGCGGCGCAGTCGATCCCCGCGCGATCGGCGCGGGGAGACCTCCTCGAGCGGCAGCGAGGCCGCATGGCCCCGGCGGCGCAGCTCGGCGACGAGCGCATGAGCGACGGTCGACTTGCCCGAGCCGGGCACGCCGCAGAGTTCGATGATCACGTCGGGCCGTGGGTGGGTTCGAGGAGTCGTTCGGCCATGGCGGCCCGAGCCTCGACGAAGACGGTGTCGAAGGGCTGGTTGGCGTCCATCTCCACCACACCGAGCTCGGCCCGCTCGAACAGCAGGCCCTCGACCACCTGCTTGCGGGTGACGAGTGACTGGGGGTCGTGCCCGGGGCGGCGACGAGCCGCAGTCTCCTCGTCGACGTTCAGGCGGATGACGAGGTCGGGCTGGAACGCGTGGGCCTGCTCGTACGGCTTCCGCTCCCACCTCGCCAGCCCCTGCCGCCACCGACTGTCCGACGACAACCACGCATCGAGCAGCGGCCCGTCGATGATGCCCGGCACCTGGGCCTGTGGGTAGCGGTCGCACAGCACGAGAGCGCCATTGCGCGCCGCTCGACGAGCCTGACGGAGCTTCGACCGCTTCTCCTGGGCGAGGGCCAGCGCCCACACCCACCGTGAGGTCTCCAGGGCGCGCGGAGCCCGCTCCTGGACGGCTTTCCGACGGGCTTCCGTGCCCTTGGCGCCGAACACCGCTCGCTTGACGTACGCCAGCGGCCGCCGTAGCAGGGACGACGGACCGTCGCCGCTGCCGAGGTAGAGGTGAACCACCTCCTGGTCTTCAGCGAAGCTCTCGGCGAGGGCACGGCTCAGCGTCGACTTCCCGGAGCCGTCGGACCCGACCACCGCCACGACGCGGCCCGTGACCCGGCGCTCGCTCTGCTTCACCGCGAGGACCGAGTTCACGAGATCCCGGTAGCCCTCCCGCACCCGAGTCGGACTCCACGACGACAAGTCGATCGTGGGCCCGCTTCGTTCGACGGGCCACCGAAGGTACGGCAGCGCCGCACGGGCGGCCCCGACGACGTCGCCCACGTCGACGACCTTTCCCGGGGCGCCGAGCTCGAGCAGCTCGTCGGCACCGTCGACATCGGTGGCGATGAACGGGGTTCCCGCGGCCGCGGCCTGGACCAGCACCTGCGGCAGGCCCTCTGCCCGACTCATGAGCACGACGACATCAGACGCGACGAACAGGTCGCGGGGATCGTCGACGTGGCCCAGCAACTGGCAGTCACCGTCGAGGCCGATCTGGCGGACCAGGGAACGGAGCCGGGCCTCCTCTGGCCCGGCACCGGCCACCACCAAGAAGGGCGAAGGGCCGGCGCTGAGCTGGATCATCTGCTGCAGCAGGATCGGGAGGTCGAGGACGCGCTTGCGCTCCTCCAGGCTCCCGACATACAGGATCCACGGTCGATCTTCGGGCAGCGCGTGGGTGTGGGCCATGGCCCGTCGTATCTCGGGCCGGTCCGCCTCGGCGGCCGGCAGCCGGGCGGCGGAACGGATGACGGTCAACTTCTCCGCCGGGACCCCGATGTGGGCGAATCGGCTGGCGAGGTCGGTGCCCACGACCGCGTAGGCAGCCGTCCATCGCGAAAGGGCCCATTCGAGGGTGCGAAAGAGTCGGCTCTCGTAGGTGCTGTACCCGGGGCCGAAGTCCGCCATCGACAACGAGTGGACGACGGGAGGGGCCCCCGCGATGCTCGCCGCCAGCCGACCGAGGACACCGGACTTGGACTGGTGGGTGACCACGAGCGCATAGTCAGAGTCTTTGATGGTCTGGCGCAGGCGCGAGAGGGCGATGGCGTCTTGCCACGGACTCACGGGCCGCCGCAGGCTCGGTTCCAGGGTCACCCGGGCGCCGGCGAGCTGATGGCTGGCGAGGTCGATGTCCGAGTCACGACCGATGATCACGTGGTGCTGGTGCTCCGGGAGGGCGGCCACCATGTCGCGCAGGCGCCGCTCGGAGCCGCCCTGGTCGAACCGGGTGCACACGTGGAGGATCCGCCTGGGCAGGCGAGCGACCCCGTTGGGGCCCGCCGTCACGGAAGCGGTGAAGTTGTGTTCTGCTGTCACGGGAGCGGCGCCGTTGCGTTCGGGTCTGACCCCGTTCACCGTGATTCGCCGGGCTCGGGCCGCAGGACGCACCGGACGGTTCGGCGCAGGATGTCGACGTCCCCGACGAGCGAGCGGTTGAGCGCATACTCGACGTCGAGGCGGACGCGTTCCTCGTAGGGGATCGCGTTGCGGCCGTTCACCTGCCAGGCGCCGGTCATGCCCGGTCGCACCTGGAGCACGACTTGGGCACAACTGCCGTATCGCCCGAGTTCCTCGGGGACGACGGGCCGCGGGCCCACCAGGCTCATGTCACCCCGCAGGACGTTGATCAGCTGGGGCAGCTCGTCCAGGCTCGTCCGGCGAAGAACGCGGCCGACGCGGGTGATCCGCGGGTCGGACTGGAGCTTGAAGTCCTTCTCGAACGCGGCGCGCGCCTCCGGGTCCTCGAGGAGGATGACCGCGAGCCGCTCCTCGGCGTCGGTCCGCATCGTCCTGAACTTCATGCACTCGAATGGCTCGCCGTGCCTGCCGATGCGGGTCTGGCGGAAGATCGCCGGCCCTCGGGACGTGAGGGCCACCGCGGCCGCCACCACCAACATCAAGGGTGCGGTCAGGATGGTGATCAGACTCGCGACGACGAGGTCGAACGTGCGCTGGGCCGCGTCGGCTCGAAGGCACCGTCCCCGGGCCCGCTCGACCATCCGGGCCTCGAAGGCCAACCTCCCGGACTCGACCTGCGGGCGGGCCAGCGCGCGCAACAGCGCAGCCGGTGTGACCGCCGAACCCGGACCCGCGGCCGGCTGGACGGTGGCCGACGTGTCGGCCAACTCAGTGGTAACCGCCATCGGAAGTGCCCCTCTCCCTCGGAACCCCGTCGGTTCCAGTTGTTCGCCGCCTCGACAAGGACCACGCTTCGGGTCCAGCAGCACCACTCTGCGTGGTGCACTCTGGAGCATAGAACCTTGTTTCCCTGTGCGCAAAGAGTGGCAGTCGGGGGTGACCAGGCGCCATAGGGAGACGTCTGAGTAGCTGGTAGGGAAAATGCTGAGACACGTCTCAGCATAATGCCGACATGTAGTCAGCATTTGTCGATGGCGGCGAGCGGTGCGCAATGCGACCCTCGGTCCGGGTTCGGGCGAGTCAGTCGATACCGATGACGGACACGATGCCGTGTCGGATCGCGTACTTGCAGAGGGCGACGTCGTTGTGGAGGTTCAGCTTCTTCATGATGTGCTCGCGATGCGTACTCACCGTCTTGGGACTGATCGACAGCCGGGCTGCGATCTCTCCCGTGCCGAGGCTGTCCGCGATGAGCTCCAACACCTCGTACTCGCGGCCGGTGAGATGGGGCTCATCGGTGTGGTCCCCCCCTCGGTGGGCCACGTAGTCGCGGACCAGGTCGCCGGCTATGGCCGGGCTCAGGTACGTCTGGTTGGCGGCCACCGCGCGGATGGCCGTCAGCACCTCTTTGGTTTCGGCGCTCCAGAGCACATAGCCCGAGGCCCCCGCCTCGAGCAGATCCGACAGGACGCGCCGATCGCCGTGGTGGGAGAAGCAGAGCACGCTGGCATCCGGGTGCTCGGCGAGGATCCGGCGCGTCGCTTCGACACCGTTCGACTTGGACGTCGAGACGTCCATGAGCACGACCCCCGGAGGGTTCTCCCGGGCGGCATCGACGGCGGCGTCGCCGTCCGGGGCCATACCGACGACCGTGATGTCCGGTTCCCGCTCTACCACGGTCTGTAGGCCCTCTCGCAACAGAGGGTGGTCATCGACCACGAGGACCCGGGTGGGCATCGCCGTCATCCGGTCACCCACCGCGGTAGGTTCGCATCGATACCCGTTCGCCGACGGGGCCCGACGGCGCGCAGGACCGTTGATCGACCTGCATTCCCGCCAATGCTGCGTCGAGCGCCCATTTCACCGTCCTTGACGCAATGCTAGGACCACAGGCGCGGGATCGGCAACGGATCAGTTCAACCGGATCGACGAGGCAAGGAGCAAGGCGACCATGGGCGGAGAGGAGACCGGGTCGGGCGCACTCGACCTGGTGGTCGCGCTGTGCCGGGCGCTGGAGGACGAGGGGATCCGGTATTGCCACTGGAAGAGCAATGAGGCGATCGAGCGGTCCGCCTCCGGCGAGAACGACCTCGACCTGCTCATCGACCGGAGTGACACCGACCGGTTCGGGGCTGTGCTCCACGAACTCGGCTTCAAGCAGGCCCGTCCGGCGCCGTCGCGGGAAGTCCCGGGTCTGATCGACCACTACGGCCTCGATGCCGGATCCGGTCGCCTCGTCCACCTCCAGGCCCACTACCAGCTGGTGCTCGGCGACGACATGACGAAGAACTTCCATCTGCCCGTGGAGCGGGCGTACCTCGACTCGAAGGGTGCCAGTGAGCTCATACGCGTACCCGCACCCGAGTTCGAGTTGGCCGTGTTCGTCGTCCGCATGATCCTCAAGCACTCGACATGGGATGCCCAGCTCTGTCTGATGGGGGGGCTGTCGGCGTCCGAACAGCGGGAGCTCACCCACCTGTTGGCGCAGGTGCCGGAGCCCGGGAGGGCCACAGCGCTCGCCGAGCGACTGCCGTTCCTGTCCCCGCAGCTCGTGGACCGCTGCCTCCGGTCCCTCGAATCACCCCCGTCGAGGTGGCAGCGGGCGTCGATCGCGCGATCGCTCGAGCGCGACCTGGCGGCGTACGCCCGACAGGCCAGGAGCGTCGACATCGCCCAGCGCACGGTCCGCCGAGGCCTGAGGGGGGCGCGCCACGTCGCCGGACCCCCAGCCCGGAAGCGTTTCGTCGACGGGGGCGCGCTCATCGCGGTCGTCGGCCCTGAAGAAGCCGTGGCGGCCGTCGTCGCTGGGCTGGTGGGCTGGTTGGAGAAGGCCCTGGCGGTCAAGCAATTCAGCTTCCGGGGGCCGGAGGAGGGACAGTCGTCAGCGCGAACGTACGGTCGAGCCCTTCGATTCGCCGCCAACGGGGGGATCTCGATCTGCGATCAGTTCCCGCCGGACCGCCCCGCTCCTGACATCCTCGTCCAGCTCGAGCCGGATGAGGACGGCCGGCCGATCGACGACAGGCTGCGCGACGCCCGTGAGCACATCTGGGCGAGGCTGTAGCTCGCGGCGAGGCGGAACGACCGAGCCTACGATCTCGGTGGCGAGGGCGAGTCGGGAGGTGGTGATGCCGGACTACACCACGAGGCCGCTGGACGCTGAGACGTGGCCGGATTTCGCCGAGCTGGTCGAGGCGAACAACGGCGTCTGGGGTGGCTGCTGGTGCATGGGCTTCCATCCGAAGGGGCCGGGGTGGGGCAAGAGCGCCGCGCTGAACCGGGCCGAGAAAGAGGAGCGGGTCCGGAACGGAGAGGCGCACGCCGCGCTCGTCTACGACGGTGACCAGTGTGTCGGCTGGTGCCAGTTCGGGGTGCCCGAAGAATTGCCACGGATCAAGAACCGGAAGGCGTACGAGGAGGGTCTGGGCGAGCTGCCGGACTGGCGGATCACCTGCTTCTTCGTCGGCAAGGGCCATCGCGGCCAGGGGGTGGCGGCCGCCGGGCTCGCCGGGGCGCTCGAGGAGATGACCCGACTCGGCGGCGGGACGGTCGAGAGCTATCCCGACGAGGTCGAGGGCCGGGGATCGGCCTCCTTCCTGCACAACGGCACGCTCGCCATGTTCGAACAGCAGGGTTTCGAGCGGACTCGTCGCATCGGCAAGAACCGCTGGGTGGTCCACAAGTCCGTCGGTTGACCCGCTGGCGACGCGCCATTGGCGGATTCGGCCGACGTCGAGCGTTGTGTAATGGACTATCGCGATATATCGTGATAGTCATGAACGAACACAAGCACAACCGCGGCGGCCGGCGATCCCGGCCGCCCTATGACGACAACGAGCGCTCTGGTCGCGGCCGAGGCCGCCCCGGGCGACCCGGCGACGGACGTCCTGGCCGAGGTCGGGGAGGCCGACCGGGCACCGGACGGATGCGCCGAGGCGATGTCCGTACCGCCCTGCTGATCGGACTGCTCGACGGCCCCGGGCACGGCTACGAGCTCATCCAGCTGCTCGAGACGAAGACCGATGGTCGATGGCGCCCGAGCCCCGGCTCGGTGTACCCGTCGCTGCAGCAACTGGCCGACGAAGGCCTCGTCACCTCCACCGAGGTCGAGGGCAAGCGCACCTACGAGATCACCGACGAGGGTCGAGCGCTCGCCGAGGAACGCATCGCCGCTGAGGGCTACCCGTGGGACGCGATGGACGAGGGGCGCGGCGATCAGGGTGGCCTCCGCACTGCCGTGAAGGACCTGGCCGTGGCCGCGAAGCTGGTCGGCATGAACGGCTCGCCCGAGTCGATCGAGCAGGCCTCGGCGATCCTGATCAAGGCCCGCAAGGACCTCTACGGGATCCTCGCCGAAGGCTGACGATTAGCTTCGTCACCTCATGACGTCGACCGCCGGCACCGCCTTCAAGCAGATGCTCGCCGAGCTCGGCGAGCTCGGGGAGTGGCTCGACGCCCACGAGATGGGCGACCAGGACCGGGCCGAGGGGTTCCGCCACCTGGCGCACCTGCTGGCCGTCGGGCTCGACCACCACCTCGAGTCCGACCCCGAGCGCCCGCTGTTCACCCGCATCGTCTCGCCCCACCGCAAGATGCAGGGCGACAACCCCGACGCCGTCTACTTCTGGACGGCCATCCGCGGCGACCGCGCCTACCGGGTGTGGGGGCGGCACGCGGGGGAGGGCTACCTGTCCTTCACGGTCCACGGCGCCGACCTGAACGACCCCAACCGGGAGCGGGTCATCGCCGATGTGAACTACGAGTCGCTCCTCCACGGCGACGACGGTGTTTACGAGCTGATGGTGAGCCCGGAGCCGGCGCCCGAGGGCCATGTCGGCAACTGGCTGAAGGTGGATCGAGACGCCCACTCCATCGTCACCCGCCATTACTTCGAGCGGGTCGAGCCGGCGGCCGCCGACCCCGACGTGCACGTGGCGCTGCACATCGACCCGGTCGACGACCCCGGCCCCGCGCCGCCGTGGACCGAGGCGATGATCGCCGAGCGCCTCGCGGCCGTCGCCACCTTCGTGGCGTCGAAGACGACGGGGACGGCTCCGCCGGATGAGCAGCCCGAGATCCCTTTTGTCTCCCGGACGCCGAACGACCTGCCCCAGCCCTTCAGCTTTCGCGACGCGGGCATCGAGGTGCTCGGGGCGGTGGACGCCCACTACTCGATGGGGCCCTACGAGCTCGGCCCCGACGAGGCGCTCGTCCTGGAGGGGACCATCCCGCCGGCCGCCTTCGTCAACGTCATGCTCTGGAACCGGCACATGCAGACCTACGAGTACCGGACCCACCAGACCTCGCTGAACCGCGAGCAGCTCCAACTCGGCCCCGACGGCAGCTATCGGATCGTCATCGCCAACCGGGACCCGGGCGTGCCCAACTGGCTGGACACCGAGGGCCACGCCCGCGGCTCGATCTTCTGGCGCTTCTTCCTGGCCGAGGAGCGACCCAGCCCCATCACCTGCACGGTGGTCCCGCTCCCGGACCTCTGAGGACGGGCCCGCGCCCGCCCTAGAGCACGATGACAACCCTGGCTTGGGCCGCGGTGTTGTCGAAAGCAGCGCGCGCCGCGACCATGGCGACCAACGGCCAGAGAAGAGGAGCTCCCTGTGACCAGCCTGAGCGATCGTCCCAACACCGCCCTGCTGGTGGTGGACGTGCAGAACGACGTGGTGGCCAACACCCACCAGCGCGACGAGGTGATCGCCAACATCAGCACCCTGGTCGACACCGCCCGCGCCCAGGAGGTGCCGGTGATCTGGGTCCAGCATGCTGACGACGAGATCGTCGAGGACAGCGACGGCTGGCAGTACGTGCCCGAGCTGGTGCGCCAGGAGGCAGAGCCGCTGGTGCACAAGCACCACGGCGATTCCTTCGAGGACACCACCCTCGAGTCCGAGCTGGCCGAGCAGGGCGTCGGTCGGCTCGTCGTCGTCGGCGCCCAGACCGACGCCTGCGTTCGCGCCACCCTCCATGGCGCCTTCGTCCGCGGCTACGACACCCTCCTGGTCGGCGACGCCCACACGACCGAGGACTTCTCCGAGTACGGCCTGCCCCCGGCCGACAAGGTCATTGCCCACACCAACATGTACTGGGGCTGGCAGACAGGCCCCGGGCGCGTGGCCGGCGTGGTCGAGACCGCCGACGTGAACTTCGGGGTCACCGACGAGGGCGCTCCGGCATAGCCGAACTACGCGTCGGCTGGGACGAGGTCGTCGAGCTCGAAGCCGAACTCGTCGAAGGTCGGCTGGAGTGCCGCCAGGTCGAAGGCGTAGACCTCTGCGGCGTTCCCGTAGAGGATCTTCCGGGCGTCGGTCTCGGTGACGTGGGGGTTGCCGACGAGGGTGGCCACGTGCTCCATCGTGTCCGGGAAGATCGACTCGAAGTGCGGGTAGTCGACGCCGAACATGGCGTTGCCGCTGTCGATGTGGAACCCGGCGGTGTCGTCGGCGTCCTTCGTGCCCAGGCCGTCGACAGAGATCTGCGACGGGTGGAACGGGGAGATCCCGGCGTAGCAGTTGTCGTGCCAGTACTCACTGGCCAGCCGACTGAACGCGCGCTCCCTCTTGATGAACTGGGCGAACTCGGTCCAGTCGTCACCCATGCTCATGCGCCGGTCGAGGTGCTCGATCATCGGGCCGATCCACCAGGCCTCGGTCTCGACGAAGGCCAGCTTGAGCTCCGGGAACCGGTCGAACACCCCGCCGAGCATCATCTGCCACATCGAGCGACCGGAGAAGAAGGAGTGTTCGGTGGCCAGCACCATGATGGCGGCGAACCCCGCGGGCTGGTAGTCCGGGGCACCGGTGCCGCCGTGCTGGCTGAGCGGCAGACCGACCTCCTGGCAGGCGGCCCAGATCGGGTCCAGCACCGGGTCGAAGAAGAACTTCGACCCCGGGTACAGGGGCGGCATGACGATGCCGCCGAGGCCCTGCTCCTTCGCCCAGTGAACGTCGGCCACCGCTTGCTCGACGTCGTCGAAGGCGACCAACGCCTGCCCGACCAGGCGGCCTTGCCCTTCGAAGCAGAAATCGACGAGCCACCGGTTGTACGCCATGTTCGCCTGCCGGGTCAGGGCGGGGTCCGGCGCGTAGTCGACCCGGCCCTCGGCGAAGGCGGTCCCGTTGGGGAAGAGGACCTCGGCGACGACGCCCTGGGTGGCGAGGTCGACCAGCCGCCGGTTCGGATCCCACTGGCCGTCTTCCATCTGCGGGCGCACGAACCCGTCGGGGGTCCCGTCGACTCGGGCCAGCCACTTGTCGAACTGGTCGCGGAACCCGGGATCGATGTAGTCCCGGTACTTCGCTCGGGGGGCCTTGACGTGCCCGTCCACCGAGATGATCCCTGCTCGTGCCATCGATGCCCCCGAATCGAGCGGAGGACCCGGTCGAACCCCTCGCTGCTCCGGCCCAGCGTGACACGGGCGGGCGCTTCGTGCAAGGTACTCCTTGCTAGGTTGACGGCCCCGTCCGGTCCTCCGGCACGATCAGGGACGCCAAGGTGCGGACGAACTCGTCTTCGCCGACACCGGCGAACGGGCCGCCGTCCACGAGGCCGAACTGGTGGTAGCCGGCCAGCGCGGCCACGGTGACGAGCACGACCGGGTCGTCCATCCACGGGCCGAGGGCCTGCGACCCCCGGAGCGCAGCCACGATCGTGTCCCGCAGCTCCGGTACCCGGTCGCGTTCGGCGAGCAACAGGCGGAGCAACCGGTCGAAGCGGCGCATGTCGCGGAGCGTCTGCGTGGCCCGAGCGTCGAAGTCCTCCTGGGGGTCGTCCAGCACGGGCATCGATGCCCGGGCCTCGTGGACTTCGGCCATGCACCGCGCCGCCTCCCGCTCCACCGCGGCGGTCAGCAGCGCCTCCTTGGAGGGGAAGTGACGGTAGAAGCTGCCGGTCCCCGCGGCGAGGCCGACCTGGCGTTCGATGTCGCTGATCGTGGTCCCCCGCACGCCCTGTTCGACGAACAGGTCGAGCGCGGCGTCGAGGATCCGCTCCCGGGTGGGCGGCGTCGGCTCTCGACGGGCGGGCATCCGGGCAGCATACGAACGCCTCCCGCCGGCCTACCCGTCGAGAGCGGTGAGGGTGCGCGCCCCCTCGCGCCCCTCGACCCGGTAGAAGGCGAGGTCGTTGGCGCCGGCCCGGAGGAAGTCGGGAACGAGCATCGCCTCCAACTGGTGGGGCACCCCGTTCTCCGGCCACGTGGTCACGACAGCCGCGACCCGGCCGTTCAGGGCGATGGCGACGGTGAGCTGGTCGCCGTCCGGCAGGCCCTCGACCCGACCGACGAGGTGGGTGCGGAGCACGCCGCTGGACGGATCGACGTCGGCCAAGACGTCGGGATCGTCGAGGACGACGGACAGGGGAGACGAGGATCTCGCGGTCAGGTCCTCGACGCGAGCGCCGACCAGCTCGCCCGCGTCGTCGATGTCGTAGACCCGATAGTCGGGGTTGTCCGTCCGGAACAGGGAGTCGACGGTCCGGTCGAGGGCTTCGGCGAACACCTCGGCCCCGTCGTAGGGCGTTGCCGGGCCCACCGTGGTCGGTCCGACCATCCCGCCGTCGAACGAGACGAGGTGGAAGCGCTTCTGGTCGTCCGGTCGACGCTCGGTGGACACGGCGATCCCGTCGACCGGCCATGGGATGTCGATGCCCAGCAGGTTGGCGAGGGTGGGCATCACGTCGATGGTCTCGACGTTGTCGTCGTTGACCGCGCCCGGCTCGATGCCCGGGCCACGGAGGAGCATCGGCACGGGGAGCATGTCGGCGAACGCATCCTCGGTCATGTTCTCGGGTGTTGTCGGTCGGGGGGTGGCTCCGGGCTGGAGCCCCACCCCGTGGTCGGCGACGACCACGACGAGGGTGTCCTCGACGAGCCCGGTCTCCTGTAGTCGATCGAGGACGTCGCCGACCACTCGGTCGACGTACATGGCCTGGAGGACCAGGCGTTGGCGATCGACGTCGGCACCGGCCTGCTCGCTGCTCCTCGTGCCTGAGATCTCACTGATGCCCCCTGCCAGCGTGGCATCCGGGTCGTAGGTCTGGCCCGAGGGGAGGAAGTGGTACGGGGCATGGGGCAGGAGCAGGTGCAGGTAGTGGAGGGTCGGGTCCTCGCCCGGCTCGATCGAGTCGACGAGCTGGCCGACGGCATCGAGCTCGAGCACGGGGATCCCGGCCAGGCCGGCGGGGGCGAAGACCGGTGCCTCGCCCGCGGCCGCGTCGTCGACGGCGTCGTCGGCGCTCGGGCCCACCGTCGGCCGGGTCGTGGGCGGCGGCGTGGTCGTGGTCACGACACGGGCCTCCTGCTGCAGGGCGTCGACGGAGCTCACGGCCTCGGGGTCGGGGGAGACGAGGGTCCGGTAGGTGCCGGCCGCGTCATCGAGGAGGGCCCAGAGCCCATCGGGGGGCGACGGTGGCGGGGGTGGAGCGGGCTCGGCCGCGTCCTGCGGCGCGGGGTGGTCGACCAGCTGTCCGTCGCAGAGGTTGGGCGGGCACAGCCGGGCGGCCGTCTCGATCACGTCGAGGTCGAACTGGTTGGCCAGGAGGGTGAACAGGTTCTCCGGGTAGTCGCTGGCGACCGCCGTCCGGCTGCCGTCGGGGTAGCGGCCGGTGAGGATCGCCGGCACGGCGTAGGACGTGAACGTGGCGACGGTGGTGGCGTTCCGGTACCAGGTCCCCTCGTCGGCCAGGGCGGCCAGGTTGGGGTAGAGCTCCCGATCGATGGCCCCCTCCCGGTCCATCGCCATCTCGAGAGGCCATTCGTCGAGCTGCAGGAACACGACCGAACGGGGCTGACGAGCCGGCGCGACGTCGGCGGCGGCGACCGCCTGGCCGTCCAGGAGGTCCGAGGTGGGGCTGGCCGTGAGGAAGACCCCGACGAACAAGACCGGGGCCAGACCGAGGTAGAGCAGGAGGAGCCGGGCCGTCGGCAGCCCGCGGTAGGCGATGACCGCGAGGGCCGCCAGCCCGAGCGCGAGGAGGACGGCGACCGCCCCGGCCGTCAGGTCGAGGTGCTTCACCAGCTGGAGGGCGAGGAGGGCCGACAGCCCGCCGAGGAAGGCGAGGTGCACGAGGGCCCGGGCCGACGGCACCACGATGCCGACCAGCACCTCGATCGTGAGCAGGACCAGCGTGGGCCCGAGGGCGACCACAAAGGCGAAGGCGATGATGGCGAAGCGGTCGCTGTCCCGGAAGAGGAAGACGTCGGGCGCGTTCCCGAACAGGTCGAGCAGCGGTTGGGTGATGGCCAGGCCGGTGAGGGCCAGGAGCTCCGCGGCCGAGCGCAACGTCGGCCGTGCCTCGGGACGTCGGCTCACGGCCAGATGATCCTGTCCCGCATCGACGAGCGCTCGAGCATCCCGTGGGTCTCCTCGCCGTCCCAGCGGTAGCGGACGGTGCACTGGGACAGCACCGGGAACTGCGGGTAGCCCTCCAGGCCGAGCTGATAGGTCGCGACGACGGTCTCGGCCTCGATGCGGGTGATGCCGCCGGACGTCTCCAGCTCGAGGGACACATCCTCGCCGTTGCCGACCAGGTGCTGCAGCCACGGCGCCTTCCGGACCTTGGCCGGGATCAGCTCGCCGTCGCCTGCGAAGAGGTAACCCTCGTTGTAGGACTCGCTGCCGTCGGGCCGGGGCGGGTAGGCGATGTAGCCGAAGGCCCGCCCGCTCGGGAAGAGGGCCGACTGCCAGGCGTGGCCCCAGAACTCGGTGATGTCGCGGACGCCCTGGCGGCGGATGCGCAGTCCGCTGCCGGTGAACGGGTGCTCCTCGCCCCGGACCCGCACCGCGCCCGTTGCCCGGAACAGCTGCTCGAACCGCGGACCGCCCATGAGCTTGCCCTCGACGGAGGTGGCCAGCATCTCGGCCGCCTCGGGGAAGAGGGTGCCCTGGATCCAGGGTGGCACCGCCATCGTGGCCTCGACGTCGAACTCGAGGTCGACCATCGGGCCCTCGGTGTCCCCCGCGATCAGCGCCTCGGTCGAGGTCTCGACGGCCTGACCGCGGAACGTGGCCGTCCAGGTCGTGAACGGCTCGACCAGCCGGAACGCCAGCGGCCCGGTGCCGAGCACCGTGGGCCGCCCGTCCGGGCCCTGCGCCGGGTGGCTGGGGTAGGGGCCACGCAGCCGGTACACGCGGCCGTCGGCGAACCCGACGTTGACCTGGAGCTGGTGCTGGTCCCACTCCTCAGCCAGGGCCTCCACGGCGAAGCGGGGCAGCTCGACCTCACCGCGGTCGTCGGCCACCCACATGTTGACGCCGTCCCGCATTCCCGGCTCGGCCGGGCGATCGGCGAAGACGAACTCCCGGTCGTCGTCGAGGCCACCGGTGAGGTCTGTGCTCATGGCTCGTGCTCCTGGTGTGCGGTCCATTGGGCCCGGCGGGCGTTGTAGGTCGAGAAGGCCGAGCGGACCTCGTCGAGGTCGAGGCCGAAGGCCGCCGGGTCGGGGTGGACGTTGGGCTCACGGTCCGCGGCGTGGCCCTGCCACCAGCGGGCCATGCCCGTCTCGAACGCCTGGCTCACCGGCTCGTCGAGCCAGGCGTAGAGGGCGCGCACCTCGGCGATCGGGTCCGCCTGCACGGCGCGGAAGTCGAGGTCGTAGAAGCGGTTGTCGGCGCCTGAGTCGCGGAAGGCGATGACCCGCTCCATCGCCGTGGACCAGTGCTCGAGGTTGAGGGCCCCGAGGTAAGCGGGGTCGAGGACATCGTTGAACTGGCTGCCGACTTCGGCGTACAGGTCGGCGACCGACACCAGGACCTCGGTCGGATCCCGGTGGGTCATGACGAAGCGGGCGTCGGGGAAGGCGCGGTCGAGGTGGTCGAGGAAGAGGAGATGCGTCGGGCACTTCAGCCGCCACGGCTTCGCCGGATTTCCCCACTGGAGCAGCTTCAGCACCCGGCGCTCGTACTGGTAGGTCGACGTGAGGTCGGCATCCAGCAGCCAGCGGGAGTACGAGGGGATGTAGGCGAAGGCCTGGAAGTAGTGGGCCTTGAAGTCCAGGGCCATGAGGTCCTGGCACTCCTCGGGTCCGGTCGCCGTCGACGGCAGGAGGTCGGCCAGACGCGGCGCCAGCTTGTCCCGGTGGGCGTTCTCCGCCTCGGCCTGGGCGATCCGGGGATCCGGGCTCTCTACCGTCGAGGGCGGCGGGCAGGGCCGCTTCGCCTCCCAGGCGCGCAGCGACCGGGCGTCGGGATCCTCGGCCAGCAGGAATGAGAGCGCGGTCGAGCCGGTGCGGGGCAACCCGAGCCCGATCAGCGGGGCCTCGATCGGCTCTTCGTCGATCTCGGGGTGCCGGCGGTACCACTCCTCGATCTGCAGGCGGTGGGTCAGCAGGTTCACGATCAGATAGGGCACGGCCGCCTGACCCACGGCGTTCATCGAGGCCTCGTCCCGCAACGAGCGGACCAGCCGTTCGAGCCCTTCGAGGAACGAGTCGTCGCCGAAGTCATCGAGCCCGGTCGCACCCCGCGCCGCGGCCAGGAGCTCCTCGTGTGCGGTCATCCGCCGCCCCCTGTCGTCCGTCCCACTGTGGAGATTGGTGGCCGCACCATGACACGAACGGCCTGGGGCGGACCGTTGACCCGCTCATTTTGGTGTCATAGCCTGACACGAAATATCACCGAGGGGGTCTTGTGGCCGTCACCAGCCCGAGCGACGTGTACTACGACCCCTACGACGTCGTCATCGACGCCGATCCGTACCCGACGTTCCGTCGGCTGCGGGACGAGGCGCCGCTGTACTTCAACGAGCCGCTCGACTTCTACGCCGTCAGCCGCTTCGAGGACGTCGAGCGCGGCCTCAAGGATCCCGCGACCTACATCTCCGGCCGCGGCGGGATCCTCGAGTTGATCAAGGCGGGCATCGAGATGCCACCCGGGATCCTCATCTTCGAGGACCCCCCGACCCACACGATCCACCGGCGGCTGCTGTCCCGGATGTTCACGCCCAAGCGCGTCGCCGATCTCGAGCCGAAGATCCGCGAGTTCTGCGCCGACAGCCTCGACCCGCTCGTCGGGACCGGTCGGTTCGACTTCATCGCCGACCTCGGCGCCCAGATGCCGATGCGCACGATCGGGATGCTGCTCGGCATCCCCGAGGCCGACCAGGTGGCCATCCGCGACCACGTCGACCGGAGCCTGGCCACCGAGGCAGGAGAGCCGATGAAGGTCGCCGACGGCTTCGTCACCGGCGAGATGTTCGAGGAGTACATCGACTGGCGGGCCGAGAACCCCTCCGACGACATCATGACCGAGCTCCTCCATGCCGAGTTCGAGGACGAGACCGGGACGGTCCGGCGCCTCGCCAAGGCCGAGGTCATGACCTACGTCACGGTGGTCGCCGGCGCCGGCAACGAGACCACCGCCCGGCTGATCGGCTGGGCCGGCAAGGTCCTGGCCGACCACCCGGATCAGCGGCGGGAGCTCGTCGAGGACCGGTCCCTGATCCCCAATGCCATCGAGGAGCTCCTCCGCTTCGAGCCGCCCGCCCCGCACGTCGGGCGTTACGTGGCCCGGGACGTCGAGCTCCACGGACAGACGGTGCCGGCGGGCAGCGCCATGCTGTTCCTGGTCGGTTCGGCCAATCGGGACGACCGGCGGTTCCCCGACGGCGACCGGTTCGACATCCACCGCCAGGACGGTCCCCACATCACCTTCGGCTACGGCATCCACTTCTGCCTCGGGGCCGCATTGGCCCGGCTGGAGGGTCGGGTGGCCCTCGACGAGGTCCTCTCGCGGTTCCCCGAGTGGGAGGTCGAAACCGACCGCGCCGTGCTCGCTCCCACGTCCACGGTCCGTGGGTGGGAATCACTTCCGGTCATCACACCGACCGGGGTCTGACAGGACGGAGGTCCGAACATGGGTGAACTGGAGGGCAAGGTCGCGGTCATCACCGGGGCCGGTTCGGGAATGGGCAGGGCATCGGTCGAGGTCTTCGTCCGCGAGGGCGCCACGGTGGTGGCCGCGGACGTCACCGGGGCCGAGCAGGACACGGCTGCCGCGGTCGGCGGCGACGTCCTGGCGGTGCACTGCGACGTCACCCAGGAGGCCGATGTCGAGGCGATGATCGCCACGACCGTCGAGGCCCACGGTCGGGTGGACGCGCTGCTCAACGTGGCCGGCATCGCCGACGCCTGCATGATCGCCGACATCACCATGGAGCACTACGACCGGTTGATGGACGTCGACCTGCGGGGCGTGGTGCTCGGGATGAAGCACGGCATCCGGGCCATGCTCGAGACCGGCGGGGGTTCGATCGTGAACTGGTCCTCGCTGGGCGGACTGGGCGGGTCGCCGTACACCGGCGTGTACACGATGGCCAAGCACGGTGTCGTCGGGGCCACGAAGGTGGGCGCGATCGAGTACGGCCCCAAGGGGATCCGGATCAACGCCGTCTGCCCCGGCTTCATCGTCACCGCGATGTCGGCCGGCGCCGAGAACCTCCCGGAGTACCAGGGCAAGGCCGCGCTCGGCCGGGTCGGCCAGCCCGAGGAGGTGGCCGAAGTCGGCGCCTTCCTGGCGTCGGACCGGGCGTCGTTCGTCAGCGGGGCCTGCATCCCCGTCGACGGGGGCTGGGGCGCGAAGCTGGCCTGACCCGATGGCCGACCTGACCGAGGCTCGCGTCCCCCGCAAGTACGACGGCGCCCAGCGCCGTCAGCAGGTGGCGGCGTCGCGGGATCGGATCGTCGCGGCCGGGGTGGATCTGCTCCTCGCCTCCTCGATCCGGGACTGGCGGGCGTTGACGATCCGGGCCGTGGCCGAGGGGGCCGGGGTGAGCGAGCGGACCGTCTACCGGCAGTTCGGTGACCAGCGGGGGCTGCGGGACGCGGTGATGCACCGGTTGGAGGAGGACGCGGGGGTCGATCTGGGCGGCCTGACGCTCGAGGACGTCGCCGGCCACACCACCCGGGTCCTCGAACATGTCGCCTCGTACCCCCTCGAGCCCCGTCCGCCGCTGGATCCGACCCTCACCGACGCCCATCAGCGCCAACGTCAGGCGTTGCTGGCCGCGGTCGCCGAGCACACCGCTGACTGGGCTGAGCCGGAGCGGGCCGCGGCCGCGGCCATGTTCGACGTGCTCTGGAGCGTCGGGTCCTACGAGCGACTGGTGGTCGACTGGCAGATCGAGAGCGACGAGGCGATCCGGGTCATCGCCTGGGTCATCGGCCTCGTCGAGCGCGCCATCCGCGAAGGTGACCGCCCGAGCTGAGTCGGCCGCACCGTGGGCGCCTGAGAGACTGGCGCCGTGTTCCTCATGCGCTTCGACTTGCGGGCCCCCGGCCCGACGCCGGCAGCCGACCTCTACGCCGCCGCCCTCGACATGGCCGAGTGGGCCGAGGACAAGGGTTGTCTCGGCGTTGTCATCTCTGAGCACCATGGGTCCGAGGACGGCTACCTGCCTTCCCCGCTGGTGATGGCCGCCGCAGTGGCGGCGCGGACGTCGAACGTCGGCATCAGCATCGCCGCCCTGCTCCTGTTGATGTACGACCCGATCAAGCTGGCCGAGGACCTCAACGTCCTCGACCACCTGAGCCGGGGCCGGGTCCTGCCGATCATCGGGCTCGGGTACCGGCCCGAGGAGTTCGCCATGTTCGGCATCGACCCGCGGCAGCGCGGCGCGGAGATGGAGGAGCGGCTCGAGGTGCTGCAGGCCGCCTTGGCGGGCGAGACCGTGACCTGGCGGGGCCGCACCGGGGCCGTTCGGCCCCTGCCTTACACCGATGGGGGCATGAAGCTGGCGTACGGCGGCGGCTCTCCTGCCGCGGCCCGCCGTGCCGCGCGCTTCGGCCTCGACTTCATCGGCGAGGCCGACCGACCGGACTTGGCCGAGGTCTATGGGGACGAGGCCGAGCGGGTCGGCCGCCCGCCGGGAGGCTGCATGATCCCGTCGGGGGGATCACCGAGCTCGGTCTTCATCGCCGAGGACGTGGACGCGGCGTGGGCCGAGATCGGGCCCCATCTTCTCCACGACGCCGTGGAGTACGCGGCGTGGCTGGGCGACGACCACGACGCGGTCACCCGCTCGCGGGCCACGACGGTCGAGGAGCTCCGTGCCGAAGGCGGGAGCTATCGCATCCTGACCCCGGACGAGGCGGTCGAGCTGATCGGCACCAGCGGCTACCTCGGCCTGCAGCCCCTCTGTGGCGGTCTCGCCCCCGATGCCGCCTGGCGGTCCTTGCGGCTGCTCGAGACCGATGTCCTCCCTCGGATCTGACGCCGCCCCTCCTGGTGGAATCGTGGTTCTCGTTTGAGAAGGGGCGCTTTGCCGCGAGGAAGGACGCACCTACAGTCAGCGCAGAGCGCTTGCGCCGGGAGCGCACCCGACGAGGGGGACAGACGTGAGCAGTGCGCCGATCGGGTCCAAGGACCCGCAGTTCACCAGCCCGTTCGTGGACATCGACGAGTGGCGGGACGACCCGGTTCGTCACCGGTACGTGCACGGGGGGTTCGAGGGGACCGAGACGAAGTTCTCGATGTACTTCCCGCCCGAGGAGCTCTACGAGGGGCGGTTCTTCCAGCCCCTGATGCCGATCTCGGGGTTCGAGAACGCGGCGCCGATGCTCCTCGGCGGGATGATGGGCGGGTCCATCGACTTCGCCGTCGACAGCGGCGGCTACCTCGTCGAGTCGAACCTCGGCCGCACGGTCATGTTCCCCGGGGACGACACCACCCTGGTCGGCTACCGGGCGAGCGCCGCGGTCGCCCGCTACTCCCGGGTGCTCGCCGCGGAGATGTACGGCGAGCACCGCGCCTACGGCTACGTGTACGGAGGCAGCGGCGGCGCTTACAAGACCATTGGCTGCATCGAGAACACCGTCGACGTCTGGGACGGGGCAGTTCCCTTCGTCCACGGCTCGCCGCTGAGCCTGCCGAACCTGTTCACGGTCCAGGCCCACGCCATCCGGATCCTGCGCGACGTGTTCCCCCAGATCGTTGACGCCGTCGAGGTGGGCGGCAGCGGCGACCCCTGGGCCGGCTTGACCGTCGAGCAGCGGGAGGCCCTGGCCGAAGTCACCCGCATGGGCTTCCCCCTCCCCGTCTGGTTCGACGTCGACCGCGTCGCCGCCGGCTACACCGGGGTGTTCTGCAGCCTGATCGACAAGGTCATCGGCTACGACCCGGACTACTTCGAGGAGTTCTGGACCGAGCCCGGGTACCTGGGGGCGGACCTCCCCGCCTCGCTGGCGGCCGCTCGCGTGCAGCACGACACCACGATCAGCCAGGTCGTGCTCCAGTCGGAGGCGGCCGACCTGGGCCTGCCGATGTCGATGTCGGCGATGTTCGGCGACAGCGAGCACGACATGCCGGCGGCGCTGCGCCTGGCCAGCCTCCCCGAGGGCAACCTCCAGGGCGCCACCCTCATCCTCATCAGCGGGGACGGGAAGGGCCACCTGCTGCACATCGCCCAGGTGATCGACGACCTGATCATGACCGGCTTCGGCGAGAACCACTTCGAGGCGCTGCGCTCGATCCAGGCGGGCGACGAAGTGAGCGTGGACAACTCCATCTACCTCGCCTCGCAGACCTACCACCGCCACCAGGTGCCGGACATCGAGGAGTACCCGACGTTCGCCCAGTTCTGCACCGGCGGCGAGCCCATCTACCCCCAGCGCCCCGAGATCATCGGCATGAAGTTCGCCCAGGGCGGTGGGGGATCGATCCAGTCGGGGCGCTTCGCCGGGAAGATGATCGTGGTCGAGGCCCTGATGGACGAGACCTGCTCACCCTGGCAGGCGGACTGGTACCGGTCGCGGGTGCAGGAGGCCCTCGGTGACCGCCTCGACGACCACTACCGGCTGTGGTTCGTCGAGCACGCCATGCACACCACGCCCACCGTCTTGCCCGACGACCCCCGTCCGGTGCGGACCACGCGGGCCGTCTCCTACGCCGGGGTGCTCCAGCAGGCCCTCCGGGACCTGAGTGCGTGGGTCGAGCACGACCGCGTCCCCCGGCTTCGACCCGGTACGAGATGGTGGACGGCGAGGTCGTGGTGCCCGAGACCGCGGCCGAGCGCAAGAGCATCCAGGCGGTGGTCACCGTGGCCGCCAACGGCCGGTCCCGAGCGGAGGTCGCGGTCGGCGAGGATGTCGAGTTCACCGCCGAGGTCGAGGTGCCGGCGGGCACGGGCACCATCGTCACCGCCGAGTGGGACTTCGAGGGGGCCGGCGACTTCCCCCACCCGACCGAGGGCCTCGACGGTTCGGCTACGCGCCTGCGGCTGGCGACCAGCTACGCCTTCAGCGAGCCGGGCACGTACTTCCCGGCGTTGCGGGTCGCCAGCCAGCGCCAGGGGGCCGTCGACTCGCCCTTCGCCCGTGTCCTGAACCTTGGCCGGGTCCGGGTGGTCGTCAGCTAGACGATGGGGGACCGCGCCGCCGCCATGGCGGCCGTCGGCCTGCTGTGCCTGGCCGGCTGTAGCGGGGACAACGGGGACGACGCCGCACCCGCGGAGACCGTGGAGGCCGTGACGACGATGACCACGACACCCCCTCCGGCGAGCAGCCGGTCCCTGGCCACCACGGTGGAGCCCGCCCCGGACCTCCCGGGCTACAACGTCTACCGGCCGAGTGACCTCGAGGCGACCGGTGCGCCGCTCCCGGTCGTGGTCTGGGCGAACGGTGGGTGCTTCCGCCACGATGCGACCTGGCAGACCCTCCTCGAGCGGTGGGCGGCGGCGGGGTTCTTCGTGGTGGCGATCACCGAGCCACCCCCTGACGCACCGCTGACCGCGACCGATCTCACCACCGCTGACGACCAGGCGATGGCGATCGACTGGGCGGTCGCGCAGGACGCTGCGGCCAGCTCCTACGCGGGCCACCTCGACCTCGATCGGGTGGTGGCCGCGGGCAACTCCTGTGGCGGGATCACGTCGCTGGCGCTGGCCGGGCAGGACGATCGCGTGCGGGCGGTGTTCGTGCTCTCCGGCTCCAGCGTCGGGCCCGGCGCGACGAGGGAGCAGGCCGCGGCGGTCATGACCGACGTGACGGTCCCGGTCGGCTTCGCGGTCGGGGCCTCAGAGGACCTCGCCCACCCGCAGGCGCTTCAGGACTACGAGGTGCTGCCCGCCGGCGTGCCGGGCTTCGTGGCCAGCCGGGCCTCGGGCGACCATGTCCTGATGTCGACCGACACTGGGATCCTGGCCGAGGCGGCCGAGATCGGCATCAACTGGATGGATCTGGTGCTCTACGGCAACGAGACCGCACGTCGGGCCGTGGCCGAGCGCCCCTGTGGTGCGTGTGCCGCCGACCTCTGGACCGTGGCCGCCAAGCACCTCGATGCCCTTCCGGTGGCGTAGGCCTCAGGTCGGTCGGGCGGTGGCGAAGGCCCGGAGCTCGCGGGCGACGTCGGGCCCCGTGGGTGTGTAGATGATCTCCGCGAAGCCCACATCGGCCAGGCGCGAGAGCTGCCGGGAGACGCGCCCGACGTCGCCGACCGTGGCCTTCAGGTCGATGTGATCGAGGAGCGGTCGGTCGCGGTCGGTCAGGTGCGTCACATGGCCCTCGAAGGTCAACAGGTGGCGTTCGCCCTCCGGGGCGAGGGCCTCGAGGGCTTCCCGCCAACCGGTGCCCCCGGGGAGGGCGTCGACCGCCTCGGCGCCGCCCGTGGCGTAAGCGTTGTGCCAGTCGGTGACCCGCCACGGTCCGATCGCCTCCCGGACTCGGTCGGACCCCGCCTCCTCCCCGTCTTCGAGCACCGTGCCGGACACGATCATGGCGGCCGGGAGCGTGGGGTGGGGCGGTCCGATGATCCCGTCCGCGATGCCATCAGCCAGGGCGATGCCGCGGGGGCCGAAGACGCTCAGCCACAACGGGACCTCGATGGGTCGTGGCTCGGCCAAGCCGTCAGCGTGGAGCATCCGGGCCGGCGCCCCGTCGACGATCGCGGTCTCACCGGCGAGGAGCCGGCGGAGCGCCGTGACGTACTCCCCGAGGACCGGCAGCCTCATGGGTCGTTGCCCCACTGCCAGGCGGGCGGTGAAGCCCGTGCCGAAGCAGGCGCGGAGGCGCCCATCGGAGAGGCGGGCGATGGTGGCGATCCCCGACGCCATGGTCATCACCGACCGTTGATCGGGGATCAGGACCGAGGTGCCGAGGCCGATGCGGCTGGTCCGTTCCGCGGCCAGAGCGAGGTGGACGAACGGGTCCTCCCACAGCGGCGACGAGTCATAGATCCACGCCCGGGCGTACCCGAGCTCCTCGGCCAGCACGACGAGGTCGGCGAAGCCAGGCCCCGGGGGCAGCCCGCAGGAGAGCTCGAAACCCACCTCGGTCAGGGGAGGGGCTCGGCGACGCGGTGGAGCTGGGCGTCGGCGCCGTCGATGACCCGGGGCTGGTGCCAGATCTCGACGCACATGGCCACCATGACGATCGAGTGCACGAGCTGGAGCAGGTGACTGGCGTCGTCCGGGAGGTCGTCGAGAGGGGATCTCAAGCGACCTGGCGGGCCAACCACTCCTCGACGTCCCGGCGACCCTGTCGCGCCACGGGGGCGTCGGCGGCGATCTGGTAGCCGTGGCAGGCCCCCGGGTAGACGTGCAGCTCCGTGGGCACGCCGGCCTGGTTCAGGCGGATGGCGTAGTCGACGTCCTCGTCGCGGAACCCGTCGACGGCGCCGACGGACACGAACGCGGGGGGCAGGCCCGACAGGTCGGTTGCCCGGGCCGGCGCCGCCGTGTACGGGATGTCGTCAGTGCCGTAGAGGTCCCCGAGGTATGACCGCCAACCGAATTCGTTCGAGCGCCGGCTCCACACCGGCAGGTCGTCCTGCCGGCTCGATGCGGTGACCTGACGGTCGTCGAGCATCGGCGAGTCGAGGAGCTGGAAGGCGACGGGCACCTCGCCGCGGTCACGGGCCAGCAGGGCGAGCGCAGCGGCGAGCCCGGCTCCGGCGCTGAGGCCCATCACCCCGATGCGGCCCGGGTCGATGCCCAGCTCTTCGGCGTGCTCGTGGATCCAGGTCAGGCCCTGGTAACAGTCCTCCAGCGGGCCCGGGTAGGGCGTCTCCGGGGCCAGTCGGTACTCGACGGACACGCCGACGACACCGAGCTTCGGGCACAGGAGGTCGAACAGCGGGTCATCCATGGTGTTGTTGCCGATGACGTAGCCGCCGCCGTGCATCGAGTACAGCCCCGGCTGAGCGCCGTCGGCCCCTTTGGCCCGGGAGATCCGCAGCGCGACCTCGGGGTCGCCCGGCACCAGGTGCTCGGTGCGCTCGACGGCGTCGGACGCCGGCATCTCGAAGCGTTCTCGCAGGGAAGGAAGGATCGTGGCGTCGATGTGATCGAACGGGATGAGCTCGATGGCCTCGGCCACCTCGGGATGGAGCAGCTCGTGGGGGTGCACCGCAGGAGAGTAGGACAGCGGACGAGCCCGTCCTTCCGCAGATGTGTGAATGTGAAGGCCGTGCGCGTCGGGTTCATCGCATCCGTCTCGCCGGCGAGGTCGGGAAGCGGGGGATCGACCTGGTCGACGCCCCTGTCAGCGGCGGAGGACCGGCCGCGGCCGAGCGTCGGCTGCTCGTCATGGTCGGTGGCCCGGACGACGCGGTGGCCAGGTGTCGCCCCGTCTTCGAGGCCTTCGGCGACCCGATCCTCCACCTCGGTGGGGTCGGTCGTGGGCAGCTGGCGAAGGTCCTGAACAACCTCGTCTTCACCGCCCAGGTGGCGGTGGCTCTCGACACGTTCGCCGTCGCCGACGGCTTGGGCCTCGACCGGGGTGCGCTGGCGGAGGTGCTGGCCAGCGGCAGCGGGGGCAGTCGGGCGGCCGCGCTGATGGCCCAAATGGACTTCGACACCAGCGGGATGGCCCAGGCCGTCCCTCTCCTGCGCAAGGACGTCGACATCGTGCGCGAGTTGGCCGCCGCCGCGGGGGTTCCGGCGCCGGTACTGCTCGATGACCTGGCCGAGGACGCCCTCCGCCGGTTGGCGCAGTCGTGACCGGCGGACGAGGGGTCGGGCGCCGCCCGACCCCTCGCCGCGACGGCCTGCTAGCCCTCGATCAGCGCGTAGTTCTGCGCGTCGGGGTCCCACTCGAAGAGGTAGGCCTGCGGGTTGCCGTCGGCCGCCGGCGGGGGGCCGAAGGTGAGGGTGGCGGGATCGCCGGAGACGTGCACTTCGAGCCCGTCAGCGGCCGCCTCCAGGGTCCCGTAGTTCAGGTCCTCGCCGGCGGCCTCCAGCCAGGCCCGGGTCAGGTCGACGTCGGGACAGGCCTGGAACGCGGCCTGGTAGGGCTGGTTCGAGGGGTCGTCGGTGCCGATGTCCTCGGGTGACGGCGTCTCCAGACCGGCGTCGGTGAGGGTCTGGATGCACTCCTGCATGGCCTCCTCGTCGAACCGGGCTTGGTCCGGCCCGTAGCTGCCGCCGGCGATCGAACCGTCGAGGACCGACGTGTCGGTCGTCGCCTCGTTGGTGTAGAAGGCGCGGGGGGCGACGAAGTCGAGGAACAGGAGCTTCGGCCGGTAGTCGGTGTTGTCACCCATGTAGGTCGGCCAGTCCTGGCCGCTGGCGCCCACGATCACGATCGTGTCGGCGTCGGCCGCTTGGAACCGCTCGCCGATCGTCTGGACGTTGCTGAGCATCGCCGCCTGGTCGTCGGGGGGCGCGTCCACGATCCCGGTCTCCACCGGCTCGACGCCCGCCTCCTCGAGCGCGGGGAGGACGGTGCCTTCGAGGAGATCCTGATCCCTGGAGTTGGAGAACACGGCGACGCTCCCGTCGAGCTCACCCTGCTCCGAGAGGGCTTCGATGATCGCCGCCGGCTGCTCGGTGTCCGGGGCCCAGGTGAGCCAGGGGGCCGTTGCCTGCTCGAGCCGCTCCGGCGTCATGCTGCCGCCGACCACCGCGGTCGAGTGCGTGCCCACCACGCAGGTGACGGAGTCGGTGAGGAAGAACCCGGTGACGAGGAAGACGTCGTCGTCCTCGGTCAGCTGGACACACTTCTCCTCGGCCGGCGCCGGGCTGGTGGGGTCGATCGGGGCGAAGACGGGCTCGATCTGGCGGCCGTTGATGCCGCCGTCCTCGTTGATGGCGTCGAACAGGGCCGTGTAGACGGCCTCATGGTCACCGAGGTCGTAGTTGAGGCCGGAGGCCACGAGCGCTTCGGTGTCGACATAGGTGACGCCGACCTTGATGGTGTCGTCGGTGACCCCGGGCGCCGGACCGGTCGCCGACGGCGTGGTCCCGGCCGTGCTCGTGTCGGACCCACTCGACTCGGTGGACGTGTCGTCGCCGGACGTGCAGGCGGCGGCCAGCAACACCGCAGCGAGGAAGAGCAGGCCGCGCCTCCGAAGTCGATTCAACCCCATCAGGTTCCCCCTCGGTGTGGTCACGCCCTCGCGGGTGGCGGGCGTAACGACCATTGTCAATGAATGAGAACAGTATTCTGCATCGGCCGCGACGTAAAGGCGCCCCTCGCCGTCATGGGGCCAGGCGCCACTGCGCGTCCACGAACCGGCGGATCTCCTGCTCGAGCTGGCGATCCTCCGGCGCCATGCCGAAGAAGCCACCGTGGCCCCCCGCCTCGGTCACGTGGAGGTCGGCGGGGATGCCCGCGACGCGCAGGGCCCGGTGCATGCGCACGGTGTCGGAGAGGAGCATGTCCCGCGTACCCGTCGTGAGGATGGTGGGTGGGAAGCCCTTGGTGAAGTCGCCGAACAGCGGGGAGACGTACGGATCTCTGAGGTCGTGGCCGGCCGCGTACATCCCGAACGCCGGGCTGCCGCTCGTGGTGATGAGGGGGTCGAGCCCGAGATTGGTCTGCAACGAATCGCCCGACGCGGTCAGGTCGACCCCCGGGGTCATGAGCACCGCGGCGGCGGGCATCGGGAGACCTTCGTCCCGGGCCCGGAGGACGAGGGCGGCGGCGAGGTTCCCGCCCGCCGAAGCCCCGCCGACGATGATCTGCTCCGGCTGGTGGTCCGCCAACAGTGCCTGGTACACGGTCAGGCAGTCGTCGAGGCCGGCGGGGAAGGGGTGATCGGGCGGCATGCGGTAGTCGACCGCCCACACCCGGGCACCGACGCGGGTGGCCGTGCCGATCGCCATCGCCCGGCAGCAGTCGCCGGCGCCGAAGATGAACTCACCGCCGTGGATGTCCAAGTAGACGCGCCGGTCGCCCTGGTCGAGGTCGGCGGGTGCGATGTCATAGACGCGGACGCCGCCGACGTCCCGCTCCTCGGTCGTCACCGGAGCGTCCGCGGTCCGCTCGGCCATCAGCGCGGCGATCGACTCGTCGTGATCGGCGATCATCGTCCGCCACCCGTCGAGGTCGTCGAGCGGGGGACGCTCGGGCACCGGCAGCGCCGGCATCGCCAGCACCGCCTGGGCCTCGGCGCTCACCGAGGTGGGGACAGGGATGTCGCGAGCCGCCAGGTGCAGGGTCGGTGCCGGCTCGCTCACCGTCGGCTCAGCCCTCCTGGATGACGACGTCCTGGGCGTCCTCGTCCCAGGTGTAGAGGTAGGCCGTCGGGTTGCCGTCGGCGTCCGGCGGCGAGCCGTAGGTCCGGGCCTCCGGGTCGCCGGGGATGCTCACCTCGAGCCCGTTGATGGCGTTGGTCAGCGTGCCGTAGTTGAGGTCCTCGCCCGCGGCCTCCAGCCAGGCGCGCAGGAGGGCCACGTCGGGGCAGGCCTGGAAGGCGGCCTGGTAGGGCTGGTTCGACGGGTCGTCGCCGGACTCCTCCGGCGTCGGCGTCTCCACGCCCTGGTCGGCCAGCGTCTGGATGCACTCCTGCATGGCGGGCTCGTCGAACCGAGCCTGGTCGGGGCCGTAGCCACCGCCCATCACCGCGCCCTCCAGGACCGTGGTGTCGGTGGTGGCGGCGTTCGTGTAGAACGCGCGGGCACCGAGGATGTCGAGGAACAGCAGCTTCGGCCGGTACGAGGTGTCCTCGGCCATGATCGTCGGCCAGCCCTGGGCGCTGGTGCCGATGAGCACGACGGTGTCGACCCCGGCGGCTTCGAAGTTCTGGGCGATCGTCGTCTGCTCGGCCTGTTGGGCAGCCTGGTCGTCCGCCGGGGCCACGGCGGTGGCGGTGGCGGCCACTTCGACCCCGAGCTCATCGAGGAGCGGCTGGACCTGATCGTCAAGGACGGCTTGGTCCCGCTCGGCCACCCAGACGCCGACCGTCCCGTCGAGCTCGCCCTGCTCGTCCATGGCGCGGAGGACGGCCTCCGGCTGGTCGGTGTCCGGCGTCCAGGTGATCCAGGGGGCCTCGGCCCCCTCGATGCGTTCGGGGGTCATCTCCCCGCCAGCCACGGCCGTGGCGTGCGTGCTGACGACGCAGTTCACGGCGTCGGCCAGGAAGAACCCGGTCACGACGAAGACGTCCTCGTCCTCGGTCAACTCCACGCACTTGGCTTCGGCCGGTGCGGCGCTGGTCGGGTCGATGGGGGCGAAGACCGGCTCGATCTGGCGACCGTTGATTCCTCCGTCCTCGTTGATGGCGTCGAACAGCGCCGTGTACACGGCCTCGTGGTCGCCGAGGTCGTAGTTCAGCCCCGACGCCACCAGCGCCTCGGTGTCCACGAACGTCACGCCGACCTTGATCGAGTCGTCGGTGACGCCGGGCGCGGGACCGGTGGCGGCAACGGTCGTCTCGGTCGAGGACCCACCCCCGCCGGTCGTGGTGTCACTGCTCGAGCTGTCGTCGCCCGAGGTGCACGCGGCCGCCAACGTCATCGCCAGGAGCGCGGCGAGCGCCCCTTTCACGAATCGCTTCCACCCCATCGCTGTCTCCCTGGTGTCGATTTGTACCGACCGGTCGGATGAACCCTAGACGCTCCGACGGAGCCGGGCTACGCGGCCCCGTCGAGGATCAGTCGCAGCCAGCGGCCGACGAGGTCGTAGGCCTTCTCGGCCGCAGGGAAGCCGAGGTTCAGGAACCCGTGGGGCTGACCGTCGAGGCACACCTCCTCGACCGTGACGCCGTCCGCGGCGAGGCGTTTGGCGTAGTCCCGCCCCTCGTCCCGGAGCACGTCGCAACCCCCGAGCACGACCAGGGCGGGCGGCAGACCCTCCAGCGACTCGGCCTCGAGCGGCGCGGCGTAGGGGTCGTGGTCGATGTCCCGGTCCCCGGAATACGCCGACCAGTAGACTTCGCGGGACTTGCGGGTGAGCATGATCCCGTCGAACTCGTCCTGCGAGGCGTAGGGCGCCGAACCCCCGAGCCCCGGGTAGAGCAGCACCTGCGCCGCGAGGCGGTCCTCGCCTGCGTCGCGCAGCCGTAGCGCTACGGCCGCCGAGAGGTTGCCGCCCGCGCTCTCACCGGCGACCGCGACCTGGCCGGGGCCCACGCCGAAGCGGTCCGTGTTGGCCAGCGCCCACCGGGTGACCGTCTCGCAGTCGTCGAGGCCGGCCGGGAACGGGTCCTCCGGGGCCAGCCGATAGCCGACGGAGACCACGGCCGAACCGGTGGCGTGGGTCAGCTCCCGGGCGACGTTGTCCATGAGGCCGATGCTGCCGATGCAGAAGCCGCCGCCGTGGAGGTAGACGAGCAGGCCGGTCGCCGGGCCGTCGCCCTGGTAGATCCGCACCGGTACACCCGCCGCCTCTTCGTCGCTGACCTGGGCGACCTCGCGCGTCACGGGGAAGCCCTGCGGGCCGCGGGCCAAGGGCAGTAGGTCGGGGTCGAGCTCCTCGATGATCGGCATCCCGTTCTCCTCGAACCACGCCGCCACCCAGGGGTCGAGCACGCCCTCGTCCATCGCCTCGCTCATCGGTCCCCCTCACTCGAACACCGTTGCCGCAGTGTCGCATGCCGGATCGACGGGCCCGGATGGAAGCAACGTTCTCAATTGCGTAGTGTCGGGTTCTCAACCAGGCAGGGGGAGCGAGGGATGGCCGAGCCGCCGATCGAAAGGATCGCCGTGGTGACGGGAGGGGCGTCGGGCATCGGCCTCGGGATCAGCCAGCGCCTCGCCCGCGACGGCGCCCAGCTGGCGATCCTCGACCTCAAGGGGGAGGAAGCCGTGAGCGCGGCGGCCGAGATCGGGGCCGAGGGAGGCACCGCCGTCGGCCTTCCGGTGGATGTCTCGGACCGAGCCGCCGTCGACGGCGCGCTGGCCGAGGTGCGCGAGCAGTTCGGCCCGATCACGATCCTGGTGAACAACGCCGGCATGGAGGGGTTCCAGCCCTTCCTCGACATCACCGTCGAAACGTGGAACCGCATCCTCGACGTGAACCTCACCGGCACCTTCCACTGCTGCCAGGCCGTGCTGCCCGACATGATCGAGGCCGGCTGGGGGCGGATCGTGAACATCTCGTCCTCGAGCACCCACAGCGGCCAGCCCCTGATGACGCACTACGTCGCGTCGAAGTCCGGCATGGTCGGCCTCACGAAGTCGCTCGCCCTCGAGTTCGGCCGGAAGGGCATCACCGTCAACACGATCCCGCCGGGGTTCATCGACACGCCGATGACGCGACGCAACGAGGCGAAGGGGCGCCTCGGCCAGGGCGGTGTCGACGCCGCCGTCAAGCGGACCCCGGTCGGCCGCGCCGGGCTCCCCGAGGACATCGCCGCGGCGTGCGCGTTCCTCGTATCGGACGAGGCGAGTTACGTCACCGGTCAGATCATCGGGGTCAACGGCGGCCGGAACACCTGAACAGAGCGGAGCGACCATGGAGGAGACCGAGGAGCTGAGTGCGGCACGGGCGATGCGCCGGGCCATGCTCGGCGACGCGTACGTCGACGCCCAGGCAGCCGACGCGAACGCCGTGATGGGGGAGTTCCAGGACTACCTCACGTCGATGGCGTGGGGCGTCTGGGCCCGCGAGGGCGCGTTGAGCCCCCGGGACCGGAGCCTCCTGGTGCTGGCCATGACCGCGGCGCTCGGTCGCATGGAGGAGTTCCGCCTCCACGTCGGCGCACAGGCCCAGACGGGGGTCACCGACGAGGAGCTCGACGAGCTCCTGTTCCAGATCGCCGCGTACTGCGGGGCGCCCGCCGGCCTGTCGGCCAAGCGCGCGCTGCTGGCCGTCCGGGCCGAGCGGGAGGAGGGCTGACGTGGCGTTGGGCTTCGTCGGCCTCGGCAACATGGGCAGCGCCTTGGCCACGAACCTCGTGGAGTCGGGTCGGGAGCTGACCACCTACGACGTGGCCGGGCCCGACCGCAGCCCCGAAGGGGCAGCCTTCGTCGCCGACCTGGCCGAGCTCGCCCGTCGCGCCGACGTCGTCGTCCTGAGTCTCCCGGACGGGGTGGCGTCCGAGCAGGTCGCCCGCGGGATCCTGGCCGTCCCCGACCGTCGGACCACGCACGTCCTCGACACCTCGACGATCGGGGTGTCGGCCTCCCAGACCATCGCCGGCCTCCTCGCCGAGGCGGGCGTGGCCTACGTCGACGCCCCGGTCTCCGGCGGGGTCGCCGGCGCCCGGGCCCGCACCCTGTCGGTGATGTACGCCGGGTCCGACGAGGCCTGCGAGGGGGTCGACGAGGCGCTCGCCGGTCTCAGTGACCGGACCCGCCGGGTCGGCGACCGCCCGGGCATGGCGCAGGCCCTGAAGCTGGCCAACAACTTCCTGTCGGCGACGGCGCTGGCGGCGACGAGCGAGGCCGTCGCCTTCGGGCGATCCGTCGGCCTCGACCTGGCCACCATGCTCGAGGTCCTCAACGCCTCCAGCGGGCAGAGCGCGGCCACGAGCGACAAGTTCCCGAACCACGTCCTCACCGGCACCTATGCCGCGGGCTTCGCCAACTCGTTGATGGCCAAGGACCTCCGGCTCTACCTGGCGGCAGTGCAGAGCCAGGACAGCCCGTCGGTCATCGGCCCCGTCACTGCCGCGGTGTGGGAGCGCTTCGCCGAGGCCGAGCCGGGCGTGGACTTCACCCGCATCTATCCCTTCGTCGAGACCAGCCCGCCGCCGTGAGAATGGACTTCTCATCCTGAGAGATGCATGATATCGTCCCGTTGTCACGCTGTACCGGAGGGAACTGACGCACATGCCGCACTTCACCAAGCCCACCGAGGGCAGTTGGACGGAGCATTTCGGTCTCGACACCGGGCCGGTGTCCTATGCCGACTCCACCTCCCCCCAGCACTACGAGCTGGAGCAGGAGGCCATCTTCCGCAAGACGTGGCTGAACGTCGGCCGAGTCGAGCAGCTGCCCAAGAACGGCAGCTACTTCACCAAGGAGCTCGACGCCGCGAACACGTCGGTCGTGCTCGTGCGGGACATGGAGGGCGAGGTCCGGGCGTTCCACAACATGTGCCGCCACCGCGGCAACAAGTTGGTGTGGAACGACTACCCCGGTGAGGAGGTCAGCGGCACCTGTCGGCAGTTCACCTGCAAGTACCACGGGTGGCGCTACGGGCTCGAGGGCCAGCTGACCTTCGTGCAGCAGGAGGACGAGTTCTTCGACCTCGACAAGGACGACTTCGGGCTGGCGGGCGTCAACGTCGACGTCTGGGAGGGGTTCATCTTCGTGAACTTCGATCCGGAGGCCCCGCCGCTCAAGGAGTACATGGGGCGGCTGGGGGCCGGGATCGAGGGCTATCCGTTCCACCTCATGACCCAGAAGCACACGTACAAGGCGGAGATCGGCGCCAACTGGAAGCTCTTCATCGACGCCTTCATGGAGTTCTACCACGCACCCGTTCTGCACGCGAAGCAGGCCACCGACGAGGAGTCCCGCAAGCTCCAGGGCTATGGCTTCGAGGCCCTGGCCTACGACGTGGACGGCCCCCACTCCCTCGTTTCGTCGTGGGGCGGCATGGCCCCACCCAAGGACCTCGGCATGGTGAAGCCCATCGAGCGGGTGCTGCGCAGCGGCCTGTTCGGTGTGTGGGACGCCCCCGACATCGGTGAGCTGCCCGAGGGCCTCAACCCGGCTCGGCACCCGGCCTGGGGCGAGGACTCGTTCCTCTTCTTCCCCAACTTCACGCTGCTGGTCTGGAAGCCCAACTGGTATCTGACGTACCACTACTGGCCGACGTCGTACAACACGCACATCTTCGAGTGTTCCCTCTACTTCGTGCCCCCGACGAACGCCTACGAGCGCCTGCAGCAGGAGCTCGCCGTCGTCACGTTCAAGGAGTACGGGCTCCAGGACGGAAACACCCTGGAGGCCACCCAGACCATGCTCGAGTCGGGCGCCGTCAAGGAGTTCCCGCTGTGTGACCAGGAGGTCCTGCTCCGCCACCTCCACACCACGGCCCGCCGCTACGTCGCCGAGCACGAGAGTGGCCAGCCGGCCACTCCCGTCCAGATCTCGGCCGCGTCCTGAGAGGAGACCTCGCCATGACGACCCTTCCCGCCTCTTTCGCCGAGCTCGAGCCGTTCGCCGACTGGGCCCTGCCCAGCGAAGCCGACCGCTACGCCAAGCGCATCCGGAGCTCCATGGACGAGCTCCAGACGTTCTACGACGCCGCGTTCCCGCGGCTCGAGGACGGTGCCGAGTACCTCAAGGGCGTCGCCCTCGACGGGATCTCGGACGAGGACCGCAACCTCCTCCACCTCTTCGAGGCGCTGGTGACCGTGTCCTTCCCGGTCGAGGTGTGGCGTCAGCCCCGAGTGCCGGACAGCGGCGCTTCGTCGATCGACGTCATGGTGGAGCCCGTCCCCTAGGGCCGGTCCCACCCGCCGCCGCGGCCCTGCGTCCTCCCCCGGCGCAGGGCCGTGGCGCGTCCAGGGGCTGCGCTCTGTCGTGGGCGAACCGTGCTCGCGCCTGCTGAGAGGTGCGTATCGTGGCCCACCGCTCGATTCGCCCAGGGGGAGACGGCATGGCCACCTACGTCCTGATCCACGGCGGTGGACACGGGGGGTGGTGCTACCAGAAGGTGGCGCGCCGCCTCCGGGCCGCGGGCCACGAGGTCCACGCCCCGAGCCTGACCGGCCTGGGTGAGCGGGCGCACCTGCTCGGCCCCCACGTCGACCTCGCGCTTCACGCCCGAGACGTCGCCGCGCTCCTCTACTACGAGGACCTCGAGGACGTGATCCTCGTCGGCCACAGCTACGGCGGAATGGTCATCACCGCCGCCGCCGATCTCGCCGCCGACCGGGTGGGCCGTCTCGTCTACCTCGATGCCGCGAACCCGGTCAACGGCCAGTCCCTCCGGGATGTCGCCGGGCCGATCATCGAGGCGGTCCGTCCCTTCGGCGAGGTGCGAGACGGCCTCGAGCTCGTCCTCCTGCCCGCGCCCGACGCCGGCCTGCTCTACGGCGTCACCGACCCCGACGACCTGGCGTGGATGGCTGAGCGCCTGACCCCCCACCCGTGGCAGTGCTTCGAGCAGCCGCTCGATCTCCAACACGAGGACGCCCTCTGGGCGATCCCGCAGTTTCACATCGTCTGCACCTCGACCCTGGAGACCAGGGACCCTGAGCTCATGGCTGAAGCCCGGGCCGAGGGCCGCCTGTGGGACATCGACACCGGCCACGACCTCATGATCACCGAGCCCGATGCCGTCACCGAGGCGCTGCTCGAGGTGGCGACGGCCTGACCCGCCTGTGGGCCGCTACTCCTCAGCCGACCTCGACCACGACTTTGACGACGCCCGCGCTGCGGTCGGAGGCCACGCGGAACGCCTCGGCGGCATCCTCGATCGGGAACCGGTGGGTGATGAGGGCGTCGGCGATCTCCGGCCGGCTGGCCAGCAGCTCGGCCGCCTGCTGCATGTCCCGGCCGCCTTCGTGGCTGCAGTAGCCCATGGAGGCGATGAGCTTCGCCTCCTTGTTCAACATGGGCATGTAGGGAACCTCGAGCCCGGCGTAGTGCACGCCGAGCATCGTGACGGTGCCGCCGGGGGCCAGCAGCTCGACGCTCTGCTGGACGGCACTGGGCGAGCCCGCCGCTTCGATGACGAGGTCGTAGAGGCCGGTCGGCTCCGTGGCCCCCAGCCGCTCGCCGATGGCCTTCTGGTGGGGATGGCGGGCCACGAGGCTGACCTCGGCGGCGCCCATCGCCTGGGCGGCGGCCACGGCCAGCAGCCCGACCGATCCGGCGCCGACGACGAGCACCCGGGTGTCGGGGCCGGCGCCGCCGACCCGCACCCCGTGCCAGGACACCGAGGCGGGCTCGACCAGCGCGCCGCTGGCCGCGTCGAGCCCGGCGGGGAGCTCCACGAGGCGCTGAGCGGGAGCACGGAACTGCTCGGCCATGCCCCCGTCGTTGAGCATGCCCAGAGCCCGTTGCGTCGACTGGGCGCAGAGGTTGATCTGGCCATCGAGGCAGTGCTCGCACTCGCCGCAGCCGTAGAGCCCCTCGACCGCCACGGGCGTGCCGTCGGTCAGCACGCCCGCCAGCTCGTGGCCGAGGACGTGCTCGGTGCCGACCCTCAGGTAGAGCAGGTCCGACGCGCAGATCCCCACCGACCGCATGGAGAGCAGTTCACCCTCACCGGGTACCTCGTCGAGGTCGACCAGGACGGGCTCGCCGTCCTGTCCCCGTACGGCCTTCATGCGAGCTCCGAGCTGTCGGCGGCGAGGCAGAAGCGGGTGATGCGGTCGATGTCGGCGGGGGACGGCGGCGCCCCCTGCCAGAGGTGGTCGGCGAGCTTGCCCAGCGTGGCGTGGGCGGCCAGAGAGGCGTCGAGCTCGGGGTCGTCGCGGCCCAGCTCGGCGAAGGGCGCGTGCAGGAGCGTGGCCAGGGTGGCACTGGCGAAGTGCCGGCCGGCCGCCGTCCCGTCGACCGCGGTCCCCCCGTTCCAGAGCACGGCGAGGGTGGTGGCGGCGATCTCCGGGTCCGCCTGGGCCAGCACCCCCTCGACCCATCGGCGCACCTGCCCGGCGGGGGTGGGCTCCTTGTCCATCTGGTGGGCGAGGTAGCCGCGCAGGCGCTCGGCGCCGTCATCGAGGATGGCGGCCACCAGCGCGTCCTTCGACGGGAAGTGCCGGTAGAAGGCGTCGTTGGACAGCCCGGCCGCCTCGACGATGTCGGCGACGCGGGGCCGTGAGGTCGTGCCGCACCGGCGCATGACCTCCAGGCCGGCGTCGAGGAGGCGCCGGACCTCGCCGGCGTAGTCGAGGCCCCGTTTGGCCAAGGTCTGGCGCGAGATGCGGGCGGCGATCTCGTCCTGTTCGATCGGAATTGCATTCTGTGAAGTCAGAATGCTATTCTGCCACGGACCGAGAGGGGAAAGCAATGGCCTGGGATTTCGAGACCGAGCCCGAGTTCCAAGCGAAGCTGGACTGGGCCGACGAGTTCGTGCGCGAGGAGGTCGAGCCGCTCGACCAGGTGTGGGGCGGGCTGGAGTTCACGCCGCTGGACGAGAACCGACGCAAGGCCATCGACCCGCTCAAGGAGGAGGTGCGGCGCCAGGGTCTGTGGGCCACCCACCTCGGGCCCGACCTGGGCGGCGCCGGGTACGGCCAGCTCAAGCTGTCCCTGCTCAACGAGATCCTGGGTCGCTCGTCGTGGGCGCCGATCGTCTTCGGCTGCCAGGCGCCGGACACCGGCAACGCCGAGATCATCGCCCACTACGGGACCGACGAGCAGAAGGAGCGGTACCTGCACCCCCTGCTGGAGGGCGAGGTGTTCTCCAGCTACTCGATGACCGAGCCCCACGCCGGCGCCGATCCGACGATGTTCACCACCCGGGCCGAGAAGGACGGTGACGAGTGGGTCATCAACGGGTGGAAGTTCTTCTCGTCGAACGCCAACACGGCCGCGTTCCTCATCGTCATGGTGGTCACCAACACCGACGTGAGCGCCTACAACGGCATGTCGATGTTCCTGGTGCCGACCGACACGCCGGGCGTCAACATCGTCCGCAACGTCGGCCTGGGTGGTGAGCCGCTGGGCCATGGCTCCCACGCCCTCATCCACTACGAGGACGTGCGGGTGCCCGAGGACGCCCTCCTGGGCGGTGAGGGCCAGGCCTTCGCCATCGCCCAGACCCGGCTCGGCGGCGGTCGCATCCACCACGCCATGCGCACGATCGGCTTGGCCCAGAAGGCGCTCGACATGATGTGTGAGCGGGCCCTCAGCCGGGAGACCCAGGGGTCGGTGCTGGCCGACAAGCAGTTCGTACAGGGCTACATCGCCGACTCCTACGCCCAGCTCATGCAGTTCCGGCTGTTCACCCTCTACACCGCGTGGTCGATCGACAAGCACAACGACTACCGCAAGGTGCGCAAGGACATCGCCGCCATCAAGGTGGTCATGCCGACGGTCCTGCACGACATCGCCTGGCGGGCCATGCAGGTGCACGGCGCCCTCGGCGTCAGCAACGAGATGCCGTTCATGGGGATGGTCCTGGGCGCCGGCGTCATGGGCCTGGCCGATGGGCCCACCGAGGTCCACAAGGTCACCATCGCCCGCCAGGTGCTGCGTGACTACAAGCCGAGCGACGACCTCTGGCCGACCGAGCACAAGCCCAAGAAGGTGGCCGCGGCCCGCGAGAAGCTGGCCGAGTACCTCGAGCACGAAGTGGGGAACCAGTGATCGACATCGACCGTCTCGGAGCATGGCTGGACGGCCAGGAGGTCCCCGGACGGGGTGAGCCCATCGAGTGCGGCTTCGTCTCCGGTGGCTCCCAGAACGAGATCTACGAGATCCGTCGGGGTGACCTGCACGGCGCCCTCCGCATCCCGCCACCCGGCGCGCCCGAGTCCCGGGACGACGGGATCATCCGCGAATGGCGCATCATCGAGGCGCTGACCGGGACCGACGTGCCGTGCACGGAGGCCATCGCGTCGTGTGCCGACACCTCGGTGCTGGGCCGGGCCTTCTACCTGATGGGCTTCGTCGACGGCTGGTCGCCGATGGGCCTGCAGGACCGCAAGTGGCCGGCGCCGTTCGACACCGACCTCGAGGCCCGGGCCGGGCTCGCCTACCAGCTGGTCGAGGGCATCGCCCTGTTGTCCAACGTGGACTGGCAGGCCAAGGGCCTCCAGGACCTCGGCCGTCCGGACGGCTTCCACGAGCGCCAGGTCGACCGTTGGACCGCCTTCCTGGAGCGGATCAAGGGCCGAGAACTGCCCGGCTTCGACGAAGCCGCGGCCTGGCTCCGGGCGCACCGCCCGATCGACTACCTGCCGGGGCTCATGCACGGCGACTACCAGTTCGCCAACGTGATGTACGAGGACGGCGCGCCGGCGCGCCTCGCCGCCATCGTCGACTGGGAGATGGGCACCGTCGGTGATCCCAAGCTGGACCTGGCGTGGACGGTGCAGAGCTGGCCCGAGGACACTATGGCCCCGGAAGCGGGCGAGACGGGCTACGTCGACATGATCGGCATGCCGTCGCGTGACCAGATGCTCCAGCACTACGCCGAGGTCTCCGGCCGCCAGGTCGACGACATCGACTACTACCTCGTCCTGGCCAAGTGGAAGCTGGCCGTCGTCCTCGAGCAGGGCTTCCAGCGGGCGGGCGACGACGAGAAGCTGCTGGCCTTCGGCCCGATCGTGCTCGACCTCATGCAGGGGGCAGCGGACATGGCCGAGGCCACCGACTACGCCGTGACCTGACCGTGCGCGCCGCGGTCTGCCGTTCCTACGGCGCTCCGGAGGTCGTCGTGGTCGACGAGTTCCCCGCGCCCGACTGCGGCGCCGGCCAGGTGCGGGTCCAGGTCCACGCCGCGGCGGTGAACTTCCCCGACGTGCTGGTGATCGCCGACGAGTACCAGATGACCGCGCCCCTCCCCTTCGTGCCGGGGAGCGAGTTCGCGGGCGTGGTCGCCGAGGTGGCCGAGGACGTCGAGGCCGTCGCCGTCGGTGACCGGGTGTTCGGCAGCGTGTTCGTGGGTGCGTTCGCCGACGAGGTCGTCGTCGGCGCCGCCAACGTCACCCGCATCCCGACAGGCGTCGAGGACACGGCCGCGGCGGCCTTCGGCGTCGCCCACCGCACGGCGTACCACGTACTGCGGTCGGTGGCCCGGGTCCAGCCGGGGGAGGAGCTCGTCGTGCTCGGGGCCGGGGGTGGGGTGGGTCTGGCCGCCGTGCAAGTCGGTGTCGCGCTGGGGGCGAGGGTGACGGCGGTGGCCTCTTCCGCCGAGAAGCTCGAGGTGGCGGCGTCGTACGGGGCCGCCGAGCTCATCGACCACCGGGCCGGCGATCTCCGACAAGCGCTCCGCGACCGGCACCCGGCCGGGACCGACATCGTCGTCGACCCGGTGGGGGGCGACCTCGCTGAGCCGGCCCTGAGGTCGCTGCACTGGAACGGTCGCTTCGTGACCGTGGGCTACGCCTCCGGCGAGATCCCCCGGATCCCGCTCAACCTCGTGCTCCTCAAGGGGATTCAGGTCCTCGGTTTCCAGTTCCTCACGTTCGCCGCGAACGCGCCGGACGAGATGCTGCGCAACGATGCCGAGCTGATGGACCTGCTCGGGTCGGGGCAGGCCACCCCGCACATCGGCGCCACGTTCGCCTTCGACGACGTGGCCGCCGCCCTCCGTCACGTCGCCGACGGCAAGGCCATCGGCAAGGTCGCCCTCACCATCGCCTGACCGCCTCTGCTTCTGGCACCTGATTCGGTGGTTGGAGCGACCGAATCAGGTGCCAGAACGGCGCCCTCTTCCTCGCCTCGGTTGGCCCAGCCCGACCGCGTGACGGAGCTCGTGGCGTAGCTTCAACACCATGCGTTTCGGACTGGATGTCGCGCAACAGCGGTTGCCGTGGGACGAGATCGTCAGCCGCGTGCAGTTCGCGGAGGAGCTGGGCTTCGACGGGGTGTGGGGCTTCGACCACTTCCAGCCGATGTACGGCGAGGGCCCGGGCGAGACGTTCGAGGGCATGACCACGCTGGCCGCGCTGGCTGGCGTGACCTCACGCATCCGGCTCGGGCTGCTCGTGGCCGGCGTGACCTACCGGCATCCGTCCGTGTTCGCGGCGCAGGCGGTGACCATCGACCACGCGTCGCATGGCCGGCTCGAGCTGTCGCTGGGCGCGGCATGGTTCGACAAGGAGCACGACGAGCTCGGCATCCCGTTCCCGCCGACGCCGGAGCGTTTCGACTTGCTGGAGGACACCCTGGAGATCATCCAGCGCCTGTTCACCGGCGACACCGTGTCGTACGCGGGAAAGGTCGTGTCCCTCCACGATGCCAGCCTGCTGCCCCGGCCGGTGCAGGACCCCCGCCCGCCGATCTGGATCGGCGGCAGCGGTCCCCGTCGCACGCTCCCGCTCGTCGCCAAGTACGCCGACGTATGGCACACGTGGGGCTCACCCACCTCGCTGGCCGACGCCAACGCCCGCGTCGACGAACTGGCCGCCGAAGCGGGTCGTGACCCGGCATCGATCACCCGGGCCAGCTCCCTGTCCCTCGACGACCTCGAGACGACCCGCAAGCACGCGTCGAAGTGGCGCGACGCGGGCTGCGGCTACCTCGTCTGCGGCTGGCCCGACGCCGGCCGCGCCCAGATCGAGACCTTCGCCCAAGTCGTGATGCCCGAGTTCGCCGACCCGAGCTGACGGCTCCCCGGCGGGGTCATGGCGCGGCGTAGCCGCCGTCGACGACCACTGCCGAACCGGTCGTCCAGCGGGAGGCGTCGCTCGCCAGGTAGGCGTAGGCCCCGACCAGGTCGTCGGCGGAGCCGAGGCCGAGCGGATGCCGGGCCGCGATCGCGTCGATCGCCGCCTCGGGGAGGTCGGCGTGGATGGCCGAGCGGAACGAGCCCGGGCACACGCAGTTGACCCGGATCCCGTCGCGGGCGTACTCCACCGCCGCCACCTTGGCCAGCTGGATCACCGCGGCCTTCGTCGCGCAGTAGGGCGCGGCGTGGGACCAAGCAGTGAGGCCGGAGATCGAAGCCGTCAAGACGATCGAGCCCGACTGCTGCGTGCGCATCACCGGCACGGCGGCGCGGATGCCGTTGACGGCGCCGAGCACGTTGATGCGGAACGCCCGCTCCCAGTCCTCGGTCGACAGGTTGTGGATGCGGCCGTTCGGCGAGAGGACGCCGGCGTTGCCGATCAGCACATCCAGGCGGCCGAAGCGCTCCACGGCCCGCTCGACGACGGCTTCGACCTGGCTGATCTCGCTGACGTCGGCCAGCAGCGTCTCGACCGTGGCGTCGCCCTCCGGCAGGTCGCCGACGGTCGCGTCCAGTGACGTCGAGCTGACGTCGCTCAGCACGAGATCGGTGTCGGACTCACCGGCGAAGTGGGCGGACAGCGCCGCCCCGAGCGCGCCGCCTGCCCCCGTGATGGCGATGGCTCGTCGGGTCATACGAGGAGGTACCCCCCGTCGACCGTGAGGACGGTGCCGGTGACGAACGCCGACGCGTCGGAGGCCAGGAACTGGTAGGCCCCGGCCAGATCGGTGGCGTCGCCCCACCGTTGCTGCGCCGTGTGCCCGAGGATCGCGGCCGAGAGCTTCGGGTTGTTCTTCCATCCCTCGGCCAGCGGGGAGTCGAACCAGCCGGGGGCGACCACGTTCACGGTGATGCCCGCCGGGGCCAGGTCGAGGGCCAGCGCCTTCGCCAAGCCGACCAGCCCTGCCTTCGAGGCGCTGTACGCCGTGAGCCCCTTGCTGGGACGCTCACCCAGGACCGAGCCGGTGAAGATCAGTCGCCCGCCCTCGCCCATCACGCGGGCCGCGGCCCGGGCGCCGAGGAAGGCCCCAGTGAGGTTCACGTCGAGCACCCGGCGCCAGGTCGTCGGGTCCGTCTCGACCGGGCCGGCCACGATGGGTGAGATCCCCGCATTGCACAACCAAACGTCGACACCACCCCATTCAGCCACGGTGGCATCGGCGACGGCCTCGTTGAACGCGTCGTCGGTCACGTCGCCGCAGCACACCAGCGACGGCCCGGGCAGCTCCTCGGCGACCTCCTTCAGATCGACCTCGGTGCGGGCGATCAGCGCCACGTGGGCGCCGGCCTGCGAGAACGCATGCGCGAGCAGCCGACCGAGGCCGCGGCCGGCGCCGGTGAGGACCACCCGCTTCCCGCGGACGTCAGCCCCTCGCGGCAGGGAGCGGGGGATCTCGATCTGTTCGCCCATGGCTCGTGTCACCCCGTCTTGTACCGACCAGTACAATACATGCTCGATGGCTTCCGCCGACGACCTGCTCGAGATGCATCGGCGGATGCTGGTCATCCGGGGGTTCGAGCAGCGGGTGGCCACGCTCTACCGAGCGGGTGAGGTGCCGGGGTTCGTCCACCTCTCGATCGGGCAGGAGGCGTCCGCCGTGGGGGCCTGCTGGCCGCTCGGGCCCGCCGACGTCATCACCTCGACCCATCGCGGCCACGGCCACTGCCTGGCCAAGGGGTTGGACCCCCTGGGGATGTTCGCCGAGCTGATGGCCCGGGACCAGGGCACCAACCGCGGCCGCGGGGGCTCGATGCACATCGCCGATCCGAAGGTGGGGATCTTCGGGGCGAACGGGATCGTGGCCGCGGGCCTGCCCATCGCCGTCGGGGCGGCGACGGCGGCGCAGTTGCGGGCGGACAGCAGCGTCGCCGTGGCCTTCTTCGGGGACGGCGCGGTGGCCCAGGGCGCCTTCCACGAGGCCGTGAACCTCGCCGCGGTCTGGCGGTTACCGGTCGTCTTCTTCTGCGAGAACAACGGCTACGCCGAGTTCTCCGCCGCGGCCGACCAGCACGGGGCACCGCTCGAGCGTCGGGCCGCCGGCTACGGGGTCGACTACGTCGCCGTCGACGGCAACGACGTCGTGGCCACCGCGTCGGCGATGCAGGACGTGGTCGAGGCCCGGCGGGGTGGCGCCGGCCCCACGATCATCGAGGCCGCCACCTACCGGTGGCACGGCCACTACGAGGGGGATCCGGAGCGATACCGGACGCCCGAGGAGAAGCAGGACTGGGAGGCGCGCGACCCGCTCGTCGTCCACGCTGCTGCGCTCGGCGCCGCCGGCGTCGGAGACGACGTGATCGAATCGCTGGAGTCGTCGGTGGCTCAGGCCTTGGACGCCGCGGTCGAGGAGGCCCGGCGCCTCGCCGCCCCGACGGCGGCCACGCTGTTCGACTTCGTGGTCCGCCCGAGGCCGACCGGCGCCGAGCCTCCGCACCCGGACGAAGACGCGCCCGTGTTCCGCACGATGGACGCGATCCACGACGCGCTCGAGGCCGAGCTCGTCGCGGACGACGGTGTGTTCCTGGCCGGGATCGACATCGGCGCCGGGGGCAACGTGTTCGGGCTCACCCGGGGCCTCCACGACCGGTTCGGGGACCGCGTGCGCGACACGCCGATCTCGGAGACGGCGGTCATGGGCCTCGGCGTCGGCGCGGCGATGGCGGGCATGCGGCCCGTCGTGGAGCTGATGTATCTGGACTTCGTCGGCGTCTGCCTGGACCAGCTGCTCAACCAGGCCGCCAAGCTGCCCTTCATGACCGGCGGAGCGGCGGAGATGGCGTTGACGGTCCGGACCCAGTTCGGCGCTGGTCGCTCGTCGGGGAGCCAGCACTCCCAGAGCCTCGAAGCCCTCCTGGCCCACATCCCCGGCCTCAGTGTGGTCATGCCGTCGACCCCGGCCGACACCTACGGCCTCCTGCGAGCGGCGATCCAGGACCCCAACCCCGTGATCTTCATCGAGAACCGCCTGCTCTACGGGATGAAGGGGCCGCAGCCGCCCGCCGACCACCTCGTCCCGATCGGCACGTCCCGCGTCGTGCGGGAGGGGAGCGACGTCACGGTCGTGTCGGTCTCCCGCATGGTCCACGAAGCCGTCGCCGCGGCCGAGGCCCTGGCCGAGGACGGCATCTCGGTCGAAGTGATCGACCTGCGCACCGTGGCGCCGCTCGACACCGCCCCGATCCTCGAGTCGGTGGCCAAGACGTCCAGGATCCTGATCGCCCACGAGGCGGTCGTCCCGTTCGGCATCGGCGCCGAGATCGCCGCCGTCGTCGCCCGCGACGCCTTCTGGGACCTCGACGCCCCGATCGAGCGGGTCGGTGCCGCGGCGACGCCTCCCCCCTACGCGCCGGATCTCGAGCGGGCGTGGCTCCCGGATCGCGACGACATCGCCGCCGCCATCCGCCGCCTGGCCTCGGCCTGAAGCTCGCCGGGCTGGGCCGACCGCGGCGAACTGGCACCTGATTCGGTGCCTAGAGGAACCGAATCAGGGGCCAGAACGGGGAGCGGCCACAGCCGGTGAGATTCGAGGCAACGCGGAGGTCCGGCCCGCCCCCGACGACCCTCGGCGGCACCCCCCGCCCCCGTTGTCGCCTCGGTGCCCTTTCCTCAGCAGCCCAACTGCTTGGCGATCACCAGGTGTTGGATCTCGTTGGTGCCCTCGCCGATCTCCAGCACCTTGGCGTCGCAGTAGAAGCGGGCCACCGGGGACTCGAGCATGTAGCCGACGCCACCGTGGATCTGCACGGCCTCCGAGGCCGCCGACACGGCCAGGCGACTGGCCTTCAGCTTGGCCATCGAGGCCTCCTTGAGGAAGGGCTGGCCGGTGTCGCGGAGGTAGGCGGCGCGGTAGGTCAGCCACCGTGCCGCCTCCAGCTCCGTGGCGATGTCGGCCAGCTTGAACTGGATCGCCTGGAACTTCGAGATGGGCTGGCCGAACTGCACGCGCTGCTTGGCGTAGTCGAGAGCCAGGTCGAGCACGGCCTGGGTCAGGCTGAGCGACAGGGCGGCGATCGAGATGCGCCCGACCTCCAGCGTGCTGAGGAACTGGCCGAGCCCCATGTCGGGGTCACCCACCAGGTGGTCATCCGGCACCCATACGTCGTCGAAGAAGAGCTCGCGTGTGTCGAGGCCCTTCCAGCCGATGCCCTGCATCTTCGGGCCCATGGTGAAGCCCGGCGTGTCCTTCTCGACCACGAGGGTCGCGAACCTCGCTGGCTCGCCGTCCTCCGACGGCGTGCGGGCCAGCAGGGTCACGCCGAAGGACATGTCGGTGCCGGCGTTGGAGATGAACGTCTTCTGACCGTTGATGACCCAGCCGCCATCGCGGCTCTCCGCCCGGGTGCGGATGCCGCGGGCGTCGGAACCGGCGTCGGGCTCGGTCAGGCCGAACGCCCCCAGCGCCCGACCCTCGGCCAGCGGTCGGAGCCAACGCTCCCGCTGGGCGTCGTTGCCGAACAGGAAGAGGGGTAGTGACCCGATCGTGACGTGGGCCTGCCAGGCCGCCGCCACCGACTGGTCCGCCAGGCCGATCTGCTCCATGGCGGCGACGAAGCCGACCGTCGACATCCCGATCCCGCCCCACTCCTCGGGGATCAACAGGCCGAGCAGCCCCAGCGCGCCCATCTCCCGCAGGAGGTCGGTCGGGCACACCGCTTCCTCCCACGCCTGCGGCGCTCGGGGAGCGATCTCGTTCTGCGCGAAGTCGCGGCAGAGCCCCACCAGGTCGCGCTCGGCCTCGGTCAATGAGAAGTCCACGGCCCCATCGTACCGATCGGTACAATCCGCAGCCGTGCCCGATCCCGACGTCGACGTGCTGGTCGTAGGGGCCGGCATCACCGGCATCTACCAGCTGCACCGAGCCCTCGAGGCCGGGTTCTCGGCGACCTTGCTCGAGGCCGGCCACGGCGTCGGCGGCACCTGGTACTGGAACCGCTACCCGGGGGCCCGGTTCGACTCGGAGAGCTACACCTACGCCTACCTCTTCTCCCAAGAGCTGTTCGACGACTGGGAATGGCAGGAGCACTTCGCCGAGCAGCCCGAGACCGAGCGCTACCTCAACCACGTCGTCGACCGGTTCGACCTCCGTCGCCACATCCGCTTCGGCGCCCGGGTCACCTCCGCGGTTTGGGACGACCCGTCGGGGACGTGGATCGTGACCGTCGGCGACGGAACGGAGGTGCGGGCCCGGTTCCTGGTCGCGGCCACCGGCGTCCTCTCGGTGCCGTACTTCCCTGACGTGGCGGGACGCGATGACTTCGCCGGCGAGTCGGTCCACACCGGCCTCTGGCCGACGGAGGGCGTGGACGTCCGGGGCAAGCGGGTCGCCGTCATCGGCACCGGGTCCAGCGGCGTTCAGGTCATCCCCGCCATCCTCGACGAGGTCGCCTCCCTGACCGTCTACCAGCGCACCGCCAACTGGTGCACCCCGCTCAACAACGCCCCGATCACCGCCGAGGAGCAGGCGCGGCTGCGGGCCGATTTCGAGGCGCTGCGCGAGGTGCTGAACACCTCGATCCACGGGTTCCACCACCTCCCCCACGACCGGGGCGCGTTCGACGACCCTGACGACGAGCGCCGAGCGTTCTTCGAGAAGATGTGGGCCAGCCCGGGCTTCACCAAGCTCACCAGCAACTACCTCGACCTGCTGACCGATCCGTCGGCGAACGCGGCGTGGTGCGACTTCCTGGCTGAGAAGGTCCGCGGCATCGTCGAGGATCCCGAGGTCGCCGAGCAGCTGATCCCCCAGGACCACCGGTTCGGCGAGAAGCGGCCCCCGTTCGTCACCGGCTACTTCGAGGCGTTCAACGACCCGAAGGTCACACTCGTCGACCTGAAGGCGACGCCCATCCTGCGCCTGACCCCGAGGGGTATCGAGACGGCCGACGGCCTGACGGAGCTCGACGTCGTCATCTGGGCCACCGGCTTCGACTTCGGCACCGGGGCGCTTTCCCGCATGGGCATCCGCGGCCGGGACGGCCTGGCTCTCGAGGACCACTGGGCCGACGGTCCTGTGACCTTCCTCGGGATCCAGACCACCCGCTTCCCGAACTTCTTCTTCCCCGGCGGCCCGCACGCCGGGGCCGGCAACAACCCCCGGTACAACGGCGACCAGGTGGACTTCGTCATCGAGACGCTCGTTCACCTTCGGGAGCGCGGCGATGACGTGATCGAGGTGGGGGATGAGGCCGAGCAGCTGTGGACCGAGATGGTCGATCGGGGCGCCTCGGACGCCACCTCCTTCGGCGAGAGCAGCTACTACTTCGGCACCAACATCCCCGGGAAGCCGCGGAAGTACCTGCTGAACTCGGGCGGGCGCCTGAAGCTCTTCAAGGAGTTCGCCCGCGTCCGCCGGAACGAGTGGGCCGCGTTCACACGGTCGCGACGGGGGTCAACGGGGAGCCCACGATCCCGGGCAGCCGCAGCGGGGGAGCCGTGAGCAGGAAGCGGCTGCGGCCGTGCTCACGCAGCCAGACCGCCAGCTCGTGCAGGTACCACAGCTCGCCCAGCGGGACGCCGAGCTTGAACAGGCACAGGTGGTGGATCGGCAGGAACGAGTGCCGGCTCGGGTCCTTGTCCTTGCCGAGCAGGCCCTCGACGGCGTAGTTGTCGGCCACGAGGGCCGAGATCTGTGAGTCGACGATCCAGTCGAGCAGGGCCGGGTCGTGGGCGTCCAGATACGAGCAGGTGGTGAAGAGCTCCCTCGGGTCGGGCTCCTTGTTCCACTCGAGGACCTTGGTGGCGTAGCCGGTGTGGAGCAGGAGCATGTCGCCGGGCTCGACCACGACGTCGTCCGCGGCCATGACCTCCTGGAGCGTGGCCAGGTCGACCCCCCGCCAGTCGTGGCCCAGGTGGTGGGCCAGGTCGACGAGGACGCCGCGGCCCTGCACCCCGTGGAAGGCCATGTGCTCCAGTCCGAGGTGGCGGGCGAAGGAGGCATGCCCGCTGCCGTCGCCCCGGGCATCGTCGCTCGGGCCGACGAGGTCGACCCCGGCCCGGTAGCCGTTGTAGTAGACGCCCTCCTCGACTCCATCACCGTCGGCGTCGAACTCGGCCCCGACGTGGGCGAGGGAGTCCCACTGGGTCGAGTACTGCAGGGCGAGGGTGACCACGTCGTCGGCCCAGACGTCGACGTACTTGGGGTCGCCGAAGTCCGGCATCTCGCTCATGTGGACGTTGTAGAAGGTGTCGGCGACGCCCTCCATGTCCTCGGTCGGCGCCACGCGGGGCGGCGGTCGCCGTTGGTTCAAGGCCGTCCCGCCCGGGAAGTCGAGGGGCAGGCTCAGGCAGAAGCTGATCCCGGCTTCGACCTCGCGCACCCCCTGGAGGACCTTCTCGGGGGTGAGCAGGTTGATGCGTCCGAGCTCGTCGTCCTCCCCCCAGTCCCCCCACGTCGAACCGTCCGGGCGTTGTTGCCACCGCTTGGTCACGGTCGTCCACCATAGGTGTCCGCACATTGCTTGTACCGACCGGTTGGTTTAGATTTCGGGCAGTGACCGAAAAGGCCCTCGTCGTGTCCGCGGACGGGCACATCCTCGAGCCGATCGACCTCTTCAAGACCCGTCTCCCGAAGCACCTGCGGGACCGCGCGGTGTGGGAGGAGGACTTCGAGATCGAGCCGCTCGTCGAGGGCGGTGCCCGCGTCTTCCGCAAGCTCCACACGCCGGGGTTCGACGGCTGGACGGTCTCCCGCTACCGCCAGACCCAGGGCCGGACGCCGGAGGGCGACCCGGAGCAGATCATCGAGGACCTGGCCCTCGACGGGGTCGATGTCGGGGTGATGCACCCGAACCTGTCGCTGTTCGGGCTCTACTCCGACGACCACGAGCTGTCGATGGCCCACGCTCGGGTCTACAACGACTACCTCATCGAGCGGTTCACGCCGTACTTCGACCGGCTCGCGCCCACCGCGCCCGTGCCGCTCACCGACGTCGGGGAGGCCGTGGCCGAGATCGAGCGGGTCGCCGCCGCCGGCTTCCGGGCCATCCTCCTGCCCGCCATCGCCCCGATGCCGTACTGGTCACGGGACCTCGATCCGGTGTGGGCCGCCGCCCAGGCCAGCGGCGTGCACGTGTTCATCCACACCCAGACCGGCGGGGTGAAGCTCGACGACCCGGAATCCACGACGCTCAAGGTCGTCATGGAGTCGGCGGCGCAGGTCAACCAGCCGGTGACCGAGAAGTCGGCCTCGAAGCGGATGGTGACCCAGTCGATCTACAGCACGATCATCCCCCAGCAGGTCCTCTGTGAGCTGATCGGCGGCGGCGTCCCCGAGCGCTACCCCGACCTCCACTTCGCGCTGATCGAGTTCAACGCCCACTGGCTGGGGTCGCTGGTCGGGGCCATGGACAAGTGCTGGATCACCGGCATCGGCCAGGACGCCGACTGGTGGCTCGGGCACTGGGACGACACCCGGCCTGCCGACGACCAGCCCCACATGGCGCAGCTGTTCCGCCTGAACGAGAAGTGGCCCTACCCGCTGATGCCGAGCGAGTACGTGAAGCGGCAGTTCCACATCTCCTTCCAGGACGATCCCGTGGCCGTCGCCTGCCGGCACATCACCGGGGTGTCGAGCATCGTGTGGGGCAACGACTACCCCCACGCGGAAGGGACCTTCGGCGGGAGTCGGGAGCTGATCGCCAAGCTGTTCGCCGGCGTCCCGGACGACGAGCGGGACGCCATGGTCGGCGGCACGTTGGGCGAGATCCTGGGCCTGACGGCGCCCGTCGCCGCCTGACCGATCGCTATCGGGCGATCCCCCGGATGAAGATCTCGGCGAACGGCTTGGCCACGTCGCGAGCGGTGAGGTGACCGTCGACCTTCAGCCACAGGTAGGTGTAGTTGTGCATGCCCAGCCAGGCCAGCGCGGTGAGTCGGGGGTCGATGTCACGGAACTCCCCGGCGTCGACGCCGGCCTGCAGGACCCCTTCGACCCGGCGCTCGTACTCGCGCCGCCGGACGCGGAACGTCTCGGCCCGCTCGGCCGTGAGGGCGGGGAACTCGTGCAGGAAGACCCAGACGTGATCGGGGTAGCGGTGGATGACGTCGAGCAGCTCGTCGCCGAGCATGGCCAGCTGCGCGGCCGGCGAGCCATCGGACTGGGCGACCCGCTCCGCGCCGAGCATCACCTCGTCCATCACCCGGTCGTGGATGGCGGCGAGCAGCTCCTCCTTCGACCCGATGTAGTGGTAGAACGCGCCCTTGCCGAGCCCGTTGACCTCGCACAGCTCGACGATGCCGGTGGCGTGGTAGCCCTGCCGCGCGAAGACGGGCGCCGACGTGTCGACGATCGCCTCGCGTCGCGCCTTCCACTTCTCGCTGCGTGGGCGTTCGTCGCCCGCCTCGGCTCCCGACACTGGACCGAACGGTACACGGATGGAGGTCGCGGGTGAACGAGCACCGGTTCGACGGGCGGGTGGCTGTCGTCACGGGCGGGGGTCGGGGCATTGGCCGCGCCCATGCCCTCCTGCTCGCCGCGCGCGGCGCCTCCGTCGTCGTCAACGACCTCGGCGGCTCGATGGCAGGCGAGGGGTCCGATACCGGGCCCGCATCCGCCGTCGCCGACGAGATCGTCGCGGTCGGCGGTGCGGCCATCGCCGACAGCAATGACGTGGCCACGACGGCGGGCGCGGAGGCCCTCATCGGGACGGCGGTCGAGCACTTCGGGCGGCTCGACGTCCTGGTCAACAACGCTGGGATCATGCGGTGGGCCGGCTTCCCGGAGGTCGACGCCGACGACCTCGAGCGCCACCTCGCCGTGCACGTCGGCGGCTCGTTCAACACGACCCGCGCGGCCTGGCCCCACCTGGTCGACCAGGGCTACGGCCGGATCGTGATGACGACCTCCGCCGGGTTCTTCGGTCTCCCCAAGAACCTCGCCTACGCCACGGCCAAGGGCGGTGTCATCGGCCTGACCCGCAGCCTCAGCACCGCGGGCGCTCGCCACGGCATCAAGGTCAACCTCATCGCCCCCGCGGCGACCACGCGCATGGCCGGCGAGCCGAATGACGCCGTGCCGGAGATGCCGCCGGAGCAGGTCGCTCCGATGGTCGCCTTCCTCGCCCACGAGGACTGCCCGGTCACCGGCGAGATCTACGCTGCCGGCGCCCGCCGCTTCGCCCGGATCTTCATCGCCTCGACCGACGGCTACGTCCACCCCGGGGACGACCCGACGATCGAGGACGTGGCCGAGAACTGGGCGACGATCAACGACGAGTCCGACTACTCCGTGCCCACGGGCCTCTTTGACTGGTCCGCCGCATTCACGAAGCACCTGGAGTGAGCAGACCGAGCAGGAATCGAGAAGCGTCGGTCGCCGGCCGTTCGTACGGTGATCGCCATGAAGACGATGACCTGCAAGCAGTTGGGTGGAGCATGTGACCTCGCGCTCCGTGGACACACCGCCGATGAGGTGATCAAGGCACAGGACCAGCATCTCAAAGAGGTGGTCGCCGGGGGTGATGATGCGCACGAGGCGGCCCTGAACGACATGAAGGGCAGGTGGAAGCACCCCATCAAGGGCATGGGGTGGTATCGGAAGACGAAGCGTGAGTTCGCCGAGCTTCCCGACGACTGATCCGATCCGACCGCGCCCGCCGCTGGGCTACGCCTGGTCCCGCAGCTCCCGTTTGAGCACCTTCCCCGAGGGATTCCTCGGCAGGGCGTCGATGACCGTCACGGCCTTGGGGACCTTGAACTTGGCCAGCTGCTCCCGGCAGTGCTCGATGAGCTCGTCGGAGGTGACGGTCGCCTCAGGGGCGAGGACCACGTAGGCGACGGGGACCTCGCCCCACCGGTCGTCGGGGCGGCCGACGACGGCCGCCTCGACCACGGCGTCGTGCTCGTAGAGCACCCGCTCGACCTCGGAGCCGGCGATGTTCTCCCCGCCGGACACGATCATGTCCTTGAGCCGGTCGACGATGTAGACGAAACCGTCCTCGTCCTTCACCCCGACGTCACCGGTGTGGAACCAGCCCCCGGCGAACGCCGTGCTCGTCGCCTCCGGGTCGCGCCAGTAGCCCTTGAACACCTTCGGGCCCCGGAGCACGACCTCGCCCCGTTCCCCGGCGGGCACGGGCGTGCCCTGGTCGTCCCAGATCTCCAGCTCGAGGTACGGACAGGCCCGGCCGACGCTGCCCAGCTTCGACACGGTGCTGTCCCGGTCCAGGAAGGTGTCGCCTGACACCGTCTCGGTCAGGCCGTAGGCGTCGGCGAACCAGGCCGACGGGAAGGTCCGACGCAGGCGCTCGATGAAGGGAATGGGCATCTTCTCCCCGCCGGCGATGATCAGCCGGACCGAGGAGAGGTCGCTCTCCTCGACTCCGGGGACCTCGAGGATCGCCCGCACCATCGCCGGGGCGGTCCACATGCAGGTCACCCGCGACCGCTCGATCTCCTCGACGACGAGCTCGGCGTCGAACACCCGGTGGACGACTGTGGTCGCCCCTACCGCGATCATCGTCGTGGTGATGAGGTCCAGCGCACCGACGTGATACAGCGGCCCGCAGGCCAGCCCGACATCGGCTTCGGTGACCCCGAGCTCGGTGATGTGGGCGAAGTTCTTCCAGGCCAGGTTGGCGTGGGTGATCATCACGCCTTTCGGACGTCCGGTGGTCCCGGACGTGTACATCAGCCGGTGGAGGTCGTCTCCGCCGACGGCCACGCGGGCCACGGGCTCGGACGCGGAGCGGAGATCGGCCAGCCGCTCCCACCCGGCGTGGTCCTCGGTCGAGATGCACACCCGCACCGGCCCGTCGTCCAGGCGGTCCGTGGCATCGTTCCCGAGCTCGAGGAGCTCGTCGTCGCAGACGAAGGCCCGGGCCTGGGAGTGCTCGAGGATGAACGCCACCTCGGCCGCGGCCAGTCGCCAGTTGATCGGCATGGCGATCGCGCCGAGGTGGTTGGCGGCGAAGATCGTCTCCAGGAAGTCGACGCTGTTGTACGAGAGCAGCCCGACGACATCACCGGCCCCGACGCCCCGCGCCCGGAGCCCGGTCGCCAGCGCCGCCGCCCGATCGACCATCTGCCGGTAGGTCACGACCTCCGCCCCGAAGACGGCGATGGGCTTGTCCGGTGTGCGGGTGGCGTGGTGCTCGAGCACGCCCACCCAGCTCAGATCGGGGTGCATCGTGGCCGCGCTCAGGCGACGACCCGGTGGTGGAACTTCCACGTGCCGGCGTCGTGGTGGAGGGTGTCGTGGTAACGGGACACGAACTGGATCGCCCAGCCGTCCTTGCCTTCCCGGGCGAAGACCACGTCACTGACCGCAGTGGCCTGTCGGTCGTCCCAGTCGGTGACGAGGGTGTTGACGACGAGGTGGCGCTGGGGTCGCCGCGGTGTCCACTGGGCGTAGGCCTCGCGCAGGTCGTCGTGGCCCGCGAAGGTGCCGGCGTCCGGGATCTCGATGCTGCCGTCGGGGCAGAAGGTGGCGACGACGTCGTCGGTCCGGCCGTCGTCCAAGGCGTGGGTGTATGCCGCCAGCGTGGCCCGGATGCCCTCGACGGCATCGGCGTAGGTCATCGTCGCTTCGTTCACATCCACCACCCCGTTGTGTGTACCGACCGGTCCAAACCTAGTCGGCCACGGGTGCGGGAACACGGGCGACCTAGATGTACATCCCGCCGTTGACACCGATGATCTGGCCGGTGATGTAGCTGCCGTCGTCGGAGCAGAGGAACGAACACGCTCCCGCGATGTCGTCCGGGGTGCCGGCCCGACCGAGGGGCACCATCGGCCCGATCACGTCGACCCCCGGGAAGTCGCCCACGGCCTCGGCGTGGCGGGCCATGGGGGTGTCCACGAGGCTGGGCGGGATCGTGTTGACGGTGATCCCGCTGCGGGCCAGCTCTGACGCCAGCGCCTTGGTCAGCCCGATCACGCCGCCCTTCGAGGCGACGTAGTGGGCCATGTTGGGCGCCCCGGACTGGGCACTCGAGGACGAGATGGTGACGATGCGCCCCCACCCGGCGGCGAGCATGTCGGGCAGCGTCGCCTGCACGCAGGTGAACGTCCCGGTCAGGTTGACGGCGACCATGCGGTCCCACTGCTCGGCGGTGATGTCGAGCACCGGTGTGAAGCCCTCGATGCCGGCGCAGGTCACGAGGATCTCGACCGGACCCAGCTCGGCCCGGACCTGTTCGACACCGGTGTCCACCGATGATCGGTCGGCCACGTCGACCTCGAGGGCGAGGACGGTCGTCCCCTGCGTCTGGAGCTCGGCGGCGGCGGACTCGAGCGTCGCCGGGTTCTGGTCGAAGAGGGCGACCCGGTGACCCTCGGCGACGAACCGGCGGGCCACACCGAGGCCGATGCCGGAGGCGCCCCCGGTGACGACGGCGACCCGGCTCATCGGCCCGCCTCGGCGGGCTCGAACTCCAGGTGCAACCCGGTGAGGCCGCGAAGGACCCAGGTCGGCTCGTAGCGGAAGCGGCGATCGCCGGGCGGGCCGTGGTGCTCTTCAGAGAGGCGGATGTTCCGCATCCGGTCGAGAATCCGTTCGATGCTGATCCGACCCTCGGCTCGGGCGAGGGGCCCACCGGGGCACGAATGGGCCCCGCGACCGAAGGCGACGTGGGACTGGGCGTTGGCCCGGTCGGCGTGGAACTCGGCGGGGCACTCGAATCGGCCGGGATCACGGTTGGCGGCGCCGTTGAGCAGCATGACCGGGGTGCCGGCCGGGATGTCGACACCGCCGAGGGTTGTGGTCCGCAGGGCGAGGCGGAAGTCGGCCTTCACGGGGCTCTCCACCCGCAGCACCTCCTCGAGGAAGTCGGGGATCAGTGCGGCGTCCGAGCGCAGCTGGTCCTGCAGCCCGGGGTCCTCGGCCAGCACCTTCAACGCCGATGCCAGCAGGCGGGCGGTGGTCTCCTGGCCGGCGGCGAACAGGAAGGTCGACGTGCGCACCACCGAGGTCACGTCCGGGGTGCTGCCGTCGGGGTAGGTGGCCAGCGCCAGGTCAGTGAGGACGTCCTTGCGGGGCTGGTGTCGCCGGTCCTCGATGTAGGCCGCGAACCACTCGTCGAGCCAGGCCAGCGGGTTCTCCCCCGCCCTCCCTTCTGGGCCGGCCCCGACCTCGCCGACGGTGCCGGTCACGCCGAAGCCCTCACGGAACCGTTGGTGGTCCTCCTCCGGGACACCGAGCAGATCGGCCACGGCGAGCATGGCGAAGGGCTGTGAGTAGGCGGCGATGAACTCACACCGGCCGTCCGCGAGGAAGGTGTCCAGCTGCTGGTCGGCGAGGCGCCACATGAACGCCTCGTTGTCCTTGAGTCGCTTCGGGGTGATCAGCCGCATGAGCAGGGCTCGCTCCCGCGTGTGCTCCGGGGGGTCCATGGTGACCATGTGCTCGTACATCGGGACCTGGTCCCGGTGCTGGGCGACGATCTCGCTCACGTCGTCGCCCTCCAGCGGCACCGGGAACGTGGCGAAGGGTCCGATCACTGAGTTGCACGACGAGTAGGTCTGGGGGTCGCGGTACACGTCGCTGGCCTCGTCGTAGCCGGTCACCGCGACGACGCCGAGGTGGGGGAGCGCGACGACCGGTCCCGCTGACCGCAGGCCTTCGAAGTACGGGTACGGGTCCTCGACCAACGACTCGTCGAAGAAGAAGTCGATGGTCTGCCAGTCGCTCATCGCGGTCTCCTCTGATCGGCCGCCCGGGGGACCACCGATCATGCTCTGCTGTGCGCGCGCTCAGCAATGTCGTGCACTTGCTTAGCATCAGCGGATCGACGTGGCAAGGTGTCGCCGTGGCGAACGAGGCGTCGGCCCGTCGGATCGGTGCGAAGGACTCGAAGACGCGCGCCCAGCTGCTCGATGCGGCCGAAGCCCTGCTGCTCGACGAGGGCTACGCCGCGGTCACGTCACGGCGGGTCGCGACGAAGGCCGGACTCAAGCCGCAGCTGGTCCACTACTACTTCCGCACGATGGACGACCTGTACCTCGAGGTCTTCCGCCGCCGGGCCGACGAGGACCTCCCCCGCTTCGAACGGGCGATCGCCGCCGACGGATCGCTCCGGAACCTCTGGCGGCTCAACGCCGACGCCCGTCGGGCCCGGTTCTCGACCGAGTTCGTCGCCCTGGCCCATCACCGCAAGGCGATCCGGGCCGAGATCGCTCACTACGCAGAACGGTTCCGCGCCGCCCAGGTGGAGGCATTGAGCGCGGCGCTGGCGGAGCACGGCGTCGACGAGGACCGGCTGCCGCCGATCGTGGCCCTGCTCTTGATGACGGGCCTCTCCCAGGTGATGGCCCTCGAGGGCGAGCTCGGCATCACCGCCGGACACGAGACCACCGCCGAGTTCGTCGAGCGCACCATCGATCAACTCGAAGGCCCGCAATAGAGCGGAGCGAGACATGCGTGCTGTCGTGTTGCGAGGGGGACGCCTCGAGGTTCGGGAGACCGAGGATCCGGTGCCGGGTCCGGGAGAGCTGCTCCTGCGGACGCTGAGCACAGCGATCTGTGCGTCGGACGTGCACTTCATGGACCACCATGAGATGGTCACCGGTGACGGCACCGGTCGGTTCGTCTATGACGAGGACCGTGACATCGTCCTGGGTCACGAGTTCGTGGGCGAGGTCGTGGGCCACGGACCCGACTGTGGCGATCAGTTCCCGGTCGGGGCGCGGGTCACCTCCATGCCCATCCGCCTCGTCGCCACCGGTGCCGGCACCCAGGTGATCGGCCAGCACCCTGATGCCCAGGGGAGCTTCGGGGAGCTGCTCGTCGTGGCCGAGCTGCTGGCCCGGGTGGTGCCCGACGGGGTCCCGAGCGACGCCGTTGCTCTCGTCGACGCCTTCGCCGTCGGCGAGTTCTACGTCGGGAGCTCGAAGATCACTGTCGGGGAGATCCCGATCGTGATCGGCGCCGGCGCGATCGGCCTGTCCGCCGTCGCCGCCTTGGCCAGTCGCGGGATCGAGCCGATCATCGTCTCGGACCGCAAGACCGAGCGGTTGGCGCTGGCCGAGACGTTCGGCGCCCACGTCCTGGTCAACCCGGACGAGCGCTCGCCGTTCGATGTCTGGAGAGAGGTCGCCGCGGAACGGGGGACCACGACACCGACGGTCGTCTACGAGTGCGTCGGCGCCGCGGGCCTGATCCAGCACATCGTCGACTCCTGCGCCATGTGGACCCGCATCTACGCCGCGGGCGGCTGGTACACCGGCGACGCCCTCGACTGCACTGCGGCGACCCACAAAGGGGTGACGATCCAGTTCGGGGGCGGGCCCAGCTATGAGGCCTGGTACGGCACCCTGGACGCGGTGGTTGAAGGACGGCTCGACCCGACGCCGAGCATCGGCGAAGTCATCGGCCTCGAAGAGGTGCCCGATGCGCTCGACCGGGTCCGCAAGGCTGAGGGCCCGCCGCGCATCGTCGTGCACCCGAACCGATGACCGAGGAGGTCGATGCCGTGGCCAGTGACTTCGCGGACCGCTATGGCCCCTGGGCTCTGATCCTCGGCGCGTCCGACGGCGTCGGCGCGGCGTACGCCCGAGCCATGGCCGAGCGCGGGATCAACGTCGTGCTGCTCGCCCGCCGACAAGCGGTGCTCGACGACGTGGCTGGTGCCATCCAGGCCGACACCGATGTCGAGGCCCGGGCGGTCGCCGTCGACCTGGCCGAGCCCGACGCCATGGCCAAGATCGCCGAGGCCACCGCCGGCCTCGAGGTCGGGATGGTCATGTACTGCGCCGGAGCCGACCCGAACTACGAGCCGTTCCTCGCCCACTCGGTCGACGTCGCCCTGGGGATGGTGCAGCGCAACTGCGTGGTCCCGCTGCAGGTCAGCCACCACTTCGCCGGGGCCATGGTCGATCGGGGTCGCGGCGGCATCGTGCTCGTGTCCTCCGGTGGCGGTCTCATCGGCGGGCCCAACATGGTCGCCTACGGGGCGTCGAAGGCCTTCGACATCGTGATGGCGGAAGCCCTCTGGTCCGAGCTGCACGACCAGGGCGTGGACGTCCTCGGCCTCGTGCTCGGCGCCACGGACACGCCCGCCCTGCGCACACTGCTGGCCCAGCGCGGCGTGCTCCCCGAGGGGGACGACACCACGCCGATCCCGGGAGCCTCGACGGTGGACGAGGTGGTCAGCGACGCCATCGCCAACTTGGCGGACGGCCCGACCTGGTTCGTGGGCGAGCAGCTGCGCGAGGGCAGTCAGATCCTCGGGGCCATGCCCCGCAACGATGCCGTGCGGCTGATGGCCGAGCACGGGAGTGCCCTCATGAACACCCGACTGGGAGAGCCCTGATGGAGACAGAGAACGTGGACCGAGCGACCCGCCAGGACGTCGCTGAGGTCCTGGTGCGCTACGCCACCGGGATCGATCGCCGGGACTGGACCCTGTTCCGGACCTGCTTCACCGACGACTGCGAAGCCGACTACGGCGACATCGGCGTCTGGACCAGCGCTGAGGCAATCACCGATTGGATGGCGCAGATGCACGAGCCCTGCGGCCACACCCTGCACCGCATCACCAACATCGCCGTCTCGCCCACCACCGGCGGGGTGGCGACCCGCTGCTACGTGGACGCCCTCGTCATGGGCCCGGACAACCAGACCGGGACCCGCGCCGTCGGCTGGTACGACGACGAGCTCGTCGACACCGACGACGGCTGGAAGATCGCCCGCCGCCGCTTCACGATGGTGCACCTGGACATGGGCATCGGCGCGGGCGCGTAGGTCAGCCGGGCACGAGCCCGCGGGGTAGGGGCAGAGGCAGGTCGGTGTAGGTGACAATGCCTGCCGGGGCCTCCACCACATAGGGGAGGGCGTTGATCGCCGGCATGGCCGTCATGATCATCCCGAGGACCATGAACTCGGCGAAGGTGGTGGCCTCGAAGTCCGGCGGGGGCAGGTACTCGAGCGTGGCCTTCACCGTGGGGCGTCCGTCGACCTGGATCACGTGGCCCTCCACGATCGTCCAGTCGGGATCGAGGGTCTGGCCCTTTCGCCACCGGACGTTGAGCTCGACCACGGTGCGGTCGCCGACCTTGCCCTGCCAGCTGGCGGCGACCCCGGCCACGCAGCCCTCGGCGATCGTCCAGGAGTCCATCACCACGTCCTCGGTGGCCTGGGCGTACTCGGCCTCGCAGACGATCTCGTCCAGCTCGACCCCGATGGCGTCGGCGACCATGGCCACGGCCTCGCCGAACACCGCTGTGCCTTCGGCCGCCATCCCCGGAAGTTCGGGGTCGTCCATCGGCCGGCCGAAGCCACAAGGCAGCTCGGTGGCGGGGGAGTCGTAGAGGGTGGTGTCGGAGCCCTCGTTGACGGTGATCTTGTCGATGCGGTCGCAGATGCCCGCCGTGGCGATGGCGATGAGCTCCACGAAGCCGGGGCTGATGCCGGTGCCGAACATCGACGAGCCGCCTTGCTCGCAGGCCGCCTGGATCCGGTCGCGCCCGGCGCCGAGGCGCCGACCGTTGATGAACGCCGCCGTGCTGACCACGTTGACACCGGCCTCGAGGATGCGGACGAGCTCGTCGACGTCCGGCCACATCGGGTTGTAGACGACGGCGTCGGGCCGCAGCACCAGGAGGGCGTCGATGTCGTCGGTCGCGGTGACGCCGACCGGGTCGATGCCGCACAGCTCGCCGACGTCCTTGCCGACCTTGTCCGGCGACCAGGCGTAGCACCCGACCAGCTCGAGATCGGGGTGGGCCACGATGGCCCGGACCGATCGTTGCCCGACGTTGCCTGTCGTCCACTGCACCACTCGTACTGCCACGGACCTATCCCCCGAGTCGAACGCACCTCTGCTGAGCGCATGCTTAGCACGGGCGCCGACCACCCCATTGCGTGTACCGACCGGTTGGTCTAGACCTTGCTCGTCGTGGAGCACGAGTGGTCGGCGCTACCGGTACCGCATGCGATCGAGGTCCCGGACCGGGCGCCCAAGGAGCGCTACTTCGACCCGGACTTCTACCAGCTGGAGTGCGAGCAGCTCTGGCCCCGGGTCTGGCAGATGGCGTGCCGGCTCGAGGAGATCCCCGAGCGGGGTGACGTCGTCGAGTACGAGATCCTCGATCAGTCGGTCATCGTGCTCCGGGGTGACGACCTGGAGGTGCGGGCGTTCCACAACGTCTGCCGCCATCGTGGCGTCAAGCTCGTGCAGGGTCGGGGGACGGCCACGAGCGGGTTCACCTGCCCGTTCCACGGTTGGTGTTACGGCCTCGACGGTGGGAACACCCATGTCCCGCAGCGACGGACGTTCAGCGAGCACAACCTGGAGCCGGGCGACGTCGACCTGACGCCCGTGCGGTGCGAGGTGTGGGGTGGGTGCGCGTGGATCAACCTCGACGACGGCGCGCCGCCGCTACGGACCTGCATCGAGCCGGCCGCGTCGATCCTCGACGAGTGGAAGGTGGAGTCGCTGCGGACCGAGTGGTGGTATGCGTGCCGCCTCCCCGTGAACTGGAAGCTGGCCGAGCAGGCCTTCCAGGAGCAGTACCACGTGGTGGAGGCGCATCCCCAGCTGGTCATCCCGGGGATGCGGTACGGGGCCCCCGACGGTCGGAACGACCCCCGGTCCTTCATCGACGCGGAGATCCGCTACCTGCGCACGATGAGCGAGGGCATGGCCGGGATGGTGCACGCCAACGACGTGCGCATCGCCGAGGGCCTGCGGGACGTCGAGCTGCCCGACGACCGGGAGCAGGCGATGTCGACCTGGTACCGCACGCTCAACGACGAGGTCGTGGACTGGCACCGGGCGGCCGGCTCGGACATGCCCGACCTCAACGACCTCGAAGCGCGTGGGGTCAACGAGCCGATGGGCTACTGCTTCCCCCAGTACTTCGTGCTGCCCATGTACAGCAGCGCGTCCTCTTACCGCTTCCGCCCGCTGGGACCGGAGGAGACCCTGATGGAGATCTGGTCGCTCACCCGGTTCCCGGAGGGCGCCGAGCCGGAGAAGCCCACGGCGCCGGACGTCTGGGAGTGGGACGACCCGCGGTGGCCGCCGATCCCGGCCCAGGACTTCTCGAACCTCCCGAGGCAGCAGCAGGGCCTGCACGCCACGGGCTTCGAGTACATGCGCCTGTCGGAGCGGGCCGAGGGGCACCTCTCGAACTTCGAACGGACCCTCGACGGCTTCCTCGCCGGCCTCCCCTACGAGAAGCTGCTCCCCGCCCTCCGGGAGATCAACGTCAACCCCCTCGAACGCCCCATCGTCGACCTCGGCCTCTGACCGCCCCTCTCGTACTGGCACCTGATGCGGCGGCTATAGCCACCGCATCAGGTGCCAGAAGGGGAGACCTGGGTCGAAACGGTCGAGCTGGTCACGCAGGGTGGGAATCGAGGCCGGATGGGCGCCGCGGACGTCAAGTCCGACAGACCAGGCCCCCTTCCCTGCCGTCGGTGCGCCCAGCCCGACGGAGTCAGTCGGAGTCGAGCAGGCCCCGGTCCAGCTGCTCGATCTGGGTGACGCCCAGAAGCGACATGGTGCGGATCATGTCGGCCCGCAGCCACTCGAGCACGCGGTCGACGCCGCGCTCGCCGGCCGCGGCGAGGCCGTAGAGGTACGCGCGACCGGCCATCGCCGCGGTGGCGCCGGAGGCCACGGCCTTGACGATGTCGCTGCCGCGACGGATGCCGCCGTCGCAGATGATCTCGGTCCGGCCGTCGACGGCGTCGGCCACCGGAGCCACGAGGGTGAGGGCCGCCGGCGCACCGTCGAGCTGGCGGCCGCCGTGGTTGGAGAGGACGACGGCGTCGACCCCGGCGTCGGCGGCCCGGACGGCGTCCTCGACCCGCGCGATGCCCTTGACCAGCACGGGGCCGTCCCAGACCGAGCGCAGCCAGTCGACGTCGGCCCACGACAGGGCCGGGTCGAACTGGGTCTTGATGTACTCGGACATGACGACGGGCGAGCTGCCGTCACCGACGTCGCGGCCGACCACGTTGGCGAAACGCACCGGCTCGCTGCGGACGAACGACCAGCTCCACGCCGGGTGCAAGGCACCGTCGACGATGGTGTCGAGGCCGATGGCGGGGGGCATCGAGAAGCCGCGGCGCACATCCCGCTCCCGTCGCCCCAGGACGGCCGTGTCCACCGTGAGGACCAGCGTCTCGTAAGCGGCCTCGCGGGCCCGTTCGATCATCTCCTTGACCAGCCCGCGGTCGCGCCAGGCGTAGACCTGGAACCACAGGCGGCCCTCGCTGACGGCGCGGACCTCCTCGATCGAGCGGCTGCTCATGGTCGAGAGGGTGTACGGCAGGCCGGCTCGCTCGGCGGCCTGGGCCGCGGCGAGCTCGCCGTCGGGATGGAGGAGGCGGGGGAAGCCCACCGGGGCGAGCACGAGCGGGTAGGCCAGCGGCCGCCCGAGCAGCGTCGAGCCCACGTCGACGGCCTCCACCTCGTTCAGGACCCGGGGGCGCCAGCCGACTGCGGCGAAGGCGGCTTCGTTGGCGGCAAGGGTCCGCTCGTCCTCGGCCCCACCGTCGACGTAGTCGAAGACGCCGCGGGGCAGGCGGCGCCGGGCGATGGCGCGCAGGTCCGCCACCGACGCGGCCTTGGCCAGCCGCCGCTCGACGCGGTCGGTCTCGATCGGGCGGAAGCGGACGACCGAGCGGAGGGTGCGGTAGGGGTTCACGGGGGCCAAGTCACGAGCTCCCGTCGCGCTGGAGGAGCAAGACCCCGGAGGGGGTGCCGCCGCCCGAGGTGACCACCGCGGTGCGGGCATCGGGGACCTGGCGGTCGCCCGCATCGTGGCGGAGCTGGGTCATGGCCTCGTAGAGGAAGCCGTAGCCATGGGTCCGACCCTCGGACAGCTGGCCACCGTGAGGGTTCACCGGCAGCTCGCCGTCGAGGGCGATGCGACGACCATCGTCCATCCAGTCCTTGGCCTCACCCAGCCCGCAGAACCCGAGGGCTTCGAGCCAGGTGACGGCATTGAACGTGAACCCGTCGTAGAGCAGGGCGAGATCGACGTCGGCCGGGGTGAGGTCGGTCCGGGTCCAGAGGTGGGCCGACTGGCCCAGGACCTGGGGCTCGTGGGTGATGGTCTCCTGGTCCCAGGAGATCCGCTCCAGGATCTGGGTCCCGACGGCGTCGATCCGGACGGCGGGCTTGGGCAGGTCGCCGGCCACCGACGCATCGGACACGACGACGGCGATCGAGGCGTCGCAGGGGACGTCGCAGTCGTAGAGCCCGAACGGCGTGGTGATCGGGCGGGCGGACAGGTAGTCGTCCATCGTCATCGGGTCCCGGTAGATGGCCGACGGGTTGCGGGCCGCGTTCGCCCGGCCGTTGAGGGCGATCCACCCGAGCAGCTCCCGGCTGGCCCCGTAGCGGCGCAGGTAGTGGTTGGCGTTCATGCCGATCCAGTTGGCGGCGGACGTCGCGCCGAACGGGGCCCGCCACTCGGCCATCGAGCCCGAGACCCGCCCGCCCCCCGGCGGCCGCAGGCCGAGGGCGGCATAGGTCGACTCCCACACCGTGCGGAAGCACAGAACGTGCCGACACAGCCCACTGGCGACGGCGAGCATGGCCGCGATGACCGAGCCACCGGGCCCGGGCAGGTCACCGCCACCGTTGGTCCAGGTCGGGTGCAGGCGGAGCGCCTCCTCGATCGCCGTCACCCCGCCCTCGCTCATCCCCATCGGCCCCGGCCCGGGGTAGGTCGACAGGCCGTCGATGTCGTCGAGCGCGAGCCCGGCGTCGGCCACGGCGGCCAGGCAGGCGTCCACCGCCAGCGAGAGGGGATCCCGCATCAGCCGCCGCCCGATCGCCGAGCGACCGATGCCCGAGAGCACGGACCGGTGCTCGAACCGGTCGGCCGACCGCGGGGGGCGGGGCGTCGGGCGCCGGGGCTCGGGGACGCGCTCGGTCGGGTCGTCGCGGCCGGTCGGCTCGAACAGCGGGAGCCAGACATCCTCGTGCTGCTCGAAGCGGACCTGGACCTCCTGGCCGATGTGGACCTCGTCCGGCTCGCAGCCGACGACGTTGGTGGTGAGATGGACGCTCGGGTCCTCGGCCAGGGCCACGTTGGCGATCGCGTACGGCGGTTCGAAGTCCGGGAGCCATTGGTGCTGGTTGACGGTGAGGGCCACGACCGTCGCGGTGCCGGAGACCTCAGCCGGCGTCCACGAGCGGCTGCGGCACACGGGGCAGATGGGGACCGGGGGGTGGACCATCGCCTGGCAGTCGTCGCACCGCTGGATGCGCAGGCGGCCGTCGGCGCCCGAGGTCCAGAACCACTCGTTGGCCGGGGTGAGCTGGGGCAGGGGGCGCACGGCGACTCCAGTCAGAGGGGGAGGTCGGCCACGACGATGACATCAAGGGCCCGAACGTGCGCCGCTTGGGCCACGGACCTGTGGTGTGGCGGACGCATGTTGGTGGTGGTGGGCGCGGTCGGGCCTGACCTCAGGCCACGACCCCGCGGACCTTGAGGTCCACGATCGTGTCCCAGTCGTAGCCGAGGCCCTCGAGGATGGCGTCGCCGTGCTCGTTGAACTCCGGTGCCCGGAGGGGCTGCGCGGGCTGGCCGTCGTACTGCACGGGGGCCGTGGCCAGCCGGAACGGGACGCCGTCGGCCGTCTCGCAGTCGCTGACGTAGCCGTTGGCGACCGATTGCGGGTCGGCCGCGGCCTCGAGGGTGTTCTGCACGATCGTCCACTGCCCGCTGAAGTCGGCCAGCTGCCCCCGCCACTCGTCGAGCGTGCGCTCGGCGAAGGCGGCGGCCAGGAGGCCGTAGCCCTCGTCGCCGTTGGCGAGGATCGTCGAGGCGTCGGCGAAGCGCTCGTCATCGGCCAGCTCCGGCCGCCCGATGAGGGCGACGGCCTCGGGCCAGTACTTCCCTGGCTGCAGGCAGCAGAGGGCCACGTAGCGGTCGTCCTTCGTGCGGTAGTTGGCGACGAGCGGGTTGCCGCTCGGGCTCCCCCCCTTCGGCGGTGGGGCCCACGGCACGTCGAGCTGCAGGGAGAGCGCCAGCGCGCCGCCCATCGACCACATGCCGGTGGCCAGGAGCGAGACGTCGACGGTCGTCGCCTCGCCGGTGCGCTCCCGGTGGAACAGCGCGCCCATGATCCCACCGGCGATGGTCATGGCCCCGATGGAGTCGCCGAAGGCCGGGGCCGGGGGGCCGGGCACGTGATCCTCGTCGGCCTGCTTCTGACCCATGGCGATGCCCGCCCGGTTCCAGTAGGCCAGCGAGTCGTACGAGCCCTTGTCGGCGTCGGGGCCCCGCTCACCCTGACCCGTGCCCCGGACGTAGATGATGTTCGGGTTGTGGGCGCGGATGTCGTCGACGTCGACGTTCAGCTTGGTGCGCACCGACGGCATCTTGTTGGTCAGGAAGACGTCACAGGTCGCCGCCAGCTTGCCGAGGATCTCGAGCCCGTCCTCGGACGTGAGGTCGAGGCCGATGCTCTGCTTGCCCCGGTTGGAGTGCTCCAGCAGCACGTGGACCCCGCCGCCGAGGCTGACGGTGCCGCTCGACGCGAGGCCGCGCATGGCGTCGCCCCGCTCCACGTGCTCGACCTTGATCACCTCGGCGCCCCAGTCGGCGAGGAGCGCCGACGCGGCGGGGACGAAGGTGTGCTCGGCGACCTCCAGGACCCGGACACCCTGCATGACTGCGGTCATCGCTCCTCCTGGGAAGCTCAGCAACAGATGACGCCAATGTTAGACAGAGATGGCGGCCGGTGCCCAACGGAGCGGGGCCGAACGCCAAAGTTGACGTGAGTGTTAGAGAAACCGTATCCTTGTCGAATGGCTGGCCCATTGAACTTCCCCGTCTTCGACGCTGACAACCACCTCTACGAGACCCAGGACTCGTTCACCCGGCACCTGCCGGACCGGTACCGGGGCGCCATCGACTACGTCGATGTCCGCGGCCGGACCAAGATCGTGGTCCGCGGCCAGATCAGCGAGTACATCCCGAACCCGACGTTCGAGGTCGTGGCCCGGCCCGGGGCCCAGGAGGAGTACTTCCGCGTGGGCAACCCGGAGGGCAAGTCCTACCGGGAGCTGGTCGGTGAGCCGATGCGCTCCATCCCGGCCTTCCGTGAGCCGGCGCCCCGCATCGAGCTGATGGACGAGCTCGGCATCGATCGGGCCCTGATGTTCCCGACCCTCGCCAGCCTGCTCGAGGAGCGGATGCGAGACGACGCCGACCTCATCCACGCCGTCGTCCACTCCCTCAACGAGTGGCTCTACGAGCAGTGGTCGTTCAACTACGAGAACCGGATCTTCACCACGCCGGTCATCACCCTGCCGATCGTCGAGAAGGCCGTCGAGGAGCTCGAGTGGGCGGTCGAGCGGGGGGCGAAGACCATCCTCGTGCGCCCGGCGCCGGTGCCGGGCTACAACGGCTCCCGGTCGTTCGGCTTCGAGGAGTTCGACCCGTTCTGGCAGGCGGTCGTCGACGCCGACATCCTCGTGTCGATGCACGCGTCCGACAGCGGTTACTCCCGCTACCAGGCCGACTGGACCGGTCCCCAGGAGATGCTGCCGTTCCGGCCCAACGCCTTCCGCATGATGACGATGGGCAAGCGCCCGATCGAGGACGCGATGTCGGCGCTGGTCTGCCACGGCGTGCTCACGCGCTTCCCCGACCTGCGGGTCGCCGCCATCGAGAACGGTGGCGACTGGGTCGTCCCCTTCCTCCACCACCTCGAGGACGTCCACCGGAAGATGCCCCAGGCGTTCGACGAGGACCCGATCGAGGCCTTCCGGCGCAACGTCTACGTCAGCCCGTTCCACGAGGACGACCTCGGGGCCCTGTTCGACGCCATCGGGACCGACCACGTCCTGTTCGGCTCCGACTATCCCCACCCCGAGGGACTGGCCGATCCTTGCTCCTACGTCGACCACCTCCCGGAGGACCTCCCGGAGGAGGACGTGGCCAAGATCATGGGCGGGAACCTGGCCCGAATCATGCGGGTCGAGGCCCCCGTCACCGTCTGAGACACCATTCCCCGCGGCGAGGCCGCGGCGACCGAGAGGAAGCACGTGGATCCACAGGGACGATCAGCACTGGTCACCGGCGGCGCCGGGGGCCTGGGTGAGGCGACGGTCCGTCGCCTCGTCGACGCCGGCTGCGGCGTGGCCATCTTCGACCGGGACGGCGACCGGGCCCGCGCCCTGGCTGACGACATCGGCGAGCAGGCGATCGCGGTGGCCGGCGACGTCAACGACGACGGCGACGTCGGCGTGGCGATCAAGGCCGCGGGGTCGCTCGGCCCGCTCTCCGTCGTGGTCAACGTGGCGGGGGGTGGCCTCCAGGGCGGGCGAACCGTGAGCCGGGACGGCACGCCCCATGACAAGGACGCCTTCCTCGGCACGATGGAGATGAACGCCATCGGCACGTTCAACGTCAGCCGCCTCGGGGCGGCCGCGATGGCGGCCAACGAGCCCGACGACGAGGGTCAGCGGGGCGTGATCGTCAACACGGCATCCATCGCCGGCATCGAGGGCCAGACCGGCCAGCTCGCCTACGCGGCGGCGAAGGCAGCCATCCTCGGCATGACGCTGCCGATGGCCCGTGACCTCTCGCCGCTGGGGATCCGGGTGTGCGCCATCGCCCCGGGGACGATGGGAACGCCGCTCATGCAGAGCATGCCCGAGGAGTTCCAGGACCATCTGGTCAGCACCATCCAGTTCCCGAAGCGGATGGGCAAGCCCGAGGAGTTCGCCCTCCTGGTCGAGTCCATCGTCCGCAACCCGTACCTCAACGGCGAGTCGATCCGGCTGGACGGCGCGCTGCGCTTTCCGCCCAAGTAGCCGTGGTCGGCGTCGAGGACCTCGTCGGGGCGCTCGATCTCGAGCCGACGGGTCCTGACCGGTTCCGGGCCCGTCACGTCCTGGCGAACGGTCACGGGGTGGTCTTCGGGGGCCAGCTGCTCGCTCAGTCCCTCGTCGCCGGGCTGGCCGGGCACGAGGGCAAGCGGGCCAAGACGCTGCACACGATCTTCGCCCGGGGGGCGTCACCCGATGCCCCCCTCGACATTGCCGTCGACACCATGCACTCGGGGCGGGCCTTCGCCAGCACCACGGTGACGATCAGCCAGGGCGATCGGTTGTGCACGCGGTCCCTCCTCTTGCTGACCGCCGAGGAGGCCGATCTCATTCGTCACGCCGACCCGGCCCCGGCCGTGGTGCCGCCGGGCGACGACAGCGCTGACGGTCCAGGCGAATGGGAGGTGCGGGTCGTGGACGACGTCGACATCAGCGACCCCGAGCTCACCGGGCCGCCCGACCTCGACGTGTGGACCCGGTTCCCCGGCGCCCCCGACGACCCGACGACCGACCAGGCCCTGCTCGCCTTCGCCACCGACGGGTTCCTCATCGGCACCGCCATGCGCCCCCACCCCGGGTTCGGCCAGGCCCAGGCCCACGTGACCCTGACGACCGGCGTGATCAGCCACACCATCACGTTCCACGAGCCGTTCGCGGCACGGGACTGGCTGCTGCTCTCCCACCACAGCCCGTACGCTGGCCGGGGTCGGTCCTACGGTCGGGCGGACGTGTTTCGACCCGACGGGGCCCTCGTGGCCTCGTACGTGCAGGACGCCATGATCCGGGCCAAGGACCGCGCTCGACCGGGCGCGTTGTGATCGCCGGGAACGCGACATCCGCGTTGTGTTGACACTGATCTCCGATACGGAGAACAATGTTTGCATGCCAGGAGCCCTGCTGCACGGGGGGCTCGAACGCGCCGCGGACCGCTTTGGTGACCGGCCGGCCGTCCGGGCCGGCGACGACCACTGGTCGTTCCGCGACCTCGACGGGTGGAGCAACGCCTTCGCCCGCCACCTCTCGGGCCGCGGCGTCACGGCCGGTCACCGGGTCGCGGTGATGACGGCCAACCGGGTCGAGTTCCTCGTCGCCGTCGAGGCGATCAGCAAGCTGGGGGCGGCGGCCGTCCTCCTCAGCCCGGCGTGGAAGGCGGCCGAGGTCGGCCACGCCCTCGAGATCACCGGGGCCGGCCACGCCGTCGCCGACACCGCGTCGGCCCCCGTGCTCCTCGCCTACCTCGGCCCCGAACGGCGTCACCGACCTGGATGATGCGGCGACGGTGGCGGCGGTCGCTGCTCTCCCCCGGGTCCCCGTCGACGGGGGAGCCATCCAGGAGGGCGACGAGGCCGTCCTCGTGTTCAGCTCCGGCACCACCGGGCTCCCGAAGGCGGTGCGCCACACCCACGGTTCGATGACCAGCGCCACGGCCCACTGGTGCGCGGCCCTCGGTCTCGGTCCCGACGACCGCTTCCAGGTGGCCACCCCGCCGTCGCACATCCTCGGTCTGCTCAACCTGCTCGCCGCCGCCGAAGCCGGGGCCACGGTCCGCCTGCACCCCCGCTTCGACCTCGACGAGGTCCTCGCACGCGATCGAGCGCGGAGCGGATGACGCTCGAGATGGCCGTGGCGCCGATCGCGCTGGCCCTGGCCAACCATCCCCGACCTCGAGGACGTCGACCTCTCGTCGCTTCGCTACATCATGTGGGGCGCGACGCCCGTGAGCGAGAGCGTGGCTCGGACGGTGACGCGAGCGGACTGGTGTCCGTTGGTTGCCCGCCTACGGCGCCAGCGAGCTGCCGGTGATCGCCGTGAATCCCGTCGGTCGATCCCGCCGCGTGGCGGCTCGACTCGGCCGGCCTCCCGCCACCTGAGGTCGAGCTGCGGGTCGTCGACCTCGACACCGGCGAGGTCCTCCCGGCCGGCGCGGTCGGCGAGATCCAGGCTCGCAGCCCGTCGCTCATGGCCGGCTACCTCCCTGACGAGGCGAACGCCGAGGCCTTCGTCGACGGCTGGTACCGCACCGGTGACGTCGGCTGGCTGGAGCCCGAGGGCTGGGTCCACCTCACCGACCGGGCCAAGGAGATGATCAAGGTCAAGGGCTTCCAGGTGGCGCCCGCCGAGGTGGAGGCCGTGCTCCACGGCCATCCGGCGGTGCTCGACTGCGCGGTCTTCGGGGTGCCCGACGAGCCGCGGGCGAGGTGCCGGTGGCCGCCGTGCAGCTCGACCCCGACCTGGCCGTGACCGTCGAGGAGCTGCAGCGCCTCGTCGCCGACACGCTGGCCAACTACAAGCAGCTCCGGCAGGTCGTCGTCGTCGACGCCATCCCTCGGCTCCCCTCCGGCAAGGTGCTCCGCCGGGTCCTGCGCGACGAGTGGGCCGCCCAGCCCGTCGCGTCCGGGAGCAGGGGCTGATGGACGTTCGCTTCTCGCCCGAGCAACGGGCGCTGCGCGACTCGGCGGCCCAGCTCGTCGATCGCCTCGCCCCGTCGACCGTGGGCGCGCTCGACGACGCGGAGCGGACGGCCAAGCTCGACGCCGCGGTGGCCGCCAGTCGGCTGGCGCGAGCTGCGGGTGGCGGCCGACGGCGACGAGCCGCTGGCCTCGGGCGTCGAGGTCGCCATCGTGGCCGAGGAGCTGGGCCGCCGCCTGGCCGACACTCCGTTCCTCGGGCCGACGCTGGCCGCCGAGCTCCGCCGGCTGGCCGGCGCCCCGCCGGCCACCGACGCCCGAGACCGTCGCGCTCGGGCCCGACCTCTCGGCGCCCGCCCTCGGTCCCGACGTGGCCCGCCCGGCCGGCGTGGTCGCCATCGACGCCCTCGGCGCCTCGTCGGCCCTCGTGCTCCTGGCCGACGGTGGCGGCCACCGACTGGGCACGGTCGAGCTCACCACCACGGCCGAGTCGGTCGACCTCACTCGGCCGTCGGTCGTGCCGGAGCGGTCGGCGACGGTCGAGCCTCTGGCCGACCAGGCCCGGGCCGTCGACCCCGAGGCCCTCACGGCCTGGACGGCGCTCGGCCTGGCCACGACCTGCGCCGACCTCGTCGGGACGATGCAGGGGGCCGTCGACGCTGGCCGCGACCTACGCCACCGACCGGCGCCAGTACGGGCGTCCCGGTCGGCTCCTTCCAGGCGGTCCAGCACCTCCTGGCCGACGCCTTCGTCGCCACCGAGGGATCCCGCAGCGTCGCCCTCCACGCCGCCTGGGCGGTCGACGCCCTGCCGGCCGACGAGGCCCTGGCCGCCGCCGCAGTGGCCAAGGCCTACTGCGCCCGGGCCGCCCGGAACGTGTGCGAGACCGCCATCCAGGTGCACGGCGGCATCGGCAACACCTGGGAGTGCCTGGCCCACGTCCACCTGCGTCGCGCCCTGCTGTCGAGCGAGGTCCTCGGCGGGGTCGGGGCCAGCCTCGCCCGCGTCCTCGACCACCACGGCCTCGGGGGTGACCATGGACTTCGGTGACTCGCCCGAGGAGGCCGCGTTCCGGGCGCGGCTCCGCGCCTGGCTCCGGGACAACGACCCCGGCCTGCCGGCGTCGTCCACCTCCGACGACTACTGGGAGGGCCAGGCCGCCTGGCACCAGTCGCTCTACGACGCCGGCTTCTTCGCCATGTCCTGGCCGACCGAGATCGGTGGGCAGGGGCTGCCGACCGTCTACGAGGTGATCGTCGACGACGAGCTGGCCGCGGCCGGCACCCCACCCCGGCCGAGCCTCGGCTACCTGGTCAAGGGCATCCTCGAGCACGGCAACGACGACATGCAGCAGCGGTTCCTGCCCGGGCATCGTCAACGGCCGCGAGCGGTGGTGCCAGGGCTTCAGCGAGCCCGACGCCGGCTCCGACCTCGCCTCCCTGCGCACCCGGGCCGACCGCGACGGCGACGAGTACGTCATCACCGGCCACAAGGTGTGGACCAGCTACTCCGACGTCGCCGACTGGTGCCTGGTGCTGGCCCGCACCGACCCCGACGTCCCGAAGCACAAGGGCATCTCGGCCTTCGTCGTGCTCGATGCACCAGCCCGGCATCGAGCAGCGCCCGCTGCGGATGATCAACGGGATCACCAGGGAGTTCGGCGAGGTCATCTTCGACGGGGCCCGGGTGCCGGCGTCACACATGATCGGGGCGCCCGGCGAGGGCTGGCGCCTGGCCATGACGGTCGTGAGCCACGAGCGGGAGCCGGGCGAGCTCGGCTTCGTCGCCCGGTACCGCAAGGTCGTGAAGGAGCTGGCTGGGCGGGTCCGGCAGGCGCCCGACACCTTCGGCGACGAGGCCGTCCGCGACCTCGGCTGGGCGATCGTCGAGGCCGAGATGCTCCGGCGCACGTGTGCCGCCGGCTCTCGGACCGACTCGACGGGATCACCCACGGCCCGGAGGGCTCGGTCGACAAGCTGCTCATGACCAACGTCGAGCAGGCGGTCGGTCACGCCGCCCTGGCTGTCGGCGGCGCCGCCCACGACGGCGCCGACGACACCTGGCTGAAGGTGTACCTCTACAGCCGGGCCCAGAGCGTCATGGGCGGGACGTCACAGATCCAACGCAACCTCGTCGCCACCCGAATCCTGGGGCTGCCCACCGCATGACCACCTACGACCTCCCCGCCGAGATCCAGGTCGAGGCCGACGGCCCGATCCGGATCGTCCGCCTCAACCGGCCCGACCAGCTGAACGCCACCAACCACGTCCTGCACCAGGGCCTGGCCGAGCTGTTCCCGCAGCTCGACGCCGACCTCGACGCCCGCGTGGCCGTGCTCACCGGCAACGGGCGGGCGTTCTCGGCCGGCGGCGACTTCGAGCTACATCGACGAACTGGCCCGCGACGAGGACCTCCGGAAGCTGAGCCTCACCCACGGGCGCCAGATCGTCACCGGCATGGTCGGCTGCCGGGTGCCGATGTCGCCGCGGTGAACGGCCCGGCCGTCGGGCTCGGCTGCAGCCTGGTGGCGCTGTCCGACATCGTGTACATGGCCGAGAGCGCCCACCTGGCCGACCCCCACGTGCTGATCGGCCTGGTGGCCGCCGACGGCGGCCCGGTCACGTGGCCGCTGCTGACCAGCCTGCAGCTGGCCAAGGAGTACGCGCTGACCGGCGACCGCATCCCGGCCGAGCGGGCGGCCGAGATCGGCCTGGTGAACCACGTGTGTCCCCGACGACGCAGGTGCTCGACCAGGCGCTGGCCTGCGCGCACGGAAGATCGCCGCGCTGCCCCAGCGGGCCGTCGAGGACACCAAGCGGATCCTGAACCTGCACCTGGAGCGAGCGGTCCTGGCCACGATCGACTTCGCGCTGACGCGCCGAGCACCGCTCGTTCGACTCCCCCGAGCTGCGGGCCAACATCGACCGCTTCCTGGCCAAAGACGCCTGAGAGGATCCCGTGGACTTCGAGCTCGACGACGATCAACACGCCCTCCAGGAAGCCGTCCGGGACCTGGTCGACAACGAGTGCCCGTCCGAGTTGGTGCGGGCGGTGGTGGAAGGCCGCGACGACGGCACGGGGTTCTGGAAGACCCTGGTCGAGGCGGAGTGGCCGGGACTCACCGTGCCCGAGGAGGACGGTGGCACGGGGGCCTCGGCGGTGGAGCTGGTGATCGCCCTCGAGGAGCTGGGCCGGGGTGCGGACCCCACGCCGTTCCTGGCCACCACCAGCCAGTTCGTGCCGCTGGTGCGGGGCGCCGACCCCGAGCTGCGCCACGAGCTGCTGCTCGCGGTCTGCGAGGGAGGCAGCGGCACGGTTGCCTTCGCGGCCGCCGAGGTCACGGCTCGGGCGGAGGGCGACCAGTGGGTGCTGTCGGGCACGGCGAGGCACGTGATCGACGGTGACCGGGCCGACGAGGTCGCCGTGGTCGCCCGTCACGACGACGGTGTCGGCGTCTTCGTGGTGTCGTCCGACGACCTCACGGCGCAGCGATCGACGACCTTCGACGCGTCGTTCCACCTCGCGGACGTGACCCTGGACGGGGTTGCGGTCCCGGTCGGTCGTGCCGCCACCGGATCCGAGGTCGCGGCGGCGGTCGAGACCGCGAGGTACGAGGCCGTCACCGGTTTGGCCGCCACCATGGTGGGCGCCTGCCAGCGGGTACTCGAGCTGGTGCTGGTCCACGTGAAGGCCCGCCATCAGTTCGGGGTGCCGATCGGGTCGTTCCAGGCCGTCAAGCACATGGCTGTGGACATGTTCGTCGCCATCCAGCGGGGCCGGGCGCTGTGCCAGTACGCCGCCCTCACCATCGCCGAGGGCGACCAGCGGGCGGGAACGGCGGCGTCGATGGCCAAAGCCGGCGCCGGTGACTGCCAGCGCCTGGTCACGCGCCACGGCATCCAGCTCTTCGGCGGCCTCGGCTTCACGTGGGAGAACGACCTGCAGCTCTACGTGCGCCGGGCGAAGGTGGGCGAGCCGCTGCTCGGGCGGTCCGCCGTGCACCGAGCCCGCGTGGCTCGCGACACCATCGCCATCCAGACCGCTACGGAGGTGCCGTCGTGAAGCTCCAGTTCGACGAGGCCACCGAAGCCTTCCGCCGCGAGTTCGCGGCGTGGCTGGACGAGCACGCCCCGCCCGAATCGGAGACCACGGAGCGCTCCCACTCGAGCGCTCACGTGCCGGCGTGGGCCCGGCGCTGGCAGTGCACGATGTTCGACGCCGGTTGGCTCGTGCCCGGCAACCCGCCGGAGTACGGGGGCCGGAACGCCTCGCTGCTCGAGCAGTTCGTGCACCGGCAGGAGCTGGCCCGCCGGGGCATCGACCCCACGTTCAACCCGCAGGGCCTCACCATCATCACGCCGTCGCTGCTCGGCTACGGCACCGAGGAGCAGAAGCAGCGGTGGGCGGTGCCCATCCTCCGGGCCGAGATCACCGCCGCCCTCGGGATGAGCGAGCCCGACGCCGGGTCGGACCTGGCCGGCCTGCGGACCCGGGCGATGCTGGACGGCGACCACTTCGTCGTCAACGGTCAGAAGGTGTGGACCTCGGGCGCCCACGACGCCGACATCATCTTCGCCTTCGTGCGCACGGACCCCCACGCACCCAAGCACAAGGGGATCAGCTGCCTGGTCATCCCGACCGACCTGCCCGGCGTGACCCGGCGACCCTTCGGCTCGATCGTCGGCCCCGACGACCTCGACTTCAACGAGGTCTTCTTCGACGACGTGCACGTGCCGGCGGAGAACCTCATCGGCGATCTCCACGAGGGCTGGCGGGTCGCCACCGGCTCCCTGGGCCACGAGCGGGCGATGATCTGGCTCGGCTTCGACGGACGGTTCCAGCACCTGATCGAGGCGGGCGCCCAGGCGCTGCACGAGCGGGGCCTGGACGAGGACCCGCTGGTCCTCGACGCCTTCGGTACTGCAGTGATCGACAGCACTGCGCTGCGCCTGCTCGGCTACCGCACCCTGGCCAAGACCCAGCGGGGCATGGAGCCGGTCGAGCAGTCGATCCTCAAGCTGTTCGGGTCCGAGGCCGTGCAGGCCGCCCACCTGGCGATGCTCGAGACGCTGGGCATCGAGGCCCTCGATCCCACGCCGCCGTCGTCGCCCCCGTCCCACCTCCAGTCGGAGGTGTTCACGGCCAGCTGGTTCAACATCTACCTGCGCACCTTCGCCGGCACCATCGCCGGCGGCACCTCCCAGATCCAGCGCAACATCGTGGCCCAGCACGTCCTCGGCCTCCCCCGCTAGGGCTGGTCAAACCGCAACCGAGACAACCACGGGGGCGTCGGGTCGGGCTGACCGTCGTCGGGCGCGAAACCGACGCCATTTCGCCACCCGGCGTGACCGCTTCCGGTTCTGGCACCGGATTCGGTTGCTCCAGCCACCGAATCCGGTGCCAGAACGAATGAGCCCGGGTGAACCAGCGGATGTGGTCACGCACCGTGGGAATCGGAGGTTGGAGGGCACCGAGGATCGGCGCAGCCGGTCGGCCAGGCCCTCCTTGGTTGCCATCGATTTCTACAGAGGGAGGAGGGAGGGGACCTGGCGGGACGCGAGGAGCTGTTCGCCGAGCTGGATGGTGAGGGTGCGGGCGTCGCCGAGCAGGCCGTCGAGGGCGTAGGTCCGGCGCAGGTGGTTGTGGAAGGGGTGCTCGGTCGTGAAGCCGATGCCGGCCAAGACCTGCTGGGCGTGGCGGGCGACCGTACGCCCGTTGCGCCCGGCGATGGCCTTCGCCAGGGCGGCGGCGAGGGGGGAGCCGTCCAGCCAGGCGGCGTCCAGCGCGGCGGCGGCCGCCTCGACGGCGACGAAGCTCTCGGCCAGCTTGTGGCGCACGGCCTGGAACGAAGCGATCGGCACTCCGAACTGGATGCGTTCGACGGCGTGCTCCCGGGCGAGGCCGAGCATCGCCCTCGAGGCGCCCACCAGCTCGTGGGCCAGGGCCCGCTGGCCGGCGGCGACCGCCGCCTCCCAGAGGTCGGGGTCGAGGGAGGTGGCCTCCACGCCCTTGGCGTCGCCGGTGACCTCGACCAGCCCGAGCGCTGGATCGATGCCGTCGACCGGCCGCAGCTCGAGCTGCGCGGCGTCCACGCGGAGGACGGTGAGGTCGGCGCCGTCGCTGGTCGTCACCACCGCGGCGGTCTTTGCCCTCCGCAGCGTCGCGGTGCCCAGGCCGCGGACCGTTGCCCCGTCGCCGGGCGGGTCGGTGCGGCCGAGGGCGGGCAGGACCATGGCGTCGTGCTGCTCGCCGAGGGCTTCGGCGAGCACCCGGTCGAGCCCGGTGGAGGTGGCGTTGGCGAAGCCCTGGTGCTCGAACAGGAGGGCGACGGCGGCCTCCGGATCGACGGCCAACGCGTCACCCCAGCCCAGCTCATCGAGCTCGCCGTCGAGCTCCTCGCCGGTGTGCGAGGCGGTGGCGTGGCGCAGGCTCCGGTCGAAGAGCTCGCGGTCCTCGGCGTCCATCACCGGTCGCTCCCGGAATCCCGCGAACCTTCGGCAGAGCACACCGTGGCCGTGGGTCTTTGCCGAAGGTTGGCGGGGGGGACGGTCACCGGTCGCTCCCGAGGTCCAACAGGCGCTTGGCGATGATGTTGCGCTGGATCTCGGCACTGCCGCCGTAGATGGTCGCCGCCCGGGAGTAGAAGAACTCGGACCGCCACTGCCGGGCGGCGACGTCGTCACCGAGGAGGACGTCGTCGCCGAGCCCGTCGCCGACCAGCTCGAAGACGCGCCTGCTCAGCAGTGGCCAGCAGCACCTTGTCGACCGACGTCTCCGGCCCGAGGCGCTCGCCCGCGTGCAGGCGGTGCTGCGTGGCGCGGGAGCGGGCCCGGAAGGCGTAGAGCTGTTGGAAGACGGTCCCCACCTCCGCCGCGGTCAATGCGCCCTCGGGCAGCTCGTCGAGCAGCTCGTCCAGCCGCCGGTGCAGGAGGGCGCCGCGGTGCCACAGGGCCGTGCTGCGCTCGTAGGGGAGGAGGTCCATCGCCACCGCCCACCCCTCGCCGTCCTCGCCGAGGGTGCGCTCGACGGGGACCACGACGTCGTCGAAGAACACCTCGGCAGAACTCGGCCACACCGTGCATGGTCTCGATCGGGCGCACGGTGATCCCCGGAGTGTCCATGTCGACGAAGAGGGCGGTGATCCCGCGATGGGCCTACTCCGGCGTGCCCGTCCGCGTGAGCAGGACGCAGCGTTGCGCGTACTGGGCCAGGCTCGTCCAGACCTTCTGGCCGGTGACCCGCCAGCGTGTCACCGTCGGCCGTTGCGCGACAGGCGAGGGAGCCCAGGTTGCTGCCGGTGCCGGGCTCGGAGAAGCCCTGGCACCAGGTCTCGTCGCCGCGGAGCATCTGCGGCACCATCTCGGCGGCGAGCCGGGCGGGGCGTAGTCGATCATCGTCGGGACCAGCACCTCGATCATGGAGTAGAGCCCGGGTTCGACGAGGTCCCGGGCGGTCAGGGCCTCGCCCAGGTAGCCCCGCAGCAGCGGAGAGCCGCTCAGGCCGCCGACCCGCTCCGGCCATCCCCAGCGCAGCCAGCCGGCATCGAAGGCGTGCTGCTTGACCTTGTCCAGCTGGGCCACCTGCTGGTCGAGGGTCCCCGACCCCTCGAAGTCCGGAGCCAGGGCGTCGGCGTTCTCGTCCAGCCAGGCGTCGAGCGACGTCCGGAACTCGTCGAGCTCCACGACCGCTACTCGTTCGACGCGGAGGTCGGCTCGGGTCGGCGGGGGTCGTGCGCCTTGCCGGAGTCGCGGGAGCCGCTGCGGCGCAGGAACGTCATCGAGCGGGTCGCGCAGCCGCCAGCCCGTCGGGCGTGCGCCGGTACGTGTCGGTGTACCAGCCGATGCGCATGTCGTGGTTGGTCTGGTCGACGAAGCACAGGGTCTGCTGACCCGTGCCCTCGTCACCGTCCAGCTCGAGCACCGGCGTGCCGATCATGAACAGGCCCTTGGGGGCGGCGGCCACCAGCGTGGGGAAGTCGGCCAGGGTGTAGGTGTCCCCGAAGGCGCTGTAGGTGCCATCCGGGGTGAAGACCTCGATGACGGCCTCGATGTCGTCCTTGGTCATGCCGACGGCGTAGCGCGCCAGCAGCTGCTCGATCTCGATGATGTCGGCGATCTCGCCCTCGTCCATCGTCATCCTCACTCGTAGACGACCCGCACCGACGGGCTGATGGGCACGGACTGGCAGGTTAGGACCCACCCGTCGGCGACCTCGTCGTCGGTCAGCGCGTTGTTGACCCGCATGGTCACCGACCCTTCTACGACCTTGGCCATGCACGTCGCGCAGCTGCCCGCCTCACAGGAGGACGGAGCAGTCAGGCCGAACTGGCGGGCGGTCTGCAAGAGGGTCGTCCCAGGGTGGTGATCCCCGGACTCCGTGCGGCCGCCGACCTCGATGGTGATCCGGGCCGGCGCACCGTCGGACGGCGCTTCGGGCTCCTCAGCCGGCTCGGGGACGGCGAACCGCTCGACGTGGACCCGGTCCGAGGCCATGCCCTGTTCCAGCAGGCTCCGCTCCACGATGTCCATGAACGGCGTGGGGCCGCAGAGGTAGAAGTCGGGGTCGTCGCCCACCCACGCGAACGGCGCGATCGTGCCGTCGTCCACGAATCCCTGGTCGACGTCGAGGTGGTGCACGAGCTCGAGTCGCCCGGGGAACCGGTCGGCCAGCTCGTCCAGCTCGGCCGCGAAGATCGTGCTGTCCCGGTCGCGGTTGGCGTAGAACAGGTGGACCCGGCGGCGCGTCGTGGCCAGAGCGGCCTTGACCAGCGAGATGACCGGGGTGATCCCGCTCCCCGCGGCGAAGGCCACCAGGTCACCGTCGCCCGGCACGAGGCGGAAGACCCCCGCGGGGTAGGTCGTCTCGATCTCGTCGCCCGCCTCCAGCGTGTCGTACATCCAGTTCGACACCAGCCCACCCGGCACCCGCTTCACGGTGACCTGGAGCTCGGGGTCGACACCCGGGGTCGAGCACATCGAGTAGCAGCGGTGGTGCGGCTCGCCGTCGATCCAGGCCCGGAACGTGCAGAACTGCCCCGCCTCGTAGCCGAACGCAGGGCGCAGGTCGTCGGGCACGTCGAGCACGTAGGAGCGGGCGTCGGGGGTCTCGTCGATGACCCGGGCGATCCGAAGGGGGTGAAAGTCGTGGTCGCGCACCCCTTCCAGAGGGGAGGGGAGCGACACCGGGACCGCCATGGACCCGGATGATAATCAAATTCTCAATAATGACAATGCTGATCGCGTCATTACAGTGGGGCGACGAGCGTTCTCCATCTCGAGGGGGAGTGGACATGGGCGGGACGGAGCGGTGGCGGCGACGACCGCTGCCTGAGGACCTGGCCGAGCACTACCGCGCCGAGGGGTGGTGGACCGACGCCACCCTCGGGACGATGGTCGCCGACGGCCTCGCCGACCTGGGCCACACCGAGTTCCACGTTCGGTCGAAGGTCCATCCCTGGGACGGCACGTTCGCCGACGTCGACCGGGCGGCGCGTTCGCTGGCCGCGTCGCTGAAGGCGAAGGGCGTGGGCCCGGGTTCCGTCGTCGTGCTCCAGCTCCCGAACTGGGTCGAGGCCGGCATCGCCTTCTGGGCGGCGGCCTACCTGGGAGCGGTCGTGGTACCCGTCGTGCACTTCTACGGGCCGAAAGAGGTCGACTACATCCTCGGGGCGACCACCCCCGACGTCGTCGTGACCGCCGACCGCTTCGGTCACGTCGACCACCTGGCCAACTACGAGGGGCTGCTCGCCGACCGGCCCGGTCCGCGCTGGCTGGTGGCGGGCGAGACCGCAGCGGACGCCCTGCCGGTTGGGGCGGAGGCCTTCGCCTCGCTCCTCGACGCCGACCCGATCGCCGGCCCGGAGCCGGTTGATCCCGACGCCCCGGCGCTCATCGGTTTCACCTCGGGGACGACCACGGAACCCGAAGGGGGTCGTGCACTCCCACCGCACGATCGGCTTCGAGTCCCACCAGCTCGACCATCTCTTCCCCGAGGGGGGGCCACCGCAGATCACCGGGGCCCCGGTCGGCCACTTCATCGGCATGCTCAACGCGTTCCTGCTGCCCCTGCTCCGGGACCGGCCGGTGAACCTGGTCGACGTCTGGGACCCCGGCGAGGTCCTCCGGCTGATGTCGGAGGAGGGCCTGGGGGTCACGGGCGGAGCCACCTACTTCATGACCAGCCTCCTCGACCACCCCGACTTCACCGACGACCACCTGGCGATGATGCCCTTCGCCGGGCTCGGCGGGTCGACCGTGCCCATCGCCGTCATGGACCGGCTCACGGCGCTCGGCATCAAGGCCTTCCGGTCCTATGGCAGCACCGAGCACCCGTCGGTCACCGGCTGCCTGCTGGAGGACCCCGAGGCGAAGCGCCTCACCACCGACGGACGCCTCCTCCCGGGCGTCGAGCTGCGCCTCGAGGCCGACGGCGAGATCGTCACCCGGGGCCCGGACTGCTGCATCGGCTACACCGACGCCGACCTCACCGCGTCGGTGTTCGACGAGCGACGGCTGGTACCACACCGGCGACGTCGGCGTGCTCGACGACGAGGGCTACCTCACGATCACGGACCGACTCTCCGACATCATCATCCGCGGTGGCGAGAACATCAGCGCCCAGGAGATCGAGGAGCTGCTGCTGGGCATGGACACCGTCGCCGAGGCCATCGTCGTCGCCGCGCCGGACGAGCGTCTCGGGGAGCGCGCCGCGGCGTTCCTCCGGATCCACGAGGGCACGACCGGGCCGACCCTCGAGCAGGTACGGGCCCACATGGAGGCGGCCGGTCTGGCCCGTCAGAAGTGGCCCGAGTCACTCCGGGAGGTCGTGGACTTCCCCCGGACGCCATCGGGCAAGGTCCAGAAGTACGTTCTCCGCCAGCAGCTCCAGGAGGATCCGTGACCGAGCCTCGCATCCCACCGCTTCCGCCCGACCAGTGGCCGGAAGCGATGACGGAGGCCCTCGCCGCGATCTGGCCGCCGAACCCCCGCCATCCCCGTCCCCGTCGTGAGGGCCGGCCCAAGGGCCTGAACGCCTTGGGCACGCTGGCCCAGTACCCCGAGCTGGCCCGCGCCTACCACGTCTTCAACGGTCATGTCCTGTTCGCGACGTCGCTGTCGCTGCGCCAGCGCGAGCTCCTCGTCCTGCGCGTCGCCGCCATCCGCCAGAGTGACTACGAGTGGAAGCAGCACGCCGTGCTCGGCGCCGACGTCGGGCTGAGCGACGACGAGATCGCCCGGATCGCCGAGGGTCCCGACGCCGACGGCTGGCCCGCCATCGATGCGGCCATGGTCCGCGCCGTCGACGAGCTCCTCGCCGACGCCAAGATCAGCGACAGCACGTGGGCGACCCTGTCTGAGGAGCTCGATGTCCACCAGTTGATGGACCTGGTGTTCACCGTGGGGGCCTATGACGCGCTGGCGATGGCCTTCCGGTCCTTCGGGGTCGAGCTGGACGAGGACCTTCTGTGAGAACGCTCTTCTCATTCTGGGAGATCCCTGCTACCGTCCGGTGGATGCCACCTCGATCCGGAGCTGGGACATGACCGGCTCCGTGACCCGGGCCCGGATAGACGGCGACTGAGGGCCATGGACTCCACCGGCGAGGCCCCGGTCGTCTATCTGCTGCACGGCACCAGCGCGGTCGAGCACCGGCAGCTCCAGAAGTGGGTGGCCGAACGCGAGGGCGAGGCCACGGGCTCCGGTCGCCCCGCCGAGACGGTGGCGCTGGACACCGCCCCGGACGGGACCGCCGACGGTGCAGCGCTTTGCGCCCTGCTCGAGCGGGATGACGACCCGGTGCTCGTGCCCGCCCGGGTGGGTTGGCGGCCGAAGGAGCGCGATGGCTCCCGCGCCGCTCGGCTCCAGGACGTCGTCCTCGTCGGCGACCCCCGTCGGCCTCGACCGATCGCCCAGGAGGCGATCCTGCGCCGAGACCCCCGGCGGGCCGAGGTGGTGTGCGGCCGGCCGGCATCGGTGTCCGAACTGCGGGCCCTCTTCGACGAGACCGGCGACGGCGACGGTGACACGGCGGCGTTCGGTCGCTTCGTGGCCCGGCGGGCGACGCTGGCCCTGGAGCGGGAGGAGACCCACCTGCTGGGACCGCAGTACAAGGTGCCCCGGCTCGTCCGCGAGGAGATCCTGTCGTCGAACCGGTTCCGGACCGGCGCCGCCCGGCTGTCGGCCGAGACGGGACGGTCCGAGGCGGAGGTGGTGGGGGCGGCGACCGCCTGTCTCGACGAGATGGTCGCCGGCTACGGGCGCTCCCAGCTCGACATCACCCTCGAGATCGGCCGCTCGATCAGCCGCCACGGGTACGACCCGGAGCTCGACTACGACCAGGACCAGGCGGAGCGCATGCTGGCCAAGGTCCAGGGGGCGTCCGTCGTCCTGCTCCCCAGCCATCGGTCGAACTTCGACGCCGTCGTCATCCCGATGGCCTGGCACGACCTCGGCCTTCCCCCCACCCACACCTTGGCGGGGGACAACATGGCGTTCTGGCCGGTCGGACCGATCATGCGTCGCTCCGGCTCCATCTTCATCCGCCGCGACACCAAGAGCGACCCGGTGTACCGCTGGGTCCTCCGGGAGTACGTCGGCTACCTGGTGGAGAAGCGGTTCCCCCTGGAGTGGTACGTCGAGGGCGGGCGGTCACGGACCGGCAAGATGCTGCCGCCCAAGCTCGGCCTGCTGGCTTATGTGGTCGACGCCTATCTCGAGGGTCGCACCGACGACGTCGTGCTCGTGCCCGCGTCGATCACCTACGACCAGCTGCAGGAGGTGGCCGACTTCGCCAGTGAGGCTCGGGGGCAACCCAAGCAGAAGGAGTCGCTGGGGTGGTTGGTCAACTCGGTGCGACGCTCGCCGCGGCGCTACGGGACGATCTATGTCCGCTTCGGTGAGCCGGTGTCCCTCCGGGAGACGTTGGGCCCCCCGGTCGACGGCACCGACCTCGACCCCGAGAAGCGCAGCCTGGCGCTGAACAAGCTGGCGTTCGAGGTGGCGACCCGCATCAACCAGGTCACGCCGATCACGGCGACGGCCCTGCTGACGATGGCGTTGCTGGCCGCGCTCGGCCGGGCGATGACCTTCGCCCAGGTCCGCACTGCGGTCCGTTGGCAGCTGGCCGATGCCCAGCGGCGGGGCCTGCCCCTGACGTCGAGCGCCCGGGCGCTGGAGACCGACGGCGGCCTGCGGTCCGCGCTGACTGCCCTGGCGGACAACGAGGTGGTCGTCGCTTTCGACGGGGGCCCGGACACCGTCTACCTGCTCGGGCCCGACCAGCACCTCGCCGCCGCGTTCTACCGCAACTCGATCATCCACCACTTCCTCGAGAGCGCCATCGCCCAGCTGGCGCTGGTCAGCGCGGCCGAGCCTGACGTCGCGGACCCGCTTGAGGCGTTCTGGGCGGCGGCCCTGCGCCTCCGGGACCTGCTCAAGTTCGAGTTCTTCTTCCGCGACCGCGCCTCGTTCCGGGCCGCCCTCGAGGCCGAGATGGACCGGGACCGCCCCGGCTGGGCCGAGTGCGTCGCCGAGGGGCCCGACGGGATCGGCGCCCTGCACCCCGCCATCCCACTGACGGCGCACATCCTCCTCCGGTCCTTTCTCGAGGCGTACAGCGTGGTCGCCCTCGCCCTCGAGCAGCGCGGGTCGACGCCGGTGAGCGATGCGAAGGCGTTCCTGGCGGCCTGTGACGGGCTCGGCCGCCAGCGCCTACTGCAGCAGCGCATCCACAGCCCCGAGTCGGTCTCCCGACCCCTGTTCGCCACCGGGTTGCAGCTGGCCGAGAACCTCGGCCTCACCGAGGACGGCGACGACCTGGCCACCCGGCGAGCCGACTTCGCCCGGGAGATGCGCCACCTCCTCCGCCAGGTCGACGCCGTCGAGGCCCTGGCGTTGACCGAGCTCGGGGGCGTGCTCGCCTCCCGCGCCGCCTCCGCCGACGGCACCACCCCGCCCCCTGCCCCCACTGCCCGGAGTTGAGCGCCATGGACGAGCCGACCATCGAGTGGACCCGAGAGCTGTCACCGTTCGACCACCTCATGTACCGGATGGACGCGGACAGCCGCTCGCGGACGTCCCTGCTCACCGTCGACATCCTCGACGCGGTCCCGGACTGGGAACGGTTGTGCACGGACCTGGAACGGGCCAGCCGAGTGGCGCTCCGGCTCCGTCAGCGGGTCGTGGCCCCGATCGTGCCGCTGACGCCCGCCCAGTGGGTCGTCGACCCCGACTTCGACCTCCGCTACCACGTGCGCCGCATCGCCTTGCCGGCGCCGGGATCGGAGCGCCAGCTCCTCGACCTGGCCCAGACGCTGCACGCCACCCCTCTGGACCAGGGCCGGCCCCTCTGGGAAGCCACCCTCGTCGAGGGCCTGGACGAGGCCATCGGGGGTAAGGCGGCGCTGATCTGGAAGATGAGCCACGCCGTGACCGACGGGGTCGGGGGCATGGCGCTCGAGCGCATGACCCGCAGCGAGGAGCGGGACCCCGACTGGGGGCCGATGCCACCACTGCCTGTCCCCGAGGACCTCTCCGCTCCCGACCTGACCCGAAAAGGCATCCGCGGGTTGCCGGTCTCCGTCCTGCGGGGGGCGGCCAGGCAGGTGTCCGGCGCCGTCGGCGCCATCGGTCGGGCGGTGTCGGACCCGGCGGCCGCGGCGCGCAGCATCTCCGGGTTCGCGGGCTCGGTGCAGAGGATGGCCGGGCCGGCCCCGGCCGAGCCTTCACCCCTGCTTCGGGGTCGGAGCCTCAACCGGAGGTTCGAGAGCCACGACGTCGCGCTGTCCGACCTACGCGGTGCAGCCAAGGCCCACGGCGCCTCGGTCAACGACGCCTACATCGCCGCGGTGTGCGGGGCCCTGCGGCTCTACCACGAGGGGATGGGCCTGCCCGTCGACACCCTGCCGCTGGCGATACCGATCAGCCTGCGCAGCGGTGACGACCCGGTCGCGGGCAACCAGTGGTCGGGCGTGCGCATCGCCGCGCCGGTGGGCGAGCCCGACCCGGTGGTCCGGATGCGCATCGTGCGGGAGCAGGTACTCACCGCGCGGAGCGAGCCGGCGATGAACGCCCTCGGCGTGGTGGCGTCGGCGATGGCCTGGCTCCCCGCCCAGACGATCAGTGCTCTCGGCGACACCGGCACCGGCGCCGACGTCCAGGCCAGCAACATCCCCGGCAATCCCCACCCGATCTACGAGGGCGGAGGGCGGCTCGTGCGCTTCATCCCGATCGGGCCGCTGCCGGGGGCAGCCATGATGATCGTGATGTCGTCGAACGCGGGTCGGTGCTTCATCGGCGTGAACTACGACACGGCCTCGGTGACCAACGCCGATCTGTTCGCCGACAGCCTCCGACAGGGCTTCGACGAGGTCATCGCCCTCGCGCCGGTCGAACCGGTCAAGGCCTCCCGACGGAAGCCGAGGTCGGCGTGAGCGACCCGCGACGCCTCCCCGGGACGATCGCCGAGATCGAGGCCGGACCTGCCGGCCCCGAGATCGGCGTCTTCTTCGACCTCGACGGCACGCTCATCGCCGGGTACTCCGCCCGCTACCTGGCCGAGGACCGGATCCGGCGCCGCGAGATCAGCGGCTCGGAGTTCGTCCGCACCTTCGCCCTGATGGTGGGCAGCCCGTTCAACCGAGTGACGTTCGAGGACATCATGCAGATCGGGGCCGAGGCCTGGCGGGGCCGGGCCCACGAGGACCTCGAGGAGATGGGGCTCCGGGTCTTCGAGAAGAAGATCGCCGGCCGCATCTATCCCGAGATGCGAGACGTCGTTCAGGCCCACCAGAAGCGGGGGCACACCGTGGCCCTCACCTCGTCGGCCACGAGCTACCAGGCCGAACCGGTGGCCGACTTCCTGGGCATCGACGAGGTGATCTGCAACCGGTACGAGATCGAGGACGGCCTCCTCACCGGCAAGGTCGAGCAACCAGTGCTGTGGGGCCCGGGCAAGGCCGACGCCGTGCAGGCCTTCGCCGCCAAGCGGGGCATCGATCTGGCGGACAGCTACTTCTACGCCGACGGTGACGAGGACGCCGCCCTGATGTACCTGGTCGGCCACCCGCGGCCGACCAACCCGGCCCCGCACCTCGCCGGCGTGGCCAAGATGCGGGGCTGGCCCGTGCTGAGCTTCACCAGCCGCGGGGCCGGCGGGCTCGGGTCGCTGGTGCGCTCGGCGGCCAGCCTGGGCTCCATGCTCCCGATCGCCGGGGCCGGGCTCGGCATCGGGCTGGTGCGGCGAGACAAGCGCGCCGCCATGAACTTCGTGTGCGGGACCTGGATCGACACCACCTTCGCCCTCAACGGCGTCCATCTGAACATCACCGGCAAGGAGAACGCCTGGTCTCAGCGACCGGCGGTGTTCATCTTCAACCACCGCAACAACTTCGACTCCCTGATCGCGGCCAGCATCGTGAGGAGTGATTTCACGGGAGTGGCCAAGGCCGAGATGGCGAAGGACCCGATCACCAGGACGGCCGGCCAGCTCATGGACGTGGCCTTCATCGACCGCTCCGACCCTGCCGCCGCGGTCGCCTCTCTCAAGCCCCTCGAGGAGCTCGCTCGGAAGGGCCTCTCGGTGCTGGTCGCCCCCGAGGGCACCCGCCTGGACACCCGGCAGGTGGGGCCGTTCAAGAAGGGGGCCTTCCGCATCGCCATGGCGTCGGGCCTGCCGATCGTGCCCATCGTCGTCCGCAACGCAGAGGTCATCGCCGGCCACGACTCCTCCATGCTCAATCCGGGCACCGTCGACGTCACCATCCTCCCGCCGATCCCGGTGACGGACTGGAAGCTGGAGGACCTCGACCAGCACATCGCCGACGTCCGCGACGTCTACCTGCAGACCCTGGCCGACTGGCCGGGTTCTCAGCCTTAGGAGAAACCCGATGCCGACCGTTGCCTACCCCCCGGACGTCTTCACCTGGCCGGCCGACGAGCCCCAGCTCATCGGCGGGCGCTGCGCCGACTGTCAGGCCATCGCCTTCCCCGTGGCCACCTCGTGCCCGCGCTGTGGGTCGACCACGGTGGACGAGCACCTGCTCCCGCGTCGGGGGACGCTGTGGACCTGGACCACCCAGGACTTCCTGCCCAAGGAGCCCTACGCCAGCGGGGAGACGGACGAGACGTTCCGGCCCTACGGGGTCGGACTCGTGCAGCTGGGTGACGAGGTGCGGGTCGAAGCCCGCCTGACCGAGGCCGATCCGGCCAAGCTCGACTTCGGCATGGAGGTCGAGCTCGCCGTCGTGCCCTTCCGGGACGACGGCGACACCACCATCGTCACGTTCGCCTTCAAGCCCGTCCAGGAGGATTGAGATGGAAGACGTCGCCATCATCGGGGTGGGCCTCCACCCCTTCGGTCGCTTCGGTGACAAGCTCGCCCTCGAGATGGGGGCCGAGGCCGTGCGGGCGGCCTGCGCGGACGCGGCCGTGCCGTGGCAGGACGTGCAGTTCGCCTTCGGCGGCAGCGCCGAGCTGGACACCCCCGATGTCGTGGTCAACCGCCTCGGGCTCACCGGCATCCCCTTCATGGGGGTGTACAACGGCTGCGCCACTGCGGCCACGGCTCTCCAGCTCACGGCCGACATCATCCGGTCCGGCCAGCACGAGATCGGCGTCGCCGTCGGCATGGACAAGCACCTCCCCGGCGCCCTGACCGCCGACCCCGTCAACTACGGCGCGCCGTCGTGGTACGGCGACCTCGGGTACTTCCTGACGACGAAGTTCTTCGGGATGAAGATCAACCGGTACATGCACGACCACGGCATCTCCCACGAGACGCTGGCCAAGGTCGCGGCGAAGAACTTCCGGAACGGTGGCCTGAACCCGAACGCCTTCCGGCGCAAGCCCATCCCCGAGGAGGACATTCTCGCCTCCCGGATGCTCAACTACCCGCTCACGCAGTACATGTTCTGCGCGCCCGACGAAGGGGCCGCCGCGGTGGTGCTGTGCCGGGCCGACCTCGCCAGTCGCTACACGTCGACCCCGATCTACCTGCGGGCCACCGCCCTCCGGTCCCGCCGCTACGGCGCCCATGAGGTGCACAGCACCTGGGCCGCCATCGAGCAGGACGACGCGCCGACCGTGTACGCGTCCCGGGCCGCGTACGAGATGGCGGGCATCGGTCCGGAGGACGTGGACGTGATCCAGCTCCAGGACACCGACGCCGGGGCCGAGGTCATCCACATGGCCGAGAACGGCTTCTGCGCCGACGGGGAGCAGGAGAAGCTCATCGCCGACGGGGCGACCGAGATCGACGGGCCGATGCCGGTGAACACCGACGGCGGCCTCATCGCCAACGGCGAGCCCGTCGGGGCCTCGGGCCTCCGCCAGGTCCACGAGCTGGTCCGCCAGCTCCGGGGCCAGGCCGGCGACCGCCAGGTCCCCGGGTCGCCCAAGGTCGGCTACGCCCAGCTCTACGGCGCGCCGGGCACGGCGGGTGTGTCCATCCTGAGCACGTGACGGGAAACTTCGTTCTCATGGTCTTCGGTGCGCCCTGTGCACCTCAGAAGATCAAGGCTCTCACCGGCGGTCTAGTAGGCTCTCATCCATGACCGTGAACGATCCCGTGGCCGAGTCCCTGGCGGACGATGCCGCCCCCAGCCGGCGTGAGCTCGCCGTGGCCCGTTCGCTCGATCCGGCCCGCGCCCGGGCGGAGAAGCGGGTGCAGCGCTTCCTCGACGCCGCCCTCGAGCTCATGCAGACCGCCCCGGACAAGGAGTTCACGGTCCAGGAGGTGGTCGAGCACTCCGGCCAGTCCCTGCGGAGCTTCTACCAGTACTTCGCCGGCAAGCACGAGCTGCTGCTCGCCCTGTTCGAGGAAGCGGTGCGCTCGACTGCGGAGCAGCTCGAGAAGGCCATCGCCGACGAGGACGACCCGCTGGAGCGGCTGCACCGGGTCGCCGTCGAGTACTACCGGGTCTGCCGCCCCTCGCTCCCGGGCCGGTCAACCCGCCCCAACTCGGCGGGGGCCATGGCGGAGTTCGCCCAGCAGCTCCTGACCGCTCACCCCAAGGAGGCCTCGCGGGCCTTCATCCCGGTCGTCACGCTGCTGGAAGAGGTGCTCGACCAGGCCGCCGCCGCGGGTGCCATCCGGCCCGTGCACAGCCGCCGGATGGCGGGCGTGATCCTGCAGGCCGTCATGTTCAACTCGTTCGCGGCGACGATCAGTGGCACGCCGCTCGACGTCGCCGACGACGCCGCCGACGAGTTGTGGCAGCTGGTCCTCCACGGCATCGGCGTCGATCCCGCGGCGTGATCATGGGCGACACCGACGAGCCGGATTTCTTCCGCGACCCGTCGATGGTCGCCGACCCCTACCCCTACTTCGACGCCCTCCGGGGAGAGTGCCCGGTCCTGCGGGAGCCCCACCACGACGTGGTCATGGTGACGGGGTACGAAGAGGCGTTGGCGGTGTACCACGACACGGCGACCTTCTCGTCGTGCATCGCGGTGACCGGCCCGTTCCCCGGCTTCTCGGTCCCGCTGGAGGGCGATGACGTCACCGACCTCATCGAGGAGCACCGGGACGGCCTGCCCTTCAGCGACCAGATCACGACGATGGACCCGCCGAAGCACACGGCTCACCGTGGGCTCCTCATGCGGCTGCTCACCCCGAAGCGGCTGGCGGAGAACGAGGAGTTCATCTGGTCCCTCGCCGACCGCCAGATCGACGAGTTCCTCCCCACCGGTCGCTGCGAGGTCGTCCGCGAGCTGGGCGGGCCCTTCACCATGCTCGTCATCGCCGACCTGTTGGGCGTACCCGAGTCGGACCACGCCTGGTTCGTGGAGGCGATGGGCCAACGCGGGAGCGGGCACGTCGGGAGCACGGAAGCCACGATGGCCAAGACCCCGCTCGAGATCCTCTACGACCGGTTCGTGGCGTACCTCGAGGACCGCCGGCGCGAGCCGACGGGGGACGTGCTCACCGGCCTGGCGACCGCGACCTTCGCCGACGGGTCGACCCCGGAAGCCAGCGACGTGGCCAAGATCGCCAGCAACCTCTTCGCCGCCGGGCAGGAGACGACGATCCGCCTCCTCGGGACCGCCTTCCTGCGCATCGGGGAGGACGTCGACCTCCAGCAGCGGCTGCGGGACGACCGGGCGCTGATCCCGAACTTCATCGAGGAGTGCCTGCGCCACGAGTCCCCGGTCAAGGGCGACTTCCGGATGAACCGGGTCACCACCACCGTCGGTGGGGTCGACCTCCCGGCCGGGACGACGGTCATGGTGCTGAACGGCGCGGCCAACCGGGACCCCCGCAAGTTCGAGGATCCGACCACCTTCTCGATCGAGCGGAAGAACGCCAGGGAGCACCTCGCCTTCGGCCACGGCATCCACTTCTGCCCGGGTGCCGCCTTGGCCCGCACCGAGGGACGGGTCGCCGTCGAGCGCATGCTCGACCGCACGAGCGACATCCGCATCGACGAGGCGGAGCACGGCCCTCCCGGGGATCGCCGCTATGAGTACGCGCCGACCTTCATCCTGCGCGGCCTGGAGCGCCTCCACCTGGAGCTCACCCCCGCAGGCTGAGCCACCGGGAGGCACGGCCGGTTCAGCCCTACGCTCGCTGGATCGTGGACCCCACCACCCACTCCGCGGCCCAGGTCCGCGTCGTGAACGCCGCCCTCGGGCTGTTCGCCGAGCACGGGGTGAACGGGACGTCGCTGCAGATGATCGCCGACGCCATCGGCGTGACGAAGGCGGCTGTCTACCACCAGTTCCAGAGCAAGGAGGAGATCGTCATCGCCACCGCGGAGATGGAGCTGGCGAGGCTCGATGCCGCCGTCACGGCCGCCGAGGCCGAGGACGATCGGGCTCGGGCCCTCGACGTGCTGCTCGGCCAGGTGGTCGAGCTCTCCGTCGAGCGCCGCCACGTCGTCAGCACACTCATGCACGATCCCGTCGTGGTCCGGCTGCTGGCCACGCACGAACCGTTCCCTCAGCTGATGGCCCGGGTCTCCCACGTGCTGATGGGCGATGACACCACCCCCGAAGCCCGCGTGCGGGCGGCGATGACCCAGATCGCCATCGGCGGCGCGGTCTCGCACCCCCTCGTCGCGGGCCTCGACGACGACACGCTGCGGGCCGAGCTGCTCCGGATGGCCCAGCGCCTGTTCGGGACCCCCGGCGAGAGCTGACGACCCTCGGTCAGCGCGGCTGTTGCAGGTAGACGTCGAGGTGGCGGATCTTGCCGTCGTCGTCGAACGCGAACACGGTCAGCGAGTTGACGACGTTGACGTGGTCGCCCACGAGGTGGCGCTCCTCGACCGCGTAGTACACGACGCCGGGGAGCTCGGAGATCCGCTGCACCGTCGTCTCGAAGGTGGCTATGGCCGAGGCCCACTGGGTCAGCATCTCGGTGTACTGCGACCAGCTCTGCACCTCGAGGAACGTGCCCACCCGCTCGAACTCGTCGACGGCGACGAACTCGGTCAATGGCGCCCAGTCTTCCGGGGCCTCGACGGTCGGCACCAGCCGCTCCATCGTGCTCACGTAGTCCAGGACCGTGCGGGTCAGGGGACCGGCGTCGGTCATGGCTGATCCTCTCGTCGGGGGCCCCGGGGGAGGATGTGGGGGAGGTCCTCGGTCGTGAGCATCCCAGGTGGTGCCGCGCACACATAGGGGATGGCGTTCACGGGCCCGTTGGCGTTGAACGCGGGGACGAACGACGCCAGGTCGTCGAGCGGGACCGGGAACGGCATGCTCAGGTCGAACGGGGCGTCACCCTGGATGCGGATCCGCCAGCCCGTGGGTTGCAGGCCCCAGTCGGGCTCCACGTCCATGGCGACGAAGCCGTACTGGGTGAAGCGGATGCGCTCGACGCCGTCCGCTCGGCCGTGGACGACGACGCGCTGGGCGGCCGCCGTTCCCGCCTTGATCTCGCCGGCGACGATCGTGAGGTCCTCCTTCGCCGCCGCCACCCCACCCTCCGCCGTCCAGTCGTCGATCTCGAACCCGGCGATCTCGGCCAGCACGCTCAGCGGGGGCTGGTACTCGCCGAACAGGTGGTTCTTGCGCCGGTCGGGGTCGAACTCCTCGAGGGGCTTCCCGAACCGCATCTGCTCCATCACCATGTGCGGGGAAGGACGGTGGGAGAGATCACCGAACTCCTCGATGTCGATCAGGTCGACGCGCCGCTGGACGGACAGGAGGGCCATCGGGAGGGTCTCGGTGATGAACCCGGGATCGCTGCCGCTCGCCCACACCGAGGAACTGCCCGTCGCGGCACGCCGCCCGCACCCGAGCCCGGTTCTCGTCGCTCAGGCGCACGCCCCGGGCGAACAGGTCGCTGCACGTCGTGACGATGTTGGTGCCCGATCCGACCAGGGCGACGACGTCGTCCACGAGCTCGTCCTCGGTGAGCCCGGCTCGCGTCTGGCCTCGGCCCGTGGCTCGGGGCATGTAGATGACGCAGTCCGCCTCCAGCGCCAGGATCGCCTCACGATCGGTCGTGGCCAGGACCCCGGTCGGGCCTTCACCGCAGAGCTCACCCGCATCGACGCCGTCCTTGGCCGGGTCGTAGACGAGCGTGCCGACGAGGTCGAGGGCCGGATGGCGGATCACCTCCCGCAGCGCCCGCAGCCCCGTGTTCCCGGTCGCCCACTGGATGACCCGGTGCGGCGTCATGACCGGGTGACCACGGGCATGGCGTCCCATCCTCGGACGGTCGAGGTGGGGGCACGCCGGACGTGCTCCTCGTCGACCTCCCACTGGGGAAAGCGGGTCAGGACCTCGTCGAGCGCGATCCGCCCCTCGAGCCGGGCCAGCGCCGCCCCGAGGCAGTAGTGGATGCCATAGCCGAACGTGAGGTGCTGGCCGATCTCGCGATGGATGTCGAACCGGTCGGGGTCCGGGTACTGGCGCTCGTCCCGGTTCGCCGACCCGCTGAGGCAGAGCATGGCGCTGCCGGCGGGAACGGTGGTGCCGTGGAGCTCGACGTCGCGTGTGACGTACCGGGCGACGTGGGGCGTCGGCGGCTCGAAGCGGAGGAGCTCCTCCACGGCGTTCGGGATCAGCGAGCGGTCCTCGACCAGCTCGCGCCGCTGCTCGGGGTGCTCGGCCAACACCTTGCCCATCCAGCCGATCAGGCGGTTGGTGGTCTCGTTCCCGGCACCGGAGAGCACGGCCACGTAGATGAGCACCTCGTCCCGGGTCAGGCGGCGGGTCGTCCCGGTCTCGTCCGCGAACTCGGCGAACAACAACTCGGTCATGAGGTCGTCGGAGGGATTCGCCGACCGCCAGTCGAGGTAGTCGGCGAAGAAGTCGCCCTGCCCGATCTCCATCTGCTCGGCGGCCATGGGCTGGCCCGGGTCGGTGCGCAGCGACGCATCGGCTCGGTCGCGAGCCGCCTCCTGGTCGGCTTCGGGGACGCCGAGGAGCATCCCGATGGTGCGCATCGGCATCTGCGCGCCGAGGTCGGCGACGAAGTCGAAGCCCCCGGCACCGACCAGCGGGTCCAGGGCGCGGGCGCAGAACTCCCGCACATTCGGTTCCAGCGCCTCCATCTTCTTCGGGGTGAACACCCGCGAGAGCAGGCCCCGGTGGACGGTGTGCTGCGGCGGGTCCTCGAAGATGACGACGCCCGGCGGGATCTCGATGTCGGCCTGGATGAACTCCAGCACGGCGCCGCGCGCCGAGCTGTAGGTCTCCCGGTCGACGAGCCCCCGTTGGACGTCGTCGAACCGACTCACCGCGTAGAAGTCATACGCCTCGTTGCGGTAGAGGGGCGCCTCGTCGCGCAGCCGGCGGTAGATCGGGTAGGGATCGGCGTCGATCTCACGGTCGTAGGGGTCGTAGTCCAGATCGGGCGTCACCATGGCCATCGCCCGCAGAGACTAGCCGATCGGCTAGTCACGGGACAAGTGAGAACACAGTTCTCGCAAGGCAGACTGTTCTTCACCGTCATTGCTCATGACGTTGCCGCGAGGGGCTACCCTGCACGGGTGCCGACCAAGACGGTTCTCGTCCTCGGCGGGGGCGGTGCCGTGGGCGTCGCCTTCCACTGTGGGGCGCTGCGGGCGCTGGAGGAGATCACGGGGCTGGACCCCCGCGACGCCGATCTCCTGATCGGTACGAGCAGCGGGGCGATCATGGCCACCGAGTTCGCGCTCGGTCGGACCGTCGACGACATCGGCGCCGAGGTCCATCCCGAGGAGCCGACGGAGAAGCGCCTCGAGCGGGCCTGGCGGTCGCCGGTCGATCTGGCCCGCCGGACGGTGGGCGCCAGCTACCTCGTCGCCCGCATCGCGCTGGCTCGGGGATGGCCGCTGCCGGAACCGCCCCGTTGGATGCAGCGGGCCCTGCCCGGGGCGCTGTTCTCGGTGGGCGACGGGGACTGGGGGCCGGTCCATTACCCGGACGACTGGCCGGCCCAGCCGCTGTGGCTCGTCACCGCCGATCTCGACGGTGGTGGTCGGCGGGTGGTCCTCGACCGCGACGGCATCTCCGGCCTGCCGGCGTCGCTGGGGACGGCGGTGATGGCGAGCTGCGCGGTGCCCGGCGTCCTGCCGCCGGTACGGGTCGGCGGTCGGCGGCTGATAGACGGGGGCCTCCGGTCGTCCACCAACCTCGACCTGGCTCGGGGGGTCGACGCCGATGTGGTCATCGCGCTGGCCCCGATGGCCTTCGAGTCCGACCCGGCTCCCAGCCAGCTCCACATGGTCGGTCGCCGGCGGTTCAACGCCCGGCTGGCCAAGGAGTCCGAGTCCGTGCGGGCGGCCGGCGCCAGCGTCCTCGTGTTGCGACCGAGCGCCGACGAGCTCCGCCTCCACTCCTCGAACGTCATGAGCCGCGACAACGGTCAGGCGATCATCGCCGCGGCCTACGACGCCACCATGGCTCGCCGGGCCGAGATCGCCGCCCTCGTGCGGGTCGACGGGGCCAGGGACCGGAGCGCCTAACCGCCGATCACACCGGCGGCGGAGGAGCCACCCATCTCGTCCCGGAGCTTGCGCTTCAGGAGCTTGCCGGTGGGGAGGCGGGGGAGCTCGGTGGTGAAGCGGTACGACCGGGGGCACTTGAAGCCGGCCAGGCGCTCGCGGCAGTACCCCTGCAGCACCTCGGTCAGGGCGGCTTCGTCGGCTTCGGGGTCGGCGGGCTGGATGACGGCCATCACCGATTCGCCCATGTCGGCGTCGGGCACCCCGATCACCGCGGCGTCGGCCACGGCGGGGTGGACGATGAGGGCGTCCTCGATCTCCTGGGGATAGATGTTCACGCCCCCGGAGATGATCATGTGCGACACACGGTCGGTGAGGTAGAGGTAGCCGTCGTCGTCGAGGTAGCCGACGTCGCCCAGCGTGGCCCAGCCGTGCCGGTCGAAGACCGACGCCGTCTTCTCGGGATCGCCGTGGTACTCGAAGGGCTTCGCCCCTTCGAACCAGATCTGGCCGACGTCGCCGGCGGGCACCTCGTCGCCGTCCTCCCCGACGATGTGGGGCACGCCCATCAGGGCCTTGCCCACCGTGCCGGGGTGCTCGAGCCACTCGTCGGGGCCGACGGCGCAGAAGCCGACGCCCTCGCTGCCCGAGTAGTACTCGTGGATGATCGGGCCCCACCACTCGAGCATCTGGCGCTTGACCTCGACCGGGCAGGGCGCGGCGGCGTGAATCGCCATCTGCAGGCTCGACAGGTCATGGGTGGACCGGGCCGCCTCGTCGAGCTTCAGCATCCGCACGAAGTGGGTGGGGACGAACTGGGCGTGGGTGACGCGGTGCTCCTCGATGGCGGCCAAAGCGACCGCCGGGTCGAAGCGCTCCAGCACCACGACCGTGCCGCCCGCCCGCTGGGCGCCCATGGACCAGCCGAGCGGGGCGGCGTGGTACAGCGGCGCGGGCACGAGGTAGCGGGTCCCGACGCCGAAGCCGTACATGGCGACCAGCGCGTCGACGACGCCACCCGTGCCGAACGGGGCGCCGCTGAGCGGGGGAAGGATGCCCTTCGGGTGACCGGTGGTGCCCGACGAGTAGAGCATCAGCGAGCCCTCGGTCTCGTCGTCCACGGGCTCGGTGGGTTGGGCCGCCAACACCGTCTCGTAGTCCTCGAAGCCGTCGACACCCCCGTCGACGCTCAGCCGGGTGGTGACCCCGTCGAGGTGAGATCCCAGTGACGCGACCAGGTCGGCCATGCGGGAGGAGGTCACCAGCGCAGTGGCCCCGCAGTCCGAGAGGATGTAGCCGGCCTCCTCGCCGCCGAGGTGCCAGTTGATCGGCGTGATGTAGAGGCCTGACCGCTGGGCCGCCCAGCACACCTCGAAGTACCGGACGTGGTTCTCGAGCAACACGGCGACGTGGCTGCCCGGACCGAGGCCCCGGTTGCGGAAGAGGTGAGCCAGCTGCCGACTCCGGTCCTCCAGCTCACCGAACGTGATGCCGACCCCGGTCTCGGCGATGACCGCCGCCATGGCCGACCGGTCGACCGCCTCGTTGATCGATGCCATCAGGCTTCCCCCAGGATCTCGACATCACGCTTGAGAACCAGAGTATCCTGAGACGGAAATGAACTTGCCACTCCAGACCTTCGAGGCCCGTGACGGGACGACGATCAGCTACCGGCGGTGGGCACCATCCGAGGACCCGTCGGCGATCATCGTCGTGGCTCACGGGATGTCCGAGCACGGTGGCCGCTATGAGCGGCTGGCGACCGAGCTGGTCGACCGAGGTTGGGCGGTCTACGCCCCCGACCACCGGGGCCACGGGGCCACGGCCGGATCCACCGGTGTGGGCCGGGCGGGGCCGGCCGGCGTGACCGGGACCGTCGACGATCTCCTCGACCTCGTCGCCCTCGCCCGCCAGGAGTCCGGTGACCTCCCTGTGGTGCTCGTCGGCCACTCCATGGGGGCGATGCTGGCCCAGGCCTTCGCTGTGCGTCACGGCGGCGAGCTGGCCGGGTTGGCCCTGTCCGGGTCCGGGGGGTACGCCGACGGCCTCCCTGACATCGCAGCGATGATGCAGGGGATGGCCGAGGGCCCGATGGCCGATGAGCCCGTGCCGATGCTGCCCATGTTCAACGCCGCCTTCGAGCCCGGCCGGACCGACTACGACTGGCTGAGTCGTGACGAGGCCGAGGTCGACGCCTACCTCGCCGACCCGCTGTGCGGTGAGGAGATGCCGATGACGTTCGGATTCACCGCCCAGCTCATGGGGCTGGTCCTCGAGGCCATGAGCCTCGAGGGCATCGCCGCGCTGCCGACCGACCTGCCGGTGCTCCTGCTCACCGGGGAGCAGGATCCCGCCTCGGAGATGGCCGTCAACGTGCGGGCGCTGGAACGCCACCTGCAGGACGCCGGCCTCGAGGTGGAGGCCCACTACTACCCCGGCGCCCGCCACGAGGTCCTCAACGAGACCAACCGGGACGAGGTCACCGCCGACCTCGTCACCTGGATCGAGGGCGTGCTGGCAGCCTCCGGCCCCGGAGTATAAGATCACTCTGCTAAACCGGAAGTACCATTCTCCTAGAGGGGAACCATGACCGCAGTCGATGATCTCATCCTCATCAGTGTCGACGACCACGTGATCGAGCCGCCTGACCTGTTCGCCGGCCACCTCACGGGGGACTACCTGGAACGGGCCCCCCAGCTCGTGCGCAACGAGGCCGGGAACGACGTGTGGACCTTCGGCGACGCGGTGATCGAGAACCCGGCGCTGAACGCCGTCGCCGGGCGGCCCCTGGAGGAGTACGGCCTCGAGCCCCAGAGCCTCGAAGAGATCCGGCCCGGTTGCTACGACGTGGACGAGCGGGTGAAGGACATGGACGCCGGCGGGGTCCTGGCCTCGATGAACTTCCCCTCCTTCCCGACCTTCACGGCCCGGTTGTTCGCCACCGACGACGTCGACTTCTCCCTCGCCCTCGTGCAGGCCTACAACGACTGGCACATCGACGAGTGGTGCGGCGCCCACCCCGGCCGCTTCATCCCGATGGCGGTCCCCGCCATCTGGGACCCCCAGCTCACCGCCGACGAGGTGCGCCGGTGCGCCGAGAAGGGGTGCCACTCGCTCACCTTCACCGAGAACCCCGCGGCGCTGGGCTACCCGAGCTTCCACGACGAGTACTGGGACCCGCTGTGGCGGGCCCTCTGTGACACCGACACCGTGCTGTCGGTCCACCTCGGGTCGTCGGGAAAGCTCTCCATCCCGGCCGTCGACTCGCCCCCCGACGTGATGATCACGCTGCAGCCGATGAACATCCAGTCCGCGGCCGCCGACCTGTTGTGGTCCCGCGTCATCAAGGAGTACCCGCAGCTCCGCATCGCCCTCTCCGAGGGGGGGACGGGGTGGATCCCGTACTTCCTCGACCGGGTCGACCGGACCTTCGAGATGCACAAGGCCTGGACGTTCCAGGACTTCGGCGGTCGCCTCCCGAGCGAGGTGTTCCGGGAGCACTTCCTCACCTGCTTCATCAGCGACCCGATCGGCGTCGAGCTCCGCCACCACATCGGGATCGACAACATGGCGTGGGAGGCCGACTACCCGCACAGCGACTCCATGTGGCCGACCGCCCCGGAGGAGCTGGACACGGTGTTCGCGGCCAACGACGTCCCCGACTCCGACGTCGCCAAGATGACCCACGAGAACGCCATGCGGTGGTACTCCTTCGACCCCTTCGCCCACGTCCCGAAGGACGAGGCCACGGTCGGGGCGCTGCGGGCCAAGGCGGCAGGCCACGACGTGTCGATCATGTCCCGCAGCACCCGGGCCCAGAACCACGAGGCCAGCCTCGCCGGGTTCCGGCGGCGAGCCGAACACGCCCTCGCAGCGCAGGAGTGAGCAACGTGCGCCAGATGTCCCTGGTCGGCTTCATGCAGGCCGGCAACGTCACCGTCTACTCGGGCTCGTGGCGCCACCCCGCCACCGAACACGGCTTCCTCGACGCCGGCTACTACCAGAAGCTCGGCCGGACCCTCGAGGAGGGGTGCTTCGACCTGATGTTCTTCGACGACCGCCTCGCCATGCCCGGCATCTACGGCGGGTCGGTGGCCGAGGCGGTGCGGCTCGGGGCCCGTCCGGTGAAGCTCGACCTGAGCGATCGTGCTCGGCCTGGTCGCCGGGGCGACGTCGTCCATCGGGCTCGGGGCCACCTACTCGACGACCTACTACACGCCGTTCCACGTCGCCCGCACGTTCGCCACCCTCGACCACCTCTCCGGGGGCCGGGCCGCCTGGAACGTCGTCACCTCGGTCAACGACAGCGAGGCCCAGAACTTCGGGATGAACGAGGTCCTCGGATCACGACGCCCGCTACGACCGAGCCGACGAGTTCCTCGAGGCGACGACCGGCCTGTGGGACACATGGGAGGACGACGCCCTCGTCCTCGACCGAGCCAGCGGGACCTTCGCCGACCCGGACAAGGTCCACGAGCTCAACTACGAGGGCGACTGGTTCAGCGTGCGCGGTCCCGCTCACCGTGCCCCGGTGCCCGCAGGGCCGACCCGTGCTCCTCCAGGCGGGGTCGTCCGGCCGGGGCCAGGACTTCGCCGCCCGCTGGGCCGAGCTGATCTTCACCGGCGACCCCGGCATCGACGTCGCCCGCTCCCACTACAAGGACCAGAAGGAGCGCATCGCCGTGGCGGGGCGCGACCCCGACGAGGTGAAGATGCTGCCGATGGCCTACACCGTGGTCGGCGAGTCCACGGCGCACGCCCAGGAGCGCGAGCAGCTCTTCCTGAACGACCTGGTCGACCCCAAGGCCTCGCTCACCCTGCTCTCCGAGCTGATGAACTACGACTTCTCGTCGATGGCGCTCGACGACCCGATCACCGACGAGCTCATCGAGTCCGTCTCCGGCATCCGGGGCCTCGTGCAGAACCTGCGCAAGCACATCGGCGGGGACACGCTGACCCTCGCCGACCTGGCCGGCCACCGGGCCACCCTGCTGCAGGGTCCCCGCTTCGTCGGTACCGGCCACTGATGTCGCCGACCAGATGGAGGAGTGGTTCGAGGGCGACGCCTGCGACGGCTTCGTCATCGCCGCCACCCACGTCCCCGGGCGCCTACGAGGACGTCGTGCGGCTGGTCGTGCCCGAGCTGCAGCGCCGGGGAGTCTTCCGCGAGCGAGTACACGGGCTCGACCCTGCGGGACCACCTGGGCCTCGCCCGTCCCGAGGTGGCCGCTCGTGCCTGACCGCGAGGGTGGTCCCCTCGACGGCGTCCGCGTCGTCGAGTTCGCCACGCTCGCCGCCGGTCCGATGGTCGGCACGGCGCTCGGCGAGTTCGGGGCCGAGGTGATCAAGGTCGAGCAGCCCGGCGCCGGCGACCCGATGCGGACGTGGGGTGAGCGGCGCGAGGGCATCGGCCTGGTGTGGAAGAGCGTGAGCCGCAACAAGCGCTGCGTGACCCTCGACCTGCGCCAGCCCGAGGGCCAGGACCTCTTCCACCAGCTGCTCGACATCAGCGACGTGCTCGTCGTCGGCAACCGGCCGAGCGCCCTGGAGCGCTGGGGCATCGACTACGACGTCGGTCCACGCGCGCCCACCCGCACGTCGTGATGCTGCACGTGACCGGGTACGGAGCCGGGCGGACCGAAGAGCGATCGCCCCGGCTTCGGGACCCTGGCCGAGGCCATGAGCGGGTTCGCCCACCTGACCGGCCAAACCGACGGACCCCCCACCCTGCCCCCGTTCATGCTGGCCGACGGGGTGGCGGCGCTCGCCGCGACCTACGCGGTGATGATGGCCCTCTACCACCGCGACGTCCACGGCGGGGATGGCCAGCTCATCGACGTGAACCTGATCGAGCCCCTGGCCCGGCTCATGGAGTCGGCGACCCTGGCCTACGACCAACTCGGCGTCGTCCAGGGCCGGGTCGGCAACATGCTCCCCGCCAGTGCGCCTCGCAACGCCTACCGCACGGCGGACGACCGGTGGGTCGCCATCTCCAGCGCGGCGCCGAACATCGCCGTCCGCCTGTTCCGGGCCGTCGGTCGCCCGGATCTGGCCGAGGATCCCGACTACGTCGATCCCGTCCGCCGGCCGGCGCACGCCGCCGAGCTGGACGACCTGGTGGCGACCTGGATCGGCGAGCGGACCATGGACGAGGCGATGGCGGTCTTCGAGGCGGCCGAGGTCGCCGCCGCCCCCGTCTACGACGCGCGCGCAGCTGCTGGCCGACGAGCACCTTCGTGCCCGGGGCACCTACCGGCAAGTCGACGACCCGGACTTCGGCGAGATGACCGTCCAGGCTCCGGTCGTCGTCCTCAGCGAGACCCCCGGGCGGATCGATCACCTCGGCCGGGACCTGGGGGCCGACAACGAGGCCGTCTACGGCGGGATCCTCGGGCTGTCCGCCGACCAGCTCGCCGAGCTCGAGTCCGCGGCCGTCATCTGATGGGCGAGCCCCGGGCCCGGCGCTCCGAGCTGGCCACGCCGGCCAGCAGCGAGAAGATGTGCGCGAAGGCACCGTCGTCCGGGGCCGACCTGGTCTTCCTCGACCTGGAGGACGCCTGCGCCCCCGTGGCCAAGGTCGGGGCTCGGGCGACGGCGGTGGCCGCGCTGACTGAGCAGGACTGGGGCCGGACCGTGCGGGCCGTTCGGGTCAACGGCCTCGACACCATCTGGTGTCACGACGACATCATCGAGGTCGTCACCGGCGCCCGCGAGGCGCTCGACGTCCTCATCGTGCCCAAGGCCCGCTCGGCCCGGGACGTCTGGTGGGTCGACGTCCTCGCTCACCCAGTTGGAGGCCAAGCTCGGCCTCCGGAAGCGCATCGGCCTCGAGGTCCTCATCGAGGACGCCGAGGGCCTGGCCAACGCCGTGGAGATCGGCCGGGCCAGCGACCGGTTGGAGGCGCTGATCTTCGGCGCCGGCGACCTGTCGGCGTCCCAGCACGCCCGGGTGGACGGGAACTTCGACCCGGTCAGCGAGTACCCCGGCGACTTCTGGCACTTCGCCCGCGTCCAGGTGGTGACCGCGGCGCGGGTGGCCGGCATCGACGCCATCGATGCCCCGTACCCCGCCTACCAGGACCCCGACGGCTACCGCCGCGCGGCCACGCACGGCAGCCTGCTCGGCTTCGACGGCAAGTGGGCCATCCACCCCTCCCAGATCCCCATCGCCAACGAGGTCTTCGCCCCCACGGCCGAGGAGATCGCCGCCGCCAAGCAGTCGGTCGAGACCTACCGGGCGGCGGAGGCCGACGGTGTGGGCGCCATCGGCCACGACGGCCGCCTCGTCGACGCCGCCCACATGCGCCTGGCCGAGAACGTGCTCCACAAGGCCGCGCTCGGCCGACGGCGACACGCCCGCCTGACGTAGGCCGTCGGGCTGGGCACACCGATGGCAACCACGGGGGCCTGGCCCTCCGGCTGCCTGTCCGCGGTGCCCTTCCGACTCCCGATTCCCACCGAGCGTGACGAAATCGTCGGGTTCAGCCCGATTCTGCCCAAGCCCCGTTCTGGCGCCTGATTTGGTGCCCTGACCCGAGATCAGGCGCCAGTACGAGAAGTGGTCACGGGGCGTGAGAATCGCTGGCTCGCTGCCCCCGACGACGGGCAGCCCGACCCCACGCCCCCCTTGTTGCCTCGGTTGGCCGTCAAGCCGGCCGGTGGGGGAGTGAGGAGGGCGGCGACCATGCCGCCGTCGACGAGGAGGTCGGTGCCGGTGACGAAGGAGGCGGCCGGGCTCAGGAGGAACGCCGTGGCCGCGGCGATCTCCTCGGGGCGGCCGGGGCGGCCGGCGGCTGAGGCGGCGACCATGCCGCGCATCCCCTCCCCGTGGGGACCGCCCAGCTCCTCTTCGCCCATCGGGGTCGAGGTGATGCCGGGGCTGAGCGAGTTGATCCGGGCCTGGTGCTCGCCCCACGGCGCGCTGGCCTGCTGGACGAGGAAGCGCACGGCTCGCTTGGCGTAGGCGTAGGCCAGGCCCGGGTCGGTGTCCCGCATCGCCTGGACGCAGGGGACCCCGTTCAGGTCGCCCGCCGGGACGCCGGCCAGGGATGCCGCATCCTCGGCGGGGAGCGGCCCGACGAGGAAGCCGGAGTTCGAGGAGATGATCACGCCCGACCCGCCCGGTGCGATCACCTCGGCGAAGGACTCGAGGGCGTTGGCCACGCCGATCAGGTCGACGGCGACGATCCGCTCGGCCGGGGCCTGCACCGGCGAGAGGCCGGCCGTGTGGGCCAGCGCGGCCACGGGTCCCACGGCCGCGGCGGCCGCCGCCACCTCGCGGACCGAGGCGGCGTCGGCGACGTCCACCTGACGGGTGGTGACGTCGTGGCCGTCGCCGCGTAGGCGACCGGCCGCGGCCTCCAGCAGCGCCTCGTCGAAGTCGGCGAGGAGCACCTGGTGGTCCCCGCCGACCTGCCGGGCGATCGCCTCGCCCATCCCGCCGACCCCGATGACCACCAGCACGTCGCTCACCGACGGAAGGATAATCTCGATCTCAGTTCCAAAGAGTCGGGTTCTAGGGGGGACATGAGCACGCCGCTCCGGGTGGTCCAGTGGGCCACCGGCAACATCGGGACGAGGTCGCTGCGGGCGGTCATCGAACATCCGGGCCTCGAGCTCGTCGGGGTGTACGTGCACGCCGACGACAAGGTCGGGAAGGACGCCGGCGAGCTCTGTGGCGCCGGCCCGACCGGAGTGCTCGCCACGGGCTCCATCGACGACGTCCTGGCCCTCGGGGCGGACTGCGTGTTGTACATGCCGCAGGGCTGTGAGGTCGACGACGTGTGTCGGATCCTGGCGTCGGGCACGAACATCGTGACGACACGCGGTGAGTTCGTCCGACCGGCGAGCATGGACCCCGAGGTCCGTCGACGGGTCGAGGACGCCTGCGTGGAGGGCGGCACGTCGATCCACGCGACCGGCAGCAGCCCTGGTTTCATCTCCGAGGCGTTGCCGATCGTGCTCTTGACGATGCACCGCCGTCTCGATCTCCTGCAGATCGACGAGTTCGCCGACATGTCGTCGCGGGACTCACCCGAGATGCTCTTCGAGCTGATGGGGTTCGGCGGGGACCCGGCCTCCTTCGACGAGAGGCGCTTCAGCCACCTGGCCCACGCGTTCGGTCCGTCCCTGTCGGTGCTCGCCGACGCCATCGGGCTGCCGATCGACGCCATCGAGTCCAGCGGCGAGGTCGCCGTGGCCGCCCACGACCTCGAGATCGCCGCCGGAACGGTCGAGGCCGGCAGCGTCGCCGCCCAACGCCCGATCGTGACGGCGCTCCGGGACGGCGAGCCGCTCATGCGGTTCCGGGCGAACTGGTACGTCACGACCGATGTCGAGCCGGCCTGGGACCTGCGGGAGACCGGCTGGCGGGTGCAGGCGCTCGGTGACACGCCCATCGACCTCGAGATCCGGTTCCCGGTCGACCCGTCGCACTACGCCGACGTGTCGCCCGGTTTCACCGCCCATCCCGCCGTCAACGCCGTGGCCACGGTGTGCGCGGCGGCCCCAGGCATCCGCACCACCTTCGATCTCCCGAAGGTCATTCCCCGGCTGGGCTGAACCAACGGCGGTCGCTCACTTGACCGGAAGGGCGAGCGTCTTCGCCTCGAGGTACTCCTCCAGGCCGGCGACGCCCATCTCCCGCCCGATGCCGGACTGCTTGTAGCCGCCGAACGGGGCGTCGGGGGCGTACCACATGCCGCCGTTGATGCTGACGGTGCCCGCCCGGATGCGGCGGGAGACCGCGGTCGCCCGCTCGTCGTCGGCACCGAAGACGGTGGCGGACAGGCCGAAGATCGAGTCGTTGGCGATGGCCACGGCGTCGTCGTCGTCCCGGTAGGGGATGATCACCAGCACCGGTCCGAAGAGCTCTTCTTGGGCGATCGCCGAGCCGGGATCGACGTCGGCCAGGAGGGTGGGCTCGTAGAAGAAGCCGCGGGGCAGGTGCTCAGGCTTCCGCCCCCCGGTGACGATCTTCGCTCCGTCGGCGGAAGCCCGCTGGACGTAGCCGTCGACCTTCTCGCGCTGACGCTCGTCGATGAGCGGGCCCATCATCATCGAGGGGTCGGTGGGGTCGCCGTAGGGGACACCGGCCAGCGTGTCGGCCACGAGGTCGACCATCTCGGCCAGCTTGGCCTCGGGCACGAGCAGGCGGGTCGTGATGGCACAGCCCTGCCCGGCGTGGGAGCAGATCGTGAAGCCGGCGATCATGGCCGTCAGGGCGGGGTCGGCGTCGTCCAGCATGACGAAGGCCGACTTGCCCCCGAGCTCGAGGAACACCTTCTTCACGGTGTCGCTGGCCGCCGCCATGATCCGGCGCCCGACCGGGGTCGACCCGGTGAAGGTGACCATGTCGACCATCGGGTCGGTCACCAGGGCCTCGCCCACTTCGACGGAGGACGAGGTGAGGACGTTGACGACGCCCGGCGGGATCGCGGTGTGCTCGGCGATGACCCGCCCGATCGAGGAGGTCAGCCAGGGGCTGTGGGGTGGCCCTTTCAGCACGACGGTGCAGCCCGCGGCGAGGGCGGGCACGAGCTTGGCCAGGGAGATCTGCAGCGGGTAGTTGTAGGGCACGATGGCGGCGGCGACGCCGACCGCCTCCTTCTCCACCCAGCGGCGGTGCTGCCCACCCCGGGCCTCCGCGGTGCCGAGGTCCTCGGTGAACTCGTAGCGGTCGAGCAGGTCGGCGTACCACCCGATCATCTCGACCGGCGTGTCCAGCGCGGGCCCACCCGTGGTCAGCATCACCGGGACCCCGGTCTCGGCCACGATCAGCGGACGCAGGTTCTCCGCCTCGGCCTGGAAGCCGGCCTGCAGCTGCCGGAGGCAATCGGCCCGGAACGCCGGATCCGTGGTCCAGTCCGTCGTGTCGAAGGCGCGCCGGGAGTCCTGGATGGCTTCCCGGGCATCAGCCAGCGTGGCGTCCGCCGCGGTGCCCAGGACCTCCTCGGTGCTGGGGTTGACGGTCTCGAAGGTCTGGTCGCCCTCAGCAGGACGGAGCTCCCCGCTGATGAGCAGTCGCTCGTCGTGCCACATACGCCGGAAACTAGCTTCTCCGATTTGGAGAGGCAACCGGCCGCGTGGGGCGAGCGACTTGCCTGGTCGTCTCCCGCCGTCTAACCATGTAGAGGTCTTCAGGGGGTTGTAGGCCGGTCGGCAACGACCGTCAGGGGGAGTGACCGCGATGTCGAGAACCATTGCCCGACTGGTGGCCGCGTTGATGGCGCTAGCGCTCGTGGCCGCCGCGTGCAGCAGCGACGACTCCGGCGGCGGGGACGGGTCCGACGCCGAAGGCGGCGGCAGCGCCGCGGCCGCGGTCGAGGTGGACTACGAGGCCATCGGTCTCTGGGACGACGGCCCGTGTGACGAGACGCTCGACCCCTTGAAGATCGGGCTGATGACCGTCTTCGAGTCGCCGGTCCTGTCGTTGGAGGACCAGGCGACCGCACTGGAGGCATCGGCTGAGGCGTTCAACGCCCGAGGCGGCGCCAACGGCGCGTGCATCGAGGTCACGACCTGTGACGACGGCGGCAACGCCGACCAGGCGCTGGCCTGCGTGCGAACCGTCGACGAGGCCGGTGTCGTCGCCACGGTGAACGACCAGGGCACCGCCGGCCAGGCCGACGTGTCGCCGGCCATGGCGGAGGCGGGGATCCCCCGGGTCGCGTCGAACGTCACGTCCGAGGACTGGGGCGACCAGAACGCCTACCCGCTCGATGCCTCCGGCACCGGGGTGACCTTCCTCCTGCCCCAGGCGCTCATCGAGGAGGACGTCACCGACATCGGCCTCATCCGGGTCGATCTGGCCGCCGCCTCCGCGCTCGTCGGCCTCCTCGAGGACCTGTACGCCGACGAGGGGGCGACGTTCCCCTACGACGTCCCGGTCCCGGCCGGGACCACGGACTACAACCAGTTCATCCTCGGCGCCCAGGACGCCGGCGTCGGTGGCGTGAACCTCGCCCTCGGCGAGCAGGAGGCGGTCCAGGTCGTGCGGGCCGGCCAGCAGTTGGGCACCGACCTGCTCATCGGCGCCAGCCTCGGCACGTTCTCGCAGGCCACCGTCGCCGAGCTCGGCGACTTCGCCGAGCAGATGGTCTTCCTGTGGTCGTTCGCACCGGCGACCTTCGACCTGCCGGTGTACGAGGCCCTGCGCCAGGACCTGGCGGCATCCGGTCAGGAGTCGCTGCAGCCCGCGAACCTCAAGGCCAGCCCGATGCGCTCGTGGATCGGGCTCTACGCCCTGCTCTACATGATCCGGGACGCCGGCATGACCGACTTCACCCGGGAAGGCATCACCGAGATGCTGAACCAGGCCCAGGACGTCCCGATGCTGGACATGTTCGGCGGCGAGAACTGGACGCCGGACGCCGACCACCCGGGGGTCTTCTCCCGGGGCGGCATCAACCACTGGTCGACGTGGAACTGGGATCCGGCGGGGGTGACCCCGGACGGGCTCGAGGGCAACTTCGTCGAGGGCTCGGAGATCCTCTTCGACGACGTGCTGTGCGGCTCGCCCTTCGGCGCCCCGACCTGCTGAGCCCGAACACGACCTGACCAGACCCGCTCCGGGAGGCCGGTGACCTGTGCAGTCGTTCCTGCAGTTCCTGATCATCGGCCTCGGGGCGGGGGCCACCTATGCCCTGTTCGCCCAGGGCGCCGTCCTCATCTACCGCGGGTCGGGCCTGGTCAACTTCGCCCAGGGGGCGATCGGGACCTTCGCCGCCTACATCGCCTTCGTCGACCTGCAGGACAAGCAGGGCTGGGGGACCTGGCCCGCCATCGCCGTCGCCGTGCTGGCCGCCGGCGCGGTGTCACTGGCGTTCCAGGCGTTGGTCCTGCGGGCCCTGCGCAACGCGGCGGCGATCGTCCGCGTCATCGCCACGATCGGCCTCCTCGGTCTCCTTCAGGCCATCGTCCTCAAGCGCTACGGCGCGGCCAACCAGCCGGTCGAGCCCTACCTGCCGGACGACCTCTACGACTGGGGCGGGATCGTCGTCCAGCAGGAGCGGATCTACCTCGTGGCCATCACGCTCGTCGTGACCGCCGCGCTGTGGGCCTGGACCCGGTACACCCGGGTCGGCCTGGCCATCAACGCCAGCGCCCAGAACGAACGGGCGGTGCAGACCCTCGGGTGGTCACCCGACCGCCTGGCCGCTCTCACGTGGACGATCGGCGGGATGCTCGGCGGGTTCGCCGCCGTCCTCGCCGCGCCGCTCACCGGCCTGTCGGCGGCCACGTTCACGATCGTGGTCACCGTGGCCGGGCTGGGGGCCGCCCTGCTCGGCGGCTTCCTCTCGTTCCCGCTCACCCTGGTCGGCGGCCTCATCATCGGCGTGGGCGAGGCGATGGCCACCCTCTACAAGGCGGACATCGAGGACGTCCTCCACCAGGACCTCATCTCCGGGCTCAGTCGCGCGCCGGCGTTCCTCGTGATCTTCCTCGTAGTGGTCGTCCGGGGTCGGGGCCTGCCCCTGCGCTCGCACATCGCCGAACGGCTGCCCCGGCTCGGGACGGGCGAGATCAGCGTGCGGGGGCTGCTGCTGGCGTCGGCGATCGTGCTCGCCCTGCTCTTCGGCGTGATGGACGAGTCGTGGGCCCAGGCCACCTACATCTCGGTCGCCACCGGGGTGATGGTGCTCTCGATCGTGGTCCTGACCGGGTACGCCGGGCAGATCTCGCTCGCCCAATGGGCCCTGGCCGGCATCGGCGCCCTGATCGCCGGTCGCTTCGTGCACGCCGACCTCCCCGTCGAGCTGGCGATCGTCCTTGGCGTCCTGTTGACGATCCCGGTGGGGCTGCTCTTCGCCGTCCCCGCCTTGCGGACCCGCGGGGTGAACCTCGCGGTGGTCACCCTCGGCCTCGGGTTCATCGTGTCGGAGGTGGTCTTCGCCAACCCCAACTACCTGGGCGACGCCCTCGACGGTGGCACCCGGATCGGCCCGGTGAAGCTCTTCGGGATGGAGGTCGACGCCGTCAACCACCCCCACGCCTGGGCCGCGGTCAGCCTCGTCGCCTTCGTGCTGCTGGCCCTGCTCGTCGCCAACCTGCGCCGTTCGCGCACCGGCCGACGACTCATCGCCGTGCGGACGAACGAGCGCGCCGCCGCCTCGCTCGGCATCTCGGTGTTCGGCGTGAAGCTCTACGCCTTCGCCGTCTCGGCCGGCCTGGCCGCGGTGGCCGGGATCCTGATCGGGTTCCGGGGCCAGCTCATCACCTACACCGAGTTCAACGTCTTCGCCTCGATCAACAGCCTCGGCTACGCCGTCATCGGCGGCCTCGGCTACGTGCTCGGCGCCGCCTTCGCCGCGCCGAACGCGGTCGGGGGGCTCGGCACCCGGGTGATCGAGGACTGGATCGGCTTGGGCGACCAGTGGGATCTCATCCTGGGGTCCCTGCTCGTGTTCCTGATCCTGATCGTGCACCAGAACGGCATTGCCGACCTCGCCGTCGCTCACGGCCGGGGGCTGTGGGAGCGGCTCCGCCTCGTGGCGAAGCGCGGCGAGCGTGAGCCCCTGCCCCGGGCCGAGGTCGAGCCAGTGGCGGGCGCGACGCTGTCGATCGAGAGCCTGACCGTTCGCTTCGGCTCGGTGGTGGCCGTCGCCGATGTCTCGATGGAGGTGCGCCCGGGGGAGGTCGTCGGCCTGATCGGGCCGAATGGCGCGGGCAAGACGACCCTCATCGACGCGGTGACCGGCTTCGTGGACGTCTCCGAGGGCTCGATCGCCCTGGACGACCGACGCGTCGACCGGATGAACGCGACGCAGCGGGCCCGGCTCGGCCTGCGGCGCTCGTTCCAGTCCCTCGAGCTGTTCGAGGACGTCAGCGTCGAGGAGAACATCCGGGCGGGCAGCGACCAGCGGACCTCGAGGCTCTCGTGGGTGAGCGACCTGTTCTGGCCGGGCCGCCACGACCTGCCGCCCACGGCGGTGGCCGCCGTGCTCGAGTTCGATCTCGAGCCGCACCTGGACCAGACCCCGGAGGAGCTGCCCTACGGCCGGCGCCGGCTCGTCGGCATCGCCCGGACCGTGGCGTCGGGGCCATCGGTGGTCCTGCTGGACGAGCCCGCCGCCGGCCTCGACGAGAACGAGTCCGCGGACCTGGCCCGGCTCATCCGGCGGCTGGCCGACGAGCGCAACATGGCGGTGCTCCTCGTCGAGCACGACGTGGGCCTGGTGATGTCCACCTGCGACCGCATCGTGGTGATCGACTTCGGCAGGGTGATCGGCAGCGGCACGCCCGAGGAGATCCGCGGCGACCACGCGGTGCGGGACGCCTACCTCGGCCACCCCGACGAGGTCGCGGAGGTACCGACGTGACCGAGACCCTCATCGAGGCGAAGGGCCTGTCAGCGGGCTACGGCAAGATGGCGGTGGTCCGCGACGTCGACCTCCGCGTAGACGCCGGCGAGGTCGTGGCCCTCATCGGCCCGAACGGCGCTGGGAAGACGACGACGCTGCTCACCCTCGCCGGCGAGCTGGCACCGCTGGAGGGGGACGTCCACTTCCTCGGTACGCCGACCCGGTCGCCGATGCACGCGCGGTGCCGAAACGGCCTCGGTTACGTCACCGAGGAGCGCTCGGTGATCATGAACATGTCCGTCGCCGACAACCTGAAGCTGGCCGCCGTCGCCCCCACGGTCGCCTTCGGGTACTTCCCTGCGCTCGAGCCCATCATGGGCCGCCGCGCCGGGCTGTGCTCGGGCGGGGAGCAGCAGATGCTGTCGCTGGCCCGAGCCCTCGGCCGGGACCCGAAGGTGCTGTTGGCCGACGAGCTGTCCCTCGGACTGGCCCCGATCATCGTCGCCAACCTCCTCCAGACCGTCCGCGCCGCGGCGAAGGAGCGGGCCGTCGGCGTGCTGGTCGTCGAACAACACGTGCGCCAGGCCCTCGCCATCGCCGATCGCGTCTACCTGATGGAGCGGGGCCGGATCGTCCTCAGCGGTACGCCGGATGAGCTGACCGGCCAACTCGACCGGATCGAAGCCGCCTACCTCGCCACCGGCGAGTGAAGCGGCAGGCCGTGCTCGTCGACCCACTGACGTGACCAGCCCACCGCGGCGCGCCAAGCGGGAGAAGCCACAGCAGATCGCCGACGAGATCCGCCTGCTCATCATCGAGGGCCGGCTGGTGGAGGGCGAGCTGCTGGGGCACGAGCCGGAGCTCATCGAGCGGTTCGGCGTGTCCCGCCCGTCGTTGCGCGAGGCGCTCCGCATCCTCGAGACGGAGGGCTTGATCACCGTCGTCCGGGGCGTTCACGGCGGTGTCCGGATCCACCAGCCCGACCACCGCCAGGCGGCCCGGACCGCGGCTCTCGTCCTCCAGGCCCGGAACGTGCCCCTGGCGGACGTCTTCGAGGCCCGCACGATCATCGAGCCCGCCGCCGTTCGCGACGTCGCCCAGGGACGGGGCCGCACGGCGGCGGCGAAGGAGCTCCGCGCGCTCATCGCCGAGCAGGAAGCGGTCATCGACGACCCCGACGCCTTTGGGAAGGTCAACGCCCTGTTCCACGAGAAGCTGGTCAGCCTGGCCGGCAACCAGACGCTGACGATCCTCGTCGAGATGTTGAACGAGGTCGTCACCCGGGCCGTGACCGCGGTGAGCCAGGTCGAGGCCAATGGGGACTCGGTCGCCACCCGTAGGCGGGGCATCCGTTCCCAGCAACGGCTGGCCACGCTCATCGCGGACGGTGACGCCGACGGCGCCGAAGCCCACTGGCGGACCCACATGGGCGTCGTCGGGCGCGTCATGTTGGGGCAGCAGGCGAAGACCGTCGTCGACCTCCTCGACCACTTCTAGGCCTTTACCTCTAGACGTTTGACGAAAGTAGGGTTGCGCCCATGCAGAAGCCCATCGCCGATGTCTTCACCTGGCCCGACGAGCAGCCGCAGCTGATCGGGGGCCGGTGCGACGACTGCGGGGCGACGACGTTCCCCACCCAGTCCCGCTGTCCCCGCTGCGGCCACACCGCGATGTCGGAACTGCCGCTGCCCCGGCAGGGGACGCTGGTGTCGTGGACGACCCAGGGGTTCCCCCCGGTGCTGCCCTACGCGGGTGACCCGACGGGAGCGTCGTTCGAGCCCTTCGGCGTGGGCCTCGTGCAGCTGGGCGACGTGGTCCGGGTCGAGTCGCGGCTGACCGAGAGCGATCCGGCCAAACTCGAGTTCGGCATGGACGTCGAGCTGACCATCGTCCCGTTCTACGTCGACGATGAGGGGGACGAGATCATGACCTTCGCCTTCGAGCCGGTCTGAGGAGACGACATGAACGACGTCGCCATCATCGGGGTCGGGCTCCACCCGTTCGGGCGGTTCGGTGACAAGTCCGCGTTCGAGATGGGGGCCGATGCCGTCGAGATGGCTCTGGCCGACGCCGGCGTCGAGTGGAAGGACGTCGGGTGTGCGTTCGGCGGGAGCTGGGAGGTCGCCCAGACCGACCCGCTCACCGGCCTCCTCGGCCTCACCGGCATCCCGTTCATGAACGTGTTCAACGCCTGTGCCACCGGGGCGGCCACGATCCAGCAGGCCGCCAACGCCATCGTGGCGGGCGTCGCCGACGTCGCCGTGGCCGTCGGCATGGACAAGCACGCGCGGGGCTCGTTCAAGGCCGACCCCGGCCTCACCAACGTCCCGGCGTGGTACGGCGACAACGGCCAGTTCGTCACCACCAAGTTCTTCGGGATGAAGATCAACCGCTACATGCACGATCACGGCATCTCGACCGAGACCCTGGCCCGGGTGGCGGCGAAGAACTTCCGCAACGGGGTGCACAACCCGAACGCCTTTCGGCGTACGCCGATGGCCGTGGAGGACATCCTCGCCTCCCCGGTGCTCAACCACCCGCTGACCCAGTACATGTTCTGCGCCCCGGACGAGGGGGCGGCGGCCGTCGTGCTGTGCCGGGCCGACCTCGCGGACCGCTACACCGAGGCTCCCGTCCATGTGAAGGCGACGGCGATCCGCACCCGGAACTACGGCGCCTACGAGGTGAACACCACCTGGGCCGCCGTCGACGAGGACGTTGCCCCCACCGTGTACGCGTCTCGGGCCGCCTACGAGGAGGCCGGCGTCGGTCCCGAGGACGTCGACGTGATCCAGCTCCAAGACACCGACGCCGGGGCCGAGGTCATCCACATGGCCGAGAACGGCTTCTGCGCCGACGGGGAGCAGGAGAAGCTCATCGCCGACGGCGCCACCGAGATCGACGGGCCGATGCCGGTCAACACCGACGGCGGACTCATCGCCAACGGTGAGCCGATCGGCGCGTCAGGCCTCCGCCAGATCAACGAGCTGGTCCTCCAGCTCAAAGGCCAGGCCGGCGAGCGGCAGGTGGCCGGTGAGCCGAAGGTCGGCTACGCCCAGGTCTATGGCGCCCCCGGCACGGCGGCGGTGACGATCCTCTCCCGCTGACCCTCTCCGTTCTGGCCTCTGATCCTCCGGCTATGACCGGAGGATCAGAGGCCAGAACGCTTGATCAGGCGGCGAGGAGGCCCTTCAGGTTGGCGGACATGATCGCCTCGATGTCCGCCGCGGGCAGGTCCTCCACCTCGCGGCGCCACGCCAAGGGGTCGTCGAGGCCCTCGGGGTGCGGGTAGTCCGAGCCGAAGCAGACGCGGTCGGCGCCGATCTGGTCGACGAGGCCGACGACCGAGTCCTCCCAGAACGGGTTCACCCACACGTTGCGGGCGAAGACGTCTCGGGGGTGCTCGGGGAACTCGTTGGGCATCTTGGCGTAGGCGTGGTCGAGGTTGCGCAGGAGGTGACCGACCCAGCTGCCGCCGTTCTCCACGCTCATGAGGCGGACACCCGGGAAGCGGGTGAGCATCCCGTGGCAGATCGCCGAGGCCAGCGCGTCCTGGATGGAGCGCCCGTCGTCGGCCACGGCGACGAAGTTCTGCGGCCGGAACGCGACGTACTCGCCCGTGACGCCCTCCCAGCTGTTCAGGTACTGCTGGTAGCCGCTGTCCGAGGCGTGGAGGGCGACGAGCAGCCCGGCCTCCTGGATGCGGGCCCAGAACGGGTCGAACTCCGGGAGGAACGGTGAGCGGGTGCCCCGCAGGCCGCTGACCGGCGCCGGTCGCAGCAGGACGGCCCGGGCGCCCCGGTCGATCAGCCGTTCCAGCTCGGCGATGCCCTCGTCGAGGAGGCACGGGTTGACCACGGGCGTGGCGAAGATGCGGCCCTCGTAGTCGTAGCGCCATTCATCGTGGAGCCACTCGTTGAAGGCGCGGAGGGCGATCTGGGTCAGCGCGGGGTCGTCGAGGAGCCGCTCCTCGATGAGGCTGGCCAGGGTCGGGAACATCAGCGAGGCCTGGATGCCCTGCTCGTCGAGCAGCTCGAGGCGGGGTGCCGGCTGGCGGAAGGCGGGTAGGCAGCGAATCGGGTCGCCGGTGAGCTCCCGCAGTGACTTCCCGTCCGGGTTGTCGCCGGCGTAGAAGGCCATGTGGGACCCGGGTGGGGCGACCACCTCGAAGGTGGGGTTCGGGATGAACTCGGTGATCACGTTGCGGACCACGAGCTTCTTGCGGCCCTTGATCTCCACGAACCGGAACAGGTCGGCATGGCTCGCCGGGAGGTGGCGGGTGAAGGCGTCCTCGGCCTCGTAGAGGTGGTTGTCGGCGTCGTAGACGGGGAAATCCGAAGCGGTGGTCATCGGGGCCTCCCGTGCTCATGGCCGTCCGGCTCTCGTCGAGGGTAGTCGAATCATCTAGAGGGATTCACCCTGACTAGGGTCCCCTCCGTGGACGTCAACCTCCTCGACGGAGCCTGGTACGCCGAGGACCCCCACGAGGTCTGGTCGTGGATGCGGCGGGAGGCGCCCGTCCACTACGACGAGGTCGCGGACGTCTGGGGGATCGCCCGCTACGACGACGTGCTGACGATCGAGAAGGACCCCAAGACGTTCTCCAGCCGACGGGCCCCCCGTCCCCACGGCGATCCGCTCCCGATGATGATCTCCATGGACGATCCCGATCACCAGCGCAGGCGCTCGTTGGTGAACCGGGGATTCACGCCGCGTCGGATCGGCGAGCTGGAGGACACGGTCGCCGCCCTGTGCCGGCGCATCGTGGACCGGGTCTGTGAGGCGGGGACGGCCGACGCCGTGTGGGACATCGCCGCACCGCTGCCGTTGCTGGTGATCGCCGACCTCCTCGGCTTCGAGGAGGAGCACTATGACGACCTCCTGGCGTGGTCCGACGACTTGATCCGGGCCACCACGCTGGACCCTCCCCCCGACGTGGCCGACGCCGGCCTGCGGGCGATGCTCGGGTTCCGCGAGCTGCAGATGGGGGTCATCGCCGATCGGCGGGCCGATCCCCGAGACGACCTGATCAGCATCCTCTGTGCCGCCGAGATCGACGGCGATCGCCTCGACGACGAGTCGATCGTCCAGGAGACGCTGCTGCTGCTGATCGGCGGCGACGAGACGTCGCGCCACGTGATCACGGGCGGCCTCCTGGCTCTCATCGAGCATCCCGACCAGTGGGCGGTGTTGGTTGACGACCTCGACCGGCTGCCCATCGCCGTGGAGGAACTGCTGCGCTGGGTGTCCCCGATCAAGAACATGGCCCGCACGGTGACCACGGACCTCGAGCTGCGGGGTCAGCAGCTCCACGAGGGCGACCAGGTCATGCTCTTCTACCCGTCGGCCAACCGCGACGAGGCCGTGTTCGACCGGGCCGACGAACTGGACCTGACTCGGGACCCGAACCCCCACCTGGCCTTCGGGTTCGGTCCCCACTTCTGCCTCGGTGCCTCACTGGCCCGCCTGGAGCTGCGGGTCATGTTCCGCGAGTTGCTGACCCGTCTGCCCGACCTGGAGCTGGCCGGCGACGAGCCCCTGCCCTACCGACCGTCCAACTTCATCTGCGGGCTGGAGGCCATGCCGGTGCGGTTCACCCCGCGGAGCGCGACGTAAGTTTCGGGCCATGGCCGAGTACGAGACCCTGTTGGTGCGCAAGGACGACGGTGTGGCGTGGGTGTCGCTCAACCGGCCCGACGTCCGAAACGCCATCAACAAGCAGATGCAGGACGAGCTGGCGGATCTCTGGACCGCGTTCCGCTACGACGACGACGTCCGCTGCGTGGTCCTCACCGGCGAGGGCCACTCCTTCTGCACCGGCATCGACCGAGGTGAGGCCGTCTCCGAGGAGAACACGGACTCGATGGCCGCGGGGGACTACCCGGACTACCCGACGCCGTGGATGTACGACGACCCCGGCCGGGACATCGGCCCCAAGAGCCGGGACCTCTGGAAGCCGGTGATCGCCGCGGTGCAGGGCATGGCCTGCGGGGGCGCGTTCTACATGCTCGGCCAGACCGAGTTCATCATCGCCAGCGACGACGCCACCTTCTTCGACCCCCACGTCACCTACGGGATGACGGCGGCGTTCGAGCCCATCGAGATGCTCTCCAAGATGCCGCTGCCTGAGGTCATGCGCATGTCGCTGCTCGGCGCCCACGAGCGGATGTCGGCGGAGCGGGCCCGCGAGATCGGCCTGGTCACCGAGGTCGTGCCCCGGGACGATCTACTCGAGCGGGCTGCCTGGGTGGCGCGGGTGATCGCCGACTCGCCGGCCTTGGTCATCCAGGGGACCATGCGGGCGCTGTGGACCGCCCACGAGGTCCCTCGCACGCAGGCCGTGGGGATGGCCAACCTCTTCACCCGGATCGGCTCCGACGCCGCCGCGTTCAAGGCCGGCCAGGACCGCTTCGCCTCGGGCCAGCGCGTCGACTGGCAGCTGCGCTGACGCGGCCAAAAGCTCTAGACTTTTAGGATGTCAGAGGGGGAGTGGGCCCTCGCCGCCGTGCACGACGTCGTGGCCGAGGCGGTGCCCGATCGGGAGATGCTGGTCTGCGGCGACGTTCGTCGGACCTTCGCTGAGGTGCGGGACCGTTCCCGCGGACTGGCGTCGTTCCTGGTGCGCCAGGGAATCGGCCTGCGTCGCGAGCGGTCCGTCCTCGAGCGCTGGGAGAAGGGCCAGGACCCCGTCGCCCTCGTCCTCCACAACGGCACGGAGTACATCGAAGCCCAGCTGGGCGCCTACCGGGCGCGGGCGGTCCCGTTCAACGTCAACCAGCACTACCGAGCCGCCGAATTGGGCACGCTCCTCACCGACGTCGGTGCCCGGACCGCGGTCTACCACCGTCGGTATGGACCGCTGCTCGCGGAGGCCGTCGCCACGACCGACCTCGTGCTGATCGACGTCGACGACGGCTCCGGAGTCGACCCGCTGCCGGGCAGCACCGCCTACGAGGTGGCCGTGGCGACGCCGCTCGCCGATCTGCCGGATCCGTCGCCCGACGATCTCTGCCTGGTCTGCACCGGCGGGACCACCGGTCGGCCAAAGGCCGTGCTCTGGCGCCAGGCCGACATCTACGTCTCGGCGATGGCGGGGGTCGAGGGGGCCACCGCGGAGTCGATCGGGGCCGAGGCCGCGGCCGGCGCCATGGGGCCGTGGTACGCCGTCCCACCCCTCATGCACGCCGCCGCGCAGTGGACGGCCTACTCGGGCCTCCACCGTGGGTGCACGGTGCTGGTCCACGACGACTCCCGGCCCTTCGACCCTGGCGTGGTCCTCGCGCTGATCCAGCGCGAGCGGGCCTTCATGATGTCGATCGTCGGCGACGCCTACCTCCGTCCCCTGGTGGACGAGCTGCGCACGGGCCGGTACGACGTCAGCTCGCTGGTCATGATCGGCACCGGGGGGGCGGCGACGAGCGACCACCTGAAGGAAGCCCTGCTCGACCTGGTGCCCGACCTCACCATCGTGGACGGCTACGGGGCGTCGGAGACGGGCGGCATGGCGTTCGGGGCCCGGACCCGTTCGGCCCAGCCCGAGGGGTTCAGCCCGGGCCTGGGGGCCACGGTGGTCAGCGCCGACCGCACCCGCGTGCTCGAGCCCGGTGAAGAAGAGGTCGGATGGACCGCCCGCCGGGGCCGGGTGCCGCTCGGCTATCTCGGTGACCCCGAGGGCACCGAGGCCACGTTCCCGATCATCGACGGCGAGCGGGTGGCCATCCCCGGTGACCGGGCCCAGTGCCTGGCCGACGGCAGCATCCGGATGCTCGGGCGGGACTCGATGGTCGTGAACACCGGGGGCGAGAAGGTCTATGTGGAGGAGGTGGAGGCCGTGCTCTTGACCCATCCGGGCGTCACTGACGCCCTCGTCGTCGGACGGCCCTCCGAGCGCTTCGGCCAGGAGGTGGTAGCCGTCGTGGAGCCCCGCCGGGGTGCCGATCTCGACCCCGCCGAGCTGCGGGAGTTCGTGGCGGCCCGGATCGCCCGGTTCAAGGCCCCACGGGCGGTCGTCGTCTGCGAAGCGGTGGAGCGCCACGCCAGTGGCAAGGCCGACTACCGCTGGGCCCGTGAGGTGGCGGTCACCGCGGTCGACGCCACCTCAGCGTGAGTCGAAGCGGGCCACGCCCCGTTCGACGGCGGTGATGAGCTCCGGGCGCAGGTCGGCCGCACGGATGATGCGGTGCACCGACCCCACCGCCTGAGCGCGCTCAACGCTGTGGACGCCGTCGAACTCGGCGGCGACGTCCCCGAGCTTCTCCGTGCGCACCGTGTCCCGCAGCGTGGACAGATCGGCCTGAAGACGGCTGACCTCGTCCGGCGGGGCGTCAGCGAGGACGGCCTCGAGGGCGCGGACGCGCTCATCGGCGCGTGTGCGCTGGTCCACCTCGCGGGTGAACACGACGGCGGCCGCCGGCGCGCCACCGATCACCGACGCGAAGGAGCCCTCGACGGCCAGCACCTCCATGTCGTCGTTGAGGGTGGCCGAGAACACGACGAACGCCCCGCCGTGGTAGCGGGACACGACACACAGCACGAACGGGCCGTCGAAGTTGACGATGGCCCGGCCGATCTCGGCCCCGTACTCGAGCTGCAGCCGCCGCAGCGACTCCGGCGAGCCATCGAACCCCGACAGGTTGGCCAGCATCACGACTGGACGGCAGCCGCTGGCCGCATTTATCGCCCGCGCCACCTTCTTCGACGACAGCGGGAACAACGTGCCCGCTGACCACTGCGGCGGCCCGTCGGCGGGCGTGACGCCGTGGCGCGGGAGGGGCCGCGATTCCATGCCGATCATCGTCACGGCCTGTCCCCCGAGCCGGGCGTCGTACACCACGGCCATCTCCGCTTCGGCCATCTCGGGCCAGCGCTCGAGCGGGTCGTGATCCTGGTCGATGACGGCGCCCATCAGGGTGCGGATGTCGAAGGGCTTCTTGCGGTCGGGGTTGGCGTTGTCCGAGAAGATGTCGCCGACCGTCGAGAAGTCGACGCCCTCGACGCCCTGCGGCACCGACCGGACGTCGCGATCGACGGGATCGTTCGTCGGGGCCCGACGGGGCCAGCGTTCGCCCGGCGCCCGGTACGTCAGGTCGTAGTGGTCGAACAGGACGCCACACGCGGCGGAGAGACTGGGCGCCCAGTACTGGGCCTCACCGTTGGGTCCCATGATCCGCCCGTAACCACCGATGCCGAGGTTGTCCTCGGCGGACACCCCACCGGAGTAGTCGATCGCCTGCTTGCCCGTCAGCACCATCGCGCTGTCGGGGGTCATGACGAGGATGCCCCTCGTGTGCATCAGCATCGTCGCCTCGGCGTTCCAGTACGGCTGCGCCCCGACGTTGATGCCGGCGACCACGACGTTGACCTCGCCGCCGCGCTGCGTGTGGACGACGAGCCGGCGCAGCACGCGAGCCACCCAGTCGAGGTTCTCGCTGCCGGAATCCATGGCGATCTTGGCGCCCGCCGAGATCGCGAACCACTCGATCGGCACCTGCAACCGCTCGGCCAGATCGATGGCCGCGAGCAGCCGCCGACACTCGGCTTCGGTGATCGATCCCATCGCCTTGGTGGCATCGCCGAGCACGGCGACGCGGGTGAGGCCTTCGGGGTAGCGCTCCGTCGGCGTGCTGACCACACCGACGACGACGCCCGCCTGGTTCTGGCCGGCGGGACGATCGACGGGCACGAGCCGATCGTCATCGTCGTCGAGATCGTGCTCGACGAACGTGCCGCCCTCCCCGCGCAGCAGCGGCAGCAGCTCGTAGGGGTAGACGAGCCCTCGCCGGCGGGTCTGGATCAGCTTGCGGGTGTAGTCGTCGAGAGGCTTCATCGGTGCGGTCGACGGCTCGGTGAGGCGCACGGTGACACCGCGACCCAGCTCGTACCCCAGACGCATCACCGTCTCGACGGTCTCCTCTGGTCCCGCCCCGGCGAGCTGGCCGCTGACGACGATCTGCTCCAAGCCGAGGCCCTCGGTGAGGGGGGCCAGCCGGCGCGCGATCGCGGTGAGCTCATCGAGGGGCAGGTCGACGACGGGCCAGATGTAGAGCAGGATGCGATTCCACTCCAATCGGTGCGCGTCGGGGAGCTCGGACCGGGCCTGGCGGATGGCGTCCAGGCAGCCGGCGAGGACGTGCTCGAGCTCGGGCAGGGCCACGACGCGACCGGCGACGTCGCGCACCGGCGTCAGGTCGCGGACCTCGGCGACGGCGATCAGCCGCTCGTCCGACGAGGTGTCACGGGCGACGCAATCGAAGAGGTGGAGCTCGCCCGGGGCGCGGAGGGGGCTGATCTCGAAGTTCTTCAACCGCCACATCTGCAAGCGACGGGCGATCATCGGGTGCAGACCGCGGAACTTGATGTCCTCGGCGAACGTCTCCGGGTCCGGCTCCGACGCCATCCAATAGGGCCGGGCCCCGTCACCGTTCGGCGCGCCGGAAGGTGAGGAGATCGTCATCTCCCCCCGACGGGATCACCGCGACCCGTCGGATCGCGCCGGGCAGCGCCGCGGCGGCGAGCAGCTCGCGGAGCTGGGTTGCCATCGCGTCCACGTCAGCGGTGGTTCCGGCCGAGAACGACAGGTAGATGTCGACGGTGACCGTGTCCGGAGCGGCGACCGAGGCCGCGACCTCGGCCGCGGCGTCGATCGCCTCGGCCAGACCCCCCTCACGAGCCCGGACCGCGACGACGTGCACCGTGCGGCCGTCGTGGACGTACTCGGCGCGACACACGTCGTCCGGGCCGACTCGCTCGACCCGCACGGAACGCAGGGCGCGGATCTTGTAGTACCGCCGGGTCAGCACGGCCAGAAGAGGGCCGGGCGACACCGCGTCGGGGAGCAGGCCCGTCCTCGGCGAGGATCGGTCCCAGGGGCAGCGCGCAGGCCACGAGCTGATCCATCCGCTCGGGCCGCTCGTCGGTCGATTCGAGGAGCTCGGCGGCGAGGTCCTTCATCGTGGCCGAGACCTCCGACCGCGCTCGATCGATGAGCGGACGGTCGAAGCGGCTGTAGCGAACCCCTCGGGCGAGGCCGGAGATCGCCGGGTAACGCCGCCGGGTCGAATCGATCACCCGATCCAGCGTCTCGCGCAGCCCGGTCGACGACAGCGGGCCCTCGAGCAGTGCGACCACGATGGGGAGCTGCTCTTCGCGCCGTTGTTGGGCGACGAAGATGCGCAGCAACGCATCCTCGAGGGCCGGGCTCGGATCGAGCCCGGCGACCCCGTAGTGGGCCAGCGCCCGCAGCAGTCGGTCGTTGAACCACTGCGGCAGACCCTCGCGCTCGACATCGAGCGATCGCAGGTAGGTGTTGAGGTGCTCCGGGGATCCGCGGCGTCTCGTTGTCGGCGTCCAGGTCGCGGCGCTCGGGGGCGAGGGCGCAGAGTCGGCGAAGGCGTCGAGGATCGCCAGCGCTTCGGTGCCCGAACGATCGTCGTCGTCCAGCAGGCGGAGGGCCGCGGCAGTCGTGACGTCAAGGCCGAGCACGGAGGCGAGGACCAGATCGAGTCCATCGTCCGCGGCCCGGTCCGCCCGCAGCGCGGTGAGGGCGATGCGGTCCGTCAGCGACATCGTGGTGTCGTCGTCGCCGACGGGTTCGATCCGGAACAACGGCGTGCCGGCATCGACCTGCACGTTGCGGGCGACGAAGACGTCGCGGACCCGGCCGCTCACCGGGGCCACGATGGCGATCTCCATCTTCATCGCCTCGACGACCGCCAGACGGGTGCCCACCTCCACGACGTCGTCCGGGGCGACGTCGACGCCGACGACCAGCGCCGTCGCCGGAGCCCGGACGATGCCGGCGTCGTCCCGGGAGAAGCGGTGAGCGACGCCGTCGACTTCGATCAAGTGGTCGCTGCCCTGGGTCGAGGACACGACGTTGAAGCTGCGCCCGCCGATCGTGAGCCGGCTGCGCCCCCGCCCCATCGCTTCGACGTCCACGACGGACGTCACGCCGTCGAGCTCGACCTCGTACCGGGTCGGGCCGACGCGTCGGACGGCGACCCGGTACGACTGCCGCGCCGTGGCGCAGCTCGACCGTCCGACCGATCTCGGTGTCCACCTGGGGGCGGCCGCGACTCGCCCAGCTGAGGAACGCGGCACGATCGAGCGCCGGCCTGGAGCTCACTGGCATCGAGCGCCGCGACGACGAGGGCGACGTCAGCCAAGCGCGTCGGCAGGTGCTCGTCGGCCGCGGTGAGTCGATCGAGCCACGCCGTGTCGACCGCGCCGGCGCGCACCTCCGGACGGGCCAGGAGATCGAGGAGGAACGACTTGTTGGTGGTCCCGCCTTCCACGAGCACCGTGGTCTGGGAGAGCGCCCGGTTGAGGCGGGCCAGCGCTTCGTCACGGCTGTTCCCCGTGGGCGATGATCTTGGCGATCATCGAGTCGTACTCCGCCGGGATCACATCCCCCTCGGCGACGCCGGTGTCGACGCGGACGCCGGGTCCGACGGGGAACGTCAGCATGTCGATGGTGCCCGGGGCGGGGGCGAAGGCGCGCTGGGGATCCTCGGCGTTGAGTCGAGCCTCGATGGCGTAACCGACCGTCGGGGGTGGATCGCCTTCCAGCCGGCCTCCTCCAGCGACGTGGATCTGCAGCTTCACCAGGTCGAGCCCGGTCGTCAGCTCGGTGACCGGATGCTCCACCTGAAGGCGGGTGTTCACCTCCAGGAACGCGAACCGCCGCTCGGCCGGTTGGAAGAGGAACTCGACGGTCCCGGCGTTCTCGTACTCGGCCGCCTTGGCCAGACGGACCGCGGCGGCCCGCAGGTCGCGATCCTCGTCGGGCGTCAGCGCGACGCACTGGGACTCCTCGATCACCTTCTGGTTGCGCCGCTGCATGCTGCAGTCGCGGACACCGACCGCCCACACCGTGCCGTGGGTGTCGCCGATGAGCTGCACCTCGACGTGGCGGGCATCGGTCACGACGCGCTCCATGAAGACGGTGGCGTCGCCAAAGGCCTTGAGCCCCTCGGCGCGGGCACTGGCGAAGGCCTCACCCAGTCCGTCGTCGTGGTCGACCTTCCGGATGCCGCGGCCTCCACCGCCGGCCGTCGCCTTGATCATCAGCGGGTACCCGATCGCGGCGGCGTGCCGACGCGCCTCGTCCATCGACTCGACGGGTCCACCGCTCCACGGCGCGATCGGCACCTCGGACTGCTCGGCCAGCAGCTTGGCCGCGATCTTGTCGCCGAGCCGGCGCATCACGTGGGGACGCGGACCGATGAACACGATGCCGAGCCGTTCACACAGCTCGGCGAACTCCGGACGCTCGGCGACGAACCCCCACCCGACCCACGCCGAGTCGGCCCGCGCCGCGACCAGCGCCTGCTCCAGGGCGTCGAGGTCGAGATAGGGGCTGCCTGCATCGGGCGGCCGCCCGTCGTCGATGCACACCGCCTCGTCCGCCTCGCGCACGAACATCGCGGTCTGTTCCGCCCGTGTGTGCAGCGCGATCGCCCGAATGTCGTGGCCGTGCTCGTGGCGCAGCTCCCGCACGGCGTTGACCAGGCGCATCGCGGCCTCGCCACGGTTGACGATGGCGACGCGGCGGAGCCCTCGATCCATCGACGGCGATGCTAGGTGACGGACTCGTGGCCGACTTTGCTAGGGCTCGGGGACCTCGAAGTGGGCATCCCGCAGCTCGAAGGCGGCCTTGGTTCCGTGCTCGGCCCTGGCCTTGACGAAGTTGAACTCGCCGTCGTCGAACTGCAGGTTCGTGCCGTAGGCGTGCAGGAGGGGGCTGAGCACCTGCTCGCCCTGGTACGCCGACAGCTGCTCGATGAGGCGGAACGCCTCCTTGGCCAGCACGATCCCGTCCGCCGGCATCCGCGACGCCTTCTCCGCCCACCACGCCGCCCGTGTCGCGACCGCGTCGGCCTCCACGACCTCGGTGAACACCCCCAGGTGGGCGATCTCGCCGGCCTCGATGGTGTCACCGGTGAGCAGCAGGCGTCGGGCCAACACCGGCCCGAGACGGTGGAAGAAGAGGTGCAGCGACCCGAGCGCTGGGCCCAGGAACCGGGTGGCAGGCATGCCGAGCTTCGTATCCGACGCCACCACCGAGATGTCGGCCATGAGGGCCAGCTCGAAGCCCCCGCCCAAGGCGAAGCCCGACACCTCCGCCACCGTCACCTTCGGGTACCCGAGGAACGACTGGTAGAAGTCGAACGTCTGGCGGTCGACCAGCACGCGACGTCGTTGGCTCGGCCGACGTGGCTTGGCGCCGTTCTCGCTGCCGTCCTTCTCGCCCTCGCCGTACCAGGCGTAGGCGTTGTTCATGTCGGCGCCCGTGGTGAACACGCCGCCCTCGCCGCGGAGCACCACGACCTTGGTGTCGTCGTCGTAGGCCAGCTCGTCGAGGTACGCACCCATCTGCTGGCGCATCGCCGGGTCGTAGGCGTTCTTCCGGCTGGGGTTGTCCAGCGTGATGCGAGCGATGCCCGAGCTGTCGTCTCGCTCCATGACCACTCGACCGTCGGTCAACGAAGGGCCTCCTGGGGCAGGATCTTTGGCGTGGGTGTCGTGATGACCGTACGCTTAACATCTAGATGTTTCAAGTGAACGCTCTCGGGGAGGCGTGATGGAGTTCGGCTTGGATCCGGGGCAGGTCGAGCTCCAGCAGACCGTCGAGCGGTTCTTCGCGGACCGGTTCCCGCTCGACGGCGTGGGCGCTCGTGAAGGGGCGCCGGTCGACCGAGGGACGTGGGGGGATCTGGCGGCGATGGGCCTGTTCGGGCTCGTGACGGACGACGACGCGGGCGGCAGCGGCCTCGGCGTGCTCGAAGCCGCGCTGGCCTTCGAGCAGGTGGGCTCGTACCTGGTCCCGGGCCCACTGCTCTGGACCGTCCTGGCGGGGCCGCTGGTCGACGGCGCGGCGTCGGGTGACCCGATCGTCGGGGGGATCGAGGCCGGCTCGATTGACGGCGGCACGGCGGTCGTCGAGCACGCTCCGGACCTCGACGTGCTGCTCGTCGTCGACGACGAGCAGGTCGTCGCCCATCGCAGCGCGGAGCTCCCGCCGCCCGAACCGCTGCTGGCCCTCGACCCGCTGACACCGGTCGGCCGGTTCGTGGGCCTCGGAGGGGGCGAGGTCGTGGGCGACGCCGACGCGGCCGCCGAGCTCCGGCGCCGAGGCACCGTCCTGGCCGCGGCCACCCTCGTCGGCCTGGCTTCCCGCGCCTTGGAGACCGCCCGCGCCTACGCCCTCGAACGGCACCAGTTCGACGTCCCGATCGGATCGTTCCAGGCGATCAAGCACCTCCTGGCCGACAGGTACGTGGCTACGAGCCTCGCCCAGAGCTCGACCTACGCCGCGGCCGCCGTCCTCGACGACCCCCGGGCCGATGACCCTGGCCGATCGGCCGCGTCGGCCAAGCTCCTCGCCGCCGAGGCGGCCATCGACGGTGCCGGCACCGCCATCCAGGTGCTCGGTGGCATGGGCTTCACCTGGGAGATGCTCCCCCACTACCTGCTCAAGCGGGCCTGGGTGCTCGAGGCGAGCTTCGGGTCGGCCGACGATCACGCCCTGCTCCTGGGCTCGACGCTGGTCACGTCGCCGTGAGCGCCGCCGGCTGCTAGGGAGGTCCCATGGAGCTGGAGACGATCCTGTACGAGGTCGAGGACCGGACCGCGATCATCACGCTGAACCGGCCCGACCGGCTCAACGCCCTGAGCCCCGAGATGATTCGTGACCTGCGGGTGGTGTACGCCGCGGCCGAGGCCGACGAAGCGGTGTGGACGATCGTGGTCACGGGCAACGGCCGCGCCTTCTGCACCGGGGCCGACGTCACCGAGATCCCCGCCGACGGACGTGTGGTCTACGACGAGCCGTACCTGTCGACGTACGAGCAGTGGGAGGCGCCCCAGGAGGGCACCCCGCCCTTTCGGATGATGACCAAGCCGATCATCACCGCGGTCAACGGCCTGTGCTGCGGTGCCGGGCTGGACTGGGTCACGACCGGGGACATCACGATCGCCTCGGATCGGGCCGAGTTCTTCGACCCCCATGTGAGCATCGGGCTGGTGTCGGGCCGGGAGATGGTCCGGCTGGCCCGGGTGCTGCCCACGAACATCGCGATGCGGATCGCCCTCACCGGTCGCCACGAGCGCATGAGTGCCCACCGGGCCTACGAGCTCGGGATGATCTCCGAGGTCGTCGAGCACGATCAGCTCGTGGACCGGGCCAAGGAGGTCGCCGGCCTGGTCAACCGCAACGCGCCACTGGCGGTCCGCGGGACCCGGCTTGCCATCCGCAAGAGCCTCGACCTCCCGCTCCACGAGGCCGAGATCCTCGGCGAGGCCTTCCGGGAACGGGTCGTCCGCACCGACGACGCCAAGGAGGGCCCGCTGGCCTTCGTCGAAAAGCGCGAGCCCAAGTGGACGGGATCGTGAGCTTCACGACCATCCGCTATGCGACCTCGCCCGACCGGGTCGCGACGATCACGCTGAACCGCCCCGAGGTGCTGAACGCCTTCGACCGGCAGATGTGCGAGGAGGTCCGTGCGGCCTGGCGCCTCGTCAAGGACGACCCCGCGGTCCACGCCGTGGTCCTGCGGGCCGAGGGCGACCGGGCGTTCTGTGCCGGGCTCGATGTCACCAAGGACTACGGCCAGCCCGACGACGTGTGGAACCACGAGGATCCGGGTGAGCTGCTGAGCCCCAAGTGGCAGAAGGTCTGGAAGCCGGTGGTCTGCGCCGTCCAGGGCCTCTGCACCGCGGGCGCCTTCTACTTCCTCAACGAAGCCGACATCGTGATCTGCTCGCCGGAAGCCACGTTCTTCGACTCCCACGTCACCGCCGGGATGGTCTCCGCGCTCGAGCCGGTCGGCCTGATGCGCCGGATCGGGCTGGCCCAGACCCTGCGCATCGCCCTCTCGGGCAACGACGAGCGGGTGGGGGCGGAGACGGCGCTGCGCATCGGGCTGGTGACCGAGGTGGTCGGGCGCGACGAGCTCTGGGACCGGGCCCACGAGATCGCCGTCGGCATCGCCGCCAAGCCGACAGCCGCCACCCAGGGCACCGTCCGCGCCATCTGGGAGTCGCTCGACCGCCCGTACCGCGCCGCCATGGAGCAGGGCCTGCTCTACACCCGGCTCGGCAACCCGCTGGGCATGGCCGAGGTCGCCGAGCACCCACCTCCGAAGAACGAGCCGAGGATTCGTTGACGGGGCTGCCCGAGCGCATCGGTGACGTGCTCGCCGTCGATCCGATGGCCAACGCCATCGAGTTCGAGGGCCGGTGGCGGACTTGGGGCGAGGTGGCCGACACCGTGGACCGGGTCGCCGACCTCGTGGACCGTCCCGGCCTCGAGGTGGGCATCCTCCTGCGCAACCATCCCGTGTCGGTGGGGTTGCTCCTGGGTGTGCTGCGGGCCGGGGGCTGCGTCGTGACGGTGAACCCGGGCCGCGGGGTCGAGCGGACCCGGGAGGACCTGGCTGCCCTCGACCTGCCGGTGATCGCCGGCGCTCCCGTCGATCTCGCCGACCTCGTGCCCGATGGCTCGCGGGCGACGACGGTGGCGGCCACCGATGTCGGGACACCGTTCGCGGTGACGTCCACCGGTGACGTCGATCCTCACGCTCGGCCGGGAACCGCGGTCCGGATGCTCACCAGCGGGACCACGGGGCCACCGAAGCGGGTCGACCTCGCCTACGACACGCTCGAGCGGGTCCTCGTCGGCGCGAAGCACTACGAGTCCGACCGCGACGGCACCCTTCGGCTGCGTAGTGGCGTGGCTGTCGTGAACTCGCCGCTGGTGCACCTCGGCGGGCTGTTCCGGGTGCTGCAATGCGTCACGGACGGCCGTTCGTTCTCGCTTCTCGAGCGCTTCACGGTGGACGGGTGGGTCGACGCCGTCCGCCGCCACCGGCCGGCGACGGCCAGCCTGGTGCCGACCGCCCTCCGGATGGTGCTCGAGGCCGACGTCGACCCCGCCGACCTGAGCAGCCTGCGCTCGGTCGTCTCCGGCACCGCACCGCTCGACCCCGACGACGCCGACGCCTTCGCCGCCGAGTACGGCGTCCCGGTGCTGGTGGCCTACGCCGCCACCGAGTTCGGGGGTGGCGTGGCCGGATGGAACATCGAGGACCACCGCGCCTTCTGGGCCACGAAGCGGGGGAGCGTGGGGCGGGCCCACGCCGGCTGCGAGCTGCGGGTCGTCGACCCTGGTTCCGGCAAGCCGCTCGCCCCCGACGCCGAGGGCCTCCTCGAGGTCAAGGCCGGTCAACTGGGCGACGGGGCTTGGGTCCGGACCACCGACCTCGCCCGGATCGACGCCGACGGCTTCCTCTGGATCCTCGGACGGGCCGATCAGGCGATCATCCGGGGTGGGTTCAAGGTGCTGCCGGAGGACATCCGGGCGGCCCTCGAGCGGCACCCGGCTGTGCGCGGGGCGGCCGTCGTCAGCCGGGACGATCGCCGCCTCGGCGCCGTACCGGTCGCCGCCGTCGAGCTGCGCGAAGGGGCGGGTGCCATCGGTTCCGGCGACCTCCTGGCCTACGCCGGCACCGTGCTCGCCCGCTACGAGCTGCCCGCCGAGGTCCTGGTCGTCGACGAGCTGCCTCGGACCGACTCCGGCAAGGTCGATCTCGTAGCCGTCGGCGCACTCCTCGAGGGAGCACCCGCCGGGGGCTGACATGGACCTGCGCTACTCCGACGTCGACGAGGCCTTCCGCCGGGAGGTCCGGGACTGGTTGGACGAGGCCGTCCCGGCCCATGGGCCACCGCCTCCACCCGGGGACTGGGCGGCGCGACGCGCCTACGACACCGGCTGGCAACGCCAGCTCTTCGACGCCGGCTTCGCCGGGCTGCAGTGGCCCGTGGAGTACGGCGGTCGGGGCCTGCCCGCCTCCCAGCAGCTCGTCTACCTGGAGGAGTACGCCGCCTCCGATGCCCCGTACGTCGGCATCAACTTCGTCGGCCTCGCCCACGCCGGTCCCACCCTGATCGCCGAGGGCACCGAGGAGCAACGCCGCCACCACCTGCCGCCGATCCTCCGGGGCGAGAGCGTCTGGTGCCAGGGCTTCTCCGAGCCGGAGGCCGGCTCGGACCTGGCGTCGCTGCGGACCCGGGCGGTCCGGGAGGGCGACGAGTACGTGGTCATCGGCCAGAAGATCTGGAGCACCCGGGCCCACGTCGCCGACTTCTGCGAGCTGCTCGTCCGCACCGATCCCGACGCGCCCAAGCACCAGGGGATCACCTGGCTGATCCTGGACATGCACCAGCCCGGTGTGGATGTGCGCCCGATGAAGACGATCGACGGCGAGAGCCACTTCTGCGAGGTGTTCCTCGACGGGGCCCGCGTCCCCGTCACCAACCGGGTCGGCGAGGAGAACGACGGGTGGCGGGTCACCAACGTGACCCTGCGCTTCGAGCGGGGCACCGCCTTCGCCCAGCACATCATCACCCTGCGTTCCCAGCTCCGGCGGCTGGTCACGCTGGCGGGCGGCGCGGCTGACAGCCCGGGCCTGCGCCGCCACGTCGGGCGGCTCGATGCCCGGATCGACGGGCTTTGGCGGATGACCCAGCGGTGCGTCACCGAGGCCGAGGCAACGGCGCTCCCGTCGCCCCTCGGCTCCGCCGTGAAGCTCGGCTACAGCGAGCTCGGCCAGGAGATCGCGAGGCTCGGCATGGAGCTCCTCGGTCGGCGGGCGATCGGCACGGCAGGCCACGACTCCGAGGACGCCCGGCTCGTGCACGACTACCTCTGGTCGTTCCAGTACACGATCGCGGCGGGCACGTCCCAGATCCAGCGGAACCTCGTCGCCGAGCGCATCCTCGGCCTGCCGAAGGGCCGCTGATGGAACCGTGGACCTTCGGCGTGGAGCCCCTCGAACAGACCACGGCGGTCGCGGCCCGGCTCCGGCGCCTGACCGGCCTGCTCCTCGCCGCCGAAGACGACGATCCCGCCGTGGACCGCCTCCTTGCCGCGCTCGACGAGGCGGAGGTGGCGCTCGCCGCGAGGCTGCCGGCTGACCTCGAGCCCCGGGTCGGCGCGGCCGCAAGGGGTGATGGTCGGGTGTACGTCGACCACGGCCGGGACATCGGTGCCTACAACCCGGCCTTCCCCGCCTACGACCTCACCGTCGACGGGACGAGGGCGACGGGCACGGTCACCTTCCCGATCGCCTACGAGGGACCGGCGGGCGTCGTCCACGGCGGGTTCCTCGCCCTGTTCGCCGACTGCATCGCCCAGCACCACAACTGTGAGGTCGGGGTGGCGGGCAAGACCGTGTCGCTGGCGATCCGGTACCGCCGGCCGGCGCCCCTCCTGACCACGTTGGCCGTGGCCGCCGAACGGCGGGTCGAGGGCTCCCGTATCCACTCGACCATCCAGGTGCTCGACGGCGACCGCCTGCTGTGCGAGGCGGAGATCGAGGCCGTGGCCGGGGAGCGGGACGCCATGCCTGAGGTCTCACCCCGCCGGAGCGGGCAGTGACCTCACCGGTCGACGCCGAGACCATCCCGGCGCTCCTGGCCCTGCGCCGACGCACGGCGCCCGATCACCCGGCCCTCGTCACCGACGACGCCGCCATCACCTACGCGGAGCTGGACGACGCCAGCGCCGACCTCGCGGCTCGGCTGGTGGGCGATGGCGTGGCCAAGGGCGACCGGGTCGGCCTGCTGGCCCCCAACGGCATCGAGTGGGCGGTTACCGCGTACGCGGTCCTGCGGGTGGGCGGGGTCCTGGTCCCGCTCAGCACCTTGCTCCGCCCGCCCGAGCTGCTGGCGCAGCTCACGACGGCATCGGTGTCGCACCTCCTCACCGTCGCCAGCTTCCGCGGCCGCGCCTACCTCGACGACCTGGAGGCGGCGGCCCCGGGCCTGCTCGAAGCCGTCGCTTCACGTGCCCGCCATCCGTCGGCGCCGGACCTGCGGCGGGTGTGGACCATCCCCGACGGGTTTCCCGACGGGGGCGTCCCGCCGACCCGGGTCCGCGCCCTGGAGGACCGGGTGCGGTCGGCGGACGACCTCGTCGTCCTGTTCACCTCGGGCAGCACGGGCCGCCCCAAGGGCACGATCCACACCCACGGCAGTGGTCTGCGGGCCACCGCCGCCGGACTGGAGGCCCGCGGGGTCGGCCCCGGCGAGCGCCTCTACATCCCCATGCCCTTCTTCTGGACCGGGGGGTTCAGCGGCGGGCTGCTCTCGACGCTGCTGGCGGGGGCCACCCTCCTCACGGAGGCCGAACCGGACCCCGATCGCACCCTTCGTCTCCTCGAGCGGGAGCGGGTGACGCTGTTCCGGGGTTGGCCCGACCAGGCCGCCAAGCTGGCGGCCCACCCGGCATTCGCCGCCGCCGATCTCTCGTCGCTGGGCGACGCCAGCCTTGGCGCCGTCCTGCCGGCCGAGCGACGCCCGGCGCCGGGTGCTCGGGCGAACCTGTTCGGGATGACCGAGACCTTCGGCCCCTACTGCGGCGACCGCCTCGACACCGATCTCCCGCCCGACGAGTGGGGGAGCTGCGGCCGTCCGTTCGACGGGTTCGAGGTCACGATTGCCGAGGGCGGCGAGATCTGCGTCCGGGGCCCGAACCTCATGCGTGGTGTGTGCGGGCACTCGCCCGCCGAGGTGTTCACCTCGGAGGGTTGGTTCCGGACCGGCGACCGGGGCCGGATCGATGACGCCGGGTACCTCTGGTACGACGGCCGCCTCGATGACATGTTCAAGGTCAAGGGGGCGACGGTGTACCCGTCCGAAGTCGAAGCCGCCGTGCGCGCCGTCGACGACGTTCGCCAGGCTCATGTCACCGAGGTCGACGGCGATGTCGGGGCACTCGTCGTCACGGCCCTCCCGGTCGACGCCGTCGCCGCGGCCACGAAGGAGCGACTGAGCGCATTCAAGCGGCCCACCCGGTGGCTGGTCACCGCCGACGCCAGCGAGGTTCCCATGACCGCCACCGGCAAGATCGACAAGGCTGCGCTGCGGATGATGCTTGCCGAGGGTGCTACAAAGCTCTAGAGGAATTGCCCCCACGGGCCTTCCGGGAGGAGTGTGTGCCGATGTCCGACGACGTCCTGGTCGAGCGCAGCGACGGCTTGGTCACCGTCACCTTCAATCGCCCGGAGCGGAAGAACGCGCTGGACGCCGGCTGCTGGCAGGCCCTCGACGGCGTGCTCGCCGAGGTGGCGACCAGCCCGGCGGACCGGGCTCTGCTCCTGACCGGGGCCGGTGGCAACTTCTCGTCCGGGGCGGACCTGTCCGGCGACGGGTCGGGGGGACTGGCGGGCGGCGAGATGCAGCTGATCGTGACCGAGATGCGCATCGTGGGCGAGATCATCCGTCGTCTCCAGCGGCTGCCCAAGCCGACGCTGGCCGCCGTCGACGGCTTCGCGGTCGGTGTCGCCTTTGGCCTGGCCCTCGCCTGTGACCTCATTGTCGCCAGCGACCGGGCCCGCTTCTGTGCGATCTTCGCCAAACGGGGCTTGGCCCTCGACGGCGGGTCCTCCTGGACGCTCCCTCGCCAGATCGGGCTCCGGCGGGCCAAGCAGATGGCGTACTTCGGGGACATGGTCGAGGCTCCGCAGGCCCTCGACTGGGGCTTGGTGAACGAGGTGGTGCCCGCCGAGGACCTGGCCGACGCCGCGGAGGCGTGGGCCCGCCGCCTGGCCACCGGCCCGACCACGGCCCTGAGCCTCACCAAGCGGCTTCTCGACGCCAGCGCCGGGTCGAGCTTCGAGGAGGCGCTCGAGGGCGAGGCCCGCTCCCAACACATCACCTACACGACCGCGGACATGGGCGAGGGCATCAGCGCCTTCCTCGAGCGGCGCCAGCCGCGCTTCACCGGGAAGTGACGGAGGAGCAGCCGATGACGAAGGCGATCGACTGCCTGGTGAACGTGGGCTTTGCCGACGAGATGCAGCCCGAGTGGATGGTGCGGGTCAAAGAGGACTACTTCAAGGGCGACGACTCGTTCTTCCAGAGCCCCGAGCTGCCCGAGCTCCTCGACGACATGGACGCCCACGGGGTCAGGCGGGCGATCCTGATGACCAAGGTCGGCGCGGTCGATGACCGGGCCCAGCGCTACGCGGCCGCCGAGCCCGATCGCTTCGCGCTCGCCGTCGGCGGGCTCAACCTGCTCAAGCCGATGAAGGCGCTGCGGGCGCTCGAGTCCTTCGTGCGCGACCACCCGGTCGCGTACGCCGTGGTCGGCCCCAGCTTCTGGGGCGACGGCATGTACCCGCCCGGCGACGCCGTCTACTACCCCCTCTACACGAAGTGCTGCGAGCTCGACCTGCCGCTGTGCATGAACACCGGGCTGCCCGGGCCGCCGATCCCGGGGGAGGTGCAGAACCCCATCCACCTGGATCGGGTCTGTGTCCGTTTCCCCGAGTTGCGCCTGTGCATGATCCACGGGGCCGACCCCTGGTGGGACGTGGCCATCCGCCTGATGCTGAAGTACCGGAACCTCCGGCTGATGACCTCGGCGTGGTCGCCGAAGCGCCTGCCCGAGTCGCTCCTCCACTTCATGCGCACGAGAGGCACGGACCGGATCCTCTTCGCCTCGGACTTCCCGGTCTTGTCGATGGAGCGGTGCCTCGGTGAGGCGGCCGCGCTCGACCTGCCCGACGACGTGCGGTCCGCGTGGCTGCACGACAACGCCGACGCCTTCTTCTTCGGAACGCAAGACTGACCCAGAGGGGATCCCATGGACGCCAGACCGTTCGACGCCGACAACCACTACTACGAGCCGCTCGACGCGTTCACCCGACACCTCGACAAGGCGTTCCGTCAGCGGGCCGTGCGGCCCGTGCAGGACGGCAAGCGCGTCGAGCTGCTCGTCGGGGGACGGGTCAACCGCTTCGTCCCGAACCCGACGTTCGACCCGATCATCGTGCCCGGCTGCCTCGACCCGCTGTTCCGCGGGCAGATCCCCGAGGGGGTCGATCCCCGCACCCTGATGCAGGTGGAGCCGCTCCGGGCCGAGTACCAGGACCGTGAGCGCCGGCTCGAGGTGATGGACGAGCAGGGCCTGGGGGCGGCCCTGCTCTTCCCGACACTCGGGGTCGGTGTCGAGGAGGGGCTCCGGGACGACATCCCGGCGACGATGGCCGCGATCTCGGCCTTCAACCGGTGGCTCGAGGAGGACTGGGGGTTCGCCTACGAGGACCGGATCTTCGCCCCGCCGTTGCTCTCGCTCGCCGATCCCGCCGCGGCGGTCACCGAGCTGGAGTGGCTGCTCGATCACGGCGTGCGCATGGTGCACATCCGCCCCGCTCCCGTACCCGGTCCGAACGGGACCAGCCGGTCGCTGGGCGACAAGGCTCACGACCCGGTCTGGGCCCGTCTGGCCGAGGCGTCGGTCCCGGTCGCCTTCCATCTCGGCGACAGCGGCTACAACGCCGCTGATCGCCGCCGCCTGGGGCGGCAAGGCCACGTTCGGCTTCGGCAACCACGACGCCCTCGGCCAGGTCCTCGTCGGCGACCGGGCCATCTTCGACACCATCGCCTCGCTCATCATGCACGGCGTCTTCCAGCGCCACCCGGCGCTGCGGGTGGCGAGCATCGAGAACGGCTCGGACTGGCTCCCCGTCCTGGTCAAGAAGCTGCGCAAGCAGGCCAACCAGACGCCGTGGGTGTTCGCGGAGGATCCGCTCGAGACCGTGCGCCGGCACGTGTGGGTCACGCCGTACCTCGAGGAGGACCTCGCGGCACTGGCCGACCTCATCGGGGTCGAGCGCATCCTGTTCGGCTCGGACTGGCCCCACGGCGAGGGCGTGGCCCAGCCCTTGGACTTCCTCGAGGAGCTGGGGGCCTTCGACGAGCCGGCCGTGCAGCGGATCATGCACGACAACTGCGCGGAGCTCCTCGGGTCCGCGGCGTGAGCGACGGGAACGGGCAGGAGGCGCCGCGCCCCACGCCGCGCTCTGGGACGAGGTCCAGAGCTGGCTCGAGGCCAACTGGGACCCCGATCTCACCGTCGACGCGTGGTGGAAGGCGGTGGCCGGCGCCGGCTGGACCGCCCCCCACTTCACCCCCGAGCAGGGCGGGCGCGGCCTCAGCCGCCGCGCCCAGCCGGTCGTCCGGGCGGCGTTCTCGTCTTTCGGAGCGCTGCGCCCACCGGGAGGCCTCGGCCTCCTGATGGCCGCCCCCACGATCCTCGCCCAGGGCACGCCGGAGCAGGTCGACCGGCTGGTGCCGCCCATCCTCGACGGGAGCGTGGCGTGGTGCCAGCTCTTCAGTGAGCCAGGCGCGGGCTCCGACCTCGCCGGGCTGACGACGCGGGCGCACCGCGACGGCGACCGGTGGGTCATCAACGGCCAGAAGGTGTGGTCCAGCCAGGCCCTGCAGTCCGACTACGGGATGCTGCTCGCCCGCAGCGACCTCGAGGTCCCGAAGCACCAGGGCATCTCGTGGTTCGCGTTCCGCCTCGACCAGCCGGGTGTGACGATCCGGCCACTGCGGGAGATGACGGGCGACGCCGTGTTCAACGAGGTGTTCCTCGACGACGCGGTCTGCGAGGACCGGGACCTCATCGGGGGCGCCGGCAACGGCTGGGCGGTCACACAGACGACGCTGCACTTCGAACGCACCGGCATCGGCGCCGGGGGCGCGCATGCCGGGTTCCCCGAGCCCGGCCCCAAGGGCGGCATGCTCGGGCTCCGGGCCGGCGACGCCGCCCTCCTCGAGGCGCCCAACGCCAAGCTGACCGTCGACCACTTCGACGTGACCCAGTTGGCGAAGGGGGTGGGGACGTCGACGGACCCCCTGTTCCGCCAGGACCTGGCCAAGCTCTACACCTACGCCCAACTCGGTCTGTGGAACGCCCAGCGGGGCAAGGCCGAGGCCCAGCGGGGGGGTGGCCAAGCGGTGGCCAGCATCGGCAAGCTCGTCCAGACCCGCATCGTGAAGCTGGCCGCCGGGCTCGGGGTGGAAGCCCTCGGGCCCCACGGGCTGCTCACCGGTGAGGACGGCGTCGAGGACGGCGTCTTTGCCAAGGCCCTGGTGTTCTCGCCGGCATCGTCCATCTACGGCGGCAGCGACGAGATCCAGCGCAACATCATCGCCGAGCGCTCGCTCGGCCTGCCCCGCGACGAGGCACCGGATCGGGGCCGACCGTTCGGTGAGGTGCTGCGGGAGCGGGCCCAGTCGCGCTAGAGCCGGCGCCGGTTAGTGTCCCGGCTCGATCCGGTGCCGGCGACGCATCGGCCAAGGGGGGTCCCGAGTGGACAGCTACGAGACGCTCCTCTACGAGGAGCAGGACGGTGTCGCCATCGTCACGCTGAACCGACCCGATGTGCTCAACGCCTTCAACCGGGCGATGCAGGCCGACCTCAGGGCCGTCTGGCGCTCGCTGCGTCACAACGACGACGTGCACGCCGTGGTGCTGACGGGCGCGGGGGAGAAGGCCTTCTGCACCGGCCTCGACCGGGGCGAGAGCATCGAGGAGTACCTGGCCGACCCGCGCCAGGCCCAGGGCACCGGCGTGGTCAGCAGCCCGTTCATGTTCGATGACCCCGGTGACAACATCAACCCGAAGTCGAACGACCTCTGGAAGCCGGTGATCGCCGCCGTCAACGGCATGGCCTGCGGGGGTGCGCTCTACATCCTCGGCGAGGCCGACATCATCATCGCCGCGGAGCACGCCACCTTCTTCGACCCCCACGTGACCTACGGCATGGTCGCCGGCTTCGAGTCGGTGCACCTGATGCAGAAGCTGCCCCTCGGCGAGACGCTGCGGGTCGCCCTCCTGGGCGCCCGTGAGCGCATGAGCGCCGAGCGAGCCCACCAGCTCGGCCTGGTGTCCGAGATCACCCCCGCCGACGAGCTCATGGAGCGGGCCCTGTGGGTGGCAACGGCGATCGCCGAGGCCCCCGTGCTCGCGGTGCAGGGGACCCTCAAGGCCATCTGGATGGCCCATGAGGTCGCCCGGCGTCAGGCCCTCGACCAGGTCTCCACCTGGGTCTCCCTCGGCACCGAGTACGACAACATCGAGAGCGGGCAGCAGGCCTTTCAGAACCCGAAGAACCGCGAGTGGCGCCTCCGCTGACGATGCGGCCCGTCGGCCACGAGGTGCTCTGATCGTGGCCGACCACGGCCCCTCGTTCGCCATCATCGGCGGGGGCATCGGTGGGGCCGCCGCCGCCCTGAGCCTGCACGAGATCGGGGTCGAGGTCGACGTGTTCGAGGCGGTGGGCGAGTTGCGCGCCCTGGGCGTCGGCATCAACTTGCTGCCCCACGCCGTGCGCGAGCTCGACGCCCTCGGCCTGCTCGACCAGCTCCGCGTCCGGTCGATCGCGCCGGAGCTGCTCGTGTACTGCACCCGGCGGGGCCAAGAGATCTGGCGGGAGCCGCGGGGCGCCGCCGCCGGTTATCCGTGGCCGCAAGTGTCGGTCCACCGCGGGGTCCTCCAGGAGGTGCTGGTCGACGCGCTCGTCGACCGGCTCGGCGCGGACCACCTCCACCTCGGCCACCGCCTGGTCGAGGTCGACGAGCGGGGGGCCCGGCCGGTCGCCGTCTTCGACGGTGGGGCCCGGGCCGAGGCCGATGTCCTCGTCGCCGCGGAGGGCATTCACAGCGTGCTGCGGTCCCAGCGCTATCCGGACGAGGGCCCGCCGCTCTGGAACGGCTCCCTGCTCTGGCGGGGCATCGCCGAGGTCGAGCCGGTGCTCGATGGGCGAACCATGGTGTGGGCCGGCCACCCGGACCAGAAGTTCGTGGCCTATCCCATCGCCGACCTGCCTGACGGCCGCCAGGCCCTCAACTTCATCGCCGAGCTCCGCCGGCCGGACTCGGAGCTGGGGAAAGCCGAGAGCTGGAACCGCGCCGGGTCCCTGAATGACTTCCTCCCCGAGTTCGAGGACTGGACGTTCGGCTGGCTGGACGCGCCGTCGGTCATCCGGGCGGCGCCCGAGACGTTCCTGTTCCCGATGGTCGACCGGGATCCCGTCCTGCAGTGGACGTTCGGGCGGACCACGTTGCTCGGCGACGCCGCCCACCCGATGTACCCGATCGGCTCCAACGGTGCCTCGCAAGCGATCCTCGACGCCCGGGTGCTGGCCGGCTGCGTCCGTCGCCACCCCGGCGACGTCGACGAGGCCCTGGCCCACTACGAGGCGGCCCGCCGTCCGGCCACGGCGGCGATCGTCAGGGCAAACCGGGGCCTCGGCCCCGAGCTGCCGATGCAGCTCGTGGAGCAGCGGGCGCCCGACGGCTTCGGCGACGTCGGCGACGTCATCACGCGGGAGGAGATCCTCGAGGTGACCGAGGGCTACCGCCGCACCGCGGGGTTCGCCCTCGCCGAGCTCCAGCGCGGCGTCTCGCTCTTGGACGAGCCATACGCCACCCGTTGACCTCAGGCGCATCCGGCTCAGGCGGCGACCTCGGTGGGCGTCGACCGGGGGCTGTCGGTGCCGCCATCGCCGAGCTGACCCTGGCCGTCGCGCCCCCAGCAGAAGAGCCGCCCGGAGGTCCTGCGGGCGCAGGTGTGGCCGTCGCCGGCGGTGAGAGCCCCCCAGTGGGTGGCGCCGCCCGCCACCGCCACAGGGATGGACACGTTGGTCGCCGTGCCTCCGTTGCCCAGCTGCCCATTGCCGTCGTGGCCCCAGCAGAAGAGCCGGCCAGTCGTCTTGCGGGCGCAGGTGTGGCGGAAGCCGGTGGTCACGGCGGCCCAGTCGGTGGCGCCACCGGCGACCTCGACGGGAATGGGTGTGGTGATGTCCGTGTCCCCGTTGCCGAGTTGACCCGCACCGCCCGTTCCCCAGCAGAACAGGCGACCGCTCCTCTTGCGGGCGCACGTGTACCAGCCACCGGCGGACACGTTGGCCCAGTTGGTGGCCCCGCCCGCCACCTCGGTGGGGACGGACCGGTCCGCGCCGGTCAGGCTGCCGTTGCCGAGCTGCCCGACGAAGTTGGCCCCCCAGCAGTAGAGCCGGCCTGTGCTTCGGCGGGCGCACGTGTGCCATTCGCCGGCGGACACGTTGGCCCAGTCGGCGGCACCGCCCGCCACCTCGGTGGGAGTGGACCGGGGGATGGCCGCAGCCCCGTCGCCCAGCTGGTGGGAGCTGTCATCGCCCCAGCAGTAGAGCCGGCCGGTCGTCTTGCGAGCACAGACGTGGAAGGTGCCGGCGTCGACGACCGCCCAGTCGGTGGTGGCGCCCGCCACCTCGACGGGGCTGGACTGATCGCTGCCGGGAATCGGGCCACCGTCGCCGAGTACCCCTTCGCTGTCACTGCCCCAGCAGTAGAGCCGGCCAGTGGTCTTGCGGGCGCACGTGTAGCCGAAGCCGGCGGTCACGGCCGCCCAGTCGGTCGCGCCGCCCACCACTTCGGCGGGGGTGGACTGGTCGGCGTTGGTCCCCCCGTTGCCGAGTTGACCGTGGCCGTCGCCGCCCCAGCAGTAGAGACGCCCCGACGTACGGATGCCGCACGTGTGGTCATAGCCGGCGCTGACCCGACGCCAGTCAGCCGTGCCGACCTCGACGGAGGCTGAACCTCCAGCGGCCGCGGGGCGATTGCTGCGGTCTCCCGCAGCGCCGGTTTGGCGTGCCTCGGCGGGCTGGCCCGCCAACCCGGCGCCGGCCAGGAGGACGAGCGCCAACAGGACGCAAAGACCGTGGCCTGGGCCGGCTTGGCGCTCGTGCGCGCGAGTGGACATGTTCCCTGCACCCCCTGGGCCACGGCGACGACCGGAACCTCGACCCAGTGTCTGCCTCTCCCGACCGGCGCGCAATGGGGGGAGACGGGCCCGGACCATCGGGCCGGAAGTGGGCGTCCGCCACCTGTGGACCCTGAACCGCACGCGCGCGAGGCTGGGACCCATGCAGATGGACGACATGATCCTGGTGAGCATCGACGACCACATGGTCGAGCCCCCTGACATGTACGAGAACCACGTCCCGGCGAAGTGGAAGGACGCGGTGCCCAAGGTCGTGCGCAACGACGCCGGGGTCGACGAGTGGGAGTTCCAGGGGGAGAAGACGTCCACGCCGTTCGGAATGGCCGCCACCGTGGGCTGGCCCCGCGAGGAGTGGGGCTTCAATCCCGGCGCCTACAGCGAGCTCCGTCCCGGGTGTTTCGACGTCCACGAGCGGGTCAAGGACATGAACGCCAACGGCGTCCTGGCCTCGATGAACTTCCCGACCATGGCCGGGTTCAACGCCCGGACCTTCACCGAGGCCGGTGACAAGGAGATCGCCCTGGTCATGCTGCGGGCGTACAACGACTGGGCCATCGAGGAGTGGGCGGGCAGCTATCCGGGCCGGTTCATCCCCCTCGGCCTCGTCCCGATGTGGGACATCGACCTCGCCGTCGAGGAGGTCCACCGGCTGGCGAAGAAGGGGTGCCGTTCCATCAGCTTCCTGGAGACCCCCCACGTCCAGGGGTTCCCGAGCTTCCTGTCGGGGTACTGGGACCCGATGATGCAGGCGCTGTGTGACGAGAACATGATCCTGTCGCTGCACATCGGGGCCGGCTTCGAGGTGATCCAGCGCCCCAAGGAGGCACCCGTCGACCACCTCATGGTGCTGGCCTGCCAGATCAGCGCCATCACCGCCCAGGACCTGCTGTTCGGGCCGACGCTCCGGAAGTTCCCGGAGCTGAAGGTGGCGCTGTCCGAGGGGGGCATCGGCTGGATCCCCTTCTACTTCGACCGGATCGACCGCCACTTCGAGAACCAGAGCTGGCTGCACGACGGTGACGACTTCGGCGGCAAGCTCCCGTCCGAGGTGTTCCGCGAGCACATCCTGGCCTGCTACATCACCGATCCGTCCGGTCTGCTGCTGCGCGACCGGATCGGGATGGACATCATCGCCTGGGAGTGCGACTACCCCCACACCGACACGACGTGGCCGGAGTCCCCCGAGTTCGCCTGGAAGGAGCTCCAGGACGCCGCCTGCACCGACGAGGAGATCCACAAGATCACCTGGGAGAACGCCTGCCGCTTCTTCGACTGGGATCCGTTCGCCCACACGGCGAAGGAGGACGCGACCGTCGGCGCCCTCCGGGCTCTCGCCACGGAGGCGAACGTCGATGTCACCCGGATGTCCCGGGCCGAGTGGAAGACGCAGAACGAGGCCGCCGGCTTCGGCGTGCTCTCGGCCTGACCCTCGGTCACAGGACATCCCGGAAGGCGCCGACCGTGTCGAGGTCGGCGCTCGAGCAGCAACCCGCCGAGGGCGATCATGGCGCCATTAGGGAAGGCGCGGGTGAGTCCTCAGGTGTCGCTGGGTCCCCAGGCGTCCGCGGCAGTGGGCGCCCCAGCCGTCAGGAGGAGCTTGGGCGCCTTCTCCCGCATCTCGCGCAGGGCCTGGCTGCCGTCGGGCCGGTCGCCGTCGCGGGGGGCGAGGCCGAAGCCGGCGTACATGACCTTGCGCTCGTCGGTCTTCGGCGGGGCTGCCTCGTGGAGGGTGCAGGACAGGTGCACGGTCAGGTCACCGGGCTCGGTGGTGACGGCGATGACCGGGAGGTAGGAGTCGCCAGTTCGGGCGATCTCCACCGGCATCGCCACCCGGTGGGAGCCGGCGACCACGCGGAGGCGGCCGTTGGCCTCGGTGCCACCGGTCACGGAGATCCCGATGGTCGTGCCCGAGCAGCCGTACGGGTGGCGGCCGAGGTGGCAGTCCCGGTGGAAGGTGACGTCGGACGCACCCTGCACGACACCGACCGGCTTGATGAGCGCTTCGATGGCCTTGCTGTGCACCAGCTCGTCCTCGGCGGACAGGGTGCGGCGCACCTGCTCCCAACGGTCACCTTCCAGGATCGCCGTCGTCGTCGGCGAGTGCTCGAGGAACTCCTGAAGGCGGACGCAGCGCCGGGTCCCGTCGGCCAGGACGGCCCACCATGACTTTCCGTCGCCTTCCTCGTACGCGGGCACGGCGCGGTCGATGTCGTCGGCGATCGTGGCCATGTCGGCGGGATCCAGCCAGCCCCGCAGGTGGAGGTACCCGGCCTCGCGGAGGAAGTGGGCGATGTCGGCGGGGTCGTCGTCCGGGCCGAAGGACTGCTCCAGGTCGAGCGGCGCGCCATCGCGGTCGAGGAACTCCAGGTCGTCGTCGACGACCGGCCAGCCCTCGAGCAGGGTGTGCCAGAGCGCGTCCCAGACCGAGATGTCGCGCTCGGTGCCGTCGCGGAACGTCAGCTCCTGCATCACGGCCATGCCGTTGAACGAGACCTGCAGCTGGGCCCAGTTCGAGAACGCGGCCTCGTCGAGGGTCACGATGACGGCGCCGTCGACGACACCGTCCTTGACGACCACGGTGGCGCCGTCGGGGACGAAGGACCAGGAGCGGGAGCCGACCTCGAGGGCCAGCGGCGGGGCGTCGAGCTCGTCGATCCCGGCCGCCACCAGGGGGCCATGGCGGTCGATGAGACCCGGCAGGTGCTCGGTGAAGAACTCCTGGGGCGTCACGACGTGCAGGTCGACATCGGAGCGGGTGCGGCGGTCGAGGGAGACGGGCATGGGTGGATGGTCGCACAACCGTCCCGTCGATGCAAGGGATTCCTTGCATCGGTCGAGCACGGCGAGTCGGGGAGGGTTACCTTGACGACCACGCGGATTGTTCCTATTCTTTCGAGAATTCTCTTCTGACCTGATGAGAATGTGATTTCTGACAGGGCTTCCGACGGGGGGTCTGGGGGGAATGCCGATGATGGGCTGCACGGTGCCGGGGTGGTCGATGTGAGCGCCACCAACGAAGCCACCGACTCCGTCACCGAGGCCGCGTCCCTCGCGGCAGCCGTCCTGGACGCGGAGGCCGAGCGCCAGGCCGAGCAGGAGGAGAAGGAGGTCCTCTTCGCCGACGACCTGCTGCCGGGCGTCGGGGGCGAGGCGATGTCGCTCAAGGAGGGGCTGGCGGTCGGCGGGGCCTACACCTTCTTCGTGCTCCTGCTCCTCAACTCCCTGGAGCAGCTGGAGGGCGCCGCGCTGAGCGTGCTGGCCCCCGACATCCGGGACAGCTTCGGCGTCAGCAGCGGCCTGATCGTCTTCATCAGCGCCGCCGCGAGTGGGTTCCTCGTGCTGGGCGCCGTGCCCATGGGCTGGCTGGCCGACCGCTACAAGCGACCGCCCATCATCGGTCTCGCCAGCTTGACGTTCTCGGTGATGGTCTTCGCGTCGGGTCTGGCCCTCAACGCCTTCACCTTGTTCCTCGCCCGCTTCGGGGTCGGCATCGCCCGCTCGGCCACCATCCCGGTGCACGGCTCCCTCCTGGCCGACACCTATCCCATCGGTGTCCGGGGTCGGCTGAGCGGCGCCGTCATGGGTACGGGACTGCTCATCGGCGTGCTCAGCCCGCTGCTCGTCGGTGGCATCGCCGACCTCGCCGGCGGGCCCGACGGCTGGCGGTGGTCGTTCTTCATCCTCGCCCTTCCCGTGCTCGGCGCCGTCGTCCTGGCCTTCCGGGTCCCGGAGAAGCCCCGGGGCCAGTTCGAGATGCTCGATGTCCTGGGGGAGGTCATCGACACCGAGCCGGCGCCGATGTCGATGGAGTCGGTGTTCGCCCGGCTCAAGCAGATCCGGACGCTGCGCACGGCGATGATGGCGTTCGCGGCCCTGGGCTTCGGTCTCTTCACCGGGCCCGTGTTGTCGAACCTCTACGTCGAGGAGCGCTTCGACCTGGACGCCCTCGGACGGGGGCTGCTCGGTAGCTTCGGTGGCCTCTTTGCCCTGGCCATCCTGCCCTTCGCGGCGAGGGGCTACGACCGTCGATTCCGGGAGGATCCGGAGAAGGCGTTGCGCCTGGTCGGGATCCTCATCCTGCCCGTGGCCATCTTCGTGCCCATCCAGTACGCGATGCCGAACGCCGTGCTCTTCGCGCTGGTCGGGGTCATCCCCAGCATCTTCCTGATCACGGCCTTCACCATGGTCGGGCCGGTCCTGCAGTCGGTCACCCCGTACCGCCTCAGGGGGATGGGCAGCGCGCTGGGTTCGATCTACGTGTTCTTCGTGGGGGCCACCGCCGGCGCCCTCCTCGCCGCCTTCTTCACCGACGCCCTCGGTCCTCGGGCGGCCGTGCTCATCCTCATGATTCCCTCGTCCCTCGTCGGCGGTTTCCTGCTGCTGCGCAGCTCGAGGTTCATCAAGAACGACCTCTCGCTCGTGGTCGCCGAGCTCCGCGAGGAGATGGAGGAGAACGAACGCCAGAAGACCCGCGTCGAGGACGTGCCGGTCCTGCAGGCCACCTCCATCGACTTCTCGTACGGGCAGGTGCAGGTCCTATTCGACGTCGGGTTCGAGGTGCGCAAGGGCGAGGTCCTCGCCCTGCTCGGGACGAACGGAGCCGGAAAGTCCACGATTCTGCGGGTCATCGCCGGCCTGGGCACACCGTCCCGAGGCGTCATTCGGCTCAACGGCCTGACCGTCACCTACGTCTCGCCTGAGCGGCGGGGGTCGATGGGCATTCGCCTGCTGCCTGGCGGCAAGGGCGTGTTCCCCCAGATGACCGTGCGGGAGAACCTGGAGATGGCGGCGTTCGTGTACCGCAACGACAGCGAAGACCAGGAACGGCGCATCGCCAAGGTCCTCGAGCTGTTCGCCGACCTCGCCGACCGCCAGGACCAACCGGCCGGATCGCTGTCTGGCGGCCAGCAGCAGATGCTCGCCCTCGGGGGCACGTTGCTGCACGAGCCCGAGGTCCTGCTCATCGACGAGCTCTCCCTGGGGTTGTCACCGATCATGGTCCAGCAGCTCCTCCAGGTCGTCGAGCGCCTCAAGGACGAGGGCACGACGATCGTCATCGTCGAGCAGTCGCTCAACGTCGCCTTGGCGGTGGCCGACCGTGCGGTGTTCCTGGAGAAGGGGCAGGTGCGCTTCGAGGGTGAGGCCCGCGAGCTGCTCGAGCGCGACGACCTCGCCCGAGCCGTGTTCCTCGGCAAGGAAGGGGGGTGACCGGCGTGCTGGGCGCCCTCTACACGAGGCAGCTCCTCTTCGACGGCGTCATCAGCGGCATGGTCTTCGGGCTGGTGGCGATGGGCATCGTGCTCGTCTACCGCTCGACCAGGGTCATCAACTTCGCCGTCGCCAACCTCGGGATCATCGGGGCCGGACTCTTCGCCCTCCTCGTGGCGCAGTACAGCGTGCCCTTCTGGATCGCCGTGGTCATCGGCCTGGTCGTCGGCACGCTCTACGGCGCCATCGTCGAGCTCATCGTGATCCGCCGGCTCTTCACCGCGCCCCGGGTCATCGTGCTCGTAGCCACGATCGGCATCGCCCAGCTCTCGTTGGCCATCCTGCTCGCGTACCCGGAGATCGATGCCCCAGGCGCTCGCTTTCCGGTGGCCATCGGTGCCGTCCGCGAGATCGCCGGCGTCCGGGTGGTCGGTCCGCAGCTGGCGATCCTCATCGTCGTCCCGTTGGTGGCCATCGGACTGGGCTGGTTCATGAACCGCACGGCGATCGGCAAGTCCGTCAAGGCGTCGGCGGACAACCCCGACCTCGCCCGCCTCGCCGGCATCAGCCCCAAGCTGGTGTCGACGCTGGTCTGGGCCGTCGCCGGTGGCCTGGCCACGCTGTCGATCTCGCTGCTGGCCGGTGCGGCCGGGTCGGCCCAGAACCTGGACAACCTCGGTCCCAGCACCCTCGTTCGTGCCCTCGCGGCCGCGGTCATCGCGGGGATGGCCTCGTTCCCCCGGGCGTTCTTCGCCGGCATTGCCATCGGCGTCGTCCAGGCGTTGATCAGCTTCAACTTCCTCGACCAGCCCGGCCTGATGGACTTCCTCGTGTTCCTCGCCGTGTTCGTCGCCGTCTACTGGCAGAGCCGGTCGGGCGTGGGGGAGACCCAGACCTTCTCCTTTGCGGCCAAGGCCCGACCCATCCCCGAGCGATTGCGGCCGATCTGGTGGCTGCGCCAGATCGACCGGATCGGGCTGGTCCTGCTGGGCTTCGGCGCGGTCGTGCTCCCCCTCATCGTCACCGAGCCGTCGCGCCAGCTCCTGTACACGTCGATCCTGGGCTTCGCCATCTGTGCGCTGTCGCTCACCGTGCTGACCGGGTGGGCGGGTCAGCTCTCCCTCGGCCAGATGGCCTTCGCCGGCATCGGCGCCCTCCTCACGGCCTCGTTCATGCGCGGCCTGAACTTCGACGTCGGGTGGGGGGATCTGCGGTTCAAGGCCGGGATCGAAGCGCTGCGGTTCGGCCCCTCGCTGGTCTTTGCCGCGTTGATCACGGCCGGGATCGCCGTCCTGGTCGGCGCGGGCGCGCTCCGCGTCCGCGGCCTCTATCTGGCCGTGGTGACGTTCGCGTTCGGCCTTGCCGCCAGTCAGTATCTCTACGACCGACCCATCCTGAACGGCGGCTTCTCTGATTCGGTCCCGCTGGCCCGAACCGACGTGTTCGGGATCGACGTGACGTCCCAACGTGCCTTCTACTACGTGGTCCTCGCGGTGCTGATCGTGGCCACGATCATCGTCTCGCGGCTGCGGACCACGGGGATCGGTCGGGGAACGATCGCGGTGCGCGACAACCCGGACACAGCGTCGTCCTACACGGTCTCGACGACGAGGGCGAAGCTCCGCGCCTTCGCCCTCGCCGGTGGCCTCGCCGGCCTCGGCGGCGCGCTGCTCGCGGCCAACGTGCAGGCGGTGCCCAGCGACCGGATCTTCACGGTCACCGATTCGTTGCTCCTCGTGGCGATCGTGGTGATCGGCGGGCTGGGCTCGGTGGCCGGGACCGTCCTCGGGGCGGTGTGGGTCATCGGACTGCCCGCCTTCTTCCCCGACAACGACATCGTCCCGCTGCTCACCTCGAGCGTCGGCCTCCTCGTCCTCCTCCTCTACTTCCCGGGCGGGCTGGTGCAGATCGGCTATGCCACGCGGGAGGCGATCATCGGGTGGGCGGAGGCACGCCTCGGCCCCGCCCCGCCGAAGGCCCACCATGCCGTACCCCGCCGTTCGGCCGAGGAGCGCCCGGCCCTGCCCGAGGGCGTACCTGCCCTGCGGGCCAGCGAGGTCATGGTCCGCTTCGGCGGCATCGTCGCCGTCGACCGGGCCTCGATCGACGTGAACGACGGCGAGATCGTCGGGCTGATCGGGACCAACGGCGCGGGCAAGTCGACGCTCATGAACGCCGTCGGGGGGTTCGTGCCGTCATCCGGCTCGATCGAGTTCTTCGGCGAGCCCGCGGCGCGGTCCGCCTCGGCTCGGGCCCGGCAGGGACTGGGCCGCAGCTTCCAGGCGGCGACGCTCTTCCCCGAGCTCACCGTGCGGGAGACGGTCCTCGTGGCCTTCGAGGCTCGCAAGCGGACCGGTCTGCTGTCCAGCGCCCTCTTCTTCCCCCCGGCCATCCGCCATGAGCGCCAGCACCGGGCCGAGGCCGACGAGCTCATCGACTTCCTCGGCCTCGGCCGGTACGCCGACAACTACATCGCCGATCTCTCCACCGGGACCCGGCGCATCGTAGAGCTGGCCGGCCTCCTCGCCCTCGACGCCCGCCTTCTCTGCCTCGACGAGCCCACCGCCGGTGTTGCCCAGCGGGAGACGGAGGCCTTCGGCCCCCTCATCGTCGAGGTCCGCCGTGAGCTGGGGGCCTCGATGCTCGTCATCGAGCACGACATGCCGCTGATCATGAGCATCAGCGACCGCGTGTACTGCCTCGAGCTGGGCCAGATCATCTGCGAAGGCCTACCGGCGACCGTCCGGAACGATCCGGCTGTGATCGCCAGCTACCTCGGTACCGATGAGCGGGCCATCGCCCGCAGTGGCGCCGCCGCCCCCGCCGCCGGTCCGGGGGCCCTTGACGTCCCGGAGGACGCTTTGTAAGGTTGGGAGAACGTGATTCTGTACCTGTGAGAAGTCAGTTTCGCACACAGGCCGCACCGGGGGTCGGGGATGAGCACATCAGCAGGACGAGCAGCGACGCTCGAGCGCCATGTGAGCGCTACCACCACCACCCTCAGGGCGCGCGGACATCACCGACAAACCGATCCATGAGCTCGTCCCAGCACCAAGGAAGGCAACCACCATGCGCTTGCGCACCCTGCTCACCGTCATCGTCGCCACCGGCGCTCTCCTCGCGGGGTGCACGGCGGGCGACGAGTCCAGCTCGGACACGACATCGGCCGGTGGCGACACCACCTCGGACACGACGGCGACGACCGTGCTGACCGGTCCCGCGCCGGGCGTGACCGACGACGCGGTCACGATCGGCGTGCAGTACGTCGACCTGACGGCCATCTCCGACATCGCCCACATCGACCACGGCGACTACGAGGCGGTCTACCAGGCCCTCTTCGACGACATCAACGCCAACGGCGGCATCAACGGGCGCACGCTCGACCCCGTCATCGTGGGGATCGACCCCACGGTCACACAGGCCGCCGACGAAGCCTGCGTGCAGCTGACTGAGGATGACGACGCGTTCCTCGTCATGGGCTTCTTCCTCAACGACGCCGTGACCTGTGTGGGCGAGACCCACGAGACGGCGATCATCGGCGGGTCCATGTCGGAGGAACGGCTGGCCCGCATCCAGGTGCCTTGGTACACGACCGAAGGTGGCTCCGACCAGACCGAGACCGTCATCCGGGCCTTTGCCGAGGCCGGCGAGTTCGACGGCACGCTCGGTGTCTACGCCAGCCCTGGTGGCGACGACCTCCAGATGACCGACGTCGTGCTGCCCCTGCTGGACGAGCTCGGGATCGACGTGGCCCAATCCGCCACGGCCGATGCCCCGGCCGATGACATCACGGCCGTGAACGCGGCTACGGCGGTCGTGGCCGAGGCCTTCCAGGCGGCCGGAGTGGACCAGGTCCTCACCGTTGGTCAGTCCGGCCTGGGCTGGGCCACCGGGACCGCCGACCTCGATTACCGCCCGCAGCTCCTGCTCACCGACCCCAACTCGATCCTTGCCTACACCAACGACGCCACCCATGACCTGTCGGTCCTCGATGGAGCGGTGGCCGGGAGTCTCTACGGCGGCGATCAGAACATCTACGACCTGGACGGCATGCAGGACTGCCTGGGCGTCTTCGCCGATGCAGGGATCGAGATCCCCGAGCCTTCCACCGCTGTCCCGGATGAGCCGACACCCTGGACCTCGGCCTTCACGGCGTGTTCGAACGTCGCGCTGCTCCGGGCCCTGCTCGAGGCCGCCGGCGATGACCTGAACTACGGGACCCTCGCTGCCGGTGCCACCGGCCTCGTGGTCGATCTGCCGGCGCAGCCCGAGCCCGTCACCTACGGCCCACCCCCGGCGGCTGACGGCGATCCCCCCTCCTACATCTTCGACTGGGATCCGTCAGCCGGATCGGCCAACGGCCAGTTCGTCCTCCAGGACTGACCATCCTTTCTGGCGCCTGATTTCGGGCCATGGCCCAGGATCAGGCGCCAGAACCAACGACCTCGACCGCACACATCGCGGCGATGTCCTGTGATGACCGACCGATGAGCAGGTCGTAGCGGCCGGGATCGACCTGCCAACCCGAGGTCCGGCGCTCCTGGGTCTCGCCCATGCCGAGCATGCCGCCGACCCGTTCGGCGATGGTGTCCCAGTCAGGCTGGCCCGGGTCCCAGTAGGCGAAGGCCCGGTCCTCGAGCACCAGCTCGATCGTCGTCGTCTCGCCCGGATCGAGGTGGACCTTGGCGAAGGCCTTGAGCTCCTTCGGCGGCCGGACCAGGCGGGGCGCGTCGGGGGCGACGTAGCACTGGACGACCTCGCTGCCGCGGCGGGTCCCGGTGTTCGTGACCGAGACGGAGACGGTGAGTCGGCCGCCCGCGGTGAACTCCGTAGCCGAGAGGGCCGGTTCGCCCAGGCTGAAGGTCGTGTAGCTCAGGCCGTGCCCGAACGGGAACCGGGGCTCGATGCCGTGGCGGTCGAACCCTCGGTAGCCCATGAAGAGCCCCTCGCCGTAGCGCACCTCGCCGTTCTCGCCGGGGAAGTTGTCGTGGGACGGGCTGTGCTCCAGCCGGTGGGGAAGGGTCATCTGGAGCCGGCCGCCCGGGTCGGCCACCCCGGTCAGGACGTCGGCCAGCCCGGGACCCAGCTCCTGGCCCCCGAACCAGCACTGGAGGACAGCGGCCACGTCGTCGATCCACGGCAGGTCGACGGGTGAGGCGGCGTTGACCACCACCACGGTGCGGGGATTGGCCGCCGCCACCCGACGGATCAGCTCGTCCTGGCGTCCGGGGAGCTCCCAGGCGGTCCGGTCCCGACCCTCGGTCTCCCACTCCTGGTTGGTCCCGGCGAACACGACGGCCAGGTCCGCACCTGCGGCGGCCTCGACGGCCCGGTCCATGAGGGCGTCGGTGTCCGCCGTCCGGAAGCCGACCCGGAACCCGGCCATCATCGTCTCGACGAAGGCGTACTCGACGACCAGTTCCACGGGCTCGCCGGCGCGCAGCTCCACCTCGGCGGTGATGTCGAGACTGGCCGCGCCGAAGAAGTCACCGCCGCCCGGCGGCGGCGGGTCGGTGAAGCCGTCGATCACCAGCGCGCCGTCGACGAAGAGGCGGGCGCGACCGGCCTGGGCCAGGGCCAGCTCGAACACGCCGTCCTCCTCGGGGACCACCGTGCCCGTCACCCGCATCGACCAGTCGCCGGCGTCCGCCGGGTCCTCACCGAGGTTGATCACCATGAAGCGCAGCTCGTCGAGGTGCTGGCTGTCGGTCACCTCGCCCTCCAGCTCGGCGCCGGCGAAGCGTTCGGCCGTGAAGCCGTCAGGCGCCCGCAGCACCGGCCCGCCGACGACCGTCGCTGATTTGCCAGCTTCAACCCCGCGGGCATGCATGACGTCGACATCGCTTCCGAGGGCGGTCGCCAGCGCGTCGACGGGGCTCACCAAGGGGTAGAGCGTGACTTGGGCGGAGCCGCCGCCGACGATGCAGGGCACGGTCGCTGCCGGACCGATCACCGCGACCAGCGTCACGGCGCTGGCCTCGATGGGCAGTGTCCCGTGGTTGGTCAGCAGCACGATGGCCTCGGCTGCCGCCCGCCGAAGCAGGGCGACGTCCTCGGGCGACTGCGGCTGGGGGTCGTTCGGCGGCTCCGGGGCGTCCAGCGCGCCGATGCGGTCGAGGGCCCCCAGCAGTCGGCGCAGGGCGTCGTCCAGGTCGGCCTCGTCGACCACCCCGTCGTTGACGGCGGCGACCAGAGCGGCGCCGAAGGACCGACCGGGCGACGGCATCTCCAGGTCCAGGCCCGCAGCGAGCGAGGTGGCGGTGTCGGCGACGGCGAACCAGTCGGTCATGACCAGCCCCTCGAAACCCCACTCATCCCGGAGCACGTCCATCAGTAGCGCGGGTTGCTCGGTGAGCCAGCGGCCGTTGAGCCGGTTGTAGCCGGTCATGATCCCGAGGGCACCGCCCTCCTTCACCGCGATCTCGAACGGCAGCAGGTAGAGCTCTCTGAGGGCCCGCTCGTCGATGACCGAGCTGATGGACATGCGCTCGAACTCCGCCTCGTTGCCGACGAAGTGCTTCACGGTGGCGAAGACGCCTTGGTCCTGGACGCCACGGACGTACCCGGCGGCCAACCGGCCCGAGAGCAGTGGGTCTTCGGAGTAGCACTCGAAGTTGCGGCCGGCGAGCGGCGAGCGGTGGAGGTTCACCGTCGGGGCCAGCAGGCCGCGGCATCCCCGGTCGAGCGCCTCCCGCCCGGCTAGGGCCCCGAGGGCCTCGGCGAGGTCGGGATCCCAGGACGCCCCGATCGCCGACCCGCAGGGCAGGCAGCTCGAGCGGGCGCCGCCCATCCCCGGGAAGCTCTGGCCCCGTGCCCCCGAGGGTCCGTCAGTGACGTTGACCCGAGGGATGCCCAGGCGCTCGACGGCGGTGGTGGCGAAGATGTCGCCGCCCGCGGTCAAGGACGCCTTCTCCTCGAGCGTGAGCGCCTCGACCAGCGCGTCGATGTCAGCCATCGGACGGTCCGGCGGTCATGGCCGCTGCGAGGTGGGGCCGGAGGATGTCGATCCAGATCCGATAGCCGGTGCCGTTGAGGTGGGTGCCGTCACTGGTCGCGTCCTTGCGCAACGCCCGATCGGGACCGACCAGACCGGGCCACAGGTCGATGTACACGGCGCCGTACTTGGTGGCGAGCTCCTCGTACCGACGGTTGAGCTGCTCGATGTCGTCGGCCAGTGACTTCGACCTCGGCATCACGCCGTTGACGAGCAGCGGGGCCGCGGGCGCCGCCCTCCGGATTCCGGCGAGGAGCGCGTCCATCTGGTCGGCGATGTCTTCTACCCGGTGCGACCGGCCGAGCCCGGAGAGATCGTTCGTGCCAACCAGGAGGGACACTGCCCGCGGCTCGCACAGCGCAGTGTCGAGGCGGTCGAGCACGCCACTGACGCTGTCCCCACCGATGCCCCGGTTCAGCGTCGGCAGGTCCGGGAACCACTCGTCCCACTGGCCGCCTTCGGTGATGCTGTCGCCGAGGAACACCACCCGGCCCGGGACGCTCGGCAGCGCCTCGAACTGCGAGCGGCGCATGGCGATGCTGCGAGCCAGGATCCGCCTCAGCAGCGGGGCGAACAGCCGGCCCAGTCTCACCATCGGACAGCCGGAGCCATCAGCGCTCCCACGTGGCCTCGCGGTCTGCCATCTCGTCCCCTTCGTTGCGCCGAAAGACTATTCTCATCCGTGGAAACTTCATTCACAAGTACGAGGGGGATCATGACCGACGCCACTCTGCCCCGCTCCGGGGTCCAGCTCTACACCCTGCGTGACGCAGGCGACGACCTGCTGACGATCGTGCCGAAGCTGGGCGCCATGGGCTACGAGGGCGTCGAGCTCTACGGCGGCCAGCTCACGGGGTTGGACCCGGCTGAGGTCCTGGACGTCCTCGGCGCAGCGGGGATGGTCGTGTCCAGCGCCCACGTCGGCCTGGGACCGGACGGCACCATCGACGAGGCCGAGCTGGACCGGCTCCAGGCCGTCGGGGTGGACACGGTGATCAGCGCCATGATCCCCGAGCTCACCGAGCCGGGAGCCATCGCGGCCACCGCCGAGCTGTTCGGGACCGCGGCCGCCCAGGCGGGCCGGCGGGACCTCACCCTGGGCTGCCACAACCACTTCTGGGAGATGAAGCCGCTCGACGACGGGCGCCCCGCCCTCCTGCACCTCTACGAGCAGCTCGATCCAGCGGTCGTGGCCGAGGTCGACGTCTACTGGGCGCAGGTCGGCGGCGCCGATGCCGCCGCCCTGGTCGCCGAGCTCGGCGACCGCGTGCGCTTCCTCCACGTCAAGGACGGGCCCGCGGACGATCCGGGCGCGCCGATGGTGGCGGTCGGAGCCGGTGTGGTCGACATCCCGGCGATCCTGCAGGCCAACCCGGCGGTCGAGTGGCACCTCGTCGAGCTCGACCAGTGCGCCACCGACATGTACGAGGCGGTGGCCGAGAGCCGGAAGTACCTCGCCACCCTCGGGCTCACCGCCGACCGCTCGTCGTGACCAACGTCGCCATCCTGGGCTGCGGGATGATCAGCGGCGCCTACGCGCCGACGATCGCCGAGTTCGACCACCTGGACCTCGTGGCCTGCGCCGACGTCGATCCCGTCCGGGCCACGGACCTGGCTGAACGCCACGGCGTCCCGGAGACGTGCACCATCGACGAGCTCCTGGCTCACCCGGACGTCGACCTCGTCGTGAACCTGACCCCGGCCATCGCCCATGAGGCAGTGACCCGATCCATCCTCGGGTCCGGCAAGGCGGCCTTCAGCGAGAAGCCCCTCGGCGCCGACCTGGCCGAGGCCCAGGGCCTCGTCGATCTCGCCGACTCGACCGGGCTCCGCCTCGGCTGTGCTCCCGACACGTTCCTCGGCGCCGGCCTCCAGACGGCCGCCGCGGCCATCGCCGCAGGAGCGATCGGGACCCCGCTCGCCGCCACCGCCTTCGTGATGGGCGCCGGGCCCGAGCTCTGGCACCCCAACCCCGGGATCTTCTACGAGCGGGGCGCCGGGCCGCTGTTCGACATGGGGCCGTACTACGTGACCGCTCTCGTTCAGCTCCTCGGCCCCGCCGTCCGGGTCGCGGCGATGGCCCGCGACGACGGCGCGCCGCGGCTGATCCACGCCGGCCCGCGCCAGGGCGAGCACTTCGACGTCGATGTGCCCACCCACGTGGCCGCCACGATCGAGCTGGCATCCGGGGTCATCGCCAGCCTGGTGGCCAGCTTCGACGTCGCCGCCACCCGGCACCGCAACATCGAGGTCTACGGCACCGAGGGCACCCTGTCGGTGCCGGATCCGAACACCTTCGCCGGCCCGGTGACGGTCCGTCGGCTCGGCGACCAGGAGTGGTTGCCCGTCGAGCTCCGCCCGGCGACCATTCCGCAGCAGCGGGGGATCGGTTTGGCCGAGATGGCCTGGGCGACGGGTGCAGGACGCCCCCACCGGGCATCGGGCGATCTCGCCCTCCACGCGGTGGACGTGATGGCTGGTGCCGTGACCGCAGCACAGGAGCGGCGCACCGTCGACCTCACCACGACCTGCACGAAACCCCCGCTGCTGGCCGAGGGGCTCCCGCCGAACACCTTCGACGACTAGGACTCCCGCATGCTCCGCTACGGCATCGTCGGCGCCGGCTTCGTGTCGGCCTTCCACCTCCGGGCGCTGGAGAGCGTCCGCGGCGTCGAGGTGGCCGGGATCACCTCCCGCACGCCACCGGTCGCGCTGGCCGAGAGCGCCCGGGCCCGCGGCCTCGGCGAGGCCGCCGTCTTCGACTCGGTCACCGAGATGCTCCCGCACGTGGACGTGGTGGCGGTCTTCGCCCCCAACGACGCCCGACTGGCGATCATGGAAGAGGTGGCGGCGGGAGGCGACCACCTCCGGGGGCTCATCATCGAGAAGCCCCTCGGCCGGAATCTGGCCGAGGCCCGCCGCGTCGTCGACCTGGCCGCCGGCCTCGGCGTCCCCACGGCCTACTTCGAGAACCAGATCCACATGAAGGCCATCACCGGCGCTCGGGACCAGCTCGAGGGCGCGGCCCGGGCCATGGGGCCGCTGGTCCTGGCCCGCTCCGGAGAGGAGCACGCCGGGCCCCACAACGGATGGTTCTGGGACCCGACCCGGCAGGGCGGCGGCGTGCTCTCCGACATGGGGTGCCACAGCATCGCCGTGGGCTGGTACCTCCTCACCCCGCCGGGGAAAGGGGTCCGGCACCTGGTGCCCGAGACGGTCTCGGCCGAAGTCGGGCTGCTCAAGTGGGGCCAGCCCCGGTGGCGGGCCGAGCTTCTCGACCAGCACGGCGTCGACTACACGGCGACGCCGGCCGAGGACTTCGCCACCGGGATCGTGACCTACCGGGATCCCGACACCGACCATCGGTCGAAGGCCCAGTTCACCGTCTCGTGGATGTACGACAAACAGGGCCTCCGCCTCCTGATGGACGCCATCGGCCCCGGCTACGCCCTCGAGGTGAACACCCTGCGCTCACCGCTGGAGCTGTTCATCGGCGACGCTGCGGCGACGTCGGTGGCCGACGCCGAGACGGCGCTGGAGAAGGCCACGGCGTCCCGGGGCCTGCTCGCCGTCCAGCCCAACGAGCCCGACCTGTACGGCTACGTCGACGAGCACGTCGACGCCCTCGCCGCCTTCGAGCGGGGGGAGTCGGCCCTGCTCGACCTCGACTACGGCCTGGAGATCGTGCGCCTGACGATGGCCTGCTACCTCTCGGCCGAGGAGGGCCGGGTCGTGGACCTGACCGATCCGGCGACCATCGACCACCTCGAGGAGTACATCCCACTGATCCAGCAGGGCCGGGGCACCGAGGTGCTGCCGGTGCCCGACCGATGACCGACGACGAAGAGTTCGTCATGCCGTCCTGGGCCCAGATCATCGAGGCGCTGGAAGCGGATCCCGGGGCCATGACCGCGGGGTCCTCGCCGACCACCGCCGACCTCGTCGCCCAGTTCCCGGAGCTGGCATCGGTCGACGTGAGCGACCTCACCATCGACGGTCCGCACGGTGACGTCCCGGCCCGGCTCTACCGCATCCCCGGTGCCGAGGCCACCGCCGCCCTCGTGTGGGTCCACGGGGGTGGGTTCATCGGCGGCGACCTGGACATGCCTGAAGCGCACTGGGTCGCCTTGACGCTGGCGGCCCGAGGCGTCCCCGTGCTGTCGGTCGAGTACCGCAAGTGTCTGCGGGGCGTGCGCTTCCCGGTGCCGTCCGACGACGTGCTCGCCGCGTGGCGGTGGGCGATCGATCATTCCGGCGAGCTCAGCACCTCGCCGGATCGTCTTCATCTGGGCGGGGCCAGCGCCGGCGGCAACCTCACGGCGGGCGTCACCAAGCGCCTGCGGGACGGGGCCGGCCCCCTGCCCGCCTCACTCGTGCTCATCTATCCCCTGGTGCACGGGGTGCTGCCGGCGCTGAGCGACGAGCTGCAGACGGCGCTCGACACCGTCGACTCGATGATGACCTTCACCCCCGAGGTGGTGCGGGACATCAACCTGCAGTTCACCGGGAGCGAGGAGGTCCTCGACGATCCCTGTGCCTTCGCCGCGAACGGCGAGGTCGGTGGTCAGCCACCGGTGTTCATCCTCAACTCCGAGGCCGACGCGCTGCGGGCGTCAGGCGAGGCCTACGCCGAGCAGCTGCAAGCGGCCGGCGTCGACGTCACCGTCGAGTGCGAGCCCGGCGTCCAGCACGGGCACCTCAACGAGCCCGACAACCCTGGCGGTCAGGCCAGCCTCGACCGCATGACCCGCTGGCTCGAGGAGCAGGCCGCGGGCTGAGGAGGAAGCGCTGTCGGTCAGCCGGTGGCCGCGAGGTGCTCGGCCGTGCGCCAGGCCAGGGCCATGATCGTCAGGACGGGGTTGGCGCCGCCGTTGGTTACATGGAGGCTGCCGTCGGCCACGTGAACGCGGTCGGTGCCCCACACCTTGCCGAACGGGTCCGTGGCGCCTTGATCGGGGGACTCGGCCATGCGCGCCGTGCCCGCCTGGTGCTGACCCCCCGACAGCATCGGCGGGGGGACGGCGGTCCACGTCCGGGTGGCGCCGGCGGCCCGTAGCCATTCCTGGGCTCGGGCAGCGAGGAACTGGGCACCGCGCTGGTCCTCGGGGTGCTGGACGCCGTCGAAGCGGGCGACGGGCAGGCCGTTCTGGTCCACCACCGTCCGGGAGAGCCGGACCTGCGCGCTGCGGACCGGGACCTCTTGCAGTGGGCCCGTGACGTGACTGGTCCGCCGGTAGGCCTCGGCCATCGCCGGGCGGAGCTCGGGGCCGGACCGGGGGATATCGGGATGTAGTCCCCACAGCAGGAACATCGTGGGGATCTTGATGAACTCGTTGGCCAGCAGGCCGCCGCCCACGATGCCCTCGTTGTCGTGGGCGAACCCGCGGGTGGCGATCGACGGGCCCGGGCCGAGGCCGTCGATCACCGGCTCGTCGAACAGACCGAAGGCGCCGGTGTACGTGTGGCCCTGCAGGCAGTCCCCGACCCAGTCGTTCCCCAAGCCGCTTAGGAGAAGGAGGCGGGCAGTTTCGATTGCGCCGCCGGCCAGCACCACCCGGCCGGCCCGCACCGTCCGCGACGTCCCGTCGGCGATCACCTCGATCTGGCCGTCGTCCCCCACCTTCGCCACGTGGGCGCCGAGCAGGAGGTCGGCGCCGGCGTCGATCGCCCGGGGTAGGACCGTGCTGTGGACCCCGTTGCGGGCATCGACGGGGCATGCGAACCCGACGCAGGCCCCGCAGCGGATGCACGCGGCGCGACCGTTGCGGGGCACGGTGTTGATCAGCAGTGGCACCGGGCCGGTGGGCCAATCCAGCGTGCGGGCCGCTTCGGCCAGGCGGGCGCCCTCACCGGCGAGCGGGAACGGTGCCATCGGGTAGCCGCGGCGTCGTGGCCCGTCGTCGGGGTGCGGGGAACCGTTGACGCCGAGCTCCCACTCGACCCGGTCGTAGTAGGGCTCGAGGTCGTAGTAGCCGATGGGCCAGTCAGCCAGCGCCGAGCCCTCGGGCACCCCGTAGCGGGAGGCCATGCGGAAGTCGTCAGGAGGGAACCGCCAGGCCTGGGCCCCGAAGAAGCGGGTGCCCCCGCCCGCGGTGATGGCATTGAGCTGGTAGCCGAAGTCCGACGGGTCGACCTCGACGTCGCCGTCCGGCCCGGCCACCGCCCGCGGGTGGCCGGGCGGCGAGCTCAGGTCACCGCCGATCGGCAGGCGGTGGTTGCGGACGAGGTCGACGGGGACCTCTGAGCGATCCAGCCAGCGCCCTCGCTCGACGACGAGGACCGAGGCGCCGGCGGTGGCCAGGACGAAGGCGGCGACCGCGCCGCCGGCTCCGCTGCCGACGATGACCACGTCGTAGCGATCCCTGACCTCGGCGAGCTCGAGCTCGGGCGGGCGATCGACCGATGGCGCCGCACCCGGTGGACCGAGAGGGAAGGGGTCGTAGCCGATCTCGGCCCAGGCCCCGGAGGACGGGTCGGCGTAGTAGCCGAGCGTCTCCGTTGCGTCCACGGCGCGCAGGATACAGAACGGCAGAAACGACGTGCTTAGTCGGTGATAATGTCGTTCTCATGACGGTGACCACGGCGAAGATAACCCCGGAGATCGGCCTCGAGGTCGTCGGCCGGGCCGGCAACGAGCTGGTGGACCCCGTCCGGGCCGCCGAGTGCCAGGCGGCGCTGGACGAGCACGGGGTGGTGGTCTACCGGGAGGCGCACATCGGCGACGCCGACCTGCTCGCCTTCACCGAGATGCTCGGGACGGTCGTGATCCCGCGGATGGGCGGGCTCGAAGGCCATCCCGGCGTGGACGTGATCAGCCTCGACCCGGCCGAGAGCGCACTGGCGCCCTACCGCCGCAGCACGATCTACTGGCACCTCGACGGCACCATGGACGACGTCCCCCAGAAGGCCACCCTGCTGACCGCCCTGGTGGTCGCCGACGAGGGGGGCGACACCGAGTTCGCCAACACCTACGCCGCGTACAACGCCCTGCCGGAGGACGAGAAGGCCGAGCTGGCCGACCTTCGGGTCGTCCACAGCTTCACTGCCGCTCAGCTCCTGACGACCCCCGATCCGACCGACGAAGAACGAGCCGCATGGGCGCGGGTGCCCAGCCGCGAGCACCCACTGGTCTGGCGTCGTCGCGACGGCCGCCGCTCGCTCCTGATCGGGTCCACGGCCGACCACATCGTGGGTTGGCCCGAGGACGAGAGCCGGGCGCTGCTGGACCGCCTGCTGACGTGGGTGACCCAGCCGCGCTTCGTCCTCCGCCACCGCTGGCATCCGGGCGACCTGGTCGGCTGGGACAACACCGGCCTGCTGCACCGGGCCATCCCGTACGAGGTCACCTCCCACCGCCTGCTGCACCGGACCACGCTGGTCGGCGAGGAGGCCGTCGCATAGGCCGGCGGCGCCGGCCGTGGGTGAGGTTCGTTGATCGGTTAGGACGCCAACTCGCGACGACGCCGGTCGCGCAGGACGAAGCGCTGGACCTTGCCGCTGGGCGTCTTCGGCATCTCGTCGATGAAGATCACGTTGCGGGGATAGGCGTGGGCCGCCAGCCCGGTCTTCACCAGCTGCTGGAGCTCGGCCACCAGCTCGGGACCGCCGGTGTGGCCCTCGTTGAGCACGACGTGGGCCTCCAGCACCTCGCCCCGGATCTCGTCGGGCACGGCGATGGCCGCGGACTCGAGCACGGCCGGGTGACCGTTGAGGACGGACTCGACCTCGAAGGGGCCGATGCGGTAGCCCGCCATGATGATGATGTCGTCGTCCCGCGCCGTGAAGTGGATGTCGCCGTCCTCGTCCACGCTGGCCGTGTCCCCGGTGTGGTACCAGCGCCCGTCAGCGCTGAACTTCGAGGCCGTGGCGTCCGGCGCGTCTTCGTAACTGTGGAACCACGCCAAGGGGCTGGCCGTCATGTCGGCGGCGATGCGTCCGACGGCGCCCGTCTCCGTCGGTTCGTCGCGGTCCGCCTCGAGCACGTGGATCGACCAGCCCGGCATCGGCCGACCCATGCTCCCGGGCTTCAGCGGCTGGGCGACGTCGGGGTGGTGGTGGTTGTTCACCAGCATCCCGGCCTCGGTCTGGCCGTAGTGGTCGTGCACGGTGACCCCGAGGGCGCCGGTCGCCCACTCGTTGACGTCCGGGGTGAGCGGCTCGCCCGCGCTGGACGCGCGGCGCAACGTCAGGTCGGGCACGTCCTCGGACGAGGCGCGCAGGGAGCGGTAGACGGTGGGTGCCGCGGCGAAGTTCGTGACCCCGTAGTCGGCCAGCACACCCCAGGCGACGTCGGGGGAGAACGGGGCGTCGAGGAGCAAGGCGCACGCCCCGAGGGCGAGCGGGCCGACGATGGCGTAGTACAGGCCGTAGGCCCAGCCCGGGTCGGCTCCGCACCAGTAGACGTCGTCCTCGCGCACGTCGAGCCCGTACTCCATGTAGGCCTGGATGGCGGCGAGGGCGAAGGCGGGCACGACGACACCCTTGGGGGTACCCGTCGTCCCCGACGTGAAGATGTGGATCATGGGGGCGTCGCGGCCGAGGGCGGCCGCCGGGAACCCTGGCTCCTGGCCGTCCAGGAGGTCGTGGAGCAGGATGTCGCCGTCGCGTCGTTCGGCACCGGGGCCGGCGACGACGACCTGCCAGCCGGCGTTGGCCGGGATGTCGGCGCCCGGGTCGAGCTTCGCCCGCTGCCCGTCGTCGCAGACCACGGCCTTGGTGTGGCTGGCCTCGAGCCGGAACCCGATCGCCGGCGATGCGAACGCCGTGAACAGGGGGACATGAACCGCGCCGAGGCGCCAGATGGCGACCACCGTCGTCACGTAGTCGATGCTCTTGCCCATGAGGGTGGCGATGCGGTCACCCGGGCCGACGCCGAGGTCGGCGAAGGCGGCCGCGAGTCGCTCGGAGGCGTCGCGGAGCTGCCCGAAGGTGAGCGTCACGGCGCTGAGATCGGCCTGCACGACCGTGAAGGCGGCCGCGTCCGCGGGATGCCGGTCGCAGAGCACGTGGGCGAGGCTCAGGTCCTCCCCGCCGTACTCGGCCAGCAGCTCGTCGATGCTCGAGGTCATGGCATCCCCTCTTCGGTGTGAACCGGACCCTACGGCTCCCCGACGAGCCCGTCTCCGGGAGGCGCCGGCCCGATTCTTCGTGCTAAACAGGTGTTTAGCGGCCGATGCCGTCTACCGTCAATCGAGCAGCGTCGGACAAACTGACTCCGACGACACGACCGAGGAGCAGACATGACCGACGTCTCGATGATCATCGACGGTGAGCGCCGGGCGGCGCCCACGTCGTTCGGCGTCATCAACCCCGCCACGGGCGAGGTCCACGCCGACGCCCCGGACTGTTCGAAGGAGCAGCTGGACGAGGCCTTCGCCGCGGCCGCGAAGGCGTTCATCGACTGGCGTTCGGACGAGGACGTTCGCCGGCAGGCCCTCCGCGACGCGAGCGCCCTCCTCTTCGGAGCGGGGGAGCGGATCGGCCCGGTCCTCACGGCGGAGCAGGGCAAGCCCCTCGCGGCCGCCGGCGTGGAGGCCATGGCCGCCGGCTTCTGGTTCCAGTACTTCGCCGAGCTGGAGGTGCCGCGCGAGGTCATCCAGGACGACAAGGCCGCCTACGCCGAGGTCGTGCGCCGGCCGATGGGTGTCGTTGCCGCCATCACCCCGTGGAACTTCCCGATCGTCCTCGCCTCGTGGAAGATCGCCCCGGCGCTGCTGGCCGGCAACACGATGGTGCTGAAGCCGTCACCCTTCACGCCCCGGAGCACCCTGGTCATGGCCGAGATCCTCAACGAGGTGCTCCCTCCCGGCGTCCTCAACGTCGTGTCCGGCGGCGACGAGCTGGGCAAGTGGATGACGGCCCACCCGACGCCCCGCAAGGTCAGCTTCACCGGGTCGGTGGCGACCGGCAAGCACGTCAACGCCTCCGCCGCCCCCGACCTGAAGCGGGTCACGCTCGAGCTGGGGGGCAATGACCCCGCGATCCTGCTCGACGATGTCGACCCCGGCGAGATGGCCGAGAAGCTGTACGCCGGTGCCTTCGACAACTGCGGCCAGATCTGCTCGGCGATCAAGCGGGTGTACGTGCCCGAGGCGCTCCACGACGACGTGGTCGACGCCCTGGCCGCCCGCGTCGCCGCCGCCAAGGTCGGTGACGGCATGGACCCGGAGTCGGAGCTGGGCCCGGTGCAGAACCGCCCCCAGTACGAGCGGGTCAGCGAGCTCGTGGCCGATGCGCTGGCCGGCGGGGCCTCGGCGGCGACCGGCGGGGCGCCGATGGACGGTCCCGGCTACTTCTTCCAGCCGACGGTGCTCACCGGGGCCGCAGAGGGCACCCGGATCGTCGACGAGGAGCAGTTCGGACCGGCCCTGCCCGTCATCTCGTACCGCGACATCGACGATGTCATCGAGCGGGCGAACGGCACCACCTACGGGCTGTCCGGCTCCGTTTGGTCGTCCGACGTCGAGCGGGCCGGTGCCGTGGCCGAGCGCCTCGAGTGCGGCACCGCGTGGGTCAACGCCCACGTGGCCCTGGGCCCCCACCAGCCGTTCGGCGGCTTCAAGTGGAGCGGGCTCGGCGTGGAGAACGGCCCCTGGGGCCTGGCCGGCTTCACCGAGCTGCAGGTCCAGTACCGAGCCAAGGGCTGACGGCGACCGCCGCCATGGACGCCGCGCCCGCCACGGTCGCGGCGCGCTACGTCGGGACCCGGGTACCCCGGGTCGAGGACGAGCGCCTCCTGACCGGCCACGGCACCTTCGTGGACGACATCGTGCGGCCGGGGATGCTGCACGCCTGCTTCGTGCGCAGCGTCTTCGCCCGCGCCCGCATCGTCGGCATCGACCCGTCGGCGGCGCTGGCGCTGGACGGGGTGCACGCCGTCTACACGGCCGAGGACCTCCACCCCGACGTCCACGATCCCTGGTACACGATCATCGGCAAGGAGGTCCCCGACACGCCCCGGCCGCCGATGGCCGCGGGCGAGGTCCGTTTCGTGGGCGATCTGGTCGCTCTGGTCGTCGCCGAGGACCGCTACCTCGCCGAGGACGCGGCCGAGCTGGTCGACGTCGACTACGACCCCTTGCCTGATGTGTCCGACTACGTGCAGGCCCACGGGTCGTCCGAGCTCGTGCACGAGGGGTACGAGGGCAACGTGGCGGGCTACCTGCGGGGGCGCAAGCCCGACGCCGTCGATGAGGCGTGCGCGTCGGCGGCTCACGTCGTCACCGAGACGATCCACCAGCAGGCCTACGCCGCGGTGCCGATGGAGACCCGGGGGATCATCGTCGAATGGTCGGGCGGGGAGCTGACGATCTGGACCGGCACCCAGGCCCCCCACGAGGTGCGGGCCTTCTGTTCGCGGCTCCTGGGCCTGGACGAGCACCGCATCCGCGTGATCATGCGCGACACCGGCGGCGGGTTCGGCCAGAAGGTCAACCCGCTCCGCGAGGACATGTGCCTGATGCTGGCGGCCCGCAAGCTGCCCGCCGCCGTGAAGTGGATCGAGGACCGGCGCGAGAACCTCATGGCCGCGGGCCAGGCCCGGCACGAGCACGGCGAGGCCAAGATGGCCTTCGCCGAGGACGGCACCCTGACGGCTGCGTACATCGACCACGTGCAGGACGTCGGGGCCTACCCGACGCCGTGGCCCGTCGGCACGGCGGCCGCCGTCGGCATGATCTTCCCCGGCCCCTACCGGATCCCCGCCGCGGGGTGGACGACGACGTCGGTCTTCTCCAACACCTCGGGGCGCACCGCCTATCGCGGGCCCTGGCAGTTCGAGTCGGTCGCCCGCGAGATGCTGCTCGACATCGCCGCCCGGCGCATGGACATCGACCCGATCGAGCTCCGCCGCCGGAACCTCCTCGGGCTCGAGGACCTCCCGTACCGCAACGCCAACGGCATGACCTACGACCACATCTCGCCGACCGAGGTCTTCGAGCTCGGCCTGGAGATGCTCGACTACGAGGCCTTCCGCCGGGAGCAGGCCGAGGCCCGGGAGGCCGGCCGCTACCTCGGTGTCGGCACCTGCAGCTACGTCGAACCGACGACGACGGGCATGGGGTACTACGGGACGGAAGGAGCGACGATCCGCATCGAGCCCTCGGGCAAGGTGAACGTGTACGTCGCCGGGGGCTCGACGGGCAACAGCCTCGAGACCACGGCCGTGCAGCTGACCGCCGACGCCCTCGGCGTCGACATCGAGGACGTGAACACCATCCAGGGCGACACCGCCGTCACCCCGTTCGGCCTCGGCACGGGCGGGAGCCGCAGCGGCTCGATGCTGGCGGGCGCCATCGGCGAGACGGCCGCGACGCTGCGGGAGCGCATCGTGGCCATCGCCGCCCACAAGCTCGAAGCCGCCCCGGAGGACATCGAGCTCAGCCATGGCCGGGCCACGGTCCGGGGGACACCGGCGATTGGGCTGACGATGGCCGAGATCGCCACGATCGCCTACGTCGACCTGGCGTCGTTGCCGCCTGACGTCCCGCCCGGCCTGGAGGTCAGCGGCCGGTACCGCACGCAGGCTCCAAACATCTGGGCCAACGCCACCCACGTCTGCACCTGCGAGGTCGACATCACGACCGGCGTGGTCACGCTCCTGCGCTACATCGTGAGCGAGGACTGTGGCCCCATGATCAACCCGAGCGTGGTCGAGGGTCAGATCTCGGGCGGGACGGTGCAGGGCATCGGCGGCGCGCTCTACGAGCACCTCGCCTACGACGAGGACGGCAACCCGGTCACCACCACCTTCGTCGACTACCTGATCCCCACGATCGCCGAGGTACCGGTCATCGAGATCGGCCACATCGAGACGCACGGTCCCGGACCCGGTGGCCACAAGGGGGTGGGGGAGGGGGGCGCGATCGGCGCCCCGCCCGCCGTGGCCAACGCCGTCGCTGACGCGCTCGCGCCGTTCGGCGTGACCATCACCCGCCTGCCCCTCACGCCGGCGGCGATCGTCGACCTGCTGGACGCCGCCGCGGAGCAGGACGGCAGGTGAGGATCGGCCTCACGGTCTGGCCGGTGACGACGGACCAGATGGTGGACCAGGCCCAGCAGGCGGAGACCGACGGCTTCCACTCGCTCTGGTACGCCAGCGGGACGCTGGGCGATCCGCTGGTCGGCATGGCGGTGGCCGGCCGAGCGACCTCGTCGATCGAGCTCGGCACGGCGGTGGTGCAGACCTATCCGTGCCATCCCCTCCTGCAGGCCCGGCGAGCCGCGTCGGTCGTCGACGCGATGGGTCGTCCCGGCTTCACCCTCGGGGTGGGACCGTCCCATGACGCGGTCATCGAAGGCACCTACGGGCTGTCGTTCGACCACCCGGGCCGCAACTCGGAGGAGTACGTGCAGATCCTGACGACGTTGCTGCGGGGGGAGGGCATCGAGTTCGAGGGTGAGGACTGGACGGTTCGGGCCCCCGAGGGCAGCGTGGCGGCCGCCCACCCGGTCCCGGTGCTGCTGTCGGCGCTGTCGCCGCGCCTGCTGCGGGTCGCCGGCGAGCACGCCGACGGGACCGTGTTGTGGATGGCGCCGAGGGCAGCGATCGAGTCCCATGTGGCGCCCCGGATCATCGCGGCGGCCTCGGCCGCGGGCCGGCCGGCCCCCCGGATCGTGGCCGGGCTCCCGGTCGCCGTGGATGACGATCTCGACGCCGCACGCGACGCGGTGGCCGCGACCGCCGCGGGCTATGAGTCCCGCCCGATCTACCAGCGCATCATGGCCGTCGGTGGGGCCGACAGTGCGTCCGAGGCCGCCATCGTCGGCGATGAAGCGTCGGTCGAGGCCCAAGTACGGTCGTTGTTCGACGCGGGGGCGACGGACCTGTCGGCCTTCATCGTCCCGGTCGGCCCGGACCGTCGAACCTCCGTGCGTCGCACCACCGAGCTGCTCAGCCACCTGGCCCGAGAATGAAGGAGAGCGACCCATGACCCCGATCCCACCTTGGTCCGAAGCCCGCACCGCCATCGTCACCGGGGGCGGGCAGGGCATCGGCCTCGCCATCAGCCGGCGCCTGGCCGCCGACGGGGCCGCCGTCGCCATCTTCGACCGCGACGGTGACACGGCAGCGGCCGCGGCGGCGGGCATCGAAGCGGACGGTGGCCGGGCTCTCGCCGTGACCGTCGACGTCAGCGACCGAGCCCAGATCGACGCGGGCGTGGCCGAGGTCCGGGACGCGCTCGGCGCGGCCACGATCCTGGTCAACAACGCCGGCATCTCGCCCTTCGAGAAGTTCCTGGAGATCGAGCGCGAGTCCCTCGAGCGGGTCATCGCGGTGAACGTGATCGGCGTCTTCGACTGCTGCCAGGCCGTGGCGAGGGACATGATCGATGCCCGGTGGGGGCGCATCGTCAACATCGCCTCGTCGAGCGCGCAGACCGGCAGTGCGCTCCAGGTGCACTACTCCGCCACCAAGGGCGCCGTCATCGCCATGACCCGGTCGCTGGCCCTGGCCCTCGGGTCCAAGGGCATCACGGTGAACGCGGTTCCGCCGAGCCTGATCGACACCCCACCCCTCCGGCAGGCGGAGCAGGACGGCCTGCTGGGTCCGGGAGGGATCGAGGCGGCGCGCCAGGCCCTGCCCGTGCGCCGGGTGGGGACGCCCGAGGACCTGGCCGCGGGGGTCGCGTTCTTCACGCGCGACGACGCCGGCTACGTCACGGGCCAAGTGCTCGGGGTCAACGGCGGACGGGTCATGCAATGACAGTGGACACCGGCCCGACCCCCTGCTAAACAGGTGTTCAGCAAGGTCTTCTGAAAGGGGAGTGACGTGACGCCGCGGATCCGTCGGTTGCCGCACGGTGAATGGCCGGCCGACATGGGGGACGCGCTCGCGGCCATGGTCCCGACCAACCAGCGCCATCCCCGCCCCCCGACCGAGGACCGGCCCCGGGGCAAGGACGTGGTCGGCACGTTGGCCCACCACCCCGAGCTGGCCAAGGCCTTCTTCACGTTCAACGGCCACCTCCTGTGGGCCACCTCGCTGACCCCCCGCCAGCGGGAGATCATCGTCATGCGGATCGCGGTGCGTCGTCAGGCCGGCTACGTCTGGGCCATGCACCTGTTCGAGGCCCGGGACTCCGGCCTGACCGAGGAGGAGATCGGCCGCATCGCCTTCGGGCCCGACGCCCCATTCTGGGGGCCGCTGGACCAGGCGATCATCCGGGCCGTCGACGAGCTGGTCGACGACGGTGGAATCGCCGAGGCGACCTGGGCGGTCCTGGCCGAGGAGCTCGACGAGCAGCAGCTGCTCGACCTCATCTTCACCGTCGGGGCGTACGAGATCACCTCGTGGCTGGCCAACTCGGTCGGGTACGAGGCCGATCCCGGGGTCCCCGAGATGTACGAGCGTTACCAGCCGCCACCCGACGACGCCCCGTGAAGCCCGCGCCGTTCGCCTACCACGCACCGTCGAGCGTGGGCGAGGCCGTCGGGCTGCTGGCCGAGCTCGGCGACGGCGCCAAGGTCCTGGGCGGCGGCCAGAGCCTGGTGGCGATGCTCAACCTGCGCCTGGCCGTCTTCGACCACCTCGTCGACCTCCGACTCATCGACGAGCTGCGGGGCATCGAGCGCCGCAACGGGTCGGTCTGGATCGGCGGGGGCACGACGCAGGCCACGATCGAGGCCTCCCCCGTGGTCGCGGAGGCGGTGCCGCTGCTCGTTCGGGCCACAGCACTCATCGGGCACTTCCAGATCCGCAACCGGGGCACGATCGGCGGCTCGCTGGCCCATGCCGACCCCGCTGCGGAGTACCCCGCGGTCGCGCTGGCCCTGGAGGCCGAGCTGGAGACGCAGTCGCCCCGGGGCCGCCGCACCATCCCGGCGCGTGAGTTCTTCCTCGGGTTGTGGACCAGCGCCCTGGCCGAGGACGAGGTCCTCACGGGCGTCACCTTCCCGGTCTGGACTGGGCGCACGGGGTGCGCCATCGAGGAGCTGGCCCGGCGCCACGGCGACTTCGCCATCGCCGGCGCGGTCGTGGCGGTGGAGCTGGACGAGGGCGATCGCGTCGGCCGCAGTGCCATTGCCCTGCTCGGCATGGGCTCGACACCGGTGCGGGGTTCGGCGGCCGAGTCCGTCGTCCACGGTGCGGCCGTCGACGAGCTCGATGCCGACGAGGTCGGGCAGGCCGCGGTGTCGGGCCTCGACGCCGTTCCGTCCGACCTGCACGGCTCGTCGGCCTATCGGACGCGAGTCGGCGCGGCGATGGTGACCCGGGCCTGGACCCGTGCCGTCGAGGAGGCTCGCCGTGCATGACACCGAGGTCGAGGTCCGGGTGAACGGTGTCGCCCGCAAGGCCACCATCGAGCCGAGGCTGACCCTGGCCGACTTCCTGCGCGAGCGCTGTGGCCTGACGGGGACCCACCTCGGCTGTGAGCACGGGGTCTGTGGTGCCTGCACGGTGGTGCTCGACGGCGCCGCCGTGCGCTCCTGCCTCGTGTTCGCGGTGCAGGCCGACGGGGCCGAGATCACCACGGTCGAGGGCCTCGCGCCGGAGGGAGAGCTGAACCCGGTACAGGCGGCGTTCCGTGACCAACACGGGCTGCAGTGCGGGTTCTGCACGCCGGGCTTCGTCGTCTCGGTGACCACGTTCCTCCGCGACAACCCCGACCCGAGCGACGACGAGATCCGCGCCGGGCTGTCCGGCAACCTCTGCCGCTGCACCGGCTACCAGGGGATCCTCGTCGCCATCCGGTCCGCCGCGGAGGTCCATGCGATGAGCGGCGTAGCCGATCGGCGGGCCGAACAGGCCCGCAAGCCGATGAGCCGTCAGGCGAGGAGGCATCAACGATGACCGACGTCGGGGCCCTGCTGGCCCGCGTCGGCGGGGAGCTGTTCCAGAACTCGTGGGTCGTCGAGGACCTCGCAGCAGCCGAAGCGGCGATGCGCACCACCCTCGGCTGCGACGAGTTCGTCGGGTTCGAGATGGACCCGAAGTGGCAGGTCCGGGGCGAGACGATCTCGAGCCCGATGGCCTGCGGCTTCGCCCGCAGCGGCAACATGCAGATCGAGCTGATGCAGCCCCTCGGCACCGGAGGCGTGGTAGCCGAGTTCCTGACCCTCTTCGGGCCCGGCCCCCATCACCTGGGTGTCCGGGTGGACGACCTCGACGCCGCCGTCGCCGCCGCCGGCGTCTCCGCCGCGATGAGCGCCGACTTCGGACCGCTCCGGCTGGCCTTCCTCGACACCGTCGAGGCGCTCGGCCTCTACATCGAGCTGCTCGACGACCCCGACGGGATGCTCTGGGCCACGAAGCCGTGGCGCGACGACCGAACAGGATCCGACAAGGAGGACCCATGACCGACATCCAGGAACGACCCGCAGGTTGGCAGGGGAAGTTCACGCCCCAGTACCCCGAGTTGGGCACCGACCCGGTCAACTACGAGGACTCGATCTCCCCGGAGTTCTTCGAAGCAGAGCGCGAGGCCGTGTTCAAGCGATCGTGGCTCTATGTGGGGCGGGAGGAGAAGCTGCCCAAGCCGGGGACGTTCTTCACCCGCGAGCTCCCGGGCGGCCTCGCCTCGATCGTCCTCAGCCGGGGCCTCGACGGGACCGTGTACGCGTTCCACAACGTCTGCGCCCACCGGGGCAACAAGGTGGTGTGGCAGGAGCACCCGGGCGAGGAGTCCAGCGGTTCGTGCCGGCAGTTCACCTGCAAGTACCACGGCTGGCGCTACGGGCTCGACGGTTGCGTCAGCCACGTCACGAACGAGGAGCAGTTCTTCGACCTCGACAAGGACACGCTGCGCATGCCCGAGGTGCACTGCGACGTGTTCGCGGGGTTCATCTTCGTCAACCTTTCCGAGGATCCGGTGCCGCTGCGCACGTTCCTCGGTGACCGCATCCTGGAGCTCGAGGCCTACCCGTTCGGCGAGATGACGGAGCGCTACGGGTTCTCGACGCTCATCAAGGGCAACTGGAAGCTCGCCGTCGACTCGGTGTGTGAGTGGTACCACCCGGCCTACGTCCACGCCGCCTTCATCAGCCCCAACGTGGCTGAGGCGGAGAAGATGGTGCCGCCCGTCGACGCCTATCACTACGACGTCTTCCGCCCCCACATGCTGACCTCCGTGCCCGGGCCGCCCCCCCTGAAGCCACGGGAACCCGGGACGGCGGGAGAGCCCAAGCGTGAGCAGCGCTGGGTCTACAAGCTGTTCCGGGCCGGGCTCTTCGGTCCCGACGACATCCCCGCCATCGGGGAGCGACCCGAGTTCCTGAACAAGGGCCGCATCCCGTCGTGGGGCAACGACCAGTTCTGGCTGTTCCCGAACCTCTCGGTCCAGATCTGGGCCCGGAACTACTACATCACCTACACGTACTGGCCCGAGACGGTCGGCACCCACACCTACGAGATCGACCTGTACTTCGTGCCTCCGGCGAACGCCCACGAGCGCCTCGCCCAGGAGCTGGTGGTCGACAGCACGATCGAGTTCGCCATGCAGGACGTGAACACGATCGAGGCCACCCACTCGGCCTTGGCCACCCGGGCCCAGAACCAGTTCCATCTCAGCGACCAGGAGCTGCTCATCCGCCAGTTCCACACGGTGATCCGGGACACCGTGGCCGCCCACCAGGAGGAGACGTCATGAGCACCTTGCCCGAGGGGTTCGCCGACCTGGAGCCCTACGTGGAGGACTGGGCCCGACCCACCCGCGCCGAGCGCTACGAGGTCCGGTTGTCGAAGACCTTCGACGAGCTGGTCGAGTTCTACGACGCCATCGCGCCCCACGCCGAAGCGGCCATCGCCCACCTCGACACCTGCGACCTGGGCGCCCTGGCTGATGACGAGGCGCGACTCCTGCACCTCCTCTACTCGATGATCCTGGTGTCGTACGCGGTGAACGTGTTCCACCAGCCCCGCATCCCCGACTCCGGAGCGGCCTTCTTCGACATGGTCTACGAGCCCGCCGTCTGACCGCTTCGACTAGAGAGGGGTCATGGCAGATTCGACGGTGACCGTCCTCCACGCGCGGGGCGCGCTCGACATCGACTCCGGCGACGTGATCGAGGGCGCCTACGTGTGTGTCGAGGGTGACCGGATCACCTCGGTCGGCACCGACGCGAGCGTCGCGGCCGACGCCGACGACGTGGTCGAGCTCCCCGAGCTCACGCTCCTGCCCGGCCTGATGGACATGGAGGTCGACCTCGTCCTGGGCGGCCCCGGCGCGGGCTTGACCGACCCGGTCGTCACCGACCCGGTCAAGATGACGCTGCGGGCGACCGTCAATGCCCGCCGGACGTTGCGGGCCGGGTTCACGACCGTGCGGAACCTGGGCCTGTTCGTCAAGACGGGCGGCTACCTCCTCGACGTGGCACTGAGCGAGGCGGTCGAGAACGGTTGGATCGACGGTCCCCGCATCGTCCCTGCCGGCCACGCCATCTGCCCGACCGGCGGCCACCTCGACCCCAGCGCGCAGAGCGGCCTGGCCCCGCACATGATGCCGCTGTCGATCGAGGAGGGGATCGCCGACGGCGTCGATGCCGTCCGCAAGGCGGTCCGCTATCAGATCAAGCACGGGGCCCAGCTCATCAAGTGCTGCGCCTCGGGGGGCGTGGTCGCCTCGCGGGGGCCGTCGGGGGCCCAGCAGTACTCGAACGAGGAGCTGGCCGCGATCGCCGACGAGGCCCATCGGCGCGGTGTCCGGGTCGCCACCCACTGCCACGGCGACACCGCCGTCAACGCCGCCCTCGATGCCGGCATCGACTGCATCGAGCACGGCTTCATGATCACCGACGACACGATCCAGCGTCTGGTGGACACCGGGACCTTCCTGGTCTCCACCAACGCGCTCACCGAGGACTGGGACGTCTCCCGCCACCCGCCGGAGACCCGAGCCAAGGTCGCCGAGGTCTTCCCGAAGGCGAAGGAGTCCCTGTCCAAGGCGATCGAGGCCGGCGTCAAGATCGCCTGTGGGAGCGACGCGCCCGCGATCTGGCACGGCCGGAACGCCGAGGAGCTCGTCGTCCTGGTGAAGCGGGGCATGACGCCCCTCCAGGCCATTCGGGCGGCGACGACGGTGAGCGCCGACCTCATCGAGGCCCCCGACCTCGGCCGGATCGCTCCCGACATGCAGGCCGACATCATCGGCGTCCCCGGTGACCCGTTGACCGACATCACCACCACCCAACACGTGGCCTTCGTGATGAAGGGCGGCCGCGTTTACAAGCGACCAGAGAAGGGTTGACCATGACCGACACCGAAGCGCCACCGGCGTTGTCCCTCCCCGCCCGGGAGATCCCGATCCCGACCTCCGTGAGCCCGGAGGCGCAGGCCGTGCTCGCCATGGGCCGCCTCGGCCCGCCGGCGCCGAGCGAGTACCCGGCGTTGGACGATGTTGCGGGCTGGAAGGCCTTCATCGCCGAGACCGACGAGTTCGTGCTGTCCATGATCGGTGACCCGACGGCGGGCTTCGCCGGCACGCTCGACGAGCGTGATCTCGGCCCGTGTCCGATGTACGTCGTGATCCCCGAGGGCGTGGCCGTCGACGACCGCCGCGTCTTCTTCGACATCCACGGCGGCGCCTTCATCCTCGGCGGGGGCGACATGTGCAAGATGACCGCGATCGTCTCGGCCAAGGCCACCGCGGCGCCGGTGTGGGCGGTCGACTATCGCATGCCGCCCGACCACCCGTTCCCGGTGCCGCTCGACGACTGCCTCATGGCCTACCGCCTCCTGCTGGAGGAGCGTGAGCCCCACGAGATCATCGTCGGCGGCACGTCCGCCGGCGGGAACCTGGCCGGCGCCCTGATCCTGCGGGCCCGGGACGAGGGCCTGCCCCTCCCGGCGGCCGTCATCTTCAACACGGGCGCGTTCGACCTCACCGGTGCCGGCGACTCGAGGCACACGAACGCCGGGCTGGACAGCGTGCTCGACGGGGGCTCCTCGGACAGCATCGCCATCTACTACGGGAGCCACGACACCCGAGATCCGTACCTCTCGCCCTTGTTCGGCGACCTTTCCGGCTTCCCGCCGACGATCCTCCTGACCGGAACCCGGGACCTGCTGCTGTCGGACAACGTCCGCATGCACCGGGCGCTGCGGGCGGCCGGGATCGAAGCCGAGCTCCACGTCTGGGAGGCGGCCGGCCACGGTGGCTTCATGGGCATGGCGCCGGAGGACGCCGACCGGTACGGCGAGCTGCGGCGCTTCTTCGAGAAGCACCTGCCCTGAGCGAGCCGGCGCCGTAGGGCGCTCTGGGCTCAGGCTGACCGCTTGCGCTTCTCGGGTGCCTTCTCGGCGGGCCCCTCGATCCGGTCGAGGTGCTTCTCCACGAAGGCCAATGTCTCGGCCAGGCCGGTCTTCATGCCGAGGGACTCCTCCATCACGATCGCCCGGGAGATGCCGGCGATCGCCACCAGGAGCACCTCGGGCGGGACCTCGTCGGGATCGAGGCCGTACTCCTCCAGCTGGCCCGTGAGGCTCTCCAGCTGGTTGCGTCGGAACTGCTCGGCGAACTCGGCCAGCTCGCTGCGGATCGTCTTCCGATGGTTGGACAGGGCCATGAACTCCATCATCAGCGCCGTCCCCGCCTGGTCGCTGCTGACCGCCCACAGTGCTCGCAGCGGCTGCGGCGAGGTCAGGTGGCGCTCCTGGCGTTCGAGCTGCTGCTTGGCCCGCCGGCGCAGGACCTCGAGGAAGAGGTCGTCGAGGGTGGGGAAGTAGTAGTGCACCAGCGCCGGGGTCACCCCCGCGTCCTTCGCCACGCGGCGTGAGCTGACGGCCGCGTAGCCGTCCTCGATCATGACGCGTTCGGTGATGTCGAGGAGTCGGAAGCGGGTCTCGGAGGTCTCGGTCCCGGTACGACGAGCTTTGGCCATGACGCATTCTCCTTGACGGACGGCACTTTGCGACGCTAAACAAGTGTTCAGCATCGTACCCACGAACAGAGGACACGTTGATGGATCTCGACGGACGCGTAGCAATCGTGACCGGCGCCGCCTCGGGCATGGGCCGGGCCACGGTCCGCCGACTGGTCGACGAGGGCATGAAGGTCTGCGCCCTCGACATCGACGCGGCGGCGGTCCACGAGGTGGCCGAGCCGATCGGCGCCCTCGCGGTGCCGTGTGACGTCTCCGATCCGGAGCAGGTCGACGCCGCGTTCGCACGGTGCGTGGAGTACTTCGGGAGCGTCGATCTCGCCCACCTGAACGCCGGTGTGGGCGTGCGCTGGTCCGGCGACATCGGCGAGCTCGACCTCGGCGACTACAACCGGTCGATCGGGGTGAACCTCGACGGCGTCGTCTACGGCCTGCGCGCTGCCGTCCGGTCGATGCGGGGACGCACCGACCCCGCCGGCGGCGGCGCGATCGTCGCCACCGCGTCGATCGCCGGCATCGAGCCGTTCCACCCTGACGCCATCTACACGATCGGCAAGCACGGGGTCATCGGCCTGATCCGTGCGGTCGCGCCGAACCTCGCCGCCGAGGGGATCGCCGTGCACGCCATCTGCCCGGGCACGACCGAGACGGGCATGTTGAGCGAGGCCACCAAGGCCTTCTTCCGCAAGGCGAACATCGCCATGCAGCCCCCCGAGGAGATCGCGGCCGCGGTGGTCCACGCCGCCACCTCGCCGCTGGATGCCGCCGGGACCTGCTGGGTGTGCGACCCCGGCGAGGCGCCCTACGCGTTCGAGTTCAACGAGGTCGGCGGGCCCACCGCGCTCCTGAACGTGCCCGTGGGGGCCGCGCGCGAGACACGGAGCTGACCGGCAGACGGTAGAGGCGTTCTCAGTCACGAGAATGAGGTTCACCCCTCCGGTGCAGGCGATGTAATGTCGTTCGGTGAGCCCGCGACCGTTCCGGTTCGGTGTCCAGGCGACGAAGGCCACCTCGTCCACCGAGTGGCGTGATCTGGCCCGGCGGGTCGAGGACCTCGGGTACGCCACCCTGTTCGTCGCCGACCACTACCTCGGCAAGGGGCCGGCGAGCCGCGAGGCGCACCAACCCCCTCAGCACCTCGCGCCGATCGCGGCAATGGCCACGGCGGCCGCGGTCACCACCACCCTTCGCGTCGGCTGCCGGGTCTTCTGCATCGACTACCACGTGCCCGCCGTGCTCGCGAAGGAGGCCGCGACGCTCGACCTGTTGTCCGATGGGCGGCTCGAGTTCGGCATCGGCGCCGGTTGGAGCGAGGTCGAGTACCGCGCCATGGGGTTGACCTTCGACCCGGCCCCGCAGCGGGTGGCCAAGCTTCGCGAGGTCGTTGCTCTGGTGAAGGCCCACTGGGCCGGCGAGGAGCTCGCCTTCCGGGGCGACCACGTCCAGGCTGTGGGCTACACCGGCCTGCCCGTGCCCGTCCAGCGCCCGCACCCACCGATCATGATCGGTGGTTCCCGGAAGGGCGTGCTCTCCCTCGCGGCGCGGGAGGCCGACATCGTGAGCATCGCCAACGTCCCGTTCGACCCGGTGAACGACGCCGGCCTCTCGCCCGAAGGCGAGGCTCTCCGACGGTTGGGGTACGTCCAGGATGCGGCGGGTGACCGCTTCGCCGCGCTCGACATCGAGAGCTCGCCCTTCTTCACCGAGGTCACCGACGACGCGGAAGGGGCGGCCCAGCGGGTGGCGGAGTCGATGCGGATCGGGGCTGATGGCCTCCTCGATCACCCCAACGTCCTCATCGGGACGACGGAGGAGATCGTCGAGCGACTCCACTCGCGCCGGGAGGCGTTGGGCATGAACTACGTGACCATCCAGCAGGCGCAGGTCGACGCGTTCGCTGAGGTCGTGGCCCGCCTGGGCGGTCGCTGAGCTCAGCGGAGGGTGTCGGACGACCTGAACGCGCCGTCAGGGTGCCGATAGGACGTCTCTGATCGATGGTTACCATCAGTCCACGACTGACCGAGCCGCCGCGGCGGCGCCGCCCCTCGGGCGCTTCCGCTCGTTCGCGGAACTCCTCGGACTGGCGGGCCTCGCGATCACCCAACCCCTGCTCGACGTGCTCGGGCGGGCCCCGGACCTGTTCCTGCTCCGGAACGCGACACGCGCCGACGCCATCGTCCTGGCGGTCGCGATCGCTCTCGTCCCCGCCGTCATCCTGTGGACCGTGGAGCAGGTGGTCGGGCTCGCCCGGCCCACGGCCCGGTTGCCCGTCCACCGGGCTCTGGTGTTCGGACTCCTCGTCCTCTTGGGGCTGGTCACCGGTAACCGCCTGCTCGACGCCGGAGGGCCGGTTCTGGTGTTGGTCGGCGCCGGCGCGGCGGCGGGAGCCGCCTTCGTCCTCTACGTGCGCTCGTCGGTTGCCCGAGAGGTGGTGGCCCTGTGCGGCCTGGCGCCGGTCCTCTACGTCGGGGCCTTCCTCCTCGCCAGCCCCGTGGCCGACGTCATCTCCGGCCAGGAGATCGAGGCCGCCGACATCGGGGTCGTGCGCGAGCCCCGCTCGATCGTGTTCCTGCAGTTCGACGAGTGGCCCCTACGTTCGTTGATCGACGGCGAGGGCCGGATCGATCCCCAGCTGTTCCCGAACCTCGCGGCCTTAGCCGAGGACGCCACGTGGTACCGCAACGCGACGACGGTCTCGACGGGGACGAGCACGGCGGTGCCCGCCATCCTGACCGGGCGGCGCCCGACCCACTCGACGGCGCCGGTGGCCAGCCAGTACCCCGAAAGCCTCTTCACCCTGCTCGCTGGTCGCTTCGACCTGGACGTGATCGAGACCGTCACCCGGGTCTGTCCGGTCAACCTGTGCGCCGGCGACCTGGTCGACCGCCCGGGCCGGGAGCCGGAGCCGACGCCGGCGGCATCGACTCGTCCCGCCAGCGACCTCGGTGACCTACTGGACGACGCGGCGCGCACATGGCACCAGATGGTCGATCCGTTCGCCGAGGCCGTGACCCCCGAGGCGACCCTGGCTGAGGCGGTCGAACCCACCGACACGATGCAGGCGGCGATCGACGAGGCGCGGGGCGAGGACACCCCCACGACGAACGAGTGGGGCCTGGCCCCGGGCTTCTCCTTCCTCAACCTCCGGAGCACGGACCAACTCATCGACTCGATCGAGCGCAACGAGCGCCCGACCCTGCACTACCTCCACGTTCTCCTGCCCCACCAGCCCTACCGCCTGCTCCCCTCCGGTCAGGCCTACGACGACGCCGACGCCATGATCGCCCGGGGGGAGCTCCTCGACGACGGCGACCCGATCCGCGACGCCCAGCCGGCGGCCGCGGCCGTGTTGCAGCAGCGGTTCATCCTCCAGGCCGGGTACGCCGACGCGCTCCTCGGCGACGTCATGGCCCGCCTCCGTCGCACCGGCCTCTACGACGACAGCATCGTCGTGGTCGTCGCCGACCACGGCCAGGGCCTCGAGCCCGGCGGCCTGATCCGCCACCCCCGTCCCGAGCAGACGGACGTGTTCCCGGACGTGCTCTACCCACCGTTGCTCATCAAGGCCCCAGGGCTCGACGCCGGGGTCGTGAGCGACGCCGACGCCGAGACCATCGACATCCTCCCGACCCTGGCTGACCTCCTGGGCATCGACATCCCCTGGGAGGTGGATGGTGTCTCCCTCCTCGGCGAGGGGCATCCCGACGACCGCCGCACGTTCGTCATCGACGACGGGGAGGAGGGGTACTTCGAGGAGGTGGACTTCCGTTCGGACGACTACCGAGGGGAGGTCCTCGCCCGCAATGTCGACACCCTGTTCCGGGCCGACAACCCCCGCTACCGCCTCTACGACATCACCGCCGCGGGCGAGCTCGTCGGACAGCGGGTCGACCAGGTCCGCGTCGGCCCTCGCTCCGGCTGGGGCGCGGTGCTCGACGAAGCGCAGAGGTGGGAAGCGGTGGATCCGACCTCAGGCTTCCTGCCCACCCGGCTCCTGGGTCATCTCGACGGCCCCGAGGACGGATCGCCACCGCTCGTGGCCGTCGCCCTCGACGGCACGATCGCAGCAGTCGTCGAACCGTTCCGGACCGAGGACCAGCGCTACCGAATCGACGCCATGCTCGTGCCCGAGCTCGTCCACGAGGGGCAGGTCGACGTGCGCCTGTTCGAGGTGGCCGGCGACGAGGCCGTCCGGCTGCTGCAGCCGATCGCCCGGAGCGTCTGGTCCGTGACTGGTGTTGCCAACGGTCGTAAAGTCTGCAAACCTTTGCAGTCTTGCTCGACCCCGACCGCCTCCTTCCCCCCGATCCCGGCGTACGCCGCATCGCCCGAGCGCTGTACGAGCAGACGCACGGGCTGCCGCTCATCAGCCCCCACGGCCATTGCGACCCCGCGGCCTTCGCCGATGACACCCCGATCGGCGACCCGGCCGCGGACCTGGTCACCCGGGACCACTACCTGCTGCGCATGCTCTACAGCCAGGGCGTCTCCCTCGAGGCACTGGGCGTCGCCCCGCTCGGCGGATCGCCCGCCGAGTCCGACGGGCGGCGCATCTGGCGGACGTTGGCCGAGCACATCCACCTGTTCCGGGGCACGCCCTCGAAGCTGTGGCTGGACCACACGCTCTCGGAGGTCTTCGGGGTCGAGAAGCCGCTGGAGGCCGACAGTGCCGACGCCATCTACGACCACCTCGTCGCCCGGCTCGCCGAGGATGCGTTCCGCCCCCGGGCGCTCTACGAGGGGTTCGGGATCGAGTTCCTGGCCACGACCGACGCCGCGTCGGACGAGTTGGCGGCCCACGCCCGGCTGCGGGACAGCGGCTGGCCCGGCCGGGTAGTGCCCACGTTCCGGCCCGACGACGTCGTCGATCCGGATCGCCCGGACTTCCGCACCAACCTCGATCGCCTCGCCGACCTGACCGGTGAGGACACCGACCACGTGGACGGGCTACCTCGCTTCGCTCCGGTCTCGGCGCCAGGCGTTCGTCGCCGCAGGGGCTACCGCGTCCGATCACGGCCATCCGACGGCGACGACGGCCGACCTCCCGCCGGGCGACGCCGAGGCCCTGTTCGCACGCGTCCGGCAGGGGTCGTTCGATCCCGCCGACGCCGACCTCTTCCGGGGCCAGATGCTCACCGAGATGGCGGCCATGAGCCTCGACGACGGCCTCGTCCTCCAGCTCCACGCCGGCTCGTGGCGGGGGCACAACCCTTCTCTCGCCGCCCGGTTCGGACCGGACAAAGGGGCGGACATCCCGAAGCCGATGGACTACGTCGGGGCGCTGAAACCGCTGCTCGACCGGTTCGGCAACGAGGCCGGCCTGACCGTGGTCATCTACACCCTGGACGAGAGCAGCTACAGCCGCGAGCTGGCCCCGCTGGCGGGGCACTACCCCGCCCTCCGGCTGGGGCCTCCGTGGTGGTTCCACGACAGCCCTGAGGGCATTCGGCGGTTCCGCTCGCTGGTGACCGAGACGGCCGGCTTCGCCAACACGGTCGGGTTCAACGACGACGCCCGCTCCCTGCTGACCATCCCGGCCCGCCACGACATGGTCCGAAGGATCGACGCCGGCTTCCTCGCCGGGCTGGTCGCCGAAGGTCGCCTCCGCGACGACGAGGCGGCTGAGGTCGCCGACGACCTCGCCCACGGCCTGGCCCGACGCGCCTTCAAGGTCGACCAGTGACGGCGATCGTGCTGGTCGGGCTCATGGGGACGGGCAAGACCACCGTCGGTCGGCTGGTGGCGGAGGCGACCGGCCGGGAGCTGGTCGACGTGGACGTCGCCATCACCGCCCGGACGGGCAAGACCGTCCGCCAGCTGTGGGAGGAAGGGGGCGAGGCGGCCTACCGCAGCCTGGAGCGCGATGAGGTGCTGGCCACGCTCGGTCGCGACGTCGTGCTGGCCGCACCCGGCGGCGTGATCCTGGACCCCACCGTGCGGGACGCCCTGGGCGGCGCGTTCGTGGCCTGGCTGCGGGCTCGACCGGCCACCCTCGCAGCGCGGGTGCGCCCCGGCGACCACCGGCCCCTCCTGGGCGAGAACCCCGAGGACGACTTCGCCACGATGGACGCCGAGCGGGCGGACCTGTACGCCGCCGTCGCCGACATCACCCTGGACGCCGACGGCACCAGCCCCGACGCCCTGGCCGCCGACCTGCTCGAGCAGCTGCCCGACACCCCCTGACCGCGAGGAGAGCCATGCTGCGACCACAGGACAACGAGGCCCGCGAAGCCAAACGGCTCGACGGCGTGTGGGACTTCGTCGCCGACCCCGACGGCGTCGGCCGCGAGGAGCGGTGGTGGCGGGGCCCGCTCCGCGACCCGCGGCCCGTGCCCGTGCCCGCGGCCTACAACGACGTGTTCGTCGAGCCCCCGGTGCACGACCTCGTCGGCGACGTCTGGTACCAGCGCGAGGTCCAGGTCCCCCGGGGCTGGGACGGGCGGCGCATCGTGTTGCGCTTCGACGCCGCCACCCACCGCGCGGTCGTGTGGGCCGGCGACCTGCAGGTCGGGGAGCACGAGGGCGGCTACACGCCCTTCGAGGCCGACGTCACCGCGCTGGCCGTCCCCGGTGAGGCGCTGCGGATCACCGTCGTGGTCAACAACGAGCTCACCTGGACGTCGATCCCGACCGGCGTGATCAACGACCAGCCGAACGGTGGCCGCAAGCAGTTCGTCTTCCAGGACTTCTTCAACTACGCCGGGCTGATCCGCAGCGTCTGGCTGTGCTCCACCGCGCCGACCCACCTGGCTGACGTGACGGTGGTGACCGACGTCGACGGCGGGACCGGCATCGTCCACTGGACGACGGTGGTGAATGACGGGGGCATCGACATCAGGGTCGTTCTCCGGGACGCCGACGGCGAGGTCGTGGCCGAGGGCCAAGGCGACGAGGGTGAGCTGCGGGTGCCCGACGCCGAGTTGTGGGCACCCGGCCGCGGCTACCTCTACGACCTGCAGGTCGACGTCGTCGACGGCGACGCGCTCGTCGACCGCTACCACCAGACCGTCGGCATTCGGACCGTGCGGGTGGACGGCACCCGCTTCCTGATCAACGGCGAGCCCTTCTACTTCCGGGGCTTCGGCATGCACGAGGACCTCAACGTCCGGGGCCGGGGCCACGACGACGCCAGCATGGTGCACGACTTCGAGCTCCTGGCCTGGCTGGGGGCCAACTCCTTCCGCACCTCCCACTACCCCTACGCCGAGGAGGTCCTCGACCACGCCGACCGGCTCGGCATCGTGGTCATCGACGAGACCGCGGCGGTCGGCCTGAACCTCGGTGTCGCCGGGGGGATCTTCGGTGACGTGGCCCGCACGACCTACACGGAGGACACGGTCGGGTCGGTCACCCAAGAGGTCCACCGGCAGGCGATCGAGGAGCTCGTGGCCCGCGACAAGAACCACCCGAGCGTCGTGCTCTGGAGCATCGCCAACGAGCCCGAGTCCCACAGCGAGGAGTCGCGCACCTACTTCGAGCCGCTCTTCGCCACCGCCCGGGAGGCCGACCCGACCCGGCCCGTGGGCTTCGTCAACATGATGCTGGCTCCGCCGGATCGCTGCTTCCTGACCGAGCTGGCCGACGTGGTGATGGTCAACCGCTACTACGGCTGGTACGTCGATGCCGGCGACCTCGAGGCGGCCGAGCGGGGGCTGGAGGCCGAGCTGCGGGCGTGGGCCGACAAGCACGACAAGCCGATCCTGGTCACCGAGTACGGCGCCGACACCTTGGCCGGGCTGCACACCCTGCGTCCTGTGCTGTGGAGCGAGGAGTACCAGGCCGAGCTGTTGGACACCTATCACCGCGTCTTCGACCGCATCGACGCCGTCGTCGGGGAGCACGTCTGGAACTTCGCCGACTTCGCCACGGGGCAGTCGTTCGTGCGGGTGGACGGCAACAAGAAGGGCGTGTTCACCCGCGACCGGCACCCGAAGGCCGCCGCCCACCACCTGCGTCGCCGCTGGCGGGCCGACCTCAGCTCGTGAACGGGCCCGTCGAGCCCCGCACCAACAGGGTCCCCGCCAGCTCGACACTGGGACCGTCGCTGCGCAGGAGCTCGACGGCCGTCGCCCCGGCCTCCCCGGTGGGCACCGAGATCGCGGTGAGGGGCGGCGCGGTCATGGCCGCCATGGGCACGTCGTCGCCGCCGATGACGCTTACGTCTCCGGGCACCGCGATCCCGCGCTGGGCGAGGCCGGCGATGACGCCGAGGGCCATCTGGCCGTTGAAGGCGAGGACCGCCGTGGCGCCCGAGGCCACGATGGCGTTGACCGACGACGCCGCCGCCTCGAAGGTGGGGGCGCCGACGGTGATCTCGTGGACCGCGATGCCCGTGTCCCGGCTCGTGCGCCGCACGGCATCCCGACGCTCCGACGCCGCCCAGGAGCCCTTCGGTCCTCCCAGGTACGCCAGCCCCCTGTGACCGTGCCCGACGAGATGGCGAACGGCTTCGTCCACCGCACGGGCCGTCCTGATCACCACGGACGCCCGACCGCGCACCGGTCGGTTGACGAAGACCGCAGGGGTCGACCCCAGGGCGCCCAGCTCCCGGTGCAGGCGCCGGGGCGACAGGACCACGAACCCGTCGACCTCCTGGGAGAGCGTTCGAGCGGCCCGGACCTCCTCCTCGGCGTGCTCGCCCGTATCGACGAGCAGGAGCTGGAGGTCCGCCTCCCGGGCCGCCCGCCCCGCGGCGCGAACCAGGGCGGCGAACGTCGGGTTGGTGATGTCGGGCACGATCACGGCGACGTTGTCGGTCCGGCCGGTGATGAGGCCCCGGGCCGCTCGATTCGGGACGAAGTCGAGCTCCCGCACGATCGCCTCGATGCGTTCGCGAGTGGCGGGGGCGACCTGCTCGGGCCGGTTCAGCGCCCTCGAGACCGTCCCGGCGTGAACGCCGGCGCGGGCGGCGACGTCCTCGATGGTCACCGGGCGAGCACGCTCCACGACCCACGACGCTACGTCGGACCATGACCGTCGAGCGGCTATCGGAAGCGACCCTGGATCGAGTCGATGCCCTGCCCGTGCCGACCTACGCCCGCGACGCGACGCCCACCATCGCCCACCTCGGCGTCGGCGCCTTCGCCCGGGCCCACCTCGCCGTGTACGCCGACGACCTCCTGCGGGCGGGCCACCCGGCCCTGATCCGGGGGGTGTCGCTCCGGAACCCGGGAGCAGAGGAGCAGCTCGCCCCCCAGGACGGGCTGTTCTCGGTCGACGAGCGCGAGCCGGAGGAGGACCACTCGCTGCGCGTCATCGGGTCGCTGGCGTCGGTCGGAACCGGCGTGGAGGCCGCCATCGAGGCCATCGCCGCGCCGTCCACGGCGCTGATCACGCTCACGGTCACCGAGAAGGGCTATGAGCTCGACCCCCTCGACCGGGCCGAGCCCGAACGGCCCCGTTCGGTGCCGGCGGTCATCGCCCGGGGCCTGGGTCGCCGGCGAGGCCAAGGCCCGCCGCCCGTCGTCGCCTCGCTCGACAACGTCCAGGACAATGGCGTGCTGCTCCGGCAACGGGTGATCGACGCTGCGGAGCAGACCGACGTCGGCCTGGCCCGCTGGATCATGGAGCACGTCCGGTTCCCGTCCTCGGTCGTGGACCGCATGGTCCCGGCGACGACGCCGTCGGATCTCGATGACGTCGCCCAGCGCCTCGGGCTGCGGGATGAGGCCGCCGTCGTGGCCGAACACCATCGTTCCTGGTTCATCACCGCGGAGGACGGCCTCCCGCCCCTGGCCGACGTCGGGGTGCGGGTCGTCGGGGACATCGTGCTCTACCAACGGCGGAAGCTCTGGCTGCTCAACGGCCCGCACTCGGCCTTCGCCTACGGCGGGCTGCTGGCGGGGTGCGAGACCATCGCCGATGCCGCGGCTCATCCCGCCGTGTCGTCGTTCGTGCGGCGACTGGTCGACGACATCCTCGAGGTGGCCGACCGCACACCAGGCGTCGAGCCGAACGCCTTCGCGGAGGAGTCGCTCCGTCGCTTCCGGAACCCGGAGCTCGGCCACACCTGCCGCCAGGTCGGCGCCGACGGCTCGCGCAAGCTGGCCCAGCGCCTGTTGCCGGTGGTCGCCGCCCGGGCCTTTCTCGGCCTTCCCACCGACCGCTTCGCTGTGGTCGTCGCCGTCTGGCTGGCCGCCGTCACCCGACTCCCGCTCCGAGGGGTCGTGCTGCCCGACGTCGAAGATCCCGACGCCGCGGCGCTCCGGGTGGCAGCCGAGGACCGTGACCGACGGGCCCTCAGCCATGCCGCCCTCGGCCGCCGAGCCACGGGTGACTTCGCCGACGAGGTGGCGGGCACACTGGAGCAGCTGGTGCGCCACGGCATCGACGTGCTGCGGGAGGAACCATGACCGCGACCATCGGTGGTCCCGCCGAGGTGCTGTCCGACGACGCCGTCGCCGCCTTCGTCGAGGCCGCAGTTCGCCGCCCTCGACCTCGACGGCCGCTCCCTCTGCCTGGTCATCCCCGACGCCACCCGCAACTGCCCGCTGCCGCTCCTCCTCGGCGCGATCGTGCGGGCGGTCGAGGGCCGGGTCCGTTCGTGCCAGGCGCGTCGTGGCCCTCGGCACCCACGCCGCCATGACCGAGGCGGCGATGCGGGCCTGGTCGGCATCGACGGTCTCGCCGTCGTCAACCACGAGTGGTGGGACGACGACACGTTCGCCTCGCTCGGCACGCTCGACGGCCGAGGAGGTGGCCCGCCTGTCGGGCGGCCGCTGGAGGAGGCCGTTCCCATCCGGGTCAACCGGCTCGTGGTCGAGAGCGACGTGACGGTGATCGTCGGGCCGGTGCTCCCGCACGAGGTCATCGGCTTCTCGGGCGGTGACAAGTACCTGTTCCCCGGGCCTGTCCGGGCCGGAGCTGATCGACGTCACCCACTGGCTCGGTGCCCTCATCACCAGCAGCGAGATCATCGGCACCCGGGGGATCACACCCGTCCGGGCGCTGGTCCACGCCGCCGCCGACCTCGTGCCCGGGCGAGCGCCACGCCCTCTGCGTGGTCGTGGACCACGACACCGGCGGGCTCCACCACGCCGCCTTCGGCGATCCGCGGTCGGCGTGGGCGGCGGCCGCCGACGTCGCCGCCGAGACCCATGTCGAGTACCTCGACGCCCCCGTCCAGCGTGTCGTTTCCCTGGTCGCTCCCCGCTATGCCGACCTGTGGACAGGAGCCAAGGGCTTCTACAAGGTCGAGCCCATCGTGGCCGACGGCGGCGAGGTGATCCTCTACGCGCCGCACATCACCCAGATCGCCTCGACCCACCCCGGTCTCGACACCATGGGCTACCACTGCCGGGACTGGTTCCTGGCCCACTGGGACGAGGTCAAGGACCTCCCGCGGGGCGAACTGGCCCACTCGACCCACCTCTTCGGCGCCGGCACCTACGACCCCGAGCACGGCGAACATCAGCGGGTGCGGGTCACCCTCGCGACTGGCATCCCAGAAGCCGTCGTGCGGGGGGCGAACCTCCGATACCTCGATCCCGCCAACGTCGACCTCGACGCGTGCCGCGCCGACCCCGAGACGCTCGTCGTCCCCGACGCCGGCGAGGTCCTCTACCGATTGCGAGCAGACCCATGACCGATTCCGAGACATCGAGGTACGCCTTCCCGAAGGCCTTCGCGTGGGGCGCGGCCACCGCTGGCCATCAGATCGAGGGGAACAACGTCAACTCTGATCTGTGGTTCATGGAGAACGTCGAGCCGACGATGTTCGTCGAGCGGTCCGGTGATGCGTGCGACAGCTACCACCGCTACGAGGAGGACATCGCCTTTCTCGCCGGGATCGGCCTCAACACGTACCGCTTCTCGATCGAGTGGGCGCGCATCGAGCCGACGCGCGACCACTTCTCGGTCGCCGAGTTGGATCACTACAAGCGCGTGATCGAGTGCTGCCACGCTCACGGCGTCGCCCCGGCGGTGACGTTCATCCATGGCGCCGCGCCGCGGTGGTTCGCCAGGGAGGGAGGCTGGCTCAACCCAGATGCTCCGGACCTGTTCGCCCGGTACTGCTCCAGGGCGGCGGGCGCCCTCGCCGATGGGATGGTCTACGGGTTCACGATCAACGAGCCCCAGGTCGGCAAGGTGTTTCGGGTCATCCCTGGTGCCGAGGCGTACTTCGGCCGTCAGGATCGGTTGTCGCTCGAGGCGCACACGGTGGCGGCGAAGATGCTTGACACAGAGCGTTTCGTGACGACGGACCATCCCGACCTCGACGGCATGACACCGCAGGTGATCGCCGGCCACGAGCAGGGCTACGCGGCGATCAAGGCCGAGCGCAGCGACCTGCCGGTGGGGGTCACGCTCTCGGTGACCGACTTCCAAGCAGGGGGTGACGGAAGCCCGTTCGAGGAGGTCCGCAGGAGCGCCTACGGCGAATGGCTGGACTCGATCGTGAGAGCCGGCGACTTCACAGGCGTGCAGACCTATCGGACCATCCGCATTCCCGGATCGGGGCCGGACTACCCGCCGTTGCCCACGCTCCCGTTCACGAAGGCCGACGACCCGCTCGCCGCGATCCAGCGCCCCGAGGCGCTGGGCAACACCGTCGAGTACATCCACGAGCAGACCGGCAAGCCGGTGTTCGTGACCGAGAACGGCCTCGAGACCGAGGACGACGAGCGCCGCATCTGGTACATCGACGAAGCCCTCAAGGGGCTGCACGGGGCGATCGAACGGGGCGTACCCGTGCTGGGCTACATCCACTGGACCCTCCTCGACAACTTCGAGTGGACGCGCGGCTACGCCCCGAAGATGGGCCTGGCCGCCGTCGATCGCACGACGTTCGCCCGTACCCCGAAGCCCAGCGCCGCTCACCTGGGCGCCATCGCCCGCCGCAACGCGGTCTAGCCCTCGCCAGAACGCTCACTCGCCGGGGTAGACGACGCCGATCTGTCCCCGGATGTCGTCGAGGACGCCGGCGATGGCGACCGTCTCGTCCAGGGCCATGACCGGGCTCTCGGTCAGCCCCTCGGCCAGGCAGCGGTGGACCTCCTCCACCTCGAAGCGCAGCCCCTCGCCCTCGTAGCCGGCGTCGATGCGCTCAGGCCCGGCCGCTCCGGCAACCTCGAGCCACTCGGGGCAGTGCATGAACGCCGGCACCTGGATCCAGCCGTCGGTGCCGGCGATCCGGGCGGTGCACGCCATCGACACCTGCAACGCGGCCTTCACCACGCCGAGCCGGTCGCCGGGGTGGTGCAGGACCGCGGCGACCTGCTCGTCCACCCCGGTCGTGCCGATGACCCCTTCGGCGCTCACCCGGTCCGGGAGGCCGAGTACCAGGGTGCAGAGCTGCACCGGGTAGATCCCGAGGTCGAGCAGTGCTCCACCGCCTTGGGCGAGGTCGAAGTGGCGATCGTCGGGAACCACGGGCGTCCGGTAGCCGAAGTCGGCCTCGACCAGCAGCGGCTCGCCTATCCGTCCTTCGCCCAGAATGTCCACCAACGCCCGGTACGCAGGGAGGAAGCGGCTCCACATCGCCTCCATGCAGAACACCCCCTGGGCCCGGGCGGCGTCGACCATCCGCTGGGCCTGGCGGGCGTTGAGGGCGAAGGGCTTCTCGCACACGACGTGCTTGCCGGCCTCGACGAAGAGCAGGGTGTTCGCTTCGTGGTACGCGTGGGGCGTGGCCACGTAGACCGCGTCGACGTCGGGATCCTCGGCCAGGGCCTCGTAGGCGCCGTAGCGGGCGGCGATCCCGAAGCGGTCGGCGTAGTCGTCCGCCCGCTCGATCGATCGTGACGCAACGGCCGTGATCGCACCGCCGTCCACCATCGTCATGCCCTGAGCGAACGAGGTGGCGATCGCGCCGGGGCCGGCGACGCCCCAGCGAACGGTCATCTGATGACGCGAGACAGTGGTCGTATCAGGTCGGCTTCCCAGGTCATTCGATCTCCTCGTAGTCGAACCAGTCGAACGCGGCATCGCCCCCGACGGCGTACAGCCCGAGCACTCGGCCGATGAACCCGCCGGTCATCTCGGTGGAGAGGAAGCGACCGTCGATCTCGGCCAGCGCCTCGAACGTGCCGTCGTCGTGCTCGAACCCGAGGGTGACGGTGTCGGAACCGTGGGGGTGCGGACCGGTCTCGATGCGCAGGACGACCGGCCCACCAGGGGCGGGGGCCTCGCCCAGCTCGACGTCGAAGGGCCCGGCGAGCGCCCGGGCGATGACCCGCTCGCCACGGACGGCGACCTCGTAGTGGGCCGTGTTGTCCAGGTAGACGGCGAGGCCCGCCTCCGACGACGAGCCGGGGTCGACGAGCGCCCGCGCCCGGCACCCGTGGTGCTGCTGGCGGCGCCCGACGAGCACCGGGGTCTCGTCGTCGAGCGTGGCGTCGGTCCCGTGCACCGTGAGCCAGCCGGGGCGCGTCTCGAGCGACGCCACGTCCGTCGGGTGACGGCGGACGGCGATCCAGCGCGGGTCCAGGGTCGTCTCGTCGAAGTCGTCCCGGCCGCCGAGCCTGACCGGTGCGGGCGGTCCCGGCGGGCGCTGGTCGACCTCGAGCTCGACGGGCTCGGCCACCGGCCAGCCGTCGACCCACTCGACCGGGGTGAGGAACGTCTCGCGGCCGAGCACGTGGAAGCCGTCGTTCATGCCCCGGGGCCGGGTGCCGAGCAGGACCAGCCACGAGGAGCCGTCGGGGGCGTCGACGAGGTCGGCGTGGCCGGTGTTCTGGATCGGTCGGTCGGTGCTGCGGTGGCTGAGGATCGGATTGGCCGGGCATCCTTCCCACGGGCCGGCGGGGGAGGGGCCGCGGGCGATGGAGACGGCGTGGCCGGTGTGGGTCCCGCCCTCGGCGATGAGCAGGTACCAGGTGCCGTCCCGCTGGTAGAGGTGCGGGGCCTCCGGGTACTGCAGGCCTGTCCCCGACCAGGTCGGTTCAGGGCCGTCGAGCACCTCGCCGGTGGTGTCGTCGATGCGGCACCGGGCGATGCCGTCGGGGCCCCGGGAGAAGTGGACCCAGCAGTTCCCGTCGTCGTCCCAGGACAGGTCGGGGTCGATGCCGGCGACCTCGACGAAGGTCGGGTCGGACCACGGCCCCTCCGGATCCTCGGCGGTGACGAAGAAGTTGTGGGCACCGTTGTCGGTGGCGTTGGTCGTGATCATCCAGAACCGGCCGTCGTGGTGGCGAAGGGTCGGGGCATAGACCCCCATCGACGCCCAACCAAGGGTCGCGGTGAGGTCGAGCTGGGACGGCCGGTCGAGCACGTTGCCGATCTGCTCCCAGTCGACGAGGTTCCGTGACCGGAAGATCGGGACACCCGGGAACCAGGTGAACGTCGAGGTCACCAGGAAGAACTCGTCGCCGACCCGGCAGGCGCTCGGATCCGGATGGAAGCCGGGAATGACCGGGTTGGAGTAGCCCACCTCACCTCACATTGACACCGTGTCAGAATGCCCCATGGCAGCCGACGAGTTCGAGACGATCACCTTCGAGGTTCGGGATCACGTCGCCTGGATCACCCTAAACCGGCCCGACGTCATGAACGCCTTCAACTTCGCCATGCAGATGGAGCTGCGTAAGGCGTGGTTGGACGTGCGCCTGGACGACGACATCCGGGTCGCCGTGCTGACCGGGGCCGGCGAGAAGGCGTTCTGCAGTGGCATCGACCGCAGCGAGTTCGGCCCGCTGAGCGAGGTGGCCGAAGACGACCACCTCCGCCAGTACGTGGAGAGCAGCCCCAGCTATGACCCGGTCGGCGAGAACCTGTCGCCCAAGTCCGGGCTCCAGTGCTGGAAGCCGATCGTGGCCGCGGTGAACGGCGTCGCCGCCGGGGGCGCCCTCTACATGCTGGGTGAGGCCGACATCATCATCTGCTCGGAGAACGCCACGTTCTTCGACCCCCACGTGTCCTTCGCCATGGTGTCGGCCTACGAGTCGGTCCTCATGGCCCACCGCATGCCGCTGGGCGAGGTGCTGCGCATGCAGTTGCTCGGGACCTACGAGCGCATGTCCGCCGAGCGGGCGCTCCAGATCGGGCTGGTGTCCGAGGTCCTTCCGCAGGCCGAGCTGCTCGACGCCGCCGGCCGCATCGCCGAGGCCGTGGCCGCCCAGTCGCCGTCGGCCGTGCAGGGCACGATCCGGGCCACCTGGGCCGCCCACGAGCACGGCCGGACCGCCGCCCTCCAGCTCGGCCCCCGCTTCCTGGACATGGTCGACACCAAGGACTTCGACGACATGCAGGCCGCCTTCATGTCCGGCAAGCGCGTCGAGACCCGCATCCGCTGACCGATCACGGCTGGCCCGCGGCTGGACGAACCGATGGCGACCAAGGGGGCCGGCCCCGTCGGGCTGGCCTCGGCGGTGCCCTTCCGGCCTCTGTCGCCACCCTCCGTGACCATTTGCCGGGTTTCGGGCCACCCCGTCGTTCTGGCACCCGATCCTCCGCCCATAGGCGGAGGATCAGGTGCCAGAACGGGAGAGGGTCACCACCGGTGGATGGGGATTCGAAGGCGCTGGGGTGCCCCCGACGACGGGCAGCCCGACCCCACGCCCCGTGGTTGCCTCGGTGTGTTGCTCCAGCCGGTCAGGCCAGCCGGTAGCGCACGGGCAGGTGCTTGAGGCTGCCGTTCACAATGGACTCGAGGCGCACGACCGGGCCGGCGACCTCGAAGCCCTCGAAGCGCTCCACCAGCAGGCGGAAGATCACGTCCAGCTCCACCCGGGCGAGGTGGGCGCCCATGCAGAAGTGCTCACCGAAGCCGAACGCGAGGTGGGGGTTGGGGCGCCGGTCGACCCGGAAGGTGAAGGGGTCGTCGAACACGTCCTCGTCCCGGTTCGCCGAGGCGAAGAAGATGGCCACCTGCTCACCGGCGCGGATCGTCACCCCGCGGACCTCGGTGTCCTCGGTCGCCGTACGGGTGAAGTGGCTGATCGGGCTGACCCAGCGCAGGATCTCCTCGGCGGCGTCCGGGACGAGCTCGGGATCGGCCCGGAGCTTCGCCCACTCGCCGGGGTGTTCGATGAGGGCCAGGAGGCCCCCGCTGATGGCGTTGCGCGTCGTCTCGTTGCCGGCCTCGACCAGGAGCTCGCAGTAGGAGACCAGCTCCTCCTCGGTGAGCGGGGTCCCGTCGATGTCGGCTCGCATCAGCTCGCTGACGAGGTCGTCCTGGGGCTCGCGCCGCCGCTCCTCGACCAGCGCCCCGAAGTAGGCGTGAAGCTCGCCCCTCGCCCGCTTGATCGTCTGGCCCGGTGACTCGCCCTCCCGGCGGTACTCGGGATCGTTCTTGCCGATCACCTCGTTGGTCCAGCGGTGCAGGAGCCCGACATCTTCGCGCCGCACCCCGAGCGTCCAGGCGATGACGGCCAAGGGGAAGGGCGCGGCGATCAGGTCGACGAAGTCGACCTCGCCCTCGGTCCCCCCGGCGACCATGTCGTCCACCAGGTCGATGGCGATGCGCTCGATGTCGGCCCGGCGGGCCCGCATGGCCTTGGGGGTGAACCGGGGGCTGGCGACCCGGCGCAGGGGGCCGTGCCGGGGCGGGTCGAGCACGACGAGGACGTCGGAGTGGAAGTCGGGCTGGTTCGGTCGCCGCAGCGTGATCCCCCGGGCGCTGGAGTAGCGCTGCGGCTGGGCCGCGACCTGCTGGACGTCGGCGTGCTTGGTGATGGCCCAGAACGGCTCGTAGTCGGGCGACTCGATGAGGGTCACGGGCGCCTCGGCCCGCATCCGGGCCCAGAGCTCGTGGGGGTAGCCCCGCTGGCCGTAGCGCGCCGGATCGACCAGCTCCTGCGGGTCGATCACGGCGGCCCCGGTCACGGCCGTCCCGCCGACCAGGTGACGGTCTTGAGCTGGGCGTACTCCAGCAGGCCGTAGTCGCCGTACTCCCTTCCGATGCCGGATTGCTTGTAGCCGCCGAAGGGACCGGCCAGGTTGGGCCCGCCCCCGCCGCCGTTGATCGAGACGGTGCCGGCCTGGATGCGCTGGGCCAGCTCCCACGCCCGGACCGGGTCGGGGTGCCAGACCGAAGCGGCCAGCCCGTAGCGGCTGTCGTTGGCGATGCGGACCCCCTCGTCCTCGCCGTCGAAGGGGATGGCGACACCGACGGGCCCGAAGATCTCGTCCTGGGCCACGCTCATCGAGCTGTCGACATCGGCGAACAGGGTGGGCTCGAAGAACCAGCCCCGGTCCAGGTCCGGCGGTCGGTTGCCGCCGCAGGCCAGCCGGGCCCCCTCGGCCGTCCCGGCGGCGACGTAGGCCTCGACCCGGTCCCGCTGGGCCTCGTGGATGAGCGGGCCCATCATGGTGGTGCGCTCGGTCGGGTCGCCGACGGTCACCTTGGCCAGCGAGGCCTCCATGCGCTCGACCACCTCGTCGTAGATGCTGCGGTCGGCCAGGATCCGGGTGGGCAGCGCACAGCCCTGGCCGGCGTGGATGGTGAAGCCCGCCGCCGCCGAGGCCGCGAACTTGGCGACGTCGCTGCCCGCGAAGGCGATGTTGGGGGACTTGCCCCCCAGCTCCAGGAGGACCTTCTTCAGGCCCTCGGCCGCCTGGCCCATGATCTTCTTGCCCACGAGGTCCGAGCCGGTGAACGAGATCATGTCGACCGCCGGGTGGGTGGTGAGGTGCTCGCCGGCCTCGACGTCGCCGGTGACCACGTTCAGGACACCGGGGGGCAGGCCGGCCTCGTCGGCGATCTCGCCGAGGACGAACGCCTCCAGCGGCGTGAACGGCGACGGCTTGAGCACCACGCTGTTGCCCATCGCCAGCGCGGGCACGACCTTGGACAGGTTCAGGTACAGCGGGAAGTTGAACGGGGTGATGGCGGCGACCACCCCGATGGCCTCCTTGACGATGACGCCCTGGCCCAGCCCGCGGGCCCCGGCCTGGACCGGCAGGGGTTCCTGGACGGGGAAGCTCGCCGTCCGCTCGGCCATCCACTGGGCGTAGCGGAAGCCGGTGTCGAACTGGAGGGCGTCGGCGACCCAGCGGGCCGGGCCGGCCTCGGCGATGATCAGGTCGACCAGCGCGGCCTTCCGGTCGGCCACCACCTGGGTGAACCGCAGGAGAGCGTCGGACCGCTCCCGGGGGGTCATCCGGGCCCACGGCCCCTCTTCGAAGGCCAGTCGGGCCGCGGCCACGGCCCGGTCGACGTCGGCGATAGACGCCTGCGGGACCTGCCCGATGGCCTCCTCGGTGGCCGGGTTGATCACGTCGAGGGCCTCGTCGCTCTCGGCGCCCACCCATTCGCCGCCGATGTAGAGGTCGTAGGAGGTCGTGGCCATCAGGCTCCTGTTCTCACGCGCCTAAGCTCAGGCGCACCGATTTTGACGTGACGTCAGAAAGTTAGTCCACATGACGGTGACCGACTTCTCGAGCGTGAACTGGTTCCGGGACCGGGACGTCTACGACGACCCCTACCCGTACTACGACTGGGTGCGCAGCCAGCACACCGTCTGGCAGGAGCCGAACTACGGCGTCTACTTCGTCACCGGCTACGAGGAGGCGATCGCCGTCTACAACGGTCCCGACCGCTTCTCGTCGTGCAACGCGGTCGCGGGACCGTTCGTGAAGTTCTCGGTCCCGCCCGAGGGCGACGACATCACCGACCACATCGAGCGCTACCGCGACGAGCTGCCCTTCTCCGACCAGCTGCCGACCTTCGATCCGCCGATGCACACCGACCACCGGTCGCTGATGATGCGGCTGATCACGCCGAAGCGGCTGAACGAGAACGAGGAGTTCATGTGGCGCCTCGCCGACCGCCAGCTCGACGCCATCCTCGCCGCCGGCGGCCGCTGCGAGTTCCTCCACGACTACGCCGAGCCGTTCACCCTGCTGGTCATCGCCGACCTCGAGGGCGTGCCCGAAGCTGACCACGGCCTGTTCCGGGACCGGCTGTCCACCCTGCCGGGGGCGGCGGGGGGCGAGCACAAGCCGCTCGAGTTCCTCTACGACAAGTTCACCGAGTACATCGAAGACCGCCGACAGGACCCCCGGGCCGACGTGATGAGCGGCCTCGCCACCGCCACCTTCCCGGACGGGTCGACGCCCGAGGTCAAGGACGCCGCCCTCCTCGCCGCCAACCTCTTCGCCGGCGGCCAGGAGACCACCGTCCGCCTCCTGTCGTTCGCCGTGCGGATGCTGGGCGACCGCCCCGACCTGCAGGCCCAGGTGCGGGAGGACCGCAGCCTGATCCCCAACTTCATCGAGGAGACCCTGCGGCTGGAGAGCCCGCTGCGGGGCCAGTTCCGCATGGCCAAGGTGCCCACGACGCTGGCCGGCGTGGAGATCCCGGTGGGGGCCACGCTGATGATCATGCCCGGCGCCGCGAACCGTGACCCGCGGACGTTCGAGGACCCAAGCGCCTTCGACCTCCACCGCGCCAACGCTCGCCGGCACATCGCCTTCGGGCACGGCCCCCACACCTGCGCCGGCGCCCCGCTGGCCCGGGCCGAGGGGAAGGTGACCCTCAACCGCCTCTTCGACCAGACCGCCGATCTCACCATCGACGAGGAGGTGCACGGTCCCGCCGGGGGCCCGTCGCTACGACTACCTGCCGACGTTCTTCCTCCGGGGTCTCACCAACCTCCACGTCGAGCTCACCCCCGCGGACGGATGACCTTCAGCCCCTTCGACCCCGAGCAGGCCCACGACGCCTGGCCCCTGCTCGCCGAGTTCCGCCGCCAGGCCGCGGTCGTCGACCTCGGCGACGGCATGGCGTACGTCACCCGTCACGCCGAGTGCCGCCAGCTGATGCGCGACACCGACGGCTTCTCCAGCGCCCAGGGGTTCAAGGCCCCCGGGGTGGTCGTGCCCCTCGAGGACCGGACGCTGGGCGAGCTCGACCCGCCCAACCACTCGGTCGTGCGCCGGGTGATGGTCACTGCCCTCACGCCCAAGGTGGTGAAGGCGGCCGAGCCCTACGTCGAGTCGACCGCCGGGGAGCTGCTGGCCGCCCTGCCCGACGAGGGCGAGGCCGATCTCGTCCCGACGTTCTCCTCGCCACTGCCGAACGCGTCGACCGTCCACCTGCTCGGCTTCCCCGAGGAGGACGGGCCACAGGTCATGGCCTGGGCCAAGGACCTCATCGAGAGCGGGTTCCCCGGCACCCATCGCAACCGGGAGGGCGTCGAGGGGTTCGCCGACGGCTTCCCCGACTTCGCCGGCTACATCGACGCCCGCATCGAGGAGCGCCGGCAGGCGCCCCGGGACGACGTGACCACCAAGCTGGTCGACCTCGAGGTGGACGGCGAGCGGCTCACGCCCCGCCAGTTGCGGGCCATGGTCCGCAACCTGATCACCGGCGGGCTGACCACGACCAGCCAGCTCCTCGGGAACCTGCTGTTCGAGCTGTTCACGGTCCCCGGCCTCGAGGACCGGCTCCGCGCCGACCCGACGGCCGTGTCCACGGCCATCGAGGAGAGCCTCCGCCTGGCCCCGCCGGTGATGTTCGTCCCCCGCGGCTGCCTCCGCGACACCGACGTCGACGGCACGGTCCTCGAGGCCGGCCAGCGGGTGGTCATGGGCACCGCCTGCGCCAACCGGGACGAGACGGTGTTCGAGCACGGCGACGATTTCGACGTCGACCGGGACAATGCCTCCGATCACCTGACCTTCGGCTACGGGCCCCACTTCTGTCCCGGCGCCCCCATGGCCCGGGCCGTGGCCCGCATCGCGCTCGCTGCCTTCCTGCACCACTTTCCGCCGGGAACGATCCGGCTCACCGACGGGTTCACGTTCGAGAACGTGCCGGCCTTCTTCGAGACCGGCCCCAAGGCGCTCACGGTCCAGATCAACCGGTGAGCGCCGTCGACCGGGTCGACGCGCTCTACGTGCGGGACGGCGATGCGTTCGTGGGCACGGCCTGCACCGGGAGCGCCTGGGATGGCTCGGCGCAGAGCGGCGGTGCCGTGCTGGCCCTGCTCGGCCACGTCCTCGAGGACGTCCCCATGCTCGTACCCATGAGCATGACCCGCCTGACCGTGGACATCGTGCGCCCGGTACCGGTGGGCGAGCGCCTCCACGTCACCACGGAGGTCCTGCGGGAGGGCAAGAAGATCCAGCTCGTCGACCTCACGGTGACGGCCGGGGAGGCGGTGAACACCCGGGCCCGGGCCCTGCGCATCCGCGACCGCGACGTGACCGACCTCCCCGGGATGCCGATCTCCACCTCCGAGGTGAATCCGGCGGCGGCCCTGCCCGCTCCGGAGGAGCTCCCCGATCTCGCGCTCCGGCCGGGCATCGCCGAGTTCCTCCGCCTGGGGGCGGAGATGCGGCGGACCACCGAGCCGATCGACGGTGTCCACCTCGCGTGGTGTCGCCTGCGAGTGCCGGTCGTGGCCGGCGAGCCGGTCCGGGCCACGTCCCGGGCCGCCCTGCCCCTCGACATCGTCAACCTGCTCGGTGTCGCCCTCGATCCCGCCCGGGCGAGCTCCATCAACCCCGACGTCACCGGTCACATGAACCGGGCGCCCGTCGGCGAGTGGGTCGCCCTGACCGGCAACACCCACTACGACCACGGGGTCGCCCACGGCGTGTCCATGGCGGCGATGAGCGACGCCGAGGGCGTCTTCGGCGTCACGTCGACCTCGCAGATCCTCGACTCCCGCTGAACGCGAACGGGCACCGGATTCCCGCTCTCGGGGAACGGGATCCGGTGCCAGAAGGCGAGCGCTCGGTCAGGCGGCCATGGCGTGGGCGCCGCCACGGCCGAGGCGCTCGCTCAGCCTCGGGCGCGTCACCAGGCCCTGTCGCCGCTTGGGACGTGGAACTTGGCCTGCAGCAGTGGGCTGGCCGCCGGGGTCACGGATCTCGCCTGCCGCAACCCGGTGAGGTCGCGGTGTTACGCCTCCGGGAGGTGCCTCGTGGTCCAGTCGGGATCGAAGAAGTCCTCGTAGTCCTGGATGAGCCCGTCCTCGTTGAAGACGAAGGTCGACACGCCGCGCAGCAGCGGGGTGTCCTCCGGCCAACCCTCCCCCCGCCAGTTCCACGCACAGACGAGGCGGGGCCCGTCGACGGTGACCCACTCCATGTTGGTGATGGCCTTCGGCCACGTTTCTGCGTGCTCGCGCAGCTCGGCCCGGCTCCGCATGGGCTCGGTCAGGATCGGCATCATGAACGTGCAGTCCTGGGCGAACCGCTCGACGAGGCCGGCGTCGCCGTCGTCTTGGCGGGCGATCACGGTCGACGCCGTCTCGATCATCGCCTCTCGGTCCATGGTCTCCCTCCAAGAACAGCGGCTGGCTGACGGGCCGCAGGCTAGCCGGACGGCTAGGGGAGGGTTCGGGTCAGGGGCCGGCGGGTTGGAACAGCTCGACGACGTTGCCCGCGGGATCCTCGAGCAGGATCTGCTGGCCACCGGGCCCGCTGAGGATGTCGTTGCGGAACGTCACACCCGCGTCGCGGAGCCGAGCCACCTCGGCCGCGATGTCGGCGACGATGAAGTGGATGCGGTTCCAGCCGCCGGGGCCGGGCCGCGCGCCGTCGGGCATCGGTCGTCCGGCCGAGCTCTGCGGCCCGCTGAGCAACAGCCGCAAGTTGCCGCGGGCGACGTCGGCGAAGGCGGGGGCGGCGCTCATGCGCACCTCGAAGCCGAGGTGCTCGGTGTAGAACGCGATCGCGGCCTCCACGTCGTCGACCATGTAGCGGACGCTCACCATCTCCTCGGGCTCGGTCATGGCTCCTCCTGTGGGGTTGTCGGCGAACTGAGGGTGGCGAGCAGGAACCCGATCCGGGTCGCCAGCTCGCTGGCCGTCTCCTGGAACGCCGGGTAGCTGGCCTCGTCGTCGCCGTCCGCGTAGCCGGCGGACGGGTCGGGCATGCTCCAGTGGATGGTCTCGGGCTGACCGGGGAACTCGGGGCAGACCTCGCGGACCTTGTCGCACAGGCTGATCACCTGGTCGAAGCGCTCGTCGGCGAAGACGCTCAGGTGCTTCGACTGCAGACCGGCCAGGTCGATGGCGTGCTCGTCCCGCATCACCCGCACGGCGTTGGGGTGCAGGGGCTTGGGGTGACTGCCGGCGCTGTGCGCTTCGACCCGACCGCCCGAGCGGCTCCGGGTGAGGGCCTCGGCCATCTGGGAGCGGGCGCTGTTGCCGGTGCAGAGGAAGAGCACCCGTGCGGGGCCGAGGCCCGACCCCGCATCATTCGGTGGTGGCGGGGTGAGGCGCAGCCCGGGGTGGAGGGCCTCACCGGTGGCCGCCAGCTGCTCGCCGAGGCGGGTGAGGGCGACGGTGTAGTAGGCGTCGCGGCCGTCGGCTGAGCTGCGCCGGGCCGAGACCAGGCGGGCCTCGCGCAGCTTGCCGAGGTGGTAGGAGACGACGTTCTGGGGCTGTTCGACCAGGCCGGTCAGCTCCCGCACCGTGCGATCGCTGCGGGCCAGATCGCTCAGGAGTTGCCAGCGCAGCGGGTGCCCCGCCAGTTGCAGGAACACCTGCGGACGCATCGCTTCGTCGACTTGGGCCAGGGCCATTGGGTCAAAGTACATCAAACTGGTTCGATGCATCAAGCCCGATTGATGCATCTGGCCGACTCCTGCGAGACACGATGACACGCCCGCCGATCCCTAGGGTGAGCAGATGCCCCGGACCCGCCGGACCATCGCGGCCTTGCTCGCCGCCCTCCTGGTCGCGGGCGTCGCCTGCTCGTCAGGAGACGACGCCGACGTCGAGGAGCCGTCCTCGTCGGAGGCGGCCGCCGAGGAAGCCCCGGAGGGCACCGACCCACTCCCGCCGCTGCCGGACGACGTTGCGCTGCCCATCGTGTTCGTCCACGGGTTCGCCGGCTCGGCCCAGCAGTACGAGTCGCAGGCCATGCGCTTCGTCGCCAACGGCTACCCGCCAGGAGCGCATCGTGGCCTACGACCACGACGGCGCCGGGGTCGACATCGGTGGGTACGTCGAAGGCCTCGACGCGGTGGTCGACGAGACGCTGGCCGAGCACGGGGGCGGAGCAGGTGTACCTCGTGGGTCACTCCCGCGGGACCTTCGTGTCGAGCACCTACCTCGGCGACCCCGCCCGGGCGGCGAAGGTGGCCAAGTACGTGGCCCTCGACGGTGCCCCCTGCGTCGACGTCGTGCCGTGCCTGGCCCCGACCCAGGAGACGAACCCGGGCCAGTCCCACGTCGAGGTGGCGACGTCGCCGGAATCGTTCGCGGCGCAGTACGAGTTCCTGGTGGGCGAGCCCCCCGAGGTGGTCGACATCGTCCCGCAGCGGGACCCGGTGGTGCTGTCGGGCCGGGCGGTCAACTTCCCCGCCAACACCGGTCGGGAGGGCGCCAACCTCGACATCTGGGAGGTCGACGCCGCCACCGGGGCGCGGGTGGCGGACGAGCCCATCGCCAGCTTCACGCTGCCGGCGGACGGCGCCTTCGGCCCGGTCGAGGTCGAGTCCGGAGCCCACTACGAGTACGTGCTCTCGGCCCCGGGCAGCGAGGTCCAGCACCACCTCTACCTGCAGCCCTACGTGCGCAGCAGCCACCTGGTCCGGCTGCTCTCGTCGGAGCCCGACGGCGACACCCGGAGCCACACCAACGTCGGTGACGGCCACACCGCGCTCATCGCCATCCGCATGCGGGAGTGGTACGCCGCGGACGACCCGGACCTGCCCGGCGACCAAGCCGACCGCCTGGAGATCAGCGTCGACGGGGAGGAGCCGGTCAACGTCCTCGCCCCGTTCGTGGGCAACGCGGCCATCGGCCTGCACCTGCACGACGACGCCGCCTCTCCTGGCGAGACCACCCTCGATGCCCTGCCGTACTTCGCCACCCAGCCCTTCCAGAGCGGGGTCGACGTCTACCTCCCCGCGACCGAGGCCGCCGACGGCGTGATCACCGTGACGAACATCCCGCGGGGCGACACCAGCCGGCCCCAGACCCTGAACGTCCCCAACTGGCCGTCGAGCACCCACTCCGTGAGTGTCGTCTTCACCGACTACCCGGTGGACTGACCCTTTTTGACGCCACGTCAAATTCGTCGTAGCGTCCTGTCCCCACGAGCAAGGGGGACCTGATGGAGTACCGCCCGTTCGGGCAGACGGGGCTGGACGTCTCCGTCATCGGCTTCGGCTGCTGGGAGGTCGGTGGCGGCTACGGCAGCATCGAGGTCCAGGACTTCGACCGCGCCGTGGGTCGGGCCCTCGACCTCGGCGTCAACTGCTTCGACACCGCCGAGGGTTACGGCATGGGGGCGTCTGAGGAGGCACTCGGCCGGGCGCTGGGCAGCCGGCGGGACGAGGCGATCGTCGTCTCCAAGTTCGGCATGAACTACCGGGACAAGCCCAACTTCCGGGACTCCAGCGCCGAGCGGGTCACGACGACGATCGACGAGTCGCTCAAGCGTCTGGGCACCGACTGGATCGACCTGTACATGATCCACTGGCCCGACCGGGAGACGCCGTTCGAGGAGACCATGGGGGCGCTCGCGGACCTGGTCCGGGACGGCAAGATCCGCCACATCGGGCTGTCCAACTTCAAGCCCGAGGAGATCCGGGCCTGCCAGGCGGTCGGCCAGGTCGACGTCGTGCAGTACGGGTGGCACCTGTTCGACCGGAGGATGCAGCGGGAGGTCTGGCCGCTCTGCGAGGAGCACGGCATCGGGGTGATGGCCTACGGCTCCCTGGCCTTCGGGCTGCTGTCGGGGACCTTCACCGCCGAGACCGCGTTCGGCAAGGACGACTGGCGGTCGCGGGCCGGCGGGAGCATGGCCGGGATGCGTCTCTTCGACGCCCTGTTCGGCGAGGAGAAGTTCCCCCACAACCTCGCCGTGGTCGAGGAGCTGAAGGAACTGGCCGCCCGCAAGGGTCGCAGCCTCCCGCAGCTGGCCCTGCGCTGGGCCACGTCGCCGCCGGTGGTGAGCACGGCGCTGGTCGGTCTCCGCAACGTGGCCGAGCTGGAGGACAACGTCGGCGCCCTGGGCTGGGAGCTGTCGCTGGAGGACCTGGCCGAGATCGATGCCATCTTCGCCCGGCACGGCGTCGACCCGGTCCCGGACTACTGGATCGAGGACGCGTGAATCGCCGCCCAGCCGTTCTGGCACCCGATCTGCCGGTCATGGGCGGCAGATCAGGTGCCAGTTCGTCACGCCCCGGCCGAACCGGGCTGCGGGGGTCCTGACGTGGCCGGCGAGCTCGACGGCAAGGTCGCCATCGTCACCGGGGGCGCCGCCGGCATCGGGCAGGCGACCGCCGAGCGGTTCGTCGCCGAGGGCGCCCAGGTCGTCGTCGCCGACATCGACGCCGAGCGGGGCGAGCAGGTGGCCGCCGACCTCGGTGACGCCGCCGCGTTCCAGCGGACCGACGTGAGCGAGCCCGACCAGGTCCAAGCGCTGGTCGACGCCACCGTCGAGCGGTTCGGCGGCCTTCATGTCATGTTCAACAACGCCGGCGTCGGCTCGCCGATGACCCCGTTCCTCCACGACGACCTCGCCGGCTTCCGCCGGGAGATGGACATCAACGTCTACGGGACCATGGTCGGCAGCCAGCGGGCCGCCCGGCACATGAAGGAGCACGGCGGCGGGGTGATCGTCAACAACTCGTCGATCGCCGGCATCGACGCCAGCCCCGGCCTCGTCGTCTACCAGGCGGCCAAGGCCGCCGTCATCCACTTCACCCGGGCGATCGCCTCGGACCTCGGCCGCTACGGGATCCGGGTGAACTGCATCGCCCCGGGCCACATCGTCACCGCCATGACGACCTATGACATCGAGCCCATCGTGCGCTACACGCAGCCGCTGCAGCGCAAGGGGGCGCCGGAGGAGGCGGCCTACGCCGTCGTCTTCCTGGCCAGCGACAAGGCGGCCCACATCACCGGGGCGATCCTGCCCGTCGACGGCGGGTCCACTGCCGGCCCGCCGCCCGACCTGACCAAGCTCCTCTTCGCCACGGCTCAACGGGAGCGGGACGGTGGCTGAGCTCGCCATCCGGGGCGGCACGGTCATCGACGGCACCGGCACCGACGGCTACCGGGCCGACGTCGGGATCGAGGGCGGGCGCATCGTTGAGATCGCCCCTGAGATCAACGGCGGCGACCGGGAGCTGGATGCCTCGGGCTGTGTGGTCGCCCCCGGCTTCATCGACATCCACACCCACTACGACGCCCAGGTCTTCTGGGACCCGAGGCTCCGGCCGACGTCCTCCCACGGGGTGACGACGGTGGTGGCCGGCAACTGCGGCTTCGCCATCGCCCCCACGAGGCCCGAGCACCACGACGTCATCGCCCGGACGCTGGAGAACGTCGAGGACATGGACGTCGACACCCTCGCCGAGGGGATCGATTGGGACTTCGAGACGTTCCCGGAGTACCTGGACACAGTGGCCCGGCGGGGGACGTTGCTGAACTTCACGGCCTACGTGGGCCACTCTCCGCTGCGGCTCTACGTGATGGGCGACGCCGCGTACGAGCGAGCAGCGACGCCGGAGGAAGTGGCCCGCATGGCCGTGCTGGTGAAGGAGGGCATCGCGGCCGGCGGCGCCGGCTTCTCCACGTCGTTCTCATTCGCGCACCGCGGTGTCGACGGCAAGCCCGTGCCCAGCCGCTTCGCCGAGGCGGACGAGGTCGAGGCCCTGTTCCTGGCCGCCGGCGAGGCCGGCAAGGGCGTTGTGCTCATCACGCCGGGGAAGCAGTGCGAGTACGCCGACGTCTACGACTGGTCGCTCCGCATCGGCCGCCCGTTCACGTATCCGCTGTTCAGTCGCCCCGACGGGGCTCACGGCCCGACGGTCGAGCTCCACGAGGCGGGCCTGGCGAGGGGCGCCGACGTGTGGCCCCAGGTGACGCCGAGACCGCTGACCATGCAGTTCACGATGGCCGACGCCTACAGCCTGAACGTCGGCCAGGTCTTCGGTTCGCTGCTGGAGGAGTCCCGAGAGGCGCGCTTGGCGGCGTACGCCGACCCCGAGTGGCGGAGCCGCGCCGCGGATGACCTGGAGAAGGCGGCCATGAAGCCGAGATGGGAGACCTTTGAGGTCTCCGAGTCGGCCCAGTTCCCGGAGCTCGAGGGCAAGCGGGTCACCGAGTTGGCCGAGGAGCAGGGCAAGCGGCCGCTCGACGTGATGTGCGAGCTCGCCCTCACCGAGGACCTGACCACCAGGTTTCGCGCCTACATCGCCAACGACGACAGCGAGGCCGTGGGCAGTCTCCTGACGACGAAGTCCGTGGCGCTGGGCCTGTCCGACGCCGGCGCCCACGTCGACCAGCTCTGCGACGCCCCGCTGTTCACCGACCTGCTGGAGAAGTGGGTGAGGGAGCGAGGCGTCCTGTCGGTGGAGCAGGCGGTGCACAAGATGACCGGCGAACCCGCCGACATGTTCGGCTTCGCCGGCCGCGGCTACCTGCGCGAGGGCAACTGGGCCGACGTCTGCGTCTTCGACCCCGCCACCGTCGGCCCCGGCCCCGTCCGCCGAGTCCGCGACTTCCCCGCCGACGCCGAGCGCCTCACCGCCGAAGACCCCACTGGCGTCCGCCATGTCCTGGTCAACGGCACCCCCATCCGGGTCGACGGCGATCAGCGTGACTCGACGGACCTTCGCCCCGGATTGCGCCCTCGTCTCGCCTGACGTGAAGCCCACGGCCCACGAGCTCTTCGGCCCTGCCGGGACACCACGGGTCGCGGTGGTCGGCGCCGGATTCGGCGGGATCGCCATGGGCGTGAAGCTGAAACAGGCCGGCATCGACACGTTCACGATCTACGAGTCGTCCCTCGGGATCGGGGGGACGTGGTGGGACAACACCTACCCCGGTGCCGAGGTCGACGTGGGCTCGCACCTCTACTGCTTCTCCTTCATGCCCCATCAGTGGACCCGCACCCACGCCCGCCAGCCCGAGCTGCAGAAGTACCTGGAGGAGACGGTTGACGAGTTCGGCCTGCGTCCGCACCTCCGCCTCGGGACCCCGGTGGAGTCAGCCACGTGGGACGAGGAGCGTCACTTCTGGGCCGTCCGCCTCGAGGACGGGACTGTCGACGAGTGCCATGTGGTCGTGAGCGGGGTCGGCTTCCTCAACGTGCCTCGCTATCCGGACTGGCCGGGGCTCGAGGACTTCGGCGGGCCGGCGTTCCACACCGCCCGTTGGGAAGACCAGCACGACCTGACCGGCAAGACCGTGGCCGTGGTCGGCACCGGGTCCTCGGCCACCCAGGTCGTGCCCGCCATCCGGCCGATCGTGGAGCAGCTCTACGTGTTCCAGCGGGAGCCCGGCTGGATCCTGCCCAAGGGTGAGCGCGACCTCACCGACGAGGAGCAGGCCGCGTTCGCCAAGCCTTGGCGGCGCCGGCGGGAGCGCTGGCGGCTCAAGTACCTGCTGGAGAAGAGCCTGTTCCGCGGGGCGCTCTACCGGCCCGGTACCAAGGTGAACGCCACCCGCCAGCAGGTCTGCCTCGACTACATCGCCCGCCAGTTCGCCGACCACCCCGAGCTGCGGGAGGCGGTCACGCCGACCTACCCCTATCCCGGCAAGCGGCCGGTCCTCGCCAGCACCTTCTATCCCGCCCTCAAGAAGGAGAACGTCGAGCTCGTCCCCCGCGCCGTGGCCTCGGTGACCCCCACCGGCATCGTCGACGGAGACGGGGTCGAGCGCGCCGTCGATGTGATCGTCATGGCCACCGGCTTCAAGCCGGCCGACTACCTCGCTCGCCTCCGCGTCGTCGGCCGTGACGGCCGCACGCTCCAGGAGACCTGGGGGGACGAACCGAGGGCCTACCTCGGGATCACCGTGCCGGCGTTCCCCAACTTCTTCATGCTCTACGGGCCCGGTACCAACGGCGGCGAGATCGTGATCATGCTCGAGAGCCAGGCCGAGTACGCCGTGCGGGCGATCAAGCGCATGATCCGGGAGCGGGTCACCGCCGTCGAGGTCAAACCCCGCTACGAGGCCCGGTGGTACCGCTGGCTCCAGGCCCGCATGGAGGGCACCTCCTGGACCATGAGCAACAACTACTTCACCTCACCCTCGGGCAAGGTCGTGACCCAGTGGCCCTACGGCAACTATCGCTACCGCTTCATGACCAAGGTCCTGGGCCGCGTGTCGGAGACCACCCGCCGACGCGACCCCACGTCAGTCCCGTGAGCTGATCATCCTCCCCGGCAGCTCACCGGTGAGCGTGCCCCCGACCTGGACGGCAACGCCGTCGACGAAGGTCGCCCGGTAGCCCCCCTCGGGGCGGCGCAGCCTCCGGCCACCGCCGGGAAGGTCGTTCACGAACCCGTCGGCGTCGTGGTGGAGCTCGTCGAGGGCGAACACCACGAGGTCGGCGACGGCGCCGGCCGCGATCACGCCGCGGTCCCGGAACCCGAAGACCTCGGCCTGGCGCCCGGTCATCTCGTGGACCGCCGCTTCGACGGTCAGGTCGGCCCGCTCCCGCACGTGCCGGGTCAGGACCAGCGTCGTGTCCCCCGAGGCGCAGATCATCTGCAGGTGGGCCCCGGCGTCCGACGAGCTGATGAGCACGTCGGGGTCGGCAAGGGTCCGGCCCACGCCGTCGACGTCGGCGTTGGCGATGCCCTGGGCGACGAGGCCGAGCTCGACGTCGTTCTCCAACACGAAGTCGGCGAGGACATCGGACGGATGTCCCTCCCGCTCGGCCAGCAGGTCGGCGAACGTGCGCCCGAGCCACTGCGGGTCGACGGCCGGGCCCAGCTCGACGAAGCGCACTCGCTCCGGGAGACGGTGGGGGAAGAGCGTTCGCTCGACCCGGTCCCACTCCTCACGAGCCGTCGTGCGCCACGCCGGGTCCCGGAGGAGCTCGGTCTTCGCTTCACCCCGGGCGGCGATGACCTGGTGCCATCCCTCCGGTAGGCCCATGAACATCATGGAGGAGTCCCAGCTGAGGCGGAGGTCGACCGGCCGGGGCGACAGCTGCGGGAGAAGGGCGATGCCCTCACCGCGCAGCCGTCGCGTCAGCTCGAGCCACTTCTCACAGACCCGAGGGTTGGAATCGTTGTAGGTGAAGCCGGTCCAGGTGAGCGGCACGCCACGGGCGCCGCATCGTCGGGCCAGGTCCTCCAGGCGGGCGAAGGGGTCGGCGACGTCGAGGAGCTGGGGAACGATCTCGACCACCCCACGACCGCTCGCTCCCACGACGTCGAGGAGGGCATCCACCTCGGCGTCGTCGGCCGCGCGGGAGGGCACCGGCCGGCCGCGGTTGTCGACGTCGAACTGTGACGTCGACAACCCCCAGGCGCCGGCGGCCATCGCCTCGCGGAGGAGGGTTGCCATCGCGGCCCGCTCCTCCGCGGTGGCGACCCGCGTCCAGGCGTCGTCGCCCATGACGGCCAGCCGCAGCGGGCTGTGCCCCACCAGCGCGGCGAGGTTCGTGCCCGCGCCCGTGGCGTTCACCGCGTCCCGGTAGCCGGCGTACTCGGTCCACGTCCACGGGACCTGGTCGTCGAACAGGTGGCGGGGGACGTCCTCGACGTAGGCGAAGAGGTCGGCGATGTCACCCCTGACGGCGTCGTTGACGGGATGCAGCGAGAGGCTGCAGTTCCCGATCAACATCGTCGTCACCCCGTGGAGCGGCTCCGGGTCGAGGGTGGGATCCCAGAACACCTGCGGATCGGTGTGGGCGTGGCTGTCGATGAAGCCGGGCGCCACGTACGCCCCCGAAGCGTCGACGACCAGCTCGCCGTCGGGACGCAGGTCGGGTGCCACCTCGATGGTGCGGCCGGCGCGCACTCGGACGTCGGACCGGACGGCCGTTGCGCCGGTGCCGTCCAGGACCTCGCCGCCCCGGAGGAGGAGGTCGCCCCCGCTCACCGCCCAGCCCAGGCTGCGGGAAAGCGCCTTCTACCTTGTGCACCAGTGCGCCAGAACTGGCGCACTGGTGCACAAGGTACGGAACGGGGCCGGAGGGCGGTCACGGTCTCAGCGCACGGCGCGGAAGAAGTCACGGATGTCGTCGACGAACAGGTCGGGCTGCTCCATGGCGGCGAAGTGGCCGCCGCGGGGCATCTCCACCCAGTGGGTCACGTTGTAGGCCCGCTCGACCCAGGGCCGGGGGAAGCGGATGGGCTCCTTCGGGTAGCGGGCGACACCGGTGGGGGCGGCCACGAAGCCCGGCGGTCGCTCGCTGGTGTGCTGGAGCTCCCAGTAGAGGCGGGTCGACGAGGTGATGGTCCCGGTCACCCAGTAGACCATCACGTTGGTCAGGAGCTGGTCCCGGGTGAAGGCGTTCTCGGGGTCGCCGTCGCAGTCGCTCCAGGCCCGGAACTTCTCGACGATCCAGGAGAGGAGGCCGGCGGGGGAGTCGTTCAAACCGGCACCCAGCGTCTGGGGCCTGGTGCCCTGGAGCTGGGAGTAGGCGGACTCCTCCTTGCCGAACGCCGCCATCTGGCCGAGGTCGGCCTGGTCCTCGGGGCTCAGCTCGACGTCCTCCTTCGGTCGGCGGGCGACGGCCATGTTGAGGTGGAGGGCGACGCAGTGCTCCGGGTCGAGGGCGCCGATCTGGGTCGCCACCTGGGATCCCCAATCGCCGCCCTGGACGCCGTACCGGTCGTAGCCCAGCTGGGCCATCAGCGCGATGAACGCCCGGGCGATGCGGTGCGGGTCCCAGCCGGGGGTGCGGGTCGGTTCCGAGAACCCGTAGCCGGGCAGGGAGGGGGCGACCACGTCGAAGTCCTCGGCCAGGCGGGGGAGCACGGCCTGGAACTCCACGATCGAGCCCGGCCAGCCGTGGAGCATCAGGACCGGGAGGGTGTCCTCCCGCTCGGATCGGGCGTGGACGAAGTGAATGGACTGGCCGTCGATCTCGGTCGTGAAGTGGTCGAGCTCGTTGAGCTTCGCCTCCTCCGCCCGCCAGTCGTACTCCTCCAGCCAGTAGGCCACCAGCTCCCGCAGGTAGGGGACCGGCGTGCCGTACTCCCACCCAGTGCCTTCGATCTGGTCCGGGAAGCGGGTGTGCTCCAGCCGCCGGCGCAGGTCGTCGAGGACGGCGTCGTCGACGTGGACCTTGAATGGCTCGACGGTGTCGGTCATCCGCCTCTCGCCTCCAGCAGCGCCCCCCGGTTGACCTTGGTCGCCGCGCTGCGGGGGATCTCGTCGACGACCTCGACCGACTTCGGGACCTTGTACGGAGCGAGCCGCTCCTTGGTGTAGGCCCGAACCTCCTCGAACGTCGGCGGATCGGCCGGGTCGGCGGGCTGGATGATGGCGTGCACCCGGCGGCCCCACTCGTCGTCCTTCAGCCCGATCACGGCGACGTCGGCCACCTTCGGGTGGTCCATCAGGGCGATCTCGACCTCGGCGGGGTAGACGTTGGCGCCGCCGGTGATGATCAGGTCGCTCCGGCGGTCGACGACGAACAGGAACCCGTCCTCGTCGACGTAGCCGAGGTCGCCGACCGAGCAGAAGCCGTCCTCGGTCATCGTCGGCTGGGCGGAGCCGCCCAGGTAGTCCGACCCGCCGTAGGTCTTCGACCGCAGGTAGAGGTCGCCGACCTCACCCGCCGGGACCGGGTTGCCGTCGGCGTCGAGCACCCGCAGCTCGGTGTCCCGCGCCGGCCGACCGACGCTGCCCTCCCGGTCCATCCACTCGTCCGCCCGGATGGCGGTGATCCCGAGGCCCTCGCTCATCCCGTAGGCCATGATCACCTTCTCCGGCGCCGACGAGCTCGGCCCACCGGTGCACCAGGTACGGCGGCATCGGGGCCGCGCCCTGGCAGATCCACTCGATGCTCGAGAGGTCCCGGTCGTCGATGTCGGGCAGGTCGGCGAGGCGCTTCAGCATCGTCGGGGTGCAGTTGAAGGTCGTCGCCCGGTGGCGCTCGATCACGTCGACCACCTGGGCGGCGTCGAACGCGCTCCATGACCACCACGTGGTCACCGCCGACCAGGCTCACGCAGGAGTGGAAGCCGTTCATGTGGTACATCGGCCCGAGCACGAGGACGACCTGGGGCCGGGGGATCCGGCGCCACCCCTCGGCGATGGGGATCGTCAGGGCCGGGTCGTACACCCCCGGGCGGTTGCTGACGATGACCTTGGGCAGTCCTGTCGACCCGCTGCTGCAGATGCCGTTGGACCTCGGTGAGACCACGTCGGGGAGGTCGGGCACCTCGCGCTCGGCCGTGGCGTCGATCCACTCGAGGTCGTCCTCGCCGAGGTGGACCTTGCCGTCGATCGCCTCCCGCAACCGGTCCAGCTCCCAGTCGGGCAGGTCCCAGCGCATCGGCACCGGGATCGCGCCGAGCTTCCAGGCGGCGAGGACGGCGAGGACGAACTGAGGCGAGTTCCGCAGGCCGATGCCCAGCCGGTCGCCGACCCCGAGACCCCGCTCGGCCAGCGCGCCGGCCAGCTGGCCGGAGCGCCGCTCGAGCTCGGGCCAGGTGAAGGTGATCTCCGGGCCGTCGGCCGCGATGAAGCGCCAGACGACCCCGTCGGGGCGCTCGGCGGCGAGCCGACGCATCCGGGCCGGGATGCTGATGAACTCGGCCTCGTCCCCCACGGCCGGCATGTTACGAGACGGCAACCAGGGGCTTTTGACAGCGTGCCGAAATCATGGCCGTCCTCCGTTCTGGCGCCTGATCTTGGGGTCATGGCGCCGAAATCAGGCGCCAGTTCGCCGAGGCCGGGCCCAGGCCGTCGGCCCGGCCACCCGGACGAGGACTTCCTGGGCCGCCCTCCTCGGCGGCGTAGGGTCCGTCGGTGGTCGCCGACGAGCCCGACCTGATCCGGTTGCGGGTCGACCGGCAGAGGAAGCTGGCCGAGGCGCTGCCGCAGCACGGGCAGGCTCTCGTCCTTCTCGGTGTGTCCAACGTCAAGTACGCCACGGGGGCCCGGGTGGTCGCGGGCGACTACGGGCGCAGCGCGAAGTGGCGCAACGTGGCCGTGCTGGTCGACGGCGATCCCGTGCCCCACCTGTGGACGTGGCAACCCGAGGGGGTGCCGGGCGACCACCCCGCCGACCACGTTCACCAGGGCCTCGACCTCACCACCGACGAGGGGGCGACGGCGCTGGTGTCCTTCCTGGCCGACATGGGCGCGGGTACGTGCTTGCTCGACGAGTGGACGATGCCGCTGCACCGCAGCTGGGCGGGCGAGCGACCGGGGGATGCCCTCCCGCTCCTGGGGCCGGCGAAGCTGGTCAAGACCGGCGACGAGTTGGCCTGCATCCGCCGGGCGCAACAGATCAACGAACAGGCGATGGGCGAGGTGCAGGCCGCGCTCCGGCCGGGCATCCGGGCCACGGACCTCAGCGCGGTGTTCCTCCGTCGGGTCGCCGAGCTCGGCGCCCACGCCAACACGCTCGACCCCATCTGGCAGGTCATGCCTGACCGCATCGACCGGGGCCCGCACTCGGCCACGGGCGACGTCGTGTTCCCGACCGTCACCACCGACCGCATCCTCGGCGAGGGCGAGGTCATCTGGGTCGACACCGGGATCACCTGGGAGGGCTACGACTCGGACTTCGGCCGCACCTGGGTCGTCGGCCGGGACCCGTCGGCCGGCGAGCGGGACCGCTTCACCCGCTGGCGGGAGGTGTGCGACCGGGTGCTGGCCGTGGTCAAGCCCGGGGCCACGGGCGCCGACCTCACCGCGGCGGCCCGTCAGGAGGAGGAGCGCACGCCGTGGCTGCCGCACCTCTACCTGAGCCACGGCATCGGCGTCGACTTGGCCGAGGCGCCGCTGATCGGCACCGACCTCGGCCCGGAGTTCGACGAGGCCACGGTCCTCCAGCCCGGCATGGTCCTCGTGCTCGAGCCGGTCATCTGGGCGGACGGCGAGGGCGGGTGGCGGGGCGAGGAGATCGTGGCCGTGACCGACACCGGCTGGGAGCCGCTGTCCAGCTTCAGCTACGAGGGCTGGACATGACCGACGCCGGCGTGCTCGCCCTCTCGGACAGCGGTCGGTTCGACCCCGCCCGGTTGCGAGCCGAGCGCAAGGACCGGGTCCTGGCCGGGATGACCGAGGACAGGATCGACGCCCTGCTGCTCGGCACCGCGCCGAACATCCGCTACGCGACCGGGGCTCGCCCCCTGTGGCTCGCCGGCGCCCGGGCGTTCGCGCCGCTCGCCGTCGTGCTTCGCGAGGGCGAGACCCACCTGGTCGGCGCCTCCGACGACGGCGTGCCCCCCGAGGTCCCGCCCGACCACCTGGTCCAGTCCACCTGGAACCCGGCCAGCCTCATGCGTCGGCTGGCGGCCATCGACGGGCTGGCGTCGGCCCGCACCATCGGCGTCGACGGGCTCACCCCGATGTTCGAGCAGCTCCTCACCTCGACGTTTCCGGAGGCGACGCTGGTGGACGGCACGCCGCCGCTCTGGCGGGCCCGGGCCACCAAGACCGAGGACGAGCTGTCCTGCCTGCGGACCGCCTCGGCTGTCTGCGAAGCGGCCCTGTGGGACGTCGTCACCACCCTGGCCGTGGGCGACACCGAGCGCGACCTGCAGGCCCGCTTCGTGGAGCGCATGGCCTCGTTCGGCACCACCACCCCGGCCTTCGACGGGACCTTCTGCGTGAGCGACGGCGACGCCCCGCTGCGCCGGCTGGTGTCCGACCGCCAGGTGGCGGCGGGCGAGATGGTGGCCGTCGACGTCGGCGTGCTGTTCAACGGCTACGAGGGCGGACTGGCCCGCACCTGGCTCCCCGAGGGCAGCTCACCCACCGCGGCCCAGGCGGCCGCCGCCCGCCATGCTCGAGGGGCTCTGGACACGGTGCTCGGTGCCCTCCGCCCGTGGATGTCGGCCGACGACCTGGCCGCGCTGGTGCCCGACGGGCCGCTGCCGGTGGCCTACGGGATCGGCCTCGGCGTCGAGCCGCTGACCACCGAGGTCGGTTCCACCCTGTGCGTCCAGGTCCTGCACCGGGGCGTGCTCCTCCGGGAGACCGTCGTCCTGCGGCCCGACGGGCCGGAGCTGCTGTCCCGGTTCAGGTTCGGTGTCTCATGATCGGCGCCCGTCAACACGGTCCTCGCCTGGCTTCAAGCGGTTCCGTCGAGAGGTTCGAGGACGATCACGGGCGTCTCGGTCGACCGCCCGCCGGCGTGGCCGTCGAGCTGGGGTTCGACCGCGGCCCAGAGCCGCCACAGTCGATCCCGCTCCTCCCCCGAGACCTCGCGGGCGTGGACCGGGCGCTCCGACTGATCCGCCAGGCGAACGACGGCATCCGGATGCGCCTCGAGGTTGAGCCACCACGCGGGATGGCCCTCGTCCCAGCCATTCATCGCCAGCAGGACGAGGTTCGGGCCGTCTTCGACATAGCCGACGATGACGCTGCGGTCCTGGCCGGACTTCCGCCCGACGGTCGTGAGGCGCAGCGAACCCCAGCCCCGCTTGTTCGCCGTCGTCCAGAGGAAGCGGCCGCCGCTGAGCTTGTAGAGGGCTCGATGGACCCGCCAGGCCACGTGCACGAACCACGGCGGCGGGTGCTTCGGTGCTGGGCCTACTTCGCTGCTCATGGCCGATCCCTCCAGGGACTGTCGCCCGCCCGACCCTACGCCGCATCCGACCGGGTCCCCGACGGGCCGGAACTACGGTCACCGTTCGCCCCATGACTGACTTCGAGACGATCCTCTACGAGGAACAGGACGGGATCGCCACCGTCACGCTGAACCGGCCCGAGGTCCACAACGCCTTCAACATCGCCATGCAGTTGGAGATGAAGGAGGTCTGGAGGTCACTGCGCCGCAATGACGACGTCCGGGTCGTCATCATCACCGGCGCCGGCGAGAAGGCGTTCTGCAGCGGCCTCGACCGGGAGGAGGGGATCCAGCGGGGCTACCTCGACAAGGAGGAGCTGGCCCTCACGATCGGGCGGGTGTCGACGCCGTTCATGTACAACGACATCGGCGCCCAGATGAACCCCAAGGAGAACGACCTCTGGAAACCGGTCATCGCTGCCGTCAACGGCATGGCCTGCGGCGGGGCGCTCTACCTGCTCGGTGAGGTCGACATCATCGTCGCCGCCGACCACGCCACGTTCTTCGACCCCCACGTGACCTACGGCATGGTCGCCGGCTTCGAGTCGGTGCACCTGATGCAGAAGCTGCCCCTCGGTGAGGCGCTGCGCACCCAGCTGCTCGGTGCCCGCGAGCGGATGTCGGCCCAGCGGGCCTACGAGCTCGGCCTGGTCTCCGAGATCACGCCCGCCGATGAGCTGATGGAGCGCGCCCGGTGGGTCGCCGAGGTCATCGCCGAGGCACCGGTCCTCGCCGTCCAGGGCACGTTGAAGGCGATCTGGATGGCCCATGAGGTCTCCCGCCGCCAAGCCCTGGACCAGGTGTCGACCTGGGTCTCCCTGGGGACCCAGTACGAGAACATCGAGGGCGGCCAGGAGGCCTTCGGCCAGAAGCGCCGCGAGTGGCGCCTGCGCTGAGCACCTCCCGTTCTGGCCCCTGATTCGGCTGCTCTGGCAACCGAATCAGGGGCCAGAACACGGAGGCTGGTCGTTTGCCGGGTCAAGGATGCAGGTGGGCCTGCTCGCCGTGGCGGTCGAAGATCGACAGGATCTCGACGGGCCCGCCGTGGCCGGAGATGAGGTGGGGCACCATCGTGTCGAAGTCGGCGGACTCGCCGGCCTGCACGAGGTGCTCCCGCTCGCCGAGCATCAGGCGGGCGGTGCCTTCGAGCACGTACAGCCACTCGCGCCCGGGGTGGACCCGGGGCTTGCCGGTGCGCTTGGCCGGTAGCCGGGTCTTGATCACCACCCGCCCGGAGGGGTCGTCGGCCCGGGTCAGGAGCCAGTGCGTCGTCCCGGCCACGACGTTGCGGGTGGGTCGGATGACGACGTCGTCCTCGGCGCGGTCGTCGACGAGGTCGTCGACGGTGGTCCCGAGGGCCCGGGCGAGGGCGACGAGCTGGTCGAGGGCGATCCGGCGATGGCCGGTCTCGATGCGGCTGATGGTGGACGGCCCGATGTGGGCTCGCTCGGCGAGCTCGTCGAGCGACCAGCCTCGAGCGAGGCGGAGGCTGCGGATCCGGTGGCGGGTGACGGCTTCGAGATCGTCTTGCGTCATTGGCAAGAGTCTATGCGTAGTACGAATGTCGTCGTACGATGTCCCCATGAACCACGAATGTGATGTCGCCATCCTCGGCGGTGGCCCAGCCGGCCTGAGCGGCGCGTTGACCCTCGCCCGCTCCCGTCGCTCCGTCGTCGTCATCGACGCCGGTGAGCCCCGCAACGGGCCCGCCGCCGCCGTCCACGGGTTCTTCACCCGGGACGGCACTCCGCCCGGCGAGCTGCTGGCCGCGGGCCGGGCCGAGGTCGAGGGGTACGGCGCCCGACTGGTCGACGATCGGGTCGTCGGCGTCGTGGCCGAGGGCCCCGACGCCTTCGCGCTGACGCTGGCGAGTGGGGACACCGTGTCGGCCCGGCGCCTTCTGGTCACCACCGGGCTGGTGGACGAGCTGCCGGACGTGCCCGGCGTGCGGGAGCTGTGGGGCGACCAGGTCATCCACTGCCCGTACTGCCACGGATGGGAGGTGCGAGACCAGGCGATCGGGGTCTTGGCGTCCGGCCCCATGGCGACGCACCAGGCGCTGCTGTTCAGCCAGCTGTCCGACGACGTCGTCCTGTTCACCCACACCCACCCGCCCTCCCCGGAGCAGCGGGCCGAGCTGGCGGCTCGCCGGGTCGAGGTCATCGAGGCCGAGGTGTCCGCCCTCGAAGTCGACGACGGGCGGCTCACCGGCGTACGCCTCGCCGACGGACAGGTCGTCGCCCGGCAGGTCGTCACCGTCGCCCCCCGCTTCGTCGCCCGGTCGGAGCTGCTGGACTCGCTCGGCGTCGACGTCGTCGAGCAGGCCCCCGGCATCGGCACCCGGGTGGAGGCCGATCCGACGGGGCGGACCAACGTGCCCGGCGTCTGGGTGGCAGGGAACGTGACCGACCTCTCGGCCCAGGTCGTCGTGTCCGCAGCCGCGGGCATGTCGGTGGGAGCGCAGATCAACGCCGACCTGGTCGCCGCCGACGTCGCGCTAGCCCTCGCCTGACCGCGGTGTCTCCCCGTTCTGGCACCCGATTCGGCTCCTATGGGAACCGAATCGGGTGCCAGAACGCCGGCTACGTCGGGTCGTCGGCGATCTTCAGACCGTTGACCATCAGCGCCGCCAGCGTCTCCGCGGCGCCGTCGACGTCGCACTCGAGCAGACCCTGGACGAGCCACATCTCGGCGAACCGCTCGGCCATCGCTCCGAGCGCCGCCGCTGCGATCACCGGGTCGATGGTCGGGTCGGCGTCGCCTCGTCGCTGGAGGTGGCGGATCGAGTGGGCGATCTCTTCCCGGTGCTTGGTGATGCGGGCGAAGCGGACCTCGGCCACACCGTCGTCGTAGCGGGCCACCTGCTCGATGACCCCCATGATCCGGGCCTCCTTGCGGTAGCTCTCCAGGTGCAGGCGGAGCGCAATGACCAGCCGGGTGCGGGGGTCGGCGTCGAGGTCAGGGGCGAGGATGACCCTCTCCATGGGTTCGGCCAGCAGGTCGTCGAGCTTCGCCGCCACCTCCCGGAAGACCTGCTCCTTCGAATCGAAGTAGTGGTAGAAGGCGCCGTGGGAGGACAGGCCGGCCCGCTTGGCGATGTCGGAGATCCGGGCCTCGACGAACCCGTGCTCCTCGAACACCTCTTTGGCGGCGACGACCAGCCGCGCCCGGGTCTCCTCCCCCTTGCGGGAGCGGGGGCCGCCGCTGGTGGCGGTCGTCAGCGCGGTCACGGTACGGCGACGGGTCGATCAGACCCGGTCCAGCGCCAACATCTTGATGGCGTTGCCCCGCAGCACCTTGTAGGTCATCTCGTCGTCGAGGTGCGCCGTGATCTTCTCGGCGTACTCCTTCGAGGTGGGCCAGGTGGTGTCGGTGTGGGGGTAGTCGGTCTCGAAGCAGATGTTGTCCCGGCCCACCGAGTCGAGGTTCTGCAGGCCGTGGTGATCGGCGGTGAAGCAGCCGAAGATCCGCCCGTAGTAGTAGCTCGACGGCGGATCGGGGATCCGCTCCATGGACTTCTGCCAGCTGTCGTGGTGCTCCCAGACCGTGTCGGCCCGCTCGAGCACGTAGGGGATCCAGCCGATCTGGGCCTCGGAGTAGGCGAGCTTCAGCTTGGGGAACTCGATGAGCTTGCCGGAGAACAGCCAGTCGGCCATCGATGCCATAGCGTTGTTGAAGGCCAGCGTCCCGCCCACCCCGCCCGGGGCGTCCGGTGACGCCGACGGGTTGGTGGACGACGACCCGATGTGCATGGCCAGGGTGACGCCCCAGTCGTTGCAGACCTGGAACAGCGGGTCCCACTCGCCGGTGTGGATGGTGGGGAGCTTGAGGTGGTGGGGGAGCTCGCTGAAGCAGATGGCCCGGACGCCCCGCTGGGCGTTGCGCAGCGTCTCGGCCGCGGCCAGCTCGACGTCCCAGAGCGGGATCAGGCAGAGGGGGATGTTCACCCCGCCCGACGGGGCGCACCACTCCTCGACCATCCAGTCGTTGTAGGCCTGCACGCAGGCCAGCCCCAGGTCCTTGTCGTTGCCCTCGTAGAAGGTCTGGCCGCAGAAGCGGGGGAACGTCGGGAAGGGCAGGGAGCCGTCGACCCAGTTCAGCTCCATGTCCTTGACCCGGGCGTCCCGTTCGTAGCAGCCATCGAGCATGTCGTCGTAGGTGACGGCGGTCATCTTCATCATCGAACGGTCGAGCACCACGCCGCCGTCCGCCGCCGGCGTCACCGCCTCCTGGGGGATGGCGACGAACTTCTTGTGGACGTAGATGAGCCGGTCCTCGTAGTACCAGGCGCTGCCCCAGCGCCCCTCGGGGTCCTCTTCCATCTCATAGCGGGCGCCGGGGTTCAGCTTGAACTTCCCCCATCGCTTGTCTTCGACCCGCGGCCCCCGCTCCCGGTACTTCTCCGGGAGCCAGGTCTGCCACACGTGGGGCGGCTCGACGACGTGGTCGTCGACGCTGATGATCTTCGGGAGCTCCGGCACGGGGCCAAAGTACAGTAAAACTGACACGGTGTCAGAAATGGACGAGCGCTTCCGGGCCGAGCTGCGCTCGTGGTTGGACCGGCACCCGCCACCCCCGCCGACGGAGGTCGAAGCCTTGCGCGCGTGGCAGCGGGCGCTGCACGCCGGAGGGTGGGCGGGTATCCACTGGCCGGCGGAGCACGGTGGCCGCGGCGCGTCGCCCACCGAGACGGCCGCGTACCACGAGGAGATGGCGAGGGCGGGCGTCCCCGACCTCCCCGGGCGGGTCGGGCTCACGCTCGTCGGGCCGACCCTCATGGCCCACGGCACCGAGGAGCAGCGGGACCGGTGGCTGCCGCCGATCCTCACCGCCGACGCTGTCTGGTGCCAGCTCTTCAGCGAGCCCGGCGCCGGCAGCGACCTCACCGGCCTGTCGACGAAGGCCGAGCGCCGGGGCGACGTCTATGTCGTCACCGGGCAGAAGGTGTGGTCGTCCTACGCCACATTCGCCGACTGGGGGATCGCCCTGGTCCGTACGGACCCGACGGCCCGCCCGAGTCGGGGGATCACCATGCTGGCCATCTCGATGGGGGCGGACGGCGTGGAGGTCCGACCGATCCGGCAGATCACCGGCGAGCGCGAGTTCAACGAGGTGTTCCTCGACGAGGTCGAGGTGCCGGTCGAGCACGTGATCGGCGGCGAGAACGAGGGCTGGTCGGTGGCCAACACCACCCTGGGCAACGAGCGGGGCGGATCGTTCATCTGGAAGGAGCAGGTCCGCCACGAGCGGGCTGTCGACCAGCTGTGGGCGGCTTGCGCCGCGGCGGGTCGGCTCGCCGATCCCCTCGTCCGCCAGCGCCTGGCCCAGTGCCTGATCGACGCCGAGCTCTTCCGGCTGCACAACGCCCGCACGCTGGCCACGCTCGCTCGCGGCGAGTCGATCGGGGCCGAGGCCAGCCTGGTCAAGCTGTTCTGGGCCGAGGCCAGCCAGCGCCTCTACGAGGCGGCCACCGACGTGCTCGGCCCGCAGAACCAGTTGGCCGGCGGGGACTGGGTCGGCGGCCTGCTGACGACCCGGGCCAACTCGATCATGGGCGGCACCAGCGAGATCCAGCGCACCATCATCGGCGAGCGCCTCCTCGGCCTCCCGAGGGAGCCCCGAGCCTGACAGGCTCCTAGGCGGAGGGGGCGAGACCGTGGACGAGGAGCTCCCAGAGTCGTGTCGCCGTTCGCTCAGTGTCCTCGATCGGCGGGGTGCCGGCGACCGCGGGCACGAACGCGTTGAACATGATCGCCTGGAGGATCACGCCGGCGACCTCGTCGTCGAGGTCGCCTCGGATCGCTCCGGCCCGGGCGGCGTCGTCGAGGAGCCCGCGGAGGATCGCGATGACGGGCTGGAACGCCCGCGACGCCTCGTTCGGGTGGTAGATGAGCAGCTGGTGGGCGAACTGGGCCATGGCCCGTGACTGGAGCGGCTTCTCGGCGTACCGGGCCGTGCCCGACAGGCACATCCGGTGGTAACGGACGACGAAGACCCGCAGTCGCTGGAACGGATCATCGACGTCCTCGAGCTCGGTGATGAGCTGCTCGGCGGTGGCCTGCAACGACTCCTCGAAGAGGGCGAGGAGGAGCTCGTGCTTGCCGGCGAAGTGCTGGTAGAAGCTCCGCAGCGAGTGCCCCGAACGCTCCACGACCATCTGGAGCGTGAAGTCCTTGCCGTCCGCGGTGAGCTCGCGGGCGGCGTCGAGGAACGCCTGGACCTTGAGCTCGGCCCGCTCCCGGGCGGGGTCGACGGCCCGGGACACCGCCCGCTCGCGCCGACTGGCCGGCCCCATCGCCAACTTCTCGCTCACCGGGCGCACGCTACGCCTCGGGAATCCTGCAATCCTCCATCCCGCTTCTGGAAATGCTACTTTCGCCTCTGTAATCGTAGTTCTCACCAGGGGGCAGCGTGGGCGACGGACGCAGGTACCGGTGGTTGTTGGTGGTGGCCCTCTTGTTGGGCGCGGCCGTCGGCTGCAGCGACGACAGCGGCAGCGGCGGGTCCGACGCGTCGGATGGGTCCGAACCACCGACGGTGCCTGAGCTGCCGGGGGAGCCGATCAAGTTCGTGGCCGCGACGGCTGTGGCGGGCGTCGTCGCCCAGCCGGAGATCTTCGAGGCCACCGATGCCGCCGTCGCCGCAATCAACACCGCCGGCGGGATCGCCGACGCGGCCGGCGGCCCGGCCCGCCCCCTCGAGGTGGTCCGCTGCGAGGCCGGCGCCGGCGGCAACGAGGATCCCGACGCCGCCCTCCACTGCGCCCAGGACACCATCGACCAGGACGTCATCGCCGTCGTCGGCCGGTACCTCTTCGGCGCCGACGGCACCCAGGCCTGGGCCGACGCCGGCATCCCCATGATCGGCAGCTCGCCGAACGAGGTCGAGGACTTCACCAACGACATGGTGTGGCCCATCACCGGTGGGGCGCTGGCCGGGGCTCCCGGGGTGGGCATCGCCCTCCAGCAGGCGGGGGCCGAGACCATCGCCCTCATCACCGGTGACGTCGAGGCCGGTCGTCAGCTCCCCGACCTCATCACCCCCGCGCTCGAGAACGAGGACGACCTCGTCCAGGAGACCTATGTCTCCCTCGATCCCTCCGCGGACTACACCCCGCAGCTCTCCCAGCTGGTGAGCGCCGACCCCGACGCGATCGCCGTCTTCGGCTCGACCGACATCAACGTCCGGGCCATCTCCGGTCTCCGCAGCGCCGGGTACACCGGGCTCATCGGCATGCCGGGCACCGGGCTCGGGCCCGACGGCCTGGAGACGCTCGGCGACGCCGCCGAGGGCGCGCTCCTGGTGAGCAGCTTCGACGCGCCGAACGGGGGCCAGAGCGAGGGCATCGCGCAGTTCAACAGCGAGATGGACACCTACGCCCCGGACGCGCCTCGGACCGATCTGGCCATCAACGCGTGGGCCTCGGTGCACCTGTTCGCCGACGTCCTCGCGGGCCTCGACACGATTGACGCCGCCTCTCTCACGGCGGCCCTGGACGGGTTCGAGGTCGACCTCGACGGCCTTTCCCCGCCGTTCACGTTGGGCGTACCGGACAACCAGCTGGACCTGCCCCGGATCTTCACGGTCACGTTCCAGGTGCAGGAGGTGTCGGGCGGCGAGGTCGTACCGTCCGGGGACGGCGAGTTCCTGGACGTGAACGACTTCGTGTCGGAGTGACCCGCTGACCGAGCTCCTCCGGTTCGTCCTTCTCGGGCTGGGCGTCGGCGCGGTCTACGCGCTGACGGCCCAGGGCCTCGTCCTCATCTACCGCGGATCGGGCGTGGTCAACTTCGCCCAGGGCGCCTTCGCCATGATCGGCGCGTTCGTCTACTACCGGGGCACCACGGACCACGGTTGGTCGCCGGCGCTGGCCTGGCTCGTCGCCATCGCCGTCCCCGCCGCGCTCGGCGTCCTGATCCACCTCCTGGTGATGGCCCGCCTGCGCCAGGCCTCGTCCCTGGTCCGGGTCGTGGCGACCCTCGCCCTGTTCTTCCTGGCCCTCGCCGTGGCGAACGAGATCTGGGGGGACCAGGGGACGCCGGTCCGCTCGCCCCTGCCGGACACCCCTCGCGACCTCTTCGGGACCGGCAGCACCGTCGGCGAGGACCGGTTGTGGCTCATCGTCATCGCCGTCGCGGTGACAGCGGTCCTCGCCGCGGTGTACCGGTGGACGCGGTTCGGTCATGCCACCGACGCCGCCGCGGAGAACCCGATCGCGGCCGCCGCGCTCGGGTACTCGCCGGACCGAATCGCGATGGTCAACTGGGCCGCCGGCGGCGCCCTCGCCGCCGTCGCCGGGGTGCTGGTGGCGCCGATCCTGTTCCTCAACGTCGCGGCGCTGGCCTTCACGGTGCTGCGAGGGCTGGCGGCGGCGCTGCTGGGCTCGTTCCGCTCGTTCTGGTGGACCCTGGCCGGTGCGTTCGGCATCGGCGTCGTGGAGTCGACCCTGACCCGCTACATCGAGGACAAGGGGGTGTTCGGTCCCCTGGTCAGCCCTGACGGGCTGCTGCTCGGGAAGTTCACCGCCGTCTCGGTGTCCCGGTCGGTCGCCTTTCTCGTCATCGTGGTCGTCATGGTCGTCGGGGGCCGGTCGTTGCCCCTGCGCAGCACGCTGCTCGACCGCCTGCCGGCCGTCGGCAGTGGTCGGGTGTCGATCCCCGGGCTGGTGCTGGCCGTCGGCGTCACGGGGACGGTGCTGTTCACGGCGCCGGACGACTGGGCACTGGCGCTGACCATCACCATGGCGACGGCCATCGTCTGCCTCTCCCTCGTCGTGGTCACCGGGTTCGTGGGCCAGTTGTCCCTGGCCCAGATGGCCCTGGCCGGCTTCGGGGCCTGGGCGGCTGGTCGCCTGGCCACGACCTACGACTGGCCGTTCCTCTTCGCCCTGCTCGCGGGGGCGGCCGCTGCCATCCCTCTCGGAGCGCTCGTCGCGCTCCCTGCGCTGCGCACCCGTGGCATCAACCTCGCCGTCCTCACCTTCGGGCTCTCGGTCCTCGTGAGCGAGATGGTGCTCGGCAACGCCGCGCTGACGGGGGGCTTCGACGGCACGCGCCCCGACCCACCGGAGGTGTTCGGCGTGGCGGTCGACGCCCTCGGCCATCCCGGCCGGTACGGGCTGGTCGTGCTCGTCACCCTCACGGCAGCCGGCCTCGTCGTGGCCAACGTCCGGCGCGGGCGGGTGGGGCTGCGCCTCCTCGCCGTCCGGGGCAACGAGCGGGCCGCCGCCGCGCTCGGCGTGAGCGTCAGCGGGTCGAAGCTCTACGGGTTCTCGCTGGCCGCCGGCATTGCCGGCCTGGGCGGCGTGCTCCTGGCCTTCCGGTCCGTCACCGTCAGCTATCTGCCCTTCACCAGCTTCGCCTCGATCCAGGTGGTCGTCATCACGGTGATCGGCGGGATCGGGTACGCCACCGGCGCCCTCATCGCCGGCACGTTCGCCTTGGGGGGCCTCGGGGCTCGCGTCACCGAGTCGCTCGGCTTCGCGGCCACGGCCCTCGACCTGCTCTCGGGTGCCCTGCTCGTGGTGATCCTGTTCGCCAACCCCAACGGGATCGCGGACTCGAACGTCCGCACCCTGAACCGAATGCGGCGGCGCAGGCCGGCGCGGCCAAGCGAAGCACTCCCGACCGGGGAGATCGAGCTCGAGGGCGGCACCCTCGAGGTGCGGGACCTCACCGTGCGCTTCGGTGGCGTGGTGGCCCTCGATGACGTGTCCCTCGACGTCCGACAGGGTGAGGTCCTGGGCTTGATCGGGCCGAACGGCGCGGGCAAGACGACGTTCATCGATGCGGTGGCGGGCTTCGTCGACGTGGCGCCGGGTGGTGCGGTCACGCTCGACGGCGCGGCGATCGACCGGTGGTCGCCGACGCGGCGGGCCCGGGCCGGTCTCGGGCGGTCGTTCCAGTCCCTGGAGCTGTTCGAGGACGTGACGGTCCGCGAGAACCTGCTCGTGGCCTGCGACGACCACGACCCGGCCCGTTATGGCTTGGACCTGGTCCACCCCGGTCGGCCGGTGCTCTCTCCTGTGGCCGCCGCCGCGGTCCGGGAGTTCGGCCTGGAGAGCGACCTCGACGCCATGCCGGACTCCCTGCCGCACGGCCGCCGACGGCTCGTCGCCATCGCCCGGGCGGTCGCGGCGTCACCCTCGGTGCTGCTCCTCGACGAGCCCGCGGCCGGGCTGGCAGCGATCGAGACCGAGGAGCTCGGCCGGCTCGTGCGCTGGCTGGCCCACGACGTCGGTCTCGCCGTGCTGATGATCGAGCACGACGTCGGCCTCGTGCTGTCGGTGTGTGACCGGGTCGCCGTCCTCGACTTCGGTGCCGTCATCGCCCTCGGATCGCCGGCGGAGATCGCCGAGGACCCGGCCGTCATCGCCGCCTATCTCGGGGCGCCGGCCTGATGCTGGAGATCCGTGGGCTCACTGCGGGTTACGGGGACGTCCCGGTCGTGCACGGGATCGACCTGACGGTCGGCGGCGGCGAGGTCGTCGCCCTCCTCGGCCCCAACGGCGCGGGCAAGACGACGACCTTGCTCGCCCTCGGCGGCGTGCTGCCGTCCACCGGCGAGGTGCGCTACGACGACCGGCCGCTGACCGGCCCGTTGCACCGCCGGGTGCGGCGGGGACTCGGCCTGATCACGGAGGAGCGAGCCGTGTTCCGCCAGCTGTCGACGGGGACGAACCTGGCGCTCGGTGCCGGTGGCGTGGACGGCGCACTGCAGGTCTTCCCCGAGCTCGATCGGCTCCTCGACCGGAAGGCGGGCCTGCTGTCGGGCGGCGAGCAGCAGATGGTGGTCCTCGCTCGCGCCCTGGCGGCCCGGCCCCGGCTCCTGCTGGTCGACGAGCTCTCCCTCGGGCTGGCCCCGATGATGGTGGCCCGGTTGCTCACCGCCTTGGGAGAGGCCGCCGCCGACGGGATGAGCGTGTTGCTCGTCGAGCAGCACGCTCGCCAGGCCCTCGAGGTCGCGGCCCGCGCCTACGTGCTCCTCCGGGGGGCGATCGAGCTCGAGGGGACGGGAGCCGACCTGCTGGCGCGGCTGCCGGAGATCGAGCGGACCTACCTCGGCGGGCTCGACGTCGGCGCCGGGCCCGCCTGACCCCACCGGCGGGTGGCCGTCAGGGCCGCGTCGTGACCCGCTCGACGAAGCCGGCCAGTACGTCGGCGAAGTGGGCCGGGTCCTCGAGCATCGGCAGGTGGCCGCAGCCGTCGAAGATCACGACCTCGGGGTCGGCCAGCGCCGCCTCCAGCTGGGCGACCGACCGCTCCGTGGCCAGGGAGTCGTGCACCCCTCGGACGATGAGCGAGGGCCGATCGATCTCGCCGAGGGCGTCGCGCACGTCGTAGTCGATGTTGGCGACGGTGGCCCCGCCCATCACGGCCGGGGCGGTCGCCGATCCCATGTCGAGGGTGAACCGGACCTGCTCCGGCTCCGGATGGGGCCCGAACGGCGAGCGGGCCATGACGTAGGCGAGCGGTCGCGTGTTGGCCTCCCCGCGGGGCTCGCTGCCAGTCTGGAACCGCCCTGCGAGCCGGATCATCGTCGGGCTGAAGAGCTCGCGGAAGCGGCCCTCCCCGGCGATGGCGGACGCGAAGGTGTCGACGAAGACCAGCCCGGCCACGCGCCGGTGGACGAGGTCGGCCCGGTCCGCGCAGAGCTGGCCGACGACCGTCCCGCCGAGGGAGTGCCCGACGACGACCGCGTCGCGCAGGTCGAGCTGCTCGAGCACGGCGGCGAGGTCCGCCGCGAACCGGTGCGGCCCGACCGGCTCCGATCCGAGCGTCGAGCGGCCGTGCCCGCGGAGGTCGACGCCCACCAGCCGGAAACGGTCAGCGAGGTCGACGTACTGGTAGTGCCAGGACCGATGGTCCAGCGACAACCCGTGCACCAGCACGATCGGCGCCCCTTCGCCCCACTCCATCGACGGCGAGCTCGGCCCCGTCGTCGGTCGTCACCGTCGACGACCGGCCTCCCGGGATCGGATCGCCGAGTCCGGTCGGGGCCGAGGCCCTCCGCTCGTCGCCCCGGAGCACCAGGCGGGGGACGACCAGCACCAGGGCGGCCACGATGATGACCACCGCGCCCACCACGACCAGCAGCGTCATGTCGGCAGCCTACTGGACGTGCGGAAACCAGGTTTTCAATTCAGGAATCGTGGTTATCAGATTGCCGGGATCACGGGGGACGACCGCAGAGTTGGCACGCGTCCCGGAGGCCGCCGCCTCCGTCACCTTCCCCTTCCTCCTCGGCCGGCAGGCAGCGGCGTGGGTGCTGATGAGCTCGGCGTGGGTCGACGCCGCCGAAGCCAAGGACCTCGGGCTGGCGTGGAAGGTCGTCCCCGCTGAGGACGTGCTCGACGAAGCCCTGGCTCTCGCGAAGACGTTCGCAGTCCATCCCCTCGACTCCCTCGTCGCCACCAAGCGTCTGCTCTCGGCCACGTTCAGCCCGGCGATCGCCGCGGGGCGGGAGCGGGAGAACGCCGAGTTCGATGTCCTGCTCGAGTCGCCGGCGAGTCGCGCCGCGGTCGGCGCGTTCGTGGCCCAACGGAAGGATCGACATGGCTGACCCCGACCTCATCGAGGAGAAGGACGTGATGGTGCCGATGCGCGATGGCATCGGGCTCCGCACCGACGTGTTCCGTCCCCCCACGGGTGGGCCTCATCCGGTCCTCGTCCAGCGCTACCCGTACAGCCCGAGGGACGGCTTTGGGGCCATGTTCGGACGGATGATCGCCGCCCAGGGCTACGCGGTCGTCGTCCAGAGCTGCCGTGGCCGGTTCGGCTCCGAAGGCGATTTCTACCCAGTCGCCCCCGACGTCGAGGACGGCTACGACACCATCGAGTGGGCCGCCGCCCAGCCGTGGTCCAACGGCAAGGTCGGCATGTTCGGGGCGTCCTACAGCGGGATGACGCAGTGGCTGGCGGCGATGGCCCGACCGCCGCACCTCGTGTGCCTGGCGCCCTTCGTCTCGACGTGGGACGCGACCGTCGGCGGCTGGTTCTCCGCACCCGGCGTCCTCACCATGGGCCTCGCTGTCCTCTGGAGCGCCCAGATGACCGCCTTCGAGGCGGAGCGCAAGGGGGTGGTGTCGCCCCTGCCGGCGTTCGCCGAGGTGGCGAGGCTTCAGGACGGTGGCGCCCTCGGCGATCCCGATGGTATGGCCCAGTTCATCGCGTTGCAACAGGACGCCGCGGGGACGTTGTTCGATCGGCGACCGCTGCGGGACATCGAGGAGCTGGCTGAGCTGGCGCCGTGGTTCCGCGACTGGTGCGATCACGACGACCCGCGGGATCCCTACTGGCGCAAGACCAGCGCCGCCGACCACGTCGACGAGATCGACCTGCCGATCCTGCACCTCACCGGTTGGCATGACTACTTCACCAAGGGCACCCTCGACGGGTACACGAGGATGGCGCGCTACGGCGGGACCGAGGCGACTCGGCGCGACCAGCATCTCGTCGCCGGCCCGTGGAACCACAACACGATGCAGGTCCGCCCGGACGCGGACCCTGGCGTCGCGCTGTACTTCGACTTCAGTCCCGACACGCCTGTGATGCGGTTCTTCGCCCATCATCTGAAGGGCGAGCTCCCGGAGTACGGCGACGAGCCGCCCGTACGCATCTACGTCATGGGCGAGAACGTCTGGCGAGAAGAGCACGAGTGGCCGCTGGCCCGGACGCAGTGGACGTCCTGGTACCTCCGGGGCGGGGCCGGTGAACGCACCCTCTCGAGCGAGCTGCCGGCCGACGAACCGCCGGACTCCTACGTCTATGACCCGGCCGACCCGGTCCCGGGATCGATGACTATCGGGCCGACCTACGACGACCCTGTCGACCTCGACGCCGTCGCCGCCCGGCCCGATGTCCTCGTCTACACGACCGAACCCGTCGCCGAGGACGCCGAGATCACCGGCCCCGTGACCCTCGAGCTCTGGGCCTCGTCGTCGGCACCGAGCACCGACTTCACGGCCAAGCTCATCGAGGTCTTCCCCGACGGCAGCGCCATCCCCCTCTGCCAGGGCGTCGTGCGCACCAGCGTCGGTGTGGACCAGCCTCCGGTGGCCGGCGCGGCGTACCGCCACGAGATCGATCTGGTCGCGACGAGTGTCCTCGTGAAGGCGGGCCACCGCGTCCGGCTCGACGTGTCCTCCAGTGAGTACCCGACCTACGAACCCAACCCGAACACGGGGGGCCGCATCACCCACGATGCGGACACGGTGCCGGCGACCCAGCACGTCTTCCACGACGCGTTGCACCCCTCCCGCCTGATCCTCCCGATCATCCCCCGCTGACGCCGCCCACGAAGGACGAACCATGACCGTGACCCCCGCCGAGCTCCACCCGCTGCCCGACGACGGCACGACCGTCTTCATGCCTACGCCAGCGAGATGCCTGCCCTGGACGAGCACGACTACATCCAGGAGGAGTGGGTGGCGAGCGGCGTGGAGGACGGTCACCCTACGCACCACGGTGTGCGTGCGTTCGGCGTGAACCGCCAGGGCCTGTCCGCCGACCAGTGGATCGATCAGTTTCACGCCTGGATGAAAAAGGGTCGGAGGGCTTCGTTGGCTGACGTGCTCACTCGCGGCGACGCCTGTGTCCAGCTCACCCAGGATGATCCGGTCTTCATCGTCATGGGCTTCTTCCTCGACGACGGCGTGCTCTGTCCCGTGGAGACCCATCAGACCGCGGTGATCGGCACCGGGATGACAGCCGAGCGGCTGGAGCGGGCCAGGCCCCCTGGTTCACGACTGGGAGCAGTAGCGACCTCGAGAACGTCATCGTGGAGGCCTTCGCCGAGGCGGGTGAGTTCGACGGCACGCTCGGCGTGTTCGCCGGCCCCGGCCAGGAGACCCAGCTCAACGACGTCATCCTCCCGCTCCTCGACGAGCTCGGCGTGGAGGTCACCGAGTCGGCCGTGGTCGACGCTCCCGCTGATGACATCACGGCGGCGAACGCGGCGACCGCCGTCATCGCCCAGCGGTTCGAGTCGGCGGGCGTGGACCAGGTCCTGGTCATCGGCACGTCCGGCTTGGCCTTTGCCAGCGGAACCGAGGCGCTGGATTATCGGCCGCAACTCCTCCTGACCGATCCCAACTCCATCCTGGCCTACGCCGGCGATGCCGCCGGACGAGACCTCTCGATCCTCGACGGTGCCGTGGCGGGCAACTTGTACGGCCCTGCGGAGAACATCTACGCCCTGGACGGCATGCAGGAGTGCATCGGGGTGATCGAGGACGCCGGGGGTGAGGTGCCCGACCCCGCCACCCTGGAGGAGGGCATGGACCTCTACGTCTCCGGGTTCACCGCCTGCAACGAGGTGACGCTGCTCCGGGCGCTCCTCGAAGCCGCCGGCGAGGACCTGAACTACGGGACTCTCGCTGCCGGTGCGGAGGGCCTCGAGGTGACGCTCCCGGGCGAGCCCACGCCTCGCGTCTACGGCCCGCCTCCGGCCGCCGACGGCGACCCCACGGCCTACCTCTTCGACTGGGATCCCGATGCGGGGGACTTCGTGCTGCGGGAGGACTGACCGTTCTGGCCGGGCCTTTCCCGGCTATGACGCCGAAGTCAAGGGCCAGAACGGGGTCACCCGTGGGCGAGCGAGATTGCGGTCAGCGTCGCCTGACCGGCGGTAGCGAGTTTCGTTCGGGGAACGCGACCTCGCCGGTCAACGTCGCGGTCTCGGTCAGGTCGCCGACGCGGAAGGTGAATGCGCCAGGCTCGACGCGGTAGCGCAGGTCGGCCCCGGTGAAGCCCAGCCGACCGGCCGGCACCCGGAACCTCACGGTCGTGGAATCGCCGGAATCGGCGTCCACCCGGCAGAAGGCCAGGAGGCGGCTGGCGGGGAGGCCGATGGAGGCCAGCTCGTCGGTGAAGAAGAGCTGGACGACGTCGGTCCCGGGACGACCGCCGGTGTTCGTCGTCGTCACCGCGACCTGCACGTCGTCGTCGGTGGAGCCGGCGTCGACCGTCAGTCCTGACCGCTCCCACGTCGTGTACGACAGGCCGTGGCCGAACGGGAACAACGGCTCCACCGGACTGTCGACGTAGTCGCCCCAGATCATGCTCTTGCCCCCACCGTGGTGGGCGCCCACGGTGGCGCCGACCTGGCCGACGGTGCGGAGGAGGCTGACCGGCAGCCGGCCGGAGGCGTCGACGTCCCCGGTCAGCACGTCGGCCAACCCGTTCCCACCCTCCTCGCCCGGGAGCCAGAGCAGCACGATCGCGGCGGCATGGGCCACGACTTCGGTCAGTGAGTGGACCCGGCCCCCGACGACGACCACGACCACCGGCGTCCCGGTGCTGGCCACCTGCTCGATGAGGGCGAGCTGGTCGGTCGGGAGACGGAGGTCGGTGACGTCACGGAACTCGCCAGAGGTGTCCTCCTGCGTCAGCCCGCTGCGGCCCCCGACGCAGACCACGGCGACGTCCGCGCCGGCGGGGTCGTCGACCAGGTCAACCCGCCCGCGCAGGGCCTCGACGATGGTCGGGGTGGGGTTCTGGGGGAGCACGTCGCTGACGCTCTCCCCTTGCGGGGCGAGGTCGGAGGCGGCCAGCTCGAGGTGCGAGGGGAAGTGGTAGTCACCCAGGAAGCGGCGGGCGTCGTCGGCGCTGGGACCCAGCACGGCGACCCGCCGGCCCCGTTGCAGCGGGAGGACCCCGTCGTTGGCGACCACCACGACGGACTCGGCGACGGCTCGGCGGGCCACGGCCCGGTCCTCCGGCGTGTCGAACGTGGAGCTCGCCGCGCCCGCGTCGACGTAGGGGTCGTCGAACAGCCCCAGCTCGACCTTCTGGACGAGCACCCGGCGGCAAGCGGCGTCGATCACGTCGATGTCGATGCCGCCGGCCTCGACCTGCTCGGGCAGGGTCCGGTAGCAGTCGTAGGACGGGAGCTCGACGTCGAGCCCGGCCAGGAGCGCCTGGCGGCTGGCATCGGCGGCGTCCACCGCCGTGCGGTGGAAGTCCCGAAGGTTCGACACGCCGAAGTAGTCGGCGACGGTGACGCCCTCGAACCCCAGCTCGTCACGAAGCAGGTCGGTCAGCAGCTCGCGGCTGCCGTGCAGCGCCAGCCCGTCGACTTCGTTGTACGAAGGCATGATCCCGCCGGCCCCGGCCTCGTTGATCGCCGCCCGGAACGGCGCGGCCAACACGTCCCGGAGGTGCCGCGGGCCGGCCGACACCCATCCCCAGTTGAGGCCACCCTCGTGGGCGCCGTGGCCCACGAAGTGCTTGACCGCGCAGAGGACGCCCTGCGACTGCACGCCCCGGACGTAGGCCACCGCCATCCGGCTGGCCAGCTCGGGGTCCTCGCCGTAGGTCTCCTCGACGCGTCCCCAGCGGGGGTCCCGGGCCACGTCCACCACCGGCGCCAGGGTCATGCGGGCGCCGACGGCCCGCAGCTGGCGGCCGATGACCGTCGCCACCTCCTCGGCCAACCCCGGGTCCCAGGTCGCGGCGAGGCCGGTGCCGTGAGGGAACTGCGTGGCCTGTCGGGCGCAGAACCCCCCCGTCGATTCCTCGTGGACGATCGCAGGGATGCCGAGGCGGGTCTGCTCCACCAGGTGGCGCTGGATCTGGTTGGCCATCTCGGCGGTGTCCGCCGGGGCGGCGCCGGTCTGGGCCGAGACGCGGGCCACCTGGCCGATGCCGCGGGTGAGGACGGTGTCCAGCTTGGCGGGATCCAGGACGTGGTCGGTCGCCAGCTCGGCGAACCAGACACCGGCCAGCTGGGCGCACTTCTCCTCGATGGTCATCCTGGCCAGGAGCTCGTCGACGTCGGTCACGGGTGGTCCTCTCGGTCGGCTGCCGCGGCGTACGCCGCTCGGATGGCGGCGCCGTCGACGCCGGGGTCGGGCTCGATGATCTCGCCCGCGCCGAGGCCCCAGGCCTCGGCCAGCTCGTCGAAGCCGACGCCGAGCAGGACAGCCGCGGCCTGGAGTGCGGCCCCGCACGCCACCAGCTCGTCCTCGCGGGGCACGACGACGGTGCGGCCGGTCAGGTCGGCGACGACCCGGCGGTAGGTCTCGCCGTGGGCACCGCCGCCGATGAGGAACACACGGCCCTGACCGGTGCCGAGGGCCTCGGCGCCGGCGAGGAGGTTGGCGACGACGCCCTCGACCGCGGCCCGAGCCAGCTGCGCCGGGGTGGCGTCGGTCCGTAGGCCGGTGAGCGTCCCGGTGGCGTCGGGGCGGTTCGGCGTGCGTTCGCCGTCCAGGTGAGGCACGAGCACGAGGCCGCCTGCGCCGGGGGGCGCCTCGAGCGCGAGCTGATCCAGCTCCTCGGTGCCGACCCTCAGGAGGCGGGCCACGGTGTCGGTCACCTTGGTGGCGTTGAGCGTGCAGACGAGGGGGAGGAAGCGCCCAGAGGCGTCGGCGAATCCGGCCACGGTGCCGGTGGGATCGGCGGACGGCCGGTCGCTGACCGCGTACGCGGTTCCGCTGGTGCCCAGGCTGAGGGCGAGGTCATCCGGACGCAGGCCGAGCCCGAGTGCGGCGGCCATGTTGTCCCCGGTCCCCGGGCCGACCACGACACCGGCGTCGCCCCACTCACCGGCGGCCTCGAGCGGGCCGAGCACGGTCGGCAGCGCGGCCTCCCAATCGATCCCGTCACCCACGAGGTCGAGCAGGTCGACCCGGTAGCGCTCCTCGCTCGGGGACCAGTAGCCGGTCCCCGACGCATCACCGCGGTCGGTGGTGCGCTCGCCCGTCAGCTGGGATGTGAGCCAGTCGTGGGGGAGGAGGACGGCGGCGATCTGGCGGTACGTGTCGGGCTCGCACCGCTGGAGCCAGGCCAGCTTGGTGATGGTGAAGCTGGCCACCGGGACGCTGCCGCTCGCGGCTGCCCACGCTGCGGCACCGCCGGGCAGCTCGGCCACCAACGCCTCGGCGTCCGGCGCCGACTCGGTGTCGTTCCAGAGCTTGGCCGGCCGGAGCACTTCGCCGTCGGCGCCGAGCACCACCAGCCCGTGCTGCTGACCACCGATGGCTATCGCGGCGGGCTGGTGTCGGTCGGGAATGCCAGCTTCCGCGCACGCGGAGGTGAACGCCTCCTGCCAGGCGCGGGGGTCCTGTTCGCTGCGAGGTGGCGTGGTCGGTGGGTGCGGGGCCCGGCCCGAGGCGACGAGCGCGCCGGTGTCGGCGTCGCGCACCTGCACCTTGCACGCCGACGTCGACGAGTCGACGCCGACGACCAGGGGCACTACCGGATGCCGAGGAGGAGCTCGGTCACCAGCTGGTCGAGGCGCTCGAGGCCGTAACCCTGAGCGGCAAGTGCGTCCTCGTCGAAGGTCGTCGACCGGATCTCGTCGAGGCCGCCGGCGGGGGCAGTGGGCTCGGTGAGACCGGCCACCTTGGCGACCTGCATGGCCTCCTGGATCTCCGGATCCTCGTGGAAGCGGCGCGGCCTTGTCGGCCAGGATCAGGTAGGTGCGCATGCACCCCTTGGCGAAGTCCCAGACCCCGTCGGCGTCCTCGGTCCGGTACGGGTGGGCGTCGAAGTGCCGCATGCCGTCCCAGCCCGCGTCCTCCAGGACCTTGACCGTGTAGAACGCGTCCCGGATCCCTTCCGAACCGAAGCGGAAGTCCTGGTCGTACTTGCCGATGCGCTGGGCGTTCAGGTCGATGTGGAAGAGCTTGCCCTGCCACAGGGTCTGGGCGACGGCGTGGGAGAAGGAGAGCCCGCTCATGGTCTCGTGGGCGAACTCGGGGTTGAGGCCGACCATGTCCGGCCACTCGAGCTCGCTGATGAAGGCGAGGGCGTGGCCGACCGTCGGGAGGAAGATGTCCCCGCGAGGCTCGTTGGGCTTGGGCTCGAGGGCGATGCGCAGGTTGAGCCCCCGCTCCCGGATGTGCTCGCAGCAGAGGTCGACCGCCTCCTTGTAGCGGTCGAGCGCCGACCGGACGTCCTTCGCCGCGTCGGACTCGACGCCTTCGCGGCCGCCCCACATGACGTAGACCTCGGCGCCCAGCTCGGCCCCGAGGTCGATCGCCTCACAGGTCTTCTGGACCGAGAACCGCCGGACGTCGGGGTCGTTGGCCGTGAACGCGCCCTCCTTGAAGATCGGCCGGGAGAAGAGGTTGGTCGTGGCCATCGGGACCTTCATGCCGGTGGCGTCGAGCGCCCGGCGGAACCGCTTCACGATCGCCTCGCGCTCGGCCGGCGACGAGCCCGGGGGGACCAGGTCGTCGTCGTGGAAGTTGACCCCGTAGGCGCCCAGCGCGGACAGTCGCTCCACCGAGTCGACCGGGTCGACCGGTGTCCGGACTTCGTGGCCGAACGGGTCGCGGCCCGGGTTCCCGACGGTCCACAGGCCGAACGTGAAGTGGTGCTCGGGCGCGGGTGTGAACGAGTCGGTCATGGGGTGACGGTAGCGCTAACAGCTTGGGCGATCCAGGGGCGCGCCTGCCTGTCAGAGATCGAAGCTGGCGGCCCTCGAGCTCATCTGGTTCTCGCGCTGGTTGCGACGGACGTGGTCGTTCTGGGCGGCTCGCTGACGGCGCTGCTCTGCGGGATCCACCTCGGTCCGCTGGTCGCCATCCCGGGGAGCGAGGCCGAAGCCCGTGTACACGACGCGACGCTCGGCCGAGATCGGGGGGCGGCTCATGTGCAACGTGCAGGAGCAATGGACCGTGACGTCACCGGTTTGGGTCGGGAGGGGGAGTCGGGGGAGATCCAGCCCGTCGACCCCGAGGGGGACGATGTTGGCACGGTGCGAGCCGGGGACGACGCCCAGCTCGCCGTTCTCCCGCTGCGCGCCCGTCACCGAGATGCCCACGACCAGCCCGCAGCAGCCCCGGCTGTGGCCGCCGAGTGAGCAGTCTTTGTGCCAACTCACGTCGGAGGCACCCTCGACCACACCGACCTTCTTGAGCAGTCCTTCGGCGGCGTCGCTGACGTCGGGATCCCGCTGGACGAAGTCATCGTCGGTGAAGCCGGCGATGGCCGTGAAGCGATCCGACTGCAGCAGCTCCCGCAGGGTGGCCGACTGGTGGTTGAACCCGAGGATCCGGGCGGCATACCACCCGCCCTCCTCGGTGCGGGCCCACCACGAGGCACCGTCGTCCTGCTCCGCTCTGGCGATCGCGGCGTCGTGCTCTACGGCCACCGCGGCCATCTCCGGTTCGGTGAACATCCCTTCGAGGTGGAGGAAGCCCGCCTCGGCGAGGAAGTGCCCGATCTCCTCGGTCGAGTCGGCGAGCGTGAACGAGCGATGGAGGTCCAGCGGGCCGCCGTCGCGGTCGCGGAAGCCGACGCTTCCGGGCTCATAGGCAGGACGTCCGTCGAGCAGGCACCGCAACACGGGCTCCCATTCGACGAAGGCGTCGAGGGTGCCTTGCCGGACCTCCATGCGCCCGGCCAGCTGCAGGCCGAACGTCGAGGCCACGTCCTGCATCAGATCGGAGAAGGCCTCGCGGTCGACGGCCACGACCAGCGCATCGACAGAGCCCCGGTGGACATCGAGCTGATCGTCATCGGTCGCCGCGAACGCGAGCTGCTCACCCTCGACGTCGAGGGTGAGCGGAACCAGCCCGAGTCGGTTCGCGTCGCGACCGGCCGCCGCGCCGTTGGTCTCGAGTAGCGGAGGAAGGTGCTCCTCGAGGAAGGTGCTCGGGTCAAGGGCGACGACATCGCCCTCGTAGCGGGTCCGCAGGTCGACCGTGCTCATGTGTCCTCCGATGTCGTCCGCTCGGGACGGTAGCGCTAACAGTCCGGGTGCTCCAGGGGTCCTCACGACGCGTCGCCGTCGATCTGGGCCAGGGCCAGCTCTTCTGGAGTGGGTCCCGCCGCTCCCGGATCCTCGTCGACGGGTCGACAGGCGCCCTGCAGCTCGTGGTGGCCGGCGCCGAGCTCGGCTGTCGAGCCGTCGGGGAGGACCACGGTGGCCGTCCCTTCGGGGGGAGGTCCACCTGGAGGTGCAGCGTTGGGCCCTCTCGGTGCCAGGCGACGGACACACGGCCGTAGGGCGAGTCGAGGGTGGCCTCGGCACTGGTCAGGCCGCCACCGGGTCGGGGCTCGATGTGGTGGTGCCGGCCGCCGGGGGTGCCGGGGGCGAGGCCGGCCACCCGCCGGTGGAGGAAGTCCCCCACCGCGCCGAAGGCGTAGTGGTTGAACGAGGTCATCTCGCCCGGGTTGATCGTGCCGTCGGGCAGCATGCTGTCCCAGCGCTCCCAGACCGTGGTCGCCCCCATGCGGACCTGGTAGAGCCAGGAGGGACACTCGTCCTGCAGCAGGAGGAGGTAGGCGTCGTCCAGGTGGCCGGCGTCGACCAGGGCGTCGAGGACGATCGGTGTCCCGAGGAACCCGGTCCCGATGTGGTGCTTGTCGGCCTGGACGAGCTGGCCCAGCCGCTCGCCGGCCCGCTCCCGCTGGCGCGGTGTCGGCCAACAGGTCGAACTGCAGCGCGAGGGCGAAGGCGGTCGGGGAGTCACTGGCCAGGCGCCCGCTGGGCGTGGCGAACTCGCGGCGAAAGGCCGCCGCGGCGGCGTCGCCGAGCTCTCGGTAGCGGGCCGCGTCATCCGGCCGGTCGAGGACGTCAGCGGCGTCGGCCACGATCCTCGCCACCCGGCAGTAGTACGCCTGGGCCACGAGGAAGCTGTCGGTCCGCCCGCCCGCCGGGTTGTCGGGCGGGGCGCTCGGGTCGAGCCAGTCGCCGAGCTGGTAGCCCTTGCTGGCCACCCCGTGATCGTCGAGCTCGTCGGCGACGACGTCGACCACTGCTGTCATGCTCGGGTACTGCCGTTCCAGGAGACCCACGTCGCCGTAGCGCTCGTAGAGGCGCCAAGGCACGACGACGGCGGCGTCGGACCAGCCCGCGACCCAGCCCGGGCCGACCGGGATGAGCAACGGGATGGCCGGCACGAAGACGGGCACGCCGCCGAACTCGGCCTGCTCGACGGCGAGGTCCCGCAGCCAGGAGGCGAAGAAGCCGGCACAGTCGGTCAGGAACGTGGCCGTGGGGGCGAAGACCTGGGCGTCGCCCGTCCACCCGAGGCGCTCGTCGCGCTGCGGGCAATCCGTCGGCAGGTCCACGGCGTTGCCCCGCCAGCCCCGTCGGACGTTGTCGTGCAGCGTGTTCAAGTCGTCGTTCGAGCACCGGAAGGTGCCGGTGGTCCGCAGGTCCGAGGCGCAGAAGACGGCCTCGATGTCCGCCGCCTGGAGCTCACCGGGCCAGCCCGACACCTCGACGTACCGGAAGCCGTGGCTCGTGAAGGCAGGCTCGTAGATCTCGACGCCGTCGCCACTGAGGATGAACACGTCCGTGGCTTCGGCGATGCGCAGGGGCCGCGTGCCGAGCTCACCGTGCTCGAGGACCTCGGCGTGGCGGAGTCGGACCTCGGTCCCGGCGGGGCCGTCCACCCGGATGCGCGTGACCCCGGCGATCACCTGACCGAAGTCGACGAGCACCTCGCCGGCGGGGGAGCGGGTGATGGCCACTGGGGCAATGACCTCGGTGCGCCGGACCGGCGGCCCGACCGGGGCCTCCAGGCGTTCGGCGACGCTCTCCAGCTCGACGACCGGCGCCCACGCCGCATCGTCGTACCCAGCCGTGGCCCATGACGGGTCCTCGAGCCGGGCGTCGCAGTGCTCGCCGTCGTAGAGGCTGGCGAAGAGATGCGGCCCCAGGCCGGCCCGCCACGACGAGTCGGTGACGACGGTGTCGCGTGCCCCGTCCTCGTAGACCAGCTCGAGCTGCACGATGGGCCCGATGTCCTCGCCGTAGAGGGCCCGCTTCCCGCCCATGAAGCCGAGTCGGCCGCGCCACCAACCCTCGGCCACGGTCAGCCCGAGGGCGTTCGCGCCGGGGACGAGCTGGTCGGTCAGGTCGTGGGTGGCGTAGCGGATGCGGTGACGCATGGAGGTCCAGCCCGGGGCCAGGAGCTCGTCACCCACCACCTCGCCGTTGCACCGGACGTCGTAGATGCCGAAGGCGGTGACGTAGAGGCGAGCGCTGACGAGGCCGTCTCGGACCTCGAAGCGGCGACGGAAGCGGACCGGTCGCTCGGGGACCTCGTCCGGGAAGGCGGCGGTGACCGGCACGGCGAGCCAGTCGGACGCCTCGAGCAGGCCCGCCTCGACCGTGAGCGGCGCCGTCCACGGGCTCGGCTCGCCATCGCCGAGCACCCGCAGCTGCACCTCAGCGCGCTGACGGGAGGCCAGCGGGGCGAAGGGCCAGGGCACGAGCACCGACGCGTCGCGGTCGATGGTCGTCTCCTCGGCGACGGCGCCCTCGGCATCGAGGCGGCGGAGCTCGGTGGCCCGATGTTCCCAGCCGGGAGGGGCGCTGCTGACGACCCAGGACAGGCGGGGGGTGGCCGTTCCGACGACAGCGCCCGTGCCGTACTCGGTGCGCACGCCGTCGACGACGAGGTCGGCTCGATCGATGGTCATGGTGAGCGCTCCCTTGCCGGAGGTTCGAGTTCGAGGACCGAGCGGTCGAGCTCGGCGACGTTCCGGACGCCGACCAGGCCCATGGTGCGGACCAAGTCGTCGTGCAGCCACTCGAGGACACGATCGACCCCACGTTCACCAGCGGCGCCGAGGCCGTAGAGCCAGGCCCGTCCGGCCATGGCGGCGCCGGCGCCGGCGGCGACGGCCTTGAGGACGTCACCGCCCCGCCGGACTCCGCCGTCACAGATGATCTCGGTGCGTCCACCGACGGCATCGGCCACCGGAGCGACGAGGGAGAAGGTGGCCGGTGAGCCGTCGAGCTGGCGCCCGCCGTGGTTGGAGAGGGCGATGGCCTCGACTCCGGCGTCGGCGGCGAGCACCGCGTCCTCGACGCATTGGATGCCCTTGAGGACGATGGGCCCGTCCCAGATGGAGCGCAGCCAGTCGACGTCGGACCACGAGAGCGCCGGGTCGAACTGGGTGTTGATGTAGTCGGACAGCTTCACCGGCGATGCGCCGTCGCCCACGTCGCGGCCCACGACGTTGGCGAAGCGGATGGGCTCGCTGCGCACGAACGACCAGGTCCAGCCGGGATGGCGGATGCCGTCGACGATCGTGCTCGGCCCGATGGAGGGCGGCAGCGAGAAGCCCCGGCGGACGTCTCGCTCACGGCGCCCGAGCACGGCCGTGTCGACCGTGAGCACGAGGGCTTCGTACTCGGCCGCCGCCGCTCGGTCGACCATCTCCTTGACCAGGCCGCGGTCCCGCCAGGCGTAGACCTGGAACCAGAGCCGTCCCCCGCTGACCGCCCGCACCTCCTCGATCGACCGGGTGCCGAGGGTCGACAGGGTGTACGGCAGCCCGGCCCGCTCCGCCGCCCGGGCCACGGCCAGCTCACCGGCCGGGTCGGCGATTCGCGGGAACCCGGCGGGGGCCAGCACCAGGGGGAAGGCGAGCGGCTGTCCGAGCAGCGTGGATCCGGGGTCGACCTCGCCGACGTCGCGCAGGACGCGGGGGCGGTAGGTGACGGCGGCGTACGCGGCCTGGTTGGCGGCGAGCGTGCGCTCGTCCTCGGCCCCACCGTCGATGTAGTCGAACACCCCACCTGGCAGGCGGCGTTTGGCAATCGTGCGGAGGTCGTCGATCGAGGCCGCTCGGCGCAGCCGGCGCTCGAGCCGGTCGGTCTCGAAGCGCTGGAACCGGATGACCGAGCGCAGGGTGCGGTACGGGTTCATGACGGGTCGTACCTCCGCAGAGGGGTGGCGGCCGCGATGCGGGCGCGGATCGCTTCGAGCGAGGCGGGCATCGCACCGTGGGCCCGGGCCTGGACGACGACGTTGCCGAGGGCGGTTGCCTCCACCGGTCCGGCGATGACCGGGAGCCCGGCGAGGTCGGCGGTGGCCTGGCCCAGCAGCTCGTTCTGCGAGCCGCCACCCACGATGTGAATCACGTCGACGCCCGCACCGGCGAGGTCGGCCGCCTGGTGCACGGTCCGGGCGTAGGCCGCGGCCAGCGAGTCGACGATGCAGCGGACGGTCTCGGCGTCGCTCATCGACGGGCGGTCGGCCGCCGCGGCGATGCGCTCGGGCATGCCTCCGGGCGGGATGAACCGGTCGTCGTCGACGTCGATCACCGGCCCGCCGGCGGGGAGGGCGGCGGCCTCGTCCAGCAAGGAGGCGAGGTCGGTCCTGGACCACTCGCGCATCGACTCCTGGAGGAGCCAGAGCCCACCGACGTTGCGGAGGAAGCGGATGCGGTCGTCGACGCCCCGTTCGTTGCTGAAGTTCGCGGCCCGCGCCTCGTCGGTGAGCACGGGCCCGGCCAGCTCCAGGCCGACGAGGGACCACGTGCCGCTGGCCACGTAGGCGAAGCGCTCGTTGGTGGCGGGTACACCCACGACCGCGGACGCGGTGTCGTGCGAGCCCACCGTGGTCACGGGCACGCCGCCCGGTCCCTTGCCGCGGACCGCCCCCGGCGGCTCGAGGGGCGGCAGCATCCCCGCCGGGATGTCCAGACGGTCCAGGATCTCGGTGGACCAGTCGCCGGTCCGGGCGTCGAGCAGACCGGTTGTCGACGCGTTCGTCACTTCGGTGCCCAGGTCGCCGGTGAGGCGGTGGGCGAGGAGGTCGGGCAGGAGCACGACGTGGGCGGCCTCCGTCCAGTGCGGGCCCCGTTGCTCGGCGACCAGCTGGTAGAGGGTGGTGAACGGGAGGGACTGCAGCCCGTTGCGCGCGAACAGTTCGGCGGGGGGGACGCGGGCGTGCACGTCGTCGATGACGCCTTCGGTGCGGCCGTCGCGGTAGGCGATGGGCTCGGCCAGGAGCTGCCCGTCGGCGTCGAGGAGGCCGTAGTCCACGCCCCAGGTGTCGATGCCGATCGAGGCCAGGTCGGGGTGGGCGGCGGCCAGCGCCTCGAGCCCGGTCTCGACCTCGGCGACGAGGCGGGTGAGGTCCCAACGGAGGTGCCCGTCGCGCTCGACCACACCGTTCGGGAACCGGTGCACGACGTCGAGGGCGAGGTCGTCGCCGTCGACGAGGCCGGCGACCACCCGTCCGCCGGAGGCGCCGAGGTCGACGGCACCGAAGATCCGCGCCGCCACTAGCGCAGGAAGGCGGCGGCCACGCCGGCGTCGACCGGGACGAGCAGCCCTGTGGTGTGGCTGAGCTCGCCCGAACAGAGGACGCTCACGGCGGCGGCGACGTGCTCGGGCAGGACCTCCCGCTTGAGCAGGGTGCGCTGGGCGTAGAAGGCGCCGAGCTCGTCCTCCGGGACGCCGTAGACCGCAGCCCGCTCGGCGCCCCACCCACCGGCGAAGATGCCGCTGCCCTGGACCACGCCGTCCGGGTTCACGCCGTTGACCCGGATGCCGTGCTCGCCGAGCTCGGCGGCGAGGAGGCGCACCTGGTGGGCCTGGTCCGCCTTCGCCGCGCTGTAGGCCACGTTGTTGGGGCCGGCGAAGATGGCGTTCTTGGAGACGATGTAGACGACGTCCCCGTCGACGCCTTGGTCGACCATCGCCTTGGCCGCGGCCCGGGCGACCAGGAAGCTGCCCTTGGCCATGACGTCGTGCTGGCGGTCCCAGTCCTGCTCGGTCGTCTCCAGCAGGGGTCGAGAGAGGGACAGTCCGGCGTTGTTGACCACGAGGTCGATGCCGCCGAAGGCCAAGAGGGTGGCGTCCACGGCGGCGCCGACGGCGTCCCCGTCGGTGACGTCGGCGGCGATCCCGATCGCCACATCGGCCCCGCCGAGCTCGCCCGCCGCCGTCGCCGCGGCGGCGCCGTCGAGGTCGGCGATCACGACACAGGCGCCGTCGGCCGCCAGCTGGGTGGCGATGGCCTTGCCGATCCCGCTGGCCGCCCCGGTGACGAGGGCGATGCGTCCGGCGTGACGCTTCGGGGCGGGCAGACGACGGAGCTTCGCCTCCTCGAGTTCCCAGTACTCGATCCGGAACTTCTCGCTCTCCGGGATCGGGGCGTAGGTCGAGACGGCCTCGGCGCCCCGCATGACGTTGATGGCGTTGACGTAGAACTCCCCGGCGACGCGGGCGGTCTGCTTGTCCCGGCCGTAGGAGAACATCCCCACACCGGGGACGAGAACGATGGTCGGGTCGGCCCCCCGCATCGGCGGCGAGTCCGGGGTGGCGTGGCGCGCGTAGTAGGCCCGGTAGTCGGCCCGATAGTCGTCGTGGAGGTCGCCCAAGCGGGCCACGCAATCCTCGACGGACGCCGTGGCGGGCAGGTCGAGGACGAGCGGCTTCACCTTCGTGCGCAGGAAGTGGTCCGGGCAGGAGGTGCCGAGCGCGGCCAGCGCCGGCAGCTTCTCGGAGGCGAGGAAGTCGAGGACGGCGTCGGCGTCGGTGAAGTGACCGACCATGCGCTGATCGGTCGAGGCGGCAGCGCGAAGGTGCGGCGCCAGTGCCGCAGCCTTCGCCCGCCGCTCGGCCGGGGAGAGTGGCCGGCGATCGTCGGCGACAGCCCCGAACGGGGTCTGGTCGCCTTCCGTGTCGATGTAAGTCCGGGCCTGCTCGATGATCCAGAGGGAGTTGGCCTCGGCTTCGGCGCTGGTGCCGCCCCAGGCGGTGATGCCGTGGCCGCCCAGGATCACCCCGACGGCCTGGGGGTTGGCCTCCTTGACGGCGCGGATGTCAAGACCGAGCTGGAAGCCGGGTCGGCGCCACGGCACCCAGACGACCTTGTCGCCGTAGATGTCCTTCGTCAGCGCCTCACCGTCGACCGCGGTGGCGATGGCGATGCCGCTGTCGGGGTGGAGGTGGTCGACGTGGTCGGCGTCCACCAGGCCGTGCATGGCTGTGTCGATGGACGGTGCTGCGCCGCCCCGACCGTGGAGACAGTGGTCGAAGGCAGCGACCATCTCGTCCTCGCGGTCCTCGCCGGGATACACGTCGACCAGCGAGCGCAACCGGTCGAGGCGGAGGACGGCGAGGCCGGGCCCGGTCAGGGTGCCGAGGTCGCCACCGGAGCCCTTGACCCACAGCAGCTCGACGTCGGTGCCGGTCGCCGGATCGATGTCGACGCCCTTGGCCGACGTGTTCCCTCCCGCGTAGTTCGTGTTGCGGCGGTCGGCGCCGAGCCGGTGCGAGCGAGCCAGGAGCTCCTCGACGACGGGGTGGCTCATGCGCCCCAGCCCGCCTGGTTCCCACCGATGCGCTCGGCCACGATGCGCTCGGCGTAACCGCTCTGCAGGTAGGCGTCGACCGGGTCAGCAGGCAGGCCTCGCCCCTCCCGCCAGTCGGCCAGGTCGGCCCGCACGTCGGTGTAGAAGGCGTCCATGAGCACGGCGTTGCCGGCCAGGACGTCACCCACGGCCTCGGCCTCGGCCAGCGCCGCCCGGTCGACGAGCAGGGCCCGAGCCGTCATCTCCTGCACGTTGAGGACGGACCGGATCTGGCCGGGGATCTTGGCCTCGATGTTGTGGCACTGGTCGAGCATGAAGCAGATGTCGGAACCCTCGTCGTAGCCCCCGCCCCGGACGACCTCATAGAGGATGCGGAACAGCTGGAACGGGTCGGCGGCGCCGACCATGAGGTCGTCGTCGGCGTAGAAGCGGGAGTTGAAGTCGAAGGCGCCGAGGCGGCCCTGGCGCAGGAGCTGCATGACGATGAACTCGATGTTCGTGCCGGGGGCGTGGTGGCCGGTGTCGAGGCAGACCTTGGCGCGGTCGCCGAGGGCGAGGCAGTGCAGCAGCGACGTACCCCAGTCGGGCACGTCGGTGGCGTAGAAGGCGGGCTCGAAGAACTTGTACTCGAGCACCAGGCGCTGGTCACCGGCCAGCCCGACGTAGATCTGGGCCAGCGAGTCGGCCAGGCGGTCCTGTCGGTCCCGCAGGTCGGCCTGGCCCGGGTAGTTCAGTCCATCCGGGAGCCAGACCTTCAGGTCACGGCTGCCGGTGACCGCCATGACCTCGATGCAGTCGAGGGCGTGGGCCACGGCCTTGGCCCGGATGCGGTCGTCCACGTTGCACAGGCTGCCGAGCAGGTAGTCGTCGTCCTGGAACGTGTTGGTGTTGATCGTCCCCAGGCGGACCCCGAGGTCCTCGGCGTGCCGGCCGAGCTTGTCGAAGTCGTCGACCGCGTCCCAGGGGATGTGCAGGGCGACGGACGGCGCCAGCCCGGTCACGGCGTGGACCTGCGCGGCATCGGCCAACTTCTCGTAGGGGTCCCGGGGGACCCCCGGCTGGGCGAAGACCTTGAAGCGGGTTCCGGAGTTCCCGAACGCCCAGGACGGCAGCTCGATGGCTTGACGCTCCAGCTCCGGAGCGATCTGATCGAATGACGTCATGTGGTTCCCCCCGATGTGCGATCATCGGCGTGCTGCTGTTGGAAGTGTGATAATTCTCACACAAACGCACAACGGCGTCAACCGGAACCGGAGCCCCGAATGACCGCACGCATCGCTGTCGGATCACTGGCCGCCGAGAACCGCCTCGAGTGGCTCAGCGAACGCCTCGACGCGGAGGGGTCGGTCACCATCGGGACGGCCGCCGGGGCCCTCGGCGTGAGCGAGATGACGATCCGGCGTGATCTGGCCGCGCTGGAGGCCCGAGGTACGGCCCGCCGGGTCCGAGGGGGAGCCCGAGCCGTCGGCCCGCAGCCCTTCGCGGCCCGCCAGGACCGAGCCGCACGGGCCAAGGGGGTCATCGCCGCCAAGCTGGCCGAACAGGTGCCGGTCGAAGGGGCGATCGCCTTCGACGCCTCGTCGACCGTCACCCGGCTGGTTGGCGCGCTGGATTCGGCCCGGGACCTCACGGTGGTCACCAACGGGCCCGACACCTTCGCCGCGCTACAGAGCCGGCCCGGCGTGGAGGCCCTCCTCACCGGTGGTCGACTGGAACCGAGGACCGGGAGCCTGGTCGGCCCCCTGGCCTGTCGGTCGGCCACCCAGGTCGCGTTCGCCACGTTCTTCGCGTCGGCGGCAGCCGTCGATCCGGCATCGGGTGGTCTGGAGACGACCCTCGAGGAGGCGGAGGTGAAGCGCACGTTGGCGGGTGTGGCCGACCGGGTCGTGCTCGCCGTGGACGCGGCCAAGTTGGGCACTCGGGCCGTCGCGGTCGGTCTCGAGTGGGACCAGGTCGACCTCCTCGTGACCGAGCTCGATCCGACCGACGACCGCCTCGCTCCCTATCGGGACGTGGTAGCGGTCCTCTGAGCGACGCCCCGGTCGAGTGTGCGATCTTGACACTTCTCACAAAATCGGTCATTGTACGCACATCGGAGGTGTGCCTCCGGGTCAGCACTCAGGGGGAGTCACCACCATGCGCCTGCGCAGCCCGTTCACCGTCCTCGTCCTCGCCGCCGCACTGCTGGTGGGTTGCACGGCGGGCGAGGAGTCCAGCTCGGACACCACGTCGGCGCCGGGGGACACCGCCACCGACACCACCCAGGCCGTGCCGACCGGGCCGGCGCCGGGCGTGACCGACGACTCGGTCAAGATCGGCGTGCAGTACGTCGACCTGGCATCGCTCGGCGACGTCGTCACCATCGACCACGGGGACTACGAGGCCGCCTACAACGCGCTGTTCGACGACATCAACGCCTCCGGCGGGATCAACGGCCGCACCCTCGAGCCCGTGTACGCCCCCATCAACCCGGTGGGGACCGACGGCGCCGACGCCGCGTGCGTGCAGCTCACCGAGGACGAAGATGTCTTCGCCGTGATGGGCTTCTTCCTCGGCGACACGGTGATCTGCCCGCTCGAGACCCACCAGACCGCGGTCATCGGCGGCTCGATGACCCCCCAGAACCTGGAGCGGGCCCAGGCGCCCTGGTACACCGCGGAGGCCGGCACCGACCAGGAGGCCGACGTGGTGACGACGATGGCCGACGCCGGCGAGTTCGACGGCACCCTCGGGGTGTTCGGCGCTCCCACCGAGGAGGCCCAGATGAACGACATCATCCTTCCCCTGCTCGACGAGCTCGGCGTCGAGGTCGCGGAGTCGGCCATCGTGGACGCCCCCCCCGATGACATCACGGCGGTCAACGCGGCCACCGGGGTCATCGCCCAGCGCTTCGAGTCGGCCGGCGTGGACCAGGTCCTGGTCATCGGCCAGTCCGGCCTGACCTGGGCGAGCGGCACCGAGAGCTTGGACTACCGGCCACAGATGCTGCTGACCAGCCCCAACTCGGTCCTGGCCTACGCCGGGGATTCCGCCGGGCGTGACCTGTCGGTGCTCGATGGGGCGGTGGCGGGGAACTTCTATGGCGGTCCGCAGAACACCTACGACCTGCCCGCCATGCAGGACTGCATCGGGGTGATCGAGGACGCCGGGACCGAGGTTCCCTCGCCGGACTCGCTGACCGGCGACGGCGACGACCTCTACGTCGCCGCGTTCACCGCCTGCCAGAACGTCACGTTGCTCCGGTCCCTGATCGAGGCCGCCGGCGAGGACTTGAACTACGGGTCGCTGGTCGCCGGGGCCGATGGCCTGGTGGTCGACATCCCGAACCAGCCCGACCCGCTCACCTACGGTCCGCCGCCCGCCGCTGACGGTGATCCACCGGCGTATCTCTTCGACTGGGACCCGGCCGAGGGCGACTTCGTCCTACGCGCGCCATGACCGAATCGCATCCGAGGGGCGAGGTCGAGGCCGCGGTGGCGACCTACCTCGAGCACCGGGAAGCACTCGACCGGGGCGAGGCCGAATGGGGGAGCGTCGCCCGGTTCTTCACGGACGATGCGGTGTTCGTCGACGCCGCCTGGGGTCGATACGAAGGCCCGGAGGCGATCGCGACGATGATGACCGCGGCGATGGCCGGGCTCGATGGGTTCAGCTATCCCACCGACGTCGTGGCCATCGAGGGCGACGACGTGTTGATCGCGTGGCGTCAGGTGGTCGCGGGCCTCGAGCTGGACGGCCGACCGCTCGAGCACACCGGCGTGACGATCCTGCGCTACGCCGGCGAGGGAAAGTTCTCCTTCGAGGAGGACCTCATGAACGTCGCCAAGGTGGGCACCGATCTCATGGCGGCCGGCTGGGAGCCCGGCCCCGACTTCACCATGCCACCGGCTTGAGGGCGCGGTCGACAGCTGAAAGATAACGATGTTATGATCTCGGTCATGGCGACCGCATCACGGATCATCGACGTCGACGCCCATGTCGAGCCCGCGCCCGGGTGGCTCGACGAGTTTCCGGACCTGGCCGCCCGCCTGCCCGAGAAGTTCCCGGACACCGACCCCCGGTTTGCGATGGGGACGGCCGAGATGTTCGCCTGGTTCGTGAGCGACGACCTCCTACGGCACGCCCCGCCGGATCAGCGCATGCCGATCGACCGGTTGGTGAACCCGGCGATCGAGTTCCTGTTCACCGAGGAGGCGAAGGGATTGACCTTCGCGGGAGCGGACCAACACGCTCCGCTGATCGACCCGGCGGCGCGGGTGGCGTGGCTCGACGCCCAGGGCATCGAGAAGCAGAACCTGATCACGGGTGGGGGCTACACCCTCGCTCGGGCGATAGCGGATCCCGGCCTCGGAAGAGACGCCCTCGAGGCCGTGAACACCTGGATGACCGATGCGGTGGTTGAGCACCGGGATCGTCTGCTCCCGGTCACCTGTCTGCGCTTCGACGACATCGACTGGGCGGTGGGTGAGCTGAAGCGGATGCGGGAGCGGGGGAGCCGGGCCTTCCTGATCTCGTCCGAGCCGGCCGGGGGGATTGCGCCGAGCTCACCGGGCCTTCGACCCGGTCTGGGGGGCAGCCACCGAGCACGGCATGGTGCCGCTGCTCCACATCGGTATGAGCCCGGCCATGATCCACCCGGGCTGGGCCAACACCGACGACCCGGCGCTGATCCGCCTCCTGTCCATCCTCCAACCCGAGCAGAGCGCGGAGGTCTTCCTGAGCGCCATGATCATCGGGGGGGCCTTCGAGCGGCACCCCACCCTCACCGTCCTCATCTCCGAGCTCGGGATCGACTGGCTTCCCCGACTCGCTCGCCGCCTCGATTCGTTCGCCACGGAAGGGGCCAGCCCTCTGGTGCTGGGGGAGTACACCCTGCCGCTCCTGCCGTCGGAGTACATCGGCAGGAACGTGCGGATCTCTCCACTGCCGGCGCCTCACCAGTCGCCCCTCCGGCTCATGAAGCACCTGCCGGGGGTCGCCGTCTTCTCCTCGGACTTCCCGCACTTCGAAGGCAGCGGTGAGCCGTTGCCGTACTACGAGTCGCTCCTGGCCGATGTCGACGACGAGACCCGCGAAGGTTTCCTCGGTGGCTCCATCGCCGAGGCCTACGACCGCATGGGCGACCCGCTGTGAGCGCCGAGGCGCCCAGTGCCGCTGAGATCACCGAGCTGTTGGCCCACTGGTGGTATCGCTACGACGAAGGGCGGGTCGACGAACTGTCGGACCTGTTGACGGCCGACGCCACGTTCCGCGTGCGCACCGACACCGGCACCACCGACTACGAGGCGTTCGTCCGCGCCGACTTCACGGGGGCCGAGGAGATCGCCTTCTGGCAGGCGAAGCACCGGGGCGCCAGCCCGCACCCGCTTGCGCCACATGGTCCTCAACGTCGCCGTCGATTCCCGTGACGGTGACTCGTCGGACTTCACGTCGTACCTGTTCGTGACCCACGTGGTCGACGGCCGGCCGGCCCCGCTCCCGGGCGGGGTGGTCCGAGGCACGGTTCGCCGGACCGACGACGGCCTGAAGCTCAGCGCCTTCGAGCTGATCCTCGACACCCAGGACTCGGTCCCCCTGAAGGAGCGGGCGTGACCTTCGATCTCACGGGCAAGGTGGCCGTGGTCACCGGCTCGACCAAGGGCATCGGCCGGGCCATGGTCCAGGGCCTGGCCGAGGCCGGCGCCTCGGTGGTGGTGAGCAGCCGGAAGCAGGATCTCTGTGACGACGTGGCCGCCGAGATCACGGCGGCGACCGGGCCGAGGCGTTCGGCCGGGCGTGTCACGTCGGCGGACTGGGACGCGATCCCCGCGTTCGTGGACGCCGTGGTGGAACGGTTCGGCCGGATCGACGTGCTGGTGAACAACGCCGGGATCAGCCCGTCCCGGTCCGGCGTCAGCGAGATGACCCTGGACCTCTGGCGCAAGATCTTCGCCGTCAACCTCGAGGGGCCGCTGCGCATGAGCCAGTGCGTCGCCCCGGTCATGCGCGACGGCGGCGGCGGCAGCATCATCAACATCGGCAGCATGGCCGGCTACCACGCCGGCTCGGCGGTGTCCGCCTACGGCGCCTCGAAGGCGGCGTTGCTCAACATCAGCCGGACGATGGCCCAGGAGTGGGCCGACTGGAACGTCCGGGTCAACGTCCTGTCGCCCGGCCCGTTCGCCAGCGACATGGTCGAAGGGGCCGAGCGCAACGCTCCCGGGTTCAAGGACCTGATCGCCAGCGGGACCATGATGAAGCGGGTGGCCAAACCCGAGGAGATCGTCGGCCCGGTCGTCTACCTGGCCAGCGACGCGTCGTCGTTCGTGACCGGTGACGACATCAGCGTGAGCGGCGGGATGGCCAAGTGAGACACCGTCGCCTGATCGTCGTCGCCGCGGCGCTGGGCGACCGTCTCTCGACCGGCTGACGGGCGAGCCGTGCCGGTCTTGGTGACGGGGGCCACGGGCTACCTCGATGCTGCCGCGACATGAGGGCCCTGAACGGGGCCGATGTCTTCCACCTGCGTCGCGAGAACGACGGCCAGCTCTCCCACACCATCAAGCTGGCGATCCTGGGCCTGGGGGACGGTCTCCTCGATGCCGACGATGTCGCGGCGTGGGCGGCATCGACACTGCCGAACCGGGCGCCGTTCCGATGGCGCCTGCAGCCGATCCCCTTCGGTCTCGGCCGACCGGTCTGGGTCGACGCCGACACGGTCGACCCGGCGCATCACGTCCAGCGCCACACGTTGGCCGGATCCAATCCCGATGCCGCCCTCGCCGACCTCGTCGGCACGCTGGCCGGCGACCAGCTCGATCGCGATCGTCCGCTGTGGCGGCTGTGGGTGGTGGACGGTCTCGACCGCGGTCGGGTGGCACTCGTGCTGCAGTTGCACCACGCGCTGGCTGACGGCGCCGCCAGCGTGCAGATCTGGGAGGAGGTGCTCGGTGAGCGTCCGGCGGCGGCCCCGGGCGACGCGGAGCCTGGGCGTCCGGCGCTGGTCCGGGCGACGGTGGCCCGACACCTGCGGTCGTGGCGCGACCTCCCGTCGTTCCTGCGGCGGTTGCGCGCGCCTCCCACCGGGAGCGGAAGGGTCGGCCGGCCGGCAGCCCGACCGCGACGGAGTACTTCGAAGCACCCCCGACGGCGTTCAACGTCACGCCGTCCTCGGACCGCGCCTGCGCATTCGTCACTCTGGGTCTCGACGATCTCCGGTCGGTCAGTCGGCTCCTCGGCGGAACCCTGAATGACGGGTACGCAGCGGTGTGTGGCGGTGCGGTCCGGGCCTACCTGCGCGAACGGGACGAGCTCCCGGAGGAGTCGCTCACGGCCACCGCCCCGGCCGCGTTGGAGCGTCTGGATGACGACGGCTACGGGAACTCGATGACCTCGTGGTTCTGGTGCCTCGCGACCGACGAGGAAGATCCTCTGCGCCGGTTCCAGGTGGTTCGGGAGAGCCTCGCCACAGCCCGGGACCTGCAGCGACGCGACCCCCGCCTCCTGACCGACCTGCAGGAGCACAGCGGTCTCTACGAGACGATCTGGTGGTTCCTGGCCCGGGCCGAGAAGTGGAAGGGGCGTCCGATGATGAACGTGATCGTCTCCAATGTCCGCGGCCCGGAGCCATTGGCCTGGCGGGGCCACCCGGTCATCGCTCTGAAGTCGATCGGGCCGCTCACGGGTCGGATCGGGCTCAACCTCACGGCGTGGAGCTACGGCGGAGACTTCACCATCGGGTTGCACGCCGATCGCCGCCAGCTCCCCGACCTCTCCCGATTGGCCGACCTCCTGGCCGATGAGCTCGAGGTCCTCCATGCCGCAGCCCACACCTCGTCCGCGAACGCAGGGGAGCCGTGAACTCGGATCCGTTCGGCCCCGCCCGACTCCCGCCGCCAGCGGGTGAGGAGAGTCAGCTCGACCGGCAGGTGTGGGTCGAGGTCCCGGGTCCGACGATCGTGGTCTGACCATCCGGCAACACCACGGTGGCCTCGGCGCCGGGCGGGACCTCGACCTCCAGGGTGAAGGTCCCGTCGGCGATGGTCCAGCAACTCCGGACCCGGCCCCGGCGGGCGTCGTGGACGGCCTCGGCGTGGGTGAGCCCGCCACCGGGCATCGGGACGACGGTGAACCGTTCGTAGCCGGGATGGTCCTCGTCGGCGCGCAGGCCGGCGACGTAGCGGTGCAGGAACGAGACCACGGCGCCCTTGCTGTAGTGGTTGAGCGAGCCGATCGCCTCGCCCTCGGTGCCCTCCCAGTTCTCCCAGATGGTGGTGGCGCCCTGGTCGATCATGGCCAGCCAGGACGGCTCGGTGTCCTGGAAGAGCAGCCGATAGGCCACGTCGAGGTGGCCGTGGTCGGCCAGGACGGGCAGGAGGTACGGCGTGGCCAGGAAGCCGGTGGTCAGGTGGTCGTCGGCCTCGTGCACCAGCTCGGCCAGTCGGTCGGCGACCGCCTGGCGCAGGTCGTCGGGGACGAGACCGAAGGCGATGGCCCGAACGAGGTTGGCCTGGGTGTCGGGGGTGACCCGACCGTCGTCGTCGATGAACTCGGCCCGCCAGGCCGCCAGCACGGAGGCGGCCAGCTCGCCGTAGCGGTCGGCTTCTTCGGACTCGCCCGAGCACCGTCGCGGCACGGCCGAGCAGCGAGGACGACCGGTAGAGGAAGGCGGTGGCGACATCGCCCATGTCCTGTTCGAGGGTGAAGACGTCGGCCGGGTTGCCGCCGGGCTCACACCACTCGCCCCAGTGGAAGCCGGTGTCCCAGAGGAACTCCTCGTGCGGCGCGGGGTCCGGGCGACGGCTCGGCCCGCGAGGCGTGGCGACCGTGCCGGCGCACGCTCGGCGGCGAAGTCGACCCAGCCGACCATCGCGTCGAAGCCCGTCGGCGAGGAAGCGATCGTCGCCGTACTCGGCCCACATCTCCCACGGCACGATGACCGCGGCGTCGCCCCAGCCGGCCGAGCCGGTCATGAACTGGGCGACCGGGTTGTCCTGGGTCGCCGGGGTGTGGGGCTCGGGGAGGATGTTGGGCACCCGGCCGTCGGGCCACTGGTCGGACCGGAGGTCACGCAGCCACTTGGCCGAGAACCCGGCCACGTCGTAGAGGTACGCCGCCGTCGGGCAGAAGAGCTGCCAGTCACCGGTCCAGCCGGCCCGCTCCCGCTGCGGGCAGTCGGTGGGGACCTCGCAGGCGTTGTCGCGGAAGCTCCACACGGCGGCCTCGTGCAGCTTCTCCAGCCGGTCGTCGCTGCAGGAGAACCACCCGGTGCGCACCAGGTCGGTGTGGACGACCACCCCGGTGACGTCGTCGCGGCCGAGCGGACCGGGGTGGCCCTCGATGCCCACGTACTGGAAGCCGTGGGTGGTGTGGCGGGGCTCGAACACGTCCCCCGGCCTTCCTCGGGACACGACGCGGTCGACCTGACCCGCGGTCAGGGGCTCGTGGGTCAGGAAGTCGAAGGGCTTCAGGTTGTCGGTCGACACCTCGCCCGAATCGTCGAGCACCTCGCCGTGGACCAGGGTGACCTCGGTGCCCTCCGGGCCGAGGTCCTCGAGGCGGACCCAGCCGTTGATGTTCTGGCCGAGGTCGACGACGTGGCGGCCCGAGGGCAGGCGGCGGACGTCGACCGGGCGCAGCTCCTCGACGCGGCGCGTGGGCGGGGCGGGGGAGGCGCTCAGGGCCGTGAAGTCCTCCTCGACCACCCCGGCGTCGGACCAATCTCCGTCGTCGAAGCCCGGACGGTCCCAGCCATCAGGCCGCAGGCGGAGGTCCTCGCCCTGACCGTCGATGAGGTCGGCGCGCACGATCTCACCCGTCGCCGTGGTCCAACCCGGTCCGGTGCCCACGGTGACCCGGGTGCCGTCGTCGAGATCGGCCGCGAGCTGAACGAGGAGCGCGAGCTCGGTCCCGTAGCAGTCCACCTCCCGGGTGAAGCCGACCTTGCCCCGCCACCACCCGTCGCTGACCACGGCGGCGAGCACGTTCGCCCCGGGGACGAGGTGGTCCGTGACGTCGTAGGCCTGCACGTCGAGGTGGGATCCGTACGAGGTCGACCCCGGCGCCAGCTCCACGTCGCCGACGCGAGCGCCGTTCAGGAACAGCTCGTAGAGCCCGTGGGCCGTGGCGTGCACCCTGGCCCGGACCGGAGCGGCATCGACGACGAACTCGTGACGGAAGAGGTGTGCCGGGCGCTCGCCCGCCGACGCCCGTTCCGGCTCGCTCGGCGAGATCCACCGGGCGGTCCAGTCCGACTCGTCGAGCAGGCCAACTTCCCAGTGGGACCAGTCCGACCAGTCGCTCTCACCGAGATCGGTCCAGACCTTCACCCGCCACTCGACCCTTTCCCCGGAGGCAGGAGCCGGGCCCTCGTAGGCGACGAGGAGGTGGTCCGACGCCTCGACCCGACCCGAGTCCCAGGTCCCGGCCTGGATCCGGAAGGCGTCCTGGCGGGCCGCACCGCTCGGGAGCCACCACGAGAGACGAGGCTTGAGCACCGAGGTGCCGAAGGGCTCGACGAGGTGCTCGACGAGCAGGCGATTCGGGATGTTCATCCCGACAGTCTAGTAACAGCGTTATGTCCGTGGCGACCGGAGAGCTGGATCCGGCTCTGGCCAGGATCACGCCGTTACGCTCTCCTCGGTGAGCAACCCCGCCCCGGAGCCCGAGCAGCACGCCACCCGGGCCCGCCTGCTGGAGCTCGCCGGGCAGGTCTTCGCCGACGAGGGCTACGCCGCCGTGTCGGTGCGGGATCTCGCTCGACGTTCGTCGCTCACGACCGGAGCCATCTACGCCCACTTCCTCAACAAGGCCGAGCTCCTCGTCGAGGCGATCGACGCTCGGGTGGCTGCGGACGTCGAGACGCCGCGGGACCGGGACGAGATCAGCTTCCGGGCGTACCTGACCGACCTCAACCGTCGGTACGCCGATCGGGCCGACCTCCGGGCCCTGCTGCTCGAGGGCGCGACGGCAGCCCGCAACGACGACGCGGTGCGCGAGCGACTGACGGCCGAGCAGGGCGAGCGGTTCGAGTCCTGGGTCGTCGAGTACGAGGCGGCACAGGATCGAGGCGATCTCGACCCCGCGGTCGACATGCGGGCCGCGGTGCTCATGCTGTGGAGCATGGAGCTCGGCCTCGGCGTCGTCGAAGCCCTCGGCTTGGACCCTCCTGACGCAGACGCCTGGGCCGACCTGACGAGTCGGCTGATCTCGTCGATCGAACGCCAGGACTGAACGGTCCGGGCTCAGCGCACCCGTTCGGCGTTGCGGGGCTGCGAGGCGACCTTGTGCACGCCGTTGCGGAGCGCCATGGTCTTGGCGGTCCGGGCTTCGTCGTCGAACGGGCTCGGGGGGAGTCCGAACCCGGTGTACATCACTTTGCGCGCCCGCGAGGTCGGGGGCAGAGCCTCGTGGGACGTACAGGTGGTGTGCACCCTGACATCACCGGCCACCGTGGCGAGGGCGACGACGGGTAGGTCGTTGCCCTGCCATGTCGGCTCCGGCAAGGAGGACGCGCGATGCGAGCCTGCGACCGCGCGGAGGAGGCCGGACTCCTCGGTCCCGTCCGTCACCGAGATGCCGACGACGGTGCCGCTGCACTTGTACGGGTGGCCGCCGAAGGCGCAGTCCCACTGGCCTGGATGATAGCGCTAACACTTCGGTCGACTACTCTTCCGACATGCGCCGCACCTTGTTCAACGACGGTTGGACGTTCCGCCCGCAGCCGCTCGATCGCTTCGCCGAGTTGATGGGCCCGGGGGCCGGTCTGACCCCCGTCACCCTGCCCCACGACGCCGTCATCGGCACGGAGCGGTCGCCGGACGCCGGTCCGGCCACGGGCTACTTCCCCGGGGGGAACTGGGAGTACCGCCGGACCCTCGAGCGCACTGCGCACGACGCCACGACGACGACGCTGGAGTTCGAGGCCGTGTACCGCGACGCCGTCGTCACCGTGAACGGATCGGTCGCGGTCCACCAACCCTCGGGCTACACCGGGTTCTTCGCCCCGATCGACCACCTGCTCCACGAAGGGGAGAACGAGATCAAGGTCGAGGCCATGGCCCACCGGGACTCGCGCTGGTACTCGGGTGGCGGCATCCACCGCAGCGTCTGGCTCCTCGAGGCCGGCCCGGTGCACCTGGTGCCCGATCAGCTCACCGTGCTCACGCCCGAGGTCGATGACGACGTCGCCGTGTTGACGGTGAGCGCCACCGTGCGCAACCGCAGCGCCGCCACCGCCAACGGCGTCCTCCACGCCGAGGTGCTCGACGCCGGCGGGACGGTCGTCGCCGAGGCCACGGGCCCGGTGACGGTGTTCCCGGGCGACGAGGTCTCGACCCGGCACCGCCTCCACGTCGTCGACCCCCACCGCTGGGGCCCGGACGACCCCTACCTGTACTCGTGCCGCGTGACTCTCCGCGTTGGCGACGACGCCGTCGACGAGGATGGCACGACCTTCGGTATCCGGGCCCTCGCCCTCGACGCCCGGAACGGCCTGCGCATCAACGGTGAGCCGGTGCTCCTCCGGGGCGCCTGCGTCCATCACGACAACGGCCCGATCGGCGCGGCCACCGTCGACCGGGCCGAGGAGCGGCGGGTGGAGCTGCTGAAGGCCGCGGGCTTCAACGCCATCCGCAGCGCCCACAACCCCCTGAGCCGGGCGATGCTCGACGCCTGTGACCGGCACGGGGTGCTCGTCATGGACGAGACCTTCGACATCTGGGCCCAGACGAAGACGGTCGACGACTTCGCCCTTCGGTTCGACGCCTGGTGGGAGGCCGACGTCGAGGCGATGGTGCGCAAGGATGTCAACCACCCCAGCGTCGTGCTCTACAGCATCGGCAACGAGATCCCCGACGGCTCCACGCCGACCGGCCTGCAGCGCAGCCGGGCCCTGGCCGAGAAGGTCCGGTCCGTCGACCCCACCCGGTACGTGACCCAGGCCGTCACCGGGATGCTCGTGGCCGGCCCGGCCATCCTCGAGGGGATCCGCGAGATCGCCGAGCGCCACAACGTCGACGAGGAGACCGGCGTCAACACCGTCGCCCTGAACCTCGGCGAGCTGATGGACGAGGCCATGAAGGCGCCGGTCGTGGCCGAGAAGACCGAGGAGGCCTTCGCCCACCTCGACGCCGCCGGGTACAACTACATGTACACCCGCTTCGAGGTCGACGGCGAGAGCTACCCCAACCGGGTCATCGTGGCCACCGAGACCCACCCGGGCACCGTCGACCGGGGCTGGGCCGGCGTCACCGACAACGCCCACGTCATCGGGGACTTCACGTGGACGGGCTGGGACTACCTCGGCGAGGCGGGCATCGGCCGCATCGCCTACGGCGACGCGACTGCGGGGATGGGGATGTCCGCCTTCCACGGGGACTACCCGTGGGTGGCAGCGGGCTGTGGCGACATCGACATCACCGGCCACCGCCGTCCGCAGTCGTACTACCGCGAGATCGTCTTCGGCCTCCGGGCCGACCCCTATGTGGCCGTCCTGCGACCGGAGCACCACGGCCGGGCGGTCACTCACGCCAGCCCGTGGTCCTGGAGCGACGTGGTGTCGAGCTGGAGTTGGGCCGGGCACGAGGGCCAGCCGGTCGTCATCGAGGTCTACGCCGATGCCGACGCCGTCGAGCTGCTCGTGAACGGCCAGTCCCTCGGTCAGCAGCCGGTGGGCGCGGACAACCGGTTCCGGGCTGAGTTCAACACGACCTACGACCCGGGCGAGCTGGAGGCGGTGGCCTGGCGGGCGGGAGAAGAGGTCGGTCGCATGAGCCTGCGTTCCGCCGATGGCCCGGTCCGGCTCGAGGCCCGCTCCGACCGCAACGAGATCCGCGCCGACCCGGGCGACCTCGCCTTCGTCGAGCTGATCCTCCTGGACGAGGCCGGTACGACCGTGACCAGCGCCGACCGACTCGTGACGGTCGAGGTCGAGGGATCGGGCGTGCTCCAGGGCCTGGCCAGCGGCCGACCGGACCCCGAGGAGCCATACACCGGATCCGCGTGCACCACCTTCGACGGTCGAGCCCTCGCCGTCGTCCGGCCGACCGGATCGGGGACGATCACTGTCCGGGTCACCGCCGACGACGTCGAGGCGCAGGAGCTGCGCATCGAGGCCTCGTGACCTGGGAGCTGCGGTGGCACCCGTTCCGCGGGGAGTGGGTCCTGTTCACCGCGCATCGCGGCGCCCGTCCCTGGATCGGCGAGGTGGTGGAGGACGAGGAACCGGCTGTGCCGGAGGACAACGCCCTCGCTCCCCGGGGCCGGCGGATCGCCACCACCAACCCTGACTACCGCGGGGTGTTCACCTTCACCAACGACCTCCCGGTGTTCTCGCCCGACGCGCCGGAACCGTCGCCGGGCGACGAGCTCTACCGGACGCAGCGGGCGGTCGGGACGGCCGAGGTGGTCTGCTACCACCACGACCCCACGAAGTCGATGGCCGACCTGGACGATGACGAGGTGACGGCGGTGGTGACCACGTGGCGGGACCGGACCGAGGCGCTCGAGGCCCTCGACGGCGTCGCCCACGTGCTCATCTTCGAGAACCGGGGTGCCGCGGTGGGCACCTCGAACCCCCACCCGCACTGCCAGATCTACGCCGGCGCGATGGTGTACGCCACCATGGCGCGGGAGGCCGAGGTGGCGGCCGAGCACCATGGCCGAACGGGGCGCACCCTGCTCGAGGACGTCACCGAGCGCGAGCTGGCGGCGCCCCGGGTCATCAGCGAGGGCGAGGCGTTCTTCGCGTGCGTCCCGTGGTTCGCCCGGTACGCCTACGAGGTGCACGTCCTGCCTCGCCGGCCGATGGCGTCGCTGGTCGCCCTCGACGACGCCGGGTGCCGTTCCCTCGGCTTGGTGCTGCGAGACGTGGTCCGGCGCTACGACGCCCTGTGGGGCCTGCGCATGCCCTATGTCCTTGCCGTTCACCAGGCGCCGGTGGGCGATCACCCGCACTACCCGTTCCACGTCGAGCTCCACCCGCCCCTCCGGGCGCCGGGGCTGCTCAAGTACCTGGCCGGCCCGGAGGTCGGTGGCGGCTCGATGACCAACGAATCCGACCCCGACGAGAAGGCGGCAGAGCTCCGTGGCGCACTCGACTGACGACGCTCGGCGGCTCCTGTGCGAGCTCGGCGACGACCTCCGGGACATGGTCATCGGGGCCAGAGGCATGGACATGTCCGCCGTCGAGGGCCAGACCTCGGCCGACACGATCTACGCCATCGACCGGGTGGTCGACGACGCGCTGGTCGGCTGGTTCGAGCAGCACTGGCCGGGCGTGGAAGTGGTCTCCGAAGGGCTCGAGGAGCCCGTCGTGGTCGGCGGCCCCCCGACCTGGACGGTGATCGTCGACACCATCGACGGCACACGCGGGCTCATGTACGACAAGCGCCCGGCGTGGTGTCTCGCCGGCGCCGCCCCCCACGGTGGCTCCCTGGCCGACATCGTGGCGTCGGCGATGACCGAGCTGCCCACGGTCAAGCAGGGTGCGGCCGATCAGCTCAGCGGGGTCCGCGGCGGCGGCGTCATGGCCGAGCGCGTCGATCTCCGGACGGGCGACCGGGAGCCGACGACGTTCCGCCCGTCAACGGCCACCGATCTCGAGCACGGTTTCGGCGGCCTGGCCAAGTTCTTCGTGCCGGGCAAGGCCGACCTCGCCGCGTTGGAGGCGGAGCTGTTCCGGCGCCTCGGCTGCCACGACGTCTTCGACGACGAGTACATCTCCTCCGGCGGCCAGCTCCACGAGCTCCTGACCGGGCGGGACCGCTTCGTCGCCGACTTCCGCCCCCTCATCGCCCCGGGGGCCCACGCTTGCCACCCCTACGACGTCTGCACCGCGATGCTGCTCGAGGAGGCCGGGGGCGTCGTCACTGACCCCTGGGGCGGCCCCCTGGACGCCCCCCTGGACACGACGTCGCCGATCGCCTGGGTCGGCTACGCCAATCCCACCCTGGCCGCGACCATCGGTCCCGTCCTCGCGGAGCTCGTCGATGAGCATCGTCCGCGGTAGCGCCCCGGGTCGCCTCGACCTCCTCGGGGGCGTGGCGGACTACTCGGGGGCATTGGTGCTCGAGACGCCGACCCGGCTGGTGACCACCGTCGTCGCCGAGCCGGCCGATGCCCTGGTCGTGGGCCCCGCCCGCTTCGCCGACGACGAGTTGGTGAAGCTGGCCGGCCTGACCTATCCGGAGGTGCGGGACGCCCTCACGCACCTTCCGAGGTGGACCCACTACCTCCTCGGTGTCGCCCTCGTCCTCGTCCGCCATGGGCTGATCGAACCGCCGAGTGTCGAGCTCTCGGTGTCCTCCGAGGTGCCCGTGTCGGTGGGCGTGTCGTCCAGTGCCGCCCTCGAGGTCGCCACCGCCCGGGCGCTGGGTGGCGATGGCATCGATTCGCTCCGGCTCGCCGCCGTCTGCCAGGAGGCCGAGAACCACGTGGTGGGGGCGCCCTGCGGGATCATGGACCAGGTCGTGGTCGCCATGGGCACGCCCGGCTCGATCCTGCCCATCCTGTGCCGCCCGGCGTCGGTCCGCCCCCCGCTGGTGCTGCCGCCCGACGTCGAGGTGATCGGCTGGCCGACGGGCGCGGAGCACGACGTCAGCGGCCGGCCGTACGGCCGCGCCCGAGCCGCCGCCTTCATGGGCAAGCGCATGGTCGAGGACGCGCTGGAGGAGCAGTGGTCCTGGGTCAGCGAGCTCCCCCGGGCCGCGGTCGACGACCTCCCCGACGCGCTCGACGGGGATTCGTTCCTGGACCGGTTCGGGGCCACCGACGACGACGTGACCACCATCGACCCGACGGAGAGCTATCCCATCCGGGCGGCTACCGCATTCGGCGTCGACGAGAACGCCCGGTCCGAGGCGGCCCTCGTCCACCTCGGCCGCGGGGAGGTCGGCGCCCTCGGCCCCCTGCTGGCCGCCAGCCAGGCCGGCTACGACGCCATGGGCCTCGGCCACCCGGCCTCCACGACCGTGGTCGAGGCTGCGCTCGCCCGCCCCGGCGTCCACGGCGCCCGTTCCAGCGGCGGCGGCTGCGGCGGCACGGTGGTGGTGCTGTGCGAGCGGGGCGCCCTCGACGACATCGACGGCCTCATCCGCTGACCGAAGTCCCGTTCTGGCACCTGGATCTTGTGACCCACCACAAGATCCAGGTGCCAGAACGATGGGTGCGGCGGGGTCAGGTGGGGGGTGGGGCGGTGCTCGCGGCACGACGAGCTCAGGAGCAACCATCACGTGGCGCTGGGCGGGGCCACCGTCAACCATGGCGAGAAGGAGCTCCACCCCGCGGCGCCCCACTTCGCCGAGGTCCTGGCGGACGGTCGTGAGCGGCGGAAAAAGATAGTGCCAGAACGATGGGTGCGGCGGGGTCAGGTGGGGGGTGGGGCGGTGCTCGCGCGCACGACGAGCTCAGGAGCGACCATCACGTGGCGCTGGGCGGGGCCACCGTCAACCATGGCGAGGAGGAGCTCCACCCCGCGTCGCCCCACTTCGCCGAGGTCCTGGCGGACGGTCGTGAGCGGCGGCACCAGGTAGGCCGCCTCGGGGATGTCGTCGTAGCCGACCACGCTCACGTCGTCGGGCACCGAGCGGCCGTGCTCGTGGAGCGCCCGCAGGATCCCCAGCGCGGTCTGGTCGTTGGCCGCGAAGACGGCGGTCACCGTCGGGTCCTGGGCCAGCTGGGTGCCGGCGGCATAGCCGCCCTGAGCGGTCCAGTCGCCCTCAACGAAGCGTCCCGGCGGGGCACGATGGGCCGCGAGCGTCTCCGCCCACGCCCGCTGCCGTTCCGTGGCGTCGATCCAGTCGGCGGGTCCGCTGACGTGGTGCACGGTCCGATGGCCGAGCCCGAGCAGGTGAGCCGTAGCCATGCGGGCCCCGGCTTCCTGGTCGATCGTCACGGTTGACGTCCGGACCGAGGGATCACCGCCGACCACGACGAGCGGGAGATCGGCGTCGAGGCCGGCGACCGCCTCGATCACTGGCCGTACGGGGGCGATGACGATGACGCCCTCGACGTGGGCGGCGCGCAGGTGGTCCAGCGTCGCGTCGATCTCGTCGGCGCCCGGCGCCATCGTCACGAAGCTGAGGACGTGGCCGGCACCCCTCGCCGCGGCCTCGATCCCGTAGAGCATGTGGGAGGGCCCGAACTGCTGGGTCTCGACCGCGATCACGCCGAGTGTCCTCGACCGGCCGCCGGCGAGGACGCGGGCCGCGGGGTTGGCTCGATACCCGAGGGCGGCGACGGCCTCCTCGACCCGCTGGCGCGTCGCCTCCGCGACACCCGGGAACCCGTTGAGGACCCGCGAGACGGTCATCACCGAGACCCCTGCCCGCCCCGCCACATCGGCCATCACCGGCCGGCGCCCTGGATCCACCGTCCCAACCTACGGGGCGCGCTGGCCCGCCGGATCAGGCGTCGACCCGCTCACCCGCACTCGGGACCGAGGCCGTCACGCCGCGCCTTCTCGAGCCGCTCGTCGGCAGTCAGCGGACGATGATGGGCATGGACTCCCAGCCTCGGACGGTGGAGGTCGCGGACAGCTCGGCGTGCCCGTAGGTCGACGTCCCACTCGGGGAACCGGGACAGGAGCTCGTCGAGGGCGACGCGGCCTTCGAGCCGGGCCAGGTTGGCGCCGAGGCAGTAGTGGAGCCCGTAGCCGAAGGTGAGGTGCTGGCCGTCCTGGCGGTGGATGTCGAACTCGTCCGGGCGCTCGTAGCGGCGCTCGTCGCGGTTGGCGGCGCCGACGAGCAGGAGGATGGCGCTGCCCGCTGGGACCGTCGTCCCGTGGTACTCCACGTCGCGGGCGACGTAGCGGGCGACATGGGGCCCGGTCGGCTCGAACCGGAGCGTCTCGTCGATGGCCGCGGGGATCAGCGAGCGGTCCTCGACCAGGTCCCGGCGCTGGTCGGGGTGCTCGGCCAGCACCTTGGCCAGCCAGCCGATCAACCGGCCGGTGGTCTCGTTGCCGGCCCCGGCGAGCACCTGCGTGTACGTGAGGACCTCGGTGCGGGTGAGGGTGCGGACCGTCCCGGTCTCGTCGTCGAACTCGGCGTTCAACAGCGCGGTCATGAGGTCGTCGGAGGGGTGCTTCGACCGCCACTCGACGTACTCGGCGAACATGTCGCCGTTGGCGATCGCGTCCTGCTCGAGCTCCATCGGCTGGCCGGCCTCGGTGCGCAGAAATGCGTCGGACTTGTCCCGCACGGCGGTCTGGTCGGACTCGGGGATGCCGAGCAGCATCCCGATGACCCGCATCGGCATGACGACGCCGAGCTCGGCGACGATGTCGAACCGGTCGGTGCCGACCAGCGGGTCGAGGCAGCTGGCGCAGAACGCCCGCACCTGGTCCTCCAGGGCGGCCATCCGCTTCGGGGTGAACACCCGGGACATGAGGCCGCGGTGCATCGTGTGCAGGGGCGGGTCCTCGAACAGCACGACCCCGGGGGGCAGCTCCATCCCGGACTGCACGATCTCGAGGATGTCGCCCCGGGCGCTCGAGAAGGTCTCCCAGTTCACCAGCGCCTTCTCGACCTCGGCGTGGCGGGAGAGGGCCCAGACGTCGAAGCGCTCGTTGTGGTAGATCGGCGCCTCGTCCCGGAGGCGCTTGAACGTGGGATAGGGGTCGGCGTTGATGGCGGCGTCGTACGGGTCGTAGTACACGTCGCTGTCGTGGACGATGGCCATCGGTGCTCCAGTCAATGCTGTGCGACTGCTTAGCATCGAGCAGCTTCGGATGGCAAGGTAGTGCCATGGTGCAGCCATGACCGGACCCACCACGGACGTCTGGGCCGTGATGTCGACGGCGCGGACGATCCGCCGATTCACCGATGAGCCCGTCGACGACGCCACCCTTGCCCGCTGCCTCCAAGCCGCGACCTGGGCGCCATCCGGCGCCAACGCGCAGGCCTGGCGCTTCGTCGTCCTCCGGTCGCCGGAGATGCGTGCCGTCGTGGCGACGACAGCCGCGCACGCCTTGGAGGTGATCGAGCCGGTCTACGGCATGACCCGTCCCGCCGACGACGACCACAGTCGACGAGCCCGCACCTATCGCGCCACCTACGAGCTCCACGACCGGGCCGGTGAGTTCACGTCCGTGTTGTTCACCCAGCAGCACTTCCCGACCGCCTCCGAGCTGCTCCTCGGGGGCTCGATCTTCCCGGCGATGCAGAACTTCCTGCTCGCCGCCCGGGCCCTCGGCCTGGGGGCGTGCCTCACCAGCTGGGCCTCCTACGGCGGCGAGCAACTGCTCCGCGATGCCGTCGGGGTGCCCGACGACTGGATGCTCGCCGGCCACGTCGTCGTGGGCTGGCCCCGGGGCAATCACGGACCGGTCCGCCGCCACCCCGTCGCGGATGTCGCCTTCCTCGACCACTGGGACACCCCTGCGAACGACATCGCCGGTGTCGGCCCGGCGCCGACCGCCGCCCTGACTGATGAAGGACCGGATCCCGTGAGCCGGCATCGGCGGACTGTGGGACGTCCCGGTGCTGGTCGCCCCCATGGCGGGCGGACCGACCACCCCCGAGCTCGTCGCCGCGGGCTGCGATTCCGGCGGCTTCGCGTTCGTCGCGGGGGCGTATCGATCTGCTGGACAGGTCGAGGAGGACATCCGCGCCTTGCGAGGGCTGACATCGCAGCCCTTCGGCGTCAACGTCTTCTGCCCCGGACCGCGCACCTCCGAGGTCGAGGCGGTGCAGCGCTATGTCGACGAGCTCGCCCCCGAAGCAGCCCGGCTCGGCGTCGAGCTGGGCCGACCGACCTGGGACGACGACGACTGGCAGGCCAAGGTCGCCTTGCTGATCGAGACTGCGCCGGCGGTCTCCAGCTTCGCCTTCGGGTGCCCGGAGACCGCCACGATCTCCGCGTTGCAGCGGAGCGGCAGCCTGGTCATGGTCACCGTCACGAACGCCGACGAGGCGTCACTGGCGGTCGAACGGGGCGTGGATGTGCTGTGCGCTCAAGGAATCGAGGCAGGAGCGCACCGAGGCACCTTTGACGACACCGCCGCAGACGCCGAGCTGACCCTCGTCGACCTGGTCGCGGCGATCGTCAGTCGCCATCGTGTGCCGATCGTGGCGGCCGGCGGCATCTCGACTCCGGCCCGTGTCGAAGCCGCAGTTCGCGCCGGTGCCGTTGCCGTCCAGGCCGGCACGGCCTTCCTCCGGGCCGACGAGTCCGGAGCCGGCGCGGTCCACCAGGCGGCGCTGGTCGACCCACGGTTCTCCACCACGGCGATGACCCGCGCCTTCACGGGGCGACGCGCCCGCGGTCTCGTGAACGCGTTCCTGCGCCGGCACCCCGAAGCGCCATCGGCCTTCCCGGAGATCCACCACGTGACCCGCCCCCTTCGCGTGGCGGCCACGCGACTGGGCGACGCCGACTCGGTGAACCTCTGGGCTGGCACCGGTCACCGGCACGCGCGAGCAGAACCGGCAGCCGCAATCGTCGACTGGCTCGCCAGCGGTGTCCCTTCCCTGTGACCGGGAACCCCTGACCCCCCGGGGAAGGTGGGACAAGGCGCGAACCACCCGCTGTGGCGCCAGCTGGTCAGCCTCCTGGCTGAGGTCGAGGATGAGTCGAGCTAGAGCTTGAGATCGCCCGCGAGGGCGGTGAGCCCGGCGAGGCCGGGCTCGACGACCTCAGCCAGGCGGCCGGCGGCGGCGAGCACGTCGGGTTCGTCGCGTTGGGACGGCTCGATGCGAGCGGGGTTGAGGGCGCAGGCGTTGGCCCACTCGGCGATGTCCGGCTCGGCCATGTACGTGCGCATGGCGAGGGTCCCCCGGAGCTGCATCTCCGCCCATCGGGCGGCGCTGTCGGCGTAGGTGTTCGGCGGGCACAGCCGATTTCGCTCCCGATCGTCGTCGCGGGTCGCCTCCACGTAGCCGGCGAGCGCGGCGCAGAAGCACGGGAAGGCGACGCGGGTCGTCTGGATCCGGATCTTGTCCGGGCCCCAGAGCGGGACCAGGGGCGGGTACTGCAGCCCGGACGCTGCGCAGTGCACCACCAACGAGCCGGGCGGCAGGGGAACGACCCCCTGGTCGAGGACGATCTCGTCCTTGGCCACGTGCTTCACGTGGCCGAGGCGCACCACGTGCTCGATGGTGCGCAGCAACTCGAGCTCCCAGGTGCCGAGCGTGGGTGTCTTGGCCATCGTGGGGACCACGCCCGTGTCGACCCGGAGCATCACGCCGGCGGCTTCGAGGCGGAGGAACAGGTCGTCGAGCGACTCGGCTTCGGCGGCTGCGCTCATGATGTCCGCAGCCAGACCCATCGCCACCGCCGGGTCGGGCTGGACGAGGGCGCGGTTCAGCATCCAGGGGTCACGGGACCGCACCCACACGATCCGGTCTGGCGGGACGCCGTTGGTGAGCAACCACACGATCGCGTCGGTCGCGGTCTTTCCGGCCCCGACGATCACGAAGTGGGTCGGCGTCTCGGCGAGCTCCGCCAGCTCGTTGATCGGCACGACGTGGGCGCCGTCACCCACGCCGAACGGCGGGGGGGTCGTCAGCGGGATGGTGGGTGCGAGGTAGGTCGCGTCGACGAGACGCCGCCGAACCTCGACGCGCGTGGTCTCGCCCGTCACCCGGGACGTGACGAGCTGGGAGGTGCCGTCGGTGTGGTATTCGCTGCCGCTGAGGAAGCGGACACGGCCAGAACCCACAAAGCGGCGATCGAGGATCTGGTCGAAGTAGCTCTGGACCTCCGACCGACGAGCGCGCTCCTGGAGGCCCGCTTCCGGCCCGCCGTGCTGCACCTGACCGGTGCCGAGCACCGTCGACGCGACGCCGTAGAACATCGACGCCTGGTGGAGCCGGACGAACGGATAGGCGTCCTGCCAATGGCCGCCCGGCGCAGGCCGACGGTCGACGAGCGTGACGTGAACGTCGGCGTGGTCGATCAGGGCGTCGGTGAAGGCCATGCCCATCGCGCCGGCACCCACCACGAGGTAGTCGGTCTCCGACGAGCAAAGCGCCATGGTGCGAGGACCCCAGTCCGTGGACGAGCTGACGACCAGACAGTACGAGGCGGGAAGTACCTTCGGCCTCGGGTGGACCAGCGGAGGGCCCGCGACCTGGTGCGGTCCGGTGAGGCGATCATGGCGCCGCGCTCGACCCCAACGCTGCCGTCGCCGGGTGAGGTGTCCCGCTGGGAGCTATTCGCCGGGAACGAACAGGCAGAACGGGTGACCAGCAGGGTCCAGCATCACGCGAAGCCCGCGGGGATCTCGGTTCGGTGGCCGATACGGCGCTTGGCGGCCCCCGGCCCGCACTACGAGGTCGGCGGCAGCCTCGACATCGTTCACGAGGATCTCGAAGTGCAGCATCTTCATCTGCTTGCCAGGTTCCTCTGGCCAGGTCGGGGACTCGTAGTGGTTGTCGGCCTGAAAGTTCAGGCCGACGCCGCCGTTCGGATCTCGCATCTGCACCCAGCCGGCACCGTCGCGCGCATTGATCTCCCAGCCGAACAAGTCGGCGTAGAACGCCGCCAACGCTTCGGCATCCGAGCAGTCGAGCGTGACGGTGGTCCAGACGATCGATGGCTTGTTCCCCATCCGCGAATCATTGCCCGAGCGGCCGGCCGCCGCCCGGCTGCTGGACGAGGTCACCGGGGCGCAGATCGAAGCCGCGTGCGAACCGCTGGCTTCGGGCGATGAACCCGGCGAGGTGAGCTGAACTCAGAAGCCGCTGAGGATCACGACGTCGGTGTCGGCGGCGGCCTGCCGGAGGGGGATCGCCGCCTGGTAGGCGTCGGACTCGTACCAGGCCTTCGCGGCGTCGACGGACTCGAACTCGAGGACGACGGTCTGGGTGGCCGGCCACTCGCCTTCCAGGACCTCCGGCTGCTGGTCGACGGCCAAGGGCTTGGGTCCGCCGCCGCGGCCTTGGCGGCCGCTTCGCTGTAGGCCTTCATCGCGTCGCGGTCGTGGATGGTCTCGGTGAAGATCATGTAGCCCTTGGGCATCGCTCGTCTTGCTCCTTGTCGTCGATCAGATCACGGCGTTGGCCCGGGCGACCTCGCCCAGCCAGCGGGCGGACGGCTTGACGGTGCGCGCGAACGTCTCGCGGTCGAAGGCGACCAGGCCGAAGGTCTTGGCGAAACCCGCCGTCCACTCGAAGTTGTCGAGGAAGGTCCAGTGCAGGTACCCGCGCACGTCGAGGCCGTCGTCGATGCAGCGGGCCAGCCCCTCCAGGGCGCCCCGGGTGTAGGCGATGCGGGCTTCGTCGTCGTCGGTGGCCATGCCGTTCTCGGTCACCACGACGGGTACGCGGGCGTGCTCGGCGGCCATCCGCACGGTGTGCTCGAGAGCCTCGGGGTAGACCTCCCATCCGGTCTGCATGGTGGGGACCCCATCGGGCGAGTCGATCTTTCCGTCGGGTCCGATCCGCTCCCGGGTGTAGGTCTGGACGCCGACGAAGTCGTCGTCGCGGGACACCTCCAGCCAGTCGAGGCTCGCCCCCTGCCGGGCCTGCTCCCACCGGGCCTCGCCCCCCTCGGCGGGCTGGAGGTCGACCAGGGCCAGGGTCCAGCCCACCTTGGCGTCACCGGGGCCGGACTTGATCGCCTCCACCGCCCGGCGGTGGATGGCGGCCATCTGCTCGATGCCCGCGCCGACCAGGCCCATGCGATACCGAGCGGGATCGAAGCCGCCGACGCCGGCCGGCGCCGGCGCCTCGGGTTCCTCAACCGGCGCTCGTTCGCCTACGCCCATCGGGATGGCGCCGGTCTGCTGCATCAGGTCCAGGACGTTGGGCTCGTTGAGCGTGGCCACCCAGGGCAGGAGGTCGCCGAGATGCTCGGTCACCCGCTCGGCGTAGCGGCCGAACCGGTCGGGGGCGTCGGCGGCAGCCCAGCCCCCGGCGCCGGCGAACCACCTCGGCGTGGTGAAGTGGCAGTAGGTCACGACGGGGGTGACCCCGTGCTCCAGGCACGTGCCCACCATCCGGCGGTAGTGGTCGAGGGCGGCACGGGAGAAGGCGCCGGGCTCGGGCTCGATCCGGGACCACTCGACCGAGAACCGGTAGGCGTTGAGTCCCAGCTCGGCCAGCGTGGCGATGTCCTCGCCGTATCGGTGGTAGTGGTCACAGGCGTCCAGCGACGGCTCGACGAACTGCGAGCCCTCGGCCCACTCGAGGGGCCACAGGTCGGCGTTCACGTTGCCGCCCTCGACTTGGTGCCCGGCCGTGGACGAGCCCCACAGGAAGGCGTCGGGGAACGTGGTCATGGCGGGGTGCTCCGGGTCGGTCGGTCGAGTGCAGAACCAAGCTAGGTCAGCGACGACCAGCTGATCTCCAGGTGGGCCCGGAGGCTGTGGCCGGGCTCGAGGACGGTCGGCTCGCGGTTGAAGGCGTCCGGGGCGCCGGTCTGGGGCTCGACGCAGACCAGCCGCGGGTCCTGGTCGTAGACGACCCACACGTCGCAGCTGGACCGGAGCGTGACCTCGATCGCTCCGGGCCAGGTGATCCTCGGATCGTCCCGGAGACCGGTGAAGGCGTCGTCCCAGGGGCCGGCAGGAACGGGCACCTGGCGACCGGTCGGGATGCCCGATGGGTCCCGCTCCCACATCGATGTCGCCGGGACGGCCAGCTGCGCGGGCTCACCACTGTCGAGCCCGCGACGGAAGCACGGGTGCCATCCCATCACGACCGGCATCGCCTGCTCGACCGCCGTGATCGTCATCGTGAGGGTCAACGACGTCGGCGTGAGGCCCACGTCGTGGGTCACCGTCCCCCCGAACGGCCAGAGGCCATCGAGGTCCAGCCGCAGCGAACCCGGCCCGGTCTCCTTCCACGGGGTGCGGTACCCGACGCCGTGGATGGCGTGGGGCGGGGCGTCGAGGGGGAGCTCGTGGTTCGTGCCCCGGAAGGCGAAGCGGCCGTGTCGGACCCGCCCCGCCCAGGGGACCATCGGGTAGCAGCCCCAGAGCTTCGGGTCGCCGACCTCCGGCTCGGCCACGAGCAACTCCTGGCCGGCGACCCGAAGCGACGCGACCCGGCCCCCGCGATCGGGGTCGACGGTGACCTCGGCGTCACCCGCGTCCAGCTCCACGTCGGCACCCTCCCTGCGAAGTTGCGTCAGTTTGGGCACGCCGGAGCGACCAACCGACGCCAGATGGCGGGCCCGGCCCGACAACCTGAAAGAATTCCGTTCTCGATCGAGGAAAGGAGCTTGCCGCATGAGCGCGGTTGACGGCGAGCCCACCGAGCGCCGGGTGGTCAAGAGCTTCTGCCGGATCTGCACCGCGGTGTGCGGGATCCTCGTCGAGGTCGAGGGCGATCAGGTCGTGAGGGTTCGGGGCGACGCCGACCACCCCCTGTCGCACGGGTACACCTGCTCGAAGGGACGGGCCCTGCCCCGGGTCCACCACCACCCCGACCGCATCGAGCGTCCATTGCTGCGGCGGGACGGCGAGCTGGTGCCCGTGAGCTGGGACGAGGCCCTCGACGACCTCGGTGCGCGGCTGCGGGCCATCGTCGACGAGCACGGGCCGCAGGCGATCGGCGTGTACTTCGGCAGCGGGCTCGGCATGGACGCCGCCGGCTACAGGATGATGGAGGCCCTCTTCGGCGCCGTCGGCACCCCGGCCAAGTTCAGCCCGCTGACGATCGACGGGACGGCCAAGACCCTGGTCTCCCACCTGGTCGGCGCCTTCCCCGGCTTCACCAGCCACATCGACTACGAGCGGGCGTCGCTCGTCCTCTACATCGGGGTCAACCCCGTCGTGTCCCACGGCCACAACATCGCCCTGTCGGACCCAGTCACCTCCATCCGGGCCGTGAAGGACCACGCCGAGGTCTGGGTCCTCGACCCCCTCCGGACCGAGACGGCCCGGCTGGCCACCCACCATCTCGCCCCCCGTCCCGGCACCGACCACGCCGTGCTGGGCTTCCTCATCCGGGAGCTGCTCCGCGACGGGGCCGACGCGGAGGTGCTCGAGCACCAGACCACCGGTCGGGACGAGCTGGCTCGGGCCGTCGAGCCGTTCACCCTCGAGCGTGCGGCCGACGTGGCCGGCTTGGACGAGGAGGAACTGACCGCGCTGCTCGACTCCGTGCGGGCGGCGGGCCCGGTGGCGATCCACACCGGGACGGGCGTCACCATGCAGGCCGAGCACGGCAACGTCACCGCGTGGCTGGCCTGGGTGCTGATGATCCTGACCGGCGCCATGAACCGTCCGGGCGGGGTCTGGTTCCACCCCGGCTTCAACCTGCAGTTCGACTCCTTCGAGCTGCCCGTCCTCGACCCCGACATCATCTTCGGCCCCGGGCCGCCATCCCGTCCCGAGGCTCAGGCGTTCCTGGGGGAGTGGCCGTGTGCGGCCCTGCCGGACGAGATCGCGGCCGGGAACATCCGGGCCTTCCTCAACCTCGGCGGGAGCCTCCTCACCTCCTTCCCCGACAGCACCGTCCTGGAGCCCGCCCTGCGGGAGCTCGAGGTCCTGGTCAGCACCGACATCATCGCCAACCCGACCACGGACCTGTCGACCCACGTACTGCCCACCAAGGACCAGCTGGAGCGGGCCGACGTGACCCTGTGGGACTTCCTGGTGCCCAGCGTGTCGGTGCAGCACACCGCGCCGGTGGTCGAGCCGGTCGGGGACCGGCGGTCGGCCTGGTGGGTGCTGGCCGAGATCGGCCGCCAGTTGGGCCACGACCTGGCCGCCCCGGACGCCACCGACGAGGCGATGCTGGCCAAGGTCATGGCCGCGGCGCGCTGCACCTACGACGACGTCGCGGCCACGGGCTTCGCCGAGGAGCCCTTCGAGCTGCCGGCTGCCTGGGTCGAGGATCATCTCGAGCGCGCCGGCGGTTGGCGGTTGGCGCCGGACCTGCTGGTCGACCAACTGACCGCGCTGACCGCGCCCCCGCCGCTGGTCCTGATCCCGCGCCGGCAGGCCAAGAAGCTGAACGCCGCCCTCGACTTCCTGGGCGAGGAGGCCGACGTCGTGATCCACCCCGACGACGCCGGGGAGGCCGGGGTCGTCGACGGCGAGCCCGTCGTCGTCCACTCCGCCCGGGGGGTCATGACCGGCGTGGCCAAGGTCGATGCGTCGATTCGCCGCGGCGCCGTCTCGGTGCCCCACGGCCACCATGGCGCCAACGTCAACATCCTCACCGACAAGGACGACATCGACACCATCACCGGCATGGTCCGCTACGCCGGCGTCCCGGTCACCGTGACCCCCGCCTGATCCCCCGTACCTTGTGCACCACCCCGCCATTTCTGGCGCATCCACGCGCAAGGTAGCGACATGAGCACCCCCACCACCGTCGTCGTCGTCGGGAACCCGAAGCTCGGCTCGCGCACCCGCCAGGCGGGCGAGCTCGTCGTCGACCGACTGACGGGCGAGCCTCCGGAGGCCGTCATCGAGGTGGCCGAGCTGGGTCCGGCCCTCCTCGGCTGGGGCGACCCCGTCGTCGACGCGGCCAAGCAGGTCGTCCGCGACGCCGACCTCGTGGTGTTCGCCTCCCCGACGTACAAGGCCACCTACACCGGCCTGCTGAAGCTGTTCCTGGACCAGTTCGGCGCCGGCGAGCTCCACGGCACGACCGCCGTGGCCCTGATGCTCGGAGCCGCCCCCGAGCACGCGCTGGCGGGCGAGCTGACCCTGAAGCCCGTGCTCAGCGAGATCGGGTGCAGCTGCCCGACCCCGGCGCTCTACCTCCTCGAGTCGAGCTGGGAGAACAGCCCGGAGCTCGACGCCTGGGTGGCCCGGGCCCGAGACGTCCTCCAGCTGAGCAACCGACAATGACGCACCCAGGGGGCGTGGGGTCGGGCTGCCGGTCGTCGGGGGCGGGCACGACATCCCGACCACGACGAATGTCACCCGGCGTGACCACATGTCGTTCTGGCCCCTGATTCGGGTGCTATGGGCCCCGGATCAGGTGCCAGTTCGCGAGGTCGGACTCCCACGAGCCGTTTGGTCACGGACGGTGACGAGATCGGCCGGAAGCGCACCGCCGAGGTCAGCCGGACGAGCCCGGCCCCCTCGGTTGCGGTCCTCAGCTGAGCTCGTCGAGGACCTCGGCGGTGTGCTCGCCGAGGTCGGGGACCGGGCCGGCCGGGCCGGCGGGGACGTCGGAGAAGTTGACCGGGCCGCGGACGGATCGTTGGGCGGGGCCGCCGGCGCCCTCGGCGATGTCGATGAGGCCGCCCGTGGCCAGGAACTGCGGGTCCTCGACGACCTGGGCCGGCGTCTGGGCGGGCGCCCACCAGACCCCCTCGGCCTCGAAGCGCTCGGCCCACTCGTCGAAGGTCCGCGTCGGCGATGATCTCGTCGAGCAGGGCGATCACGTCCGTCCGGTGCTTCCGGACGGACTTGGCGTCGGCGAAGCGGGGGTCGTCCAGCAGGTCGGGCCGGTCGAGGGCGCGGCACACGGCGGGGAGGTGGCGGGCGGTCTCCAACCCGGTGAAGAAGAACCAGCGACCATCGGCGGTGACGTACGGATTCATCAGCGGCGCCTGGTTCCGGTCCCGAGGCTCCGCTGAGGCGACCTTGCCGAGGGCCATCTGGATGCCGAGGTCCCAGCCGAGGACGTAGGCCCCGGTCCGCAGCAGCGAGACCTCGACGACCTGCCCCCGGCCCGTCAGCCGCTGTTCGAGTACGGCGGCCAGGACGCCGGCCAGCGTGGCCAGGCCGGTGATGTGGTCACCGATGCCGCCGCGGGCGTTCAGCGGGTTGCCGTCGCCGTCGGCCATCTGCATCGACAGCCCCGAGCGGGCCCAGAAGGCGCCGATGTCATAGGTCGGTCGGTTGCGGTCCTCGCCCTGCAGGCCGTAGCCGCTGACGCTTCCGTAGATGAGCCGGGGATGGCGGGCGACGGTGGCCTCCGGCTCCAGGTCGAGCTTGTCCAAGGCGTCGGGCCGGAGGTTGGTCAGGAACACGTCGGCGGAGGCCAGCAGGTCCTCCATCCGCGCCCGGTCCTCGGGCTCACGGAGGTCAAGGACCACGCTGCGCTTGCCCCGGTTGTCGAGGGCGAAGGCCGGGTTCGGCATCTCGTTGCCGATGCCCAGGGCCCCGAAGACCTGGCGCATCGGGTCGCCGGCGGGCGGTTCGACCTTGATGACCTCGGCGCCCCAGTCGGCCAGGAGGGCGGCGGCCGCCGGCGCCGCCACCCACACGCCGAGCTCGACGACTCGGAGGTCGGCGAGCGAACTGAGGCCCTTCGTCCCGGCGTCGGTCACGAGGTCGACGCCGGCGCGGCCGACGCGACCCGGTCCCGGAGCACGTTCTTCTCGACCTTGCCCGTGGCGTTGAGCGGGAGCTCGTCGATGATCTCGACGGCGCGGGGGACCTTGTAGTTGGCCATCTGCTCCCGGCTCCACCCGATGATGTCCTCGGCGGTCACCGCCGCGCCGGGCCGGCGGGACGACGAAGGCCATGCCCACCTCGCCGAGGCGCTCGTCGGGGATGCCGATCACCGCCGCTCCGCTGGACGTCGGGGTGGCGGAGCAGGGCGTTCTCGATCTCGGCCGGGTAGGCGTTGAACCCGCCGACGATGAACATGTCCTTGACCCGGCCGACGATCCGCAGGCACCCGCGGTCGTCGACGACGCCGAGGTCACCGGTCCGCAGCCACCCGTCCGGGGACAGGGCCTGGGCGGTCGCCTCCGGATCGTCGAGGTAGCCGGCCATGACCGTGGGGCCCCGGAGCACGATCTCCCCGGGCTCGCCGGCAGGGACCTCCGCGTCCTTGTCCGTGAGGCGCAGCTCGAAGCCCGGACGGGGCCGACCGACCGTCGTGGCCACCGTCTCGGCGTCGTCCTCGGGGGAGGTGGCGCTGGCCGTGCCCGCCTCGGTGAGCCCGTAGCCCGTGACGATGAACGAGAACGGCAGCTCGGCGTCGACCCGCCGGATGAGCTCGACCGGGATGTCGGCCGCCCCGGTGACGGCCACCCGGAGCGTGGACAGGTCGTGGTCGTCCCGACCGGGGTGGTCGAGGATCGACTGGTAGATCGTCGGCGCCCCCGGCAGGACGGTGACCTGCTCCTCGGCCACGCGGGCGAGGACGGTGTCGACGTCGAACACGGGCTGGGGCAGCATCGTCGCCCCGCTGGCGACGCAGGCCAGGATCCCGGCCTTCAACCCGAACATGTGGAAGTAGGGGTTGACCATCAGGTAGCGGTCGTCGGGGCCGAGGCCGGTCATGGCCACCCAGTCGGTGGCGACGCCGAGGGTCCGGCCGTGGGTCATGACCACGCCCTTGGGCACGCCGGTCGTCCCGGAGGTGAAGAGGATGTCGGATGGGTCGTCAGGGCCGAGGGCGGCGGCGCGCTCGTCGACCTCAGTCCGGGTCGCTTCGGTGGCCCGGGCGAGGAAGTCGTCCCAGCCGACGGCGGCGCCCGTCGCCGGGCCGCGGGCGACGATGATCGTCTCGAGGTCGGGGAGCTCGGTCCCGGTGCCCTCGAGCATGGCGAGGTAGTCGGTGTCGAGGAAGTCGGTCACCGTCACCAGCACGCGGGCCCGGCTGCGCTCGAGGATGACCGCGGCCTCGGCCCCCTTGAACCGGGTGTTGATCGGAACCAGGACGGCGCCGGCCTGGAGGAGGCCGAGGACGGCGACGACCCACTCAGCGCTGTTGGGCGCCCAGATGGCAACTCGGTCTCCCGGCTCGATCCCCGAGGCCACGAGCGCGGCGGCGAACGTGCGGGCCTGCGTCGCCCAGCTCGGCGTAGGTCCAGGCGATGTCGCCGTCGACGATGGCCGGCCGGTCACCGAACCGCTCGGCGGCGCCGGCCGCCATGGCGGGGATGCTGGCCCAGCCGCCGCTGGGCGCCGTCATCGGACGACCGCGTCCGCCACGTTCATCAGCTTGGCGAGGTTGCCCCCCATGATCTTGCGGACGGTCTCCTCGGGCAGCGCCGGCCAGCTCGTCGACGTAGCTCACGGGGTTGGCCAGGCCCTCGGGGTGGGGGAAGTCGGAGCCGAACAGCACGTGCTCCTCCCCGACCAGCTCGGCCAGCGCGGCGAGGTCCTCCTCCCAGAACGGGCTGATGTAGATGTTCCGCTTGATGACCTCGATCGGGTCCTCGGGGAAGTCCTGGGGCATCTTCTTGTAGATGTCGGCCATCCGGTCGAGCAGCGGCTCCACCCAGCTGCTGCCGTTCTCGATGACGGCGACCTTGAGCTTCGGGAAGCGGGACAGGGCGCCGTGGCAGACGAGCGACGAGACGGCGTCCTCGATCGGTCGCCACGACGAGAGCATGCGGAACGCCTGGGGCTGGAACGGCAGCATCTCGCCGCCGCCGCCCATCCACTCGTCGGCGTAGCGCTCATAGCCGCTGTCGGAGGAGTGCATGGCCACGAGGATGTCGGCCTCCTGCACCCGCTCCCAGAAGGGGTCGAACTCGGGCAGGGCGAAGGACCGAGGGCCTCGGAACCCGGAGACCGGGGCCGGTCGGACGAGCACGACCTTGGCCCCCCGCTCCAGCACCCACTCCAGCTCCTCGATGGCCTTGTCGACGATCGGCAGGGTGATGACCGGGGTGGCGAAGATCCGCCCCTCGTAGTCGAAGCTCCAGGTCTCGTGCATCCACTCGTTGAGGGCGTGGATGACGGCGTGGGTCACCTCGGGATCGTCCCGCATGCGCTCCTCGAGGAGGCTGGCCAGGGTGGGGAACATGAGGGACCGGTCGAGGCCCTGCTCGTCCATCAGCTTCGATCCGCGCCGCAGGCTCCCGGAAGGCCTCCGGCGACCGGATCGGCTCGCCGAAGATGTCCCGCCGGTTCTTGCCGTCGGGGTTGCCGACCCGGAAGTACTCCTCCATGGCGCCAGGTGCGGCGACCACCTCGAAGGTGGGGTTGGGGATGTAGTCGCTGATCGTCCCCTTGATGACGATCTTGGTCCGGCCCCGGACCTCGACGTAGTCGACCGCACTCTTGTACGCGGTCGGGCAGGAACTGGGTGAAGGCGTCCTTGGTCTCGTAGAGGTGGTTGTCGGCGTCGAACACCGGGATGCTGAGGGTGGCTGAAGTCATGGGTCACTCCTGGGTGAGAACGTCATTGTCGTGCGCGGTGAGGCAAGGGGCAACCGCCTGTCAGAGGGCGGCGGCGAGGTCGGCGAGCAGGGCGCGGGTGCGCTTGGCCGAGGCCACCAGCTCGTCGCGGCCCTCCCCGATGGGCACGACCCGGACAGAGATGTCGGTGACGCCGGCGTCGGCGAACGAGCGGAGTCGCTTCTCGACCGCAGCCTCGCTGCCCGCGGCGAGCAGGTCGCCGACGGTCGTGGCATCACCTTCGTCGAGGAGGCGCTGGTAGTTCGGGGACACCTCGGCCTCAGCCAGGATGCGGTTGGTCCGGGCGATGGCCACGTCGACCTCGTGGTCGAGGCACAGGCACATGGGGATGCCGGCGACGACCCGCGGCGCCGGCCGCCCCGCCCCCTCAGCGGCTCGGGTGAGGTGGGGCACGACGTGACCGGCGATGGCCCGCTCGTCGGCCATCCAGAGGATGGTCCCGTCGGAGCGCTCACCGGCGATGCGCAGCATCATCGGGCCCAGGGCGGCGAGCAGGACCGGAGTCGGCGTGACGTCGGTGATGTCGAGGGGGTTGTGGACCCGGAACGTGTCGTTCTCGACGTCCACGGGGCCGGGGCCCGCCAGGGCCGGCTCGAGCACGTCGAGGTAGTCCCGCATGGTCTGCGCCGGTCGTTCGTAGGGCAGGCCCAGCATCTCGTCGACGATCCAGTGGTGGGAGACACCGAGGCCCAGGGCCAGGCGACCCTCGAGGACGGCCTGGGTGGACAGGGCCTGCTGGGCCAGCGCGATCGGGTGCCGGGGCTGGATGGGGACCACGGCCGTGCCGATCTCGATGCGGGAGGTCTGGAGGCCGATGACGGTCGCCGCGGTGAGGGCGTCGAACTCGTCGGGGATCTGCGGCACCCAGACCGACGCCAGCCCGGCCTCCTCCGCCCAGCGGGCGTCGGCCACGAGCCGCTCGACCTTCGTCTGGTACCGGCCGCGCTCGGGGCCAACCATCACGCCGATGCGCACGCGCCCGGCCTCCCTGTCACTGGTGAGAACGTACTTCTCGCTCTAGAGTAACAGGCGTCTCAGAAGCGCGAGGCCCGAGGGGGATCTGGATGACCGCGGCCGAGGTGGACCTCTACTACGACCCGTACGACTTCGCCATCGACGCCGACCCGTACCCGATCTGGAAGCGGCTCCGGGACGAGCGCCCGCTCTACCACAACGAGCGTTACGACTTCTTCGCCCTGAGCCGGTTCGACGACGTCGAGGCCTGCTCGCGGGACTGGCCCACCTACATCTCCGGCAAGGGGACGCTGCTCGAGCTGATCCGCAGCGACATGACGATGCCCCCGGGGATGATCATCTTCGAGGACCCGCCCGACCACGACGTCCACCGCAGCCTGCTCTCCCGGGTCTTCACCCCGCGCCGCGTCGCCGCCATCGAACCCCAGATCCGCGAGTTCTGTGCCCGCAGCCTGGACCCCCTCGTCGGCGCGGGTGGGTTCGACTTCGTCCGGGACCTCGGCGCCCAGATGCCGATGCTGACGATCGGCATGCTGCTGGGCATCCCCGAGGACGACCAGCAGGCGCTCCGGTCCCGGATGGACGGTGGTCTCCGCCTGGAGGACGGGACCATGCCGGAGGTGCGCGCTCCGGACATGGACGAGATGAGCGTGTTCGCCGCCTACATCGACTGGCGGGCCGAGCACCCCTCCGACGACCTCATGACCGACCTCCTCCAAGCCGAGTTCGAGGACGTGGACGGCGAGATCCGCACGCTGACCAAGGAGCAGGTGCTGGGCTACATCGGCCTGCTCGCCGTCCGCCGGCAACGAGACCACCAACCGCCTCATCTCCTGGACGGGCAAGGTGCTGGCCGACCACCCCGACCAGCGGCGGGAGCTCCTTGACGACCGCAGCCTCATCCCGAACGCGATCGAGGAGATGCTGCGCTTCGAGCCCCCGTCACCGGTCCAGGCCCGGTACGTGACCCAAGCGGTCGAGCACCACGGCACCGTGGTACCCGAGGGTTCTGTCCTGCTCCTGCTCACCGCTTCGGCCAACCGCGACGAGCGCCGCTTCCCGGATGGCGACCGCTTCGACATCCACCGCCAGATCGACCATCACCTGACCTTCGGCCACGGCATCCACTTCTGCCTCGGCGCAGCGCTGGCCCGGATGGAGGGGCGGGTGGCCCTCGACGAGGTGCTGGACCGCTTCCCGGAGTGGGAGGTCGACTGGGACAACGCCGTCCAGGCCCGCACGTCGACCGTCCGCGGCTGGGACAAGCTCCCGGTTCTCCTGCCCTGAGCTACTCCTCCAGCGTGAGCTGGGTCATGAAGTCGACGACGCCGGTGGCGGGCTCGAAGGATCCGGTGACGCCCGAAGCGGCGTAGCCGGCGTCGGTGATCACGGTCACCCCACACACGCCGGCGGCGGCATCACTGCACAGGAAGACCAGCGGGTAGGCCTGCTCCAGCGGCGTGGAGGGCTCGAGGCCGAGCTCCTCGCGGTAGTCGGAAGCGAAGCCCAACCACATGTCGGCGTTGGCCCGGGCCAGGGGCGTGTCGGTCGGCCCGGGCATGATGGCGTTGATCCGGATGCCCTCCTTCCGGAGGGCGAAGGACTCCTGGGCGACGTAGGCGTTGATGGCCATCTTGGACCACATGTAGTCGGCCTTGCCGTGCTCCACCGCCCACGCCGAGGCGGTGTCGATGTCCATCGCCAGGTACGCCTGGAGGAGGGGCAGGTTGTTCTGCCAGCCGACCCCGGCGAACGAGGAGATCATGCCTATGGCCGCGCCGCGGGGGAGGTGACCGCCCGCCCGGAGGCGGTCGATGAGGTGACGGTGGCCGAGGAAGTTGATCTTCTCGAGGCCCGGGACGCCGTCGGCGACCCCGGCGCAGGACAACAGGGCGTGGACCGGCCCGCCGCAGGCGTCGACGGCGGCGTCGATCGAGTCCGTGTCGGCCAGGTTCAGCTCGATGGACTGCACGCCCTCGAGGGTGACGGGAGCCAGGTCCATGACGACGACCTCGGCGCCGGCGTCGAGGGCCAGCTCGGCCGCGGCGGCGCCCATGCCGGTGGCCCCTCCGACGACGAGGACCCGCTTGCCGTCATAGCGGAACGCGTCGTACAAGCTCATGGCGAGGCTCCCTTGGACTCGGAATCACGTGACTGTAGGTCGTGGTCAGCCCACCGGGCGGGGGGTCAGGGTGATGGACGGGACGGTCACCGTCGGTCCACTGTTCAGCAGCACGTCGACGGTCTTCACCAGGTCCTCGACGTCGAACAGCGAGCCGCTGATCAACTTCCGTTCGACCCAGATGGGCGCCAGCTCGGCCGCCAGCTCCATGTCCCAGCCTTCCGCGAACCCGGTCATCCCCTCCCCTTCGCCGCCGGCGCAGTCCCCGACGATCAGGCAGGTGAAACCCACCTCGGGGTTTTCGCCCCGCCACGCCTCGACCAGCTTGTCGAGGGCGGCCTTGCTGACGTTGTAGGCGCCCAGGCCCGGCCACGTCGGGGTGAGGGAGGCACTCACCGAGGACAGGAAGATGGCCCGTCCTGCGGAGGCCTGGAGGTGGGGGAGGGCGGCGGCAGTGGTGATCGCGGCGCCGGTGACGTTGGTGTCGAACACCCACCGCCACGTCTCGGCATCCATGTCGGCCAACTTCTTCAGGGGCCCGACGCCGGGCGTGTAGATGAGCCCGTCGATCCCGCCCAGCTCCGCGGCGGCGGTGTCGATGGCCGCTGCACACGAGTCGGCGTCGGTGACGTCACACTCGATGGCCCGGGCCTTGTCGCCGGCCTCGGCCACCGCGGACTCCAGCCGTTCCTTGCGCCGGGCCAGGAGCGCGACGTCCGCGCCGCGCTGGCCCAGACCGATCCCGATGCAACGTCCTAGACCACTCGACGCCCCCACGACGACCACGCGCACGCCTGTCCCCCTCGTTCGGCTGACGTCGACGTTAGGTGACCACGGCCGGGGACCGACAAGCGATCACCGGCCCAACAGGCCCCGCTCGATGATGTAGGCGGCCGAGTCGACGGTGACCGCCGACCGCTCGCGGGCGCCGAACCCGCCGAGCAGCCCGACCATGATGACGGCCTCGGTGTCGACGTCGCCGAAGTCCCGCGGCGCGAGGAAGCGGGCCAGCTGGCGCCGGCCCCAGTCGTAAGCGGCGGCCGAGTCCGCCCGGAGGGTCAGGTCTTCGAGGGAGGCGTCGGCCCAGACCCGGATCACCGCCGTCTCCGTCGAGTGGGCGGCGTTGTAGCGCCGCAGCCACAGGCGCAGCGCCGTGTCCTTCCCGTCGGTCGGGGCGTCGGGGATCTCGGCCAGGGCCGTCGACACCCGACGGATCGCCCGCACGGCCAGGATCTGGGCCAGCTCCTCCTTGTTCTCGAAGTAGCGGTAGAACGCACCGTGGGACACGCCCGCCGCGGCGACGATGTCGTCGACGCGGGCGCGGTGGAAGCCTCGGCGCACGAGGACCGCAGCCCCCGCCTGGAGGAGGGCATCGAGCGTGCGCCGTCCCGCCGCGGTCAACTCGGGCGGCTCGTCGTCGCGCTGGAGGACGTCGGCCATCACCGGCCCGAAGTCGAGGAGGGGCGGTCGCTGCGACGAGGCGGGATGCACGTTCACGTCGGCGTGCAGGCCGAACAGCGTGCGGTGGATGACGTCGGCGAGGGCGTCGTCCACCCGTTCCGTCGGGTATGCGTCGGGAGCAGCCGCACGCAGGATGCCGGCCATGTCGTGGGTGCGGGTCAGGCACTCGAGCAGGAGGTGGATCAGCGGGTCGAGCTGACGGGCGGGAAGGGTCGTGGTCGCCAGGCGGGAGCGCAGGAGGGCCACGGTGTGCTCGCCGGTGCGCACCGATCCGCCGGCGATCGCCTCGTCGCTCTCCGCCGCCGCCTGGAAGGCCTGGTAGACCGGCTCATAGCGCTCGTAGATCTCGCTGTGGCGGGCCACCCAGCTCCGAAGGGCCGTCCACCCGTCGAGCTCGGGCCCGATCGGCCCGAGGGCCTCAGTCGACGCGTGCACCTGGCGGGCGACCTGCCCGGCAAGGTGCCGGAACACGTCCTCCTTGCTGGAGAAGTACTGGTAGAAGGACACCCGGGAGCACCCTGCCTCCTTGGCGATCCGGTCGATGCTGCACCGGTGGTAGCCGACCTCGCCGAAGACCTGGAGGGCGGCATCGAGGATCCGCTGCTGGGTGCGCTGGCCGCGGGCCCCGACGTTGGGGTTGTCCGAGAACGGGGCGCGCCGTTGCACCGGCCCTCCCGGGCCGTCGGCGGCGGCCTCGCCCGCGGGTTCGGGGTCGGCGGTCATCGACGCGACGCCGGTGGTTCCGTCAGCCCTCGGCTTTGACCTGGTCCTTGAGCGCAGGGACGATGGGCGGGGCGTCCTTCCAGTTCGGGATGCCGTCCTCCTCGAGTGCCACCGGCCAGCCGTTCTCGTGGACCTGGGCCCAGTGGGAGTGGTTCAGCTCATGGAGCGTGAAGCAGGCGTTCAGGGCGTTGTAGAAGCCCATGTTGTCCTGGGTCTGGTTGACGGCCTCCTTGATGAGGAGCGACGACATCGTCGGCTGCGCTGCGATCCGCCGGGCGAAGTCGAGGGTGCGGTCGGCGAGCTCGTCGGCGGGGAAGACCTTGGACACCATGCCGAGGGCGTGGGCCTCGTCGGCGTCGATGGAGTCCCCGGTGAGCAGCAGCTCCTTGGCCTTCCGGGGGCCGAACTCCCAGGGGTGGCCGAAGTACTCGACGCCACACATGCCCAGGCGGGAACCGACCACGTCGGCGAAGGTGGTGTCGTCGGCGGCCACGATGAGGTCACAGGCCCACAGGAGCATCAGCGCCGCGGCGTACACGTCGCCGTGGGCCTGGCCGATGGTGATCTTGCGCAGGTTGCGCCAGCGCCGGGTGTTCTCGAAGAAGTAGTGCCACTCCTGCAGCATCAAGGCCTCGGCCCCCTTGCGGGTGGCGCCGTTGATCTGACGGGTGGGGTGCTGGTTGGGCCCCGGGTATGCCTCCTCGATCGACACCTTGGAGCCGAGGTCGTGGCCGGAGGAGAACATCTTGCCGGACGCCGCCCAGGATGACGACGCGGACCTCGTCGTCGGCCTCGGCCCGCAGGAAGGCCTCGTTCAGCTCCACGAGCATCCCGCGGTTCTGCGCGTTCCGGGCCTCGGGCCGGTTCAGCATGATGCGGACGATCGAGCCCTCGTCCAGGGTCTCGTAGAGCAGGAACTGGTAGTCGTCGGCCATGGGGTGACTCTACTGTTAGATTCGGAGGGCGTCGGCCAGGCCTCACTAGCGTTCGGCCATGCGACGTGCTCTGGTCCTCGGTGGTGGTGGCCCGCTCGGTGTCGGCTGGGAGGCGGGCTGAGCGGCTGGGGCCGGTGGCTCATGGCGGTCTCCCGGACCGCGGACGCCTTCGTCGCCGGCCGCCACCAGGGCGAGGCCGCCGCCCCGCGCGTCAGGCGGCTGTGGTCCGAGGGTTCGTGAGGGCCCAACCGCGGAGTCGACGTCAGTGTTAGTTTCGTCGGCGTGACCGTCACCAGCGACGTCTACTACGACCCGTACGACGCCGAGATCGACATCGACCCGCATCCCGTGTGGAAGCGCCTTCGCGAGGAGGTGCCGCTCTACTACAACGAGCCGTACGACTTCTACGCACTGAGCCGGTTCGAGGACGTCGAGCCGAGCCTGATCGACTGGGACACCTACCGGTCGGGCAGGGGCTCGATCCTCGAGCTCATCCGGGCCGACTTCGAGATCCCACGCGGCGCCATCCTCTTCGAGGACCCGCCCCGCCACGACGTCCACCGGGGCGTGATGTCGCGGGTCTTCACGCCGAAGAAGATGAACGCCATCGAGCCCAAGGTCCGGGAGTTCTGCGCCCGCACCCTCGACCCCCTGGTCGGCTCCGAGCGCTTCGACTTCATCCACGACCTCGGCGCCCAGATGCCCATGCGGACGATCGGCTACCTCCTCGGCATCCCCGAGCAGGACCAGGAGGCCATCCGCGACCGTCTCGACGAGGGCCTGCACCTCGAAGAGGGCCAGGAGGGGACCTTCGACGCGGAGGGGATGGACGGGGCCGAGATGTTCGGCGAGTACATCGACTGGCGGGCCGAGCACCCCTCCGACGACCTCATGACCGAGATGCTCAACGCCGAGTTCGAGGACGAGACCGGGGTCACCCGGACCTTCACCCGGGAGGAGGTCTCCACGTTCGTCAGCCTCCTGGCCGGGGCCGGCAACGAGACCACGACCCGGCTGATCGGCTGGACGGGGAAGCTGCTCGCCGAGCACCCCGACCAGCGGCGGCAGGTCGTGGAGGACCGGTCGCTCGTCGCCCAGACCGTCGAGGAGGTCCTCCGCTACGAGGCCCCGTCGCCGGTCCAGGCCCGGTACGTGGCCAAGGACGTCGAGCACCACGGCCAGAAGATCCCCGAGGGCAGTGTCATGGTGCTGCTGAACGGGTCGGCCAACCGGGACGACCGCCAGTTCGTCGATGGCGACCGGTTCGACATCCACCGGGACGCCGGCCACCACCTGAGCTTCGGCTACGGGATCCACTTCTGCCTCGGCGCCGCGCTGGCCCGCCTCGAGGGTCGGGTGGCCCTCGACGAGGTCCTGAACCGGTTCCCCGAATGGGAGGTCGACTGGGAGCACGCCGAGCAGGCCCGGACCTCCACCGTGCGGGGCTGGGCCTCGCTCCCGGCCCTCGTCCCCTGATGGCCCGTGCCTGAGCGCCCGATGAGGACCCCGGGGGAACGGTTCGACCTGAGCGGGAAGGTGGCCGTCGTCACCGGCGGGAGCAGGGGCATCGGGCGGGCGGTCGCCGAAGGCTTCGCCGACGCGGGGGCCGACGTGGTGATCGCCAGCCGCAAGCTCGACGCCTGCGAGGCGGCGGCCGAGGAGATCCAGGCGACCACGGGTCGCCGCGCCCTTCCGGTCGGTTGTCACGTTGGTCGGTGGGAGGACTGCGACCGCCTCGTCGCCACGGTCCACGACGAGTTCGGGCACTGCGACGTGCTCGTGAACAACGCCGGCATGTCGCCGCTGTACGAGGACCTCCCATCGGTCACCAAGGACCTGTATGACAAGGTCCACGCCGTCAACGCCAGCGGGCCGTTCCGGCTCAGCGTCCTCTTCGGCACGAGGATGGCCGAGGGCGACGGCGGGTCGATCATCAACGTGACGACCGCCGGGTCGCTGCGCCCGATGACGAACGACCTGCCCTACGCGATGGCGAAGGCCGGCCTGAACGCACTGACCCTGGGCCTGGCGGGGGCGTGGGCGCCGAAGGTCCGGGCGAACCTGGTGCTGCCGGGCGCGTTCGACACCGACATCACCGATGCCTGGGGGCCGGAGGTCAAGGCCCAAGCCGGCGAGGTCAACCCGATGAAGCGCATCGGACGGCCCGAGGACATGGTGGGCGTCTGTGTGTTCCTGGCCAGTGACGCCGCCAGCTACGTCAACGGGGCACAGGTCCTCGTCGACGGCGGGCTCTTCCGGACCCTGTGACGCCAGCCCGTCGGGCTGGCCACCGACCTCCTCGCCCCCGAGGTCGGACCCCCCTACTCGATGGCCACGGCGGGTTCGGCGGCCTGCCGCTCACCGCCCCCGTCCACCACGAGGTTGGTCCCGGTGATGAACGCCGCCGCGGGCGAGGCGAGGAACACCACCGCGTCGGCCACATCGCTCGGCGTCCCCATCCGTCCCAGGGGCACGGTCGCCGCCACCCGGTCGACGGTCGCCCGGTCGCCGTAGACCGCCTCGGCCTGCTCGGTCTCGATGAGCCCCGCGGACACGAAGTTGATGCGCACCTTCGGACCCCACTCCATGGCCACCGTCTGGGTGAGGTTCCACAGGCCGGCCTTGGCCGCCCCGTACACGGCCGCGCCGGGAGAGGGACGCAGGGCACTCACCGATCCGATGTTCACGATCACCCCGCCGTCGTCCTGGGCCTGCATGACCCGGTTGGCCGCCTGGCTGACGAAGAACGGGGCCGCCAGGTTCAGAGCGAGGACCGAGGTCGTGAGCCGAGGTGACGCCGTCCCCGAGTCGACGTAGGGGGCCCCGCCGGCGTTGTTGACGACGAGGTCGAGACGCCCGAACCGGGCCACCAGGGCATCGACGAGCGCGTCGACCTGCTCGGCGTCCCGGACGTCGGCGGCGAAGAACGTGGTGCCGGCGGGCAGGTCATCGGGCTCGTTCCGCCCGCACACCGCGACCCGTGCCCCCTCGGCCACGAGGCGCTCGGCGATCCCCCGACCGATGCCCCGGGTCCCGCCGGTCACCAGGGCGACGCGGTCCTCGAGCGAGCCGGGTTCAGACATGCCGGGCCAAGCGTAAATCGCCGGTCGTTCCACGGTCGCACTCGAACCGGCGCCCGCTCGACCGCGCCCGGGACCCGCCTACCCGCCGCCGGCGGGCAGGCCGGCACTCAGGTCGCTCACGATCCGGTCCACCTGGACCAGCACCGCGGCATAGCCGAGCCATTCGCTCTCCAGCGGGTCGCCGTAGGTTGCGTCCTGCTCGAGGGCGAGCCGCGCTCGGCGTGACGCCCCCCGCACGCACCGCTCCCGCCGCACCCGGACCTCGGACAGGGCCGGGGTGAGATCGGCGCCTCCCGCGTCGTCGAGCACATCGCGCACGGCGGCGCGGCTGGCGCCCGCCAACGCGACCAGGAGCGCCCCCATGGCGGGGATCGCCGCATGGTCGGTGTCGGCCAACCGGGCCTGATCGTCGAGGGTGCGGGCGATGACCCAGGTGCCGATGCCGGTCCGCTCGAGGCGGGGCAGCATGTCCTCGTAGCGGCCGAGCACCGCGGCGTGGCGTCGGTCCCGGACGTTCCAGCGGGCGGAATCTCGACTGTTGCCGACGGCCTCGGTGGCGTCGTCGACGAGGCGATCGCGCACCGCGTGGGCGGTTCGCCGCCAGTCCCGGGTCTGATCGGTCGACCAGGGCTGGTCCAAGGCCGACCCCATCGCCTCCAGGGCCGCGCCGATGCCGTCGCCCAGGCGGTCGAGGGTCTGACGGGCGTCGACGAGGCGGGAAGCGGGCAGCAGCAGGGACACGACGACGCCGACGGCCGCCCCGATCACCGTGTCCAGGGCCCGGTACCAGCCCGAGCTCCCCGGGTTGGCGGCCACGGCGGAGAGCACGATCAGCGCGCTGACGGGTACCTGTCTCGCCGCGGCCCGGGGGAGGCGGAGGACCAGTTCGGCGACGGCGAGTGTCACCACCACGAGCAGCGCCACGGTCAGGCCGTTGAGCTCGAGGGCATCGCCCACGGCCAGAGCACCCAGCACACCGAGCACCACCGCGGCGCTGCGCTGCAGTGCCGTGCGGAAGGACGCCCGGACCGACACCTGCACCACCACCAGGGCCGACAGCGCGGCGAGCACCGGGCTGGCCTCGCCGCTCGCCGTCCGCGCGATCCCCCACGACAGGCCGGCGGCCAATCCGGACTTGGCCACGGTGCCGACCTCGGTCGATGTCGGCGGTGTCCAGGACACCGCGTGGGCCACGTTGGACCACAGCCGCCCGATCGGGCGGCTCCGTCGTTCGGCTTCTTCGCCTCCGAGACCGCTCAGGAGCCCGATTGTCCCACCGTTGGCGCGACGCGCGGGCCGAGAACGGGTGGGAATGCGGTGCGCCGTCCGTAGGTTGTGGCTTGCAAGTCGCAAGTTACTGATCTGGAGATCGCATGTCCAGTGCCATCGATGCCAACACCCTGCCGGCGCTCCCCCTTCCCGACAGCGTGATCCTGCCCGGCATGGTCGTGACGATCGCCGCCGAGTCCGACGAGGCCAAGGCGGCGGCCCGGGCGGCCGCGGACGCCGGCGGACAGCTCGTCCTGATCCCCAAGGTGGAGAACCGCTTCGCCACGGTCGGCGCCCTCGCCCAGGTGGAGTCGACCGGTGTGCTGGCCGGGGGCGCCCAGGCGCTCGTCGTCCGAGCCACGGGACGAGCGCGGCTCGGCACCGGCGTCGTCGGCACGGGCCCCGGCCTGTGGGTGACCGCCGACCGCATCGACGAGGCGCCGGCGACCGAGGAGGCCAAGGCCCTCGGCGCGGAGCTGCGGGCCACGCTGCGGGCCCTGTTCGAGCACCTCGGCGACCGCCAGGTGCAGCGGCATCCTGCGCAGCGTCGACGCCGACGACCCGGGCGGCCTCGCCGACCTCGTCGGCTGGTGGCCCGAGCTCGACGACCGAGCGGAAGGTCGAGCTGCTCGAGGCGGTCGACGTGACCGAGCGGGTCCAGCTCGTGCTGGGCTGGGCCAAGGAGGCCCTCGCCGAGCGCGAGCTCGTCGACAAGATCAGCCACGACGTCCGCGACGGGCTCGACCAGCAGCAGCGCGAGCACCTGCTCCGCCGCAGATGGACGCCATCCGCAAGGAGCTCGGCGAGGACGAGGACGGCGAGTCCGCCGAGGACTACCGCACCCGCATCGACGCCCTCGAGGCGCCGGAGTCGCCGACGACGTCGTTCGCGCCCTGCGCAAGGAGCTCGGTCGCTTCGAGCGGATGCCCGAGCAGAACATGGAGCGGGGCTGGATCGCAGGGCTGGCTCGACACCGTCCTCGGCCTGCCGTGGACGGAGCGCACCGACGACGAGCTCGATGTCGACGGTGGCGCGCGCCACCCTCGACGCCGACCACACCGGCCTCGACGAGGTCAAGGAGCGGATCGTCGAGCTGCTCGCCGTCCGCAAGCTGCGGGCCGAGCGAGGTCTCGACGAAGAGGGCACCGCCCGTCGCAAGCCGGGCGCCATCATCGCCCTCGTCGGCCCTCCCGGCGTCGGCAAGACGTCGCTGGGCGAGTCGGTGGCCCGCGCCCTCGGACGGCGGTTCGTCCGCGTCGCCCTCGGCGGCGTGCGCGACGAGGCCGAGATCCGAGGACACCGCCGCACGTACGTGGGCGCCCAGCCGGGCCGCATCGTCAAGGCCATCACCGAGGCCGGCACCATGAACCCGGTCGTGCTGCTCGACGAGGTCGACAAGCTCGGCAGCGACTTCCGGGGCGACCCGTCGGCGGCGCTCCTCGAGGTGCTCGACCCCGCCCAGAACCACACGTTCCGCGACCACTACCTCGAGGTCGACCTCGACCTGTCGGACGTGCTGTTCATCGCCACGGCCAACGTGCTCGAGACGATGCCCGGGCCGCTGCTCGACCGTCTCGAGATCATCCGGGTCGACGGCTACACGGAGGACGAGAAGGTCACCATCGCCCGCGACCACCTGCTCCCCCGGCAGGTGCCGGAGCAACGGGCTGCATGCCGACGAGGTCGAGGTCACCGACGCCGCCCTGCACGGCGATCGTCGCCGGCTACACCCGTGAGGCCGGGGTGCGCGAGCTCGAGCGCCAGCTCGGCAAGGCGCTGCGCAAGGTCGCCGTTCGAGTCGCCGGCGGCGCCGCCACCCCGGTCGTCGTCGACGATGCCGATCTCACCGACCTGCTGGGCCGGCCAGCGCTTCCACGCCGAGGACCTGACCGATCGCGTCTCCGTGCCCGGCGTGGCCACGGGCCTCGCGGTCACCGGCGCCGGCGGCGACGTGCTGTTCGTCGAGGCCACCTCGATGGAGGGCGAGGCCGGCCTCCAGGTCACCGGCCAGCTCGGCGACGTGATGAAGGAGTCGGCCCAGATCGCCCTGTCGTGGGTGCGGAGCCACCGCGACGACGTCGCCGTCGACGCCGACGACGCTCAGCCGCCGGTTCCACGTGCACTTCCCCGCCGGGGCGGTGCCCAAGGACGGTCCGTCGGCCGGCATCACGATGACGACGGCGCTCGTCTCGCTGCTCACCGGGTCGGCCGGTGCGCCGCGAGGTGGGGATGACCGGCGAGGTCACGCTGTCCGGTCGGGTGCTGCCCATCGGCGGCGTCAAGCAGAAGGTGCTGGCCGCCCATCGGGCCGGGCTCACCGAGGTCATCCTCCCCGCCCGCAACGGGCCCGACCTCGACGACCTCCCCGACGAGGTCCGGGCCGCCATGACGGTGCACCTCGTCGACGACGTGGCCGAGGTGCTGGACCTGGCGCTGGCCGCCTGAAGGGGATCGCCGCCTCTACTGCTGCCGGAGGGGTTGGGTCGCCCGAGACCCTGGGATCAGCGGAGGCCGAGGAGCTCGACCGAGCGCTCGCGCATCTCGACCTTGCGCACCTTGCCGGTGACGGTCATCGGGAACTCGTCGGTCAGGTGGAGGTGGCGCGGCACCTTGTAGTGGGCCAGCTTGCCGTCGCAGTAGGCCCGCAGGGCCTCGATGGTGAGCCCGTCGGCGTCCGGGCGGAGCCGGACCCAGGCCATGAGCTCCTCGCCGTACTTCTCGTCCGGGATGCCGATCACCTGGACGTCCTCGATGTCGGGGTGGTTGTAGAGGAACTCCTCGATCTCGCGCGGGTACACGTTCTCGCCGCCCCTTATGACCATGTCCTTGATGCGCCCGACGATGGCGACATAGCCCTCCTCGTCCATCGTGGCCAGGTCACCGGTGTGCATCCAGCCCGCCTCGTCGACCGACTCCGCCGTGAGCCCGGGCTCGTCCCAGTAGCGCAGCATCACGGAGTAGCCACGGGTGCACAGCTCACCCGGCGTGCCGTGGGGGGCCGGCAGCCCGGTGTCCGGGTCGATGACCTCGACCTCGACGTGGGGCATCACCGTGCCCACGGTCGACACCCGGCGCTCGAGGTCGTCCTCCCGGCGGGTCATGGTCGACACGGGCGAGGTCTCGGTCATGCCGTAACAGATGGTCACCTCCTCCATGTGCATCTCGGCGACGACGCGCTTCATCACCTCCACCGGGCACGGCGATCCGGCCATGATCCCGGTGCGGAGCGAGGAGAGGTCGTAGGTGCCGAAGTCGGCCAGGGCCAGCTCGGCGATGAACATCGTGGGTACGCCGTAGAGCGACGTGCAGCCTTCGTCCTGGACCGCCTGCAGCGTCGCCGCCGGCTCGAAGGCCTCGGCGGGGATGACGATGCAGGAGCCGTGTGACGTCGCCGCCAGGTTGCCCAGCACCATGCCGAAGCAGTGGTAGAAGGGCACGGGGACGCACACCCGGTCGTCCGGGGTGTAGCCGAGGAGCTCGCCGGTGAAGTAACCGTTGTTGAGGATGTTGTGGTGCGAGAGCGTGGCGCCCTTCGGGAAGCCCGTGGTGCCCGACGTGTACTGGATGTTGATCGGGTCGTCGAACCCCAGAGCAGCCCCGCGGGCGGCCAGGTCGGCCGCATCGCCCCGGTCACCCCGCGCCAGCAGGTCGTCCCAGGACGACGAGCTGAACAGGATCGAACCGCCCAGGTCGGGACACTGGCCCCGGACCTCGTCGATCATCGCCCCGTAGTCCGAGGTCTTGAACGCCGGCGCGGCGACGAGCAGCTTCGTCCCGGACTGGCACAGCACGAACTGCAGCTCGTGGGTGCGGTAGGCGGGGTTGATGTTGACGAGCACGGCGCCGATCCGGGCCGTGGCGTACTGGACGAGCACCCACTCCGGGCAGTTCGGCGACCAGACGCCGACCCGGTCCCCCTGGTCGATGCCGAGCTCGAGCAGCCCCATGGCGACCCGGTCCACCTCCGCCTCGAGCTCTCTGTAGGACCAGCGACGACCACTGGGCACGTCGACCATGGCCTCGTGGTCGCCGAAGCGGGCCACCGTGGCGGCGAGATCGTCGCCGATCGTGCGCCCCAGCAGCGGAGCGGCGCTCGGACCGCTGGCATAGCTCAACGTGGAGGCCACAGGCTCGTCCCCATCCCGACGTCTGACCGTCGTCGGTCACCGTAGACCGATTTCGCCCCGCTGTTCCCGGGATCCAACACGGCGGCGAGACGCGGACGTCGTCCCCTAGGGTCGCCCGGGTGACGCCGGTTGACGTGGTGATCGTGGGCGGAGGCATCGGGGGCGCTTCGTTGGCGGGGGCACTGGCCCGCGGCGGTCTGGCCGTCACGGTCCTCGAGGCCAGTACGGCCTACGCGGACCGCGTGCGCGGCGAGAGCATGCAGGCCTGGGGAGTCGGCGAGGCGAAGGAGCTGGGCGTGGAGCCGGTGCTCCTCGCCGCCGGCGCCCACATCGCGCCGGTGTGGAAGTCCTTCGATGCCGACGGCACCGAGCGCCTGGAGCTCCCGATGTCGACCATGGTGCCGGGAGTGGCGGGCACCCTGAACCTGCGCCACCCGATCGCCTGCCAGGCGCTCATCGATGACGCCGAGGCGGCCGGGGCCACGGTGGTCCGGGGCGTGTCCGACGTCCACGTCGACGCAGGTCCCTCCCCCCGGGTCACGTACTCGCTGGGCGACTCGGTCGCCGAGGTGGAGGCGGGGCTGGTGGTCGGCGCCGACGGCCGCGCGTCGACGGTCCGCCGGGCGGCGGGGATCACCCTCGAACGCCAGGAGCCGTTCAGCTACATCGCGGGCCTCCTGGTCGAGGGTCTCGAGGTCCCCGATGACCACGATCTCCTGGTGAGCGACGAGGGGCAGTTCTCGCTGCTGTTCCATCAGGGCGACGGCCGGGCCCGGTCCTACCTGTGCAGCGGCTTGTCCCACAAGCACCGGTTCGCCGGTCGCGAGGGCGCGACGCACTTCCTGGAGGCCTGCGCCGAGTCGGTCCACCCCTCGATCGCGGCGCTGGCCGATGCCACGGTGGCCGGCCCCTGCGCCGCCTATGCCGGCGACGACACCTGGACCGACACCCCCTACGGCGAGGGCGTGGTCCTCATCGGCGACGCGGCCGGCCACAACGACCCCGTCATCGGCCAGGGCCTGTCCATCGCCCTCCGCGACGCCCGCACCGTGCGGGACCTGCTCCTGGACGGCGCCCGCACCCCTGACGCCTTCGCCGCCTACGGGCAGGAACGCACCAGCCGCATGGAGCGGCTGCGGCTGATCGCCGACGTCATCGCCGTCGCCGAGGCCGAGGACGCGGCGAACCAGCCCGCCCGGCGGGAGTTCGTCGCCCAACAGAACGCGGATCCCGACAGCGGCTTGCTCGCTCTGCTGATCGGGGCCTTTGCCGGACCGGAGACCGTGCCCGACGAGCTGGTCGACACGACCTGGCCCGACCGCATCCGCGCCGCCTGATCCGGGCACGAGCACGTGGGGGCAGGCGGGTGAGGGCTTGGCAGGTGCAGCGTCACGGTGCGCCGGGTGACGTGCTCGGGCTGGTCGAGATCGAGGAACCGACGCCCGGCCCCGGCGAGATCCGGGTCCGGGTGGCGGCCGCGGCGATCGGGTTGCCCGACGTCCTCATGTGCCGGGACGAGTACGCCTTCAAGCCGCCGTTGCCCTTCGTCCCGGGGCAGGAGGTCTGCGGGGTCGTCGACGCGGTCGGTGACGGGGTGGACCTGGCCGTGGGCAGCCGGGTGATGGGCGTGACCTGCTTCTACGACGGCCGCGGCGGGTTCGCCGAGGCGACGGTCCTCGGAGCGGTGAATGCCTTCCGGGTACCCGAGGCGATGTCGGCGACCGACGCGGCGTCGTTCCGCATCGGGTTCTCGACGGCGTGGACGGCACTGGTCCGGCGCGGGGCACTCGCCGAAGGGGAGACGCTGGTCGTACTCGGTGCCGCCGGTGGCTCCGGGCTGACGGCGTTGCTGCTCGGTCACGCCCTGGGGGCACGGGTCATTGCCGTCGGCGCCGGCGGCGAGCGTCTGGAGGCCTGCCGTGATCTGGGGGCCGACGTGCTGATCGACCGGACCACCCAGTCGGTGCCGGACGTCGTGCTCGAGGTCACCGACGGGCGGGGCGCCGACGTCGTCTTCGATCCCGTCGGCGGCGAGTTGGCGACGGCGGCCCTGCAGGGGCTCGGGTCGGGCGGCCGGTTCCTGGCCATCGGCTTCGCCAGCGGAGCGTGGGTGAAGGTCGACACCCACGAGCTGGTGTGGCGGAACCAGTCGCTGGTGGGGGTCCTGGCCGCGGGGCAGTCCAGGGAAGCCGACGAGGCCGATCATGATGCCCTGCTCGCCCTCGCCGCCGAGGGGCGGCTCATGAGCGTCACCAGGACCGTCGCCTTCGACGAGGTCCCCGACGCCCTCGAACAGGTCGCCTCCGGATCCGCCATGGGCAAGCTGGTCGTCGAGGTCACCGACAGATGAGGAGAGCCACCTGGCATCCCGCCTCGGAATCACCTCGTCGGGACGGCGTTGGAAGCGGCGTGGAACGGGAACGGATCGTCGTCGAGCGGAGCCTGGTGGCTCGCCAGGTGAACGCCCTCACCGAGGACTTCGAGGCCATCGTGGCGTCGACCGAACTGGTCTCGACCGACGACGAGCACGATCCCGACGGCTCGACCATCGCGTTCGAGCGGGCCATGGTCGCCGCCCTGCTGGAGCAGGCCAGAGCACAGTGCGCCGAACTGGATGCGGCGCTGGAGCGGTTGGACGCGGGTTCCTACGGTCGGTGTGAGCGGTGCGGCGACGCCATCGCCCCAGCCCGGCTCGCCGTCCTCCCCGCCACCGCCCGCTGCATCAACTGTGCGTGAGCTCGTCCGCCTCCACGCCGCACTTCGGCGGTCGGGTCCGGGGTCAAACGACCGTCGGGGGGGTAGGAGCCGGGTTTCCCCTGAGGAGCCCCGTGGCTGTCACCCAGAAGTCGATGCCCCATCCGCGTGAGGTCGTGTTCGCCGCGCTCCGCCGGAACGAGAAGTCGCTCGGCGGCCTCGCCGCCTTCCTCGACGCCGATCGGGCCTTGGCCGAGAACGCGCCTTAGGCCATCGCGGCCCAGGACGTCGTGGACGGCGTCCATTGCGTCGGGGAGCCGGTCGGCGGAGGTGAGGCCGAAGCCGACGAGCAGCGTGGCGGGCCGTTCGACCTCGCGGCCGACCAGCGCCCCTCCAGCCGGTGCCATCACTCGACAGAATGCCACGACACTCGCACCCGGACGCGGGCCTCGACGAGCGGTCCTCGGCGGCCGTGGTAGGCAGGCGCGAGAGGGAGCGCCATGGAGAACACGACGGGCACCGCCGGAGGGCCGCTGCAGGGGATCCGGGTGGTGGAGATGGGGGTGTGGGTCGCCGGTCCGGCGGCGGGCGGGATCCTGGCCGATTGGGGCGCGGACGTCGTCAAGATCGAGCCGCCGTCCGGTGACCCGGCGCGGATCTTCGGGAAGTTGCTGGGCGGGGACATGGACGCCAACCCACCCTTCGAGCTGGACAACCGGTCGAAGCGCAGCGTCGTGCTCGACGTCACCACCGAGGACGGTCGGGCCACGGCTCTCGACCTCATCGCCACCGCCGACGTGTTCCTGACCAACATCCGCCCCGCGGCCCTCGAACGGGTCGGCCTCGACCCCGACACGCTCCTGGCGGAGCACGAGCGCCTCGTCTACGCGCTGATCACGGGCTTCGGCCTGGAGGGTCCCGATGCGGATCGGGCGGCCTACGACATCGCCGCCTACTGGGCCCGCTCGGGCATCGCCGACCTGCTCACCCCACCGGGCGCGGACCCGCCCTTCCAGCGGGGCGGCATGGGCGACCACACGGTGGCCATGACCGGGGCGGCGATGGTCTGCGCCGCCCTCCTCGGTCGCCAGGCGACCGGGCGGGGCCAGCTGGTCACCACCTCGCTGCTCCGCCAGGGCACGTACACGGTCGGTTTCGACCTGAACGTGTACCTGATGTGGGGCCAGGAGATCGCCATCGGCCGCCGCCAGGCCATGGGCAACCCGGCGATGAACAACTACGTGGCCGGGGACGGCAGGCGGTTCTGGGTCGTCGGTCTCGACGGCGAACGGCACTGGCCGCCACTGGCCCGCGCCGTCGGGCACCCGGAGTGGCTCGTCGGCCACGAGTACTCGACGCCCCTCGGCCGGTTTCAGCACGCGGGCGAGCTGATCGCCACCCTCGACGAGATCTTCGCCGAGCGTCCGCTGGCCGAGTGGGCCGCGGTGTTCGACGCCGACCCGGACTTCTTCTGGGCCCCGGTGAACAGCCTCGAGGACCTGATGGCCGACCCGCAGTTCCATGCCTCCGGCGCGTTGGTCGAGGTCCCGGACGGACCGATGACCACGACCATGTTGGCCACGCCCGTGGACTTCCACGGCACCCCCTCCGGGCCGCGGTCGATCGCGCCCCGGCTGGGCGAGCACACCGACGAGATCATGACCGAGCTGTCCGACGGGGCTCGGGGCCCTGCCGCGGGAGCTACAAAGGTGCTCCCCGACGAGCGACGGAGACCGTCTTGACCCGGTTCGTCGAGAGCACGATCACCTTCCCGTACACGCGGTCGCTCGGGACCGGTGATCGGGGCGTTCATGACCGGGCTGACCGAGAAGCGGATCCTCGGGATCCGCAACGGCGACGACGTGATCGTGCCGCCGATGGAGTGGGACCCGGCCACCGGGGCCGAGCTGGCCCACGACTTCGTCGAGGTCGGGCCGGCCGGCACGGTCGAGTCGTGGACCTGGGTGCCCGACCCCGTCCGAGCAGCATCCGCTCGACCGCCCGTTCGCCTTCGCCTTCGTCCGCCTCGACGGCGCGTCGACGCCCGCTGCTCCACGCCGTCGACGCCGGCTCGCCCGACGCCATGGCCGACGGGGCCCGGGTCGCGCCCCGGTGGAAGGGCACCCGGGTCGGGCGCATCGACGACATCGCCTGCTTCGTCCTCGGCGAGGACGCCCGAGGTCGACGGCGACGACACCGGGCCCGGCCGACGGAGCCGGTCGACGATGATGGACTACCTCGCCTCGATCACCTACCGGAACCCGGTGCCGGCGTCGGTCGACCGGGCCATCGAAGCCTCTCGGGAGAACCGCCTCCTCGGCATGCAGTGCCCGGTGTGCGAGCGGGTCTACGCCGGCGGGCAAGGGCTACTGCCCGATCGACGCCCTCGAGCTCGGCGCGCGAGCACGAGGTCGACCTGCCCGCAGGTCGGCACGATCACCAACTTCACCGTCATCACGCCGGTGCAGTACCCGGGCCAGACCGAGACCGAGCCGTTCGCCCGGGTCTTCGTGCTGCTCGACGGCACCGACGTGATCCTCAGCTACCAGCCGGTGATCGAGCTGCCCGGTCGACGACGTGCGGGTCGGCAAGCGGGTGCCGGCCGTGTGGGCCTCACCGGCCGACGAGGTCGACGACGGGCGGCGGCATGGGCGGGGCCTACGGGAACCTGCTCGGCTGGATACCCAACGGCGAGCCCGACATCGACGACCCCGACCTCGTGAACCGGATCTTCTGATGGCGACGTCGACCGACATCGCCGTCGTCGGGTGGGCCCAGACCCCGATGGTCCGCCACACCGAGCAGTCCGAGACCCAGCTCCTGCTGGCGCGTCATCACCGACGCCCTCGAGCCGCTCGGCCTGACCCGGGCCGACATCGACTTCACCTGTCTCGGCACCTGCGACTACATCACCGGCCAGGCCTTCTCGTTCGTCGTCGAACCTCGACGCGATCGGCGCCTGGCCGCCCAAGCGCGACTCCCACGTGGAGATGGACGGCGCCTGGGCGCTCTACGAGGCCTGGCTCCGGCTCCAGGAGGGCGACATCGAGATCGCCGTCGTCACCGGCTCCGGCCGGTCCTCGACCGGGGATCCGGCGCTCATCTACCCGATGGAGATGGACCCCTACTACCTCGCTCCGCTCGGCGCCGACCCGCTCACCTTCGCCGCGCTGCAGGCCCGGGCCGTGATCGCCGCCGGGATCGCCGACGAGCGGTCGATGGCCGAGGTCGCGGTCCGCTCCCGGGGCAAGGGCGACGTCGACCACGCTCCTGACCGGCGACTACGTCCGCGAGCCCCTGCGCCGCCACGACCTCCCGCCGATCACCGACGGCGCCGCGGCGATGGTGCTCGCCACCGGCGACCGGGCCCGCCAGCTGGTCGACCGACCGGCGTACATCACCGGCTTCGACCACCGCACCGAGTGCCACAACCCGTCGTTCCGGGCCCTCGCCGACTCGCCGTCGACGCGGCATCGCCGCCGAGGCCGCCGGCCTGGGCGACGGTCCGGTCGAGGTCGCCGAGCTGCAGGCCGCGTTCACCCACGAGGAGCTGCTGCTGCGGCAGGTCCTCGGGCTCGGCGACGACGTGGCCGTGAACCCGTCGGGCGGCGCCCTGAAGTCGAATCCGATCATGGCGCACCGGCCTCTGCCGCATCGGCTACGCCGCCGACCACGTCTTCGGCGGCGGCAACCGGGCGCTGGCCCACTCGACGAGCGGGCCCGTGCCTGCAACAGAACCTCATCTGCATCCTGGAGGGCCGAGCGTGATCCCCACCGCCGTCGTCGGCGTCGGGCAGACCCACCACAAGTCCCGCCGTCGCGACGTCTCCTTCGGCGGCCTCGTGCGCGAGGCCGTGTTCCGCGCCCTCGACGACGCGCAGGCATGACGATGGCCGACATCGACGCCGTCGTGCTCGGCAAGGCCCCCGACCTGTTCGAGGGGGTGATGAAGCCCGAGCTCTACCTCTCCGACGCGCTCGGCGCGGTGGGCAAGCCGATGTTCCGGGTGCACACCGCGGGCTCGGTCGGCGGCACCACGGCGATCGTCGCCGCCTCGCACGTGCAGGCGGGCAAGCACAAGACCGTGCTCGCCGTCGCCTTCGAGAAGCAGTCCGAGGGCAACGCCCAGTTCGCCCTCGGCAGCGGCAAGGGGGCCTCCCTCGGCGCCGGTGGGGCCTTCGCCCCCTTCATCCGGGCCTACATCCAGCGCAGCGGCGCCCCCGAGCACATCGGGTGGAAGGTGGCGGTCAAGGACCGGCTGAACGCGCTGAAGAACCCGTACGCCCACCTCAAGATCGAGGACATCTCCATCGAGAAGGTGAAGGCGTCCCCGATGATGTGGGAGCCGATCCGCTTCCTCGAGTCCTGTCCGTCCTCGGACGGCGCCTGCGCGATGGTGCTCACCGACGAGGACGGCGGCAAGGCGGCGGCCGCCGACGGTCGGCCCCCGGCCTGGGTCCTCGGCACGTCGTCGCGCTCCGAGCCGCCGAGCTTCCCTGGGCGCGATCCCGTCCGCCCCGCGGCCTGCATCCAGTGCGCCGACGACGTCTACGCGATGGCCGGCATCACGGACCCCCGGGCAGCAGATCGACATGGCCGAGCTGTACGTGCCGTTCTCCTGGCACGAGGCGATCTGGCTGGAGGGCCACGACATCGCCGCCGAGGGCGAGGGCTGGAAGATGATCGACGACGGCTCCACCGAGCTGGGCGGCTCCTTCCCGATCAACGCCTCCGGCGGGGTGCTCTCGAGCAACCCGATCGGCGCCTCGGGCCTCCTGCGCTTCGCCGAGGCCGCCAACCAGGTCCGCGGCGCGGCCGGCGAGCACCAGGTCGAGGGGGCGAGCACGGCCCTGGCCATGGCCTACGGCGCCAACAGCCAGTACTTCAGCATGTGGGTCGTGGCCGACAGCCTCCAGCCCTTCGGCTGACGGCGTTGGCCGATCGGCCGACCCGTGCGACGATCGGCCGATGGCCGACGAGGGCACGGAGGTCGAGATCGTCGTCCGCGGGGGTCACACCGACTTCCTGGACCTGCCATGGTCCACGCCCCTGGCCCAGTGGGATCACGAACGCCTGGTGCCGATGGCCCACGGCGTCAGCCGCCACGTGGTCCGCTTCGTCCGCTACGACCACCGCGTCTATGCCCTCAAAGAGACCGACGCCGCCCACGCCGAGGCCGAACACCGCACGCTGCGGCAGCTCCACGAGTCGGGCCTGCCCGTGGTCGAGCCGGTGGGCTTCGTCCGGGCCCGTGGCCCCGACGACGTCGCCGCCTTGATCACCCGGTACCTCGACTTCTCCCTGCCCTACTGGTACGTGCTGGGCCGGGAGGCGCAGGCCCCCCGGGAGGTGCTGATCGACGCCGCCGTCGTGCTGCTCGTCCGGCTCCACCTGGCGGGCGTGTTCTGGGGCGACGCCTCGCTCTCCAACATCCTGTTCCGCCGGGATGCCGGGGCGATGATGGCCTACCTGGTCGACGCCGAGACGACCGAGCTGCGGCCGTCGATCAGTGCCCAGCTCCGGGCCCACGACCTGGAGATCGCCTACGAGAACGTCGTCGGCGGCCTCCTCGACCTCCAGGCCTCGGGCCGGGTCGCTCCCGAGGTCGACCCGATGGCCATTGCCGACGAGCTGCGCGATCGCTACGAGGAACTGTGGGAGGAGCTGACCCGCACCGACCGCTTCGACTGCGCCGAGCGGTGGCGGATCGACGACCGTCTGCGCCGCATCAACGAGCTCGGCTTCGACGTGGAGGAGCTGGCCATCCGCTCGGTGGCTGACGGCCAGATCCTCGACATCACCCCCGCCCTGGTCGAGGAGGGTCACCACGCCCGGGAGCTCCAGCACCGCACCGGCCTCCGGGTCCAGGAGAACCAGGCCCGCCGGCTGCTGGCCGACATCGAGAACTTCCGGGCCCGGCTCGAGCAGGACGAGGGCCAGCCGGTCCCCGCAGCGGTGGGCGCGGCCCGGTGGCTGGGCGAGGTCTACGAGCCGATCGTCGGGGCCGTCCCGGCCGACCTGGCCAATCGGTTGGAGCCGGCCGAGCTCTTCCACGAGATGCTCGACCACCGTCACGCCATGGCCGAGCGGGCGGGGCGGGAGATCAGCAACCCCGAGGCGCTGGCCGACTACCTGGCCACGGTTCTGCCCGCGCGGCCCGGCGAGCAGCGGCTCCTGGACTGAGACGCGCCCGGGATCAGGAGGCGGCCTCGGCCCCCACCGGCTCGGGGTCCGTCGCCGGATTGGTGAGGTTCTCGCCGCTCTCGACGTCGAAGACGTGCATGTAGTGGGGGTCGAACCAGAGCTTGGCCGACGTGCCGGCGTCGATCGTGCTGGACGGGTCGAGGGCGACGACGAGCTGGCTGCGCATCCGCTCACTGTCGAGGTCCCGCTCGAGCTCTTCCAGGGTCTCCTCCAACATCTCGGGGGCCTCGTAGGGGATGTAGGCGTACTGCTCGTTGCCCAACCACTCGACGACGTCGATCTCGGCGTCGAAGGTGACGCCGTCGGCGGCCTTGTCGCCGTCGACGACCTCGGCGTCGTCGAACCGTTCGGGGCGGATGCCGACCATGACGTGCTCCCGGTCCCCGACCCGCTCGCGCATGTCCTCGGGGAGCGTGAACGTGACGAACGGGAGCTGGATCTGGTCGCCGTCGAGGGTTGCGGGCACGAAGTTCATGGGCGGGGAGCCGATGAACCCGGCCACGAACAGGTTCAGCGGGTGCTCGTAGAGCTCGCGGGGCGGTCCCACCTGCTGCAGCTCGCCCTTGCGCAGCAGGGCCACGCGGTCACCCAGGGTCATGGCCTCGACCTGGTCGTGGGTCACGTAGACGGTGGTGGTCCCCATGCGCCGCTGCATGCGCAGGATCTCGGTCCGCATCTGACCCCGGAGCTTGGCGTCGAGGTTCGACAGGGGTTCGTCGAAGAGGAACGCCTGCGCCTCCCGGACGATCGCCCGGCCCATGGCCACCCGTTGACGCTGACCGCCGGACAGGTTGGCCGGCCGCCGGTCGAGGTGCTCGGTCAGCTCCAGGGTGCCGGCGGCCTCCTCGACCTTGGCCCGGATCTCGTCCTCGGACAGGTTCTTGGCCAGCCGGAGCGGGAAGGCGATGTTCTCGAACACGGTGAGGTGCGGATAGAGGGCGTAGTTCTGGAAGACCATGGCCAGGTGGCGGTCCCGCGGCGCCTTCTCGTTCATCCGCTCGCCGCCGATGGTCACCTCGCCATCGGTGATGTCCTCCAGGCCCACGATCATCCGCAGCACGGTCGACTTCCCACAGCCCGACGGGCCGACCAGGATCATGAACTCGCCGTCGGCGATGTCGAGGCTGACGTCGTTGACCGCCGGGAAGCCGTCGCCGTACTTCTTGACGATGTTGCGCAGAGTGATCTCGGCCATGTCGCTCCTTGGGGTCAGCCCTTGACGGCACCAGCGGTCAGGCCCGCGACGATGCGGCGCTGGAACACGAGCACGATGATGACGATCGGGACGGTCACGACGACCGAGGCGGCCATGACCGCGGTCACCGGCGACTGGAACTGCGACTGTCCGGTGAAGAAGGAGAGGGCGGCGGGCACGGTCCGGGCCCTGTCGGTCGAGGTCAGGGAGATGGCGAGCAGGAACTCGTTCCAACAGAAGAAGAAGGTCAGGATCGCGGTGGTGAAGACACCGGGGGCGGCGAGGGGCACGATGACCTTGCGGAATGCCTGCCACGACGTGGCCCCGTCGACTTGGGCGGCCTGCTCCATCTCCCAGGGGATCTGGCGGAAGAAGGCCGACATCGTCCAGATGGACAGGGGGAGGGCGAAGGTGAGGTACGGGATGATGAGGCCGAGCCAGGTGTCGTAGATGCCCAGGTTGCGCCACATGTTGAACAGGGGGCCGACCAGGGCGGCCTGGGGGAACATGGCGATGGCCAGGGCCATCGAGAGCAGGAGCTTCTTGCCCCGGAACTCGAGCCGGGCGATGGCGTAGGCCGCGAACATGGCCACGATCACCGACAGCAACGTGGCGATGATGGCGATGCCGAACGAGTTGCGCAGGGCCGACGTGAAGAGCGAGTCGTTGAACACCGTGTCGAAGTTGTCCCAGGTCCAGTCCTCCGGGAAGAACGACGGGGACCCGCTGCGGAAGGTGTCGGGGCTCTTGAAGGCCAGGGAGGTCATCCAGAGGAGGGGGAACAGGGCCCAGGCGAGGATGATCAGGCCCCAGACCGTCCACCAGTTGCTGGTCTTGCCGCCACTGGCCATCAGGTGTCCCCCCTGACCTGGCTGAGATCGGTGCGGAACCCCTTGATGAAGATCACCGCGATGATCACGACCGTGGCGAACAGGAGCACGGACACGGCCGAGCCGGCGCCCAGGTTCACCAGCGTCACGTTCTGGCGGTAGGCCAGGAACGACAGGGTCTCGGTGTCGTTGGCCCCGCTGGTCATGATGAACGGGTTGTCGAAGATCCGCCAGGCGTCCAGGGTCCGGAACAGGACGGCCACCATGATGGCGGCCTTCATGTTGGGTAGGACCACCTTCCACAGGCGCTGCCACGCCGTGGCTCCGTCGACCTTGGCCGCCTCCTGCAGCTCCTCGGGGACCTGGACCAGGCCGGCCAGCAGGAGCAGGGAGATGAACGGGGTCGTCTTCCAGATCTCCGAGAGCGTGATCACGAAGAGCGAGGACCACCGCTCGCCGAACCAGTTGAAGTCCTCGAGGCCGAACCACTGGTTCACGAACCCCGAGTCGAGCTGGAAGGCGTAGCGCCACACGAAGGCCGATACGACGGTGATGATCCCGTAGGGCACGAGGATCGCCGTGCGCACGATCGACCGGCCCCGCAGGATCCGGTACATGACCCAGGCGAACCCGAAGCCGAGCACCAGCTCCACGCCGACGCTGACGAGGGTGATGATCGCCGTTGTCGACACCGCGCTCCACCACACGGGGTCGGTGAGGACGGTGACGTAGTTCTTGAGGCCGACGAACTCCTTGCCGCTGGGGTCGGTCAGCCGGTAGCGGTAGAGCGAGAGGACCACCGCGTAGCCCAGGGGGTAGGCGGTCACGAGGATCATCACGAAGAAGGCGGGGAACGACAGCCGGAAGCCCAAGCGGCGCTCGGCGTGGAGGCGATCCGAGGCGATGGCCGCGGTCACAGCAGTCGGTCCCCTCGGAGGACCTCACTCATGTAGGAGTCCGTCTCCTCCGGCGTGTCCGGGGACTGCACCGAGTTGGCGGGGTGCCAGGTGCGCTGCACGGAGGTCGACACGTCGCCGTAGTACGGGGTGATCGGGCGGGGAGCGGCCTCGTTGATCGAGTCCCGGATCAGGTCAGCCATCGGGAAGGCCTCCCGGACGGCGGGATCGTCGTAGGCCGCGTCGCGGGCGGCCGGGTTGCCCGACTCGACCATGTACTGGACGTTGCTGTCGACCGAGGTGATGCACGCCACCGCGTCGAGGGCCTCGTCGGGGTAGCGGGTGAAGTCCCCGATGGCCAGGTTGATGCCCCCGAGGGGTGGGGCGCTGGGCTCGTCGGCGTTGATCCGCGGGTAGCGGGCCCAACCGATGTCGTCGACCACGCTCTGGTCGAGCGCCCCACTGTCGACCTCGCCCTTCGCCGCGGCGTAGACGTAGGGCCAATTGACCATGAACGCCCCGTCGTCGCTCTGGAACAGGGAGCGGGCCTCTTCCTCGCCCGCCGTGGTCATGTCGGCCGGTGCCGCAGGGGAGTCGGCCAGGCGGCGGACGACCTCGGCCGCCTTGTCGCCCGCGGGAGAGGCCATCGACGGGGTGGCGTCGACCCCCTGATCGGTGTTCTCGATGATCTGCCCGCCGCCGGAGGCGACGAGGGCGTTGATCCACACCATGTAGCCCTCGTAGCGCCGCCCCTGGACGCCGATGCGCTTGTCGGCCGACTCGGCGGCGTCGATCATGGCGTCCCACGTGAAGTCCTCGGCGCTGGGATCGACCCCGGCGGCCTCAGCGACGGAGGTCCGGTACCAGAGCAGCTGGGTGTTGGCCCAGAAGGGCGTGGCCACGAGCTCATCGTCCCAGTAGGCCGTCTCCAGGGGGGCGTCGAGCACGCCCTCGGTCAGGGCATCGACCTCGGCGGGATCGGTGATCGGGAGCAGGTAGCCGGCGTTGGCGAACTCGGCGACGAAGGGCGGGTCGAGGCTCATGAGGTCGACCGACGAGTCGCTCGCGGCGAGGCGGCGCACCAGCTGCTCCCGCTGGGCGTCGGCTTCGTTGGGCAGGACCTGGGTCTCGATGGAGTAGGCCCCGTCCGACTGGTCGGAGCACTGCTGGGCCAGCGTCGCCTGGCCGCCGTTGTCCGGGTTCGTGTACCAGACGAGCGTCGGCGGGCCGGAGTCGTCACCCGAGCAGGAGACGAGGAGCGCGGCTCCCAGGCAGAGAGCGACGACCGGTGCCGTCCGACGCCGCTTCAGCAACCCCCGCTGAGCCATCCGTCCCCCTCTTTGCTGACCATCAAAGGCGGGCTGGGCCCGGAAGTCAACTGGTCAGCCAGACCCCCGTTACCCCAGGCAGCGATCCGTTAGACCCGAGGGGGCCACTGGCCAGCGCGATCCGGCCCGTCGCGTCGAGGGCGACGGTGTCGTCGCCGACGTTCACCACGCAGGTGAAGCCCGGGCCACGGTGGAAGGTGATGACCCCCGGTGGGCCCTCCGCCCACGCGAAGGGGCCGATGCCGAGCGACGGCAGATCCCGGCGCAGGGCCAGCGCCGAGCGGTACAGCCGCAGCATGGAGTCGGCATCGGAGGCCTGCCGCTCCCGCGTCAGCGCCGCCCAGTCGGCCGGTTGGGGGAGCCACGCCGCGGGGCCCGGTCCGAACCCGTAGGAGGGCCGGTCGCCGGCCCACGGCAGCGGCACCCGACACCCGTCCCGTCCCCGCTCCTGGCCGCCCGAGCGGACGAACGTGGGGTCCTGGAGGACCTCGTCGGGCAGGTCGGTCACCTCGGGGAGGCCGAGCTCCTCGCCCTGGTAGAGGTAGGCCGCGCCGGGCAGGGCGAGCAGGAGCAGGATGGCCGCTCGGGCCCGGCGCGGCCCGAGGTCACCGCCGCCGTAGCGCGTCACGTGGCGCACCATGTCGTGGTTCGACAGCACCCAGGTCGGTGTGGCCCCCACCTCGGCCAAGCCGGTGATGCTCTCGTCGATCGCCTCCGTCAGGGCGGTGGCGTCCCACGGGGCCAGCAGGAGGTCGAAGTTGAAGGCGCTGTGCAGCTCGTCCGGCCGGACGTAGCGGGCCAGGCGGCGGGCACTGCCGAGGTAGGCCTCGGCCACGAAGACCTGGTCGCCCGGGTAGGCGTCGATCACCCTCCGCCAGTCCCGGTAGATGTCGTGGACCTCGTCCCGGTCCCAGTGGGGGTGGCCCTCGGCGGCCACCCCGGCGTGGGGGAAGCGTCCGGCGATGTCGGCCAGCTCGGGATCTTTGGCCAGCCCGTGGGCCACGTCGATGCGGAACCCGTCCACGCCCCGGTCGAGCCAGAAGGCCAGGATCGAGTCGAACCCGTCCCGGACCTCGGCCCGGGTCCAGTCGAGGTCGGGCTGCTCGGGGGCGAAGAGGTGGAGGTACCACGGGCCGGGCTCACCGTCGGCCTCGGTGATGCGGGTCCACGCGGGGCCGCCGAAGACACTGCGCCAGTCGTTGGGCGGCTCGTCCCCGTCCGGGCCCCGACCGGGTCGGAACAAGTAGCGGTTCCGGGCCGGGCTCCCGGGGCCGCCGGCCAGCGCGGCGCGGAACCAGGCGTGCTCGACCGAGGTGTGGTTGGGCACGATGTCGACCAGGAGGCGCAGGCCGAGGTCGTGGGCGGTGGCCAGGAGGGCGTCGAAGTCGGCCATGGTGCCGAACTGCGGGTCGACGGCGCACGGGTCGGCGACGTCGTAGCCCCCGTCGGCCTGTGGCGACGGGTAGAAGGGCGTCAGCCACACCGCGTCCACCCCGAGGTCCGCCAGTGCGGGCAGCCGGGACCGGATGCCGGCCAGGTCACCCAGCCCATCGCCGTCGGCGTCGGCGAAGCTGCGGACGTAGATCTCGTAGATGACCGCCTCTCGCCACCACGGGTCGCCGCCGCTCTGGTTGGGCGGGCTCGGATCGGGGGTCATTCCCGCGATCCTCGCGGACTGGTCAAGGTCCCTGTTCGGGCACCCGCGAGTCGGGCGTCGGCACCGCCGCCCCGCCCGAGCTCCTCGCGCTCCGACTCGGTTGACCCAGGCGGTCAGGGAGCAAGGGCGACCAGGCGTCGCCCGCTGACCTTGAAGGGCACGATGCGCAGCCAGTGGACCCGGTCACCGGTCCACACGGCCTCGTCGGGGTCGATCTCGACGAGGTCGAGCTCATGGGTGTCGTAGACCTCGTTGGCGTAGCCGGCGACCATCACGGTCCAGCCCAGCCGGGCGTCGTCGTCGACCTCGTCGACCTCGAAGCCGACCCGGGCCCCGAGCGCGGCCCGCAGCTTGGTCCCCTCCTCGGTGCGCACGAGCAAGCTGCGACCATCGACCAGGTGATCAACGGGGAACAGCTCGGGATGGTCCGCCACCACGACAACGAGGCGGCCCCAGCGATGGGTGGCCACAAGCCGCCAGCACTCCGCTTCGGCGATCGCCACGAGGCGCCGACCCCGCGGGGTGCTGTCCATCCACCAATCAGACCACGTCGTCGGTGCCGACTCCAAGGTCGAAGGTCCTCGCCAGCACCCGGCGCTCACCCGGCGCCAGGTCGGTCACCTCGCCGTCGAAGCCGATGGGCACCGGCCGGTTGTGGCCGTGGGCCTCGAGCTCTATGCCCGCCGCCGAGACCCGCACGTCCAGCCAGTTGCCCCGGAAGCGGAGGTTGAAGGAGTAGGGACCGAGCTCGGCCGGGACGGCCGGGTCGAACCAGACCGCGTCGTCGCGGATCGTCAACCCCGTGTAGCAACGCTCGATGAGGTCGACGGTCCCGGCCATGGCGCCGATGTGGACGCCTTCGGCGGTGGTTCCGCCCTGGGTGTCTTCGAGATCGCTCCGCAGGGCGTCGCAGAGGGCGTCGAAGGACTGCCCGAGGTCACGTCGGGCCACCACCCATGCGTGCACCACCTGGCTGAGGGTCGACCCGTTCGAGGTCCGGGCCAGGTAGTAGTCGATCGTGCGGTCGATGCAGGCGTCGTCCACGATGTAATCCAGCCGGTCGAACAGCTCGCTCACCTCTCTCGGCGAGAACAGGTAGAAGAGCATGAGCACGTCGGCCTGCTTGGACAGCCGGTAGCGGTTGGCCGTGTCGCCCTCGGCCTCGAGGATCCGGTCGAGGCGTTGAATGTTGCCGTACCGGGCCCGGTACCCGTCCCAGTCCAGCTCCTGGAGGCGCTCGTAGCCCTCGAACTGGCTGATGACGCCGTCATGGAAGCAGACCCGCATCCGGCGGCTGATCTGGTCCCAGCGCTCCCGCTCCTCGGCCGTGATCGCCAGCTTGGCCACGATCTCCTCGCGGCGGTCGTCGTTCAGGCGGTCGAGGATCTCACCGCTCTTCCAGAGGACCCAGGCCGCCATCACGTTGGTGTAGGCGTTGTTGTCGACGCCGGGGTGGTCGGCATCGGGCAGGGCCTCGTGGTACTCGTCAGGTCCGACCACGCCACGGATCTCGTACCGGTCCTCGATGTGGTCGTAAGCGGCGGCGCTGGTCCAGAAGCGGGCGATCTCCACCATGAGCTCCGCGCCGTTGAAGGAGAGGAAGTCCTGGTCATCGGTGGCGTCGAGGTAGCGCACGACGTTGTGGGCGATGGCGGAGTTGACGTGCCGCTGGAGCCGGGAGTGGTCGGGTAGCCAGTGCCCCGAGCGGGGGTTGAGATGGGCCTCGGGAGTCTCCTCGCGCCCACTCGATGCGCTCTGCCACGGGAACAGGGCGCCCTCGAAGCCGGCCTGGCGGGCTCGGCGCCGGGCCTCGTCGAGGCGGCGGAAGCGGTACATGAGCAGCGCCCGGGCGTGCTCGGGCACCCGGAGGTTGACGTAGGGGAACACGAAGAGCTCGTCCCAGAAGATGTGCCCCCGGTACGCCTCGCCGACCAGCCCGCGGGCGGGTATCCCCACGTCCAGGGTCGTCGTGTGCTTCGAGATGACCTGGTGCAACTGGTACAGCTGCAGCGTCAGGCCCCGGGCCAGTGATTCGGACCCTTCGATGCGGATGTCGGTGCGGCGCCAGACGTGCGCCCAGCCCCGGGCGTTGCTGACGGCCAGGTCGTCGTAGCCCGAGGCCCAGGCGACGTGGCGGACGGCGTGGTCGCCCGGCTCGTAGATGCCCTGGTCCCGGGAGGTGTAGATGGTGACGACCTTCTCGACCACGACCTCCTGACCGTCGGTGACAGGCACGACCAGCCGGTGACCGATGTGCCGGTCGCCCGCGTCGAGGGAGCGTTCGAACCGGCCAAGGGTTCCCAGCACCCGGGTCCGGGCGGCCTCGGCGACCCGGATGCGGGAGTCGGTCGTCTCGGCCAGGAGGGCCACGATGTCCTCGTCGGGCGCCCAGGTCCGCTCGACCCGCAGGTGGCGTCGTCCCAGGTCGCGGTACCGCTCGACGCCGTTGTTCTCGACGGCGCCGTCGAGGATCGAGCGCACCTCGATCGTCCCCGACCAGCCCTCGGGGCGGAAGGTGGTTTCGATCGCCGCCAGGTGGGGTTCGTTGCCGTGGACCAGGCGGCGTTGGGTCACGCTGGTGACCCGCCCGGCGCCGTCCCGGAACCGAAGTTCCCGGATCAACTGGCCCAGCCGCATGTCGAGGGTCAGGGTGTGGTCGAGCACCTCGGTCCGGTCCATCGAGAACCAGGCCCCGTCCTCGGTGCGGAACTCGAAGAGGACCCAGTTGGGCAGGTTGACCAGGCTCTCGTGATCGAGTTGGTGGCCGTCGACGTGGTCGACCAGGCGGTTGTAGACCCCGGCCACGTAGGTGCCGGGGTAGTGGATGCCGTCGTCGGTCGCCTCCGGCGCCACGCCCCGGGTGGCGAGGTAGCCGTTGCCAAGGCTGCACAGCGCCTCACGCTGTCCCTCGCTCGCTGGGTCGTAGCCCGCGAGGACCAGGCGGGCCCGGTCCCCCGGCGTCATCGAACCTCCACCGCGTCGAGATCGGCGACGACGACGTCGGCGCCGTGCTCGGCCAGGGCCTCGCCGCTCCCGGCCCGGGCCACACCGATGACCAGGGCGAAGCCGCCCCGTCGGCCGGCTTCAACGCCGGCCTGGGCGTCCTCGACCACGACCGCACGGTCGGGGCGGACGCTGAGGCGCTGGGCGGCTTCGAGGAACAGGGCGGGATCGGGTTTGCCCGCCAGCCCGAGCCGATCGGCTACGACACCGTCGACCCGTACGGCGAAGCGGTCGATGACGTGTGCCGCACGGAGCACGTCTCCCATGTTCCGGCTGGCGGACACCGCGGCGACGGCGATGCCGGCCTCGGCAGTCCGCTCGATCAGACCGACGGTGTCCGGGAACGCCTGAACGCCGTCTCGCAGGATCAGGTCGACGAACGAGCGGTCCTTGCGGTTGCCGACGGCGCAGACGGTGTCATTGCCCGGGGGATCGTCGGGCGAGCCGTGGGGCAGCTCGATCCCCCGGGAGGCCAGGAACGTCCTGACGCCGTCGAAACGGGAGCGGCCGTCGACGTAGGCGAGGTAGTCGTCGGGCGTGAAGGGCTCGAGGTCGCCCCCGGCGTCAGCTCGGCGGCGGAGGAGATCGTCGAAGACCGCGGTCCAGGCGTCGGCGTGGATGCGGGCCGTGTCGGTCACGACGCCGTCGACGTCGAAGATGACGGCGTCCACGTCACGACGGTCCAGGGAGGGCACGACGTCAGACTGCCAGCCTTCGGCGCGACGGGACAGCGCCGAAGATCCCGTGTTGTGACGGCGCTCCGTGGGTCGGGGCGGACGCCGTCGGTCAGCGCTTCTCGATCTCGATCCCGGCGTCGTCCACCGACCAGGTGGTGGCGGTGACGCCTTCGTCGCGCAGGGTGCGCTTCAGGACCCGGCCCACCGGGTTTCGGGGCAGCTCCGCCCGGAACTCGATGTAGCGGGGGAGCACGAAGTAGGGGAGCTCGTCCTGGCACCAGGCGAAGAGCTCCTCCTCGTGGAGCGTGGCGTCGGCCCGGAGAGTGGCGCTGATCTTGAGGTCGTCCTCCCCCAGCTCGGATGGCACGGCGTGGACCACCACGTCGGCCAGGGCGCCGTGGCCCATGAGAATGCGCTCCACCTCGAAGCTGGAGATGTTCTCGCCCCGGCGGCGCAGGTAGTCGGCCTTCCGGTCGACGAAGAACAGGAAGTCGTCGTCGTCGATGCGCCCGATGTCGCCGGTGTGGAACCACCAGTTGCGGCTGGCCTCCACGGTGGCCTCGGGCCGGCCCCAGTAGCCCTCGAACATGGACTGGGGTCGCTTGGGCCGGAGCACGATCTCGCCTGCAGTGCCGCGGGGCAGCTCGTGGTCGTCGTCGTCGAAGACCCGCACGTCGAAGTACTCGTCGTTGACGACCCCGGCGGCATTGGGCTTGTTGTCGATGCCCGGCGGTTGCCACGACACCAGTGACGCCTCGGTCAGCCCGTAGGCCCCGCTGAAGGTGTCGATGGCGAAGCGGCTGCGGATGATCCGGTCCACCTCCTCGGGCATCGGCGCGGCGCCGAGGAGCCGGAGGGTGGTGTTGGCCTCGGGCCGGCCCGACTGGGGCATCTCCGGCCGGTCCTCGTCGTGGGCCAGCAGGTACGCCATCGTCCCGAGGGTCGAGGTGATCGTGGCGCCGGTCCGGTTCATCTCGGGCCAGAAGTTGGACACCGAGAACCTCCCGGAGATGGCTCCGGAGCCGCCGAACAGGAGGGAGCCGACGACGGCGGTGACGATGGCGTTGAAGTGGAACATCGGCAACGGGGTCCAGACGACGTCGTCGGCGGTGCGCTTCCAGCAGATCCCGATCTGGCGGGCCAGGACCTGGTGGTAGTTGTGGCTGAGCATGCAGCCCTTCGACGGGCCGGTGGTGCCCCCCGTGTAGACGAACGTGGCCAGGTCGCTGGGGGCGGCGGTGGCCGGTTCGCCCTCCGGCCCGTCGAGCAGGTCGGCCCACAAGTGGGTGGTGGCCGAGCCGAAGCGTCCGGCACCGGCTTCGCCGTCGATGACCACGACGTGCTCGATCCCGGGCACCTCGGGCACCACCCGCTCGGCCCGCTCGGCCAGGTCGTCCTGCACGACCAGGGCCCGGGCCCCGCAGTCGGACAGCTGGTGGCGGAGGTACTCGCCCTTGTAGGCGGTGTTGACCGGGACGGCCACGCCGCCGGCCCAGAGGATCCCGAACCAGAGGAGCACAGCCTCGGCCGAGTTCTCGATGAGGGAGGCGACGCGGTCGCCGGGCTGGACACCGATGGCCCGTAGCGCCCCGCCGATGCGGGCCGCACTCCGGCCGACCTCGCCCGCGGTGAGCGCCTCACCGATGACATCGAGGTACGGGTCATCCGGCGAGTCCTCGACCCGCGCCCGGAGCAGTTCCAGGATCGTGTGCTGCTCGTCGCGTACCCAGGTGCCTGGCGCGCTCATGAGCCCTCCTCGTCGGCGAAGCGTTGGACGAGGGCGTCGAGCACCTCCTGGGCGGTGTCCGCGTCGCCGGGCACGGGGGGCAGCCGCACCGGCCCGTGCTCCTGGCTGGGCAGCAGGATCGAGGCGTGGCCGGGCGTGGTCGTCTCGCCCCGCTGGTTCTCGCCCGAGAGGTCGAGGTCGACCGCGGGCTGGCCCCAGTCAGTGAGGTACCGGCGGGTGACCCGGGCCCGGACCCAGTGGGTGTCGCCGACGTAGTTGAAGCGGCGGAACTGGCAGTCCAGCTTCCAGAGCCAGGCGTCATCGCCCATCCAGTCGGTGCAGGCATGGATGAGCCAGGTCTCCCGCATCCGCCCGTAGTCGTAGATGGCCGGGCTGCCCGCCCGCCGGGCCCACTCGGCGTCCCAGTGCACGCGCTGCTGGACGTCGGGGACGTTGAGGTCGTCGGGGCGGAAGAAGCGGGGCACCTTCTGACGTTGCTCCTGGCCGAGGCGCAGGGCCTTCACGCCGTAGAGCCCCATCCCCATGCCCACGTGCCAGCAGACGAGGTCGGTGACCCGGAACGGTCCCTTCACCAGGGGCTCGATCTCGTCGCCCTCGGCCACGTCCTCCCACCAGCGGGGCTCGGCCCCCCGACGGCGGTCACCCTCCGCCAGGACGGCCTCGGTGATGCGTTCCATCTCGTCATCGGTGTACGGGCGGATCTCGGTGTCGTCGTACTTGCCCGACGCCTCGGCCTTCTCCCGCTCCCCGCGGATCATCAGCCGGTACTGAGCGGCCAAGGGCGGGCCGTCCTGCTGACAGAAGACCTCCGCCGTCCACTCGTGGACGGCCCGACCGGCGAACTCGCCCGCCTTGTCGTGGACGCCGACAAGGGCGTTGCGACGGGTGATCCGGGCTCCGGGGTAGAGCGGCTGCCACCACTCGCGATGGCTGCCCGAATAGAAGGCGTGGACCCCCCGCAGGGGGTCACCCTTCATCAGCGCCTTGGTGTCCTCGTCGTAGCCGGTCACCTCGTTCTCGCCGATCAGGGTGTCGCCGCCGACCAGGTGCGGCGGCGCGATCACCCCACCCCAGCGGGTGGTAGCCCCGTGGGCTTCGTCGCACCAGAGGGGGTTGTCGTCGCCGTAGGCCTCGGCGACGTGACGGAAGGCATCCTCGTTGGGCGTCCGGTAGTGCGGCGGCTGGGGATGGGGCTGGGGGACCCCGATGCGAGCCCGCAGGGCGGCGATGGCCTCGTCGGTGATCTCGGCGGCCACCTCACCCCGTCCAGTCGGTGCGGTCGTCGACGTGGGGCTGGCGCCCGGTGCGCAGCGGAGAGAGTGGGCTGTCGACCAGCAGGATGCGGTGGCGACCGGTGACCAACCGGCGGGAGTCCCGGACCCACGTGGCGAGGGCGCCGTCGCCCAGCAGGGCCGTCTCGTAGCCCGCCCACGCCGGCCACGTCGGCACGGCCCAGATCAGGAGGCACTCGTCGTCGTCGACCATGAGCGTGGAGAAGGCCCCGACCAACTCCAGGCCCTCGGCCCGGTGGAGAGCGACAGCCTCGTGGCGAACCAGGTCCAGGAACTCGGCGGTCGTGCCCGGTCGCACGTTGACCAGCTCGTGGGCGTAGCACTCGCCCCGGACGCCGGCCGCGCACAGGTCGTCGATGGTCGGGCTCCACGGGGCGGGGCGCAGGAGGCGGTCGAAGCCGCCCCGGCGGAACTCGGCCGCCTTGGCCCACCAGGTGGCCAAGGCCTCGTCCTGGGCTCCGGGGCCGACGGCTTCGCCGGCGAAGGATGCCGCCAGCCCGGCCAGGCCGTCCTCCTCCCACAGGTTCACGACCTGGGGCCAGGCCCCGGTGGAGCCGAGCACGGCCCACACGCCGAAGCACTGCTGGCTGCGGGTGCGCTGGGCCGTGGGGCTCCAGTTGGCCGTCATGTGGTGCATGTAGTCGGCCCGGTGGTGCCCGCGGATGTCGATGAACTCGTGGATGTAGGCCTTGGTGTTCGCCATCAGAGGCGACCGTCGGTGCGCAGGTCCTCGGGCACCCAGTCCGGGTTCCGCCGCTCCTTGAAGGCCCGGAAGCCTTCGATGGCCTCCTCGTTGCCCAGGCTGGACTCCATGCCGATGCGGTCGTAGTGGCCGTAGTACTCGTGGAACGTGCGCTTCACGGTGGCCCGGGCCTCGGGCGCGGTGCGGCAGGCCCAGGCCAGGGCGTCCTCGGCCTCGGCCATCAGGTCGGCGTGGGGGGCGAGCCGGGCCACCAACCCCCAGTCGACCGCGGTCTCGGCGTCCAGGGTGCGCCCGGTGTACATCAGGTCCCGGGCCCGAGCCGGGCCGACCTGGCGCGGGAGGAGCTGGGCGTACGAGGTGTCGGCGATGCCGCGGTAGAGCTCGGGAACCCGGAACGTGGCCCGGTCGCTGGCCACGGCCACGTCGCTGAGCATGGCGATCACGAGCCCCCCGCCCTGGCAAAGGCCGTTCACGGCACAGACGATCGGCTTCAGCGAGCGGCGCACGGCGTCGAACGGGACCACGTCCATGCCGAGGTTCCGGAGACCGCCGCCCCAGTCGTCGATCGGATCCCCACCCAGGTCGCCCCCGGGGATGAACACGTCGCCACTGCCGGTGATGAGGAGGCCGGCCAGGTCGGGGTCGCCGTTGACGTGGTCGATGGCGTAGCGGACGCCGAAGTACATGGACGGCGACATGGCGTTGCGCATCTCGGGGCGGTCCACGACCAGGCGGGCCACCGATCCGATCCGCTCGAAGCGGAGGAACTGCGAGCCGAGCCAGTCGCCCTCTGGTGGTCGGTTGGGGGCGTCGTCGGCCATGTTTTCGCTTTCTGAACGTCGGTTCAATCCAGAGTAGTCTGCGTTCCGTGGCCCGTGAGCAGGCGTACGCGAGCCGTCCCGGCCTCGAGGTCGACCTGGCTGAGGGGGTGTTGCGCCTCCGGCTGGACCGGCCCGACAAGCGCAACGCGGTGGACGACGAGATGATGGCCGGGCTGGTCGAGTCCCTCTCCGCCGCCGAGGAGGACGAGGCCGTCCGGGTCATCGCGATCGACGGGGCGGGCGACCACTTCTGCTCCGGCGCCGACATCGTGGCCCGCAACGCCGAGGACGACCGGCCCCGGGTCGGCAGCATCCAACGCCGGGTGCCCCACACCGCCCATCGTCTCATCTCGCTGGTGGCGTCCGTGCAGGTCCCGGTGGTCTGCGCCGTGCGGGGCTGGGCCGCCGGCCTCGGCTTCCAGCTGGCCCTGGCGGCCGACTTCACACTGGCGGCCACGGACGCCCGCTTCTGGGAGCCCTTCGTCGACCGGGGCTTCACCCCCGACAGCGGCGCCTCCTGGATGCTGGAGGGCCGGGTCGGGCGGGTGCGGGCCCGGGAGCTGCTGCTCCTGGGGCGGAAGCTCTCGGGGACCGAGGCGGCCGAGTGGGGCCTGGTCCACGCCGCCCACCCGAGCGAGGCGCTGGACAGGGAGGTGGCCGCAGTTGTCGACCGACTGGCGGGCGGCCCGACCGTGGCTCTGGGGCTGACCAAGTGGCTGCTGCACGAGGCATCGTCGTCGTCGCTGGACGAGTCGATGCGCCAGGAGGCCTTCGCCCTGGAGCTGTCGTCCCGCAGCGAGGACTTCCGCGAGGGCTTCGCCGCCTTCCGGGACAAGCGGGACCCCGAGTTCCGCGGTCGATGATCGGCGGAGCCGATCGCGCGGGCCGAACAGGCCCGCAAGGCGATGAGCCGTCAGGCGAAGAACCCTCAGCACAGCGCGACCGTCTCCCCGTCGACCCGTCCACCACCCCCGCGGCGGCCGCCGCCCTGACCGCTGAGTGGGTGCTCGCGCACGTGCCCTTCGCCTGGCGGGAGGCGGCGGCGCGGGGAGGGGCCGCTGCCATCCGGGCCGTGCGCCCCCGGGAGGAGTACGAGGCCTGGTACCCGACGATGGCGGCCGCCGGCCTGGTGGCGCCGACCTGGCCCGTGGCCTACGGCGGCCTCGACGTGAACCCGGCCGTGGCCCGGGCCATGGAGGCGGAGATGGCCCCGTTCAACCTCGGCCGCCTCAACCCCCTCGGCCTGAACCTGTGCGCCCCCGCCCTGTTCGCCCACGGCACCGAGGACCAGCGCCTCCGCTTCCTGCCCCGGATCGTCGACAACACCGAGCGGTGGTGCCAGCTCTTCTCCGAGCCGGGGGCGGGCTCGGACCTGGCCTCCCTCGCCACCCGGGCCGAGCGCGACGGCGAGACGTGGGTCCTCACCGGCCAGAAGGTGTGGACCACGTGGGCCCACGTGTCGGACTTCGGGGTCTGCCTGGCCCGCACCGACACCGCGGTGCCGAAGCGCAAAGGCATCACCTACTTCCTGGTGGACCTCCACGCCCCCGGCGTCACCGTGCGCCCCCTGCGCCACATCACCGGCGAGGTGGACTTCAACGAGGTGTTCCTGGACGAGGTCGCCGTCCCCGACGAGCACCGGGTCGGCGAGGTGGGGGCGGGCTGGGCCGTGGCCAACGCCACCCTCTCCGGCGAGCGCCAGATGGTGTCCGGCTCGGGCTCGGGTGGAGTCGACCGCATCGGTGGCTCGGGGACCGAGGCCCTCATCCGGGCGGCCCGGGACCGGGGACGCTGGGCCGAGCCGCTCGTGCGCCAGTCCCTGATGGCGGTCTACAGCGAGGAGCAGATCCGGGCCTGGACCAACCAACGGGTGCGGGCCGGGCTCAAGGCCGGCCGGCCGCCGGGGCCCGAGTCCTCAATCGGCAAGGTCCACCAGGGGACGCTCAACCAGCGGATCCAGGTCCTGGCCGCCGACCTGCTCGGCCCGGCGGCCACCGCCTGGCCGACCAGCGGGGCCACTTACGCCGAGTCTCTGCCCCGCACCGTCTCAGGAATGCTGCGCTCGCGGGCCAACACCATCGAAGGGGGGACGACCGAGGTGAACAAGAACATCCTGGGGGAGCGGGTCCTCGGCCTGCCCCGCGAGCCCGATCCCTACCGAGACTCCGCTTGGGGCGAGGTGCCCCGGTCGTGATCCCCGTCGGCGCCGAGCCCTACGAGACGCTCATGGTCGAGCGGGACGATCACGTGGGCTGGCTGGTGTTCGACCGGCCCGACCGGGGCAACGCCATGGACGCCACCATGCTGGCCGAGCTGGAGCGGGCCTGGCAGGACCTGGACGCCGACCCCGAGGTCCGGGTCATCGTGAACACCGGGAACGGCACGGCCTTCCAGACCGGCCTCGACGTCGGCCAACTGGCCTCGGATCCCGAGGCCCTGCGCGAGCAGTCGCGGCGGACCAAACGGGCGGAGCTGAAGCTGACCGCCTGGCACAACCAGGTGCGCAAGCCGGTCATCGCCGCCGTGAACGGGACCTGCGCCGGTGGTGGCCTCCACTTCGTGGCCGACGCCGACATCGTCATCGTGGCGGAGGACGCGACCTTCCTCGACCCTCACGTCTCGGTGGGACAGGTCACGGCCTTCGAGGCGATCGCCCTGGTCCGGAAGTCGCCGGCCGAAGCCGTCTTCCGGATGGCCCTCGTCGGCCGCCACGAGCGGCTGTCGGCCCGGCGCGCCCGCGAGCTGGGGATCTGCTCGGAGGTGGTGTCGACGGCCGACCTCCGGCGGGCAGCCGCCGACCTCGCGGCCAAGATCGCCCGCAACAGCCCGGCGGCGATGGCGGCCACCAAGCGAGCCCTGTGGGGGGCGTTGGAAGCGGGACTGACCGACGCCTGCCGGGCCGGGTCCCAGGAGCTGGTGGCGATGTGGGGCCACCCCGACCAGACCGAGGGGCCCGCGGCCTGGGCCGACAAGCGGGAGGCGCAGTGGAGCACCTGATCATCGAGAAGCAGGGGGCCGTGGGGTGGCTGATCAATGACCGGCCCGACCAGCTCAACGCCATGAACAGCGCCATGCGCGACGAGTTCGCCGACGCGTGGATCGAACTGGACCGGGATCCCGACGTGCGGGTCATCGTCCACACGGGTAACGGCCGGGCGTTCCAGACCGGCGTCGACGTGTCCGAGATCGCGGGCGACGGCATCGGCTTCGAGCGGTACCGCGAGTCGGTGGAGAACTGGGACCTGCACTTCACCGCCTGGCAACAGGGGGTGCGCAAGCCGGTGATCACGGCGGTCAACGGGATCTGCGCCGGCGGTGGGTTCCACTGGGTGGCGGAGGCCGACATCGTCATCGCCGCCTCCGATGCCCAGTTCTTCGACCCCCACGTGTCCATCGGCCAGGTGGTGGCCATCGAGGCCATCGGCCTCATGCGGAAGATGCCGGCCGAGGCGGTGATGCGGATGGCCCTGGTCGGCCGCCACGAGCGGATGTCGGCTCAGCGGGCGTACGAGCTGGGGATGATCAGCGAGGTGGTGGATCCGCCCGAGCGCTTGCGGGACGCGGCCCAGGAGCTGGCTGAGAAGATCGCCCGCAACAGCCCGGCGGCGATGGCCGCCACCAAGCGGGCCCTGTGGGGGTCCCTCGAGCTGGGCCTGACCGACGCCTGCCGGGCGGGGTCCCAGGACCTGGTGTCGATGTGGGGCCACCCCGACCAGGCGGAGGGCCCGGCGGCGTTCGCCGAACGCCGGGAGCCCGAATGGCAGCCCCTCGACTAGTGTTTGAACCGAGATTCAGTCCAGCGGAACGGGAGTTCTGAGATGCTCGACGACCTCATCTTCGTGAGCGTGGACGACCATGTGGTCGAGCCGCCCCACCTGTTCGAGGGACGGATGCCGGCGGCGTACGCCGACCAGGCCCCCAAGGTCATCCGGACCTCCGAGGGCGACGACGTCTGGTCCTTCGAGGGAGCCAAGATCCCCAACATCGGCCTCAACGCCGTCGCCGGCCGGCCCAAGGAGGAGTACGGCGTCGACCCCACCTCCTACGACGAGATGCGCAAGGGCTGCTGGGACATCCACGAGCGGGTGAAGGACATGAGCGCGGGCGGGATCCTGGCCGCCATGTGCTTCCCCTCCTTCCCGTCGTTCTCCGGCCGCCTCTTCCTGACCACCGAGGACAAGGGCCTGGCCACCGCCGTGGTGCGGGCCTACAACGACTGGCACATCGACGAGTGGTGCGGCACCTATCCCGAGCGCCACATCCCCATGGCCATTCCCATGCTGTGGGACCCGGAGGCCACCGCCGAGGAGATCCGGCGGGTGGCGGCCAAGGGCTGTCACTCCCTGACCTTCACCGAGAACCCGGCCACCCTCGGCCTGCCCAGCTTCCACAGCGAGCACTGGGACCCCATGTGGCGGGCCCTGGTGGAGGAGGGCACGGTCATGAACGTCCACCTCGGCTCGTCGGGCCAGCTCGCCGTCACCGCCCCGGACGCCCCCATGGACGTGATGATCACGCTCCAGCCGATGAACATCTGCGCGGCGGCGGCCGACCTCGTCTGGTCCCGGGTCTTCAAGGAGTACCGCGACCTTCGGGTGGCCTTGTCCGAGGGCGGGACGGGTTGGATCCCCTACTTCCTGGACCGCCTGGACCGCACATACGACATGCACCATCTCTGGACGGGGCAGGACTTCGGCGACGAGCTGCCCAGCGACGTGTTCCGCCGCCACATCCTGACCTGCTTCATCGCCGACCCCATCGGCATGGCGCTGCGGGACGAGATCGGCATCGACAACATCTGCTGGGAGCAGGACTATCCCCATTCGGACTCGTCCTGGCCGAGGGCGCCCGAGGAGCTCCTGGCCGTGGCCCAGAAGTACGGCGCCAGCCGGGAGGAGATCGACAAGATCACCCACGAGAACGCCCTGCGGTGGTACCGGTTCGACCCGTTCTCGACCCGGCCCCAGGAGCAGTGCACGGTCGGCGCACTGCGGGCCGAGGTCGCCGGCCACGACGTGTCGGTGCGTTCGATGGACGCCGGCCGCCGGGAGAGGTCCCAGGTCAGCCTCGGCGAGCTGGCCGGTCGGGCCACTGCCTGAGCGGGGTCTCGGCGACCTCCTGGCTGAGGTCGCCGCGGGCGCGGACGAGCCGCTGGTCCACGAGGGCATCGACACGGAGGTGACGCGAGCCGAGGTCGAGGCCTCGGTCGACGCACTGGCCGCCGTGTTGGCCGGCCTCGGGGTCGGCGCGGGTCACGCCGTGGTCGTCGCCCTGCCCAACGGAGTGGGGATCGTGGCCGCCCTGTTCGCCGTCTGGCGGGTCGGGGCCGTCTACGTCCCGGTCAACCCCCGCTCCAGTCCGGGTGAGGTCACCCATGTCGTGGCCGAGGTCGGGCCGGTGGCCGCGGTCACGACGCCCGACCTGGCCGGCCGCTTCGCGTTGCCGGTGATCGTGGCCGAGGCTGGGGGCTGGTCGCCCTCGGGGGTCGGCCCGGTCGAAGGCGAGCGACGGGAGGAGGACATCGCCGCCATCAGCTTCACGTCGGGCACGACAGGGCGGCCCAAGCCGGTCCTCATGCGCCACTCGGGGGTCCTGGAGCTGCTCGACGGGGTCATCGGCTCGCTGCGCACCACGCCGACCGACGGCCCGCCCCGACCCCCGATGCCGAACCTGATCCCGGTCTCGATGTCGCTGTGGGCGGGGATCTACCAGGTCCTCTTCGCCTTCCGGGTGGGCGCCTCGATCGTGGTCCTGCCCCGCTTCGAGACCGGCGCGTTCGCGGCCGCCGTCCGCCGGTTCGGGATCCGCTCGACCGTGCTGCCGCCGCCCGCCATGGCCATGCTCAGCGACGACACGGCGATCACGGACCTGGCCCCGCTGCGCTACGTCCGGTCGATCAGCTCCCCCCTGTCGCCCCTGCAGGCCCGTCGCTTCCGCGACCGCTTCGGCATCGCCGTGCTCAACGGGTGGGGTCAGACCGAGATCGGCGGGGAGATCGTGGGCTGGTCGGCGGCGGACTCGAAGGCCTTCGGCGACACCAAGTTGGGGGCGGTCGGCCGTCCCCACACCGGCGTGACGATCAAGGTCAACGACGACGGCGAGCTCTGGGTCAGGACGCCGTCCCTCAGCGCGGGGTACGCCGACGGGGCCGACCTGTCCGACCGCATGACCCCCGACGGCTGGTTCCGCACCGGCGACGTGGGCCGGGTGGACGGGGACGGCTTCGTCTGGATCGAGGGGCGGGTCAGCGACATGATCAACCGGGGTGGATTGAAGGTCTTCCCCGCCGAAGTGGCCGAGGTCCTGCTGCTGTCCCCAGCCGTAGCCGACGCCGCCGTCGTCGGGGTGCCCGACGACCGCCTCGGCGAGGTGCCCTGGGCCTTCGTCGTGCCGGTCGAGGGTGGGTCGGCGCCGGAGGACGATGCGCTGATCGCGCTCTGCCGCGAGCACCTCGCCCCCTACAAGGTCCCGGTCCGCTTCGTCACCGTCGACCAGCTGCCCCGCAACGACATCGGCAAGGTCCTCAGCCGCGACCTGGTCACCCGAGCCGTGGCCCTCCTCGCGGGAGACTGACCCGATGACGCCGAGCGCGCTGCTGATCGGGGGCACGGGGCCGACGGGGCCGCTCATCGCCGCCGGGCTCGAGGCTCGGGGCTACGGGGTCACCCTCTTCCACAGCGGGCGCCACGAGGTCGACGAAGTGGCCCATTTCCAGCACCTCCACGGCGACGCCTACGACCGGAGCTCCCTGGTGGAGGTCCTCGCCGACGAGTCCTTCGACATCGTCGTCGCCAGCTACGGCCGACTGCGGGTGATCGCCGAGCTGCTCGCCGGCCGGGTCGGGCGCTTCCTCTCGATCGGCGGCGTGCCCGTCTACCAGGGCTACTTCGACCCCGACGCCCACGCGCCGCCTGGCCTCCCGGTGCCCACCGCCGAGGACGCGGTGCTGGCCACCGAGGCCGACGACGGCAAGAGCTACCGCATCGGTCGCACCGAGGAGATCGTCTTCGAGCACCACCCGGCGGCCACCCACTTCCGGTACCCGTTCGTCTACGGGCCCCGCCAGCTCGTGCCCCGGGAGTGGTGCATCGTGCGCCGCATCCTCGACGGGCGGGGGTTCCTGATCCTGCCCGACGACGGCCTGACCCTGGTCACCTTCGGCTACGTCGAGAACCTGGCCCACGCCGTGCTCCTCGCCGTCGACCGGCCCGAGGCGTCGAGGGGCGAGATCTTCAACTGCGGCGACGAGGAGTGTCTGAGCCTGCGCCAGGTGGCCGAGCTCCTGACCGACGAGCTGGGCCACGAGTGGGAGCTGATCGGGATGCCCGCGGCGCTGGCGACGCCGGCCCGCCCGCTGATGATGAACCACCGCACGACGCACCGGGTCCTGGACCTGGCCAAGGTCCGGGACCTCCTGGGCTACCGGGATGTGGTCCCCGCCCGGGAGGCCATCCGGCGCACGGGTCGCTGGTTGGCGGCTCACCCGCCGGCCCCCGGTGGGGCGGAGGAGGCGGTCCTCGAGGACCCCTTCGACTACGCCGCCGAGGACCGTCTGGTCGCCTGGTGGCGCACGGCCACCGCCGACCCGCCCGAGCTCGGCTTCACGACGCCACCCGGCTACGGCCTCGCCTACGGCGGCCCCGGCGCCACGAGGGTCCGCCCCGACACCCGCATCTGAGCGAACCCTGCGAGTCGTCGGGCCGGGGGAACCTTCTGTCGTTCTGGCCCCTGATTCGGTTCCCAGAGCGACCGAATCAGGTGCCAGAACGGCGTGACCCGTCGGACCGGCCCGATTCGGCCACGCTGCGTGGCATTCTCGGCCGGAGGAGGTCCAGAAGCGCCGGCGAGCCGGTGCCCCAACCCCCTCCGTGCGTCGTTGTCGGTCCTCCAGCCCGGCGGCTCGATGTGGAAGGGGCAGACTGCGGGCATGGCTCACGATCGTCGCTTCCGCTTCGCCACCGAGATCCACCAGCCCTTCCCCGGCATGACCTGGGTCGACACGGCGAAGGAGATCGAGCAGCTCGGCTACTCGACGGTGTTCTTCCCCGACCACTTCGACGAGGGGTCCGGGCCCCTCGTGGCGATGACCGTGTGTGCCGTGGCCACGTCCACCCTCAACGTCGGGACCCTCGTGTTCGACTGCGACTACCGCCACCCGGCGGTGCTGGCCCGGGAGCTGGCCACCCTCGACCAGCTGGCCGAAGGTCGCCTCGAGGTCGGCATCGGCGCCGGGTGGAAGAAGACCGACTACGACCAGTCGGGCATACCGATGGACCGTCCCGGGGTCCGGGTCGACCGGATGATCGAGCACTGCGCGGTCCTCAAGGGCCTGTGGGCCGACGGCCCGTTCAGCATCGCGGGCGAGCACTACCAGATCGACGGCTTGGACGGCACTCCCGCCCCCTACAGGTCGGGCGGCCCGCCGATCCTGGTCGGAGGCGGGGCGCCTCGCCTCCTGAAGTGGGCCGGCGCCAACGCCGACATCGTCGGGGTCAACGCCTCCATCCACTCCGGCGAGGTCGACGAGGCCGCCGCTCAGGACGCACAGGCCGACCGCATCGACGAGAAGGTGGCGTGGCTGAAGGAGGGGGCGGGGGACCGCTTCGCCGACCTCGAGCTCAATGCGTGGCTGGCGGCGGCCGAGATCACCGACGACCCGGCGATCGCCGAAGCGGTGGCCGCCTTCTTCGGGACCGACGCCGACTCGCTGCGCCAGTCACCGCTGGCCCTCGTGGGCAGTCCGGGTGACGTGGCCGAGATGCTGCACGAGCGTCGGGACCGCTGGGCCTACTCGTACCACGTGATCCCAGGAGACAAGGCCCGCGACTTCGCCCCCGTCGTGGCCGACCTGACGGGCTCCTGACGGCTCAGGGACCGGCCACGATGCGGGACACCGCGCCGCTGCTCTGCAGGACGTAGAGCTCGCCGTCGGGGCCCTGGCCGAAGGACTGCAAGGTGTTGTTCGCCACGTCGAGGCCGACGTCGGGGAAGTGGTTGGTCAACGTGGTGCCGTTGGCGACGACGATGGCCTCGATGACACCGGTGCAGAAGTCGCCCAACAGGTAGGTGCCGTCGAGGGTCGGGATGGCGCTGCCCCGGTACACGTAGCCACCCACGACGGCGCAGGGACCGCCACCGTGGTTGTAGGTGAAGACCGGGCGCGTGTGGTTCGCGGGCTCGGTGGCGCCGTTGAAGGGCAGGTTGCCCTCCATGCGCCGCCAACCCAGGTTGACGCCCCGTCCGGCGTTGAGGCCGTTGCCGTCGGCGGGCAGGACGTCGACCTCCTCCTGCATCCCCTGGCCGACGTCGGCGACGTAGAGGTCACCGGTGTCCCGGTCGAAGGAGATGCGCCACGGATTGCGAACGCCGTAGAGCCAGATGGCCTTGCGGCGAGGCGGCTGGTTGAAGAACGGATTGCTGGCGGGCGGGGTGAAGTTGCGGCCGCCCGAGGCGGCGGCCGGGTTGATGCGCAAGACCTTGCCGAGGAGGACGCGCAGGTTCTGGCCGTTGTCGAACGGGTCGCCGCCGTCGCCGCCGTCACCCAGAGCGAGGTAGAGGCGGTGGTCGGGGCCGAAGGTGAGCTCGCCGCCGTTGTGATTGGCGAACGGCTGGTGGACCTTCAGCACAACCCGGCGGGAGGCGAGCACGACGCTGTTCCCGGACCCACCCGCGGACATGGCGTACTCGACGACCCGCGTGTTGCCATCGAGGTTCGTGTAGTGCACGTACAGCTTGGTGCCGGATGGGTTGAAGGTGAGGCCGAGCAGGCCGCGCTCGCCCGGACCGGGGTCGGTGACTGCGCTGAGGTCGACGAGCGGTGTCGGGTCGGCGGTCACGTTCCCGCCGGTCACGTGCAGAACCCGCACCTGACCGGCTCGTTGGGCGACGAAGAGGTCGTCGGTCCCGGCGCGGCTGGCCATGGCGATGGGGTCGGACAGCATGACAACCGGCTCGAGGGCCAGCTGGGGGGGGAGCCCGCCCTCAGGGGCCGCTCCGGCACGAACGGCGTCGCTCACCGGTAGGACACTGGCGACCACCAGCGCGATCGCGATCGCCGTGGTCCTCATCGACGATCTCATGCCAGCCCCTCGGGTCGCGATCCCCTCACGGTAGTTGGCCCCCTGCCCGCTCCGGCGGCGGGCCAGGGTCGACCGATCTCGGTTCCGGCCCGTCGCCGCGATCGTCGACAATGGTGGTGATGGACCCGGCGGAGCCACCGGCGAGCGCCTCGATGACGGTCTTCCGGCGCCTCCTCGTCAACACGCTGGTGACCGGCGTGACCAGCACGTTCCTCTGGTTCGCCCTGACCTTCTGGGTCTACCTGGAGACCCGCTCCGTGGTGGCCACCGGCGTGATCGGTGGCGCCTTCGCCATCGCCTCCGCGCTGCTCGGTCCGTACTTCGGGACCTATGTCGACCGCCACCGCAAGCAGGTGGCGATGGAGCTGGCCGCGACGATCTCGGCCGCCTGCTTCGCCCTGGCGACCGTCGTGTTCTACGCGGTCGACGCCGACGACCTCCTCCGCCTCCGCAGTCCCTGGTTCTGGGTGCTGATCGGCCTGACCCTGTTCGGCTCGGTCGCCGGCCACCTGCGCAACATCGCCCTCTCGACCTGCGTGACCCTGCTCGTCCCCGCCGACCGCCGGGACCGGGCCAACGGCCTGGTCGGCACGGTCACCGGGGTCTCCTTCGCCATCACCTCGGTGTTCAGCGGCCTGATCATCGGCGGGCCCGGCATGGGTTGGGCCTACGTGGTCGCGGTCACGCTGACCATCGGCGCCCTGGCCCACCTGCGGACCATCCACATCGAGGAGCCCGAGCCCGACCCCGAACGGGAGGGGGCACCGACCGGCCACGTCGACGTGCGCGGGGCGTTGACGGCGATCCACGCCGTGCCGGGGCTGATGCTGGTGATCCTGCTGGCCGCCTTCAACAACCTGCTCGGTGGGGTCTTCATGGCCCTGATGGACGCCTACGGCCTGTCTCTGGTCTCGGTGCAGGCATGGGGCCTGATCTGGGGCTTCATCAGCCTCGCCTTCATCGGTGGCGGGGTCTACGTGGCCCGCCGCGGCCTGGGGCCGCGTCCGTTGCAGGTCGTGCTCGTCGGGAACCTCGTCAACTGGCTGGTGTGCTCGGTCTTCGCCCTGCAGTCCTCGATCGTCATGCTGACCATCGGCATGGTCGTCTGGCTGGCGCTCATCCCGGTCATCGAGGCCGCGGAGCAGACGGTGTTGCAGCGGTCCATCCCCTTCACCCTCCAGGGCCGGGTGTTCGGCTTCGCCCAGCTGGTGGAGAACGCAGCCGCCCCGGTCACCGCCTTCCTCATCGCCCCGCTGGCCGAGACGGTGTTCATGCCCTTCATGACCGACGGACCGGGCGTGGACTGGGTCGGCAGCTGGTTCGGCACCGGCCCCGAGCGGGGCATCGCCCTCATGTTCACCCTCGCCGGCCTGGTCGGGATCACCGTCACGATCCTGGCCCGACTGTCCCGCTCCTACCGCCAGTTGGCGACCGGTTTCGAACCCGCGCCCGCCTGAGGCCGTACGGTCGCCGGCAATGGACGATCTGCGCCGGGCCGTGCACGAGGGCGTCGAGATCGTCCGGGCCGACAGCACGGACCTCCTGCGTCAGCTGGTCGCCACCCCCAGCGTCACCGGTGACGAGACCGCCGCCCAGGCTGTGGTCCAGCAGGCGCTGGCCGGGCTCGGCCTCGAGGTCGACACGTGGTGCCCCACCCACGCCGAGCTGGCCGATCACCCGTCGTTCAGTGACGACGGCCTCGAGCTCGGCACCCGCCCGGTCGTGGTGGGCACCCTGGCCGGGTCGGACCCGGCGGCCCCATCCCTGGCCCTCAACGGTCACATCGACGTCGTCCCGGTCGGTCGTCTCGAGGGCTGGCCCGTCTCGCCCTGGAACGACCGCCTCGACGGCGACGTCCTGCGGGGGCGGGGCACGTGTGACATGAAGGGGGGCCTCGTGGCGGGCATCGCCGCGGTGGCCGCCCTCCTCCGGCAGGGCCTGGCGCCGCCCGGGCGGGTGGCCGTCCAGAGCGTCATCGGTGAGGAGACCGGTGGGGTGGGAACGCTCGCCGCTGTGCTCCGGGGCCACACGGCTGACGCCGCGGTCGTCCTCGAGCCGACGGGCCTGGAGCGCTGCCCGGTCGGCGCCGGGGCCGCCAGCTTCCGGCTGCACGTGGACGGCCGGGCCGCCCACGGGGCCCTTCGCACCGAGGGCGTCAGTGCCGTCGAGAAGTTCGTCCCCCTCCTGGCGGCCATGGCGGCGCTCGAGCACGAGCGGCACGAGCACTTCACCCACCCGGCTTTCGCCGAGGACGTCCTCGTGGCCCCGGTGTCCATCGGTCGAGTGACGGCCGGGGACTGGCCCTCGACGGTGCCCGAGGCGCTGGTGGCCGAAGGTCGTTTCGGGGTCCTTCCTGGCGAGTCACTCGACGACGCCCGCTGGTCGTTGGAGCGGGCCGTCTCGGCGGCGGCCGACGCCGATCCCTGGTTGGCCACGCATCGGCCCCGGGTCGAGTGGTTCGAGGGCCAGTTCGCCCCTGCGGTCACTCCGTTGGACAGCCCGGTGGTCGAAGTCCTCGGCACGGCCCACGAGGTCGTCGTCGGTGCGCCGTCCCCGACTCACGGGGTGCCCTACGGCTCTGATCTGCGCTTCTTCGCCAACGACGCGGCGATGCCCGCCCTGCTCTACGGCCCCGGCGACGTCGCGCTGGCCCACACGACCGCTGAGGAGGTCAGCCTCGACGAGGTCTTCGTGGCGGCTGAGGTCGTCGCCCTGACCATCCTGGCCTGGGGTGCCGGCCGCCCGGGCTGAGCCAGGCTCAGCGCCAGTCCGGCAGGCAGCCCGGTCCGTCGGCCAGGGCCGGGACGCCGGTCGGTCGGTCGGCCGGGTGGTCGCGGTAGCGGAGGGGGTGGGTGACCGTCGGTCGGCCGTCAGGGCCGTCGACCACCGTGCCCCGGTCCCGGATCGCGTCGGCGACCAGCATCTCGGCCTGGGTCAGGACCGGCGCCACGGGCACGCCCGCGGCCAAGAGGGTGGCAACCAGCTCGTCCCTGGCGCGATCGGCGACGGCGGCCCGGAGGCGGGGCTCCAGGTCGTCGATCCGTTCGGTGCGGGTGGCGAAGTCGAGGTCGGCCACGTCGTCCAGCCCGAGCGCGCCGGCCAGGGCCGACCAGAGATGGTCCTCGCTGAGCACGCCGAGGGTGATCCAGCCGTCCTGGCCGCGGTAGAGGCCGTAGCCCGTCACCCGACCGCCGAGGAGTCGACCACCGGGCAGCGTCACCGGTGGCACGGCGCCGGTCCAGGAGGCGAGCACGTCGGTCATGGCCACGTCGATCGATTCACCCTCGCCGGTCCGCGCCCGGCGGACGAGGGCGGCGCACACGGCCATCGCCGCGTAGGCCCCTCCTGCCAGGTCGGCGATCGGGGGGCGGGCCAGGACGGGCTCGTCCGCGCCTGCCGGCGGCTCCAGGGCCCCGGCCCAGGCCTGATAGTTGATGTCGTGCCCAGGGGCGGCCACCAGGGGCCCGTCCTGGCCGTAACCCGAGATCGAGCAGTACACGACCGTCGGGTTCACCGACCGGACGTCGGCGTCGCCCACTCCCAGACGGGCGGCCACACCCGGTCGGAAGCCCTCGATCACGACGTCGGCCCCCGTCGCCCGCCCGAGGACGGCGTCCAGGCCGGCCGGGTCCTTGAGATCGACGGCCGCGCTGCGCTTGCCGGCGTTGAGGTCGGCGAACAGCGCCGGGAACACGCGCATCGGGTCGCCCCCCGGTGGCTCGACCTTCACGACGTCGGCGCCCATCTCGACCAGGAGCTGGGTGGCGTAGGGCCCAGGCCGCCAGATGCTCAGGTCGAGGACCCGCACGCCCTCCAGCAGTCCGGTCACCCGGCCCGTCCTAGCAGGCCGGTCCCGCTTCGTGCGCCGGCCCGCCGACCCGCGAGACTGCGGCGTCCGACGTCGAGAGGGTGGGTGATGGATCAGCAAGCGGTGATCGAGCTGCAGGGGCACGGCCAGGACATCCCGTGGCTCCTCGCCCACTGGGCCGAGCAGCGGGCGGACCACCCGGCGCTCGTCTGGGATCCGGCCGAGGGCGAGGGTCGGTCGTGGACCTACGCCGAGCTGTGGGCCGACACCCGGCGCCTGGCCGCCGGCCTGTCCGCCCGGGGCATCGGCAGGGACGACAAGGTCCTCATCCACTCCGAGAACTGCCCGGAGATGGTCCTGGCCTGGCTGGCCTGCGCGACGGTCGGCGCCGTCGGCGTGACCACCAACACCAAGTCCGTGGCGGCGGAGATGGCCTACTTCGTGGAGAAGGCCCGGTGCGTGGCTGCCATCACCCAGCCCGAGTTCGTGGACCTGGTCACCGAGGCCGGGCCGGACCTGCAGTGGATCTCGGTCATGGGCGACGACGCCCCCGACGGCCAAGGGGCCATGGCCGACCTGTTCGCTGAGGCCGACGACTGGAACGGCCGGGCGATCGAGCCGATGCTCCCGTTCGGGATCATGTTCACGTCGGGCACGACCAACCGGCCCAAGGCCGTCGTCCACACCCACGCCAACGCCATCTGGGCCAGCCGCACCGGTCCGCGCAACATCGACCTCGGTCCCGACGACCGCTACCTGATCTACCTGCCGTTCTTCCATGTCAACGCCCAGAGTTGGTCCTTCTTCTCGGTGCTCGGGGTGGGGGCGACGGCTGTGCTCATGCCGAAGTGGTCGACCAGCCGCTTCTGGGACGTGGTGGCCCGCCACGGGATCACCCACATCTCCCTGATGCCCTTCGTCATGGGCGCGCTCATGGCCGAGGACAAGCCGGAGAGCGACCTGCGCATCGGCGTGTTCGGCCTGATCCTGCCGGACCTCGACGCCATGTTCGGGATCCAGGTCTACGCCGCCTACGGCATGACCGAGACCGTCATCCACGCCACGACGGGCAAGCCCGACGAGAAGCTGCCGACCCGGTCGATGGGCCGGGTCACCCCCGGCTACGAGTTCGCGGTGGTCGACAAGGACACCGGGGAACTGGTGCCCGAGGGGGAGACCGGCGAGCTCTGGATGCGGGGCACTCGGGGCATCCAGCTCTTCCTCGAGTACTACGACAACCCCGAGGCCAACGAGGCCGCCTTCGAGGACGGCTGGTTCAAGACCGGCGACATGGTCATGCTCGGCCCCGGCGGCAACCTCTTCTACAAGGAGCGGGACAAGGACCTGCTGAAGGTGGGCGGCGAGAACGTCTCGGCCCGCGAGGTCGAGGACGCCATCACCGGCCTGCCCGGCGTGGCCCAGGTCGCCATCGTGGGCAAGCAGCACGAATGGCTGGACCAGGTGGTCGTCGCCTTCGTCATCACCACGCCGGACGCCCCGGAGCACGACGAGCTGGAGCGCCAGGTCATCGAGCACTGTGCCGGCCGGCTGGCCGGCTTCAAGGTCCCGCGGGCCGTCTACGTGGTCGACGAGTTCCCGCTCGGCACCCTCGACAAGCTGCTCAAGAACAAGCTCCGCGACCTGGCCGACGAGCAGCCCGCCATCGACTGACGCACCTCGTCCGTCACCGGGTGGCGTTCCGGACGAGCTCGAGGTGGGCCAGGAGGTGATGACGGAAGCTGCCTCGTCGCCAGGCCGGGGCCCGACATCCATGACGGTCATCGCCCTCCTCCGCCGAGTCGTGTGACCCCTCTCTGCCCATTGCCGACCCGCCCCATGCCCCCCGTACGGGGGGCCTCACGCACTCTTCCGGGTGCGCTTGCTGGCCGCGACCTCGGCTTGCTGGAGCGCCGGCTCGACGGTGATCTCCTCCTCAGGCGGTCCGCTCCGCGCTCGCCGGCGCACCGAGGAGGTGCTTGGTCAGGACGGCCGTCGTGCACCCGCGCTGCGTGCTGATGTGGAGGGAGTCCGTGATGGTGGCCGCGATGTGCAGGCCGCGACCTCGCACCGTCGACGGGTCCGGTCCGTGGTCGTCGTGACCCTCCGGCCAGCGGAACTCGCGGCGAGCCGTGTTGGTGACGGCGAGACGAAGGGTGTCGGCGTCGGCGGTGCCCTCGATGTCGGCCTCGCCGAGGGGTGACGCTTCGATGGCGTTGGCGGCCAGCTCGCTCACCGCGAGCTGCACATCGTCGATGAGGGCGGGCTGGATGCCGATCTCGTGCATCCAGGCACCCAAGTGGTGGCGCAGGACCCGAACGGCGTGGAAGCCACCGCGGACCGCGAACTCGAAGTCGGTCGTGGTCATGGATGACTCTTACCCGCTCGACTCCCGTCCTGCCCCGAGGGCAGACGGGTCGGGTCCCGAACCGGGCGTCAGGCCGTCGGTTGGAGCCGCCGGTGGAGGCGGACCGTGGTCGCGGCGGTGTCGGAACGGATCTGCACCAGGTCACAGAGCGCGTTGCTGATCCACACGCCCCGGCCCCCGATCTGGCTCGACGTCGGCGACCGGCGACCGACCAGCGGGTCGGTGATCCACCCCGCGTCGGTGATCTCGGCGACGATGGCGTCGCTCGTCGTCCAGACCCGGAGGACGCCCCGGCCCCCACCGTGGTTGATGCTGTTGGTGGCGATCTCGTGGACGGCCAGCAGGAACTCCTCCGCGGCCACCCGGTCCAGGCCGGACGCCTTCGCCTGACCGGAGACGAAGCGACGGAATGACCGGTCGGTGCGCTCGAAGGCCCGTTCCTCGTGGACGGCGGGTGGGAGGGGCAACGGATCGGTCAGCAGGCCTGGGCGATGGGGACCCGTGGCGTGGCCGGTGACGGCGCGGGCGACCACGTCGGCGGGGAGGTGATGGGCGTCGTAGGGACACAGAAGGGACCACGGGCGGCCGTCGGCGAAGGCGAGGTCGAGAAGGGCCTCGTGGTGCTCACACTCGACGATCTCCTCCGAGGCCCGGCCGGGCCACACCGGCTCGCCGATGCCCCGCAGCGGGCGACCGGCGGCGGCCTGGTTCACGAACTCGGTCCAGACCGGGATGATGCGGGCCGGGTTCCGGCCGGCCTCTCGCATGGCCACGAACTCGACCCGGTCGGCGGTCGGACCAAGAGCGTCCTGGAGCAGGTCGGTCTGGCGAGGACCGAGGGCGGCGAGCACCGCCCCGTCGCCGGCCAGCCCTTCGAGGACGAACGGCACGGTTCCGTCCAAGAAGTCGTCGTCGTCCCGGTAGGGGAGCGCGCGGTGCTCGAAGCCGGTCGCCGACGCCATCGCCCCAGGATATGAAGCCCACAGCCGGAGCGGGCGAACGTCGTCGCCGTCGGGCCATTGGTGGCGTGGCTACCCTCACGGCTCGTGCGGCGGCACCGATGGGGCGACGGGGGATGACCGAGGTCGACCCGACCGCGGGCGGCGCCTTCGACCCACGGGACGGGGACCTCACGGACCAGCTGCACATGGCCCTGGAAGCCTCCGGCCTGGGCACGTGGCGGTGGGACATCGCCAGCGGCTCGGTCGAGTGGGACGCCCGGCTGGAAGGCCTCTACGGCTTCGCACCCGGGACCTTCCCTGGCACCTTCGACGCGTATCAGGAGCGGATCCACCCCGAGGACCGACCGCACATGCTGGCCACCGTCGACGCCGCGACGAAGGACCGCCGGCCCTACCGGGTCGAGCACCGGGTGGTCTGGCCCGACGGGACCATCCGGTGGATCCAGGGCTCGGGACGGGTCACGATCGGCCCCGACGGTGAGGTGACGGGAGCCATCGGTTGCAGCCTGGACGTGACCGATCTGATCGAAGCGCGCGTCGAGTTGGCCGACGCGGCGGAGGCGGAGGGGGCCCACCGCCGACGCCTGGAGTTCCTGAACCGCATCAACGAGGCCCTGGCCGCGGCCCCGACCCGTCAGGACGTGATGACCGACGTCACCCGGGCCGCCGTTCCCCACCTCGGCGACTGGTGCCTCATCTACGTGCTCCCGGACCCGGCAGCGACGGTGCCGGAGGTGGTCATGGCCCACGCCGACCCTGCGGTCGACGACGTCGCCCGCGAGATCGCCGGGACCCTCGAATGGGATCCCGACGCCGAGGTGGGCATGCCCGTCGTGCTGCGGACCGGCCGAGCCGAGTTCCACCCGGACGTCACCGACGAACTGGTGGATCGGCTCGACCTTGCACCCGAGCGGCGCGAGCTCGTTCGCCGCCTGGGGTGGAAGAGCGTCATGTCGGTGCCGTTGACGAAGCGGGGGCGGGTCATCGGTGGCCTTCAGTTCGTGCTCACCGACGCCGAGCGGCGCTACTCCGACGACGATCTCGCTCTGGCCGAGGCCGTCGCCGGGCGCGTGGCCTCGGCCCTCGAGAACCGCCGACTCACGGATCAGCAACGCCTCATCGCCAGCACCCTGCAGGCCAGCCTGCTGCCTGACCGCCTGCCGGAGATCCCGACTGTCGAGGTCGCCGTCCGTTACTGGGCCAGCGGCGAGGGCACCGAGGTGGGCGGCGACTTCTACGACCTGTTCGCCGTCGACGACGAGACCTGGGCTGCAGTGATCGGCGACATCTGCGGCACCGGCCCGCTGGCGGCGTCCCTCACGTCGTTGGCCCGGAACACGATCCGCCTCTGCGCCTGGCGGGGCGACGACGCCGTCACCACGCTGAACTGGCTGAACCGGGCGATGCTCGAAGCCCGTCCGGGCTGGTTCCTCACCGGGGCCTTCCTGACCCTGCGTCCCCGCGAGGCCGGCGTGGACCTCGAGGTCACCGTGGCCGGCCACCCCCTCCCGGTCATCGTCGCCGTCGACGGGACGGCTCGGCTGGCGGGCCAGCCGGGGACCTTGCTCGGCGCGTTCGAGGACATCGCCCTCCGCCCGACGGCGGAGCACCTGGCACCCGGTGACACCCTCGTCCTCTACACCGACGGCGTCGGCGACGTGGCGCCGCCCCACGGTCTCGAAGAGGACGAGGTGAAGCGGCTGTTCGTCGAGGCGGCAGCAGGCGGCGGTGGGGCGCCGCCCGAGGTGATCGCCGACCGGATCCACGACCGGCTGGCCGCCGTCCTGCCGATGGACGTCCGCACCGACGACGTCGCCCTGCTCATCCTGCAGGTTCCGCCGGTCGACTGAGCGTCGGGATACCCTTTCCTCAGGCGCACGGCGCCCGGCGGAGGCCCGGTCTTGACCTTGCCCCCCGCGGAGCCATGGCGACGCGCATTCCTGTGCCCTGAGGACGGCGTTTCCCGACGTACGTCGTAGGAACCCGACCCACACAGGAAACCCATGGTTGCCACCGAGCGCTTGACGGCGGTCCTGACGCGCTTCGCCCACGCCATGACGGACAGCTACGACCTGACCGAGGTCCTCTACCGGCTGACCGACGACGTGACCGACGTCCTGGACGTGGCCGGGGCGGGCATCGCGGTGGCTGACGCGGAGGACACGCTCAGATACGCCACGGCGAGCAGTGACGCCGTGGCCACGCTCGAACGGGTCCAGGAGGAGCACCAGCTGGGGCCGTGCGCCGAAGCCTTCCGCTCCCAGGAGCCGGTGATGGTGGCCGACATCGCCTGCCGGGTCGACTGGCCCGCCTACCGCGCGCAGGCCGAGCACCTCGGCTTCCACGCCGTCGCCGGCGTCCCCCTGAGCCTCGCTTCGGAGCGCTTCGGGGCGTTGAACCTCTATGACCACGGTCCCCGGGACTGGACGCCCGAGGACATCGGGCTGGCCCGGATCCTGGCCGACGTCGCGGCGGGCTACCTCGTCCAGGCCCGGCTGGAGGACAGTCGCCGTCTGGCCGAACAGCTCCAGTACGCGCTCGACACCCGGGTGGTCATCGAGCAGGCCAAGGGCGTGCTCTCCGCCGAGCTCGGGGTCTCGGTCGACGAGGCCTTCGATCGCCTTCGCCGCTACGCGCGGAACCACAACCAGCGCCTCCGGGTCCTCGCCCAGTCGGTGGTGGCCGAGGGCTACCGGTTCGAGGATCCGAGGGACGATCCCGATCACCACGGCGATCCCGTCCCCAGCCTTGGATAGGATCGCTTCGCTTCTCCAGACCTTGGAAGCGGTCGGGTGGGCGGACGTTGCGAGGAGCGAGATGGCGATCGAAGCCACGGCGGACAGCGGTGATCTGGTTGTCCGCGTGACGGTTGAGGAGGTGGATGCGGCCACGGTGCCGGCGTTCGCCGCCGAGTTGGACTCGGCCATGGCGGCCTACCGGTCGGTGCGTCAGGCCTCGAATGGGCACTCGCCGACCTTGGTCATCGACCTCCGCCAGGTCTCCTTCCTCGACTCGAAGGGTTTGCAGTCGCTCCTCAACGTGCACCGGGAGGCCGTGGCCGAGCAGGGCCGCATCCGCCTGGAGAACGCCGAAGGCGTGGTGCTGCGGGTGCTGGAGGTCACCGGCACCTTGGATCACGTCAACGGCAACGGGTCCGCGCCGTCGCCCTGAGCCGTGCGCCTCAGTCCGAGGCGGCACGCTCCACGAGCAGATCGCGGTAGGTCTCGACGCCGGACGGAGCGACCGGCGTGGTCTCGAGGAAGTCCCGGAGGACCTCGACGAAGGGGCCCGGGGCCTCGACGTGCGGGAAGTGGCCGACGCCGTCCATGATCTCGAGCCGACTGCCCTCGATGACCTCGTGGGCGGCGTGGGCATGGCTGACCGGGATGATCGGGTCGTCGGCGCCCCACACGATCAGGGTGGGCACGGCGGCGGCGAGGTACAGGCGGTCCATGGCGCTGACCGACTGCCCGCCGGGGTCGATGACCGCCCGCATGGTGCGCACGAACGCCTTGCGGTTGTCCGACTCGGTCAGGGACCGGTACGCCGACCACATCTCCGCCGCCCGGCCCGAGCGGATGCCGCGGCGCAACAGGAACCGGCTCACCGCGTCTCCCCGCTCCCGGACGAAGGCCGGAAAGACCACCGGCAGCACGTACTCGGCCAGCGGCAGGGTCGCCGCCCGCAGGAGGGGGCTGACCTCGCGCCCCAGGCCGCCGCTGTCGACCAGGACCAGGCGCTCACAGACCTCGGGGTGCTGGTAGGCCAGCTGCATGGCCACCCCGCCGCCGAAGGACTGGCCCACGAGGGTGACCCGTTCGACGCCGAGTACGCCCAAGAAGTCCCGCAGGCCGCTGGCGTAGGCCCCGAGTGAGTAGTCCCCCAGGGGCTTGGCCGACTCGCCGTGGCCGAGCAGGTCGGGGGCGATCATCCGGTAGTCATCGGCCAGCGCGGGCATGACCTCGCGCCAGGCCCGAGAACTGCCGGCGATGCCGTGGAGGAGCAGGAGAACAGGCCCCTCCCCGACATCCCGGTAGCTGATCTCGTGACCGTGGATCGTGACCCGGCGGACGGCGCTGGCTGCCATGCCGCGAGTATCCCCATCCCGGAGCCCGATCCAACCCGGAAGCACCCGATGGGGGTAGAGAGAGCTCATGACGACGATGACCGCCCTTCCGGTGGTGCGCGCCCAGGACGAGCGCCGGGCCCGGCTGCGGGCCATGAAGCAACGGGCCACGGCCCTCCTGGCCATGGCCACCGCGGTGTTCCTGGTGGTGACGATCTGGGGCGCTGACACCGGCGCCGCCGGCTACGTCCAGGCCACCGCCGAAGCGGCGATGGTCGGCGGCCTGGCCGACTGGTTCGCCGTGACCGCCCTGTTCCGCCACCCCCTCGGCATCCCGATCCCGCACACGGCGATCGTGGTGGCCCGCAAGGACCAGTTCGGGGAGACGCTGGGCGAGTTCATCCAGGACGCCTTCGTGAACCCCGACGCCATCGTGAGCCGAGTGCAGTCGGCCCGGATCGGGCCTCGGCTGGCGACCTGGCTGCAGGATCCGGCGAACGCCGATCGGCTGGCCGGTGACGTGCTCGACGCCGCCGTGCAGGTCTCGGACCTCGTCGACGACGAGGACGTCCAGCAGGTGCTGCACGGGGCGATGCGCACCCGGTTGGAGACCGTGCCCGCCGCGCCCGTGGCCGGGCGGGCCCTGGAGTTCATGATCCGCGACGGTCGCCACCAGCAGGCCCTCGACGCGGTCCTACGGGAGTTCGATCGGTTCCTCGACGAGCACCGGGACGACCTGCGGGCCCAGCTCGGGGCAGCCTCGCCCTGGTGGTTGCCGGGCGCGGCGGAGGACCGGCTCTTCGAACGCCTGGTCGAGGGGGTGCGCACCGTGGTGCAGGCCATGCTCGACGACCGGGACCACCAGTTCCGGCAGCGCTTCGAGTCCCGGCTGGCCGAGCTGGCCCATGACCTGCAGACCTCGCCGGAGCTCCGGGCCCGAGGCGAGCAACTCAAGGCCGACCTCCTGGCCCAACCCGAGATCGGCGACTGGGTGGGCTCGCTCTGGACGGATGTGAAGTCCCAGCTCCGCCAGCAGGCCACCCTGCCCGACGGAGACCTGCGCCAACGCCTGGCCGAGGTGGCGACGGCCGTCGGACACCGGATGGAGGAGCCCGTCATCGCCGAGCGCGTGAACGACGCCCTGTCCACGGCGGTGACCTACGTGGTCGAGCGCTTCGAGGGAGAGATCGTGACGCTGGTCAGCGGCACCATCGAACGGTGGGACTCGGCGGAGACGGCGGACCGCCTCGAGCTGCTCCTCGGCCCCGACCTCCAGTTCATCCGCATCAACGGGACCGTGGTCGGCGCAATGGCGGGACTCGGACTGCACGCAGTGGCGCAGCTGCTGGGCTGAACGACCGTCGGTTCCTGAAGCCGGCTTCAGGTGACTTCAGGAAGCCCACAGCTGCGAGGGCGCATCCTGAGCGGCAGGTCCCTGAGGGACCGACCACTCGACCCAGGGAGCCCCCCGTGCACCAATCCACCGCCCTCACCGCCTTCGCCGCTCTCGGGCTGACTGTCATCGCCGGCCTGAGCGCCGCCGCCGTGACCATCGACCACGGTGCCACCTCCGCCACATCCGCCACCCGGGCCGCCGTGCAGTACGTCGACCAGTACGGCAACCCCGTTGCCGCCCCCGGGTCGGCCACAGCGAACGCCACCGGCTCGTCGGCCTCGGCCCCCGACCGGACGAGTACCCCCGTCGTCCGCAACACTGGTGACGACGACCAGAGTGAAGGGGCCGAGGACTGATGACCGAACGTCCGAACCCCGACGTCGAAGCCCGACTCGCCCGCCTGGCCGCCCGCGGTCGGGTGGCCAAGAACCCTCCTCGGACGGCCTCCCCGCCGCCCCCGAGCCCGCCGGTGGCGGGTGCAGCCATCCCCCCTCCTCCGCCCCCGCCCACCGGTGGGCCCGCCCCGCGTCCGACCCTGCCGCCACCGCCGACGGCGCCGCCGACGCGCTCGACGCTCCCCCCGCCACCGGCCCGCCGGGCCCCGGGCCCCGCTCCGACGGCCCCGCCGGTGCCGCGGCGGGTGGTCCTGCCCGCACCGGACCCGCGTGCCCGGGTTCTACCCCCGCCTCCGGCCGCCCCGCCAGTGCGGTACCTGGGCGGCCAGGCCCCCACGCCCCCGCCCGCCCGCCGGCCGGCCCCGGCGCGGCCCGCCGCCTCCCGCCCCGCCCGTCCGGCACCGAGCCCTTCCCCCCGGCGCAAGCACCCGGCCGAGAACTCGCGCCTGGTCGTCGGCGTCCTCAGCGTGGCCACCTCGCTCGCCATCGTCGCCGGACTCGCCTGGGGCTCCCGGCAGCCGGCCACGGCCCAGCCGTCGGCCAATCCGACGGTCGTGGTGGTGCCGGGCGGCGATTCCTCGGGCTCGTCCGGGTCCTCGAGCTCGTCGTCGAGCTCGAACCCGGCGCCCCTCCCCGTGCTGCCGACGCCCTCGACCAACAGCGGCGGCAGCTGACCCTGTGGACCCTCAACTCTGGTGGTACACGGCCCGAGCCGGGGGCATCGTCGCCCTCGCCCTGGCGGCCACCTCGGTGGTGTGGGGGCTGCTCCTGTCGACCCGCATCCTCCAGGGGCGGCCCTCGGGGGCGTGGTTGCTCGACCTCCACCGGTTCCTGGGCGGAGCCGCGGTCATCTTCACCGGCATCCACCTGGCCGGGCTGGTGGCCGACACGTACGTCCATTTCGGCGTGGCCGACCTGCTCGTCCCCTTCGCCTCGGGTTGGAAGACGGGTGCCGTGGCCTGGGGGATCGTGGCCTTCTACCTCCTGCTGGCCGTGGAGATCAGCTCGCTGGTCATGAACCGCATCCCCCGGAAGTGGTGGAAGCGAATCCACCTCACGTCCTACGTCCTCTTCTGGACGGGGGCCCTGCACGGGGCCTTGGCCGGGACCGACGCCGGAAACCCGATCTACGTCGGCTCCATGGTGGGCCTCATCGTGCTGGTCTCGGGCCTCACGGTGCACCGTGTCCTGACCGCCCGGAAGTTCCGGGGCGTGTTCAGAGCGCCCGCCCCCTCCTCCGCCTGACCGATCCGATCCTCAGGCCTTGGTGGTCGGTGCCGCCGGCAGCTCCACGATGAACTCGGCCCCGCCGCCAGCGGCGTCGTCGATGTCGACCCGGCCGCGGTGGTCCTCAGCGATCTGGGCCACGATCGCCAGGCCGAGACCGGTCCCGCCCTCGGCCCGGGCCCGCCCGGTCTCCACCCGGGCGAAGCGCTCGAACACCCGGGCCTGTTCGTCCTCGGGGACGCCCGGGCCGTCGTCGGCGACGACGAGTCGGATCCGGCCCTCGTCGGAACCAAGGCTCAGGGTCACCCGACTCGACGCATGACGGGCGGCGTTCTCGACGAGGTTGCGGACCAGGCGGGACAGGAGGGCGGCATCGCCCACCACGTCGACCGGAGTCACCGCTGAGGCGTCGACGGTCACGGTTGTCAGGGGAGCGAGGCGCTCGGCCTCGTCGAAGAGGACGTCGTCGAGGTGGACCACGGTCCGGACGGGCTCGAGGCGACCCTCGTCGCCCCGGGCGAGGAACAACAGGTCGTCGACCAGGAGCTGGAGGCGGTTCGTCTCCCCGACCAGGGCGGTCCGCAGGTCGGCCCACTGCGTCGGCTCGAGGTCGTCACCGGCGCTCTCCACAAGGGCCCGGACGTTGGCCACCGGGCTCTTGAGCTCGTGGGAGGCGTCGGACACGAACCGGCGACGGGCCTCGGCCTGGTCGTCGAGGCGGCCGAGCATGTCGTTCATCGTCGACGCCAGCCGGTCGATCTCGTCGGCGGTGCCCGGCGGCCCGACCCGTTGCCCATGTCCGGTTGCCACGATGGCCTCGAGGTCGCCCCGCATCCGGTCGACGGGCCGGAGGGCGCGACCGACCACGAACCAGACCAGGACGCCGGCCAGGACCAGCACGATGGGTATGCCCGCCAACAGCAGGTTCCGGGCGTCACGGAGGTCGTCGTCGATGGACTCGGTGGCCCGGCCGACGACCACCCGGCGGGCGTCGGCGGTCGCTTCGGTGGCGACGCGGAGGCGGTGGGTCTCGCCCTCGCCCTCGCCCTCGTCGTGGTCCTCGGTGAGGGCGAGGTCGAGGCCGACGACCGTGCCCGGGACGAGCACGGCCAGCTGTGAGGGATCGGCGACCCCCGTGCTCGTCAGCACTTCGCCGGAGGGCGCGAGGACGGCGACGAAATCCTCCTCGCCGGCACCGGTGGCGAGGACGTCCGGGCTGGCGCCGCCGTCGAGGAGCGCCGCCCGGTCGGTCGTCTGGGCCTGCAACGAGGCGTCCAGGTTGTCGATGAGCCGGCTACGCAGGAGGAGGTCGAAGCCGATGGCGGCAGTGACGAGCAGGACGGCGAGCACGGCGACGGCGGCCAGCACCATGCGCAGGCGCACCGAGCGCCAGCGGACGGGGCTCATCCGCCGTCGATCCGCAGCCGGTAGCCGATCCCCCGGACGGTCTCGAGGGCGTGCCGGTCGAAGGGTCCGTCGATCTTCTTGCGCAGCGAACTGACGTAGACCTCGACGATGTTCAAGTCGCCGTCGAAGTTCAGGTCCCAGACGTGCTCGACGATCTCGGCCTTGGACACCACCTCGCCGGCGTGGCGCAGGAGGTACTCGAGGACGGCGAACTCCCGGTTGCGCAGGTCGATGGTGACCTCGCCCCGGCGCACCGTGCGGTCGGCGGCGTCCAGGACGAGGTCCCCGGCCTGGAGGCGAGGGGCGCGTTCGCCCTGGGCCCGACGCAGGAGGGCCCGAACCCGGGCGACGAGGACCACGAATGAGAAGGGCTTGGTGAGGTAGTCGTCGGCCCCGGTCTCCAGGCCCTCGGCCTCGTCGAGGTCCCCCCGCTTGGCAGTGAGCATGAGGATGGGGACCCGGCTGCCCTCCTCTCGCAGCGTGCGACAGACCACGTAGCCGTTCGTCCCGGGCAGCATCACGTCGAGGACGATCAGGTCATAGGGGAACTCCCGGGTCATCCAGAGGCCCTCGTCGCCATCCGTCGCAACGTCGACGGCGAAGCCCTCGGCCACCAGCCCCCGCTGGATCGACGTGGCCATCGGGGCCTCGTCCTCGACCACCAGGATCCGCATCGCGCCTCACGCTACGGCCCGGGCCGGCGCCGCCGGGAGGCGGGCCCGCCGGATGACGCCGAGCGCCCGGGTGATCGCGAGGTCGCGACGCCGGCACCGATGAATTTCTTTGGGTTGCCGAGTCGAAGCGGGTAGGAAGAGTCGTCGTCCGCCACACCCCTCGGAGGTCTCTGTGTTCGCTCGTCTCGGCCCCTGGTGTCATGACCGCCGCTGGTTGGTCGTCATCGTGTGGGTCCTCGGCCTGGTCGCCCTGAACGGCGTCGCCGGCGGCGTCGGCAGCGCGTTCCGCGACGACCTCAACCTCCCCGATGTGGAGTCCCGCGACGGCTTCGACCTCCTTGACGAGCAGTTCGGGGGCCAGGGGACCGGGTACACGGGCACGATCGTCTTCCGGGCCGAGCAGGGCGTGGACGATCCCGAGGTCCAGCAGCAGATGCAAGAGCTGTTCGACGTCGTCGCGGGCCTCGACGACGTGGCCCGAGTCGAGAGTCCGTACGCCGAGGGCGGCGAGCAGCTCATCGCCTCCCAGGGGCCCGAGGCGGGCCTGATCGCCTACGCCAACGTCGAGCTGCCCCAGGAGAGCGACTTCACCCGCGCCGCCGAGATCCGGGACACCATCCTGGAGGAGTCGCCCCACATCGACGGCCTGACCATCGAGCTGGGCGGGTTCATCTTCGCCGATTTCGAGGATCCGACCGCCGAGCTCCTGGGCGTGGCGTTCGCCATCGTCATCCTCATCGTCGCCTTCGGGTCGGTGTTGGCCATGGGCCTGCCCATCGGGGTGGCCCTGTTCGGCATCGGTCTCGGCGGGGCCGTGACGACCCTGCTCAGCCACGTCTTGTCCATCCCCGAGTTCGCCCCGTTCATCGGCGTCATGATCGGCCTCGGCGTGGGCATCGACTACGCCCTGCTGATCATCACCCGGTACCGAGAGCAGCTCCACGCCGGCCAGGACGTGCGGACGTCGATCAGCATCGCCATGGACACCGCGGGGCGCTCGGTCCTCTTCGCCGGGATGACCGTGGTCATCTCGTTGCTGGGCATGCTGGCCATGGGTGTGCCCTTCGTCCAGGGCCTGGCGGTGAGCGCCTCGGTCACCGTCGCCATCACGGTCGTGGCCTCCCTAACGCTGCTCCCCGCCCTCATCGGGTTCGCCGGCGAGCGCATCGAGCTCACCCGCCGCCGCGGCCTGATCGCCGCCGGCTTCCTGGCCCTCGGCCTGGTGGGGGCCGGGCTCGGCATCGCACCGCTGACCATCGGGTTCCCGATCGCTGTGCTCGTGCTGCTGCTGGGCATCTGGGTGCCGTTCCTCAAGAAGGAGGTGCCCCACCGGCCGCCGAAGCCGCGGCGGGAGACAGTGGCCTACCGCTGGAGCCGCGTCGTCCAGCACCGGCCCTGGCAGGGGGCCATCGCCGGAACGGTGGTCCTGCTCGTGCTGGCCGCCCCCGTGCTGGGGCTGCGGCTCGGCTTCTCCGACGAGAGCAACTTCCCGGAGGACACCTCCACCCGCCAGGCCTATGACCTGCTGGTCGAAGGGTTCGGCAAGGGCTTCAACGGTCCGTTCCTGCTCGTCGCCGAGGTGGGCGAGGGGGCCGACCTCGACGCGTTGGGCGCCGTCACCGACGCCGTGGCCGCCGACCCGGAGGTCGTCTTCGTGTCGCCGCCGGTGCCCAACGACCCGGAGAACCCCACCGCGGTCCTCTGGAACGTGGTGCCCTCCTCCGGACCCCAGGACGAGGCCACGACCGAGCTCGTCCACCGTCTCCGCGATGACGTCCTGCCCCCGGCCGAGCAGGCCACCGGCACTGAGGTGCTGGTCACGGGGGCGACGCCGGTCAACGTGGACTTCGCCGACTTCCTCCAAGGCCGCCTTCCGTACTTCTTCGGCGCCGTGCTGGTGCTGTCGTTCCTGCTCCTGATGGTGGTGTTCCGCTCGCTGCTGGTCCCTCTCAAGGCGGTGATCATGAACCTGCTGTCGATCGCGGCGGCCTACGGCGTGATGGTGGCCCTCTTCCAGTGGGGCTGGGGCAGCGACATCACGAACGTCGCACCGGCCCCGGTCGAGCCCTGGATGCCGATGATGCTGTTCGCCATCGTCTTCGGCCTGTCCATGGACTACGAGGTGTTCCTGCTCTCCCGGATCCGGGAGGAGTGGCGCCGGACCGGGGACAGCCACCGGTCAGTGGCCGACGGTCTGGCCGCCACCGCCAAGGTGATCACCGCGGCGGCGGCCATCATGGTCGTCGTCTTCGGGAGCTTCCTGCTCGAGTCCGACCGGACCTTCAAGCTGATGGGCACCGGCCTGGCCACCGCCATCTTCCTCGACGCCACCATCGTCCGGATGCTCCTGGTGCCGGCCACCATGGAGCTGCTGGGTGACCGCAACTGGTGGCTGCCCAAGTGGCTGGACCGGATCCTGCCCAACGTCGACATCGAGGGTCACTCCGAGCTCGCCGTGCATGCGGCCGACGACGACGACGACCTCGACGACGACGATCCACGGCGCGACGCCGACCTGGTGGGCGTCGACTGACCCGGCCGCTCAGCCCGCGTCGCTGAGGGCGGCCACGATCGAGGTCGCTCGACCCGTCTCGCCCGCCATCCAGTGGCGGCGGCACAGCAGCTCGTAGCTGACCTGGGCCTCGCGGTCGGTGTCGCCCACGACCACGACGTCGCCGTCGTAGACCTGGCGGCCGTCGACCAGGCGGGCGTTCTGGGTGGCTCGGGCGCCGCACCAGCACCGGGCCTCGACCTGGACCTCGACCCGCTCGTCGGCCAGCTCCAGGAACCGGGCCGAGCCCGGGAACAGGCGGCCCCGGAAGTCGGTGAGCAGGCCGAGGGCGTGGACGTCGACGTCCAGGTCGTCGACCACCCGGGCCAACTGCTCGACCTGGGCCGGTGTGTAGAACTGGGCCTCGTCACACACGAGGTAGTCGAGGCCGCCGTGCCGCGTGGCCCAGCTGTGGCACAGGTCTTCGAGGTCGAGCTTGGGGCCGACGTCGACGGCGATGGCGGACACGCCGAGGCGAGAGGTCACCTGCGCCCCGTCCCGGTCGAGCTGGGTGCAGAGCAGCCCCCGGAGGTCCCGGGAGGCGAGGTTGTGGTGGATCTGGAGGGCCAAGGTGCTCTTCCCCGATCCCATCGTCCCGAACGAGAACCGAAGCATCCCCATGGGCGAAGAACTTACACCGCTGTAGTTCGCCTGTCGCCCCGAGCCGCGGGAGGCTCAGAAGGCCCAGATGCGGTCCTCGTGCAGGGGGCTGGCGTGCCAGAACACGTCGTCCTGGAGGTCACCGTCGAAGTCACCCACCGCGGGTCGTTCGTAGGGACGGCTGGCGTCGACGGCATGGCCCGTGAACGTCCGGCTGGTGCGCCCCGCCCACATGCGGTCGGCCGCCTCACCGGCGCCGTACCAGAAGACGTCGGTGCGGTCGTCGCCGTTGAAGTCGCCGGCCAGGGGGATGGCATCCCCCGCGAAGGTCACGTCGTGGGGCGTGAAGCCGACGGCCTTCCCGTACCAGAGCAGGTCGGGCGTCGCCCCTGGTCCGTACCAGAAGATGTCATCGCGGAAGTCGCCGTCGAAGTCGCCGGTGAACGGGCGGTAGTTCCCGCCCACGTTGAGTGGGTGGGCGACGAAGCCGTAGGGCGACCCCCGCCACAGCCGGTCCTCCCCGGGGCCCGGGTTGTACCAGAGGATGTCCGACACCCGATCGCCGTTGAAGTCGCCGACAGCCGGTTCCTGATAGGTGCCCCCCACGTTCTCGGCCACCGAGCGGAAGGTCCGGTTGGGCCGACCCTGCCACTGGCGATCGGCGACCCCGCCGGGGCCGTACCAGAAGATGTCGTCGCGGCAGTCGCCGTTGAAGTCGCCGACCACCGGGTTCCGGCCTGGACCGATGGTCAGGTCCCGGGCCGAGAAGCGACCGTCCTCGCGGGTGTACCAGACCTGCCCGTTGCCGGCCGCGGGGTCATACCAGAGCAGGTCGTCGCGCTCGTCCCCGTCGAAATCGCCGGTCAGCGGCTGGAGGCCGTCCAGGGCGGGGCCCACCGTGACGTCACGCACGCGGTGACGGGCCGGCGTCCACCCGGCCGGGGCCCGGAAGGTGGGGTGGTAGAAGCTGACGCTCCCCGCGCCGCCATCGCGGGTGAGGCTGAAGTGCACGTGGTCGGTGTGCGGACTCGAGCCTGAGTACGGAGCCCACCCGCGGTCGACGTCGTACAGCCGGAACATGTGCCGGTTCCAGATGATGTACATCACGCCGAGTCGGCGGGCCCGGGCGTAGTGGTTGCACTGGGCATCGGTGGCGAACAACCAGTTCATCAGGGCCTGCACCCGGGACCGGTCCCCCGCGCTGCCCGCGTTCATGGCCCAGTCCCAGGCCCGGCCCTCCTTGTGTTCGCTCTGGCCTCCCGCGCCGCACCCCCGGCTCACGCCAAGGCTGCCTCCGCCGTAGTGGCGCTGAACGATCCGCATGAAGGCCGCCATGCCCGGCTTGATGCTGGGACTGCAGGTGGACTGCCCGTCGTACTCGCCGTAGGGCTCGATGCCCCCGTTGAACGTCGGCGTGGCGGGCGTCGACTCCGCACCGGCACCCTCGCCGGTGACCGTGAAGGTACGGGTCCCGTAGACCACGGGGTCGGGCACGTCCGGGTACACGCACCGGGCCTCGAGCTGGTGGAGCCGGGCGGGCGTGCCCGCAGGCACCGGTAGGCGCCCCGACCAGGTGCCGTCGGCGGCGACGGGGAGGGTGATGAAGGCCAGGACCTGCCCCTGGCTGCGAAGGCGGACGACGACGCCCTCACCGGGCTCGGTCCCGCCCGGGAGCAGGCAGCGCCGGCCCGCCACCGCGATGACGGTGCCCGTGGCGCCCGAGGAAGGGGTGCTGGTGAACGCGATGCCCGGTGGGATCGGGGCCCGCCGCGCCGGTGTGGCGGCGGACGGCGTCGTCGCGGGCACCAGCACTGCGGCGGCCAGCGCGATGGCCAGGAGGGCGAAGCGGTGCCGGCGCACCGTCGAACCTTCGGTCCTGATGACTGTCCCCTTTACCCCGCCCTCCGCGTGCGCCCACGATAGGCGCTGGGTCCCGGGACCCGGGCCATCCGGCGGGGCGGTCCGTGCGATCGGGCGGATCCCACGCCACCATGGGGAGATGGACCCCGTGATCGTCACGCACGAGGTGACGAAGCGCTTCGGGTCGGTGGTGGCGCTCGACCGGATGAGCCTCGTGGTCCCCGGTGGCCAGGTCGTCGGGTTCCTCGGGCCCAACGGGGCAGGCAAGTCGACCACGATCCGCCTGCTGCTGGACCTGGCCCGTCCTGACGCCGGGCGCATCGAAGTCCTGGGCGTCGACCCCCGAAGCGGGCCGGAGGTCCGGCGCCGCATCGGCTACGTGCCCGGCGAGCTGCGGCTGGACGACAGGCTCACCGTCGAGGAGACCCTGCGCTCCTGGGCCCGGCTGCGGGGCGGCCTCGACCTGGGACGGGCCCACGAACTCTGCGAACGCCTCGACCTCCACCCCGAGCGTCGGACGAAGGGTCTGTCGAGCGGCAACCGGCGCAAGGTCGGCTTGATCGGGGCCTTCATGGCCGAGCCCGACCTGCTGATCCTGGACGAGCCGACCGGGGGGCTCGATCCGTTGGTCCAGGCCGAGTTCCAGGTGCTGTTGGCCGAAGCGATCGAGGCCGGGTCGTCGGTCTTCCTCTCCTCCCACATGCTGAGCGAGGTCCAGCAGACCGCGGACCGGGTGATCGTGATCCGGGCCGGGCGGATCGTGGCCGACGGCGACGTGGCCGAGCTGCGCCACGCGGCCAGCCAGCCCTTCACGGTCTGGTTCACCGACGACCCGCCCGTCGACGCTCTGCGCGGGGTCGCCGGCGTCCACGACCTCGTCGTCCGGGGTCGGGAGGTGAGCGGGGTGGTGGACGGTTCGCCCGACGGCCTCGTCCGGGAGCTGGCCCGGCACCACCTGGACCACCTGTTGCTGCCCGAGCCCGACCTGGAACAGGCCTTCCTGTCGCTCTACGAGGAGGCGGAGGAAGCGTGAGCGGCGCCGTCGCCGAGCTCGTCCGACGGGGCGTGGAGGCGCTGCGGCGCTCCGGTTTCTGGTGGGGCTTCGCCATCGTCGCGTTCGCGTTGGTCAACCTCGCCTTCTGGCCGAGCTTGGAGGCGTCGGGGTCGCTGACCGAGCTGGAGGACTCGATGGGATCGCTCCTCGAGGCCTTCGGGGCCCAGGGGCTGGCGACCCCGGCGGGCTACCTCGACGGCCAGCTCTACGCCCTCCTCCTCCCCCTGCTCCTGTCCGGGGCCGCCATCGGCATGACCGCCGCGGTCACCTCGGGAGACGAGGACGCCGGGCGCCTGGAGTTGCTCCACGCGCTGCCGATCGCCCGGGCGACGCTCTGGTTGAGTCGGCTCGGTGCCGCGGTTGCGGTCCTGGCCGTGATCGCGTCGGTGACGCTGGCGGCCGTCGTCGCGTCGCTGGCCCTCTTCTCGTTGGCCGACGCCGGGTACGGCGCCGTGATCGCCGCCACCCTGGCGTGTGCCGCGTTGGCCGCCTTCCACGCCGCCGTCACCTACGCCATCGGCGGCCTCGGCGGGTCCCGCGGGCTGGCCCTGGGCGGCGCCGTCGGGGTGCTCATCGTCGGCTACGTCCTCTCGTCGATCCTCCCACTGGCCGACGCCCTGAGCGGGGCCAAGCGGTTCTCCCCCTGGTACTGGGCCATCGGGACCCAGCCGGTGTCCGACGGGATCAGCCTCGGCCGGGTGGCCCTGCTGCTGGTGGTCACCGGAGCGCTGGTCGTCCTGGGGACCTGGGGGGTGCAGCGGCGGGACATCCGCACGGCCTGAGCCGGTGGGATGATGGTGACGTGACGTCGCCGATGACCGGGTTCTCCCACGTCCAGCTGCTGGTCCGGGACGTCCCCACCAGCGAGCGTTGGTACACCACGGTGCTCGGCCTCGAGCGGCTCACGGCGGCGGACGACGACAGCTACGTGGCCCTCCGCCACCGACCCAGCCGGGTGGTGATCGTGCTCACGGTCGGCGAGCCGGACGGCGGCGGCGGCGCCCTCGACCACCTGGCCTTCGCCGTCCCCGACGGCCCGACCCTGGAGGCCTGGGCCACCGAGCTGACCGGCCTGGGCATCGCCCACCCCGGCGTGGTCGACGAGCTGGGCAAGCCCTCGCTGGTGCTCGAGGACCCCGACGGCAACCACATCGAGCTGGTCGCTCCGCCGCCCTGATCCGGCTGAGGGCGGTGGTCAGGCGGCGTGGGTGAAGAGGGTGGCGGCCGATGCCGGGTCGGGCTCGGGGTGGGGGGCCGCCGCCGGAGGCGGCTCGGCTGTTCGCTGTTGCTGGCCGTGCCGGTCCGGGTAGCGGCGCCATTGGGTGCCGTCGGGGGCGCGGGTGAGGGTGGAGCCGTCGGCGAGTTTGTCGAAGTGCCAGTCGGGTCGGTGGGAGAGGTCGTGGCAGTGCCCACAGACCGGGGTGAGCTCGGCCAGGTTGGTCTTGCCGTGTCCGCCGTCGGCGTGGAACGGGTTGACGTGGTGGATCTCGCACCAGTCGAAGGGCCGCCGGCAGTCGGCGAAGGAGCAGGTGGACCAGAGCGCCCCGAGGGCCAGGCGTTGGCCGGGGGTGGCGATGCGTCGGGCTCGCCCGAGGTCGAGGGGGATGGACTCGCCGCCCAGGACCAGGGGGATGATCCCGGCGGTGCAGGCCATGCGGCGGGCGACCGAGGCGGGGACGGGGGTCCCGTCGTGCATGGTCGGCCCCGGCCCGTCGTGGTCCTGACCGAACAGATCCTGAACGGTCAACGTGCAGATGACCCGGTCATGGGTCAAGGTGGGATGGTCCTGGCCTTCGGCCCGCCGGCAGGTCTCGACCAGGGCTTCGGCCAGGCGGTGGTCGTTGGTCCGCTCTTCGACGGGGACGGGCTGGTCGACGGGGTGGTCCTGGTGGTCGCGGCGGAACAGGTCCTCGCTGACCCGTTGGAGCTGGGTCAGGACGGTGCGGCCCCATTCGGGGTCGAGCTCGCCGGCGATCTGGGTCATGCCGTCCCGGTTCTTCCAGGCCCGCAGCCGGTTCTTGGCCTTCATCCGTTCCCACTCGTTGCGCCCATCGTCCTCGGAGTGACGTTGGATGAACTGCTGGAGACGCTTGCGGAACTCGAAGGCCGTCTCACCGGAACCCGCGGCCAGCAGGTCGGCTTCGTGCTCGTCGAGGGCGGCCCGGGCCGACGGGTCGGCGTTGGCTCGGGCGTGGGCCATGGCTTCGGCGTGTTCGTCGGTGATGGCGCCGTTCTCGAGGGCGTCCTGGGTCTTGGGCAACTGGCCGAGTTGGGTGGCGGTCTCGGTCCGCCGTTTGGCCTTGCCGGGCCCGCAGTTCTGTTTGCGGGCGAGGCGGTCAGCGGTGTCTTTGGCCGGGTCCGACGGGTCGTGTTCGAGGTCGGCCAGGGCCCGGAGCAGGCGGGCTTCGCGCCCGGAGGTCCAGGACCGCATCCCTTCGGCCAGTCCCAGTCGTTGGTCGATCTCGGCCCGGGTGAGCTTGTGGGGTTCCTGCCCGAGGAGGGCCACGGCCGCGTCCGGATCGAACACCAGTACTGAGTCTATCCAGGCCGATCAACTCGTACAAGTGTTCGTGAACGAAAAGTTCGAGAGAATTTCGTTCGGGCGACGGCGACGGAGGGCCTCGGTACGGTTGTGCTCGTGGGGGCCGTGAAACGGGTGGCGCCGATCTTCCCGGTCAGCGATCTCAGCGCCTCGCTCGAGCACTACCAGCGCCTCGGCTTTGCCACGCGGGAGTACGCGGGCGGTGGCTACGCCTTCGTCACCCGAGACGGGATCGAGATCCACCTGGGTGTCGTCTCCGACCTCGACGGGGGAGCCGCGGCGAACAGCGGGGCCTACCTCTTCGTCGAGGACGCCGACGCACTGGCTGAGGAGTGGCGCTCGGCCGGCGTCGAGGTCCACGGGCCGGAGGACACCGACTGGGGACAGCACGAGGGAGGCCACATCGACCCCGACGGCAACCTCATCCGCTTCGGCAGCGCCATGGTCGAGGAATCCGATAGCTGAGCACTGCTTCACCGGGCAGGATGGCCCGCTGTGTCCATCGTCGTGTCCGACCTCTCCTTCGCCTATCCGGGCGACGCCGATCTCTTCTTCGAGGTCAGCTTCAAGGTGCCGCCGGGCGAGCACTGGGGGCTGGTGGGGGAGAACGGCAGCGGCAAGACGACGCTGCTGAAGGTCCTGGCCGGTGAGCTGGAGGCGGCGACCGGCGACGTCCGGATGGGCGGCGAGGCGCTGTACCTCCGCCAGGACATCGGTTTCGCCGACGACCAGACGATTCGCGAGATGCTCCTGACCTTCGCGCCACCCCGCCTGCGAGTGGCGGGCGAGCGGCTGGCCGACGCCGAGCGACGGCTGGCCGAGGGCGACGCCGACGCGGGCATGGCGCTGGGCGAGGCCATCGGCGAGTGGTCCGAGCTCCAGGGCTACGCCATGGAGGGGCGCTGGGACGCCAGCACCCGGCGCATCCTCGGCCTCGGCATCGAGGAGGTCACGGACCGGCCGGTCACGACCCTCTCGGGAGGAGAGCGAAAGCGGCTCGCTCTCGACGTGCTGTTCGCCTCCGAGGCCTCCGTTCTGCTCGTCGACGAGCCCGACAACTACCTCGACGTCCCGGCCAAGGCGTGGCTGGAGAACCTGGTGCGGGAGTCGACCAAGACGGTCCTGACCATCAGCCACGACCGCGAGTACCTGAGCAACGCCCTGGACAAGATCGTGACCCTGGAGAGCGAGGGGACTTGGGTCCACGGCGGCAGCTACGCCACCTATCCGGAGGCCCGGGACCACCGCCAGCAGCTGTTGGGCGACGCCGTCGAGCGCTGGCACGCCGAGGAACGACGGCTCTACCGCCACATGAAGATCATGAAGCAGCGGGCCTCGCTGAACGACGGCAACGCGAAGGCGGCCAACGCCGCCGAGTCGCGCTGGGAGCGCTTCCGTGATGCCGGGCCGCCACCGCCGCCGGCCACGACGCGGCCCATGCGGGCCCGGCTGCGGGGTGGCGACGCCGCCCGCCGGGCCGTCACGGTCAAGGCCGCGGCCTACGACGGGCTCATCCGCCCCTTCGCCGACGAGGTCCACCACGGCGAGCGCCTCGCCCTCATCGGGCCCAACGGCACCGGCAAGACCCACCTGCTGCGCATGCTGGCCGGGCAACTGGCGCCCACCTCGGGTCAGGTCGTCATCGGCAACCGGGTCGAGCCGGGCCTCTTCACCCAGGTCAACGACCGTCCCGACTTCCTCGGCGTCCGCACGGGCGAGATCGTCGAGCGCCACGCCGGCAACTACGAGGCGACGATGAAGCACCTGGCCCGCTACGGGCTGGAGCGGGCCGAGCGCCTCCGCTACGACTCCCTCTCCGGCGGGCAGAAGGCCCGGCTCGAGATCCTCAACCTCGAGCTGGCCGGTCACAACCTGCTCCTCCTCGACGAGCCCACCGACAACCTGGACATCGAGTCGTCGGAGGCGCTCGAGGTGGCGCTGAACGGCTTCGAGGGCACGGTCATCTCGGTCTCCCACGACCGGACCTTCCTCGAGGCCCAGGACCGCTTCTGGCTCCTGGACGGCGACGGCCGGATGACCGAGCTCACGGACTGGCCCAGTGCCTATGACGCCCTGCTGACCGGCCAGATGGCCAAGACCGCCCGGCCCCTCGGGAGCGCCTGACCCTCACCCGTTCAGGGGACACCTGGGCCTTTCTCCCATCCGCGAAGGGGGAGGCCTCCGGAGTACCCCCCGTGAGCGAGCAGGAGGAGCGAGTCCCGAAGGCCGATCGGGCCCTCTTCGCCCTCAGTGGCCTGGTGGCCGCCGCGGTCGGCCTCGGCGTGGCCGAGCTCTCGACCTCACTCAACCGGGCCTGGCGCTCGCCGGTCGAGGTGGTGGCCGAGGTCGTCATCGACAAGGCCCCGCAGAGCATCACCCACTTCGGCATCGAGCTCTTCGGTCGCAACGACAAGAAGGCCCTGATCATCGGGATCCTGGTCACGCTGACCATCGTCGGGCTGGTCGTGGGGGCGCTGAGCCGCCGCCGGCCCGTCGTCGGCGACATCGCCTTCGGAGCCTTCGCCGTGATCGGCGCCGGCGCCGCCCTCCAGGTGGCCAACGCCCCCTTGTCCGCCGTCATCCCCTCCCTCATCGCCGGTGGTCTCGGCGCTCTGACCCTGCGCTTCCTGCGGGCCCGACTCCTCAACGTCGAGGCGGCCCGGGCCGAGAAGCCGGTCAGCGACGAGACCGCCGGCGAACCGGCGGCCGCGCCGGTCGGGAGGACCAGCCGCCGCACGTTCCTGGCCCTGACCGGGGCGATGGTCGCTCTCGCCGGCGTGGCCGCCGCCGGTGGTCGGGCCCTACGCGACCGCTTCAGCGCCGCCGACTCCCGCAACAACCTCGTCCTCCCGGCGCCGGACGAGACGGCACCGCCGGTCACCGACGCCTACTCGGTCGACGTCGAGGGGATGACCCCCTTCCGGACGTCCAATGCCGACTTCTACCGGATCGACACCGCGCTCACCGTGCCCCAGGTCCCGGTGGAGGGCTGGGAGCTGGAGATCAAGGGCATGGTCGACGATCCCCTGCGCCTGACCTTCGACGAGCTGGTCGCCTTCGGCCTGGTCGAGGCCGACGTGACCATGACCTGTGTCTCCAACCGGGTCGGTGGGGAGCTCATCGGCAACGCCCGCTGGCTCGGTGTACCCGTCCCGCGCCTGCTCGACGAGGTCGGGGTCGATCCCCAGGCCGACCAGCTCGTGGGCCGATCGGTCGACGGCTACACGTGCGGGTTCCCCGTGAGCGCGGTGGGCGACGGCCGCACCTGCCTGGTCGCCGTCGGCATGAACGGCGAACCCCTGCCCCTGGAGCACGGCTTCCCCGCCCGCCTCGTGACCGCCGGGCTCTACGGCTACATCTCGGCGACGAAGTGGCTCACCGAGATCGAGCTGACCACCTTCGACGCCTTCGACTCCTACTGGGTGCCCCGGGGCTACGCCGACCGGGCCCCGATCAAGACCGAGTGCCGCATCGACGTGCCCCGCACGGGTGAGCAGGTCACCGCCGGCCGCCAGTCGATCGCCGGCGTGGCCTGGGCCCAGACCCGAGGCATCCAGAAGGTCGAGGTCAAGGTCGACGACGGCCCGTGGCTGGAAGCCGAGCTGGCCGACGCCCTGACCGACGAGACCTGGCGGCAGTGGCGCATCGACTGGGACGCCCAGCCGGGCTCGCCCCGGATCATGTGCCGGGCCACCGACGGTGACGGCGAGCTCATGACCGAAGAGCGCAGTGAGCCCCTCCCCGACGGCGCCACCGGCTGGCAGTCGAAGCTCGTGATCGTGTCGGCGGCGTGACGACCACATCCGCCCCGAACCCCCTCTTGCCCGACCCTCGGGCGAGTTCCCAACAGCAACACCCCCCAACCCAAGAAAGTGAGTGTGTACAGCCATGTTCCGTTCGAAGCTGATTCGAATCCTGGCTCTGGTGTTCGCTCTCGGTCTGGTCGCCGCCGCCTGTGGCGACGACTCCGAGTCGAGCAACGCGGCCGCCGACACGACGGCGGCTCCCGCCGACGATTCGGCGTCCGACACGACGATGGGCAGCGACACGGTCCCCGCCGATTCGTCGACCATCTGTGACACCGACGGGCTGGTCGACGCCGTCGAGTCCGGTCCCGAGGACGGGACGCTGGCCGGCATGGCCGACGATCCGGTCGGCACCGCCGCCTCCAGCAACCCCGTCCTGACCACCCTGGTCGCCGCCGTGACGGAGGCCGACCTGGTCGACACCCTGAACAGCGCCGAGGAGCTGACGGTGTTCGCCCCGACGGACTGCGCGTTCGCCGAGCTGGACCCGGCCACCCTCGATGCGGCCATGGCTGACCCGACCGGTCTGCTGACCACGGTCCTGGGCTTCCACGTCATCCCCCAGCGCCTCTCCGCCGCTGACCTGACCGACGGCATGGAGCTGGAGACCTTCACCGGTGAGACCCTCACCGTCGCGGTCGACGGCGACACCATCTCCCTGAACGACGGTGGTGCCACCGTGCAGGTGCCCGACGTCGAGACGGCCAACGCCACGGTGTTCCTCATCGACAGCGTGATGATCCCGCCGAGCGTGGGCTGATCGTTCCCTCCTGAGCAGACAGGGCCCCGGGTCGATCCGACCCGGGGCCCCGTCGCGTCCGGAATCAGTCGAACCTGATGGTGCGGACCATCGAGGCGTGGGCCAGACTTGGGGCGTGAGCGAGACGACGGCGGCGCCAGCGGCGGCGGTCGAGTACACGCCGGCCCAGGCGGAGAAGGCGTTCAGCAAGTCCGTGATGGTCTCGGCCGTCCGGTGCCTGTTCACCTACATCGTCTTCCCGTGGCTGCTGCCCGCCCTCGGGGTGGCCCGGGGCTGGGGCCCATGGCTCGGCGTGGTGGTGAGCCCGATCGCCATCGCGTTCAACGTCCTGAGCATCCGCCGCTTCCAGCGCAGCGGGCACAAGTACCGCTGGCCGATCACCGTGGTCAACGCCACGATCATCGTGTTGCTGGTGGTGCTGTTCGTCCGGGACGTCGCCGACATCCTGTCGTGACCGAGGCGCCCGTCGACCGGTCCCGCACCGTGCGGGCGGGTTGGCTGGCCTTGGGGCTCGCCTGCGTCGGCCTCGGTGGCCTCGGCATCGTGGTCCCCGGCCTGCCCACGACGGTCTTCTTCATCGCCGCCGCGGCCTGCTTCTCCAAGTCCAGCCCTCGTCTCGAGGCTTGGGTCCTCGGCCTGCGGGGCGTGGGCCCGCTGGTGCGGGACCACAGGGCCGGCCTGGGCATGCCCCGCCGGGCCAAGGTGCTGGCCACGACCTGCATCGCCGTCTTCGTCGGGTCGGCCCTCTGGCTGGCCATCGAGCACCCGGCGCTGCGGGGCGTCGTGGCCGCCGCCGCGCTCGCCGGCATCGCCGTGATCTGGTGGCGGGTGCCGACCCGTGAGGTCGTGCTCAGGGCTCCGGAGGTCGGGAGATGAGCGGACCGGTCGAGTCGGGGACGGCGAAGTCGGTGCCCAGCTCCGGCCCGGTCGTGGCCGTCGAGCCGAGCCGGGAGGCCCAGGTCGGCGACACGACCGTGCGGCGAGCCCTGCCCCGCCGGGGCCACCGCACGGTCGGGGCCTGGTGCTTCGCCGACCACATGGGCCCCGTGGCCGACGGTGGCGGCGAGGGCACCGGCATCGGTCCCCACCCCCACATCGGGCTGCAGACCGTCACCTGGCTGGTCGAGGGCGAGATGCTGCACCACGACAGCCTCGGCTCGGAGCAGCTCATCCGGCCCGGCCAACTCAACCTGATGACCGCCGGTCGGGGTGTGGCCCACGCCGAGGAGGGCACGGACGGCAGCGGCGGGAAGCCCAAGCACGGCATCCAGCTCTGGGTGGCCCAGCCCGAGGCCACCCGCCACGGCGCCCCGGCGTTCGAGCACCACGCCGAGCTCCCCCGGGTCGCGGTCGACTCCGGCGAGGCCACGGTCCTGGTCGGCGAGCTGGCCGGGGTCACCTCACCGGCCCGGGCCGACACGGACCACGTCGGCGCGGAGCTGGACCTGCGGCGGGGGAGCACCGTGGTGCCGCTGCAGGCCGAGCACGAGCACGCCCTCGTCGTGCTGGAAGGGGCGGTGGACCTCGGCGACGGTGCGGTGGTCGGGCCCGGCTTCCTGGCCTACCTCGGCACCGGGCGGGACGAGCTCCCGATGGCCATGACCGATCCGACCCGGGTGATCCTGCTCGGTGGGTCGCCCTTCGAGTCCGAGATCTCGATGTGGTGGAACTTCGTGGCCCGCACCCACGACGAGATGGACGAGGCCCGGGCCGCCTGGGAGGCCGGCGACGAGGACCGCTTCGGCCCCGTCACCTCCACCCTCGGCTGGATCTCCGCCCCCACCACCCCCTGGCGCTGAGGAATCAGGGGCCAGCACGGACGGGGTCGGGTTGGGCCTCGGCGGCCTTGGCCAGGTTGGCCAGCATGGATCCGAAGACGACGCCGTGGAAGGGCCAGACCGACCACCAGTAGAGGGTGCCGGCCAAGCCCCGGGGGATGAACAGGGCCCGCTGGTGGAGCACCGCCCCGTCGCCCTCGTCGGGGGTGATCGCGAACTCCAGCCAGGCCCCACCGGGCAGGCGCATCTCAGCCCGCAGGCGCAGCACCTTTCCCCGCTCGAGGGCCTCGACCCGCCAGAAGTCGATGGGCTCACCCACCGCGGTCCGGTCGGGGTCCCGACGGCCCCGGCGGAGGCCCACGCCGCCGGCCAGCCGGTCGAGCAGGCCCCGCACGGCCCAGGCCAGGGGGAACGAGTACCAGCCCCGGTCGCCGCCGATGCCCTCGATGGCTTGCCAGAGCTGATCGACCGAGGCGTTGACGGTGGTCGAGCGCTCGTCGCGGTAGACGGTGCCGCCGCTCCACTCGGGATCGGTGGGCATCGGGTCACTGGGGGCTCCCGGCCACTCGGCGCCCGACCAACGGGTCGCGACGTCGCCGGTACGGCTCTGCTCCAGGGCCAGGCCTACGGCTTCGTCGAACCCGAGCAGGTCGGTGGGCACCAGCCTCGTGATGTCGTCTTCGTCCACCACGACCGAGTTGCGCAGCGACTCGATGAGGGGCTGGGCGATGGCCTTGGGCACCGGCGTGACCAGGTTGACCCATTGGCTCGACAGCCACGGGCTGAGGACCCTCACGGGGATGATGACCCGGTGCCGGAGGCCGGCGGCCTCTGCGTACCGCTGCATCATCTCCCGGTAGGTCAGGACGTCGGGCCCGCCCACATCGAATCGCCGGTTTGTGCCCTCCGGCAGGTCCAGCGCGCCAACCAGGTAGGTGAGGACGTCGCGCACGGCGATGGGCTGGACGCGCGAGGACACCCAGCGGGGCGTGACCATGACCGGCAGCCGCTCGGTGAGGTAGCGCAGCATCTCGAACGAGGCGCTGCCGCTGCCGATGATGACCCCGGCCTGGAGCACGACGGTGGGGACGCCCGAGTCCAGGAAGATCTGGCCGACCTCGGCCCGCGAGGCGAGGTGGGTCGAGACCGACTCGTCGTCGCCGGGCACGAGACCGCCGAGGTACACGATCCGTTCGGTCCCGGCGGCCTCGGCCACGGCGACCACGTTGTTCGCGGCCTCCCGGTCGGTGTCCTCGAAGTGCCCGCTGGTGCCGATCGAGTGGACCAGGTAGAAGACGATGTCCATGCCCGCCAGCGCCTCGGTCAGCGACGAAGGGTCCAGGGCGTCACCCCGGACCACCTCGATCCGCTCGGCCCAGGGGACCCCCGCCAGCTTCTCCGGCCGTCGCGTCAGGCACCGGACCTGGTGACCGGCGTCGGCCAGGTCGGGGACCAGGCGCCCTCCGATGTAGCCGGTGGCGCCCATGACGAGGATCCTCACCCGGTCAGGCTATGGACACCCGCCCGAGAGTCCCGGAGCAGCCGAATCGGGGGCCAGACGAGCGGGATCAGACGTCGGAGCCGGGGCGCTCGGCGGCGGCTGTCTCGGTGGCATGGTCCTCGAGGGCGTGCTTGATGCGGTCGAGGGTGTCGTCGTCGAGGTTGGCGTAGACCAGCTCGGCGCCGGTGAAGCGGGCGGCCTCCTCGACCAGGGCGTTGCGGTCGAGGTCCTCGATGAGCAGGGCCACGGTGGCGGTGCCGGGCTGGACGGCTTCACGGAACCAGCCCACCCACTCGTCGGAGATGCCCAGGTCGACCACCTTGGCCGTGACCACCCCAGCGCCGGCGCCGACGGCGAGGCCGGCGGCCCAGCCCACGGGACCGCCGAGGACGAGCCCGAAGAGGCCGGCCCAGAGGGCCCCGGACATGGCCGTGCGCCCCGGCTCGAGGTCGGTGGTCTCCTTCACGTGGGTCTTGCCGTCCGCGTCCTTCACGACGAGCACGGCGTCCTTGAGCTTCAGGCGGCCCTTGGCGGCCAGGCCCGTGGCCGCGCTGAGGAACTCCTGGGCCCGGAAGATGTCGGGGAACGAGATGCCGACGAGGGTCTGGGGGATCCCGTCGTCGCTCTGGGTCTCGGGCTGCTGGTCGGTGTCGCTCACCGTTCGCAGGCTAGGGGTGCCGCCGTCCTGAGCGCCGGGCGCCCTGCGTTACGGTCCGTCGCCGTGCCGGAACTCTCAATCGAACCGATCCTTCCCGTCGCGGCTGCCGACGTCGGGGCCTGGGACGACCGCGCCGACGTGGTCGTGGTCGGCCTCGGCGTGGCCGGGACCTGCGCCGCGATCGAGGCGGCGGAAGCGGGGGCCGACGTGCTGGCGCTCGAACGGTCAGGCACCGGGGGCGGGACGTCGGCCAACTCCGGCGGGATCATCTACTTGGGCGGGGGAACCCCCATCCAGGAAGCGTGCGGCTACGAGGACACGGCCGACGACATGTTCGCCTTCCTCGTCGCCGCCTGCGGGCCCGGCGCCGATGAGGCGAAGATCCGCCCCTATTGCGACGGCTCGGTCGACCACTACCACTGGCTGGTCGACCACGGCCTGCCCTTCAAGGCCGAGTTCTTCCCCGAGCGGGACCGGGAGCCGCCGACCGACGCCGGCCTCGTCTACAGCGGGGGCGAGGACAGCTGGCCGTTCACCGACGTGGCCAAGGGGGTGCCCCGGGGCCACCACCCCCAGCACCCCGACGCCGCGGGCGGGTTCATCATGCAGTGCCTGTTGGGTGCGCTGGAGCGAACCGACGCCCGGGTGCAGACCGACGCCCGGGTCGACCAGCTGGTGGTGGACGAGGGCGGCGCGGTCGTCGGCGTCGTGGCCGCCGTCGACGGGCAGCGGCAGACCATCGAGGCCCGCAAGGGGGTGGTCCTGACGGCCGGCGGGTTCATCTACAACCCGGCCATGGTCGAAGCGAACACGCCGTTGGCGGCCCACTGCGTCTTCTACGTGGGGACCGACACCGACGACGGCAGCGGCATCCGCATGGGTGTCGGGGCGGGCGGGGCGGCGGTGAACCTGGACGCCCTCGAGTGCTCGTTGCCCCTCAACCCGCCCCGGAAGATCTCGGTCGGGATCCTGGTCAACGGGAAGGGCGAGCGCTTCATCAACGAGGACACCTACAACGGCCGGATCGGCCTCGAGATCCTGTTGCGCCAGGACGAGGAGGCCTACCTCGTGTTCGACGAGGAGGGCTACGTCGTCAACGTCGTGGGCATGCGGGCCACGTGGGTGTGTGAGACCGCGACCGAGCTGGCCGAGGAGATCGGCCTGCCCGCCGGCGCCCTGGAGGCCACCGTCGACCGCTACAACCAGGCCGCCGCCCGGGGCGAGGACCCCGACTTCCACAAGGTGCCCGAGCTGGTGCGCCCGCTGGTCCCGCCCCTCGGGGCCATCGACCTGCGGGTGGCCCACGCCATCTACGCGCCGTTCACCCTGGGCGGGCTTGACACCACGCCCGACAGCGAGGTCCGTGGCCCCGACGGGACCGTCGTCCCCGGCCTCTACGCCGCCGGCCGGACCACGTGCGGCATCGCCGTCCGGGGCTACGTCAGCGGCATCTCGCTCGGCGACGGCAGCTTCTTCGGCCGCCGGGCGGGCCAGGCGGCCGCCTCCCGCGGTTGACCTGAGGACGAGCGCGAGGCCACCGAAGGCGAGTCCCCCACCAGCTGACCGCGACAGGTTCCCAGCAGGGGCGGTTCATGGTTCTGGTTGCGGCTGGCCGCGGCCACGCGCGGGGAGATGCAACCAGAACGGGGCGGTTCATGGTTCTGGTTGCGGCTGGCCGCGGCCACGCGCGGGGAGATGCAACCAGAACGGGGCGGTTCATGGTTCTGGTTGGGGCCGGCCGCGGCCACGCGCGGGGAGATGCAACCAGAACGGAGGGGGGTCAGGCGCGGGTGGACAGGAACTCGGTGGTGCGGGTGACGCAGTCGAGGGCGACGGTGCCGGGGACGAGGACGAACTCGTCGCAGCCGGCGTCGGCGGCGCCCTGGAGTACGGCCTCCAGCGTGCCGAGGGAGGCGACGCGGCAGGTGGCGGCCATGGTCGAGGCGATCTCGGGCCCGAAGATGGTCAGGTAGCGGCGGGCGAAGGCTTCCAGGGTGGCCGCCGCCCGGTCGTCATCGCCGTCGAGCACGTAGAAGCAGCCGCTGACCCGGCGGGGGGCCGCCGTGCGCCCGGCGTCGGCCCAGGCCTGCTCGGCCAGGCGAAAGCCACTCGCCATCTCGTCGACCGACCCCGAGATGCTGAAGCCGCTGACCCCGTCGGCCCAATGGGCGGCCCGAGCCATCGCCTTGGGTCCCATGGCCCCCGCCAGGATGGGGACGTCGGGCCCCTGCAACGGCGTCGGACCGACCGGGTCAGCCCGGGGGAACGGCGGCTCGCCCGCCCAGAGGCGGCGGAGCTCGGCCACCTGCGTGTCGAGGGTGGCGTGGCGCCCGGCGGTCGGGCGCTCAGCGGCCCGGAAGTCGTGACCCCGACCGCCCACACCGACACCGACCGTCAGCCGTCCGCCGGACAGCTGGTCGAGCGTGCCCAGCTGTTTGGCCACGACTGCCACCGGGTGGGCGGGGAGCACGACCAGGTTGGCGAACAGACGCACCCGCTTGGTGACCACGGCGGCCGCGGAAAGCGTAACCAGCCAGTCCGGGTTGTCGAAGGTGATGCGCTCGCCGGTCGACAGCGTCGAGTACGGACCGGCGTCGATGGCCTGAGCCCAGTCGAGAGTGTGGGCCGCCGTGTACCCCGGCGCCATCGTGGGCAGCGACATCCCGACCTCCATGGGCGCCGGACCCTAGTGCTGTGCTGTCAGGCGGCGGCCTGGAGGTCGGCGTACTCCGGGTGGTCCGCGATGAAGCCGGCTACGGCAGGGCACTGGGCGATGATCGTCTCGCCCCGCTGCCGCACATCGTCCAGAGCGCCACCGATGAGCTGGCCGGCCAGGCCCTGGCCGCGGTGGTCTTCGCTGACCTCCGTGTGGGGGAAGACGAGCACGCCGTCGGGCCGGACCCGGAACTGGGTGAGGCCCACCATGCCCCCGTCCAGCCAGATCTCGTACCGGCCCACGTCGTCGTTGCGCCGCACATCCGCCATCCGTGCTCCCTCGTGCCCGTCGGTCGGCGGAAGAACCCGCCGCTCTCCCGCGTTCTACCCGGTGATGCCCGACTTCGTCACCCCGCTCTCGGTCCTCGACCTCGCCCCGGTGGCCCAAGGGTCGACGCCGGCCGATGCCCTGGCCGCCGCCCTTCGCCTGGCTGGCGAGGTCGAACGGCTCGGCTACCGGCGCTACTGGGTGGCCGAGCACCACTCGATGCCGGGCATCGCCAGTTCGTCGCCCGCCGTCCTGCTGGCCCGGGTGGCGGCCGAGACCTCGACCATCCGGCTGGGCTCCGGTGGCGTGATGTTGCCCAACCACTCGCCCCTCGTCATCGCCGAGCAGTTCGGGATGCTGGAGGCCCTGGAGCCCGGGCGCATCGACCTCGGCATCGGCCGGGCCCCGGGCACCAACCCGGCCACCGCCCACGCCCTGCGCCGCGGCGCCGAGGGCTCGTCGGGCGACGACCTGCCCCAGCAGCTGGCCGAGCTCCTCGCCTACTTCAACGGCGGCTTCCCCGAGCGCCACCCCTACGCCTCGATCCAGGCCACCCCCGGCCGGGGCTACCAGCCCGCCATCTGGCTCCTCGGCTCCAGCGACTACAGCGCCCATCTGGCGGGCCAGCTGGGCCTGCCCTTCTCCTTCGCCCACCACTTCGCCGCGGGCAACACCGAGCCCGCCGTCCAGGTCTACCGCTCGGCCTTCCGGCCGTCGGAGGTGTTGGAGACTCCCTACGTGATGCTCGGGGTCAACGTCGTCTGCGCCGAGTCCGACGAGGAGGCCCACCGCCTGGCCGCTCCCGGCGCCCTGGCCTTCCTCCGCCTGCGCCAGGGCAAGCCCGGCCTCTACCCCAGCCCCGAGGAGGCCGCGGACTACAACTTCACGCCTTTCGAGCGAGAGTCCGTGCGCAGCTGGACCGGCTCCCACGTGATCGGGGACCCGGCGACCGTGCGGGCTCAGCTCCAGGAGCTGGTCGCCCGGACCGGCGCCGACGAGCTGATGCTGACCACGATGCTGTACGCCACTGACGACCGCATCCGCTCGTATGAGCTGGTGGCTGACGAGGTCGCCCTTGACCGAACTGCCGCCTGATCAGTCCCCCGGCAGCTCGACCAGCGGGTCGTAGGTGTCGGGGCGGCGGGTCGTGAGGAACGGGAAGAGGGTGAGCCAGTCCCGGCGCTCGTCCAGGTCGAGGTCGGCGACGAGCACGGCCGGCTGGTCTCGGGGGGCCTTGACCAGGATGCGGCCGTAGGGGTCGCTGATGAAGGAGGAGCCGTAGAAGGTGAGCGGCGGCTCGGTGCCGATCCGGTTCACGGCGACCATGAACGTGCCGTTGGCCACGCCGTTGCCGACGATGACCTTCTCCCACAGGGGCTGGGTGTCGAAGTCGGGGTGGTCGGGCTCGGAGCCGATGGCCGTGGGGTAGACGATGACATCGGCCCCACCCAGTGAGTAGGCCCGGGCCAGCTCGGGGAACCACTGGTCCCAGCAGGTGGGGAACCCGATCCGGGCGTCACCGACGGCGACCACGGGGTAACCGCCATCACCGGGTCGGAAGTACCGGTCCTCGTAGTAGCCGGCGGTGACCGGGATGTGGAGCTTGCGGGTGCGGGCCACCAGGGTGCCGTCCGGGCCCACGCAGATGGCGGTGTTGAAGCCGAGGCCTCCGTCGCCGGCGTCCTCGTAGAGCGAAGCGTGGACGAACACGTCGAAGGCCCGGGCGAGCTCGGTGGCCAGGTCATGGGTGGGCCCGCCGGGCAGCGGTTCGGGGGTGGCGCCGGCCGTCGACGGCCCGTCCGGGGTGACGGCGAAGTAGGGGGAGAGGGTCAGCTCCTGGAGGCAGACCAGGCGGGCGCCGGTGTCGGCCGCCACCATGACGCTGTCGCGCAGAGCGGCCCGGTGCTCGAGCGGGTCCTCGTGCCAGCGCTGCTGCACGGCACCGATCCGGAACGGCGGGCGGGACGACGCGTCGACCCGGGCGGGCGAGTCCGACGGCTGGTCGATGTAGGTAATGAGCTCGATGCCCATCAGGTCGGTCCGGACGTCGAGGCGCTCGCCGGCCGCAGGGGCAGGAGCGGAAGTCGTTCAGACATCAGCGTGGCACCTGCTGGGTGATGCAGTGGACGCCACCGCCGCCGTAGGCCAGCACCCCGCCGGGGACGCCGACGACCTCTCGGTCGGGCAGGGCGATTTGGACGGCGTCGAGGGCGGCGCCTCCCTCTGGCCCGTCGACGACGGGGACGATGGCGGCCCCGTTGGCCAGGTAGAGGTTGAGGGGCGGGACCACGGCTCGCTGTCCGTCGACGACGACCTCGGGCAGGACGTCGATCTCGATGACCTCGTAGCCGGCGTCGGTCAGGACGTCGACGTTGGCCCGCAGACGATCGTGGTCGGCGTGGGTCGGGTCGGTGGTGGTCTGGGCCAGCACGACGTCGGGCCGGATGCAGAGGGCCACGTTGTCGACGTGACCGTCGGTGTCGTCGTCGTCGATGAGCCCGTACGGCAGCCAGACCACCCGGTCCACCCCGAGCCACTTGCGGAGCTCGGCCTCGACGCCGGCCCGGTCGAGGCTCGGGTTGCGGTTGGGGTTGAGCAGGCACTGCTCGGTGGTGATGACGGTGCCGGCGCCGTCGACGGTGATGGCCCCGCCCTCCAGCACGAAGGGGAAGGCGTCGATCCGCTCGAGGCCGAGGTGCTCGCACATGCGCACGGCGAATTGGGCGTCTTCGTCGTAGGGCTCGAACTTGTCGCCCCACCCGTTGAAGACCGGGTTCAGCCCGGCCCGCCGCCCGTCGTCGGTGAGGACGATGGCCCCGATGTCCCGGGCCCACGAGTCGTCGAGCGGCCACTCGACCACCTCGACCTCGGGGCAGGCCGCCGCCGCCTCCGCACCGGCGCCGAGGTTGGCCACCAGCAGCACGGGCTCAAAGGCGACGATGGCGTTGGCCACCGCGGCGTGCGCCTCCTTCGCCGCCCCCAGCTGGCTGCCCCACATGTCTGCCCGGCACGGCCACGCCACCACACACCGTTCGTGTGGCGCCCACTCCGGCGGCACGGTCAACGTCATTGCTACGACTCTCGCACAGCGAAGGCCTACGCCGTCTCGGGGACCGGGACCTCGAGCTCGGAGGGCTCGGGGCGGTCGCCGCGAATGGTCATGGCGCCCCAGGCGGCGGCGCCCACGCCGGCGAAGCCACCCATGGCGATGGCGTAGCGGGGGCCGAAGTGTTCGGACACGTAGCCCACGATGGGGCCGCCGATGGGTGTGCTGCCCAGGAAGACCATGGCCTGGAGGGCCAGGACCCGGCCCCGCATCTCGGGGGCGGCCTTCGTCTGGACGATGGCCGTGGAGGCCGTCAGGAAGCCGATGCTGGCCATGCCCATGACGGCCCCGATGGGGAAGGCCCAGCCGATGCTCGGGGCGACGGCGAGGGCGAGCATGGTCACCCCGAAGGCAAAGGACGCCTTGACCACGTCGATCACGCCGATCGAGCGGCGGCGGGCCGTCCACAGGGCGCCGACCAGGGACCCGAGGCTGATGCAGGAGAACAGGATGGTGAAGGTGGCCTTCGAGCGGTCGAAGGTCCGGGTCACCAGCAGCGGCAGGACGACCTGGAAGTTGAACGACAGGGTCCCGACCACGGCCATCATCGCCAGGGGCACGGCGAGCACGCGGGTGTCCCGCACGTAACGCAGGCCCTGACGCACCTGGCCCTTGCCCCGGACGGCCGGTGTCGACGGGCGCAGCTCTTCCGTGCGCATCAGCCACAGGCTGATGAGCACGGCGATGTAGGAGATCCCGTCGGCCCAGAAGGCCCAGCCGTAGCCCACGGTGGTGATGAGCAGGCCCCCCAGGGCCGGGCCGATGACCCGGGAGCTGGTCATCATGGCGCTGTTCAGGCTGACGGCGTTGTGGACCAGGTCTTCGGGGACCATCTCCACGACGAAGGCCCGCCGGGCCGGGTTGTCGAAGGCCATGCACAGGCCGCCCAGTGACGCCACGGCGAACAGCGCGGCCAGCGGCGGATCGTCCATGAAGGCCAGGGCGCCGAGCAGGAACGACTGCGCCATGGCCACGACCTGCACGATGAGCAGGAGGTGGCGCTTGTCGCGGCGATCGGCCACCAAGCCGGCCCAGGCCCCCAGCAGCAGGACGGGGCCGAACTGGCAGGCGGCCAGGAAGCCGACGGCCACACCGCTGTGGGTGATGTCGAGGACCAGCAGGGTCTGGGCGATCAGGGTCATCCAGTTCCCGATCTGGGAGATGCCCTGGCCCACGAAGAAGAGCCGGAAGTTGCGCACCCGGAACGACGCGAACGTCTCCCGCGTGGCCGCCGCGAGTCGTTCCGGCATGAGGATCGACCATACGGGGCGGACGCTTCGACGCGGAACGCCGTTGCTGACGTGCTTGCGGCCTACGGGCCGAGCTCATCCAGGATGATGACGTCGCGCTCGACGGGTTCGCCGCTGCCGGGGAAGCGGTCGATCTCACGGAGGGCCGGGAAGGCCAGCGCCCAGGTGCCGGCGATGGCGACCGTCGCCGCCCCGCCGAGGACGACGGCGCCCGCCGGCCCCAGGATCTGGCCGGCGACACCGGACTCGAAGGCACCGAGCTCGTTGGAGCCGCCGATGAAGACGTTCTCGACGGCCAGGACCCGGCCCCGCATCTCCTGGGGGACGACGAGGGGCACGAGGGTGGCCCGGATGAAGACGCTGATGGCGTCGGCCCCCGAGAGCACGAGCATGGCGGCGAAGGCCACTGCGTAGGACGTGGTGACGCCGAGGGCGATGGTGGCCACGCCGAAGACGGCGACGGCGGTCAGCAGCGTGCGCCCGATGCGTCGGACGACCGGCTTCCGGGTGAGGACGAGCGTGACCGCGCCCGCCCCGATGCCTCCCGCCGCCCGCAGCCAGCCGAGGCCGACGGCGCCCACGCCGAGACGGTCCTCGGTGATCGCCGGGAGCAGGGCCACGGCGCCGCCGAAGAGCACGGCGAAGAGGTCGAGGGAGATGGCGCCGAGCAGGATCGGCCGCTGGCGGATGAAGCGCAGACCCTCCAGCGCGTGGTGGAGGCCGGGGCGGGCGGGGTCGCCGTCCTCCGCCTCGATGACCGTCGTCATCTCGGCCTCGGCGGGCGAGTTCCGGGGGCGGATGCGGATGAGGGGATAGGCCAGCGCGCTCAGCACGTACAGCACGGCCACGGCGACGAACGGGGCCGCGGGGTCGATGGCGTAGAGGGTGCCGCCCAGGACCGGGCCGACGATCAGGGCCGACTGCCACGTCGCGGAGTGGCGGGCCACCAACCAGGGCAGGTCCTCGGGGGCGAGGATGTCGGCGGGCAGGGCCCGGCTGGCCGGCGACACGAAGGCGGCGGCGATCCCCATGACCACGACCAGGGCGAAGATCGGGGCGACGGCACTCGGCGAGGAAGCGGCGTAGGCGGCGAGGGCCGCGGCGACCGCGGCCGAGACCAGCGCCCCCACACCGGCGATCAGACGACGGTCCACCCGGTCGGCGACCGAGCCGGCGACCAGCACCAACAGCAGGACCGGGAGGAACTCGGCCAGGCCGATGAGCCCCAGGTCGAGCTCGCGGCCGGTGAGGTCGAAGACCAGCTTGCCCAGGGCCGTGACGCCGGCCAGGTGACCCGCGGTGCCGAGGAAGGTCCCGGCGATGAGCGCCTTGACCGACCGGTCCCAGTGGCTCTCCCGGACCGCCTCCGCCGGCGCCGTCACGAGGCGAAGCGGGCTTCGGCGGCCTCGAGCTTGTCGGCCGCCTTCTCGAACGCCTTCATGGCCTGGGCGGCCTCGGTCTTGGCCGCGTCGTGGCGGCGGGCGACGTCGGCCACCTCCTCGGGCCGGTCGTAGAGGTCGGGGTCGGCCAGCTGGCCCTCCAGCGTCGTGACGGTGTCCTCGGCCCTCTGCCAGCGCTTCTCGGCCGACTTCAGGGCGTCCCGCAGTGGCTTGGTCACCCCGGCCCGCTCCTGACGGCGCTCGGCCGCGGTGCGGCGATCGGCATGGCGGCCGCCGCCGTGGGTCCCCGTCCGGGGGACCGAGCGGCCGGGCCCGCTGTCCAGGCGGGGGGTGAGGATGTCCTCGTCGACCCCGTCGTGCCAGGTCGCGGTGCCGCCCCGGACCTCGATGAGGGAGGTGGCCACCGACCGGATCAGGTGCCGGTCGTGGGTGACCAGCAGCACGGTCCCGTCGTAGGCCCGCAGGGCGTCCTCCAGGATGTCGCAGCTGGGCAGGTCGAGGTGGTTGGTGGGCTCGTCGAGGACCAGCAGGTTGTGGGGCTCGACCATGATCTTGCCGAGGGCCAGCCGGGTGCGCTCGCCACCGGACAGGTCGCTGACCCGGCGATCGGCGGCGTCACCGCTGAAGCCGAAGCTGCCCAGCAGGGTGCGCCGGTTTCGACCAGCGGCCTCGGGCACGCTGCTGGAGAACTCCTCGACGACCCGTTTCGACCCGTCCAGGGCGTCGGCCTGGTGCTGTTCGAACGAGGCGATCTCCAGGTTGCTGCCCAGGACGAGGCGGCCCGCCACCGGCTCCAGCTCACCGAGCAGGACCTTGAGCAGGGTGGTCTTGCCCGCCCCGTTGGGCCCGATCAGGCCGATGCGCATGCCCCGCTCGACCACCAGGTCGACGCCGGTCAGCACGGGCGGTTCGTCGTCGTAGCCGATGTCGACGCCGTGGAGCTCGGCCATGACCCGGGACGATCGGGGCGGCGGGGCGAAGGCGAAGCGGGCCCGGATGGTCTCGTCGTCGGGGACGGTGATGCGCTCGATCTTCTCCAGCGCCTTGACCCGGCTCTGGACCTGGCGGGCCTTGGTCGCCTTGTAGCGGAAGCGCTCGATGAACTGCTCGGTCTTGGCCAGCTGCTTGGCCTGGCGGTTGGCCGCCGCCTCCAGCCGCTCGAGGTTGGCCTCCCGCTCGACCACGAACTCGGCGAAGCCGCCGACGTACTCGGTGGCCGACTCGTGGCTCATCTCGATGACCCGGTTGGCCACCCCGTCGATGAAGTCCCGGTCGTGGCTGACGAAGAGGATGGCGCCCCGGTAGCTCGCCAGGTACTGCTCGAGCCACCCGACGGAGTCGACGTCGAGGTGGTTGGTGGGCTCGTCGAGGAGGAGGACGTCGGGGTCGCTGAGCAGCAGCCGGGCCAGGAGGACCCGCATGCGCCAGCCGCCGGAGAGCTCACGGACCGGTCGGCGGGAGTCCTCCGGCGTGAAGCCGAGGCCGCCGAGGATCCGCTCGGCCTCCGCCTGGAGCGAGTAGCCACCGAGGGCCTCGAAGCGGGACTGGACCTCGCCGTACTCCTCGAGCACGCCCTGGTCGCCCGCAGTGAGCCGGGCCTCGAGGTCTTCGAGGCGGTCATGGAGCTCGGCCAAGGGGCCCGCCCCCGTCGAGGGTCTCGTCGAGGACGGACCCCGAAGAGACGACGGGCTTGTCCTGGGGGAGGTAGCCGACCTGGAGGTCGGCCGAGCGGTGCACCTCACCGGCGTCGGCCAGCTGCTGGCCCATGACGATCTCCAGCAGGGTCGTCTTGCCCACGCCGTTGGCCCCCACGAGCGCGATCCGGCGCCCGTCGCCGAGGACGAAGGTCACGCCCCGGAAGAGGGTGCGGGTGCCGTGGGCCTTGCTCAGGCCGGAGATCGTGAGCACGGCCGGTCAGGCTACGAGCGGCCCGGGGCCGCCCTGCAGGGGGATTCGGCTCAACGGAGCGGCCGGGCGCCAGCGAGTACCTTGCGGGCATGCGAGTCCGGGGGGTCCTCGCCGCGCTGACGGCGTTGCTGACGGCGTGAGCATCATCGACGTCGACCAGCACCTCTACGAGCCCCGCACGCTCTGGGCCGACCACATCGACCCGTCGTGGCGGGACGACGCGCTGGCCATCGTCGACGACGACCTCGGCCACGCCTGGCTGACCTGGGCCGGTCGCCGGATCGGGGCGGCCGACGTCCAGATCCCGGGCGACACCGCGGCGATCGGCGAGTTGAACCGTCGGCGCCGGGCGGGGGAGCCGGCCGACTACGTCTACGACGAGGCGCTGGCCGACGACCTCTGGGAGCCGAGGGCCCGGGTCGGGCGCCTCGATGCCATGGGGGTCGACGAAGCCGTCCTGTTCCCGAACTTCGGCCTCCTCTGGGAGCGAGCCCTGTCCGGTTCGCTCGGCGCCCTCACGGCGAACATGGCGGCCTGGAACCGGTGGTGCGCCACGGTGGTCGAGGAGGGGTCGGGACGGCTGCATCCCGTGGCCCACCTGACCTTCCGGGACCCCGACTGGATGGGCCGGCAGCTGCAGGATCTCGACGCAGCCGGCGTGCGCCTGGCCATGATCGCCCCCGCCGCGGTCGACGGTCGCCCCCTCTCCCATCCGGACTTCGACGAGCTCTGGGACGCCTTCGTCGACCACGGCGTCACCCCCGTCTTCCACGTGGCCGACCAGCCCCGGGTCCTCGACGACGCGTTCTACCCCGACGACGACAGCTTCGTCCCGGTCATCGAGTCGGTGTTCCTCTGGGCGCCGCCGGCCATCGCCCTGACCGACCTCATCGTCAACGGGACGCTGGACCGCCACCCCGACCTCCACCTCGGCATCATCGAGCTGTCTTCCATCTGGGTCCCGATGTATCTGCTCATGCTCGACGGGGGCTGGGACTTCACCACCACGCTGAACGGCGGCGCGCCCGCACCTCTGTCGTTGCGGCCGAGCGAGTACGTGGCCCGCCAGGTCCGGGTGGCCTCCTTCTCCTACGAGCAACCGCAACGGCTCGAGGCCAAGTCCGGCGACCTCTACATGTGCTGCAGCGACTTCCCCCACTCCGAGGGGACGGCCGACCCGCTGCCCGACTACGAGCGGGTCGGCTGCCGGCCCGAGGCGGCGCCCGGCCTGTTCGGGGACAACGCCCGCTTCCTGCTCGGCGGCTGACGCCGGTGGCAGCGGACGCGGCCGCGGCCGCCTGGGAAGACTTCTGCCGGCGACTGGCGGCACTGGGCACCGCGCTGCCCGACGACCCGTCGGACCCGGGCGCCCGGGCCGACGGGGTGCGCCACCTGGCCCGGCAGGCGGTCATGGCCCTGCAGGGTCACCTCGAGCACGGCGACCCGGCGCACCCGAGCTTCCACCGCTACGAGGAGCCGTGGGTGCAGTGGGGAGGGCCCAACCCCGACAACGTCTACCTCCGGGCGCCCATCGATCCCGCCGCGACCTACCGGGTGTGGGGCGACGTGACCGGAGTGCGGGAGGCGATCTTCTCGCTGGTCGAGGGTGACATGCACCTCGGGGCCTTCGGCGTGTGGTCGGAGAAGACCCTGTCCGAGCTGGCCGTCGGCGACGACGGGATACTGGAGGTCTGGGTCTCACCCGATGCGCATCCGGGCAACTGGCTGCCCACCGATCCGGCCGCGACCCAACTGCTCATCCGCCAGTACCAGGTGGACTGGGAGCAGGACCGGGTCGCCACCCTGCACCTGGAGCGGCTCGACACCCGGGGGACGCCGGCGCCGCCCCTGACCGCCGCCGCCGCGGCCGAGGCTCTCGACAAGGCGGCGACCTGGGTCGAGGCGTCGGCCACCTTCTGGTCGGACTACGTGGAGGGGGCCCGGGCGGGCATGGCCCACAACGCCTTCGGCCCGCCCACCACCCCGCCGGGCGGTGCCCCCAACATCGCCTACGGCGGCGGTTGGTGGGAGCTCGGACCAGACGAGGCCCTGGTGATCACCCACGACGTCCCCGACGCCGACTACTGGGGCTGGACGGTGCACCACCGGTACCGGATGGACTCTGGCGACTTCGCCGACCACGTGACCAGCACCAACGGCGTCCAGGCCCACGTCGACGCCGACCGCCGGATCCGCCTGGTCCTGGCCGCGACCGATCCCGGCACCGCCAACTGGATCGACACCCAGGGCCGGTCCGAGGGCCTGCTCGTGTACCGCTATGTCGGCACCCGGACCCGGCCGGTGCCCGAGGCCGAGGTCGTGCCCCTGGCCGACGTCGGCGCCCATCTGCCCGCCGACCACCCCCGGGTCAGCCCGGAGGAGCGCCGCACCCAGCTGGCCGCCCGCCGCCGCGCCGTCCTGGCCCGCTACCAGTGACCCGAGCCTGCGTTGACCACACCACGGATCCGTGGTGTACCCGGCGCAAGTTCGGGGGTGGGGCGGTCGGGTGACGTGGGCGCCGCCGGCCCGGCCGGTCTGGGTGGAGCGGCTCATCGCCCACGGCGACGCGGTCGGCGGGGCGGAGCACCTCGTCGGGCTCGACCCCGACGAGCTGGTGGCCACCGCCATGGCGTCGACCGGGCTGGACGACTTCGGGGCGCCGACCTGGCGGCCCCACTACGACCTGCTCCTCGACGCGCTGGAGCGGGAGAGCGACCTGCACCTCGTCGGGCGCCTGATGGCCCGGACCGAGGTCCTGCGCTCGCTGCGCAACCGTCTCGAGCTGACCGCCCTGTGGGCCGAGCAGCCCGCGATCCTCGAACAGGGCGTCGACGCCCCGGTGGTCGTCATCGGCATGGCCCGCTCGGGGACGTCGATCCTGCACGAGCTCCTGGCCTGCGACCCGGCCCATCGGGCGCCGATCACCTGGGAGCTGCTGCACCCGGCCCACGGTCCGGGGGACGCCGAGGCGTGGGGCGACGCCACCCATGCGTTCTGGCCCGAGGTGCAGCCCGAGTACGAGGCCATGCACCACAACGCCGGGGACCTCCCCAACGAGTGCATCTTCGCCACCATGAACGAGTTCCTCTCGGACCACTGGGGCGGGGTCCACGAGGTGCCCAGCTACTCGATGCACCTGGCCGGCGCCGACCACACGGACGCCTACCGCTACCACCGCCGCATCCTGCAGACCCTCCAAACCCGTCAGCCCGGGGAGCGGTGGCTGCTCAAGGCGCCCAGCCACCTGGCCACCCTCGACGCCCTGTTCGCCGTCTACCCCGACGCCCGCATCGTCCACGTCCACCGCGACCCGCTGAAGACCGTGCCGTCCACGCTGAGCCTGATGGCGACGCTGAAGTGGATGCGCTGCCGGCACACCGACCCCGTGGCCACGGCCCCGCTGCTGGCCTGGGGCTTCGGCACGCTGCTGGACGGGGTGATCGACGGCCGGGCCTCCGGTCGCCTGCCCGACGCCCAGTTCGCCGACATCCGGTACGCCGACCTGCTGGCGGACCCCGCCGCCGCCGTGGCCGACGTCTACGAGGCCTTCGGCTGGGACTACCCGTCGTCGACCCGTCAGGCGATGCTCAGCCACCTGGCCGCCCGCCCCCAGGACAAGCACGGCACCCACCGCTACGCCCTCGAGGACTTCGGCCTCGACCCCACCGAGGAGCGGGCCCGCTTCACCCCCTACCAACAGCACTACGCCGTCCCCGACGAGCCCTGACCACCCCGTTCTGGAACCTGTGGGTTGTGGTGGGCCGCGAGTTCCAGGTTCCAGAACCGTGTGGTCAGAGGTCGAGGTGGTCGTCGACGAGGGCGGCGAGGCGGGCGGCGCCGGCGGGGGCGAGGTGGACGCCGTCGGGGGAGCGCAGTGGCACCGTCTGGCCGTCGGCGTTGGTGCCTCGGGCCATGAAGGACCCGTCGTCCCGGGCCAGCACGTCGTCGGCGTCGATCAGCTCGGCGCCCGTGTCATCGGCCACCTTCTCGTAGCCGCGCCGCAGGCCGTTGACGACCGCTTGCCCGTCAGGGCCCGACATGGGCGGCGGCAGGATCCAGGCCACCTCCGCGTCCTCGCTCGCTCGCTCGGTCATGTGCTCGGCCTGGGCCTGCCAGGCCCGGAAGAAGGCGGGCGCCGTCCGGTCGGGGATGCGCACGCCCGAGGCGGTCTCGTACTCGTGGGGGCCGCCGAAGTTGTAGTTGCCCACGAACAGGAAGACGACGACGTCGGGGTCGTACCGGTCGAGGAGGTCGTTCAGGTTCGCGGGCCAGTCGACGAACCACGGGCTGAGGAGGCCGGAGCCCCAGACGGCCTCGTTGCGGACGTTCACGCCCCCGGGCACCTGGTCGGTCAGGGCGTCGCCGAGCTGGTGCATCACCGAATCCCCGACCAGCAGCACTCGGGTCGGGCCGTCGTCGGACGAGCAGGACACCGTCGCGGTGAGCAGGCCGACGACGACCACCGCCACTCGCCACGCCCGCATCGCCCCTACCTGCCCGTTCGTGTGACTCGGGATGCCTCATCGGGCGGTGGGCTCGGCTGCGCACGAGCCTCCCGGAGCAGGGCCGGAGCGGCGCGACGCCACTCAGGGGTCACCGCGTCAGCCGATGGTGACGGCGGCGACGGCGACCAGGCTGAGGGCGACGGCGGCGACCTGGGAGCGGTGGAGGCGCTCGGCCAGGACCTGGCGGGCCAGCAGCACTATGACCACGGGCGACAGGGACACCAGCAGCGAGGTGATGGTCAGCGGCGCGGCCCGGGTGGCCAACAGGAAGAGCACGTTGGCCCCCATGTCCATGACCCCGGAGGCCACGATCAGCCGCAGGTTCACCCGGCTGGGCAGGGCGGCCCGGGTGGCGAAGGCCCAGGTCCCCAGCATCGTCAGGGAGGCCAGGCGGGCACCGACCAGCGGCCAGAGGCCAGAGCCGCCCGGGGTGTGGTCGAGCAGGACGAGAAAGGTCCCGATTCCCAGGCCGGCGACCACGGCCAGCAGCGGGCCGGTCGCCTTCGCCGACCGGGTCCGGCCACCGCCACCGGCCACGATGCCGATGGCCACCAAGCCGAGGACGAGGCCCCCGGTGGCGATGATCGACAGGCGCTCGCCGGCAACCAGGCCGGCCACGACCGGGAGAGCGACGCCGCAGACCGAGGTGATGGGGGCGACGAGGCCCATCGGGCCGGTGGCGAGGGCCCGGAGGTAGGCGACCAGGCCGAGGCATCCGGCGATGCCCGCGAAGGCACCCAGGACGAGGGCCGACGTCGACGGACGGCCGGGCAGGAACGGCAGGACGGCCAGGAGCACGGCGAAGCCGGCGACTTGGGACAGCACCGTGACCGTGGTCGCCGGCGAGCGCTTGGCCGCCAGGCCGCCGACGAAGTCGGCCGTCCCGAACGACAGACCTGCCCCCAGGGCGAACACCACGGCCATCTCCAGCTCTCCTCACGCTCGTACAGGTCATTGGACTGAACAGTCCAGTGGAGTGCACTCTAGCGGGAGTTCAGCGAAGTGACCACCTGAGTATGATGCGATGTACCTGAGGAGGGCCGACCGTGCAGGATCCCGAGCAACTGGCCACCGACCTGGGGCGCAACGTCCGCCGGCTGCGCCAGCGCCGCAACCTGACCCTGGAGGCGCTGGCCGACCGGGCTGCCGTGGCCAAGGGCACCGTCATCGCCATCGAGCAGTCCCGGGCCAACCCCAACATCGGAACGTTGTGCCGCCTGGCCGACGCCCTGGGGGTCGGGGTGTCGGCCCTCATCGAGGCCGAGGTCGGGCCCCGGGTCCGGGTCAAGCGGGCCGCGGAGACCCCAGCCCTGTGGACCGGTGAGTCCGGCGGGCAGGGCCTCTTCCTCATGGGTACCGACCCGCCCGAGGTGGTCGAGCTCTGGGACTGGACGATGGCGCCGGGGGAGACCTTCGACGGCGGTCCGCACCCGGCCGGGTCCTACGAGATCCTCTCGGTCCTGGAGGGCGAGCTGGCCGTCACCGTCGGCGACCAGGAGCACCGTCTCGCGGTCGGCGACAGCGTCCTGTTCGACGCCGACGGCGCCCACCGCTACGCCAACCCCGGCACGGTCACCAACCGCTACGTGATGACGGTCCTCGAGCCCCACCCGGACCCCGCGCTGGTCCCGCCCGAGTGGCTGGACCCCGAGGAACAGGCCCCGCCCAGCCGGGCCGCAGGGGATCCGTAGGCCTAGGCCTCGGCGGGGGCCGCGATGCCGCCGGGGGCCACACCCTCGGCGCGGCTGGGGCCTTCCACGAAGGGCTCCTGGGGCTTGATCAGGCCTCGGGTCACCCAGCCCCGGCGCTCGGCCCAGACCAGCATCGGGGGCAGGATGGCCAGGGCCGACACCAGGGCCACGGTCACGTTCATGGCCACGATGCGCCCGAAGTCGCGCAGCAGAGGGAGCGAGGAGAACGAGAGCACGGCCACGCCGGAGATCGCGGTCATGGCCGACACGATGAACGCCCGACCGGTGCGGGCCCCCGTCACCTCGATGGCCTCCCTGGGTTCGAGGCCGCGCTGTCGCTCTTCGACGAACCGCAACAGGATCAGCGAGGTGAACTCGGTGCAGGCGGCGATGACCAGTGGTCCGCCGACAGCGGTCATCGGGCTCAGCTTGAGGTCAAAGGCGAAGGCCACGAGAGAGGCGGCACCGACCGCGATCAGCACCGGCACCAGCGACAGCAGTGACCGGATGAACGAGCGCAGCCGGACGGTCAGGAAGAGGAAGACGAACAGGATCGAGAGGTACGTGAGCCCGACCCGGTTGGCCTCGAGGTTGTCGAGCAGGCCGACACCGACCACGGCCAGCCCCGACGGTGTGGCCGAGATGCCCTCGGGTGGGTCGGTCTCACGACGGATCTGGCGCACGACCTCGGCCCGCTGGGCCAGCGAGCTCGGGGCGGCTTGGAAGATCATGTTGAACGCCGTCGCGTCGGGGCTCACGGTCGACACCTGGATGTCCACCGGGGCCACCTCGTAGGCGGCCTCGACCTCCTCCCCCGTGGGCGACACGTCGCTCGCGCCCGGCACGACGAGGAGCCCGCCGACGGCGGCCTCGATGCTCGACGCCGAGAGCAGGTCATCGGGGTATTCGGCCAGCGCGTCGTTCTGGAAGTCGTGGGCGAACTGGGTGAACTCGTCGGTGAAGACGTCGTCGGCCTGGGCGAACACCCCCAGCTCGCTCGAGCTGCCGACCTGGTCCTCGACCTCGCGGATGTCCTGGATCGTCCCCGACTTCTGGTTGACCCACTGGATGGGATCGGTCTGCAGTTCGAGGTCGTCCTCGACAGCGAGGCCCCCGAGGAAGATGGCGATGCTGGCCACGGCCAGCGGGACCGCGACCCACGCGGGCAGCGAGCCGAGCTTGACCACGAACCGGCCCAGGAAGCCCTCGCTGAAGTCCTTGCCCGTCGTCGGCGAACGGAACTCTCGGATGCCCAGGGCGGCGAGCGGCAGGATGATCGAGGCCAGGCAGATGACGGCGATGCCGACGGCCAGGAGCAGGCCGAACTGGCGGATCATCGGCACCTTGGCGAAGCGCAGGGCGGCGAAGGCGAAGATGGCGTCGAACGTGACGACCAGCAGGGCCGGGCCCAAGCCACGGGCGGTCTCCTGGATCGGGTGGTCGGCCCGGTCGAGGATGACCTCCTCCTCCACCCGGGCGTGCATCTGGATCGCGTAGTCGATGCCGATGCCGAGCAGGACCGGCAGGCCGGCGATGGTGACGATCGTCAGCGGGATCCCCAGGTAACCGGCCAGGCCGAACGCCCAGATGACGCCGAACAGGATCACGGCCATCGGCAACAGTCGCCACCGGACGTTGAAGAAGATGAGGAGGATCAGGATCATGATCCCGATGGCGATGGCGCTCAGGGTGAGCATCCCGCCCCGCAGGTAGTCGTTGATGTCCCGTAGGAGGACCGGGGCGCCGGTCGTCACCGTGCTGGCGTTCGGGAACGACAGCTTGGCGGCCTCGTCCTGGACGAGCTGGGCGGCGGCGCCCTCGGTCTCGATGTCCTCGTTGCCCGGGAGGCGGACGATGACCTGGGCGTGCTGGGCGTCGGGGAAGAAGGGGCGCAGGGGGATGCGGATGTCGCCCTGGTTGTCGAACAGGAGGAAGTCGACCCAATCGGGGTTGTCGAGGGTGCGCTCCGCCTCGGGGACGGCGGTCAGCCGGTCCAGCGTGGTGGTGGCGTCGGTGAAGCGAGCCTCGGCCTCGGGTGACCCGGGCTCCTCGGACTCGAGGGCCCGCTGGAGGGCGCCGCCGGCGATGCTGTGGGTGGGATCGCCGTCGGGGCTGGCCACGAGGGCGTCGTCGAACTCGAGGGCGGTCAGCGGGGTGATGACACCGTGGGTCTGCCCACTCTCGGTCAGCGTGTCGTGGAGGGTGGTGAACTGGTCGATCCCCTCCGGGGTGAACAGCTCGGCGACGGTGTGGCCCTCATCCATCGAGATGACGGTGAGCATGGCCTGACCGCCGAACAGGTCCTGGTAGGCGACGCTGTCCTTGTAGACCTGATCGGACTTGTTGAGATAGCTGTCCTGGCCGGTGGCGAACTCCAGCTTGTTGATGCCGGCACCGAGCACGAGCGTGAGCAGGGCGACCACGACGCCCACGATCACCGCGTGCTTGCCCAGCTCGACGGCGAGTCGCGACCAGAACCGCTGCATGCGTTCCCCCCAGGGACACGTCGGAGGTCTCCTGATGGATCTCCGGGCGAGGCGCCGATCCTAGGCTGCAAGGGTCGAGCGGGGGAGGCCTGGCGGACGGACGAAGGGGAGACGGGGCGGTTCCCGTCCTTTCCTCCCGGTGACCGGCGGTGCCGCTTGGCCTTCCGGCGTCCCGTTCGTTCCGGTTGGTCAGCCGGTCAGCGGATGGGCCTGGAAGAACGCCCACATGATCTCGTTGGCCGAGATCGAGTGGGTGTTGTAGCCGACGATGTCGACGATGTCGTCGCCGAAGGCGCTGCCGGGCCACGTGTGGCCGCCGCCCTCGATCACGAAGAGCTCGGCCTCCGCGCCAGGCGGGCAGGTGAACACGAGCTCGTTCACGTCGTCAGCCACCGTCTCCTCGGTCGGCTCGGCCTCACAGCCGTTGCGCACGGCCCAGGCCGCCGCCGCCTCGGGGATGCTCACGAGGTCGGCCGCATCGGCCGCATCGGCGTCATCGGCGGCCTCGGGGTCGATGGCGTCACCAAAGGTCCCGGAGCCGTCGGGTTGGGGAAGGCTCGCCACCGAGTCGCCGTAGCCACCCTCGAAGGCGATGAAGGTGTCGTCGGTCCCGTGGAAGGCGACCATCGGCACGGGCCGCTCGAACTCGCAGCCGTCAGGATCCAGCGTGCCGGCCACCGGTGCTGCGGCGGCGATGCGGTCGCTGTAGGCGCAGGCCAGGACCGAGGTCATGTAGGCGCCGTAGGAGAGGCCGGTGACGTAGATCCGGTTGGTGTCGATGCACAGGTCGGCTTCGACCTGGTCGAGGAGGTCGCCGAACATCACCAGGTCCCGGCTCCCGGCGGTGAGCTCCCAGTGCGGGACCTCGTACCCCGAGTCCGGGGTGACGGTGACGAAGCCTTGTTCGTCGCCGTACGGACCGAGCGCGCTGAAGAGCTCCTGGATCGGGCCGCTCTGGGAGTATCCGTGGAAGTCGACCACGAGTGGCACCGGCGTGGTGCCGTCGTGGGCGGGCGGGACGTGCTGGGCGTAGGCCCGCGGGTCGCCGCCGGAGGTCACGGTCTCTTGGGTGTCGCCGGCGCCGACCGAGGTGGTCCCACAGCCGGCCGAAGGCGCGGCGGGGACGTCGGCCGGGTCGACCGGTGCGGTCGTCGTGGTCGATTCGGCGGGGGCCGGGTCGCTCCCGGCCGTCTCGCCCCCGCCGCTGTCGTCACCGCAGGCGGCGAGCAGCAGCAGGGCCACGGCCAGAGGGAGAAGGCGGCGCATCAACCCAGCTGGGAGAGGAACTGGTTCATGTCGAAGTAGTCGCGCCAGGCGCTGATCTTCCCGTCGGCATTCACCTCGAACGTCCCCATCACGGGCAGGGCGATGGCGTGGCCCGGGAAGAAGAAGGTGTCGATGCGCTCGGTGAGCACGGTCGAGCCGTTGGCGGCGATGGCCAGCGTCTCGAACTCGACCTTGTCCACTCCGGCCGAGAAGCCTTGGATGGTGGCCCGGATGTCGTCGATCCCGTGGACCGGCTCGAGCGGGATGTTGTGGTAGGTGCAGTCGTCGGACAGCAGGGCCAACGCCGCGTCGATCGCCGCCGGGGTCCCCCAGGCGTCACAGAACTCCCGCACCACGTCGATCGGCTCGGCCACGTCTCTCCCTCTCGGTTCGCTGAGTCAGGGACCGTATCCGGCCGCCCCAGGGGGCAAACGGCACGACTCGCACGCCGTCGTCCGCTCCGGACCGCATAGCCGGACGGCACTGGTCGGCCATGACGCCGTCGCTACCGTCCCGATGGTGACGGGAGCGGCCACGGCGTGGGAGGCGAGCGGGCTCGCCGGGCTGACCGGGCGGGCCGACGGGCCGGCCCTGGCCCCGAGCCGGGCGACGGTCGACGGTGTCATCGCCTTGGTGGCGGACGCGCCGGTCGCCGACCCGTTGGCGTTGCTGGGGGAGCGGGCCGCGATGTCCGGCCTGACCCGGGCGGGCTCGACCAGCTGTGGCGGGTCGGCCCGGTTGCTGCCGACGGCCGACGGGTGGCTGGCCGTCAACCTGGCCCGCCCCGAGGACCTCGACACCGTGCCCGCCTGGCTGGAGTTGACCGCGGCGCCGTCCGATCCGTGGACCACGGTGACGGAGACGGCGCGCACCCGGGAGGCCGACGGGCTGGTCGAGCGGGCCGCCCTCCTCGGACTGGCCGTGGCGGCAGTCGGCGAGGTCGGGCCGCCGATCGACGCCATCGCCCGGCGCCGGATCCGGCCCCGGCCTCCGCTGCTGACGGCGCCCCTCGTCGTGGACCTCAGCTCGCTCTGGGCGGGGCCGCTGTGCAGCCATCTGCTGGCCCTCGGCGGGGCCCGGGTGGTGAAGGTGGAGTCGACCGCCCGGCCGGACGGTGGCCGAGCGGACGACTCCGGGTTCTTCGACCTGCTCAACCACGGGAAGGCATCTGTCGCCCTCGACCTCCCGTCGGCTGAAGCGGTGGCCCGTCTGCGCGGCCTGCTGCAGGCGGCCGATGTCGTGATCGAGGGCTCCCGGCCGAGGGTGCTGCGGCAGTGGGGCCTCGACGCGGAGGCCCTGCTCACCGACGCCGACGGTCCGCGGGTCTGGGTGTCGATCACGGGCCACGGGCGGGAGGGCCCGGACGGCGACCGGGTCGCCTTTGGCGACGATGCGGCGGTAGCAGGGGGACTGGTCGGGCGCGACGACGCCGGTCCGTGCTTCCTGGCCGACGCGGTCGCCGATCCCCTCACCGGCATCGCCGCGGCCAGTGCGGTGACGACGGCCTTGGCCGAAGGGGGAAGTTGGCTGCTCGACGCCGCGCTGGCACACGTCGCGGCCTCGGTCGCCGATCCGCAACGGACCAGTCAAGACGTCACCGGCCCGGTCGCCCGCCCGCGCCCGCCCGTCGCCGGTGCCCCGCCCGGCCCGCCCCGTCCCCGGCTCGGCCCGACCGCTCGGCGCCGACACCGCGGCCGTCCTGGCCGAGCTCCCGTGAGCGCGCTCCTCGTCCGGGGCGGTGAGGTCGACGGACGACGGGCCGACGTGCTGATCGACGACGGCCGGATCGTCGCCGTCGGCGCCCACCTGCGTCCGAGCGGGTCGCCCGACACGTGGGACGTCGACGGCGGGGCGGTGCTGCCCGGCCTCCACGACCACCACCTCCACCTCCTGGCCATGGCCGCGGCCGCGTCATCCCTGGACCTGACCGACCCGGAGGAGGGCGTCGAGGCAGCCGTCCGTCGGGCCGCGGCCGAGGTCGCCCCGGGCGAGTGGCTCCGAGCCGTGGGCCATCACGCCGCCGGCGGGGGCGTCGACCGGGCCCGGCTCGACGCCTGGGCCGGCCCCGTTCCCGTGCGGGTCCAGGACGCATCGGGCGCCCTGTGGATCCTGAACTCGGCCGCGCTCTCCGCCGTCGCCGGGGCGGGCATCGACGTCGGCGCCGCCGCAGAGTCGGGCTGGGTTCTCCGCGAGGACGAGGCGCTGGCCGCGGTGTGGCCCGCCCCGCCCCTCGACCTCGCCGCCGTCGGACACGACCTCGCCGCTCACGGCGTCACCGGGGTCACCGACGCCACGCCGTTCACCGACCGGGGCGGCCCGACCCTGCTGGCCGACGCCGTGGCGGACGGTCGGCTGCCCCAGCACGTCGTCCTCACCGGCCACCCGTCGCTCACGCCGCCGGGGAGCCTGCCGGTCGGGCCGGCGAAGGTGGTCATCGGTGACCACCGCCTCCCCGATCTCGGCGACGTGGTCGCGGCGATGGCCACGGCCCATGCCGCCGGCCGGCCGGTCGCCGTCCACTGTGTGACGGCCGATGCGCTGGCCCTCCTCCTGGCCGCCTGGGCCGAGGTGGGGGCCTGGCCCACGCGACCGGGTGGAGCACGGCGCCGTCATCCCGGCCGCTGCGATTGCCGGCGCTGGCCGCCCTCGGGGTCACCGTCGTCACCCAACCTGGCTTCGTCGCCGAGCGGGGAGACCGGTACCGGGCGGAGGTCGACGAGAGCGAGCAGGCCGACCTGTGGCGTTGCGCCACCCTGCTCCGGGGTGGGATCGGCGTGGCCGGCGGGACCGACGCCCCCTACGGCCCGACCGACCCCTGGCGGGCCATGGCCGCGGCTGTCGATCGGCGCACGCCGTCAGGAGCGGTGCTGGGGGCCGACGAGGGCCTGGACCCGGCCCGGGCCCTCGGCCTCTTTCTCGGCACCGCCGCCGACCCCGGCGGTCCGGCCCGTCGGATCGAGCCCGGCGCCCCGGGTGACCTGTGCCTCCTCGACCGGCCCCGGCGCGAGGCCTTCGCCGACCTCGCCGCCGTCGAGGTCACGGCCTCGTTCGTGGCCGGCGCCGTCGTCACCGCTTGAGCGGGTTTCCGAACCGGCTTCGACCCGCCGGTCTACCCTGGGTTTGACCACCGGGGGTGGTCAGCCGACGGCATCAGGGGAATGGTCATGGCCACCACGGTTGCACCGCAGTCGCACACGTTCGAACGGGTGGCCTCGCCCCCGCCCGTGCTCATGGCGATGGCGTCACTGGCGGCGGCCGCCGCCGTCATCCACTTCGTCATGGTCCCGTCCCACATGGACGAGTTCGCGGTGGAGGGGGTGGCCTTCGCCGTGGCCGGGTGGCTCCAACTGTTGGTGGCCTTCTACCTGTGGACTCAGCCCTCCCGGGCGCTCCTCGGGTTCACCATCTTGAGCAACCTGGGCTTCATCGCCGTGTGGGGCCTGAGCCGGACGGCGGGTCTTCCCGTCGGGCCGCACTCGGGCATCGCTGAGGAGGTCTCGGTCGTCGACCTCACCTGCGTGGCCCTCGAAGCCGGCCTCATCCTGATGGCCGTCGCCCTGCTCTTCCGGCCCCGCCTGGCCGAGGTCACTCTGCCCCCCGGGCTGAGCGTCGCCGTGCCCCTGGCCATCGTCGTCCTGGCCAGCGCCGTCCTGGCCTCCCCCGAGGCCCGCAACCACGCCCACGGCACCGACGGTGCCGGCGCGGCCGCGGCGGCGGGGGCGGCGGGGGTCTCGGCCGACGGCCACACCCACGGCGGGGCGGCGGCGCCGGCCGCGGCCGCCGCCGCGGTCAGCGACCGGGGCCTGTCCCTGCTGACCAACGGCCATCACCACGCCATCGTTCGGCAGGCCATGTCGCCCGCCACCCAGCTGGAGCTCAAGCGCCAACTGGCCATCACCCGCGAGGTCGCCGCTCAGTACCCGACCGTGGCCGACGCCGAGGCCGCCGGCTATCGCCGAGCCGGCCCGTACTCGCCCGGGCTCGGCACCCACTACATCACCACCAGCGGCCCGGCCCTCAACTTCGACGGGGTGGTCGACAACGAGGACCTGCGCCATCCCCTGTCGATCATCTACGACGGCAGCGAGCCCGACTCCCCGGTGGCCGGCTTCATGTACTACGCCACCACCAGCACGGCACCCGTGGGCTTCGCCAGCGAGAACGACGTCTGGCACTACCACGAGTCGGTCTGCATCAAGTACGTCAACGGCGAGATCGAGTCCCCGTTCGGGGCCGATCTCCCTGTGACGGACGCCCAGTGCGGCGATGTCGGCGGGTTCATGATCGACTCGACCCAGTACATGGTCCATGTCTGGTCGGTGCCCGGCTACGACAACGTCGACGGCGGCGTGTTCGCCGAGGTCAACCCCGCCCTCGCCTGCGCCGACGGCAGCTACTGGCGGCTCCCGTCGTCAGAGTGGGCGACCCACCTGACCAACGTCTGCGAGTCCGGCGCCGCCTGACCCCGGGAACGCGTTCTTACCCGTGATCTGGCCCCCAGAGGGGCCACGAGACGGGTAAGAACGCGATCAGCCCGGGGGGGTGACGAGGTAGGCGCAGCGGCGGGCGCCCTCGACCATGTGTTGGATGCGCTCGACCCGGGCATCGTCGAGCACGGTCTGGATGAACTCGATCTCGCTGCTGCAGGCCTGGCCGTAGCGGCTGGCGACGGCCCAGATGGCGCAGTTGTTCTCGACGATCAGGAAGCTGCCGTCGGCGTTGGCCTCCCAGGAGGCCAGGTACCCGTCCTCGTCCAGGATGCGCGTGAGCTCGGCCACCCGGTCGGCCAGGGTCCCGAGGGGGGCGAGGCGGCGCTGGGCGTTGGCCGTCCGGGCGTCGCGTCGGCGGGCGAACAGGCGGTTGACGGTCTCGGGCTCCTCGTCGTCGAGGAAGCCCAGCAGCTCGTTGGTCAGCTCGCCGTAGGCCTTGGGGAACAGGGCGTCGCCCGTCGGCGTCACCCCGTAGACCAGGGTGCGGCGACCGCGCTTGCCGGTGGCCTCGGTCTCGGTGGCCTCGGCCAGGCCGGCGTCGACCAGGGCGCTCAGGTGCTGACGGGCCCCGCTCACGCTCATGGCCAGCGACTCGGCTACTTGCTCGGCCGACGCCTCGCCCCGTCGCCGCACGGCGTAGAGGACGTTGCGTCGACCGTCGGGCAGCGACGGCACTGTCCGGTCGGGCATGGGCCGGGTCATGACGGAAGGAGCAGGTGGCTGTCACCGAACTCGTGCCAGAGGTACCCGTTGTCGTAGGCCGCCCGGTAGGCCAGCTCCAGGGGCCGACGGCCGGCGACGGCCTCCAGCATCAGGAGGTGCGAGGCCTCGGGTTCGTGCCAGCCGGTCAGCAGGCCGTCGACGGCCCGCACGCCCCGCTCGGGCGTGATGATCTCCTCGGTCCAGCCCTCGCCGGGGTGGGCGGTGCCGGACCGGTCGGTGACCGTCTCCAGGGCTCGAACGACCGTGGTGCCGATGGCGACGACCCGACCGCCGGCGGCGTGGGTGGCGTTGACCAGGCGGGCGGTGGCCGCCGGCACCCGGTACTGCTCGGGGTAGGGCGTCTCGTGGCCCTCCAGCGACGACACACCGGTGTGGAGCAGCAGCGGGGCGATGGTCACGCCCCGGCGAACCAGGTCGGTGACCACCTCGGGGGTGAAGGGGCGGGCCGCGCTGGGCATCTCGGCGCTGCCAGGTTCGGTCGAGAACACCGACTGGTAGGTCGTCGAGGGGCCAGTCCCGACCGACGTAGCGGTAGCGGATGGCCCGGCCGTGGGCCTCGAGGTGACGGGCGACGCTGCCGGCCAGCTCGAAGCGGGCGAACCAGAGCCGCCGCGAGTCGGCGAAGGGGGCCAGGAGGTGCACCGCCCCACCGTCGGCCAGGGCGACGGCCTGCGGCCCGGTGAGGACCATGGGCTCGGTCGTGCCCGCGACGGGTCGTCGGACCTCGACCAGCCACAGGCCACCGGGCAGCTGGCCCGAGACGTGGACGGCGACGGCGTCCCCCGTGGCCAGCTCGCCGTCGAGGGCGGCGGCGACGGTGGCGGACGTGTTGACCACGACCAGATCGCCGCGGTCGAGGGCGTCGCCCAACCTGTCGAACCGGGTGTGGACGGGCTCGGCCTCGCCCACCGAGATCATCAGGGCCACATCGTCCCGGCGCAGGCCACGGGCTTCGGGGGGCTCGTGCGCCTCGCGACCAGGGTCGAGGAGGAAGGGGGCGACGGTCGGGCCCCGGGGCTCGGTCAGGAGGGTCATGGCGCCACCGCCACGGCCGAGGCGGCGTAGCGGCCGCTGGGCTGGTCGCCTTCGATGAGGGCCAGGAGGCCGGGGACGGCGGACTCGGGCGGCGGCCGGTCCGAGATGTCCTCTCCGGGGAAGGCGTCCTGGTGCATCTCGGTGCGCAGGTCGCCGGGGTCGACGGCGAGGACCCGCAGCTCGGGATGCTCGACGGCCAGCACCCGGCTCACGTGCTCCAGAGCGGCCTTGGTCGAGCCGTAGGCGCCCCAGCCCTCGTAGGCCTCGACGGCGGCGTCGGAGGTGATGTTGACCACGGTCGCCGGCGGGGCCAGCTCGGGGAGGAGGGCGGCGGTGAGGGCCACCGGGGCGACGACGTTCACGGCGAACGTGCGCTCGAGGACGGCGGCGGAGACGGAATCGAGGGCGGGCAGGGGTGAGGCGCCGAGGGTGCTGGCGTTGTTGACGAGGAGGCGCACCGGTCCCGGCTGACGGTGGGCCGCGGCCACGAGGGCGTCCCGGTGGTCCGGGTCGGTGACGTCGCCCACAACCGGGGTGACCCGGTCGGGACCGAAGGCGGTCACGGCTTCGGCCAGGCGTTCGGATCGCCGGGCATCGATGACGACGTGCCAGCCCCGGTTCACGAGGGCGGCAGTGAGGGCCTGGCCCAGGCCCTGCGATGCACCGGTGACGACCGCGACCGGGACGGCGGCGGGGGAGGACTCGGTGCGGAGGTCGTTGCTCATGGGATCAGGTCCTTTCGGTGGCCTCATCCTAATGAACAAGTAACTACTTGTCTATTGTTCCCTCAGCCGGCTCGCCCTCCGGCGCCGGCGGTCACTCCTTGTCGGCGGCGTACTGGATGACCCGCTCCACCACGGCGTCTCCGGCCCGGTCGAGGTGGCCGGCATCGAAGGGCGGCTGGGGGTCGTACTCGATCATGAGCTGCATGGCCTTCGCCGCGATCTCGTCGACCAGCAGCTCGCTGAGCCGGAGCGCCATGTCGATGCCGGAGGACACGCCGGCGGCGGTGATGATGCGAAGGTCGAGGTGCTCGACCACACGGTCCGTCGTGGGCACGGCGCCGTAGACGGCGAGGTCGTTCAGCACGCTCCAGTGCGTGGTGGCGGTGAGGCCGTCGAGCAGGCCGGCGGCGCCGAGGAGGAAGGACCCCGTGCACACGCTGGTGGTGAACGTGGTCGTCTCATGGGCGGAGCGGATCCAGCCCACGAGGGCCTCGTCATCCACCGCCTTCCGGGTCCCGATGCCGCCCGGGACCACGATCACGTCGGGCTGGGGGAGATCGTCCACATGGGCGTCGACGGTCAGGCCGAGGAAGCCGTTCTCGGTGCGGACCTCACCGGTGCGAGTGCCCACGAAGGTCACCGTGGCGTCGGGCAGGCGCTGGAGCACCTCGTAGGGCCCGATGGCGTCGAGGGCGGTGAGGCGGTCGAAGAGGGGGATGGCGATCTGCACGGGTGGCTCCTTGGGTCGGTGATCGGTCAGGGGTGGGTGGCGAAGCGACGGCGGTACTGCTCGGGGGGGACGCCGAGGCGGCGGAGGAAGGCTCGGCGCAGGCTCTCGGCCGTGCCGAAGCCGCAGCGCCGGGCCACCAGGGCCGTGGTCGCGGCCGGCTCCTCCTCGAGCAGGCGGCGGGCGGCCTCGACCCGCACGGTGGTGACGTAGTGACCGGGAGACTGGCCGACCTGGTCGGTGAACGAGCGGCTGAAGTGCCGGGGGCTCATGCCCACCCGCCGGGCCAGCTCGTCGACCCGCCAGTCGGCGCCGGGCTCGGCGTGGACCAGGTCCTGGGCCCGCCGCACCGGCCCGGGCGGGGCGGGATCGGCCCACACCGGGACGGCGAACTGGGACTGGCCGCCGGGCCGGCGCAGGAACATGACCAGCCAGCGGGCAATGGTCTGAGCCAGCGCGGGCCCGTGGTCCTCCTCCACCAGGGCCAGAGCGAGGTCGATGCCCGCCGTGACCCCGGCCGAGGTCCAGAGGTCGCCGTCCCGGAGATGTATGGGGTCGGAATCGACGACGGCCAGGGGGTGGCGGGCGGCCAGCCGCTCGGCCCGGGCCCAGTGGGTCGTGACCCGGCGGCCGTCGATCAGCCCGGCGGCCCCGGCCAGGAAGGTGCCGCTGCACACGGTGGCGACCCGGTCGGCTCCCTCCGCTGCCCGTCGGATCCAGTCCACGAGGGCCTCGTCCTCGCAGGCGGTGACGACGCCGCCCCCTCCAGGGAGGAGCAGGGTACCGATGCCACCCGTGGCGCCCAGGGCCGCGGCGTGGAGGGCCAGCCCGCTCTCGCCTTGGAGGGGACCGGGTCGGCGGGCGACGATCTCGATCTCGTAGTGCCGGGCCGGCTCGAGGCCCCGGTTGGCCCCGGCGAACACTTCGTGGGGCCCGACGACATCCAGGGGCTGGAGGCCGGGGAAGCCGACGATCACGACGCGGTGCACGGGGCGAGCGTGGCCCAAGGTGGCCATGGCGTCAATGACAACATGCCCACCTTTTCTGCCACAGACCCCACCCAGCCCCCCGGGCGACAACCCCTTCGATTCCTGACCGTTGCGCCCTAACAGGCGCACTCGGCGACGGGGAGCGTGGGGTCGATGACGGCCAGGGGGCTGGTGTAGGGCAGGTCCCGGCCGGCGGGGTCCCGTTCGGGGGCCTGCAGGGGGAAGGTGGTGAGCTGGCCATCGGTCACCGCCACCAGCGCCCCGTCGAGGTCGTCGCGGCGGAGGGCGATGATCGGGCGGGTGGTGCGCCAGCGGGCCACCTGGTGCAGGTCGGTCCCGTCGAGCACGGCGATCTCGCTCTCCGAACCGACGAAGACCCGCTCACCGTCGGCCACCGCGGCCAGGCCGTACTCGCCGGGGGACGGGAAGTTGCCGGTCGCCAGGACCTCGAGGGCCGCGGTGTCGACGACGGCCCCGTGGCCGGCGGCCTCGGTCACCCACAGTCGGTCACCCGCGGGCGCCACCGCCAGGGCCGCCTGCGTGTTCCAGCCCAGCGGCTCGGGCAGGTCGAGGCAGAAGGCCCAGCCCTCCTCCAGGTTCAGGACGTGGACGAACGACGTGGCCTCACCGTCGACCTCCTGGGTGTAGAGCGTGTAGACGGCGCTGCCGTCGGGGGCCCAGACCTGGGTGCGGGCCGTGCCGCCCATGCGCTCCTGGCGCTCGTCGGCGCTGTCCTGGCCGTAGACGCCACCCATCTCGCCTGACTCGAGGTCGAGGCGGTTGACCTGGTACTCGGTGGGGTTCCCCGCGGGGGTGTAGCTCAGGACGAAGAGCCCGGTGCCGTCGGTGCTGAAGGCCTCGGGCTCCACGCTGCCCGGGAGGGTGTAGGTGCGCACGGTCCCGTCGGGGGCGGCAATGGTCACCGGCGACTGCATCCGGGGGACGGGGTAGATCAGCCCGGTCAACGGCACGTCGGGGGCGCCGACGGCGACCCGGCCGTCGGCGGCCACCACGCGGATGGTGGCCCGCCCGTCCAGCTGGACGCGGTCGGTGGGGTGGCCGTCGTCGGGGTCGAGCCAGGTCAGGCGCGTGGTGCCGTCCGCCCGGACGACGGCTCGGACCACCACCGAACCGTCCGGGGAGGCCTTCGCCCCCGGCGCCTCGAAGGCGACGGTGCCGCTGTTCGCCCCGACGGCGGCGACGCCCTCGGCGGTGGAGAGCAGCAGCGGGCCGCCGGCGGGGATTGCCGCCGCGGCGGGCGCGCTGGTGGGATCGGCGTCGCCGCAGGCGACGAGGGCCAGCAGCGGGACGCAGAGCACGATCGCCAGGCGGGCGGGTTGGCTGGTTCGGTGTCGCACACCGCGTGAGACGCCGCTCGGTCGCCAACGGTTCACCGAACCATTCGGCCCCCGCCGTCGTCTCAGCCCCCGTGGACGTCAGACCGGGCCCGAACGGGTGGACGCCGCCCGTTGGCTGCGAGTAGGCCAGGTCGGGTGGAGGAGCCGGATCCGGTCCTGGTCCGGGCCGCGGCCGAGGGCGACCTGGACGCCTTCGACGCGCTGGTCCGCCTCTACCAGCAGCCGGTCTGGCGCTTCCTCTGCCACCTGGTGGCCGATCCTGCCCTGGCCGAGGACCTGGCCCAGGAGACCTTCCTGCGGGCCTACCGGAACCTCTCGACCTTCGCCCACCAGTCCCGGTTCTCGACCTGGCTGTTCCAGATCGCCCGCAACGCCGGCATCGACGCCCTGCGCCACCGGGAGCGGGGAGCCCGGCTGCTCGAGGTCGTGCCCGTGGCCGACTCCGGGCCGTCGCCGGAGGCCGGGGCCGAGCTGGAGGCGGGCCTGGCCGCCCTCAGCCCGAAGCTGCGCGAGGCCCTGCTGGTGGTCGAGGTCCTCGGCTACCGGTACCGGGAGGCCGCGGTCATCCTCGGGGTGCCCGAGGGCACGGTGAAGAGCCGGGTCCACCAGGCCCGGGTGCGCCTCGTCCACTGGATGGACGACGAGGCCGACGACGCCGGGCGGGCGGCCCGATGAGCTGCACCGAGGCCCGCATCTGGGTGTCCGAGCGCCTCGACGGGGGCGACCCTCCCGCCCTGTCCGACCACCTGGCCGGCTGTGCCGACTGCCGCCACTTCGTCGCCGGGACCGAAGGCCTGCGTCGCGCCCTGCGCTTCGAAGCGGTCGGCCCCGTCCCCGACATCGCCGGCGCCGTCCGCGCCCATCTCGAAGCCGACCGTTCTGGAACCGGGAACTCGCGGCCCACCACAAGCGACAGGTTCCAGAACGAGGGGCGGGGCGGGACGCGGGGGCGGCACCGGTCGACGATCGCCGTTGCGGCCGCGGCGTTGGTCGCCGGGGTGCTGATCGGGGTGAACCTGGTCGGGGTGGGCGACGACCGGCCCCGACCGGTGGCCGCCGAGAGCCTCCCGGCCCGGGTGGCCTCGGCCCAGGCCGCGATCGACGGCCTGCACGCCGAACTGCGTCTGGTCGAGCGGGGCTGGAACCCCGCCGTGCCCGAGCGCCGCTACCAGGGCACGCTGGACTACCGGGCCCCGGAGTCCCTGGCCCTGCAGTGGCAGGACCAGACCGCGTACCCGAGCGGGGCCTGGCGCCCCAACGACGTCAGCCTGCGCACGGACGGGGCGGCATGGGTGGCGACCGGCGTGCCCGACTGCCGGTCCTTCGCCCAGCCCGAGTGCTCGATGCCGCCTCGGGAGCGATCCGAGACGGGTCGTCCGCCCTTCGCCGACAGCACCCCGGTGCCCCTCGAGTTGGTGGTGCCGGTCCGCAGCTTCACCTCGGTCGACACCGCGGCCGTGGTGGGCGAGGGCTCGGTCGCCGGCCGTCCGACGATCGAGGTGACGGTGGCGGCGGCCCAGGTCGGCCCCCTCCTCGACAGCCTCCGTCCGGCAGGAAACCTGCGGGCGGTGCACCCGACGGACCGGGTGGAGCTGTCGCTGGACGCCGAGCGGATGGTGCCCCTGCGCCTGCGGGTGCGAGCGTCGGCCGATCCAGCCCGCCAGGCCTGGGCGGTCCAGCAGGGCTACGCCGACTCGCCCGGCCTGGTCGTGCTGGCCATGGATGTCGTGGGCCTCGACTTCACGGCCCCCGCCGCGGACCGGTTCGCCCCGCCCGCCGGGGCCGTGGTCGCCGACGCCGGCTTCCGCGAAGGTGACCCGGGCCTCGACCTGCAACCGTCGGCGCCCCCCGGCTTCACGGTGGCCCGGGTGGGGCGGATCGAGGGCCCGACGCCGACGGGGGTGTGGTCCTGGAGCGACGGTCGGGCCTGGGTCCGGCTGCAGGCCACCGAGGCCTGGACCGGCTCCCGCCTCTTCGGTGACCTCGGGTCCCTGGTGCGGCCGCAGGCCACGGGGGGTGGCCAGGCGTATGTCAGCCCCGACGGCCGGCGGGTGGCCCTGCACGGTGCGTCGCTCGACCTCGTGGTCGACGGCTCGGTGGCCACCGAGACCCTGCTCGCCGTCCTCGACGACCTCGATGTGGCCTCGGTGCCACTGCCCCCCGACTGGCCCGAGCAGCGTTCGGCCTCATCCGCGGCCATCCGGCGGGCCCTGCCCGGTGCCCTCGGCCTCGCCGTCCCCGGCTTCGAGGACCCCGCCGGTCGTCTGGACGGCGACGCCGCAGTCCTGTTCACCGCCGGCGCGGGTGACCGCCGTTTGTTGCTGGAGCAGGCTCGCGGCACGCAGGTCCGGCCGCCGACCGAGTCGAACTACGAGACGGTCCGGATCCGGGGGGTCGACGCCCGTTTCACGCCCGGCGCCGATCGGCTGGAGTGGGTCGAGGACGGCCTCGTGCTGTCACTGCGGGGCACCGGTCTGACCCGATCCGAGCTGGTGTCGGTGGCGGACCAGCTGGCGCCCCTGTGAAGCGGGCCGTCCTCGTCGGGCTCTGCCTGCTGGTCGGGCTGGCCGTGGGCCTGGGCGGTGCGCTGGCCCTGGGCGACGACGCCGATCCGACCTTGGCCGACTCCCCATCGACCACCGTCCCGTCTACGACGGCTCGGCCGCCGTCGACCACTGGGCCGCCCCCGACGACCGTCCCCGGTCCGCCCCCGCCGAGTGTCCTGCTGGCCTGGACCGCGGGCGGCCTGCCGAGCGGGTTCGCCGACGCCCTGGGCGTACTGCCTGCCGTCGTGGACGAGGCCGTGGTCCGGGGTGACCTGCGGGGCCTGATCGAGACCGACGACGGCCACGGGAACACGGTGGACCGGGTCGAGCCGGGCTGGGAGATCCCCTTCGACGTGCTCGCCCTCGACCCGGGGCCGTTCGGCTCCTTCGTGACCGCCCCGGTACGGCGGGTCTTGCGCCGACTGGGGCCGGAAGAAGCCGTCCTCAGCGAGACGTCCGCCGGCCTGCGCCGCCTCGAGGTCGGCGGACGGATCCAGCTGGAGTCCGGCCCCCGCCTGCGGGTTGTCGGCATCGTCCCCGACGTGAGCGTCGCCGGGGCCGAGGCCGTGGTCACCCCGTCCACGGGCGCAGCCATCGGCGTGACGACCGAGCGCTACGTGCTGGTGCACCATCGGGGCGCTCGGGCCCCGGTCGACGACGCCGTCCGGATGCTGGCCGGCGAGCCTGTGCGTACCCGGGCCGGCGGGGAGACACCCTTCCTCCGCCATGCCGACGGCGTCCTCCCCCAGGCCCTCATCAAGGCCCAGTTCGGTGAGTTCTCGTACCGGGACACCGGTCCGGGCCCGGTCACCCTCGACCCGGCGTGGGTCGCGGCCAACATCGTCCAGGTCGACCTCCCCGTCCTGGGTCCCGTCACGTGCCACCGGACCTTGTTGCCCGCCCTCCGGGGAGCGCTCCGTGACCTGGTCGCGGCCAACCTGGCCCACCTGGTGGCCAGCTTCGAGGGGTGCTTCAACGCCCGCACGATCGCGGGGAGCACCCAGCTCTCCCGTCACTCCTGGGGAGCGGCGGTCGACGTGAACTTCGCCGCCAACCCGACCGGTGTCGGGTCGATGCAGGACGCCCGCCTGGTCGACATCTTCGAGCGGTGGGGCTTCGGCTCCGGCGACTTCTGGCTGGTGCCCGACAGCGGCCACTTCGAGTACATCGCCCCGCCCTCGTCGGGGTGAGCCCCGACGCCACTACCCGCGGCGCGTAGGGTGCGACCGATGCGGCGGGGGATGAGGGTGGCGGGGGTCGGGTTCGTGCTGTTCGGCGCGCTGGTGCTCAGCGGAGCGCCGGAGGCGACGGGCCAGGCCACCACCGGGTCGGGGTCGGACGAGGTGCCCCTGTCCATCCAGGTCCGCCAGCAGGCGGCCGAGCACCCGGAGATCGCCGAGACGCTGGCCAGCTTGGTGGACGCCACCGAAGTGGGCCCCGCCGGTTCAGGGGGCGAGGGTGGGGGCCGGACGCTCACCGTGACCCCGGACACCGGCCTCGTCCACGAGCAGACGGTGACCCTGCGGGGCCAGGGGTGGGCGGCCCACGACGAGCTCATCGCCCTCCAGTGCGCGCCCGGGCCCTTCGACTTCTTCGCCTGCGAGGTGTTGACCGACTTCGAGGCCCCCCTCCCTCGGGCGGGCCCGCAGGGGCGCTTCAGCACGACCGAGGCGGTCGAGGTCATCCTCGACACCGAGGACGGCTCCGTCGACTGTCGGATCGTCACCTGCCGGGTCGGCGTCGGCAGTGGCGTCAGCGGCGCCGTGCGCTTGGTCGATGTCAGCTTCGACCCGGGTGGCCCCGATCCCACCCGCTACCGCGTGTCGGCCTCACCCGACACCGGCCTGGTCGACGGCGACGTCGTCGCGGTCTCCGGAAGCGGCTTTCCTCGATCATTCGATGACTTCGGCGTCGCCACCGTGACGCCGTGCCGAACCCCGCTCACCGGCCCCGGTGATTGCGACTTCGGTGAGCGGCAGTACGTCGAGGTCCTGGCCGACGGCTCGTTGCGCGGGACCGTCGTGGTCGGTGCGGTCCTCGCCCTCGATGGTGGCCCCTATGACTGCCGGTCCGGGACCTGCGCGCTCATGGTGCAGCCCGACGACTTCTTCGACGAACAGGGCGAGCTGTCCGAAGCAGGCCTCGCCCCCATTGCCTTCGATCCTGGTGGCGCCTTGCGCCCGCCGCCCACGTTGACCGTGGATCCGAGCACCGGGTTGCGGGACGGCGATGCCGTCGAGCTCCACGGCGCCGGTTTCGACCCGGGACGCGGCTTCCAGGTTGCGCAGTGCCGGGCCGGGGCGACGTCCTTCCAGGACTGCCTGGGCAACCCCATCTACTTCGGGTGGTCGGACAACGACGAGGTCGGCGGGTTCTTCGGGCTCCGGGCCCGGTTCCGGGACGGCAACGGCCATCTCGTGGACTGCCGGGTCGAGTCGTGCTCGATCGTCATCGGCCACGGTGACCTGGGGCGCCACGCCGAAGCCGTCGTGGCGTTCGACCCCGACGCACCCTTGCTCGACCCGTCCATCACGGTGAGCCCGTCGACCGGCCTGAGTGACGGTGACGTGGTGACGGTGTCGGGAACTGGCTGGCCCGACGACGGCTGGGTGTCGAGTGTCGAGGTCCTCCAGTGCCCAGCGGATGCCTTCGACTCGTTTGACTGCTTCCCCGCGGAGGAGACGACGGTCGCTCCGGCCGGTGCGGTCGAGGCGGTCCCGTTGCCGGAGACGGCGGACGAGGCCAGGGAGGCGATGGCCTTCGAGACCACCCTCGAGGTGCACACTGTCCTGGACCTCGAGTTCGGCGGCCGGGTTGATTGCCGGACCGAGGGCTGCATCGTCCTGGCCGAGGACTTTGGCGGGGAGCGCTCCGCCCGGGCCCCCATCAGCTTCCTGGTCGACCCGGGCCCCATCTCGGCCACGCCACCGTTCACGGGCTGACCGTCGGGTCAGTCGTCGGGCAGCTCCGGGGCCCAAGGGGCGCCGTTGATGTGGCTGCCGCCGTCGACGAAGAGGGTGTTGCCGGTGAGGTAGCGACTGTCGTCGGCGGCCAGGAAGACGGCGACCGGGGCGATGTCGCTCTCCGGGTCGCCGAGGCGACCCATGGGGTTGGCGGCGTCGGCCATCTGCTCCAGTTCGGGGTGCTCGGCGAACACGGCCCGAGAGGCCGCCGTCTTCGCCCCGGGGCAGATGACGTTGGCGGTGATGCCGTGGGGCGCCCACTCGCGGGCGGCGGTCCGGGTCAGCGCCCGGAGTGCCTCCTTGGCCGAGTTGTACTCGGCGGTGCCGATGTGGGCGTTGACCCCGTTGAGCGAGCAGAGGTTGATGATCCGGCCCCGACCCTGGTCCCGCATCACGGGGAAGGCGGCCTGCATGGCCCACACGGGACCGTAGAAACCGACGGCGAAGCCGTGCCCGAAGAGCTCGTCGCTCTTGTTCTCGACCTTGCTCAGGCGCCCGCCGCCCCAGGCGTTGTTGACCAGGACGTCGACGGTGCCCCACGTGGCGACGGCGTCGGCGATCATCGCCTCCACGTCCTCCTTGCGGGAGACGTCGGTGCGCAGGAAGCGGGCCTCGCTCCCCAGTGTGTCGGCCGCGGCCTGTCCGGTGGCCTCGTCCCGCTCCGCCACGAGGACCCTCGCCCCCTCGGCCACGAACGCCCCGGCGATGGCTCGACCGATTCCGTCCCCGGCACCGGTCACCACCGCCACGCGTCCGTCCAGCCGTCCCGTCACGTCCACCCCTGTCCTCGACCGGCGCCCAGCCTCGCGCGTCAGGGCAGCTCGGGGATCTCGTCGGCCTCCAGCCAGTCGGCGAAGAAGGCGTCGAGATCCTGGCCGCTGACCTCCTCGGCCAGGGCGATGAACTCGTCGGTGGTCACGGTCTGGTGCTCGTTCTCCGCCGTCCAGCGCTGGAGGATGGTGAAGAAGTCCTCGTCACCGACGGTCTTCCGCAGCGCGTGCAGGGTCAGGCCGCCCCGCTGGTAGACGGCCTCGGCGAACCAGCGGTCGACGCCGGGGTCCAGGATGGGGTCCTCGTCCACCCCGAGGATGGAGTCCCGCCGGTTCCGGGCGTCGACGTCGATGTCGTAGTCCGGGTTCGAGGCGTCGGCCCAGAGCATCTCGGCGTAGCTGGCGAAGCCCTCGCTCAGCCAGATGTCGGACCACCGCTCCGGGGTCAGCGAGTCGCCGAACCACTGGTGGGCCAGCTCGTGGGCCCGGAACAGCTCGATGCCGGCGACGTCGATGCCGAAGGTCGACCGGGTCTGGGTCTCGAGGGCCAGGCCGGTCTGCGCGGGCACGACGATGGCCCCGTACTCGTCGAACGGGTAGGGCCCGAAGACCTCCTCGAAGGCCGCGATCATCTCGCCGGCGTCGGCGAAGTCGCCCTCGAGGCGGTCGGCGTCGGCCTCGGGGTAGAAGCTGACGAGGGGCAGACCGCCATCGGTCTCCTCGTCGACCATGCGGAAGTGGTCGATGGCGGCGGTGACGAGGTAGGTGGCGATGGGGTCGTCCTCCTGCCAGCTCCAGGTCACGTCGTCACCGTTCCGGTCGCGACCCGCGAAGTCGCCGTTGCCGGCCACCGTCCAGCCCCGGGGCACGGTGACCTCCAGGTCGACCGTGGCCTTGTCGGAGGGATGGTCGTTGCTCGGGAACCAGGTGGCGGCCCCGTCCGGCTCCCCGATGACGTAGGCCCCGCCGCCGTCGGTGGTCAGCCACCCGGTCGGGAACCCGGCGCTGACCACCGGCTCCGGCACACCGGCGTAGGCGATCTCGGACTCGAACTCCTCGCCGGCGGCGATGGGCTCGGCCGGCCGGATGCGGACGTCCCGACCGTCGACGTCGAACTCAGCCCGTTCGCCGTCCACGGTGATCTCGCTGATTTCGAGGGCGAGCAGGTCGACCGAGAACTGCTCGAGCTCCACCTCCGCCGTCGCCGTCATCGTGGTCACGCCGTCGACCGTCCCGGCCGCGGGGTCGTAGCGGAAGGCGATGTCGTAGTGGGTGGCGTCGTACCCAGTGGCGCCGCTGTCGGGGGCGTAGGGGTCGCCGACCGAGTCCGCCGGCGGGTCGGGCTGCCCGTCGTCCACGGGATCCGGGGCCTCGGTGGTGGTCGTCGTCGCGGGCGCCTCTGTGGTGGGCTCTGCGGCGGCACCGTCGTCATCGTCCCGACCGGCCAACGCGTATCCCGTCAGGCCGACGATCAGCAGCAGGAACACCCCGCCGATGGCAAGGGCGACACCCCGGCTCAGCCGGCGGGGAGCGGCATCGTCCCCGGGCGGGGGCGGGGCGTCGGTCACTCGGAGACGTCGACCTCGGGACGGTCGTCAGGGGCGTCGTCCCCTTGGCTGGCGAGAGCGAGGGCGCCGAGGCCGAGGATCAGCAGCAGGAACACCGCGCCGATGATGAGGGCGACGATGCGACCCATCTCTCGGGGGTCGGCGTCATCGGGCGATGGGGCAGCGTTGATGTGGGTCATAGGTGACGGATGACGAGTATGGCGATGTCGTCGGCCGGAGCGAAGTCGGCGTGGTCGACGGCGGCCTGCACGAGCTGGTCGGCGGTCTTCTCGGCGTGCTCCTCGACGCAGGCGTCGAGCACCTCGACCAGCCGTTCCTCGCCGAGCATCTCGCCCTGGGCGTTGCGGGTCTCGGTGACGCCGTCGGTGTAGAGGGCCAGGGACTCGCCCCGGCCCAATCGGAGGTCGACCTCGTCGAAGCTGGCGCTGGTGTAGATGCCGAGCAGGGTTCCGGGGCAGTCGACCAGGCGGGTGCCCTTTCGGCTGATGAGGACGGGCGGGGGATGGCCACCGCTGGCGATGGTGACATCGACCCCGTCGGCGTCCGGGGTGAGGCGGGCGACGAGGGCGGTGCAGAAGCGGGTGTCGCCGCGCTCCAGGAGGGCGGTGTTGATCACCTCGAGCAGCTCGGCGGGGCTGTCGACCCGGGGAGCGAGGGCCCGGGCCGTGTAGCGGACCTGCGAGGTGATCGCCGCGGCCTCGGCGCCGGTGCCGCACACGTCCCCGACCAGGGCGAGCCAGCAGCCGGGCTCGACCTCGAACAGGTCGTAGAAGTCGCCGCCGACGACCAGGCGGGAGCCCCCCGGCTCGTAACGGCAGGCGATCTCGAGGCCGGGGACGTCGGGGAGGCGGGGTGGCAGCAGGCTCTGCTGCAGGGCCTCGGCCACCGCCCGCTCCCGCTCGAAAAGGGCGGCGTTGGCCACGGCCAGGCCGATGTGGCGCCCCAGTTCCTCCACGAAACGCCGATCGTCGGCGTCGTAGGCGCCACCCCGGTGGGTCAGGGTCATCGCCCCGACCACCGACCCCCGCCCGATGAGGGGGACGATGATGGTGGACGACGGCGCCAGGCGATCGAGCAGGTCGGCGGGCACCTCCTCGGGCAGGCCGGCGCTCATCTCGGCCACGCCGATGTCGTCGTAGGCCTGGGTCTCGGCGGTGCGGATGGCCGCCATGGGCCCGGCGGCGACCATCTCCAGCGGGACCACCTCGTGGAGGCGGGCCACGTCGGCCTCGAACTCGGCGGACACGTAGGCCTGGCCCAGTCGCTCCAGGCGCCCGTCGCGGACGAGGTCGATGACGCAGGCGTCGGCGACGTCAGGGACCAGCAGGTGGCAGACATCGTCGAGGGGATCGGGGTAGTCCAGCCACCGGGCCAGGAGGGCGGTGCCATCGGTGATCAGGCGCTGACGGCGCTCGGCTCGCCGGTCTCGTTCCTGGGTGCTCACCCGGTGCAGGTACGGCCCGAGGTGGGCGCCGATGCCCGCCAGCACCGTGACGTGCTCCGGGTCGATGGGCTCGTCCCGGGAGCGGAACATCTCGATGACGCCGACCATGTGGCCGTCGCTCTCGACAGGAAAGGCGAACCCCGACCGCAATCCGGCGGTCCGAGCCGCCTCCTCCCGGGGGAAGTCGGCGAGGTCGGTCAGGCGGCCCGCGTTGAACGGGATCCCGGTGGCCCAGACCCGCCCGGGTATGCCCTCGCCGGCGACGAGATCCGTGGAGCGGGTCACCTCCCGGAAGCCCCCGTGGTCGGTTCCTTCGGCGGACCAGAGGGCCAAGGCCCGCAGACGGTCCCGGCTCTCGTCGACCACCCAGAGGTTGACCGCGTCCCAGTCGAGGCGATCCCCGATGGCCCGGAGGAGCCCGTCCACGGCCTCCTCGACGGGCAGCTCCTGGGACAGGACGGAGACCAGGTCGAGGGCCACGGCGTTGACGGCCTCCGGGCTGGCGTCCCGGGGACGGATGAAGGCGAGGACCAGAGGATCGCCGTCGGGGCTGTCGACCGGGTTCAGGACCATGCCGACGGGGACTTCGTCGCCGGATGGGGTGAGGGCGGGCAGCCGGAGGTAACGACCATCGAGGTGCTCGTCGTCGCCGTCGGCCCAACGCCGGAATGCGCTCTGGTGGACAGCCACCAGGCGGGGCGGCACCAAGGTCTCGATCGACCGCCCGACCAGGTCGTCCGCGGCCCAGCCGAGGAGCGCGGCAACGGCGTCGTTGGCGTAGACGATCGTGCCGTCGCGGTCGCCGACCACACTCGCGACGGTCAACCGATCGAGCAACGACCGCCACGAGGCGAGCGTGGGCGGGTCGACGTCCGTGATCAGCGCAGAGTACTCCGGTGCCGCCGCCCGGGGCCCGGCGGGAGCCACCATGGAGGCATGCCTCGATCTCGCATGTTCGTGACCGCTCTGGTGTCGTCCGCCCTGCTCCTGGCCGCCGGCTGCGGCGACGACGGCGGTGACACGGAGTCGACGACCACGACCACAGTCTCGTCGTCGACCACGGGCGGGCCGTCGTCGTCGACGACCCCCGGCACGGTCCCGGCGAATGCCGTGGCCGTGTCGGTGTTCTTCGGTCGGGACGGGACGGTGGCGACGGCCGGGCGAGCGGTCGAGGCCCCCGCCGTGGCCCGAGGCGCGCTGACCGCGCTGTTCGACGGGCCGACGGCGTTCGAGGAAGGGCTGGGGATGTCCAGCGCCATTCCCGACGGGACCCGGGTGCTCACCCTCGACGTGGCCGACGGCCTGGCCACCGTCGACCTGTCCGGCGAGTTCCTGGCCGACCTGGGCGACGACACGGCGCTCCGGGTGGCCGAGGTGGTGTTCACCCTCACCCAGTTCCCGACGGTGGACCGGGTGACGATCCTGGTCGAGGAGACCCCCACCCCGACGGTCGGCTTCGAGGCCGTCCCGGTGGTGGAGGTCGACCGGGCCGACTTCGAGGCGGTGACCCCGCTGATCCTGGTCGAGTCGCCCACACCGGGCGGGGCCGTGTCGGCGCCCGTCGAGGTGTCCGGCATCGCCAACACGTTCGAGGCCAACGTGCAGTTCGAGGTGACGGACCCGGACGGCACCGTGCTCGACGACGGCTTCACGACGGCATCGGCCGGGACCGGCACCTGGGGGACCTTCTCGTTCGCCACCGACCTGCCGGCGGGCGACGCCACCATCACCGTGTTCGAGGCGAGTGCCGAGGACGGCAGCCGCATCAACGAGTACGTGGTCCCCGTCACCGTCGGATGACTCGTCACCCCGGATATGGGGGTCTGGCTCCCTCAGCGCCGGGGTAGAGGGGAGCACAGCGACGGCCTGAAAGGAACTCTCAACCATGCATCTGTTGCTGTTCATCCTCGCCGCGATCCTGGTGATCGCCGGCGTCATGTCCATCATCCGCCAGCAGGTCCTCTGGGGCATCGTCCTCATCGTGGTGGGCTTGCTCGTCGGCCCGGGTGGGGCCAGCGTCTTCACCTGACCCGACCTGACGTTCATTGACACGGCCGGCCCTTCACGGGCCGGCTGTGTCGCGTCCGGAGGCGGCCTACGGTCTGGGCATGTGGCCCGGATTCCATGCCCAGCAGCGCCCTGACCATCCCGCGGTCGTCATGGCCGGCTCGGGGGCGGTGGTCAGCTACGCCGAGTTGGAGGAACGCTCCCGCCGGTTGGCCCGGGTCTGGGAGGCCGCCGGGCTGGGGTTCGGTGACCACGTCGCGTTCCTGATCGAGAACCAGGCCCGCTTCTTCGAGGTCTGCTGGGCCGCCCAGCGCTCCGGCCTCTACTACACCGCGGTCAACACCCATCTCACGGCCGAGGAGGCCGCCTACATCGTGGGCGACTGTGATGCCCAGGCCTTCGTCACCACCGCGGCGATGAGCGAGGTCGCCGAGCCGCTGAGCGCGCTGCTACCCGAGGCGGTGACGTCCCGGCTGGTCATGGACGGTGCGGTGGACGGCTACGACTCCTACGAGGACGCCCTGGCCTCGGTGTCGGGCGATCCCCGGGACGACGAGATCGAGGGCCACGCCATGCTCTACTCGTCGGGTACCACCGGGCGGCCCAAGGGGGTCCGGTTCGCGCTCCAGCACAAGCCGCTGGGCGAACCCGGTCTGGCCGTCGAGGGGTTCCGGGTGTACGGGGTCGGGGAGGACACCGTCTACCTGTCGACCGCGCCCTGCTACCACGCCGCTCCCTTGCAGTTCTGCATGGCCGTGCACCGGCTCGGGGGCACGGCGGTGGTGATGGAGGCCTTTGCCGAGGAGTCGGCGCTGGCCGCCATCGAGGCTCATCGGGTGACGCACAGCCAGTGGGTGCCGACCATGTTCGTGCGCCTGTTCAAGCTGCCCGTCGAAGTCCGTGAGCGCTACGACCTCAGCAGCCAGCAGGTCGCCCTCCATGCCGCCGCCCCCTGCCCCATCCCGGTGAAGGAGAAGATCATCGAGTGGTGGGGCCCGATCGTGTACGAGTACTACTCCTCGACCGAGGCCATCGGGGTCACGGCCATCTCCTCCGCAGAGTGGCTGGAGCACAAGGGCTCCGTCGGGCGGCCCATGGGCGCCGCCGCCCACATCTGTGACGAGGACGGGAACGACGTGTCGGTGGGTGAGGTCGGGGTGGTGTGGTTCGAGCACCCGGTGCAAGGCCTGCAGTTCGAGTACCACAAGGACCCGACGAAGACGGCAGGGGCCCACGACGAACGGGGCTGGGCCACCAACTGGGACATGGGCCGCCTCGACGAGGACGGCTACCTCTACCTGACCGACCGCAAGGACTTCATGATCGTCTCGGGGGGTGTGAACATCTATCCCCAGGAGGCCGAGGACGTCCTCGTCACCCACCCGCTCGTGGCCGACGCCGCCGTCTTCGGCGTGCCCGACCCGGACATGGGGGAGCAGGTGAAGGCCGTCGTCCAGCCCAAGGACCCGGCCACTGCCGGCGCCGACCTCGAGCAGGTCCTGCTGGCCCACTGCCGGGAGAACCTGGCTCACTACAAGTGCCCGAAGTCCGTCGACTTCGAGGCCGAGCTGCCCCGCCTCGACACCGGCAAGCTCTACAAGCGCCTCCTCCGCGACCGCTACTGGGGCGACCAGGAATCGAAGATCGTCTGACCTGGGTGCAACTCGGCCGACATCGGGCCGACCCCGCCATCGTTCCCGCCCGACCGCCTGCCGTGGTGGTCAGCGGATGCGCCGGTCACGGACTCGGGGGGCCATCGCCGCGGGCCGTCACCTCGACCACGCGGGCCCGGAAGACCCGCCAGCGGCGTTCGTTGTCGTGGACGAGGCCGGCGGAGTCGCTGAGGAGGTCGGCCGCGTGGTCGACGACCTCCGCCGCAGACCAGAGCAGGTTCGGCGCCGTTGCCGGACCGGTCAGGTCGGCCCGCAGGGCGGCGGGTGCGAAGTCGACGCGGTCCAGCAGTTCGGCGGCCCGCACGAGCAGCCGGGCCGCCAGAGAGCTCATGCCGGCGGCCTGCCAGTCGTTGGCGATGATCCGATGGCGTTCACCCAGCAGGTCGGCCAGCTCCGGCGTGTCGGCGAGGGCGATGGCGACGGCCCAGGACGCTTCCATGGCCGCGGCCAACCACTCGCCGGTGGCACCCAGGTCGTCGGCCATGACCCGGAGGTCCCGCACGAGCCGTTCGATCTCGACCGGCGTGCCCTCACCCTCCATGAAGAGGACGCCGCCGAACTGCAGGGCGGCCTCGTCGTTCAGGTCTTCGGCCCCCTCGAACGGGCTGAGCGCCTCGCGGGCCTCGGGGGCGACGGTCGCCCAGCGGTCGGCGAGGGCGATCAGCACCCGGCTGTGGCGCTGCAGGGCGACGGCCTGCTCCCGGGGCGCCGAGGCGTAGTACTTCTCGTGGTCGCGGTGGAACCGGGACAGGTTCGTCACCGCGTCCAGCAGCGTCGGCGGGTCGGCCATGGACCGATGGTCGCAGCGACGGGGGCGTCAGGGGAGGGCCAAACGTCCCGGCGTCAGAAGCCCGAGGGAACCATGGCTTCGATGAGCTTGGGGCCGGGTTCGTGGAAGGACTTGGCCAGCTCGGTGTGGAGGGCGCCGGCGTTGTCGACGCGGACGGCGGGGACGCCGAGGCCTTCGGCCACGGACACGAAGCTCAGGTCGGGGCGGCTGATGTCCAGCAGGCTCGTCGCGGTGGGGCCTGCGGCGCCGGCCCCGACCCGGCCCATCTCCATGTTCAGGATGGCGTAGGAGCCGTTGTTGTAGATGACCGTGGTCACGTCCAGGCCCTCCCGCGCCTGGGTCCACAGCCCCTGCAACGTGTACATGGCGCTGCCGTCGGCTTCGAGGTTCAGCACGCGACGGTCAGGGCAGGCAACCGCGGCGCCGGTGGCCAGCGGTATGCCCATGCCGATGGCGCCGCCGCAGAGGGTCAGCCAGTCGTGCTGGGGGGCACCAGCGGTGGCGCCGGGGGCGAAGATCCCCGCCGTTTGGGCCTCGTCGACCACGATCGCCCCCTCGGGGAGGAGGGCACCGACCACGGCGGCGACCTTGGCCGCGTCGAGGTCGCCGGTCGGGATCTCGGGCCGGCCGGCGGGGGTGAGCAGGGCGCCGTCGGCCGAGGCGCCGATCAGATCGGCCAGGGCCTCCAGGGCACCGACGGCGTCCTCGGACCCGACGGCGAGGGTGTGGACCTCGCAGTCCTCGGGCACCAGGTCGCTGGCCCGACCGGGGTAGGCGAAGAACGAGACCGGTGAGCGGGTGTCGACCAGCACCAGGTGGCGGATGCCGGCCAGCTGCATCTCGATGAACTCGGCCAGGTAGGCCAAGCGCTCCAGGTCGGGCCGGCCGGCTCCTCGCTCGAGTCGGGCGGGGAAGGTCTCGCCCAACAGCTTGGCCCCCGTGGCCTGGGCCACCCGGCTGGCCGCTACCAGGCCCCGTTCGCGGGTCACCGAACCGCCGACCAGGATCGCCGCGGGCTCGCCCGAGCCGCAGGATCGTGGCCACCTCGGCAGTGCGGGCATCGTCGACGGTGGCCCGGGCCGGGGGTGCGACCGGCGTGGCTGCACCCGGGGCCTCGGACCACGAGACGTCGGCGGGCAGGATCAGCGTGGCGACCCGGCCCGGGGGACCGAGGGCGGCGGCCACCGCCTCGGCCGCGTCACCGGCGACGTCCTCGGGCCGGGCCGAGGTCCGCAGCCAACCCGCAGTGGTGCCGGCCGAGGCCTCGATGTCGGAGTCCAGCGGGGCGTCGAAGCGCTTGTGGTGGGTGGCGTGGTCCCCAACGATGTTGACCATCGGCGTGGCCGCCCGGCGGGCGTTGTGGAGGTTGGCCGAACCGTTGGCCAGGCCGGAGCCCAGGTGCAGGAGGGTGGCGGCCGGATGGTCGGCCATGCGGCCGTAGCCGTCGGCGGCGCCCGTGGCCACGCCCTCGAACAGGGCGAGCACGCCCCGCATCTCGGGGACGTCGTCCAGCGCCTTGACGAAGTGCATCTCGGAGGTGCCGGGGTTGGCGAAGCAGGTCGTGACCCCGCTGTCGACCAGGGTGCGGATGAGGGACTGCGCCCCGTTCATCGAGTGGCCTCCAGGGTCGGGTCGAGCAACGTGCCGGGGTTGAGGATGCCGTCCGGGTCGAAGGCGGCCTTGATGCGGCGGAGCAGGGCCAGCTTCACCGGGTCCTCCAGCTCCAGGAAGTACTTCTGCTTCTCCGAGCCGATGCCGTGCTCGCCAGAGATGGCGCCACCGTGGTCGAGGGCCGAGCGGAAGATGGCCTGCAGCAGCCGACCCCGGATCGCGTCGTCACCCTGGAACACCGAGAGGTGGACGTTGCCGTCACCGGCGTGGCCACAGCCGATGACCAGGGCGTCGTGGGCCTGGGCCAGCTCGGCCACCGCGGCCAGGAACGAGGGGATCGACGCTCGAGGCACCACCGTGTCGACGATGTCCTGGGCGCCGTGGGCCTTCGCCACCCAGAAGGCCTTCTCGCGTGCTTCGATGAGCTGGGTCGCCGCCGCGGGCGGGAGCACGTAGACGTCGAGCGCGCCGAGCTCGCTGACCAGGTTGGCCACCTCCTCGGTGTCCGCGTCCAGCTGCTCCTCCCTGCGGGCCTCCAACGCGACCACCAGGTAGGCGAGGGCGGTGTCCTTGATCGGCTGGGGCAGGCCGAGGTCCAGCCCGGCCGCCTCGGTGATGCCCGCCATCGTGACGAGGTCGATGTACTCGGTCATGAGCGGGCCCACGCCGCTGCCCACGATCCGGGGCACGGCGTTGGCCACCTCGTCCAGGGTGGCGAAGGGGACGAGCAGGGTGCTCCGGTGGTCAAGCTTGGGCTGCAGCTTCACGATGACCTCGGTGACCACGGCCAGGGTCCCCTCGGAGCCGACCAGGAGCTGGGTCAGGTCGTAGCCGGAGCTGATCTTCACCAGCTTCCCGCCGGTGCGGATGACCTCACCGCCGGGCAGGACGGCCTCCAAGCCGAGAACGTGGTGGCGGGTGACGCCGTACTTCACCGCCCGCATGCCACCGGCGTTGGTGGCCACGTTGCCCCCCAGGGAGGCGCTGTTCTCGCCGGGCGACACGGGGTAGAAGAAGCCGTGCGGGGCCAGGTCGGCGTTGAGCTGCTCCAGCGTGACGCCGGGCTGCACGACGGCGACGTGGTTCTCGGAGTCGATCTCCAGCACCCGGTTCATCTGCTCGAAGCTGACGACGATGCCGCCGTGGGTGGGCACGCATGCCCCGGACAGGCCGGTGCCGCTGCCGCGGGGGGTGACCGGGACCCGGTGCTCGGCCGCCAGCCGGAGCACGCCGGCCACCTGCGCCGTCGTCGTGGGCAGCACGACGGCGTCCGGCAGCTGCCAGCCGACGGTCAGGGCCTCGTCATGGCTGTGGTCCTCGCTGATGTCCGCCCCGGTGCGCAGGTTGGCGGCCCCGACCGCCGCGCCCAGCGCGTCCAGCAGGTCCGGAGAGAGTTCGGCCATGGGGCGATTCTGGCGCGTTTCGGCGCTCGACTCAGGAGCGGCGCCATTCGCAGCCCTCGGCGTGGTCGTCGACCAGGCCCATGGCCTGCATGAAGGCGTAGACGGTGGTGGGGCCGACGAACCTCCAGCCCCGCTTCTTGAGGTCTTTGCTGAGGGCGGTCGAGGTGGCCGAGCTGGCGACGAAGTCCGACGACGGGTCCTTCATGTCCGGCTCCCGCTCCGTCGGTTGCCACGACCAGAGATAGGTGTCGAGGGACCCGCACTCCTCGATGAGCTCCAGCGCTCGCCCCGCATTGTCGATGGTGGCTTCGATCTTCCCTCGGTGGCGGATGATCCCGGCGTCCTGCAGCAGTGTCTCGATCTCCGGTTCGTCGTACCCGGCCACGACTTCGGGGTCGAAGTCGGCGAAGGCGGCCCGGAAGTTCTCCCGCTTGCGCAGGATGGTCAGCCACGAGAGTCCGGACTGGAACCCCTCCAGGCAGAGCTTCTCGAACAGCCGTCGGTCGTCGTGGACGGGTTGCCCCCACTCGTCGTCGTGGTAGGCGATGTAGTCCGGCAGGTCCCCCGGCCACGAGCAGCGCCGCCGCCCATCCGCTCCGACGATGGTCCGGTCGCTCACGTCGTCGCACCGGCGAGGTGGCCGAGGGGGGACGGGTCGAACGACCCCGGGTAGCGCGCCCGGGTCATCTCACTCCGGTGTCACGTAGGCCGCGGTGATGCCGCCGTCGACGACGAACTCGGCGCCGGTGGTGAACGACGACTCGTCGGAGGCCAGGAAGAGCGCGGCGTCGGCCATCTCCCTCGCCTCGCCGAAGCGGCCCATCGGAATGTGGACCAGGCGCCGCTGCTTCTTCTCGTCGGTGTCGAGGAACTTCATGAGCAGCTCGGTGCGCAGCGGTCCCGGGCAGAGGGCGTTGACCCGGATGCCCTCCCGGGCGTGGATGACGGCCAGCTCCCGGGTCATGGCCAGCACGCCACCCTTCGACGCCGTGTAGGCCAGCTGCGCGGTCGCCGCGCCCATGAGGGCGACGAAGGACGCGGTGTTGATGATCGAGCCGCCGCCCGCCCGGCGCATGGCCGGGATCTGCTGCTTGCAGCCGAGGAAGACGCCCTTGAGGTTCACGGCCATGGTCGTGTCCCAGACGCCCTCGTCGGTGGACTCGGCGTCGCCGTCGGCGCTCAGCATGATCCCGGCGTTGTTGAAGGCCACGTGCAGGGCCCCGTAGGTCTCCTCGGTCACGGCCACCATCCGCTCGGCGTCGGCGGCCGAGGACACGTCAGCGGCCAGTCCGGTGGCCCGGCCACCGGCCTCGGTCAGCTCGGCCGCGGTGCGCTCGGCCCCTTCGCCGTCGAGGTCGGCACAGACCACGGCCGCCCCCTCGGCGGCGAAGCGGTGGGCCGTGGCCCGCCCGATCCCCGACGCCGCGCCCGTGATGAGCGCCACCTTGCCGTCCAGTCGCATGTGCTCAGTCCTGTCCTGTGATGGCCCCGACGAGGCCGTCGAAGAGCCGTTGCTGGGTCTGATCATCGGCCGCCGTCATCTCCGGGTGCCACTGCACGGCAACCATCCAGGGATGACCGGCCAGCTCGACGGCCTCGATCACGCCGTCCGGCGACCAGCCGGTGACGGCCAGCCCCGCTCCCGGTCGGTCGATGGCCTGGTGGTGCCAGCCGGCCGGGTCGACGCGCTCTGCCCCCATGGTCTCCGCCACCAGGGAGCCGGGCTCGAGCTCGATCTCGTGGGTGTGGGACCACTTCGGCTCCTGGCGGTGCGACACGGTCTCGTCGAAGGCCTCGGGCAGGTGGGCGTGCAGCGACCCGCCCAGGGCCACGTTGACGATCTGCAGCCCCCGACAGATGGCCAGGGTGGGGATGCCCCCGTCCATGACCCGTTGGGCCAGGTCGAGCTCGAGCTCGTCGCGGGCCTCGTCCACGAACTCGATGGAGGGGTGCGGGTCGCCGCCCCACCGGGCGGGGTCGATGTCGCCGCCACCGGCCAGCACCACGCCGTCGAGCCGATCGAGCAGGTCGTCGATGCGCGGCTCACCGGGGGCGATCATGACGGGCATGGCCCCCGCCCGCCGCACCGCCGCCACGTATTCGCGCGGCAGCTCATAGCGGTCCCCGGCATTCGGGGGATACGTCGTGATCCCGACCAGCGCAGCCATCCCGGGATGGCTACCAGAAGGTGGGGCCCGCAGGCACCCACCCGGTGATGTTCAGCCGCTCAGTGAGGCTGCGCAGTCGAAGCGGAGCAGCGCCACCGACCCGCAGCTTCGGCGGAGCCGGAGTTGCTGAGCGCAGCGAAGCCACTCAAGAACTACACGGCAACGAACTGGCTGGCCTCCAGGAGCTTCACGGCGAGGGCGGTGTCGCCCTCGGTGGTCATGGCCAGGGTGTCGATGTCCAGGCGGCGGCTGACCACCCGGCAGTAGTCGATGACGTCGGTCACCAGGGTCACGTCGGGCTCGGCGGCCAAGTCGGACCCGCCACCCACCCGCAGGGTCCAGGTGCCGCCACCCGGTCCGGTGAGGACGACGTGGGCCAGAGCAGGCCCGGGCGGCGCGGCCAGGCCGAGGGCCGCAAAGGGCAGGCTGCTCACCGACTCGGTGGCCATGCGGTGCACGACCTCCGGCGGCGGGACGTCCAGGGGCTGACCGATGGCGGCCCGGATGTCGTCGGCGTGGGTCCAGAGCTCGAAGGCCCGGGCCACGATGGCGGTGGTGACCCGGAACGGGATGCCGTGCAGCGGCATGAGCCGCTCGAGGCCGTCCTGGTCGAGGTCGGCCACATGGGCGGCCGTGCGCTCGGCCAGCCGTCGCCACTCGCTGACGACGTCGGCCACCGGACGGTCCCGGTACTCGGCGATGGTCGCCTCGGTCATGGCCAGGTGGTCGCCCTCGAGGCCGCCGGTGTCGAACGTACCCAGACCCAGGAACGAGGCCGAGTAGGCCTCGATGGCCACGAGATGGGCCACCAGGTCCCGTACTGACCACGGGTAGGCGGCGACCGGGAGGTCCCAGGCATCGTCGGGCACGCGGTCCAGGACCCCGGACAGGGCCCCGACCTGGTCGATGTAGGCCTCGACGGTCGTGGTGGGGCCGGTGTCGGCCAGGTTGACGTCCCGGCCCGGCGGGCGGGCGGCCACGGCCGCGGCCAGATGCCGGCCAACGCATCGGCGGGGCGGGCGTCCATCGGGCCGAGGCGACCGGCGCTCTCGCGCAGGCTGCGGGCGGTGGCGGCGAGGTCGGGATGAAGGGCCAGCGCGGCCTCGACGGCGACGCGGTCGTCGTCGTCCAGGGCGTCCACGGCCCAGGCGCCCAACAGATCGTCCAGTTCGTCTCGGGTCAGGTCACGCCCAGGGCTACCAGTCATGTCAGGGCCGCCCCGCCGATGGGGCCCAGCGTGGTGCTGAGCTTGGCCAACGCCAACCGCAAGCGGGACTTCGCCGTGCCCTCGGGGATGCCGAGTTGGCAGGCGACCTCCCGGTAGGACAGCCCGCCGAAGAAGGCCAGGGTGACGGCCTCCCGCTGCTCGGTGGGCAGGGAGGCGACGGCGGCCCGAACCTGGGCGGCGTCGTCCCGGGTGCTCACGCCGTCCGCCAGGTCGTCGTTCACGACGGGGGCGTCCTGGGCGACCCGGTCAGCCCGGCGGCGATCGGCGTCGTGCCGGCGGATCCAGTCGATGGCCCGCCGGCGGGCGACCACGGTCAGGAAGGCTCGCAGCGAACCGCGGTCAGGGTCGAAGCGGTCGGGGCGCTCCCAGAGCCAGACGAACACGTCTTGGGCCACGTCGTCGGCCGCGGCGGCGTCGCCGAGGACTCGCCGGGCGACCCCGCGCACGAGGCCCCCGAACTCGGCCACGACGGTCGCCAGGGCCCGGTCATCGCCCGCGACGAGCCGGGCGCGCAGGACGCAGTCGTCGGTGACGGGTGCCAGGGGCACGGGGCGAGAACGTACCCCAGCGGCCGGGGTCCCGGTCGGGGCGAGCAGGGTCAAGGTCATGGCTCAATCCCGTACGGAACCGCCGGGCCGACCGGATCACTAGCGTCGCCCTCTGAGGGGGATGGCCATGACCGACCTGTTCGACCGTTTCGCCGTCATCGACGTCGACACCCACTTGACCGAGCCGCCCGACCTGTGGACGTCGCGGGTCCCCGCGGCCATGCAGGAGCAGGTGCCCCGGATCGTGCGCCGCGGCGACCTGGAGATGTGGGTGGCGGGCGACGAGTTCATCGGCGCCCCCGGCGCCTATTCGATGGCCGGGTACGACGGGGTCATCCCCGACATGCCCAAGGACTTCACCGAGATCCCGCCGGCGGCCTACGACGCTGAGGCCCGGCTGGCGTTCCTGGACCGCGAGGGGATCCAGGCCCAGGTCCTGTACCCCAACGTCGGAGGGTTCGGCAACGGCTTCTTCCTCCGCCTCGGCGACCGCGAGGTCGTGGCCGCCAGCGTCCGGGCCTACAACGACTTCCTGACGGAGTGGTGCTCGGCCGCGCCGGATCGCCTCCTGCCGGTCATCGCCACCCCGTTCTGGGACCTCGATTTCGCCGCGGCCGAGATCGAGCGGGCCGCGGCCATGGGCCACCGGGCCGTGAACATGTGCAGCCAGCCCCAGAACTACGACGAGCCCCCGCTGGGGTCCACGCACTGGGACCCCATCTGGGCCGCAGCCCGCGACACCGGGCTGTCGGTCAGCTTCCACATCGGCGGCGGGGGCCTGGGCAGCCTCATGGACGACCTCGGGGGCATCGGCCTGCAGGCCAACCTCGGCAAGGAGTCGGCCATGCTCATCCTCGACAACATGCGGTGCCTGGGCGACCTGTTCTTCGGCGGCGTGTGCCACCGCTTCCCCGAGGTCCGTTTCGTGTCGGTGGAGTCGGGTGTGGGCTGGTTGCCCGGCGTCCTCGAGGCCTTCGACTGGCAGTGGCGCAACGGCGGCATCGGCGTCGAGCACCCCGAGTACGACCTGTTGCCGTCGGACTACTTCCGCCGGCAGGTGTACGCCTGCTTCTGGTTCGAACGCTCGGCCGCCCTCGGAGCCATCGAGCGCTACCCGGACAACATCCTCTACGAGACCGACTTCCCGCACCCGACCTGCCAGCACCCCGGTCCCCGCACGCCGGCCCAGCGCCCCCGCGACTACGCGACCGAGGCCCTCGGTGGGTTGGACGACGAGGTCCTGGCCAAGGTCCTCCACCACAACGCCGCCGCCCTCTACGGCCTGACGTGACCGAGGGATGGCTGACGGGCCACCGGGTCGTCGACCTCTCCACCTCGATCGCCGGGGCCTACGCCACCAAGCTCCTGGCCGACGCCGGGGCCGAGGTCGTCCTGGTGGAAGGGCCCGAAGGGCATCCGCTGCGGCGATGGTCGGCGTCGGGCTCGCCGACCGGAGAAGGCGGACCGCTGTTCCGCTTCCTGTCGGCCGGGAAGGCGTCGGTGGTGGCCGACGGTGAGGCGTTCGCCGAACTCCTGGCCGGCAGTCGGCTGGTGGTGGAGAGCGCCCACCGGGCCTTCGACCTCGACGCCGCCCGGGACCAGGGCACCGCCGTCTGCTCGGTGACGCCCTACGGCCGCACCGGCCCGTGGGCGGGGCGGCCGGCCACCGACTTCATCATCCAGGCCGAGTCCGGCTCCATCGCCTTTCGGGGCCGCCGGGACCAGCCGCCGGTCGCCGCGGGCGGGCGGCTGGCCGAATGGGTGACCGGGGCCTACGCCGCCGTGGCCGCTCTGGCCGCGCGGCCCGGCGAGCACGTCGACGTGTCCGAGCTGGAGACGATGACGTTGGCGGGGAGCTTGTTCCTCGATCTGATGTGGAGCCTGATCGGCATCGAGGCCGCCGGCCCCGCCCGCTCGTTGGAGGTCCCTTCGATCGAGCCCACCCTCGACGGCTGGGTCGGCTTCAACACCAACACCCGCCAGCAGTTCGACGACTTCCTCGTCCTCATCGAGCGCCCCGACCTGCTCGGTGACCCCGACTGGATCAGCGTCGCGGCCCGCGCCGCCCGCATGGACGAGTGGAACGCCATCGTCCAGCCCTGGACCAGCCGCCACACGACGGCCGACATCGTCGAGCGGGCCGCGGCCCTGCGCATCCCCGTGGCCCCGGTCATGAGCGGCCGGGGGGTGATCGACATCGACCACTTCGTGGCGCGGGGCGTCTTCGTGGAGGACGCCACCGGCTCGTTCCACCAGCCCCGCAGCCCCTACGCCCTCGACGGCGTCCGCGCCGACACCACCCGCCCCGCCCCCGCCCTCGGCGCCACCCCACCCCCGTTCTGGAACCTGGATCTCGCGGTGGGGGACGAGTTTCAGGTTCCAGAGCGGTCGGGGGCGGGGTTGCCGCTGGACGGGGTGCGGGTGATCGATGCCACGGCGTGGTGGGCGGGGCCGGAGGCGGGACGGCTGCTGGCCCTGCTGGGGGCCGATGTCCTGCATCTCGAGGCCACCCGCCAGCCGGATGGCATGCGCATGGCCGGTGGCCTCTTCGTCGACCAGCCCCGGTGGTGGGAGCGCTCGGCCATCGCCCTCTCGGCCAACTCCGGCAAGCGGGGCATCACCCTCGACCTCACGACCGACGACGGGCGGGCGCTGCTCGACCGCCTGTTGGCCGACGCCGACGTCCTGCTGGAGAACTTCAGCCCCCGGGTGGCCGAGCGCTTCGCCCTCACCCCTGAGCGCCTCCACGCCCTCAACCCCCGGCTGGTGCTCTGCCGGATGCCGGCCTTCGGCCTCGACGGCCCGTGGCGGGACCGGGTCGGCTTCGCCCAGACGATGGAGCAGGTCACCGGCATGGCCTGGATCACCGGTCACGTCGACGATCAGCCCCGCATCCCCCGGGGCCCTTGTGACCCGCTGGCGGGCGCCCACGCCGCCTTCGCGGTCCTCGTCGCCCTGCGGGACCGGGAGCGCACCGGCACCGGGGCCTTCATCGAGTCCACGATGGTGGAGGCCGCCCTCAACATCGCGGCCGAGCAGGTCATCGAGTGGACGGCCAACGGCGTCGAGCTCGGCCGCATGGGCAACCGGGCGCCCGGGTTCTCGCCCCAGGGCCTGTATCCCTGCGCCGGCGACGAGCAGTGGCTGGCGGTCTCGGTGGCCACCGACGAGCAGTGGGCTGCGCTGGTCACCGTCGCCGGCCTCACCGCGGATCGGGACGACGAAGAGGCGGTCGACGCCGAGCTGGCGGCCTGGGCCGCCGACCGTGAGCTCGGACCGACCGTGGACCAGCTGATCGCCGCCGGGGTCCCGGCCGGTGCGGCTCGGGACCCCCGCACGATCGCCACCCACCCCCAGCTCGCGGCCCGAGGGTTCTTCGAGGAGCTGGACCACCCGGTGTGCGGGTCGAAGTACTTCGCGGGCCTGCCCTTCCGTTTCGCCTCCGTGGACCGCTGGCTGAGCCGCCCCGCGCCCACGATGGGCGAGCACGACCACGAGGTCCTCGGCGGCGAGCTGGGGTTGAGCGACGACGAGCTGGCCCGCTTGGCCTCCGCCGGAGTAATCGGCACCGCACCGTCGGGACTATGAAAGGGCCGTGAGCCATCAGCTGGCCGATCTGTGGGAAGGCGTGGTCGACGAGTTGGGCGACGAGCGCGAGGCCGTCGTCGTCCGCAGCGAGGCCGACGGCGACCGCCGCCTGACCCACGCCGCCCTCGACGCCCGGGCCAACCGCCTCGCCCACCACCTGCAGGACTGCGGGGTCGGCGTGGGCTCGACCATCGGCTGCCACCTGCACAACGGCACCGAGTACATCGAGGCCGTGCTCGCCGCCTTCAAGCTGCGGGCGATCCCGATCAACCTCAACCACCGCTACATGGCCGACGAGCTGCGCTACCACTTCGAGGACGCCTCCCCCGTGGTGGTCATCACCGAGCCCGATCTCGTCGAGCGGGTGAACGACGCCGGCCCGCCGCCCCACGTGCTGGTCCGGGGCGACGAGTACGAGGCCGCGTTGGCCGCGGCGTCACCCGAGCGCATCGAGGTCCCCGACCGCAGCGACGACGACATCTACGTCCTCTACACCGGTGGCACCACGGGCCTGCCCAAGGGCGTCATGTGGCGCCACCAGGACCTGTTCTTCGGGGTGATCGGCGGGGCGGGCGTGCCCCGTCGGGGCATCCCCCGCCTCGACGACCCGGCCGACATCGGCGCCTGGGCCCGGACGGGGACCGGCGTCGACCGGCGCATGCCCCTGGCCCCGCTGATGCACGGCTTGGCCCAGTGGGCGGCCTTCACCGCCCTCTACACCGGCGGGACGCTGGTGCTCGACGGCGACCGGTCCTTCGACGCCGCCCGGGCCCTGGCCCTCATCACCGAGGAGCGGGTGCAGCTCATCCAGCTGGTGGGCGACGTCCTCGCCCTCCGCCTGGCCGAGGAGCTGCGCCACCACGGTGACCGCTACGACCTGTCCGAGCTGCAGATGATCGCTTCGTCCGGCGCTGTCCTGTCGCCGTCGGTCCAAGAAGACCTGCGCCGGTTGGTTCCCAGCGCTCGGGTGACCAATCGCTTCGGTGCCTCCGAGACCGGACCCCAGGGCCGAGTGGCCCACGACAAGGGTGAGGAGTCACCCCGGCTGATCGCAGACGGCGACACGGCCGTGCTCGACGAGGACTTCCGGCCGGTGGGCCCCGGCGGCGCCGGCCTGCTGGCTCGGACCGGGGCCATCCCCCTGGGCTACTGGGGCGACCCCGAGAAGACGGCGCGGACCTTCCCGGTGATCGACGGCGTGCGCTGGTCGGTCCCCGGCGACCGGGCCCGGGTGGAGGAGGACGGATCGATCGTCGTCCTCGGCCGGGGGACCGTGGTCATCAACTCGGGAGGCGAGAAGATCTTCCCGGAGGAGGTGGAGACCACGCTCAAGGCGCACCCTGCGGTGTTCGACGCCATCGTGGTCGGGGTGCCCGACGAGGCCTACGGGCAGCGGGTGGCGGCCGTGGTCCAGCTCCGGGAGGGAGCCGACGAACCTCCGTTGGCGGAGTTGCAGGCCCACGCCCGCGAGCGCATCGCGGGCTACAAGGTGCCCCGGCAGGTGACCGTGGTCGATGCGGTGCAACGCACGGCGGTGGGCAAGGCCGACTACACCTGGGCCAAGGAGGTCGCGAATGGCTGACGACCCGGCCGCCCTCAGCCCATCCCGAGATTGCGTCAGTTGGTCATGCACGGCGTGTCCGGGTGACCCAAGATCGTCAGAACCGGGGAGCTGACCGTGAACTTGATGATGTTGTTGGAGATGGCGACGCAGGTGGCGGGGGAGCGGGTGGCGTTCGGCCCGGCCGAGGGCGGGCTCACCTACCAGCAGCTCTTCGACCGGGCCGGCGGCGCGGCCCGCCGCCTCCAGGAGGACGATGTCGGCACGCTGGCCTTCGTCGGGACCGCCACCGACGCCTTCCCGACTGCGGTGTTCGCCGCGGCATGGGCCGGCGTCCCGCTGGCGCCCCTCAACTACCGCCTCAGCGACGCGCAGCTGACCGCCCTCCTCGCCCGGCTGGACCGGCCGAAGATCGTGGCCGACCGCGAGTTCGTCGAGCGGCTCCGGGCGCTCGGAGCCGAGTCGGAGCCGGCCGACGACTGGGTCGCCGGGGCCGAGGCCACCGAAGCCGCCGACCCTTGGGCCATGGACCCGACGGCGGTGGCGCTGCTCCTCTTCACCAGCGGGACGACCGCCGAGCCCAAGGCCGCCGTCCTCCGCCAGGAGCACCTCTGTTCGTACGTGCTCGGCTCGGTGGAGTTCGCGTCGGCCGACGAGACGGCGGCGGCGCTGGTCAGCGTGCCGCCGTACCACATCGCCGGCGTGTCCAACGTGGTGTCGAACGTGTACTCGAACCGCCGGGTGGTCCTCCTGCCGCAGTTCGACCCCGCGGTCTGGCTGGCCACCGCGAGGGCCGAAGCCGTGACCCACGCCTTGGTCGTGCCCACCATGCTGGCCCGGGTCGTCGACCATCTCGACGGCCGGCCCGCGGACCTGCCCGCGCTGCGGTCGCTGGCGTACGGCGGGGCTCCCATGCCGGTGACCGTGCTGGAGCGGGCGCTGGCGGCGTTCGGCGACACCGACTTCGTCAACGCCTACGGCCTGACCGAGACCTCGTCGACCATCGCCGTGCTCGGCCCGGACGACCACCGCACCGCAATGGCGTCGGACGATCCGGCCGTCCGGGCCCGCCTCGGCTCCGCCGGCCGCCTCCTGCCCACCATCGAGGCCGAGATCCGGGACGGCCTCCTCTGGGTGCGGGGGGAGCAGGTGTCGGGCGAGTACGCCGGCCTCGATTCGGTCCTCGACGACGAGGGCTGGTTCCCGACGGGCGACGTGGCCCACATCGACGGTGAGGGCTTCCTCTTCATCGAGGGTCGCGCCGACGACACGATCATCCGGGGCGGGGAGAACATCGCCCCGGCGGAGATCGAGACCGTCCTCCTCCGCCACGACGCCGTCGCCCAGTGTGCGGTCGTCGGCATCCCCGACGACGAGTGGGGGCAGCGCATCGCCGCCGTCGTCGTCACGACGACCGACGCCGACGCCGATGCCTCCGAGTTGCAGGCCTGGTGCCGGGAGCACCTCCGGGGGTCCAAGACCCCCGACCGCATCGAGTTCCGGACCGAACTGCCCTACACCGACACCGGCAAGCTCCTCCGCCGCACGCTGCGCGCCGAGCTGGTCGCGGGCGACTAGAAATCGGGCCCGACCGACAGGAGACGGCGATGTCCAGTGAAGTGACCAAGGCGATCCTCGACCACCACAACGCAATGCTCGACGCCGGTGACGTCGACGGCCTCATGACGGACTACACCGCCGACGCCGTCTTCGTGAGCAACCTCGGGGGCGTGGTCTCAGGTCTCGACGCCATCCGCGGGATCTTCGCCGCCACCTCCGGCGGCATCGCCGGCCTCGAGCCGGGGGTCGAGCACGTCGACGGCGACATCGCCTACATCACGTGGACGGCCGACGGCATCCCCTTCGGCACCGACACCTTCGTCATCCGCGACGGAAAGATCGCCGTGCAGACGGTGGCCCTGCACTTCGGCTGAGACAGCGTCGCCGTCAGCCGGGCGCCGCCGGCTCGGTCAAGATGGGGCATGCTCTCGAAGCTCGACGACTACCCGGTGCACCAGACGGTCCTGCCGCTGGCCGTCCCCGACACCTCCGACCGGCACAGCTACGACCGGTACTGGTTCAACGGCTATGACCGGGACGGCGAGTTCTACTTCGGCATCGCAATGTGCCGGTACCCGAACCTGGGGATCCTGGACTGTGCGTTCTCCATCGTCCGGGGCGGCGAGCAGCACTCGTTCCACGGCTCCCGCCGGATGCCGCTGGAGCCCACCGACCTGACGGTCGGCCCGTTCGAGCTCCAGATCCTGGAGCCCATGGGCCGGACCCGCCTCGTGCTCGACGACAACGAGACCGGGATCGCGGTCGACCTCACCCTCACCCCCCGGACGGCGGCCGTGGAGGAGGGGCGCCAGACCCTGATCCGCGACGACCGGGTGGTGCTCGACTCGACCCGCTTCGCCCAGTGGGGTCACTGGGAGGGCGAGATCTCCTACGCCGGCGAGACCCTGAAGGTCGACCCGGCCACGACGCCGGGCACCAAGGATCGCTCCTGGGGCGTTCGCCCGGTCGGCGACCCGGCCCCGCCGGGGGCGCCCTCCCTGAACTTCACCGGGATCTTCTTCCTGTGGGCACCGATCCACTGGGAGGACCGGTGCACGCACTTCCTCGTCTTCGAGGAGCCGGACGGTCGCCAATGGCACACCGACGCCATGATCGTCCCTGTGCACGACGGCTCGACCCCGCCCGTCGTGGACCCCGAGGTCCGGATCCTCCCCGGGGCCACCCACGAGCTGGTCTACGAGCCCGGCACCCGGCGCATGAAGGAGGGCCGGCTGGCCCTGGTCGACCACGACGGCGCCCGCTTCGAGATCGACATCGAGCCCCTCATCTGCTTCCGCATGAAGGGCATCGGCTACACCCACGCCGTCTGGGGCCACGGCATGTGGAAGGGCGACCTGGCCATCGCCGGCGAGTCCTGGCGGGAGGAGGACCTCGATCCCATGGCCTACGACAACCAGCACATCCAGCAGGTCGTCCGGGCCCGGCACGGTGACCAGGTGGGTGTCGGCGTCCTCGAACAACTCGCCTTCGGCCCCCACCACCGGTACGGCTTCACGGACATCCTCGACCCGGCGTGAGTCGCTTCCCGTTCCCCCTGCCGTTCGGCTGGTTCAAGGTCGCCGAGCCCGACGAGGTCCCGGCGGGCGAGATCGTCACCCGGCGCTACTTCGGCACCGAGCTCGTGCTCTGGCGGGACGACGAGGGGACGCTGCACGCCCACGAGGCCTACTGCTCGCACCTCGGCGCCCACCTCGGGGACGGGACGTTGACCGACGGCTGTCTGCGGTGCCCCTTCCACGGTTGGACCTGGGACGGCGACGGCCGCAACGTGGCCATCCCCTACGCCGACCGACCCAACCCCAAGGCCCGGCTGCGGGGCTACCCGGTGACCGAGGCCAACGGCATCGTGTTCGCCTGGTACCACCCCGACCCCGGCCAGGCCCCCCTCTACGAGGTCTTCGCCGTCGAGGAGACCGAGGACCCCGCCTACGCCCTGCACTCGACCCACACCTTCGGAGTGGGCACCTGCCTGCAGGAGATGGCCGAGAACGGCTACGACGCCGGTCACTTCGAGGCCGTCCACTCCCACCCCCGAGCGGGGGTCATCGAGGAGGTGTCCCTCGACGGCTTCGAGCGGGTCATGCGCTCGAGCCAGGAGTTCCCGTCGAAATCGGGTCAGCCCCGGCCCGGCCGCATCGACGTCTTCGGCCGGGGCCCGGGTTTCGCCGTGACCCGGTACCAGGGCCCGATCACCGCCGCCCTGGTGGCGGCGTCGACGCCGATCGACGAGGAACACACCCAGCTCTGGTTCCACTTCTACCTGAAGGACCCCGATGACGAGCGGGCCGCCCGCGTGGCCGAGGCGTTCGTGTCCTCGGTCAGCCGCGAGGTCACCCAGGACATCCCCATCTGGGAGCGGAAGCGCTATGTCCCCCGCCCGCAGCTGGCCCCGGGCGAGGCCCCCATCCTCGAGTTCCGCCGCTGGTTCGCCCAGTTCTACGCCGAGATGTCGTGACATTTGCTCGCCTCCGGCTCGCCGGCTCCGCCGATCTCGCCGGTCGTCGGAGCAGCTCTGCTCCGCGCCGCAGCCCGAGTACCGGCTCTAGGCCGAGGCGTCGTACCTCTCGGCTGGCGCTTGGCCGGAATCCCGCTCGTCGTGGGTCCAGTCCGGCTGCTTGGTCCACTGCCCCTCGTCGAGCACGGCCTCGCCGTCGCGGAGGTCCACGATCGGGGCGATGAGGTAGGCGTCGGCGGCGGGCTGGGTCCCCTCGAGATGGGAGCGGACGGCGTCGGGGAAGCGCTGCAGGATCGAGCCCGCCACCTGCTGGGTCTGCTGGGCCAGGAAGCAGCGGGCACCGTCGGTGACCGTGAGCAGGCAGTCCTCGAGGTGGGCCAGGTCACCGTCCTCGGCCTCGGACCGGCGGATCCGCTCCAGGATCACCGCCGACTGGGCCCCGTCCTCCTTGCAGGGTCGGCACTGGCCGCAGGACTCGACCGACAGGAAGCGGGACACGCCGTGGGCCACGGCGACGAGGTCATCGGTGTCGTCGAAGACGATGAACCCGGTGGCGCCGAGCCCTGACCCGGCGGCCCGGAACTCGTCATAGCCCATCGGGGTGCCGAAGGCGGCGGCGGGCAGGATCGGGTTGGCCACGCCGGACAGGGCGGCGACGAGCGATTGCCCCTCCCGGGCCCCGCCGCCGATGCGGTCGACGGCCTCGCCCAGCGGGGTCCCCATCGCCAACTCGGCCACGCCGTGGCGCCGGGTCGAGCCGGTGACGGTGACCACCGCGGTGCCCGGGCTCGTCTCGGTGCCGAGCGAGCGGAACCAGTCCGGCCCCTCGGCCAGGATGCCGGGCACGTTGGCCAGCGTCTCGACGTTGTTGGCGAGGGTCGGCGGGACGTCACCGCCGGGCGAGGCCAGGTCGGCGCCCGCCGCGAAGGCAGGGTCGTCACCGACGTCGGTCGCGCCGCGCCGGTAGGGGGGTGCGATCCGGGGGAACGGGGGCCGACCGGCCACGACCTCGAGCAGTGCCGTCTCCTCACCGAACAGGTACTCCGAGGGACCCCGAACCACCTCGAGGTGCACGTCCGGCGCCCAGCCCGCCTCGGTGATCGCCGCGATCGCCGCCTCCAGGCGGGCGATCTCGGTCGTGAACGTGGACTTCGTGGCCACGATGACCCGCGGGGCATCGACGGCCCGAGCCGCGATCAGCGCCCCTTCGAGGACGCGGAAGGGGTTGGCCCGGAGGATGGCCCGGTCCTTGAACGACCCGGGCTCCCCTTCGGCCGCGTTGACCACGACGGTCGTCGGCTGGTCGGATTCGTACAGGCCGACGGTCTCCCACTTGGTGCCCGTCGGGAAGCCCGCACCACCCCGGCCCCGTAGCCCGGCCGCGGCGACCAGGTCGATGATGTCGGTCGGGGCGAGCTGGCGAGCCGCCTCCAGGCCGCGCCCGCCACCGGCGGCGAGATGGGCGGCGAGGTCGGTGATCGGGGTCTCGTCGAGTACTCGGGTCATCAGCCGCACCTACCCACCGGACCGCGCCCTCACCCGGAGAGGGGTCGGGCCTTACCCGTCTCCTCGGCGGGTGTGGGCGTCCAGGGCATGGGCCACGCAGACGGCGAGGCGGCGGGCGGTCGGGAGGTGGAGGAACTCGTTGGGGCCGTGGGCGTTGGACCCGGGGCCGAGGACGCCGGTGACCACGAACGCCGCATCCGGGAACCGCTCCCCGAGCATGTTGATGAAGGGGATGGCCCCGCCCACCCCGGTGTAGAGGGCGGGGGCACCGAAGGTGGCGGTGGAGGACTCGGACAGGGCGGTGGCCAGCCACGGGGCGGTCGGGGCCGCGGCCCAACCGGTGGCTGCCTCGTCGCCGCCGATCTCGACCACGGCGCCGCTGGGCGGGTCCTCGGTCAGGATCGCCCGCAGGGCGGCTGCGGCGCGGTCGGCGTCGGTGGTCGGGGGCAGGCGGAACGACAGCTTGATCGCGGTCTCGGCCCGCAGCACGTTGCCGGCGTCGTCCAGCGCGGGGGCGCCCTCGATGCCCACCACCGCCATCGCCGGCAGCCAGGTGGTGGCCAGGAGGAGCTCGACCGGGTCGTCGCCCTCGGCTCGGGTGTTCCCGGCGAAGGGCAGGCCGGCCAAGGGGTCGAGCCCGGCGGCGATGGCGGCCGCCGCCTCCTCCCGCCGCACATCGGGGATCTCCGCGTAGAGCTCGGGCACCAGCAGGTCGCCGGTCTCGCTGTCCTCGATCCGGTCCAGCAGCTGGCGGAGGACCCGAAAGCTGGACGGCACCGCCCCGCCGGCCACCCCGGAGTGCACGCCCTCGTCCAGCACCCGCACCCGAACGTCCAGGCCGACCAGGCCGCGCAACGAGGTCGTGACCCACATCGTCTCGTAGTCGCCGGTGAAGCTGTCGAGGCAGATGACCAGGCTGACCGGGCCGAGGCGGTCGCCCAGGGCCTCGACGTGGGCGGGGAGGTCTGGGCTGCCACTCTCTTCACTGGCCTCGATCAGGACCAGGGCCCGGCAGTGCGACCCGCCGGCGGCGTGGACGGCCTCCAGCGCACTGAGCGCGGCGAAGGCGCTGTAGCCGTCGTCGGCCCCGCCCCGGCCGTAGAGGCGATCGCCGTCCAGGACCGGCGTCCACGGGCCGAGCCCTTCTCGCCAGCCGGTGAACTCGGGCTGCTTGTCCAGGTGGCCGTAGAGCAACACGGTGTCGTCGGGATCACCCTCCCCGTGGGCGGGGACCTCGACCAGGACGACCGGCGTGCGCCCCGCCAGCTCTCGGATCTCCACCGTGGCACCGGGGAGCTCCCGGCTCCGGCACCACGCCGCGATCAGCTCGACGGCTTCGGCGAGATGGCCGTGAGCGACCCAGTCGGCGTCGTAGGCCGGTGATTTGGCCGGGATGCGGATGTAGTCGGTCAGCGCGGCGACCGCGCTGTCCTCCCAGATCCGCTCGACGGTGGAGGTAGCAGCGGTGAGGTCCACCGACCCAGTGTGGGTCGGGTCACCGACCGACGGCTAGTTGCCGTTGGTGGACCAGTGCCAGGACTCCGACGGCAGGTTGTAGAGCCCGTAGCCCGCGGCGTGCCCGGACAGCCAGTTGTAGACCGACGTGCCGTAGGAGCAGTTGTCGAAGTCGATGGCCAGGCCCTGCTCGTGCATCGACGTGCCGGGGATGGCCGTCGGCGGCGAGCACGACGACGACGGCGCCTGGTAGATGGCGTAGTCGCTGGAGCCACAGTGGGCCCGGCGGAGGGCGATCTGCTGGGCCGAGTCCCGGTAGCCACCGCCGGTCAGGGTCACCCCGTCGTTGGCCGCGGCCACGATCATGTTGTGGACCTGGTCCACGATCGCCACGTTCACGATGATGCCGTTGCCGGCGTCGGCGACCGACACCGGCCCGCTCTGGTACGACGGGCCGACCGGCCCGAGGTTCAGGCCTTGGATGAAGGAGGCGAACTGTGCGGCCTCCTCGGCGATCTGGTCCGACAGCTCCTCGTCGCGCTCGGCGAGGGCGGCGGCCTCGCCGGCAGCCTGGTTGATGCGCTCGTCCACCTGACGGGCCAGCTCCCGCTGCTGCTCCTGGGCCGACCGCAGCTCCAGGAGCTGGGTCCGGGTCTGGGCGCGGAGGGCACGAGCCTCCTGGGCGGCGGCCTCGGCGGCCACGCGCTGGGCGGAGAGGTCGTCCTCGGTGGCGCGGAGCTGGTCGATCACATCCTCCTGGCGGTTGGACTGGGTCCCCAGCAGGGCCGCCCGCAGCGTCGTGTCGTTGATGTCGGAGGTGTCGTAGACGGCGGCGTCGTTGCTCTCGGGGGGGCGGATGTAGGCCTCCACCGCGAGCTGGGCGACCTGGTCCTCCAGGTCGGCGATCTCGGCCTGGAGGCGCTGCTCCTCGGCCCGGGCGGCCCGGGCTTCGGCCAGCGCCGTGGCCGCGGCCCGTTGGGAGTCCTGGAACTGGGCCCGCTTGCTCTGCACGTTGTCGGCCAGGGCGCGCAGGGCGTCACCGACCTCCTGGGCGTCGGCCTGGAGCCCGTCCAGCTCGGCGGCCACGTCCGCGGCCTGCTCCCGGACCCGGTCCCGCTCCTGCCGGGGGTCGTCGGACTCCTCGGCCTGGACCAGCACCGGGACGACGACCAGCGTCGTGGCGGCGACGACGGCGAGGACGCCGCGGGTCAGCGATCGGAGGGGCAGTGACGGCAAAGGGTGGTTCTCCCGGCGAGGTTGTAACGGAACCGTAATAGGAAAGCGGCCGACACCCTCCGTGTCAAGCCGGGCGTCCGGCGCCACGCGCGGTAGTGGACGGTTGCTGGTGGGGCTGGTGGGGTCAATGAGGCCACCTCGGGCTCCTCGGCGCATGACGGGTTTCCCATCGGCCGGTCGCGCCGATTCTGTCGCGATGGAGGCCCCCGACTACCGTTTCGGTCCCTGTGGGGCCAGGAGGGACCCGGCCCGCTCCTTGAAAGGACTTCGACGACGATGTCTGCCCTGTGGGCCGCCGAAGGCGGCTACCAATCCTTCGAACTCGGCGGAGGGGAGTGGTTCTGGCTGATCTTCTCCGCCGCCACCGCGCTCATCGCCCTGGCCGTCGGCTTCTACCTGGTCCGAGCGGTCAACGCCGCGGACACCGGCACCGACAAGATGCGAGAGATCGCCGCGGCCATCCAGGAAGGCGCCATGGCCTACCTGAGGCGGCAGTTCAAGACGATCGCGATCATCGTGATCCCGCTGGCGATCATCGTCTTCGTCACCTCGACCGAGGTGGTGAAGCCGACCGACGCCCTGGGTTACGTGAGCGGGCTCAGCCAGTTCGAGTCCGGCCTCTTCCGGACCCTGGCCTTCCTCGCCGGCTGCTTCCTGTCCGGCCTCACCGGCTTCATCGGCATGAGCCTGGCTGTCCGGGGCAACGTGCGCACCGCGGCCGCCGCCCGCAACGGCTCCATGCCCGAAGCCCTGGAGGTGGCGTTCCGCACCGGCGGCGTGGCCGGCATGTTCACCGTCGGCCTGGGCCTGCTCGGGGCGACCACGATCATCATGATCTTCCAGAACACCAGCTCGGCGATCCTGATCGGCTTCGGCTTCGGTGGCTCGCTGCTCGCCCTGTTCCTGCGGGTCGGCGGTGGCATCTTCACCAAGGCCGCCGACGTCGGGGCCGACCTCGTCGGCAAGGTCGAGGCGGGCATCCCCGAGGACGACCCCCGCAACCCGGCCACCATCGCCGACAACGTGGGCGACAACGTCGGCGACTGCGCCGGCATGGCCTCGGACCTCTTCGAGAGCTACGAGGTCACCCTGGTGGCCTCGATCATCCTCGGGGTGGCCGCCTTCGAGTCGATCGGCGAGCTGAACCCCGTCACCGGCATGATCTTCCCGGTGGCCGCCCGGGCCATCGGTGTGCTGGCGTCCATCGCCGGCGTCTTCTCGGTGCGGGCCACCGACAAGGACAAGTCGGCCATGGCCCCCATCAACCGGGGGTTCCTGACGGCCACGATCCTGACCATCATCGGCACCGCGATCGTCGCCTTCGTCTACGTCGGCAGTGACGTCGGCGACAAGAACGTCGAGGGCTACGTGAGCAACCCGGGCCTCCGCATGTTCGGCGCGGTGGTCATCGGCCTGATCCTGGCCCAGGTCGTCAGCCGCCTGACCGAGTACTTCACCTCGACCGAGCACACCCCCGTCCGGGACATCGCCGAGGCGGCCCGTACCGGACCCGCCACCACCGTGCTCTCCGGCATCAGCTCCGGCCTCGAGTCCTCGGTGTGGGCCATCGTGGCCATCGCCGTCGCCCTGGGGGCCGTCATCGGCCTCGGTGGCGGGAACATCCAGTTCGTCTTCTACCTGGTCGCCCTGGCCGGCATGGGCATGCTGGCCACCACCGGCGTGGTCGTGTCCGAGGACACCTTCGGCCCGGTGGCCGACAACGCCGCCGGCATCGCCGAGATGTCCGGTGAGTTCTCGGGTGAGGCCGAGCGGATCATGGTGAGCCTCGACGCCGTCGGGAACACCACGAAGGCGGTCACCAAGGGCTTCGCCATCGGCTCGGCGGTGATCGCCGCCGTGGCCCTGTTCGCCAGCTACATCGAGACGGTGGCCGACGAGCTGCCCGATCTCGTGCCCGCGGGTGAGAACCTCTTCCAAGCCATCCCGATCAACGTGGCCGACCCGAAGACGTTCATCGGCCTCCTCATCGGTGGCTCCATCGCCTTCATGTTCAGCTCCCTGGCCATCCGCGCCGTCGGTCGCACCGCCGCCGTCGTGGTCCAGGAGGTCCGCCGGCAGTTCGCCGACGGCAAGATCATGAGCGGCGAGAAGCGCCCCGACTACGGCCCGGTCATCGACATCTGCACGACCGCTTCGCTGCGGGAGCTGGCCACCCCGGCCCTGCTCGCCGTGCTCACGCCGGTGATCATCGGCTTCGGCGTGAACTTCTACGCCTTGGGGGCCTTCCTGGCCGCGGTGATCCTGACCGGCCAGCTCATGGCCAACTACCAGAACAACGCTGGTGGGGCCTGGGACAACGCCAAGAAGTACATCGAGGACGGCGCTGAGGGGGGCAAGGGCTCAGAGGCCCACAAGGCCGCCGTCATCGGTGACACCGTCGGTGACCCGTTCAAGGACACCGCCGGTCCGGCGCTGAACCCGCTGATCAAGGTGATGAACCTGGTCTCGCTGCTGCTTCTGCCGGCCATCATCAACACCCAGGACGACGACGCCGTCCGCTTCACCGTGGCCGGCGTCTCCCTGATCGTGCTGCTCGGCGCCATCGCCTTCTCCAAGCGGGGCGGCGCCGGGATGACCGACGACCTCGATCTCGCGCCCGCCGAGCCCGAGCCGGAGCCCGAACCGGTCAACGCCTAGCCGAACCTGACCTGCGCTTCTGGCGCCTGACTTCGGGCCTCTGGCCCCGAAGTCAGGCGCCAGTTCGCGTGAAGACGGGGTTGGCGACGGTGGTGGGGGCGTGGGCGTCGATCGTCTGGACCTCCCACGCGGTGCCCAGGGGGCCGCTGGCCGGGTCCGGGGCGATCTCGGTGCGCCAGGTCGCCTCCTCTCGGGACAGCTCCTCGGTGTGGACGACGACACCGTCCTTGAGCAGGGCCAACTCCTGCCCCTGCCCGTTGACCACGGTGACCTCCAGCTCGACCGGCCCGATGACCGTGTCGCCCATCATCGCCTCGCCCGCCCGGACCTCGAGGGCCGGACTGGCCAGGGCCCCATGGGTGCGCACGTAGGCGTGCCCGGCTCGTAGAGCTTCGATCACCCCGGCCCGGCTCAGCTCCCGACACCAGAGAGCCGTCGCCGACGAGCCGAACTCGTCGCCCAACTTGTCGTCGGAGCCCGACACCGCGGTCAGGCGGTGCCCCGCGGCCAGCAGTGACCGCCAGCGGTCGAGGGCCGTCGCCATGAAGGGGTTCGGGTAGTCAGGGGGCTCACCGAGCAGGACCGGGCCGGTCAGGATCTCGATGCTGGTGACCAGGTCCCAGTCGATGGCGTCGTCGAGGGTGAACTCGCACCCCCGGCAGTGGCTGCCGAACAGGGCCTCGGGATAGGTCGTGGGATGGGCCACCTGAAAGAGGGCGCCGTCGTCGACGGCGGCCCGCTGGATGGTCCCCAGGTCGACGTCCTCGAACCCGTGGCGGTACTCGACCAGGCCCCGGGTCTCGCCCAGGACGACGGCGTGGCCGAAGTAGGTGATGACCTCCCGGCCGGGCCAGACCAGCAGATCCGGGTTGGCCCGCTGCACGGCGCCCAGCTCGTCCCAGTGCCACGGGGTCACGTAGTCCACGACCGGGAGCAGGTCGAGGCCGGCAGCCCGGGAGCGGGCGACGAACTCATCCCATTCGGGGGCCCGGGGATGCGAGTGCCGTCCGTGCTGGTGGAGGTCGGCGTGGTACCAGCCCGGCTCGGCCCGGGCCACGTGGCCGGGGTCGACGGGATCGGGGACCGGACCAGTGTCACCAGTGGCCGTCGACCGAGCGGCCACCGTGACCGTGTAGGTCGAGCCGCCGGCGCTGACGTCGCCCGCCCCCAGCTCGACCCACCACACGCCGGGCTCGATCGTCCCCGCCCGGTAGCACCGGGCCGCCGCCCCGGACTCGATCCAGATCGGCCCCTCCCCCTGGTGCTGGCGCCCGGCCCGGCTCCCCGACCAGCCCCGGAACCCCACGGCGGCCCGGTAGCCGGCGGTGTCCCACAGGCCGAGGTCCAGGACCGTGTCGTGTTCCGGCGCCCATCGGTAGCCGACCTCGAGGCGTTGGGTCCCCTCGGGCACCAGGACCGGGAGCACCCGGTAGGTCTTGTGCTCCTCCGGAGCGAACCGCCCGTCCAGCACCGTCGCCCCGCCGTCGAGGGCGACGGGCGTGGGTTCGGCGAGGGGCATGGGCGGATCGTACGAGGCGCCGGGAACCGCGTATCGACCCTGGTCCCGATCCCCGGCCGGGCCATGCTGGGTCCGTGCGCATCACGTTCCGTCTCCTCGAGGAGGACGAGAAGGCGGGATTCGCGTTCGCCGGCCTGATCGAGACCGTCGACGGTCCGGAGCGGCTCATGGCGTGCCGGCGGCCTGAACCCAGCAACTAGAACGTCGCCATGGCCGTGGACCCACAAGCCCTGTTCGACCTGTCGGGTCGGGTGGCCATCGTCACCGGCGGGACCCGGGGGATCGGGCGGGCAGTGGCCGAGGGCCTGGCCGCGGCCGGGGCGAAGGTCGTGGTCGCCAGCCGGAAGGCCGACGCCTGCGCTGAGACCCAGGCGGCCTTGGAGGCCACCGGAGCCGAGGCCCTCGGCGTCCCCACCCACCTGGGCGAGTTGGACGACCTGGCGGCCCTGGTCGGCGCCACGGTCGACCGCTTCGGCGGGGTCGACATCGTGGTCAACAACGCCGCCAACGCCGTGGCTCAGCCGCTCGGGATGCTGACCCCGGAGGCCTGGGAGAAGTCCTTCGCGGTGAACCTGCGGGGCCCGACCTTCCTGGTCCAGGAGGCGCTCCCGCACCTGAAGGCCAGCGACCACGGCGCCGTCGTCAACGTGATCAGCGTGGGGGCCTTCCTCTTCGGCGCCTACACATCCATGTACGCGGCCGGGAAGGGCGGGCTGCTCTCGATGACCCGGTACATGGCCACCGAGTTCGCCCCGCTGGGCATCCGGGTCAACGCCCTCGCCCCGGGCAGCGTCGACACCGACATGGTTCGCAACAACTCCCCCGAGACCCAGGAGCGAATGGCCACCGCCTCCAAGATGGGCCGCATCGCGTCAGCCGACGAGATGGTGGGGCCGGTCCTCTTCCTGGTCAGCGACGCCAGCAGCTACATGACCGGCCAGGTCCTGGTCGTCGACGGCGGCCTCGCCCCCTACTGAGGGCGGCTTGGCTCAGGCGAGCTCGACCTCGACGGGCATGTGCTTGATGCCGTTGATGAAGTTGGACCGGAGCCGGGCCACGTCGCCGGCCTGGGTGATCGAGCGGGTCGACGCCAGCAGCTCCTTGAAGATGATCTGCAGCTCGAGGCGGGCCAGGTTGGCGCCGAGGCAGTGGTGGGCCCCGCCGCCACCGAAGGCGATGTGGTCGTTGGGGTCGCGGGTGATGTCGAAGGTGAACGGGTCCTCGAACACCGCCTCGTCCCGGTTGGCCGACAGGTAGTACATCAGCAGCGCGTCGCCCTCGGCGATGGCCTGCCCACCCACGTCGGTGGCGCAGGTGGCCGTACGCCGGAAGTGGATGACCGGCGTGGCCCAGCGCAGGATCTCCTCGATGGCGGGGTCCAGCAGCTCGGGGTTGTCCCGCAGGAGCTGCATCTGGTCCGGGTGCTCGAGCAGGGCGTGCATGCCGTGCGAGGTGGCGTTGCGGGTCGTCTCGTTGCCGGCCACGGTGAGGAGCAGGCAGAACGTCTCGAACTCGTGGGGCCCGAGGGCGTCGCCATCCACCTCGGTGATGAGGCGGGAGATGATGTCGTCACCCGGCTCCGCCCGGCGCTCCTCGCCCAACAGGTTGAAGTACACGTACAGCTCGGTGGCCGCGGTCAGGGCGTCGTCGGCGCTGCCCACGTACTCGGGGTCGGAGTTGCCGACCAGCTTGTTGCTCCACTCGAACAGCTTGTGCCGGTCCTCGACGGGCACGCCCAGGATCTCGGCGATGGCCATGAGGGGCAGCTCGGCGGCGATGTCGGTCACGAAGTCGAAGGTGCCCTGGGTCACCGCCTTGGCCAGCAGGTCGGCCGTCAGCTGGGCGTAGTGCTCCTCGAAGCGGGTGACCATGCGGGGGGTGAAGCCCCGGCTGACGAGCCGGCGCAGGCGGGTGTGGGCCGGCGGGTCGGTGTCGAGCATCGTCCGGAAGTGAGCCGACGTCTCCTCGTCGGGCTCAGTGACCATGACGCCCCGCTGCTCGGAGGAGAACGTCGTGGTGTCCCGGTTCACGACCTGGACGTCGGCGTGACGGGTGAGCGCCCAGAAGTCCTCGATGACGCGGTCGCCGATGGTGTTGCCGGGGTGCCGGTAGACCGGCGCTTCGGCCCGCAGGAAGGAGAACTGGTCGTGCGGGACGTGGTCGGCCCACGTGTCCTCGTCGGTCAGGTCGATGTCCTCGAGCTTCATGTCCATCCTTCGGTCAGTTCGGGACGATGGTGATGTCGGCGTGCTTGACGCCGTAGACGAACGAGTTGGGGATGTCGACGACCGCCCCGTCGACCGGCCGCTCGAAGCGGTCGACCTTGGCCAGCAACTCCTGGAACATGGCCTTGATCTCGAGGCGGGCCAGCGAGGCCCCGAGGCAGAAGTGGGTGCCGAAGCCGAAGGCGATGTGGTTGTTCGGGTGCCGGGTGACGTCCAACGCATCCGGGTCGTCGAAGTGGTCCTCGTCCCGGTTCGCCGAGGGGTACATGAGCACCACCTGCTGGCCGGCCCGGATGGTCTCGCCGCCGACGTCGTAGTCCTGGTTGGCCACCCGGCACATGTTCAGGATCGGCGTGACCCAGCGGATGAACTCCTCGACGGCCACGTCGATGTCGGCCCCGGCCTTGAGGGCCTCCCACTGGTCGGGGTGATCGACCAAGCCGAGGATGGTGCGGGCGATGACCGTGCGGGTCGTCTCGGCCCCGCCGTCGAGCAGGAGCAGCGAGTCGGAGATGATCTCGTCGATGCCGAAGCGCTGGTGCTGCAGGCCCCGTCGCTCGACCTCGAGGTAGAAGGACATGACGTCGTCGGCCGGACAGCCCTTCTTGGCGTCGTAGAGCTGGGCGGTGGCCGCGGCGAACTCGAAGGCGGCGGCGATGCCGTCGTCGTCGTGGTACCGGGGCCCGCCGCCGAGGTGGATGGTGCGCTCCGACCACTCCTTGAGCTGGGGCCAGGCTTCGTCGGGGAACCCCAGGAGGAAGCCGATCATCTGGGCGGGCAGCGGGGCGGCGAGGTCCTCGACCACGTCGATGCGGCCCTTGGCCACCGCGGCGTCGACCAGCGCGGTCGCCGTCTCGTGCACGTGATCGTCCCAGCGGGTGACCGCCCGGGGCGTGAAGCGCCGGGACACGAGGTTGCGGCGTTCGGCGTGCTTGGGGTCGTCGAGGCCGATGATCGACGGGTCGGCCGGGATGTTGGGCCGGTAGCCGCCCTTGGTCGTGTTCGAGTTGACGAAGACGTCCTTGCGCTTCTCGATCTCGACGATGTCGTCGTAGCGGGAGATGCCCCACAGCTCGTTGCCCGCGTCCCAGTACGCCGGGGCGTGCTCCCGCATCCAGGCGTAGGTCGGGTAGGGGTCGTTGACGTAGAGCGTCCCGTCGAGCAGGTCGATCTCGCGGGCGGGGGACCCCACGACCTCAGGCGGCGCTGCGGACGAGGCGGCCCGGGCGGGCGCCCGTGTCGACGCCGTCGCGGCGGGTGACGACCCCGTTGACCACCGTGAGCACGTAGCCGTCGGCCTCCTGGATGAGGCGCCGGCCGCCGGCGGGGAGGTCCCGCACCAGGCGAGGGGAGTGCAGCGTCAGGGCCTGGTGGTCGATGACGTTCAGGTCGGCCCGCATGCCGACCTCGAGGGTCCCCCGGTCGGTCATGCCGTAGAGCTCGGCGGTGTCCTTGGTCTGCTTCTGGATCAGCCATTCCAGCGGCAGCTTCTGCCCCCGGCTGCGGTCCCGGGCCCAGTGGGTCAAGGAGTAGGTGGGCAGCGAGGCGTCACAGATCATCCCGCAGTGGGCCCCGCCGTCGCCCAGGCCGAGCACGGCGGAGGGGTGCAGCAGCTGTTCCCGGATCGCCTCGTGGTCGCCGTGGGAGTAGTTGAACAGGGGAAGCATGAGGAAGCTCTGGCCGTCGTTGTCGAGCATGCGGTCGTAGAGCAGCTCGTACTTGTCCCGGCCGGTGGCCTCGGCGATGCCGGCGATGGACGTCTCGTGGGTGGGCTCGTAGTCGGGCGGCTCGCCCATCACGAAGGTCTTGTCGATCATCATCCCCAGGAACACCCCGATGCCGTCGAAGAGCACGGTCGGGTCCGGCGCGGCGTCCGCCTCGCTGAGGATGGCCGCCTTGGTGGCGGGGTCCTTGAGGGCGACCACGAGCTCGTCCAGGGGCAGGTGGGCCAGGCCCATGAAGGTCGGGCGCTTGGCGAAGACGTGGTTGGTCTGCAGCCCGGTGAGGAGGCCGAAGGGCCGGGAGGCGACCTGCGGGCGCAGGTCCGCTCCGCCGTCGATGGCCTCGAGGGAGAGGTCCATCAGCTGACGCCACAGCTCTGGGGCCGGGTCGAGCTGGAGGAGGGCGAAGCTGACCGGTCGCTGGATCTCGGCCCCGAGGCGGCGCATCCAGTCGATCTCCTTGAAGGGATCGGCCGCGTCCATGCCGTCGATGGCTGCCGGGGCCAGCTCGAACACGCCTCGGCCGACCTCGCCCAGCGCCCGACCGATGCCGAACAGCTCGTCCTCGGCGGCGAAGGTCCCCGGGACGGGCTCGCCGTCCATGGCCCGGTGGGCCAGGGTGCGGGAGGTCGAGAAACCCAGCCCGCCGGCCTCGATGCCCTCCTTGACGATGGCGGCCATCTGGGCGATGTCCTCGGGCGTGGCCGGTTCGTTCCTGGCCCCCCGCTCACCCATGACATAGCCCCGCACGGCGCCGTGGGGGACCTGGGTGCCGATGTCGATGGCGTAGTTCCGGGCATCGAGCACGTCGAGGTACTCGGGAAAGGTCTCCCAGTTCCAGGTCATGCCCTCGGCCAGGGCGGTTCCGGGGATGTCCTCCACGCCCTCCATGAGCTGGATCAGCCACTGCTCCTGGCCCGGGTGGACGGGGGCGAAGCCCACGCCGCAGTTGCCGGCGACCACGGTGGTGACGCCGTGGCCGGCGGACGGGTCGAGCACGTCGTCCCAGGTGGCCTGGCCGTCGTAGTGGGTGTGGATGTCGACGAAGCCGGGCGTGACCAGCTTCCCGTCGGCGTCGACCGTCTCGGCCGCCTCGCCCTCGATCGCGTCACCCACGGCCACGACCTTGCCGTCCTTCACGGCGACGTCACCCCGCCGGGCGTCGGCCCCCGTGCCGTCGACGATCGTCCCGTCGCGGATGATCAGGTCGTACATGACTTCCCCCGAAGTAGAACGCGTTCCAGTTCCGTCAAGCTTAGGCCGCGGGTTCCCCAGGCGGCGCTGCCCGCCCTCCCGGGCGCTGGCCTCCGCGGTGACGTGATGCTGGCACCCTTGCCGCTGCGGTGAGCTTGGGGTTGGCTGAGCACGATGTCCGCCTTCCGCTATCGCCTGCGCAGAGGCCTCCGCGTCGACGGGCGTGCCGCGGTCGGCTTGGCGCTGGTGATCGCCCTGGTCGGCGGGCTCACCCTCTTCCTCGTCGCCGGTGCCCTGCGCACCGCCACGGCGCCGGACCGTTACGCCGAGGCGAGGGGCGATCGCTACGACTCGATGATGGAGCAGTCCGATGGCCGCCCGCTCACCGAAGCCGTCGAGGGCCTCCCTGCAGTCGACGACGTGGTGTCGGCCACGTTCATGTTCGCCGGCTTCTTGGGCGACGACGGCGAACCCATCGACTCCGTGATCGCCTTTGCCGGAGAACCGGACGCGTTCGGGGCCGAGGTGACCCGTGGTCGGCTTCCCGCGCCCGACGCCCCGCATGAGTTCACCGCCTCCCAGGACTTCGTAACCCTCACGGGGGCGGACATCGGTGACCAGTTCCCCTTCATCTCCATCAGCGAGGCGTCGGCGGCCGAGTCCGGCTTCGACGTCGAGGTGCCCGACGGACCGAGCTTCGACGCCACCCTCGTGGGCGTCGTGGAGGCGCCGGCGTCGGACCTCCAGGACGAGTACGTGTCGGTCGTCTTCCCGCTGTCGCTGCTCGACGAGGGCTCGATCGGGGTGTCGGCCACCGAGTCGCTGGTGTCGCTGGTCGACGGGGCCGATGTCGCCGATCTCCGGGAGCAGCTCGACACGCTTCGCGACGGCTCGAACCTGACGCTCGACCCCGCCGAGTGGGTCGACGTCGAGGTGCGCCGGGCGGTCGCCACTCAGGCCAATGCGTTGTGGGTGGTGGCCGGGATCGTCGCCGTCGCGGGGCTGGTCGTGGTCGGGCAGATGGCCAGCCGGCGGGCCCGACTGGCCGACGGCCAACGCCGGTCGCTCAGTGCCCTCGGGCTGACCCGGGGCCAGCTGCTGGCCGACGCGATCGGCCGGATCGCCGTCCCCGCCGCGGTGGGCGCGGTGGGGGCGTCGGTCCTTGCCGTGCTCGCCTCGGGCGCTTTTCCCATCAGCTTCGTCCGCACCATCGAATCCGAGGTCGGCATCCGCTTCGAGCCACTCGTCCACGGGCTCGGCCCGGTGCTCCTGGTCGTGGGCCTGCTGGCGTGGGTCGGACTCACGTTGGTGGTCGGCGCCCGGACCGAGCGCGCTCGGCGGCCCGTGTCCTTCGTCGAGTCCTTGGTCGCTCGGGTCGGCCGCCTCAAACCCGCCATGGGCCTGCGCTTTGCTTTCGCCCGTCACCCCCGTGACGCCGGTGGCGTCAGCACCCCGGTCGTCGGCCTCTTCGCCGTCCTCGCCGTCTTCGTCGCGGCCGCCACCTTCGCCGACAGCCTGGACACGCTGATGGAGGACCCCGGCCGACAGGGCGTGACCTACGACACGGGCATCGGCCAGGGCGGCGGGGAGATCCCCGAGGCGGCGGCGGCGACGGTGGCCGACGATCCCGATGTGGCCTCGCTCACGCTGCTCGGGAACATCCGCGTGAGCGTGGACGGGGCCGGGTTCGACATCTCTGGCTACGACTCGGTGTCCGGTGACCTCGGGCTGCGAGTGCTCGAGGGCTCCGGACCGACCGCGGCCGACGAGGTCGCTCTGGGGCGAACGGCGGCGGGCGACTTCGGCGTGGGGGTGGGTGACCAGCTCACCGTTGACGCGGCGAGCGGCGAGCGCTCCCTCGACGTCGTCGGCATCGTCGTCATGCCGGGGATCGAAGGCGGTGACGGGCTGGGCGAGGGTGGCCTGGTCACCGCGGACACCCTTCGGTCCCTCGACGACGAGGCGGCCCTCAGCTTCGCCGCCATCACCTTCCGGCCGGAGGCGGACGCGGCTGTCGCGCGGACCCGCCTGAGCAACCGGCTCGAGGTGCAGATGGGACCTCCCGAGCCGCCGGGGGTGGTCCAGAACCTCGACCGCGTACGTTCTGCGCCGTATGTGGTGGCCGGCATCCTGGCGGCCCTTGCCCTCCTGAGCCTGGCCAACCTCATGCTCGTGGCCCTTCGTCACCGGGCCAAGGAACTGGCGGTGCTCCGGGCCAGCGGGGCGGACCGGCGGTGGGTCGGCGGTGTCGCCCACTGGCACGCCGTCGCCTTCACCGTGGCCGTGGCCGCCCTCGCCACGCCGTTCGGCATCGTGCTCGGCCGCGTGGTGTTCCGGATCGCGATCGCCGACCGGATCGGCGTGGCCCCCGACACCTTCGTTCCGACGGCGCGCTTGCTGCTCACCCTCGCTGTGCTGGCCTTGGTGGCCGATGTGGTCGGCCAGGTCACGGTCCGCGGGCGCAACGGCTCCGTGGCCCGCCAACTCACCGCGGAGTGAGCAGCTAGGCCCCGATCACCTCGCGGCCGAAGGCCTCGATGCCCCGTAGGACGGCGGGGAGATCGTCGCCGATCGTCCCGGCCCCCAGCCACGTCACGCCGATCTCCTCCATGGCCGCAACCTGGGCGCGGTGGTGACCGGGATCGAAGTCGGCTGCACCCGGTGTGCCCCCGCCGACGACCCCGAAGTGGATGTCCAGTGGGTCACGGCCGGCTTCCTTGGTCCACGCGTTGAGCTCGTCGAGCAGCGGGGCCAGGTCGTCGGCGGTCCAGATCGACGGGGTGCGTACGACCCGGTTCGCCTGAGGCGGGTTGGCAAAGGGCATCCAGCCCTGGCCCGCCGTCGCAGCCCGACGGCGGGCCGCCGTGCTGTTGCCCCCGATCCAGATCGGCGGTGGCTGCTGGACGGGCTTCGGCACCAGCTGGTTGCCGGCCGCGGAGAAGTGGCGGCCCTGGAACGTGACCGGCTCGCCGCTCCAGGTCAGCGCCAGGACCTCGAGGGCCTCGTCGAAGAGCTCGTTGCGCTCGTCGAAGTCGACGCCTAGGGCCCGGAACTCCGACTTCAGGTAGCCGGCCGCGGCACCGAGGATGACGCGGCCGTCCGACAGCGAGTCGAGCGTGGCCACGGTCTTCGCCAACAGGAACGGGTTCCGGTAGGCGACCACGGTGATGTTGGTCAGCAGGCGGAGGCGCTCGGTGGCGGCGGCCGCCCAGGTGAGGGCGATGAAGGGGTCGAGGGCGTCATGGCCGCCGGCCTCCAGCCAACGGTCGGACGGCATGGGGTGTTCGGTGAAGGCGAGGGCGGCGAACCCGGCCCCCTCGGCCGCCCGGGAGACCTCGGCCACGGCGGCCCCGGTGAACAGCTCGGGCGGAGCCGGGTGGTGCAGGAGCGGGTACGTCAGGGTGAACCGCATACGTCGGCCATGATCACACACGGTGCCGAGCCGCCAGGCGAGGCGCCGGGGAAGCACAGCGGTCATTCGCCGAGCGCAGCGGGGCGAACCGCATGTGTACGCAGAAGGGCTGCACCTGTCGGTTCGGTCCTACAGGAAGGAGGCGCCGTGACCGATCGTCCGCCCGAGGTCGTCCTCGACGACCTCGACGCACCCGTGTTCGCGCCGCACATCCAGGAGATCTTCGATTCGGTCGGCCCGATGGCCGCGGTGCTGGGCTTCGTGCCCGACGAGCTGAAGGCGTTGGCCGTCGCGGCCGAGGGCACCGACGACTTCGGCGACGACCACTTCGAGGAGGGCCTGGCCGTCTTGTGCCGGGCCCTGACCGACGATGTCGAGCTGTCCGCCATGGGCGTGGTCTCCCAGCACACCCTGCTGATCCAGCTCCTGCGCAGCCGGCTGAGGGTCCAGCGGGAGCTGACCCGCCACCCCGAGATCCGGGACATCGAGATCGACGCCCCGATCATCGTGGCCGGCCTGCCCCGCACCGGGACCACGCACCTCCACAACCTGATGTCGGCCGACCCGGCCCTCCGCTCACTGCCCTATTGGGAGTCGCTGGAGCCGGTCCCCCCTGACGACGAGCGGGGCGTCGACCCCGATCCGCGGCGCGAGCGCTGCGACCTGGCCCTCGGCTTCATGGACGAGGCCATGCCCTACTTCAAGCGCATGCACGAGATGACCACCGACCACGTCCACGAGGAGATCCAGCTCCTGGCCCTGGACTTCTCGACGATGCTCTTCGAGAGCGTGGTGCCGCTCCCCACCTACCGGGACTGGTGGAAGGCGACCGACCAGACGGCCAGCTACCGGTACCTGAAGGACGTGCTGCGGGTCCTGACCCGCGAGCGCGGTGGCGACCGCTGGGTCCTCAAGTCACCTCAGCACCTCAGCTGCTTCCCGGTCCTGGCGGAGGTGTTCCCGGACGCCACGTTCGTGGTCACCCACCGGGACCCGGTGGCGGTCACGCTGTCGATGGCCACGATGGTCGCCTACTCGTGCCGGATGAACCTGGCCCACCCCGATCCGGCGGTGCTGGGGGCCTACTGGCGGGACCGGGTCCAGGACCTGTTGGCCGACTGTGTCCGGGACCGCGAGGCGCTCCCGGCCGCCCAGACCATCGACGTGGGCTTCGACGAGTTCATGGCCGAGGACCTGGCCATGGTCGAGCGCATCTACGCCATCGCCGACCAACCCTGGGACGACCGCGCCCGGTCCGCCGTCGACGCCTACCAGGCCACCCACCCCCGCGGTCGCCACGGCGGCGTGCACTACGACTTCGATGTCCTCGGCCTCGACCGTTCGGACCTCGAGCAGTCCCTCGCCTTCTACACCGACCGCTTCCTGTCCTGAACAGGTTCCGGGAAGGATTCGGGCTGGGCGTCTGCCTCTTCGGCCTCGTCGTCCGAACCCCGCCCCCTAAGAGCTCGAGCCGGCTCCCCTTGATCGGCGAAGCCGGCGGAGCGGAGGCGGAGCCAGTGTCACGTGTAGCCCTCCATGATGTGGTCGATCCACCACTTGGGCGCCTGCTCGAGGAGCGTGTTGAGGTCGGGGTAGTCCCACCAGCGGATGATCAGGCCGTCGGCGTCGAACTCGTGGACGGACACGAACTTCACCAGCGCCACCTCCCCGGTGTGGAAGCGCCACTCCTCGGCGTGCTCGGTCATGACCAGCCGCTCGTCGGCCAGGACATGGCGGGGGTGGTGGATCATCTCCTCGACCGGATCGAGCCCGAGGCGGAGGCGGGCGATGATCTGGTCCGGCCCGTGGGCCACGTCGTCGTCGGGCGTGGGGACGTCGGTGTACTCGGCGTCGGGGGCGAAGAGCGCGGCCAGGCCGTCCCAGTCCTTGATGTACAGCAGGTCCCAGAACCCGTCGATGGTCGCTCGGTTGCGGTCGGTGTTCACAGGTCGGACGCTACGGGTCCCGTGAACAGCACGTGAACCGAGACCGCCCGACCGGTGGCCGTCCGTCGGCAGGGCTATGGTCTGGCCGCATTCGCAGGGGCAAGTGGTGAACAGGGTGGAGGGGCGACCTTGACCGACGCGGTCATCGAGTTGGTCGACGTCGAGAAGCGCTTCGGTGACGCGGTCGCCGTCGAGGGCATCGACATCGCCATCGAACGCGGTGAGTTCTTCTCCCTGCTCGGCCCGTCCGGCTGCGGCAAGACCACGTCCCTGCGCATGATCGCCGGGTTCGAGCAGCCGACCTCGGGCGAGATCCGCCTCGAGGGCGAGGACGTCTCCAAGGTCCCGCCCTACCGCCGCAACGTGAACACGGTCTTCCAGCACTACGCCCTGTTCCCGCACATGACGATTGCCGACAACGTCGCCTTCGGTCCCCGCAGCGCCAAGCTCGACAAGAAGGAGACCCAGCGGCGGGTCGGGGAGATGCTCGAGGTGGTCCGCCTGGCCGACTTCGCCGAGCGCAAGCCCAGCCAGCTCAGCGGTGGCCAGCAGCAGCGGGTGGCCCTGGCCCGGGCCCTGGTCAACTACCCCAGCGCCCTCCTCCTCGACGAGCCCCTCGGCGCCCTGGACCTGAAGCTGCGCCAGGCCATGCAGCTGGAGCTCAAGCGCATCCAACGTGAGGTCGGGATCACCTTCGTCTACGTCACCCACGACCAGGAAGAGGCGCTCACCATGAGCGACCGGATCGCGGTGATGAGCGAGGGCCGAGTCGAGCAGGTCGCGGCCCCGACCGACATCTACGACGACCCGGCCACCGTGTTCGTGGCCGGGTTCATCGGCCAGGCCAACCTCTGGCCGGCCACCGTGATCTCGCACGCCGACGGCGCGGCGACGGTGAGCACCCTCGGGTCGTCCCTGCCGGCCCGGGCCATGGGCGAGCTCGGCGGGAACGTGACCCTCATGGTCCGGCCGGAGCGGGTCAGGGTGGCCGCCGACCAGGCGGACGCTCCCGACACGGCGGTGCCCCTGACCGTGACCAGCCTCGTGTTCCAGGGCCCGGTGGTCCGATTGGCCGGTGAGGCCCCGGACGGCCACGAGGTCCTGGCCCACATCGGCCCCGACGAGCAGCTGCCGATGCTGCGCCCCGGCGACGAGGTCTGGGCCAGCTGGGACACGCCCGCCGCCACGGCCCTGCCCGGTCGCCCCGAGGACGCCCCGTTGGTCGACCTCGACGAGCCCGACGATTAGGAGACACAACCCGATGAGCAATCCGACACCCGAGCAGATCCGGTGGCAGCTGGCGGCGATGAGCCGGCGCCGCTTCCTGGGGCGGTCCGGCCTGGCGCTCGGTGGCCTGGCCCTGGGTCCCAGTCTGCTGGCGGCCTGCGGCGGCGGCGACGGTGGCGGGGGCGGGGGCGGCGGTTCGGCCGCCGACTTCACGCCGACGACCAGCGACTCGCTCCGCATCTCCAACTGGCCCTTCTACATCGACGATCAGACCGTCGGCCTGTTCGAGGACGAGAGCGGCCTCTCGGTCACCTACACCGAGGACGTCAACGACAACGAGGAGTACTTCTCCCGCATCCGGGAGCCCCTCAGCCGCAACCAGGACATCGGCGCCGACCTCTTCATAGTCACCGATTTCCTGGTCAACCGCCTCATCGGCCTCGAGTGGCTGGCGCCGCTCGACGACGCCAACATCCCCAACAAGTCCAACCTGGTGGCCGCCCTGTCGGACATGGAGTTCGACCCGGACCGGCGCTACAGCCTCCCGTGGTTCTCGGGCTTCACCTCGATCGCCTACAACCCCGAGCTCACCGGCCGGGAGATCACGAGCATCAACGACCTCTTCGACCCGGAGTTCGCGGGCAAGGTCACGATGTTCAGCGACCTGCGTGACGGTCTCGGCCTGGTCATGCTCTCGGACGGCAACTCGCCCGCCGAGGCCACCGAGGAGACGGTGCAGACCGCAGTGGACAAGGTGGCGGCGGCGAAGGACGCCGGGCAGATCCGGCGTTTCACCGGCAACGACTACGGCGACGACCTGGTCGCCGGCAACGTGGCCATCGCCCAGGCCTACTCCGGGGACGTGGCCACGCTGCAAGGCGACAATCCGGCCCTGCAGTTCGTCGTCCCCGAGGAGGGGATGGTCACCTTCTCGGACAACATGGTCATGCCCATCTCGACGGCCAACTCCACGGGGGCCGAGGAGTGGATGAACTACGTCTACGACCCGGCGAACAGCGCCCGGATCACGGCGACCGTGCAGTACATCCCGCCCGTCGAGGGCGTGGGCGAGCTCCTGCCGCCGGCGTTGGCCGACAACCCCCTCATCAACCCCCCACAGGAGTACCGGGACGCTGCGGTGTCCTGGCGGGGCCTGACCGACGAGGAAGACCAGACGTTCTCCGCCCTGTACGCCGACGTGGCCAGGGCCTGAGCGGTACGGGACAGTGGCGGGGACGGCAGCTGCGGGGACCCGGCGCAAGATCACGCCGTACCTGCTCAGCCTGCCCGCGCTGGCGTACCTGGGTGTCTTCTTCGTCATCCCCCTGTGGACGCTGTTCCGCACATCGTTGTCCACCTCCAGCGGCAGCGTCTACGACCCCACGCTGACGTTCAGCTGGGAGTGGTCCAACTACACCAGTGCCTTCGACCACTACGAGACCCAGATCGTCCGGTCGTTCTGGTACGCCCTGGCCGCCACCGTGCTGGCCCTGCTCCTGGCCTACCCGTTGGCCTACGTCCTGGCCTTCAAGTCGGGGCGGTGGAAGAACGCCCTGCTGGGCCTGGTCATCCTGCCGTTCTTCATCACCTTCATCATCCGCACGCTGGCCTGGAAGACGATCTTCGCCGACTCCACCGTCATCACCAGCGTCTTCGACGCCCTCGGGCTCACCACCAACGGTCGGATCCTGTCGACCCAGTGGGCGGTCATCGGGGGGCTGACCTACAACTTCCTGCCCTTCATGATCCTGCCCATCTACGTCAGCATCGAGAAGATCGATCCCCGCCTGCTGGAAGCGGCTCGCGACCTCTACGCGGGCGGCACCCGGACGTTCCGCAAGGTCCTCCTGCCACTCTCCCTCCCCGGCGTGATCGCCGGGAGCCTGCTGACCTTCATCCCCGCGTCGGGTGACTTCGTCAACGCCCAGTACCTGGGCGGCACCAACCAGGCCATGGTGGGCACCGTCATCCAGAGCCAGTTCCTGGTGGTCAAGGACTACCCGCTGGCCGCCTCCCTGTCCGCGGTGCTGATGCTCATCATCCTGGTCGCGGTGCTGATCTACACCCGGGTGCTGGGCACCGAGGACCTGGTGTGAGCGCCTCCGAGGCCACCCTGGCCCCGCCCGAGCACCAGGACGCCATCCGGGCCGGGTTCGCCCCCACGCCCCTCATTCGCCGGCTCGGCGGCTTCTTCCTGAACGCCTATGCCGCGTTCGTCCTCTTCTACCTCTTCCTTCCTGTGGCCGTCATCGTCGCCTTCTCGTTCAACGACCCGGTCGGGAAGTTCAACTTCGTGTGGAAGGGCTTCTCGCTCGACGCCTGGAAGGACCCGTTCAAGTACCCGGCCCTCGTCGACGCCCTCGAGGAGAGCCTCAAGGTCGCCGCCGTGGCCACGGTGATCGCCGTCATCCTTGGCTCGCTGATCGCGATCGCCCTCGTCCGGCACCGGTTCCTGGGCTCGGGCAGCATCGACCTGTTCCTGGTCATCCCGCTCACCAGCCCCGAGGTCGTGCTCGGCGCCTCGCTGCTCACCCTGTTCCTCGACTTCGGCTGGCCCCTGGGCTTCCGCACGATCGTGCTGGCCCACGTCATGTTCATGATCAGCTTCGTGGCGCTGACGGTGAAGGCGCGCCTCCGCGGCTTCGACTGGAGCCTGGAGGACGCGGCGATGGACCTGGGGGCGAACCCGACGCGGACCTTCCTCCGCATCACGCTGCCCCTCATGGTCCCGGGGATCGTGGCTGCGGCGATGCTCTCCTTCGCCCTCTCCTTGGACGACTTCATCATCACCCTGTTCACGGCCGGGTCGACCCTGACGTACCCGCTCTACGTGAACAACGCGGCGAAGACCGCGCTCCCGCCACAGATCAACGTGCTGGCCACGATGATCCTGCTCGGCAGTCTCCTGCTCATAGGGCTCGGCACGGCCTGGAACCGCTGGCGGACCCGGGGCCAGGTGCTCTGACGGTCTGATCGAGCAGGGTCGGGGAATTGAGTAGCTGCTACTCAGGACGCCCCTGAGGGGGTGCGGCACACTGCGGCCACAAGCCCTCGACGGACGGGGGCGAACGGTCCCCTTAGGGAGAGGAAATCCATGATGGCCAAGAAGTTCCTGAGCTTGTTCTTCGTGCTGGCGATGCTGGTCGGCGGCGCTGCGGCCTGCGGCGACGACAGCGACGATGGCGGCAGCAGCGGCGACGACGGCGGTTCCGAGGACTCCGGTGACAGCGGTACGACGAGCGACAACGCCGACGTCCAGGCCTACTGCGACCAGGTGACCGCCTTCGCCGACGACGTTGCGGCCGCCGAGGGCGATCCCGCGGCTCTCGCCGACCTGGCCAGCTCCGGCCAGGAGCTCAGCCAGGCCGCGACCGACCTGAGCGCCAACGCCGCCGACCTCACCACGGCCGACTCCGAGGCACTCACCGAGTGCTCGCAGCAGGCGGCCGACGCCCTGGCGGGCCTCGCCGGCTGAGCCCAGCCCCACTGCAGCACCCGGACACGGGGCGGCGCTTCGGCGCCGCCCCGTTCCGCGTTTTGCTCCCGTTGGCCCGGGCGGGTCAGCGGGCCCCGGCAACGTTGGCCATGAGCGAGCCGAGGTGGGCGGGGTCGAAGAAGGCCTCCGGCGAGAGGGTGCCGGCCGTGATGCTCACGAAGGCGTCCATCGCCTCCTGGTTGCCGTGGATGGCGCCCAGCAACTGCTGCATCTCGGGTGGCGGTGGCTCGAGGGTGGCCAGCTGGGTGGTGAACTCGTAGATCGGCAGGGCGTGCTCGTCCCGGGCCCGCTGGAAGTCCGCCAGGGCGTCGGCGAACGCCCGGCGGCCACTGAACACGTCGTCCAGCGCGACCGTGACCGCCTCAGCGTCCCGGTAGGCGTCGCTGATGCCTTGGGCCGTGATCGGGTCCTTGTTGTACCCGGCGTCGCCGACCAGGACCCATCCGGGTCCGTACGGCCGACGGAAGTAGTTGGGCACGGCGCCACCGGCGAACTTCTCCTGGCGGGTTGCTCCCCGCACGCGGTCGGCGAACGCGGGGGCCAGCTCGAGGGTCTTCAGGTAGTTGGCCTCGACATCGGCCTTGTACGCCGAGGCCTCGGCGAAGGGCCAGCCGACCACGAGCATCGTCAGGCCGTCGTTGGTCGGTGCCGCGGCCCAGCCCCGGTCGGGGCGGATGAAGATCTCCATGCCGTCGACGGGGAGGTCGCTCCAGTAGGAGTAGAAGCTCCACTGCAGCTCCGGCTTGGTGTGATACGCCTCGACAGCCAGGGCCTTGGCGATAGCGGAGTTCCGGCCGTCGGCGCCGATGACGACGCGGCCCCGTTCGGTGACCGTGGCTCCGTCCGCACCGTGGCCCCGGATTCCGACCACCTGGCCATCCTCGATGACCAGGTCCTCGACGGTGAACCGTTCCCGCACCTCGACGCCGGCGGAACTCGCTCCCTCCACCAGGAGGTGATCGAGGACCGTCCGGCGCGGCCCGTAGCCGGCGGTGTGGCCGTCGGCGGGGTGCGCCGTGCCCCTGATGGTGAACGGGCCGAAATCGTACGAGTAGGTCTCGACCGGCGGGCAACCGCTGGCCACCACGTCGTCGAGCAGGCCCCAGCGGTCCAGGGCGGCCACGCCCGGGGCGTGGATGAGGTGGGTGGACACCGTGTCGCTCGGGAACGACGCCCGGTCGACCAGCAGTACCCGGTAGCCCTTGCGGGCCAGCAGCATCGCGGTCGGAGAGCCGGCGCAACGGGCGCCGACGACGATGGCGTCGTAGTCCTCGGTCATGGTGGGCCTCCTCGTTCGGTGGTGTCACCTTGGAGCACCGGAGGTCGGAGCGGATCGGGGAGGTCCCCTATTGGCCCCCCGCTTCTCCCGCGCCGGCCTTGGTGCGGGTGGCGTAGGCCGCGGCCTCGGACCGGCTCCGAAGGCCGAGCTTGGCCAGGACGTGGCCGACGTGGTGCTCGACGGTCTTGCGGCTGATGAAGAGGCGATCGGCGATCTCGGGGTTGGACAGCCCGTGGCCGAGGAGGTCGAGGACCTCGAGCTCGCGCTTGGTCAGCAGGCCGTCCCCGGGCCGGGGGGTGGCGATCTTGACGCCGAGCGTGCGGAGCACGGCGGCGGCGGCATCCACGTCGCGGGCCATCGCCAGCCGGTCGAAGACCTCGAGGGCGTTCCGGGCCTCGGCCCGGGCCACGTCGGGATGGTCGGCGACGAGGGCACCGGCCAACTCGAGGCGGGCCCGGGCCTGCTCGACCGGCATCTGGGCTCGGCTGAACCCGGCCAAGGCCTCACGGAGGCAGGCCTGCGGCTCGCCGGTGCCCGACGCCAGGCACACCCGCCCCTGGGCCAGGGCGGCAGAGGCGTGGAGATGGTCGCTCGGATGCCGTCGGGCGCAGTCGACGAGACGGTCGGCGGTGGCCGCGGCCGCATCCTGGCGGTCCGCGGCCAGGTGGACGTCGACGAGCAGCGCGAGGAGCGGCGCCATTGCCGTGCCGTCGGCGTCGTTCCGGTCCAGCGCCCGCTCCAGCGTGTCGACGGCCAGCGCGGTCTCACCCTTGGCCAGCTGGATCGCAGCCACCGACCGGGCGGCGTCGGTCTCGGCGTCCAGGTCGATGCCGTCGAGGAGCTGCTCGGCCTCCTCGAACCGTCCCTGGCGGACCCGCAGGTCGGCCAGCCGGAGGAGGGCTCCCGTGCGGAAGTTGGCCCGGCGGCCCAGGCCCCACAGGCGGATGGCGTCGGTCAAGGCGATTTCGGCCTCGGGCCACCGGCCCGCCCTGGTCAGCAGTCCGCCGTAGTGGGTGGAACAGAAGGCGGCGACCGCGGGCAGGTTGCGGCGCTCGGCGATCCGGTCCCCGATGCGGATCCACTGGTCGGCGCGGGCGATGTCGGAGGCGTGCTCGCAGGCCGAGAACAACTGGCAGAAGACGTCTTCCAGGACGGCGAAGTCGTCGACCTCGCCTCCGGTCACCGCCGCCAAGGCCTCGTCGAGCAGGGCCATGCCCTCGTCGGTCCGGTCGTCGTGGACCACGCTGGCGCCCAGGTAACCGAGGGCGACGACCTCCAGATCCGAATCGCCGACCCGCCGGGCGATGGTCAGCGCGTCCCGGAGGAGCGACTCCTTCCGCGCCCGGTTTGGCTCGAAGGTGGCGATGTTCAGTGCCACCCAACCGGCCTCCCGTGAGTCCACGTCGCCGGCCAGCAGCGTCTGGGCCCGGGCCATCCACCCGCTGGACACAGCCCAGTCGCCGAGCAGGGCGGCGTACATGTAGCCGAGGGTCCGGGCCACCCGGACGGCCCCCATCTGGTCACCGGCGTCGTGATGGGCGGCGTACGCCCGCTCCCAGGTCTCGATGGCCTCCGGGAACTCCCGTTCCAGGTAGGCGGCGCGGGCGAGACCCTCCAGCACATCGCCAGCTGCCGCGTCGCCCTCGACCTGCTCGAAGGCCTGCCGGGCCGCCGCGGCATCACCGGCTCGCAGGGCGGCGCGACCGACTTCGAGGAGGTTTTCCGGCGACACGGCCACGACGCCGATCATCCCACGCCCGGGTCGCGGACCGTCTTGCCCCGATGCGCGGTCGCCGTTTCCTCAGGCGGGTCTACGCGGCAGCGGCAGCGTCAGCGGTAGCCGCCGACCACCGTGGCTCCGGTCGCCACGGGGGCCACGGCGCAGCGATCGGCGATGTCGGCCACGAAGGCTTGGAAGGCCGGAACGTCCTGCAACGAGTCGGGCTCGTCGACGTCGTGCTCGATCGCGACGTGGATGAAGCTCACGTCGTCCTCCAGGCGGAAGACCTTGTAGGTGAAGCCCTCCGGCTCCCGCTCCTCCAGCTGGGCGAACACCGCTTCGATCAGCTGTTGGTTCTCGTCGGCCCGGTCGGGCTTGGCCTGGTACCGCACCACGGTCGTCGTCATCGTCTGCTCCCAGTCCGCGGCCCGGTGGCTCGCTCTCCCCTTCGACCGCTCCCGCCGCACCAACTCATCGGTGGCGGGACCACCGCCCGTTGCCGGCCGTGTCGATCCGGATATCCCGGCGCGTCGAGCGGTTCGGGGAACCACACTGGTCCGGCCCGCCGACACAGGAGCCCCCGGATGGTCGAAGACCTCGAAGACCCCCGTCGCCAGGAGCCCCCGTACGTCCTCGGTGAGCGGGACATGCTCGAGGCCTGGCTCGAGTTCCACCGCACGACGTTGGTGCTCAAGTGCGAGGGGATCGACGACGCGGACCGCAAACGCCGCCCGGTCCCCACGCTCGCTCCTCTCGCTGCACGGCCTGCTCCGCCACATGGCCGAGGTGGAGCGGAACTGGTTCCACCGGGTGCTCCTGGAGGAGCCGGCAGACCCCCTTCATCTGGGCCGACCCGGTGGTCGACGACGGCGAGCTGATCGTCGACGACGCCGACTGGCCGGCCGACCTCGCCGCCTTCGAGATCCAGTGCGAGGTCAGCCGTGAAAACGCGGCGGGCCACGACCTCGATGACACCGGGCTCCGCCGGGGTGAGGCCGTGTCCCTGCGGTGGATCTACAACCACATGATCGAGGAGTACGCCCGCCACAACGGCCATGCCGACCTCCTCCGCGAGCTGGTGGACGGCGCCGTCGGCTGGTGAACCGGTACCGGACCGATGAGGCTCGCCTCCGGGGTAGGTCCAACCTCCGGCCCGATCGTGACGCTGACCGCCGGCCCCAGACGTTCGCCTGATGGACCGATGAGTCCGGGTGCATCGGGCGGTCGAATGGGTGACGATGTGACCATCCCCGACGAAGGAGCCTGCCGTGACGACTCGTGACGAATCCCCGCTCGGAGCGCCCTGCTGGCTCGACCTGATGTCGTCCGACATCGACAGGAGCCGCGCCTTCTACGGCGACCTCTTCGGTTGGGACTCCGAGGCCGCCGGCGAGGAGTTCGGTGGCTACGTGACCTTCACCAAGGACGGCGTCAACGTCGCCGGGGGCATGGCGAACAACCCGGGTACGGGCATGCCCGACCTGTGGACCACCTACCTGTGCGTGGCCGACGTCCAGGCCATCTGTGACGCGGCGACGGCCAACGGTGGCGGCGTGATGATGCCGCCCATGGTCGTCGGGCCCATGGGCTCGATGGCGGTGATCACTGACCCCGGCGGCGCGGCGATCGGCCTCTGGCAGCCGGGCGAGCACAAGGGCTTCGGGGCCTTCGAGATCCCGGGGACACCGTCCTGGTTCGAGCTCCACACCCGGGACTACGACGCCTGCCTCGCCTTCTACCGCGCGGTCTTCGGCTGGGACTTCTTCGCCGTCGGTGACACGCCGGACTTCCGGTACTCGGTGCCCCAGGGCGAAGGTCAGATCGCCGGCGTCATGGATGCCAGCGACTGGCTGCCCGACGGCGTCCCCGCCCACTGGTCGATCTACTTCGAGGTCGAGGACGTCGACAAGACCCTGGCCCGGGCGGCCGACCTCGGCGGCTCGACGATGGTGCCCGGCGAGGACACGCCCTACGGCCGACTGGCCACGGCCGTCGACCCGACCGGCGCCGTGTACAAGCTCCGCACCTCACCCGTCGACCCCGCGGACGAAACCGGCTGAACCCTCCCGTCAGGGGGGCGACAGGCGGTAGAGGACGTGGCGTCGGATCGGGTGATCGACGGGCACGTTCGGGTGGTCGAAGTCGTCCGCGGGGTCGCGGGTCATGCCCAGCTTCTCCATGACCCGGCGGGACCGGGTGTTGCCGACTGAGGTCATCGAGACGATCTCGTCCAGACCGACCCGTTCGAACCCGTCGGCCACCGCCGTCCGGGCCGCCTCAGTGGCGTAGCCCGAGCCCCAGGCGGGCCGGGCCAGTCGCCAACCGACCTCGACCGCCGGGGTGAACGGAGCGTCGAAGGTGGCGGGCCAGAGGCCGACGAACCCCGCGAACTGCCCTGTCGCGGTGATGTCGACGGCCCACAGGCCGTAGACCTCGGCGTCGAAGTGGTCCTCGACTCGGTCGATGAGGTCGTCGCTCTCGGCCCGCGTCAGGCAGGCGACGAAGTGCTCCATGACCACCGGGTCGGCGTTGAGGTCGGCGAACGGGGCCCGGTCCTCGGGGCGCCACCGTCGGAGGAGCAGCCGGTCGGTGTGCAGCTCGGTGGGCGTCGGGCTCATCGTCACGATCTTGGCTGACGGCGTCAGCGCCAGCGGCCATGATTCGCGGATGCTCGATCACCTCTCCATCCAGTGCGCCGACGTCGAGGCCAGCGCGGCCTTCTACGACACCGTCCTGGCCACCGTCGGCGGCCAGCGGATCCTCGACTTCGGCGAGGTCATCGGTTACGGCGTGCCCCCCATGCCCGACTTCTGGGTCGGACCGCGGACGACGGGCGAGGGCTTTCGGGAGTCCCACATCGCCTTCACCGCCCCCGACCGGGCCGCGGTGGACGCCTTCCTGGAAGCGGGCCGTTCGGCCGGTGCCGAGGTCCTCCACGAAGCCCGGGTCTGGCCCGAGTACCACCCCAACTACTACGGCGCCTTCCTCCGCGACCCCGACGGCAACAACGTCGAAGCCGTGTGCCACCGCCCGGAGTGACCGCCGAGGGCGGTCAGGGGCCGCTGGCCGGCGTGCGGGTGCTGGAGCTGGCGGGATTGGGGGCCTTGCCGTACGGGGCGCTGCGGCTGGCGGACATGGGGGCCGACGTCATCCGGGTCGAGCGGACGGCGGACGTGCCCGACGAGCCGGTGGCCAAGCCCCACAGTGCCTGGGACCGGGGCCGGCGCTCGATCGCCGTCGACCTGAAGGCGGCGGACGGGGTCGAGACCGTGCTCCGACTGACCGAGTCAGCCGACGTCTTCCTCGAGGCGTTCCGGCCGGGTGTCGTCGAACGGCTCGGCGTCGGGCCCGACGCCGTCCTCGAGCGCAATCCCCGCATCGTCTACGGCCGGCTCACCGGGTGGGGTCAGGACGGGCCGCTGGCCTCGACGGCCGGCCACTCGCTCAACTACGAGGCCGTCACCGGGGTCATCGGGGCCATCGGCCGGCCGGAGGTACCGCCCTCGACCGCGCTCCAACTCCTGGGCGACTTTGCCGGCGGAGGCTTGTCGCTGGCCTTCGGCGTGGTCTGCGCCCTGCTCGAGGTCCGGCGCTCGGGCCGGGGTCAGGTGGTCGACGCGGCGATGGTCGATGGCGTGGCGTCACTGGCGTCGGTCTTCTATTCGATGGCCGCCACCGGGTTCCACGCGCCCGAGCGGGGGTCGAACCTGTTCGACGGTGGGGCGCCCTTCTACGCCGTCTACGAATGCGCCGACGGCGGCTGGATCTCGGTCGCGTCCATGGAACCCCACTTCTACGCCCTGCTGCTCGACGGCCTCGGCCTCACCGACACCGCCCTGCCCGAGCAGTACGACCAGCCCCGGTGGCCCGAGCTCAGGGGCCGGTTGGCGGAGGTGTTCCTGACCCGGACCCGGGACGAGTGGATGGCGGTGTTCGACGGCACCGACGCCTGCGTGGCCCCCGTCTTGGACTTCACCGAGGCCCGAGCCCACCCCCAGATGGCCCACCGCCTGTTCCCCGACGGCGGCACCGAGGTCCCGCCGGTGCCCCGCCTGTCGGTGACCCCCGGCCCCGTGGGGGAGTCGCCGACGTGGCCCGGCTGTGACACCGACGCCGTCCTGGCCCAGTCCGGCTTCTCCGGCGAGGAGATCGCCGATCTCCGCGACACCGGCGCCATCCGCTGACGCTCTTCCCTGCCGTCCTTTCGTCGTAGCGTGAGAGGCATGGAGCGCCCGATCCCGCAGTCCATCGATGAGGCCTTCGCCGCGCTGAGCTTCCTGGCCGAGCGGACGCCACAGAGCCAGGACGAGGAGTTCTCCGCTCGGGTCGCCCCGTACCGCGACGGGGGCGTCTTCGTCTCCCACTACGCCGGGAACTCCGAGTGGGAGCGCCATCCGGTCGGGGACGAGATCGTGGCCGTCGTCGAGGGGGCCACGACCATGTTCCTGCTCATCGACGGTGAGGAGGTCGCGCAGGCCATGGGGCCGGGGGAGCTGGTGGTCGTGCCCCAGGACACCTGGCACCGGTTCGAGACCCCCGACGGCGTGAAGGTCGTCAGCGTCACACCTCAGCCCACCGACCACCAGGTCGACCGGCCGGACTGACTACTCGAACTTGGCGCCCATCTCCTTGAGCATGTCCTTCCAGCGCCAGGCGGAGTCGGGGGCGGGCTCGCCGGGCTCGTAGCGGACGTGGTGCAGGCGGCCGGTGAAGGGGAAGGGGCCATCGGCCTCGTAGATCTCCCAGGACACGGGAGAGCGCCGGTCCATCCCCACGTCGATGCCCTCGAAGGGTGACATCGGGAACAGCATGCGGTAGCCGGTGTCCGAGCCCCGTGAGGCACCGTCGACGGTCAAGGTGACGTCCCACGTGAAGCCGCCCGGCGCGGTCACCACGGCAGCCAACTCGACCGACCCGCTCTCGACTGGTCCGCCCTCCAGCCGACGAACGACCCCCTTGCCGTCGTTGTGCAGCCACCACAGCCGACCGTCGTCGACGTACAGCCCGTAGCCCCCGCCCTGGTCGCCGTGGGCGACGAGCCACCCCCTGTCGCCCTCGGCCAGCTCGACCGAGGCGGTGACCGTGAAGTCCCGCATGTTGATCAGCTCGAGGGAGCGCCAGCGCTCCAGGGTCGGCGTCTCCGGGTGGATGGTGACGGGCTCACCGAACACCAGTGACCGCTCCGGGCGCTGGACGAACTTGAGGTTGCTGCCCTCGTCGAGGGGATAGATCTGCTCGGCGTGGGCGGCGGCCTCCCACGCCGCGGCCAGCTCCGCCACCTTCCCCGGGTGCTCGGCGGCCAGGTCCCGCAGCTCGGTCGGGTCCGTCGTGAGGTCGTAGAGCTGCCATTCGCTGTCGTCGATGGGGGTCATCGGCACGTGGCGGGTCACCGCCTCCCAGCCGTCCCGGTAGTAGCCCCGGTGGCCGACCATCTCATACACCTGCTCGGTGCGGGTCGAGGGGTGGCCGGCATCGGCCAGCGTGGCCGCGAAGGTCGTCCCCGCCATCGGGATGAGGGGGCGGCCGTGACGCTCCGTTGGCGCGTCGAGCCCGGTCAGGTCCAAGAGCGTGGGCAGCAGGTCGACGACGTGGGCGTACTGGCGCCGCAGCTCGCCCCGGGCGGCCAGGTGGTCGGGCCAGGACAGGACGAAGGGCACCGAGTGGCCCCCCGCGTGGGTGTTGATCTTGTAGAGGCGGAAGGGCGTGTTCGAGGCCATCGCCCAGCCCCGGGGGTAGTGGGGCATGGTCTGCGGCCCGCCCAGCAGGTCCAGACGGGGGAGGTCGGCCTCGACGTCGGGCTGGCCCAGGAGGTGGACGAAGTAGCCACTGGTCCCGGCTTCCTCACCCTCCCGGGAGGCGCCGTTGTCGGAGGTGAAGACCACGATCGTGTTGTCCAGCTCGCCCATCGTGGCCAGGCCGTCGAGGAGGCGCCCGATGCTCTGGTCGAGGCCGTCGACCATGCCGGCGTAGACCTCCATGTGGCGGGCGAACAGGGCCTTCTCGTGGTCGGCCAGCTCGGCCCACGGCCGGACGTCGTCGCCCTCCTCGGCGTTGCGGGGGGCCAGCTCGGTGCCCTCGGTGACGATGCCCAGCTCCCGCTGACGGGCGAAGCGCCGGGCCCGGACCTCGTCCCAGCCCGCCTCGTAGGCACCCCGGTAGCGCTCGATGTCCTCGGCCTTGGCGTGCAGCGGGGCGTGGCAGGCGGGGTGGGCCAGGTAGGTGAACCACGGCTTGCGGGGGTGGCTGGCCCGCAACTCCTTCCACCAGGCGAGGCAGCGGTCGGTGAGGTCGTCGGTCAGGTAGTACCCGTCGGGGTAGCGATCGACCTCGACCACCTGGTTGTCGCGCATCAGGCGGTGGGGGTGGTGCAGGTTCGTGAACCCGTCGAGGATCCCGTAGAAGCGCTCGAAGCCCCGTTGGCAGGGCCACGAGTGCTGGGCCCCGGCGGCGTTCAGGTCGGAGTCCTTGGCCAGGTGCCACTTGCCGGCCATGAACGTGGCCCAGCCGGCGTCCCGGTAGATCTCCGCGGCCGTCGCCGCGTGCTCGGTCAGCTCCATGGCGTAGCCGGGGTACCCGGGGTCCGAATGGGCGACGTGGCCGACCCCGGCCCGGTGGCTGTTCAACCCGGTGAGCAGGGCCGACCGGGTCGGGGAGCACATCGGGGTGACGTGGAAGTTCGTGTACCGGACGCCTCGCTCGGCGAGGGCGTCGACGTTCGGCGTGCGGATCTCACCGCCGTAGCAGCCGAGGTCCGCGTAGCCGAGGTCGTCGATGAGGATGACCAGCACGTTGGGCGCCCCCTCCGGCGCCTCGACCCGTGGCGGCCACCACGGATCCGACCCCGCGATCGTCCTCCCGACCCGCCCCTCGAACCCCTCGTACGCCTCCGGCGCACTCACCGCGCCACCTTTCGGCAAAGGTCCACGCCCTCAGTGGCTGGCGCCGAAAGTCCGGCCCGCTCCGCGCCGGCCACCCAAGCATTCGGCAAAGGTCGACGTCGTTGGTGACTGGCGCCGGAAGCTCGCCCGACGGCCTCAGCCATCGAGCTCGAAGGCTTCTTTGCCCATCTGGTCGCGGATGGTGGTGACCTGGGGGTTGGTCATGGAGCGGCGCTGCCAGTTGGCCCCGTCGACCACCAGGGTGTGGCCGGAGATGAAGCGGGCGTACGGCGAGGCCAGGAAGGTGGCCGCCCACCCCAGCTCCCGCACCCGTCCGACCCGCAGCGCGGGCTGGCAGCCGTCCTTCTCGTGGGTCCTGTCGAGGCTGGAGCGGATGTCGGCGGTCATGTCCTCGTGCGGGAAGAGGCCGGGGACGAGCCCGTTGACCTGGATCCCGTACGGCCCCCACTCGACCGCCAGCGTCTCGACCATGTTCTTGACCCCGGCCTTCGCCGCCGCAGAATGGGCGAACCCCGGCCCCCCGGTCCAGGCGTAGGACGCCCCGACGTTGATGATCGACCCGGGCGTCCCGGCGGCCAGGTGGCGGCGGCCGAACTCCCGGGCACAGAAGAACGTGCCGTTCAGGGTGATGTCGACCACGGTGCGCCAGGCATTGGCGCTCATGTCCTCGGCCGGGACCGGGAAGTTGGCCGCCGCGTTGTTGACCAGCACGTCGGGCAGGCCCAGGTCGGCGTCGACCGTGTCGAAGGCGGCGGCGATCTGGTCGGGCTCGCGGATGTCACAGGGGACGGTCAGCACCCGGCCGTCGACCGCTTCGATGGCCTCCCGGCCGGCGTCGAGGTGTTCGGGCTTCCGGCTGAGGATGGCGATGGCCGCCCCCAAGCGGGCGAACTCGGTGGCGATGGCCTTGCCCAGCCCGGTCCCCGCGCCGGTGACCAGGACGACCTGGCCGTCGTAGGTGCCGTCGGGGAGGGCGGAGGACCCCAGGTCGGGGGGCTCGGGCAACCCGATGGGCTCGGCGGTCGACATCTCAGGACCCCTTGAACGCCGGGTCGCGCCCCTCGGCGTGGGCGGCGCGCTGCTCGGCGTAGTCGTCGGACTTGTTGATGAACGTCTGGTAGATCAGCTCGTCCTCCATGGCCGCCCGCTGCTGGCCGTGACCGAGGTGGCGGATGACCTTGCGGGCCATCTTCACCGCGACCTGTGACCGCCCGGCGATCTCCTGGGCCATGGCCATGGCGGTGGCGTCCAGCTCCTCGGGGGGCACGACCCGGGAGACGACCCCGTGGTGGAGTGCCTCCTCCGCGGTGAGCGGTCGACCGGTCAGCACCATGTCGCTGACCACGCCGTGACCCGCCATCTGGAAGAGGACCCCGACGCCGCCGGTGTCGGGGATGACGCCGTACTTGGTCTCCGGCAGCATGAAGCGGGCGCCCTCGGCGGCGATGCGGATGTCGCACAGCAGCGCCCGCTGGAACGAGCCGCCGATGGCCCAGCCCTGGATGGCCACGATGATCGGGGCCTCGATGTCCCAGACCTGCTGGATGCCGCGCTGGCCCCGGGTCATGAGCTCGTGGTGGGTCATCTCGACCTGGCCGCCGCCGATGGCGCCGACGTCTCGCCCCGAGGACCAGATCGAGCCCTCTCCCCGCCACACCACGGCCCGCACGTCGGGGCGCTCCTTCAGCTCGGCCAGGATCTCGAAGAGGGCGAGGTCCATCTCGTCGTCGAAGGCGTTCTTCTTGTCCGGGTTGTCGTTGGTGATGACGGCGACCGGCCCCTCGTAGCTCAGCTTCACCCGCTCGTCCGGCATCCGTCCCCCTCGTGGCGTGGCCCTGGTCCGGTAGAACCTAGGCCGTGACGGGGGAGCCATCGGAAGGGGGCTGGGCACCGCTGCTCGACGAGCTACGGCGGCGTCAGGGCGCGGCCCGGGCCCTCGGTGGGGCGGAGAAGATCGAGCGCCAGCACGCCAAGGGCAAGCTCGACGCCCGCCAGCGGCTGGAGCGGCTCTTCGACCCAGGCTCGTTCACCGAGCTGGGAGCGCTGGTCGGGGGACTGGACGACCTGCCCGGCGACGGACTGGTCGCGGGCCTCGGGGCGGTCGACGGTCGGCCGGTGCTGGCCGCGGCCGAGGACTTCACGGTCAAGGGCGGCTCCATCGGCGTCGGCAACACCGACAAGCGCTACCGACTCACCCAGATCGCCGGCCGGGAGGGCCTCCCGCTGGTGCTGCTGCTCGACGGCGCCGGGCACCGGATGACCGGCGAAGCTGCCGGGCGACGACCCAACGACCTCCAGGGCCTGGCCGACCTGAAGGGCCGGGTGCCCCTCGTGACCCTGGTCCTCGGGCCGGCCGCGGGGCACAGCGCCCTGGCCGCTCCGCTGGCCGACTACGCCGTCATGACCGAGCGGGCCGCCCTGTTCACCGCCGGTCCCCTGCTGGTCAAGGCGGCGACGGGCGAGGAGGTGACCGCCGACGCCCTCGGGGGCCCACAGGTGGCGGTGGCCTCAGGGGTGGTCCACGACGTGGTGGGCGACGACGACGCCGCCATCGACCGGGCTCGCACCTGGCTGGGGTACTTCGACGGGCAGGTGAGGGACGGGGACGACGTGGGTCCTCGCCGCCTGGGCGACCTGCTCGAGGTGATCCCGCCCGATCCCCGGCGCCCGTACGCGATGGTCGACGTCGTCGATCGCCTGGCCGACACCGGGTCCGTGGTGGTCACCGGGGCGGGCTTCGGGGGCGGGATGCTGACCGCCCTGGTCCGCCTGGGGGGACGCTCCGTGGCCGTGGTGGCCAACGACCCATCCGTCCGGGCCGGGGCGATCGGCCGGGACGAGGCGGACAAGGCCGCCCGTTTCCTCGACACGGTGGCGCCGTTCGGGCTGCCGGTGGTCTTCCTGGCCGACAACCCCGGCGTGATGGCGGGGACGCAGGCCGAGCGGGACGGCGTGCTCAGGGCCGCCGCCGGGCTCTTCGCCGCCCAGCGCCGGTATCCGGCCTCGAAGCTGCACGTGACCCTGCGCAAGGCCTTCGGCTTCGGCTCGTCGGCCATGGCCATGAACCCCTTCGACCACCAGGCCCTGACCCTGGCCTTCCCCGGTGTCCTGCTCGGCGCCATGCCCGCCGAGAGCGGGGGCCGGGCGGCGGGCCTCACCGCCGACGAGCAGTCGGCCGCCGAGATCCTCCAGGCCGGCGGTCCCTACCGCTCCGCCCACACCATGGGCTACGACGACGTCATCGACCCGAGAGACCTCCGTGACCGTCTGCTCGCCGGTCTCACCCTCGCCCGTTCCGGCCCGTGATCTCTGTTGGTCCCTGCCTGAAAGTACGGGCCAGAACACGGGGGGTAGTCTCGGGACGTGTTCGGCGGAGCCCGGCCCTTCGTGGCCGCCCTTCTCGTGATCGCGCTCGGCCTCCCGATCGGGGTGGCGGAGGCGCAGACATCGGGCCCGGCGCCGGGCCCCTGCGGCGATCCGTGCCAGCAGCCGGATGGCCGCATCCGGTTGCGGAGCGAGGCCGTCGCCATCGGGGACGGCATCTACAACTGGGACGGCCTGGGCCAGACCCGGGTGGCGCTCGTCCCCCGCGAGGGTCGGGCCCGATTCGTCGTGCGGGCCGAGAACGACGGCAACGGCATCGACGACCTCATGGTGCTGGGGACCCGCAACACCAGCAACTTCGGCATCCGCTACTTCGTCGGCGACCTGGAGGTGTCGGCCCGGGTGCGCAACGGCAGCTTCCGGTTCACCGACGTCGGCCCCGGACAGCACCGGGCGCTGACCGTCGATGTCCGGGCCAACCCCTCGGCGCCACTGCGCTCGAAGGTCATCGTCCGCGTGGTGCTGCGGTCCGCGACCGACAGCGCCATCCGGGATCGAGTCAAGGCCGTCGTCTATCGCAGCCAGGGCGTCGAGACGCTGATCGAGGGTCACGCCTTCACCGGCCAGGCCACCGCCGAGCGCTGGGCCGACGACCAGGAGGCCAGCGCCCGTTTCGTCCTGAACGCCGCGCTCTACTGGGAGCTGGCTCCGGCCCGGGGCATCCGGCCCGAGGTGGCGTACGCCCAGTCGGCCAAGGAGACGGCGTACGGGCACTTCGGCGGGGTCATCGACGCCAGCTTCCACAACCCCTGCGGCCTGAAGACCACCACCGGGGGGGACAACGACGATCCCAACGCCCACATGCACTTCGTGAACTGGCGCCAGGGGATCACCGCCTGCATCGACCACCTCGGCCTCTATGCCGGCGCCCCCGGCTACCCGATGGCCAGCACCCCCGACCCCCGCCACTTCGCCTCGGTCTACGCCACCGCCCCCACCGTCGAGCGCCTCGGCGGTCACTGGGCCCCCGATCCCGACTACGGCCTCAGCATCGTCCGCGACTTCCTGAACCCCCTGCTCGGTTCCTGAACGTTCGGCCCCTCTCACCGCCGAGGTCGAGGTCTGCCGAAGGTTGACCGCGGTCGCGGAGCACGTGTCCCCTAGAGGGGGGTGGAGCGGAGGCCGCGGACGCCGTGAGGCGTCTCCACGACCTCGACCCGGGTGCGGGTGCCGTCCCGGGCGTGGGTGACGGTGCCGGCCACGACGGCCACGTCGGCGCCCGGGTCGTCGGTGTCGGGCATGGGCGCTTCGAGCGCTCGGCCTCGGCGGTGACGTCCTCGTGACGCCAGCCGCCTCGGCGAGCGGGGTCGGTCGACCAGACGCCGGCACCGAACTTGGTCAGGAAGCCCGACACCGAGGTGACCAGCCCGATGGCACGCAGGGTCGTTGCGCAGGACCTCGGCCATCGTCGCCATGGCGTGCAGGACGTAGCTGTTGAGCGGGCCGCCGGCGAAGGTCATGCCGCCGGTGACGGTGAGCTGACGGTCGAGGGGGATGCCGAGCTCGCCCGCCGTGATCTGCACGGCGACGGGGAAGCACGAGTAGAGGTCGAGGTGGTCGAGGTCGTCGGGCCCGACCTCGGCCAGCGCCATCGCCCGTTGCCCCGCCAACCGGGCCACGACGGACCGCCCCAGGTCGGGCCGCTGCACGACGGGCACGGCGTGGTTGCAGAAGGCGGTGCCCAGGGGGAAGAGCCACTGGTTCTCGGGGATCCGGGCGGCCCGGGCGTCCTCGACCGTGGTGAAGAGGAGGGCCGCGGCCTGGTTCACCCGGAGGTTGGAGCAGCACAGCTTCGTGTAGGGCTCGGCGATCATCCGGTTGGCGGTCGACGGCTCGACGATGGCCTCGGCTGACGGGGCATCGCGCTGCCAGGCGTAGGAGTTCCAGGCCGCGATCCCGGCGAACGCCTCCGTCAGGTCGCCCAGCCGGCGCCGGTGCTGGACCTCGTCCCAGCCCCGGGCGGCCGCGAAGGCGTTCTCCAGGACGGCGTAGACGGTGGGCGGGTCGACGAAGAGCTGATTCATCTCGACCGCGCTGACGCCCAGGTCGGGGAGATCAGGTGCTCGTCGGGTTCGACCGCCGCCCGCCGGGCTGTGCCGACCGCGGTCGCCGCCCCGGCGGTCGACCCGTGGTTCACCTCGGCGCCGACGACCAGGGCGCGCACCGGCCCCGTCGCGCACCGCGGTGAGGGCGATGTCGATGACCTCCTGCTGGGTGATGCCGACCTCGACCAGGACCGTGTGGGCGCCGGGCGCCCCGACCGCGGCCGCCACCTCCCGGCCCGGGGTCGGGGTGGGTCCAGGCTCCCTTGGGCACGCCGATCCAGCCGAGGCGGTCGAGCACCCCGGGCCCGACGTCACCCCCCGCCCGCCGAGCGGCCGCGGTCATCATCTCGACGAGCGAAGGCACCGGACCGTCCTCGGGACGGTGGACGTGCTGTCCCACGCCGACCAGGACGGGCTCATCCGGGCGCATGGGGGTCATGGCCCGGACGGTAGTGGTGCCATGATCGCCCCCATGACGGCGAAGGACGAGCGTTCGGTCAGCTGGTGGATGGAGACCTGTGGTGACGACCTGGCCCCCCGCCCGCCGTTGGACGGCTCGACCACCGCCGACGTGGCCATCCTCGGTGCGGGCTACACGGGACTGTGGACCGCGCTCTACCTGCTGGAACGGGACCCGACCCTGAACGTCGTGCTCGTCGAGCGGGAGATCGCGGGTTGGGGGGCCTCGGGCCGCAACGGCGGCTGGCTGTCACCAGAGATCTCGGTCAGCCACACCGAGATGATCGCCCGCTACGGCAAGGACGCGACCCGGGCCACCCACGACGCGCTGATCGACACCATCGGCCACGTCGAGGCGGCCGTCGAGCGCCACGGCATCGACGCCCAGCTCGATCGCCACGGGATGCTGATGCTGGCCCGGGGGGGCCACCAGATGAAGACGCTCCGCCACATCTACGAGGAGATGGCCGAGCTCGGTTATCCGGACTTCTACCGCTGGCTGGAGCCGGGCGAGGCCGCCGAGCTGGTCGACGTCGACAACACCTGGGCGGCCCTGTTCGCCGAGCCGTTCGCCGCCGTCCATCCCGGTCGCCTGGTCCGCGGCCTGGCTCGGGCGGTGGAAGGGCTCGGGGCCACCGTCTACGAGGGCACCGCGGTCACGGGCTACGACCTCACCGGCAAGCCGGTGCTGCACACGACTGGAGGCGACATCCGGGCCGACGTGATCGTCCTGGCCGGCGAGGCCTACCTCTCCCAGCTGCCGAAGCACGGCCGGGAGATCCTCCCCGTCTACTCCCAGATCATGCTCACCGCCCCGCTGACCGAGGCCCAGCGGGCGACCATCGGCTGGCGCCGCCGCTTCGTCATGCAGTCCAAGCGCCTCACCATCGACTACCTGCAGATCACCCGGGACAACCGCATCGCGTTCGGCGGCCGGGGCTCGCTCTACCACTGGGGCTCGGCCATCAAGCCGGAGTGGGACTGCGTGGAGGCCACGGCGCAGAGCCTGCGCAGCCAGTTCGACGAGTTCTTCCCGTCGTTGGCCGACGTCCCCTTCGAGCGCTGCTGGGGCGGCGTGGTCGGCATCCATCGGGACTGGATGCCGTCGTTCAGCTTCGACCAGGCGACCGGCCTGGCCAAGGCCGGCGGGTACGCGGGCGAGGGGGTGGCCGCCACCAACCTGGCCGGCCGCACCCTGGCTGACCTGATCACCGGCGGGGGCACGCCCCTCTGCGAGCTCCCCATGGTCCAGCACGAGCCCAAGGCCTGGGAGCCCGAGCCCCTGCGCTACCTCGGCGTCCGCTACATCCAGAAGGCCGCCGCCCGCATGGAGGAGAAGGCCGTCCGCACCGGCAAGGCCCCCAGCGGCCGGAGCATCGCCGAACGCCTGATGTCGCACTGACCCCGGGTGGACCCCGCGGGCCCCCGGGGTCAGGCTCGCGTGACGGTCACCGACGTGGGGCTCGTCAGCATGTCGTAGACGGCGGAGTACTTGGTGGCGGACGCCACGAGTGCGTCGATGACGGCCGGCTCCGCGTCCGCCTCGACGTCGAACTCGACCCGCACGTCGCTGAACCCCTTGCGAATGTCGGGGTCGATCCCGAGCACACCGCGGACGTCGATGTCGGCGCTGACCTTGGACGAGACCTTCTGGAGCTCGATGTTCCGGGCGGCCGCGCCGGTGGCCACGCCGGCGGTGATGCAGGCGGCGAGGGCGTGGAGCACGTACTCCTGTGGCGTGGGGCCGTGGCCATGGCCGAGCGTCGGATGGTCGGCGACGAAGTCGAACTCCTCCACGTGGACCTGGTCGGACCCGGCGCCGTACCACTCGTAGATCGAGGACCGGCTGGCGGTCCCCTCCACCCATTCGTTCCGGGCCGAGAACCGGAAGGCGGCGAGCTCGCCGTTCTCCTTCATCTTGGCGATGGTGCCGAACAGCTTCTCGGTGGGGACACCATTGGTCTCGGCGGGGGCTGCGTCGGCGGTCTCGCTCACCTTCTCGTTCCCTCTCGGTCGCGTACGCGAAGATTACCAAGGTCACCGGAGCGCCTCGGGTTGAACGATCGCCGTCCACCGGTGTCTGTTGGTCGACGTCGAGGAGAGTCCACGGGGCATGCCATGACCTGGGAGATGGTGGACGAGGGCTGGGGACGCAGAGCCGGCGACTTCGCCTGTTTCAACGAACCCGCAGCCGCTCGCGAGTACGCCTTCGTGCACCATCGCCTGGGCCTTGGCGACGGCGACCGGCTGCTCGACGCCGCGTGTGGGTCGGGGTTCGCCTTGGAACTGGCCCGAGCCCGGGGTGCGACCTGCGCCGGCATCGACGCGGCCCACCGTCTGGTCGCGGTGGCTCAGGACCGCAACCCCGAAAGCGACATCCGGGTCGGTGACATGGAGGCGTTGCCGTGGGAGGCCGCCAGCTTCGACGTCGTCACGAGCTTCCGCGGGATCTGGGGCACCACCCCCGGAGCGGTCGACGAGGTCCATCGTGTGCTCGTTCCGGGAGGTCGAGTGGCCCTGACCGTCTGGGGGAACGTCGGGAAGTCCCCCGGCGCGTGGATGCTCGCCCCCTTCCTCTGGGCCACCGAGGACAAGCTCCAGCACCAGGCGGACATGGTGGTCCTGGGGCGTCCCGGCGTCGGCGAGGCGTTCCTGGAGGATCGAGGGTTCGAGGTCGAGCCCCGCTTCGAGGTGCCGTTCGCCTGGGAGTACCCCGACCCGCTCACTTACGCCCGGGGGGTGGCGTCCACCGGCCCGGCCTACGAGTCGATCCAGAGCATCGGCGAAGAGGAGTTCATGGCCCGGGCCACGGCCCTCGCCGAGGAGCACATGCGGCCGGGCTTGCCGCTGCGGGGCCAGGTCCAGGTGTTCGGCTACATCGGCATCAAGCGCTAGACGCCCAGGACGGTGTCGAGGGTCGTGGTGAGGATCGCCGCGCCCTCGGCGGCTTCGTCCGCAGTCAGTGACAGTGGGGGGGCGATGCGCAGGCAGTTGCCGTGGAGCCCGCCCTTGCCGACCAGCAGGCCGCGGGACCGGCAGCCCTCGAGCACAGCAGAGGCAACTTGGGGGTCGGGGGTCAGCCCGTCGTCGCCGACGAACTCGAGGCCGATCATGAGGCCCTTCCCTCGGATCTCGCCGATGGCGGGGTGGCGCTGGGCCACCGGGGCCAGAGCGGCCATCAGCTCGGTCCCCCGGGCCTTGGTGTTGGCCTGGAGGCCGTGGTCCAGCAGGTAGTGGAGGTTGGCCAGCGCCCCCGCGCAGGACAGGGGGTTGCCGCCGAAGGTGGAGATGGAGTTGGCCGAGACCGAGTCCATGATCTCGGCCCGGCCGACCACGCCGGCGATGGTCAGCCCGTTGCCCAGGCCCTTGGCGAAGGTCATCAGGTCGGGGGTGATCCCGTGGGCCTGGTGGCCCCAGAAGTGGTCGCCCGTCCGGCCCCAGCCGGTCTGCACCTCGTCGGCGATGAAGAGCATGTCGTGCTCCCGGCACACCTTCTCGACCGGGCCGAAGAAGCCGTCGGGAGGGATGGCGAACCCGCCGACGCCCTGCACGGGCTCGGCGATCAGGGCGGCGATGTCCCCCGCGGTCTGGGTGGCGATCACATCGCGCAGGTCCTCGGTGCAGGCCTCGATGAAGTCGCCGTCGTCCAGGTGGCGGAACGGGCTCCGGAAGCGGTAGCCGGACTGCATGTAGCTGACCTGGAACGGGGTCAGCGACGACGGGGACCAGCCCCGGTTCCCGGTGATGCCGATCGTGGCGAAGGACCGGCCGTGGTAGCTGTTGCGCACGGCCACGATCTGGCTCGACCGGCGAAACGAGGTCGCCACCAGCAGGGCGGCCTCGTTGGCCTCGGTCCCCGATGTGGTGAAGAACACCCGGGCGTCGGGGATGCCGGACAGGTCGGCGATCATCTCGGCCAGCTCCACCTGCTGGCGGATCAGGTAGAGGGTTGAGGTGTGGATCATCCGCCCGGCCTGCTCGCGGATGGCGGCGGTCACCTCGGGCACGTCGTAGCCGGTCATCGTGGTCAGGATCCCGCCGAAGAAGTCGAGGTAGCGGTTGCCCTCGCCGTCGACGACATGACGGCCCTGGCCCTCCACCAGTTCGATGGGCTCGTCGTAGTAGAGGGCGAGCCACGAGGGCAGGACGGCCCGGTGCCGGGCGAGGAGCTCGTCGTGCGACATGGCCGCCACGGTAAACCAGCCCGGCGGTGGGGGGTCCGTGGGACGGGTATCGTCCGTTTCTGACGACCCGTCAGAAATGGCTTGGAGCAGGAGAGCCCCGCGTGGCCGAGATCCCGATGATCATCAGCGTCGACGACCACGTGGTCGAGCCCGCCCACCTCTGGCAGACCTGGCTGCCTGAGAAGCACCGGGCCGCCGCGCCCTACGTCGAGCGCCACGGCCTCGGTGGGCTCAGGTACGTCGGAGGCACCACCTACGAGTACGAGCTGACCGACGACGGCCCGCCCTGTGACATCTGGTTCTACGAGGGCAGGATGTACCCCCACAAGCGCCACGTGGCCTCGGTGGGCTTCGAGCGGGACGACATGACCCTGTCGCCCATCACCTACGACGAGATGCGGCTCGGCTGCTACGAGCCCAAGGCCCGGGTCGACGACATGCTCATGAACCACGTCGAGGCCTCGCTCTCCTTCCCGACCTTCCCCCGCTTCTGCGGCCAGACCTTCGCCGAGGCCCGGGACAAGGACCTGGCGATGGCCTGTGTGCTGGCCTACAACGACTGGATGGTCGAGGAGTGGTGTGGCGACAGCGACGGCGCCCTCATCCCCCTCTGCCTGATCCCCCTCTGGGACATCGAGGCGGCGGCGGCCGAGATCCGGCGCAACGCCGCCCGGGGCGTGCGAGCGGTGTGCTTCAGCGAGATCCCGCCCAAGCTCGGCCTGCCCAGCATCCACACCGGCGACTGGGACCCGTTCTTCGCGGCCTGCGAGGAGACCCAGACCGTCGTCTGCATGCACATCGGCTCGTCGTCGCAGATGCCGGCGACGTCGCCCGACGCCCCGCCCGCGGTGGCCGCCACGCTCAGCTTCAACAACGCCATGGCCTCCCTGTCCGACTTCCTGTTCTCGGGCCTGCTGGTGCGCTACCCGACCCTGACGCTGGCCTACTCCGAGGGCCAGATCGGTTGGTTGCCGTACGTGCTCGAGCGGGCCGACGACGTCTGGCGGGAGCACCGGGCCTGGGGTGGGGTGGCCGACCGCGTCCCCGAGCCGCCGTCGACCTACTACTACCGCCAGGTGTACGGCTGCTTCTTCCGCGATCGCCACGGCCTCGACGCCCTGGACAAGGTCGGGGTGGACAACATCACCTTCGAGACCGACTACCCCCACACCGACTCGACCTGGCCGAACACGCTGGCCGTGGCCGAGGACCTGATGGGCCACCTCCCCCAGGACGCGGTCGACAAGATCTGCCGGGGCAACGCCCAACGCATGCTGGGACTGGCTTAGCTGACGGCTCGGCTTCCTCTGGAAGGTTTCCTTCCGTAGCCTGGATGCCGTGAAGCGGGTCGTCTCGATGCTCTGCGCGGTCGCCCTGGTGGCCTGTGGCGTCGCCTTCGCCGTCGTGGCCCTCCAGGCCGAGGACGGCGGGGATGAGCGGACCGGCGGCACGGCCCTCGCCGCGGCGGCCACCGACATCGGCGCCACCAACCTCCCGCCCAAGGCCATTGGTCGCATCCGCGAGCCCGAGGCCGGCTACCTGGGTGCCCAGGCCGTCGTCCACGAGGTCGACCTCTACGCCCACGCCTCGTCCACCGATCCCATGTGGTCGCTGCCCAACCCCACCCACGAGGGCATGCCCCTCTCGTTCACGGTCCTGGACCGGGAGGGCGACCGGCTCCACGTCCGTCTCCCCATCCGCCCGAACGGAAGCACCGCCTGGATCGACGCCCGCCAGGTCGTCAGCTACGTGGTCCCCAACCACCTGATCGTGGACCTGAGCGACCGGACGGTCACGGCCAAGCATGGCGACGAGACCCTGCTGCAGGCCGGCCTCGCCGTGGGCGCCCCGGCCACGCCCACCCCGGAGGGCGAGTTCTACGTCGACATCTCCGTGGCCCGCCCGGGCGGCTCCTACGGGGCCTGGATGCTCAGCATCGCGGGCTTCTCCAACGTCCTCAGCAACTTCGGCGGGGGCATCGGCCAGATCGCCTTCCACGGCTGGTCCGACGAGTCGGTCATCGGCCAGGCGGTCAGCAACGGCTGCCTCCGCATGCAGAACGGCGTCATCGAGCGCCTCGCCCCCCTCGCCCCCGTCGGCACCCCGGTGACCATCAGGGCCTGACACTTTGAGTGGCTTCGCTGCGCTCAGCAACTCCGGCGCCGCCGAAGCTCCAGGTCCTCCGAGCTGCTCCGCCGTCACATTTGAGTGGCTTCGCTGCGCTCAGCAACTCCGGCGCCGCCGAAGCTGCGGGTCCTCCGAGCTGCTCCGCTCCGACTCCGCAGCGTCAAGCTCGGGTTGCCGATGAGCCCGTGATAGGATACCCCCCATGGGTATGTCGACCGGGCACGTCGACCTCGTCGTCGAGGGCATGACCTGCGCCTCGTGCGCGGCCCGCATCGAGAAGCGCCTCAACGGCCTCGACGGGGTGGCCGCCACCGTCAACTTCGCCACCGAGACCGCCTCCATCGAGGCCCCGGTCGGCGTGACCGCTGACGACCTGGTCGCCCAGGTCGAGGCCGTCGGGTACGCGGCCCACCTGCCGACCCGAGTGGCCGCGACCACGCCGGCCGAGGACGCCGACGCCCTCCGGCCCGTGCGAGAGGGGCTGGTCTTCATCGGCCTCCTGACCGTCCCGGTGGTGGCCATGTCCATGATCCCGGCGCTCCAGTTCGACGACTGGCAGTGGCTGGCTCTGGCCTTGGCCGCGCCGGTCGTGGCCTGGGGTGGGTGGCCGTTCCACCAGGCGGCTTGGGCCAACCTCCGTCACGGCGCGGCGACCATGGACACGCTCATCTCGATCGGCACGCTGGCTGCCTTCGGCTGGTCGCTCTACGCCCTCTTCGTGGGGGACGCCGGGGCGACGGGCATGCGCATGGACATGGACCTGGGCCTGCCGGGCGAGGGTGGTTCCGGGCAGATCTACCTGGAGGTGGCCACCGGGGTCACCTTCTTCATCCTCCTGGGGCGCTACCTGGAGGCCCGGGCCAAGCAGCGCTCGGGGGCCGCGCTGCGGGCCCTGCTCGATCTCGGGGCCAAGGAGGTCAGCGTCCTGCGCTCCGGGGCCGAAGTCCGTCGCCCCGTCGAGGACCTCGTGGTCGACGACCGCTTCATCGTCCGTCCCGGCGAGACGGTGGCCACGGACGGCGTCGTCGAGGACGGCGTCTCCGCCATCGACGCCTCGCTCCTCACGGGCGAGAGCGTCCCCGTCGAGGTCGGGCCGGACGCGGCGGTCACCGGTGGCACCGTCAACGTGGGCGGCCGTCTGGTCGTCAGGGCCACCCGGGTCGGCGCCGACACCGCTCTGGCCCGGATCGGCCGCCTGGTGACCGACGCCCAGAGCGGGAAGGCCCCCGTTCAGCGGCTGGCCGACCGGGTGGCCTCGATCTTCGTGCCGATCGTGATCGGCCTCTCCCTGGCCACGCTGGCCTTCTGGCTGGCGGTCGGCGACTCGCCGGAGGCGGCGTTCAGCGCCGCCGTGGCCGTCCTGATCATCGCCTGCCCCTGTGCGCTCGGGCTGGCGACGCCGACCGCCCTCCTGGTCGGCACCGGCCGGGGGGCTCAGTTGGGCATCCTCATCAAGGGCCCGGAGGTCCTGGAGTCGACCCGCCAGGTCGACACGATCGTGCTGGACAAGACGGGCACCGTGACCACCGGCGTGATGGCCCTGGTCGATGTGGTGACCGCGACAGGGACCGACCGGGTCGAGGCGCTGCGTCTGGCCGGCGCTGTGGAAGGGGCCAGCGAGCATCCGGTGGGCCGGGCCGTCGCCGACCGCGCCGAGGCCGAGGTCGGTGCGCTGCCGGCCGTCGTCGACTTCCACAGCACCCCGGGTCTCGGTGTCCGCGGCACCGTCGAGGGGCGGTCGGTGGTGGTCGGACGGGCGGAGCACGTGCTCGACGCCGTGACCACGGTGCCGGAGCGACTGATCCGAGCCCGGGCGGAGGCGGAGGCCACGGGGCGGACGCCAGTGCTCGCCGGGTGGGACGGCGCGATCCGAGCCGTGCTCGTCATCGCCGACACGGTGAAGCCGTCCTCGGCCACGGCCGTCCGTGCCCTACGCGACCTGGGCCTGCACCCGGTCCTCCTCACCGGTGACAACGACCGCGCCGCTCGGACGGTGGCCGACGCCGTCGGCATAGACGAGGTCGTCGCCGGCGTCCTGCCCGAGGGCAAGGTCGCCGCCGTTCGCCGGCTCCAGTCCGAGGGCCGGGTCGTGGCCATGGTGGGCGACGGCGTGAACGACGCCGCCGCCCTGGCCCAGGCCGACCTCGGCCTGGCCATGGGCACCGGCACCGATGTCGCCATCGAGGCCGGTGACATCACGCTGGTGCGGGGCGACCTGCAGTCCGCGGCCGATGCCATCCGGCTGTCACGGCGCACCCTGCGCACGATCAAGGGCAACCTCTTCTGGGCGTTCGCCTACAACGTGGTCGGTCTCCCCCTCGCCGCCGCCGGTCTGCTCGACCCCCTCCTGGCCGGCGCCGCCATGGCCGCCTCCAGCGTCTTCGTCGTGTCCAACAGCCTGCGGCTCCGCCGCTTCGACCCTGGAGGTCCCCCTCATGGCCGGTTATGAGATGGAGAAGGACCAGATCGCGGCCCGACTGGCTCGGATCGAGGGTCAGGTGCGGGGGATCGCCCGCATGGTCGACGAAGACCGGTACTGCATCGACGTGCTCGACCAGGTGGCGTCGGTGACCAAAGCGCTGCAGTCGGTCGCCATCGGCCTGGTCCACGACCACCTCGCCCACTGCGTCACCGACGCCGTCGGGGAGAGCGAGGTCGCCGGCCAGGAGAAGATCGAGGAGGCCACCAAGGCCATCGCCCGCCTCGTCCGCTAGCCCGACTTCGGCCGGGGCCAGCGGATGCTGATGAGGATGGTCGCGCCCACCGCGGTCACCGCGGCGATGACGGCGATGGCCCCGACGGCGGCGGGCGGGAGCCCCCCCTGTCCGTCCTCGGCCGAGGGCACCGGTTGGTTGCCGGCCCCGCCCTGCGCGGCCTGGGCCACGGCCGTGGCCGCGTCGACGGTTCCCGCGCCCAGCGCAGGGTCACCCTGCGGGTTCTGCGCCGTGCCCACGAGGAGGTCGGCGACCTCCACGGGGGTGCGGCCTTCGGCCACCAGCAGGGCGGCGGCCCCGGCGACGAGGGCGGTGGCGGCCCCCCCGCCGCCCCGGGTCTCGTAGCCGTCGGTCCCGTCGGGAAAGAGGGTCGTCGGGGCGAGGGGGACCGTGGAGAGGGCGGCGTCGGCCGGGGCGCTCACCACCCGGGGGTCGACAGTGGTGCCGGTGCCGTCGCCGACCAGGACCACGGGCAGGTCGTCGGGCAGGTCGATGCCTGCGGTCGCCCCGACCACGACCACGCTCCCGGCATCGATGGCGGCGCGCAGCGCCCGTTGCACGGTCTCGTCGCCGAGATGGGCCAGGACGTCGGGGTCGCCGTCCAGCGTCAGGGCGATCACGCCAGCCTGCTCGCCGGCGGCCCAGGCGATCCCCGAGGCCAGGGTTTCAGGGCTCCCGACCCCCTGGTCGTCGAGGACGCGCACGGGCAGGACCATCGCGTCGGGGGCAGCCCCGGCGATGCCCTCCCCGTTGTCCGTCACGGCCGCGGCCAGTCCGGCGGCGTGGGTACCGGAGCCGAAGCCGTCGGTGGGCGTGTCGTCGTCGTCGACGATGTCCCGTCCGGGGAGGAGGTGGTCCGCCAGGTCGGGGTGGTCGGCGTCGACGCCGGAGTCGAGCACGGCGATGGTGACGCCCTCACCGGTGGAGGTGGACCAGGCCTCGGGCAGGGACAGGGCGGTCAGACCGGGCTGTTGGTCGAGCAGCGGGTCGTCGGTGGCCGGGGACTGGGCGGCGAGCGGGGTCGCAGCCAGGCCGAGGGCCGTCGCCGTCAGCAGCAGCTGACGGAACGGCTTCAGGCGGCGCGGGAGAGGTCGGTGATGGTGCTCTCGGAGCGGAGGCCGGACAGGACCTGCTCCCAGGCCAGCTCCCGAGCCAGCCAACGCAGGGCCTGTCGGGATTCCTTGGTCTTCTTGATGTCGTTCACAAGACGAGTATCGGCTCGGTCTTGCACGTTCTGCACCTTTTTGGCCCGTGACGTGGGTCACAGGATCGGTGGTTGCGATCAGTGCCGTCGTCGCCAGAGGACGATGGCGAGCACGGCCACGCCCGCGGCCACGGCCAGCAGCTTGGGATCGGGGCCGGTGGCGGCGGCGGGGGTGACCCGCGGCGGGCGCACCGGGGCCGGTCGGGTCACCGGGACCCGTCGGTCCGCGGGGGCCGCGGCCGGCGCCGACAGCAGGTCGTCCACCGGGGCGCGGCCTTCGGTCGCCGCCGGCGAGTGGGTCCGCTTGGCCTTGGGGTCGTAGCCCGCCATCAGTCCCTCCCTCCCAGGAGTCGGTCGAGGACACCGTCGAACTCGTCCCGGGCTTCGCCCGCCCCCGCTCTCGAGCCCAACTCGGAGAGGGGCAGGGACTGGGCGGCGGCTTCAGCCACCGCCGCTCGCAGCCGGACCGGACCCGCGGCCAGCGGCCCGAACTGCTCCTCGAGCTGGCCCTGCCAGTAGGTGGCGTCCCGGGTCCGGCCCAGGCGGTTGACGACCACAGCGGCCACCTCCAGGTCGGGTCGGCGCAGGTCCCGCACGCGGGCGACGGTACGCAGCATCTGCTCCACCCCGTCCGACGCCCATGCGGCCGGCTCGGTGACGACCAGCACCCGGTCGGCGGCCACCAGGCCGTTCACGGTGAGCAGGCCGAGACTGGGCGGGCAGTCGACCAGGACCAGGTCGTAGCCCGACGCCACGCCGTCGAGGGCGTGGCGGAGCCGGTCCTGGGCCCCGATGGGGTCGGTGGCCAGCTGCGGCTCCCGGGCGGCCAGGGCCGGCGAGCTGGGGGCGACGGCGGGCGCGGGCCCGGCCCCGTTGGGCCAGCCCGAGGCGGTCACGACGTCGGCCAGCGCCCCCGTCCGGTCGCCGGCCAAGGCGTCGTCCACGGTGCGGGCGGGGTCGGCCACGCCCAAGCCGCTGGTGGCGTTCGCCTGCGGGTCGAGATCGACCACCAGCACCGCCAAGCCCCGGCGGGCGGCGGCGTCGGCGATGCCGAGGGTCACGGTGGTCTTGCCCACCCCACCCTTCTGGTTCGCGACGGCGACGACGGCCATGGGAGGACGGTACTCGGACCGTCGCGACGGAGCCGGGACGCGGTCCGGCCCCCGCCCGTCGAGATCTACGCTCCGGTCCGATGCGGGGGATCGTGGGGGGTCTGCTCGCCGTGGCCCTCGTGGCTTCGGCCTGCTCGGGCGACGACAGCGGTGGGCCCGAGGCGGCGGCCGCACCGAGCCCACCGGTCGACGCCTGCGACTGGCCGATGTGGGGCTACTCGCCGGCCCGGACCTTCGCCACCGTCTGTGACACCGCGCTCGACCGCGACACGGTCGGCGACCTCCAGCGGGTCTGGTTCCACGCCACCGACGACGTGGTCACGGCCACCCCGGCCGTCGTCGGCGACACGGTGTACGTGGGGGACTGGGCCGGGGTGGTCTACGGGCTGGACCGGGACAGCGGTGAGGAGCGCTGGCGGTTCCAGACCGAGGTGCACCGCAACGTCTACGCCGGCCAGATCGTGTCCAGCCCGGCCGTCGCCGACGTGGGCGACGAGCGACTCCTCGTCATCGGGGCGGGCAAGACGCTCTACGCCCTGAACGCGGTGGACGGGACCGAGCGTTGGCACCACGAGCTGGGCGAGGCGGGCAACGTCGACGAGCCGACCGAGATCGAGTCCTCGCCGGTCATCGTCGGCGATGTCGTGCTGGTGGGCTACGACGTGCACAACACCCCCGGCTACCGGGCGGGCCTCCAGGCCTTGGACGTGCGGACCGGCGCCGTGGTCTGGGACTTCGACCCGGATCAGTCCGGTGATCGGCCGGATCAGCAGACCGGCTGTGTGGACGTGTGGTCGTCGCCCGCGGTCGACGAGGACCGGGGCCTCGTCTTCGCGGCCACCGGCAACTGCCCCAGCTCTCCGGCGGGCTGGGGCGAGTACAGCGAGGCCATCTTCGCCCTCGACCTCGAGACCGGCGAACCCGTCTGGACCTACCAGCCCCACGAGCCCAACAACGACGACCTGGACTTCGCCGGCTCGCCCAACCTGTTCCGCATCGGGAACCAGGACGTGGTCGGCCTGGGGAACAAGGACGGCCACTACTACGTCGTCGACCGGACGACCGGCGAGCCGGTCTGGCAGGTCGAAGCCACCCAGCCCGGGCTCGAGCAGCCTGGCTCCAACTTCTCGACCGGGGGCTTCATCGGGGCCACGGCCGTGAGCGACGGCGTCGTGGCCGGCGGCACCGGCGTCGGGCCCTGTCCCTGCGCCCACGGCATCGAGGCGGCGAGCGGGGAGATCCTCTGGCAGAACGAGGAGCCGGCCAACACCTATGCCTCCGCCGCAGCGGCCGACGGTGTGCTCTTCCTCGGCGGCAACGACTTCACCCTGCGGGCCCTCGACCTGGCCACCGGGGAGATCCTGTGGTCCGAAGCGATGCAGGGGGCGGTGTCGGGCGGGTCGGCGGTCAGCGGTGACGACCTCTTCGCCGTCGCCGGCATCCGCGAGCCGGGCCTGGACGAGCGCTCCGAGACCAGTGGCGTGTACCGCTTTTCCCTCGGGACGGGCGACGGGGCCACGACCACATCGACGACGGCGGCGCCCGACGGCGATGCCGTGACCGCGCTGTCGCCGCGGCAGCTGTCCTGCGCCGACGAGCCCTGCCTGGTCGACTTCGGGATCAACGACCCCCCGCCGGGCACCGACCCCGCGGTGTTCGTCCGGTTCACCGCGGAGCCCCTGCGCGTCGAGGTCACCGGCCGGGACCTCGGGGCTCCCGAGGACTGGGTCCGCCAGGGCTCGGCGGCCCACCGGGTGGGCGCCACCCGCTTCGGCGTCTTCCTCTCCGAGCGCGACGACGATCCGTTCGGGGGCGGGGGCCTGGTCTGCAGCTGGGCCGAGGGGGAGGGCGGGTGCACCGGCACCGCCATCCCCCGCTACGCCCCGTCGTACAACCGGCTGAGCGTCCTCGCCATCGTCGACGAGACGACCGAGCCGACCCTGTCGGACGGGGCCGATCGTCTCGTGCGGACGCTGAGCTTCGACCCGCCCATCCGGGCGGTGGAACCGTGACAAGAGGGGAACGGCCATGACCGTCAAGTCCACGAAGCGATGGGGTGCGGTGCTCCTGGCCCTGGTGCTGTTGGCTGGGGCCTGCAGCGACGACGACGGCGGGGAGGACGCGCCGGCTCCGTCCGACGACACCGAGGTCGCCGGTGGCGACCCGACGACCACGACGGTGGTCGACGACGGCCTGCCCGAAGATGTCATCGTCTTCAACGGCCAGGGCAACAACCTGGACGCCTACAGCACGGGCGAGACCGTCGAGACGCAACGGGTGATCAGCACCATCGCCGACGACCCCGACGGCCTCGACATCAACGCCCAGATCTGCTTCTTCCCCGACGGCTCGGGCCGGTTCATCGCCGGCGAGGACACGGGCCAACCCACGCCGCCGGCGGGATGGGGCATCTTCCAGCTCTCCGGTACCGGGGTGGGTGACCTCGAGGCGGAGGAGATCGGCAAGCTGACCCCGACCTACCAGGCCGGCGCCGATCCGGAGAACTACGGCTGTGGCGTGCTGTCCGACGGTCGCATGCTGACCACCGACCTCGGTGGCCAGTCCCCCGGCGACCCCGGCAACGGGCAGTTCATCGTCTGGTTCGGCGATCCCGAGGGCACCGATCAGACCTACTGCAAGGTCGACATCGAGCTGGCCACGGCCCAGAGCATCCTGGTCGGCCCCGACGACGAGGTCTATGTCGTCTCGGCCCGTCCGCCCAGCTCCGGGGTCTGGCGCTACACCGACCTGCCCACGTCAGCCGACGCGGCCGGTGGCTGCGGTGGCACCGACGTCACCGGGGCGCCCATGGCCGACTCCGTCACCCGGGAGCAGGTGCTGGCTCCGGGCCAGAACGCCATCCTCTCGCCGGCCGGCATCGCCTTCAGCCCGAACGGGGGCTACTACCTGTCCAGCGTGATCACCGGCGTGATCAACGAGTACGACGCCGACTGGCAGTTCGTGCGCACGATCCTGGCCCCGCCCGAGGGCGACGCCATCGGGGCGGACACGTCCCTGTCGACGGGCACGCCCCTGGGCATCGGGGTCACCCCCGACGGCCAGGTCTGGTACGCCGACATCGGCATCGTCGACGACCCCGAGAACGGCTTCGGTCCGGGTGACGGGACCGGCCACGTCCGCCGCATCCTGTTCGCCGACGGTGAGCCCCAGGCTCCCGAGACCGTGGCGTCGGACCTCGCCTTCCCCGACGGCATCGGGGTCTACGTACCCGGCGGCAGCTCTGGCGGAGGCGCCAACCCTGCCTGACCGGGTCAGGCGGGGTTGGGGTCGGGGATGATCGGGGCCGGCTCTTCGTTGGGGTTCGGGTCCGGGATCGTGGGGGCGGGCTCCGGGTTGGGGTCCGGGTCGGGGATGACCGGCGCCGGCTCGTTCGGGCCGTCAGGCCCGGGATCGGGGATGGTCGTCATGGGGTCCTCCTCGTCTCGGTCCCTGTGTGGCTACCCGCTCCGGCGGTGGGCCATTCCCCGCGGCGGGCCTGTACTGCTGGCCCTACCTGCCGATGGATCAGGCGATGGCCCAGCCGCCGAAGACTGGGGCTTCGACCCGACGCGTCGGTCGCGTCGTGTCGGTTGCCGCGTGCGTCGCCGTCCTCGGCGCGCTCGTCGCCGGCTGCTCGTCTTCGCCCGAGGAGGCGGCGCCCCCGACCTCCGCCCCCCGCCAGCGGCCGATCGTCGCCCCCGAGCCCCTGCCGGACACCCGGTACGTCGCCCTGGCCCCGGTGGCCGGGTCGCGGGGCGGGTTCCCGGTCGCCGTCCACGGCGGCGACCTCCTCATGGGTGGGTCGGTCGTCGGGCCCGATGGCCCGGTGGCGGGTGCGACTGTGCTGCTGGAGCGTTTCGTCGGCCGAAGCTCGGGGCGCCTCGAGGTCGTGACCAACGCCGCCGGTCGCTGGGTCGCCATCGACGTGTACGGCGGTCGCTACCGGATCCGAGCCTGGCACAGCCCGGGCCTGGGGATGGCGGCCTCGGTCGTCTCGTTCATCGCCGCGGATGCCGAGGTCGACCTGGCCCTGACCGTCGATCGCTACGACGGCGCCGATGTCACCGGCGACATCGACGACGTCGATCCCGAGATCGGGGCTACGGCCGTCGTCACCGCCCTGGCCACCCGCCAGCAGGTCGACGGCCAGGGCATCATCACCACCGCGCCGGCCTCCGGCCGGGACGCACTGGTCACCCCCACGGGGCCATGGGCCCTGGTCGGACCTCCGGAAGCCGTCATCGACGATGCCGGGCGGGTGAGCTGGACGTTCACCTGCGCGGATGAGGGCCCGGTCACCGCGCTGGTCGAGGCCCTTGGTACGGAGACCACGGTCTCGGCCACCTGTGTGGCCCCGCCTGTCGTCCTGCCCCCGCCGGTCGACACACCCGATCCCCACTTCCCGATCGGGGACTCGTTCACCCCGCCCTTCGCCGGGCCCATCCCGGCGGGCACGTACACGGTCATCGACGATCCCGGCACCTGCGTCCTGACCTACGAGGCCTGGACGGGCAGGGCATGGGACCCGGCCCGCCGGACGGTCACCGGCATCGGGGTCGTGTCGATCCCGGACATCGCCAGGAACCTCGAAGCGCTGGGTGACTCCCCGGCCTGCACCTACGAGCGCACGACATGAAGCCGGCCAAGCGCCGGCGCCATTGGTGGGCGATTCCCCGCATGACGGTGAAGATCGTCGTGCTGACGGCCTTCTTCGCGGCCATCGCCGTGCCCGCCGGTGCCGCCGCCGGCTTCTGGGCCCTGCTGAACGCCGACCTCCCCGGCAACCTCCCCGAGGACACCAACCCCCGGATCCGCTCCTACCCCACAGTGGTGGTGGACGCCGACGGCAACGAGATCGCCGAGTTCCGAGCCTTCGAGCTGACCGTGCCCATCCGCTACCGGGACATCCCCGAGGTGGTGAAGGACGCGGTCATCGCCATCGAAGACCAGCGCTTCTGGGAGCACAAGGGCGTCGACCCCGAGGGCCTCATCCGAGCCGCGCTGGTCAACTTCGAGCACGGCGAGGTCGTCCAGGGCGGCTCGACCATCACCCAGCAGTACGTCAAGAACACCTACACGACTGGCGAGCGCGACGTGGCCCGCAAGCTGCGGGAGGCCCTGATCGCCACCCGGCTCGAACGGCAGGTGAGCAAGGACGAGATCCTCTTCCGCTACCTGAACACGACCTACTTCGGTGACGGTGCCTATGGCATCGGCGCCGCCGCCCAGTCGTACTTCGGCAAGCCGGTCGCCGACCTGACCCTGTCCGAGGCCGCGCTCCTGGCGGGCGCCATCGCCTCGCCCGGCCGCTTCGGCCCCCGGGTCAACGCCGAGACGGCCGAGCGCCGGCGGCTCGTCGTCCTCCGGGCCATGCGGGACCAGGACCTGATCGGCCGCCACCAGTTCCTCGGTGCTCGCCGTCAGCACATCTGGTACGCCCCCCTCGGCCCCCCGCCGGGACCGGCGACGATCGTCCAGCCCCCGCCCCGAGGCGGGGCCACCGCCTACCCCTACTTCGTGGACTACGTCCGTCGGGTCCTCGAGGAGCGCTACGGGCACCGCCAGCTCTACCGGGGTGGCCTGCGCATCGAAACGACCCTGGACCCGGGCCTGCAGGCCCAGGCCGAGGCGTCGGTGGCCGAGACGCTGAGCGGCACCAGTGCCCCACTGGAGATGTCCCTGGTGTCGGTCGAGCCGGCCACGGGCCATGTCCGCGCCCTGGTGGGCGGAAGGGATTTCGACGCCAGCCAGGTCAATCTCGCCCTCGGCGGCTCCGCGGGCATGCAGCCCGGCTCGTCGTTCAAGACCTTCGTGCTGGCCACGGCCCTGGAGCACGGGATCGACCCGGAGACGGTGTTCGACGCCCCGGCGGCCATGGACTTCCCCGGCTGTGACCCGACCTGCACGATCAACAACTACGACTTCGAGGACCACGGGTCCCTGACCCTTCGCGCCGCCACCCATCAGTCGATCAACACGGTCTACGCCCAGCTCATCGACCGGCTCGGCCCGCAGGCCGTGGCCGAGATGGCCCAGCGCCTCGGCGTGTCGGCCATCGACCCGGCTCGGCCCTACGGCATCTCGCTGGCGCTGGGGGCCTACGAGGTCTCGCCGCTGGACATGGCCGCCGGCTACGCCACCCTGGCCAACCGGGGCCGGCGCCAGCACGTCACGCCGATCCTGCGGGTGCTGGACCGTCATGGCAACGTGCTCGAGGACCACACGGCGCCCGAGGGGGAGCAGGTCATCGCCCCCGAGGTGGCCGACACCGTGTCCAACGTCCTGGAGGGCGTGATCGAGGGCGGCACGGGCGTGGCTGCCGACATCGGCCGGCCCGCGGCGGGCAAGACCGGCACGACGCAGGAGTACCGCGCCGCCTGGTTCGCCGGCTACACCCCCCAGTTGTCGACCGCGGTGTGGATGGGGTACAGCGACATCCCCCGCCCGCTGGTCGGGATCAAGGGTGTGGGCAGCGTGAGCGGGGGATCCTTCCCCGCCGAGACCTGGGGCCGCTACATGCGGGCGGCGATGGCCGACCAGCCGGTCGTGGCCTTCGTCCCGCCCGGCCCGCTGCCCGACGGCCCGCCCTACGGGACCGTCCCGACGCCCGTGGTCGAGGCTCCCGCGGCCCCGGCCCCCCCGCCCGCCCCGGTGCCCTTCGGGGCCAGCGCGGGCGAGCCGTTGCCCGCCGCCGTCATCCCCGACGACTGCGGCGGACCGTGCACACGAGATCTGGTCCCCTGACCGGGAAGGACATGGCGATGCGACGAGAAGACCTGGGAGCCACGACGGACGATCCGCCGACGTTGGCGGACGCCCTCCGGGTGCCCGACCTCGAGGACGAGGACCTGATCCAGACCTTGTGGGACGACCTGGCCACCGAGGTGCCGGTCGTCGAGCCGTCGGCGGAACCGCGGACGGAGTCCTTCGTGCTGCCCGCGGCGGAGCCCCTCACCGTCACCGAGGACGAGCCCGACGGGACCGACGCCGAGCCCTACGTCCCCGACGTCGAGGCCCCGCTCACCCGCCGCCAGGCCAAGCGGCGGCGCCGTGAGCTGAAGGAACTGAAGCGGATCGAGAAGCTGAGGCTGCGCCGCCACCGGATCCTGCCCCGCACCGTGATCGGGATCTCCACGATGCTGCTCTTCTTCGGCCTCGGGATCGGCGTGGCCGGCGCGATCCTCTACGCCTACTACGACTGGCGCCTGTCCGAGAACGAGCAGCGGGTGGGCGAGCTGTCGGCGGGCCTCGAGCGACGCCTGCTGCAGGCCAACGAGGAGTTGAACCTGTCCAGCGAGAACGCCGTGCAGGCCATCCGGCGCGAGGCCCGACCCCTGCGGGCGTTGCTCGAAGAGGAGCGCGTCGTCGGCAACCTGACCGGTCGTCTCGACGGCTCGGTCTGGTTCGTCGAGACCCTCGATGAGAACGGTGCGCCCGCCGTCGGCTCGGCCTTCGTGGCCGCCTCTGACGACACCCAGTCGCTCCTGGTCACCTCGTTCGGGGCGGTGGCCGCGGCGACGACGGAGCCGGCGCCCACCATCGGCGTCCGGTCCGGGGACGAGACCCTGGAGGCCACCCTCTACAACTGGGACCCCGCGCACGACCTGGCCCTGCTCATCCTCCCCCGCGGGGGCCTCGAGCCGCTGCCGTGGGCCGACGACGACGCACTGGCCCACATCGTGGGGGCGCGGGTGTGGGCGGCCGAGGGCATCGGGGGCAACGGCGTGAGCGTGAGCTCGGGCTCGGTGATCGACTCGTCCGCGGTCGGCCTCCAGCACACCGCGCCCCTGAACCAGGCGTTCCGGGGCGGCCCGCTGGTGAACGGACGGGGCGAGGTCGTGGGCATCGCGTCCACCGGCTACGCCCCGCTCAACTACGCCGGCGGCGACGTGAGCTTCGGCGTCCCCGTCCAGGCCGCCTGCGAGCGCATCCTCAACTGCACCGGCGACGTGCCCGGCCTCGGCGATGACGGTTGAACGGGGGTCAGGACTTCTTGAGCATCGAGAAGACGCCGCGGGCGATGGTGTTGAGCATGCTCCGGCCCTCGCGGCTCTTGAGGTAGTCGGTCACCGCGCTGGTGTCCGGCGCGTCGTGGCCGGACGCCTTCTTCTCGATGGCCTTGGCCGCCTTCTTGGGCTTGTCCGCACTCGCCGGGGCCGCCGGCGCCGTCGTGGAGGGCGGGGTGACGCCCATCTTGGCGGCCAGCAGCTCCGTGGCCGACTCACGGTCGATCTCGATGGCGTAGGTCGGCCACAGCGGCGACGCTTCGGCCGCCGCGGTCACGACGGCCGGGTCGAGGGCGCCCAGGAAGCTCGACGGGGGCAGCATCTTGGTCCACACCACCGGGGTCGGGGCCCCCTTCTCGGAGAGGATGGTGACGATCGCCTCACCCGTACCCAGCTCGGTGAACGCCTTCTCGAGGTCGTAGTCCTCGGTCGTCGGGTACGTGGACACGGCGGCCTTCAGGGCTTTGGCGTCCCGGGGGGTGTGAGCCCTGAGGGCGTGCTGGACCCGGTTGCCGAGCTGGGCCAGGACGACCTCGGGGACGTCGTCGGGGAGCTGGGTGACGAAGAAGACGCCGACGCCCTTGGAGCGGATCAGGCGCACGGTCTGGGCCACCTGGTCGAGGAACTCGTCGCTGGCGTCGTCGAAGAGGAGGTGGGCCTCGTCGAAGAAGAAGACGAGCTTGGGCTGGTCGAGGTCGCCGACCTCGGGCAGGGTCTCGAACAGCGACGCCAGCAGCCACATGATGAACGTGGAGAAGAGCTTCGGTCGGTCCTGGACTGCCGGGAGCTCGAGGCAGCTGATGACGCCCCGCTCCCCTTGGAGGCGGAGCAGGTCGGTCACCGCGAACTCGGGCTCGCCGAAGAAGGCGTCGCCGCCCTGGCCCTCCAGCTCGCTGATCGAGCGCAGCAGGACGCCGGCGGTGGCCGAGGACACGCCCCCGATGGCCTTCAGGTCCGCCTTGCCCTCGTCCCCGGTCAGGTAGTGCAGGACGGTGCGCAGGTCGGCCAGGTCGAGCAGGGGCAGGCCGTGCTCGTCGGCGTAACGGAAGACCAGGGCGAGGGACGAGCGCTGGGTCTCGTTGGCGCCGAGCACTTTGGCCAGGAGCTCGGGACCGAAGGCCGACACGGGGGCCCGGACGGGCACACCCGGGCCCACCCCCCCGAGCGAGAGGAAGGCGGTCGGACTGCCGTTGGGCGTCCACTCGATGCCCAGCTCGGCGGCCCGCCCGGTCAACCGGTCGTTCGGTTCCGCGGGGTGGGCGATGCCGCTGAGGTCGCCCTTCATGTCGGCCGCGAACACCGGTACGCCGATGGCCGACAGCTGTTCGGCCATGACCTGCAGGGTGACCGTCTTGCCCGTCCCCGTGGCGCCGGCGATCAGGCCGTGGCGGTTGCACATGGCCGCCGGGATCTGGACCACGGCGTCAGGATGGGTGGTGCCGTCGAGCATGCCCCGGCCCAGTCCGACCACCGCCCCCGCCGCGGCGTAGCCCTGCGTGATCCGGGCGGCGAAATCGGACGGGACGGTCGCGTCGGCCATGGTCCCAGCGATCGTAGGGTCCGCGCCATCCCGTGTCCCGTTCGCAATCCCGGGCCCTCGTCCCGCCCCTGCACACGCTCCGTGCACGTGCAACCGCGTGACGTGGTCAATGGGTTAGACTTTCCCTCATGACCCACGTCGCCGGGGTCGCCTCCCCTCGCCAGGGGGCCCGCCCGTTCACCGTGGCCGTCGCCGTGACGGTCGTGTTCATGATCCTCAGCGCGGTCGCGGCCCTGGGCTGGCGCAGTCAGCTCCAGGGCAAGGGCCGCGAGCAGTTCGCCGTGGACGCCACCGCGGCCCAGCAGGTCGTCGCCCAGAGCCTGCTGAGCACGGTCGATGTCCTCCAGAACACCCGGACCACCGTCGACGGCAACCCCTCGGCCCTCACCTCGGAGGCGTTCGACGAGACCGTGTCCGCCGCCCTGCCCCCCGACCTCTCGTCGCTGGCCTCGGTGGCCCTGGTCGAGCGGGTGGCCGAGGGCGACATCAACCAACTGCAGGCCGACCGGGTCGCCGCCGGGCTGGCCGACTTCGAGGTGCACTCCGTCGAAGCGGGTGGGGCGCCCCCCGCCATCGCCACCTTCGAGGCCACCCTGGCCGCACCGATCCTGTCCGGCTACGACCTCCGCGCCATACCGGCTCTGGCCGCGGCTCTCGCCCCCGGCGCGAATCGGAATGGCGAGATCAGCACCCGCCTGGAGGCCCTGCCCCAGGAGGTCCTCGACCTGCACCCCGAGCTCGGCAAGTCCGCGTTCGCTGTGGTCCTCCCGGCCGGACGCGATGCGTGGGTCCTGGCCCTGCTGTCCGGCGACCAGCTGGCCGCGCAGGCCGCTGACGTCGACGACGAGCTGGATGTGGCCCTCGCCGTCGGTGGTTCCCCCGTAGGCGCCTCCACCGCCCGGGCTGACGGTCGCGCCGTCGACCTGGATGCCGTGCCCTCCGACGCCCGCACGGTCAGGCCGATCGGGGACGGCCCGCTGGAGGTCACGGTGGCCGACCTCGACGGCCTCACGGGTGGGGGCTGGCGGGAGCCGGGCCTGCTCCTCGGCGCCGGGATGGCCCTGAGCATCCTCGTCGGCGCTCTGGTCCTGGTCCTGGCCCGCGGCCGGGCCGGCGCCCTCCGGGTCGCCTCGGAGGCCCAGCTGGCCCGAGACCGCACCGAGGAGAACTTTCGGGCGGTCGTCCAGCACCTGTCCGACCTGGTCATCGTCACCGATGCGTCCACCATGATCAGCTTCGTCACCCCGTCGGTCACCCGCCTCCTGGGCCGTGAGGCCACCTCACTGCCGGGCGGCTTCCTCGGCGACCTGGTCCATCCCGACGACCGCTCGCTGCTGGCCGCGTTGACGTCACGGACAGGCGTCTCCGAGAAGGGCCTGATCCGCTTCCGGCACAGCGACGGTTCGCACCGCAGCTTCGAAGTGGTGGTCGCCAATCGCCTCGACGACCCGGCCATCGGTGGCCTGGTCCTCACCGCGCACGACGTGACCGATCGGGTCAAGCTCGAAGACCGGCTGGCCCACGAGGCCACCCACGACGACCTCACCGGGCTGCCCAACCGGGCCCTCATCCACGACCGGCTCGAGCACGCGCTCGTGCGGGCCAGTCGCACCGGGGGCCGCGTGGCGGTGGTCTTCGGTGACCTCGACAGCTTCAAGCCGGTCAACGACCAGTACGGCCACCTCGTGGGTGACCGCCTGCTGCAGGGGGTGGCCCGCCGCATGCGGGGGGCGGCCCGGGCGATGGACACCGTGGGCCGCTACGGCGGCGACGAGTTCGTGGTCGTCTGTGAGGAGCTGGAGGACGAAGCGGGGGCCCGCCTGGCCGCCGAGCGCCTCCATCAGGAGGTGGCCCGGCCCCTCGACGTCGATCTCACCCACCTCGATGTGGCCATGAGCCTGGGGGTGGCGCTGGCCGAGCCCGGCGAGAGCGCCGAGTCGGTCATGCACCGCGCCGATCAGGCCATGTACCGGGCCAAGGCCGAGCGCCGCATCTGGTTCGCCGCCTGATCCCCTCCCGGCCCCGATCTGGTGGCCGGATGTCGTGCCCGGGCACGGGTAGGGACCATCGGCACCATGGCCCATCCGTTCATCTGGCCGGATGTGGTGCCCGGGCACGCGTCGGAGCCGTCGGAACCATCGCCCGTCCGTTGCGCCGGCCGGATGTGGGGTCCGGCACGCGTAGGAGGCACCGGAACCATCGCCCGTCCGTTGCGCTGGGGGTCCGGCACGCGTAGGAGGCACCGGATCTTGGTCCGGGCGCGCGCCGGAGCCACGGCACCCGGTGCTGTCCGTTCGGTGGCCGGATGGGATGCCCGGCTACGCGCTGGTGACGGTCAGTCCTCGGGGTGTTCGAGGTTGCTGACGACCACCGAGGCGGTGAGGGTCAAGCCGATGCCGGCGGCGATGCCGAGCAGCACCGCCAGCCAGAGGGGCCGGGTGTCCGGGGAGTCGGGCGCGGACGGCATCAGGTAGGTCCGCCCGTCGATGGACACCAATTCGGTGTGGGGCGGCTCCGCCACCTCGTCGCGCCCGTCGGACCCGCCGGCGTCGTCGCCACTCGGCGGAGGGGCGCCGGAGTCGGGCCCGGCGTCGTCGGTCCCATCGGTGGGGCCTACGGCGGCCGGCTGGTCGTCGTTCTCGCCGGGCGGAGGTGGGGGCACGATCGTCGTGGTCGTGGTCGTGGACTGGATCGGGGGCTCGGTGGTCGACGGCGGCGGCGGGGGCGGGGCCGTCGTGGTCGTGGACTGGATCGGGGGCTCAGTGGTGGACGTCGGCGGCGGGGGCGGGGCCGTCGTCGTCGGCACGGTGGTGTCGGGGACGGTCGTGTCGGGCACCGTGGTGTCCGGGACGGTGGTGTCGGGCACCGTGGTGTCAGGGACCGTGGTGTCAGGGACGGTGGTGTCGGGCACCGTGGTGTCCGGGACGGTGGTGTCGGGCACGGTGGTGTCGGGCGCGGTGACGGGGACCGTCGTGGGGGGGCCGTGCGGTTTGTGCTCGGAGGGTTGGGCGGCCGCGGCGGTGCCGACGAAGGTGCCGGCGACGGCGATCACGACCAGGACCCACCGCGGGGGGCGGCTTCGGCGGGGCATGACTCCACCATACTCCCTTTGAGCACGGGAAGTAACCACCCAACCACAGAGCGTGAGAGCGGTCGACAGAAGACCGCAAAGAGTGGCGAGAAGACCACCGATCGTCGCTCGAGGCGTCCGGGGAGTCAGTTGAACAACCTACTTCGGCGCGGGAACGTCCTCGTGGCAGCCAGATCGGGGACGACGACGGGCTCGGCCCGGGCCGCCTCGCCGGGCGCCTGCTGGGCCAGCAGGGGGGACGGCATCGGCGCGGCGCCGACCGGAGCGCGGGCGGACCGGGCCAGGTCGCCGTAGATCAGCTCGTCGATCTGGCCCGGGCTGACCGGCTCGCTGAAGAAACGGCCGAGGGCGTTGTCGACGCCGAGGCGGCAGAGGTGCTCGGCCTGGTCCTCGGCCTGCACCGCCTTGGCCACCGTGACGATGCCCAACTCGCGGCACAGCGCGGTCAGGTGACGGACGACGGCCATGTCCTCGGCGGAGGCCATGACCGTCTCGATGAAGCTGTGGTCGATCTTGACCTGGTCCAGCTGGAAGCGTCGGAGCGTGGCCAGCGACGAGTTGGCCGCGCCGAGGTCGTCGAGCGACACGGCGACGCCGAGGTCCTTGGTGCGGCGCAGGACCGACCAGAGGTCCTCGCGCTGGTCGGCCAGGCTGCGCTCGTTGACCTCGAGGATGACCCGGCTGGGGTCGGTGTCGGCGTCGTCGAGGGCGTTGGCGATCAGCTCGTTGAAGTCGGCCTGGAGGAGCTGGCGGCGGGAGAGGTTGGCCGTCACCCGGACGGGGCGGTGGCTGGGGAAGGTCCGGGCCCAGTAGGTGGCCTGACGGCACACCTCCTGGACGACCCAGGAGCCGACGGGAACGATGATGCCGGTCTGTTCCATCGCCGTGAGGAACTCGTCGGGCGCCACCATGCCCCGGCTCTCGTCGATCCAGCGCAGCAGGGCCTCGACCTCGACGACCTCACCGGTGGTGAGCGAGAACACCGGCAGGTAGGTGACCTGGAAGTCGCCCCGCTCCAGTGCGGTGCGCAGCCGGTGTTCCGCAGTAGCGGGGGTCAGGGCCTCGACCAGGGACTGCTCGAAGCGGACCAGCACGCCGGCACCGGTGGTGGTGGCCCGGTAGGTGGCCACCTCGGCGTCGCGCAGCATGTCGTCGGCGTTGGTCGGGCGCCCACCGGCGACGGCGAGGCCCATGCAGACCGGGACCCGCAACCGCTCGCCGTCGACCTCGTAGGGGTTGGACAGCAGGTCCATCATGGTCTCGGCCAGCTCTTCGGCCGCACGGGTGCCGGCGAGGTCGGGACGGACCACGGCGATGTCGGTGCCACCCGCCCGGAACACCTGGTCCTTGGCCAGCAGGCAGGAGCGGGCTCGGGCGACCAGAGCCCTGAGCAGCTCGTCACCCACTTCGCGGCCGTGGCTCTCGTTGATCCGGTCGATGCCCTCGGCGTGGATGACCAGGAGGGCGGTGTGGGACTGGATCTCGTTGGCGCGGTGGAGGTGGTGCTCCAGCCACGTGCGCAGCGCCCGGACGTTGCGCAGCCCGGTCAGGGGATCGCGGGTCTCCATGTCCTGGACCCGGGCCTCCAAGCGGTGGATGGAGCGGTGGGCGGTGACGAGGTAGATGCCGCTGGTCGTGGCGAAGCCGATGCCGGCGCCGATGGCCGCGCCGGCGAGGCTGCCGGTGAGGGCGGTGCCGAGCCCCAGGGCGATGCCGGCAATGGCGCCGAGGACACCGACCCCGACGGAGCGCAGCAGGTAGCCCAGTGCACCCGCGTCCTGCTTCTGCCGGCTGGCTGCGCTCATGTCTCTGCCCCGCGTCGCGTCGAAGAACTCCGTTGCTCCATCGGAGCGGGCGGCGACGATGTGAGGGCCGGGAGACGGCCCCGGCCGACCTAGTGGTGGGGCGAGTCCTCGGCGTTCAGGAGGCGGATGGCCGTCGTCCGCAGGATCTTCACCGCCACCTTGGGCGAGCGGTCCAGGAGGCTGTCGAACTCGGACTTGTGGAACGCCCGCACCGACATCGGTGACGTCGCGGTGACGGTCGCCGAGCGGTGGCCGTGGACGAGCAGGGCCATCTCACCGAAGAAGTCGCCGGGCCCGAAGGTGGCCAGCTCCTCATCGTCCCGCGTGGCCACCGCGGTGCCGGAGAGCACGAGGAACGCTTCGCTGGCCGCGTCGCCCTGGCGGACCAGCTCCCGCCCCTCCTCGACGTCGACGTCCGTGCCCAGCTCGGCGACCGCTTCGAGCTCGTGGCGATCCAGGTCGGCGAGCAGCGGTACACCGGCCAGCCGCTTCAGGTAGTCGTCCCGTTGTGCCATTTGCCCCCTCCAGGTCCCCCCGAGTGGGCGCAGCGTACCCCGGGGTCCCGATCCGGTTCCTCGAGCGACCTTGGGATACGCTGCCGGATCTCGTAATGGCTTCGCAACATTCAGTCCGTCGCGACGCGCCCAGCGCTCTGGCCCCCGTCCGGGGCCTGGCCGCGGTGGCGATGGTCGCCCTCGCCGCGGTCTTCGCGCTCGGCGCCGTGACCGCCGGCGCCGAGACCATGGTCCACCCCGGGCCCCCCTCGTTGGACGGAGCCCAGAACGCCCTGGCGGAGGCGCAGGCGGCCCGGGCCGATGCGATCCAGCGTCGGGACGAGGGCCAGGCCGATCTGGCCGCCACTCGCCAGGAGATCAGCGCGCTCGGCCTCGAGCAGGCCGCTCTGGCCCACGAGCTGGAGGTGGCCCGTCACCGGGTCCGAGTGGTCACGGTCCGGGCCTACACCGGTGGGGCGGGCGCCCGCGAGCTCGACGTCCTGATGGACGCCACCGACATCGGTGAGCACCTCTACCGGAGCGAGCTCCTGACCGGGAACGTGGTCGACACGGCGCAGGCCATCGAGGAGTACCAGGCGCTGCGGGCCCAGGCCGACGACCACGTCATCGAGCTGGCCGAGCGGCTCGACGACGTCCAGGCCGGCATCGAGCAGGCCGAGGCCGACATCGCGCAGGCGGCCGAGGACATCCGCCGGGCGGAGGTCGAGCTCAGCGCGGCCGAGGCCATGGACGGTGCCAACCGCCGCGATCCGGGGGAAGGGGCCTGGAGCCGACTGCGCTTCTGTGAGTCCGGTGGTGTGTACACGACGAACACGGGCAACGGCTTCTACGGCGCCTACCAGTTCGACCTCCGGACCTGGCAGACCATGGGCGGCACCGGGCGGCCCTCCACCGCCCCGTACTGGGAGCAGGACATGCGGGCCAAGGCCCTCTTCCAGATCCGGGGCGACCAGCCCTGGCCGATCTGCGGGCGGTTCGTGGGCTGAGGCCCGGGCGGACGGGGCCGAAGGGCCCTGTCCCCACGGAGCGCCATGTTGTAACCTGTTTGTAATGAACGCCACGCAGGTGACGCCAGGGCGCAGTTCGACGGCTGCCGGATCAGCCCGCCGGATCGCCCTCGTGGCCACCTGCGTCATGGCCGTCGCCGGGGCGGGCCTCCTGCTCCACGCCGTCGTGTCCGGCGCCCGTTTCGAGTTGGTGGTCCTGGCCCTCGCCCTGGCGGCCGGCGCCGCCCTCATCGGCCTCCTGGCCCTGACCCCCGGCCTGTCCGTCACCCGCGACGACAACTGAGCGGGTCGCGGCTCAGCCCGTGATCACCGCCTGGGCCTCCCGCACGCGGTAGGACAACCCGTCGGCGATCGGGATCGACGGGAGGTCGATCCAGTCGGTGCCGTCGATCCGGTAGCGCGGGACGAGGGCGAAGGCGGCCTCGACCGGTCGGATGCCGTGCTCGGTGAAGCCGTGGCGGACCGGGGAGCGGGCCGGGAAGGCCACGCCCAACCCCCCGATCGCGGTTGCCCCGTCGCCGAACGCCCACGTGGCCGGCGTCGGGTCGATGCGGACGTCGACGCCGACACCCAGGGCGTCGATGCGGTCGACGATCGGGCGCTGGTCGTAGCCGGTGGCCCAGAACCAGGACTCGAGGCCGACCAGGCCCGTCGGCATCGGGTTGGCGTGGACCGTGATGCGCGGGACCGGGATGTGGGCCACGTACTCCTCGACGAGGCGGCGGGCCTCGGCCTCGAGATCGACGGTGTTGTGGGGCCCGACCCAGATGACCTCCACCCCGACGCCGTCACAGGTCAGCAGGCCGAGGTAGGAGTCCGGTTGGTACGGAGGGATGTCGGCCGGGGGCAGGGCACCGAGGGGCGCCGGGACGATCGCCCAGTCACAGCCGGTGGGGTCGTCGCCCCCACCGGCGCCGGTGGCGTGCACCCGGTCGCTGCCCTGCCACCGCACGATGGTGATCGTCACGCCCGAGGTGTCCACGCCGCCCCCGACCGAGCCCCCGGGCGCCCCGGCCGCCGGGGCGGCACCCACGAGGGCCAGGAGGGCGAGGAGGACGGTCCATCTCCGTGACACCCTGTCAATCTATTTCAACTCATACAGATGTCAACTGCTGTCTTCAGCTGGTTCCACATCAGCGTCGGCCCCGGCGTCGCCCGGTTCCACCGACTCCGGTTTGGTGCGGCGGAGGTAGCGCAGGGGCCGGAGGAAGTCGACCCGGGCCCGGGGGTGGGCGGTGAGCGGGGTCTCGATGACCTCGTGACGGCGCACGTAGGTGGACACGAACGCCTGCAGCGTCGCCGCCGCGGGAAGGGCCAACAGGGCGCCGATGGGCCCGAGGATGCTGGCCCCGGCGATGACCCCGCCGAAGGCCACGGCCGGGTGGATGTCCATCGTCTCGGCCTGGATGGGCGGGGCCAGCAGGTAGTTCTCGATCTGCTGGTAGACGAGGATCGTGGCCAGGACCCACACGGCGTCGATGGGCTTGTCGATCAGGGCGATGACGATGGGCAGGGCCCCGGCGATGTAGGTCCCGATGGTGGGCACGAACTGGCTGATGAGGCCCACCCAGAGGGCCAGGGGCAGCGGGAAGGGGATGCCGATGATGGCGAACGCGATCCAGTGCACGAGGGTGGAGCAGAAGGCGAGGATGCCCCGGCTGTAGATGTAGCCACCGGTCTTGTCGATGGCGATCTCCCACACCCTCAGGACCTCGACCTGGCGGTCCTGGGGCAGCACGGAGAGGATCGCCCGGCGCAGGCGGGGCCCGTCGGCCACCAGGTAGAAGGTGAAGAGGCCGATGGTCAGCATCTGGAACAGCACGGCGACCACGGTCGCCCCGGCGCTGACGATGTTGCCCCCCAGCTTGGCCGCGAACTCCTGGGCCGAGCCGCCCTGCTGGAACTCGGCGATCAGGTCCTCGAAGTCGACGTCGGCGTCGAAGGTGTCGTTGAACCAGTCCTCGGCGTCCTCGATGTAGCGCGGGGCCTCGTCGACGAAGTCCGTGACCTGGTTGACCAGGACCGCGCCCATGGCCCAGACGAAGATGGCGCCGGCGATGAGCAGGACGAACATCACCGTGAGGGTCGCCGCCCCGCGACGCCAGCCCCGCTCGGCCATCCAGTTGACCGCCGGCTCCAGCGCGAAGGACAGGAAGAGGGCGACGAGGAGCATCACCAGCAGGCCCCGTAGGCGCACGACCAGCCACCAGGCGACGAAGATGGCCAGGCCGGTGCCGAAGAACCACAGGATCGCGCGCGGGATCCACGGCGGCATGGCGTCGCCCCGGATGGCTGGGGACGCCGGGTCGGCCATGGCCCGACCGTACCTGGTGCGGCGCGCTGGCCTCCGGAGGGTCCGGCGCGGTACAAATTTGGTTGTGTTCCCCCCGCACACCCGTCTCGGTGCTCGTTTCGTCGAGGCCGTCGCCTGGGCGACAGAGCTCCACGCCGATCAGGCCGGCAAGGGGGGGAGCGACATTCCGTTCGTCAGCCACCTCCTGGCGGTCGCCGCCCTCACCCTCGAGGACGGCGGCGACGAGACCGACGTCGTCATCGCCCTGTGCCACGACGCCGTCGAAGACCAGGGCGGGGACGTCGCGCTGGCCGAGATCCGACGCCGCTTCGGCCAGGAGGTGGCCGACGCCGTGGCCCTCCTGTCCGACGGTCGGGGCGAGGCCCGGGTCCCCTGGCGGGAGCGGAAGGAGCGCCTGCTCGGCCAGCTCCGCTCCCCGGAGGCCACTGAGCGCGTCCTGCGGGTGGCGGCCGCCGACAAGCTCGACAACGCCCGGACCCTCCTGGCCGGATTGGACCGCGACGGGGCCCGGGCCTGGGAACACCGCGAGGCGGGTCCCGAGGACTACGTCTGGTTCTACCGGTCAGCCGGGGCGATCCTGGCCGAGCGGTACCCGGGCAGCGCGAACGTCGCCCTGCTCGAGCGGACCGTGGCCGAGCTGGCCGCCTGGGTCCCGCCGGGTCAGCTGGCCCGACCGGCCTGATCTCCGGTCCGCAACAGGACCAGCAGCCCGCCCATCACCACCGCGGCGCCCAGTCCGGCCAGGACCCAGTTCAGCCAGGGATCGTCCGACCCGGTGACGATCGTCGGCCCGGCCGCCAGCTCGCCCTGGGCCAGCCCCGCGGCCACCCGCGACGGGTGGTTGCCGTGGACGTCGATGGCCAGGTCGCCGTCCAGTGCCGACGCCGGGGCGTCGATGCGCAGGTAGCTCAGCCACGCCTCCTCGGGCACCCACGCGCTGTGCCGGTCGGAGCGCAGGTCGTCGAGGAGCAGGTCCGAGGCAGGCTCGGAGCGCTCGAGGCGCATCGCCTCGGGCCCGAGCAGCGAGGGCTTCTCGTCGGTCAGCAGGAAGACGTCGGCCTCGACCACCTCGGTGCCCGGCTTGTCCAGCCCCAGGATGTGGATCGGGACCCAGGGGTCCTCGGTGGGGATGGCCAGGTGGACGGGGATGGCATCGCCCTCGGTGAAGTCGTCGGCGGCCGCCAGGTCGGCGTCGAAGCGGGCGGCCATGAAGTACGGCGACCGATCGGAGTAGAAGTCGAGCACCTCAGGGGCGTCGGCGGAGATGGTGAACCCCTGGTCCTCGGCCCAGGCCGCCACCTCGGTGCCGCCGCCACGCACGATGGTCACGTCCAGGGCGTCGATCTGCACGTGCTCGAGGACCTCGACGCTCTCCAGGGACGCGGCGGCTGAGTCGTCGCCGTCGAAGGCCACGGCCCGTGGCGGGGTGATCTCCTGGACCAGGCGCTGCAGGGTCCACCGTCCGGCCCGCTCCACCGTGGTGGGCTCGCCCGGCAGGGGCACGATGGAGCCGAACGACTCCTCGGGGCTGGCGAAGGCGAAGCTGGTCACGTAGTGCTCCACCCCGTCGACGTGGGCCGCCAGCGTGGTCGTGCGCAGCAGCTGCACGGCCCCGTTCGGGGCCACCAGCCCACCACAGGCGAAGACGGGCGCGGCCCAGGCCCCCACGAGGGCGAAGGTGGCGGCCAAGGCGGCGATGACGGTTCGCAGGACAGGACGCATGACGGTCTCCCGGGTCGTGGTCGGGAGGTTGGACGACGCGGGGAGTGCGCCCGGTTCCCGGACCGTCGGTGCTACAAACCTGGCCAGCATGGGTTCATCACTCCGGGACATCCCCGGCGCCGGTGGGGGCAAGAAGAAGGGCCGCCTCGGCAAGGTGGCTCGGCGCCCGGCCGGCAAGCCCTGGCAGCCACCGCCGAAGACGGCGGGTCCGACCCGGGCCGCCAAGGCCCGCACCGGTCCGGCCCTGCGCTTCCAGGGCCCGCGGTGGCAGGTCGACCGCTTCAACCTGCTCCTGGGCCTGGCCTTCGTCGCCCTGTTCGTGATCGGCGGCATCTGGCTCGTACGGGCCAACCGGGTCACGGTGACCAGCGACTTCGAGGACGGCGGCGCCGTTCAGACCGCCCACATCCGGAGCCTGGTGATCGACGTGCAGATCCAGCCCGCCAGCCGCATCGAGGACACCACGGTCCGCCTCGACGGCACCGACATCACCGACGACCTCGAGATCACCGACACGGGCTTCACTTGGACGCCCCCTGACGACGGCATGGAGGAAGGCACCTACGAGCTGTCCGTCGAGGTGCCGAAGGCGGTCTTCGGCATCGAGACGTGGTCCATGACCTTCGGGGTGGACGACACGCCGCCCGTGCTCGAGGTCCCGACGCCGGAGCGGATCGGCATCGGCGACGAGCTCACCCTCTCCGGCAGCGTGGACGAACGGGTCGACCTCACCGCCGAGGAGGAGCCGGTCGAGGTCGACGAGGACGGCCACTTCAGCGTGACCTTCCCGGTACCCCCCGCGGGGGCCGTCGACTTCGTCGCCACGGATCCCGCCGGGAACGCGACGCCCCTGTCCGTGCCCGTCTCGGTCGCCCCGCCGTCCACCCATGGGCTGTACCTCTCCGCCGACGCCTGGGCCGACGAGTCACTGCGGGACGGGGCCCTCGCCCTGTTGGACGACGAGCAGGTCGACACGGTCGTGCTCGACGTGAAGGACGAGTGCGGTGTCGTGCCCTTCGCCGCCGACCTGGACCTCGCCGGCGAGGTGGGCGCGGTGGACGACCGCTACGACCTCGAGGACGCCATCGCCACCGTCCATGACCACGGTGGCCAGGTCATCGCCCGCCTCGTCACCTTCCGGGACCCCCTGCTGGCCCGATGGGCCTGGGCGAACGGCCACGAGGACTGGGTCCTGCAGGACACGGCGAACGACCCCTGGCCGGTGTACGGCGACGGTGAGGGCTGCCCCGCGCCCGCCAATGCCGAGCCGATCGTCGGTGGCTTCACCAACTACGCCAACCCCGAGGTGTGGGACTACAACCTGGGCCTGGCCGAGGAGGTCGTCGGCCTGGGGGTCGACAACGTGCTGCTCGACGACGTCCGCCGGCCCGACGGGGATCTCTCCTTCCTCAACGCCGTCGGCATCACCGGCACGACCGTGGAGACGCTGACCGCCTTCCTGGCCGAGGCCCAGTCCCGGGTGCGGCCCGAGGGGGCCTACCTCGGGGCCACGACGACGGGCATCTCGGTCCGCGACCCTTCGTTCTACGACCAGGACCTGGCGGCCATGGCCGCCGCGGTGGACTACCTCGCCCCCGAGGTCTACCCCGAGACCTACTCGTCGGGCTACTTCAACCTCCCGGACCCGCAGGCCGCGCCCGGCGATGCGGTGGCGGGCGCGGTCACGGAGGCGAAGGACCAGCTCGGCGACCGCCCCACCCCGATCGTCCCCTGGCTCCAGGACTACTCGGCGGACCTGCCCTACGGCGTGGCCGAGGTCCAGGCCCAGGTCGACGGCGCCGCGGCTGCCGGGTCCTGTTCCTGGATCGTCCGCGACACCGAGTTCACCTACACCGCGGGCATCACGGCAGCTTGTTGACGGGGTCGCCGACCCGGACCGTCCCCGCCTCGACGACGAGGGCGTTGATGCCCCGCAGGTTCAGCTCCTTGCCCGGTCCGATGTTGACCCAGCGCGCCGCGTCGGGTCCGAAGCGTTCGCTGAACTTGGCGCAGCCGGTGTGGGGGAGGGGGCTGACCTCGAGCACGGCGGAGCCGAGGCGCAGGCGGGTCCCGGCGGGCAGGTTGGCGCACCCCAGGTCCAGGTCGACGTAGAGCTGGTCGCCGGCCAGGGCCCGCCGGTCCGGGTCATCGGCGACGAGGGCGGCGGCCCGCGCGTTCATCAGGGTCACCTGGCGCTCGACCTCGGCGGCACCGTCCTCGGTGTGCCGGCTGCCCCGGGCCAGCCAGTTGTCGCCGACGAGACCGACCTCGGGGTCGAGGGTCGCCTCGGCCACTTCCTCGCGTGCGCCGGCGTCGGGACGAGCCACGATCAACTCGACCGTGCCCCCGTCCTTCGGGGACCGGCGGATGTCGTCCAGGCCGGCGTCCAGCTCTTCGGTCGTCAGGTGGGCCACCCCGACAGCCTGCCGGTCCCGACGGGGTGGAGCGAGGGAATTCAGCCCGGTTCGGGCATCCCGGTGGCGGCCATGTCCTCGGCCAGGGTGGCCCGGATGTGGTCGATGGTGGCCTGTCGGGCCCGGGCCTTGGTGTGGCCGACGGCGCCCCGGCGGAGCTGGGCCAGGCGACCGGCCTCCTCGCGGGCGGCGCCCTCGAGCTCGTCGGCGGGGACGAGGCGGTCCAGATAGCCGGCGTCGACCGCCCCGGTCGGGTCGAAGACCTGCCCCTGGACGGTGGCGGCGGTGAAGAAGCGGGGGGAGAGGCGGTCCCGGGCCAGCTCCACGGCGAAGATGGGCAGGCCCATGCCGATGGCCACCTCGTTCAGGCCCAGCTTGAAGGGGCCGTCCGCCCCGATGCGGGTGTCGCTGGCCAGGAGCAGGAGGCTGCCCATCGCCAGGGCGTGACCGGTGCAGGCGGCCACGGTCGGCAGCGGACTGGCGTAGAGCCGGACCAGCAGCTCGGCGCCGGAGCGGACCAGGTCCTGCATGGCCTCCACGCCCGAGGTCATGACTGACAGGTCGAACCCCGCGGAGAACTTGCCCTCCCGGCCGATGAGGAGCAGGGCGCCGGCCTCGGTCTCGGCCCGGGTCAGGGCCTCGTCGAGGGCGGCGACGGTGTCGGGCCCGATGGCGTTGGCCTTGCCGTCATCGAGGCGGAGGACGGCCACCTCGCCGTCGAGGTCGTACCGGAGGATGCTGCTCACCCAGCCGACGCTACCGAGCGACGGCCACCGGCTTCGGATCGACGGCATCGACGTGGTCGGGCACGACCAGACCCGTGCCCGCCGCCTTGGCCCGGTAGAGCGCCCGATCGGCGCGCGCCATCAGGCGGTCCGGGGTCTCGCCCTCGCCGAGCCTCGCCACCCCGACCGAGCACGACGGCTGGCCGCTCGCGCCCATGCGTTCGAGGACGGGGACGGCGTCGGCCAGGCCGCAGCCGGGCAGGAGCACGACGAACTCGTCACCCCCGACCCGGGCCAGCACGTCGGTCGCCCGGAGCACGCTCTGCCACTGCCGCGGCCAGGGTGGCCAGGATGCCGTCTCCGGCCTGGTGGCCGTGGGTGTCGTTGATCTCCTTGAAGTCGTCGACGTCGACGACGGCCAGGCAGAGTGACGCCCCGTCCCGCTCGGCCCGGGCGATCTCCCGGGGGAGCAGGGCCTCGAAGGCCTGCCGGTTGGGCAGCCCGGTGAGCAGGTCGGTCGACGCCACCGCCCGCAACTGGCGGGCCAGCCAACCCACCACCCCCGCCCCCACCGCCGACGAGCCGAGGATCATGATGAGGATCCCGACGGGCTGGTAGGTGTCGGTCACGGTCAGCACACCGGTGAGGCAGCCCGCGACGAGGGCGAAGTGACCGATCGTGGCCCGCCAGTCGTAGAAGGCGGCGGCGTAGAGCACGACCCAGATGTAGAGGCTGGTCGTGGCCACCATGAGGCCGGGATCGTCGCTGAGCAGGGCGCCCATGGACACGACGAGGGTGCCTCCGGCGAGGAGCACATGGAGCCCCCAGCGGGGGATCCAAGAGCCGAACCGGAGCAGGAGGATGGCAACGGGGATGCCAATGGATCCCACCAACGCCGCGGTCACCGTGTCGAGGGTCCGTTCCGGGGTGAGCGCCGAGGTGGTCAGGGCCATGCCGGCCCCGGCGATGAAGAGGACGGCCAGGGCCACGGTGCGGGCCTCGTGCTGGCCGGTCGTGTCCTTGGTGCGCAGCGATCCACCGAACCAGCGCTGGAGCGCCTTCTGGAGGTTCGGCCGGGACCGCGGCCCGGTCGGGGTCGGGTCCCGGTCGGCGCGCTCGTCGGCGATGAGGGCCATCAGCTCGTCGGGCGCCAGGGGTGCGGCGAACAGGAAGCCCTGGCCCCGGTGGCAGCCGAGATCGAGGAGCATGCGGGCCTGGCTCTCGGTCTCGATGCCCTCGGCCACCACGGTCAGGCCGAGGTCATGGGCCAGGTCGATGATCCCCGCGGCGATGCGACGGTCGTCGGCATGGGCGTCGCGCCCGAGCCGTTGCACGAAGGCCCGGTCGATCTTCACGATGTCCACGGGCAGCCGTCGGAGGTAGGCCAGCGAGGAATAGCCGGTGCCGAAGTCGTCGACGGCGATGAGCACCCCCATGGCCCGCAGGCGGTCCAGCTGCCGCAGGGCGTCGGAGTGCTCGGTCAGGATGGCCGTCTCGGTCAGCTCCAGCACGAGGCCGTTCGCGGGGATGCGATGGCGACGCAGGGCCCGCTCGACCACGGCGGCCAGGTCACCGTCCTCGACCTGGTGGATCGACACGTTCACCGAGAGGCGGAACGGTCGGTCGGCGTCGAGGGCCCCCTTGCGCCACTGGGCGAACTGCCGGCAGGCCTCGTCGATCACCCACGCCCCCAAGGGGTGGATCTCCCCCGAGGACTCGCTCTGGGGGATGAACTGGTCGGGCATGACCCGGCCCCGGTCGGGGTGCTCCCAGCGCACGAGGGCTTCGGCGGCGATCACCTCGCGCTGGCGAAGGGCCACCACGGGCTGGTACTCCAGCACCAGCTCCCCCCGATCGGCAGCCCCGGCCAGCTCGCTGCCGAGGCGGAGGCCCTCCAGCTCCAGGTGCGCCGACCGACGGGTGCGGCCGACCACATGGGCGAAGAAGAGGCCCACGATGACGAAGAACACCGCCCGGGTTCCCCAGTCGCTGAAGGCCTGGGCCTGCCCGGTGGTGACGTCAGCCGGGGTCAGGGGACCGGCCAGGACGCCCGCCGTCAGGCCGGCGGTCAGGACGCCCCAGGGACCGAAGCGCCCGCCGGCCAGGAGGACGGGGATGTAGAACCAGTGGGGAGAGACGTGATCCGTGCCGCCGGCGGACCACGCCAGCAGGAGCGAGCCCCAGAGCAGCACCGCGACCCAGAGCGCGCTCAGGGCGCGGCTGGCCCCCGGCCGACCCTCCAGGAGGCGGAGGAGCCGGTCGTCGCCCTCAGCGGGCCGAGCGGGTAGGGAGAAGACAGGGATGCCCTTCCCGTCGGCCGCGTGCCCCGATTCTTGCGAGACACCCGCCGATCACTCCCGAGGCATCAGCTGTCGGATTCGGACAGCTGATGCCTCGAGGTCGGCAGGGCGTGGACCGACTGGGGGCTCAGGCGGTGAGCTCGCTCTGGACGGGATGACCGGCCAGGAAGCCGGTGACGTCGTTGGTGGGGTCGGCCACCGCGGTCTCGCAGTCCACGGCGCCCAGGTCCATGCCGGCGACCTCGGCCTCCGTGGCCACGGGGACCTCCAGCAGATCGCCCTGCTCGCCCGACGGACAGGTGGGCACGTTGAGGTTGGTGACTTCGGCGATGCCGTCGACCGGGTCCGCGGCCACCAGCTCGTCGCGGTGTTCGTTGATCCAGGCCAGCGTGAGTTCGGCCGCGGCCGGGTAGTCGGGCTCGGGACCGCCGTTGACGAAGATGCCCTGGCTCACAGCCAGCGACGGGATGCCGGCCCGGCCGCCGGTGCGGGCGGCGCCCACTGTCCCCGACAGCTCGGTGAGGGGGCCGATGTTCTGGCCGTAGTTGATGCCGGTGACGACGAGGTGCGGTGGTTCGGCCATGGAGGCCAGTCCCTGCTCGACGGCGTCGGCGGGAAAGCCGTCGACCGCCGTGGCCGGATACCCCGAGAGCGTCGTCACCTCGCTGGTGGGCTGCTCGCCCGGCTCGGTGTTGTCACTCGTGCCGCTCCGGTCTTCCAGCGGGATCGAGACAGTGACCTCGACGTCCTCCAGCGTGAGCAGGGCCTCGACCAGGGTGTCGAGGCCCTCGCCCACGCCCTCGTGGCCGTCGTCGTTGGACACGAGGATGCGGAACGTCTCCGGCGCCGCCGTCGTGGTCGTGGTGTCCTCGGCCGGCGCCGCGGTGGTGTCGGACGCGGCGGTGTCGTCACCGCCCCCGCCATCGTCACCGCCGCAGGCCGCCAGCACCAACACCGCAGCCAGACAGGCCGCCGTCATCCGTCCCCGCATCTGTGCCGTCTCCCCCGAGTTGTGATCCGAAGTCGGTCAGTATCGTCGGCGCGTGCGTGTCGCTCCATTCGCCCTCGTCGTCGCGTCCGCCGTGATGGTCGTCGCGTGTGGTGACGACGGCGGCGGAGCGACCGACGCCGAGGCCGCGGCGGGCGCGTGTGGGGTCCTCGTGGCCTGGACCAACGATGTGGCCGAGATCGTCAACGACACCCAGGTCGTCATGCAGGAGGGCGCCGACTTCCGGGCCCTCATGCTCGCCGCCATCGACGATGTGGTCGCCCGAACCGACGATCTGGGCACCGAGCTGGCCGACGTGGACTACCCCGACACCGAGGGCGGGGACGCCTTCGCCGAGGAGCTCACGCGCGGTCAGCGGGCGGCGGCGGAGGACATCGCCGGGTTCCGGGAGGAGATCCTGGCCATCCCGGACACCGACCCCGAGGGCCGCAACTTCCGCAAGGCCCAGCTGGTCGTGGAGTTGGAGAAGCCCAGGTCCCTGGTCAAGCCCGACGTCCAGGGCGACCTCGGCGACGAGGACCTCGAAGCCGCCATCGCGGCCGAGGACTCCTGCCGGTTCGTCACCCGCTCGCAGTAGGAGTCAGCGATGAAGGTCTGGTCCCGACGTGAGGTGTTGGTGGCTGGAGCCGCAGCTGCGGTCGTGGCCGCGTGCGGGGGCGACGACGGTGGCCCGGCCGACGCCACCGGGACGACGCCGTCCACCGCTGCGCCGTCGGCGAGCACCACGGTCGCGACCACCGCAACGACCGCTCCGGCGGCCACAGGGGCGGCCCTGACCGCGGCGGACTTCGACGGTCTCGGCACGTGCGCCCTGACCCCGGAGCAGACCGCCGGCCCGTTCCCTCTGGACGAGCAGTTCGAGCGCCGGGACATCACCGAGGGCTACCCCGGCCATCCCCTCCACCTCGGCCTCCGGGTCGTGGACGCCGACTGTGCACCGGTCGCGGGGGCCGCCGTCGAGGTGTGGCACACCGATGCCACCGGGGACTACTCGGCCTTCACCGACAACGGTGGGGGCAAGGACGAGGCTGAGGGGACCACCTTCCTGCGGGGCACCCAGACGGCAGGGGACGACGGGATCGTCGAGTTCGCCACCATCTACCCGGGTTGGTACCGGGGCCGGGCCGTGCACATCCACGTGCGGGTCCACCGGGCCGGCGCCGTGGCCCTGACCAGCCAGGTCTACTTCGACGAGGCCTACACCGAGGACGTCTTCGCCACCGGCGAGTACGCCGAGTTCGGGCCGCCGGACACCACGTGGGCGGCCGACGGGATCGCGGGCGACCCGGTGGCCGACGGCACGGCGCTGGCCCTGACCGCCGAGGGGGAGGGGACCCGGGGTCTGCTCAACCTGGGTGTGCGTTAGGCGACGGCGGGGGCCAGGGCGGCGACCATCGGGGCATTGAAGTCCGAGCTGCTGCCCGGCATCTTGTTCGAGTCGAGCTCGATGCTGTCGCCGTTGGGCAGGTGGAAGCGGACGCGGTTGGCCAAGGCGCCCTGGTTGACCACCTCGGCCCGCACGCCGCGGCGCTCGAACACGCCGATCGGGTCCTTGAGCTTGAGGCTGGTGCCCCGCGGCTTGTAGCCGAACACGAAGACCCGGTCCGCGGTCACACCGATGACGACGTTGGGAGGCAGGCCGCCCGTGGCGCCCTTGGCCGACTTTCGCTTGATCGACGCGGCCAACGGAGAGAGCTGGCCGATGAACACGGAGTTCATGGAGCCGGGGCGGGAGAAGATCCCCACCGCCTCGACCGGCTCGCCGATGTGGGCGCTGATGTCCTCGATGTACTTCTGGCGGTATTTGTCGTTGCGATCAGCCATCGCACTGCTCCGATTCGGTCTGGTTGCCGTCCATGTCCCCAGGGGACCACGGCCGCTCGTCGGGCACATGAGTACGGATTACTCAATTGCCCGTCACCCGGCTCCCGGATGGTGTCACCCCCGCGGGGTACGGTCCGATCGATGGCGACCGTGGGCAGGGTGATCGGGACCGAGGACGCCACGCCGCTGGAGTTCTGGGTGGGGATCGGGCCCGACGCCTTCCTCCAACTCGACGACGTGGTGGCCCTGGAGCGGGCCCTGCCCGACGGAAGGACGGTGAAGATCTACGGCATGGTCAGCCAGGTGCGGGCCCGGCACGAGGGGGCGTCCTTGGACAGTGACGTGTTCCTGATCGAGGAGGGGATCCTGCCCGCCGAGGTCAGCCGGGCGGCGCTGATCCAGTCCACCCGCTTCGAGCCCGAGGTCTTCGTCCCGCCGTTGCCGGGCACGGTCGTCGAGCGGGCGCAGGGCGCGGCCCGGGATCAGGCCCTGTTCTTCGACCAGATGGACCGGAAGCTGCCCGCCGGGTTGTCCCGGGACGACGAGCCCCTCTATCTGGACCTCGACTTCCTGGACGGCACCAAGGGGGCCCACGTCAACATCAGTGGGGTCTCGGGGGTGGCCACCAAGACCAGCTACGCCACCTTCCTCCTCTACAGCCTCTTCCATTCGGGTGTGCTGGGGAGCGAGGCGGTCAACACGAAGGCCCTCATCTTCAACGTCAAGGGCGAAGACCTGCTGTTCCTCGACCACGAGAACACCCAGCTGGCCGACGAGGAGCGGGCCAAGTACGCCCACCTCGACCTGCCCGTCGGAGCATTCCGCAGCATGGCCGTGTGGGCCCCGCCCCGGCGGGACGACCCGACGGCCGCGCCCGACGTCGCCGGCCGTCACGGTGGGGTCACCTCGTTCTTCTGGACGCTGGAGCAGTTCTGCGGGGACGAGCTGCTGCCCTTCCTGTTCGCCGACGCCGAGGACGACCGCCAGCAGTACACGATGGTCGTGCACAACGTGACCGCCCGCCTGGCCGCCGACGCCCAGGGCGCAGGGGAGGGAGCGGTGCGCATCGACGGCGACACCGCCCGCACCTTCCGGGAACTGGTCGAGCTCATCTCGAACCGGGTCCTGGACGAGGGCGAGGCCGACCGCTGGGCGGGCCGGGCCATCGGGGCGGGCACGGTCAACGCCTTCATCCGCCGCCTCCATGGCTCCATCCGCCACCTGGACCGCCTCATCCGGGCCGATGTGCCCGACGCCGAGGCCCACCTCGTCAACGACGAGGCCCAGGTCACGGTGGTCGACCTCCACAACCTCAACGACCGGGCCAAGCGCTTCGTCGTCGGCGTGGTCCTGCGCCGGGCCTTCGACAAGAAGGAGCGTCAGGGCCACGCCCGGCCCTTGCAGTTCGTGGTCCTCGACGAGCTCAACAAGTACGCCCCCCGGGAGGGGGCCAGCCCGATCAAGGAGATCCTCCTCGACGTGGCCGAGCGGGGACGCTCGCTCGGGATCATCCTCATCGGGGCCCAGCAGACGGCCAGCGAGGTCGAGCGCCGCATCGTGGCCAACTGCGCCATCCGGGTGGTGGGCCGCCTCGACCCGGCCGAGGCCGGACGGGGCGAGTACGGGTTCCTGCCGCCGGTGCAGCGGGACCGGGCGACGATCATCAAGCCGGGCACCATGCTCGTCGCCCAGCCCCACTTGCCGGTCCCCCTGGTGACCCAGTTCCCGTTCCCCGCCTGGGCGACGCGTTCCGCCGAGGCCGGGGCCAACCCCCACGCCACCAACCAGCCCGACGACCCGTTCGAGGGGCTCTGAGCCACCGTGAAGCTGCTCCACACCAGTGACTGGCACGTCGGCAAGGCCATGCGGGGCCAGAGCCGGGCCGAGGAGCACGAGGCGGTCCTGGCCGAGATCACCGGCGTGGCGGCCGCCGAGGCCGTCGACCTGGTCCTGGTCACGGGTGACCTGTTCGAGACCTCGGCTCCGACGCCGGAGTCCGAGGCCATCGTCTACCGCCACCTCCTGGGCCTGGCCGGCACGGGGGCCAAGGTCGTGGTCATCGCCGGCAACCATGACAACCCGCGCCGCCTGGCCGCGGTGACGCCCCTCCTGGCCTTGGGCCAGGTCACGCTGCTGGCCGAGCCGGCGAAGGCCGACGCCGGCGGGGTGATCCGCTTCGAGACGGCGGACGGCGAGCCGGTCAACCTGGCCCTGCTGCCCTTCGTGTCCCAGCGGGGGATCGTCAAGGCGGACGACCTGATGACCATGCAGGCCGACGAGCACTCGGCCACCTACGCCGAGCGCCTGCGCCGCCTCGTCGAGCACCTCACCGACGGCCTCGACGGGGAGGACGCCGTGAACCTGCTGGCCGCCCACGCCATGGTCGCGGGTGGGGTCCTCGGAGGGGGCGAGCGGTCGGCCCACACGATCTTCCAGTACGCCCTGCCCGGTGGCGCCTTCCCGGCCGCGCTGCACTACGTCGCCCTCGGTCACCTCCACCGGACCCAGTCGATCCCCGGGGCGGCCTGCCCGGCTTGGTACGCGGGGTCCCCGCTGGCCCTCGACTTCGGCGAGGAGGCGGACCGCAAGGCCGTGCTGATCGTCGACGCGTCGCCCGGGGCACCGGCCACCGTCCGGCCGGTCCCCCTCGAGGCGGGTCGGGCGCTCCGCACGCTGCGGGGGACCTTCGCTGATCTCCGGGCCGCGGCGAGGGACGTCGGCGACGCCTGGCTCCGGGTCGAGGTCGACGAGCCGGCCCGGGCCGGCCTGGCCGAGGAGGTCCGCGAGCTCCTCCCCAATGCCGTGCAGGTGTCGGCTCGTCCCACCGACGCCGCCGACGCCGTGCCCCGCGCCGCCCGGCTGGGGCGCTCGCCCGACGAGCTCTTCACCGAGTACCTGGCCGAGCAGGACGTGGAGGATGAGCGGCTGCTGGCCCTGTTCCGGGAGCTGCACGACGAGCTCAGCGACTCGGGGAGCGTCGATGCGGCCTGAGCGTCTGGAGGTGGAGGGCTTCACGGCGTTCCGGGACGCCGTCGAGGTCGACTTCGAGGGCGCCGACCTCTTCGCCCTCACCGGACCGACGGGTTCGGGCAAGTCGAGCCTGATCGACGCCATGACCTTCGCCCTCTACGGGTCGATACCCCGGTTGGACAAGAAGGCGGTGGCGCCGGTCATCAGCCAGGGCCTCCTCCAGGCCCGGGTCCGGCTCGACTTCACGGTCGAGGGCGTCGGGTACACGGCGGCCAGAGTCGTCAGGGCCACGGCCGGCGGCGGGGCCACGACCAAGGAGGCCCGGCTCGAGCGCCGGGACGCCGACGGCGGGGTCGAGACCCTGGCGGGAGACGCCAAGGCCCTCTCCGCCGAGATCGAGGGCCTCCTCGGGCTCACCTTCGAGCACTTCTGCACCTGTGTGGTGCTGCCCCAGGGCGAGTTCGCCGCCCTCCTCCATGCCGAGCCCCGCAAGCGCCAGGACATGCTCCTGGCCCTCCTCGACCTCGGCCTCTACGAGGCCATGGGCCAGGCCGCCCGCTCCCGGGCCACCGCAGCCGGGGCCCAGGTCGAGGTCCTCGACCGGCAGGTGGCCGAGCTGGCCGACGCCTCCGAGGAGACCCTCAAGGAGGCCGAACGCCGGGTGGGCGTGCTCGACCGGCTCGTCGAGCGCATCGACGAGGCCCGTCCCCGCCTGGAGGAGCTGGGCACGGTCATCGCCGCGGCGAAGGCCGAGGCCGATGAGGCGGGGCGTCGGGTCACCGCCCTCACCGACCTGGCCGTGCCCGACGACGTCGCCCGGTTGGCGACCAAGGCCGACGCTGCCCGCAAGGAGCTCGACCAGGCCCGAAAAGATCACGAGGCCGCGGCCGGCTTCCTCGAGCAGGCCGAAGCGGCGTCCGGCGACCTGCCCGATCGGGTCGGGCTGCGGGAGCGCCTGGCCCTGTTGGGTCGACGGGCTGACCAGGCCGAGCGCATCCGGAGCGGCGCCACCCTGGAGGGTGAACGGACCGAGGTGCTGGCGGCCACGGTGGCGGTCCGGGAGAGCGCCGACGCCGACTACGCGCACGCCCAGGTCGCGGTGGTCACGGCCAAGGACCGGGACCGGGCCGCCGCCATGGCCCGAGACCTGGTGGCGGGGGCGCGCTGTCCTGTGTGCCGCCAGGTCGTGCACGACGTGCCGTCACACCGCGACGCCCCGGATGTGACCGCGGCCGAGAAGGCGCTGGCGGACACCACGCAGGCCATGCGGACTGCACAGGACGCCGAGCGGGACGCCCAGCGGGAGCTGGACAAGGTGACCGCGCTGCTCACCGAGGTCCGCCAGACCGTGGCCGATCTCGACGAGCAGCTGGGCGACGGGCTCGACCAGGCCGCCATCGAGGCCGCCCTCGTCGATCTCGACCGACGGGAGGCTGACCTGCGCACTGCCCGGGAGACCGAGAAGCAGCGCCGACGGGACCTCGAAGGGGCGGAGCGACGAGCCGTCACACTGGCCGACGACGAGAAAGGGCTCTGGGTCCGCTTCGACGAGGCCCGTGACGCCCTGGTCGCCCTGGGGCCTCCCGCCGCCGACCGGGAAGACCTCGCGGCCGCCTGGGCCGTGCTCGTCGCCTGGGCCGACGAGGCTCGTCCCGCCCACGAGGAACAGGCGACCGAGGCCCGGGCCAGGGTCGAACAGGCCGAGACCGAGCGGGCGGCCATCGAGGACCGCATCCGTGAGACGTGCGCCGAGCTGGACGTGACTGTGGGCGACCGGACGCCCCGGGACGCGGCCACCGAGGCCCGGGAGCGGGCCCGCTCCCACGCCGAAGGGCTGGCCAAGGACCGTCGGCGAGCCGCCGAGCTGGAGGCGCAGCGCCTCGGCCTGGTCGAACGACGCCAGGTGGCCGAGGAGCTGGGTCGCCACCTCCGGGCCGACCGCTTCGAGAAGTGGATCCTGGACGAGGCCCTCCAGCGCCTCGTCGAGGGCGCTGCGGCTTTGCTGCGCGAGCTGTCGTCGGGCGCCTACTCGCTCACCTTGGACACCGGTGGGGCCAACTTCGCCGTCGTGGACCACGCCAACGCCGATGCCGTACGGGGGGCCAAGACGCTGTCGGGTGGGGAGACGTTCCTGGCCTCGCTGGCGCTGGCCCTGGCCCTGGCCGACCAGGTCGCCGATCTGGCCGTCGGCGGCAGTGCCCGACTGGAGTCGATCTTCTGTGACGAGGGCTTCGGCTCGCTGGACCTCGACACCCTGGACATCGTGGCCACGGCCCTCGAGGAGCTGGGGGCGTCGGGTCGGATGGTGGGGGTGGTCAGTCACGTCCGCGAGCTGGCCGAGCGCCTCCCCGTCCGCTTCGAGGTCCGCAAGGGCCCGACCACGAGCACGGTCACCCGGGTCGACGCGTGACCCCCACCCGAACGCTCGGCCCCGGTCACCGAGGAGGGCGACTCTTGCCGAAGGTTGGGATGAGCGGGGCGTGAGGCTGGCGGTCGAGCCGTGGGCGCCGGAGTACGGGTCGCCGACCGAGGAGGGTGGGTTCACGCCCCAGGACCCGCCCGTCCTCGACCTCGAGCTCGCTCCGAAGGACTGGGAGCCGCTGTCCCCCGGGGGCGCACCGGTCGGCACCGTCTACTTCGTCGACGGGGTCCAGCGCATCGAGGCCAGCGTCGTCGTCACCTTGGACTCCGGCGAGGTTCGCCGGGGCCGCTGCGTCTCCTACGGCGCCGGGGTGGTGTGCTGTGACGGCCGAGCGACCGTCGTCGAGGCCCAGGCCCGCCACGAGTTCCTCGCTCCCGACCGGGCCGCGCGGGACATCGCCACCCGCCACGGCACCTTCACCCACTACGGGGTCACCTCCGACGACTCGGGGGTCCTGGCCAAGGCGCTCCATGACCGCATGGCCGACCTCGAGGCGGAGGTGGCCCGGTCCGCGGCCCCCGGCGCCGACGACCTGCTCATCACCGACGGCCCGTTGAGTGGGCGCCGCCACGGGGTCAAGCACGCCGTCGGCTACGTGAAGACCCACCCGGTGGCCTACCTGCCCGAGGAGCTGTCCCAGCGGGTCGTGACCGCCCTCCTCCCCGGCCAGCGCACGCCCGTCTTCCGCCTCGGCGCCGGCCGCCCGGCCTGGTACGTCCGGCTGCCCACGCCGATCGACCACGGGTGGTCGGGCGTCGTGCGCTGCGAGGCCGAGGACGAGGTCAGTGGCGCCGAGCTGTTCGCGCTCGCCGACCGGGTGACCGCCACCCTCCCGCGGTTCGCCAGCGAGGGTCACAAGGACCCCCGGGCCCCGCAGAACCTCTACCCGATCGGGGGCCTGGAAAGGGAGCTCAAGCGCCGCCTCGGCGACCCCCGCCTCTGGTTCCGCGCCCTCCGCGAAGCCGCCCTCCGACCCGACCCCTGAGCCCGCGCTAGGGGGTCGTGGGGGCGGCGGCGGCCGGGGGCGCCTCCATCGAGGTGCGGAGGTCGGTGAGGGGCTTGTCCGGGACCTCGATCGTCCCCCGCGTCGGACGGTCGAGGTCGAAGGTGACCAGGAGGAGCAGGGCGACGAGGGTGGCAGCGATCAGGGCCGGACCTATGCCCCGGCCGAGCAGGGCGAGCAGGAAGGCGAGCAGGGCGACGGCGCTGGCTGCGGCGAGCGCTTCGAGGGCGAGCACGGCGTCGGGCACTCGGTTGTTCAGGGCCGAGGTCCGGACCGTCTCCTGGTCGATCATCTCGTTCAGGCTCTCGACGTAGAGCCGGACCGCGCTGCCTTCCGGAGACTGGTCGAGGGCCTCGCCGGCCAATGCCCACAGGTCACGTTGGGCCTCGTGGCCGTCGGCCGCGGCCGCGTCGAAGGTCGCCGACGCCGGGATCGAGTTGGCCAGGCGGATGCTGGTGTCGGCGTACTGCCGGAGCAGGTCCAGGGACTCCGTCCGTTCCGGCTCGGGCAGGGTCTGGGCCCGCAGGTAGGTCGTGCCGATGGCGTTGGCGTCGTCGACCACAGCGGCCCGTCGGGCGTCGTAGCGACCGACGGCCAGGGCCAGGCCGAAGGCCAGGATGAGCGCCACCACGCCGAAGAGCGAGGCCTGCAGCACGGCGTACGGCTCCCGGAGGCGATCCGACCGATGGCGCAGGCGCCGACCGCATTCGAAGGCGATCGCCGCCGTGGCGAACATCAGGACGACGACGATCAGGGTGAGGACCCAGGTGTTCAGTCGAAAGAGGTACATGGGGCTCCGCGGGTGATGGTCGCGCCGGTTCAGGACAGGCTGGCAGACCCGGTGTCCCCATGGCTCATGGCGGAGGGGCGGTCGGCCGATCAGAGACCATGGACGCCGACAGCCCTCGTCGCCCCGTTCCCTGGCGCGCCGTCGCCGTGGTCGCCCTCCTGGGCATCGCCGCGACCGGCGGCCTCGCCGTGGTCTTCCGCGACAGCGGGTCGACGACCGAGGGCCAGGACTCGGCGACCGGCCGACGCCTCGAGGCCAGGCTCGTGGTCGAGCTCGACGATCGGACGCTGGCTGACGCCACCGCCACCCTGCGTCTGACCAACACCTCCGATCAACCGGCGTGGTACCGGGGCAGCGAGTGCGAGGGGCCGGGCGACCCCGCCATCGGGCCCGAGGGCATGCGCCCCCAGCCGGTGACGGCGCTCGAGGAGGGCTCGATCCGGGAGCGCCTGATCGCGGCGGGTGAGGCCACCCGGCGGGTGAGCTTCGGTCGGGCCGACGGAACGTTCTGCGAGACCAGTGACGGCCTGGTCGAGGTCGGGCCCAACGAGACCGTCAGCTGGGAGTACCGGACCTTCGACCTCCCGGTCGACCGCTCGTCGGCGGTCGCCGCGGTCGTCGTCATCGGCGAGGTCACCCGGACCGGTCGGTCCGTTGATCGGCTCCGGTTGGTGGTGCCCTTCTCGGCCCTGACCGACGCCGGTGGTCCCACCGTCGACCAGGCCGTCGACGCCTTCCTCGCCGATCCGACGGTGGCCGACATGGTGGCGTCGTCCGGGGACGACGGCGTGTTGACCGTGGTGTCCCGGGAGGGGCAGGTCTGGCGGATGAGCCTCGGCTCCAGCGCCGGCGACCTGTCGGGCGAGGTCCAGCCCGACCTCCTCGTCACCAACGTGCACCTCATCCCCGCACCCCAGCTCGGCTAGCGCCTCCCTTCAGCCAGGGTCACGCTGCGCAGCGGAGCGAAGCAGCCCTGTTCGCTGGTTGCATCGGCGGCGCCGGCGTTGCTGAACGCAGTGAAGCCACGCAAATGTCACGGTCACGGCTGCATGACGATGAGGCGCTGCTCGGTCATCTCGCGGACGGCGTAGGGCGGGCCTTCACGGGTGTTGCCGCTGTCCCGCAGGCCGCCGTAGGGCATGTGGTCGGCCCGCCAGGTGGGGACCTCGTTGATGAGCACGCCCCCGAAGTCCAGGGTGTCGGCGGCCTTGAGCGCCTTGCCCAGGTCCTTGGTGAACACGCCGGCCTGGAGGCCGTACCGACTGTCGTTGGCCCGGGCCAGGGCGTCGTCGTAGTCGGTGTAGGTGGCGACGGCGACGACGGGGCCGAAGACCTCGAGGGCGCACACCTTCATGTCGTCGGTCACCCCGGTGAGCACGGTGGGGCGCAGGACGCCGTCGCCGGTGAGCTCCCCGCCGGTCGCCACCTTCGCGCCCCCCGCCTCCGCCTCCTCGATCCAGTCCTTGACCCGCTCGGTCTCGCCGGCGTCGATGAGGGCCGACACGTCGGTGCTGTCGTCGGCCGGGTCACCTACGACCAGGCCCTCGACCCCCTTGACGAGGGCGGCGGTGAACTCCTCGGCGATGTCCTCGTGGACGTAGACCCGCTGGGTCGAGATGCACGACTGGCCGGCGTGGCTGAACCCGGCGACCTTGATCTTGGTGGCGGCCGTGGCCCAGTCCCCGTCGGGCTCGATGACGACCGGGGCGTTGTTGCCCAACTCGAGGCCGACCTTCTTGGTGGCGGCCCGGGCCCGGATGCCCCAGCCGACCGGCGGTGAGCCGGTGAAGGTGATCATGGCCACGTCGGGGTGCTCGACCAGGTGGTTGGCGGTCGACCCGGCGCACGGGACGACGTTGAGCCAGCCGGGAGGCAGCCCGCACTCGTCGATCAGCAGCTCGGCCAGCTTCAGGGCCGACAGCGGCGTGGCCGAGGCCGGCTTGAGCACGACGGGGCAACCGGCGGCGATGGCCGGGGCCACCTTGTGGCACACCAGGTTGAGCGGGAAGTTGAAGGGGGAGATCCCGGCCACGACGCCGATGGGCACCCGCTTGACCCACCCCACCTTCCCCTCGCCGGCCGACGAGGCGTCGAGGGGGATCAGCTCACCGCCCATCGTGCGGGCCACGGCGGCGGAGAAGCTCACGGTGTCGACGGCGCGGGCCGCCTCGACCCGAGCGGTCTTGATCGGCTTGGCCGCCTCGGCCGAGATCACGGTGGCGAACTCCTCCACCCGCTCGGCCAGGAGTCGGGCGGCACGATCGAGCACGGCCGCCCGCTCGTGGGCCGGCAGCGGCCCGCCCCGGTGCAGGGCGGCGGCGATGGCGACCGCTTGGTCGAGGTGCTTCTCGCTGCCCTTGGCCACCGTGCCCACGACAGACCCGTCGAAGGGGGAGCGGACCTCGATGCTCTCGTCGGAGGCGACACGCTCGTCGCCGATGATCATCGGAATCTGGTCGGCCATCGGGATCCTCCGTGCGGCTCGTCCGGCTCGGGTCACGGTAGCTCCGACCGCGGACGGCCCCTGAGGGTGGGCTCAGAGCTGGATCGTCACCCGGACACCGAGGGTGTCCAGGTGGGCCACCTCGACGTCGTTGGCCATGACCTGGGCCCCCTGCACGTTGACCAGGTCGACGTGGTCGGTCAGCGGGTAGGGCCCGGCGTGCCAGGTGCCGAGGGCCAGGTTGATGCCGGCGCTGCCATCGCAGAGGAAGGCCCGCATCGTGTCGAGGTGGGCCGGATCGGTGAAGTCGACCGCGGCGGGGGCGACCAGGACCACCGTGGGCTTCCCGTTCAGGGCGACGAGGGCCTGCGTCGCCCGGTGGTGGCGGTTGAGCACCGTGAACTGGAGGGGCTGGTGGTCGTAGCTCAGGACGTCGAGGTGGAACGTCTCGTCGCCCCGCAGCTCGATCCGGACCTCGTCGACCCCGACGACCTGGCCGAAGGGGGCGAAGCCGGCCGAGGTGAGCGGCTCAGCCCTGACCACGTGCTCGCGCATCGATCTAGTCTGACGCGGTCGAGCAGGGGGTGACGGGTGGACGTTCGGTCGATCGAAGACGTGGCCCCGGTGGTGGAGCACAACGGCACGGTGCCGGTGTGGTGGCTGGTCTCGCCCCGGGAGATGCACGACATCACCGTCGGTGGTCACCTGGAGCTGGTGTCGGAGTTCGAGGTGGCCGGTGGCGGCCTGGTCGACCCCCATTCGCACCCGACCCACGAGTTCTACTACGTGACCTCAGGGCGGGGGCTCATGACGATCGCGGACGAGGAGCGGGAGATCGGCCAGGGCGATCTCGTGCACATCCCGCCCGACGCGGTGCACAGCCTGCGTCCGCTCAGCGACCACGCTCCGATCCACTGCTTCTGCTTCGCGGTCGGGGTGAAGGACGCCGGCGAGGTGGACTACACCTCACACTGAGGGGTCGACCCGCCGGATCTTCGTGGGGTCGAGCTCGAGCAGGTCGACGGTCGTCTCCCCCGACTGGAGCCGGCGGAAGAGGTCCTGTTCCCGGTCGGACCGGTGACGGGCCGCGGCCACCACTTCGTCGAACTGCTCGGCCGGGATGACCACGACGCCATCGGCGTCGCCCACGACGGTGTCCCCGGTGTGCACCGTGACGTCGCCGACGGTGACCGGCCCACCGACCTCGCCCGACTGGTCCTTGGTCGCGCCCCGGAGGGCGATGCGGTCGCTGAAGGCGCCGAACCCGTGGCCGGACAGGGCGGCGATGTCGCGGACACCGCCGTCGATGACGAGGCCGGTGATGCCCGTGGTGTCGGCCGCCGTGGTCAGGATCTCGCCCCAGTAGCCCCGTTCCGGCTCGGCCGACGCATCCACGACCAGCACGCTGCCGGGCGGCGCCAGGGTGACGGCGACGTGGATGGCCAGGTTGTCGCCCGGCGCGCAGGTGACCGTGAAGGCTCGGCCGGCCACCGTGGCGCCGGGCCACGCCGGCCGGATGCGGGACGGCATGAGGAGGGCCCCGCTCTCCCCGAGGGTGGCCGCCCCGAGCACGATGAGCAGGTCGACGTTCACTTTCGCCGACCCTACTGGCGCCTTCCGGGGCGCTTCACTCGAGACGCCGCTTGTCGGTCGCCGACGCTCAGTGCCTCGAGGCGAGGGGGACGAGGCCGGCGATGTCGGTGAGGAAGTGGTCGACGAGGGCGTCGGTGTGGGGGCGGGCCTCCTCCTGGCGCTCGGCCGTCTCGGCCAGGAGGCCGGCGGGTGTGCCGTCGAGATGGCGGAGCTCGGCCTCGTCGGCGTCGGCCAGCCAACCTTCGAGGATCTCGGTGGTGAGCTCGGGATGGAACTGCACGCCGAGGCTGCGACCGGTGCGGAACGCCTGCACGCCGGAGTCGCTGTCGGCCAGGGTCGTGGCCCCCTCGGGCACGGTGAACCGGTCGAAGTGCCACTGGAACCAGGGCCCCGGGGCCAGCAGGTCGGGGACGCTCGACCGGATCTGGTACCAGCCGAACTCGGGGCGAGGAGTGGCCTCGACCGTGCCCCCGAGAGCCGCGGCCAGGGCCTGACCGCCGAAGCACACGCCGAGGACCGGGATGTCGGCGGCGTGCGCGGTGCGGAGCAGGTCCAGCTCCCGACCGATCCAGGTCCCGATCCGGTCGGTGTCGTAGACCGACCAGGGCGAGCCCATGGGGACGATCAGGTCGTAGTCGTGGGGATCGGGGAAGGGCGTGTCCGAGACCGGGTGGGTGACGTCGGCGACGGGCACCACCTCGTCCAGCTCGAAGCCGTGGTGCTCGAGGCGCCGGCCCACCATGCCCGCCGGACAGTGCCCGTCCGGGTTCACCACCAACGCCCGCATGGCCGCGAGGCTACCCACCCGGCGCGGGACGATCCCCCGGCGCGCTCGCCGGGGGATCGTGCCGTCTTGACGCGGCGGACGCGCCAGCCGAACCAGCTCGACGGAGGTTCGTCGCACCCTGCCGTAGGCAGCAGGAGCCGCGCGGGGCGGCGACGCGGGCTCAGGAGGCCGCTGGCGCGGCGGTGGGCGGCGGGCCCTCGGGATGCACGCCGTCCACGATGTCGTCGGCGTGGTCCTCGACGTCGGCGAGGCGCTCGTCGGCCTCGTCCTGGGTCAGCTCGCCGTCCTCGACGGCCTGGTCGATGTGGTCGGTGATGTCGGCCACGACGGCGTCAACCAGCTCGGCCCGGCTGACCCCGTTGGCCTCGGCCACCTCGGCCGGGGTCTGACCGTCCTCGAGGGCGGCGCGGAGGTCCTCGACGTCGATGCCGATGGCCTCGGCCATGGCGTCGAGCGCCGGGCCACCGCCGCGGCCCTCACAGCCCGGGGCGCCGGGCGCATCGGCGGGGGCCTCGGTGGTGGTCGTCGCGCCGTCACCGGTGTCGGTCTGGGCGAAGGCACTGGAGACGCCGAAGCCGGCGAGGCCGGCTCCGGCGATGGCCGCCGCGGCAACGGCGGTACGGAGGGAGGTGGACATGATCAGGGCTCCTTTCGAGCTCTTGTCGGGTTGAGGGGGCCACGCTCCCGGAGCCGGGTAAGCGGCGGTTCGCGCCGGGCCTGAGAAGCACGCGAGAAAGGCCTTCGGGCCTTCTCACCTGGTTCTTGCCTTGGGGCACTAGACCGTCGCCCGTGGAAGGAACACCGGCCAGGGTCCTCGTCGTCGAGGACGACCAGAACGTCCGTCAGACCCTCGATTCCGCCTTGCGCTTCGCCGGCCACGAGGTCGTCACCGCGGACGACGGCGACGAGGCCCTGGACGAGATCGGCGCCCGCGAACCCGACCTGATCGTGCTCGACGTGATGATGCCAAGGCTCGACGGCCTCACCGTCTGCCGGATGCTGCGGGAGCGGGGCTACCGGACGCCGGTCCTGGTGCTGACCGCCCGCCATGAGGTGTCCGACCGGGTGGCCGGCCTCGACGCCGGGGCCGACGACTACCTGGCCAAGCCCTTCGCCCTCGACGAGCTGCTGGCCCGGGTCCGGGCCCTGTTGCGACGGACCAGCCCGAGTGGCAGCGCCGATGTCCTCCGCGTGGCCGACCTCGTACTCGATCCGCAGCGGCGGTCGGCCCAGCGGGGAGACCGCCCGATCGAGCTGACCAAGACCGAGTTCGACCTGCTCGAGCTGCTGATGCTCAACGTCGGCATCGTGCTGGAGCGCAGCGTCATCTACGACCGGATCTGGGGGTACGACTTCGAGACCGGGTCCAAGTCGCTCGACGTGTACGTCGGCTACCTGCGCCGCAAGACCGAAGAGGCGGGCGAGCCCCGCCTGGTCCACACCGTCCGCGGCGTGGGCTACGTCGTCCGGGAGCCCTGAGGAGCGATGCCCCCCGCCCCCAAACCGGTTCTGGTTGCGTCTCCCCGCGGCTGGTCGCGGCGGGGTGCAACCAGAACGGGTGGGTTCGGCGAGGCGATGAGCTTGCGGTGGCGGTTGTTGGCGGTCTTCGCGGTGTTGGGGGCATTGGCCATCGGGGCGGCCAACCTGACGGCGTGGCTGTCGACCAGCAACGAGCTGCGGGGCGAGGTCGACGACTTCCTGGTCCGTCGCGGCAACGAGGTCCTCGAAGGCCGCCGCCAGCTCCCCGAGGGGCCCGGGCGCTTCGGCGACGGCGGCCCGCCGGGGACGCCGGCCGCCTTCGCTCCCGACGTGGTCACCCAGGTCCTGGACGACAACGGCGCGGTCGAGCAGTCCGTGGGCCAGGTGCTGCCCGTCGACGACGCCGACCAGGCCGTGGCCGCGGGGGCCGACGACGCCCGACTGAGCACGGTCACCGTCGACGGCGTCGACCTCCGGGTCCTGACCGTGCACCTCCGGGAGGGCGGCGCCCTGCAGATCGCCCGGGAGCTGACCGAGACCGACGACGTCCTCACCGCGCTGGCCGGGCGCCTGGCCCTCATCACGTTGACCGGCGCGGCCCTGGCCGGCCTGGTCGGCTGGTTGGTGGCCCGGCGCATCACCGGCCCGGTGCGGGCCCTGGCCGACACCGCTGAGGAGGTGGCGGCCACCCAGGACCTGACCACCCCCATCCCGGTCCAGGGCGACGACGAGGTCGGCCGCCTGGCTCGCTCCTTCAACACCATGCTCGGGGCGCTGTCCGACTCCCGGCGCCAGCAGCAGCAGCTCATCCAGGACGCCAGCCACGAGCTGCGCACCCCGCTGACCAGCCTGCGCACCAGCGCCGAACTGCTGGAGCGGGGCGCCGACATCGCCCCTGACGAGCGCGACCGTCTGCTGGCCGTCATCGCCGGTGAGTCCAAGGAGCTGAGCGAGCTGGTCACCGAGCTGGTCGAGCTGGCGACCGAGCAGCGCGCTGCCGCACCGTTCACCGACGTCGCCCTGGACGAGGTCGTGGCCCGGGCGGTGCGCCAGAGCCGAGACCGCACCGGGCGCGACATCGCCCTGGACGCCGCACCGGCCGTGGTCGACGGCGATCCGGTCCTCCTGGAGCGAGTGGTGCGCAACCTGCTCGACAACGCCGACAAGTTCGCTCCCGCCGGGACGCCGGTCGAGGTCACCCTGGTCACGGTGGCCCCCGACGTCCGGCTCGTTGTCGCCGACCACGGCCCCGGGATCCCCGCCGAGGACCGCGAGCGCGTGTTCGACCGCTTCTACCGGTCCGCGGCCTCGAGGACCCTGCCCGGCTCCGGCCTGGGCCTGGCCATCGTGGCCCAGGTGGTCCGCGCCCACGGTGGCGAGGTGCGGGCGGGTGGAAGGGATGGGGGCGGCGCGGTGTTGACCGTGGTGCTGCCCCTGTCGGCCGACGGGACTGCCGTTACCCTTGACCCGGCGTTGACCGTGAAAACCCCACCGAGGTGACCCCAGCAGTGAGCATCGATGTTCCCGAGGACCTCCGCACCGAGCCGGTGATCACCGTCACCGACGACGCCCTCGTCCAGATCCTGGAGCTGAAGGCCAAGGAGAGCGACGCCGACGAGCTCTGCCTCCGCATCGAGGTCGTGGGCACCCAGGGCGTGGACTACCTGTACGACCTGGCCTTCGCCACGCTGGAGGAGGCCGTCGAGGGCGACTCGGTCGCCACCGTGGGCGACCTGCCGGTGATCGTTCCCGCCGAGAGCGTGGCCAAGCTGATGGGCGCCACCCTCGATCTCCCCAGCGGCGACCAGCAGGGGCTCGTCCTGCGCAATCCCAACCGGCCCAACCCGCTGGCCGGCGCGGACATCGAGCTCTCCGGCACCACCGAGGAGAAGGTCCGCCAGCTCCTCGAGCAGTCGATCAACCCGGCTCTCGCCTCCCACGGTGGCTTCGCCGTGCTCGAGCGGATCGAGGACCGCGACGAGGGCGTCGCCGCCGTCGTCACCATGGGCGGGGGTTGCCAGGGCTGCGCCGTCAGCGCCATCACCCTGCGGGAGGGGATCGAGGCCGCCATCAAGGAGGCCATCCCCGAGGTCACCGAGATCATCGACGGCACCGACCACGACGCCGGCGAGAACCCCTACTTCACGTAGCGGGGCTCGGTCGTCAGAACCTTCTGACGGTTGGCATGACATATGTCACACCGGCGGTGTACTGTCAGGCGCCTCGGACGGACCTGGTCCACCGGGGCGACAAAGGGGGGATAGGCCCGGGGTTTTGCTGGCTTGACCGGCGAGTCCCCGGGCCTCGTCGCGTCAACGGGCCGTGACCCGCCTACAGCAGGTCGCGGGCGGAGCCGGCGATGCCCGCGGCGTCGAGGCCGAGCTCGGCCAGGATCACGTCCGGCTTGCCGTGCGGGATGTAGCGGTCGGGCACGCCCAGCACCGCGACCTTGGGGCCGGCGCCGTCGGACCGGCGGCGGAGCTCGCCGGCCAGCGCCGAGCCCACCCCACCGTCGGCCAGGCCGTCCTCGATGGTGACCACCGCGGGGTGGGCCAGGGCGTCCTCGACCAGCGCCTCGTCGAGCGGCTTGACCACCCGGGCGTCCCAGACGGTCACGGACGACGCCCGTCGGCCTCGAGCGATCTCGGCCGCCTCGGTGGCGGCGGCCGAGCATCTTGCCGACGCCGATGATGCAGACGTCGGTGCCGCGCGCGGACCTGGCGGGCGTGCAGGCCGGAGCCGACCTCGCTCGGGGCCGACGCTGGGGGCCGCCGTCTTGGGCCAGCGGATGGCCGCCGGGCCGTCGGTGCACAGCTCCAGGGCGTCGTGGAGCATGACGCCGCAGCTCCTGGTACGACGACGGGGCGAAGATCGTCATGCCCGGCACCTTGGTCAGCAGCGACCATGTCGAGCACGCCGTGGTGCGACGGGCCGTCGTCGCCGGTGATGCCGGCCCGGTCGAGGCAGAAGACGACGGGCTGGCGGTGCAGGCCGACGTCGTAGATTGACCTGGTCGATGGCCCGGGTGAGGAACGTGGAGTAGACGGCGACGACGGGGCGGAGCCCGCCCATGGCCATGCCCGCGGCCGACGGTGACGGCGTGCTGCTCGGCGATGCCGACGTCGAAGCAGCGGCCGGGGAAGCGCTCGCCGAAGGGGAGCAGCCCGGTCGAGTCGGGCATGGCGGCGGTGATGGCCACCAGCTCGGGGTGCTCCTCGGCCTCCTTGATGAGGGCTTCGGTGAAGGCCGCGGTGTACGACCCCGGCTTCACGCCGCCGATGTCGTGCAGGCGCTTGATCGGGTCGTTCTCGGCCGGGGCGTAGCCCCGGCCCTTCTGGGTGAGGACGTGGACGACCACCGGGCCGTCGCAGCTCCGCGGCGTTGCGCAGGGCCTGCTCGAGGCCCTCGATGTCGTGGCCGTCGAAGGGGCCCGTGTAGCGCACGCCGAGCGTGCTCGAAGAAGGCGGGCGGCTCCCACATCTCGCGGACGGCGGCCTTGGTGGCCTCGAGGCCCCGGTCCATCCGTTCGCCGGCGGGGAGGCGCTGGAGGGTGCGCTCGATGCGGGCCTGCTGGCGCAGGTAGGTCGGGTTGAGGCGGAGGCGGGCCAGGCTCTCGCCCAGGCGGGAGACCGTCGGGGCGTACGAGCGCCCGTTGTCGTTGAGGATGATGATCGCCTTGCGGCCGCGTGTGGCCGAGGTTGTTGAGGCCCTCGAACGCCATGCCGCCGGTCATCGAGCCGTCGCCGATCACGGCGATGACCCGCCGCCCCTCGCCCAGCTCGCTGCTCCTGGGCCGCCGCCAGGCCGTGGGCGTAGCGACAGGACGGTCGAGGCGTGGCTGTTCTCGATCCAGTCGTGCGTCGGACTCGTCCCGGGACGGGTAGCCCGAGAGGCCGCCGGCCTGGCGCAGCGTCGCGGAAGTCGGCTCTGGCGTCCGGTGAGCGATCTTGTGGACGTACGCCTGGTGGCCGGTGTCCCACAGGATGATGTCGTCGGGGCGAGTCGAACACCCGGTGCAGGGCGAGGGTGAGCTCGACGACGCCGAGGTTGGACCCGAGGTGCCCGCTGCCGGCCTCGTCCACGGCGGCGACGACGAACTCCCGGATCTCCTGGGCGAGGTCCGTGAGCTCCTCGGGGGACAGCCCCTTGAGATCAGCCGGTGAGTGGATTTGCTCGAGCATGGGTGCCTCCGAACCGTACCGCCTCCGTCGCCGGCGTCGGTAGACGCGTGGGCCTCAGGTGGTCAGCGTCAGGTCGGCGACCACCGGCCAGTGATCCGAAGGCAGGCGGCCCCGGGGCCGTCCGGTGACGACCTGGGCCGGGCCGATCTCCCAGTGGCTCGACACCAGGATGTGGTCGATGCGACGCCCGTCGGTCCGGCCGGTGAAGTCGTGGTTGGTGCCCGGAGCGTCGGGGGGCAGGACGGTGCGCAGCCCGCCCGCCTCGAGGATCGCCAGCACCCGACTGTCGGGCCCGGCGTTCAGGTCGCCGACCACGATGCTGGGGCCGTCGTCCAGCCAACCGAGCAGCTGCTCGGCCGCTCTCAGTCGGTTGTCCTCGTGACGCTGGTCCAGGTGGGTGTTGACGAAGGTGAACGGCGGGCCGCCGCCGTCCACCGGGCGGAAGCCGGCGATGGTCGCCACGCGGGGAGACGTCGCCTTGGGCAGGCGTATGCCCGGTCGGCTCGGTTCGTCGCCGTACCAGCGCGTCTCGCTGGCGGTGAGCTCGAGCGCGGCCTGGCGGAAGATCACAGCGCAGCGCTCGCCCCGGCGCAGGGCCGACCGCCCGTCGCCGGTCAGGCCGTGATCCGGGAGCCGGCGGCGCAGGTAGTTGGCTTGGAAGCCGTAGGCCTCCTGCAGCCCGACGACGTCGGCGTCGAGGCCACCGATCATGTCCGCCGTCGCTCTCCGTCGGAACAGCCAGGAGTTGCAGCCGTCGAAGGCCACGCCGTTGCGGATGTTGAAGGTGCCGACCCGGAGGTTCATGTCGGTTTCACGACCATGACGGCGAGGGAGCCGGCCAGGACCCCGAGCGCGGCCCCGCCGAGGACGTCCAGGCCCCAGTGGACACCGAGGTGGATCCGGCCCACCCCGACCAGCACGGCCACGGCGATCACCAAACCCCGCCCGACGCGCCCCTGGGCCACGGTGAGCAGGAGGACGGTGGCGAGGGCGAAGGCGATGGTCGCGTGCGACGACGGCCACGACGCGTTGTCGATGATCTCGCGAGGCACACGCCCCAGTGTGGCCGGGGTCGGGCGGGGTCGGTCGAGCACGTCCTTGAGGAGGTTGGCCGCCAGCCACCCCCCGAGCCCGGCCAGCGCCGCCGCCCCGGCGGCCCGGTAACGGCCGGTGACGACAAGAGCCAAGGCGACCAGGAGGATCGCCAGTTGGGTCCCGGCCTGCATGACCGCCTCGAGCGGCGTCGTGAGCCCGTCCGGGAGATCGAAGACCCAGCGGCCGATGTCGCGCTCGATTGCGTAGGGCGTGCGGGCGTCAGCCAGCAGGCCCGTGACCAGGAGCACCACGGCGGCCCCGATGGGCACGAGGCGCTGACGGGTCACGCGCCCAAGTCTGGCCGGTGGCCGTTGTTACGCTCTGCCACCGTGTGCATGAACTGCGTGACCGGCTACGAGGCGCTCGCGCTCAACTCGGTCGCCGTGGTCACGGCCGGCTCGTCGCTCTGGGCCCGTTTGACCACGCGGGTCCCGCGTGAGGTCACTCGGCGCCGGGTCCACGCCGAGAACGCGGCCCTGATGCGGCGCCTCGGCCTGGACCCTGAGGCCGTGCTCGGCCCGGCCCCCGACCCGGTACCGACGGCCGTTGCCGACGAGTCGGCTGCCGCCCCGGACGAACATCGGAAGCTGCTGGTCTCGGCATGATCCGCCGCTTCCTCCCGTTCACCATCGCCCTGGTGATCTACGTGATCCTCGGCGTGACGGTGAAGTCCTGGGTGCTCAACTGGGTCATCGGCCCGCTGTTCCTGCTGTTGACCCTCGACGTCCTCCCCCGGGCCTTCGGGGCCCGCCCGTTCTTCGAGCTACCCCCGGTCGATGCGCCGGCGGAGGACACCCCGATCCCGTGAGTTGGGCCGCCCACGAGTTCGAGAACTACTTCATCCAGAAGCACACCGGGGCCCGGGTCTCGTTCCTGGCCATCGTGCTCGGCACCTTCACCCCCGACCTGTTCACCAAGTACTTCGTCTACGCCTCCGACGACCCGGCCAAGTTCCACCGGGGCTGGCCCGGGGTCGGCTTCACCCACTCCCTGATCTTCGGCTTCGTGTTCGCGGTGCTCGTCCTGGCCCTGACCAAGAGCCGGAGCTGGGCCCTCGGGATCCTCATCGGGCAGTGGGCCCACGTGATGACCGACTTCGCCGACACGGCCGGGACCATGCCGTTCTTCCCGTTCTCGATCGAGCCGGTGACGATCAGCATGTGGAAGCACGCCGCGGCCGAAGGGCGGTACGGCGACGCCGCCGCCTACTACAGCTCCCTCGGTGGGGTCTGGGACTTCTTCTGGTTCGCCATGGTGCTGTTCTTCGCCTGGCGCACCCTGCGTCCCGCCTACTTCCGCACCGTCGTGGTCCCCGCCGACCCCAAGGTGTGGGCCTGGCTGCACCGCAAGTTCCGGCTCACCGACAGTGGGCTGTTCCTCATCTACGTCGGCTTCTTCTTCTATGGCCTCGGCCGGATGACGTCCTGGTTCCTCTACGCCCGATTCGGGGCCAAGACCCCGTTCCAACCCGTGTGGGGCGGGCCCGACTACATCGGCGGCAATGACCTGTCCGATGCTGGTCCGCTGGAGGTCGTCATCCGCACGAGCATCGGCGGGGTGCTCTTCGGGCTCTTTCTCTGGCTGTGCTGGATCCTGTTCGTCCGCAAGCTCTGGGAGCGCGGCGTCGACCCGCCGGCCATCGAGCGGGGGCAGGGCCTTCGCGTGGCCTTCGTGACCGAGTCCGACGACCCCGGGCTCAAGCCGGGGCTGACGCCATCGGCCCACGGCTACGCAGACGACGACCCCCCTCCCGCAACAGCCACGCCAGGCTGAACCCGCCGGCGAGCGCCAGGGCGCCGCCCAGGGCGTCGAGCCAGTAATGGTTGGCCGTCACCACGATGGCGTAGAGCGTCATCCACGGATAGGCCGCGATCGCGATCCGTGACCAGCTGTGCTTCATGTGCGGGAAGAGGACGAGGAACACCCACGAGGACCAGGCGAAGTGCAGGCTGGGCATGGCCGCGTACTGGTTCGAGATCTGCTCCATCGTGCCGCTGTCGAAGGACCACAGCCCGCCGTACTGGGCCAGCGTGTCGACGAAGCCGTAGCTGGCACAGGCTCCGAAATGACCACAGTCGTCGAGGAGCCGGGGCGGCATGAGCGGGAACCAGGCGAACCCGATCAGGGCCAACAGGGTGGTGAGCACGATCGTGTTGCGCCAGAACGAGTAGCGGGCGGGCTGCTTGCGGAACAGGTAGATGAGGGCGAAGCCGGTGACCCAGAAGTGGAACGAGCCGTAGAAGACGTTCCAGAACTGCAGGTAGAAGCGGTGGCCGAGGAAGAAGTCCTGGAAGTTCTCCTCGAAGAACAGGCCGACGTGACGCTCGAAGCCGACGACCCGACGGGCGTTGGTGAAGGCCCGGATCTCGTTGCCCGTCGCCGAGCCGAAGTTGTTCCGGATGGCGCTGTAGACGAAGTAGAGGACCATCATGGCCACGACCTCGACCCACCAGTGCAGGCGCACGTGGGTGACGTCGTCCCGGGCCCCGTGGGCCACCTGCTCGGCGTCGTCAGCCGCCTCGATCTCGGCGTCGGTGAGGTCGATCGGTTCCGGGTCCTGGTCGACGGTGTCCGATCCGGGTTCGGTCATGCCGCCGACACCGCTTCGGTCCCGGGATCGATGTCGGTCTCGGCGGCGGCCACGGTGCCACGGTGCTTGGGCCCGCCGAAGGCAAAGGCCGGCGCCCCGACCAGGCTGGCGGTCAGGTTGAGGAAGTAGAGGGCGAGGCCGAGGGCGATGGCCTGGGCGTGGGGCACACCGAGGGGCGACAGGAACAGGACCAGAGCCGTCTCCCGCAGGCCGAGGCCGGAGATGCCGATGGGCAGCACCTGGACCATCAGCACGACGGGGATGAAGGCGATCATCGCCGTCAGCCCGGCCTCGTCGATCCCGACGACCCGGGCTGCGCAGAACGCGGCCAGCACCAGGGTCCCCTGGAACGCGAAGGCGGCGACGATCAGCTTGCGGGCGTCGGTCGGGTGGCTGCGCAGGTGGGCCACGCCGAGGTGGACCGAACCCAGGAACTGCAGCCAGTTCTGGTGCCCGGCGAACCGCCCGAGGATCTTCTGGTGGGCGGCCAGCCAGAGCACGCCGATGAGGCCGACGAGGGCCAAGGTGTTGATGAGGAAGGCGGCGGTGGCCGCCCCGGACTCGGGCAGCAGGTTGCGGTTGATGACGAAGGCGACCAGCGACATGACAGGGAGGACGAGCCACCCCGTCAGGCGCTCGAGGACCACGGAGGCCACGGACTCCGCCCGCTTGCCGTTGTCCCGGGACACCCGGGCGATGCGGAGGATGTCGCCACCGATGGTCGTGGGCAGGACGTTGGAGACGAACTGGCCCGCGAAGTAGTACGACACCAGGGGCTTGAGCCGTGACGGCAGGTCGAGGGCGTGCAACACCTGCTGCCACCGCACGGCCGAGAGGACGATGCTGGCCATGGTCAGGGCGATGGCTGCGACCAACCAGAGGGCGGAGGTCGCCCGCCAGTCGGGCACGAGCTCGCTGACCTCGAAATCGGGGACGCGCCAGAAGAGGACGGCGAGCATGGCCGCGCTCAGCACGATCCTCACGAGGAGGACGACCCACCTCTTCTTCAAACGGTCTCCACCTGCCCGGGAAGCACGGGCCAGCTTACGGGCGGCCCCGCGTTCGTCCGAAGGCGGCCGACATCGCCGTTTAGGGTCACCCGCATGACGATCACCGGCCACGGGGGCGAGTTGGCGCTCGCCGCCCTCACCCCGTTCGGCGTGCGGGAGCTGTTCACCCTGTCCGGCGGCCACGTCTTCCCGCTGTACGACGCCGCCGTGAAGCAGGACGTGCGCATCGTCGACGTCCGCCACGAGCAGACCGCCACCTTCGCCGCCGAGGGCATGGCCAAGCTGACCCGCCGCCCCGGCGTGGCCGTGCTCACCGCCGGTCCCGGCGTCACCAACGGCATCAGCGCGGTGACCACGGCCCACTTCAACGGCTCGCCCCTGGTGGTGCTCGGCGGCCGGGCCCCGCAGGCCCGGTGGGGCGCAGGGTCCCTGCAGGAGTTCGACCACGTCCCCGTGCTGGCGCCCATCACCAAGATGGCGACGACGATCACGGATCCCAATCGGATCGTGGAGGAGATCGTCGGGCTGGCCGAACTGGCCGACGCGCCCACCGGGGGCCCGTGTTCGCCGACTTCCCGCTCGACGTGATCTTCGCCGACGGGTCGTCGCCGATGCCGGTGGGTCGGATCGTGCAGGTGCACGACGAGGTCGACGCTGACGAGCTCGACCGCGTGGGCGCCCTCATCGCCGCGGCGCAGCGGCCGGCCTTGATCGCGGGCTCCGACGTCTACTGGTCGGGGGCCTGGGAGGAGCTGCGGGAGGCGGTGGAGCGCCTCCGGGTCCCGACCTTCGTCAACGGCCTGGGCCGGGGCTGCCTGGCCGCTGACCACGAGCTGGCCTTCAGCCGGACCCGGAGCCTGCTCAAGACCGAGGCCGACCTCGTGATCGTCGTGGGCACGCCCCTCGACTTCCGCCTCTCCTTCGGCAAGTTCGGCGATGCCCAAGTCGTCCACGTGGTCGACGACCCGAGCCTCCGGGCCGCCCACGTCGACGCGGCCGCGTCGATCGCCGGCAACATCGAGGCGGTCCTGCGCCACTGGGCCGTCGGCCACTGGCCGGCGGCCGACCACGAGCCCTGGATCCAGCGTCTGCGGGACCTGGAGGCCAAGGCCGCGGCCGACGAGGCCCCGGGTCTGGAAGCCGACAGCTCGCCCATCAAGCCCTCCCGCATCTACGGCGAGGTCGGCCGGCGCCTCGACCGGGACGCCGTCGTGGTCAACGACGGTGGTGACTTCGTGTCGTACTCCGGCAAGTACATCGACTCCTACGAGCCCGGCTGCTGGCTCGACCCGGGCCCGTATGGCTGCCTGGGCACAGGCATGGGTTACGCCACCGCCGCCCGCATCGCCCGCCCGGACAAGCAGGTCGTCGTGATGATGGGTGACGGTGCGTCCGGCTTTTCCCTGATGGACGTCGACACGCTCGTCCGCCACGACCTCCCTGTGGTCATCGTCGTCGGCAACAACGGCATCTGGGGCCTGGAGAAGCATCCCATGCAGGCCATCTACGGCTACGACGTCGCCGCCGAGCTCACGCCGGGCACGAGGTACGACGACGTGGTGAAGGCCTTGGGCGGCGCCGGCGAGCTGGTCACCCGACCCGAAGACATCGGCCCCGCCCTCGACCGCGCGTTCGCCTCAGGCGTGCCCTACCTGGTCAACGTCCTGACCGACCCCGAGGACATCTACCCGAGGCAATCCAACCTGGGCTGATCTGTCCGGGACTTTCCCGCCCGGATCCGGCATCATGGGCATGTCGACATCTCTTCCCCGAAGGTCGTCATGGTCGATATCGCAGTTGTGTCCGCGACCGCTCCGGTGTTCGTGGATCCTGGAGGTCGCCGTCGCCGGGTGCTGACGGCCGTCGGTGTGGGCGGCGCCCTTCTCTTGGCGACCTACCTGCTGGCCTTGATCGCGGCATTGACCGGAGCCCCGTGGGTCCCCGCGATCGGCCTGCCCGGCGTCGATGCTCCGGCGGCAGTGGTTCCGACCCCCGATGCCATCGCCTCCGCCGGGTTGATCGGGCGCGTGACCGAATCAACGGGATCCGGCACGGCTGCCTCCGCCGTCGGTGACGGCGGGTCAGCGGACCCGTTCTCGACGCCGGTCACGACACCGTCGGCGGTCCCGCCGCCTGCCGCGCCGCCGCCTGCCGCGCCGCCGCCCGTTACCGCGCCGCCTCCTACGGCGCCGCCGGCCACGTCCCCGCCAGTTACCGCGCCGCCTCCTACGGCGCCGCCGGTGACGTCGCCGCCGGTGACGTCGCCGCCCGCCCCAACGACGACCCTTCCGCCCCAGACCAGCGCTTCGTCGACCGACCTGGAACGCGCCCGAACGGACGGTGTCGGCGGTGGGAACGGTCGGGCCACAGCCGCCACGACGGGTTGACCAGTGAGGCCGAGGCCTGGCGGCGACGCTCGCCGCGGGCGCACTGGATCCTGCTGGGCCTGGTCGGGCTGGCGATCGGGGCCACTCTCGTCGTGAGCGGCTACACCTCTGGCGACACCAGCACCGGGACGGCCGACCCGTCCGACTCGGCGCCCGCGGGAGAGCCCTTCACGTCGGCTGGACCGGTGTTGGATCTCCGCGGTGACGAGCTGCAATCGGTGGCGACGCCGGCGAAGACCGTTGTCCTGACCTTCGACGACGGGCCGGACCCCGAGTGGACCCCCGCTGTCCTGGACGTCCTGGCCCGTCATGGCGTCCGCGCCACGTTCTTCGTCCTCGGCCAGCAGGTGACCGCCCACCCTGACCTGGTGCGGGCGGAGATCGCCGCCGGCCACGAGGTCGGCGTCCACACCTACAACCACCCTGATCTGTCGACCCTGCCGGCCTGGCGGGTCAACCTCGAGCTGTCGCTGAGCCAGAGCGTCCTCGCCGGCGCCACCGGTCTCCACGTCGGGTTGTTCCGCCCGCCGTATTCGTCGACGCCGGACGCCCTCGACGTCGACGACGTGGAGGTCCTCCAGCAGGTCGCCGACCGGGGCTACCTCACCGTCGTGGCCGATCTCGACAGCGGGGACTGGCGCCGGCCCGGCATAGAGCAGATCGTGGCTGACGCCACGCCGGCCGGTGAGGACGGCGCCATCGTCCTCTTTCACGACGGCGGCGGTGATCGTGTGCAGACCGTGGCGGCGGTCGATCGGTTGATCTCTGATCTTCAGGGCCGGGGCTACGAGTTCGCCACCGTCGGCGAACTGCTCGACGGTGGCGACGGCGCCGTGATGGCCGAGGTCAGCGCACGCCAAAAGTGGCAGGGCCGGGTGGCCATGGCCGTCATCAAGGCCTCACAGGCAGCCACCCGGTTGCTGGCGTTGTCCCTCGTCCCCATCGGGATCCTCGCCGTCGCGCGGGCTGTCATCGTCGGCCATCAGGTCCGACGAATCCGCCGCCGTCGGGTGGTGGCGGCCGCGGGGCCCGTCCCGTCGGTCAGCGTCGTGGTGCCGGCCTACAACGAGGAGGCGGGCATCGGGGCGACGGTCCGATCGTTGCTGGACGCCACGCACCGGGACGTCGAGATCGTGGTCGTCGATGACGGGTCCACCGACGACACGGCAGCCATCGTCGACCAGTTCGCGGCAGAGGGCGTCCGCCTGGTCCGGCAGTCGAATCAGGGGAAGGCCGCGGCTCTGGCTGCGGGCATCGACGCAACCGAACGCGACCTGATCGTGACCGCCGATGGGGACACGATCTTCGAGCCCGGCGCCATCTCCGCACTGGTCGTCCCGTTCGACGATGCTCGGGTGGGGGCGGTGAGTGGCAACACGAAGGTCGGCAACCGGAGCGGCATCGTGGGGCGGTGGCAGCACATCGAGTACGTGATGGGCTTCAACCTCGACCGCCGGATGTACGAAGGGCTGGACTGCATGCCCACGGTTCCCGGCGCCGTCGGTGCCTTCCGGCGCCAGGCCGTGGAGGCGGCCGGTGGTACGTCCGACGACACGCTGGCCGAGGACACCGATCTCACGATGGCCATCCAACGAGCCGGTTGGCGGGTCGTCTACGCCCAGGACGCGGTGGCCTGGACCGAGGCCCCGGCCTCCCTCGGGGGCCTGTGGCGGCAGCGCTATCGCTGGTGCTACGGCACCCTGCAGGCCATCTGGAAGCACCGGGCGGCGCTCCGTGACCGATCGTCACGCCTCGGTCGCCGAGGTCTGCCCTACCTGATCTGCTTCCAGGTCCTGTTGCCGATCCTGGCCCCCCTGCTCGACCTCTACACGCTCTACGCCATCGTGTTCCTGGACCCGTGGCCGGTGCTGGCCTACTGGTTCGCCTTCACGGCCCTGCAGCTGGGCATCGCCGTCTACGCCTTCCGCCTCGACGGTGAATCACTCCGGCCACTCTGGGCGCTCGGCCTCCAGCAGTTCGTCTATCGCCAGCTGATGTACCTGGTCGTCATCCAGTCGATGATCACCGCGGCGGTCGGGATCGCACTGCCGTGGCAGCGAATCGAGCGTTCGGGCACGGCCGGGGAGGCCATCCCGGTCAGGTGAGCTTGTCGAGGAAGCGCTCGGTGTCGACGATGACCCGGGTCACGCGGCCCACGGCCACGAGCCCCCGGTCGTCGTTGACCGACACCGTGAAGGTCAACCGCCGGCCCTGAACCGCCTCGAGCGTGGCTTCGGCCGTGACCCGTTGGCCCACCGGCGTCGGGGCGAGGTGGTCGACCTGGACCCGCTGGCCGACCGTGGTCGCGCCGTCGGCGAGGCGGCCCTCGATGACCAGGATGCACGCCTCCTCGCTGAGGGCGATGACCCTCGGGGTGGCCAAGCAAGGCACGGAACCGGATCGCATCGCGATGGCGGTGTCGGCGTCGCCGACGTCCAGGTCGACCGACGCACTCGAACCCGGTTCCAGAGGCACCTGGCTACCCTACGAGCGCCACTCTCCGTGGGGCCAGCCCCAGTGTTCGCGGGGCGTGGACGACAGCCCTCGAACCCCCGGAGCGCATGGTGACCCTGGTCCCCGAAGACGTCATGGAACGGGTGCTCGGCACCGCCCTCAACACCGGCGGTGACTTCGCCGAGGTGTTCGCCGAAGACCGGCAGGCCGGGTCGGCCACCCTCGACGACGGCAAGGTCGAGGAGCTCAGCTCCAGCCGTGACCGGGGCGCCGGCATCCGGGTCGTCACCGGCGAGACCACCGGCTTCGCCCACACCGCCGACCTGACCGAGGAGGGCCTGGTCGCCGCCGCCGAGGCCGCGGCGGCCGCGGCCCGGGGCGGTTCCGGCGGCGTCACCACCGTCGACCTGACCCGGCGCGACGTGGCTCACCCCAGCGTGGTCACCGTCGCCCCCTTCGACGTGGGCAAGGGCACCAAGGTCGAGCTCCTGGCCACAGCTGATGAGGCTGCCCGCCAGGCGGGATCCGCCATCAGCCAGGTCATGGCCCGTTACGCCGACTCCCGCCGGCGCATCCAGATCGCCAACTCCGACGGTCTCCTCACCGGTGACGACCAGACCCGCACGCTCTTCTCGGTGTCGTGCGTGGCCACCGGTGACGCCGGCATGCAGACCGGGCGCGAGTCCATCGGCCACACCATCGGCTTCGAGCTCTTCGACCGCTACGACGTGGCCGAGCTGGCCCGCCGGGCCGCCGACCGGGCGCTGACCAAGCTCAACGCCCGCCCCGCGCCCAGCGGCACCGTCCCCGTGGTCATCGGCAGGGGCGGCGGCGGCGTGCTGTTCCACGAAGCATGTGGGCATGGCCTGGAGGCCGACCTGGTGGGCAAGAGCGCCTCGGCCTTCCGGGGCAAGGTGGGCGAGCTGGTCGCCAGCCCGCTGATCACGCTGGTCGACGACGGCACCATCGCCGACGAGTGGGGCTGCTTCGGCGTGGACGACGAGGGCCGCCCGGCGCAGCGCAACACGCTGATCGAGGACGGGATCCTGACCGACTACATGTGGGACTTCCTGCGGGCCCGCAAAGAGGGCCGAGAGTCCTCGGGCAACGGTCGCCGCCAGAGCTACCGCCACCTGCCCATGGTCCGCATGACCAACACGTTCATCCTCAACGGCGAGGACGACCCCGACGACATCGTGGCCTCGACCGAGAGCGGGGTCTACGTGGCCCAGCTGGGCGGCGGCCAGGTCAACACCGCCACGGGCGACTTCGTCTTCGGCATGACCGAGGCCTACCTGATCGAGAACGGCGAGATCACCGAGCCGCTCCGCGAGGGCAACCTGATCGGGAACGGCCCCGAGGTCCTGCAGCGCATCGACGCCCTGGGCAACGACTTCGAGTTCGGCCCCCCGGGGACCTGCGGCAAGGACGGCCAGGGCGTGCCCGTGGGCGACGGGGTCCCCACCCTGCGGGTCTCGGCCCTCACCGTCGGCGGCACCGCCGCCGCTTGAACTGTGCTGACGACTCTTCGCCTGACGGCTCATCGTGGCGACGCCTGCCTGCGCCGTCCCGTCGCTGACGCGCCGGGCTCCGACCGCTGATGCAGGACGAGCTCTACGCCATCGCCGACCGTCTTGTCGCCCGGGCCCAGCCCGGGGAGCAGGTCGAAGTCGTCGTCGCCCACTCCAAGGACACCGAGGTCCGGGTCTACGAGGGTGAGATCGAGTCGCTCTCGGTGGCCGAGTCCCAGGGCGTCGGCATCCGGGTCGTCGCCGATCAGCGCCAGGGCTTCGCCTCGGCCGGCACCTTCGACGCCGAGGCCCTCGACGAGATGCTGGACGAGGCGCGGGACAACGCCCGCTTCGCGGAGCCCGACGAGTACCTCGGCCTGACCGGGCCCGACGGCGTCGACGCGGCCGAGCTGGACCTCTGGTCCGAGGACCTGGCCGCCACCGACACCGAGGCCAAGATCGATCTGGCCCTCGCCCTCGAGCGGGTGGTCAAGGCCGGTGACGCCCGCATCATCGGCTTGGAGTCGGCCGAGTACGCCGACTCCATGGGCACGTCGGTCGTGGTGTCGTCGACCGGGGTTCGCTCCGGCGGCGCCGAGACGGTCTGTGACCTCGTGGCCTACGCCCTGGCCGAAGAGGCGGGCGAGACCCAGACCGGCTTCGGCTTCTCCGTCGGCCGCTCGCCCGGCGAGCTGGACGTCGACGAGGCCGCGGCAGACGCCGTCTACCGTGCGACTCGCCTCCTGGGGGCGACCAAGCCGCCGTCCCAGCGCGTGACCGTGGTCCTCGACCCCTTCGTCACGGCCCAGTTCCTGGCCATCGTCGGCAGCACGTTGTCGGGCGACGCCGTGCTCAAGGGACGTTCGCCGTTCGGCGACCGGGTCGACGAGGTCATCGCCGCCCCGTCCATCACCTTCGTCGACGACCCCACCGACGCCCGGGCTTTCACCGCCGGTACCCATGACGGCGAGGGCCTGGCCACCCGGCGCAACGTCCTCGTCGACGAGGGGCGGCTGACCGGCTTCGTCCACGACGCCTACAGCGGCCGCCGCTCTGGCGCGGCGTCGACCGGCTCGGCCGTGCGCTCGTCCCGGAGCACGCCGATGGCCGGCTGCCAGGCCATCAGCGTCCTGCCCGGCGACCGCACCCAGGAGGAGCTGCTGGCCGCGGTCGGCGACGGCCTGCTGGTGGCCGACGTGGCCGGCCTGCACTCTGGCGTGAACCCGGTCAGCGGCGACTTCTCCACCGGGGCCGACGGCCTCTGGATCAAGGACGGCCAGCTCGCGGGTCCGGTGCGGGAGTTCACCATCGCCTCGACCCTGCAGCGCATGCTCCAGGACGTCGTGGCCGTCGGTAGTGACCTGACCTGGCTGCCCATGTCGGCTGCAGGCGTGACCCTGGTCATCGGCGACGTGTCCGTCTCCGGGGTCTGACGCCGTTGCCCGACCTGCGGGAGCTGGCCCAGGGCATCGCCGCCCGGGCCGAAGCGGGGGAGGAGCTGGAGGCTTTCGTGGCCCGCAGCACCTCGCTGTCGGCCAAGGCCTACGACGGCGAGGTCGAGTCGTTCACGTCCTCGGAGTCCGTCGGCGTCGGCATCCGGGTCATCCGGGACGGCCGGATGGGCTTCGCCTCCGCCGGCACCTTCGACCCCGAGGTCCTGGACGACACGCTGGCTGAGGCCCGGGACAACGCCCGCTACGCCGAGCCCGACGAGTTCGTCGGCCTGGTGGAGCCCGACGGCGTCGCCCCGCCGGAGCTGGACCTGTGGCGCGACGACCTGGCGTCGACGTCGACCGAGGCCAAGGTGCAGATGGCCCTCGACCTGGAGGCCGCCATTCGAAGCGCCGACCCGCGGATCGTCGGGGTGCGCACGGCGGCGTACGGCGAGGCGTCGGGCGAGGCCGCGGTCGCCAGCAGCCGGGGCCTCGTCGTCGGCTCCCGGGGTACGTCCTGCTCGCTGGGGGCCAGCGCCCTGGCTCGGGAGGGCGACGAGACCCAGATCGGGGGCGGCTCGACCATCGGCCGCGCGGTGGCCGACCTCGATCCCGACGAGGCCGTGGCCGACGCCGTCCTGCGGGCCACCCGTCTGCTCGGCGCCAAGCAGCCGCCGACGGGCCGTCTCACCATCGTCCTCGAGCCCCGCCTGGCCGCGACCCTGCTCGGCATCGCCGGGGGCACGCTCACCGGCGACCGAGTGCTGAAGGGGCGCTCCCCGTTCGCCGACCGGGTGGGGGAGGCCATCGCCTCGCCGCTCCTCACGCTGGTCGACGACCCCACCGACCCGCGCTCCTTCGGGGCCGACAGCCACGACGGTGAAGGCCTGGCCACCCGGGTCAACCCGCTGATCACCGACGGTGTCCTGCAGGGCTTCCTCCACGACGGCTACACCGGCCGCCGGTCGGGGACGGCCTCGACCGGCTCGGCGGTGCGAGGGTCCCGCTCGACGCCGGCTCCGGGCTGTCAGGCGCTGGTGATGGTGCCCGGCGACCGGTCGCCCGAGGACCTGCTGGCCGACGTCGACCTGGGCCTGTTCGTCCAGTCCTTCACCGGCTTGCACTCTGGGGTCAACCCCGTGAGCGGGGACTTCTCGGTGGGCGCCGACGGCCTGATGATCCGGGACGGCGCCCTCGCCGAGCCCGTGCGCGAGATCACCCTGGCCACGACCCTGCAGCGCCTCCTGCTCGGCATCGTGGCGGTGGGCGACGACCTCGACTGGCGCTCCGGCGGCACCACGGCGGCGACCATGGTCATCAACGACGTCTCCATGAGCGGCCGCTGACGAGGGGGTGGGAGGATCGGGGGATGAGCGACCCGGTCATCATCGAAGCGGCGATCAACGGGGTGACGAGAAAGGCTGAAAACCCCCACGTGCCGGTCGAGCCCGAGGAGATCGCCGCTGACGCCATCGCCTGCTTCGCCGCGGGGGCGGCCATCGTCCACAACCACATCGACCGCTTCGGCCTCCCTGGACCGGAGGCGGCTGACCGCTACCTCGAGGCGTGGCGCCTGGTGCTGGCCGAGCGACCCGATGCCCTGCTCTACCCGACGACGAACGCCGGGGCGACCGTCGAGGAGAGCTACGCCCACGTCACCCCGCTGGCCGAGGCCGGCGTGCTCCGACTGAGCCTGGCCGACCTCGGCTCGGTCAACCTCGGCGGGGCCGAGCCCGACGGCGTGCCCACCGGCGACTGGGTGTACCGCAACAGCTTCAGCGACGCCCACCACATGTTCGCCCTCTGCGAGAAGTACAGCCTGGGTCCCAGCCTCGCGGTGTTCGACCCCAGCTGGCTTCGGGCCATCCTGGCCTGGCACCACGCCGGGCGGCTCCCGCCGGGGGCGATGGTCAAGCTCTACTTCGGCGGCGAGCGGGGCTATCTCGGTGGCGCCCCCTTCGGCCTGCCGCCCACCGAGGCGGCGCTCGCCGCGTATCTCGAGCTGCTCGAGGGGACGGGCCTGGCGTGGTCGGTGTCGGTGTTCGGCGACGACCTGCTGTCGACGCCGTTGGTCGACGCCGCGCTGGCCCAGGGTGGTCACCTTCACCTCGGCCTGGAGTGCTTCGCCGGCGCCGCCGACGCGCCACCGACCAACGTCGACCTGGTGGCGGCGGCCGTGGTCCGCGCCGACGGTGCCGGCCGCCCCGTCGCCACCCCCGACGAGACCCTGGCCCTCCTCGGCTTGACCTGACCCGATCTCTCGTTCTGGCTCCAGAACGGGTGGGGTCAGATGGTCGAGGTGGCCAGGAGGGCGATGGTCAGGCCGGCGACGGCGAACCGGTACCAGGCGAAGATCGAGAGATCGTGGCCCTTCAGGTAGCCCACCAGCCAACGGATGGCGAGCAGGGCGGACCCGAAGGCGAAGGCGGCACCGACCAGCGGGTCGGCGACGCCGAACTCGTCGACGAGGGTGCCGCCGTCCTTCAGCAGGGTGAACGCTGTGGCCGCGGAAAGGGTGGCGAAGCCCAGCAGGAAGCTGAACTCCACCGCTGCGGGCATCGCCACCCCCACCAGCAGCGCGCCGATGATGGTGGCCAGGGAGCGGCTGGTGCCGGGCCAGAGGGCGGCGCACTGGGCGACGCCGATGATGAGCGCCTGGCGGTACGTGATGTCCGTCAGCCGGGGCCGCTCGGCCGCTTCCGGCGTCGCGCCGCGGGGGATGTGGCCGGTGCGCTGCAGGACCAGGATCAGCGCGCCGCCGATGATCCAGGCGATGACGACCGGCCCCGGGCCGAACAGCGCGTCCTCGATCGGGTTGTTGAAGACGGCGCCGAGCACGGCCGACGGGATGAAGGCGATGACCAGGATGACGAACAGGTGGCGCCCGTCGGGGTTCTGCCCGGCGATGCCCTGGAGCATCTCGACGAACCGGCGCCAGAACAGGGCGACCACCGCCAGGATGGCGCCGAACTGGATGGCGATGGCGTAGGCGTTCAGGGCCTCGAGGCCGGCGCTGCCCTCCTCCGACGGGAGGTCGAGCAGCCGCGAGGCGACGAGCAGGTGCCCGGTCGACGAGATGGGCAGGAACTCGGTGATGCCCTCGACCACCCCGAGGATCGCCGCCTTTCCCCACGTCATCTGGCTGCCGACGGTCGCGGTCGTCTCCGCCACCGCGGCCGCCCCGACCGGGCTGGCGAGCACGAGCACGACAGCGCCCACCAGCACCGGGGCGGCCAGGAGGCGCGTACGGATGCCGGAAGGCGACGTCAAGGGCACACGGCAGTTTCCGCCACACCGTGCTGCGGGCGCCATTCGCCCGGTTGGACGAACCTGGGGCAGGTCAGTCGGGGGGCGGCTCAATGGCCAGATCGGCGACGACCTCGGCCCCCAACGCGGTCAGCACCTGGGGTGAGGCCCTGATCTTGGTGCTGCGGTCGCCGCCACCGAGGACGACCCACTCGGCGTCCATGACCCGGGCGTCGACCCACAGGGGCATCCCGTCGGGTAGCGCGGCGGCGGTGACGCCGCCGATGAGCATCCCGGTCAGCTCCCGGGTCTCGTCGGCCGAGGCGAACGAGGCCTTCTTCACGTCGAGGCGGTGGCGCACCGCGTTGTTGACGTCGAGCCGAGTGTGGGCCAGGACGACGCAGGCCACGTAGACCTTGTCGCCCCCGCCCCGGGGCTTGCCTGCCACCAGGATGGTGTTGGCCGACTGCTCCACCGGGACGCCATAGTGCTCGCAGAAGGCAGCGGTGTCGGCCAGCTCGGGGTCGCAGTCCATGACCTCGTAGTCGACGCCGGTGCCGTCGAGCGCCTCACGGACCTGTGCTCCCGGATCTCCCGTCATCGGGGGCGAAGGTATCGGGAGGCGTGAGGGCGAGGGTGATCGTGGCCTGCGACAGGGCGAAGGCGACCCGCGGCGTCTCGGCTTCGGTGACGGCCACGGTGATCGACCGGGCCCGCACGGTGACGACGGTGGCGGCCCGGGCCACGGTCACGGTGGGGTCCTCGCCCGCGGGGGCGACGAGGGGGTCGAAGGTGGCCAACAGGTCGACGCGGTCACCGACGCGTACGCCGAGGGCGCCCGGTCCGGTCGGTAGGGCCAGGGCCCGGCTGCCCGGCGGCACCAGGCGGTCGGCGCCGAGCCGGGCCTCGACCACCGGCTCGCCGGCGAGGATCGCCTGGCTCACCACCTGACCGTCGGGCACGGTGGTCAGCGCCCCGGCAGGGACGAGCGCCGCAGGCCACGGGCGCAGTTGGACCGTCTCAGGACCGGCCATGGCCCCGGCGGCCAGGTCGACGGCGGCCACGACGACACGGACGGGCTCGCCGAAGCGGCGGGCGTCGGCCTGGGCGCGGCTGAGGCCGGACTCGAGGACGAGGCCGACGGACAGCGACAGCCCGACGACGGCCAGCCACCAGAGCACGGGTCGGCGTCGCAGCCGGAGCCGGGCCCGCCAGAGCGCGAGCGGACGGAGGGGAGAGGGACGAGGTCGCCGCACGGCGCGCCTCCTTCGCGAGGGTGACTCAGCGGGGGAAGCGCCACCCGCAGCGTAGAAGGCCGCCGCCCGATCTCGTTCTGGTTGCACCCAGCCGCGGTGGGTCGCGGGGAGGTGCAACCAGAAGGCGCGGCGTTCTCGTTCTGGTTGCACCCAGCCGCGGTGGGTCGCGGGGAGGTGCAACCAGAACGATCGGGGGGTCGGGAGTCAGGCCGACGGGGTCTCGGGCTCCAGGCCGCCGGCGCCGTCGAGGCACCGGCAGGCCCGGCTCGACGGGATGGCGTCGATGGCCCGGAAGAGGAGCCTGCGGACCCGGTCGTTGTTGTCGGCCATGACGGCGAAGACCTCGTCCATGGTCACGGCCCGCTCGCGGATCCCCTCGACGCCGACGTCGTAGTCGGTGATCAGGGCCACGGCGGCGTAGCAGAGGCCCAGCTCCCGGGCCAGAGCGGCCTCGGGGTACTGCGTCATGTTGACGACCGACCAACCAGCGGCGGCGAACCACGCTGACTCGGCCCGGGTGGAGAACCGAGGGCCCTCGATCACCACGACCGTCCCGCCGTCGTGGACGGTGATGTCCTCGGCCCGCCCCGCCTCCAGGGCCACGGCCTGCAGCTCGGGGCAGTACGGGTCGGCGAAGCTCATGTGGTTGATCGTCGGCCCGTCGAAGAACGTGTGGTCCCGGCCCGACGTGCGGTCGACGAGCTGGTCGCAGACGACGAAGTCGCCCGGCGCCACGCCGGCCTGCAGTGACCCCGAGGCGCAGGGCCCGAGCACGCGGGTCACCCCCAGCTCCCGCATGGCCCAGACGTTGGCCCGGTAGGGGACCCGGTGCGGGGGAAAGCGGTGGTCGGCCCCGTGGCGGGGGAGAAAGGCGACCGACCGCCCCTCCAGGCTCCCGACGTGGACGGCGTCAGACGGAGGCCCGAAGGGGGTGTCGACCTCGATCCGCTCCACGTCGGCGAGCAGCGAGTACAGGCCCGACCCGCCGAACACCCCGATCTCGGCCGTGGTCACGGCCGAGACCCTATTTCTTCGTCGTGGCCTTCTTCTCGGACGAGGACGAGGTGTTCTTCTTGTCCGACGACGAGCTGGACGAGTTGCTGTCCGAGGACGAGTTCGACGAGGTCTTGGCGTCGGAGGAGGAGCTGGACTTGTCGGCCTTGTCCGCCTTCTCTGTCGACGAGCCGGCCGTCGCCGAGGACTTGCCGTTGCTCGAACGACTGTCGGTCTTGTAGAAGCCGCTGCCCTTGAACGCGATCCCGACCGGCGAGAAGACCTTGCGCAGGGCCTTCTTCCTGCAGCTGGGGCACTTGGTGAGGGCGTCGTCGGTGAAGGATTGGACGACCTCCAGCTGGTGGCCGCAGTCCCGACACTTGTACTCGTAGGTGGGCATGGGGGGCTCCGCCTCTGGCTGATCCGTTGTGGGCGGAGCGTTGGCACTCTGACCCGTCGAGTGCCAAGGATACCCGGTCATACGATGACGCCCATGCTCGGCGCACGCCTGGTCGTCGTGGTCGCCGCCTACCTTTTGGGGACCTTCCCGACCGCGGCCCTGATCGGCCGGGTGACCGGCCACGATCCGACGGCCGAGGGCTCGGGCAACCCGGGGGCGACCAACGTCCTGCGGACATCCGGACGGTGGGCGGGGGCGGCGGTGCTCGCCGTCGACGTGGCCAAGGGCGCGCTGGCCGCCGGCCTCGGCCTCCTGGTCGGTGACCACACCCTGGGCGTGATCACCGGGGCCGCCGCCGTGCTCGGCCACGTCGCCCCGGTCAGCCGTCGCTTCCGGGGCGGCAAGGGAGTGGCCACCGCGGCCGGGGCCAGCGCCGTGGTCTTTCCCGTCCTCAGCCTGATCCTCGGCGTCGTCTTTGTCATCACAGTGGCTATCACGCGGCGGGTGTCAGTAGGTTCGCTGGTCCTGGCGCTCCTGCTCCCCGTGGGCGTGGCGCTGGGTGGGTGGTCGGGGATCGAGGTTCTGGTCACTGCCGGGGTCAGCCTGGTGGTCATCGCCCGCCACCACGAGAACATCCGACGACTGATCCGACGAGAGGAAGCACCTGTGTTGCGTGCCGGGGAGAGCTCATGAGCGCCGTGACCAAGGCGGTGATCCCTGCCGCCGGGCTGGGCACCCGCTTCCTGCCGGCCACGAAGGCCCAGCCCAAGGAGATGCTCCCGGTCGTCGACCGCCCCGCCATCCAGTACGTGGTGGAGGAAGCCGTGAAGGCCGGCATCGACGACATCCTCATCATCACCGGTCGGGGCAAGCGCAGTCTCGAGGACCACTTCGACCGGAACTTCGAGTTGGAGCACCAGCTCCACGAGAAGGGCAAGGCCGAGGACCTGATCGAGATCCGCCAACTGGCCGACCTGGCCGACATCCACTACGTCCGCCAGGGGGAGGCTCTGGGCCTCGGCCATGCCGTCTCGATCGCCCGCAAGCACGTGGGCGACAACCCCTTCGTGGTCATGTTGGGCGACGACATCATGGTCGACGGGGCTGAGCTGCTGACCTCGATGATCGGGGCCTACCGGGAGCAGCAGGCCTCGGTGATCGCCCTGCTCGAGGTTCCCCACGAGGACATCTCGGCCTACGGCTGCGTCCGCCCCGAACGGGTGTCGGACCGCCTGGTCAAGGTCCTCGACATCGTCGAGAAGCCAGAGCCGGCCAACGCCCCGTCGAACCTGGCCGTGGTCGGGCGCTACGTCCTGACCCCGGAGATCTTCGACGTCCTCGACGGCGTCCAGCCCGGCTACGGCGGGGAGATCCAGCTCACCGACGCCCTCGCCGTGCTGGCCAAGAGCCAGGGCGTGTTCGGCTACACGTTCGACCAGGGTCGCTACGACATCGGAAAGAAGATCGACTACCTGCGGGCCACCGTGGAACTGGCGCTTCAGCGCGAGGACCTGGGCCCCGCCTTCCGAGAGTTCCTGCGAGGCCTGGCCCGGCGCGAGGGCTGGTGACCACGGTGGCCCCGCGGTGATCTCACCCGAGGACGCCCGGGCCCACGTCCTGTCCCGAGTCCCCCTCCTGGCCTCGACCTCGGTGCCGCTCGTCGACGCCGTCGGGTGCGTGACGTCGGAGGCGGTCACCGCCGGCGACGCCATCCCGTCCTTCGACAACACCGCGATGGACGGGTATGCGCTGCGGGCGGCCGACGTGGCCCAGGCCACCGAGGACGCCCCGGCCCGCCTCGAGGTCATCGGGACCTTGGCCGCGGGCACCAGCGCCCGCCCCGAGATCGGTCCTGGCCAGGCGGCCCGCATCATGACCGGGGCCCCGGTGCCCCCGGGGGCCGACGCCATCGTCATGGTCGAGCTCACGGATCGGGACGGCGACGACGGCGTGCTCGTCCGGTCGGCCGTGCCCGCCGGCAATCACGTGCGCCGGGTCGGCGAGGACGTCGAGGTGGGCGATGTGGTCGTGGCCGAGGGCACGGTCCTGACCCCGGCCCACATCGGGGTGCTGGCCAGCGTCGGTCGCGAAGCCGTCACCGTGCGGCGCCCGCCCCGGGTCGGCGTGCTGTCCACCGGCGACGAGTTGGTGACGGCCCCGGCGCCGCTCGCGTTCGGTCAGATCCGGGACTCCAACCGCCCGATGCTCCTGGCCGAGGTGGCGGCCAGCGGGTTCGATGCGGTCAACTTGGGCACGGTTCCCGACGACGAGGCCGTCCTCACCACGACGCTCGCCGAGGCTGCCGCCTCCTGCGACGCCGTCGTCACCTCGGGCGGCGTCAGCGTCGGCGACTTCGACCTCATGAAGCAGGTGCTGGACACGCTGGGCGACATGAAGTGGATGCAGATCGCCATCCGTCCGGCCAAGCCCTTCGCCTTCGGCCTGGTCGGCGGCACACCGGTGTTCGGCCTGCCCGGCAACCCCGTGTCGTCCCTGGTGTCGTTCGAGCTGTTCGCTCGTCCCGCCCTGCGCTCGATGATGGGCCACCCCCGCCTCGACCGCCCCCGCGTCCAGGCCGTGGCCGACGCCGACTTCGGTCGTCGGCCCGACGGGAAGACCCACTTCGTCCGCGTGGTGGCCGCCTATCGCGACGGCGCGTTCCACGTCAGCCCGGTCGGGGGCCAGGGCAGTCACCACCTCGCCGCCATGGCCTCGGCCAACGCCCTGGCGGTGGTGGAGGACGGTGACGGCGTGGCCGAAGGCGAGATGTTGAGTGTCATCCCGCTCGAAGACGTGCCCACGGGCTGAGGAACGGATGCGGGTCGGGGCGAGGCCCCCGTAGGGTGGAGGCGTGGGGCAGCCGCTGGTGGACTCGTTCGGTCGTGTGCACCGAGACCTGCGCATCTCGGTCACCGACCGCTGCAACTTCCGTTGCGTCTACTGCATGCCCGAGGAAGGCATGGACTGGACGCCCCGGGACGAGATCCTCACGTTCGAGGAGATCGAGCGCATCGCCCGGGTCCTGGTCGACCGCTTCTCCTTCGACTCGATCCGCCTGACCGGGGGCGAGCCGACGGTCCGGGCCCGCCTGCCGGTCCTGGTGAAGAAGCTGTCCGCCCTCGGTGTGGACATGGCCATGACGACGAACGGGGCCACGCTGGGGCTGCTCGCCGACGATCTGGCCGCGGCCGGACTGAACCGCATCAACATCTCGCTCGACTCGCTCAAGGCCGACCGCTTCCTGCAGCTCACCCGCCGCGACGCGCTGGGCCAGGTCCTCGACGGCATCGACGCCGCCGTGACCGCCGGGTTCGCCCCGGTGAAGGTGAACGTCGTCCTGATGCGGGGCATCAACGACGACGAGATCGTGGACTTCGCCACCTTCGGGCGCGAGCGGGGCGTACAGGTCCGCTTCATCGAGTTCATGCCCCTCGACGCCGACGGCGCGTGGCAGGCCGAGCAGGTGGTCAGCCGGGACGAGATCGTGGCCGCCATCGAGCCCGTGTACCCCCTCGAGGCGATCACCCGTGACCATCACCCCGCCGAGCTCTACCGCTACTCGGACGGTGCGGGCGAGATCGGCATCATCCCGTCGGTCACCGACGCCTTCTGCGGGTCCTGTGACCGGGTCCGGCTCACGGCCGAGGGCGGCCTGCGCAACTGCCTCTTCGCCCTCGAGGAGGAGGACCTGCGCGGATTGCTGCGGAGCGGCGGCACCGACGATGACCTGGCCGCCGCGGTCGTGGCCAACATCGGGGCCAAATGGGCGGGCCACCAGATCAACCAGGTGCACTTCATCCGGCCGGCCCGCTCGATGAGCCAGATCGGCGGCTGAGGCCACCTTCGGCCGACCGGGGGTCTGCTCACTAGGCTCGCGCCCATGAGCGACGTCGGCCTGACCCATCTCGACCCCCTCGGTCGCGCCCGCATGGTCGATGTGACGCCCAAGGAGGCCACACACCGCCGGGCCATTGCCCGGGGACGGGTCTTCATGAAGCCCGAGACCACCTCACTGGTCGCCCGGGGGGCGATCACCAAGGGTGACGTCCTGGCCGTGGCCCGGGTGTCGGGCATCCAGGCGGCGAAGCGCACCGCGGACCTCATCCCCCTCTGCCACCCGTTGTTGGTGGGCTCGGTCCTCGTCAACTTCCGCATCGAGGACGAGTACGTCGAGATCGAGGCCCAGGTCGAGACCGTGGACCGCACGGGCGTGGAGATGGAGGCCCTGACCGCCTGTTCGGTCGCCGCCCTCACCATCTACGACATGTGCAAGTCGGCCGACCGCTCGATGGTCATCGGCGACGTCAGCCTCTGGGAGAAGACCGGCGGCCGTTCCGGGACCTACCGGCGGGCCGAGACCGAGGACGCTCCCGTCGCTGACTCCTGAGTCATTTCGCGATGGCCACGGACTGCTGCCCGATTCGCTAAGGTTGCAGCTTCGTAGTAGAAACGTAATGTTCGTAACGGAGCCGACAGCCCCGCAACGCACCGCCCGACAAGGGCGAGACCCTGCCGCCGACAGAGGAAACCTCTGAGTGACACCCATCGTCCTGCTGATCCTGGTCGGTATGTGGGCCGCCGTACTGCTCCCCCCCTACCTCCGAGACCGCAACGACACCCGGGCCGCAGGCAAGCAGAGTCCGGTCTCCAACAAGCTCGGTGCCCTTTCCCGCTCGTTCGGCAACCGTGACCGTTCGCGCTACCTCCCGGTGGCCTCGTCGTCACTCGGTTCCCCCCAGCAGGCGGGCAGCCCCCTGCCCGCCGGCTCCCGGCACCCGCTGACCCGCCGGGGCGCCCCCCAGCTGGTCCCCAGCGCCCCGGAGCCCAAGTCCTCCGCCTTCTCGATCCTCGGTCCCCCGGGCTCCTCTCCTGAAGCCGAGGAGCTCGCCGTCGAGGACGCCCGCTTCCTGCTCGCCCCTGAGATCGACGACCCGACGGTGGACGGGATCACGCCCCGCCGGGCCATCCCGGCCGATGTCCTGGCCTCCCGCGCCGCCCGCAAGCGCCGCCGTGAGGTGCTCTACACCCTGCTGGCCGCCAGCGGACTCAGCCTGCTGATGGCCGTGGGCCTGGGCGGGCCGGTCCTCGCCCTCCACGTGCTGATCGACATCGCCCTGGTCGTCTACGTCGGCCTCCTCGTCCGCATGCAGCGGGCCAAGGCCGAGCGCGAGATCAAGGTCGCCTTCCTGCCCCACGGCGGCGAAGGCGTGGCCCCCTCCGAGCTCCTGGCCCAAGGTGGCGGTTTCCGACCGGGCAACGCCGAGCTGGCCCCGGTCGAGATCGAGTCGACCGCATTCCGGGTCGTCCGCTCCCAGGCCAACTGACTGGCCTTTCGGCCACCGGCTGAGGCCGGTGGGCGAATCGATCGAACGGGCGGTCGACCACAGTCGACCTTCTCAGCGGCGGCGGACCAGCGTGCGAAGCGCCATCGGGCGGTCGCGGTGCTCTCGAGACACTGGCACTGGGCCGGATCCCGGGCCCAGCTGAGCGTTCCGTCGGCGAGCGCCCGGTCCATGGCCGAGCGCCGGAGGCCGTGGTAGATCAGCTCGCGTGTCCGCTCCTGGTCACTGCTGATCTCGCCGGGCATGCCTTCGACGGCGCCCAGGGGGAGGCTGACCGCGCCTACGACGCCGGCCAGCCGACCTCGGTGATCAGCAGCTGAAGTCGGCGAACGCGTGCACCACGAAGTACTCGCCGTGGCGGTCCTTGGCCACGCCGACGGCGAGAGCGGTCCAGCGGGTGTTCAAGATGTTGTCCCGGTGGCCCGATGAGTGCATGAAGGCGTCATGGACGGCCCCGAGCGTGCCGCCATTGCCGCTGCGCCCGACGTTCTCGGCCGCGGCGCACCAGCCCGGGGGCGTCCCGAACGGCGCGGCTCGGTGCTCGAGGCACTGACAGGCCCGCAGGTGCTCGGCCCAGCGTTGCGCCTTCTGGTTCATGAGGCCGTTCATGCTGATGGACCGACGGTTGCGGGCCGTGCGGGCCCGGTTGACCTGGTCGGCGACCACCTGCTGGCCGTGGGACATCACCCGGGGCGTCAGGCGGGCCGACGTCGACTCGGCCGCCGTGGCGGCGGGCGTCGTCGGCAGCGCCGAGCTGACCAGCAGGGCCATGGCAACCAGGGCGCTGGCCGTGATCACGCGCAGCGTCACGGAGCGGGGAGGGGGTGGAGCGGTCATTGGGATCCCTTTGATCTACGGTCCCGACCGCGCCAACCTTGAGTTGCAAACGCGACGATAGCCTCTGCCGCACCCGGGGGTGTAGCTCAGTTGGCTAGAGCGCTACGTTCGCAACGTAGAGGCCGGCGGTTCGAGTCCGCTCACCTCCACCATCCGAAGCCTTGGTGAGTGGGCGTTTGCCCCATGGCCCGAGGCCTCACCGTCGTGTTGGTCCGGAGTGGCGGCGGGCGAGGCTGGCGCGGATCGCCAGGTCAATGCGGTACACGATCGACAACCCGAAGCGGACAGACAGAGCGATCGTCGACGCGTGGTGTTCCGCATCGAAGTCACTCGGAGGCACCAAGACGATCCACAGCGTCAGAAGGGCCAACAGGTCCAGCGGCACCTGTGTTCTCACCAGGTAGACGTCAAGGCGACCGGTTGGATCGTCCTGTTCCCCGTGGAGGGCAGCTTCGGCATCAAGGGGTTCGGTGGGCATGCACATGGCGTTCCATGGCCGACACCACGGCCCTTGCGCCCGACGCGTGAGACGCTGTTGGCCCATGGGCGTTGACCGCGACGACGAGGACCAGGAAGGACACGGCCACGGGCGAGGCGACGTTGAGGAGATCCTCGGCGAGAGCCGCTGGCCGCCAGCGATCACACTCGTTGTGGCCATGGTTGTGCCGTTCCTGCTTCCCGACCGCTACAGCCTCGGGCCACCCTGGGCTGCATCGGTCGTGCTGCTGGTGCTCCTGGTGGCGTTGACGATCGCCGACCCGGGTCGCATCAACAGGCGCTCGCCAACCATCCGTAGGCTGGAGATCGGCCTGGTCGCAGTCCTAGCCATCGGCGCAGGGTGGATCACGATCGCGTTGACCGCCGAGCTGGTCAACGGGGACCCACGTCTCAACAACGCCACCACACTCCTCGAGTCCGGCGGGCTGGTGCTGCTCGACATCATCATCGCGTTCACGTTCGTGTACTGGGTGGTCGACGGTGGCGGCGCGGTTGATCGGGCGTGCCACATGACGCCCTATCCCGACTTCGCCTTCCCCCAACACATGAACTCTGACCTGGCGCCGCCCGGGTGGCGACCCCTCTTCCTCGACTACCTCTACTTGGGGATCACCGACGCCATCGCGTTCAGCCCAACCGACGTCATGCCGCTCAAGCACTGGGCCAAGATGGCCATGGCGCTGGAGTCGGTGATGTCCCTCGTGATCGTCGGCCTCGTGATCGCACGCGCCGTCAACATCCTGAACTAGTCCCACGGCAAGACTCGTTGCGGTCGCGTTCCACCGGCGGCAAGGAGGCGGTAGACGACGCCATCTAGCTCCCGGGCACCAGCGCCCCTGCCCGCTCAGTGCCCGCCCGGACAATCGCCGATCGGCACTCAGCGTGCCTACATCGGACATGTCGAGGAAATTAGCGTGCGGCCATGGCGGACCGACCTCGAGTCCTGATCGTTGGCGCTGGAGTCGGTGGGCTCACCTTGGCCGCAGGACTGCAACATTTCGGGATCGTTCCCACCGTGGCAGAGATCGAGAGTTCCTCGCTGGGGCGCGGTCTGGCGCTGATGCTCACGAGCAACGTCGGTATGGCGTTGCGGCGAATCGGGCTGGACGTGGCAGTTGCCGGGGAGGGGACGGTTCTAGAGGAGATCGTGCAGACCGACGCGTCGGGCGCCTCCATCGACCATCACGACCTTCGGCCGGCGAATGATCGCTACGCACCTACCTTCGGCATAACCCGCGATGGTCTGATCTCGGCCCTCTCCGCTGGGCCGCCATGCCCGGTGGCGTATGGCACGACTGTGTCGGCACTCGATTGGTCAACCGATTCGCCCGGCGTGACGTTTTCAGATGGAAGGCGGGCTCAATTCGATCTGGTCGTCGGTGCTGACGGCATTCACTCCGCGATACGCAAGGTGATCTTCGCGGGTGTCGAGCCGATCTATCGCTCGTTCTGCGCCTGGCGCACCGTGATGGAACGCGCGGACTCCGACAGGGTCTTCACGATCAGGTCGATGCCGGGCGCTGTCCTGGGCAGTTTCCAAGTCGCCCCCCAGATGGTTTACGCCTTCCTACTGGTCCACGCCGCGGAGATCCCATCGCTTTCACGAGCTCAGCACCTGGCACGCTTCAAAGAGCTGGCCTCGCCATTTCATGGGCCGATCTCGACTCTGATCCACGAGCAGCGAGACCCAACTCGCGTCGTGTTTGTCCCGGTGTACGAGGTGGAGACTCCCTCCTATCACCAGGGCCGCGTGGTTCTCATTGGCGACGCGGCCCATGCCTTCTCACCGCTGTTGGCTCAAGGTGCCGCCATGGCCATCGAGGATGCCGTCACGCTGGCCGAGATGATCGGCACGAACAACGACCTCGACCAGCTCCTACGCAGCTTCGAGGCCGCACGGCGACCACGAGTAGACGCGATACGCGCCGCGGTTCGTCGTCGTACCGCGGCCAGAGGCTTCGAGGGGCCAGCAACACCCGAGCTGTTGGAGCGACATCCAATGGTTTTCTCCGACTCGCTGAAGGCCTACGACGACCTAATCGAAGATCCCTTTGCCCCGCCGCCGCCCCCCAGCGAAAGCTGACATCCCTCGCAAGCCCGCAAGAGCCCGCAAAACAGGGCGCAACGACGAGAACTAGCGACAGGTCCGGGACGGCCAGGTCGAGCAGGCAGGCCGCGGGATTCCCCGGATTGGCGGGGCTCCAATGACCGGGCCGGGAAACGTTCGCAACGTAGAGGCCTGCGGTTCGAGTCCGCTCACCTCTACCACTGACAGGGCCGTTTGCCCTGGTCACGCCGGGTTTTCGGGCCCGAGCGGGTTGTCCGCCACAGACCGCGAAAACCCCTCCGGGCCTATTGGGCCTCCGCGCGCGATCCGAGTACGCAGAACTCGTTGCCCTCAGGGTCCGCAAGAACAACCCAGGTCTGCTCGCCTTGTCCTACGTCCGCTCGCGTGGCTCCCAGCGCGAGCAGTCGCTCGACCTCGCCGTCTCGGTCGTCCGGTCGGAAGTCGAGGTGCAGGCGATTCTTCGTCGTCTTCGGCTCAGAGGCCGACACGAAAAGGAGCCCCGGAAGCCGATCCGCGGTGGGTCTGATCTCGAACTCGTCGGGGTCGTCATTCACGGCAACCCAGCCGAGCGCCTCTCGCCACCAGAGTCCGAGGGCACGCGGGTCGCGCGCATCGACGATCGCCTGCTCCCACTCGAGGCTCATACGCCGGATCGTAGAAGGCTCCTGCTTGGTGTGCCCCGAAACGCCGGCTGTGGGCCACGACAGCGCCTGCGCCGAGCGGCACCGAGGGGATGCGTCCCAGCTCCAGCCACGGGTTCCCTCGCTACCCTCAGCTCGTGGCTCGACTCGGGTCGTCGGAACGGACTGACCTCCCGGATCGGGCGTTCGCTTACGTCGACTCCCGGGGGCGGCGGCGTCTTCCAATCCACGACGCGGCCCACGTCCGGAACGCGCTGGCTCGGTTCAACCAGGTCCACTTCGAGGACGACGCCGCTCGTGACCGGGCGCGGAATCGGCTGCTGCACGCGGCGCAGCGGCATGGGATCGTGCCGCTGGGGTTCATCACGAGCCAGCTGGACTCGGAGCGCGCGTTCGGGGAGCGCCGCGCCCGCCAACCGGTGTCGCTGCCGACCGGCTTCCTCACCCTGCTGATGACCGACATCGAGAATTCGACCGGCCTCGTCGATCGGTTGGGCGAGCGGTACCGCGAGCTCATCGGTGACGTGCGAACCCTGCTTCGGGAGACGGCGGTGGCGTTCGCGGGCCAGGCCGTTGAGACGCGGGCGGACGAGTTCTTCGCCGTGTTCGAGAGCCCCGGCGCTGCGCTCGCTGCCGCTATCGCCATGCAGCGCGCGTTCCGTGGGAGCTCCTGGGTGGACGGGGTCGAGGTGAGCGTCCGGATCGGAATCCACAGCGGCTATCCAACGCTCGACGAGGTGAACTACATCGGGCTCGCCATCCACACGACGGCCAGGGTGTGCGCGGCTGCCCATGGCGGCCAGGTGATCGTGTCCGGCGACACGAAGGAGGCGAGCCAGGGGCAGCGCCCGGCCGGCCTTCGGTTCGTGAGCCTCGGTGAGCATCGCCTTCGAGGGATCCCCAAGGTCGTGCCCCTGTTCCAGGCCGCGGCCAAGGGCCTGCCGTTCCGCTTCCCGCCGCCCCGCACGACCACTCGTTGAGGTTGTGTTGAGAAGGGTCGCGGGCCTCGCGGGCTGATCGGTCAGGAACCCGCCATCGGCTCCCAAGCCGCGACGTCGAGCCGCGGCGCGTGGAGCTTCTCGTAGAACGGCAGGAGATGGGCGGCGAACTGCGCCAGCTCGTCGGAGGTCTCGACGGTGCCCGTGTAGCGACGCTGGCGCTGCTCGAAGCCGGAGCTGGCGCTGACGTAGGCATGAGTTCTTCGGGCTCGGCGCCGGCGAGGAGGATGGCCGGCGCGAAGGTGCTAACGACGAGCCGCACCGAGGCGACGGCGAGTTGTTTGGCGAAGGTCTCCGCGCCCCACACGATGAGCGCAACGCCACCGATCACCTCGGCTAACGAGAGGGCGATCGACATTGGTCTCTGGGCTCGGTGGGTGTCTAGATGGCGCCGGCGAGGGCGATGCCGATGCCGGCGGCGGCGATGCCCGCGGCGAGGCTGGCGGACAGGTTGAGCAAGGCGGTGGCGATCGAGCCGTTCTCGACGAGGCGCACGCTTTCGTAGGCCACGGTGGACCAGGTCGAATATGCGCCAGCGGCGCCGGTGGCGAGCACGATTCGCGGGGTGTCGGGGAAGCCTCGGTAGAGGGCGAGGCCGGTGATGAACCCGACTGCGATGGAGGCGGTGAGGTTGACGACGAGGGTCCCGAACGGGAACTCGCCGCCGGTGCGGTCCTGGACCGCGCCGTCGATGAGGTAGCGAAGCGGGGCGCCGATGGCCCCGGCGATCGCCAGCGCCGCGATCAGCATCAGGACTCGTCCTGGTTTGAGGTTCGGCCGACGTACTTGACGACCAGGACGTCATCGATGATGACGAGGCCCTCGGTGATCAGGTCGTCGAGGGCGGGCAGGAACTCGTTGATGTGGTCGTCGGTGTCGACGATGACCACCGCGATGGGGAGGTCTTCGGACAGGCTGAGGATGCGGCTGGTGTGGAGGTGGTTGGAGGCGCCGAAGCCTTCGACGCCGCGGAACACGCTCGCTCCGGCGAGGCCGGCTTGCTGGGCGCGGTGAACAATCTCGGTGGCCAGGTTGTGGTGGCCGAATCGGTCGGCTTCGCCGACGAAGATCGTGAGGCGCTTCTGTGGGCCTTGCAGTTTCATGTCAGTTCTCCTGGCGGCCGTCCCGCTCCGAGGGGAAGCCATCGTCCGATGATCAGCCCGACCCACACGGCCAAGCCGCCGGCAGCGACGGTCGCCGCCAGATACAACGCAGCGGTGTCAGTTCTGTCGTCTCTGACCAGCAGGGAGATCTCCACGACCATCGTCGAGAAGGTCGACAGCGCGGCCAGGAACCCGGTGGCGATCAGCGGTCGCAGATACCGGCTAGGCCCGAGCCGCTCGACCAGCAGCACCAGCACAACACCGATGCCCAGGCACCCCGCGGTGTTGGTCAGAAAGGTGGCCGTAGGGAACCCGGCGGCTGTCGGGTGGATGGTCTGGGCGATCTCGTACCGCAACGGAGACCCGACCGCTCCGCCCACCGCAATGACCGCGAGCACATCGAGTTGCACCCGCGACCACCGGCCTCCGGACCTATGGTCCGCCGACGATGGTCGCCCGGGGGCCGGATCGGGATCGATCGGCAGGCCCGCAGGTGCGAGCGGATGATCCTTCTCGCTCGTCATCGGTGTTCGACCCGGCCCATCCTCGGTCCTCTCGAAATCGGACGCTGCAGGAGTCATTGGGCCGGGGGGCCGGATAAGGGCGAACTCCACCGCCGCTTCGCGAAATCGTAGCTGACTACGCGGCCAGCCGGCCCCCTTGCCGGATGGCGGCTGCGAGCGCCGGTGACCGGCTGCCCAGGCCGGGCCTGTGCAATTGCTCGGGGTGGGATCTGGCAGCGAGGCGATCCGCCGGCTCCGTCGGTGTTCGGCTAAGGCACGTAGCAGGCACGTGGGCTCTTCCCTGAGCTGATGACCCGCCCATTTCCCCAGGTCAGACGGCAATTCGGGTGCCCAGCGAGCGCTATGCCCGCAACGTAGAGGCCGGCGGTTCGAGTTCGCTCACCTCCGCCTGAGGTTGTCCTGGTGAGGGGTTTTTTCGGCTACGAGGCTTCGCCGTCAGCCCGGTCCTCTGAAGGCTCGCGGGCAGGCAGACATGCAGAGGGGGGGAGGCGGAGGACCTGGCCGGGGTGGATGAGGTCGGGGTCGTCGGGGTCGAGCAGGCGGTCCCGGTTGATGTCGATCATGGCCAGCCAGGGCTCGAGCACCTCGTCGTCGTCGGGCGTCCGCCCGAGGTGGTTCTGGACCACTTGCTCGGCGATGGACCAGAACGAGTCCCCTGGGGCGACGATGATCGACCCCTCGGACGCGTTCGCGTCAGACCATGCGGCATCACGCCACTGACGGTCCCACTCGCCTCTGCGTTTGGCGGAGTAGACCAGGCCGGTGAAGGCCGCGACGGCCACGAAGCCACAAATGCGTTTCACGCTCACACTGCCACCGCCCGGAAGCTTCGCACATAAGGTTTCGGCTGGCCGCGGTGATGGCTGCCTACACCGCAATGGAGCCTGGTCAGCTACGAATGGATGGTCGACCACACCCTGACGCGTGCGCAGAGATTGTCGGGTTCTCGCCGACCTTGTCGAGGCCGTTATTCGTGCGCCACCGCATCGTGCGTCTGCGCTGGACAGTGGCGCACGCTGCTCAGACAGATCGCCTTGGGCGCGGCGATGGATCCGCAGTTGCTCGACGACGTCAACACCGAACTCGACCGAATCCGGGCGGACATCTTCGGCTGATGTTCGGTGGGCCCCTGGCCGGCCTGTCTACTGGTCAGCCGAAGCGGTGGCTGAGGCGACTACCTGTGCGCCAGAGCCCCCACCAGAGTGCCGCGGACAGCACCAGCGTCTCCACGTAGAACCCGCCGTGCCCATCGGTCTGGTCGTCGGTGGTCATCGCTCGGCTGGGACCAGCCGCGGGCGGATGGGAGAGCGTTGGTCGAGAGGTCCGGCCGGCATGTCCCAGACGGTGGCCAGCCGGTCCGCAGCTCATGGTCCTTCGCTCGCACTGTCGCATGCCATTCCATCGACATCGAGGCCCGGCGCCTGAAGCAAATGGGCGACAGAGATGTCCAACGGGCGCCCAGTCCTTGCGTCGCCGACGGGATCAGATCAGGACTGCGTGTATTCGACGTGGAGGACGGGGGCGCGGGTGCCGTTGAAGGCCTCGGCGATCCGGCGGCCGGTGCCGGTGAGGATCAGGGCCAGCGCGTTGCCTGAGGTCCAGCCCGCCCGACCGGTGATCTCGGTGATGACCGGGCTGAGGTTCGGGGTGCGTTGGGCCGGGCCGGCGACCTGGATCGTCGGCCAGGCGGGGGGCGCCCAGGACACCGCCGCGGCCGTCCTGGCCCGCGAGGAGACGTTGGCCAGCGCGTTGGTGAAGGTGGTGGCGTTGTCCGCGGCTTGGCCGCGGATGACCAGGGAGGCGGCCGCCGAGGCCGTTTCGTCGGTCTCGAACTGCACGTAGGCGTTGGTGATGGTCGCGCCGCGGGGGATCGAGATGGCGCCGAACCGCAACCCCACCGTCTGGACCACGGTGCCGTCGGTGACGAGCTCGAGGTCGGAGCTGGTGAGATCCACCGAGTTGTTGACCGAGGACTCCTCGGCGTCGTCGGAGCTGGCTGCGACCGCCCGATCCAGGGTCGCCGGACCGGGATCCGAGGCGGTGATGGTCACCTCGTCGAAGGCGCTGAGGTCGCCGTCGGTGGCGGTGAGGCGGAGCACGTAGGTGCCGGCGGTGCTGAAGCCGACGGTGGTGGCCGGGTTGGCGGCGTTGGTGAAGGTGGCGGTGCCCGGCCCGCTGACCTGGGTCCACTGTGAGGTCACCGGGTTGCCCTGCGGGAGCCCGTCGTCGCTCACCGAACCGGCGAGGGAAGCCAGGGCAGGCCGGATGACGGACCCGTCGGGGCCCGCACCGACCACCGGCGCGGCATTGACCGGTCCGTTGGACAGCGTGTATTCGACGTGGAGGACGGGGCGCGGGTGCCGTTGAAGGCCTCGGCGATCCGGCGGCCGGTGCCGGTGAGGATCAGGGCCAGCGCGTTGCCTGAGGTCCAGCCCGCCCGACCGGTGATCTCGGTGATGACCGGGCTGAGGTTCGGGGTGCGTTGGGCCGGGCCGGCGACCTGGATCGTCGGCCAGGCGGGGGGCGCCCAGGACACCGCCGCGGCCGTCCTGGCCCGCGAGGAGACGTTGGCCAGCGCGTTGGTGAAGGTGGTGGCGTTGTCCGCGGCTTGGCCGCGGATGACCAGGGAGGCGGCCGCCGAGGCCGTTTCGTCGGTCTCGAACTGCACGTAGGCGTTGGTGATGGTCGCGCCGCGGGGGATCGAGATGGCGCCGAACCGCAACCCCACCGTCTGGACCACGGTGCCGTCGGTGACGAGCTCGAGGTCGGAGCTGGTGAGATCCACCGAGTTGTTGACCGAGGACTCCTCGGCGTCGTCGGAGCTGGCTGCGACCGCCCGATCCAGGGTCGCCGGACCGGGATCCGAGGCGGTGATGGTCACCTCGTCGAAGGCGCTGAGGTCGCCGTCGGTGGCGGTGAGGCGGAGCACGTAGGTGCCGGCGGTGCTGAAGCCGACGGTGGTGGCCGGGTTGGCGGCGTTGGTGAAGGTGGCGGTGCCCGGCCCGCTGACCTGGGTCCACTGTGAGGTCACCGGGTTGCCCTGCGGGAGCCCGTCGTCGCTCACCGAACCGGCGAGGGAAGCCAGGGCAGGCCGGATGACGGACCCGTCGGGGCCCGCACCGACCACCGGCGCGGCATTGACCGGCACGGCGGGCTGGACGTCGATCGTCACCTCGTCGAAGGCGCTGAGGTCGCCGTCGGTGGCGGTGAGGCGAAGCACGTAGGTGCCGGCGGTGCTGAAGCCGACGGTGGTGGCCGGGTTGGCGGCGTTGGTGAAGGTGGCGGTGCCCGGCCCGCTGACCTGGGTCCACTGTGAGGTCACCGGGTTGCCCTGCGGGAGCCCGTCGTCGCTCACCGAACCGGCGAGGGAAGCCAGAGCAGGCAGGACGACGGACGCGTCGGGGCCCGCCGCCACCACCGGCGCGGCGTTGACGGGCACGTTGGGCTTGTTGATGGTGAGCGAGTCCAGCACCGCGCCGCTGGCGCAGACGACGTCGTCGTCGTGATCGGTGGGACCGCAGACGGCCTCGAGGTGCAGGGACGTCGCGGTCACGTCGACGCGGAGGTGGGCGAGGTGGTGTGCCCGGAACGCGGTGCGAGGGTCGGTCGTCGGCCACGTGGACTCGACAGAGCCACCGGTACCGGCGGTGAGGTGCACCACGTTGTGGATCGGTGCGTACCGCTCGTAGACGTGGGCGTGGCCGTTGAGGTCGAGCACGTACTTCGAATAGTTGTCACCGAGCCCGTCGAGGATCGTGGCCAGCGCGGCGACGCCGCCGGGGTTTCCGGTGGAATAGGCCGGTCGGTGACCGAAGGTCACGATGAAGTTGATGGTCGGGTCCGCCTGGGCCGCGGCCATGACCGAACCCACGGCTGTGCTCCATGCCGGCCAGGTGGCCGTGGTGTACCGCTCCGGGTAGGAGATGAACCGCACCCCGGCGCTGTCGAACCAGCCCCAGTCCTCACCACAGCAACCGAGGGCGGGCGCGCCCGGCGAGGCCTGTGCGTGCGGGATGGCGAACCGACCCTTGTAGTTGCGGAGGTCGTCGTTCGCGCTCTCCCATTCTTCGTCGCCCCACACGGGCATGTAGGCCGCGTTCTGGCTCCACGCCATCGCATCGTTGAAGTGTTGGTCGACCCCGTCCTGCCCGGACTGGCTCCCGTACGTGAGGTCACCCAGGCCGAGGACGAAGGACGGGGCGTCGGTTGCGATCGCCGTCATCAATGCCGCCACCCGCGGCCGATTCACCGTCGAGCCGATGTCACCCACGGCGTCGAACCGGGTCGTCCCCGTCGGCGGCGCGGCGAACACGGCGTCGGGCCCGCCATCGATCGAGTAGTGGTAGCTCGTGTCCGGGGCCAGCCCGGAGACTGACGCCTCCCACCACGGTCCCCCGGTGGAGGACGGGGTGACGCTCGGCGGTTGGGCCTGCACCGTGGTCCCATAGGAGGTGGTCGTCCCGTACCTCAGCTCACCGTTGCCACCCCGCCAGTCCACCGCCACCGAGGTCGGGCCGGTGAAGGACCAGTGGACCTCGCTCACGTACGTCGCCGGAGCCCGGACGTCCACGGTCACGTCGTCGGACGCGCTCTTGTCGCCATCGGATCCGGTCAGCCGCAGCGTGTAGACCCCCGGGTCGGTGAACGACACCTGGGTGGCGGCCGCCGTCGGGTCGACGAAGGCCGCGGTGCCCGGCCCGCTCACCTGGCTCCAGGCCGCCGTGACCGGGTTCCCCGCCGGTAGCCCGTCGTCGCCGACGGTCCCGGCCAGAGAGGCCGACGACGGGAAGGTCACCATCTGATCCGACCCGGCCAGAACGGTCGGCGCGTTGTTGGGAGGTGGATCGCTGGCCAGCTCCAGGTGCAGGACCGGCGCGGCGCCGCCCCGGAAGGACTCTGCCGTCCGTTTGCCGGTCCCGGTGATGATCACCGCGATGGCGTTGTTGGCCGCCCACCCCGGCCGGTTGACCACTTCCTGGACCACCGCCGCCAGGTTCGGCGTCCGTTGGCCAGGGCCGGCGGCCCCTGCCGTCCACGACACCGGGTTCCACGAGACGAACGTGTTCGTGCGGGGCCGACTCGAGACGTTCCCGGTGGCGGTCGTGAACGTCGCCGCCGTGTCCGCGGCCTGGGCGCGGACCACCAGGGAGGTCGCGGTCGACCCGGTCGCGTCGGCCTGGAACTGGACCCAGGCATTGGTCACGGCCGACCCAGGGGGGATCGCCAGGTTGGTGAAACGCATGCCGACCGTCTGGTTGCCACGCGAGCCGTCCAGGACGAGCTCGAGATCGCCGCTGGCGAGATCGACCGACCCGTTGTCCGCCTCTTCGGCATCGTCCGCATCGGCGACCACCGGTCGGTCGATCACGGTCACGGCCGCGCCGGCCGGCGCCGCCAGCGGGACGATCCCCGCGAGAAGGGCCATGGCCGCGATCACGACCAGCGCGGAGCCTCGTGTCGGCCCTCGCCGTTGCATTGACGCGCTCATCCCTGTCCCTCCCGACCTGGGCGCCCCGGATTCCGAGGAGGTCGAGCCAGCGGCCACTCTTTCATCCTCAGCCCACGATTCCAAGGCAGCCTCTCGGGGGTCCGATCAGCGAGCGGTCAGGTCGACGTCCCTCATCTCACGGGCGGTGCCAGGTGTGGCCGAACCAGCGCTGCACGCGGCTCGTGCCGAACTCGACCTTGTCGGCCACGTACGCCTCCGACGGCCCGTCCAACGTGCCGGACGGGGGCTGGCCGCTCACGAAGGTGACGTCGACCTTGGCCACCTGGTCCTTGCCGAACTCGAGGTAGCACATCCCATGACCGTCGTACTCGGCTGAGGGCGTCGCCCCCGTACCCGCGCCGCGATGGCCTCGGCCACGACGACGGCTTGGCCTTCGGCGAACACCCCGGCCTTCGGCGTACCCACGCTGCTGACGTCCCCGACGGCGTAGACGTCGGGGAACGAGGTCTCCAGGGTGAGGGGGTCGACCGGGATCCAGCCGTCCACCGTCATGCCTGAGGCCTCGACCACCTCGGGGGCCCGGTGGACGGGGATGCCCAGGAAGAGGTCGTAGGGCATCTCGCTGTCGTCGCTGAGCAGGGCAACCTTGCGGCCGGGGTCGAGGCCCCGGACCAGGCGATCGGGCACCCAGTCGATGCCGCGCTCGGCGAAGGCCTCGAGCAGCGCGGCCGACGCCGCGGGCGAGGGCGGGACGGGGGCGCCGAGGGGCATGACGAGGGCGATCGAGGACTGTGCCCGCTGCCCGCGCTCCGTCAGGTGGTCGTGCATCAGGAGCGCGGTCTCGCTCGGTGCAGGCGGGCACTTGAACGGGGTGGAGGTGACCCCGACGATCACGCGCCCACCCTCGAAGTCGGCCAGGACGTCGCGGAGGCCGAATGCGCCGGCCACGGTGTAGAACTCGTGGCCGCCCTCGATCAGCCCCGGTGTGGCGTCCGGATGCAGATCGGCCCCGAGCGCCACCACCAGGATGTCGGCGTCGAAGGGGCCGGCCTCGGTCTCGACCCGCTTGGCGACCGGGTCGATCGCGGTCACCGCCGACTGGACGAAGGTCACGCCCGGCTTGACGAGGTCGGCGTACGAGTGATGCACCGACTCGGCGGGGACCTTGCCGAACATGACGTCCAACTTCGAGAACCCGAACACGAATCCGTCGCTCTGGTCGATCAGCACGACGTCGACCTCGTCGCCGAACTCGTCGGACAACAAGGTCGTCAGCTCCAAGCCCCCGAAGCCGGCCCCGAGGATCACGATGCGCACGAACGGACGCTACCCCGACGACATCGGGCCCTCGGGCGGCCCGGCGGCGTCTGCTCCTGAGCCGATGGCCCTCGTTCAGAGCGCAGGGCGCGAGGAGGGCCTCGGCGTCCTCGTCGCTGAGCCGGTCGGCCTTGGCCACCACGTCGGCCGGGACCCAGGCCGGGAAGGGCTGTTCCTCGACCCGGTGGCGGCCGGAGTCGGTGTGCTCCTCGTGGAGCGCGGCCAGGCGCTCGGGTGGGAACCGGTCGGCCAGCCGCAGGACAGCCGGCCACAGCCGACGGTGCACGAGCGTGACCTTGCCCTTCACCAGGCGGAGGCGGACCACGTCAGGCGACTCGTCCAGGTCGTTCAGGGCGGCGAAGATCTGGTGGCCCGCGGGATGGCCCCACCAGCTGCCCTTGATGGCCTCGCCCGCCACCAGGTCGGCGACGTTGGGGACCGGGCCCTTGGCCGATTGGAGGAGCATCCCGTGCTCGACCAGGACCGCCATGACGTCCACGGTCAGAGCCCGAGGTCGGCGGCCAGCGCGTCGACGTGATGGGCGAAGAAGCCGTCATGGTCCGTCACCACGTTGTGGGTGTGGCCGAAGAGCTCCAGGGAGACCAGCCCGAACAACGTGGCCCACGCCCCGAGGAGGGCGACACCCTGGGCCGGGGGGAGCGCCAACCCGAGGCCGTCGGCGATTCGCTCGCCGTCCGCGGCCAGGGCGCCGGACACGGCCGGAAGGTCGGTCGGGGCCCCGGCGCCCCGCAGCGGCGCCGCCAGCGCGGCGTAGACCCGGGTGGCGGGGTCGATCGTGTCCTGCGGGGCGGCGTAGCCGGGCACGGGCGACCCGTAGAGAAGGGCGTACTCGTGCGGATTGGCCCGGGACCAGGCTCGCAGGGCGCCACAGGTCGTCCGCCAGCGCTCCCGGGGGCTCCCCTCGGCGGCGCCGGCCTGCTCGAGGGCGGCGCCCAACCGGTCGTAGCCGGCGATGATCAGGAGGGTGAGCAGTGCGTCCCGGCTCTCGACGTAGCGGTAGATGCCCGAGGACACCATGTCCAGCTCCCGGGCCACCGAGCGGAGCGAGGGCGGCGGCCCCGTCCGGCCAGCTGACGGCGACCCTCGGCGGTGATGTCGTCGAGCACGGCCTGACGGGCTCGTTCACGTTGTCCGGGCATGCCGACAGCATGCCACAGGAATGTGAGCAGTGCTCTTGACAGTGAGCGGTGCTCCAGCTATTGTGAGCACTGCTCACAACACAGACCAGTGCTCTCAAGGGAGACCACCGATGACGACGAACCCTGTCACCACCCACCGCTACGTCGAGCCCGGCAAGAGCGATCACCGCATGAACCGGGTGGTCGGCTGGCTCGTCCGCCACGGGGTCAGCGTGGCCGGCGCCCGCGTCCTGGCGGTCCGGGGCCGGACGTCCGGCGAGGAGCGGACCACCGTGGTCAACCTCCTGGAGCTCGACGGCGAGCGCTACCTGGTCGCCCCCCGGGGTCGGACCCAATGGGTCCGGAACCTGCGGGCCGCCGGCACCGGCGACCTGCGGGTCGGGCGACGGACGCAGGCCTTCCGGGCCGACGAGCTGGCCGATGGCGACAAGGGGCCGGTTCTGCGGGCCTATCTCGATCGCTGGGGCTGGGAGGTCGGTCGCTTCTTCGAGGACCTGGCCAAGGACAGTGACGACGAGGCCGTGGCCGCCGTCGCCCCCGACTTCCCCGTCTTCCGGGTCGTGGCCGCGGCCTGATCAGGCGTCGGCGGGTGCATCGGGCTCCAG
>CAVRXU010000003.1:0-191417 GCA_963725155.1 uncultured Microthrixaceae bacterium
GGGCCGACGTCGGTCAGGCGGAGCCAGCCGTTGATGTTCTGGCCGAGGTCCACGACCTGGCGGTCGGTGTCGACGCGGGTGACAGCTACGGGGCGGAGCTGCTGAACCCGGCGCACGGGCGGCGCCGGTGAGGCCGTCAGTCGAGTGACGTCGTGGTCGACGACGGCCATCGGCCGCCAGTCCCCCGCCTCGAAACGGCGGTCCTCGACCTGGCCGGCCATGAGGTCGGCGCTGCGGATCGGACCGGTGGTCGACGACCACTCGGGCCCGGTGGCGACGGTGAAGTCGCCGATCTCGATCTGGCCGAAAAAGGCTACGGACGTGCCGTAGTTGTCGGGCTGCTGGCTGTTGCCGTGACGACCGCGGAACCAGCCGTCGCTCAACACGACCGCCCAGGCGTTCTCTCCCTCGACGAGGAGGTCCGCGACGTCATAGGTCTGGACCTGGAGGATGAGGTCGTAGCTCGTGAAGCCCGGGGTGAGCTCGAGGTCACCGACACGGTTGCCGTTGAGGAACGTCTCGTAGATGCCGTGCGCGGTGGCATACAGGCGGGCACCCGTGGTGGCGGCCGGCGCGACGAACTCCTGACGGAGCAAGTGCGGGGGCCGAGCACCAGCCGGCGGCAACCCTTCCTCGTGCGGCTCCACCCACCGCGCTGACCAGTCCGCCGCTGTGAGCAGACCGACCTCGAGCCGCGCCGGCGCGGACCACTCGGAGACGCCGTCATCGGTCCACACCCGCACCCGCCAGGTCACCGCCTGGCGCGACTGGAGCGGCTCGAACGGCCACGGGACGAGCACACTGCGATCGCCGTCGAGACGCTTCGAGCGGTCGGCGTCGACCTGGATCTCGTACGCCGACTGCGTCGTCGCTCCCTCCGGCAACCGCCAGGACAGTCGAGGGCACGCGACTCCCAGGCCGATCACCGAGCCCTCGAAGTGCTCGACCCGTAGTTGCGTGGGCGCAGTCGTCATCGGCGTCTCCCCCTCGTTCCGGCCGCACACGTCCTCGTCAGTGCAATGGTTTGCATTGTGCCTGCAACTCTGTCAAAGTTTAACGGTCGTTCCAAATTAGGGGAGGTGTGATGATCATCTGTACCCGACTGGCGGTCCTCGTTGCTGCTGGGGCTCTCGTCGTGGGTTGCACCGCAGGCGATGAAACCAGCTCCACGACGACCACGGAGGCGCCCTCGTCAGCCGCCGCGGCGACGGGCCCGGCGCCGGGTGTCACCGATGACGCGATCAAGGTCGGGGTCACCTTCGTCGACCTCGCGGCGCTCGGCGACATCGCCACCCTCGACCACGGTGACTACGAGGCCGCCTATCAGGCCCTGTTCGACGACATCAACGCCAACGGCGGCATCAACGGGCGGACGGTGGATGCCACCATCGTCGGGGTGAACCCGGTCGGAACCGATTCCTCTGACGCCGCGTGTGTGCAGCTGACCGAGGACGAAGACGTCTTCGCCGTCATGGGGTTCTTCAACGGCGACGCCCCCAACTGCGTGGTCGGGACCCATCAGACCGCGGTCATCGGCGGCAGCATGACGCCCGAACGCCTGGCCCAGGCCCAGGCCCCGTGGTTCAGCGCCGACGCGGGCACGGATCTGCAGAGCGAGGTCGTCCGGGCGATGGCCGATGCGGGTGAGTTCGAAGGCGCCACCCTCGGCGTGTACAGCAGCCAGGTCGAAGGCGACCAAGTCAACGACGAGATCCTGCCGCTCCTCGACGAGCTCGGCGTCGAGGTGACCGAAACCATCATCTCCGACGTCGCCGACACCACCGACATCACCCAGTCCAACGCCGCGGTCCAGACGGCGGCGGAGCGGTTCACGGCCTCAGGGGTCGACACGCTCCTGGTCGTGGGCGATTCCGGCCTCGGTTGGGCCAACGGCGTCGAGCCAACCGACTACCGCCCCCGCCTGCTGCTGACCGCGCCGAGCTCGGTGCAGGCCTGGGCGGGGGACCCAGCCGGCCATGACCTGTCGGTGCTCGACGATGCCGTGGCCGGCAACGTCTATGGCCCCAACCAGAAGGTGTGGGAGCTGCCGCAGATGCAGGAGTGCATCCAGATCGTGGAGGACGCCGGGGTGCCTGTCCCGGAGCCGGACTCGGTGCCCGAGGACGAGGGCGCCGTGTACCTCGCCGGAATGGATGCCTGCCGAAGCGTGCGACTGTTTCAGGCACTGGTGGAGGCCGCCGGCGAGGACCTCAACTACGGCACGCTGACCGCGGCCGCCGACGGCCTCGAAGTCGAGCTCCCCGACCAGCCCGAGCCCCTCACCTACGGGCCGCCCCCGCATGCCGACGGCGACCTGCCCGCCTACATCTACGACTGGGATCCGGAGGCCGTCGACTGGACGTTGCGGGACTGAGCCGAGCGACCTCCCCGCGTTCGCAACAAGGAGGATCGGACATGCCTGACGACGTCGATGCACTGCGGTTCCCGGAAGGCTTCCTGTGGGGTGCGGCGACCGCCGGCCACCAGGTCGAGGGCGGCAACGTGAACGCCGACCTGTGGCCCCTGGAGTGGGACGAGCCATCGCTGTTCACCGAGCCGTCCGGGGACGCGTGCGACCACTACCACCGGTACCCCGAGGACATCGCCACCCTCGCCGACCTCGGCCTCAACGCCTATCGGTTCTCGCTCGAATGGGCCCGCATCGAACCCGAGCCCGGTTACTTCTCGCGAGCCGCGCTCGACCACTACCGGCGCATGGTCGCATGTTGCCTCGAGCACGATGTGACCCCGGTGGTGACCTACTGCCACTTCACGACGCCCCGCTGGTTCGCCGGATCCGGCGGTTGGGCGGGTGACGACGCCGTCGACCGGTTCGCCCGCTTCGCGGCCCGGGCCACCGAGCACCTCGGCGACCTGCTCGGGTGGGTGGCCACGCTCAATGAGCCCAACGTGATCACGATGATGGAGCTCACCGGGGTCATCCCCATGGGCGTCAGTGACCAGGCACCAGTGACCACGACCTCCGCCGCCGCGGTGGGCGGGGTCGGAGGCTATGACCCTTCGCGGTACCGCATGGGTCTGATGGGGGTCGGAGTCGAGCGGATGGCCGCGCTCCACCGCGCCGCGGTCGAGGCGATCAAGTCCGGACCGGGAAACGCGAAGGTCGGCTGGACGCTCGCGTTGGTCGACCTCCAGGCCGCCGAGGGGGGCGCCGACCGCCTCGCCGCAGCCCGCCAGGGCGCGCAACTCGACTTCTTGGAAGTGTCCCAGGCCGACGACTGGGTCGGCGTGCAGACCTACTCGCGCAACGTCCTCGGGCCCGACGGTGTCGTGCCCGTGGCCGAGGGCACGCCGACGATGCAGACCGGTTGGGAGGTGTACCCCGCGGCCCTGAGTCACACGGTCCGCCTCGCCGCCGAGCATGCCGGGGTTCCGGTGCTGGTCACCGAGAACGGCATGGCGACCGACGACGACTCCGCGAGGTCGGCCTACACAAGTGCGGCGCTCGAGGGCCTCGCCGGATGCATCCACGACGGCGTGGACGTGCGGGGCTACCTCCACTGGACGCTGCTGGACAACTTCGAGTGGATGGCCGGCTACGCCAAGACCTTCGGGCTCATCGCGGTGGACCGTGAGACCCTCGAGCGCACGGTCAAGCCCACCGCCCGGTGGCTGGGCGAGGTCGCCCGCGCCAACGAGGTGGTCCCAACCCCGGTCAGAGGCGAGTGATCCATCCCCCGTCGACGACGATCGTCTGACCGGTGATCCAGTCACCGGCCCGCGAGCAGAGCAGCAGGAGCGTCCCGACGAGGTCCTCGGGGGGTCCGGACGGCTTGCCGGGGATCGTCGCGGCGATGGCGTCACGGAACGGCGAGTCCTTCGGGAGCGCGACGTATCCGCTGTCGTTGTCGACCAGGCCGGGGGCGATGGCGTTGACGTTGATGCCCCGCCCGCCCAGCTCGGACGCCAGGTTGACCGTCAGGCCGTGCAGGGCGAACTTGCTCACGCCGTAGATGCCCCCCGGCATGAACGCCCCGGCGGACAGTCCGTTGACGACGCGGCCACCGCCGCGGCTCTCCATCACCGGGATCGACGGCCTGCGTGCACAGCAGGGGGCCCCGCAGGTTGACCTCGAGGACGCGGTCCCACTCCGCAACCGGCATGTTGGCGAGCCCGTAGGGCGGCAGGTCGACCATGATCGCGGCGTTGTTGATCAGGATGTCGACGCCTCCATGGGCGTCGACCGCGGCGGCCACCATCGCCTCCGCGGACTCGGCCGAGCGGACGTCGACGCTTGTTCCCGTCACGATGTGGCCCTTGGCCACCAGAGCATCAGCGGTGGCGGTTGCCGTCGCGAGATCGAGGTCGGCGACCACGACGGCGGCCCCGGCCTCGGCGAGTGCCTCGGCGTAGACGACACCGATGCCGCCGGCGCCGCCGGTGATCACGGCGACCTTGCCGGTGAGATCGAACAGTTCTGCTGCAGCTGTCATGGGGGTTGACAAGACCACGGAACAGTGATCAAGTCAAGTAGCTTATTAGTCAAGCTATATCGCTTACTCGGGTCTCGACCACCTAGGAGGACGCTGTGGCCGTCGATCGGACCGTGCCGGAAGTGCATCTGCACATCGGTGACGAACGCCGGACCACCGGCACGGGCGGAGAACACATCCACCTGTACCCGGCCACCGGCGAGGTGCAGGGCCCTGTGCCCCTCGCCGGCGGCGGCGACATCGACGATGCCGTGCAGGCGGCGCAGACGGCCTTCGAGACCTGGCGGGCCTGGACCCCCTGGCAGCGCCGCGACGTCCTGGTGCGGCTCGCCGAGCTGCTCGACGACGCCCAGGACGAGCTGGCGCGACTGTCGGTCCTCGACAACGGCATGACCCTAGGCATCGCACAGTTCACAGCCAGCTCGGTCGTGGACTACACCCGCTACTACGCCGGTTGGGCCGACAAGATCGAGGGCCGGGTCACCACCTCGCCAGCCCAGGGTCGAGAGCTCGCCTACACCGTCCCGGAGCCCTACGGCGTCATCGGGATCATCATCACCTGGAACGGTCCGCTCGTCTCGGTGGGGATGAAGGTGATCCCCGCCCTCGCCGCCGGCAACACCGTCGTGGTCAAGCCCTCCGAGCTCACGCCCTACGCCACCGAGCATGTTCATGGACTTGGTCCGCGAGGCCGGCATCCCCGCCGGCGTCGTCAACATCCTGCCCGGCACCGCCGAGGCCGGCGAGGCGCTCGTGCACCACCCCCTCGTGCAGAAGGTCAGCTTCACCGGAGGGCCCACCGCGGCCCGGGCGATCCTCGCTGCCTGCGCCGAGACCCTCAAGCCCGCCGTCCTCGAGCTCGGCGGGAAATCCGCCAGCGTCGTGTTCCCCGACGCCGACCTCGACGCCGTCGCCTTCATCGCCACCGCCTCCGTCCACCAGACCCTCGCCGGCCAGGGCTGCGCGCTGGCCACTCGACTCGTGGTGCACGACAGCGTCTATGACGAACTCGCCGAGAAGGTCGTCGCCTTCACCCGGGACATCACCCTGGGCGACCCCTTCGACCCGACGACCGGCATGGGTCCGGTCGTCAGCCGGGCGGCGCAAGAGCGGATAATCGCCATGATCGACAGGGCAAAGGCCGACGGGGGTGCCGAGCTGCTGATCGGAGGCGGGGTCCCCGACGGGCCACTCGCCGCTGGCTTCTACGTGGAGCCGACGGTGTTCGGTGACGTCGATCCGAACAGCGAGCTCGGGCAGGTGGAGGTGTTCGGCCCGGTGCTGGCCCTCTTACGGTTCGAGACCGAGGAGGAAGCCGTGCAGATCGCGAACAGCACGGACTACGGCCTCGCCTCCTACCTCTGGACAAATGACGCGGCCCGGATCAACCGGCTGGTCCCGCAGCTCGAGGCCGGCGGCGTCTACGTGAACGGGGCTTCGCCGGTGACCGGCTGCGAGCTGCCTTTCGGTGGTGTGGGGATCTCCGGGTTCGGGCGCGAGGGCGGCCTCGAAGGCTTGCTCGAGTTCGTCCGGACCAAGGCGGTGGCGATCGCATGACCGTGCCTCTGGAGCTCGACGGCGCAGCGGCCGTCCTCACCGGCGCCGGTAGCGGCATCGGGCGCGCCACGGCGCTGGCCCTGGCCGCTCGGGGCGCCCGGGTAGTGGCCAGCGACTTGGACGCCGCCCGCGCCGAGGCGACCGCGTCGCTCATCGCGGCGGCCGGTGGCGAGGCCGCGGCGCTCGGCGTCGACGTGTCCGACCAGCACGACCTCGAGGACCTGCGCGACACCTGTCTCGAGCGGTTCGGACGGCTCGACCTCGTCATGAACAACGTCGGCGTACTGGCCATGGGCCCACCGGAGACGCTGCCCATCGAGGCCTGGCAGAAGGTCCTCGACCTCAACCTCATGAGCATCGCCCGGAGCAACCTCGTCTTCCTCCCCCACCTGCTGGCCCAGGGCCACGGGCACGTCGTCAACACCTCGTCGGCGTCAGGGCTGCTGGCCTACGGCTTCGACCGCCTGCCCTACGTCGCCAGCAAGCACGCCGTGGTCGGGGTGTCGGAAGCCCTGGCTCTCTATCTGGCGCCCAAGGGCATCGGCGTCACCTGCCTCTGCCCGTCGGGGGTCATCACCAACATCCTCGAGCAGATCAGCGTCTACGGGGAGGCGACGACGCCTCGGGCCCCGCAACATCCGCTGGTGGAGCCCGAGGCGGTGGGCGAGCTGGTGGCCGACGCGGTGACCGCCGGGACGTTCCTCGTGGTGACCGCACCCGAGATCCACGACGAGCTCCGCGAACGGGCGACCGACCCCGAGGCCTACCTGCAGCGCATGATCGACGACCAAGACCGACCTGAGGAGTGACCGTGTCCGAATGGAGTGATCGGGAAGAACGGCAGGCCGCGGCCCGGGCGGAGTACGAGCGGATCATGACCACGCCGAGCCCGGACCCGATGGGGGCGTTCATCGAGACGGGCGTGATCGGCTTCGTGTTCGGCGAGATGTGGCGGCGCGGGGTGCTCACCGCCCGGGACCGCCGCCTGATCACGCTGTCCTGCGTCGGGGCCGCGGGGGCGACCACGCCCATCGAGACCCACGTGTGGGCGGCCCTCAACAGCGATGACCTCACGTATGCCGAGTTCGACGAGTTCGTCCTGCACTTCGCCACCCAGCTCGGCTGGCCCAAGGCATCGGACCTCAACCTCCACGGGATGATGGCCGCCTTCCGCCTGGCCGAGGAGCGGGGCGAGGAGTTGTCGCCGCTCGACTTCGAGGCCTGGACGGACCCCACCGATGACGACACCCGGCGCGAACGGGGCGAGGCGGCCTACCGCGCCGTCCACGGCGAGCCCAGCCCTCCCGCCCCCACCGCGTTCCGGGGTCGCTCCCACCTCGACTTCCTCTACGGCGAGATCTGGACCCGCGACCAGCACCTGACTCGTCGGGACAGGCGGATCATCAGCATCTGCTGCGCGGCGTTCGCCGGAGGCGACGACGAGGTGAACGAGCACCTCCGGGCCGCACTGGCGATGGAGGAACTCACCTACGAGGAGCTCCAGGAGCTCGTCGTCCACTACGCCGTGTACCTCGGCTGGCCGTTCGGGCGCAGGCTCGACGACCTCCTGGTCGCCGCCGCCGACGACCTGGGTCACACCCCGTGAGCACCGGCGCCACGAGAGTCGGGTTCGTCGGCCTGGGCAGTCAGGGCGGGCCGATGGCCCGGCGGATCATCGACGCCGGGTTCCCGACCACCCTGTGGGCGCGCCGCCCCGAGGCGCTCGAGCCGTTCCGTGACACTGCGGCCGCGGTCGCGACGTCGGTGGCCGAGCTCGGCGCCGCTTCCGATGTCCTCGGCGTCTGCGTGGTCGACGACGCCGGCGTCGGGGAGGTGCTGCGCGGCCCGGAAGGTGCCGTCGAGGCGATGGCCGATGGCTCCGTCGTGGTCATCCACAGCACGGTGCACCCGGAGACGTGCCTCCGCCTCCAGCAGGATTTTCCCGCCATCCACATCGTTGACGCCCCGGTCAGCGGTGGCGGCCACATGGCGGCCATCGGCGAGCTCCTCGTCATGGCTGGCGGACCATCCGACGTCGTCGACTCCTGTCGTCCGGTGCTCGAGACCTTCGGTGATCCGGTCCTGCACCTCGGTCCCCTGGGCGCGGGCCAGGAGGTCAAGGTCCTGAACAACACCGTCTTCGCCGCCCAGCTCGCGCTGGCGGCCGAGGTGTTCGAGCTGGCGACTGCCCGCCAGCTCGACCGGGAGGCGGTGGCCAAGGTGCTGGCCAGCGGCAGTGGCCGCAGCTATGCCGCCGAGGTCGTGGCGGGCGGCGGTTACGACCTCGCCGGCCTAGCCGCCTTCGCCGGTGACCTGCTGGCCAAGGACGTCGGCATCCTCGTCGACCGTGTGGCGCCGACCGAGTCCACCCTGATCGCCGCCGCCGACGCCGCCCTCGGCCGGATGGGCGTGACGCGCCCACGGCAAGCGTGAGCGCCGATCGCATTCCCTCCCCGCACCCATGGCAGGCTGCGCACCGGTGAGCGTCCCGGACACGTCTGCCCCTTCAGCCAGCGCGTTGCGCCTGGTGGTCGCCGCCGAACGCCTCTTCGCCCAGCACGGCATCGACGGCGTGTCGCTCCGCCAGATCGCCGCCGAGGCCGGTTCCGCTAACAACTCGGCGGTGCACTACCACTTCGGCTCGAAGGCGGCCCTCATCGCCGCCATCTTCCGTCACCGCCTGCCCCGACTCATCGACGAGCGCCGCCTCCTGTCCGCCCGGTGCGAGCCAGACGATCTGAGGGCGCGGCTCGAAGCCCACTTCCTGCCCGTCTTCGCATTGGCCGAGGCGACCGACAACCACTACGTCTCCTTCGTCGAGCAGCTCCAGCGGCACGCCCTGGCCTCCCAGGAGGGACTGCTCGACCTCCCCCCGGAAGGCCAGCGATCCAACGACGAGTTCCGGGCGGACCTCGAACGCCTGCTCGACGACTTGCCCGACCCGCTCCGGCAGCTGCGCATCGCCGAGGCGCAGGCTCTCTGCATCCACGCCGCCGCCGACCGAGAGCGGGCGGTCAACTCCGGAGCGGCGTCCGCGCCGTTCGAGCTCTTCGCCGGTTCGATTCTCGACGGCATCACCGGCTTCCTCACCGCTCCCCCATCGGTCGCCACCCAACGGTGGTTGCGAGGAGCCCGTCAGCACGCTGACCGAGCGCTGCGCCTCCTCTGAACCGCACAAGGGAGCACACCTCGCGCGTAGGTCCGCGATACTTAGAACGCCTCACGGGCGTCAGCACCTGGCAAATGACCCCGACAATCCATCGGAAACCAGAGCCCGGGAGGAGAATCGAACTCCTGACCTGCTCATTACGAGTGAGCCGCTCTACCGACTGAGCTACCCGGGCGGGTAATTGCCTGTGACCAGGGCAAACGCCTAACCTACTTCCTGCCTTGCGCGAGGACAGCGCTCACACAGTGGACAAGTTCGGCCGCTGCGAAGGACATGCCTGGTCAGATCGAAGGCGTGAAGACGGGTCAGAGCCTAGAGCCTTCCCAAGCTGACCCGATCGACTCTTTCGCCCGGGGCCTTCGGGCACGGAACCGCTCCGCCCGCACCATCAAAGTCCTACTGCGACACCGCCAACCGGTTCGTGACCTTCCTCCAGGACCAAGGGATGCCAACCTCGCCGACCGCCGTCACCCGGGAACACGTCGAGACCTACATCGCCGACCAACTCGACCGGTTCACACCTTCGACGACCGCCACCCGCTACCGATGCCTCCAGCAGTATTTCCGGTGGCTCGACGACGAAGGAGAGATTCCCTCGTCACCGATGGCGAAGATGTCGCCACCGCAGCTCACCGACCAGCCCGTCGATGTGGTGAACCAGGGCGACCTCCGCACGTGGTTGGCCTCGTGCTCGGGAAAGACCTTCGACGACCGGCGGGACACGGCCATCCTCATGCTCTTCATCGACACGGGCATGTTCTCCTCGCCGACGTGTTCCGGGAGCCCTACGCCGATATCGCCGCCTTCGGCAAGCGTGAGGGCGCCTGTCGCCAGATCGCGAGCCGCGCCCGGCGCAAGGTGCGGGCCGCCCGGCCCCCGGAGGTCGCCCCAGCGGGGCCGGAGATCACGGGCTGTTCGTCATCGGCGGCGACGTGCGTGCAGGACGGATCTTCGCCCTCCCGCGCCCTGCGGAACCCCAACAAGCTGACGCACCTCGAGGAGCCGACGACCCTCTGGTGATCGTCCGGTCCGCCCCCGCCGGCGGACCCGGATCAGGTCAGGGTGCCGCGCAGGAGGCTGTTGCCGGAGTGCTCTTCCTGGCCGGCCTCCTGCAGCGAGATGTCCACGACGTCGTACTCGTCGGGGTCGACGCCGTCGGGCACGGGCGCCTCGGTCGAGCCCGTCATTGGGCCGAGCGAGACCGGCTCGGCCGAGGGGTTCGAGGGGTCGAGCAGCCAGAGCTCGTAGTGCCGGCCCGCCGGGGCGGGGGTCATGTCGCGGGCCTCGAGGACCAGTTCGAGGTGGTCGTCGGTCCGCACCAGCTCCACGTCGGCGGACGCCTCCCCCACCGGGCCGAGGGGCTGGAGGGTGGCGGCCGCCACCAGCTCGGTGCCGCTGCCCGAGGACGAGCCGTCGCGGAGGGCCAAGGCGATCCCGGCGATCAGGACGGCCGCGGCGGCCACGGCGCCGACGACCCAGGCCTGGTGACGGCGGCGGGCTCGCCGCTCGCCCAGCCGCACGACCGTGGTCCCTGTTGTCCCTGCGACGTCGCCAGGGTGGGCGGCGCCGGTCGTCGGCACCGCGTCGTCGTTGAGGGCGGCGCTGATCCCGGCCCAGACCTCCGCTGGGGGGTCGACCCGGGCCTCGTCGTCGGGCTCCAGGGCGTCGAGGGCCCGCCGCAGCCGGGTCCGCTCGGCGGAGGTCACGCCCAGCTCCTCGAGGGCGCTGCGGTCACGGCTCGACATCGTCGAACCCTCCCAGGTGGCGCCGCAGGTGCTCGAGCCCGCGGCGGATGTCGCTCTTGACCGTGCCGAGCGGGACGCCGGTCCGCTCGGCGATGTCGGCGTGGGTGAGGTCCTCGAAGAATGCGAGGTGGATCATATGGCGGGCCCGCTCGGACAGGCCGGCGAGGGCCTCGGCCAGGACCATGCGCTCACCGATGGCCGTGACGTCGCTGGCCTCCACGGCCCGGTCGAAGGGGGTCACCCCGGCCTCGGCGCCGGCGGCGTCCACCAAGTCGGCGTGCCGACCCTCGGCCCGCAGGATGTCGATGACCTTGAAGCGGGCGATCCCCAGGAGCCAGCCGGCGAGGGTGCCGGCGTCGGGCCGGTAGCGATCCCGGGACCGCCAGGCGGCCAGGAACACGTCCTGGGTGGCGTCGGCGGCCCGACCGGCATCGAGGGACCGCCGGCAGAACGAGTGCACCAGCGCCCCGTGCTCGGCGTACACCTCCTCGATCGCCCCGGGGTCGCCGGCGGCGAACCGGTGGGCGAGCGGCGACCCGCCCGTTCGGTCGGGCGCCACCCGCTGCGGGGCATCGGCCATAACCAACACGGTAGATCCTTCCCTCTCGAGGCCGGCAGCGGACGCAGTGACCGAGCCGGCACGGACCGCTCGGGGCGGGGCACGGTCGGGGAGAACCGTGCCCCGCCTCGCTGGCGGGAGACCGGTGGCTACAGGTCGACCGGCAGGAGCACCTTGTTGATGCTGTGGATGACGCCGTTGGAGGTCCAGATGTTCAGCGGCTCCACCAGCTGGGGGTTGATGAAGTCGGGATCCCGATCGCGGAGCACGGTGCTGCCGGGCTCGTGGCGGATGGGGATGCGGGCCAGCGTCGGGAAGCGCTCGGCAGGCAGGACCCGGCGCACGCCCCGGGCATCCGGGGTGACGTGGTACTGCAGGATGGTGGTGAGGACCGGGATGGGGTCACCGCCGCCGAGCTCGGTCAGCGCCGCCACCAGGAAGTTCCAGGCGCCCTCCTCGTCGGTGGCCAGGCCGGTGAAGCCGAGGTCGCGAGCGGTCCGGACGAACGCCCGGTCCTTCGGTGCCCAGACGGTCACGTCGAGGTCGGGCGTGTCGAGGGTCTCGACGAGGTCGGCGGCGGTCAGGGCCGCCAGCAGGACGTCGAAGTCGCCGGCCCGCTCGTCGAACCCGCTACCGCTCTGGGCGACGACGTCGGCGATCGTCGGGTTGCCCTGGGTCGTTGCCGGGCGGGCGTTGGCCGGGCCGGCGAACGAGGTGACGAAGACCGACGCCGCGGCCGCAACGGCGGCCACGCCGATCGTGAAGCGCTTCTTGCTCATGTGTCCTCCTGGACAAGTGAAGTTGTTTAGCACTAAATCGTGCGCAGAGCCCTGTCTGGATGCATGCATCTCGAAAGACTTCCTCGCCGTCAGGCGGGGACGGTGCCGGCCAACCCGTCGACGACGAGGTCGACGGCCGTCTCGACGTACTGGTCGAGGTCGAGCGGACGGCAGGTGTGCCCGAACAGCGGGTCCTGGTGGAGCAGCGCGACCAGCAGCGGGCCGAGGAAGGCCAACGCCGCCTCGCGGAGCGGCAGGTCCTCGGGGAGCTCGCCTCGCTCGACGTGCACGGCGAGGCGCGCCTCCGTCGCCTGGACCAGCGGCTCCACGACCGTGGTCACGGCGGCGGGGCCGTGGCCCGGGTGGGTGAGGCCCTCCGCCATGCCGTTGGCGAACAGCCGCCCGACCCCGGCGAACCGCCAGGCGCCGACGAAGTCCCGGGCGACGGTGCGCAGCGACTCCCGCACCCCCATCCCCACGGGGACGACGGTGATCGCCTCCAGGTGCGGGGCGCCCTCGGCGGCGACGGCCTCGAGGGCGGCGTCGACCGCCCCGTCCCGGTCCCCGAAGTAGTACTTCAGCGTCGTGTGGCTGACGCCGGCGCCCTCGGCCAGCTGCTTGAACGTGGCGGGCGTCCCGCCGGCGGTCCGCAGGTTCTCGGCGACGGCGATCGCCAGGCGGTGCCTCGTCTCCTCGTAGTCGCGGTTCCTGGCGCCGGTGGTGCGCGGCATCGGATAGATGCTTACAACGACACGAACCTATTGACAAGCCTCCGACGCCGTGACATAGATGTGCGCCGTGACACGAGGAAATGGATCGACGCTATGACGCTGCTCGCGTTCGCCGAGCTCCGCCGGGCGAAGGCCCGCTTCGGCGTGCTGATCGTCGCCGTGGCCCTGCTGGCGTTCCTCATCCTCGCCCAGCAGGCGCTGCGGGACAGCCTGCTGCGCCAGTTCGTCGGCGGCATCCGCAACCAGTCGGCGGCGGTGCTGGTGTTCGACGTCGACGGCCGCCGGTTCCTCCAGGCCAGCACGATCACGCTCGAGCTCGAGGAGGCCGTCCAGCAGGTGGAGGGCGTCGACGAGATGGGCCGGATCTGGCAGGGCACCTACCCCGTGACCACCGGCGGCGAGGTCGAGGCGGCGTCGGTGGCGGCCTGGGACACCGACGGCGTCGGGTCCCCGTCCCGCCTGACCTCGGGCCGGTTCCCGTCGGCCCCACGGGAGGTCGTCGCCAACGCCGAGGACGCGGACCGGGGCTTCGGCCTGGGCGCGGAGCTGCGGGTCGAGCCCGCCGGCCTCCCGCTGACCGTGGTGGGCCTGGCCGACGACGTCGGGCTCAATGTGGCGCCGACGGTGTGGACCGACTTCGAGACCTACCTGTCGGTGGCCCGCACCCGGAACCCGACGTTGGGGGAGGACCTCCGCCCCAACGCCCTGGGGGTCCGACCGGCCGACGGGGTCTCGGCGTCCGACCTGGCCACCCGTATCAACGAGGCCGATCCCGACCTGGACGCCCTCCCCCGGGGCGAGGCCGCCGACCGCAACCCCGGCGTGGAGAGCATCACGCTCTCGTTCAACGTCATCTTCGGGCTCTTCGCCGCCGTCGTCCCGCTCGCCGTCGGTCTCTTCTTCCTGATCCTCACCACGCAGAAGGCGCCGAGCCTGGTGGTGCTGCGGGCCGTGGGGGCCCCGGTCCGCCGCCTGGTCGGCAGCATCATGATCCAGGTCGCGGTGGTCCTGGCCGCCAGCATCGGGCTCGCCACCGTCCTCTACGCGCTGTTCGCCCGGACCCGGATCGACGGACTCGCCATCGCCTTCGACCCGGGAGCGCTGCTGACCTGGGCGACGGTCCTCGCCGTCCTCGGGCTCGCCAGCGCGGTGGCGTCGGCCCGGCGGGTCCTCGCCGTCGAGCCCGCCCTCGCCCTCAGCGGGGGACTGGACCGATGAGGCTCGGGGTGCGGGAGCTGCGGCGCCGTCCCGGCCGCTTCGCCGGCGCCGGGGCCGTGCTCACCCTGGTCGCCGTGCTGCTGGTCTTCCTCGGCGGCCTGGCCGACGGCCTCAACGCCAACAACGACAGCGCCGTGCGGGCCCAGCCGGGCGAGCTGGTCGTCTTCGCCGCCACCGCCGACCGCACCATCCCGCAGAGCGCGGTCGACGCTGAGCAGCGGGTCGAGGTGCTCCGCGTCCCCGGTGTGGAGGCCGTCGGTGGCCTCGACCTCCTGCAGGTCGGCGCCCGGCTCCCGGACCGCGACGCCCGCGACATCGTCGACGTCGGCCTGTTCGCCCACGAGCTGCCGGTCGACGGCGCCTCACCCCTTCCCCGTGGCCAGGTCTGGGCCGACCGGGTTCTCGCCGCCCGGGGCATCGAGGAGGGCATGACCGTCCGCCTCGGCCCGGCTCGGGTCCCCGTCGAGCTCGCCGGCTTCGTCGACGGCACCGGCTACCAGGGGCAGGGGACGCTGTGGGCGTCGCCCGAGACGTTCGCCGAGGTCGCCACCGCCACGGCATCGGGCGACTCGCTCGCCCCCGGGACCAGCCGGGTGCTGGTGGTCGACGTGGCGGACGGCGCCACCGCCGACCAGGTGGCCGACGCCGTCGACCGCGCGCTGGACGGCGCCACCGAGACTCTGACCCGTGACGAGGCGGCCGACGCCGTGCTCGACGTCGGTGGTGGCGTCCTCAACGCCATCGTCGGGCTGACGGCGGGCATCGCCGTCCTCGTCGTGGCCCTCTTCTTCGCCCTGCTCACGCTGGAGCGGGCCCCGCTCTTCGCCGTCCTCAAGGCCTTCGGCGCCCGCACCCGCACCCTCTTCGCCGGGGTCGTGACGCAGGCAGTCGCCCTGGCCGCCGTCGCCGGGATCGTGGCCGTGGGCCTCGGCGTCCTCGTCGACCGGGCGATAGACCCCGGGGCCATCCCCTTCCAGCTCTCGACCGTCCGGGCCGTGGCCAGCGTCGTCCAACTCCTCGTCGCCGCCCTGATCGGCTCCGCCCTCTGCATCCGCCGGATCGCCCGCACCGACCCCGTCACCACCATCGGGAGGACCCCATGACCGCGCCCTCGCTCGCCCTCACCGACATCACCAAGACCTACGAGGTGGGCGACGCCACCATCCGGGCTCTCGACGACGTCGATCTGCGGGTCGACGCCGGCGAGCTGGTCGCGCTCGTGGGGCCGTCGGGGTCGGGCAAGACCACCCTGTGCTCCATCGCCGGGGCCCTCCTCGAGCCGACCAGCGGCCGGGTGGAGGTCGGCGGCGTCGATATCACCGACTGGTCCCCGGCCCGGCGGACCACCTTCCGCCAGGGCAATGTCGGCTTCGTGTTCCAGACGGTGAACCTCATCCCGTTCCTCACGGCGCGGGAAAACCTCCTGGTCGTCGACGAGGTGGGCCCCCGCCGCGGCCGGGCCGCCCGGCGCCGGGCCGAGCACCTGCTGGACGAGCTCGGCCTCGCCGACCGGGCGGGCAACCTCCCCGCCGAGCTCTCCGGCGGCCAGCGCCAGCGGGTCGCCATCAGCCGGGCGCTGATGAACGAGCCGACCGTCGTGCTCTTCGACGAGCCGACCAGCGCCCTCGACACCACGACCGGGGCGGCGGTCATGGACCTGATCCGCAGCGAGGTCAAGCGTCGGGACACGGCGTCGATCGTCGTGACCCACGACCACCGGATCACGGCGTGGTGCGACCGCACCGTGGCCATCGGCGACGGGCGGATCGAGACCGCCGCCGAGCTGGCCGACGCCTCCTGAGGCGCCGATCGTCGCCCGGTCAAGCCTCCCCGCGGGCTCCGCTACCGTCTCGGCGGGGACGGAGGCCGATCCGGGGGTGCGTCGGTGGTTTCGAGAGCGGCCCGCGCCGTGGTGGCGCTGAGCCTGGTCGCGGTGGCCTGCAGCAACGGCGGCGGTGACGACACCGGGTCGTCCTCCCCGACGACCACCGGCACCGGCGGGGCCCAACCGGTCGAGATCGTCGACACCGGCGCCTGGCCCATGCACGCGGTCGACGGCCGCTACCGCGGCGCCAACGGACTCGGACCGGCCGACGTCAACGGCGACGGGCGGCGCGACTACGTCACCAACTACGAGTTCGACCAGCGGTGGATCCCGGGACCGCGGCCCTCCAGGCCCACAACGGCCTGCCCGTCGAGACCCGCTCCCTGCCGGCGGCCCCGGGCACCGGCGTGTCGTACACGGTGGAAGCGGCCGGCGGGGACTACCAGGTGTGGGCGCGCCTGTTCGCCCCGGCCCGGCGATCCGCTGCTGCTGGGCGACGACGGATCCGCCCCGGGCGACCGTTGGCGATGGGTCCGCGCCGCCGAGCCCCTCGCCCTCGACGCCGGCCGCCACGACCTGTCGCTGCAGGTGCGGGAACACGGCGTGGCGGTCGACCGCATCGTGCTCACCACCGATCGCTCGTTCCGACCGACGTAGCCGCCGAACCCTTCCGGGCGCGGCGCCCGTCGCTTGGGTACGCCGAGTCGACACAGCAGACAACTGTGCCCCCGACGCTCGCCGACCTGCAGTGCCATGAGCGGCATCCCGGCGATCCGCACAGCGCTCGGCGTCGGGATTCTTACGAGTGAGCCGCTCTACCGACTGAGCTACCCGGGCGGGCCTGGACAGGGTAGAGGGTCCGTCCGGTCAGCCCCGCACGGTTGTGGCCCCGGATCAGGCGGTGACGGTGACCTCATCGCCGACCTCGATCCGGCCGGGGGTGACCACGTCGAGGTAGAGGCCGAGGTCGTTGGCGTGGAGCTCCTCGAGGGCGGCATACATCGAGGCTTGGCGATCCAGGCCGGGTTGGGCCCGCAGCGGCATCGCACACCGACCCGTGGCCTTCCGCACGGTCAGCGCCGCGGTGCCGATCTGCAGCGTGGCCCCGATCCACGCGTCCTCGGCGAACGGCTCGAGGTCCCCGTCGACGACGAGGTTGGGGCGGAACCGCCGGATGTCCCAGTCGAGCTCGGCGAACGCCTCGGCGGCTCGGTCCAAGGTCGGGCGGGTCACCAGGTGGGCGGCGGCCACGTCCACGAAGCGACCGGGCGGCGTCGGGATGCTGAAGTACTCCGCGTCGTCGTCGGGCGGGTCGAAGGTCATCTCGAAGCTCACTTCGGTGTCCGGCCCCGCCTCGGCCAATTGGACGTCCCGCCCGAGCCAGGCTGAGAGCGCCCTGTCGGCGTCCGGCGCCGCCATCGGGACACGCGTGCCGTCGGGCATGGTGACGCCGTCGTCGTCCGCCGACGCCTGGAGCAGAGCGGACCACCGCTTGGCGCTCATCAGCCGACCGGACCCGTCGATCAGCCCCCAGCGCCGGTCCCCGGCGATGCCCTCGGCCGTGAGGTCCAGCGCGGGCACCTCCAGGCCCTGCATCGACTTCACGGGGTACCGGAACAGGTCGGTCACGGAGATCACGGCGACGACCGTATGGCCGTCAGGTGCTACCAGGAGGAATGGTAGGCTCATGCCATGCAGACAACCATCGATCCGGCAGGCAGGGTGGTCATCCCGAAGCGGCTCCGGGACCGGGTGGGCCTTCGGGCGGGAGCCGTGGTCCTCACCGTCGATGGTTCGGCGATACGCATCGAGCCCGTGACCGACGAGGTCGTCGTCGAAGAGGACGGTCGCCTGGTGATCCCCTCCGCCGGCGGCATCGTCGACGATGACCTGGTGCGGGCCCTCCGTGACGCCGACCGCCGCTGAGGACAGACCACCGGACCTCCTCGTCGACACCAGCGTCGCCGTCGCGCTGCTCGTCGTGGACCACGAGCACCATCACACCTCGACCGAAGCGGTCGGCACCCGGCTCCTCGGTCTCGCCGGACACGCCGCCTTCGAGACCTTCTCGGTCCTGACCCGCCTACCCCCACCCGCTCGGCGCGGCCCAGCGACCGTCAGCCGACTCCTCGCCGCTGGCTTCCCTGCCTCGCTCCACCTGCCCGCCGTCGCCAGCGCCGACCTGCTCACCCGCCTCGCCGACCTTGGTGTGGCCGGCGGGGCGGTCCACGACGCGCTGGTCGGGGCGACCGCCGCTCATCACGGGATCCCGCTGGCCTCCAGGGACCGGCGGGCGATCGACACCTACCGCCTACTCGACGTCGACGTGCTGTTGATCGACTGACACTCACCACCGACCGCGTGGCGACAACAATGGCGCCGTGCTCCACCACGTCGTGTTGTTCCAAGTTCCCGATCCGCTCCAGCGCGAGGAGCTGGTCCGCCGGCTCCGGGCCCTACCGGGCTTGATCCCCGAGATCGAGACGTACGAGGTCGGCGTCGACGTGTCCCGCGGTGCCACCAGCTACGACGTCGGTCTGTACTCCACGTTCGCCGACGCCGAGGCGCTGGAGACCTACCGGGCCCACCACGCCCATCAGGCCATCCTCCAGCTCATCGGCGACATCAGCCCCCACCGCATCGTCACCGACTGGCTCGACTGAAAGTCCTGGTCAGCCGGCGACGCGGTCGTTGTAGGAGGCAATGGCAGTGTCGGCCTCCTCCTGGAGGGTGGCTGCGGTGGCCGCCGGGTCGGCGTTGTCGAGGACCAGGGCCTCGATGGCGTCCTCGAGGGCGTTGCGGAACTCGACGTAGGCGCCGATCACCGGCCCACCGCCGCCCGGGGGCAGGTTGTCGTCGGCCAGCTGCTCGTAGGCCACCTGGTAGCCCGGGCGATCGGCCCAGAGGGCCTGCACGTCGGCGTCCTCGGAGGCGGCGGAGCTGATCGGGATGTAGCCGGTGTTGACGTGCCAGAAGGCCTGCTGCACCGGGTCGACCAGGTACTGGACGAAGTCCCAGGTGGCCGCGATCTGCTCGGGCGAGGAGCCGTTGGCCACGATCGACAGGGCGGCGCCGCCGGCGCTGGTCGGGCCGCCGGCCACGGGGCCGGGCAGGGGGCCGATGCCGATGTCGACATCGGTCTCCACCGTGCCCGAGTCCAGGGCGTCGTAGACCGAGCCCAGGGCCCCCGACGTGCCGATGGTGAAGGCGGCGTCGCCGCTGGCCAGGGCGAAGAAGTGGTCGGCCCCGGACGGGTTGCGCCCGACGTTGAAGATCAGGTCGTTGTCCACCATCTCGCGTATCCAGGTGAAGATGTCGATCATCGTGGCGTTGTCCAGGGTGGCCGTCTCCGCCCGGGCGTCCCGGCCGTTGGTGTTGTCGACCAGGGTCTGGCCCGCCATCGACATCCACTGCTCCGGGTACCAGGGCTGGACCTCGAGGGCCATGGCGTGCTCGGCCGCCCCGGCGTCGACGATGGCCTGGCCCATGTCGAACATCTCGTCGAGGGTGGCCGGCGGGGCGTCGGGGTCGAGGCCGGCCGCCGTGAAGTCGTTGCGGTCGTAGTAGAAGACCGGGTTCGAGACGTTGAAGGGCATCGGCCAGAGGGTGCCCTCGACCTCGAACTCGGCCAGGACCGACGGGAGGATGTCGGAGGTGTCGTAGTCCGATGCCGCCACACAGGCCGCGGCCGGGACCGTGCTCCCGCTGTCGATCATGGTCTGCAGCGTGGTCTCCTCGAGCTGGACCAGCTGGGGGAGCTCGCCGCTGCGCAGGCCGGTCAGGTACTTGTCGAGGCTCTCGTCGTAGGAGCCGGCGAAGACCCCGGTGACCTCGACCCTGTCCTGACTGGCGTTGTAGTCGTCGATCATCGTGTTGAGCGTCTCCTCGTTGGAGGCGGTCATCGCGTGCCAGAACTCGATCTGCACCGGCCCGTCGGCCGATGCCGCGTCCAGGGTGTCGACCGGGCAGAGGGAGGGGTCGACCTCGGCGTCACGGCCCTGGGCGCCCTCGCTGCTGCCGCCACCCCCACCCCCGCTGTCGCCCCCGCAGGCCGCGGCCACGAGGGCCAGCACGGCCAGGAGGGTCAGGACCAGGGAGGTGCGCTTCATGCCGTCATCCTTTCACTGCCCCGGCGGTGAGCCCCCGCACCAGGTGGCGCTGGAACACGATCAGGACAAGTGCGATGGGTAGGGCGGCGATGAGGGTGCCCGCCATCACCAGGTTCAGCTCGTCGACGTTGGCCGAGTTGAGGCTCTTCAGCCCGATCTGCACGGTCCGGACGTCGGGGTCGTCGGCCACGAGCAGGGGCCAGAGGTACTGGTTCCAGGCGTAGAGGAAGCTGAAGACGCTCAGCCCGGCGATGGCCGGTCGGGCCAGGGGGATGGCGACGTGCCACATGAACCCGGCGTGGCCGTAACCGTCCAGGGCCGTGGCATCGCGAAGGTCTCCGGGGACGTTGAGGAACGACTGGCGGATCATGAACGTCCCGAACGTCCAGGCGATGAACGGCACGACGAGCCCGGCGTAGCTGTTCAACCAACCGAGATCGGACACGATCTGGAACTGCGCCACCACGATGACCTCGGTGGGCACCATCAGGGTGGCCAGGAAGGCGTAGAAGATCCAGCGCTTGCCCGGGAAGCGCAGGAAGGCGAAGGCGTAGGCGGCCAGGATCGACGTCGTCACCTGGGCGACCGTGGTGAGGGACGACTGGATGAGGCTGTTGCGCAGGAACCTCCCGAGGTGGCCCTGGACGAAGGCCTCCCGGAAGGTCCCGAGGTCGAGGTCGGTCGGGCAGCAGGATCCCTGGCCACTTCAGCAGGGCTTGGGCGGGCTGGATGGCCACCACGAAGGCGCTGTAGATGGGGAAGAGGACGATGACCGCGGCGAAGGTCAGCGCCGCGTAGCGGCCGACCTTGCGCCACGTGGCCCCCTTGACCGAGGGCGGGACCGGAGGGGCGCCCCGATCGGCGGCCAGGACCTCCGTCACTACTCCTCCCCGCCGGCGTAGTGGACCCGCCGTTCGAAGAACGAGAACTGGACGAGGGAGAGGATGAGCACGATGAGGAAGAGGATGACGGCCTGAGCCGACGCCACGCCGGCGTTCCGGTTCTGGAAGGCCTCCTGGTAGATCGAGTACACGATCACGTTGGTCGAGTCGCTGGGCCCACCCTGGGTGAGCAGGTCGATCTGGCCGAAGGACTGGAACGCGTTGATGGTGAGGATGACGCTGACGAACAACAGCGTGGGCGAGAGCATCGGGATGGTGATCTCCCGGAACTGGAGCCAGGCTGCTGGCCCCGTCGACGCGGGCGCTCTCGTAGAGGTCGTCGGGGATGCCCTGCATCCCGGCGATGAGGATGATGAAGGTGATGCCGAGGTTCTGCCAGACGGTGGTGGCGGCCACGGCGAACAGCGCGGTGCTGCTGTCGAGCAGCCACTGGACCGGCTCCCGGCCGATCGACTTCAGGAACTGGTTGACGATCCCGATCGACGGCTGGAAGAGGACCAGCCAGATCAGCGACGCCACCGCCACCGAGGTGGCCACGGTCGAGGAGAAGATCGTCCGGAAGACGGTGATGCCCTTCATGCGCTGGTGGGCCAGCGAGGCCAGCGTCAGCCCGAACACCAGCCCGAAACCGACGGTGATCGTGGCGAACAGGATCGTGATCCAGAGGCTGTGGCGGAAGTCCGCCGAGCTGAGCACGTCGCTGTACTGGCGAACCCGGTGTAGACCCGGCCACCGAAGGGGTCCTCCCGGTAGAGGCCCAGCCAGATGGTGCGGCCCATCGGGTAGAAGACGAAGACCCCGAAGATGACCAGCGAGGGGGCGAGCAGGAGCAGGGCCAGGGGGATCTCCCGCAGCTTCTTCCGACCGAGGCCGACATCGTCCCCGTCACCGAGGGTCGGCATCCCCTGCATCGTCATGGGCGGGGCACCCTCAGTCGATCCGCTCGGTCGAGGCCGGGTCGAAGAGGTGGACGTGACCGGCGTCGGCCACGAGCTTGACCGTGCAGCCCTCCGCCGGGGCGGGGAGGTCCGGATCGAGCCGGACCGACACCGGCGAGCCGTCCTCGGCGTCACAGACCAAGAGCTGCTCGTGACCGAGGGCCTCCAGCACCCGCAGCTTCACCTGGACGCCGACAGCGTCGGGGCCGCCGACCGACAGGCGCTCCGGCCGGATCCCGACCACGACCTCGCTCGGCAGGGCGGCGGAGGTGGTGGGCGACGGCACCGTCCCGCCGGCCACCGTGATCATGCCGCCGTCCACGGTCCCGGGCAGGGTGTTCATCGGCGGGTTGCCGATGAAGCGGGCCACGAAGAGGTTGGCCGGCTTGTCGTAGACCTCGGTGGGGGGGCCGACCTGCTGGAGCACGCCCTCGCTCATGACCGCCACCCTCTTGGCCATCGTCATGGCCTCGACCTGGTCGTGGGTCACGTAGACGAAGGTCGTGCCGAGCCGACGCTGGAGCTCGACCAACTCGGCCCGGGTCTGGGTCCGCAGCTTGGCGTCGAGGTTGGACAGCGGCTCGTCCATGAGGAAGGCGACCGGGCGGCGCACGATGGCCCGAGCCAGGGCCACGCGCTGGCGCTGGCCACCGGAGAGCTGGCCCGGCTTGCGGTCGAGCAGCGCCGTCAGCCCGAGCTGGGCCGCGGCCTCCTCGACCATCCTCTGGCGCTCGTCCTTGGGGATCTTGCGGGGCCGCAGGGGGAACTCGATGTTGGCCCGCACCGTCTTGTGGGGATACAGGGCGTAGCTCTGGAACACCATGGCGATGTCCCGGTCCTTCGGCTCGACGTTGTTGACCGGTTCACCGGCGATCTCGATGACGCCCTCGGTCGGGTCCTCCAGCCCGGCCAGCATCCGGAGCAGGGTGGACTTGCCGCAGCCCGACGGCCCGAGCAGCACCAGGAAGTCGCCGTCGTCGACGTGCAGGCTGAGATCGGACACCGCCTCGACGTCGCCGAAGCGCTTGGTGACCCGATCGAAGTCGATGTGCGCCATGGGCCTCCCTCTCCGGCGCGGACCCTAGCCAGGAGAGGTGTCGGGCAGTCGAACGGCCGGGTGACCTCGGGTAGACAGACCGGATGGACCTCCGCATCTTCACCGAGCCCCAGTTCGGCGCGACCTACGGCGATCAGCTGGCCGTCGCGCGGGCCGCCGAGGCGGGCGGCTTCGACGCCTTCTTCCGCTCCGACCACTGGCAGACCTTCGGCGGCGACGGGCTCCCTGGGCCCACCGACTCCTGGGTGACCCTCGGGGCCATCGCCCGCGAGACCGAGCGCATCCGGCTGGGAACGTTGGTCACCTCCGCCACCTTCCGGCTCCCCGGCCCGTTGGCCATCGCGGTGGCCCAGATCGACGAGATGAGCGGCGGGCGGGTCGAGCTCGGGCTGGGGGCGGGCTGGTTCGACGGTGAGCACGACGCGTACGGCATCCCGTTCCCCGAGACCGCCGAGCGCTTCGACCGCCTGGAGGAGCAGCTGGCGGTGATCACCGGGCTCTGGACGACACCGGTGGGTGAGACCTTCTCCTTCGCCGGTGCGCACTACCCGATGAAGGACTCCCCCGCCCTACCCAAGCCCGTCCAGTCCCCGCGACCGCCGGTCATCATCGGCGGCCACGGGCCTACGCGGACACCCCGGCTGGCCGCCACCTACGCCGACGAGTTCAACTTCCCCTTCTCCCCGATTCCCGACTTCACGGCGCAGGTCGAGCGGGTGACCGCCGCCTGCGAGGCCCGGGACCGGGACCCGGCCACGATGACGTGGTCCACCGCCCTGACCGCGGTCATGGGGGCCGACGAGGCCGAGTTCCAGCGCCGGGCCGAGGTCATCGGCCACGACCCCGAAGGGTTGCGCACGGGCCAGCTCGGCGGCACCCCCGACCAGATCCGGGACCGCCTCGGCCAGTGGGCCGAGGCCGGCGCCCAGCGCGTCTACCTCCAGGTCCTCGACCTCACCGACCTCGACCACATCGCCCTCCTCGCCGACGAGCTCATCGACCAGGTCTGAGTTGACGAGTCCGAACTTGCGTCGAGAGCACCACGATTCTGTGGGCCTCTCGACGCAAGTTCGGGGTACCCCCTAGGCGGGCGATTCGCTGGTCGCTCGGTGGGACACGGGTGAGCGGGTGTCGATGCCGAGGCTGACGGCGGCGGACAGGAGGCCGAGCACGACCAGGGTCCACCACAACGGGTCGAAGTCGGCCACGGGGTCGCCGGCGACCACATTGCCGACCAGCACGACGGCCAGGGCGATGCCGACGGTGCCCGAGAGGCGGACCACCGTCTGGATGGCCGCGGCGGCCACGCCGAAGCGGGCCTCTGGGACGCCGTGCACCGCCGCGCTCTGGAAGTTCGGGAAGACCAAGCCGATGCCGACCCCGAGCAAGAGCACGCCCGGCAGCCACACGGTCCAGATGGCGGGCTCCTCGCCGATGCCGAGGGCCAGCCACGCCGCACCGACCGCGAAGATCAAGGCGCCCGGCACCATCACGGCCCGGTGGCCGAAGCGATCGGCCAGGTTGCCGCCGATGTAGGAGAACACGGCCGCAGCCGCCGGTCCGGGGGTGACCAGCAGGCCGGCGTGCCCGGTCGAGTACCCCCAGCCCTCGGTCAGGAACCGGACCAGGCCGAAGAACATGGCGAAGAAGGCAGCGCCGAAGAGCAGGGCCACGACGTTGGCCCGCCGGAACAAGGGCGCGGCGAACAGGTCGGGGGCGATGACGGGGTCCGGGTGCCGGCTCGACCGCCGGACCAGCACCACGGCGGAGATCGCCGACACCGCCAGCGCCCCCAGCACCGCGGCCGAGGTCCAACCCCAGGAGGGGCCCTCGACGATGGCGAGGGCCAGCGAGCCGACGGCCACCATGACCAGGAACGAGCCGACGAGGTCGGTGAGGCCGTGGACGTTCGGGTCGACCGACTCGACCAGGACGACCCGGCCCCAGACGAACACGATCACGGCGATGGGCACGCTCAGCCAGAAGCCCCAGCGCCAGCCTCCGAGGTCCACGACCAATGCCCCCAAGGACGGACCGCAGGCGGCGGCCACCCCGCCGACGGCGCCCCAGGTGCCGATGGCCATGGCCCGGCGGTCGACCGGGAACTCCCGCAGCACCAGGGCCATGGCCGCCGGGGTCATCAAGGCCCCACCGCACGCCTGGAAGGCCCGGGTGGCGATGAGCACGCCAGGGTCGGGAGCGGCGCCGCTGGCCAACGCCCCCAACCCGAAGATCACCACCCCGGTCAGGAACACCTTGCGCCGCCCGAACAGGTCGGCCAGGCGACCGCCGGGAACCAGCAGGGCGGCGATGACGATGCCGTAGATGGTCAACACCCACGAGAGCAACGCGGTCGACGCGTCGGGAAAGGCGTCCTCAATGGCAGGGAAGGCCACGAACACGACCGACAGGTCGAGGGCCCCGGCGAAGCCGGCCATGCAGGCCAGCAGGAGGACCACCCACGCCCGGCGGGGGACCTCCGCCTCGGCCGCCGCAGTCACCGCAGGCGAGGCAGCTTCAGGAACAGGCCGAGGAGAAAGAGCTCCTCGGCCGGGTTGCGGACGAGGTCCTCCGCTGCGGTCTGGATGGCGGCGAGTCCGTCGACGAGCTCGGCCGGGTCGCGGCCGTCGGCCAGGGCGTCCCGGTAGCGGCCGGCGAGGGTGGCCAGCCCGAAGAGGATCTCCTGGCGGCGCAGGGTGCGGACCTGGCGCCGGTGGCGGGCGACGAGCTCGCCGACCAGCCCCCGGCGCAGGCCGTACCGGTCGATCTGCTCCTCGAGGGCGGCTTGTTCCTCCGCGTGCTGGGCGTCGAGCGGCGCCTGGGCGGCATCGATGCGGCCCCGGAGGTCCTCGACGAGGTCGATGACCCGCGCCCCGGTGCGGTCGAGCCGGTCGGGGACCGCCCCCCACGCATCGCGTCGGGCGGCCAGGTCGGGGTCGGTGGCCAGGAGGCGAGCCCGGCCGAGGTCGCCCGATGCCGCTTCGGCCGCTTCCTGCGCCCGGTCCGGCGCCACGCCCTCGGCCACCAGGCGCTCGGTGACGGCGGCGTCGGGCACAGGGCCGAAGTCGATGCGCACGCACCGGGACGCCGTGGTCACCAGCTCGGGTGGGATCTCGTCGGCCACGATCACGATGATCGTGCGGGGCGGCGGCTCCTCGATGGTCTTGAGGAACGCTCCGGCGAACTGCTCCATGGTGTGGAACTGGCCGAGGACGACGACCTTGTGATCGGCCTCTACCGGTGCCCGGTTGACCTCCTGGATGATGGTGGGGAGGTCGCCCTTGTCCATGTCGACGCTCAGTCGGGCACCCTCGGGCTCGAAGACGATCAGGTCGGGGTGCTTGCCCTCCAGGGCGAGACGGGCGTGGCGCTCGGCGTCCTCGCCCTCGGCGTCCCGGGTGAAGAGGGCGGCGGCGAAGGCCCGGGCCGCGGCCATCCGCCCGCTCCCGGGCGGCCCGACGAAGAGATAGGCGTGCAGCGGGGCGGCAATCGCGGCCCGCAGGTCGGCCTCCGCCCGCGCCTGTCCGACCACGTCCCGCCAGACGTCGAGGTCCACGCTCACGAGGGCAAACGATGGCAGGGATGGGGCCGGGTGTCGGGCTGCACGTCGTCGGAGCCGGGCCAGCCGGCGACCTGAGCGGGGCCCCCGTTCGCACGGAGCGTGACCGTCGACGGGCGAACCGCCCCGAATCGCTCGGGGCCCTCGCTTGTCGGAGGCAATACGGGGCGGCTCCCGCCCCCTATTGCCTCCAATGGACTCCTGGCCACCACCCACGGTGGTCTCGAGCGCCCCTGACGACCGGCAGTCCGACTCCACGCCCCCGTCGGTGCCTCGTTCTCGGTTTGCCTAGTCACGGCAGGCGCTCCTCGACGGCGGCCAGCACCCGGGCGAAGACCTCGTCGACGGTGCCGGCCCCGTCGACGACGGCCCAGGCGTCGGGATCGGCGGCGGCCAGGGCGCGGTAGCCGTCGGCCACGCGCTCGTGGAAGCCGTCGCCGACGGCCTCCAGGCGGTCCAGGTCGGCGTCCATGCGCTCGGCGGCGACGGCGGCCGAGACGTCGAGCAGGATGGTCAGGTCCGGCTTCAGCCCTCCCGTCGCCCAGTCGTTCACCTGGGCGACCTCGGCGACGGGGATGCGCCGACCGTGGCCCTGGTAGGCCAGCGACGACGCCACGTAGCGGTCGGTGACGACGTCCTCCCCCCGCTCGAGAGCCGGGCGGATCACGGCGGCAACGTGGTCGGCCCGGGCGGCGGCGATCAGCAGGACCTCCGCCCGGAAGTCCAGCTCGCCGGTGGCCGGGTCGAGCACGATGTCCCGCAGGCGCTCCCCAGCCGGGGTGCCGCCGGGCTCCCGGGTCAGGCGGGCGCCGAGGTGCTCGGCCAAGCGCCGGGCCTGGGTCGACTTGCCGCAGCCCTCGCCGCCCTCGAGCGCGATGAACCGGCCGGAACTGTGCTCATGACCCTCCGCCTGACGGCTCATCGTTCGGCAGGCCTACTCGGCCCGCGGGTTGGCTTCGCCGCTCACGGCGTCAGTCGCTCGACGGGGCGGAACCGCTCGCCCCGGCCGTGGCCGGCTCGACCGGCTCACTGGCTTCGGCCGCGGCCGGCTTCTTCGCCTCCGGCTTCTTCTTGGCCGCGGGCTTCTTCTTGGCTGCCGGCTTCTTCTTCGCCGCGGCCTTCTTCTTCGGCGGAGCCTTGAGCCGGCGCTCGGCCAGGAGCTCGGCGCCCCGCTCGGGGGTGATGCTCTCGACTGTGTCGCCCTTGCGCAGCGACGCGTTGCTCGTGCCGTCAGTCACATAGGGGCCGAAACGACCGTCCTTCAAGATCATCGGCTCGCCGGTGGCGGGGTCGTCGCCCAGCTCCTTCAGCGGGGGCTTGGCCGCTCCCCGGCCGCGGGTCTTGGGCTGGGCCAGCAGGGCCAGGCAGGCCTCGAGGTCGATCGTGAAGAGCTGGTCCTCGTCGGTGAGGCTGCGGGTGTCCTTGTCCTTCTTCAGGTACGGGCCGTAGCGGCCGTTCTGCACCGTGACCTCGACGCCGTCGGCCGGATCCACCCCGACGGTCCGGGGCAGCGACAGCAGCTGCAACGCCTCGTCGAGGGTCAGCGTGTTCACGGTCATGGTCTGGAACAGGGACGCCGTCTTGGGCTTGCCCTCGACCTCGCCGGACTCGAGGTCACCGAGCTGGACGTACGGCCCGAACCGGCCGTTCCGGGCGAGCACGCTCAGCCCCGTCTCGGGGTCCTGGCCGACCACCCGGTCGTCGCTGGGCGCCTCCAGGAGCTCCACGGCCTTGGCCGGGGTGAGCTCGTCCGGCGGCAGGTCCTCGGGGATGGACGCCGTGTCCTCGCCCCGTTGGAGATAGGGCCCGTAGCGGCCGGGGCGGGCCACGATCTCGACGCCGTCGGCGTCAGCCCCGATGGGGATGGTGTTGACGGCGCGGGCGTCGATGTCGCCGAGGTTGTTCGACACCATGTCCTGCAGACCGATGCCGGGCCCGTCCTTGCCCCCCTCGCCGAAGTAGAAGCGGCTCAGCCACGGGATCTGCTCAGCGGTGCCGCTGGCGATCTCGTCCAGCTCGTCCTCCATCCGCGCGGTGAAGGCGTAGTCGACGAGGTCGGGGAAGTGGGTCTCCAGGAGCGTGATGACGGCGAAGGCGGTGAAGGACGGCACCAGGGCCGAGCCCTTCTTCCACACGTACCCGCGGTCCTGGATGGTGCCGATGATCGACGCGTACGTCGACGGACGTCCGACCCCGAGCTCCTCCAGCCGGCGGACCAGCGAGGCCTCCGTGAACCGGGCGGGGGGCTGGGTCTCGTGGCCCTTCGCCTCGATGCTGCGCACGGCCACCCGGTCGCCCTCGGCCATGTCGGGCAGGATCCGCTCCTGGTCCTCGAGGTCGCCTTCGGGATCGTCGGAGCCCTCCACGTAGGCCCGCAGGAAGCCCGGGTGGTGGATGGTCTTGCCGGTGGCCGAGAACTCGGCGTCCCGGCCGTCGCTCGCCGTGGCCCCGAGCCGCACCTGCACGCTCTGGCCCCGGGCGTCGGTCATCTGGGAGGCGACGGTGCGGCGCCAGACCAGCTCGTAGAGGCGGTACTCGTCACCCTGGAGCTCGCCTTGGACCTCCTCGGGGAGGCGGAAGCGGTCGCCGGCGGGGCGGATGGCCTCGTGGGCCTCCTGGGCGTTCTTGACCTTGCGGGTGTACTGCCGCGGGGCGTCGGGCAGGTGGTCCGGGCCGTACTTCTCCAGGATCTGGGCCCGGGCGGCCGCGACCGCGGTGTCCGACAGCGTCGTGCTGTCGGTGCGCATGTAGGTGATGTAGCCGTTCTCGTAGAGCCGTTGGGCCACGCTCATCGTCCGGGCCGACGAGAAGCGCAGCTTGCGCCCCGCCTCCTGCTGGAGGGTCGAGGTCATGAACGGCGGATACGGCTTGCGGGTGTAGGGCTTGGACTCGACCGAGCGGACGGCGACGTCGGCGCGGTCGAGGGCCGAGGCCAGGCCCCGGGCCCCGGCCTCGTCCAGGAGGGTGACGTCGCCCTGGAGGCGCCCGTCCTCGTCGAAGTCCTTGCCCGTGGCCAGGCGGGCGCCGTCGACGGCGACCAGGGTGGCGCTGAAGTCGGCCTGCGGCTCGCCACCGGCGAACCGGCCGTCGAGGTCCCAGTACGAGGCGACCGTGAAGCGCATGCGGGCCCGTTCCCGCTCGACAACGATGCGGGTGGCCACGCTCTGGACCCGGCCCGCCGACAGGCCGCTCTGCACCTTCTTCCAGAGGACGGGGCTGACCTCGTAGCCGTAGAGGCGGTCGAGGATGCGCCGGGCCTCCTGGGCGTCGACCAGCCGGCGGTCGATCTCGCGGGGCTCGTCGATGGCCCGTTGGATGGCCTCGGGCGTGATCTCGTGGAAGACCATGCGCCGCACCGGCATGCTCGACGGGGGGTTCAGCACCTCGAGCAGGTGCCAGGCGATGGCCTCCCCTTCACGGTCCTCATCCGTCGCCAGATAGAGCTCGCTGGCCGCCTTCATCTTCTTCCGGAGATTGGCGACCACGTCCTTCTTGCCCTTGTTCACCACGTAGAGGGGCTTGAAGTCGTTGTCGGTGTCCACGCCGAGGCGGGCCCAGGGCTCGCCCTTGTAGGCGGCGGGCACGTCGGCGGCGTTCTGGGGCAGGTCGCGGATGTGGCCGACCGACGAATCGACCTCGTAGCCCGAGCCGAGATAGCCCGCGATGGTCTTCGCCTTCGCCGGGCTCTCGACGATCACCAGTGGGTTGGCCACGGCGCGGAGGGTACGGGCAATGACACGCTCTGTGTCAACCACCCCCGCCTGAACCGGTCGGTGGCGACTAGCGGGAGTGGATGCTCCCGCCGTCGATCATGTGCGCCTGACCGCTGACCTGGCGGGCCTTGTCCGACGCCAACCAGACCACCGCTTCGGCGATGTCCTCGGGCTGGAGCAGCTCCCCACTGGGGACCGAGGAGGCCATCAGCTGACGCAGGCCGTCGTCCTCGCCCATGAAGCTGAGGAGCATCGGCGTCTCGGTGGGACCGGGGAGCACGGCATTGACCCGGATGCCATGCCGGGCGTACTCGGAGGCCGCCGTGCGGGTCAGGCCGAGGACCCCGTGCTTGGCCGCGACGTAGTGGGGCAGGCCGGCGAAGCCGAAGACGCCGGCGCCCGACGAGGTGTTGACGATGGCCCCACCGCCACCCCGCTCGACCATGTGGGCCAATTCGTGCTTCATGCAGAGGAAGACGCTGGTGAGGTTCACCGCGATCATCCGGTCCCAGGTGGCCTTGTCGAGCTCGTGGAAGGTGGTCATGTGGCCGGTGATGCCGGCGTTGTTGAAGGCGGTGTCCAGCCGACCGTGCTCGGCGACGATCCCCGCGATGAGGTCGACGACGACATCCTCTTCGGCCAGGTCGGCGTCGACCCACGACGCCGCCACTCCGGCCGCTTCCACGGCGGCGACGGTCTCGGAGGCGTCCTTCACATCGGCGATCACCACCGCGTCGGCACCGTCCCGGGCGAACATCCGGGCCGCCGCCGCCCCGATCCCGCCGGCCCCACCGGTCACCAGCACCACCGCTCCGTCCACGCTCATGGCCGGGGACCCTAGATCCAGGCGGGGAGTAGGTTCGCCGGTCGTGGACTTCGAACCCAGCGACAAGTGCCGTGAGCTGTCCGAGCGCCTCGAGGCGTTCATGGTCGAGCAGGTCTTCCCCGCCGAGCCCGTGTACGCCGAGCAGATGGCCGCCTCGGGCGACGGCCACCACCACCCCGAGATCATGGAGGACCTCAAGACCGAGGCCCGGGCTCGCGGCCTGTGGAACCTCTTCCTCCCGCACGCCACGGAGTGGACCGAGGGCCTGTCCAACCTGGACTACGCCCCTCTGGCCGAGATCACCGGACGCAGCGGACTGGCCCCCGAGGCCCTGAACTGCGCCGCGCCCGACACCGGGAACATGGAGGTGCTGACCATGTTCGGCACCGACGAGCAGAAGGAGCAGTGGCTCCGCCCGCTGCTGGAGGGTGAGATCCGCTCCTGCTTCGCCATGACCGAGCCCGACGTGGCCAGCTCCGACGCCACCAACGTCGCCCTGCGCATCGAGACCGACGGTGACGACTACGTCCTCAACGGCCGGAAGTGGTGGATCTCAGGCGCGGCCCGGGCGCGCTGCAAGATCGCCATCGTCATGGGCAAGACCGACCCCGACGCCCCCCGGCACCTCCAGCAGAGCCAGGTGCTGGTGCCCATGGACACCCCGGGGCTGACCGTCGTCCGCGACCTGACCGTGTTCGGCTACACCGACCAGGAGGGGCACTGCGAGCTGTCCTTCGAGGACGTCCGGGTCCCCCGGTCGAACCTGATCGGCGAGCAGGGTGGCGGGTTCGCGATCGCGCAGGCCCGCCTCGGCCCCGGCCGCATCCACCACTGCATGCGGGCCATCGGCGTGGCCGAGCGGGCCCTGGAGGCCATGTGCCGCCGCGTCACCAGCCGCACCGCGTTCGGCAAGCCCCTGTCCGAGCAGGGCGTCATCCAGGAGTGGATCGCCGATTCCCGCATGGAGATCGAACAGGCCCGGCTGCTGGTCCTGAAGACGGCGTGGCTGATGGACACGGTGGGCAACAAGGGCGCCCGCATCGAGGTGTCGGCGATCAAGGTGGCCGTACCCAACATGGCCCTCCGGGTCATCGACCGGGCCATCCAGGCCCACGGCGCCGGCGGGATCGGGCCCGACTTCGGGCTCTCGTCCATGTACGCCCACGTGCGCACGTTGCGCCTGGCTGACGGTCCCGACGAGGTCCATCGGATGCAGCTGGCCAAGCGCGAGATCCGCAAGTACGAGGTGAGCTGAACGCCCACGGTCGGCTCAGACGCGGCGACTGCGACCGATCACGCCGATCAGGGCGAGGATGACGAGGACCACGAGGATGACGAGGAGCAAGTTCATCGCCTCCCCCTACCCGTCCGGGGGAGGTTCAACCGGAATTCTCGTCAGCCGCTGTCCCGTTCGGGTGGAAGAGGACGACGCGGACCGTGGTGCCGTCGTCCTTGACCAGGAACTCCACGTCGTCGGCCAGGGACCGGACGAGGGGAATGCCGAGACCCCGCTCCCGCTCGAGTCGCGACGGATCGGTGGCCTGGGGCATCGGGGCGAGGGCGTCCGGGTCGAAGCCGCCACCGTGGTCCTCGATCTCGATGGTCACCCGGTCGTCGTCGAGGTCGCAGCGGATGGTCAGTGGCTCGTCGTTGTTCGTCCGCTGGTGGGATTCGATGGCATTGGTGCACAGCTCGGACACGGCCAGGCGCAGGTCCGACACCCGGGACGGAGGGAAGGCGGGGTCGACCGAGGCGGCCGCACTCACCACCACCCGGGCCAGGTCGAGGTAGTCCATGGTGGGCGGGATCTCGAGCTCGACGACCTCACCCACCGGGATCACCCCGGGCTTCCGGCCAGTGCGGCCTCGACGGTGTCGCCGACCAGGAAGGCCTGGTCGAGCCGGGTGATGGCGAGGACCTTGGCCACGTGGTCGGTGGGCCCGGCCAGACGCAGGTCGCCGCCCAGGGCCCGGGCCCGCTTCAGGCCGCTGACCAGGGCCCCCAGGCCCATCGAGTCGATGAACGTGAGCCCGCTCAGATCGACCACGAGGCGAGGTGGGCCCTGGGTGATCAGCTGCACGAGGCGGTCCCGGAGGCGGGGCGCGGTGGCGACGTCGACCTCGCCGGCCAGGCGCAGCACCCGCCAGCCGTCGCGGTCCTCGACGGCCACCTCCTCGTAGCGGCTCACCGGCCCAGCGTAGGACCGCCGCCGTCACGGATCCGTAATGGACGAATGCCGTCGCCGTAACTACGCCCCTGTCACCTGTCACCGCGCGGTCGTAGGCTGCCGCGATGGCGCTCGCGCCGCTGACGCCGATCGAACCCCTGCCGCTGGCCGACCTGGTGGCGGGCCGCGGCCTGGTCCACCTCGAACGACTGCCCGCCCGCACCGCCCGGTACGGCGACCTGGCCAAGCCCCTGCCCGACCTCGTGTGGGAACGGCTCGGGGTCGACCGGCTGTGGGCCCACCAGGCCGCGGCCATCGACGAGGTCCGGGCCGGTCGGTCGGTGGTGCTCGCCACCGGCACCGCTTCGGGCAAGTCCCTCTGCTACCAGGCCCCCATCGCCGAGGCCGCGCTGGCCCCCCTGCGGCCCAGCACCGCCCTCTGCATCTTCCCCACCAAGGCGCTGGCCCAGGACCAGGCCCGGGCCCTGTTCAAGCTGGACCTGCCCGGCCTCGTCCCCGCCACCTACGACGGCGACTCCTCGACCGAGGAGCGGACCTGGGCCCGGGGGAAGGCGACCGTCCTGCTGACCAACCCCGAGATGCTGCACTCGGCCCTGCTGCCCCACCACGCCAAGTGGTCCACCTACCTCGGCCGGCTGGAGCACGTGGTGGTCGACGAGCTCCACGTCCTGCGGGGGATCTTCGGCACCCACGTGTCGCACCTGCTGCGCCGGCTGCGGCGGGTCTGCAACCTCTACGGCTCGGACCCGACCTTCGTGTTCTGCTCGGCCACCATCGGTCGGCCCGGACGCCTGGCCTCGGAGCTCTGCGGCCTGCCGGTCACCGAGATCACCGACGACGCCTCCCCGAGGGGCGAGCGCCTCGTCGCCCTCTGGAACCCCGCCGTGGAGGCGGAGGTGGACATCGACCTGACAGACCACGACGACGGTCGGGAGCCCGATGGCCCCAAGCGGTCGACCAACAAGGAGACGGCCGACCTCGTGGCCCGCATGGTCCTGGAGGGCCACCGCACCATCGCCTTCTGCCGCAGCCGGCGGGGGGCCGAGGTGGTGGCCACCGAGGTCCAGCGCCGCCTCCCCCGCGAGCTACGGGACAGTGTGGCGGCCTACCGGGGCGGCTACCTGGCCGCCGAGCGACGCGAGATCGAGGCCGCCCTGTTCTCCGGTCGGCTGCGCGCGGTCGTGGCCACCACGGCCCTCGAGCTCGGCATCGACGTGGGCGGCCTCGACGCCTGCATCCTCAACGGCTTCCCCGGCACCATCGCCTCCCTGTGGCAGCAGGCGGGCCGAGCCGGGCGCGAGGGCCAGGAGTCCGTGGCCGTGCTCGTGGCCGGCAACGACCAGCTCGACCAGTGGCTGATGGCCAACCCCACCGAGGTCTTCACCCGCCCGCCCGAGCCGGCCGTCATCAACCCGTCGAACCCCTATGTGCTGCTCCCGCACCTGGCCTGCGCGGCCTACGAGCACCCGCTGACCCCGGCCGATGAGCGTTGGTGGGGCGACCTGCTCGACGACGGCGTCCGGCGCCTCGTACTCACCGACCAACTCCGCCTCCGGCCCCGTCGGGACTCGGCCGCCGCCGTCTGGTGCGGCTCGGGCTGGCCGGCCCACGGCGTCGGTCTGCGCAGCGGGTTCGCCTCCGAGGTCCGCATCGTCACGCGCGTGGGTGACGACGACGAGCTCATCGGCACGGTCGACCAGGGCCGGGCGCCCAGCCAGGTCCACCCGGGTGCGGTCTACGTCCACCAGGGCCGCTACTGGAAGGTGGCCGAGTTGGATCTCGACGCCCGGCGAGCGGTGGTCGTGCCCGACGACGGGGGCGAATGGACCCAGCCCCGGACCGAGACCCACGTCCGCATCGCCGAGGTCGACGCCGAGCGCGACGTGGGCCGGTCCCACCTCGCCCTCGGCTGCATCGAGGTCAGCAGCCAGGTCGTCGGCTACCGCCGGCGGGACGCGGCGACCGGCGAGACCCTGGGCCACGAGGAGCTGGACCTGCCCACCCAGCACCTGAGCACCCGGGCCGTCTGGTACACGATCACGCCGGAGGTGCTGGCCCGGGCCGAGATCGGTCCCGCCGACGGGCCGGGGACCCTGCACGCCGTCGAGCACTGCGCCATCGGCATGCTCCCCCTCTTCACCATCTGTGACCGGTGGGACGTGGGTGGCGTGTCCACCATGCTCCAGTCCGACACCGGCCTGCCCACCATCGCCATCTACGACGGCTACCCGGGCGGCGCCGGCATCGCCGACCTGGGCTACGAGGCCGCCGACCGCCACCTCCACACCACGCTGGACGCCCTGCGGTCCTGTGGCTGCCCCGACGGCTGCCCGTCCTGTGTCCAGTCCCCCAAGTGCGGCAACTTCAACGAGCCCCTGGACAAGGCCGGCGCCATCCGCCTCCTCGAGGTCGTCCTCGCCGACGCCTGACCCGGGTCACTCGACGCGCATGGTGGCCTGGGCCACGAGGGTCCGGTCGCCGAGCATCGGCCCGATCAGCGGGACGCGGGTCGGCGATCGGTAGCGGACGGTCACGGTGAGCCGGCCACCGGGGTCGGTGCTCCCCGACAGCTCGACGTCCAGGCGATCCGGTTCCAACCGGGCGGCCGCGGTCGCCCCCTCTCGCGCCGCCTCCAGCTGCGGGTCCACGGCTGCGGCCCTGGCCGCCTCGCGGGCAGCGTGGGTCACCAGGACCTGGTCCCGGACCACCAGGCCGACCTGCACGACGGTCAGGAGGAGCAGGGCGAGCAGCGGCAGCAGAAGGGCGACCTCGACCGTGGCCTGGCCGCCCTCCCGCTGACACCGCCGGGTCACGGGATCCGGTCGAGGATGCTGTCCAGCACCCCATCGAGCAGACGCCCGATCTTGTTGGTGTCCGAGGCCCAGGCCACGACCAGCAGCGCGATGGCCGCCACGCCGACGAGCACGAGGGCGTACTCGGCGGTGGTCTGGCCCCGCTCCGGATCGGGACGGCGCAAGGCGCGGGACAGGGTCACCTGGACGGCGACAAGGGGTTTCAGCAGCACGGGACACCTCCGGGGAGGTCGGGGTTCAGGGGGGAAGTTCCGGCAGCGACCCCACGAGCAGGGGCACCACCGTGAGGAAGCCGAAGGCGGGCAGGACGCAGAGCACGAGGGGGAAGAGCAGGAGGACGGGGACCCGCCGGGCTCGTTCCTCGCCCCGGCGACGCCGTTCCAGCCGGGCCTCGCGGGCGACCCGGTCGAGGCTGTCGCCGAGGGGCACGCCGTAGCGCTCGGAGGCCAGGAGCACGTCGACCAGCGGCCGGGCCGGCGCCCCCAGGGACTCGGCCAGGTCCTCGAGGACGTCAGCCGTCGGCCGCCCGAGGCCGAGCTCGCCGCCGGCCCGCTCGAGGGCGTCGCCCACCGGAGGGGGCGACCACCGGGCCGCCGCGGCCAGCGCCAGCGGCACCGTGAGGCCACCGGCTACCGCGAGGGCCAGGAGGTCGGCGGCCTCGGGCACGGCATCGACCACAGCCCACCGCCGACGGGCGGCGGCCCGACGGGAGGCCAGCCGCGGTCGGGCGACCACCGCGGCGACCACGACGAGCCCGAGCACCGGCGACACGGCGATCGTGAGCACCGCGGCCACGCCGATGACCGGCAGGCGACGGTCCCAACTCGACCCACGCCGTTCTGGCCTCTGATTCGCCGCCCCCAGGGATCGAATCGGAGGCCAGAAGCGAGGGGGGCGGGACGGCCAGGCCAGGGCGACGCCGGCACCGAGGGCCAGGACGACGATCACCCCGCGCCCCGGGCGATCCGCACCATCCATGCCGCCCCGACGCCGTCGAGGACGAGCCCGATCACCAGGCACGCCAGTCCCGCAGGCGTCCGGAGCAGGAAGGTCGCCGTCCGTTCGTCGCCGAGAGCGCCCAGGGCGGCGAAGGCCAGCGGGGCCATCGTCACCACCGCCGCCGATGCGCGCGCCTGACTGGCCAGGGCCCGGACCTCCCGGTCGACCTCGGCCCGCTCGCGCAGCGTGGCCGCCACCCCGTCCACGGCCCGGGCCGGCGGGCCGCCCGACGCCATGGCCATCGACAGGGCCCCCACGACGAGGCGAACACCGGGACGGGGGCGCCGCTGCGCCCAGCGGTCGAGGGCGACGGCGAACGACAGGCCCCGATCGACATCGACCAGGACGGTGGCCAGATCATGGGCCGCCACCGAACCCGTGGCCGCGGCCTCCCGCAACGCCGTCGGCATGGCCGCTCCGGACCGCAGGGCGCGGGCCACAGCCTCCAGCAGCGCGGGCAGCTCACGTTCGATCCGGGCCTCGCGCCGACCGCCCGCGGCGACCAGGGCCCCGGCCGAGCCGCCCATCACGACCGCGACCGCAAGCAGAGCGAGCACGGGCCCGCCACCGGCCAGACCCAGCGCGCCGATGGTCCCCACACCGATGGCCGCGCCGCGAACCACGACCGCCGGGGCCCAGGCCAGGTCGGCGCGCCGCCAACCGTTGCGCCAGCCACCGCTCCACCCGGGCGGTCGCCCACGTCGCACGGGTCCCCGGAGCCCGAACAGCGAGCCGGCGCCGGACCTGCCGCCGCGCCCTCGCCGCCGTCACCAGCACCGTTCCGGGACCTGAAACTCGCGGCCCAGCACAAACGACAGGTTCCAGAACGGGGGGATGGTCACGAGGCGGCCTCGGGGAGCCAGCGCACGGGGCGGGTGGGTGAGGCCAGGACGCCGGTCTCGTCGGCCAACAGGCGACCGGCGGCGTCTGCGCCGGGGAGGGGCACCTCCCAGACCGCGACCACACCCCGCCGGCCCGAGGGGTGGCGGGCGACCTGGACGATGAGGTCCACGGCGGACCGGTACTGGTTTGCCACGGCGGCCAAAGGCAGGGCCACGTCGGCCATCAGGGCCAGGGTCGCAAGGCGGTCCAGGGCGTCGCCCGGGCTGTTGGCGTGACAGGTGGCCATCGATCCGGCGTGGCCGGTGTTCATCGCCTGCAGGAGGTCCAGGCTCTCCGCCCCCCGCACTTCGCCGACGACGAGGCGGTCGGGCCGCATGCGCAGGGCGTTGCGCACCAGGTCCCGGATCGTCACCGCCCCGACGCGCTCGGCGTTGGCGGGCCGGGCCTCCAGGCGGACCACGTGCTCACCGGGCAGAGCCAGCTCGGCCACGTCCTCCACCGTCACGATCCGCTCCCCTGGCGGACAGCGGCCGGCGAGGGCGTTGAGCAGAGTGGTCTTGCCCGCCCCCGATCCGCCGGCCACGACCAGGTTGGCCCGGCCCGCCACCGCCCGTTCGAGCAGCGCCTCCACCCCGTGCGGGGACGCCTCGGCCAACGTGATCCGCCGGCTCCGGAAACGGCGGATCGTCAGGTAGGGCCCGTCCACGGCGAGCGGCGGCAACGCCACGTTCACGCGGGAGCCGTCGGGCAGGCGGGCGTCGACCAGAGGGGCGGTGCGATCGGCCCGGAGCCCGAGCGGGGCCACGATCCGTTCCACCAGGTGCTCGATGGTGGGGCGGTCGAGCACGATGGCCGTCGCCTGCAGGCGACCCTCCCGCTCGATCCAGACCGGGCCCGGGCCGTTGGCCATCACCTCCGACACCTCCGGATCGGCCAGCAGTGGCTCGAGGGCGCCCAGGCCCCGGATGCGGGCCACCACCCGGTCGGCCACCCCACCCCGCTCGGACCCGGTCAGCAGCGGGGCCTCCCGGCCCACGGCCCGCACCACCTGGACGACCCCGTCCCCGTCGCCGTCGGCGACCTCGCCCAGGACGCGACGGTGGACCCGAGCCTCCAGCTCCGGGCCCTCAGGCGGCACGGCGCAGCGAGCGCTCGAGGCTCCGGGGCAGCCGGCTGGCCAGCAGGCCGGCGTCGACCGCCCGGGCGACCGCCGGATCCAGGGCCACCTCGGCCCGCACGGGGGCCCCGACGACCTGTTCGACGTCGGTGCGGTCCAGCGCCCGGCCCGGCTCGGTCACCAGGACCACCCCGGAGGGACGGAGGGGCGGGTCGGCCGCCCGGCGCAGGGCCAGGTAGCAGGCTCGAGTGACGAGCAGCGAGTGGGTGCATCGGGCCGCGACGAGCGCCCGCTCGGGCTCGCCCCGGCCGAGCACGCCGCAGTCGACGAGCACCGAGCGGCGGTGATCGAGGGCGGCCACCAGGGCCTCGACCCGGGCCGTCGGACCGAGCTCACCGCGGCCCCGCGGCAGGACGGCCAGGCCCGGGACGGCGGGCAGCTCGATGCGACCGAGCCCGTCGGCGGGGACGTCGTCGCCCGCGGCCAGCCAGTCGGTGAGGCCGGGACCGTCCGGCTCGGGCAGGCCCAGGGTGGCGGGCAGGTCGCCGGCCAGGTCGACGAGCAACACGTCGTGGCCGGCGCGGGTGAGGGTGAGGCCGAGGGCGGCGGTGACCACGGTGGTCCCCACGCCGCCCTTGAGGGCCCAGCAGGACAGGTGCACAGGACATCCCCCGAGCAGAGGTGACAGGCGGGGGAAGCGCCGGGGCGAGCCCGGCGCACGGCCGGTGAACTCGCGAGGAAGCCCACGTTAGGCGTGACGAGGTTCACGGACAATGGGGTCCTCGCGTTCCTAGGGTGGACCCCATGGAGGCCGCGTTCTTCGACTTGGACAAGACCGTCATCGCCCGCGCCTCGATGGTGGCCTTCGGCAAGCCCCTCTACCGGGCCGGCCTCCTGTCCCGCTGGCTGCTCCTGCGGGCCCTGTACGGCCAGCTCGTCTACCTGTACCTCGGCGCCGACGAGGCCCGGATGGCCAAGATGCGGGAGGCCGCGCTGCGGGTGACCGCGGGATGGTCCCAGGATCACATCCGCTCGCTGGTGCGTGAGACCCTCGAGGAGGTGATCGAGCCGATCATCTACGACGAGGCCCTCGACCTCATCCGCTTCCACCAGGCCGAGGGGCGCAAGGTCTTCATCGTGAGCGCCTCACCCGAAGAGATCGTCGACCCCCTGGCCCACTACCTCGGCGTTGACGACGTCATCGCCACCCGCCCCCAGGTCGACGAGCACGGCCGCTACTCCGGCGGTGTCGACTTCTACTCCTACGGGCCGTCCAAGGTCGTCGCCATGGAGGAGGCTGCCGAGCGGGACGGCATCGACCTGGCCGCCTCCTACGCCTACTCGGACTCCATCACCGACGAGCCGATGCTGTCCGCCGTCGGCCACCCCGTCGTGGTCAACCCCGACCGGGGCCTGGCCCGCATCGCCGCCGAGCGGGACTGGGAGGTCAGGATCTTCCAGCGCCCGGTGAAGATGCGGGACCGGGTGTCCATGCCGACCCCCGGCCGGACGGCGGCGATCAGCGGGGGCCTGGCCGCCATCGTGGCCGGCGTGGTGGTGTTCTGGCTGCTGCGCCGCGAGCCCGAGCCGACCGGTTGGGAACCGTTCGGGCGAGCGATGCCGGCCTGGACGCGACGAACGGCCCGACCCAAGGGTCGGACCGCCCTGCGCCGGCGCTAGTTGTTCAGGCTTCCTGGAGCTTCTTCGCGACGACCACGCCGAGAACCACCACGACCAGGAGCAACAGCAGCTTCTTCATGGGGCCAGCCTAGGTCGGTCCGGCCGTACCGTGTCGGGTGGAGGTGTCAGAGCACCTGGTGGGCTCCCCCGCCTTCAAAGCGGGTGGGACGGGCGACCCCCGTCCGGCGGGTTCGATTCCCGTCCACCTCCGCCACTGGGCTCACGGACGTTCACTTCCTTTCCACGACGAGCCCTTCGGAGAGATTTCGTGGATAGCCGTGATGACGATGGAGCCATCGTCGACGCGGGTGAGCGGTTTGACCGGCGATGTCTGACGTCGCCGACGAGAGGATCCCGGGCACGCTGGTCTCAGGAGCATGGGAGGGCGTTCAACGACCAGCTGGATCGCGGCTTGCGCGGTTGAGAAGGTCGGGGCCGGTGATGACGAAGCCACAGGTCGTCGGTCGCGATCTTGGCGGGAGCCACGCCGTCGCGGCTGCGCGCCGATCAAGATGAACGCGATCGGCGGCGTGAGTTTCGCCGTGCCCGGTCAGCGTATCTCGCAGGCGAGGTGTTGGAGACGCTAGTTGCCGTCGCCTCCGACGACTTCGATGTTGGTCGAGGGAGGATGTTGGGCATAGGCAGTGATCTGGATGATCCGGTCTCGGCCATGCTCTGGGCGAGTTGCGGGCCCCGCACAAGGAACACGGGTTGGTCGTGCGTACCGACGAGGTGATCGCCCGAATGGTCGGCGGATCGGTGCGGGTCGTCAGGCCGGGAAGGTCCGGCGCACGACTGGCGACGATCTCGTCGACCTCGGCGTCGGAGACGGTCAGGACGGGCGTTGAACCTGCAGGACGCTCGGGTCGACTAGCTGGCGAACAAGGCGTAGATCCCGGCGTCGAACAGACGCCTTCATCGCCGTCATGCCCCCGTGCGGGTCGTCGAACACGAAGGCGGAGAGCAGCCCCCGGCGGCGCAGAGCCGAAGCGGCAGGTCGAGAACGCCTCGCCCAACCGTTCGCCCACAGCCCGGACTCGTTCGAGGAACCCAGGGGCGGTCACGATGTCGACCACTTCGACGGCGGCCACGCAGCCCAGTTCGGCCCCGCCGAACGTCGAGACGTGACAGAAAGGCGTGCTCGGCGAAGAAGTGGTGGACCTCTGGGGTCATGAGCGTCGCCGGCGATCGGCGGATAGATGCCGCCCGAGAGGCCCTTGCCGGTGACCAGCAGGTCGGGCTCGAGGTGCTCCTGTCGACGTACCAGACGGTGCCGGTCCTGACCCAGGCCCGTCTGGACCTCATCGGCGAGTAGAGCGCACCGCGCTCACGGCACAGGTCTGGCCACCCCGGCGCAGGTACCCGGGCTCAGGCATCGGAAAGCCGGCGGCGGCGGGGATGGACTCCAGGATGACCGCCGCTGGTGACATCACCGATCGCCTCCTCCATGGCGTCGAGGTCGTTGTAGGGCACATGGGTGAAGCCAGGGAGGGCGTGACCGAACACGGCGTGGCTCGCGGGGGTCCCCCGCCGCGAGGGCCAGCGCCGGTGTGACCGTGGTAGGCCCCGGTGACCGAGACGACGGTCAGGCGGCCGGTGTGGCCCCGGGCCACCTTCAGTGGCGAGGTCCACGGCCTCGCCGCCGCCGACCGAGAAGACCACGCCCGAGAGTCGGCCACCGGTCGTCGCCGACAACCGCTCGGCCGCCGAGGCCCGGTAGGCCGACACCAGGTGGTGGTTGCCCACGTCGGCATGATCCATGGCCGCCCGGACGGCAGCGATCACCAGCGGGTTGCGGTGCCCCAGGTTGAAGACACCTCCGTTGCAGTGGCAGTTGAACCAGCGACGACCGTCGTAGGCGTCGGTGAACGTGGCGCCCTCGCGGTCGCCCATGACGACCTCGAGACCACCCATCGCCCAGATGTCGACCTTGGCTGGGTCGACGTGGGCGGCGAAGGCCGCCTCAGCCTCGGCCCGGTCGGGCCAGGCGCCCGGGCCGGTCACGCCCACGACTGCTGCTTCGCCTTCCAGGCGACCGGGTCGTAGTCGGGCGGGGGGAGGAACCCGTTCGGCGTGGTCCGCCGGACGCGCCGCTGCCACCAGTCGTACCCCTTGAGGACGCGGTGCAGCATCGTCCAGGTCTTGACCTCACCGTCGTAGTAGGCCCGGGCCTCCTCGACGGTGAGCGGGGGGTCGACCTGGCCGACGGTGGCCGTGATGATCGGCTCGACCCAGTCGTCCAGGTCCAGCTTGTAGAGGTTCCCGACCAGGTCCAGCAGGGCGTGCCGGGGATCCAACCATCGCTTCATCGAGGCGGGCAGCTCCCGGCGATAGAGCGGGCGCATGACCGGTGGGCCGGCCTGGAGGAAGACGTCCAGGTCCATGGCCAGGTCGCCCGCCTCGTCGACCAGGAAGGGGGTGGTCACGTCGACATAGGCCACCTCGCCGTCGACCACCGCCCAGTTGCCCACCTGGGCGTCGATGCCCCGGCGATCGGTCGTGGCGGTGAGGACGTGGTCGACGATGGCCACGACCAAGGGGTGCGCGGCCGACGGGACCGAGGCCTTCAAGACCGCTTCGCCCAGCGTGTCGGCCGGCAACAGCGGCTGGATGACAAAGCCGACCAGGCGACCGGCGTGGTCGATGAGGCGCACCTCGGTGTCGAGCACCCTGACCCCGGCCGCCCGGAGCTCGTCGATGTTGCGGAGCACGACCTCGCGGTAGCGCTCGAAGGTGGCCTGGTCCCGGAACGGGGGCACCCGCTTGCAGGCGGCCGTCGGCGCCCCGAGGGGCGCCGCCAACACGACGCTGGTGACCCCGAAGCCGCGCAGGTCGAGCCCGGAGCGGTCCCCTGACCCGAGGGCCCGCTGAACCTCGGCCTCGAGAGCCGCGAGCTCCTCGTCGGTGATCAGACCGGGACTTCGACCGGTGCCGTCGGGCCGCCGTTCGGGGCGAAGTCGGTGAAGACCGGCCCGACGTTCGGTGGGTTGTTGTCCCAGATGAAGGTGGCTCGGGCCCGGAAGCTGGGCGGGGTCCCGATGCAGCTCCGCGGGAAGCGGAAGCGGTACTGGTTCCCGACGGCCGTGACGAGGCTGGCCCCGGGCACGTGGTTCTGGGCGGAGCACAGGAGATGGCCGTTCGAGACCCGCCGGACCCGGCCCAGCATCACGGTGTCCACGCCGGTGGCGATCTGGATGTCGGCGACGAACTCCGGCCCCGCGTGGGCGAAGTTGGTGTCCAGACGCCAGCGGATCCGGGTCGCTCGGTTGGGCCAGACGTTCTCCGGATTGCCCCCCACCAAGGTTCGCACCCGCAGATCCACACCGACCGGGCCATGGATGGCCCGGAAGAAGATCAGGTCACCTCGGGCAAAGGGGACGTCCCCGGACGGGTCGGTGCCCTGGACCTCCGCGGCGGCCGCGGGCGGGGCGAGGAGCAGGATGGCCAAGAGGCCGGTGGAGACGGCGAGGAACAGACGGCGCACGGGATTCCCCCTTGGTTGTCGCTGGTTGTGGATCAGACAGCGAGCAGGTCGCGGGCCCCCGTGTCGCTGCTGGGGTGGCGCAGCTTCGACATGGCCCGGGCCTCGATCTGGCGGATGCGCTCCCGGGTGAGGTTGAAGTGCTCCCCCACCTCCTCGAGCGTCCGGGGCTCGCCCCGGTCGAGACCGAAGCGCAGCTTGAGGATCTCCCGCTCCCGCTCGTCGAGGGGGGCGAGCAGGCGCTGGATCTCCTCGGGGAGCAGCGCGGTGGCGGCCACCTCGAAGGGGGACTCCGCGGAACGGTCCTCGACCACATCGCCCAGCTCGGCGTCGCCGTCCTCCCGCAGGGGCTCGGAGAGCGACAGGGGCTCGGCGGCGAAGCGGAGGGCCTCGGTGACCTTGTCCTCGGGCATCTCCACTTCGGCGGCCAGCTCGGACAGCGTGGCCGGACGGCCGTACTTGAGCTCGAGCCGGGAGCGGGCCTTCTGCAGGCGGGCCAGCGTGTCGCCGGCGTGCACCGGCAGGCGGATCGTGCGGCCGGTGTTGGCGATGCCGCGGGTGATGGCCTGGCGGATCCACCACGTGGCGTAGGTGGAGAACTTGAAGCCCTTGCGCCAGTCGAACTTCTCGACGGCGTGCATGAGGCCGAGGTTGCCCTCCTGGATCAGGTCCAGCAGAGGCAGGCCCGAGGCCTGGTACTTCTTGGCGATGGAGACGACCAGGCGCAGGTTGGACTGCACGAAGGTGCGTTCCGCGTCCTCACCGAGCCGGAGGGCCTTGCGCAACTCACGCTTCCGGGCGGGCGTCAGCGTGGCGGCCGCGTCCATCTCCTCGCGGGCGGCGGTGCCGCCCTCGATCTGCTGCGCGAGGCGGACCTCGTCGTCTTTGGTGAGCAGTGGGTACTGCCCGATGTCGGTGAGGTACAGGCGAACGAGGTCTTCTTCGTCCCGCTCGACACGTTCCTTGGGCAACGACGCTCTCCCTGGCCAGATTCGGGAACTTCCGTGGGAACCTCGATGGACGGTACCGGCGACCGGGACCGAATCCCGCGGCCGCCAGTTGGGGCGTTGCCTACGATACCGACGCGGTCAAGTCGCCCAACCGGGCGCCGACCGCCGATCGGGCTGCCCCGGTCGCTCTCCGTGACACAAACGGCCCGTTCCCCACCGTGCTTGAGGTCCCACCCGGTGCCCGACCCCGACAGCGACGACGTCGACCTGACCGTGGTGGTCATGGCCTTCACCGCGGCCGATCCCGAGGCCCTGCTCTCGATCTTGGCCAAGTACGTGGTCCTGTCCAGGGGTCACCCGGGCTGCCGCAACATCGACCTGATCGCGTCGGTCACCCATCCCGGCCGGCTGCTGGTCATCCAGAAGTGGTCGTCACCCGCCGCCCAGCAGGCCCACTTCGACTCGGCCGACATGGTGGAGATGGCCGAAGCCTGTCGCGGCCTGCTCACCGCGCCTCCCGACATCGACCTGCTCGAGCCGATCAGCGCCCACGACCTGGCGTAGGCCTCCGCGTCAATGGGCGGCGTCGAGGTCCTGGGCCCGCGCGAAGGTGAGCACGTCGGTCAGCCGGCCCCGGACGGCAACCGGATCGAGGAGCAGGCCGACGTGGTCGCCCAGGTCGTGACGGGCGATGACCCGGCCGACGAACCAAGCCGGGCAGGCGACGAGGATGGGCTGACCCTCCGGGCCCTCGTGCCATTCGCAGCGGGCGAACTTGTCGATCTCGTCGCCCGTCTCCTCGCCGAAGAGCCGGGCCAGCGCGAGATCCGCCTCGTCCGGCGCGGCGTGCACCGCGACGTGCTCGGCCCGCACGGCGAGGGCGAAGGTGTGGTTGGCCCGGGAGACGCAGGCGAGGAAGCGGGGCGGCTCGAGGCTGGACTGGGTGGCGAAGCCCATGAGGCAGCCGGACCGCTCACCACCGTCGGCCACAGTCAGGATCCACATCGTCCGGTCGATGGCGCCGAGCAGCTCGGCCAGCGCGTCCTCCGCATCGGTCATCGCCGGTCCCTACCCCGGCTGGCCGACGGTCAGGCGGGGACGCCGGCCAGCGCGATGGCCGAGAGGGCCTGGATCTCGGCCCAGCTGAGCGTGTCGGCGGACCAGAGGGTGTCGAAGGCGGCGTCGCCCTCGTCGGTGAAGCCGTGCCGGTTCCGGAAGTGATAGCGCCAGCGCTGGAGTTGGGCCTGTTGGCCGGCCCGGGCCAGGCGCCCGGCGGCATGGACCTCCCAAGCCACGCCGGCCGCCGGGTCGACGTCGGCGTCGTCGGGCACCTCGGCGAAGCCCTCCGTCAGCCGGTCGGCTACCCGGAAGAACAGGCGACCGAGGACGCCGGCCGCACCCCCCTCGGAGAGCTGACGGGGGTGCTTGGGATCCTCGAAGGCGCCGCTCTCCATGGAGACGAGCACGGGATCCATGGAGTCGATGCTGTAGCGGCCCAGGGGCGACCGGTCGTCCAGCGCGACCACGACCTCGAGGTCGGCCGGGAGCCCGGCCGCGTCGGCCATGGCCTCGGCGATGGCCCGGAGGCGGTCGGGGTCGTAGTCGACCATCGCCCACTTGTCGGGGCGGAGCTGGATCTGGGCCACCGGGTCAGGCGGTGGCGAGGGCGGCCGCCGCCTCCTGGCGGGTGCGGGCCTCCTCGAGGGCTTCGCTGGCGAGGTCGGCGATCTCGTCGATCTCCTCGTCGTCGAAGCCCGCCAGCTCGCGGAAGCGGCGGGCCAGCTTCACCGGGCTGTCGTCCTCGTCGCTGCGGAAGCCGCCCAGGGAGAAGAGCTTGTCCACCACCCGCTGGAACTCGAGGGCGTTCTTCCGGCGCTCCGGGTCGTCCTCGGTGAGGCGACGGAGCCAGTCCGAGCCCATCTTCACGTGGGTGACCTCGTCGGCCAGCATCCAGTCCTCGCAGAACTCGAGGATGGGGTCGCCGGCGATCTCGCCGAACTCCCGCATGGTGTTGAACACGTCGATGGCCAGGCCCTCCAGGGCGCGGTTGACGCCGGTGAGGCGCAGGACCGGGTCGGGGTTGCAGGCCGCGGCGTAGAGGAAGGTGCCCTCGGAGAACTCCCCGATCTCGGTGCCCATCCAGTCGCTGAGCTTGACGGAGATCTCACAGTGGCGGGCCTCATCCCAGCACTGGCGGGCCATGTCCAGCTTCAGGGCGAACGGGGCCTGGTCGCGGCCGTCGCCGGTCTCGAAGTCCCAGCAGGTGCGCCCGGCGCCCTCGAGGGCCTGGATCTCCCCGACGAAGATGCCGTGCATGAGGGCCCGGGCGGCATCGGCCGAGTCCGGGCGGTCCGGCGTCAGCCGGGCCTGGGTCCGCATGCGGCTGTTCTTCACCGAGCGGGGGTCGCTGATGCGGTCCTGGATGTCGACCCGGACGAAGCGATCGTCCCGGGCCAGGTCCTCGACCGGAAAGGCCTTCCTCATGCCGTCACCTCCGTGGGCTGGGGTTCAGCGTAGGGGTCGCCGATGGTGCCCGGACCGGCAATGCCGCCCGCGGCCAACAACAGCTTCTCCAGGTGGGCCACCCGATCGGCGGCCCGTTGTACTTCATCGTCGGTCTCGATCAAGGACTGGATGAGCATCTCGCCGTCCCGCCAGTCCTCGAGCTCGTCGGCCAGGGCGAAATCGAGCGAGCGGATGGTCGGGGCGTCGGTGATCCGGCTGGAGTTGTTCCGGTGGTACGTGTAGGCGGAGATCATGTGGGGCATCAGCACCCGGTAGACGCCGACCAGCTTCTCGATGGTGAGCTCGGGGGCCTCCGGCTCGGTCAGGGCGTCGACGAAGGCGACCATCTCGTCGTTCGGGGGCAGGGTCAGCTTCTCGGGGTTCATCTCCCGCAGCTCGGGCAGCCGCTTGTGCCAGAGCTCGCTGTGCCAGGCGTGGTGGTAGCAGTGCGTGCCCAAGCGGAGCTTCACGTCGATCTCGGGCACGGTGGCCACCCAGCCGCCGAGCACCTCGAACAGGCGCATCTCGATCCACTTGTAATGGCCGACCCGCTTGGCCGTCTCCTCGACGGTGAAGCTGCCGGGCAGCTCCCGGCGGTCCCAGGGGGCGAACGCGGCCCGCGGGCGCTTCGGATCAGCCATGAGACAAAACCTAGCCGTTTGCCTCAGCCCGGGTCGGCCGAAGGGCGACCGGCGCCCCTCGGCCTACGGGATCCCCGTGCGCACATCTCGCCCTCGCCGAGAGAGGGTGGGACTGCTCAACCGCCCGGGGGCGACCGGTCCAGCTCCCGACAGAGCTCGAGCGCGGCGGCGGCCGTCGCCTCGGCACCGGCCGCCAACAACCGGTGGGCCCCGAGTCGACCCGCCTCGGCCAGGAGCTCCTCGTCGGCACTGACGACCAGCACCTCGTGGGGCGCCTGGCCGCCGAGATCGAGTGGGGCCGAGGCGACGCGCACGTCGATCTCGACGTCCTCGATGGCCAGGTCGAACACCCCGTCGACGAGCACGCAGCGGATCGTCATCGCCGGAGTCTCCCACCACTCGGTGGCGGCGATCCGTGAGAGGCTCGTGGGGTGGTGACGCGGCGCGGGGGGCGCTCAGTCGTGGTGGCGTTGGCCATCCTCGGCCTGGTCGCGGGCTGTTCGGACGACACCGGCGGTGATGACACCGCGTCCGGCGAGGACCCGACGGTCACCGTCGTCAGCCAGAACCTGCTGCACGGCACGGCCTGCGCCGAGGACTCGAACCGCTGTGACCTGCCCGCTCGGGTCCAGCTCTTCGTCGACCAACTGGCCGACGCCGACTGCCCCGAGCTGGTCAGCGTGCAGGAGTCGAACCAACAGACCGTCGACGAGCTGCAGTCGGCCCTCGGCGACGGGTGCACGGCGGACTACGAGGTGGTGTGGGATGACGACCCCACGCTGGACCGCGAGACGGTGCTGACCACGGAGCCGGTACTCGGCTCCCGGCGCATTGCGCTGGCCGGCCCACTCCGCAGCGCCTTCTGGGTCCGGGTCGCCACCGAGGTGGGGATCGTCGACTACGTCAGCAGCCACCTGGCCAGCGACAGCGACGACCGCCCGTGCGACGAGGCCACCTGTCCCCCGCCCTGCGAGGTGGCCGACACCCTCAACACCTGTCAGGGCCGCCAGCTGGTCGAGTTCGCCGCCGAGGTGGCCGACCCGGAGGCCGTCGTCGTCATCGGTGGCGACCTGAACGCCATGCCCGACGAACCCGCCATCGCCGCCATCACCGGGGGTGGCTACATCGACACCCACCTCGCCGCCGGCAACGCCGAGTGCGACCCGGCCACGGGGGACCAGTGCACCTCGGGCCGGATCGACGACGCCCTGACCGACCTCGAGGACCCGGCCAGCCTCCAGACCGAGCGCATCGACTACCTCTTCGTCGACGACCAGCGGGGGTGCACGACGGTCGATCCCACCGGGCTCTTCAACGGCGAGCCCGCCGACGGGACGCTGGCCTTCCCGTCGGACCACACCGGCGTGCAGGCCACCCTCAGCTGCCCCACGACCCCCGAACAGGTCGACGCCGCCACCACCGCCACCGTCCCCGCGGTGACCACCACGACGGCCGGTCCCGCCGCGTCCGTGGACGCCGAGACCGAGGCCGCCATCACCCAGGCCTTCACCAACCTCTTCGACGGCTCGGTCACCGACGTCGACGTCAAGCTGGCCTCCCTGGAGTCAGGCGAGGAGCTGCGGCCCTACTTCCTGGAGAGCTTCGAGGCCACCCAGGACATCGCCTCCCGGATCCGCCTCCAGATCGACGCCATCGAAGCAGTCGACGCCACGACGGCGGACGTCACCTACACGCTGCTGCTCGACGGGGCCGCCGTGCTCGACCACCTGCCGGGCCAGGCGGTGAACGTCGACGGCGAGTGGCTGGTGTCGCTGCGCACCTACTGCGACGTCAGCACCCAGGGGGCCGACACCATCCCCGAACCCTGCCAGTGAGCGTTCAGCCCCGGTAGCGGTTGGTGATGGGGAGGCGGCGGTCCCGACCGAAGGCCTTGGTCGTGAGCTTGGGGCCGGGCGGCGTGAGGCGGCGCTTGTACTCGGCCCGATCGACCAGGCCGACGATGCGCTCGACCGTCTCCCGGTCGTGGCCGGCGGCCACGATCTCCTCGATGGAACGGTCGTCCTCGACGTAGAGCTCGAGGATCGGGTCCAGGACGGGATAGGGCGGGAGGCTCTGGTCGTCCCGCTGGTCGGGGCGGAGCTCGGCCGACGGGGGCTTGGTCAGGACGGCCTCGGGGATCAGTTCCCGACCGGCGACGTCGTTGCGGTGGCGGGCCAGGTCGTACACGAGCAGCTTGGGCACGTCCTTGATGACCGCGAAGCCGCCCGCGGTGTCGCCGAAGAGCGTGGCGTAGCCGACCGCGCTCTCGCTCTTGTTCGACGTGGTCAGCACCAGCCAGCCGAACTTGTTGCTGAGCGACATCAGGACCATGCCCCGGATCCGGGACTGCAGGTTCTCCTCGGTGAGGTCCGGCTCGCGCCCCTCGAAGGACTCGGCCAGCATCCCCAGCATCCCGGCGTGGGCCGCTTCGATGGGGATGGTCCGGGTCTCGATGCCGAGGGCGGCGGCCAACCGGTCGGCGTCGGTCACCGAGTGGTCGCTCGAGTACCGGGAGGGCATGAGGACGCCATGCACCTTGTCGGCCCCGATCGCGTCGACGGCGATGGCGGCGACCAGTGACGAGTCCACGCCGCCGGACAGGCCCAGGACCACACCGGTGAACCCGTTCTTGGTCACGTAGTCCCGGGTACCCAGGACCACGGCCTCCCACACCTCCGCCGCAGGGGAGAGCTCCCGAACGGGGGGGACGACCGGGAGCGGGGCCCGGGGCGTGACCGCAGCTGTCACCGGGGTGACCGGCAGGGTGACCGGACGCTCGGGGCCGGGTACCACGTCCACGACCAGCACCTGCTCGACGAAGGCCTCGGCCCGGGCCACGACCTCGCCGGCGGCGTCGCACACGAAGGAGTCGCCGTCGAAGACCAGCTCGTCCTGTCCGCCGACCAGGTTGAGGTAGACGATCGGGCAGTCGGCGGCACCGGCCAGCGCTCCGATCAAGCGCTCCCGCACCTGGCCCTTGGCGGCGTGGTAGGGCGAGCCGTTGATGTTGAGGATCACGCGGGCCCCGCCCGCTCCCAGGTCAGGGATCGGCCCGCCGTACTGCCAGGCGTCCTCGCAGATGGAGACGGCCACAGGCAGGCCGGCGATCTCGAAGAGCGGCAGGTCGGTGCCGGGCTCGAAGTAGCGCTGCTCGTCGAACACGGCGTAGTTGGGCAGGTGCTGCTTGCGATAGACGCCGACCACCTCGCCCCGCACGCACACCGCGGCTGCGTTGTGGAGCACCTCGCCGTCGTCCTCGACGAACCCGACCACGGCGACGGTGTCGCCGACGAGGGCGGCGAAGCGGTCGACCGCTGTCCGGTTGGCGGCCACGAAGCCGCGCTTCAGGACCAGGTCCTCCGGTGGGTAGCCCGCCGCCCCCAGCTCCGGGAAGCAGGCCACGTGGGCGTCGGCCACTTCGGCCTCCTTCAGCGCCCGGGCCATGACCTCGACGTTGCCGTCGAGATCGCCGACCGTCAGGTTCACCTGGCACAGGGCCACCCGCAGCACGTCCATCTGCCCCCGACGCTACCGACCCCCTCGCACCATTCTGGCGGGGGATGTGCCGGTCCTGGACGGCAGATCACCCGCCAGAACGAGAGGCGTTGCTCCATGAGCAGGCGGGTCCTAGGTTTGGCCCGCGCTTCCCCCGCGATCGTCTCGCGTCCCGGGGAGCCCATGCGCGAAGCCCTCCTCCTCCAGATCACCGAGCTCGCCGCCCGCCAGCACGGCGTCGTTTCCGTTCCCCAAGTCCGCCGGCTCGGCGCGTCGCATCACGCCATCGCCCATCTGGTGGCGACCAATCAGTGGGTCCGCGTGTCGTCGATGGTCCTCCGCCGAGCCGGATCTCCTCGAACCCGGTCCCAGGAGATCATGGAAGCAGTCCTCGACGCGGGGGCCGGGGCCGCGGTCTCGCACCTCTCGGCGGCGAAGCTCTGGGGGCTCAACGTCAGACCCGGGTGCCTCGACATCACCCGGCACCGGAACGACAAGGTGACGCCACCTCGCTTCGCCCGCATCCACGAGCCCCGCTTGTTCCCCGAGCATCACCGCCGCGTGTTGGACGGGATCCCTGTCACCGTGCCGGCCCGGATCCCGTTCGACGTGGCCGCCGTCCTCCCGTCGCAGGCAGCGAAGGTGCTCGACCGGCTCTGGGCCCGGGACCTCCTCGGCCACCGCAGCGTCCACCGGATGTTGGGCGAAATGGCCGAGCGAGGACGACCCGGCATTCGTCTGATGCGGACACTCCTCGCGGAGCGCGGCCCGGAGTACCGGCCCAACGACACCAACCTGGAAGACCGCTTCCAGGAGCTGGCCCGGGAAGCCGGCGTGCGTGACCTCATTCGCCAGCAGAACCTCCTGGACCGGGAGTGGCTGGGTCGAGTCGACTTCGTGTGGGCAGCCCGGCGACTGGTCATCGAGGTGCAGAGCGCGCTGTACCACGAGGCGCTCTCTGACAAGGCCGCTGATGCCTACCGGCGCGAGGCGCTGGAAGCTGCGGGGTACCGAGTCGAGGAGTTCACCGACACCGAGGTCTGGTTCGACCCAGCCGGAACCGTCCGCCGCCTCCGCGCCTTGGCCCGATGATCTCCGTCCTTCTGGCGGGGAATGTGCCGGTCGGAGGCGGCAGATGCCACGCCAGAACGAGAAGTACGTTGCCCGCGTGCGCGTGCTGCCCGACCGCCTCCGGGACGCCGCGGCCGAGGCCGCGGTGCCGCCGCGGGCCGCCAACGCGCTGGAGCGTCTCGTGGCCGTCCACCCGGACCTCGACGACCGGCTCGGCCCGGACGCCGCGGTGCGGGCACTGGTCGCGGTGACCAGCGCCAGTCGCTCCCTCACCCGGGTCCTCGAGTCCGACGAGGCTGCCATCGCCGTCCTCGCCGACCTCGACCGACGCGAGCCCGAAGGCGCTGACGACGGGGCCGCCCTGTTGGCGTGGAAGCACCGGGAGCTGCTGCGCATCGCCGCCCGCGACCTGACCGGGCAGGACCCGGTCGAGGCCACCGCCGCGGCCCTGGCCCACCTGGGCGGCGACGTGCTCACGGGAGCCCTCCGCTTGGCGGAGGCCGAGCACCTGGCCGTGATCGGCATGGGCAAGCTCGGCGGCGACGAGCTCAACTACGCCAGCGACATCGACGTCCTCTTCGTCGGCGACGGGGAGCCCGAGGCCCTCGCCCGGCAGGCCCGCCGGGTCCTCGATCTGGCCCGCCCTTGCTTCCGGGTCGACGCCGGGCTCCGCCCGGAGGGCCGCGACGGGCCGCTGGTGCGTTCGGTGCCCGCCTATCGCGCCCATTGGCGCCGATGGGCCCAGGCCTGGGAGCGCCAGGCGCTGCTGAAGGCCCGACCCGTCGCCGGGAACCCCGATCTCGGACGGGACTGGGCCGATGCCGCCGCGGACGCGCTGTGGGGTCGCCCCGTCGACGCCGACGACATCCGGGCCGTGCGGGAGATGAAGCACCGATCCGAGGCCGAGGTGTCCCGCCGGGGCCTCAGCCACTACGAGATCAAGCGGGGCCCCGGCGGGATCCGCGACATCGAGTTCGCCCTCCAGCTCCTGCAACTGGTCCACGGCGGCCTCGATCCGGCCCTGCGCTCCCCGACCACCCTGGTCGTGCTGGCCGAGATGCGGACGGCGGGCTACGTCGATCCCGAGGCGGCCGACCAGCTGGCCGCCGCCTACCGCTTCCTGCGCCGCGTCGAGCACGCCCTGCAGCTGGAGGACGAGCACCAGGTCCACGTCGTGCCCGCCTCCGAACCCGCCCGCTCCCGCCTGGCCCGGGTCCTCGGCTACCGCAGCGGCGTGGCCGCCGACGCCCTCGAGCGCTTCGACGCCGACCTCGCCGCCCACCGGGCCGCGGCCCGGGCCATCCACGAGCGGCTCTGGTTCCGGCCCCTGCTGGAGGCGTTCGCCGGCAACCGGGGTGGTCTGGCCGCCGACGCCACCGCCGAGCGACTCGCGGCCTTCGGCTTCGCCGACGTCGAACGCACCCGCCGGGCCGTGACGGACCTGACCCGGGGCCTGACCCGTTCGTCCCGACTGATGCAGCAGCTCCTACCGCTGATCCTCGACTGGCTGTCGCAGACCCCTGACCCCGACCTCGGGCTGCTCACGCTGCGCCATCTCACCGACCGCCCGGACCAGGCCACCCACCTGGCCGCCACCTTCCGGGAGTCCCCCGAGGTGGCCCGCGCGCTGTGCCGGGTGATCGGCACGAGCCGCGGCATCGGGGCGATCCTGACCCGCCATCCGGACCTGGTGGCGCGCCTCGGCGCGCCCGACGACCTCCGCACCCGCAGCCGCGCCGATCTGGTGCAGAGCGCCGAGGCCGCCATCAGTTGGCGCCCCGACGAGGACGATCAGCAAGAGGCCCTTCGGCGCTGGCAGCAACGGCACCTGTTCGGGGTCGCCGCCCGGGACCTGCTCGGCTACGCCGACACGGCCCGCGTGGGTCGGGACCTGGCCACCTTGGCCGAAGCCACGCTGGAGGTGGCCCTGGCCACCCTCGATCCCGAGCTCCCCTTCGCCGTGGTCGCCGTCGGTCGCTTCGGGGGCCAGGAGCTGTCCTACGCCTCCGACCTCGACGTCCACTTCGTGTTCGACGGGGCCGGGGCCGAAGACTTGGCCGAAGCGGAGCGGCTGGCCACGGGCCTGCGCCGCCTCGTGGGCGGTACCCCTGCCCGCCGGCTCTACACCCTCGACACCGACCTGCGCCCCGAGGGCCGCCAGGGCCCGCCGGCTCGCAGCATCGTCGGCTACCACGCCTACTTCGAGCGCTGGGCCCTCACCTGGGAGCGCCAGGCCATGACCCGGGCCCGCCCCGTCGCCGGCGACCTCGCCCTGGGGCGCGGCCTGGTCGACCAGCTGGCCCCCGCCGTCTGGCGGGTGCCCGACGAAGCCGCCACACGGGACATCCGCCGCATGAAGGCCCGCATCGAGGCCGAGCGCCTCCCTGCGGGCGAGGATCCCGACTTCCACCTCAAGCTGGGTCGGGGGTCCCTCAGCGACATCGAGTTCACGGTGCAGCTGCTGGCCCTCGGTCACGACGTCCGCTCCCCCGCCACGCTCACCGCGCTCGACCGCTTGGAGGGGATCGGCGCCATCGCCCGAACCGATGCCGACACCCTGCGCACGGCCTACGAGTTCTGTGAGCGGACCCGCAACCGTGAGTACCTGGTGAGTGGCCGGGCGGCCGATGCCCTGCCCCAGGACCCCCTCGCCCTCACCCGGCTGGCGCGCGCGCTCGACACCACCGCCGCCGGGCTGCGCAACGACTACCGCCGGGTCACCCGGAAGGCCCGAGGCGTGGTCGAGCGCCTCTTTTACGGAATGGACGCTCAGTAGGCTCCCGCGGTGTCCCGTCTCGTCGGCCTCTGCTTCGCCGCGCTCCTGCTCCTGGGGGCCTGTGGCGGTGACGGCGGCCCCTCCAGCGTCGATTCCGGCACCCCCGAACCGGCGCCGGAGGGCATCGACGGGGTCCTGGCCTACGGCGTCACCGACAACAGCCATGTCGAGGGGGCCATCGACTACGACGTGAGCCCGCCGGTCGGGGGACCCCACAACCCGGTCTGGGCCAACTGCGGCTTCTACGACGGCGAGGTCCCGAACGAGAACGTCGTGCACTCCCTGGAGCACGGCGCGGTGTGGATCACCTACACCGGCGACACCACCCCGGCCACCCTCGAGGCGCTGCAGGCGCTGGCCGCGGGCAACGGTTACGTCCTGGTCAGCCGTTTCGACGACCAGGACAGCCCCCTGGTGCTGACCGCGTGGAACCGGCAGCTGGCCGTGGACTCGGTCGAGGATCCTCGGGTCGAGGAGTTCGTCGCCACCTACGCGGGGGGAGCCGACACCGCCCCGGAGCCGGGCGGCCTCTGCTCCGGAGGGGCCGGCTGACCGGCGAGCAGCGTGGCCGCCGCCGCCGAGCCGCTCGGCTCGGCGTAGAAGAAGCCCTGGGCCCAGGTGATGCCCATCGACCGCACGACCTGGTGCTGCTCGTAGGTCTCCACGCCTTCGGCGATCACCCGGAGGTCCAGCGCGGCGCAGAGCTCCACCACCGCGGCCATGAAGTCAGAACCCGCGGTCGGCACCGAGGCCAGGAACGCCGGATCCAGCTTGACCACATCCACCGGGAGGCGGTGCAGGTGGGCGTCCGAACCGGGGGGTGTTACCCCCCGGTTCTCACCCTGACGGGGGAATCCCGCCCGATCAGGGCGCCGGTACCAGCTCCATGTCGACCAACACGCCGTCGCCGGTTTCGCCCGCGACCGTCGCTTCCCGGACCTGGCCCACGCCGGGGGCGAAGTACTTCTCCTCGATGATGTCGGGCTCGAGCGGGTTCCAGTCCCGGGTGACGATGACGTCGGTGAAGTCGCCACCGGGGACCGACACCGTCTCGCCCGTGCGCAGCACCTCACCCATGTCCTCGGCCTCGCCCGGGTAGTACTCCTGGCGGTAGGCATCGCCGACCTGAGGGTCGGCCTCCATCACGATGCCGGCGTAGGCGCCGTCGACTCCGACCTCGAAGGAGCCCTCGTGGTCGACCAGGTCGCCGTTCTCGTAGTTGTCCACCTCCTCACCCAGGTACCAGACGTTGCCGTCGACGTCCTGGGCGTAGAAGTCGTGGGTGTCCTCGACCAGGACCCCGGCGATGGTGACCGTGTCCCGGACGACGGTGGCCGTGATGCCGGCGATCTCCCGGGTCTCGTCGAGGACGACGATCTCGATGTCCTCGGTCTGACCCTCCCCGTTGGTCTCCTCGTAGGTCCAGCGGCTGCCCGCCACGAACGGCAGGTAGGGGTTGTCGACGACGGCGACGAAGTCGGCCGGATCCAGTTCGGGGGCGTAGTGGCCCCCGTCGCCCGGGTCGATGACCGGCTCGCCCGAGGCCGGGGCGGTGGTCTCGGGCGCGACCGTCGTCTCGGTCGCCGCCACGGTGGTGTCGGCGGAACCGGCGGTCTGGCTGCCGTCGTCACCACACGCGGTGACCACGAGGCCCAGCGCGGCGACGACGACCACCACCCGGGGGGTCCGATGTCTGAGTAGGGGGCAAATGGTCAGCTGGTTCATGGTCCGTTCCTTTGGTTCGTCCCGGGCCACGGTGGGTGACCGTCCCTGAATGCCCCCTGACTCGGGCCGCGGCGCGCCCCCTTTTCAGGCCCCGTTCAGGCGATCGTCGGATGTCCGAATCCGGCCAGGTAAGGCAGGCTGGAGGGGAGAGAATGAGGCCATGACGACGCTCGAGTACTCCGGGGTCCGCACCACGGGGATCTACTGCCGCCCGGGCTGCGGCGGACGGCCGCTGGCCAAGAACGTGACCCCGTACCGGTCCGCCGCCGCGGCCGAGGCGGCCGGGCTGCGGGCCTGCTTCCAGTGCCGTCCCTACCGGGTCTCCGACCTCGAGTCCTGGGTCGACGGCCCCGAGCTGGTCTGCCGGGCCGTGCGCCTGATCGTCGACGGCTATCTCGACCAGCGCACGGAGACGGCGCTGGCCGCCCACCTCGGCATCAGCGCCCGGCACCTGCGTCGCCTCTTCGCCGAGCAGGTCGGCGCCACCCCGGACCAGGTGGCTCGGTCTCGACGGGCCCACTTCGCCCGACGCCTGCTCGACGACACCGATCTCACCCTCACCGACATCGCCTTCGCCGCCGGGTTCGGCAGCGTGCGCCAGTTCAACCGGACGATGCAGGACACGTTCCGCGCCTCCCCCCGCGAGCTGCGCGAGCGCCGGCGGAAGGCCGACCGACTGACCGCTGACGGCGGACTGACCCTGCGCCTGCCCTTTGCCCCACCGCTGGACTGGGCCGGCCTCCTCGAGTGGTTCGGCGGGCGGGCCATCGACGGGGCGGAGGTCGTGGACGAAACCACCTACCGGCGCACGATCGTGGTCGACGGTGCGCCGGGCGTGATCGAGGTGTCCCCCGGCGGGGACGACCACCTCCTCCTGCGGGCCCACCTGCCCTACTGGGACGGGCTCATCCACGTCGTCCAGCAGGTCCGGCGCATGTTCGGGCTCGACCACGAGCCGGCCGACGACGATCGCTTCGCCGAGGACCCGGCCCTGGCCCGCCTGGTGGCCGAGCGTCCGGGTCTGCGGGTCCCGGGCAGCTGGGACGGCTTCGAGGTGGGGGTGCGAGCCATCCTCGGCCAGCAGGTCACTGTCACCGGGGCCCGGACCCTGGCCGGTCGACTGGTCCAGCGCCTCGGCACCCCGGTGCCCGGCCTCGACGAGCTCGGCTTGACCCACACGTTCCCGCAGGCCGAGGTGGTGGCCGACGATGACCTGGACGGGGTCGGCCTGACCGCGGCGCGGGTGCAGGCGCTGCGCTCCTTCGCGGCCGCCGTCCGCGACGGCGACGTCCGCCTCGACGGCAGCGTGTCCCTGGAGGAGTTCGTGACCTCGGTGACCAAGCTGCCCGGGCTGGGGGACTGGACGGCCCAGTACCTGGCCCTCCGCCTGGGCGAGCCCGACGCCTTCCCCGCCGGCGACCTCGGCCTGCGCAAGGCCCTGGCCGACCGCAGCATCCCCTCCGCCCGCGAGGTCGAGGCCCGAGCCGAGGCCTGGCGCCCCTGGCGGGCCCAAGCCGCCATCCACCTCTGGGCCCTCCGCCCCTGACCTCACGGACGTGCGCTGATCACACCACGGATTCGGTGGTGTGACCGACGCAAGTTGGGTCAGAGGCCGTGGACCTCAGCGGTCAGGGCGGTGTCCTCGGTGCCGCGGTACCGGGCGACCTTGCCGTCGCGGAACTGCCACCAGTGGTGCAATTCCATCTCCCCGGTGTTGCCGGTCAGCTTGCTCTTCATGGCGAACCGGATCGTGACGAACACGTCGTCGTCGTTGGCCGCGATGGACAGCGGCGTGAACTCCGTGACCTCGGTCGTCTCGGCCAGGGCCTCGAAGAACGCCGGGACTTCGCCTTTGCCCTTGTGGATGCCGTGCCAGGGCGCCGCCTTGGCACTGAACGACTCCGACGCCCAGTCGACGTCGTCGGTGAGCTGGTCGAGGATCGTGGCCACGTCGCCACGCCCGAAGGCCTCGTAGATGGTCTGCACGGTGTCGATCTTGGGATCGCTCATGGGGTACTCCGCTGGGTAGCTGTCGGGCCCGGTTCGCAGCCCCGCGGCCGCGCGGATCACCATGGACCGGACATGGACGAGACCCGGGTTGACCGATGGGTGTGGGCCGTCCGGGTCTTCAAGACCCGCTCGGCCGCGACCTCGGCCTGCCGGGGTGGGCACGTGCGGGTCAACGGGCGCCCGGCCAAGCCGGCCACGACGGTGCGGGTCGGTGACCGGGTCGAGGCCAAGGTGGGCCAACGCCTCCGCATCGTGGAGGTGGTCCGGGTCATCGACGCCCGGGTCGGGGCGGCGATCGCCGCCGAGTGCCTGGTCGACCACTCCCCGCCCGAACCCGCACGGGCTTCGGTGCCGCCCGTGCCGACCCGGGAGCCCGGCGCCGGCCGCCCCACCAAGAAGGACCGGCGCCGCCTCGACCGCAGCCGGGGCCGCCGGTGACCCCCGACGAACTGACGGACCGAGCCCTGGGGCGAGCGACGCTGGCTCGCCAGCTCCTGCTCGAACGGTCGGCGATGGACCCGATGGCCGCCATCGAGCACCTCGTCGGGCTGCAGGCCCAGGTCCCCCTGGACCCCTACACCGCGCTGTGGTCCCGGCTCGACGGGTTCCGGCCGGAGGCCGTCGGGCGCCTGCTGGAGGAGCGGGCCCTCGTCCGCATCGTCGTCATGCGGGGAACGATCCACCTCGTCTCCGCCGAGGACGCCCTCGTGCTGCGGCCCTTGATGCAGCCGGTGCTCGACGCCGAGTTGGCCCGCCACGGCGAGTTCAAGGACGTGCTGAACGCACTCGACCTGCCGTCGTTGATGGCCCGACTCCGCCCACTCGTCGTCGAGGCCGGTCCCCTCGACCCCGCGGGGCTGCGGGCACTGATCGCGGCCGAGCTGCCCGATCTCGACACCCGGGCAATGGCCTACGCCTGCCGCAACCTGCTCGACATGGCCCAGGTCCCGCCCCGGGGCGTCTGGGGCCGGACGGGCCAGGTCCGCACGACGCCGCTCGACGCCTGGGTGGGACGACCGCTGGCCCGCCATCCCTCACTCGATGAGGTGGTGATGCGCTACGTGGCTGCCTTCGGCCCCGCGTCGGTGGCAGACGCCGCCGCTTGGTGCCGACTGACGGGGATGCGGGAGGTCGTGGATCGCCTGCGCCCGCAGCTCCGGCCGTTCCGAGACGAACGGGGCCGCGAACTGTGGGACCTCCCGGACGCCCCACGCCCCGATCCCGACACGCCGGCCCCGGTGCGCTTCCTCCCCGAATACGACAACGCGCTCCTCTCCCATGCCGACCGCAGCCGGTTCCAGGCGGTCAGCGCGCTCGCCGTCGACCCGCCGGTCAAGGGCACCGTCCTCCACGACGGCCTGGTGCGCGCCGTCTGGCACCCCGACACGACGACGGGGGGCACGGCCCGGCTCGTCGTCCGCACCTTCGGCTCACTGCCGAAGCGGGCCCAAGCCACGATCGCAGCCGAGGCCCGGCGCTTCCTGCGCTTCACCCAGCCCGACGCGGTCGACCACGACGTCCGGGTCGAGCCGGTCGCCTGATCAGGCCGGGGGGACGTCGGGCAGGTCGAAGAGCGGGAAGAGGACCTCGGTGTCGAGGAAGGAGTTGACCTCGGTCACCTGGCCGGTCCGCGTCTCGAGGACCTGCAGGGCCCACGGGTGGTAGCCGTCTCCGGACGGGTTGGGCCGGTACTGGGCGAAGGCGAGGGTGCCGTTGGCTTCGACGGGGATGCAGTAGGAGCCCCGGCAGGCGTGACCCGGGCCGGCCATCCAGCCCACGATGTCAGTCGGACCCTGCAGCCAGAGGGCGTAGGGCGGCATGGAGAGGGTGGCGTCCTCGTGCAGGAGGTCGACCATCGCGTCCATGTCGTAGCGCTCGAAGGCGTCCAGGAAGCGGGCGGCCGCCTCCCGGTCCTCAGTGCTGACCGGCGGGGTGGGGTCGGTGGCGGACAGGCCCCGCTCGGCCATCGTGGCCCGAGCCCGCTGGAGGGCGCTGTTGACCGAGGGCACCGAGGTGTCGAGGAGATCGGCCACCTCGCTGGCGGGCCAGGCCAGGACCTCCCGCAGGATGAGCACGGCCCGTTGCCGGGCCGGCAGGTGCTGGAGGGCGGCGACGAAGGCGAGGCGCACGCTGTCCCGGGCGGCCACCCGCTCGCCGGGATCGCCTTCGGCGGGGACCACCCGACCCTCGGGGACGGGCTGGAGCCAGAACGCCTCGGGCTGAGCCGGGCCCAGGGCCGCCTCGCCGAGGGGTGAGGCCGGCCCCAGCTCCATCGGGCGGGCCCGCCGCTGACGCCCCTCGAGCATGGTCAGGCAGACGTTGGTGGCGATGCGGTACAGCCAGGTGCTCATCTGGGAGCGCCCCTCGAACCGGTCGTAGCTCCGCCAGGCCCGCACCATGGTCTCCTGGACGGCGTCGTCGGCCTCGAAGCCCGATCCCAACATCCGGTAGCAGTGGGCGGTCAGCTTGACCCGGTGCCGGTCCAGCTCCGGTCCGAGCTCCTCGGCGGTCAGCGTGGCGGTGTCGGCCATGGTTCCAGGGTAGGGGTCAGACCACCCGGGCCCGTCCTGGTCAGGCACTGGTGGCATCGAGGTGCTGCAGGAGGTCGTGGGCGGCCAGCTCGACGTCCTTGTGCCGCCACTCCGAGGCCCGGTAGACGCAGGCGATCAGGCCGGTGCGGTGGACCCGGCGGAGGTCGCCGTAGACGAAGGCGTAGCGCGCTTTGGTCTCGTCGTTGGCCCCCTCGGTGAGGCCGAGGTGCCATTCGCCGTACTCCTCCCAGGAGTGGGTCTCCAGGAAGGCGTTCTCGTCGTCGGCCGTCGGCTGGACGTCCCCCCAGTCGCTGTCCAGCACGTACTGGTGGGCGTCGATCAGGGCTCGGGCCCGCGCCACGCCCTTCGCGTTCACGGCGTACGAAGCCACCCCTCCGACCTGCCCGCCGGCGGAACCGATCAGAACCGTCCGCTAAGCGGACGGTTCGGGCTCGGGTTCGGGGGTCGTTTCAGCGTCGACCGGCTCGCGCCGGCCGGGCTCGGACCCGTTGTCCCCGGGGTCGTTGCCGTTGTGGGTGTCGGCCAGGTTGCGCATGAGCATGGCGCCGAGGCCGCTGAGCACGCCGCCCTCCCCGCTGACCTGGATGTCGGGGACGATCTTGACGTGGCCCGAGCCCACTTCCCGGAGGGCCGCCACCATGGCGGTCTGCTGGGAACCGATGGCCTGCCGCTGGGCGTCGAAGCCCTTGGCCCGGGCCAGGCCGAGCGCCTCCTCGGCGCTGGCCGTGGCCTGGCCGATGGCCTGGGTCCGGGTGGCCTCGGCGTTGCCGGTGGTCGTGATGACCGCGGCCTCGCCTTCGGCCCGGGCGCTGGCGGCCTGCGCCTTCGCCTTCTCGATGTCGACCGAGACGTTGGCCTGGGCCAGCTGCCCCTGCATGTCGGCCACGCCCCGCTGCTGCTCGAGGCTGACCCGGGCCTCCTGGGCCTCGCTGCTGCTGGGCGAAGGTCGCCTTCTCCTGGGCGGCGATCTCCCGGGTGGTCAGCACCTCGACCAGGTCCGCCGGGAAGATGACGTCCTGGATGTAGACGCCCCGGGTCTCGACCTCGTAGCGGGACAGGTACGACTGGATGTACGACTCGGCCGCGTGCTGGACCTCGTCGCGCTTCTCGATGAACTCCGTCGCGCCGAGGGTCTGCAGCTTGTTGCGGAAGTAGTTGCCCACCGCGGACTGCAGCACCTCGTTGACCAGGTTCTTCATCGTCCCGACCATGGAGATGACCTTCGGCGCCCGGGTGTCGGGCACGTGGATCTGGACCTGGAGGTCGATGCTGAACGTGAAGGCCTCACGGCTCTTGGCGTCGATCGGGGCCAGGCGCTCGTCCAGGCTGTGGGCGTCGCTGGTGGCGTGCGACCAGTTCAGGGTCAGGATCGACGTGGGCACGATCTCGGCCTCGTAGATCCGGGGGTTCAGCGTGTACTTGCCCGTCCGCAGGGGCTCGGACCAGATGCCCTGGTGGCCGGGCTTCACGATCGAGCCGAACTTGAACTCGTCGCCGGAGGTGTCCTCGGTGGGCAGGCCCACGTAGGACTTGATGACCGCGACCTCGCCCTGGCGGACCACCAGCATCTCCCGCAGCTCGACCTTCACCAGGAAGGGGTTGAGCAGGTAGGAGCCGTAGAGCAGGGGGTCGTGCTGGAGGCCGATGCAGCCCCCGTTGGCCAGGAACGCCTGGTAGTCCTGGTAGTTGTCGTGCAGGTGGTTCTTGGAGCGCAGGACCGCCTGGATGATCTGGGTGGGCGAGCCGCCCTCCTCGTCGGCCTCCATGGCGGTGACGTCGCTGAACCCGCCGATGCGGCTGGCGATGTCGCCCGACGCCGGCCCCTCCAGCGTGGTCACCACGCCGACGATGTCGGTCTCGCCCTGCGGGGTGATGTGGGTGACGTTGAGGGCGGTCTCCTCGACCTGGCCGGCCGCGGTCCGGGTCGCCTCCGAGATCATCTTGCCGAAGATGCGCTCGCGGGTGATCACCACGAAGCCGACCGGGTGGATCGGCGCGGTGGTGCCCGGGGGCAGCACGGGGCGCTGCACACCCCGTTGGCCGCCGTTGCCGAGGAAGGTGCGGATGTCGGCGAAGCTGCCGAACTCGGGCTTGTAGATGGCGGACTTGGCCCCGGTGGGCAGGGCCGCGCCGACCTGGGCGATGACCAGGCCGATGTGGTCCGGCGGCACCTGGACCCAGGCGTAGCGCTGGACCTTGAAGATGGGCCAGAGCTTGAAGCGCAGCCCGGGCATGAGCAGGTCGGCCTGGTAGCCGGCCTCGCCCTTCATGGCGACGAGCTGGTCGCCTTCGAGCTTGCGCCCAAGGCGCTTGGTGACCAGACCGACCTCGGCCGGGCCGATCGACGTGAAGCTCGCCGCGAAGAACATGACGACCAGCACCCCGACGATGATCGGGATGAGCAGGACCACGAGTGCACCATCCATCTGCCTATTCCTCTCTGCTTGCTGCGAACACGTCGACGTCGTCGACCAGGGCGAAGCCGAGGTGGAGGTGTCCCTCCCGCAGCTCGCCCTCCGTCTCGACGTCGACCCGGCCCCCGAGGTGGAGGACGGGATCGAGACCAGGCCCGTCGGCGCTCGGCACGATCGAGCCGAGGCGCACGAGGGCGTGGGCGGCCAGCCTGTCGTGGTTGCGCCAGAACCCCTCGTCGTACCGGGGGGTGACGAAGTAGGCCCCCCCGGGGTTGAACACGTCCTCGATGACCTGGAACGCTCCGGCGTCGGCGACCGCGGTGGCTTTCAGGGCGAGGCGACGCACGCAGTTGGCCGCCCCCGGTCCGCGGGCGATCCCGCCGCGCACATCGGACTCGAGGAACAGGCCGAGCACGAGCAGCCCGTCGGCCGGGACGGCGAGGGTGTCGAGGCGCTCGCCGGTGGCGACCCTGGCCGCCCGCTGGCGGCGTTCGGCGGCGGCCAGGCGAGCGGCGCGGGCCCCGGCCAGGGCCTCGGCCAGCTCGTCGTCGGCGAAGGTCCGCTCCAGCACGGCCCACTGCTCGGTGGTGGGCAGGCGGTCGAAGGTCTCCCGCAGGACCCGGAGGCGTTCCCGTCGGGTGATCCCGTCGAAGACGGCGTCGAGGGCCTCGGGGTCCGAGGAGTCGTCGGCGGCCACCCGCGTCACTTCTCTCTGGATCTCTCGGGCGAGGTCCAGGTACTGCGCGTCGTCACCGTGGGTGTCGGATCCGGCCAACTCGTCTCGACGTCGACCCTTCAGCGCAACCTTCTTCCGCGAGGGATGGTGTGCGGTCACCCTACCGGGGCCGATTCCGGCGGCGATCGGCAGCGCGAGTGAGGCCAGAGGTCGGATTCGGACGGGGTGGTCTGACCTCACCGTTGCGGGGTAACTTCGGCCGAGGGCGAATGGACCACGTCGCCGGGTCACCGGCTGACGGACAGGGGGATCCTCATGGCTCAGCTCGACCGTCGGACATTCCTACGAGGCGCGACCGCGGTCGCCGGGGGCGCCGTGCTCGGCGGTCCGTTCGCCGGCTACCTGGCCGGCCCGGCTGCGGCTCGGTCACGCCGGGTCGGGCCGCCGCTCGGCCCCGTGCCCGACGAGGTCGACCAGGTCGTGCGCCTGTGGCTGCCGGAGGGCTTCCACTACCGCTCGTTCCACGACACGGCCACCCCCGTGACCCTCGACGACGGCACGCTCCTGCCCGCCCGTCACGACGGCATGGCGGCGTTCGCCGGACCCCGCCGCCGGGTGTGGCTCGTCCGCAACCACGAGATCAACGGCCCCGGCCCGGCGTTCGGCCCCGGGACCCCGTACGACGCCATGGCCCGCGGGGGCACGACCACGACCCTCGTCGACCGGTACGGCAACGTCGAGCGGGCGTTCACCAGCCTCAACGGGACCCAGATGAACTGCGCCGGCGGCCGGATGCCGTGGGACAGCTGGGTCAGCTGTGAGGAGACGATCAACGGCCCTGACGTGGGACCCGACTTCACCGGCGTGTCCAACGTCCCCTTGACGCAGCGCCACGGCTTCATCTACGAGGTCCCCGCCGGCGGTCAGAGCGACCGCGAGCCCATCACCGCGGCCGGGCGGTTCCTGCACGAGTCCGCGGCCTTCGACCCACGCGAGGGCGTGCTGTACATGACCGAGGACAACTTCGGCTTCCCGTCCGGCTTCTACCGCTACGTCCCCCGCCGGCGCCACCACGAATCCGGAGGTTCCGACCGGTCCCGACTGCCCGACGACGGCCGGCTCCAGATGCTGGCCGTGGCCGGGCACCCGAACGCCGACCTCGCGGCCAGCCAGGCCCAGGGGGCGCGCTTCCGCGTGCGCTGGGTCGACATCGACGATCCGAACCCGACCTTCCCGTACACCCCCGGCCAGCCCGCTCCGACGACCAACGACCAGGCCCTCCGTCACGTGGGCGACCAGGGCCGCGCCCAGGGCGCGGCGTGGTTCTCCCGGCTCGAAGGCTCCGTGTACGACGACGGCACGGTCTGGTTCACCTCGACCCAGGGGGGCGGGGCGCCCGAGACGAGCATCGGGCCCATCGCCAACGGCTTCGGCAACGGGTCGGGGCAGGTGTGGGCGTACGACACCCGACGGGAGACCTTGGAACTGGCCTACGAGTCCCCCGGCCCGGACACCCTGGATCTGCCCGACAACGTCACTCGGCGCAGCCGCCATGGCGCGCTGGTCCTGTGCGAGGACGGCACCAACGACAACTACCTGCGCGGGCTCACCCGCCGCGGGGAGCTCTTCGACATCGCCCTCAACCGGCTCCCCAACCAGTTCAACGACGAGTTCGCCGGTGCCACCTTCAGCCCGGACGGCCACACCCTGTTCGTGAACATCCAGGCCAGTCGGGCCCTCACCTTCGCCATCTGGGGTCCCTGGGATCGCCTCGGGGTCTGAGCTCGGGGCGGACCCGTCTCAGCGGGCGATGGAGCGGTCGTAGGCGCGGACGGCGAGCGGGGCGCAGACAGCCACGATGGCGATGGCCCACAACAGGGTGTAGGCGACCGGGTGGTGGCTCGGCCACGGGTCGCCCGGTGTCACTGGTGGGCGAGGGTTGTCGAACAGCACGCGGATGGCGTCCGACAGGGTCGACACCGGGTTCCACTCCGCGACGGTCTGCAGGGCCGGGGGCATGGTGTTGACGGGCACGAAGGTGCTGGCCAGGAAGGTCAGGGGGAACAGGGCCACGAAGCCGAGCCCGGTGACCCCTTCCGGCGTGCCGACCACGCTGCCCAGCAGCACCCCGACCCAGATCATGGCGAAGGAGAACGCCAACATCAGGCCGTAGCCGGCCATCGCGTCCAGCAGGCCGCCGTCGATGCGCCACCCCACGAGCAGGCCGCAGACCGACATGATCACGATCGGCAGCACCGTCTTGGCCAGGTTGGCCACGGCGTGTCCCCCCAGCACGGCGCCGCGGGCGATCGGCAGCGACCGGAAGCGGTCGACGGCCTGGTTCTTGAAGTCGTTGGCGATCGCCATCGCCACGCCGAAGGCGGTGAAGACGATGGTCTGGGCGAAGATCCCACCCATGAGGAACTCCCGGTAGTTCCCCCCCGGGACGCCGATGGCGCCGCCGAAGACGAAGCCGAAGAGCAGGACGAACATGATGGGCTGGACCGTGGCGTCGCTCAGGGCCTCGGGCTGGCGCTTCATGTGCACGAGGCCCCGTTTGGCGATGACCCACGTGTCGTGGAACACGCCTCGCGGCTCGGGCAGCACGCGCTCGTGAGGCCGGGCCGGGCTCACCACGCTGACATCGGACACGGTGGTGGCGGTCACGACTGATCCTCCTCGTCGGTGTCGTCGGGGGCGGCCCCGGTGAGGTCCAGGAACACCTCGTCCAGGGTCGGTTGCCGCAGGCTGAGGTCGTCGACGGCGATCCCCGCCACAGCCAGGGCCTTGGCCGCCTCGACCAGCGCGTCCACGCCCTGGCTGATGGGGGCGTTGACGCAGCGGGCGCCGACGTCGACCCGGGGCTCGAGGCCGGTCACCTCGGCCACCAGGCGGACGGCGTCGTCCAGCCGGGAGGGATCGACGACCACGACCTGCAGGTGGTCGCCCCCGACCTCCCGCTTGAGCTTGCGGGCGTCGCCTCGGGCGATGATCCGGCCGTGGTCGATGACGATGATGTCGTCGGCCAGGCGCTCGGCCTCGTCGAGGTACTGGGTGGTCAGCAGCAGCGTCGTGCCCCGGTCCACGAGGTGGTCGAGGACGGACCACAGCTCGGCGCGGGCCCGCGGGTCCAGCCCGGTGGTGGGCTCGTCGAGGAAGAGGACCTCGGGGTCCGACACCAGCGTGGCGGCCAGGTCCAGCCGCCGGCGCATGCCGCCGGAGTAACCCGACGTCCGGCGGTCGGCGGCGTCGGCGAGGTTGAACTCCTCCAGCAGGGCCTTGGCCCGGATGACGGCCTCCTTGCGCCGATACTGATGGAGCTCACCCAGCATGGTCAGGTTCTCCCGGCCGGTGAGCAGCGGGTCGACCGTGGCGTCCTGGGCGGCGAGCCCGATCCGGCGCCGGACCTCCTTGGGGTCCTCCCTGACGTCGAAGCCGGCGACGACGGCCTCGCCCTCATCGGCCTCGGCCAGGGTGGTGAGGATGCGCACCGCCGTCGTCTTGCCGGCGCCGTTCGGGCCGAGCACGGCGGTGACGGTCCCTGTCGGGACCTCGAAGTCGATCCCGGCCAGAGCCGTGGTCTCGCCGTAGCGCTTCACCAAGCCGCGGGCGCGGACGGCGAACGACGAGTTGGCGTCTGGCATCGTCACCCTCCTCGGGGTCTCGGTCATGGTCATCGATGGTTGGACCACCGGACCCGGCGGAACTGATCGCCGGTGCTCGTTGCGGTCGCTGACGACCGTATTGGTCCCACCGGGATTCAGGAACGGCTTTCCGGCGTGCAACCTGTCACGTCGTGCAGTCAGTCGTCGGGGACGAGCTCCCCGAAGGCCTCGCAGTCGGGGTTCTCGCAGAGGAAGGCGGAGTCGAGCACGTTGGCCGTCTCGGCGGGGAGCGCGGTCACCCCGCACGCCGGGCAGATCGGCGCCCGGTCGACCCCACGATCCTCGTCGTCGTCCTCGCTCATGGCCGCGCCGCGGCCGGTGGGACACCGTTCCAGAGCCGGATGGCCGGGGTCTCCCGCTCCGTGCTGAGCACGCTGATCGTCCCCGTGTCGAGGAGGAGCATCCCGCCGGCGGTCGGCGGCAGGCCGAGCCAACGGGCGGCCAGGACCCGCAGGAAGTGGCCGTGGGAGAACACGGCGACGTCGCCCTCGACACCGACGATCCGGGCGATGACCCGGTCGGCCCGCGCCGCGACGTCCTCGATGGCTTCGCCGCCCGGCACCGGTCCCCGCCACACGGTCCACCCCGGGTCGTCCTCGCGGATCTCCGGCGTGGTCCTGCCCTCGTGGTCGCCGTAGTCCCACTCCTGAAGGTCCGGGTCGATCTGGCCGTCGAGCCCTGCGGCCCGGCAGGTCTCCAGGGCGCGCCCGAGGGGGCTGGTCAGCACCGTCGCGAACGACCACGGTGCGAGCAGCACGCCCACCGCCTTCCCCTGTCGGCGACCTTCGTCCGTCAGCGGGAGGTCGGTGCGCCCGGTGTGCCGGCCCGTCGCGCTCCACGCCGTCTGGCCGTGACGGACGAGCACGACGTCCCGGTCTCCGGCCATGTCCCATCATGTCCGGTGCCGCCCACCTCACCCGGAGGAGCCGTCTCGGGGCGCAGTAGCGTCCGCGTCCGACATGGCTGCTGCTTGCCGATACCGCGGGGCCTGACGGCGTGGCCGCCGCGCTGGGGTGGGGCGCCCTCGCGGCGTCGTCACTGATCATCGGGGCGCTGCTGGGGGTGGTCCGGCCCTGGCCCGACCGGATTGTGGGGCTCGTGCTCGCGTTCGGCGCCGGTGCCCTCATCAGCGCGGTCAGCTTCGACCTCGCCGAGGAGGGGATCCGCCTCGGCGGCGGTGATTCGGTGGCCATCGGCTTGGCGGCGGGCGCGATCACATACTTCCTGGCCGACCGTGTCATCGAGCGCCCCAAGGCCGGTGCCGCGAGCGGCGCCGAGGGCCCGGCGCTGGCCCTCGGGGCCTTCCTCGACGGGATCCCCGAGCAAATGGTGCTCGGCATCGGCCTCGTCACCGGCGACGGCGTGAGCGTCGGCCTATTGGCCGCCATCTTCGTCTCGAACCTGCCCGAAGCCATCGGGTCGGCCACCGAGATGCACTCGTCGGGCCACAGCAACGGGATCATCCTGCGCCTCTGGATCGCGGTCGCCGCGGTGACCACTCTGGCGACCGTGGTCGGCTACGCCATCGCCGACTCGGCGTCGGGCGACCTCCAGGCCACGATCAACGGCTTCGCCGCCGGCGCCCTGCTGGTGATGCTGATCGACTCGATGATCCCCGCCGCCACCCGCAAGGCCCACGACCTGGCCGGCCTGGCCAGCGTGCTCGGGTTCGCCGTCGCCGCCGCCCTGTCCGACGTGGCCTGAGCTCGATCATCCCGTCGCCGTCACCAGTCGATCTCGTCGCAGCCCCGGTGATCGGCGGGCTCGACCTGCAGCGTGGCGTGGGCGATCCGGTACTCGACCTGGAGCAGCGCCCGGGCCTGGTCCAGCACCTGGTGGCTGTCGGTCCCCACTTCGATCATCAGGTGGGCGGACGCGTTCTCCATCTCGGAGGTGAGCGTCCACACATGCAGGTCGTGGACGTCGATCACGCCCGGGAGGGCGGCGAGCCCGGCCTGCAGCTCGTCGAGGTCGACATCGGGGGGAGCGGCCTGCAGCAGGATCCGCACGGCCTGGCTGCCGAGCCGCCAGGTGCGGGGGAGGATCCACAGGCCGATGGCGGCGCCGATGACGGGATCGACCCAGGTCCAGTCGAAGATCTCCAAGAGGAGGGCGGCCATGATCACCCCGATCGAGCCGATGGTGTCGGCCAGGACCTCGAGGTACGCCCCCTCGACGTTGAGGCTCTCGGTCGAGCCCTGGCGGAGCAGCGCGAACGCGATGAGGTTCACGACGAGGCCCAGGCTGGCGACGATCAGCATCGGCACACCGAGCACCTCGGGCTCACCGGTCAGCCGGCGCACCGCCTCGACGAGGACGTAGATCGCCACCCCGAAGAGCAGGAGGGAGTTGACGAAGGCGGCCAGGATCTCCAGTCGGTACAGGCCGAACGTGTGCTGCCCCTGGTCCGACTTCTGGGCGTGACGACTGGCCAGTTGGATCGCCGCCAGCGCCATGCCGAGTCCGAGGACGTCGGTGAACATGTGCCCGGCATCGGAGAGGAGGGCCAGCGAGTTGGTCAGGATCCCGCCGATGGCCTCGACCACGAAGAACACGGCGATGAGGCCGAAGGCGATGGCCAGGCGCTTCTGGTGACGGGCACCGGCCCGCAGCGCCCCGGTCCCGTGATCGTGATCGCCGCTCACGACGACCAGTGAACCATGAGGGGGCCCCAGCCGGGGGTGGCGCCGTCCCGCCGACGCCTACCCCCGCCGGGGGTCAGCGGGCCACGAATCCCGCGTCGGTCAGGATGGCCTGGCCGTCGGGGCCGGTGACGAAGTCGACGAAGGCCTGTGCGGCTTCGTCGTCGGACACCGCCACGATCGGGTAGTCGGTCGTCACGACGACATCGCCGATGTCGATGGCCTCGATGTCGTCGGAGGCGATGTCGTCGGTCACGTACACCACGCCGGCGTCGACCTCGTCGGCCTCCAGCTTGGTGACCACGGCGGCGACGTTCTCCTCCTCCGAGTCGATCTCCGGGTCGATGCCGAGCTCGGTGAACATCTCGTCGGCCACCACCCGGCACGGCACCTCGGGGGCGCAGACGGCGAGCACGATGTCGCCCTCCAGGTCCTCCGGCGTGGTCACCGTGTCCGAGCCGGCAGGCACCGCGATGACGCCGCTGTTGCTGGTGAAGATCACGGGCTCACCGCTGACGTTGCCCGAGTCCACGGCTGTGGCCATGTTGTTCTCGTCCGCCGTGGCCAGGACCCCGGCCGGCCCTCCATCGGCGACCTGGCCGGCCAGTGTGCTGCTGCTGTCGAAGGTCAGCACGACGTCCACGCCCGGATTGGCGTCCTCGAAGACCGGCTCCATCGCGGTGAAGGCGTTGGTCAGGGACGACGCGGCCAGGACCAGCAGCTCCTGGGACGCCCCGCCGCCGTCAGTCGTGGAGTCGGTCGCGGCGTCCCCATCGCCGTCATCCCCGCTGTCGTCACCGCAGGCCGTGGCCACGACGAGGAACAGCGCGAGCACGAGCAGGGTCAGCTTCTTCATCGGCGAGTGCCTCCGGGCATGGTCTTTGCTGCGAGAAGTGGAGCAAATATCTGGTAGTTACCCGTTTTCTAGCACCTAGAGCTGGTATCCACGCCAGTCGTTGGCGTTCAGTCCTTGCCGATGATCACCTCGTCACACGGCGCTCAGGGTTGGACGTCGACCCGGTCCAGCGGGGGTGGCGACAGGGTCTGGCCCGGGGCGGCGACGAAGTAGGCCTCGAGGGCGTCGAGGTCGACGGCGCCGCCCAGGCGGTCGGTCCCCTGCGGGAGCACCGGGAACCCGTCACCACCTTCGGCGAGGAAGCTGTTGACGGTCACCCGGTAGGACTGGCCGAGGGCGACGGGCGCGCCGTTCAGCGTGACGCTGCCAGTCACCACCCGGCCGTCGCCCGCGCACGGGTCCTCCGACTGGCTCCACCGGTAGTGGAACCCAGCCGACGGCAGGAGCACCTTCGGCGCCGATTGGCACCACTGCTCCTTGAGCAGCTCGTAGATCTGGGCGCCGGTGAGCGTCATCGTCACCAGGCTGTTGCCGAACGGCTGCACGGTGAAGGCCTCGCCGTAGGTGATCGCTCCCCCTGTGCCTGCCGGTTGGTCGAAGATGAACCCCGGGTCTCGGACACCGCCGGGGTTCATGAACGCGATCTCGGCGGCGCCGAACCCCGCCGGAGCCGTGGCCGCGAGCTGGGCGTCGGCGATGAGGTTCCCTGCCGGGTTCTCACCCGAGGCGTCCGCGGTCTTGTCGATCGTCGAGGTGATCTGACCGATCACCCGGTCGCGTAGCGGTGCGGCGATGGCGTCGTACTCCGCGAGCAGGTCGGTGATGTCGGCCGCGGGCTCGACGTCACGACGAACGATCAGGTTCTCGGCCTGCGCCGACACGACGTCACGGGTCCGGCGGTCGATGCGGAGCTGCACGTCGGTCACCACCCGCCCGAAGGAGGACGCGCTGGTCACCAAGATCGGGTGGCCGGCGGCGTTGGGCAGCGCGCAGTTGTACGCGCGGTGGGTGTGCCCCGAGAGGACGGCGTCGATCTCGTCGTCGAGGCGGGCGACGATGTCGACGATCGGCCCGCTGACCCCGGGGCAGTCGTTCACGCCGCCGGTGGTGAAGCCGCCCTCGTGGAGCAGGACCACGATCGACTCCACCCCGCGGTGGCGGAGCCGGGGGACCAGCGCGTTGACCGTGTCGGCCTCGTCCCGGAACTCCAGGCCGGCGACGCCCGACGGGGTCACGATGCTCGGCGTGCCCTCGAGGGTCATCCCGACGAACGCCACCCGAGTGCCGTGGAGGTTCATGATCCGATAGGGCGGGAAGATCGTCCGGCCGGTGTCCTGGTCGAAGACGTTGGCGGCGAGGAAGTCGAAGTCGGCCCCGGCGAAGCCGTCGCCGTCCTGGCAGCCGTCGACAGGGTGGCAGCCACCGCGCTGCATGCGTCGGAGCTCGTCGACGCCCTCGTCGAACTCGTGGTTCCCGACCGCGTTGAGCTGCAGGCCCATCTGGTTCATCGCCTCGATGGTCGGCTCGTCGTGGAAGAGGGCCGACAGCAGGGGGCTGGCCCCGATCAGGTCACCGGCCGAGACCACGACGTTGTCGCGCACGCCCTCGCTGAGCTGGCGGATCACCGTGGCCAGGTACGCCGCGCCGCCCGCCGGCGCCCCGAAGAAGGTCCCCCCCGGCGGCTCGAGGTTCCCGTGGAAGTCGTTGATGGCGAGGACCTGGACGTCGACCGTCCGGGACGGCGGGTGGTGGTCGTGACCACGGCTCGCCGCCGAGGGAACCGGCGCCAAGAGGGCGGCGAGCAGAGCCGCGGCGATCACGACGAGACGGAACGGGCGGTGGCTCATGCTGACTCCTCAGCTGCTGTCGCGGCCGCCCGCGGTCATTTGGAGCGTAGAACGATGCCGTCGCCCTGAAAAGGGGCATGCGGTGAACGGGCGCGTCGAACCTTCTGGACCAGATCGACCAGGGCATCCATCGGTCCAACTGTCGACAGACTGGCCACGATGCACGACCCGTCGCCACTGACCGAGCAGGGCGAGCGCGACTGGATCCTGCACGTGGACCTCGACCAGTTCCTCGCCGCCGTCGAGGTGCTGCGGCGGCCTGAGCTGGCAGGCCGTCCGGTTGTCGTGGGTGGTGACGGCGATCCGACGCGACCGCGCCAGGTCGTGGCTACGGCGTCCTACGAGGCGCGGGCGTTCGGGGTGCGCTCGGGGATGCCACTGCGCACCGCCGCCCGCCGGTGCCCCGATGCGGTGTTCCTCCCGTCGGACCGCCCCGCCTACGAGGCGGCGTCGGCCCAGGTGATGGCGACGCTGCGGTCGCTCGGCGTCGCGGTCGAGGAGTGGGGCTGGGACGAGGCGTGCGTCGGCGTGCACACGGCCGATCCCGAACGGTTCGCCCACCTCGTCCAGGCCGCGGTGTTCGACCGTACGCAGCTGCGCTGCGCCGTCGGGATCGGTGAGACCAAGCTCCAGGCCAAGACCGCGACCGGCTTCGCCAAGCCGGGCGGTGTCGCTCGCCTCACGCGCCGCACCTGGCTGCCGGTGATGGGCGAGAAGCCGGTGACCGCGATCTCGGGGATCGGCTCCCGGACTGCGGCCCGCCTCGGCGTGCACGGCGTCCTCACCGTCGCCGACCTGGCGGCGGCCGACCACCACGCGCTCGCCCGCTCGTTCGGGCCGGCGACCGGGCCGTACCTGCGGGTGCTGGGCGTGGGTGGGGACAACGCACGGGTGGTCGATGGGCCCCACGTGCCCCGGTCTCGTAGTCGCGAGGTCACCTTCGAGCACGACCTCACGGACCCGGACGAGATCGCCACCAACGTCATCCGGCTCGCCGAGGAGGTCACGGCGTCGGTCACGGACCTGGGCCGGCGCATCACCCATGTCGAGGTGAAGGTCCGGACCGCGACGTTCTTCACCCGCACCAAGTCCGGCAAGCTCCCCGACCCGACGACCGACCCGGCGGTGGTCACCGCGAAGGCGCTCGAGGTGCTCGCCCGCTTCGAGGGTGGCCGCCCGATACGACTCGTCGGTGTCCGCGTGGTGCTGGAAGACCCACCGGCCTGACCGACGCTCCGGCTTCCCAAACGCGAATTGCTCAGATGTCGTAGTAGAGGTGGAACTCCCAGGGGTGGGGGCGCAGCCGGAGGGCGTCGACCTCGGCGGTGCGCTTGTAGGCGACCCAGGTGTCGATCAGGTCGTCGGTGAAGACGTCGCCCGCCCGGAGGAAGTCCCGATCGGCCTCGAGGGCGTCGAGGGCGGCCTCCAGTGACGCCGGGACCTGGGGCACCTCGCGCAGCTCTTCGGGCGGCAGGTCGTAGAGGTCCCGGTCCACGGGGTCGGGGGGCTCGGTGCGGTTGGCGATGCCGTCGAGGCCGGCCAGGAGCATGGCCGAGAAGGCCAAGTACGGGTTGGCCGAGGGGTCGGGGCAGCGGAACTCGATGCGCTTGGCCTTCGGGCTCTTGGAGTAGAGCGGGATGCGCACCGAGGCCGAGCGGTTGCGCTGGGAGTAGACGAGGTTGACCGGGGCCTCGTAGCCGGGGACCAGGCGCTTGTAGCTGTTGGTCGTGGGGTTGGCGAAGGCGCAGACGGCGGGGGCGTGGGCCAGCAGGCCCCCGATGTACCAGCGGGCCAGGTCCGACAGGCCGGCGTACCCCGCCTCGTCGAAGAACAGGGGCTCGCCGTTCTTCCACAGCGACTGGTGCACGTGCATGCCGGAGCCGTTGTCCTCGAAGATCGGCTTGGGCATGAACGTGGCCGTCTTGCCCGCCTGGCGGGCCACGTTCTTCACGACGTACTTGAACAGCATCAGCTTGTCGGCCATTGCGGCCAGCGAGTCGAAGCGGATGTCGATCTCGGCCTGGCCCGCGGTCCCCACCTCGTGGTGCTGGACCTCGACGGGGACGCCGAGGGCCTCCAGCGCCATGGTCATCTCCGAGCGGAGGTCCTGGTAGTGGTCCATGGGCGGGACGGGGAAGTAGCCCTCCTTGTAGCGGGGCTTGTAGCCGAGGTTGGGACCCTCGTCCCGGCGGGTGTTCCACGACGCCTCGATGGACTCGACCGAGTACATGGCCGAGTGCTGGTCCTGGCCGAAGCGCACGTCGTCGAAGACGAAGAACTCGGCCTCGGGCCCGATGTAACAGGTGTCGGCCACGCCGGTGGCCAGCAGGTGCTCCTCGGCCTTCTGGGCGATGAAGCGGGGGTCCCGGCTGTAGTGCTCGCCGGTGATGGGGTCGTGGACGAAGCAGTTCAGGTTCAGCGTGCGCCGAGCGGTGAAGGGGTCGAGGTAGGCCGTGTTCGGGTCCGGGCGCAGGATCATGTCCGACTCCTGGATCTCCTGGAAGCCCCGCACCGACGAGCCGTCGAAGCCGTGGCCCTCCTCGAAGCTCTCCTCGGAGAACTCGTGGAGCGGCACCGAGAAGTGCTGCATCAACCCCGGGAGATCACAGAAGCGGAAGTCGACGATCTCGACCTCCTTCTCCTGGGCGTACTCCACGACCTCGGCCGGCGTCCGCTCTTCCATGGCGCCGACCCTACGCGTCGCCTGCCGCCGAGTCGACGAGGGGCGCGGTCCGGTGGTGGACCGGCGTGCTGAGGGCGATGTGGGTCGAGGCCCGGTTGATGGACGGACCGGCGAGCACGGCGGCGATCACGTCCTGGAGGTGGTCGTTGGAGTGGGCCACGATGCGGCAGAGCAGGTCACCCGGCCCGGTGATCGTGTGCACCTCCAGCACCTCGGGGATCGACGCCAGGTGGACGACGAGGCCGTCGACGCCCGCCTGGATGATCTCCAGGGTCGTGAAGGCGAGGACGGGGTAGCCCAGCTCGGCCGGGTCGACCTCGGGACCGAAGCTGCGGACGACCCCTCGGGCCATGAGCCGATCCAGTCGGGCCTGGGCCGTGCCGCGGGCCACGCCGGCCCGTCGGGCCAACTCGAGCACGCTCAGGCGGGGCTCCTCGTGGAGCAGCGCGAGCAGCCGCCCGTCGACGGCATCGATCCCGGTCGTCATCGGCCCGCCTCCTCCGCTGGGCAAGGTGCCCACCCGTCGGCAGGATAGTGCCCCGATCCTGTACATCTTGACCAGTCAGATCGCCATCGATTGACAGCTTCACCGCAAAGGCGTCCAATGGAGGGACACACTGGTCAACAGGAGAGGAATGGGGAATGAGCACCGCCACCGTCGCCGGTCCGTCATCCGCCACCATCACCGCCGCACCGGAGCTCTTGGGCTTCGACCACTTGGAGTGGTGGGTGGGCAATGCCCGACACGCCGCCCACTTCTGGGCCGCGGCCTTCGGCTTCGAGATCGTCGCCTACGCCGGCCCCGAGACCGGCGTGGCCGACCGCCAGTCCTACGTCGTCCAGCAGGGTGATCTCTGCTTCGTCCTCACCTCCGCCCTCGACGACCGCTCCGAGGTGGCTCACCACGTGGCCACCCACGGCGACGGCGTCCGCGACGTCGCCTACCGGGTGGCCGACGTCGAGGAGTCCTTCGATCGTCTGGTCGCCCGGGGCGGCGTGCCCGTGTTGCCCCCGACCACCTTCGAGGACGAGCACGGTTCGGCCCGTCGGGCCACGTTCACGGCCTACGGCCGCACCATGCACTCCCTGGTCGACCGGGCCCGCCACGGCGGGCGGTTCCTGCCCGGCTTCGAGGCCGTCGACCTCCCCATCGACGCCGGTCCCGAGGTCGGTCTCCGGGCCTACGACCACGTCGTGGCCAACGTGGAGGAGGGGAGCCTCGACCGCTGGGTCGACTGGTACCGAGACCTGTTCGGCTTCGACGTCCTCCAGTCGTTCGGCGAGGAGGCCATCTCCACCGAGTACTCCGCCCTGCGTTCGACGGTCATGTGGAACCACGGCGCGGTCGTCCAGCCCATCAACGAGCCCGCCCCCGGCCGGCGCAAGAGCCAGATCGAGGAGTACCTCGACTACTACGGCTCCGCCGGCGTGCAGCACGTGGCCATGAGCACCGACGACATCGTGGCCAGCGTGGCCGCCCTCCGCCGGCGCGGCGTGCGCTTCATGCGGGTGCCCGACACCTATTACGACGAGGCCGCTCGGCGCCTGTCCGACCTGGGCGCCGACCTCCCCTGGGCCCGTCTGGCCGAGCTGGGCATCCTGGTCGACCGCGACCACGGCGGCTACCTGCTCCAGATCTTCACCGAGCCTGTGGCCAGCCGGCCGACCTGCTTCATGGAGATCATCCAGCGGGAAGGGGCGCAGGGCTTCGGCGAAGGCAACTTCAAGGCCCTGTTCACCTCGATCGAGGCCGAGCAGGCCCGCCGCGGGAACCTATGACATTCGCCACGCCGACCGCGCAGCGTCACTCGTGATCACCGCGCCGGCCCCGTTCGCCCTCCCGGCTGAGCACCCCGGCTTCGGCGATCCGGGCTACCGGGAGCGGCGGGCGCGCATCGCCGAGATCGGGGCCGGCTACGAGCCGGGCAGCCCGATCCCCGATGTGCACTACACCGCCGAGGAGGACGAGGTCTGGCGCAACGTCTCCGCCGAGTTGGGCGAGAAGCACCGTCGCCTGGCCTGCCAGGAGATCGTCGACGCCGCCCACCGCCTCGACCTGCCCACCGACCGGGTGCCGCAGCTCCGCGAGGTCGACGAGCGCCTCCAGGAGCTCAGCGGGTTCCACATCCGGCCCGTGCCCGGCCTGGTGCCGACCCGGGAGTTCTACGGGGCCCTGGCCGAGCGCACGTTCCTGGCCACGCAGTACATCCGCCACCACTCGGTGCCCTTCTACACGCCCGAGCCCGACGTCCTCCACGAGGTCATCGGCCACGCCACGATGCTGGCCGACCCCGCGTTGGCCGATCTGTACGAAGCCGCCGGTCGGGCCTCCCTGCGCTGTCGCACCGACGAGGACCTCGAGTTCTTCAGCCGCGTCTTCTGGTTCACGATCGAGTTCGGTGTCCTGTGGGAGGACGGCGACCTCGTCGCCTACGGGGCGGGCCTGTTGTCGTCCTACGCCGAGATCGAGGTGTTCCGGTCGGCCGAGGTGCGGGCCTGGGACCTCCCGGCGATGGGCCGGCTCGACTACGACATCACCCGCTACCAACCGGTGCTCTTCGCGGCGGCGTCCTTCGACCGGATGGCCGAGGACCTCGGCGCCTTCCTGGCGACCTACCCGGACCAGTTCGCCTGATCGGCGCCGCGAGCCCTGAGCGCGACACAGCCCAGGGCCGCCCTCCGCCAGGCCGGCCCCGGGCTGTGACGCTCTGGGGGGAACTGCAGGCGGGGCCTAGACGAGGGCCTCACAGACCGTGTTGGTCATGAGAGCGGCGACCACGTAGGGATCGGCGTTGGCGTTCGGACGCCGGTCCTCGATGTAGCCCTTGCCCTCCTTGGCCACCTGCCACGGGATGCGGACCGAGGCACCCCGATCGGACACGCCGTAGCTGAACTGGTCGTAGCGCTGGGTCTCGTGAGCGCCGGTGAGGCGGTCCTCGATGCCCACGCCGTAGCCCGTGAGGTGCTCCTCGGGCTTGCCCAGCGAGCCCAGGGCCTCGCAGGCGGCGATGATGGCGTCGTAGTCCTCGCGCATCTTGTTGGTCGAGAAGTTGGTGTGCATGCCGGCGCCGTTCCAGTCACCCTTCATCGGCTTGGCCGCGATCGAGATCTCGACGTTGTACTTCTCGCCCAGGCGGTAGAGCAGGTAGCGGGCCATCCAGAGGTGGTCACCGACCGCGACCGTGTCGACCGGGCCGATCTGGAACTCCCACTGGCCGGGCATGACCTCGGCGTTGGTGCCGGAGATGGCCAGGCCGGCCTCGATGCACAGGGTGGTGTGCTCCTCGACGATGTCCCGGCCGGCGATCTTCACCGCGCCGACGCCGCAGTAGTACGGGCCCTGGGGCCCGGGGAAGCCGTGCGCCGGGAAGCCGTAGGGCCAGCCCGAGGCCGGGTCCAGCATCGTGTACTCCTGCTCGAGGCCGAAGAGGGGCTCCTGCTCGCCGTACTTCTCGTAGGCGGCTCTGGCCATGGCCCGCGTGTTCGTCGGGTGGGGCGCGAGGTCCGCCGTCAACTTGGTCTCGCACATCACCAGGACGTTGTCCCCGCCCCGGATGGGGTCCGGGCAGGTGAACACCGGATCGAGCACGACATCGGAGTTGTCGCCGGACGCCTGGTTCGTGCTGGAGCCGTCAAAGCCCCAGATGCCCAGTTCACCGCCGTCGGGGATGATCTTGGTCTTCGAACGGATCTCGGCCGTCGGCTCGACGCCGTCGATCCAGATGTACTCAGCCCTGTAGGTCACGGTCACCTCTTGTCTCGGGGGGCCGCTCGGGAACGCCCATCGGCCACGGGTGAGGACAGGATCACCGCAACCCATTTCGGAGCGGTTGCACAAATGTGAACGCCATGTGAACGACCCCGGGAAGGTCGTGACTCCGCACCCGGAAGCGTCATCATGACCCGATGGAGCGTCAGCAGGAGTACGTGCTGCGCACGGTCGAGGAACGCGGTGTCCGGCTCATCTGGCTCTGGTTCACCGACGTGCTCGGTCAGCTCAAGAGTTTCGCCATCAGCCCGGCCGAGCTGGAGACGGCCTTCGCCGAGGGCATGCACTTCGACGGCTCCGCCATCAACGGCTTCTCCCGGCTCCAGGAGTCCGACGTCCTGGCCCGGCCCGACGCCAACACGTTCGAGCTGCTCCCCTGGTCGATGGCCGACGACAACTCGGCCCGGATGTTCTGCGACATCGAGGACCTGGAGGGCAACCCCTTCGAGGGCGACCCCCGGGGCATCCTCCGCCGCAACCTGGACCGGGCCCGCGAGCGCGGCTTCTCGTTCTTCTGTGCCCCCGAGCTGGAGTTCTTCTACTTCGCCGACGGCGACGCCTCGACGCCGTTGCAGCCGCTCGACCAGGGGTCGTACTTCGACCTGACCACCGCCGACGTGGCCTCCGACCTGCGCAAGCGGACCATCCACACGCTGGAGGCGATGAGCATCCCCGTGGAGTACAGCTTCCACGAGGACAGCCCCAGCCAGCACGAGATCGACCTGCGCTACGACGACGCCCTGTCGATGGCCGACAGCGTGATGACCGCCCGTCTGGTCGTGCGCGAGATCGCCCTGGAGCGGGGCGTGTACGCCACGTTCATGCCGAAGCCGCTCGAGGGGGTGCAGGGCTCGGGCATGCACACCCATCTCTCGCTCTTCGAGGGTGACGTCAACGCCTTCCACGACGCCGGCGACGAGCTGGGCCTGTCCAAGGTCGGCCGCCACTTCATCGCCGGCCTGCTGCACCACGCCCCCGAGATCACCGCCATCACCAACCAGCTGGTGAACTCCTACAAGCGACTGGTGCAAGGCACGGGCACCGGCTCCCAGACGGTGTTCGAGGCTCCGGTGTTCGTCTCGTGGGGGCGCAACAACCAGTCCGCCCTCGTCCGGGTGCCGGTGGTCAAGCGGGGCAAGGAGTCCTCGACTCGCATCGAGTACCGGGCTCCGGATCCCGCCTGCAACCCCTACCTGGCCTACTCGGTCCTGTTGGCGGCCGGCATGAAGGGGGTCGAGGAGGGCTACGACCTGCCCGAGCCCCAGCAGGGCAACATCTACGAGCTCACTCCGGAGGAGCGGGCGGCCGAGGGCCTTAGCGCCCTGCCCCAGTCGCTGTCGGAGGCCCTCGATGCCATGGAGGGCTCCGAGCTGGTGGCCGAGGCCCTCGGCGAGCACGTTCACGACTGGTTCCTGCGCAACAAGCGCAACGAGTGGGCCGCCTACAAGGCCGCCGTCACCCCGTTCGAGCTCGAGCGTTACCTCCCGGTCTGGTAGGGATGACAAGCTTGTGGGGATGAGGGGCGTAGCCAATCCGCGGGCCGAACAGGCCCGCCGGGCGATGAGCCGTCAGGCGAAGAGCCGTTGACACTGAGCGCCGCGGACACCGCCGCCGCGACGGAGCCAGTCCTGGTCTTCCCGGATCCCGCGCCGGCGGACCTGGTCCAGACCCTGGATCTCTCGGGCTTCGCCTGGAAGGCGGTGGGCGACGAGGTCGGGGCCACCCGCAACGAGCCCGACGGCGGTTGGGGTGGGGCCGTGGTCTGCGCCGACACCGACCCGGAAGGGGCGTTCGCCCTCTGTCGGGCCCTACGCCGCCGGGACGCGCCGGTGGCGCCCGTCCTCCTGCTCATCTCCGGCGCCCAGCTGGGCGAGCTGGAGCTGCGGGAGGACCTCTATGACGACTTCTGCCTCTCGCCGTTCCACCCCCGCGAGCTGGAGGCCCGCCTGCGCCACCAGTTCTGGCGCTCCGGTGGTGGTGTCCAGGCCGAGCTGGTGGAGTACGAGCCGCTGGTCCTGAACCTCGAGACCTACCAGGCCCTCATCGCCGGCCGCCCGCTCGACCTCACCTACATGGAGTACGAGCTGCTGAAGTTCCTGGCCCAGCACCCGGGCAAGGTCTTCACCCGGGAGACCCTGCTCAGCCGGGTCTGGGGCTACGAGTACTACGGCGGGGCCCGGACGGTCGACGTCCACGTCCGGCGCCTGCGGGCCAAGCTGGGCGAGGAGCACGCCAACCTGATCCAGACCGTGCGCTCGGTGGGCTACCGCTTCGGTCAGTCCCGCTGGGCCGGCTGAACCTCGAACTCACCCCGTTCAGGTGTTGAGGTCGAGGAGTTCCGAGCCCTCGTTGGCAGCGTCCACGTTGACCTTCACCGACCAGCCGAGGGTGGCGGCCAGGACGGCGCCGCCCATGCACATGAGGACAGGCAGGAGCAGCAGAGCGGCGACGATGAGGACGGGTCCGACCACGGTCGAACCTTAGCTAGGTGCCGGTGTACGCCCAGGCCTCGATCTCGACCAGGGCGTGAAGGGGGAGCTCACTGACGGCCACCGCGGCCCGGGCCGGGAGGCTGTCACCGAAGTGCTCCAGCCAGACCTCGTTGAGGATGCCGTAGTCGCCCATGTGGCGCAGGTAGACCGTCGTCTTCACGACCTGGGCCAGGCTCGACCCCTCTCCGGCCAGGAGGCCGGCGAGGTTGTCGAGGGCTTGGGCCACCTCCTCTCGGAAGCCGCCTCCGATGAGGGCACCGTCTTTCAGCCCGATCTGGCCGGACGCGATCAGCCAGTCCCCGGCCCGCACGATCGGTCGGTAGGCACCCACAGGCTTCGACATGGCGCCGACCGTAGCCCTCAGCGGTAGCGGTGACCGGTGGGCCACTGGGGCGGACAGCCCTGATCGAGCCAGGCCGCGGCGGCGACGGCGGCGAACACGGCGTCCGAACCGTTGACCGGCTCGGCGGCGGACGGCTCGATCGTGACGTCGATCTCGGGCATGTCGGCGGCCCGGAGGATGCCGAACGAGCGCACGGTCAGGTCGTGGATCTCGCCCGCCTCGTCGACGGCCAGGCCCTCCGAGCAGACCCAGCTCAGGGCCATGTGGGCTGCGCCGATGACGTACGAGCGGAGGACGACCTCGTCGAGGGGCAGGCCGGCGTGGACCCGGACCTGGAGGCGACCGGCGACGATCTCGGCCGTGGCCCGACCGCCGTCGGGGTCCTCCATCCAGCCCACCTCACCGCGGGCCCCAGCCCGGAGCACGGCCGCCTCAGCCCACCCGGCGCCGCGGAGGGCGACCGAGGTCGGCGGTCCCACGACGTCGACCTCCTCGACCTCGAAGCCCGCCGCGGCAAGACGTTCGGCCACGCCGGGGGTGCGCACGACGCGCACCACGCCGGTCCCGTCCCGGCGAACACCGGCCGCCACGGGTGGGCGCTTGGGGCCGAGGCGGACGGCGTCCTCCCGAGCCCAGAGGACCCGCACCGTTCGCCGGTGCTCATCGGCCAGACGGCGAGCGGCGGCGGCCACCGGTGACGTTGCCTTCCCCCCGAAGGCACCGCCGTTGGCCAATGGCGAGGCCGGCTCACCGCCGGGCTCGCACCACGAGGCGTCGGTCTCCAGGTAGGCCGGCTCGACCCAGGTCGTGCGCAGGGTCAGGTCCCAGTCACCGTCGGGAACCGCCAAGGGCGGCTCCGGTTCCACCGTGGTGCGTCGACCCTGGACCTTGCCGGCAGCCTGGCGGGCCTCGGTCAGGGTGGCCCCCACGGCGTAACCCCCTTCCCCGTCGGGTACCGCCACCAGCGCGTCGGCGGGCGCCCGGTCGTCGGCGAAGCCACCGGCTCCCGTGGCCACGTCGGGCCCGACGCGCTGTGGCCCCCCGCCCTCCAGCTCGGCCCGCCGGGCGGCGGCGGTGAGATCGCGGGCCGGAACGGGCGCACCCAGCCGGACAGCTGCCTCGTGGATGGTGCGCCAGCCGGTGCACCGGCAGAGGTGGGCGGCCAGGGCCCGGTCGACCGCGACCTCGTCGGTGAGGTCCACGCCCTTGCGCCGGGCCCCTTCGAGGCGCACGACGATGCCGGGCGTGCAGAACCCGCACTGGCTGGCCCCCGTGGCGCAGAAGGCGTCGGCCCAGGCGTCCCGGTCGGCCGGGTCGAGCCCGTCCAGGGTGGTCACCGAACGGCCCACCACCCGGCGGGCGGGGGTCACGCAGGCCACGCGGGGGGCGTCGTCGACCAGCACGGTGCAGCAGCCGCACTGGCCCTGGGGGCTGCAGCCGTCCTTGGCCGACCGCAGCCCCAGTCGGTCCCGCAGGACCTCCAGCAGGGAGGCCCCGTCGTCGGCCACCTCGACCTGGGCGCCGTCGACCTCGAACTGCAGGCGCGGCGGCTCGGGCTGTGTTGAGGGCTCTTCGCTGTCGCTCAGCTTTGCGGGCGTGCTCGGCCCGCCGATCGGCCCGCCGCTCATCAACCGAGGATAGGTTCCGACTCCGATGACAGCTCCCGGACTCTCCCGACGAACGGTCTTGGCCGGCGGCGCCGCGCTGGCGTTCCTGACCGCCTGCAGCGGGGGCGATGACGCCGACTCGACCGACGCCGCGCCCGACGACAGCGCGCCGGGCACCGACGAGCTCACCGGCACCTTGCTCGTGCTCCTCCCGCCACAGGGCGTGCTCATCACCGACGGCGAGCAGCGAGTGCCGGTGGCCATCGCCGACGCCGAAGGGGTGCCGGTCCGGGAAGGCCTGGAGCCCCGGGACTTCCAGATCCGGACCGACACCGGGGAGCCGACGGTCGTCACGGTGGAGCCCCACAGCGACGGCGTCCCCACGCCGTACTACCCGATCCGCTTCACCCCCGCCGGCGCGGGGATCCATGAGATCACCGCGGTCGACGAGCCCGGCTTCAACGTCGTCACCCTGGACATCGGCGACAGCACGCTCATCCCGATCCCGGGCCAGGCCCTACCCGTCGAACACACCCCCACGTCGGCCAACGCCCGCGGCGTCGATCCCATCTGCACCCGGGACCCGGCGTGTGCCCTGCACGAGGTCGACCTGGCCGATGCCCTGGGGGCGGGTCCGGTCGCCCTGGTGATCGCCACGCCGGAGTTCTGCCAGACGGCGATCTGCGGGCCGGTGCTGGACCTGGTCATCGAGGCCCTGCCCGACTACCCGACGATCACCGCCATCCACGCCGAGGTCTACGCCGACCCCCTGAGCGGCGACGATCCCCGCGCCGGTGGCCTGGCCCCGATCACCGACGCCTTCGCCCTCTCCTTCGAGCCCACCCTCTACCTGATGGACACCGCCGGCACCGTCATCACCCGCCTCGACAGCGTCTATGACCGCGTCGAACTACGGGAAGCGCTGGATCAGATCGCCTGAGGGAGGCAGGGACGGTCAGCTGAAGGACTGGCCGCAGCCGCAGGTGCGCTGGGCGTTGGGGTTGTCGATGGCGAACCCCGCCTGGTTCAGGCCGTCCTTGTAGTCGAGGGTCGCCCCCTCGAGGAGCATGGCGCTGGAGGCGTCCACGATGACCTCGACCTGGCCGAAGGTGGCCTTGGTGTCGTCGTCGGCGACGTCGCTGTCGAAGAACATCTCGTAGCTGAAGCCCGAGCAACCACCCGGCCGTACGGCGACGCGCAGCGCCAGGTTGGCCTCGTCCTCCTGCTCGAGGAGCTCCTTGACCTTGGCGGCTGCGCTGTCGGTGACGGTGATCACTGGTGGTCCTCCCGTACTTGTCTCTGCAATGAATCTACCGAACGCGGACTTCGACCACATCGGTCTGGCAGGGCACCCGGTCGACCAGGGTGCGGAACGCCCCCATCTGTCCGGTGCCCAGACCGTCCACGAAGCCCTCGACCATGCCCCGGTGGAGACCGCAGACCAGGTCGGGATTGGCCTCGGCCAGCTCCCGGAAGGGGCAGTGGGTGAAGGCGATGGTCACCCCGTCGGTGCCCCCCGTGGCCTCGGGGTCGAAGCCGAGGTACTCGAGCTGGGTCATGAGGGCCTCGATGCAAGGGCTGTCCTCGGGGAAGCTCCCGGCGTCCCGGGCCCCTTGGTCCCGGCCCGCGGCCTCGGCGTCGTTGCCGTCGAGGCCGGCCTCGGCGGCGACCGTGAGCAGCATGCGGGCCAGGGCGGGCATGGCCGGGGGCTCGAGGCCGAGCGACGGGGCGTCGGGAGCCAGGGAGTAGAGGTGCTGGGGCCGGCCCACCCCGCCGTTGTTGTCGACGCGCTGGTCGAGCAGGCCGACCTCGCGCATCCGTTCCAGATGGGGGCGCACGGTGTTGGCGTGCAGGTCGAGGGTGGTGGCGATCTCCGCGGTGGCCAGCGGGCGGGGGGAGCGGGCCAGCTCCAGGTAGATGGCGTACCGGGTGTTCTCGCCCAGGGCCTTCAGGATCTCGAGCCGAGAGGGGGCGGCGGTCTGCGACTCAGCCATGGGACAAGATTACACGGGCTAGACCGGTAAAATCACCCCATGGCCCCGACGACCCTCCCCCGCAGTGAGGATGTCTTCGGGCTGCTGCGCGGGGTCATCGACCCCGAGCTGGGCAGCGACATCGTCGACCTCGGCATGGCCAAGGCGGTCACGGTGGGCGATGACGGCCTCGTCACCGTCACCCTCGCCCTGACCACGGCAGGCTGCCCGCTGCGGGCCCAGATCAAGAAGGACGTGGTCGCCCGGGTCGAGTCCCTGCCCGGTGTGACCGGCGTGAAGCTGGACTGGACCGAGATGGACGCCGAGGAGAAGGCCCACGCCATGGCCCGGGCCCGCTGGAACGTGAAGGAGGCCGCCCCCGACACCGCCGTGCCCGCCACCACCCGGGTCATCGCGGTGGCCTCGGGCAAGGGCGGCGTGGGCAAGTCGTCGGTCACCGTGAACCTGGCCGCGGCCCTGGCCGCCCAGGGCTTCCGGGTCGGTGTGCTCGATGCCGACATCTGGGGCTTCTCGGTCCCCCGCATGCTGGGCATGGAGGGCCGTCTCGAGGGGTCCACCGAAGACAAGAAGATGGTCCCGAACATCATCCCGATGGGCGACGGCTTCCTCGAGGTCGTGTCCATGGGCTTCCTCGTGGACAAGGAGGAATCCGCCCTCATGTGGCGGGGCCTCATGCTCAACCGGGCCGTGCAGCACTTCCTGGAGGATGTGCGCTGGGGCGATCTGGACTACCTGCTGATCGACATGCCCCCGGGCACCGGCGACGTGCAGATGGGCCTGGCCCGGATGCTGCCCCGGACCGAGATCCTGATCGTGACCACCCCGTCCCGCAGCGCCCAGAAGGTGGCGGTGCGGGCCGCGGACATGGCCCGCAAGTCCTACCTGCGCATCGCCGGGGTGATCGAGAACATGAGCGCCTTCGTCTGCGAGCACGGGGAGTCGTACCCGCTGTTCGGCGAGGGCGGCGGCGCCGACCTGGCCCACGAGGCCGGCGTCCCGCTCCTGGGGTCGATCCCCCTGGAGCCGGCGGTGGCCACCGGTGGCGACATCGGTGAACCGATCGCCCTCGGCGACGGCCCGGCGGCCGAGGCCTTCCGGGCCCTGGCCACCCGCATCGTCGAGGAGGCGGTGCCCCCCGTCGAGATGGCCGGCTGCAGCGCCCGGGTCTTGGAGGCCGCCGTCGCCGCGCTGGACGTGCTCGACCGGGCCGCCGAGAACGAGGGCGCCGAGGTCTCCTGACCTCGGCCAGACTCGGGCCATGAGCTCGGTGGGGAGGCGGGACTTCGACCGCCACATCGCGGACGAGCAGTTGGCCGACCTGCGCCAACGGCTCCTCGACCAAGGGGTCCCCGAGGCGCGCGTCGACGCCGAGGGCGACCTGTCCGGTCTGGCCGCCGAGGTGAACATCCGGGGCATCGAGCGGATCACGCCGGCAGAGGCGGCCGCCGAGGCGGGCCTCGACGTCGCCGAGGCCCGCAGGGTGTGGCTCACCGTGGGCGTGGCTGTCGGCGACGACGACGAGCCGGCGTTCGCCCCCGACGAGGTCCAGATCCTGCGCTTCTACGCCGCCGCCAGTGAGCTGTTCGGCGCGGCGCCGGTGCTCCAGGCCCTTCGAGTCATCGGCAGCGGGTTCAACCGGATCGCCGAAGCCGAGGTCGCCGCCCTCCGATTGGGCTTCGAAGTCCCGTTCCTGGAGGCCGGGGGCTCGGACCTGGACGTGATGGACGGCTATCAGCGGATCAGCAGAATGATGCTGCCGGAGGTCGAGGCCGTCTTCAGCCCCCTGCACCGACTCCACATGGCGCGCACCTCGCGCCGGGCCTGGGCCGTCGACGACTCCAGCGCCGCCACCCTGGCGTCGGTCGCCGTCGGTTTCGCCGACCTGGCTGACTTCACCAGCCTGAGCGCGAAGGTCAGCACCAGTGAGTTGGCCGGGATCGTGGACGTCTTCGACGAGCACGTCGGCGACCTGGTCCTGACCCACGGGGGGCAGGTCGTGAAGTTGATCGGCGACGAGGTCATGTTCGTGGCCGACGATCCCGCCAACGGCCTCCGCATCGCCCGGGGGCTGGCCGCCGGGCTCCCCGGCGCCGAATACCTGCCGTCGGTGCGCGTCGGCCTGGCGGCGGGTGAAGTGCTCAACCGGGACGGCGACTACTACGGCTCCGTGGTGAACCTGGCCGCCCGCCTCGTCGTCCTGGCCGAGCCGGGCGAGGTCCTCCTGTCCGAGGCCGCCGCCGCCGTGGCCGCCGACGACGAGGTCGAGCCCCTCGGCCCGGTCACCGTCAAAGGCTTCCCCGACCCGGTCCCCGCCTTCCGCCTCCTGACCTGACCAGCCGACTCCATCGGGCCGCAGACTGCGGGCAGATCGATCCGAACCCCGAACCGGCCCTGGTCGCGCCGGACCGAGCAGACCCCGCCGTAGCGTTCGACGATCGTGGCCACGATCGCGAGGCCCAGGCCGACACCCGGCTGGTCGCCGGCCGCCGGGGCCCGGGTGAACGGCTCGAACGCCGCGTCCTCGAAGCCGGCGGGCATCCCGGGGCCATGGTCCCAGACCACCAGCGTCACCCACTCGTCCGCGCCGTCGACCTCGACCGCAATCGGGGGGGAGCCGTGAACCTCAGCGTTGATCACGAGGTTTCGCAGGATCCGACGTAGCGCATCGGGATCGATCGCCGCCCATAGCGGGCTCACCACCGACGTCACGATCGTGGGGACGGCGTCCGCCAGCTCCCCGACCACGGCGGACACCTCACAAGCTGAGGGAGCGGGACGAGCCGGATCCCCCTCGAGCGAACCGAGGTCGAGCAGGCCCTCGGCCAGCGCGATGAGCTCCTCGGTGTCGACCGCGGCATCCTCGATCGCGCTGCGGAGCTCCTCCTTGGTCCTCTGCGGCCGACGCGCCAGCTCCAGGCTCGTGCGCATCCGGGCGAGGGGGGTCCGCAGCTCGTGGCTGGCATGGGCCACGAACAGGCGCCGCCTGGTGGCCGCCGCCTCGAGCTCGTCCAACGTGTGGTTGAGGGTCTCCCCCAGCCGCCGGACCTCGTCATCGGCAGCCGGGAGCGGGAGGCGGACACCGGTCGACGACGAGCGGATCTCCAGTGCCCGTTGCCGCATCCGTTCCACCGGGCGCAGGGCAGCACCCGCCAGGCCGTAGGCGAGCGCGGCACTCAGGGCCACGCCGAGCAACGCCCCGCCCACGAGGCGGCGATGCAGGTCCGCCAAGGTCCGGGCGGTGGGGGCGTACGGCACGGCGGAGATCAGCGTGTACGGCGTGTCCCGGATGGTGGCGGGGATGGCCAGCTGGCGGACCCGGCCCACACCGGAGACCGTCGTGAACCCAGGGTCACCCGTCGCCTGGTCCGGCCCCCCGGCCAGCAGCGTCAGGTGACGGGCCGCGGGGGTGGCGCCGACGATCCGTCCGCCGTCATCGAGCGCCTGCAGGAGGAGGGAGACAGGTTCGTCCTCGTCGTCGTCCTCGTCGTGGACGAGTGACGAGAAGTCGGTGAACGGACGGTCGGCGAGCATCGGAGGGACCATCTCCCCCGCCTCCTCCCGGAGGGAGTCGTCGAGGAGATCGACCAGGTGGTGCTCGGTCTGCCGCTCGACGGCGAGGCCGACCACGAGAAGGATCGTCAAGGCCGTGAAACCGACGCCGACCGCAAGGCGCCAACGGACGGGCAGGTGGGCCACCGCACCCCCCACCCGGCCGAGGGCCCGCTTCACGAGTCGACCGGGTCGACCGGGTCGAGCCGGTACCCGAGGCCGCGCACGGTCTGGATGACCGGGACCCCCAGACCCGAGAGCTTGCGCCGCAGCGCCCCGACGTGGACGTCGATGACGTTCGAGGCGAGATCGAGTGTCCCGTCCCAGGCCGCGTCGGCGATCGCCCCGCGGGTGAGGACCTGGCCCGGGTGGCGCATGAACACCTCGAAGACCGCCCCTTGGCGGACCGTGAGCGCGATGTCGGTCGAGCCGAGACCGGCGCGCTGCCGGGCCGGGTCCCACCAGCAGGGCGCCGGCACGGAGCAGTCCGTCGGAGCACACCCCTGGTCGCCGGTCGAAGGCCCGCAGACGAGCCAGGACCTCGTCCAGGAAGAAGGGCTTGGTGACGTAGTCGTCGGCCCCGGCGTCGAGGCCTTCCACGCGATCGGCGAGCTCACCACGAGCGCTCAGCATGAGGATCGGCGTCCGTACCGAGAGCGCCCGAAGGCGCCGGCACGTCTCCACGCCGTCGATGCCCGGCAGCATGACGTCGAGCAGCACGGCCTGGTAGGGCTGGGAGGTGGCGGAGGTGCAGGCCGCTTCGCCGGTCCCGACCACATCGACCCGATGGGACGCCTCCCGCAGGCCCCGGGCGAGCAGGGCCGCGGTCCGAACGTCGTCCTCGACCAGGAGCAGCTTCATCCCCGACCCCCATCGGCGTTCTTCACCGACGCTTCATCTTGGCCCAGAACGATGGTTGGGCGGGCGGCCCCGGTGGTCGCGCCGCGAGAGGGGAAATCGATGCACGTACCGAAGGGCGTCCTGATCGGGGCCGCCTCGCTGATGGTGGTGGCCGTGACGGCCTGCGGGGACGACTCCGACGATGGTTCCGGAGGGCTCGAGGCGACGGCGACCGAGTTCGAGTTCTCGCCCAACGAATGGACGGTTCCGGCCGGCGAGTTCGAGCTCGACTTCACCAACGACGGGTCGACCGACCACGAGTGGGTGATCATGAAGGAGCCGATCACGTCGGAGGCCGAGTTCACCGAGGAGGGGGTCTTGGACGAGGTCGAGACCGGCGCGGGCGAGACGGTCACGGCGACGTTCACCGTGGACGAAGCCGGCGAGTACCAGATCATCTGCGGGCTCGAGGGCCACTTCGACGCCGGCATGGAGGGAAGCCTCACCGTCGAGTGACCCGACGGGAGCATCCCGCGCTCTGCGGGGACGCTCCCCCGGCGGCGCGGACCCCTACTGCTGCTGCTGTTCCTGTTGCTGGGCCAGGAGGCGCTGGGGGGTCTGGGGCACGGGGCGGCGGAGCAGGCCGCGGTCGGCGGCGGAGAGGATGTTGGGGCGGTCGTCCTCGCCCGACCGGCGGCGGATGTCCACGGACGAGACCAGCGTGGGGTCGGCGCTGCCGGAGAAGCTGCCGTGGAACGGGGTGACGTCGAAGTAGTCCCGGCCGTGGCCGATCTTGACGTGGCGCTCGCCGACCTCGCGACCGTTCGTGGGGTCGAGCGGCTGCCAGCGACCGGGCGCCACGGCCACCTCGACCCAGGCGTGGGTCTGGACCCGCACGGCATCGGCCTCGCCCGGCTCATCGGTGGCGCCGTTGGCGTCGGCACCCGACCCGGCGTCGTCCCGACGGGCGAACAGGTAGCCGGACACGTAGCGGGCGGGCAGGGCCACCGCCCGGCAGAGGGCGACGGTCAGGTGGGCGTAGTCCTGGCAGACCCCGACCCGCCGCTGGACGACCTCGTCGAGGGTGGTGTCCACCTTGGTGGCGCCGGGGCTGTAGGTCAGCGAGTGCCCCACCCAGTCGGCGATGGTCCGGCCGGTCTGCTCAGCCGTCTCGGCTCCGTTCATCACCGTGCGCCCGAGCTCGGTCAGATCGACGCCCCCGCCCGTGTGCCGGCTGGGCACCGTGTACTCGTGGAAGGCCTCGTGCCCGGCCAGGTCGGCGATCGCCGTCGGCGGGGCCGGGTCCTCGGCCGGCGCGTGGGTCTCGACGCTGATCTCGGCGATGACGTCGAGGCGGTCGTGGCGGGGGATCACGCCGAAGGCCTCGACCCGCGTGCCCCAGTAGTCCCGGAAGGACTGCACCGGAGTGGCCGGGTCGACCCGGAGCCGGAAGTCCAGGACCCGCTGGCGGGCGTCGTCCACCGGGCAGGCCCGCAGCTCGTTGTGGGACTCCCGCACCGGCGTGTCGTAGCGGAACCGGGTCTCGTAGCGGATGTCGAGCCTCATCGGGGCCGGCCTGCCGTCGTCGCCGGCGGGGCATCCCGTTCGGGGTCGCTGAGGGCCGGCGGACCGCCCCGCAGCTCGTGGAGGTAGAGCCCCGCCGTCTCGCCCGGGCTGAAGAAGCGGTCGCTCACGGCGTTGCCCACCGCGGGGAGGCGATTGCGGACCCGGCCCAGGAGCTCGGTGAGCGTGGCCGGCGTCAGCTCGTGGCCGTCGAGGTACTCCAGCTCGGACCACACCCCTCCGAGCAGGCGGCGACACACCGAGCGGGTCTCGTCGGACTCGAGGCGGGCCAGCTGGTCCTCCGCGGACCGCAGCGCGCGCAGGACGCTGCGGGGGAAGGTGCGGGACAGCAGCAGGAAGGCGGTGACGTCGGTGATGCGGGGGGCGGTCCCCCGCTGCCAGCGGACGAACGCCTCGAGCGCGGCGCTGGCGTCGAGGAGCTCGGCCCAGGAGGCCAGTGAGGCCGGCTGCGGGTCCTCGGCGTCGGCGGTCAGGTGCACGGACAGCATCCGGCTCATGATCTCGGCCCGCTCCAGCAGCATGCCCAGCATCAGGAACCGCCACGGGTCGTCCCGGGGCATGGTCTCGGTGGCCACCCCGAGGATGGACTGGCAGCGCAGTCGGACCGCGGCGTAGAGGTCGGCGGGATGCTCGTCGAGGCCCGCCCGCAGGCCCCGCCGTTGGGAGGCCCGCAGCTCGAGGTACGAGCGGTTGAAGGCCTCGAACAGCTCCGACGACAGCAGCTCGCGCACACTGCGGGCGTTCTCCCGGGCCCGGCGCACCGACTTGCCGATGGCCCCCGGGTGCGAGGCGTCGCCCATGAGGAAGGCGTTGACCGTGGCCACGTCGAGCTCCCGGCCCGACGCCGCGAACTCGAGGTCCAGGCCGAGGGAGCGGAGCAGGTTGGCCCAGGCCCGGGCGCTCTGCTCGGGCGCCAGGCCGGCGCTGTGGTGGTAGGTGCTGTCCAGCATCCGGGCCGTGTCCTGGGTCCGCTCGACGTAGCGGCCGGCCCAGAACAGGTTCTCGGCGTGACGGGCGAGCATCATGACCGGGCCGTCCTCACCGGAGCACCCAGGTGTCCTTGGACCCGCCGCCCTGAGACGAGTTGACGATCAACGAGCCGGGCTCGAGGGCCACGCGGGTGAGCCCGCCGGGGACGACCTCGATGCCGTCGGCCGACGAGATGATGAACGGGCGGAGGTCGACGTGGCGGCCGGCGAGACCGTCCTCGGCGACCGTGGGCACCCGCGACAGCTGGACCACCTCTTGGGAGATGTAGCCGCGGGGGTCGGCCTCGATCTGGGCCCGCAGGACGGCCAGCTGCTCGTCGCTGGCCGTGGGGCCGATGACCAAGCCGTAGCCACCGGCCCCGTCGACCGGCTTGGTCACCAGCTCGTCGAGCCGGCCCAGCACGGCGGCCCGCTGGTCGGGGTCCCACAGGCAGTAGGTGCCCACGTTGGGGAGCAACGGCTCCTCGTTGAGGTAGTAGCGGACGAGGTCGGGGACGAAGGGGTAGACGGCCTTGTCGTCGGCGACGCCGTTGCCGACCGCGTTGGCCATGGTGACCGTGCCCGCCCGGGCGGCGCTGAGCAGGCCGGGCACGCCGATGTAGCTGCCGCTGCGGAACCCCACCGGATCGAGGAAGCGGTCGTCGAGGCGGCGATAGATGACGTGCACCGGGCGGGGCCCCTCGGTGGTGCGCATGAACACCCGCTGGCCGTCCACCAGGAGGTCGTGGCCCTCGACCAGCTCGACGCCCATCTGGTGGGCCAGGAAGGCGTGCTCGAAGTAGGCCGCGTTGTGGATGCCCGGGGTCATGACCACCACGCAGGGGTCGGCCACGCCGGCCGGGGCCACGCTGCGCAGGGCCCGGAGCAGGCGCTCGCCGTAGTTGCCGACCGGCCGGACGCGGTGGGCCCGCACGATCGACGGGAACAGGCGGGTCATCAGGTCCCGGTTCTCGAGCACGTAGGAGATGCCGCTGGGGTTGCGCAGGTTGTCCTCCAGCACCCGCAGCCGGCCGTCGGCCCCCCGGACCAGGTCGAGGCCCGCGACGAGGCAGCGCACGCCGGACGGCGCGGGCACGCCCATGGCCTCCCGGACGAAGCCGTCCGAGGACGTGACCAGCCACCACGGCACGATCCCGTCCCGCACCGCGGCCCGCTCGCCGACGTAGAGGTCCTCGAGGAAGGCGTTCAGGGCCGACACCCGCTGGATGAGCCCCGCTTCCAGGTCCCGCCACGCCGCCCCGCCGATCACCCGGGGCAGGACGTCCATGGGCAGGGTGCGCTCGAGGTCCTCGTCGCCCTCGGCCTCGGGGTCGGCGCTGAGGGTGAACGTGACGCCCCGCTTGCGCATGGTGTCGTCGCTCATGGCCGCGCGCCGGGCCAGCTCCTCGTGGGTCATCGTCCGCAGGCGGTCGAAGAGGACCTCGTACTCGGGGCGCAGCTCGTCCGTCTCGTCGACGGCCTCGTCGTAGAAGCCCCCGGTGTCGTATCCGGAGAGCAATCCCGTCGGCGCTTCCGTCACGGTCCCCATGGTCTCGGCCACGGTGGCATCAGGGTGTGGCAACCGTGTTTCGGCCATGTGAAAGCGTCCTACCTCTTCAGGCGGTCGTCCACTTCCCGTCGAGGTCGTCGCCTTTCACCGTGCCCTCGTCCCGGAGCTTGAGCAGGTGGGCGAAGGTGCTGTGCCGGGCGATGGGGTGCCGGTCGGGGTCCACATCGGTGTAGACGGCGGCAACGAGGTCGTCGATGGACGCGGTGCCCGCCTCCTTCAGCGCGGCGGCGATGGCCGCCTCCCGCTCGATGCGGTGCTGGATGTACCAGTCGATGCGGGCCTTGGGGTCCTCGATGGGGTGGCCGTGGGCCGGGGCGATGACCGACAGGCGCATGGCCTTGATCCGCTCCAGGGAGGCCAGGTAGTCGGCCATGTTCCCGTCGGGGGGCTTGATGACCACGGTCGAGCCGTCCATCACGTGGTCCCCGGTGAAGAGGCAGCGCTCCTCCTCCAGCATGAAGCAGAGGTGGTTCGAGGCATGGCCCGGCGTGTGCAGGGCGGTCAGGCGCCACTCGGTGCCCTCGACCATGTCGCCGTCGGCCAACGTGCCGTCCACCTCGATGTCGTCGCGGGACTCGAAGGCCATGATCTTGGCGCCCGTCCGCTCCTTGAGGCCGATGGCCCCCGGACCGTGGTCGGGATGGGTGTGGGTGAGCAGGATCCAGCGGATCCGGTCCCCACCGCAGCCGGCCACGGCGTCGAGATGGGCCTCGTCGGCGGGACCGGGGTCGATGACGGCGATCTCGTCCACGCCGATCAGGTACGTGTTCGTCCCCGGGCCGGTCATGACGCCGGGGTTGTCGGCACAGATCCGCCGCACCAGCGGGGACAGGGCCCGGGGCACGTCCGGGATGATGGGGATCGGCTCGGGGGCTTCGTCGATGCTCACGTCAGGTCTCCTGGGGGGCGGCGGTCGCCAGTTCCTGAGGAAGGGCGATCCGTCGGCCACCGTGGTCGTCGGTCAAGGGGGGTCGGGTGTCGAGGTGGGCCAGGACGGCGGCCACGTCGACGAACCCGTCGAGGGCATGCAGGCTGCGCTCGGTCGGCAGGATCAGGTCCCAGTCGCCGGCGGCGAAGCGGTCCAGGGCGACGTGGGGGCGCACCCACTCGTTGTCCACGGCCTCACCGTCGTCGTGGACCGGCTCCTGGCCGACGGGGGCGGGGGCGACGAAGAACCGGGTGGTGTAGCGGCGGGGGCCACCCGGCGGGGTGATCCAGTGGCCGAAGTAGCGGAGGTCGCCGAGGCGCAGGGTCAAGCCCAGCTCGGCGCAGACCTCGGCCAGCGGACGCTCGCCCCGGTCGACGGCTGTCCGCTCAGGCGCGGCCCGGTCGACGGGGCCGTCGGCGAAGAGGAGGCCGGCCTCCTCGAAGGTCTCGCGCACGGCAGCCAGCCAGAACGCCAGGCCGCCGGTGTCCAGGCCGAGACGGGCCGATGCGTCGGACTCGACGGGGGCGCCGGCCGCCACCGGGTGCGGGTCGTGGTCGGCCGCCTCGACGGCACCGCCGGGGAACACGTGGGCGCCGGGCACGAAGACGGTGTGGGGGCTGCGGCGCAGGAGCAGGACCTCGAGGCCCTCGGCGCCGTCGCGCAGGACCATCGTCGTGGCCGCGGGGCGCGGGGTGAGGACGGTCATGGACCCAGGGGGATCGGGCCGCGGGGGCCGTCGTCCCGGTTGGTGCGCTCGTGGGCGTCGACGTCGACCACCGATCCCGACCAGGTCGACCCGACGCCGGCCCCGGCGGTGGCCACCTTCAGGCGGCCCCGCAGGACGTGGGCCAGGAACGTGCGGGCGATGGCCCGGGTCGGGGGTAGCAGCAGCAGGATGCCGACGACGTCGCCCAGGAAGCCGGGGGTCAGCAGCAGTGCACCGGCGAGCAGGATCAGGGCGCCGTCCTGGAGCTCCCGGGTCGGGATGCGGCCCTCGTTCAGGGCGGACTGGATCTTGCCCAGCGTGGCGTAGCCGTGGAGCTTGCAGAGCCAGGCCCCGAAGGCGCTGATGAGGAGCAGGGCCACGATGGTCTGGACCCCGCCGAAGGCGTGCGCGGCCTGCAGGATCACGTAGAGCTCCGCCGCCGGAACCGCGACGAAGAGCACCAACAGGAGGGCGAACACGCCCTCCAGGCTAGGGGTGCGACCCCCCGGGCGCTCCTGGCCCCGACCGACGCGACGCGAAGACGGCCGTTGCCACGTGACAATACTTACTGTAAGTTTTGTCAGATGCTCCTGCTGAGCCAGCGGCCGTTGACCGCATCCGACGCCGACCGAGCCCTCTTCGTCGATCGGGACAGAGAGCTCGCTCAGCTCGAACGGGCAGCATCGTACGGGTTCAACACCCTCCTGCTCGGCGACCGCGGCAGCGGCCGCACCACGCTGATCCACCAACTCGAGCGGCGATGCCGAGACGGAGGACATCGGGTGATCGTCGTCGACGTGGTCGGCGTGACGACGATCGAGGGCCTCGTCGATGCTGTCCGCATCGCGGTGCACGGGCGGCGACGACCGGCCGACACGGACCGGTCGGACGCCGACCGGGACCAGTCGGAGACGAGACGCGAAGCCGAATGGGTCCGACGACCGGGAGAGGATGATCCGAGCGAGGCCCTTCGGTCGCTCGGTCACAACATCGAGGATCACCCGATCGTCGCCCTGGACGGGGACCTCGATCCCGAGATCCATTGGCAGTTCTTCGGTCGCCACCGCGATGACCTGTGGGAGCTTCCCTTCCACTGGCTCGTCACGGCACCGGCGACAGATCTGCCGCAGTACGTCCGCCCACCGGTCGACAGCTTCTTCGACGCCCAGATCGTCATCGGCGCGCTGTCGGAGGCCGACGCCGCGGAACTCATCCTGCGGCGGGCCCAGGATCCGAATCCGGCAGACGAGGCCGCGGCCGCGAAGCTCATGGGTCAGATCGACCAGATCGTCGGTCGGGCCGAGGGGAACCCGCGGCTCCTCCTCGCGTCCGCTCGCGGTGTGGTCCTCGATGACGCGGCGACGTCCGCGGCGAAGAGCCAGCTCATAGCTCTGGCCGCGACCTTGGGCCGATCAGAGTCGACGATGATCGCTGAGCTCGAAGCCCTGGGGCCCGTCAGTGCCTCCGACAAGGAACTGCTCGAACGCCTCGGCTGGAGCCGGGCCAGAGCAACCCAAGTGCTGAACCGCTTGCAGGAGGCCGGCGTCGTGACTGCATCCACGCAGAGAGACACGGGATCGCCCGGCCGCCCCCGCAAGATCTACTCGTTGAACGTCGACCTGTTCGCCGGGAGCTCGCCGTGAGTGCCGAGCTCCTACGACAGCTCGCCGATCGCTACACCTTCGACTCGACGCCGCAGCCGCACGATCGTGGTGCCTACCACGTGCCCTTCGATGACCTGACCGCAGGGACCGCAGTGGAGTCTCGATTGCGGGCCGCGGCGATCCGAGGCGAGCGCACGATCGTGATCGGGGCCAGCGGGAGCGGCAAGTCCAGCGTCCTTTCTTTCGTGTTCGGAGGCGCCGTCGAAGGACTCGCGCCCTTGGTCATCTCGGTCAGCGCGGCGCCTCTGGATTCGGTCGCCAACCCGTCGTACATGGCCGGCCACGTGATCCAGGTCCTGGTCCAGACCGCTCAGCGAGCCGAGGAGCTGAGTCCGGATCAAGCCCAGGAGGCACTCGAGCTGGCCACGCAACGACGCATCGTCTCCCGTAGTGAGGCCCGCTCCAGAGGACTGGACACACCGTCATGGCTGCTTCAGGCCGGGATGGCCAACGAGGCGATCACCCAGACGTCCGGCGAGCTGGCGACGTCCCTGGCCGCCCAGAACGACGCGATCTCCCAGTTGATGCGCACGCTGCAAACGACAGGGCTCCAGCCCGTCATCATCTTCGACGACAGCGACCGATGGGTCGGACGTGACCCCGCGATCGCCACGAGCTTCCTGCGTGAGATCCCCAGGTGGCTCTCCGAACTGCCGGTTTCGGTCGTCGTCGCCGCTCACGATTCCTACCTGGACCTCGACGGGCCCGATGTCCTCGAGTTCTGCGACACGCAGATCGCCATTCCTCCCCTGAGGTCCAGCGCATCGCTGAGCTCGGTCCTGGACAGGAGAATCGGACTGAACGTCGCGGCTACGGCGTTCGAGCTCGTCGGCATCGACGACGTGTTCGCCGACGGTGCGGTCGAGACCCTCTTCGAGCTCTACGGCAGCGACCACTCGATTCGCCGGGCTGTTCGATTGGCCCATGTGGCCCTCAACGAGGCGGCTGACCAGGAACACGATCTGATCACCCCGGAACAGCTTCGATCGGCGGCCAATGCCGGCTGAGGGCGGGCGGCCGCCGTCGGTCGACGCCCTGGCCCGCAGCCTGGTCGACACGGGCCTGCCCCACCCGCTGCTGGTCGACGCCGCCCGGGCCGCCATCGCCCGGGGCGAGCCCGATGCTGCTCGGGCCGAGGCCGAAGCCGTCGCCGCCGCCCTCCTGCGACCGGTTGTCAACGCCACCGGCGTGCTCCTGCACACGAACCTGGGCCGGGCACCCGTCGCCCACGACCAGGCCGCGACCTACACGAACCTGGAGCTGGACCTGACCACCGGGGAACGGGGATCCCGGGGGGCCCACGCCGCCGGCCTCCTGGCCCGGGCCTGCGGCGCCGATGCGGCCACCGTGGTCAACAACGGTGCGGCGGCCGTCCTCCTGGCTCTCGCCGCGGTGGCCCGGGACCGGGACGTCGTCGTCTCCCGGGGCGAGCTGGTCGAGATCGGGGGTGGCTTCCGGATCCCGGAGATCCTGGCCACGTCCGGCGCCCGACTCGTGGAGGTCGGCACCACGAACCGGACCCGGCGGGAGGACTACGAGCAGGCCGTCACCGCCGACACCGCGCTCCTCCTGAAGGTCCACCAGTCGAACTACCGGATCACCGGGTTCACCGAGGCTGTCGCCGTGACCGCCCTGGCCGAGCTGGGCCCGACCGTCGCCGTGGACCTCGGCTCCGGGCTGCTCGACACCGCCTGCCCGTGGCTGGCCGACGGCCCACCCGCTTGGCTGCGGGATGAGCCCGGTGTCCGCCAGACCCTGGCCGCCGGCGCCGGCCTGGTCACGTTCTCCGGTGACAAGCTCCTCGGCGGTCCCCAGGCCGGGATCATCGCCGGTCGAGCCGACCTCGTCGCCGCCTGCGCCCGCCATCCCCTGGCCCGGGCCCTGCGCCCGGGCGGGCTGGTGCTCGGCGCGCTCCAGGCCACCGCCCTCGCCTACCTCGATCGCCGGGGCGACGACATCCCGCTGTGGCGCATGGTCGCCCGGTCCGTGGACGACCTGCGGGCTCGAGCTGAGGCCCTCGGGATCGGCACCGTGATCGACACCGTGACCGTGGCCGGTGGCGGGACCCTTCCCGGCACGGAGATCGAGTCGGTCGGCATCGCCGTCGACGGGGACCAGTGCCGTCGGCTGCGGTTGGCGCCGGTGCCGGTCATCGCCCGGATGGCCGACGGCCGGACGGTCATCGACCTGCGCACCGTCGAACCCGACCAGGACGCCCTGGTCGCGGCCGCATTCGCCGGCCTCTCCGGCGGGGGGTGAACCGGCCCTGTACGTCGTCGCCACCGCGGGCCATGTCGACCACGGCAAGTCGACCCTGGTCGAGGCCCTCACCGGCACCGACCCCGACCGCTGGGCCGAGGAGAAGGCCCGCGGCCTGACCATCGACCTCGGCTTCGCCCACACCGAGATCGACGAGCTGGTCGTCTCCTTCGTGGACGTGCCCGGTCACGTGCGCTTCCTCGCCAACATGCTGGCCGGGGTGGGCGGCGTCGTGGCCTGCCTGTTCGTGGTCGATGCCCTGGAGGGCTGGAAGCCCCAGTCCGAGGAGCACCTGCGCATCCTCGAGCTGGTCGGCGTCGGACACGGCGTGATCGCCCTGACGAAGGTGGACCGGGCGGGGCCCGACCTGACCGGCGTCGCCCGACTCGAGCTGGCCGACCGGGTCGCCGGGACGTTCCTGGCCGACGCCGAGGTGGTCGAGGTGGCGGCGCCCGCGAGCCACGGCCTCGACGAGCTCCGGGCCGCCCTCGGACGGACCCTCCGGGTCACCCCCGCAGTGGCCGACAGGGGTCGGCCCCGCCTGTGGGTGGACCGCGCCTTTGCCGCCAAGGGGGCAGGCACCATCGTCACCGGGACGCTCCTCGGCGGCGGGTTGGCCGTGGACGACCGCCTGCTGGTACGTCCCGGCGGGCCGGGGGTCCGGGTCCGGGGGATCCAGGCCCACCACGAGTCGGTCGACCACCTCCCACCGGGCAGCCGCACGGCTTTGAACCTGGTCGGCGTCGAGCACGACCAGGTGCGCCGGGGTCAGGTGGTGGTCCGGGCCGGTCAGTGGCACGAGACGGCCATGGTCGACGCCGACCTGCAGGTGCTCGCGTCACTGGACCACCGGGTGTCCCGCCGGGGCGCCTACGTCGTCCATCTGGGCACGGCCGAGCAGCCGGTCCGGGTCCGGGTGCTGGCGGCGGACTCGCTCGCGCCGGGGACGACGGGGTTCGTCCGTCTCCACCTGGCCACGGCCCTGCCCCTGTTGCCCGGTGACCGCTATGTGCTGCGGGAGTCAGGGCGGGGCGAGACGGTCGGCGGCGGGGAGATCCTCGATGTCGACCCGCGGCTGCCCGCCACCCAGGCGACCCCGGACCGTTCGGTGGATCGGGTGGTCGCCGAACGGGGCTGGGTGGAGGCCGACGCGCTGGAACGGCTGACCGGTGAGCGCCGGGCCCCCAGCGTCGGCTCGTGGGTGGTGGACCCCGTCGTACTCGCCGCAGCCCAGTCGACCCTGGCGGAGCGGGTTGACGCGGCCGGCGAGATGGGGTTGGACGTGGCCCAGCTCGACGACCGGGAACGGGCGGTGCTCGAGGACCTGGTCGGTGTCACCGTCGACGGCGGGAGGGCCCGGGCCGAAGGGACTGCTGACCTGTTGGCCGACCATCCGTACCTCGTCGCGCTGGTGGCCGCGCCGTTCGCGCCGCCCCCTCCTGACCGCGTGGACCCGAGTGAGCTCCGGGAGCTGGCCCGGCGGGGCCTGGCCGTCCAGGAGGACGGGATCTGGTTCGCCGAGACGGCGGTGAGCGCAGCCGCCGTGGTGGCCGCCCACCTCCTCGCCGACCAGTCGGCCGGCTTCTCGATGAGTGACTTCCGGGAAGCGCTCGGGACCAGCCGCAAGTACGCCGTCCCCCTGGCCAACCTCCTCGATGACAGGGGTGTCACGCGGCGACGCGACGACCTCCGCATCGCCGGACCCCGCCTTCCCGAGGCCTGAGGACCTGGATGCCCCTGGCCGCCATCCCCTGACCGCCCGCGCTCAGGGGATGGCGCGGGTCAGCGGGTGAGCAGCTCTTTGCGCTCAGCCTCGTTGCGGCCACCCCAGATGCCGTGCGGCTCGCGGATGCCCAAGGCGTACTGCAGGCAGGGCTGTTGCACGGGGCAGCTGGCACAGATCTCCTTGGCCCGGCGCTCCCGCTCGATCTTCTCGTCCTTGCGTTCGAACTGTGGTGGGGGAAAGAAGATGGCCGCCTGAGGTCCCCTACAAGCCGCCTTCACCTGCCACCCGACGTCTACCAGTTGAGCCGTCACGCTGGACCCCCTTCCAGGAACCTCGACCGTAGACCCACCGATTTTGGCCGTAAAGGGGTCGGGGCCGATTTCCCGCGAATGGTGAACGACGGTTCAAACCGAATGGATGGGGTCGATCTACTGTCGACGGTGCTCCTTCGGCCGGCGCTCGGGATCGGCCGACTCCACCTCCAGGACCAGGCCGTCGAGGCCGGCCACCACCACGGTCTCCCCCGCTTCGAGAGGGGTGGCCCGGTTGGTGCGGGCCCGCCAGAGGGCGTCCTGCACCTTCACCGTGCCGTCGGGGGCGACCGCGGTGACGGCCTCTCCCGCCTCGCCGATCATCCACTCCCGGCCGATCGTCGGCGTGGAAAAACGGGTCCGAACCATCGCGGGCATGCCCGCCAACACGGCGACGGCCAAGGCCAGGAACACCCCGAGCAGGGTGATCCACGACAGCTTCGGCCCGTCGTAGAGGAACAAGGTGCCGACGGCGAAGGTGACGAAGCCGACCCCGGTCCAGAACCGGGGCACGCCGGTCTGCACGTCCACGCCGAAGGCGAGCATGGACACCACGAGGAGGCCCACCGCCCACCCCCGGGCCGGGAGGACGGCCAGGCCGTAGGACCCGAAGATGAACAGGCCGGCGGCCAGGACGCCGGCCACGCCGACGCCCGCGGTGAAGAACTCGAAGAGGATGAGCCCCATGCCGAGCACGAAGAAGAGGTAGGCCACCGCCGGGCTGGCCGCGGTGTGGAAGAGCTGGGAGCCCAGCGGGAGCTGGCGAAAGCGGGTCTCGGTCACCGGGACGACGTCACCGTCGTCGTCCACCTCGGTCTCGAACCCGTCGAGGTCGTTGACGAACAGGCCCACCGTGGGGGCCAGGCGGTCGGCGAAGCCCTCCTCGACGGCGACCTCGTCGCCGACAGACCGGTTCGCCAGCTCGCCACCGAAGGCCTCGCCGTAGATCTCGGGGTCCAACCGTTGGTCGCCGACATCGCCCAGTCGGGTACCGGGCGCCATCCCGATCTCGTCGGCCACCCACGCCAGCTCCGCCGCCCCCCCGTACGCCCGGGACCCGCTCGGCCCGATCCAGACGCTCACGTCGACCCCGGCGTCGATGATCTGGTCGGCCAGCGTGGTGAGAACGGCGTCGGTCACGGCCACGCCGGGGCTGTTCATCTGGAGGACCACGCCGATGGCCCCCTCGTCCTCGGCCTCGCTGATCGAGGTCGAGATGAAGTCGACGAGCACCGGGTCGAGGTAGCCCGCCACCTCCAGCACGTCGACCTGGCCGGCGTCAGAGGACTCGTCCTGGGCCTGGGCCCCCGACGCGAGGGCCGCGACCAGCAACACAGCGCCGAGAACCGTCATCGCTAGCCTGCGCACGCGACCCTCCGGGAGGACTTGGGTTTGGATCCAGCGACGTTCTTCGCCGCTTCCCGTGTCGTCATCGTGGCGGGCAAGGGCGGCGTGGGCAAGACGACCGTCACCGCCGCGTTGGCCCGTGCGGCCGCTCGGCAAGGTCGTCGCGCCCTGATCGTCGAGGTGGAGGGTAAGTCGGGCCTGGCCAACATGTTCGGCGCGGAGGATCTCGGCTACGACGAGACCACCCTGGCGGAGGCCGGCGACCCCGCCGGGGCCGCCGACATCCGGGCCCGCACGGTGACCTCGGACGAGGCCATGCTCGAGTACCTCCACAGCCACGGCATGAGCCGGGTGGCCAAGCGCCTGGTGTCGTCGGGGGCCATCGACACCCTCGCCACCGCGGCGCCCGGCATCAAGGACATCCTCGTCCTGGGCAAGGTCAAGGCCCTGGAGCGGGCGGACGAGGGGACCCTCATCGTCCTCGACGCCCCGGCCGCCGGACACGCCATCACCTTCCTGCGGGCCGCCCAGGCTCTGCTCGACGCCGTGCGGGTCGGTCCCATCCACAACCAGGCCCTCGAGGTCATGGAGCTGCTGACCGACGCCGAGCGCTGTCAGGTCGTCCTCGTCACCCTGCCCGAGGAGACGCCGGTCAACGAGCTGGTCGAGACGGCGTTCAACCTCGAGGACCAGGTCGGGGTGGCCCTCGGGCCCGTGGTGGTCAACGGGCTCTACCCGGACCGGCCGGGCCTCGATTCGGATCCGGAGACGGCCGCCGCGGAGGCCGGCGTGGCCCTGCGGGACGGTGAGGCCGAGGCGCTGGCCGCCGCCGCCGACTTCCGCCGACACCGGGTGCAGCTGCAGACCGAGCAGGTGGCCCGTCTGGCGGACCAGCTCCCACTGCCCCAGCTCCGCCTGCCCTTCCTCTTCGGCGCGGAGCTGGGGACGGCCGAGGTGGATCTCCTCGCCGCCACCCTGGTCGACCAACTGGCCGCCCTCGAGGGCGTGGCGTGAGCTCCGTCCGCGACCTGGTCGGATCGGCCGAGGTCATCCTCTGCACCGGGTCCGGTGGGGTGGGCAAGACGACGGTGGCCGCCGTGCTCGCCATGGAGGGGGCCCGGCAGGGCAGGAAGACGGCCGTGGTCACCATCGACCCGGCCAAGCGGCTGGCCGACGCCCTCGGCCTCGACGGCCTGACCAACGAGCCCGGCCGCATCGAGGGGGACTGGTCCGGTGAGCTCTACGCCCTGATGCTCGACACCAAGGGCACCTTCGACGACCTCGTCACCAAGTACGCCGAGACGCCGGACCAGGCCGAGCGAATCCAGGAGAACCGCTTCTACAAGAACATCTCCTCGGCCCTGTCGGCCACCCAGGAGTTCATGGCCATGGAGAAGCTCTACGAGCTCCACGTCGAGGCCGACTTCGACCTGGTCGTGGTGGACACGCCACCGACCCGCAACGCCCTCGATTTCCTCGATGCCCCCGGCACGCTGACGCGGTTCCTCGACCACCCGCTCTACAAGGTCGTGATGGCGCCGACCCGGGGGATCATGAAGGCGGCCAGCATCGCCGCCCAGGCCTTTCTGCGCACCGTGTCCAAGGTGGTCGGCTCGGAGGTCATCGAGGACGCCATCGCCTTCTTCCAGGCCTTCCAGGGCATGGAAGACGGCTTCCGCAACCGGGCCCACCACGTCGACGCCCTGCTCAATGACGCCGTCACCCACTTCGTGCTGGTGGCGTCACCTCGCCGGGACACGCTGGAGGAGGCGGTGTTCTTCGCTGAGGCGCTGGCCGATGCCGACATCGCCGTCAGCGCGCTCATCGTCAACCGCATGCACCCCCGCTTCGCCCCCAGCCTGGCGGAGGCCGCTCGGGAACGGGCCGAGACGCTGGCGGGGACCGCCATCGGCGACCACTACGCCAACCTGGCCGACTTCCAGCTCATCGCCAGCCGCGAGGAGGACCATCTCGGGGCCCTGGTCGGCAAGGTGTCCGACGCCGAGATCGTCAGGGTCCCGTTCTTGCGGAGCGACGTCCACGACCTCGCCGGCCTCGAAGCGCTCGCCCCCTACGTGATCACGAGCTGACGCCCGAATTTGCGCCGATGACAGCGGCAGTCGGACTCTCAGCCAGGGAGTGACGCTGCGCAGCGGAGCGCAGCAGCGACGCCGACTGGCTCGATCGGCGGAGCCGCGAGCCGGCGGAGCGGAGCGAAGCAATGTCACGCCGGATCGGTGGGGCCGGTTTGGGTGGCCAGGGCGGTGGCGGCGGCCTCCACGGTCTCGGTCACGGCCACGATGCGGTCGAAGCCGGTCGTGTGCAGGAGGCGGGTCAGGGTGGGGCGACCGCAGGCCACGGCGACGTCGCCGCCCGCCTCGCGGGTCCGACGGATGCCGCCGATGAGCGCGCCGAGACCAGCCGAGTCCATGAACGGGACCTCGGACAGGTCGATGAGCAGATGGCGGGTGTCGGTGAGCTCGGCGAGCGCTTCGCGGAAGGTCCCGACGGTGTAAGCATCGAGCTCACCCTCGGGTCGACAGAGCGTGTAGTCGTCGCCGGCTTCGACGGTGATGGAGAGCAACGCTCCTCCGGGTACGTGGGCCGTGGCAACGGTCGATGGTAGCCACGGCCGCCGGGGCGGCCACCCGGCTTCACCGTGCCTCCCCCGCGCCGGTACGCTCCGCGGCCGTGCCCATCGTCCTCCTGGCCACCGATGCCGATCGTCTCCACGACGATGCGGACGCCGCCCTGGGCGACGACACCGTCGCCGTTCACCGGGTGAGGAGCGGTCGCGAGGTCATCCCCGCGGTGAAAGAGCTCCAGCCCGACCTCGTGATCCTCGACCTGCAGATCGGGAACATGGGCGGCATGGCCACCTGCCTGTCGCTGCGTTCCGAAGAGGGGGCCGGCCGGCTCGAGCGTCGGCCCGTCCTCATGCTGCTGGACCGCACCGCCGACGTCTTCCTGGCCCGCCGGTCCGACGCCGACGGGTGGATGGTCAAGCCCCTCGACGCGTTCCGGCTCCGCCGGGCGGCCGAGACTCTGATGAGCGGGGGCGAGTACCACGAGGGCAGCCTGACGGCGACGGGCGACGCCGAGCCTCAGAACGCGGTCACCCCCGACCAGGCCACCCCCGTGAACCCGGGCGAGCCCGAACAGGTCCCCCCGGCAGTGGCCGCCCAGACCACCGACGCCACCACCGACGCCGACGACACCGTGGCCACCGAGGCCGAGAACGCCGAGGCCGCGGAGGCCTGACCTCCGCTCCACCGTGGCCGACCGCCGCGCCCACGCCACCGCCCTCGCCCGGGGAGTCGCCGAGCGGGGCCTGATCATCGGCTCCGACCGCCCCACGACGGCGTCGGGCGGCACCCACACCCACCGTGATCCGGCCACGGGCGCGCCCGTGGCCGACGTCGCCCTGGCTGGAAGAGTCGAGGTGGACGCCGCCGTCGCCGCCGCCCGCGAGGCCCTCCCGGCGTGGCGCGCCCTCGCCCCCCACCGGCGGGCCCGGTTGCTCAACCGGTTGGCCGACCGGCTGGACGCCGAGCGGGAGGACGCCGCCGCCCTCACGGCCGTGGACAACGGCACGCCGGTATCCGCCCTCGATCCGGGCCGGGCCGCGGCCCAGTGGACTCGCTACTACGCCGGATGGGTCGACAAGCTGGAGGGCCGCGTCCTCCCGGCGCCCGGCGGCTTGGGCCTGGACTACGTGCTCCCCGAGCCCTACGGCGTGATCGCCGCGATGGTGCCGTGGAACGGCCCGATGATGGGCATGGGCCAGAAGGCCGCCCCGGCGCTGGCCGCGGGCAACACCGTGGTGGCCAAGCCGCCGGAGATCGCGCCCTTCGGCGCGGTCCGCTTCGCCGAACTGGCACTGGACGCCGGGCTCCCCCCGGGCGTGGTCAACGTCGTCGTCGGTGGCGCCGAGGCCGGGGCCGCCCTCACCCGCCACGCCGGCGTGGACAAGATCAGCTTCACCGGCGGCGGCGCCGCGGCCCGCGAGGTCATGGTGGGAGCGGCCGAGGCGCTGACCCCGCTGGCCCTCGAACTCGGCGGCAAGTCGGCCAACATCGTCTTTCCCGACGCCGACCTCGACGCGGCATCCACCATCAGCGGGCTGCTCGGTGCGGTCCTCCTCAGCGGCCAGGGCTGCGCCCTGCCGACCCGCCTCTTCGTCCACGAGTCCGTCGCCGACGAGCTGGTGGACCGGGTCGTGGCCCTGGTCGAGTCCGCCGCCGTGGGCGATCCCCTGGACCCGGCCACCCTCATGGGACCGCTGGCCACCGAAGCGTCGCGGGACCGGGTGCTCGCCGTGATCGAGAAGGCCATCGGCGCCGGCGCCACCCTGCGGACCGGGGGCCGTGCCCTCGGCGCCGAAGCCCTCGGCCCCGAGCTGGCCGGCGGGTGGTTCCTGGCCCCTACCGTCCTGACCGACGTCGACGACGACAGCGACGTGGCCCGCCACGAGGTCTTCGGCCCGGTGCTTTCCGTCCTCACGTTCACCGACGAGGACGAGGTCGTGGCCCGGGCCAACGCCCTGCCCTACGGCCTGGCCGCCTACGTGCACACCCGAGACCTGGCCCGGGCTCACCGCCTCGCCCGGCACCTCGAGGTCGGCTCCGTCACCGTCAACGGCTTCCCCACCAACGCCCCGACCGTCCCCTTCGGCGGCGTCAAGCAGAGCGGCTACGGCCGCGAGGGCGGCAAGGAAGGCCTCGACGAGTTCGTCCGCCCCAAGAACGTGCTGATCAGCGAGTAACCGACGAGGCTCGGCCCGGTTGTCGACCGCAGTGGTCGGGAAGGCGGGATTTGAACCCGCGACCTCGTCGTCCCGAACGACGCGCGCTGCCAAGCTGCGCCACTTCCCGGTGGACCGACGAGCGTACCGGGAGCGGTCCCCGGCCGTCACCCGGGTTCCCCCCGGAACGACCGCTGGTGTCAGGCTCGGGTCAGTCGATGACCGCCCGCCCGAGGGAGTCCGGCTCCCGGCCCGCCAGCAGCCAGCCGCTGGCCGTGGCCACCAGGGGCAGGCCGACCAGGACGGCGACGAGTGCGAGCACCGGCACGGGCGTCAGCTGGCCGATGTCGTGGGCGTAGCCCGCCCCGAGGGCGAGGTAGGCGCCGGCGGTGCCGAGGACGGCGCCCAGCAGGGCCAGGCCACCCGCGGTGGCGGCGGTCAGGGTGCGTCGGGTGGCGCTCGTCGCGCCGGAGGCGGTCAGCGTCCGCAGGTCCCGTCCACTCTCGCCGCGGATCAGGCCCACGGTCATGGCCAGCACGGCCAGGGCGAACAGGGCGCCGGCCGCCGTGGCCGACTGCCGCAGCGTGCCGAGGCCGCCCTGCTCGTCTCGGACCTCGGCGGTGAGCCCCGCTGCGGCGGCGACCCGGCGGGCCGCGCCGCGCTGGACGTCGGTCAACGGCTGGGCCGCATCGACGAGCCATCCCGAGGGGACGGCGACGAGGCCGTTGCGCTCCATTGCCGCAGGCGTCATCAACGCGCCCGGCACGGAGGAGTACGCCGGCGGAGAGATCCGGAACGCTTGCACCGGCTCGCGCCGGAGGGTCGGATCCGCCACGTTGACGACGAACAGCTCGCTGCGCTCGGATCCGGTGATGACATCGGTGTCGGCGGGCACGGCTCGCAGGTCGACGTCCAACCGTCGGGCCACCTCCGGGGTGGCCACGTAGAGGGGGTCGATGTCCCGGTTGGTGTTCTCGGTCACCGGCCAGGCCAGGATGGCGATCGGGTGCCGGGCATGACCGTCGATCGTCTCGATGGCGGGGTCGGCGACGGCATCGAGGGCGAGCACACCACCCTCGTCGAGCGTGACCGCGAACCGGGCGACGGCATCCTCCAGGGCGACGATCTCCTCCGGCGATCGCACCGGGACGAACGGCTCCTCGTCCCCGAGGCGGAAGAGGACCTGCCGGTCCGAGAGGTTGCCCTCCGTCGAGCCCGCCTCGGCCGCTGTGGCCGCGAGCACGATGGCCATGGCCACGCCGAGGCTGAGGCTGATGGCCGCCAGCGCGGTGCCCGATCGAGCGCGGTAGCGGCCGAGATCCCGCAGTGCGAGCCGGGTGGCGACGGGCAGCCGCGACGCGCAGGCGGCCAGTGCGCCGATGGCCACGGGGCTGATCAGCAGCATCCCCATGACGAGGAGGAGGATCGAGGGGAGCACGAGAACGGGGTTGCCTTTGTCGTGGACCGTGTCGATGCCCGAAGCGAGACCGGCGGTGCCGGCCACGATGCAGCCGATCGCCACGATCGCCGATCGACGCGCCGGTCGCGGGGTGGGGGGACGTCCCGAGAGGGCCTCGGTGACGGGGGCCCGGCTGACGACCCGGGCCGGCCACCACGCCGCCGCGGTCGCCGTCAGCACGGCGAGTACGAGGCTGGCCGTGATCAGTGGCCACGGCAGATCGAAGCGCTGGATGCGGTGGTTGGCGACGGACTCGAACCGCGGCGCCGCCGCCATCCAGCCCAGCAGGCCTATCGCGCCGCCAACCACACCGGCGACCAGACCGACCGCGGCGCCGTGGGCCAGCACCGCCAAGCGGAGATGACGGTCGGCCGCGCCGGTCGCGGCCAGCATCCCGAGCTGGCGCGACCGCCGTTGCGCGATTACCACGAACCCGGCCGCGGCCACCAATCCCACCAGCAGGAGGACCACGGCGGACGCCGCGAGCGCACCGACTGCCGCGGCCTGGTTCTCGGCCCCGTCCCGCCCACGGATGCTGACGTCACGGGCCGAGTCCAGAAGGGGCCCGATCTGCTCCGGGTCGGCCCGGACGAGGACGGTGACCGCGTCCGCGCGGAGGACGGCCGAAGGCTCGAGGAGGCCGAACTCCTCGTCGAGCGCGTCCGGGTTCTCGACGACGCCCACGACGTCGAGGTCCGCCCCGCCGAGCCAGACCCGGTCACCGACCTCGACGGCCAGGCTCCGGGCCGTGCCGGCCGTGAGCGCGACCTCGTCGGGCGCGGTGGGGTAGCGGCCGGATCGAAGAGCGAGCATGCCGGACCCGTACGGGCCCTCGGGATCCTGGGCCCGCAGCTCGAGGCGCTCCACCGAGCCGGCGACCGGGACCTCGCTCCGCCCGATCAGGTCCGTCGGGCCGAGGCGATCCCGCAGGAGGGTGAGGGTCGAGCGGAGCGCGGCGGGGTCTTCGGCGAACAGGTCGATCGCCGCATCCGCCTCGCCGAACTCGGCCGCGGGGCGGGCGGCCAAGTTGTACGCCACGGCGGTGCCGAGCACGGCCGTGGCCACGGTGGTCGTCAGGAGGAGGAGGACGAGGAGCTGCTGCCGCCACTCCCGGCGGAACATGCGCCACGACCAGCGGATGACGGCCCGGCGGGCGGGCAGGCCGCCGCCGGGGGATCGTCCGCTCATGCCGTTCGCCCGGGTGCCACCAACGACTCGGGCCCGGCCGGCGGCGCGGTCTGGTCGACGACACGACCGTCCCGGAGGAACACCACCCGGTCGGCCCAGGAGGCCAGCTGCGCGTCGTGGGTGACGATCACGCCGGCCACGCCCTTCTTGCAGGCGGCGCGGAGCAGCCGCATCACCGCCTCGCCGTTGACCGTGTCCAGGGCGCCGGTCGGCTCGTCGGCGAGGAGCAGATGGCGCTCGCCGACGATGGCCCGCGCGATCGCGACCCGCTGGCGCTCGCCTCCCGAGAGCTCGTCGGGGAAGCGGTCGGCCTTGTCGGCCACCCCGAGCTCGTCGAGGGCGGCGAGACCGGCCGCACGGGCCGCCTTGTGCCCGTCGCCGTCCAGCTCGAGGGGTAGGGATGCGTTCTCGACCGCGGTGAGGCCGGCCAGGAGGTTGAAGTCCTGGAAGACGTAGCCGACCGACCGGCGGCGGAGTCGGGCCCGGTCGTTGCGGGAGAGGGAGGAGAGAGCCGAGCCGGCGATGAGCACCTGCCCGGCGGTGGGCTCCTCCAGGCTGCCGGCGATGGTGAGCAGCGTGCTCTTCCCGCTGCCGCTGGGGCCCATCACTGCCACGAGCTCGCCCACGTCGACCCGCAGCTCCACGTCGACGAGGGCGTGGACGACCTGGGTCCCGGTCCCGTAGGCCTTCGACACCTCCCGCAGCTCGAGGGCCGCGGTCATCGGTCGACCTCCACGGGCTCGGCGGGAGCGGGCTGGCCCGCGACGGGTGGTGGTGCCGCTCCGGCCGGGTCGACGGCGGGGACACGCCGGGCGACCCGGGACGAGGCCGAGTCGAGCCAGCGGATGACCGAATCCAGCCGGTAGATCTCGGCGTCGACCACGAGGACGAAGGCGACCTCGTCGCCGGTTGCGTCCTCTTTCAGCCGGGTGTAGCGCTGCATCGCCTCGACGAGATGACGACGGTGGGCCTGGATGAGGGCGAGCACGTCGACGCTCGGCACCTCCAGGGCCACCAACACCTTGATCACCAGCTCGTCACGGGGCGGCGCGGTCGGGTCGGGCGGCGTGCGGAGCCACAGGTCGAGCTCGTCCGCCCCCGGGCCGGTCATGCGAAAGCGCTTCTGGGGACCGGCCTCGGGGCCGTCGGCCTCGACCAGGCCGTCCCGCTCGAGGCGCTGCAGGGTCGTGTACACCTGTCCGACGTTCAGGGGCCAGACCTCACCCGTCCGGGCCTCGAACTCCTCCCGGAGCTGGAGCCCGTACTTCGGTCCTTCGCTGAGCAGGGCCAGCAGGGCGTGGCGGACACTCATGAGGGCTTCTCCGGCAAGAACATACTGAGTATGCTACTCGATATCCTGAGCCAGGCAAGCGCGGAGAGACGCCGCTGGTCGACACCGTGACCGATGTCGTCAGGACGCTCGCCCGCTCGCCCCCCTCGACGCCCCCGCCGGTGGGGCGGCTGGCCTCAGTGGCGGCCCTCCAGCAGGACCTCGGCGATCTGCACGGCGTTGAGGGCGGCGCCCTTGCGCAGGTTGTCGCCGGTGACGAAGAGGGCGAGGCCGTTCTCGACCGTCGGGTCGACCCGGATGCGACCGACCATCGTCGGATCGGTGCCGGCCGCGGACAGCGGGTTGGGGAGGTCGGACAGGACGACGCCGGGGGCGGTGGCCAGCACCTCGGTGGCCCGCTCGGCCGACAGGGGTCGGGCGAACTCGGCGTTGATGGACAGTGAGTGGCCGGTGAAGACCGGTACCCGCACGCACGTGCCGAACACGGGGAGGTCCGGGAGGCCGAGGATCTTGCGGGTCTCGTTGCGGAGCTTGACCTCCTCGATCGTCTCGCCCGAACCGTCGTCGACGTAGGCCCCGGCCTGGGGGATGACGTTGAAGGCCAGCGTGGTCGGGAACTGCTCGGCCGGCGGGAAGTCGATGGCCGAGCCGTCCAGGACGAGGGCGGCCGACCGGTCGGCGCCCTTGCGGATCTGCTCCTCCAACTCGGCCGTCCCCGCCAGCCCGGCCCCGCCCGCGGCCTGGTAGGTGCTGATGACGAGGCGGCGGAGCCCGGCCTCGGCGTCGAGCACGGCGAGGGGGGCCATGGCCACCATGGTCGTGCAGTTGGGGTTGGCCACGATGCCCTTGGGCAGGTCGGCCAGGGTGTGAGCGTTGACCTCCGGGACCACGAGGGGGACGTCGGGGTCCATGCGCCAGGCCGACGAGTTGTCGATGACGGTCACGCCGGCGGCGGCGGCCACGGGGGCCAGGACCCCGCTGGCCGGCGCGCCAGCGGCGAACAGGGCGATGTCGAGGCCCGTCCAGTCGGCCGTGGCGGCGTCCTCGACCGGTATCGCCTCACCCTTCCAGTCCAGCGTCCGGCCGACGGAGCGGGCCGAGGCGAGCAGGCGGAGGCGATCGACGGGGAAGTCCCGTTCGGCCAGGATCTGGCGCATCACTGTGCCGACCTGACCGGTGGCTCCGACGATCGCGACGTTCATGCCCGTCAGGCTACGAGAGCCTCCCGGCGGCCACGACGGATTACCGCTGAGGGGTGCTGAGCCGGCGACTCAGGACGGGGCGAGGTCGAAGGCCTCGTGCAGCGCCACCACCGCCCGCTCGAGATCGTCCTCGGGGACCACGCAGCTGATGCGGATGGCCGACGTCGAGATCATCTCGATGTTGATGCCCTCGCGGGCCAGCATCTCGAACATGGTCGCGGCCACCCCGGGGTTCGACTTCATGCCGGCGCCGACCAGGCTGACCCGGGCGATCTGGGCGTCGGTGGTCACGCCCACGGCACCGATCTCCTCGGCGATGGCGCCCGTGATCGTGGTGCCCGCGGCCAGCGCCTCGCGCGGCACCGTGAACGAGATGTCGGTGACGCCGTCCTCGGACACGTTCTGCACGATCATGTCGACGTTGATGTCGGCGTCGGCCAACGTCCGGAAGAGCCGGGCGGCGATGCCGGGGCGGTCGGGCACGCCGGAGACGGTGACCTTGGCCTCACTGTCGTCGTCGACGACGCCGGAGACGATGGCCTGTTCCATGGGGTCCTCCTCGGTGATCCAGGTGCCCGGCTCCCAGGTGAAGGCCGAGCGGACGTGCAGGCGCACCCCGTGGGTGCGGGCGAACTCGACCGAGCGCATGGCGGGCTTGGGACAGCCCGTGGCGCGTCATCTCGAGCATCTCGTCGAAGGTGATGTGGTCGATGCGGCGGGCAGTGGCCACCAGGCGGGGGTCGGCCGTGAACACGCCGGACACGTCGGTGTAGAGCTCGCAGGCATCGGCGCCGAGCGCCTGGGCCAGCGCGACCGCGGTGGTGTCGGAGCCACCCCGGCCGAGGAAGGTCACGTCGTGGTCGGTGGACACGCCCTGCGCGCCCCCGACGACGGGGACGACGTCGGCGTCGATGGCCTCGCGCAGGCGGTCGGGGCGGATCTCGAGGATCTTGGCGTTGGTGTGGGTGGTGTCGGTGATGAAGCCGGCCTGGCTGCCCGTGAAGGACTCGGCGGGCACGCCCATCTCGTGCAGGGCCATGCACAGCAGGGCGGTCGCCTTGCGCTCGCCGGCGGTGATGAGCATGTCCATCTCGCGGCCCGGCCCGGTCCGAGGAGACCTCGGACGCGAGGCGCAGCAGGTCGTCGGTCTCCTTGCCCATGGCGCTGACGACGACCACGACCTGGTCACCCCGGCGGCGGGTCCGAGCGACGTGGTCGGCCACCGCCCGCATCCGCTCGGCGTCGGCCACCGACGTGCCCCCGAACTTCTGCACGACGAGGCCCACGCCGTCAACGCTACCGAGATGGGGCCTGCGGCGGCCGCCTACTAAGTTCATCGCCCGCATGGCCACCGAGAAGCGTCAAAGGCAGAAGGAAGGGCACCGCCTCCAGAAGGAGGAGATGCGCAAGTGGGAGCAGCAACGTCGGACCCGGCGTCGCCTGCTCACCTGGGGCGCGGTGATCGTGGCCGCCGCCGCCCTGTTGTTCGGCTACTCCGCCCTCCAGGGGGACGACGAGAACCAGCCGTCGACCACCACCGCCCCCGTCACCACCACGATCGCACCGGCCACCGACACCACCGCGGTGACGAGCACCACGGCAACCACCCCGACCACCGCCGCCGCGCCCTGAGTCAGGCGGTCGGGAGGGCCTCGAGGCCCACGTCCTCGCGGGACCGGAACACCGCGACCGCGCCGGCGCCGGCGACCCTCCAGGTGCTGTCGGGGGCCCGCAGCAGGGCCGTGGCGTCGTCGATGCCGACCACGAGCAGCCCGGCGGGGGCCAGCAGCAGCGTGCGGTGCGCCTTCTCCTCGGACCAGTGGTTGTGGTGGGGGACCACGGCCAGGTTGTCGAGCAGGCCGAGGCCCACCGTGAAGGCTCCGCCCCGGGGGTCGACCATGGGGTCACACAGCACCCGGGCCGCCCCGCTGGCGGCGGCGACGACCGCCCCGTCCCGCCACGCGGCGACGAGGGCCTCCCAGACCGGGCTGTCCTTCACGACCGAGCGCAGGTGCATGGGGGAGCCGCCGACCAGGTAGAGGAAGCGGGCGTCACGGACACGGGCGGCCAGGTCGGGCTCCATGGCGTCCCGCCGGGTGAGCACGTCGAGGCCGGTGACCCGACCCCCGAGGGCCGAGAAGTGGGCGGTGGCGGCCTCGACCTCCCGCTCAGGGTGCTCGTAGGCAGCGGCGGTGGGCAGGATCACCACCTCGTCGCCCCCGCTGGCGGCCAGCAGGTCGGCGTCGAACGTGCAGCCCTCGGTGAACGGCCGGCCCCCGACCAGGGCCAGGACCCCGCTCACCCGTTGATCCGATGGCGGGCCCGACCCTCGACCAGATCAGTCAGGGGCCAGAGGTGACGGGGCATCGGCGTGCGGACCAGGTCGCTCATGACCAGACGAGCGTCGCGGAACAGCGCCGGCACGTCGCGATCCGGGCGCCAACCGGCGACCCGGCCGACCAGGGGGGCGACGAAGCGCTGGCCGCGGGCACCGAACCCGGTGTCGACCTCCGGCTCCAGGAACACCAGGGAGCCGTCCGGGGCCAGGCACTCCCGCACCCGGGCCAGCTCGGTGCCGGGATCGGCCGCCGCGGTCAGGTACATGATCGACACCACGTGGTCGAAGGGGCCGTCACCGTCACGGGCCACGACCTCGGTCGACGCCGGGTAGAGCGGGCCGTGACCAGGGTCGCCGCCCAGGTCCAACACCCGCCCCGTGAGGTCCCGCAGGAGGCGACGACGGTGCTCCCGGACCACCGTCCGGGCCCGGGGCGGCAACGTGCGCAGGTAGCCCTGCGGAAGGATCGAGTCGGCCACGGTCACTCGCCGCGAAGGTAGCGGCCAGCCGAAACGCTGCGCCGCGGAGCAGAGCAGCTCGGTGGGCCCGAGGTTTGCGCGGCCGGGCTCGGTCCGCGTGGCGAGGCCGGCCAAATGTGACAGCAAGCTACCCATCGGTAACATCTGCGGCCCTATGGACATCAAGCGTGTGGGGATCGTCGGGTCGGGGATCATGGGGGCGGGCATCGCCCAGGTGGCCGCGCAGGCCGGTCACGAGGTCGTGCTGCGATCCCGCCAGCAGGCCACGGCCGACGCCACGCTGGCCTCGTTGGAGAAGGGCCTGAACCGGCTGGTCGAGAAGGGCCGCCTCGAGGAGGCCGACCGGGACGCCACCCTGGCCCGCATCACGGCCACCTCGGTGCTCAAGGAACTGGCCGACTGTGACCTGGTCATCGAGTCGGTGGTCGAGGAGCTGGCCACCAAGAAGGCCCTCTTCGTCGAGCTCAACCAGGTCTGCCGCGACGACGCGATCCTGGCCACCAACACCTCGACCCTGCCGGTCATCGAGATGGCCGTCGAGACCCACAACCCCGGTCGGGTGTGCGGCATCCACTTCTTCAACCCGGCGCCGTCCATGAGGCTGGTCGAGATCATCCGGCCCCTGACGGCGTCCGACGAGACCATCGCGGCAGCCAAGGCGTTCGCCGAGGCCTGCGACAAGGATCCCGTCGAAGTGAAGGACCAGGCCGGCTTCATCGTGAACGCCCTGCTCTTCCCCTACCTCAACAGCGCCGTGCGCCTGCTGGAGAACGGCACGGCCAGTCGGGAGGACATCGACACCGCCATGAAGGGTGGGTGCAACTTCCCGATGGGTCCGCTGGAGCTGCTCGACCTGGTCGGCCTGGACACGTCCGTGTCGATCCTCGACGCCTTGTACGAGGAGTTCCGGGATCCCAACTACGCGGCCGTACCGCTCCTGCGGCGGATGGTGGTGGCTGACCAGCTCGGCCGCAAGACCGGCCAGGGCTTCTACGACTACCGGAGGTAGCCGTTCCCACGGCGAGTGCGGGGCGGGGTAGAACCCCGTCGTGGGCATCGAGCCGCCACCGTCACCCTGGGCGCTGCCTTCTGCCCAGACGGCCGACGAACGAGGAGTGGTCGGTGTGGGTGCCGACCTCGAGCCCGGCACCCTGCTGGCCGCCTACCGATCGGGCCTGTTCCCCATGCCGGTGGACGGCGGCGTCCTGGCCTGGTGGTCACCCGACCCGCGGGGCGTCCTCCCCCTCGATGGCCTCCGGGTGTCCCGCTCGCTCCGGCGGGCCGTCGCCCGCTTCGAGGTCCACGTGGACCGGGACTTTCCGGCGGTGATCGCGGCCTGCGCCGACCCGACCCGCCCCCACGGCTGGATCAACGCCGACGTGCGCCGGGCCTACACCCGGCTCCACGAGCTGGGCTGGGCCCACAGCGTCGAGGCCTGGGTCGACGACGAGCTGGTCGGCGGGCTCTACGGGGTGGCCGTGGGTGGGCTCTTCGCCGGCGAGTCGATGTTCCACCGCCGCCCCGACGCCTCGAAGGTGGCTCTGGTCCACCTCGTCGAGCTGCTTCGCACCGACCGCGGGCGCCTGCTCGACGTCCAGTGGACCACCCCCCACCTGGTCTCGCTGGGCGCAGTCGACCTTCCCCGCGACGAGTACCTCACGCGGCTGAGAGCGGCACTCGAGGCACCGCTCCCGGACGTGTTCAGGGCGTGATGACCCTCAGAACGATGTGGCCCCGCTCGTTGGCGAAGCCGTCGACCGCGATCCGGTAGGTCACCCCGGCCTGCGCGTGGAACTGGACCAGGCTCGTCAGGACGTTGTTCCCAAGGTCCACATCGTCGTTCTGCCGGACCACCACGAGGTGGCGGACGTCTGGGCCCCGGTAGACGGCAAGGAGGGTGTCGAAGTCGCTGCCGCGGGTCGAGATGCGCAGGAGGCGGTCGTGGTTCAACCGAAGGCTGTACCAGACCGAAGCCCCGCCCTCGTCGCCGGCGTGGTTCGGCTCGCCGGCCTGCTTGGTGGCGAAGATGTTGTTCCCCGTGTACCGCCCTTCACCAGCCGGCAGGAGCGGGGCTTGGGAGAACCGGTTGGCGCCGTTGAGGGGCATCGCCGACGCATCGGTGACACCGGACCCGAGGAAGACGGCCATCATCAGCACGATCACCACGGAACGACGGATCAGAGAACGGTGCATGTCGACCTCCGGTGTCAGACTTGGTTGGACCACAGTACTTCCACAGCGGTCGTTGCGGAAGAGGGTCGAAGGTGACACCGACCCGGCCCACGGGGGACCATGGGGCGGTGACGACCCCGGACGCCCACCACGAGCGCGACCGCCCGTGGCTGATGCGCACCTACTCCGGGCACAGCTCGGCCACGGCGTCCAACGCCCTCTACCGCCAGAACCTGGCCAAGGGCCAGACGGGACTGTCGGTCGCCTTCGACCTCCCCACCCAGACCGGCTACGACCCCGACCATCCGCTGGCCCGGGGCGAGGTGGGCAAGGTCGGCGTGCCCGTCGCTCATCTCGGCCACATGGGTCAGCTGCTCGAGGGCATTCCCGTCGGGCAGACGAACACGTCCATGACCATCAACGCCACCGCGGCCTGGCTCCTCGGCCTCTATGTGGCCCACGCCGACGACGAGGGCGTGGCCCGCGAGGCGCTCCGAGGTACGACCCAGAACGACATCGTCAAGGAGTACCTGTCGCGGGGCACCTACATCTTCCCCCCGCGGCCCAGCCGGCGTCTGATCGTGGACATGGTGGCCTTCTGCGCCGCGCACATCCCCAAGTGGAACCCGATCAACGTGTGCTCGTACCACCTCCAGGAGGCCGGGGCCACGCCGGTGCAGGAGATCGCCTACGCGATGGCCACGGCGGTGGGCGTGCTCGACGCCGTCCGGGACTCGGGCCAGGTGGCCGAAGACGACTTCCCCGCAGTCGTCGCCTCCATCAGCTTCTTCGTCAACGCCGGGATCCGCTTCGTGGAGGAGACCTGCAAGCTCAGGGCCATGACCGCCCTCTGGGACCGGTTGTGCCTCGAGCGCTACGGCGTCCAGGACCCCAAGGCCCGCCGCTTCCGCTACGGCGTGCAGGTCAACTCGCTCGGCCTGACCGAGGCCCAGCCCGAGAACAACGTCCAACGCATCGTGCTCGAGGCCCTCGGTGTCACCCTCTCCAAGGACGCCCGGGCCCGGTCCATCCAGCTCCCGGCGTGGAACGAGGCGCTGGGCCTGCCCCGGCCCTGGGACCAGCAGTGGTCCTTGCGCATCCAGCAGGTCCTGGCCTACGAGACCGACCTGCTGGAGTACGAGGACCTCTTCGCCGGCTCCCACGTCGTCGAGGCCCGGACCCAGGAGCTCCTTGACGCGGCGACGGCCGAGCTGGACGACGTCCTGGCCCTGGGGGGCGCCTTCGAGGCCATCGACGAGCTCAAGACCCGCCTGGTCGGCTCCCACGTGGAGCGCATGCGGCGCATCGAGTCCGGTGACCTCACCGTGGTCGGCGTCAACGCCTACACCGAGACCGCCGAGTCCCCGCTGGGCGGGGCCGAGAGCATCCTCCGGGTCGATCCCGCCGTGCAGGACCAACAGATCGCGGAGCTCGAGGTCTGGCGGGCCGAGCGCGACCAGGACGATGTCAAGCGGGCGCTGGACGAGCTGGCCCGGGTCGCCGCCACCGACGAGAACCTGATGCCGGCCACCATCGCCCTCGCCCACGCCGGTGGAACGACCGGCGAGTGGTCAGAGGCCCTGCGGGAGGCCTTCGGCGAGTACCGGGCCCCCACGGGTGTGGCCGGGGCGGCCGGGGGCGCCACCGATGCCCTGCGGGCCATCGCCGCCGAGCTCCGGGCCCGGCCCGGCGGGCCGCCCCGCCTGCTGGTCGCCAAGCCGGGCCTCGACGGTCACTCCAACGGGGCTGAGCAGATCGCCGTGGCGGGACGGGACGCCGGGTTCGAGGTCATCTACCAGGGCATCCGCCTGACCCCGGAACAGATCGCAGCCGTGGCCCGGGACGAGGACGTCGATGTCATCGGCCTGTCCATCCTGTCGGGCAGCCACCTGGAGCTGGTTCCCGAGGTCCTGGCCTTGCTGCGGGAGGCCGGTGTTGACGCCCCCGTGGTGGTGGGTGGCATCATCCCCACCGAAGATCGGGTCGTCCTGCTCGAGGCCGGCGTGGCCGCCGTCTACACCCCCAAGGACTTCGAGTTGGGGGCCTTGATGGCGGAGTTGGCGGCGCTGACGGCGGACGTGTCGGGGACTTGATTTCCACCCCCGCCAGGCCGATGGAGAGCCAGTTCGGTTCACGACGGATCAGGATCGAGTATCGATGATCGTCATGGTTGCGGTGGTTGCAGTGGCATCGGTACTCGCCGTCGCGGCGTTGGTCGTGCTCGTCCGACGCCTGCGCCAGGCCACCGCCAAGCTGGACGAGGTGGCCTCCCGCCTCGACTCGATGGACGACGAGGAGCCCGTCGCCGCCCCCACGCCATCCGCGGCCCCGGCCCCGGCCCCGAAACCGGTCGACGCGTCGTCCAACACCTTGACCGACGAATCCACCGGCCTGTTCAGCCAGGAGTACTTCGACGTGGCCCTCGACGCCCGCCTCTCCGCGGCCCGCCGCCACCTCCGCCCGGTCGCCGTGGTCCTCATCGAGGTGGTCGAGGGCCTGCCCGACGGCACGCCCCGGGCGGCCGCCCCCCGCACGGTGGCGGACAGCATCAGCGCCACCATCCGGGACGCCGACACGGCGTGCCGCATGACCGACGGTCGCTTCGGCCTGGTCCTGGAGGACACGCCCGAGAACGGTGCCATCTGGACCGTCGAGCGCATCCGTCGCCACCTGGCCGGCGTGAACACCGGCATGACCCTGTGGGCCGGCGTGGCCTGCTACCCGGCTCACGCCTTCGACGCCGGCGAGATCCTGACCCAGGCCGACCGGGCCCTCCACGCCGCACGCGAGTGGCGCCAGGACCGCATCGAGGTCGCCACCAGCCCGTAGCCCGGCCGACCAGCAGTCAGGCCACGGGGTCGGGCTCGAGCATGGGGTCGGCGTCGGAGTCGGGGGTGATGTCGGCGACCTGTCTCGGGACGATGCCGGCGCCTCTGGTCATGCGCTCGGCCAGGAGGATGGGGATGAACGTGAGGGCGATCACGAACACCGCGGCCACGTTCGTCAGCGGGCGGTCCCTCGGCTTGAAGAGGCTCTGGAAGATCCAGATGGGCAGGGTCTCCTGCCCCGGCCCGTGGGTGAACTGGGTGACGATGATCTCGTCGAAGGACAGGGCGAAGGCCAGCATGCCCCCGGCCAGGAGCGCGGTGCCCACCGTCGGCAGCAGCACGTGGCGCAAGGTCTGGACGCCGGACGCTCCGAGGTCCTGGCTGGCCTCGACGACCGACCCCGAGGTCTGGCGCAAGCGCGCGAGGGCGTTGTTGTAGACGACGACCACGCAGAAGGTCCCGTGGCCGATCACGATCGTCCAGAACGTGAACGGGACGTCGGCCAGGTTGAGGGCCGAGCGGATGGCGATGCCGGTGATGATCCCGGGCAGGGCCAGCGGCAGCACCAGGAAGACCGAGATGCCCTCCCGGCCGAAGAAGTGGAACCGGCCGACGGCGGCCGCGGCCATCGAGCCCAGCAGCAATGCCACCAGCGTCGCCACCAGCGCCACCTGGATCGACAGGCGCATGGCCTCCCACAGCTCGGGGGTGTCCAGGGCCAAGCGGAACCAGTGGGTGGTGAGGGCCGGGGGCGGGAAGCTGAACGCGCTCTCCTGGGTCGTGAAGGCGTAGAGGACCACGATCAGCAGCGGGAAGTGCAGGAACAGCACCACCCCCACCACGGTGCCCTTGAGGCCCCACCCCGCCGTCCGGCCCTCGCTCACAGCGACTCGAAGGCGCCAAAGCGCCGGGCGACGGCCAGGTAGACGACCATGATGACAATGGGCACCACCGAGAAGGCGGCGGCGAGGGGCAGGTTCCCCGCCGCCCCCTGGTAGCTGTAGATGCTCTCGCCGATCGACGGGCTGGAGTTCCCGATGACCGTCGGGATGATGTAGTCACCAAGGGTCAGGGAGAAGGTGAAGATCGACCCGGCGACGACACCGGGGACGGCGAGGGGCCAGATCACCTTCCGGAACGTGGTGCGGGGGTGGGCCCCGAGGTCACTGGAGGCGTCCTCCAACGAATCCGGCACCCGCTCCAGGGCGGCGGCGACCGGCAGGATCATGTACGGCAGCCAGATGTAGGTGAACACCATCCACTGGCCGAGCGGCGACACCGACAGGCTCGAACCACCGATGGTCGGCAGGTCGAGGGCGGCGTCGAGCAGGAAGCTCAGGCCGAGGCGGTCGACGAACCAGGTGAGCACGCCCTCCTGGGCCAGGATCAGCTTCCAGGCGTACACCCGCACCAGGTAGCTCGACCAAAGCGGGAGCAGCACCAGCACGAAGAGGATGGACTTGACCCGGGTCGAGGCCCGCCGGGCCATGAAGTAGGCGATCGGGTACGCCAGGGCCACGCAGGCGACGGTGACCGCGGCGGCCATCGCCATCGTGCGGAGGATGACGTCGCGGTTGGCGGCGGTGAAGAGGTCCTTCCAGGTGTCCAGGCTGACGGTCTCGTCGACGGTGCCGCTGAAGTCGTCGAGGCGGTAGAAGCTCTGCCAGAGCAAGGAGACCAGCGAGCCCAGGTAGAAGACGCCGAACCACAAGAGGGGCGGCGTGAGGAGCAGCGCGACCTTCAGGCCGCGGTGGCGGTAGAAGAACGCGCTGAGGCGGTGCCAGACCGTCAGGTGGTCGAGGGCGCGGGGCGCAGAGGTGGCGGTCAAACGGGGATCCGTCGATCGGGCGGGGGGCCGGGCGGGGCCGAGGCCCCACCCGATCCGCCCGGGCCCGGTCAGCGAACGGTCAGTTGCCGCCCTGGATGGCCAGGTAGTCCTCGGTCCACTGCGAGTAGGGGACGCACTCGCCCCCGTCCCCGAAGCAGTCCGCCTCCGGCGTCTTCCAGAACGCGACGTGATCGAAGTTGTCGAAGCCGTTGGTGGCGCAGCCCTCGTCGGTCAGGAGCACGTTGCCCTCACAGGCCGCAGGCACCGCGGGCACCGAGCCGAACCAGTAGGCCACGTCGCCCTGCACCGTGGGATCGAGGGAGTGCTCCATCCACAGATAGGCGCAGTTCGGGTGTGGCGCGTTGGTGGCCAGCATCGTGGTGTCGGCCCAGCCGGTCGTCCCCTCCTCGGGGATGACGCTGGCGACCGGCTCGTCCACGAGCAGGTTCACCTGGTACGGCCAGGAGCTGCTGGCCGCCGTGCCCTCGGTGGTGAAGTCCTCGGTCTGCACGACCACGTCGTGCCAGTAACGCTGGACCAGGGGCTGGGAGTCGCGGACCACTTCGATGACGGCGTCGTACTGCTCCTGGTTGAGGGCGTACGGGTCCTCGATGCCGAGCTCGGGCTGGGTGGCCTTGACGTAGAGCGCGGCGGTGGCGATGGAGATGGGGCCGTCGTACTGCTGGATGCGCCCCGAGTTGGACTCGCCGTCGGGGAAGTCCTGCTCCGCGTAGATGGTGCCCCACGACGTCGGGGCCTCGGGGAAGACGTCGGTGTTGTACATCAGCACGTCCGCGCCCCAGGTGTAGGGCACGCCGTAGGCCACGCCGTCGATCGTGTACCAGGGAGCCCCTTGCAGGCGCTCGTCCACCGTCGAGTAGCTCGGGATGAGGTCGAGGTTGACCGGCTGGACCGTCTCCCCGGCGATGAGGCGGAGGCTGGCGTCACCCGACGCCGTGACCAGGTCGTAGTCACTGCTGTTGGTCATCAGGGAGACCATCTCGTCGGACGTGCCCGCGGTGGTCGCCTCGACCTGACAACCCGTCTCGTTCTCGAAGTCCGTCACCCAGTCGATGTCGGCCTCGGTCGACCCGTCTTCGACGTAGCCGGCCCAAGCGATGATGTTCAGCGCACCCTCGCCCTCACCGACCTCGGTGGGCAGGTCCGACGTGTCCGGCGTGGCGGTGTCACCGCCGTCACCGCCCCCGCCGCCGTCGTCGCCACAGGCCGCGGCGAGCAGGCCGAGGACCGCCACCAGGACGGCCAACAACCGGTAGTGCTTCATGTGTTCTCCCCTTGGTCGTCACCCGAGTGGATCGGGTGGTTGTACGCCCGGCCCCACAAGGCCCGCACACGGCGACCCTTGGCGGCCAGCACCTCTCCCGAGGTGGTGGCGAGGTTCTGCTCGACGACGGTCAGGTCCTGACCGAGGTCCAGCGAGAGCAGGTAACGAGTGTGCGGGCCGAGGTAGACCACGTCGCGCACGACGCCGTCGACGGCGCACTCGTCGGTCCCGGCCTCGGTGTCGAGGGAGCCGAGACGGATCTTCTCCGGCCGGACGGCGAAGGCGTCCGGGGACCCGGTCAGGGCGGTGGCGGCGGTGCCGGTGATGACGTTGGAGACCCCGACGAAGCCGGCCACGAACGAGGTGAGGGGGAACTCGTAGACCTCGGCCGGGGTGCCCACCTGCTCGATGCGGCCGTGGTCGAACACGGCGAGGCGATCGCTCATGGTGAGCGCCTCCTCCTGGTCGTGGGTGACGTAGACGAAGCTGATGCCGACCTCCTGCTGGATGGCCTTCAGCTCGACCTGCATGGCCTGGCGCAACTTGAGGTCCAGGGCCCCGAGGGGCTCGTCCAGCAGCAGCAGGCGGGGGCGCACGACCAGGGCCCGGGCCAGAGCGACCCGTTGGCGCTGGCCGCCGGAGAGCTCGGCCGGCTTCCGATCACCCAGGCCGCCGAGCTGGACCAGGTCGAGGGTCTCGTCCACCCGGCGGCGGCGTTCGGCCCGGTCGACCTTGCGCACCAACAGGCCGTAGCCCACGTTGTCGGCGACGGTCATGTGCGGGAAGAGGGCGTAGTCCTGGAAGACCGTGTTGACGTCCCGCTCGAAGGGGGCCCGGCGGTTCACGTCCTCGCCGTGGAGGCGGATCGTGCCGGCCGTCGGCGTCTCGAAGCCGGCGATGAGGCGCAGGCAGGTGGTCTTGCCCGAGCCCGACGGGCCGAGCATCGAGAAGAACTCGCCGTCGGCCACGGCCATGTCCACGTCGTCGACCGCGGTGAACGAGCCGAAGCGCTTGGTGACCCCACTGAGTCGGACCGCGGAGACGGCATCCCCGCCGACATCGCCCCTGGCCCGGTCGACGACCGGGTCGGCTACCTCAGCCACGTTCTCCCCCCTGGCTCTCGGCCCGTCAAGCTAGCGGACCCTCCTCGAGCGGGTGGCCGGGGACCACCCACCACCAAGGGTCCTATGCTCGCCGTCCTCAGATCGACGCAGGGGGACGACGTGGCCAAGCAGAACTTCATCGGGGGGCAGTGGGTCGACGCGGCGGGTGGGGAGACGGATGCCGTCATCGACCCGGCGACCGGCCAGGAGATGGCCAGAGCGGCGTCCAGTGACGCCGCCGACGTCGACGCCGCGGTCCAGGCCGCGGCCGACGCGTTTGTCGAATGGGGGGCGTCCACGCCCGCCGATCGAAGCGCCGCCCTCCTCGGCCTGGCCGACGTGCTCGAGGCCGAAGCCGACGCCCTCGGGGCCCTCGAGTCCCAGAACGTGGGCAAGCCCATCAACACCATGGGCGACGAGATGGCCATGGCCATCGACCACATCCGCTTCTTCGCCGCCGGGGCCCGCAACATGGACAGTCGGGCCGCTGGGGAGTACCTGGCCGGCTACACCTCGATGCTGCGGCGGGACCCGCTGGGTGTGGTCGCCTCGATCACGCCGTGGAACTACCCGCTGATGATGGCCGTCTGGAAGATCGGCCCCGCCCTCGCCGCCGGCAACACCGTGGTCCTGAAGCCGTCCGAGCTGACCCCGCTGACCAGCCTCCGGATGGCCGAGCTGGCCGCCGACGTGTTCCCTCCCGGCGTCCTCAACGTCGTCACCGGCCAAGGCGAGACGGCCGGCGCCGCCCTGGTCGAGCATCCGCTGGTGCGCATGGTGTCGCTCACCGGCGACGTGGCCACGGGGAAGCTCATCGCCGCCAACGCCGCTCCGTCCCTGACCCGGGTCCACCTCGAGTTGGGGGGCAAGGCGCCAGTCCTGGTGTTCGACGACGCCGACCTCGAAGCCGTGATCGAAGCCGTGGCCGTCGGGGCCTACTTCAACGCCGGCCAGGACTGCACCGCGGCGTGCCGGGTCGTGGCCGGGCCGGGCCTCTACGACGACCTCGTCAGTGGCCTGGCCGACGCCGCCGCCGGCATTCCCCAGGGAGACCCCTCCGACGAGTCGGTCGACCTCGGCCCCGTGGTCTCCGAAGGGCAGCGGGCCCGAGTGGCGGGCATGGTCGACAACGCTCGGGCCCAGGGCGGCGAGGTGGTCAGCGGCGGCACCGCCCTCGACCGGGACGGCTGGTTCTACGCCCCGACGGTGGTGGCCGGTGTGGACCAGGACGCCGAGATCGTCCAGCGCGAGGTCTTCGGCCCGGTCGTCAGCGTCCAGCGCTTCGCCGACGAGGAGCAGGCCATCGCCTGGGCCAACGGGGTCGACTACGGCCTGGCCGCCAGCGTCTGGACCCGGGACGTGGGCCGAGCCATGCGCCTGTCCAAGGCTCTGCAGTTCGGCACGGTGTGGGTCAACGACCACATCCCGCTGGTCCCCGAGATGCCCCACGGCGGCTTCAAGCAGTCCGGCTACGGCAAGGACATGTCGATCTACAGCATCGAGTCCTACACCGAGCTCAAGCACGTGATGATCTCGCACTCGTAGGCCTGCCGGCTGTCGGGGGGGTGCGAGCACTCTCCCGTTCTGGCACCTGATTCGGTTGCCATAGGAACCGAATCAGGGGCCGGAACGACGGACTTGGGCTCGACCGGTCCGTTTGGCCACACACCGTGGTATTTCACGCCCCCGACGACCTTCAGCGGCACCCCACGCCCCCTTCCCTGCCTCGTTGTCAGTCGTCCTCGAGCTCGGCGAGGACCTCGGCCTGGTCCGCGCCGAGGGGGCGGCCGGACCAGCGGATCTTGCCGGGGGTGGCGCTGAGCTTGGCGATGAGGCCCTGCATGGGGGTGCCGTCGACGTCGACGATGGTCTCGCGCGCGGCGATGTGGGGGTCGGCGGCCAGGTCGGCCATGTCGTACACGGGGGCGCAGGCCGCGTGGGCGTCCTCGAAGGCGGCGAGGACCTCGTCGGCGGTGCGCTCGGCGATCCAGTCGGCCATCCAACCGTCCAGGGCGACCCGGTGCTCGACCCGGCCCTCGAAGCTCTGCAACCGCTCGTCGTCGCCGTGGCCGATGAGGTCCAGGACGCGGCGGGCCACGGACTCGGCCGAGGTGGACACCGCCACCCACGTCCCGTCCGAGCACCGGTAGGTGTTGCGGGGGACGGTGTACGGGAGCTGGGCGCCCATCCGGGGCTGGAGCTCGCCGGAGACGGCGTAGAGCGAGGGCAACGGCCCCATGAGCTGGAACAGGGACTCCAGCAGGCTCACGTCCACGACCTGACCCACGCCGGAGTGGAGGGCGACCATCGTGGCGAAGGCGGCGACCACACCGGTGACCTCGTCGGCGAGGGCGATGGGCGGGAGGAGCGGGGCACCGTCGGGCTCGCCGTTGATGGCGGCCAGGCCGGACATGGCCTCGGCCAAGGTGGCGAACCCGGGGCGGCTGGCGTACGGCCCGTCCTGGCCGAAGCCGGTGACCCGGGTGATGACCAGATCCGGATTGCGGGCCAGCAGGACATCGGGACCGAGGCCGAGTCGCTCCAGGGTGCCCGGGCGGAAGTTCTCGACCAGGACGTCGGCACTGTCCAGCAGCGCCAGCATCGTCTCCCGGCCCTCGTCGCTCTTGAGGTCCAGGACGATGGTCCGCTTGCCCCGACCCAGCAGCTTCCAGAACAGGGTGATGCCGTCCCGGGGGTCCCGCCAGCCCATCGACCGGGTCGTGTCGCCCGTCCCGGGGCGTTCGACCTTGATGACGTCGGCGCCGAAGTCGGCGAGGTAGCGGGCGCAGCCGGGGCCGGCCAGGACGGTCGAGCAGTCGACGACCTTGAGCCCCTCGAGGGCCGGCGCCCCCGCGGTGGTCACGTCGACCCGCCGGCGTCCGCGGCGATGCTGCCCCGCAGCGGGGCGCCGTCGAGACCGACGGCCACACACAGGGCGCTCCGGTCGCCGGCGCTCCAGGAGTCCAGCGTGGGCACGATCTCGGCGAAGGACACCTCGGTCCCCGGGCCGGCGGGCTCGCCGGTGTAGTCGGCGAAGCGCTGGGCGCACTGGGTGGCCGCCTGGCGGCGCAGCACCTCGGTCCCCGGGAAGCGACGGCGGGCGGAAAGGTCGAAGGCCCCGTAGACCTCGGCCTGGTGGCGGCGGGCGCAGCGCACGATCCGCACCCGCAGGTCCTGGTTGCGGCCCAGGCCGCTGAAGCAGTCGCCCGGCACCAGGTCGTAGAGGCTGGTCGGGCGGGCCACCGTCGTCGGCAGTGAGGTCGGCGTGGCCTCCTCGGCGTCGTCACCCGAGCAACCGACGAGCACGGTCAGGACCATGGCGAGGAGGAGCGCGGTCTCGCTCGCCCTCACGCCTGAGGACTCTCGCTGCCCTCGACCGTGCCGTCGAGGCGACCCTCGGCCAAGGACACGGCGCAGGTCACGCGCCGGTCGCCCACCTCCCAGGCCAGGCGGTCGGGGGCGTAGGGCACGATCAGGAGGCCCGACGAGTCCTGGTCGACCCCGACGTATCCCGCGAAGCGCTCCTCACACCCCGCGCCTGCCCGGTCGGCCACGACCCCCGCCCCGGGGTAGTCGTCGCCGTCCTCCAGCGAGAACACGGCGATGACCTCCAGGTCGTGCGGTCGACGACAGGGCACGGCCGGCACCGACTCGACGTCGGGGCTGGCCGGCTGGTCGAAGCACTCTCCCACCTCGAGGTCGAGGCGGAACGGCTCGGCGCTCAGCCCGGAAGAGCCGCCCCCGTCGTCACCCGTGCACGCCGTCGCCACGAGGACGGCGGCGCACAGGAGGGCCCCAGCGCGCCGCCGATCAGCGATTGGCACCCTCGACGGAGCCCTCACTGGCCGAGCCATCCTGGGTCACCGCCAGGCAGATGATCGTGCGGTCATCAGCGTCGTTCCAGGTCTCCTCGGTCGGGACCAGGTAGGTCGTGTAGATCTCGGACTCCTCGTAGGGCGTGCCGACGTATTCGGAGAAGCGGTCGCCGTTGCAGCCTTCAGCGGCCTGGGACTGGATGTCGGTCCCGCCGGGGAACTCGTCACCGCTGACGTCGAAGACGGCGAAGACCTCGGCGGTGTGGGAGTCAGCGCAGTCGAGCGTGTCGACCTCGCCCACCGCGCCGCTGAAGTCGTCGTTGGTGCAGTCCCCCACCTCGAGGTTGTTGGCCGAGACCTCCTTGCTACAGGCGGACAGCCCCAGCCCGAGCACGATCAGTGCCCCCGCGATCATCCACCGTCGTGCCATGTACCCAGTCCTCCTGGCGTCGTGCTGAAGGGCGAACCCTAGTCCGCGCCCACGACCAGACAGCGGTCCTCGAGTGCACCGAACGCGTAGTCGACATAGGCCCCACCGAACATGGCCCGGGTCTTGTCGGACCAAGCCAACGCGTCGGGCGCCGACGCCCGGCGGTGGACCTGGAGGATGCCCCGTTCGAACACCCGGTACTCGGCCCAGGCCCCTGGGAAGTCCTTCACACAGGCCACCTCCACCCACGGTACGGCGCCCGTCTCGGTGATGTGCCGGACCCGGTTCCGATGGGTGTGGCCGGCGAAGTAGCCGGCGATGGCAGGGCGGCGGGCCACGATCTCGACCAGACGCTCGGAGTCGTCGGGGTTGATCCCGAAGTAGCCGTCCGGACGGTGGTTGGAGTCGGGCGACCAGACGTGATGGTGGCCGAAGACCAGCACGGGGCGGTCGGCTTCGGCGGCGAGGTCGTCGAGCCACTCGAGCTGCTCGTCGGTGACCTGGCCGGGCGTGGCGGTGGGGATGACGGTGTCGAGGACGGCCAGGACCACACCGGGCAGCACGCGGGCCACCGGGGCGTCGGCGGCGAAGGTCTCGCCCGCGTAGGCGTCGTGGTTGCCCCGGACGTGCAGCAGGCGGTCACCGAAGGCGGTCCCGTAGTGGGCCAGGAAGATCTCGTACTCCTCCTGGACGCCGCGGGTGGTCAGGTCCCCCTTGGCCACGACGGCGTCGGGGGCGATCGCCGCGATGTCGGCGATGACCGACCGGTTCATGACCTCGGGGTAGGGGTCGTCGCCCGGCTCGGCGGAGAAGGTGGGGCCGTCGTCATAGTTCTCGAGGATCCCGCAGACCGTCTCGCCGAAGTGGACGTCGTTGACCGTGGCCACCGTGGCCAGCCGCTCACCCAGGTCGGCGAAGGTGCGGAACTCGTGGCCGTCGTAGGCGTAGTCGGTCCCGGGGGTCAGGCCGCCGTAGACCCGGACGTCGCCGTCGAGGTGGACGACCGCTTCGTCGTCGGCGACCGAGGTCAGCTCGCTGATCGCGACCATGGGCTCAGGGGCGGGCGCGACCGGTGGGGACCGGCTTGGTCCACCAACGGCCCGAGAAGCGCCACCGGGGCGACGACTCGGGCGCCGCCGCCGCCGCCCGCGGCCACGACAGCTCGATGGCCGCGACGATGGCCGCGGCCTCCTCCTCCGTCGGCGCGGGCTGGATGTCCAGCCGGGAGCGAGTCACCGAGTGCCTCCGCCGCGGCTGACGCTGCGCCGCGGAGCGGAGCAGCATGCCGGACTCCCCTGACCAGCGGAGCCGGCGGACCGGAGGGCAGCAATCACAACGGCACGTTGCCGTGCTTGCGCTTGGGCAGCTCTTCGCGCTTGGACCGCAGCATCTCCAGGCCGGCGACCAGCTTGATCCGGGTCTCGGAGGGATCGATGACGTCGTCCACGTAGCCCCGTTCGGCGGCGACGTAGGGGTTGGCGTAGCGCTCGACGTACTCGTCGACGAGCTCGACCCGTCGCGCCGTGGGGTCGGCGGCCTCCTGCAGCTCCCGGCGGTAGACGATGTTGACCGCGCCCTCGGGGCCCATCACGGCGAGCTCGGCGGAGGGCCACGCGAAGGCCAGATCGGCGCCGATCGACTTGGAGTTCATGACCACGTACGCCCCGCCGTAGGCCTTCCGGGTGATGATCTGGATGCGGGGCACGGTGGCCTCGCAGTAGGCGTAGAGCAGTTTGGCCCCGTGGCGGATGATGCCGCCGTACTCCTGGTCGACCCCGGGCAGGAAGCCGGGCACGTCCACGAACGTGACCAGGGGGATGTTGAAGGCGTCGCAGGTCCGCACGAAGCGGGCCGCCTTCTCGGAGGACTCGATGTCGAGGATGCCGGCCAGCACCTGGGGCTGGTTGCCGACGATGCCGACCGGGTGGCCGTCGATGCGGGCGAACCCGCAGGTGATGCTCTGGGCCCAGTGCGGGAAGTACTCGAAGTACTCCGCGTCGTCGACCACGGATTCGATCACCTTGTGCATGTCGTAGGGCATGTTCGAGCTGGCGGGGATGACGTCCAGCAGCTCAGGGCAGAGGCGGTCGGGAGCGTCGGTCGGCTCGAAGAACGGGGGCGCCTCCAGGTTGTTGGAGGGCAGGAAGGAGAGCAGGAAGCGAACGTTGTCGAGGCAGGCCTTCTCGTCGGCGGCGACGAAGGTGGCCACGCCGGACTTGGAGGCGTGGCTCTGGGCCCCGCCCAGCTCCTCGAGGGTCACCTCCTCGCCCGTCACCGTCTTCACCACATCAGGACCGGTGATGAACATGTGCGAGGTCTCGCGGACCATGAAGATGAAGTCGGTCATGGCCGGGCTGTAGACGGCGCCGCCGGCGCAGGGCCCGAGCACGACGCTGATCTGGGGGGTGACCCCGGACGCCTGGACGTTGCGCCAGAAGATGCCGCCGTAGGAGGCGAGGCTCACCACGCCCTCCTGGATGCGGGCGCCGGCACCGTCGTTGAGGCCGATCACCGGCGCCCCGACAGAGAGGGCCAGGTCCATGAGCTTGTGGATCTTCTCGGCGAAGACCTCGCCCAGGGCGCCGCCGTAGACGGTGAAGTCCTGGGAGAAGACGAAGACCTTGCGCCCGTCGATGGTCCCCCAGCCCGTGATCACGCCGTCGGTGTAGGGGCGGTCCTCCAGCCCGGCCGCCGTGGAGCGGTGCCGAGCCAGTTGGTCGAGCTCGTGGAAGGAGCCCTCGTCGAGCAGGTAGTCGACCCGCTCGCGGGCCAGGAGCTTGCCCTTGGCGTGCTGGCGCTCCACCGAGCGCTCCGAGCCGGCGTGGACGGCCGCTTCCCGGCGCTTGGCCAGCTCGTCGAGACGCTCCCGCATCGGGTGTTCGGTCACGATCCGAGCGTAAGGCATCGCGTTCTGAACGACCGAAAGTGAACTGAAGCCGTCGTAGGGTCGAGGCCATGGCCGGGAAGGGGATCCGCTTCACCTTCAGGCACCGTGGGGAGCAACCCTTGAAGGGCCTGCCCGTTCTGGCGCCTGATTTCGGTGCCATAGCCCCAGAATCAGGCGCCAGTTCGAGAGCTGGCCACAACGGGTGACTTTTCGGCTGGATGAATGCCCGAATCGCCCCAGACGGCCAGCAGCCCGATCCCCAGCCCGAGGGCCTAGGCGTCCTTTTCGTAGGGGAAGCCGAGGTCGGGGGCGGTGACGAGGGGGTGGAAGGGGATTCCGGCCGCCGCGGCCATGTCCCCGCAGGTGCCGCCCCGATCGACGACGGGGAGGATCAGGACGGGCTCGGCGCCGAGGGCCCGAACCACCTCGGCTGCCTCCATCGGGGAGGTCCCCCGGGTCACGGCGTCCTCGGTGATGACCACCTTGTCGCCCGCCACCAATGCCCCGGCCAGGCGGCCGGCCACACCGTGGTCCTTCGCCTCCTTGCGGATGGTGAAGCTGCGGATGTCCCGCCCCCGACTGGCCGCCACGGCGGCCACGCCGTACGCCACCGGGTCGGCCCCCACGGTCAGGCCCCCGATGGCCGTCACCTCGTCGGGGATGGCCGCGAGGGCCAGTTCGGCCACCAACAGGATCCCCTCGGCCCGGCAGCAGGTCTGCTTGGCATCCAGGAACCAGTCGCTCTGCTTGCCCGACTTCAGCGTGAAGTCCCCCCGCCGCACCGAGAACTCGAGCAGGTGCTCGATGAGCTGCTGCTTGGCGTCGCTCACCCCTTCGTGACCTCGCCGATGGCCCGGGCGGCGTGGCCGGACGCGGCCAGGGCGGCGATCGTGCGGTCGGCGTCGGCCGGCGTCACCACGATGACCATGCCGATGCCCAGGTTGAAGACCTTGGCCATCTCCTCGTCGCTCACCTCACCGTGCTCCTGGATGAGGCCGAAGATCGGCGGCACCTCCCAGGTGGACGGATCCAGCCAGTAGCCGACGTCGTCGGGCAGAGCCCGGGGCAGGTTGCCGGGAATGCCCCCGCCGGTGATGTGGGCGACGCCCCGCACGTCGACGTCGGCCAGCAGGTCGACGACGGCCGGGGCGTAGATCACCGAGGGCAGGAGCAGGTCGTCGGCCAGCTCGTCGACCGAGAGGCCGGCCACCTCCAAAAGGACCCGTCGGGCCAGGGAGTACCCGTTCGAGCGAAGGCCGGGCGAGGGCAACCCGATGAGCAGGTCGCCGGGCCGAGCCTGGTCGCCCGTGATCAGCCGGTCCCGGTCGACCACGCCGACGGCGAAGCCGGCCACATCGATGCGGTCGGGCGCCATTGACCCAGGGTGCTCGGCCATCTCACCGCCGATGAGGGCACAGCGGGCCTGGCGACAACCTTCGGCGATGCCGTTCACGACCTGCTCGACCACGTCAGGGTCGAGGGCGCCGACGGCGAGGTAGTCGAGCAGGAAGAGCGGCTCGGCTCCCTGGCAGACCAGGTCGTCGACCACCATGGCCACGAGGTCGATGCCGATGGTGTCGTAGCGCCCGGTGGCCTCGGCCACCAGCAGCTTGGTGCCCACGCCGTCGGTCGAGGACACCAGCACCGGCTGGGTGAAGCGGGACGTGTCGAGGGCGAAGGGGGCGCCGAAGCCTCCGACGTCGGTCAGGACCGACTCGGTGAATGTGGAGCGCACGGCGGGGCCGATGCGGCGGACCGCTTCCTCGCCCGCATCGATGTCCACGCCGGCGCCGGCGTAGCTCTCCCCCAAGAGGGACCTAGTCCTCGCGGGCGACGTCGGCGGGGAGGCGGGCGTCCTCGGCGTCGAGCAGGCGGGGGGCGGCGACTCGGGTCTCGCTGACCTCGTCGCCGTGCTCCAGCACGCCCTTGTGCAGGTTCTCGGGTATGGCCACGGGGTAGTCGCCGGTCAGGCAGGCGTTGCAGAAGCCGGCCCCGACCGCGCCGGTGGCGTCGACCAGGCGGTCCAGCTCCAGGTAGGCCAGCGTGTCGACGCCGAGGTACTCCTGGATCTCGGCCACCGTGAGGTTGGCGGCCAGCAGCTCGCCCCGCGTGCCGGTGTCCATGCCGTAGTAGCAGGGCCAGCGGTAGGGCGGCGAGGACACCCGCAGGTGGACCTCGGTGGCCCCCGCCTCGCGCAGCATCTTGACCATGGCCCGCGTCGTGGTGCCCCGCACGATGGAGTCGTCGACCACGACCAGGCGCTTCCCGGCGATGGCGTCCCGCAGCGGGTTCAGCTTCATGCGGACACCAAGGGCCCGCATCTCCTGGCTGGGGGCGATGAAGGTCCGCCCGATGTAGCGGTTCTTGACCAGGCCTTGGCCGTAGGGGATCCCGCTGTGGTGCGAGTAGCCCTCGGCCGCAGGCAGGCCCGACTCGGGCACCCCCATGACCAGGTCGGCCTCGACCGGGGCCTGCTCGGCCAGCTGGCCCCCCATCTTCACCCGGGCGGCGTGCACGCTCTGGCCGTAGAGGCGGGTGTCGGGGCGGGCGAAGTAGACGAACTCGAACAGGCAGAGCTTGGGATTCAGCCGTTCCTCGTCGAACGGCTTCATGGAGCGGACCCCGGTGGCGTCGATGACGACCATCTCGCCCGGGTCCAACTCGCGCACGAAGTGGGCGCCGACCACGTCCAGGGCAGGAGACTCCGACGCCAGCACCCAACCGGATTCGAGCCGACCGAGGCACAGGGGACGGAAGCCGTTGGGGTCGCGGACCCCGATGATCCGGCTCTCGTCCATGAGCACGAAGGAGAAGGCGCCCTCCAGCTTCGGCAGCACCTCGACCAGGGCCCGTTCCAGGGCCCGACCGTCGCTGGACTCGTCGGTGGAGGCGGGCAGCTCCCGCTGGATCATCTCGGCCACCAGGTCGCTGTCGCTGGTGACCATGCCGGGCAACATCCCGGCCTCGAGGGCCAGGGCCTCGGTGTTGACGAGGTTGCCGTTGTGGCCGAGGGCGAACTGGCCGGCGGGCGCGTCCCGGAACACGGGCTGGGCGTTGCGCCAGCTGGACGTGCCCGAGGTCGAGTATCGGGTGTGGCCGATGCCCAGGTGACCGGCCAAGGAGCCCAGGGTCCGGTCGTCGAAGACCGTGGCCACCAGACCCATGTCCTTCACCACCATCACGAGATCGCCGCCGCTGACTGCCATCCCGGCGGATTCCTGGCCCCGGTGCTGGAGTGCGTAGAGCCCCAGGTAGAGGAGGTGGGACACCGGCTGGCCGGGGGCGTAGACCCCGACGACCCCGCACGCTTCCTTCTTGCCGTCGTCCAGATCGACGTCGCCCGCGTCGACGACGTCGTCGGCGGGAGGCGTCACAGCGGCGATCCTAGCGATGCCCGCCCGGTCAGCGGGCGACGGCGTCCAGGGCATCGGGGAGGCGGTCGCGCCAGGTGGCGGTGGCCTCGGCGAGGCGGAGGTCGACGAGAGCGGTGACGACCAGGCGGTCGCCACCCGCCGAACCGAGCCCGCGGGCGGGGACGCCGGCGGCATCGGCCCGGGCCAGGACGTCCGCCTCCCGGTCGGGAGCAACGCACACCACCACTCGGGAGGGCGCCTCGGAGAACAGGCCCCGGTGGTCGGCCACGCCGTCCACGGTGAAGCCCACCCCCGAGGCCACGGCCATCTCGGCCAGGCAGAGGCCGAGGCCGCCGCTGGCCACGTCATGCACGCCGTCGACGACCCGGTCGACGACCAGGGCCCGCACGACGTCGGCCACCGCCGAGTGCAGCCGCAGATCGAGCGGGGGCAGGTCGCCCTGCCGGCTGCGCCCGGTGGCTCGAGCCCACTCGGAGCCGCCGAGGCCGCCGTGCTCGGGGCCGACGAGCACCAGCCGGCCGCCGTCGACCAGGCCCGCGCCCGGCGGGACGGCACTCAGCTCGTCGACCAGGCCGAGGACGCCGACGACGGGCGTGGGGTCGATGTCGGCGCCTTCGGAGGCGTTGTAGAGGCTGACGTTGCCCCCCACGACGGGCAGGCCGAAGGCCCGGCAGGCCTCGCTCATGCCGTCGACGGCATCGGAGAGCTGGCCCATGACCTCGGGGTGCTCGGGATCACCGAAGTTCAGACAGTTGACCAGTGCCAGCGGCCGGGCCCCGACGCAGGCGAGGTTGAGGAGGGACTCGGCCACGACCATCGACGTGCCCTGCCGGGCGTCGACGGCGCACCAACGGTGGTTGCCATCGGTGGTCAGGGCGAGGCCCCGCCCGGTGTCCTCGCCCGTGGTCGGGTGCTTGAGGCGGAGCACGGTGGCGTCGTCGCCCGGGCCCACGACGGTGTTGAGGAAGAGCTGGTGGTCGTACTGGCTGTACACCCACGAGGTGTCGGTCAGCAGACCGAGCAGGTCGGCTCCGCAGTCAGCCGGAACGAGAGCGACGTCAGCCTCGGCATCTGCAGGTTGGTCCGGGAAGGTCATCGGTCGGTCATAGAGCGGGGCGGCGTCGTGCAGGGAGGAGGCCGGCACGTCGGCCAGGACCTCACCGTCCCACCCGTCCAGGATCCGCAGCTGACCCCCCGTCGTCACCTTGCCGACGACGTCGGCCGCCACCTCCCAGCGGGCGCAGATGGCCATGACCTCATCGAGGTCCCCGGGCTCGACGATGGCCAGCATCCGCTCCTGGGACTCGCTGGTCATCACCTCGAAGGGCTCCATGCCCGGTTCTCGACGGCGGACGGCGCTCACGTCGACGTCCATGCCCATGCCCGCCCGGGAAGCGGTCTCGCTGGTCGCACAGGTCAAGCCGGCCCCGCCGAAGTCCTGGATGCCGACGACCAGGCCGGCATCGAGCAGGGTGAGGCAGGCCTCGATGAGGCGCTTCTCCTCGAAGGGGTCGCCGACCTGGACCGACGGCCGCTTGTCGGCGTCGGTCGCCTCGCTGAAGCCCGACGAGGCGAGGACGCTGACCCCTCCTATCCCGTCCCGGCCCGTCGACGAGCCGAGGAGCACGGCCAGGTTCCCCTCGCCAGAGGCCTGGCCGAGGACGAGACGGTCCGTGGGCATGACGCCGAGGCACAGGACGTTGACGAGCGGGTTGCCCTTGTAGGTCTCGTCGAACACCACCTCGCCGCCGACAGTCGGGACGCCGACGGAGTTCCCGTAGCCCGAGATGCCGGCCACGACGCCCTCGGCGATCCATCGGGAACGGGGGTCGTCGAGGGGACCGAAGCGCAGAGGGTCCATCAGGGCGATCGGGCGGGCGCCCATCGTGAAGATGTCCCGGAGGATCCCTCCGGCCCCGGTGGCCGCCCCCTGGTAGGGCTCGATGGCCGACGGGTGGTTGTGCGACTCGATGCGGATGGCCACGGCGATGCCGTCGCCGACATCGAGGACGCCGGCGTTCTCGCCCGGACCCACGAGTACGGCCTCGCCCTCCGTCGGCAGCCGTTTGAGGTGGATGCGGGAGGACTTGTAGGAGCAGTGCTCGGACCACATCACGGCGTACATGGCCAGCTCGAGGTGGTTCGGCGCCCGGCCCAGGATCGACTCGATGTCGGCCGCTTCCTCGTCGGTCAGGCCCAGTTCCCGGTGCAGTTCCGCCACGCGGCCGACGGTAGCCGCAGGCCGTCCAGACGCCGCGGACGCGGCCAGTACGACCGCCCTGTCTTCTCACTAAAGCGTGACCGAGTGCGGCTCGCTTTGCCTTTACATCGCGATGAGCTCTTGGCATTTTGGCCCAATTCGCGGCAAACTCTTCAGCAATGGCACCCAACACCAAAGGCAGCATGTCTGCCGAACACAAGGCGGCCCTCGCCGAGGGCCGCACCCAGTCCAAGGCCGTTCGTCAGTACCTCGAAGCGCTGGAGGCTCACAAGCCAAAGCGCGGCCGGAAGCGCACCCCCGAGTCCATCAAGAAGCGCCTTGACACCCTCGGTGGTCAGATCGAAACCGCCGACCCGCTCAAGCGGCTCCAACTGGTCCAGGAGCGGATGGATCTGACCAACGAACTGGCCAACATGGAGGACAAGCCGGATCTCAGCGCCCTCGAGGCCGGGTTCACCTCCAGCGCCAAGGCATACGGCGCCCGCAAGGGCATCACCTATGCCGCATGGCGCGAGCTCGGCGTCGACGCCGCCACGCTGAAGTCGGCCGGGATCACCCGGGCCGGCTGACCTGGCGGGGGCGATGGCGCCCCGGCCGGACCGGACGGGTCAGGCGATCGCCCGGGTGGCGGCCAAGACGGAGGCCAGGAGCGGACGGCCGTCCTCGGACCCGAGCAGGGCCGAACTGGCTCGCTCCGGATGGGGCATGAGCCCCACGACATTGCCCGCTTCGTTGCGGACACCCGCGATGTCGTCCATCGAGCCGTTGGGGTTGTCGACGTAGCGCAGGACGATCTGATCCTCGGCCTGCAGCCGGGCCAATACATCGGGCGTGCAGGTGTAGTTCCCCGAGAAGTGGTTGATCGGAATGCGCAACTCTGTGCCGGTCTCGACTTCTCCGGTGAGCACCGAGCTGGTCGAGGCCACCCGCAGGGTGACCGTTCGGCACAGGAAGCGAAGCCCCGCGTTCTTCTGCAAAGCGCCGGGCAGCAATCCGGCTTCGCAGAGGACCTGGAATCCGTTGCAGATCCCGATCACCGGACCGCCCGAACGGGCAAAATCGGTGACCGCTCCCATGACCGGAGAGAAGCGGGCAATGGCCCCGGGCCGGAGGTAGTCACCGTGGGCGAAGCCGCCCGGGACGACGACCGCGTCGAGCCCGCCGAGGGATCGATCGCCGTGCCAAACCAGTCGGGCGTCGGCCCCGAGCGCCGAGAACGCCTCGACGACGTCCTGCTCGCAGTTCGATCCCGGGAAGAGGACGACCCCCACCTGGGGGGCCATCAGGCGGCGACCCCTTCGGTCAGATGGATGGTGGCGTCCTCGATGACCGGATTGGTGAGGAAGCGATCGCAGAGGTCCTCGACCCGGGCCCGGGCCGTGGCCTCGTCGGGCGCCTCGACGGTGAAGCGGATCGACTTGCCCACCCGCACCCCCGAGACCTCGTCGAAGCCGAGGGCGGGCAGCGACCGTTCGATGGTCGCTCCCTCCGGGTCGGCGATGCCGGGGCGCTGGCTGACCTCGACGTGCACGGAGAAAGAGGGCATCGCCTCATCGTCGCGCACGCGGGGGCGCCGCCCGCGAACGGTCAGGAACCGGCGCCGGGCCAGTCGGCGAAGCGACGGTCACTGATGCGCTCGTAGGCCTCGACGTAGCGGGCCGACGTGGCCGCCACCGCCTCGGCGGGCAGCGGAGGGGGCGGCGGTGTCTTGTCCCAGTCGAGGCCGTCGAGGTGGTCCCGGACCGGCTGCTTGTCGAACGACGGGGGTGTGGATCCTGGCCGCCACTGGTCCGCCGCCCAGAACCGGGATGAGTCCGGGGTGAGGACCTCGTCGCAGAGGGTGAGGACCCCGTCCACCAGACCCAGCTCGAACTTGGTGTCGGCGATGAGGATCCCCCGTTCAGCCGCCCATTCGGCGCCCCGTCGGTAGAGCTCGAGGGACATGTCCCGGGCCGCCTCGGCGGTCTCCCGGCCCACGAGGTCGGCGGCGGCGGCGAAGGAGATGTTCTCGTCGTGATCGCCCACGTCCGCCTTGGTCGACGGGGTGAAGACCGGCTCCGGGAGACGGGCCGACTCGAGGAGGTCGGCGGGGAGCTCGGTGCCGTGCATGGTGCCCGAGGCCCGGTACTCCTTCCAGGCCGATCCCGTCAGGTAGCCCCGGACGATGCACTCGATCTTCAGCATGTCGGCCTTGTGGCAGAGCATGATCCGGCCCTCGGCGTCGTCGAGGTCGAGGCCCTCGGGGACGTCGTCCAGCGAGGTGGAGATCAGGTGGCTGGGGGCGACGTCGGCCAGCTGCTCGGACCAGAAGGCGGTCATGGCCGTCAGCACCCGTCCCTTGGCGGGGATCGGCTCGGCCATGACCACGTCGAAGGCCGACATGCGGTCGGAGGTCACCATGAGGAGCCGGTCGTCACCGACGGCGTAGATGTCTCGGACCTTGCCGGAGTACAGAGGGGTGGCGCTCACAGACGCGGTTCTACAGCAGACGGTCCGGCGAATACGAAGCGGCCTCCGGGTGGTCGGCCACCAGCTTCTCGACCGTTGCCGCGAAGGCCGCCACCTGACGTCGGGCGTCGCCCACGAAGGCCATCGGATCGGCCACGAGGGCGTCCAGCGCCACTCGGTCCAGCGGCACCCGCTCGTCGGCGGCCAGTCGGTCGAAGAGGCCCTCGGCCGCGGCTCCTTCCTCCCGGGCCGCCAGGGCGGCGGCCACGGCATGGCCCTTGAGCAGCTCGTGGGCCTCCTCCCGCCCGAGGCCCTGGCGCACGAGGGCGACGAGCATGGCGGTCGTGGCCAGGTAGGGCAGGTAGCGCTCGAGCTCGTCGGCCACGACCCGGGGGAACACCCCGAAGCCGGCCAGCACGTGCAGGGTCGTCTGGTGGACGCCGTCGGCGGCGAAGAAGGCGTCAGGCAGGGCGACCCGGCGCACCACGGAGCAGCTCACATCCCCTTCGTTCCACTGGTCGCCGGACACGGCGCCCAACATCGTGACGTGGCCCTCGAGGATCCGCTTGAGGCCGACGATCCGCTCACAGGACCGGGCGTTCATCTTGTGCGGCATGGCCGAGGAGCCGACCTGGCCGGCGACGAAGCCCTCGGTGACCAGGTCGTGGCCGGCCATGAGGCGCAGGGTGGTGGCCAGGCTGGCCGGGCCGGCCGCCGACTGCGCCAGTGCGGTCACCACCTCGTAGTCGAGGGACCTGGGGTAGACCTGCCCGACGCTGGCCAACGAGGCGTCGAAGCCCAGATGCCGCCGGACGGCCGCCTCCAGTCGATCGAGGGCCTCGGGGTCCCCGTCGACCAGGTCGAGCTGGTCCTGGGCCGTGCCCATCGGCCCCTTCAGGCCCCGCAGGGGCAGGTCCCGGGTGAGGGCGTCGACCCGGCGGAACGCCTGGAGGACCTCCTCCCCGGCGTTGGCGAAGCGCTTGCCCAGCGTGGTCACCTGGGCGGGCACGTTGTGGCTGCGACCGGTGAGAGCCAGCTCGTCGAACTCGAGGGCCCGCTCGGCCAGGCGAGCCAGCACCGTGACCAGTCGGTCGCGGATGATCGCCAAGCCGGCCCGGACCTGGAGCAGCTCCACGTTCTCGGTGAGGTCCCGAGAGGTCATCCCCTTGTGGGCGTGCTCGTGGCCGGCCAGCGCCGAGAACTCCTCGACCCGGGCCTTCACGTCGTGGCGGGTGACCCGCTCGCGCTCGGCGATGGCCTCGAGGTCGACCATGTCGGCGACGGCCCGAGACGCCTCGATGGCCTCGTCCGGGATGTCCACACCCAGCTCACGTTGGGCCTCCATGACCGCGATCCAGAGCTGACGCTCCAACCGAACCTTGTTTTCGGGGGAGAACAGCTCGATGACCGGGGCACTGGCGTAGCGCTCGGCGAGGACGTTGCTGATCACGCCACCATCGTACGGGAGGGCGGAGGCCTCAATCGGAGGGGGGAGGCGACCGACGAGAGGGAGGTGGCACACATCTGCCAGGTCCACCCCTACGAGGCCGCCGAAGGCCTCTGCCGCAGTTGCGGGGGGCCGTTCTGCGCGGACTGCCTCGTCTACCCGTTCGGCCCGGTCAAGCCCCCGTACTGCGTTCCCTGTGCGGTCACGGCCGCAGGCGTGCGCAAATCGGCCCGCAACCCGACCGTGGCGGTGCCCAAGGAGACCAAGCAACGGCTGAAGGAATGGCGCAAGGCCCGAAAGCGGGACCTGGCCAGCCCACCCCCCGACGGAGTCGGCACCTGGCAGCGGATGGACGAGGCCGATTCCGCCGTCGATGAGGCCGCCGCGGAGGCCCAGGCCGCCGCCGAGCGCGAGGCCCTGCGCCTGCCACCGCCCGAACCCCAGACCCCGACGCCACCAGCCGGGGTGAACCTGGCGCCACCGGGGCCGTCAGGCAGCGACTGGCGGGACGAGATCGCCACCCCGACGGACACTGGCGACGGAGCAGTTGTGCCAAGAGCGGACAGTGGCTCGGGCCCGGCTGACCTGGAGGCCTTCGGGATCGGTGCCGATCCCGCGTTGGACGCCCCCGCCGAGGAGACCGGCTGGGCACCGCCGACCGATCAGGACCCGGTCCCGATCGCGGATCCGTCCCCCCTTGCCGCCATCGCGCCCACCCCACCCGCGCCCGGGACCAGCGACCTCTTCGCCCCGGTCGCGCCCACTCCACCCGCGCCCGGGACCAGCGACCCCTTCGCCCCGGTCGCGCCCATCCCGCCCGTTCCCGGGGCCAGCGACCCCTTCGCCGCCGTCGCGCCCACCCCACCCGCGCCCGGGGCCAGCGACCCCTTCGCCGCCGTCGCGCCCACCCCACCCGCGCCCGGGGCAAACGACCCCTTCGCCCCGGTCGCGCCCACCCCACCCGCGCCCGGGGCAAACGACCCCTTCGCCGCCGTCGCGCCCACCCCACCCGCGCCCGGGGCAAACGACCCGTTCGCCGCGCCGGCGAAGCCCACCACGCCGATCGTGCCCAGCCCGTTCGGGTCGACGTCCCTCGAGGCCACCCCCTTCGAGGTCAAACCGCTCGACGGTGCGCCGTTCGAGGTCACGCCGTTCGAAGCCACCCCGTTCGAGCCGCCCGCCTTCGAAGGCACGCCCTTCGAGTCCCCCGCCTTCATGCCCACGGGCTTCGAGCCCGAGGACACCACCACTCCTCCCGTCGCCTTCGACCAGGCCCCCGATCCCCTGGCGCCGGACTTCAACGGGCCGGTCCCGGCGACCACAGAGCATCTGACCGGCTTCGGCGACAGCGAAGCGACCTTCCCGCCATCCGAGCCCACGGGCTTCGACCCGCTCCCCCCGCCGCCACCGGCCGCGGAACACCGCAGCTTCGATCCCCTCCCCGAGGCTGAGCACGACCCCTTCGCCCCGCTTCTGTCCGCCGGGCCCACCGCCTTCGACCCGCTCCCCCCGCCGCCACCCGCCGCGCAGCACCACCGCTTCGACGCCCTCCCGCAGGTCGAGGCCGCCACCACCCCCGCCCTGCACATCCCCGGCCACTCGGAGCCGGTGCCGGCGATGGCCGCGCCGACGGTGCCGTTCGAGACACCGGCGGACACGTTCCCCCCTCCGCCGACGCCTCCCGCGCCGATGCCACCCGCGTCGGCCATTCGCCCGCCCACACCGACGCGCATCCCTGCGGGCAGCCCCGAGGGAACCAGGTCCACCGACGCCAAGGCCATGCTGGCCCGGATCGCCGCCCTCCGTACCGACAAGGACGACTGAGCCGGGGCTCAGCCCTGAGCGATCTCCGCCCGATGGTCGGCCAGCTGGGCCGCCAGGTCGACGTCGGTGATGGCCAGCATCTCCACCACCAGCAGGGCGGCGTTCATCGACCCGTCGATGGCGACGGTCGCCACCGGGATGCCGCGGGGCATCTGGACGGTGGCATAGAGGGCGTCCACGCCGTTGAGCGCTCCGCCCGAGAGCGGCACGCCGACCACCGGCAGCGTGGTGTGGGCGGCCACGACCCCGGCCAGGTGGGCCGCCATCCCCGCCCCGCAGATGAAGGCGACGTAGCCCGCCTCCCGAGCCCCGGAGACGAGGTCGACCACCTCGGCCGGGTTCCGGTGGGCCGACAGGACCCGGACGTCGGCCTCCAGGCCGAAACGCTCGAGCGTCTCGGCCGCAGGGGCCATCTTGTCGCCGTCCCGCGGCGAACCCATCAACACGGCAACCTTCACGGCACCTCCCTTTCTGCGCTCGCCGCGGTCGCGGCGATGTCACGACGGAACTGACACCCGGGCCAGTGGATATCGGCCGCGGCGGCGTAGGCCACATCGCGGGCGGCGGCGAGGGTGGGCGCGGTGCCGGTGACGTCCAGCACCCGACCGCCGGCGGTCACCAGATGGCCATCGTCGTCGGCGCCCACCCCGGCGGCGAACACCGTCACGCCGGGCCGGGCCGCGGCCGCGGCCAGGCCCTCGATGCGGTCACCGGTCCTCGGGGCGGCCGGGTAGCCCTCGGCCGCCAGCACGACGGTCACCACCGCCTCGTCGACGAACCGAGGGGCCTCCGACAACGCGCCGGCGGCCGCATCGGCCAGAAGGCCGGCGAGGTCGGAGGCGAAGCGAGGCAAGACGACCTGGGCCTCGGGATCGCCGAAGCGCACGTTGTACTCGATCACCTTCGGCCCGTCGGGGGTCATCATCAGGCCGGCGTAGAGCACCCCCCGGTAGTCGATGCCATCGGCCCGCAAGGCGGCCAATGTGGGCTCGACCGCTCGGTCCATGACCAGGTCCACGATCTCGGCGCCGGCCCCGGGCACCGGTGAGTAGGCCCCCATGCCGCCGGTGTTGGGCCCGACGTCACCGTCGCCGATGCGCTTGAAGTCCTGGGCCGGGGTGAGGGGCACCGCCCGGGTCCCGTCGCAGACCACGAGGAGCGACAGTTCGGGACCGGTGAGGCCCTCTTCGATGACGATCCGACCGCCCGCGCCGGCGAAGGTCGCGCCCGACAGCTTGTCCCGCACGTCGGCCTCGGCGTCAGCGATCGACTCGGTGACGAGCACCCCCTTGCCCGCGGCGAGGCCGTCGGTCTTGACCACGAACGGCGGCGCCAGCGACCGCAGGTAGGTGATGGCGGGCTCGGGGTCGGTGAAGGCGCGGTGGCCGGCGGTGGGCACGCCGGCCGACGCCAACAGCTCCTTCATCCACGCCTTCGAGCCCTCCAGGCGAGCCCCGTCGGCGCCGGGGCCGAAGACGAGTCGACCCTGGGCCCGGAGCCGGTCGGCCAAGCCGTCGACCAGCGGGACCTCGGGACCGATGACGAAGAGGTCGGCCTCGAGGGCCTCGGGGGGCGTGGTGACCGACCCGGGGATCGCCGGGTTGCCGGGCGTGACCACGACGTCGGTCGAGCGGCCGAGGACATGGGCCAGGGCGTGCTCGCGACCGCCGCCGCCGACGACGCAGACCTTCACGCCGCGGGGCTCACGGGACGCGTTGGACGAACTGGGTCCGGCCGGGCCCGACGCCGACGAGGCGGATGGGCACGCCGATCTGCTCCTCCAGGAACGTCAGGTACTCCTGGGCCTTCGCCGGCAGGTCGTGGAGCTCGGTTGCCTCGCTGAGGTCCTCGCGCCAGCCCGGGAGCTCCTCGTAGACGGGCCGGGCGTGGAACAGCTCGCTCTGGTGGTACGGGAGCTGCTCCCGGCGCTCACCGTCGACGTCGTAGGCCACACACACCTTGACCCTGTCCAGGGTGTCGAAGATGTCCAGCTTGGTCAGGGCCAGCTCGGACAACGAGTTGAGGCGCACGGCATGGCGGAGCATGACGGCATCCAGCCAGCCCGGTCGCCGGCGACGACCGGTGTTGGTCCCGTACTCGTGGCCGAGGTCGACCAGCAGGTCACCGATGGGGTCGCCCTCGGGCAACTCGGTGACGAAGGGGCCCGAACCGACCCGGGTGACGTAGGCCTTGGCGATCCCGATGACCCGGTTGATGTGGAGGGGCCCGACCCCGGCCCCGGTGCACGCCCCACCCGCCACGGGGTTGGACGATGTCACGAAGGGATAGGTGCCGTGGTCGAGGTCCAGGAAGGTGGCTTGGGCGCCCTCCAGCAGGACGTTCTGGCCGGCGTCCAGGGCCTCGTGCACGATGCCGATGGCGTCACCGATGTGGCCTTCCAGCCGGGGGAGGCACCGGCCGACGTACTCGTCCACGATGGCATCGGCCTCGAAGCCGAGCTGGTTGTAGACCTTGGCCAACAACGGGTTCTTCTCCCGCAGCGCCACGTCGAGCTTCTCGCGGAAGATCTTGGGGTCGAGGAGGTCCTGGACGCGGATGCCGATGCGGGCCGCCTTGTCGGCGTACGCCGGGCCGATGCCCCGCTTGGTGGTACCGAGCTTGTTCTTGCCCAAGTGGCGCTCGATCATCACGTCGATGGCCTGGTGGTAGGGCAGGATCAGGTGGGCGTTGCCCGAGAGCACGAGCCGACTGGTGTCCACGCCGCGGGACTCGAGCATGTCCAGCTCGGTGATGAGGACCCGGGGGTCGACCACGACACCGTTGCCGATGATCGGCGTGATGTGGTCGTAGAGGACACCGGAGGGCACCAGCTGGAGAGCGAAGCTGTCGCCGTCGACCACCAGGGTGTGGCCGGCGTTGTGGCCGCCCTGGTAGCGGACGACCAGCTGCATCTCCTTGGCGACGAGGTCGGTGAACTTCCCCTTGCCCTCGTCGCCCCACTGAGTGCCGACGACGACGGTCGCGGGCACGGTGTCTCCCCTCGTCGGGTCCGCGTGCGGCGAGAGCCTACCGAGCCGACCCTGGGGCCAACGGGGTCAAACGGGTGGGATCAGGGCTCGTAGAGCAGGACCGAGGCCTGCACACCGTCCCACGCCGGCGATGCGCCGGTCACTCCGGTCACCCGAGCAGTCACCGGTGAACGGCTGTCGCTGCGGCTCCAGGTGACCGTGCAACGTCCGGTCGAGTCCGTCGTGCACGACCGGGTCGACGTGCTCCCCTGGTTGTCGGTCAGGAGGAAGGTGACGGTGGCGTTGTTGATGGCCGCCCCGGTCTTGTTGTGAACGATCTTGACCCGGGGGATGGCGTTGAAGCTGGTGCCGTTGTTGGTCGACACGTCGGTCAGCTGGCTGATCGTGCTGCGGGTCGGGATCGTCGTGGTGGTCGTCGTCGGGATCGTCGTGGTCGTCGTCGTCGTCGTGGTCGTCGTCGTCGTGGTCGTCGTCGTCGTGGAGGTAGTCGTGGTCGTGGTGGTGGTCGTCGTCGTGGTCGTCGAGGACGTCGGCACCGAGCCGTCGTCGCTGGTGTCGATCCCACTCTGCGGGAGGTCACCGATGTCGTTGCTGGCGTTCTCGTAGTAGTCGCCCGACTTGTCGTCCAACCGCTGTATGGCTCCCATGGAGCCGAAGACGAAGACAGAGATGATCAGCGCGTACTCGACCAGAGTGGCCCCGCGCTCCTTTGCCGTGGCCCTACCCCAACACCGCGTCCGGTCACCCATGGAGGGGTCATCGGCACGTCGGCGACGGGGCTGGAGCAATTCGTGGCGGCCCATCAGGTCAGCCTCGGCTCCAGGCGCATCACTGCCCTGTCCCGGATCGTGATGCCGGTGCCCGGGAGCACCTTGGTCACGTACGTGTAACGGATCTCCATCCACACGCCGAGGTAGTCGGCGCCGAGGGCCTGGCTGTTCTGGCGCGAGGTCGGGCACCAGTAGCGGTCCGGCGCGGTGACCGAACAGGAGGTGGTGCCGCTGTAGTCGGACAGGGGGCGAGCCAGGTCCGAGGCCTGGTAGACGTTGCAGACGCCGTTGACTCCGCCGCTGCCCGGCACCGCCAGGCAGGTGGCGGGCACCGCCGAGTTGGCCGTCGTCGCCTTGTAGACGATGATCCGGACGATGTGGGAGCTCGGGACCTCGGTCATCGCCGCCTCGACCGATTTCAGGATCGTGTAGTCGGCCTGGCGCTCCCGGCCGGCGTTGCTGCCGACCCGGGCACCGGAGCGCAGGGCGTTGGACAGGGTCATCGAATCGCGGAAGGCGAGGCCGTATTCGAAGATGGCGGCCGTGATCAGCACCAGGACCGGCGCGATCAGCACGAACTCGACCAGGGCGGCGCCGCGCTGGCGGTCACCGTTCTCGTCCCGGAGACGAGCGCGGAGGCGGGAGACGAGACGCATCAGAACTCCTGGGGCTCGATGCGCATCACGAGCATGTCGGTCAGGTCCATGCCGGGCCCGAACAGTCCGGTGATGAAGTCATGGCGGGCCTTCACGTAGACGCCCACGTAGTCCGGTGGGCCCGACGCGCTGGTCTCTCGGACCGACGGGCACCAGAAGCGGTCGAGGTCCTCGGTCGACTTGCACCCGAAGGCTGTCTTGGCCCGGGCCAGGTCACCGGCGTCGTAGACGTTGCAGACCCCGGCGATGCCGATCGTGGCCGTGAGGCACGGGTGCGCCGGATGGCTGGGGTTGGTGATGTCGCCGCTGACCGAGCCCGCATTGAAGACGATCAGGCGTTGGATCTCGTTCGGGCGGAAGCCCTTCGAGGACTGCAGGGCGACCTGGATGATGTTGTAGTCGGCGTACAGGCCATCGCCGTAGGCACTGGCGCCGCGGGCGCTGTCCCGGGAGACGTTGGCCACCGTCAGGTAGTCGCGGAAGGTCAGGCCGAACTCGAGCATCCCGAAGATGAGCAGCGCGAAGACGGGCGTGATGAACGCCGCCTCCACCAACGCCGCGGCGCGGTCGCCGTGCACCCGGCGCCTGCGCAACCTGCTCATCCACATCGGCTTCGCTCGTTCCTACTCGCGGCGGTCATCGACCTTCTCCAACCACAACACCCGACGTGACCTTCATCGGCACGCAGGGTGGCAAAGGTGAGGTCCGTCCTCACTCCACCAACCGGACGGGGTCGCCTCGGACCCGGGCCGACCACGTGGTGGTGTCCGTGGGCGTACCGCCGGCGAAGTCCAGGTTGACCCGGAACCAGCACCCGAGGTCGGAGCCGGCATCACAGCCGTAGTCGTCCGGCAGGGGGATCTGGACGGTGACGACCCGGCCGTTGTAGTTGGCCGAGTCCAGCGTCGGGCTCGTACACGTCGCCGACGTCGTGACGGTCGGGGGCGCGGCGTCCCGGATGAAGGTGCACCCGGTGATCGCGGTACCGGTCATGTCCGCCGGCGGGGTGACCGTGAGCGTGCCGTTGGATCCGTCGGCCACGTCGAAGAACTCGAGCTCCAGCACCTGGCCCGCGTATTCGGGGACGATCCGGGCGAGGTAGAAGTTCGTCGCCGCGCCACCGACGCTCTGGTTCACGTAGATGGGCAGCCGTCCGTCGGCGAAGACGTTCAGGCCCGTGGCGAACCCGGCCGACCCTGCGGTGCCGAAGCCCGCTCGGAGGGCATACCGGTTGAACCCGCCGTCGGTGACGCCGGTGGCGGCGTTGCCGAGGCTGGACGGTGGCGCCGAGAGATCTGCGTTCGTGCGGACCTGCAGGATGTAGTCGCCGACGGAGATGGTGTTCCACGGAATGGTGCACACGTCGGCCCACTCGCGGAAGTGGTCGTCGAAGGCCATGTTCTCGCGACCGATGGGTCCGTCCCGGTACCCGTCGGTCTGGTTCAACAGGGGATAGGCGGCCTCGTCGTAGTCGTCGAAGGTCTTGCCGCAGACGATCGGGTTGTCGAGGTTGTCGAACGGCGTGTTGTCCGGAGCCCGTACGACGTAACTGGTCGTGACGGTCCGACCGTTGATGTCCTGGTCCCCGGCACACCAGATCGTGTTGCCGCGGCCGTACCGAGCCGCGGCGTCGGGGTGGCCCTGCGCGATCAGGGTGTTCACCTGATTCGTGTAGGTCGCGCCGTTCGCAGGATCGAGGAGGTTGCCGGTGTTGCAGGTGTCGCCGGTGTAGAAGAACGCCGGGTCGTAGACCTGCATGTGCAGGTCGCCGCTGACCGGCCGACTGTCGACGTTCATCCGGAAGAGGTAGCCGTCGTCGCTGTACTCGAGGTTGGTGGTGCCCGAGCAGCCCGAGAAGGCGTCACAGACCCCGGCCGTGTGCCGGTCGCCGTTGGCCTTCCGACCGTTCGGACCAGAGGTGTTGAGCCAGTAGTAGGGCCGCGCGTAGCCGGGGCTCGTCCACCGGGTGGGGTCGTTGCCCAGTGTGTTGTCAGGGCTACCCATCGGGACGCTCTGGACGTACTCGGCCAAGGACTGGCGCTTGATGTCGACCTGGCTGAGGAAGAGGCTCGACAGGTACATCGGGGCGTCGGAGTCGGTGATGCGGACCCGCAGGCGACGGGTGCCGACCGGGGTGACCGTGACCGTGATGTCGGACGCGGCGTCGTCGAAGCCGTTGGCCTTGGCCGTGTCCATGGCGACCTGCTCGGCTCGGTCGTCGTTGGGCATCCAGACCACGCCGGCCAGGGCGGCGGCGTCAGCGGCGCGCTGCATCCGATTGGCGTGGACGTACCAGGCACCCACATCGATGGCGAAGCCGGCGAACGCCAGCAGCGGCAGCATGAGCAGGGCCGACATGATGAGGACGTAGCCCCGTTCGCCCTTGAGCCGCGTTCGGCGGCGGTACGCAGGGCGCGTACGGCGGTCGGTCGCCGCCTCCGGGGATGACCCCACCGGGGTCATTGGTGCCTGGGTGGATCGCATGTAGCCGTGCCCGTCCTGGTGATCGCCGACCTTCCGCAGGAACCATCGGCACGGATGGCAACGCCCTTGAGCAGGCGATTCGGCTACCTCAGGTGATCACCAGCTGGTCGCGGTCGGCGTCGACGGTCACCGTGTCGCCGTCGGCGTAGGCGCCTTCGAGGAGGGCCAGGGCCAGGCGGTCGCCGAGGTCCTTCTGGATGACCCGCTTGAGGGGCCGGGCCCCGAAGGCGGGATCGAAGCCCCGGGTGGCCAGCAGGGCCATGGCGGCGTCGGTCACCTTCAGCTCGATGCGGCGCTCGGCCAGCCGTTCGCGCAGGCCCTCCAACTGGATCGCCACGATGTGACCGAGGTCGTCCTCGGTCAGCGCGCGGAAGCGGATGATGTCGTCGACCCGGTTCACGAACTCCGGCTTGAAGAAGTCGCGGGGATCACCGGCCAGGTTGGAGGTCATCACCAGGACGACGTTGCTGAAGTCCACGGTGCGACCCTGGCCGTCGGTCAGGCGGCCGTCGTCGAGCAGCTGGAGCAGGACGTTGAACACGTCCGGATGGGCCTTCTCGATCTCGTCCAGCAGCACGACGGCATACGGGCGGCGGCGGACGGCCTCAGTGAGCTGACCGCCCTCGTCGTAGCCCACGTAGCCGGGCGGGGCGCCGATGAGGCGGGCCACCGTGTGCTTCTCCTGGTACTCGCTCATGTCGACGCGGACCATGGCCCGCTCGTCGTCGAAGAGGTATTCAGCGAGGGCCCGGGCCAGCTCGGTCTTGCCCACGCCGGTGGGGCCGAGGAACAGGAAGCTGCCGATGGGCCGGTGGGGGTCGGACAGGCCGGCCCGGCTGCGGCGAATGGCGTTGGCCACGGCTTCGACGGCGTCGTCCTGGCCGACGACGCGCTGGTGGAGGTGATCCTCGAGGTGGATCAGCTTCTCGATCTCGCCCTCCATGAGCCGTGAGATGGGCACGCCCGTCCAACGGGACACGACCTCGGCCACGTCCTCCTCGTCCACCTCTTCCTTCAGCATCTTCACGCTCGCCTGGAGCTCGTCGAGCCGGGCGGTGGCGGCGTCGACCTGGCGCTCGAGGTCAGGGATCCGACCGAAACGGATCTCGGCCGCCACGTTGAGGTCGGCCTCGCGCTCGGCCTGCTCCCGCAGTCGCTCGAGCTCCTCCTTGAGCTCACGGATCGAGCCGATGGCCTCCTTCTCGGACTGCCAGTGGGCCACCATCGACGACTTCGACTCGTTGAGCTCGGCCAGCTCCTTCTCCAGGGCCTCGAGGCGCTCCTTGGAGGCGGCGTCGGTCTCCTTGGCCAAGGCCACCCGCTCGATCTCGAGCTGACGGATCCGGCGCTCGACCACGTCGATCTCGGTGGGCATCGAGTCGATCTCGATGCGCAGCTTCGACGCCGCCTCGTCGACCAGGTCGATGGCCTTGTCGGGCAGGAAGCGACCGGTGAGATAGCGGTCGGACAGGACCGCGGCGGCGACCAGGGCGGCGTCCTGGATGCGCACGCCGTGGTGGACCTCGTAGCGCTCCTTCAGGCCCCGGAGGATGGCGATGGTGTCCTCCACGCTGGGCTGACCGACGAAGACCTGCTGGAAGCGGCGCTCGAGGGCGGCGTCCTTCTCGATGTGCTTGCGGTACTCGTCGAGGGTGGTGGCCCCGATCATGCGGAGCTGGCCCCGGGCCAACAGGGGCTTGATCATGTTGCCGGCGTCCATGGCCCCCTCGGCCGCGCCGGCGCCCACGATGGTGTGGAGCTCGTCGATGAAGGTGATGACCTCGCCTTCGGCGTCGGTGATCTCCTTGAGGACGGCCTTCAGCCGCTCCTCGAACTCGCCCCGGTACTTGGCCCCGGCGACCATGCTCCCCAGGTCGAGGCTGATCAGGCGGCGGTTGCGCAGGCTCTCGGGCACGTCCCCCTCGACGATGCGCCGGGCCAGGCCCTCCACGATCGCCGTCTTGCCCACGCCGGGCTCGCCGATGAGCACCGGGTTGTTCTTGGTCCGCCGGGAGAGGACCTGCACGACGCGGCGGATCTCGTCGTCCCGGCCGATGACCGGGTCGAGCTTGCCCTGACGGGCGTCTTCGGTCAGGTCCCGGCCGTACTTCTCGAGGGCCTGGAACTGGTCCTCGGGGCTCTGGCTGGTGACGCGATGGCTGCCCCGGACCTCCTGGAGGGCCGCCAGCAGCTCGTCGCGGCTGACCCCGACCCGCTCGGCGAGGGCGAGCAGCAGGTGCTCGGTGGAGAGGTACTCGTCGGTGAGCTGCTCGCGCTCGCGGTCGGCCGCGTCGAGCACCGACCGGAACTCGGCGTCGAACTGCGCCTCCGAGCCGTAGCTGTGGGGCAGCCGGGCCAGAGCCTCCTGCACCCGGTTGCGCAGCTCCAGGGGGGGACGGCCGACCTTGGCCAGGATGGGCAGGACGACGCCCTCGGCCTGGGTGAGCAGCGCAGCCAGCAGGTGGTCAGGCGTGACCTCGGGGTTGTTCTGGGCCTTCGCAGCCTCGACGGCCTGGGTCACCGCCTCCTGGGTCTTCAGCGTCCACCGGTTCGGGTCCGTCGCCATGGCGCCAGTCTACGGCCATCACCCAAACTTGATACATCTACGCTCAAGTTTTCTCAGTGCCTAGTTTCGGATCGCGTCGGACCTCTCACCTGACGGCCCGACCCCGCGTCGGTCGCGGCACCGGCCGCGTCGGCACCGGCTCCGACCCCCGGAACGGCGACGGTGGCCGCGCCCGCATCCCTGGGATCCCGCCCCGCCCGTTCGTTCAAGTCCGGGGGGCCGCGTCCGATATCTGGACCAACAGGACTTGGGCTTTTCGGCGGCCCGCGCTCCAGGGATGGTGGCCATGACAAAACTCAAGATCCGCACGCGGCTCCTGCTGGCGCTCGCCATCCCGCTGCTCGCGCTCGGTGGCCTGGGCGTGCGCTACCTGACGACCATCAACCAGGTGAAGGTCGACGGTCGTCTCTATGACCAGGTCACCGGCCCCCGAGCGGTCGTGGCCGACGTGGCCCTCCTGGCCGAGAACCAGTCCCGGGCCCTGATCGACGCCGAGCAGCTGCTCCGCGAGACGTCGCCGTCGCGGATCGACGGCCTCCTGGCCGACATGCAGGTCCGCGAGGACTACTACCTGGACGGCGTGGAGGCCTGGAACGCGGCCCGCGTGGCCCAGCAGCCCGAGATGGCCGCGATGCTCGACGAGGCCTACGGCCCCTCGGTCGAGTTCTACCGCGTCATCGACGAGGAGCTCGTCCCTGCGGTGGAGGCCGGCGACCAGGACGCAACGGAATCCGCCGTGGCCGCCGTCGGACGGGCCTACGCCGCGCAGCGGGCCGCCGCCGACCAGGTCCTCGATGCCGCCCAGGCCCAGGCCGGCCAGAGCGAAGACGCCGCGGCCGCCTACCTGGACGAGCGCATGCGCCAGGACCAGCTGGTCGCGGCCGCCCTCGTCCTGATCGCCGTCTTGACCGGTGCCCTCACCGTCCGCTCCATCACTCGACCCCTCCGCCAGCTCGAGCAGGACCTGCCGAGGATGGCCAACGACCTCCGTCGGATGGACCTCGCCGTCGAGCGACCCGAGATCAGCCACCTCACCGTGGAGACCCACGACGAGCTGGCGCAGGCGACACAGGCGTTCACGTCCGTGGTGGAGACCTCCGTCGACCTCGCCGTCGAACAGGCCCGGGTCCGCCACAACCAGGCCGAGACCCTCCAGCACCTGGGCCGGCGGAACCAGAACCTCCTGCGTCGGATGATGGCGATCATCAGCGATCTCGAGCACGGCGAACGGGACGCCGAGGCGCTGCAGGAGCTCTTCCGCCTGGACCACATCGCCACCCGCATGCGGCGCAACGCCGAGAGCCTCCTCGTCCTCGCCGGCAGCGAGCAGCCCCGGCGATGGAGCGAGCCCGTGTCGGTCGTCGACGTGGTCCGCTCGGCGGCGTCGGAGATCGAGGACTACGACCGGATCGACATCAGCAACATCGAGCCCGTCGTCGTCCAGGGGGCCTCGGCCGCCGACATCTCCCACCTCCTGGCCGAGCTGCTCGAGAACGCCACGCTCTACTCGCCCCCGAACACCCGGGTGACCGTGACCGGGCGCCGGGTGCGGACGGGCTACCAGCTCGCCGTGCTCGACCAGGGACTCGGCCTCGACGAGGCGAGCCTGACCCGGGCCAACGACCGCATCCTCGACGCCGCCGCCAGCGCCTCCGACCTCACCGACTCGAAGCTCCTCGGGCTGCACGTGGTGGGTCGGCTCGCCGACCGCCACGACACGTACGTGGCGTTGACGCCCAACCCCGCCGGCGGCCTGATCGCACTGGTCACCCTTCCCCGAGCCATCGTGGCCCTGGCCCCCAGCTCTGCCGGGATGATCCCGCAGACCGGTGGGGCGTTGCCGCCCGCCGCCGCGCCGCCCAACGCGATCGCGGCCGCGCCGATGAACGCGCCACCGCCGCCCGTGAGCGCGGCGCCGCCTCCCCCGCCGCCTCCTCCGCCCCCACCTCCCCCGCCGGTCACCCAACCCGTCGTCGCGGCCCTCGCGCCCGTCGGGCCGAGCGGGAACGGAGCGACCCGACCCGAACCCACCGTCGTCACGGCCGGGGGGGCGGCTCCGACGCTGCGGCGACGGGTGCGATCCGCGGAGGAGGGCGACCCGTCAGCGGCGGCCGAGGTCGTCCACGGGCCCACTCGGACCCCGGCGGCTGTCCGGGACAACTGGAGCCGCCTGGCCCTCGGGGTCCGGCAGGCCCGCTCGGAGAGCGGCACCAATCGCGAGGAGGCGAGGCAATGACCAGTACCGGGCTCGACCAGCACATCGGTGACGTCGGCTGGCTGGTGGCCAGCTTCGTGGAGGGCACGGCCGATGTTGCCGACGCCATCGTCGTCTCCTCCGACGGGCTCCTGCTCGCCATCTCGCCGCAGCTCGAACGCGGCGCCGCCGACAAGCTGGCCGCCATCGTCTCGGGCCTGCGCAGCCTGTCCGAGGGCGTGTCGTCGGTGACCCGTCGCGGCGGGTTCAGCCAGGCCATGATCGAGCTGGCCGGTGGCTATCTCGTCGTCTCGGCCATCAGCGACGGTTCGTCCATCGGCGTGATCGCCGACCGGGACGCCGATCTCGGCGCGGTCGGCTACGGCACGACGCTGCTCGTCGAGCGGGTCGGCGCCGCCCTCACGCCGGCGCTGATCAACGAGCTGAAGCTCGGCCTGAACTCGTAGCCGGGAGGAGGAGCCGTGCCGGACCGACGACTGGAGGACGCGAACGTCGAACTCGTCGACGAGCGACCCGGCGCGCGGCCCTACCAGGCCGGCCGGCTCCCGTCGTCCCGATCGGCTGCGGTCCCCAGGCACGAGGAGAGCGGCGTCCGCCCCTATGTCCTGACCGGCGGCCGGACCAGGTCGTCGAACGCGCTCGTCGGCTTCGAGACGATGGTGACCCTCACCCCCGAGGGCCAGCGCCGTCGGGCCGCGGAGCTCAACGAACGGCAGGCCATCCTCGAGCGCTGCGGCCGACCCATCTCGGTCGTGGAGCTGTCGGCCCACCTGCGCCTGCCCCTCGCCGTGGCCCAGGTCCTCACCGGCGACCTGGCCGACGACGGCTTCCTGTGCGTCCACACCGCGCCGGAGATGCCCTCCCAGGACCGCGACCTACTGGAACGTCTGGCCCTCGCCGTGCAGAACAAGCAGATGGAGGTGGCGTGATGTCCGACGTCGGTGAGGGGCGCCAGCTCCCGGTCAAGCTCATCATCGCCGGCGGCTTCGGCGTCGGGAAGACGACGTTCGTCGCGTCGGCCTCCGACATCGAGCCCCTCACGACCGAGGCCGCCATGACCACCGTCGCCGAGGACGTCGACAACGTCGGCGAGGTGACCCAGAAGACGACGACCACGGTCGCCATGGACTTCGGGCGCCTGAGCCTGGAGGGCGGGCTGAACCTCTTCCTCTTCGGCACCCCTGGCCAGGACCGCTTCGGCTTCATGTGGGACGACCTCTGCCGGGGCGCTGTGGGGGCGATCGTGCTGATCGACAGTCGCCGCTTCGAGGACTGCTGGCCGGCGGTCGAGTACTTCGAGCGGACGGGGATGCCCTTCGCCGCCGTCGTGAACCGCTTCGACGGGCACCTGGCCCACGACCTCGACGAGGTCCGCGAAGCGCTCGATGTCCCTTCGTCCGTGCCCATCCTCGATGTGGACGCCCGCATCCGGCAGAGCGCCCTCGAATCGATCGTCGCCCTGCTCCACCACTGCATCGCCCGGGTCGCCGCCGGCGTCTGAACGACGACCTCCGGCCGCGGCTGGGGGATCAGGTGCGACAACCGTGGCGGAGCGGGCAGGATCTGCGGCCGTGCTCGTCGTGCTGCTACCGCCGTCGGAGGGGAAGGCATCGGGCGGAGCCGCGCCGGCGTGGTCGGTGGACCACGGCCGCTTCGGGGCTGCCTTGGGCCAGTCCCGGATCCGGGTGGTCAACGCCCTGAAGCGGGCGAAGGGCGGGACGGCCAAGGCTCTGGGAGCCAAGGGGGACCTGCTCCGGGCGGCCAAGGACGCCAACCTCGCCGTCGTCGGCGCTCCGACCCGGCCCGCCCACGAACGGTTCACCGGCGTCGTGTGGGGCCACCTCGACCCCCCGACGTTGACCGCGGCCGGCTGGCGGCGGGCCGAGGCGGGCGTGGTCGTCCTGTCCGCGCTCACCGGTCTGACGGCGTGGAGCGACCCGGTGCCCGACTTCCGGCTGAAGCTCACGGCCTCCGTGGCGCCGGCGGGCAACCTGGCCACGTTCTGGCGGCCGACGCTCTCGACCGTCCTCAACGACCACCTGGCCGGCCACACGGTGGTCGACCTCCTGCCCAACGAGCACCGGGCGGCCTGGATCCCCGACCCGGAGCGCTACGACCTGCGCCGTCCGGCCCTGGTCTTCCCCGACGGTCGGCCCGCGGGCCACGGGGGCAAGGCGGCGAAGGGACTGCTGGCCCGCGCCCTCCTCGTGACCGGTGACGTGGACCGGATCCTGGCCACCTTCGACCCGGCTGCTCAGGGCCTGGTCGGCGCCGACGACCTCGTCCTCGCCGTCGATCAGCCGTTGACCGGTCGCTGAGGTCCCGACGAGCCTCCTGCGTCAGCCGCCGCCCTCTTCACCTGATCCTCACGCCCGGCGGCGACCCCGGTAGAGGACGACGGACTGCTTCACCGGGACCAGGTCACGGCGGTACTGGCGATGGGTGTCCTCGACGGCCTGGGCGGCCTGCTCACGCAGCGAGTCGATCTGGCCCTGCAGGGCCTCGATCTCGCTCTCCAGCTCGAGGATGCGGCGCACCCCCTCGAGGTTGTGGCCCTCGGCGGTGAGGTCCTGGATCCGGGCCAGCATGGCGATGTCCTCGTCGCTGTAGCGCCGACTGCCCCCCTCGGTCCGGGCCGGCTCCAGCAGGCCCTTGCGCTCGTAGATGCGCAGGGTCTGCGGGTGCATGCCCGCCAACTCGGCGGCCACCGAGATCACGTAGACGGCTCGATTCCGGTCGATGGCCATGTCACACCCCCAGATGCGCTCGAGGCGACGCGGTGGTCGCCTCAGCCAGTGCTTCGACCGCCGTGCGCTCGTCGGCCGACAGCTTCTCCGGCACGACGACCTCGACGGTGACGAGAAGGTCGCCCTTGCCTTTGTCGGTCACCGCACCCCTGCCCTTCACCTTGAAGGTGCGCCCGCTGCTCGTCCCGGCCGGGATGCGGATGGTGACGGGCTCCCCCGCCAGCGTCGGGACCTTGATGTCGGCCCCGAGGGCCGCTTCGGTGAAGGTGATGGGCACGGTCAGCGTGAGGTTGCGGCCCTTGCGGCCGAACAGCGCGTGGCGCCCGACGTGCACGACCACGAACAGGTCACCGGGCGGGCCGCCGTTGCGGCCCGGGCCGCCGCGACCCTTGACCTTGATGCGCTGACCGTCGGTGACCCCCGCGGGGATCTTGACCTTGACCGTGCGGGGGCGGCGCTCGATGCCCGACCCGCCGCAGGTGTGGCACGGGTCGCTGACGACCATGCCCTGGCCGGCGCAGCGGGGGCAGGGCTGGCTGAATGAGAACAGGCCCTGGTTCTCGTCGATGACCCCGCGTCCAGCGCACTGGGGGCAGACCACCACGTCGCTGCCCGGCTCCGCGCCGTTGCCGTGACAGGTGGAGCACACCGCGTCGCTGACCAGGTGGACCGAGGTGGTGACCCCGGCCAGCGCGTCCTCGAAGGCGAGGTGCAGCTCGGTCTCGAGGTTGGCGCCGCGCGCGGGCCCGGCGGATCGGCCCTGGTTGCGCCGGCCCCGTCCCCCGAACAGGTTGCCCAACAGGTCACCCAGGTCGACGCCCTCGGCGCCGCCACCGAACCCGCCGCCGAAGCCGCCCGGACCGCCCGGGCCGCCGCCGAAGCCGCCGCCGACCGCGCCGAGGCGTCTGACCTCGTCGTACTTGGCTCGCTTGTCGGCGTCGCCGACGACGTCGTAGGCCGCGGAGATCTCCTTGAAGCGCTCCTCGGCCGCGGCGTCACCCTTGTTGGTGTCGGGGTGGTTCTCCCGGGCCAGCTTCCGGTACGCCTTGGTGAGCTCCTTCTGGCTGGCGTCCGCGGCCACGCCCAAGACCGCGTAGTAGTCCTTCTCGAACCACTCCCGCTGGGCGTCCACGGGCTACCCCCGCACTCGCACCATGGCGGGCCGCAGGACGCGGCCCTTCCAGACGTACCCGGGGCGCAGGACCTCGGTCACCACCGACTCGCCGTCGCCCGGCTCGTGGGCCACGGCCTCGTGGTGGTTGGGGTCGAAGGTCTCACCCTCGGGGGCCAGCTTCACCAGGCCCTGCTTCTCGAGGACCTCGGCCAACGCCTTCGCGATCGGACCGGCGGCGTCGTCGCCGTGCTGGGCCGCGGCGTCACAGGCGTCGAGCACGGGCAGGAGGTCGGCGACCAGGCCTTCGGTGGCCCGCTCGGCGGTCGCCTCCTGCTGCTTGAGCACCCGCTTGCGGTAGTTCTCGAAGTCGGCCTGGAGCCGCCGCAACTGGTCGAGGTAGTCGTCGCGCTCGGCGGCCAGCTCGGTGGCCAGGACCGCGAAGAGATCGGCCTCGAGGGCCTCGGGGGTGTCCTCGTCCTCGACGACCTCGTCGTCACCGTCGTCGTCGGAGGACGCTTCGGGCTCGGCCTCGACGACCTCGTCGTCATCGGGGTCGGCTCCGTCGACCGGCTCGACCTCGTCGACCGGCTCGGCCCCGCCCTTTCGCTTTCCCTTGGGCGAGCCCGGGCGGGCGTCCACGACCCGGCCCGGGTCCGGCGAGTCGGCCTTGGTCATGCCGACTGGGGCTCGTCGCCCTCGTCGACGATCTCGGCCTCGACGACTTCGTCGTCATCGGGCTCGTCGGCCCCGGCGTCACCGGAGGACCCGGCCCCACCGCCGGCGCCCGCGGCATCCTGGGCGGCGGCGTCGTAGAGGCGCTGGCCGAACGTCTGGCTGGCCGTCACGAGCCCTTCGGTGGCGCTCTTGATGGCCTCCACGTCGGTGCCCTCGAGGGCCGTCTGGAGCTCGGTCAGCTTGGCCTCGACCGCGTCCTTCTCGTCGCCCGTGATCTTGTCGCCGTGCTCCTTGAGCTGCTTCTCGGCCTGGTAGACGAGCGAGTCGGCCGTGTTGCGGACCTCGGCCTCCTCCTTCTTGCGGCGGTCCTCCTCGGCGTGGGCCTCGGCGTCCTTGACCATCTGCTCGATGTCGTCCTTGGCCAGCGAGGACTGGCCCGTGATCGTCATCGACTGCTCCTTGGAGGTCGCCCGGTCCTTGGCGGCCACGTGGACGATGCCGTTGGCGTCGATGTCGAAGGTGACCTCGATCTGGGGCACGCCGCGCGGGGCGGGGGGCAGGTCGACGAGCTGGAACTTGCCCAGGGTCTTGTTGAACTGGGCCATCTCCCGCTCGCCCTGCAGCACGTGGACCTCGACGGACGGCTGGCTGTCGTCGGCCGTGGTGAAGACCTCGGTCCGCTTGGTCGGGATGGTCGTGTTCCGCTCGATGAGCTTGGTCATGACCCCACCCTTGGTCTCGATGCCGAGCGACAGAGGGGTCACGTCGAGGAGCAGGATGTCCTTCACGTCGCCCTTGAGGACGCCGGCCTGCACGGAGGCGCCGATGGCCACGACCTCGTCGGGGTTGACGCCCTTGTGGGGCTCCTTGCCCGTGATGCTCTTGACCAGGTCGGCCACGGCGGGCATGCGGGTGGAACCGCCGACCATGATGACGTGGTCGATGTCCTCGGTCTTGAGGCCGGCGTCGTTGATGGCCTGCTCGAAGGGGCCGCGGCACCGCTCGAGCAGGTCGGCGGTCAGCTCCTGGAACTTGGCCCGGCTGAGCGTGTAGTCCAGGTGCAGTGGGCCGCTGTCGGTGGCGGTGATGAAGGGCAGGTTGATCTGGGCCTGCTGGGTGCTGGACAGCTCGACCTTGGCCTTCTCGGCCGCCTCCTTCAGGCGCTGCTCGGCCATCTTGTCCTTGCCCAGGTCGACGCCGTGGTCGCCTTTGAAGGACTCCACCAGCCAGTCCATGACCCGCTGGTCCCAGTCGTCACCACCGAGGTTGGTGTCGCCGTGGGTGGCCTTGACCTCGAAGACGCCCTCGCCGATGTCGAGCAGGGAGACGTCGAAGGTGCCGCCGCCGAGGTCGAACACCAGGATGGTCTGGTCCTCGCCCTCCTTGTCCATGCCGTAGGCCAGGGCCGCGGCCGTGGGCTCGTTGATGATGCGCAGGACCTCGAGGCCGGCGATCTGGCCCGCCTCCTGGGTGGCGGTGCGCTGGGCGTCGTCGAAGTAGGCGGGCACCGTGATGACGGCCTGGCTGACGGTGTCGCCCGTGTAGGCCTCGGCGTCGGCCTTGAGCTTCTGCAGCACGCGGGCCGCGATCTCCTGGGACTTGTAGCTCTTGCCGTCGATGTCGATCGACCAGCTCGTGCCCATGTGGCGCTTGACCGAGCGGACGGTGCGATCGGGGTTGGTGATGGCCTGGCGCTTGGCCACCTCGCCGACGAGCACTTCGCCGTCCTTGGCGAAGGCGACCACCGACGGGGTCGTGCGGGACCCCTCGGCGTTGGGGATCACTGTGGCTTCGCCCGCCTCGAGGACGGCGACGACGGAGTTGGTGGTACCGAGATCGATTCCGACGGCCTTGGGCATGGGGAGTACGCTCCTGGATTGCTGGGTTTCTGGGGTTCGCGACCAGTTGTCGACTGCTGAGTATAGAAACTTGAGTCCTTCGTTATCAACTTCCCGACTGATTCTCCTGCGCCACGGCCAGAGCACGTGGAACGAGGCCAACCTGTTCACCGGCTGGTACGACGCCGACCTGACCGAACTGGGTCGGGCCGAGGCCCGGCGGGGCGGTGAGCAGTTGGCCGAGGCCGGCATCCAGCCCGACGTCGTCCACACCTCCCTGCAGCGCCGGGCCATCCACACGGGCCAGCTGGCCCTGGACGCCATGGCGCGGGACTGGATCCCGGTACGCCGCCACTGGCGCCTGAACGAGCGCCACTACGGCGACCTGCAAGGCAAGGACAAGAAGCAGGTGGCCAAGGAGCGCGGGGCCGACATGGTCAAGGTCTGGCGCCGCTCCTACGACACGCCGCCGCCGCCGCTGGATCGGGACGACGAGCGCCACGCCCGCTTCGACCCCCGCTACGCCGACCTGGCCCCCGAGCTCATCCCCGCGTCGGAGTGCCTCAAGGACGTCGTCGAGCGGATGCTGCCCTACTGGTACGACGCGGTCGTCCCCGACCTCCGGGCCGGTCGCGTCGTGTTGCTGGCCGCCCACGGCAACTCGCTGCGGGCCCTGGTCAAGCACCTCGACGGCATCGCCGACGACGCCATCACCGAGGTCAACATCCCGACGGGCATACCGCTGGTGTACGAGCTGGACGCCGACCTCCACCCGGGCGGTGACGTGTCGCTGGAGGACCGCTACCTCGGCGGCGCGGAAGCGGCGCGGGCCGCCGCCGACGCCGTGGCCAAGCAAGCCGGCTGAGGGTTCTGGCCCCGGATTCCGGTGCCCTGACGACGGGCTCCGGTGCCAGGACGAGGAGGAGTGGGTCAGTCCAGGGCCCGCATGGCGGCTTCGGCGGAGCTGAGGACGGGGTAGACCTCGAACTCGGTGAGGTCGGACCACTGCGCCATCCACTCGTCGAGCAGGCCCGGGTCGTCGGTCTCCATGAGCTGGAAGCAGCGGTCCATGGGGACGTCGTCGACGACCCAACTGTCGACGTAACGCAGGCCCGACGGCAGCATCCGACCCTTCGCCTCGACCCGTGAATACACCGGGCCGGGGCCCCGCAGGTACCGCTCCACCACCATGTACAGCACCCGATGAGCCTGTCACCTCGCCCCGGCGACGACCTCAACCACGTGCGTCAGGCGGTCAGGAGCGGGAGCTCGGCGTCGAGGCGGAGAGTGCAGATGCCCTCGACCTTGCCGACACCGGGCAGGCGCTTGCGGCGGGGTGGGCCGACCGTCACCCAGTCGGGGGCGAGGGTCGCCGTGTTCTCGTCGGCCAGGACCTCGCCGGGCCCGGCGAGGTCGCACAGGCGCGACGCCAGGTTCACGGCGTGGCCGATGTAGTCGTCGGCCTCCATGAGCAGGCAGGAGCCCGTGGCCACACCGGAGCGCAGATCGAGGCCGGTCGTCGCCATCCGGTTGGTCAGCTCGACCGAGGTGGCCAGCTGGGGTCCGGTCTCCACCGAGACGAACATCACCCCGTCACCGAGCCATTTGGCGATGCGCACGCCGCGCCGAGCGGCGATCTCGCGGGCCGAGCTGCGGAAGGCCGACACCAGGCGGACAGCCGCCAGCGGGCCTTCCCGCTCCAGGTAGGCGGTGAACCCACAGATGTCGGAGAACCCGAAGGCGCGGTGGACCGGCGCGGGGTCGGCCGCGACGGTGGGCGGCAGATCGGTGCCCGACACGGCCATCACGCTTACCAAAGGTAGCGCGCACCGCGCTCCAGCAAGCAGCATGGTGGTGAACGGTCGATGAAGCTCCCGCGGTCAGCGGGTTGCCGCCAGCTCGCCCAACAGCGCCAGGACCCGCCGTTCGCGGGGGCGGAACGGCACACCGGTGCGACCGGTGAGCAGGACCCGTCCCTCGCCCGCGGCAGCCCAGGCCACCTCGCCGTCCTCATCGGCGGCGACGCCGGCATCGCCCCCTCCCCCTGCGGCCACGCCGGTGCCGAACGCCGTGAGCCAGGCGGGTTCCGGGGCATCGCCCACAACGGCCTCCACGCCTTCGGAACCGACCACGGCCGCCCACACCGCGCGCAGCTCCAACTGGGCCCGGCCGGCCAGCTCGGCGGCCAGCCCCAGGCCGAGGTCGGCCCGGTTCAGCGCGACGGCGGCCTGTAGGGCGGCGATACGGGGGTCGCGCTCGACGAACTCGACGGACCGCAGCTCCTCCACGTCGACGCCGTCGACGGCTTCGATCTCACGGGCCACCAGGTCATCGGACACCTCCTCGGGCACCGTCACCAGGAACTCGTCCACGGCCCGGCCCGCGCCCCGGTCCACGACCTCGATCTCGTGGACGTCCCCGCCGACGCCGCCGATCCGGCTGGCCACCGCCCCCAGCGCTCCGGGACGGTCGGGCAGCCAGACCCGGACCACGAGCGAGCGCGTGCCGTCGTCCATGGCCTAGCCCATGCCGCCCAGGGAGACGAGCTTGGTCTCGACGTACTCCTCGAAGCCCTCCGCCCCCGACTCACTCCCGAGGCCGCTCTGCTTCCAGCCGGTGAACGGGCCTTCGGTGCCGTTGGGCGCCCATTCATTGACCCCGACCATGCCGAACTCGAGGCGCTCGGCCGCCCGCATGGCCGAGCGCAGGTCGTTGGTCCAGACGTAAGCGGCCAGGCCGTAGGCGGTGTCATTGGCCATGGCGATGGCTTCGTCCAGGTCACCGAAGTCGACGACGGGCATGACCGGGCCGAAGAGCTCCTCGTGGTACACGGGGAACTCCGGGGTGATGTCGGTGACGACGGTGGGCGAGAAGAAGTAGCCGTTGTCCCGGTCGCCCGGTCGGCCTCCGCCCGTGGCGACCGTCGCCCCCCGCTCGGCGGCGTCGCTGACGATGCCCTCGAGCCGGTCCCGCTGCCGGGCATTGATCATCGGGCCGACATCGGTGTCCGGGTCCGTGCCCGCCCCGAGGCGGAGCTTCTCGACCAGGGGCACGACCCGCTCCACGAACTCGTCCCGACGCTCGCCCCCGATGAGGAAACGCTGCGGGGAGACACAGACCTGACCGGCGTTGCGGTACTTGGCGGCCACCGCGCCGGCCGCCACGACCTCGAGGTCGGCGTCGGGCAGGATCAGCACGGGCGCGTTCCCGCCCAGCTCCAGGGACAGCCGGGTGACGGTCTTCGAGGCGCCGTCCATCAGGAGCTTGCCCACTCGGACGCTGCCGGTGAAGTGCAGCTTGCGCAGGGCCTCGTGCTCGAGCATCGCCTGGCCCATGCTCTCCGGATCGCCGTTGACCACGTTGAACACCCCGTCGGGCAGCCCGGCCTCCTGGAGGATGCCGGCCAGGTCCATGCAGGTCATCGGCGTGAACTCCGATGGGCGGCTGACCACCGTGCAGCCGGCGGCCAGCGCCGCGGCCACCGAGCGGGCCACGTTGTAGGCCGGGAAGTTCCAGGCCGTGATCGTGCCCACCACGCCGACAGGCTGGTGGAGGACCAGCATCCGCTTGCCCGGGACCCGGCTGGGGATGATGCGGCCGGAGCTGTGCTTCGCCATCTCGCCGTACCACTCGAGCAGGTCAGCCGAAGCCACCCACTCGCCCTTGGCCTGGACCACCGGCTTCCCGCTCTCCCGCGAGGTGACCTCGCCGAGAGCGTCGAGACGCTCCCGCACCAGGTCCGAGGCCCGGCGCAGCACGGCCGCCCGCTCGTAGGCCGTTGCCGTGGACCAGGCCGGGAAGGCGGCTGCGGCCGCGTCGATGGCGTCGGTGGCGTCGGCCCCGGTCCCGAAGGGCACCGTGCGGATCGTGGCCTCAGTGGCGGGATCGATCAGGTCCCAGGTCCCGCCGTCGGATGCGTCGGCCCACTCCCCGCCGATGAACTGCCGGTACTCACCCATGGATCCCCCCGTGGAGTCGTCGTCGTCGAGCCGTTCGTCGGGGGCAGCGTAGGGGTGGGCGCCGGGCGCCGACAGCAGCACCCGACGGACCGTACGACGGGCGTGTTTCACCGATGTTGACGGTCCGTGACGGCTTGCTGGGCCCGCATTGCGGGTTCGAGGCCGACCGGTCCCCGCGGAGTAGGTTCAGCGGGGTCATGAAGCGGTTCACCCCCCAGCAACTGGTCGTCGGCCTCGGTGTCGCCATCGCCCTGTTCACGATCGGCTCGGGACTGGCCCCCGGCCTGACCGGCTTCGACGAGGAGTCCTCGATCCACCGCGAGGTGTTCGGGAACATCCCCGACGCCCTGAAGGTGACCTTCTACACGGTCATCCCGGCCCTGCTGGTGTACGGCGCGGTGCTGTTCTCGTTCCGGGTGCGCAACTGGCAGCGGGGTGCCCCCGACGACCGGTCGACCAACGCCGCCAACGTCAAACGCCGTCTGGGCGACTTCCGGGCCGGCGTCTACATGCAGACCCTGCTGCGGGACCCCGTCGCCGGCGTCATGCACACCCTGATCTATGTCGGGTTCCTGGTGCTGACCGCGGTCACCGCCGTGCTGGAGATCGACCACCAGCTCCCCGACGACGCCAAGTTCCTCCACGGCACGACCTACCAGGCCTACGCCTTCGTGGGCGACGCCGCGGGGCTGGTCTTCCTGGCCGGCATCGCCATGGCCGTCATCCGTCGCTACGTGATCCGCCCCTACCGGATCCGCATCAAGTCCAAGCCCGAGCACGCCGTGATCCTCGGCCTGTTCGCCGTGCTCGGCCTGACCGGCTTCGCCGCCGAGATGTTCCGCATCGCCCTCAACGGCCGCCCGCCCTACGAGGAGTGGTCCTTCGTGGGCTACCCGCTGTCGTCCCTGGTCGACGGCATGGACTCATTGGCCGGATGGCACCAGGCCGTCTGGGTCCTCCACGTCCTGTGCTTCATGGCCTTCCTGGCCATCCTCCCGGTGACCATGCTGCGCCACATGTTCACCTCGCCGATGAACATGTACCTGCGGGACCGCGAGCGGCCCAAGGGGGCAATGAAGCCCCTGCCCAACCTCATGGAGACCGAGCTCGAGTCGTTCGGCGCCTCGACGGTCAGCGAGATGACGTGGAAGCAGCTGCTCGACACCGACGCCTGCACCATGTGCGGCCGGTGCACCTCGGTCTGCCCGGCCCACGCCACCGGCAAGCCGCTGGACCCCCGCGAGATCGTGCTCAAGACGGGCGAGGTCATGGCCGCCAGCGGCTCGCCCGTCGTGTCACCGCCCATCGGGGTGGACGCGGAGATCACCATCGGCGCCGACAGCCTCTTCGAGCGCATCACCCCCGAGGAGATCTGGGCCTGCACCTCCTGCAAGGCCTGCGACGAGATCTGCCCCGTGAACATCGAGATCCTGGACAAGATCCTCGACATGCGGCGTTACCTGTCGCTCATGGAGTCCAACTTCCCGACCGAGCTGGGCAACGCCTACCGGTCGATGGAGAACAGCTCCAACCCCTGGGGCATGTCCCAGGGCGAGCGGGCCGACTGGGCCAAGGGCCTCGAGGGCACCGACGCCGAGATCCCGGTGATCGACCCCGGCGACGCCTTCGACCACGAGTACCTCTACTGGGTCGGCTGTGCGGGCAGCTTCGACGACAAGAACCGTAAGGTCAGCCAGGCCATGGCCAAGCTGATGACCCGCGCCGGGCTGGACTTCGCCATCCTCGGCCCCTCCGAGCTGTGCACCGGCGATCCGGCCCGCCGCTCGGGCAACGAGTACCTGTTCCAGATGCTGGCCACCCAGAACGTCGAGGCCCTCAACGGGATGGGGGTGCGCAAGATCATCACCCAGTGCCCCCACTGCTTCAACACGCTGGCCAACGAGTACCCCCAGCTCGGCGGGCACTACGACGTGGTGCACCACAGCCAGCTGCTGGAGGCCCTGATCGAGACCGGGAAGCTCGACCTGAGCGAGGCCCGCCTCGAGGAGCGGCTCGTCTACCACGACTCCTGCTACCTGGGCCGCCACAACGACGTGTACCTGGCCCCCCGGAAGGTCATCGGCAGCCTCGGTGGCATCGAGGTCGTCGAGGCGCCCCGCAACGGCACGAAGGGCATGTGCTGCGGCGCCGGCGGGGCCCGCATGTGGATGGAAGAGCACACCGGCAAGCAGGTGAACGTGGAACGCTCCCAGGAGCTGCTGGCCACGGGCGCCAGCCGCATCGCCACGGCCTGCCCCTTCTGCTACATCATGATCGACGACGGCGTGAAGGGGGAGGGCGTCGACGAGGACCAGGTCAAGGTGGCCGACATCGCCATGCACGTCCTCGAGGCCGTCGAGCGAGGCGAGGCCATCACCAACCAACCGATCGGAGCCGGGACGGGTGCTGAAGCGCTCCAGGAGTGACAAGGACAAGCGCCGCGAGTGGGAGCCCCACGGTGAGGGGGTCCTGCTGGTCTGCGACGACCCTGATGCGGGTGAGCTGCTCAGCCGCCTGATGGCGGCTGACGGCCACGACGTCCACCGGGTCGAGACCGCGGAGGGCGCCGTGCGCCACCTCCTGGCCACGCCCCGCCGGGCCACCGTCCTGTCGCTGTCGGGACCGACGGCCAACCGCCAGCTGCTCGAGAAGATCCGGGCCCATCCGAACCCGCCGGTGGCAGAGGTGGCCATCGTGCTGCTGGCCGACGACATCGGGTCGGGTCGCGAGGCGTGGGAGGACGGGGTCGACGGCTTCCTGGCCCGGCCCTTCCACGCCGATCAGCTGGCCACCGAGCTCCAGGGCGCCCTCGACCGCCCCCTGGCCGACCGCCAAGCCCACCGCGACGCCCAGCTCGACGCCGACTGACGGGTTCTGATCCACCCAGCGGGTCGCCGGCGACGCAGAACGTCCCCAGAACGGTGAGGCCCCCTTACGCCTGGGTGACCGCGTGCCAGCAGGCGTCGGCGAGGGACGTCAGGCCGGCGGCGCCGAGGGATCGGCCAGAGGCCACCAGGCGGATGGCGGGGCCGAAGCCGAGGTCCCAGAGGACCTCGGGCGGCAGCGGGCGCAAGCGGTCAGCCAGGTCAGGGGCGGCGGCCTCGGCCAGCACCGGGTCGTCGCCGGCGGCCAGCGCGGCGGCGTGGGCCGCGGCGGCGAGCGGTGACGACTCGACCTGGGTGAGGAAGCGAGCCCGCGTCGGATCGGCGGCGAGGAAGCGGTGGACGGACCGCCACATCGAGGTGAACCGGGCCTTGGCCGATGCTGACCGGTCGAGCCCGTCGACCGCGGCGCGGCCGAGGTCGACCTTCAGCTCGAGGTAGGCGGCGAGGAGAAGCTCGTCCTTCGACGCGTAGTGGACGTACGCCGTCCCCGTGGCCACCCCGGCCTCCTTGGCCACGGCGGCCATCGACGCCCCGTGCAGGCCGTGATCGGCGACCAGGCGACGCAGGGCCGACCGGACCGCCGCAGCCCGGTCCGGGGTGGCGGCGGTCAACGGAGCGCCGACAGGGCGGCCGCGACGTCAAGGGTCTCCCCCGTCTCCCGCTCGGAGACGTCCCACAGCACGTCGATCGAACGGGACAGGCCGAGGCGACGCAGGACCGGTCGCCGGACCGGGGGTCCGTTGTTGACGAAGCGGGGCGCGTAGAACTGGCCGCTGCACGCGTCCGGGTCCGTGGCGGCCCGCAGCTGGGGCAGGGCGCCCTGGTCGGGGCGCATACCAGTGCGGGCCGCCATCGTCTCGAAGAACTTCTGGCTGGATCCTCCGCCGGTCTCGGTGACGCTGTGGGTCTGCAGGTCGGTGTTGGACAGGCCGGGGTGCGCCAGGAGGCTGCCCGCGCCGGCGCTGGCGGCGAGCAGGCGGCGGTGCAGCCCGAGGGCGAAGTGGTAGTTGGCCAGCTTGGACTGGCCGTAGGCCTTCCAGGGCCCGTACCGGCCCTGCAGGTGCGGGTTGTCGGGATCGACCCGCCGGCCCATGTGGTGGGCGGTGCTGGTGACGGTGACGATCCGGCCTTCGGCCCGCAGGACCGCGGGCAGCAGGCGGCTGGTCAGGGCGAAGTGGCCCAGGTGGTTGACGCCGAACTGCATCTCGAAGCCGTCCGCCGTGGCCCGCTCGGGGATCCCCATGACCCCGGCGTTGTTGACGAGGATGTCGATGCGCTCGTGGGCGGCGCCGATGGTGGCGGCGACCTCGCGCACCGAGTCGAGCGACCCGAGGTCGAGGGCCACGACCTCCAGGTCGGCGTCGGGGACGGTCCGGCGTATCCGGGCCTCGGCCCGCTCGGTCTTCTCCGGGTCGCGTGCGGCGAGCACGACCGTGGCCCCGGCCACGGCCAACGCCTCGGCCGTCTCCAGGCCGAGTCCGCCGTTGGCCCCCGTCACGACGGCGGTGCGCCCGGTCTGGTCGGGGATGTCCTTCGTGCTCCAGCTCATGCCTCGGCTCCTGACTGAATGATCGTTCATTCAGTCTAGGCCACACCATGTCAGGGGGGAGCGAACAGGATCTCGATGCGGCCCTTGGCCGCCTTGCGCCGTTTCGGGGTGCCGGTGGCCGGTCCCAGGACGTAGGCCGGCTCCGGGTCGAGCTCGTCAGGACCGGCCAGGGCCACCAACGTCTCGGGCCGGACCGGGCGCCGGGGGTCCATGGGGCCGAGCTCGTCGACGTCCAGTTCCTCCCGGATGCGCAGCGCGGTCGACGGGTCGACCATGCGGGCCACCACGTCGAGGGCCATCTCGACCGCGGCCGCCGCGCCCTCCGCGGTCAGGACCTTGCCCGAGCGCACCACGCGCTCGGCCACCGGGTGGGCCCCCTGCTCCTCGAGCAGCTCCGTAGCCAGCCAGTGGGTCGTGGCGTCCCCGTCGAGGACACCGGCGGCAGCGAGCAGGACAGACCCGGTTGACACCGCCGTGGTCCACTCGCTGGCCTCGTGGGCGCCGGCCACCCAAGCCAGGGCCCGCTCGTCCTCGACCAGGCGGCGGATGCCAATGCCACCGGGGACCACGACCACGTCCGGCGTCGGGTACTCCTCCATGACGCTGTCGGCCAGCAGGGCCACGCTCGATCCCTGCGTGGGGACACGACCCGGCGCATCGGCGACGAGTCGGACCTGGGCGCCGGGCACCCGGCGGAACACGCCGTAGGGCCCCAGCGCCTCGAAGGCCGTCACCCCCGGCGATAGCAGGACGGCGACCTGCATCAGACCGAACACGTCCAGTCGTCATCGGCCTCGACGTCGGCCGCAGCATCGGGCGCCGGGAACGGACGGCGGAAGGTGAAGGCCTCCGCCGTCGGGCCCTCGGCCTCGAGAAGGGCCAGGCGCGCCTTGGCCTCGTCGATGCTCGGACGGTGGCCGGCGGGCACCCACCACAGCGCCAAGTACACGGACTCGAACTTCTCGAACCACTGCCGCCGCTGCACCATGATCGCCCGGTGCTCCTCGCCGTAGACGAAGTTGGCCAGTGCGTCCAACGACGCCCAGGTGCTCATGTTCACGATCATCAGGTCGTCCGGGTAGGGCCGGATGGCGGTCGCGTCGCCGTCTTCGGTCTGCAGGCGCCAACGGAACCCGGGGGCGGCATCGGCCAGTGCATTGATCGGCTCGAGGGCGTTCATGAACCCCGCCGTCTCCGGTGCGTCCGTCGGCGCCAACAGGCGACCGATGTTGATCTGGGCCAGGTCCCACGGCATGCCCCGCGACCGTACCCCCCGCTACCCTGACGGGTCCTTGCGGGTGTAGTTCAGTGGCAGAACATCAGCTTCCCAAGCTGAGAACGCGAGTTCGACTCTCGTCACCCGCTCCACAGAGAAGGCCCAGGTCACGCCCCGATTCTGGCGTCCTGGGCCTTCGCCGTTCCGGGGCCGAAATCAAGGCCGTGACCCTAACGTGACCTTACGGATCGACCCCTGGACGATCGGCCCCGCGGCGCGGGCGACTCAAACCCGGCGTTGGGTGGCAGGTTCGTCGATAACCCTGTTGCGCCGCAGCGTTTGGCCGACCACCGTTTCGGAGTGCAAGTTCGCCGGATCACGGGGCGTGACGCTGCCCTCATGAAGCAGGTGCGGCTCGCCGCCCTCGAGGACGCTCCGTCGGCGTTCGGCTCGACGCACGCGGCCGAGGCGACTCGTCCGGAGGCTGAGTGGGTGCAGCGAGCCAGCGCCGGATCGGAAGGGTGCGATCGAGCGACCTTCTTCGCCGCGCTCGACGATGAGGTCGTTGGCTTGATCGGCGGGTACCGCGACGGGCCGTCCTCTGCGACTGTTGAGTTGGTGTCGATGTGGGTCGCGCCTCATGTCCGAAATAGCGGTGTCGGTGCAGCGCTCGTCGACGCGGTGACCGCGTGGGCAATCGAGACGGACGCGACGACCGTTTCGTTGTGGGTGACGCGCGGTAACACTCCTGCCGAGACGCTCTACATCTCAAAGGGTTTCGTCACGACTGGCGAGGTCCAACCGCTTCCATCCGATTCTTCGAGGGATGAAGCCCGGATGGAGCTCTCACTCCTGTAGCCGGCGCTATGGGCTACCCGGAGCCGCTCCTCGGAACTCTGACATGGTGGGGACATGCCTTACGAAGAGATCGACGGCGTTCCCATCTGGTACGAGGAGCACGGTGACCCCGACGGGTCGCCGCTCGTCGCCCTCCATGGCGGGGTCGTCACCTTCGACGGCAGCTTCGGCGACGTGCTGCCGTGGCTCACGCAGGGGCGCCGGGTGATCGGGGTCGAGCTCCAGGGCCACGGCCACACGCCCGACACCGGCCGGCCCATGTCGATCGAGCGCTTCGCCGACGACGTCGCCGAGCTCGTCGACCGGGTGGCCGGCGGCGGACCGGTCGACCTCTGGGGCTTCAGCCTCGGCGCCCTGACCGCGACGGGCGTCGCCGTGCGACACCCCTCCAAAGTCAGGCGTCTCGTGCTCGCCGCCGTCAACATCCGGCCCGACGGCTACCACCCGGAGATCACGGCACCAGAGCAGGACGATCCCCGCCTCCCCACCGAGCAGGAGTTCGCCGCCTGGCAAGCCGCCTATGACGCGGTCGCGCCCGACCCCGACCACTTCTTCACGTTCCTCGAGCGCCTGCAGCCGGTCGTCCACGACTGGACCGGCTGGACCGACGACGAGATCCGCTCCGTCACCGCCCCCACGTTCCTCGTGATCGGCGACCAGGACTTCGTACGCCTTGACCACGCCGCCGAAATGCTCGACCTCTTCCCCGACTGCCGCTTGGCGGTCCTGCCCGGCACAACGCACACCGAGGTCATGCAACGATCGGAGCAGCTCCGGGCACTCGTCGGCTCGTTTCTCGCCTAGCGGGCCAGGGCACCCTCGCGTCTCGCGTCCCTCGGAACCGGCGATAGGGGACAAGGAGTAGGGCATGGCTTGCAGAGACGGGATGAGGCGCGCCGGCCGCGCGCCGCGTCCGGGCGCCGTCCGACGCGAGCGCTGGGCCTCACCGGGAAGGACCGGCCCGTTCGATGCGGTCGTAGTGTCTCGTTATGGATGCGTTCGAGGTGGTGTGCGAGATCGAACCGGCGACTCGGCCTGACCTGACGCGGGTCCGCCACCAGATCGGGGTCCTCAGCACGATCGCAACCCGCTTTCTGATCCCGGACAACCACATCGGTCGTGCGACCGTGTCGAGCGTCGCCGTGGCCCACGAGGTCGCGCAGATGGGGTGTCGCGCCGTCGCGTGCATCAACGCCCGGGACCGCAACCTGCTCGGCTTCCGACGCGACCTGCTCACCGCGGCGGCCTACGGCGTCGAGGAGTTCCTCTTCGTGTACGGCGACCGACCCGAGACAGGTCGACGATCCGACGACCTCACGGTGCGATCCATGATCGACATGGCACGCGACTTCGCCGAGGAGCAGACGATGCCCATCCGCATCGGTGTCTCCTGCGGCCTCGGCGCCGTGCCGGCATGGAAGCACGACGCCGACGCCTGGTACCTGCAGGTCTCCTATGACCTCAACGCGATAGTCACCTGGCGGGCCGGCATCGAATTCGACGGCGCGGTCTACGCCGGGGTCATGGCGCTGCCGTCTGCCAGCATGGCCCGCAAGGTCAGTGCCGACGTCCCGCAGCTCGCGGTCCCCCGCCACATCCTCGACCGACTCGACGCCAACCCCGACGCCGGCATCGATCTCGCTGTTGAGCTCGTCCTCAACGTTCGCGACTCGAACGCGTTCGACGGCGCCCACCTCATCCCGGTTAACCGCTACCGCCAGGTCGCCGCCGCGCTCGAACCCGAGCTGAGCTGACCCGGCGATGTGGGGCACCCCCAACGGCGGCAGGCCTGAGCGTTATGGGCGCACGTTCGGCTACGCCCACTCGCAGCTGCAACGCACGAATATTCGTCGTTCCGTCACGAGGCAGCGGCCAACGTGCCAGGACAAATCACGTCAAGCCGCAACTCGCGTGGGCCGGTAACGGACGGCGACTGCCCCCGACCGGAACTCATGGCGATCCACGAGCTCGAGCTGGATGCGCTCGCGCAGACCGGCGAGCAACGTCGGCCCGTGTCCGGCAAGGACCGGCTGCACAAGGAACTCGTACTCGTCGATCAGTCCCAGATCTGCCAACGCCAGGGGGAGCGTCACGCCACCCACGAACAGGCCCTCGCCTGGCTCCTGTTTGAGCCGCTGAACCGTTTGCCCCAAGTCGCCTCGCACCAGCTCGGCATTCCATTCGACCCCGCTCAGCGTGCTCGACACGACGTACTTCTTCGCCCGGTCGATCGTCTCGGCGAACGGGACCTCCCACTCATCCATCCAGTCAGGCCACGTGTCCGTGGCCGGCTTCCGCCACGCCGACTCCATCATCTCGTAGGTCACGCGGCCGAATAGCAGGGCATCGGCTCGTTCCATCTCAGCGGTCCAGTAGCGCATCGACTCCTCGTCCGGGGGGAGCCCTGCCTCGTGATGGCAGCAGCCGTCGAGCGTGACGTTGATCGAGTATCGAAGTGGTCTCATCTCGTTGCTCTCCCTCGATGCGCGCTGCGCGTTCACCGGACCGTACTCAGACGACTGCCGGCGCCATTTCTCATCGGCGCCCCGATCGCACCTACTCAACACCGTCGTGGTGCGAACCAGACCGCAGACGGAGCGCGCGACCGATTCGGCGATCCGTACTCAGGGGCTGCTCTCTAAGGCGCACCGCGGCGAACAGACCGCCACTGTGGATGCGCCACCAGCCGGCGGTTGGGGCGAGCTGGTCGATTGCCCCTGCGCAGCTCCCCCGGGGTCTCGTAGCGTGGCTTGATCACGGCTCGGCCCTGGACGGAGATGTGACAATGCCTGCTCTGAAGCAGATCGGAATCACTGTGGATTGCCCCGACGTGGACCAGTTGGCCGAGTTTTGGGAGCGATGCCTCGGCTACGCGCGGCGACCAGGTGCCCCAGGGGGGCCGTACGTGACGCTCGAGCGAGTGGACGGGTGCCCGGACGGACCCCCGGTCGTGACCTTTCAGACCGTGCCGGAGCCGAAGACGTCCAAGGCTCGAATTCACCTGGACCTCTTCGTCGATCACGCGCAGCCTCTCGTCGACGAGATGCGAGCCGCCGGCGCATCGCTTGCCTCGTGCACGGAGGCAGGCGAGTGGACGACGCGGGTGCTTCAGGACCCAGCGGGGAACGAGTTCTGCATCATCGGACCCGACTAGCGGGAGCAGCCGGTCCCGCGCCCCGCGATGGAACTGCCACCGGCCGGGCTGCGAGTCGGACTGCCCGGTCAGCAGCTCGGGAGGAGGGCCCGAGCCCAGTGTCGGCGATCAACGCCAACGGTCGGGCCCCCTGCCGGCGCCACCCGAACGCCAGTGCGCATCCCCAGCCACGCGTACGAACGAGCGGGCCTCCACTGCTGGCCCATCTCGCCCGGGCATAGGCCGACAGCACGACACCGATCACTCAAGTGGGGGCGGCGCATACTTGGGTGTGACCGTTGTCGCGCCCTCGCTCGACGCTGCCTCTCTACCGTCGATCGAGGGGTCGCGGCGCTCGCCCCGGACCAAGCACTCGACGCGGTGGGGTCCCGGCCGTCCGGGCTGACCACGGTGGAGGTTGCGTCACGGTCTGAGCTGTTCGGCCCGAACGCCGTGCGCTCCCATCATGCGAGCGCGTGGTCGGTGCTGTCCCGCCAGCTGCACAGCCCGTTGTTGTGGCTGCTGCTCGCCGCGGCGGCCGTGTCCGGGGTGGTGGGCGAGGGGCTCGATGCCGTCATCATCGGGGTGATCGTCGCGGCATCGGTGGGCCTCGGGTTCGCCAACGAGTACCGGGCCGAACGCGCTGCGGAGGCGATGCACTCGGAGATCCACCACGAGGTCGCCACGACGCGCGATGGCGAGTCGGTGAGCGTCGAGGTCACCCACCTCGTGCCGGGTGACATCGTGCACCTGGGCGTCGGTTCGATCGTCCCGGCCGATGTGCGCATCCTGTCCGCGAGCAACCTCGAGTGCGACGAGTCGATCCTGACTGGCGAATCGGTGCCGGCGGAGAAGTCCGCCGATCCGGTGGCGAGTGGCGCTCCGCTCGCGGAGCTGTCGTCGTGCCTGTTCATGGGGACGGTCGTCCACGAAGGAGCCGCCGACGCCGTGGTCGTGGCCACCGGCTCCTCGACGCAGTTCGGGCGGATCGCCGTCGGGCTCGGGGAGCACCATCCCCAGACCGAGTTCCAGCTCGGGCTCACCCGCTTCTCGGGTCTGTTGGCGAAGGTCGGCGGCGTCCTCAGCGTCACGATCTTCGTGATCAACGTCGCCCTGGGCCGCCCCGTCATCGACGCGGTTCTGTTCTCCCTCGCCATCGCCGTCGGCATCACCCCTCAGCTGCTGCCAGCGGTCGTCTCCACCAGCCTGGCCACCGGATCGCGCCGCCTCGCCGAGAAGAACGTGCTCGTCAAGCGGCTCGTGTGCATCGAGGACCTCGGCGACATCGACGTCCTGTTCACCGACAAGACCGGCACCCTCACCGACGGCCACATCAGCTTCGAGCGGGCGATCGACCCGTCCGGCAGCGACAGCACCGACGTGCTCACGCTCGGCCTGGTGTGCAACGAGGCCACTCCGACCGGGGACACGGCCGTGGGCGGCAACCCACTCGACGTCGCACTCTGGGAAGCACCTGGCGCAGCGACCAGCCCGATCGGCGACTTCCAGCGGGTCGCCATCGCCCCCTTCGATCACGAACGGCGTTGCGCGTCGGTGCTCGCGGGCCACGACGGCCAACGGCTCCTCATCACCAAGGGCGCTCCCGAAACGGTCCTCGATCGCTGTACGAACGTCGCCGACGACGCGCATCGGGTGCTCGACGCCGAGTTCAGCGCCGGCAACCGCGTGGTCGCCATCGCCAGCCGGATGGCCCCCGAGCTGACCACGCTCGCCGACGACGACGAACACGACCTGACCCTCGCCGGATTCCTCGTGTTCCTCGACCAACCCAAGCCGTCCGCCGCCGCGTCCATCGCCCGGCTCGCCGGGCTCGGCATCACCGTCAAGATCGTCACCGGCGACAACGCCCTCGTCGCCGAGACCGTGTGCCGCACCCTCGGGGTCGACTCGGGTGGCACCCTCACCGGCACCGACCTCGACATGCTCGCCGACACCCAGCTCACCGCCGCCGTGAACACGGCCACCATCTTCGCCCGGGTCAGCCCCGAGCAGAAGGCCCGCATCCTTCGCGCTCAGCGCGACGCCGGCTCCGCGGTGGCCTTCCTCGGCGACGGCGTCAACGACGCTCTCGCCCTGCACCACGCCGACGTCGGCATCTCGGTCGACTCGGCCACCGACGTCGCCAAGGACGCCGCCGACATCATCCTGCTCGAACGCGACCTCGACGTGCTCGCCGACGGCGTCGCCGAGGGCCGCCGGATCTTCGCCAACACCATCAAGTACGTGCTCATGGGAACGTCGTCGAACTTCGGGAACATGTTCAGCGTCACCGTCGCCGCCGCGTTCCTGCCGTTCCTGCCGATGCTCCCGTTCCAGATCCTGCTCAACAACCTGCTCTACGACACCAGCCAGATGACCATCCCCACCGACCGCGTCGACGAGGAGCAGCTGGCCCGTCCGTCGCACTGGGACATCGGGTTCATCCGCCGGTTCATGATCCGCTTCGGCCCCATCAGCTCGGTGTTCGACTTCGCCACCTTCGCGGTGATGCTCTGGGTCTTCGACGCCTCCGCGCCCGAGTTCCGGTCCGGCTGGTTCGTCGAGTCGCTCGCCACCCAGACCCTCATCGTGTTCGTCATCCGCACCCAGCGCGTCCCGTTCTTCCGGAGCCGTCCGTCGAGGCCGCTGCTCGTATCGGTTCTCGCCGTCGTGACCATCGGCGTCCTGATCCCGCAGAGCCCCCTCAACGACACGCTCGGGTTCGCACCGCTCCCACCCGCGTTCTTCGCCGTGCTCATCGCGTTCGTGATCGCCTACCTGGCCGCCGTCGAGGTGGCCAAGTTCGTCTTCTACAAGACCGCCGTCCCCACCAGGCCCCGCCCACTGCAGCGCGACCCCGTCCACCGCGTCCACCGGCTTTCCGCACGCTGGAGCCACCACCGGCCACTGCCGCCATCCCCTGCCGCCGGGCTCGGGGCGGCGGGACCTTAGCGTGACCCCACGGACGGGATCCGGGGTGACGACCCTCTGGCTGACCGGAGCGTGGGTCGAGCACTGCTGGCTGTCGAGGGACCGGGCGGGCGTACCGTGCCCGCATGGTCACGGCCCGGCACGCGCGCTGGAGCCCGCGAGGACGGGTCCGCGTGGGGGAGGTCGTCGCCGTGATCGGGGGTGCGATCCTGCTCGCGGGGAGCTGGATCGTCGTGGCCGCTCAGGACACGGTGCCCCGCTGGGAGGCTCGCCTCTTCTCAGCCGTGAACGACATGAGCAACTTCTGGTGGGTCCTGGTGTGGGGACCGATGGAGATCGGCAGCCTGCTCGGCTCCCTCGTCGTGGTCGGGCTCACGGGTGTGATCAGTCGCGATCGCCGCCTCACCCTCGCCGCGCTCGTGGGCAGCCAGGCTGCCTACTGGACGGCGCAGGCCGTCAAGAACGTGGTGTCACGAGGGCGACCGACGGCCTACCTCACGGGCGTCCACCTCCACGACCGGGCGACGGGGTTCGGCTACGTCTCGGGCCATGCCGCGGTGGCGTTCGCCCTGGCCGCCGTTCTGGCCCCGTCGTTGCCCCGCCCTTGGCGCGCCGTGGTCATCGCGCTCGCGGTGACCGTCGCCTTCGGTCGGGTCTACGCCGGCGTGCACCTTCCCCTCGACGTCGTCGGTGGCGCCGGGCTCGGCCTCCTGTGCGGGACCTTCGCTCGGTGGGCATTCGGCCTCGGGGGCGAGGGCCTGCCGGTCGCCCCGGTCGGCGCCGAATCGCCATCGTGAGCTCCGACTGACGGACCTCAGATCAGGTTGCGGCGCTGGAGCGCCTGGAAGGACAGCCAGCCCGGCAGGATCGGCAGCCAGAAGGTCGCCAGCCGGTAGGTGAGCACGACCGCAACCGCGACCCCGGGGTCGACGCCGACACCGGTGAATCCGGCGACGAGCGCGGCCTCCATGGCACCCAGCCCGCCCGGCGTCGGCGCGGCGGCGGCCAGGAGGGACGACCCGAGGTACACGGCACCGACCTCGGCGAACGACACGTTGGCGTCGAGCGCCGCGGCCGCGGCGACGAGCGCACAGACGTACGCCAGGGTCACGGCGAAGGACCCACCGAAGAGCTCGAAGAGCCGGCTCGGGGATCGGGCCAACGTGCTGAGGCTCCGCCACGACTGCTTGAGGAACCGCAGGACGTGGGTCTGGAACAGGCGGCGACCCCGGCTGGTCGCGGCCGCGATCCCGGCCACCGCGAGGACGACGGCGATGGCGACGAGGAGCTTGCTGCTGGACGGGATCGAGAAGCCGCCCTGGCTGCTGTGTCCCGCCCACGCGAAGAAGGCAACCAGCAGGACGATGTGGACGATCGCGCCGGCCACCACGTTCAGGCCCATGCCGGTGACCGCCGAACCGGAGTCGAGCCCGGACTTCTGCATGAAGCGGACGTTGAGCGCCATGCCGCCGACGTTGGCGGGCGTGACCCGGTTGACGAACGACGAGGCGAGTTGGGCCATGACCGTCGGGCCGAACGGCAGTCGCTCGGGCACGCCACCCAACATGCCGATCGCCGAGGCCACGTACGTCAACCCAGACATCACGATGCACACGCCCACCCAGCCCCAGTTGGCCGACCGCAACGCCCGCACGCTGTCGTCGACGTTGGCGAGTTGCGGGAGCAGCAGGTAGAAGGCGCCGGTCAGGACGACCACGGTCATGAGCGTCCGGGGCCGGACGCGCACGAGCCGCTCGAGCGGAGGGGCCTCCTCGCCCGTCACTTCGGCCACGCCGGTGCGGAGCTCGGTCAGGAGCGCCTTCGACACCTGCCGGCGCGTCGAGGCCGACAGCGCCAGGGGCTGGAGGTACGGGAGCGCGGTCGCCAGGTCGTCGGCGTCGAGCACGCGTGCGGCCGACGCCAGAGCGCGCTCCGGTCCGACGAGCGTGGCGAGGGACCCGAGCAGCTCTGCCCGGTCGATGGCTTGGGCACGGGGCGTCGCCGACTCCTCGCCGAAGCTCAGGTCGATGATCGTGGGGCGACCGGCCTCCACCAGGATGTTTCCCGCCCGCAGTGCGCGATGCGCGAGCCGGGCCGCGTGGATGGTCACAACCTCTCGCCAGACCGCGTCGAGCAGCGGATCGTCGACCTGGTCGGGGGGCAGGGCGTCGAGCGGCTCGCCGTCGATGCATTCGAGCGCCAGCGCCACGGAGCCGTCGCCGAGACGGGCCAGTGCCTCCACCTCCGGACACCGCACCCCCGCACGACGGGCCAGCATCAGCAGCAGGGCCTGGTGCTCCACATCGTGGGAGAGCGAGGTCGACGGCCGCTCGTCCCCCGGGCCTCGCAACAACAAGGTGCGGTAGCTGCGATAGAGCAGATCGGCGTCTCTCGCGTCCTGGGCGTAGACCTTGACGAACAGCGGCGGTCCGTCGCTCATGGTGGCGACGTAGCGCTGGGCCCTCCCGGTCGGAGCGAGTTGGAGCGCCAGATCCGTCACCGGTAACCCGGCCTCACGCAGGGACCCGGCGACGGTGGCCGGGGCGGGACGTCGGTTCGGCGCGCCGAAGACGACGAGGAGGGCCGCGCCCGCCGCCGAGCCAGTGGCGACCGCGAGGGCGAGCTCTGGGACCCCGGCGGTCCCGGCGATCGCCATGGCGCCGGCGAGCACGGCCACGCCCCAGTCACAGCTGCGGCGCCAGGACCGCGAGAGCCAGGGCTTGCCGAGCGTCGCGATCGCCGCCACGGCTGCGAGGTAGGGAAGCGACGGGAAGCGGCTGGACAGCACCCACGTGTCCCCGGTGACGCCGTCCGGGATCCGCCGGTGGAGGGCCAAGCCGGCATCGAGCAGGGCGAAGAGTCCGGCCCCTGCGGCCCCGGCGAGCGCGACCAGCAACAGCCGGTGCCAGCGTTGCTTCACGACGAGTCCGACCACGACCGCGACGGGCACGGCGAGGGCGGCGACCTGGATCAAGCCGAGCAGGAACTCCCGTACGGAGCCGGGCAGGCGGGTCACGACCCGGCCCACGTCGGTGGTGACGCCCTCGCTCGTCGAGGTGGCCACCGCGATCAGGACGACCAGCACCAGGGTCGCCGTCCCCCACAGGGTCAAGCGAACGACGTCACCGGGATGCCGGAAACGGCGCTCACCCGGGGGTTGCCCGTCGAGCCCAGCGGGAGGCGGCGCGACATCCGGTGCTTCGTCGACCGGGTCAGACAGGACGCGGCTCATGTCGTTCCGTCCCGAGCAACGGCGGCGACGACCCGCAGCAGGAGAACGGTTCCCGCGAAGAGGCCCCCGAAGCCGAAGATCTCGAAGAGACCGGACGAGGTCGCGAGGGTTGGTCCCGGATCGTTGGCGACCAGGAGGAGCGCCGAGGCCACCAGAAACGCCGAGCCGACCACGCCGAGCAGCGCCCGGTTCGCCAGGGTGCGGACGATCCGGTGCTGGTCTTCGTCGACGATGGAGCGAAGACGAAGCTCACCTCGTCCGGCGAGGGTGAGGATGCGGTCGATCCGCTCGGGCAGGCGTCGGAGGTGGGGCAGGGCGGCCTCCAACTCGCGACGAACGATCGCTTCCGGGTCGATCGGCTTTGGCGCGGTCGTGGACGTCATCATCTCCATGGCGGCGGAGACCATCGACATGCCTGGCGCGAGGACGCGCATCGTCCCGTCGAGGGTCGCGAGCGCCCGCGTCAGCGTCACGAGGTCGCCCGGGAGCCGCACACCGAATCGCGTGAGGGTCGTCACGAGGTCCTCGAGCACGCCGGGATCGACCGTGCCGGTCGCCCGCATGTGTTCGGCCATGAGCCGGGCGAGCGCGCGTTCGAGCTCCTCAGAGGCGCCACCCTCGGTCACGTCGGCCACCCGCTCGATGCCATCGCGCAGCAGGCTCACATCGCGCCGGGCCAGGGCGGCGAGGATGTCGATGACCGCGGCCTGCTCGATCGGGTCGAGACGACCGACCGCCCCGAAGTCGATCAGGCCCAGGCTCCCGTCGTGGAAGGCGAAGACGTTTCCCGGGTGGGGATCGGCATGGAAGAAGCCCGCGCCCAGCACCTGGTCCAAGAAGCTCCGGAGAAGCTGCTCGGCCAGCGCCCGCCGATCGACACCGGAGGCGGCGAGCTGTTCGGTGTCGGCCAGCGCAAAGCCCTCGAACCGCTCCTGGACGAGCAGCCGCCGGGTGCAGAGCTCGCGGTGGACCTTGGGAATTCGCACCTCGCTGTCCTCGCCGAGCAGAAGCGCCATCTCTTCCATCGCGTCGACCTCTCGGCGGAAGTCGAGCTCGGCCCGCAGACTGTTGGCGAACTGCCCGAGCATCTCCCCCGATCGAAGCCCCTGTCCCATGATGGTGCGACGCTGGGCGACGTCAGCGAGCAGGGCGAGCGCAGCCAGGTCGCGCTCCATGGTGTCCTCGATCCCCAACCGCTGGACCTTGACGACCACGGCCGCGCCCGAGTGCAGGCGGGCGCGATGGGTCTGACCGATCGAGGCGGCGGCGAGTGGCTCCCACTCGAACTCGGCGAACACGCGGTCGACGTCGCCCCGGAGCTCCGCCTCCAACACCGCGACCACGTTCTCCTTCGGCTCGGGCGGAACCTGGTTCTGCAACCGGGCGAGCTCGTCGGCGATCTCCGGCGGCACGAGGTCGATCCGGGTCGCGGCGATCTGACCGAGCTTGATGTAGACCCCGCCGGCCTCCTCGAGCACGCGCCGGAGGCGGACACCGACCGGGGCACCGGCCATGTCGACGGGACCGGCGATCGGGAGGTACGGCGCGAAGCCCTCACGACGAAGCAGGCGGGCCAACTCGTGGTAGCGACGGACGACGACCAGCCGCCGCCGGAGCGCTCGAATGGGCCGGGGCGTGACGAAGAGCCCGGCGCGCTCGCCCAACGCCAACGACCCGGGCCGCGACAGCAGGTCGAGGGTGACCGCCGTCGCCATGGTCACCGGGACGCCGATCGCCAACGTCAGCGTCACCAGGCCGTCGGCGCCGCGATCCCACCCGCTCAACCCGAGAGCGAGGAGGGCGGCGGCAATCCAGCCGACGGTCCCGGACACGAGCGCCGTCCCCCATCCACGCCGGATGCCGAGCAGCCGCAGGGAGATCACCGTGACGGCGGCCGCCATCGCCAGCGCGGCGAGTACGCGCAGCACCGCCCCCAGCGGTCCGGCGTAGGCGAGCACGACGGCGATCACGGGATCCCCGCCGTCACGACCCACCCGGGCAGGGCGCCCCGGCTCCACAGAGCCGAAGCCCCAACTGCTCGCGCACCTCGCGCACCAACTCCTCGCGGGGCTGGAAAGCAAGCGCGTTGTCCGTGGCGAAGGTCAGCGCCGCGGTGGCGTCGCCCCCGAACTCGAACGTGTACGTGACGCAGCCCCCGTCGAAGACGTACGTGCGGGTGCTGCGCAGGTCCGGCGGCAACGCCTCGGGATGCTCGAAGCGGCGCATGCCGACCTCGTCGCTCGGCACCTCGGCCGCATCCTCGACCGCGCAGTGCTCCGGCGGGAGCAGCGTCACCTCGACCGCCCGGGCTCCGGCGACCTCGGAGTCGAGCCAGAAGGCGCCACGGTCGTTCCGGATCTTCACACCGCCGACCGCCCAGCCTGCGGGAAGCGACGCGACGCACGGCACCGCCGTCGCCGACGGGACGGATTGGGCCATGAGGACCAGGAGGTTGCTGTCGTTGGCGCAGTCCGGGCTGCCGGTCACCTGCATGTCGTGAACGGGGGTGAAGAGGCTGATCGCGTTCGGTACGACCACGAGCGCGGCGACCGCGAGCCCGAAGGCGAGGAGCACGCGCTTGACGCTCCAGCGCTGGAGCGAGATGGGGCGGCGCTCCGGCGCCATGGCCCGGAACTGCGCGAGCAGGTCGCGCCCGTCGGCCTTCATCATCGAGCGCAGCTGCGAGGGACTGGCGATGCCGCGAGCCGCGGCGAACGCCTCGGCGATCTCGTCGGGCGAGAAGTACTGGAGGGCCCGCTCGTACACCCGCTCGGCGTCCGAGCGCACCGCCAGGACGAGCATCATGTTGGCCAGATCCACCGCCTCTCGCCACGGCGACGGTCGGATCTGCATGAAGGCGACGTCGATGACCAGCAGCTCGCCGTCGCGCACCATGAGGTTCGCCGGCTTGATGTCGCGATGGGCGATCCCGGCATCCCAGAGGTTCCGGATGAGCATCAGACCCTGGTCGATGATGCCGTCGTCGACCACGGCGTCACCGATCTCCTCGGCTCCGGCGAAGAACTCGGTGACCAGCAGGTACTCGCGCTCGGGCGTCATCTCCACGATCCCGTAGGGCGTGGCGCTCCGGATGCCGACGTCCTGTAGCAACCGCAGCGCGTAGTCCTCGTACTGGACGAGCCGGCGCACGGACTGGAAGGGCGCCTCGTCCTCGAGGCGACCGTAGAGGAGCGTGCGGCCGAGCTTGTACCACCGGTCGGCGCGCACGTGGCTCATGGCGTAGAGCTTCCCGAAGAGGCGGGTGTCGGGATCGCCCTGGACGGTGATCAGCAGTGGGGTCGAGCCGCCCGAGCCGGCCAGGCCGACGTGCTTCATGTCGAGGACCGTGAGGCCGAGCTGCTCGTGGAGGGCCGATCGAATGGCCTCACCCCGCCGGCCGCCGATGTCGAGATGGGCGGTCTTGCCCTGCCGATAGGCGACGGGGAAGACCTCGTTCGGCGTGAACGTCCGGAAGGCGTTGAGGGAGATGCCCACGGCGAGCGCGATGCCGAACAGGACGTCCGTCGGGTTGTAGGTGGCCAGATACAGCTCCGCGGCGATGAACAGCCCGATGACCACACCGCCCACCGCCTTCGCGATCGTGCGCGGACGGCCGGGGACGACGATGGCGTAGACGATGCCGACGATGACGAAGGTGAGCACGACGACCGGTGGTGCCGGGAAGGCGTAGCCCGCCCATCGCCCGATGCTGGTGACGTCGAAGGGCCGCGTCCGGGCAAAGTTGGCGTAGAGGATCTGGCCGATCACGGCGATGACGACGATGCTGCCGAGGTAGGTGAAGAGGTGGCGCCACCGCCGGAACACCATCAAGGCCACGATCAGGCCCAGGCCCAACGTCGTCATGGCCCAGCCGGAGCCGAGGCGGTCGATGCCGTTCATGACATCGGTCAGCCAGTCGGTGCGGAGGCGGGCGATCTGCCGGAGGATGGCCGAATCCGTCCGGGCGGTGAACCGGTCGACGGAGTGGAAGAGGTGCGCGAGGACCGCCCACAGCGTCAGCACCCCCATCGCGGCGAGCCAGAGCTTGCCGGTGAGCCCGATGCTGCGAGGGAGCGGAGGGGGTGCGCCGGACGGCCGGCGGCGGCGGCGAGAGCGACGCGCCGTCGACGGAATCGAGGCAGCGGTGGCGTCGAACTCAGAGCGGTCCGGCTCCGAGGGCGAGTCCAGTCTCGCTTCGGTGGTCACGACAGCCCCTCCTCGGCCAACCATGCGGAGGCGACGGCCGCGATGTCCTGATCTCCCGCGGCGAGCTCGGCGTTGAGCGCCCGCAGACCGTCGGTGGTCAGCCGCTGGGAGATCGTGTCCATGCGGGCCACGAGCACCGGCCCGAAGTGGTCGATCACGTCGGAACGCACGAGCGGCGTGATGTTCTCGGCGGGCTGCAGATCGCGATCGTCCTCGAGCTCGACGAGGTCCCCGTCGATGAGGGCCGGATCGGTGGTGAACGACAGGGCGACGTCAACGTCACGGCTGGTGATCGCCTGGTGGGTGAGGGGCCCGCCGGCATCGAGGGCCAGCACCTCGCGAAAGGTCAACCCGTAGACCCGTTCCAGGCCGAGCAGGCAGAAGGGTCGGGACGGGCACTCGGGCGGGCCCGCGAACGTCATCTCGGGGGCCACCGCGGCGAGGTCGCTCAGCGTCCGCAGGTGCTCGCGCTGGGCCGTCTCGCGGGTGACCACGAAGGTGTTGGCGTCCTGCGCCGGCGAGGGGGCGAGCACGGTGACCCCCCGCTCGGCGAGGACCCCGGCGAGCTGATCGTTGGTGCTCAACACGTCCGCGGTGCCGACGTCGGGGGCGAGGCTCGAGAACTGGAGGGCACTACCGGCGTACTCCGGCACCACCTCGATCAGACCACCGGCGAGCGCCGGCAGCACGAACTCCCGAGGTCCGAGACCGAACGCCCGCTGCACGTCGTAGCCCTCGCCTTCCAAGGCCTGGCTGTAGATCTCGGCCACCAGTTCGCTCTCGGTGAAGTCGAACGATCCGACCGTGACCGTGTCGTCGCGAAGGGTCGACGCCACGCGGGCCGCGGCCGAATCGGCCCGGTCACCCGGCTCCGCACTGCACCCAGCGCCGCCGATGATCGCCGCGAGGACCAAGATGCCGATCGTTCGACGACGGCGCATCGTCCACGCTCCTCCTCCGAAGGGTCGTCGAAGGAGCCTTCCACATCGGCAGAGTCCGTGGAAGCGGAACACCCGGCGAGCCCAGCCGCGGGTTCGACGATCGGGGCGTAAGGTCGCCCTGCCGCTCGACCACCACACCGGAGCAGGCCAGTGGCCCCCACCGACGACTCCAGGACGACCCGCTACGAACGGCGGACCCGCGACGCGATCAGCGTCGGTGTCGGCCTCGGCGTGCTCGGCCTCGGGATGCTGCTCGTGCGCGACGGCAAGGTCTCGGGGGCCGAGGAGGCCGTCTTCCGGGCGGTGAACGACCTCCCCGAGGCGCTCTACCCCGTGCTGTGGCCGTTCCAGCAGGCCGGGGCGCTGTTCGTCGGGCCGCTCGTCGCCCTCGGCGCGCTGGTGCTGCGTCGCTATCGGCTGGCGTGGGCCGCGTTGGCGGCCACCGTGCTCAAGCTGGTCCTCGAGCGCGCCGTGAAAGGGGTGGCGTCACGCCAGCGGCCGGGGACCTCGATCGGCAGCGACATTCACCTCCGTGGTGACGTCTCCGCCCACGGCGAGAGTTTCGTCTCGGGGCACGCGGTGCTCATCTGCGCGCTCGCCACCATCGTCTCGCCGTATCTCCCCGGGCGGTGGAAGATCGTGCCGTGGGCGATCGCCGGGATGGTGCTCGTCACGCGGGTGTACGTGGCCGCCCACAACCCGCTCGACGTCATCTGCGGCGCCGGGTTGGGTCTGGCGATCGGTGGCGTCCTCAACCTCGCCTTCGGCGTACCCGCGGCCTCCGGCCCGCCGACTCCAGCCGAGCCCCAGGCGGATCCCCAGGTCAGCGCTCGGTGAGGCTCGGGCCCCCGAGCTGAGCACGCGGCTCGACGCTCGTCACCCACTCCACGCGATCTCCGCCGGCACACCGAGGTCGAGCAGCCGGAACCGGCTCCGGATGTCGGAGGGTGCGGCGGCGATCGCCCGCTCGACCGCCACCCGCCCGCCCGGTCGATTACCACATGCGGAAGGTGTTCCCGAAGGTCGACATCAGGTCCCGCCGCGATCTCCGCCGGCGTTTCGATTGACCGGTCCGTTCAGACCGACGGGGTCAGGGCGTCGGCAGTGACGTCCATGTGACCGAGGTGCTGGAACAGCTCCTCCAGCACGTGCAGCACCAGCGCGCCGTCGGTGCGGTCGTGGCCCGGCATGAAGTCGCGGAACGGGTGGTCGGTGACGGTGGGACCGACGAGGAACTCCGCCAGGAGGGCGCCGGTCCGCTCGACGGCTTCATCGATCCGCCTCCGGAGCTCGTCCACCGTGGCATGGGCGACGAACTCGGCCTCGCGGTCCCTGTCGCTGTCGCGACCGAGGCCCGGCATCTCGAACCACGACGGCGCCAGCTCACAGCAGTGGACGACCAGGCCGGCGACCGAGTTGGTGCCCCAGTCACCCGGCCGCTGGTTCACCGTGTCGTCATCGAGCCGGTCCAGCACCCGCGACATGCCCGCGAAGGCGTGACGGACATAGAGGTCGATGCTCTCGCCGGCCAGGTCCATGCCGAACAGTCTGACGCTCGCGTCCCGGGGTGGCTCAGGAGCTCGCTTGGACGCCGGAGCGGAGGAGGTTGGCGTAAGCGACGCGGCCGGCCCGGCGCATGTGGAGGCCGTCGGGAACGAACCAGCCGGGGTGGGCCCGAGCGATGGCATCCCAGTCGAGGATGGTCCCGTCGGCGTACTGGGCCAGGACCCGGTTCCACAGCTCGGCACTCGCGTCCCAGCCCGTCCCCAGCATCGAATGGACACCGTGGACCTTCACGGTCGTCCACAGCACGCAGGGGTGACGGGGCAGCATCTCGTTGACCCGCACGATGCTCGAGCGCATCTGGGCGGCAGTGCGCCCGTCGCCCACGTCGTTGCTACCGAGGGCGACCACGACGCAGCGGGCCGACCGGGGCGAGGAGTCGACCAACAGGTCGAGGGCCTCGTGCAAGGCCATGCCCGGCCACGCGCGGACGCGCCAGAACGTCGGCAGCAACGGCTTCGCGGCGTACGAGAGGCTGTCACCCACCAGCAGCGGGACCCCCTGGGGGCTCACCTCGGGCGCGGTCTGCGCTGCGGCGCCGGCCTCGGATGCTGCGCCGGTCTCAAAGGCGGCGGCCAGGGTGGCGGCGATGACCGCAGCCATAAGCAGGCGAACGACCGTTGACGGGCGCCTGCGAACAGATGGGGTGGACATGGCCTCCTCCTCAGCTCCGGGCCCGGAGGATCCCGAACCGGATCTCGCGGGCCACCAGGCCCCGGCCGTGGGCGGCGAGGTGGACCGTGTCGGCGACCCGCACGGGGGCCCAGCCGCCCGAGGCCGTCGGCCTGCTGGCCACCCACTCGCCGTGAGGGCCGCCGACGGCGGTGGTGGCATCGGCCAGGGTCACTTCGGGGTGTCGGGAGGCCACGGCCCGGTACTCGGCCCGGAGGCGGTCGGTCACGGTCTGGACCCGGGCGCTGATCATGGGCGGGGGCAGCACCAGGACAACGTCGGCGCCAGAGCGGATCATCTGGGTCACGAACCGCTCGGCTTGGCGCCCCCACTCCCGAGCGAAGGAGCGCGTGTAGATGTCGGGCACCAGGCGACCGTCGGCACCGACCCACTTCTGAGCGGGGTCAGCGGTGTAGTTGCCGATGAAGAGCATGACCACGACGTCGGGGTCGAACCGGCTCAGGAAGGCGGGCAGGCGCCTCGACCAGTTGAAGACGCCGGGCGTCAACAGGCCCGAGCCGTTGACCCCCTCGTTGTGGACCCGCCAGCGGGCGCCGAGCTGGTGGGCCAGCGCCAGTCCGGTCGACCTCATGATCGAGTCGCCGACCAGGAGGACGTCGTGCACCGTGGCCGACGTGGACGCACCGGTCGGCGTCGGCGCTGGAACGGGAACCGTCGTCGGGGGCACGGTGGTGGAGGCACCGGGCTCCGTCGTGGCGACCGGAGCCGTGGTCGGCAACGGCTCGTCCTGGGCGGCGCCCGGGGTGACGAGGGCCGCCCCAGCCAGGACGACGACCACGGCCACGACGACCAGCCCGAGGAACGGGGACGGGCGCGTCTGAACAGACGTGGTGGACATGGCTTCCTCCTGGTCTCCCGGTGGCGCTCGGGCCACCGGGGCCGATCAGCGGTCTCTCGCCCGGGAACCCTCGGTCCCCGGGATGTCACCGGCTCGTCCGGCAACACCTCCGGATCGTCACACCAGGCGTTTGCACGGCACCGACGACCCTTCGACAGATCGTCGACATGACGGGAGTCACAGCGATCGATCGGGCAACGATCTTGTTGGTGCTGAGCGTGAACCCGGGCGGTGGTCGGGCGGTGGTCGGGCGGTGGTGTCGGCGGCAGCCTGACCTCGACCTACGGGCCAACCTCAGCCCCGACGCGGTCCTCGCCATTCTCCACATCGAGCACGGCCTGGAGATGATCTCGGCCGATTCCGACTTCGCCCGCAACACCGAGATCAACTGGCGAAACCCGCTTAGGAGCAGGCCGTGTCAGTCCCGGCCCACGTCGACCGGCCGCCGGACCACGAGGTGGAGGGGCGTTCGGCCCGGCTCGGAGATCATCACGGTCGGGAACGGCTTCGGCACCACACGCTGATCTTCCCGACCGCTGTCTGCAGAACGTCGACAGGTCGAGTCGGC
>CAVRXU010000004.1:0-178992 GCA_963725155.1 uncultured Microthrixaceae bacterium
TGTCGGAGGGGGGATTTGAACCCCCACGCCCTTGCGGGCACCAGCCCCTCAAGCTGGCGCGTCTGCCTGTTCCGCCACTCCGACGTGGGTGCGACAGCGTAGCGCTCTACTGCAGGAGCAGGACGAGGCCCATGGTGGTGAAGCCGAACACCAGGGCGGCCACGATCGTGATGCGGTCCAGGTTGCGTTCGACCACGGTCGAGCCCGCCGCGGTGGCGCCCATGCCCCCGCCGAACATGTCGGAGAGGCCGCCACCCTTGCCGCTGTGCAGCAGCACGAGCAGGATCAGCGTCAGCGACGCGATCACTTGGATGGCGATGACGACTCCGGTGAGCACGGCGGAAAGGCTAGCGGCGGACCCGTCGAACCTGCGTTGGTTGCACCTCGGATCCGTGGTGCGATCGGCGCACGTTCGGGTGGGGGGCGGTCAGTCGGCCAGGCGGTACTGGACGATCCTGGCGAAGTCGTCGGGGTCGAGGCTGGCCCCACCGACGAGGGCGCCGTCGATGTCGGCTTGGGCCATCAGGTCGGGGGCGTTGTTGGGCTTGACCGAGCCGCCGTACTGGATGCGGACGGCCGCGGCGGCGTCGGCCCCGAAGGTCGCGGCCACGACCGAGCGCACGTGCGAGCACACGGCCTGGGCGTCCTCGGGGGTGGCGGTGCGGCCCGTGCCGATGGCCCAGATGGGCTCGTAGGCGATCACGAGGCCGGCCACGACGTCGGCCGCCACTCCGGCGAGGCCGGCCGTCACCTGCCCCGCCACCTTGTCCTCGGTGCCACCGGCCTCCCGCTCCTCGAGCGTCTCGCCGCAGCAGAGGATGGGGGTCATCTCCTGGGCCAGGATGGCTTTGACCTTGCGGTTCACGTCCTCGTCGGTCTCGCCGAACAGCTCGCGGCGCTCGGAGTGGCCGGCGATGACCAGGTCCACCTGGAGCTTGGCCAGCATGGGCGGGGCGATCTCGCCGGTGAAGGCCCCGTTGTCCTCCCAGTGGCAGTGCTGGGCCCCCAGGAGCAGGTCCAGCTTGTCGGCGTCGATGATGGTCTGGATCGAGCGCAGGTCCGTGAACGGCGGATGGATCGAGACGTCGACCGCGGCGTAGTCGGCCGCCGTCAGGTTGTACGACAGCTTCTGGACCGCGGCGATGGCCTCGAAGTGGTTGTGGTGCATCTTCCAGTTGCCGCTCATGAGCGGCTTGCGGTCAGACATTCGGTGCCTTTCTGAGGGCGGCCAGGCCGGGCAGGTCGCCCTGCTCGAGCAGTTCCAGCGACGCTCCCCCGCCCGTCGACAGGTGGTCGACGTCCTTCGCCAGCCCGAACTGGGCCAGCGCGGCGGCGCTGTCACCGCCACCGACCACGGTGAACGCCCGGGTCTCGGCCACGGCCTCGGCCACAGTGCGGGTGCCGGCCTCGAAGCGGGGGTCCTCGAAGACCCCCATCGGGCCGTTCCAGAGGACGGTGCGGGCGTCGACGGATGATGTCGGTGAACTCCGCGGCGCTGCCGGGGCCGATGTCGAGGCCCATCCAGCCGTCGGGGATGGACGTACCCATCTGGCGGACGTCCCCACCGGCGTCCGGGTCCCCGAGCTTCCCGCCCGGGCCGAGGGCGGTGATGTCGGACGGCAGGTGGATGGCGTCGGTCTGTTCGAGCAGCGCCCGGCAGGTCTCGATCTGGTCCTCCTCGACCAGCGAGGCGCCGATCGATTTGCCCTGGGCGGCGAGGAACGTGAAGCACATGCCGCCGCCGACGATCAGGGTGTCGACGACGTCGAGCAGGGCCTCGATCACGCCGAGCTTGTCGCTGACCTTGGCCCCACCGAGGACGGCCACGAACGGTCGCTGCGGGTCGTTGCGGATGCCGAGCAGGACCTCGACCTCCCGGGCGAGCAGCCGACCGGCGGCGCTGGGCAGGCTGCGCGGCGGGCCCACGATGGAGGCGTGGGCCCGGTGGGAGGCCCCGAAGGCGTCGTTGACGTAGCCCTCCTGGCCTTCGACCAGACGGGCCACGAACGCCGGATCGTCGGCGGTCTCTCCCGGGTCGAAGCGCAGGTTCTCGAGCAGGGCGACGCCGGGCGCCAGCTCGGCGAGGCGCTGCCGGACCGGCTCGACGGAGAATGCCGGGTCCGGGCCCTTGGGCCGGCCCAGGTGGCTCATCGCCGTGACCACGGCGCCGCGCTCGGTCAGCCAGTGCAACGTGGGCAGGGCGGCCCGGATCCGGAGGTCGTCGACGATGCGGCCGTCGTCCAGGGGGACGTTGAAGTCACACCGGACGAGGATCCGCTTGCCGTCGAGGCCGCCGAGGGCGGCCTCGAGGTCCTCCAGGACGGGGACGCCCGTGGGCGTCGGGCTCAAGAGGCGGCGCCGACGATCTTGACCAGGTCGACGAGGCGGTTGGAGTAGCCCCACTCGTTGTCGTACCAGCCCAGGACCTTGACCAGGTTGCCCATGGCCATGGTCAGGCCGGAGTCGAACGTGCAGGAGGCGGGCGAGCCGACGATGTCGGAGGACACGATGGGCTCGTCGGTGTAGACGAGGACCTTGGACAGCGGCCCGGAGGAAGCCGCGGCCTGGTAGGCCTCGTTGACCTCGTCGACCGTGACGTCCTGCTTGAGGACGCCGACGAAGTCGGTGATCGAGCCGTCGGGGACCGGCACTCGCAGCGAGGTGCCGTCGAGCTTGCCCTTCATGGACTGCAGCACCAGGCCGGTGGCCCGGGCGGCGCCGGTCGAGGACGGGATGATGTTGATGGCCGCGGCCCGGGCCCGGCGCAGGTCCGAGTGGGGGCCGTCGACCAGGCTCTGGTCACCGGTGTAGGCGTGGACCGTGGTCATGAGGCCCTTCTCGACGCCGAAGGCGTCGTCGAGCACCTTGACCATGGGCACGAAGCAGTTGGTCGTGCAGGAGGCGTTGGAGATGACCTTCTGGGTCGACCGGTCGAAGGTGTCGTCGTTGACCCCGACCACGAAGGTGTCGTCGGCGTCGGTGCAGGGGGCGGACACGATCACCAGCGGAGCGCCGCCCTCGAGGTGGGCCGCCGCCTTCTCCCTCGCGGTGAAGAAGCCGGTCGACTCGATGACCACGTCGACGCCGAGGTCACCCCAGGGGAGCTTGGCCGGATCCCGCTCGGCCAGGATCTTCAGCGTGTTGCCGTCGACGGAGATGCCGCCCTCGACGGCCTTGGCCTCGTAGGGGAGCTGACCCATGACCGAGTCGTATTTGAGGAGGTGGGCCATGGTGTCCAGCGAGCCGAGGTCGTTCGCGGCCACGAAGTCGATGTCCGCGCCCTGCTTCTTGGCCGCCCGGAAGAAGTTGCGACCGATGCGGCCGAAGCCGTTGATGCCGACACGGATGCTCATGCTCTGGAGATCTCCTCGTTGCGGTGGTTGGTGCGGGGCGCGATCGGTGCGTCGCTCCTGTAGTCCCGCCGCCGACCCTACCTGTCGAGGTCGCGGTGGGTCACGGTGGGTCGGCGCCCGGCCCGCCGCAGGTGGGTGGCGATCTCCTCGGCGATGGCCACCGACCGGTGCCGCCCACCCGTGCACCCGAAGGCGATCGTCAGGTAGCTCTTGCCCTCGGCCTCGTAGGCCGGCAGGAGCAGGTCGAGCAGGTCCTCCAAGCGGCTCAGGAAGGCCTTGGTCTCGGGCTGGCGGAGCACGAAGGCCCGCACCGGGGCGTCCAGGCCGGTGAGCGGGCGCAGCTCCTCGACCCAGTGGGGGTTGGGCAGGAAGCGGCAGTCCAGCACCAGGTCCACGTCGAGGGGCAGGCCGTGCTTGTAGCCGAACGAGACGACGGTGGTCTGCATGCCGGCCGTTGGGTCGTCGGTGCCGAACAGGTCCCGGATGCGGTCCCGGAGCTGATGCACGTTGAGGTCGGTGGTGTCGACGACCACGTCGGCCTCGGCCTTGACCGGCTCCAGCATCGTCCGCTCGACGGCGATGGCCTGGCCGAGGCTGGTCTCGTCCCCCGCCGTCGGGTGGCGGCGCCGGCTGCCCTCGTAGCGGCGCACCAGGACCTCGGTGCTGGCGTCCAGGAAGAGCACCCGGACCCGGGTGTCGGCGGCCCGGAGCGACGCCACGGACGGCAACACCTGGGCCAGGTCCGAGGTCGTGCCCACCGCCAGCGCGACCCGGTCGTAGGTGGCGTCGGTCCCGGCGGCCAGCTCGGCCACCTTCGGGATCAGAGCGGGCGGGAGGTTGTCGATGACGAACCACCCCAGGTCTTCGAAGTCGTCCGCGGCCGATGACCGCCCGGCCCCCGAGAGGCCGGCGATGATGACGAACTCCCCGATGGCTACGAGCGTACGGCCCGGAGGAAGAGCAGCCGGGGAATGGTGGCGGCCTGCTGGTATTCGGTGGCCCGGGCCAGGAACCCGGGCGGCGGGGCGGGCTCCTCCATGCGCACCAGGGACAGCCCGGCGTCGGCCATCAGGTTCACGTAGCGGGACAGGGGCCGGTGGACGAAGGGCAGCACGACTCCCGGCGCCACCTCCTCGTCCCGCACGTCCTCGACCAGGTAGGCCCCGACCCGCCAGTACTGCTCCGGCGGTTCCATGATCTGGTCGTCGACCCACCCGCTGTCCGGGGTCTGGAGCAGCGGGTGGTTGAGGAAGAACAGGAAGCGGCCCCCCGGCTCGAGGACCCGAGCGACCTCCTGGATCGGTGGTTCGGGGTCCAGCAGGTGCTCGAAGACGAGACAGGCGATCACGGCGTCGAAGGCACCGTCGGCGAAGGGCAGGCGCTCGGCGCCGGAACGGGCGTAGCTCGGCCCGCCCGCCCGCGCGCCGCGGCCCGGATCTGCGACGGCGTCGGGTCCACCCCCACCACGTCGGCGCCGAGGTCGGCGGCTCGGCGGGCCAGCTGACCCTCCCCCGTACCGACGTCGAGGACCCGTCGGGCCCCGGCCAGGTGCGCCTCGGCCAGGGGCAGGATCTGCTCCTCGTACTCCGGGTCGGCGCCATCGGTGAAGCCGTCCTGCCACCAGCCCGCGTGGGTCTCCCAGGGGTCAGCGGTCACTCATCGACCCGGCCGGGACGCGGGCTTGTGGATCTTGTCGTAGACGGCCTGGGCCACGGTGTCCGGCAGCCAGGCCAACGCCTGCAGTTGGCCCAGCTCGGCCCGCTTCACCGCGGTGACCCCGCCCAGCTCCTTGATCAGCCGCTTCCTTCCGGACGGGGCCGAGGCCGGGGACCTCGTCGAGCACCGAGGTCGTCATGCGCTTGCCCCGCAGCTCGCGGTGGAAGGTGATGGCGAAGCGGTGGGCCTCGTCCCGGATGCGCTGGAGCAGGTACAGCGCCTCGGACTGGCGGGGCAGGCGGATGGGGTCGGCCTGGCCCGGCACGTAGACCTCCTCGAAGCGCTTGGCCAGCGAGGCGCACCGGGATCTCCTCGTCGAGGCCGAGCTCCTGCGAGCACCCGCTCGGCCACCGCGAGCTGGCCCTTGCCGCCGTCGACGAGGAGCAGCTGGGGCGGATAGGCGAACTTGCCCTCCCGCTCCCCCGCCGGCAGCTTGCGTTCGGCCAGGTAGGCCTTGAGCCGCCGGGTCAGCACCTCCTCCATGGCCGCGAAGTCGTCGTTGCCGTCGACGGTCTTGATCTTGAACCGGCGGTACTCGGACTTCTTGGGCAGCCCGTCCTCCAGCACCACCATCGAGCCGACGTAGTCGGTGCCCTGGATGTGGCTCATGTCGTAGCACTCGATGCGCAGCGGAGCCTCGGGCAGGCCGAGGTGCTCCTGGAGCTCGTTGAGGGCCCGGGCCCGGCTGTTGTGGTCGCTGGCGCGGCGCAGGCGGTGGCGCACGAACTCCTCGGAGGCGTTGCGGGTCACCGTCTCCTGCAGGGTCCGCTTGTCGCCCCGCTGGGGCACCCGGATCGTGACCGCGGAGCCCCGCAGGGAGGTGAGCCAGTCGCTCGTAGAGATCGGGGTCGTCGGGCTCGGACGGGACCAGGACGGTCTTGGGCAGGCCGAGCGGCAGCGGCTCGCCAGTAGAGCCCTTCCAGGATGTCGCCGATCAGCTCGCCGGGCTGGAGGTCCTCGACCTTGTCGACGATGAACCCCTTGCGCCCCACGACCCGGCCCCGGCGCACGAAGAAGACCTGCACGGCCGCCTCCAGTTCGTCGTCGGCCAGACCGAGCACGTCGAAGTCCTCGTTGCGCTCGGCCACCATCTGCTGCGTCTCGATGGCCTTGCGCACGCTGCTCAGCTGGTCCCGGAGGCGGGCCGCCCGCTCGAACTCCAGCTCGTCGCCGCCGCCTGCATCTCCCGCTCGAGGCGCTTGACGATGGTGTCGGTGTCGCCGTCGAGGAAGGCCAGCAGCTCGTCGGTCAGCACCTGGTACGCCTCCCGGTCGATCTCGCCGACGCAGGGCCCGGAGCACTTCTCGATGTGGAACAGCAGGCAGGGCCGACCCAGCTTCTGGTGCAGGTCGAACTTGTTGTCCGAGCAGGTGCGCAGCGGGAACGTGCGCAGCAGCAGGTCGAGGGTCTCCCGGATGGCGTAGGCGTGGCCGAACGGCCCGAAGTAGCGCACGCCCTTGCGCTTGGCGCCCCGCATGACCATCGGGCCGGGGCCAGTCGTCGCCCACGGTGACCGCCAGGAACGGGTAGCTCTTGTCGTCCACCAGGCGGACGTTGAACCGGGGCCGGTGCTGCTTGATCAGGTTGTACTCGAGCATCAGCGCTTCGACGTCGTTGGCCACCTGGATCCACTCGACGGACTCCGCGGTCGCCACCATCTGGGCGGTGCGGGCCGGCAGGTGCTTCTGGAAGTAGTTCGACAGCCGGGACCGCAGTGACGAGGCCTTGCCCACGTAGATGACCCGGCCGTCCTCGTCCTTGAACTGGTACGAACCGGGGCCGTCGGGGATGGTGCCGGTGGGGGGACGCTCGACCATGTCGGCGTTCAGCCTACGGTGGGGGCATCACACCGGATCTGGTGTCCCTGGCGGACGTGCTCGAGGCACGGGACCGCATCGGCGACCGCCTGCGGAGGACGCCGACCTGGCGCTCCGACTCCCTATCCCGCCACTGCGGGCGCACCGTCCTGCTGAAGGCCGAGTACCTCCAGCGGACGGGGTCGTTCAAGCCCCGCGGCGCGTTGAACCTGCTCGCCACCCTGCCCCCGGAGGTCGACGAGATCGTCGCGGCCAGCGCCGGCAACCATGCCCAGGGCGTGGCCCTGGCCGCTGGTTTCACCGACCGCCACGCCACCATCTTCATGCCCGTCACCGCCTCCCTGCCCAAGGTGCAGGCCACTCGGGACTACGGCGCCGACGTGATCCTGGAGGGGGCCACCGTCGACGACGCCATCGGTCTGGCCAAGGCCCGCGCCGAAGCCACCGGTGCGGTCTTCGCCAGTCCCTTCGACCACCCCCTCGTGATCGCCGGACAGGGCACGGTGGGCCTGGAGATCGCCGAGGACGCCCCGGAGGCCGAGGCCGTCGTCGTGCCCGTCGGCGGCGGCGGCCTGATCAGCGGCGTGGCGACCGCGCTCCGCGCTCTGGCGCCCGAGACGCGGGTCGTCGGGGTGCAGGCCGAGGGCGCGGCCTGCCTGTTGCCCTCGCTGGCCGCCGGCACCGCTCGGTCCCTGGAGCGGGTGACCACCATCGCCGACGGCATCGCCATCAAGTCCCCGTCGCCCCTCACCCTGGCCCACGCCCAGGCCTACGTGGACGACGTCGTCACGGTGGACGACGACGAGATCGGTCGGGCCCTGGTGCTGCTGTTGGAGCGGGCCAAGGCGGTCGTGGAACCGGCGGGCGCGGTGGGCCTGGCCGCCGTCCTCGGCGGGAAGGTTCCCGGCGACGGCCCCGTCGTCGTCGTGCTCTCCGGTGGCAACGTGGACCCTCTGCTGCTGGTCAAGCTCATCGACCACGGGCTGTCAGCCAGCGGGCGCTTCCTGCGCATCAGCGCCCGGGTGCCCGACCATCCGGGAGCACTGGCCGAGCTGACCAAGGTCATCGCCTCCCAAGACGTCAACATCCTGGACGTCGAGCACCATCGGGAAGGGGCCGGCGTGGGGGTCGACGAGGTCGAGGTCGACTTCACCCTGGAGACCCACGATCGGGCCCACGGTGACCACGTGGTCGCCGCGTTGGAGCTGCGGGGGATCACCGTGGAGGTGGTCCACTAGCGGAACAGCGGCCGACCGCCAGGGGTTGGGTAGAGTGCAAACGACCGGTCCGGGATCCGGCGACATATCGGCTCTGAGAGCGACATCCCCGTGGCGTGGCGTCCGGACTGCCCCCACCGCTCACATCGGAGCCTCCTCATGGGAGGTCACAACTGCATGCTGCGGCTCCAAGCGCCCCTACCTGACGACTACCGGAACGCGTCCGACGAGGACCTGGCCGAGCGGATCCGGGTGGCCAAGGCCGCCCTCGGCCCGCAGCTGTTCATCCTCGGGCACCACTACCAGCGGGACGAGGTCATGGTCTGGGCCGATGCCCGGGGCGACTCCTTCAAGCTGGCTCAGATGGCCAAAGGCCGGCCCGATGCCGCCTACATCGTGTTCTGCGGCGTGCACTTCATGGCCGAGTCGGCCGACATCCTGACCAGCGACGACCAAGCCGTGATCCTCCCCGACCTGAACGCGGGCTGCTCGATGGCGGACATGGCCGACCTGGACCAGGTCGAGGAGGCCTGGGAGACCCTCGAGCGCATGATCGACATCGACCGGGTCGTGCCCGTCACGTACATGAACTCGTCGGCCGCGCTCAAAGCGTTCGTGGGCGAGCACGGCGGCGCCGTCTGCACGTCGTCCAACGCCCGCGCCGTCCTGGACTGGGCCTTCGAGCGGGGCGACAAGACGCTGTTCTTCCCGGACCAGCACCTGGGCCGCAACACCGGCTACGAGATGGGCTACGACGAGGCGGACATGCGGGTGTGGAACCCCCGCCTCGACGCCGGCGGGCTGACCGAGGCCGACGCCAAGGAGGCCCGCTTCCTGCTCTGGAAGGGGCACTGCTCGGTCCACCAGCGCTTCCGGCCGGAGCACGTCGACACCTTCCGGGCCGAGCACCCCGGCGCCATCGTCGTGGTCCACCCCGAGTGCGCCCACGAGACCGTGGCGATGGCCGACGTGGTCGGCTCCACCGAGGGGATCATCCGCACCATCGCCGACGCCCCCGACGGCGCCGTCATCGGTGTGGGCACCGAGATCCACCTGGTCAACCGCCTCAACGCCGAGACGCCCGGCAAGACCGTGCTGTCCCTCGACCCGCTGGTCTGCCCGTGCTCGACCATGTTCCGCATCGACGGCCCCCACCTGGCCTGGGTCCTCGAGAACCTGGTCGAGGGCAACGTCGTGAACCGGATCACGGTCGACCCCGAGACCACCGAATGGGCCCGGGTGGCCCTCGATCGGATGCTGGAGATCACCTGATCCAACGGTAAGTGCTCAGCGCCACCACGCAGAGAGAAACCGGGCGGGACGTGGGTCGTACGACCTAACCGCGGGGCATCCGTCGGCCGATGGACGGACATGGACCTCTCCGGTCAGACCATCCTGCTCACGGGCGGCACCGGCTCGTTCGGCAACGCCTTCGTGGAGCGGCTGCTCGCCGACAACGACGACGTGACCATTCGGGTCTACTCCCGCGACGAGCTGAAGCAGTCGGAGATGAAGACCCGCTTCGGCGACGTGCAGGTCCGCTACATGCTCGGCGACGTCCGCAACCGGGCCCGCATGACCCGGGCCTGCCAGGGCGTCGACATGATCGTCCACGCCGCGGCCATGAAGCAGGTGCCGGCCTGTGAGTACAACCCCTTCGAGGCCGTGCAGACCAACGTGCTCGGCGCTCAGCACGTCGTGGACTGCGCCATCGATGCCGGCGTCAGGCAGGTCGTGGCCCTGTCGACCGACAAGGCCGTGAACCCGGTCAACCTCTACGGCGCCACCAAGCTCTGCGAGGAGAAGATCATCGTCCAGGGCAACGCCTACGCCGCCGCCTTCGACACCCGCCTCTCCTGTGTTCGGTACGGCAACGTCGTCGGCTCCCGGGGCTCGGTCGTCCCCCTGTTCCAGGAGCAGCTCAAGACCGGGAAGCTCACGATCACCGACGAGCGGATGACCCGCTTCTGGATCACGCTGCCCGCAGGCCGTCGACCTGGTCCTGTTCGCCTCGAGAACGCCAAGGGCGGCGAGATCTTCATCCCCAAGATCCCGTCGATGCGCATGACCGACCTCGCCGAGGCCATGGCCCCCGGTGTCGCCACCGAGATCATCGGCATCCGGCCCGGCGAGAAGCTGCACGAGGTCCTGCTCACCGACGACGAGGCCCGGCACGCCATCGAGCCGACGACATCTACGTCGTCCTGCCCGAGCACCCCTGGTGGACCGCCGAGCACCCGTGGATCGAGGGCAAGCCGCTCGACGACGACTTCGTCTACGCCAGCAACACGAACGACTGGTGGCTCACCTCCGACGAGCTCCAGCAGCGCATCGTCGCCTGAGCCCGTGATCCCCTACGGCCGGCAGTCCATCGACGACGACGACATCGCCGCCGTCGTCCGTGTGCTCAAGGGCGACTGGCTGACGCAGCGGCCCGGCCGTCGAGGCCTTCGAGCACGCTCTGGCCGAGCGGGTCGAGGCCCGCCATGCGGTCGCTTTCTCCAGCGGCACCGCCGCCCTCCACGGCGCCGCGGCCGTCGCCGGGCTCGGCCCCGGGGACCAGGTCGCCACCTCGTCCCTCTCCTTCGCCGCCAGCGCGGCCTGTGCGGCCTACGTCGGGGCCACCCCCGTCTACGTCGACATCGACCCCACGACCATGAACCTCGACCCCGCAGCGGTGCCCGACGGCATCGCCGCCCTCGTCGCCGTGCACTACGCCGGCCTCCCGGTCGACCTCGCCGCGTTGAACCACCGTCCCCCGGTCGTCATCGAGGACGCGGCGCAGGCCCTGGGCGCCCGCACCCCTGACGGTCCCGTCGGCAACTGCGCCCGCAGCGACATGGCCTGCTTCTCGTTCCACCCCGTGAAGTCGATCACCACGGGCGAGGGCGGGGCGGTGACCACCAACGACGACGACCTGGCCGAGCGCCTCAGAGCGTTTCGCCACCATGGCCTCCGGCCGGTGCCCGAGGAAGGCCCCTGGGCCACCCGGATCGACGAAATGGGCTTCAACTACCGCCTCACCGACCTGCAGGCCGCGCTGGGCACCAGCCAGCTCCACCGCCTGAACCGCTTCGTCGCCCGCCGGGCCGAGCTGGCCGGCCGCTACGACGAGGCCTTGGCCGACCTCGACGTCGTGTGCCCCCCTGCGGCCCCGATCGGCACCGTCCACGCCCGCCACCTCTACCCGGTCCTCGTCGAGCACCGGGCCGACGTGGTGGCGGAACTGCATCGCCGGGCCATCGGGGTACAGGTCCACCACGTCCCGATCCACCACCACCCGGCCTATGCCGCGGGGACCACAGCCGACGACCTGCCCGTGACCGAGGCGGTCTACGCCCATGTCCTGTCGCTGCCGCTCTTCTACGACCTGACCGTCGACGAGCAGGACATCGTCGTCACCGCCCTCCGGAGGATCCTCTCGTGACCGCGGCGGCCGTGATGCAGCCGACCTACCTGCCGTGGCTCGGGTACCTCGACTTGATGGACCAGGTCGACACCTTCGTGCTGCTGGACACCGTGGCGTTCGACTATCGCTCGTGGCAGCACCGCAACCGGATCCCCGGCCCCGACGCGGAGCCCACCTGGCTCTCGGTGCCCGTGAGCAAGGCCACGAGGCGGTCGGCCGTCACCGACGTGGAGATCGCGACCGGTGCCGAGTTCCCCGATCGCCACCTCAACGTCCTGGCCGAGCGCTACCGGGACGTGCCCGACCGCGGGCCGGTCGACGAGGTGACCGCGCTCATCGCCGGCGCAGCCGGGGGCCGACTGGTGGACCTCACCGTCCCCCTGCTGGCGTGGCTGGCCGACCGCTTCGCCATCGCCACACCGCTCGTGCTGGCGTCGGAGCTCCCTGGCCAGGGTCGGCGCTCCGACCTGCTGGCCAGCCTGACCGACGCCGTCGGCGCCGATCGTTACGTCTCGCCCCCCGGCTCACTCGACTACCTGGCCGACGACCACGCGCCGTTCGACAATCGGAACATCGAGGTGCTCGTGCACCGCTACGAGCACCCCCAGTACGACCAGGGCGCCGGAGCCTTCCAGTCCCATTGCTCTGCCGTCGACCTGGCCCTTCGGCACCCCGAGGCGGCGCCCGCCGTCCTGCGGGCCGGACGTCGTCCCGCCCTGTCGCTGGCCGATGCCATGGCGGTGGTCGCATGACGGCCACCTTCGACGGTGCCGTGCGTCTCGATGAGGCCTGGGATGACCTCCATGCCCTCCCCCGCTACCGGCCGGCATATCCCTCCGAGTCCGTCGTGCGCTTCGTGGCCCGTCAGCTCGGACGTCCTGCCGAGGACCCCACGGTGACGCCGAAGCGGGTGCTGGACATGGGGTGTGGGGCCGGGCGCCATCTCGCCCTCCTCGCCGACGCCGGCCACGACGTCGTCGGCTCGGACTACTCGCGGGCCGGCCTCGTCCACACCCGCAGGCACCTGAGGGGCCGGACCGGCGTGCTGGCGCAGGCGCCCATGCAGGCCTTGCCGTTCCGCGACGGCACCTTCGACGCCGTCGTGGCGTGGGGTGTCGTGAACTACGCCACCCCTGAGGGCCTGCAGGCTGCCGTGGACGAGCTCCGGCGGGTGCTGCGTCCCGGCGGAGCCGCGCTCGTCGTCACGCGGGGGACCGGCGACGGCCGGTACGGCCACGGCCGCGAGATCGACCGGCACACGTTCATCATCGACCCGGGGTACACGAACGAGTCGGGGATGGTCATGACCTTCCTCGACCGTGACGACATCGACCGGGTGTTCGCCACCTGGGCCACTGTCCAGGTCGACCACATCCACCACACCGACGGCGGCGGGGCCGTGGTCAACGACGACTGGGTCCTCGAGGTCACGGCGTGAGCTGGTCCGGCAGCCGGGCCTACGTGATCGCCGAAGCGGGCTCGAACCACGACGGCGACCTGGCCCAGGCCGAGAAGCTGGTCGACGTGGCCGCCGACGCCGGCGCCGATGCGGTGAAGTTCCAGCTGTTCACCGCCGCCGGCCTGTACCCGGCCAACTGCGGCCCGGTCGACCTGGGGGCCGGCCCCGAGGACTTCTTCGCCGTCCTGGAGAAGGCGTCGCTGCCCACCGCCTGGCTCGGACCGCTGCAGGACCGAGCCGCCGACCACGGCATCGACTTCCTGTGCAGCGCCTTCGACGCGCCCACGACCGAGGTCGTCGCCACGCTCGGTGTCCCGGTGTTCAAGATCGCCTCACCCGAGCTGACCCATCTCGACCTCCTGCGTCGCACGGCGAGCCAGGGCCGCCCGGTGATCCTGTCGACCGGGATGGCCTCGCTCGGCGACGTCGAGGAGGCGGTGGCCGTGCTCGTCGCCGCCGGCGCCCCCGACGTCGCCCTGCTCCAGTGCACGACGGCGTACCCCACGCCGCCGGAGGATGCCAACGTCGCGGTCGTGGCCACGTTGGCCTCGGCGTTCGGCGTGCGGGCCGGGCTCTCGGACCACACCCTGGACCCGGTCGCCGCACCGATGCTGACCGTCGCCGTGGGCGGGTCGGTGATCGAGAAGCACGTGACCCTCTCCCGTGCCCTGCCCGGTCCGGACCATCCCTTCGCCATCGAGCCGAACGAGCTGTCGGCCCTGGTCGAGGCCGTCCGGGAGGTCGAAGCCGTCGACTCCGCCGACCGCCTGGCCCACACCCGCGACCGTCTCGGCGACCAAGTGGTCGATCAGCTGCTGGGGTCTCCCCGGAAGACCGTCGCCCCCAGCGAGGCCGAGATGGCCCGTTGTGACCGCCGCTCTCTGCACGCCCTCGTCGACCTCGTCCCCGGCGACACGCTCGGGCCCCACAACGTCGGGGTGTTGCGGGGCGAGCGCAACCTCCGCCCCGGCTTGCACCCGCGCTACGCAGCGGTGATCCACGGCGCAACGGTTCGCCGACCCGTGGCCTATGGCGACGGCCTCGAGTGGGCCGATGTGCTCCCGGTCAATGGCTGATCTCCGCCTGGTCGCCGTCGTTCAGGCCCGCCTCGGCTCACAACGGCTCCCCGGCAAGGTCCTTCTGCCTCTCGGCGAGCGGTCGCTCGTCGCCCATCTGGTCGGGTCCCTCCAGTCCGTCGAGGGCCTGGACGAGATCGTCCTCGCCGTACCTCGGGGCGACGACGCCCTCGTCGCGGCCGGGGTCGCCCTTGGCGTCGAGGTCATACAAGGCTCCAGGCAGGACGTCCTCGCCCGCTATGCCCTCGCCTCCGTCCGGACCGAAGCCGATGCCGTCGTCCGGGTCACCGCGGACTGCCCTCTGCTGGATCCCGACCTGGTCAGCCTCGCCGTCGCTGACTACCGGCGCGCGCCCTGCGACTATCTGACCCTGGAGGGCTACCCCCGGGGCACGGGCGACGTCGAGATCGCCTCCGCCGACGCCATCTGGTGGGCGCACCGCGACGCCGAGGACCTGTTCGAACGGGAGCACGTGATGCCGCATCTGGTCCGCCGCCCGGACCGGTTCCGGTGCCGGACGCTGCCCGCTCCGGTGCCGCTGCGCCGCCCGGACCTCCGCGTGTGCGTCGACCAGCAGGAGGATCTCGACCTGGTTTGCCAACTCGTGGCCCTCGCCGGCCCACCGCCGCTGCCGGTCGAGGTCATCGTGTCGATCCTGGACGAGCACCCCGAGCTGGTGGCCATCAATGCCGCCGTGGAGCAGCGCTCCTAGGCCACCCCGCTTGCCGTCACGTCAGCGCGTCGTAGCACTGCGTGAAGATCTCCGGCATGAAGAAGGCCCGACCGGTCGAACGGCCGAGGAACGTGGCATTGGCCGCGGCCTGTTCTGCGGCGACGGTCATGGCCTCGGCGGCCGCGGCACCGGCTGGTGTCGGAATGGGGAACGCACCGGGGATCTGGTCGGTGCCCGCCTCGCGAGCCCGGGTCCCGGGGCTGGCGATCCCGAGGGCCACGAGCTCGTCGACCAGTGCCGTGGCGGTGGTCGACGAACGGGTGCCGTATCGACCGACGGTGCAAGTCCGCGGACCGCCACCGCGGAGGTTGGGGTAGAGCGTCACGCGGTTCGTCTCGAAGCCCGGGTCGTGCACCGCCACGCAGTGGGCCTCGGTGGCCAGCGCTCGATCCAGCACGAGGTGATGCAGCGAGACCGGGACGAACTCGGGGCGACCGTGCCCGACGGGCGGGTCGATGCCGGCGAGGGCCAGGAACTGAGCAGGAGGGAGGGTCCACACCAGGCGGTCGACGGCCAGCTCGGCGCCGTCACCAAGCAGGAGGGAGGACACGGTGCCGTCCACCACCACCTTCTCCACGCCAGTACCGAGACGGAGGTCGACCGCGCCGAGGTGCCGTTCGACCAGCGTGTCGACCCACCGGCCACTGCCTCCCTCCCGGGGGTACCAGGCGGGCCGATTGGGCCCGTCCTCTGGACGGTGGAACGCCAGGGTGGCATCGAGGTGCGGGACGGCCGCCTTCAACGTCGCGGTTGTCGGTCCGTCCATGGCCTTGACCCGCTGGAACAGGAGTCGGTGGGCTCCGGGCCCGAGCTGTTCGAGCGCCCGTCCGAAGACTCGCTCGACCGGGACCCGGAAGATCAGGTCGGTGATCGTCGGACCGAAGGTGGCCCGCAGTTCGTCAGCGGAAGAACGGTGGCCGGCGCCCGGATCCGAACGCCCGAGGAGCTCGACGACCGCGCTGTCGTGGGTGCTCGGGCCCAAGGTCGCGAGCGAGGGGAACGGCGACACCGGGTCGAGGGCGGCATGGAACACATGCCCAGCCCGCACGACGTCGATGGAGTGCCACTGGCCCGGATCGAGATCGCTGAACAGCAGCTCGTCGAGCGCGGGATGGCCGGTCTCCTGGGGGATGTGGGTCCCGTGGTCGAACCAGTGCGGGCCGTGGCGGACCGAGCCGAGGAGGCCGCCGAGGACCGGCTCCCGCTCGATGATCGTGACCTCGTGGCCCTGGCGGGCCAGGAGGGCGGCACTCAGCAGCCCGGAGATGCCCCCTCCGACAACCGCGACGCGATCCCCTGATCCACCCACGCCTTTCCATCGGCCGATCAGGTGACCCAGCTGAGGCCGATTCTCGGCGCACTGGCTCGCGGCCGGGGGAACCCCTTCTCACCAGGGCGCTCAGATCGCCAGGAGCGCGTCCAGGACGCGTGCGGCCCCGCCGCCGTCGACCAGGACGCGGCCGCGCTCGCTGAGGTCCCGGCGGGCCGACGGGTCGAAGAGGGCCTGGAGCCCCGCCAGCTCGCCGGCGACCGCGTCTTCGTCGGTCCCCAGCACGACCGCGGCCCCGGCGGCGTCGATGATGCGGGCGGGCGCCTCCTGATCGTCCGCGGCGACCACCAGTGCGCTGGGCACGCCGAGGCACAGGAGCTCCCAGGCCATGGTGCCGGCGGCGGACACCGCGGCGCCCGCGGCGACGAGCACCTCGGCGACGGTTGCCCGCGTGGCCGCCAGCGCCTCGGGAAGGGAGCGGACGGGGAGATCTCGCGCCTGCCGGGCCACCGCGACGGTGAGGGCGTGGAGGCGACCGTTGGGGTCGGTACCCCCGAGCGCGGTCAAGACCTCTCGGGGATCGGCCGCCGCCGCCCCCCTGAAGCGGCGGAACTCGGCCCGCACCAGGGCATGGTCGGGCCCGACGAGCCGACGCTGGGTCGTCGACGCGGTTGCCGAGGTGACGGCCCGGTCCGCGCACACCACCACATCCGCCGCCGGGTGGGGACCATCGGCGTCGTCGATGACCGCGACCCGGGCGTGTCGGTCGTGGGCCGGCCCGGCGTTGTGGGTCAGGTGGGGACCGTCGATGACGACGAGGTCACCGGGATCGAGGTCCGCCGACCAGTCGATGTCGCCGTTGGTCGAGGGTCGGGCCGCGAAGCCCCGGGCGATGACGGCCCGGCGCCCGAAATCGGCTCCGCCCACGACGAAACGCACGTCGATGTCCCGCTCCCGGGCGTTTTCGGCCAAGGCCACCGACCGAAGGACATGGCCGAGGCCCAGCGCCACGGAGGCATCGGCGCGCAGGTGCAGCCTCATGGCGGAGATGGTGCCCGCTCGGCGGGCACGGCCGGGTGTGAGACGGCTCGACCGACCAGGGCGATCGCCACCGCGGTTGGCACGGCTAGGGCGCCGTCGACACGGTGGGGACGAAATCCCCACCGCCCAGAATCCCGTCACAGATCCGATCGAGGTCGCGATTGGCTCCGTCGGCCAACTGGGCTCGGTGGCGGGGTCGGATCCGGGCGAGCCCGGCGTAGGGCTCGGTCACCTGCGGGAAGGACATCGGCCAAGTGAAGAACAGCGCGTGCGCGTAACGCCGGGCGAGGGCGACGTCCGCGGCGACGGCTTGTGGGTGCTCGAGCGCGTGATCGGCCATCTTGTCGAACTCCTCCGCGGACGACGGGTCGAGCGTGAAGCCTCGGTCCCGGTAGTGCACCTGGCCGGCCACGATGACGGGCTTGCCGAGGAGGGCCAGCTCGAGGCCCGTGGTCGACGTGAGCACCAGGCCCAGGTCACAGGCTTCCATGAGCGGATACGACCGGCGGGGATCCTCCGAGCCGATGACGGTCAGGTTCGGGGGCAGGTCGGGGTGGGCCTGGGCGAGGTAGCCCTCGACCGGCTCTCGGGTCTGCTTGCCCCACTGGCGGGTCTCGGCCGGGTGGACACGGAGGACGACATCGTCCTGAGGCCGCCGGCGCGCCAAGGCGACGACGGCGTCCAGCCAGGCCTGGGTCGAAGCGAAGGCCCGTTGCGCGCCGAGCACAGCGGAGTCCCAGGTCACGTTGGTGAACGCGGCGATCAACCGCGCACCCTCCCGTCGATCGGGCGCTTCGTCGTGGGCTCCCTGCCAGAAGTCGTACACGGGATGGGGCCGGTCCCGGCGCCCGTCGAGGTACTCGTCAAGGCGGGCGTCTTGGTGCTCGTCGAGCGGACGATCGGCCACCCCTTCCCAGAGCGCACCCATGTCGTGCCGGCAGGCAGGGAGGTCACGACGGAACTCCAGCGTGTGGGGCAGGAAGCCGCGCTCGTAGGTCACCACGTCGATCCCCTGGCGTCGACAGAGCTCCCAGGTGATCGCTTCGAAGAAGAAGAGGCCGTTGAGGAGCAGGACGACGTCGGGCCGGACCGTGTCGAGGACCTGGGCGACACCGCGCCCGACGCGGTCGGCGGCCCTCAGGAAGGAGCGAACCGTGGCCGGGGCCAGCGGGTCGTCGTCGAGATGGCTGTTCATGAGGAACCAACGCACCGGGATCGCGGTGAGCGCTCCCAGGGGAAGGTCGCCGTTCTCGAACCGCTCGAGGTCCGCCAGTCCGATCTCCTCCAGCTCGGGGAGCCCATCACCGGGGTCGTCCTCCCAGGCCGGGCGGAGCCGGTGGTGGTGATGGCCATGGGCCGTGACCGAAGCCGTCGTGTACCGCGTGCAGGACGTGCACGGCATCGGTGGTGCCTGCCAGGTGTTCGTCCGATCACAGATCGGGAGGCCTCCGCCACAGGTCAGGACGTGGACCTCGGCCCCTCGCTCGGCCAGGGCTTGGCCGAGCACGCCTTCGACCTGGAGGTGGTAGGACCAGCCGCGGGGGCTGAGGATGAGAACGCGCGGCCCGCCCTTCACGGTGGTGCCGGTCGCCGCGAGAGCCCGGGCCTCGCGCTGCTCAGGGGCGATGGCCAGCGTGCGCAGGCCGAGGTTGACGCCCTTGGTGGCGTACTCGTCGAGGCGCGTCCGGTCAGGCAGGGGCACGTCGACCGCCTTGCGGGCGCCGGTCGAAGGAGCGACCGGTGACGATTCGGAGGAGGCCGGTGAGGAAACCGATGCCGTGGCCCCAGTGACAGATGGCCAGGGCCCCCGCGGCCCGATGCGGGGCCACGCCGGGATCCCGTCCCAGGTGGAGACCGGCGGCTGTGGCCGCCGCGGCGTACACCAGGAAGGGTGCCGCCGCGACCAGGGGCCGGCGGGTGGCCACGCCGACCGCAACGACACCGGCGGACCCCGCGACCATCGCGGCCGGGGCGAGCGGGCGCAGATAGGGCAGACGGCCGTGCTTGCGCAATGTCGAGGCCTTGCAGAGCCCGTAGTTGCGGTACTGCTTCCAGAGGGCGCGAGGGGACTCTCTAGGCGTGTACCAGGATCGGATCGACGGATCGAGGCGGATTCGCCCGCCCTGCTGTCGCACCCGAAAGGCCAGCTCTTGGTCCTCGGCCGCCCACTGGATGCCATCTTCGTCGTAACCGCCCGCGGCCTCGATGGTCCGGCGGTCGAAGGTGCCGAGGTAGACCGTCTCGACGTCGCAGGGATCTGTGGCGTAGTGGAACCGGCCGTTACCGATCCCGATGGGCGATGTGGTCACAGCCGCGACGGCCCGTCCGAAGGACGTGCGCCCCATCGGTCGCATCGGCCCACCGGCTATGGCCGCGCCGCTCTCGGCGAGCGTTTCGACCGACCGTCTGACGTAGTCGGGGGCGTAGATCGTGTGGGCGTCCAGGCGAACGACGAGGTCGTTGCGGGCCTCGACCAGCCCGATGTTCATAGCCGCCGCGGCGGTCGTGCGAGGGTTGTCGACGACCCGGACGCGCTCGTCCAGGCCCCGGGCGAGGTCGGGGGTGCCGTCAGTCGAGCCGCCATCCACGACGAGCACCTCGTCGATGGCGGGATAGTCCTGGGTCAGGACGGACGACAAGCAGTCCACGATGCAGTCCCACTCGTCCAGGGTCGGCAGGATGATCGAGACCGGTGGCTCGGCGGAAGCCGCTCGGTTCATGTCCGTCCTGTCGGAACCGAGACGGCGATGATGAGTCGCTCCCGGCGGTGGGACGGTGGCTCGGATCAGGCGGCGAGAAAGCGCCGGTAGGTCCAGGGATGGGCCTCGAACACACGCAGGACATCGGGAGGGAACGTGTTCCGCCGGATGCTGGTGTACGGGGCGCCCAGGAGGCCGGAGGCGAACTCCACCTGGATGACCAGGCGGTGGCCGACGGCGAGGGGCAGGCCCTTGTGGAGGCCCGAGGTGTCGGCGGCGAAGACCGTCCCCGCCGGTCCCTCGATGCTCAGCAGGTCCGCGGCGGCGTATTTGGCCCGAATCTCGTCGTCGGTGAACCGACGGTCGGAGCGGAGGGACGGCGGCCGTCGTCGGTGCGAGCCCCGGACGTAGACGTGTGGGCCTTGGTCGGGCCCGACATCGGTCAGGTAGGCGAAGAACTTGACGAACCGGAGGCGGTCGAGGTCGGCGTGGAACTGCTGAGCGGCGACGGACTGGGCCGACGTGCCGGTCACCGCGGCCGACCACCACATCGCCACGAGGTCGTTCACGGGGTCACAAGCCAGGTACCGGCCCACGAAGGCGCGCAGGGAGGGATCGGTGACGAGCCGCTGAACGGCCCGCTCCGTGAGGAGAGCCGCTTCATCGAGGTCGGCGCGCCGGACGCTCGACTCCCTGGGCCCGAACGGCGCCGGTGGCCGACCCGTCGTCGGTCGGGGGTGGGCATCGAGGCGTCGGCCCACAGCGTGGAGGTCCTCGAGGAGAGTCGCAGGCAAGAGCTCGGGGAAGACCACCAACCCGTCACACCGGAGGTCGGTGAGTGCTCGGTCGGCGTCAATGCCACCCACGAGACCAGTGGGCAGGGCTCCCTCGAGGGGCCCCTCGAACGGACGAGCCAAGGCCCGGGCGACCCGGTCGCTGACCGGCGGAGCCCAGGACCGCATGCGCCGCATCCCCGCGTACACGGCGCGGGGCGTCGTCGGCAGGAGGTCCCGCCGTGGCCGCGGGACCGGCTCCAGGGCGGTTCGGCTCACCTCCACCCGGTCGGCAGCCCCGCCCGGCACTTGACCGTCACCCGCCGTCGGAAGGTGAAGACGGCGGTCGCGATGCCGATGGAGTCATGGTGCCGCCTCCCTCTGCTCCGGGCCGTCCGTACCGGCGTCGCGTGCTGCTGAACACGGCGGCGACGGGCGCCGGGAACGTGTGGACGATCCTGCTGACCCTCGTCGCCGTCCCCGCCCTGCTGGCGGGGCTCGGGCCGGAAGCGTTCGGCCTCTGGGCGCTGCTGCAGACCTTCTCCGCCGTCTCCGGCTGGCTGTCCCTCGGCGACCTCGGCCTCACGACGGCGTCCACCCGCTACGTCGCCGAGAAGGCCGCCGTCGACGACGACCCGGCGATTGATCGCCTGATCGGCACCAGCCTGCTGCTCTACACCGGCCTGGCCCTGGCCGGAGGCGTCCTCCTCGCCGTCGTCGGGCTCCTGGCCTTCCCGACGTTGTTCGAGGTGCCCGAAGACCTGGCCGCGGCCTTCGGAGTGGCCATCGTCGCCACCGCCGCCCAGACCGTGGCCGACCAGGTCAACCGGGGCGTGCAGTCCGCTCTGGAGGGCCTGCAGCGGGTGGACCTGTCCCGGGGCCTCGAGGCCGCCCGGAAGACCCTGACCATCGTCGCCGCCGTGGTCACCGCCGCCGTCACGGGCGATCTCGGCCGGGTGGCGGTCGCATCGCTCGTCGGCTCGGTCATCGCCCTGGGCCTCAGCGTCCTGGTCCTGCAGCGCCACCGGTCCCTCTGGTCACTGCGGTTCGACCGTGACGCCGCCTCGACCCTCATCGCCTACGGCCGCACCATCGCCGTCCTGCGCCCGCTGGGCGTGATCCACCGCACCATGGACCGGCTGCTCGTCGGGGTCCTGCTGGGCCCGTCCTCGGTGGCCATCGTGGAGATCGCGGCGCAGATCCAGAACGGTGCCATGGCGCTGATGAGCGCGTCGGCGTACTCGGTGATCCCGAGCGCGTCGTGGATCAAGGGCCGGGGCGACCGTCCCAAGCTCCGTGACCTGGCCCTGACCGGGAGCCGCTACACGACACTGCTCACCGTGCCCGCCGCCCTCATCCCCGCCCTCCTCATCGGACCGCTGTTGAGCGTGTGGATCGGCCCGGAGGGGGCGGCCGCCGCCGTCCCGGCGGTGCTGCTCCTGACCTACACCTGCGTCGGGTCACCCCTCCAGGTGGGGTCGGAGCTGCTGGTCGGCGTGGGTCGGGCCGGCGCCGTCCTGCGGGCCGCGGCCCTGGCCATCGTGGTGAACGTCGCCGCCAGCCTCCTGCTCATCGGGCCCCTCGGCCTCAACGGCGTGTTCGTGGCCACGATCATCAGCGCCACAGTCCTGTTCCCCGTGCTGGGACGGGCCATCCTGGCCGAGGTCGAAGTGCCCCTACGGCCGTTCATGGACGAGGTCGTCGCGCCCGTCCTCAGGCCGACGCTCCTCCTGGCGATCGGCGTGACCGGCGTGCTGGCCCTCGGCCTGAACGACCTCCCGACGGTGGTGCTGGGCGCGGCCGTCGGCGGGCTGGCCTATGCGATCGGCGTGTGGCGTACCGCATTGCTGCCCGAGGAGCAGGATGGCCTGCGCCGGCTGCTGCGGCGGGCTGTGCCCGGGTCATCGGGCGTGAGCCGGGTGGCGACGCCGTGACCGCTCCCACCCGAGCTCGACTGGCCGAGGCGACCCCGAACCATGAGGTTCAATACCACATCGACGAGGCGGGGCGGAGACACGGGTACATCCACGTGCGCCACCCCGGATCTCGGGGGCTCGGCATCCACTTCAGCGCCTTCTACACGACCCGCGGCGTGGCCCGGACGGACCGGGAGGACTTCGGTGGCTACTTCCACCGCCTCAAGATGCTCGGGAGCTGCGCGGACCACGACTGGCTGTTCCTGTGTGACCCGTTCGGCGCTTTCGACAACGGGACCTATTACACGGGCGAGCGAGGCGATCTGTTCGTCGAGCGGGCCACGGCGGCCATCATCGACCGGGTTCTCGCGGACGGGGGCTACGGGTCTGACCAGGTCGTCACCCTCGGTTCGTCGATGGGCGCAACCGCCGCCATCAAGTTCGGTCGACGCTTGGGCGCGGCCGGCATCGTCGCCGTCGGCCCTCACATCGACCTCGACATCTCCGCCGTGCGCCAGAACCGCATGGCCGAGGTGGCGTTCGCCCTCCCTGACGGTGACGTGGTTGCCCCGCACAACCGGGACATCACCCGCCAGATACGAAACGAGTTGGCCAAGGGCCCAACGCCGTCACCACTGTTCGTGCAGTCCTGCGTCGACGACCACGGGGTGCACGCCGAGCAGGTGCTCCCCCTTGTCGAGGCCTGGCGGGGAGCCGGCGGCCAGGCAGTGGTCGACGAGCGCTCCCTCGGTGGCCACACCAGTGACCACGCGCCGCGGAGCCTCCTGCTCGACGCCACGCAGCGGCTCCTGGCCGGGGACCTCCCCGACCCGACCCGCTACCGGCGTGATGTCGAGTTCGCCTCCGAGTACCGCCCCCCACGCCTCACCCGGCGGTTGCGCCGCCGCCTCGGGCTGCGTCAGCGGGTACGCCGGGTGGTGGGGCGGGTGTCGCCGTCCGGCCCGGGAGCGGGCTCAGCGACCGTCGCCGCCGATGACGCTGCGTAGGGTCCGACCCACGATGCGAAGGTCGAAGCTGAGGCTCTGGCGGCGCAGGTAGCAGAACTCGTACTGCAGCTTCTCCAGGGCGTCCCGCTCGTCACCGGCGTAGCCGTACTTCACCTGCGCCCACCCCGTCAGGCCGGGGCGGACGAGGTGGCGCATGGCGTAGAACGGGAGCTTCTCGGTGAGCTGCTCGACGTAGTGGGGCTGCTCGGGCCGGGGTCCGACGACGGAGAGCTCGCCCCGGAGGATGTTGACGACCTGGGGCAGTTCGTCCAAGTGGGTGCGGCGCAGCACGTGGCCGAAGCGGGTGATCCGCGGGTCGTCCTCGCCGGTCCATTCGTCGTCCAGGCCCGTCCGCCCCGGGCGCATCGTGCGGAACTTGAGGATCGAGAAGAGCTCGCCGTTCTTGCCCACCCTCGTCTGGCGGTAGAGCAGCGGGCCGCGGTTGCCGAACAGGTTGGCGACGGCCACCACCGGCGTTGCCAGGCTCAGCGCCAGCGTCCCGACAACGCCGAGGGCGACGTCGACCACCCGCTTCACCCGGGTGTAGCGCTGACGGTGCACCTCGCCGATGTCGAACATCATCGAGACCCGCTCCAGCTCGGTCACCGGCAGCTTGCCCAGCCACTCCTCGTAGAAGAGCGACAGGGTGCGAACCCGCATCCCGCCGGCGTGGAGGGCCGCGGCCTGGGCCACGACGGTCGGCCGGTCCTGAGCCGCCCGGTCGAGCACGAGCACGGTGGCCCCCACCTCGACCACCAGCTCCTCCAGCGGACGCTTGCCACTGCCGGTGACGTCGGCGGCCGACGGCTCGAGCGTGGCCACGATGTGCGCGCCGGCTTCGGCGCCCCGATCCAGCTCGGCCTCCAGTTCGGCCCCGACACCGGCGCCGTGCTCGGCCACGACCACGACCCGGTCCCGGCGCTCGTCGAGGCTCCGACCGTCGAGGGCCAGGTTCACGGTCAGCAGGTACCAGGGCACCAGCAAGAGGGCACTGCCGAACACCACGAAGCGAGGCAGGAGGGTGTCGCCGACGGCGAGCTGCACGACCGACATGCCGAGGGCCCCGACCGCGGCCGCGGCCACCGCCGAGATGACGGCGGAGCGGCGAGTGCGGGGGACGTCGGGCAGGCCGACGCCGTAGGCGGCCACGGTCAGGATGGCGATGTAGGCCATCGACCAGGCGAAGCGGGACGATCCGCTGTAGTCGTAGGTCCCGAGCTGGCTGGCGTGGACCTTGCTCAGGCCGACGACGGCCGCCGCGATCCCCGCGTACAGGACGCCGGGCGCGAGTCGGGACAGCACATCCCTCCTGTCGGCAGGCGGAACCGGGGGTTCAGGAGGGGGAGGCCAGGAGGGGGGCGAGGTAGTCGCCGGTGTGGCTGCCGGGCGTCTTGGCCACCAGCTCCGGCGGGCCCTCCACGATGACCGTCCCGCCACCGCTGCCCCCTTCGGGGCCGAGGTCGATGAGCCAGTCGGCGGTCTTGATGACGTCCAGGTTGTGCTCGATGACCAGGACCGTGTTGCCCTGGTCGACCAGTCGGGAGAGCACGCCGAGGAGCTTGCGGATGTCCTCGAAGTGCAGACCCGTCGTGGGCTCGTCGAGGATGTACATGGTGTGGCCGGTGGAGCGCTTGGCCAGCTCGCTGGAGAGCTTCACCCGCTGGGCCTCCCCGCCGGAGAGGGTCGGCGCCGGTTGGCCGAGGCGGACGTAGCCCAGTCCCACGTCGACGATGGTCTGCATGTGGCGGGCGATGACCGGCTGGTTGGCGAAGAAGGCCAGGGCCTCCTCGCACGACAGGTCCAGGACCTCGGCGATGTTCTTGCCCTTGAACTCGATGTCCAGCGTGTCCCGGTTGTAGCGGGCTCCCTTGCACACCTCGCAGGGCACGTAGACGTCGGGCAGGAAGTGCATCTCGATCTTGATCGTCCCGTCGCCGGCACAGGCCTCGCAGCGGCCGCCCTTGACGTTGAACGAGAACCGACCAGGGAGGTAGCCCCGGACCTTGGCCTCGTTGGTCTGGGCGAAGAGCTTGCGGATGTGGTCGAAGACCCCGGTGTAGGTGGCCGGGTTCGACCGGGGCGTGCGCCCGATGGGTGACTGGTCGATGGCGATGACCTTGTCCAGGGCATCGAGGCCGTCGACCGCGGTGTGGCGACCCGGCGGCAGCTTCGACTTGTAGATCCGCTGCATGAGCGCCCGGTAGAGGATGTCGTTGACCAGGGTGGACTTGCCCGAGCCCGACACCCCGGTGACGCACACGAAGCAGCCCAGGGGGAACTCGACGTCGATGTCCTGGAGGTTGTGCTCGCGGGCGCCCCGCACGAGCAGCGACTCCTCGCCCGGCTGGCGGCGCATCTCGGGCACGGGGATGGTCCTGCGCCCGGAAAGGTACTGGCCGGTGACCGAGTCCTTGTTGCGCAGGAGCCCCTTCAGGGTGCCGGAGTGGACGACCTGGCCACCGTGCTCGCCCGCGCCCGGACCGATGTCGACCACGTGGTCGGCCACCCGGATGGTCTCCTCGTCGTGCTCGACGACGAGGACCGTGTTCCCGAGGTCCCGCAGGCGCATCAGGGTCTCGATCAGCCGCTTGTTGTCGCGCTGGTGCAGGCCGATCGACGGTTCGTCGAGCACGTAGAGCACGCCCACCAGGCCACTGCCGATCTGGGAGGCCAGGCGGATGCGCTGGGCCTCGCCCCCGGCCAGGGTGCCCGCGTTCCGGTGCAGCGAGAGGTAGTCGAGGCCGACGTCGAGGAGGAACCCCATCCGGGCCTGCACCTCCTTCAGCACGGTTTCGGCGATCATCCGATCTCGCTCGGACAGCTCGAGGGCCCTGATCATCTGCGTCGACTCACCGATGGGCAGCGAGCACAGCTCGTGGATGTTGCGGCCGTCGATCGTGACCGCGAGGGACAGCGGCAGGAGGCGGGCCCCCTCACACACCGGGCAGGCCACTTCCCGCATGTAGCCCTCGATCTGCTCACGGGCGGCGTCGGACTCGGCCTCGGCGTGCCGGCGCTGCAGATACGGGACCGCCCCCTCGTACTTGGCGTGATAGCTGCGGGAACGGCCGTAGCGGTTCTTGTACTTGACGTGGACCCGTGTGTCCCCAGCGCCGTGGAGCAGCAGCTTGCGGGCCTTCTCGGGCAGCTCCCGCCAGGGCTGGTCGACGGGGACGCCGTTGTCCTCGGCCACGGCCTCGATGAGGCGCTTGAAGTACTGGCTGTGCCCGCTGGCCCAGGGCGCGATGGCCCCCTCGTCGAGGGTCAGGTCGGGGTTGGGGACGATCAGCTCGGGATCGACCTCGAACTTGGTCCCCAGACCGTCGCAGCTGGTGCAGGCGCCGTAGGGCGAGTTGAACGAGAAGTTGCGGGGGGCCAACTCGCCGTAGGACGTGCCGCAGGTGGGACAGGCCAGGTGCTGGCTGAAGGTCAGGACCTCGCGCTCCTCGTCGCCGAGGCCTTCGCCGTCCCGGGGCACCAGCTCGATCTCGGCCGTGCCGTCGGCCAGCTGCAGGGCCGTCTCCAGCGAGTCGGTGAGGCGGCGCTCGATGCCGTCCCGGAGGACGAGGCGGTCGACCACGACCTCGATGGTGTGCATCTCGTAGCGGGCCAGCTCGGCCCCCTGGGCCACCAGGTCGGCCAGCTCCCGGACCTCGCCGTCCATGCGCACACGGGCGAAGCCCTGGGTGGCCAGGTCGGCCAGGAGGGTGTCGTAGGTGCCCTTGCGCCCGCGCACCACCGGAGCCAGGACCTGGAAGCGGGTGCCCTCGGGCAGCTCCAGGATGCGGTCCACGATCTGCTGGGGCGTCTGGCGGTTGACGACCGTGCCGTCCTTCGGGCAGTGGGGCACGCCGATGCGGGCGTAGAGGAGGCGCAGGTAGTCGTAGATCTCGGTGATCGTGCCGACCGTCGAGCGCGGGTTGCGGGAGGCGCTCTTCTGGTCGATCGAGATCGCCGGGGACAGGCCCTCGATGAAGTCCACGTCGGGCTTGTCCATCTGGCCCAGGAACTGACGGGCGTACGCCGACAGCGACTCGACATACCGGCGCTGGCCCTCGGCGTAGATGGTGTCGAACGCCAGGGACGACTTGCCCGATCCGGAGAGCCCCGTCAGGACGATGAGGCGGTCCCGCGGCAGGTCCAGGGAGATGTCCTTGAGGTTGTGCTCACGCGCCCCTCGGATCACCAACGCATCGGCCACGGAGCGACTCTACCGGCGCTCCGCAACACGAACACGTGTTTGCTCGACCCGGATTCAGTCGCGGACGAGGATCCGCACGTCGAGGTCGTGGCCGAGGGACGGGACCGAGGTCGCCGTGGTGAGGTGGTAGCCGTCGACCGTTGGTGTCTCGATCTCGGAGCCGTCCTCCGCGGGCGGCTGGATGACGGTGATGAAGGGCGGATCGGCGGCCCTGGCGACCCCGAGGGCGTCGTCCAGGCTCCCCGCGTCGGCCGACAGCCAGCGCCGGTCGCGGTACCAGGCCCCCAGCTCGCGGCCCAGCTGGGGGGCAGCCGACACGACCACGGTCTCGGCGGGGAGCTCGTCGAGGGCGGTGCCCGTGCTGCTGATGACCTCGGTGCGGTGGGCGTGCCAGCCCAGTCCGGCGAGGCCGACGACGAGGGTGATCCCCAACAGGGCGCGGGCCGGGACGGTCCGCCGCACCGGGCCTTCCAGGGCGACCGCGGCCAGGATGAGCAGCAGGAGCGACGTCACCAGCAGATAGCGCCCGCCCCACTGCACGATGTGGTCCCCCTTCCACTGCACGGCCCACACGAGGGGTACGGCGCCGAGGGCGGTCCCCAGGAGGACCCGGACCGGTGGTGTCCGCGGGACGGTCGCAGCCAGGATGACCACCGGCACCGCGGCGAGCGCGCCGGGGACGTTGGCCCAGCCGTCCAGCAGGCGGAGGACGTACAGGCCGACGACGAAGCCGGTCAGGATCCGGGTCGTGGGCGCCGACAGGTGAAGCCGCCCGGTGAGGCCGAGGGCGAGCACGACGAGCATGCCCGCGAGGAGGAGGCCGAGGCCGATCCCCGCCGCGGTCTCGTCAGGGAAGAGGCCGAACCCGGTGACCACGGCGTCAGTGGCCCGCCGGCCCAGGTCGCTCCCCGCGTCGAGGGCTCCTGCCGTGGCCCGGCTGTCCCGCACGCCGGCTCCGACGAGCGCTCGCTCCAGCACGGCGTTCGCGGCCAGCACGACGCCGGCGGACGCAGCCCCGGCGGCCAGGAACCGCGGCTGGCCCGTGAAGCGCCGGCGGACCTCGCGCACGGCGAGGACGCTGATCGCGAACGTGAGGACGTAGACACCGATCTCGGCCCGCAGGATCACCGCCCCGCCGAGCAGCGCGCCGGCCGCCGCCGCCCGCCAGGACCGGTCGGTCTCGAGGGCGAAGAGGATGCCCAGCAGGGCGAGAGCCGCCGCCGGCGCGTGCTCCCAGGCGTCGGTGGCGTACACCGCCAGTGGCGAAGCCAGCCCCACCAGCCAGAACGCCAGGTCGCCGCGGGCGCCGAGGTGTCGGGCCAGTCCCCGGGCGGCCAACGCGGCCACCACACCGCCTGCCACCGAGAGGAGGACGACACCGAGCGGGCCGGCCAAGGCCCAGAGGCCCGCTGTGGCGATCGCGAACGGGACACTGGTGGCCTGGATCCAGCCCGAATCGGCTGGTCGCGAGTTGACCAGTGGGTGGAAGGTCCCGGCGGGGTCGAGGTCCTCGGCCCAGTACCCGACATCCGGGGACACGGTGCCGTCCTCGGCCATGACGCGGGCGGTGGCCAGCTTCCCCCCGGAGTCGGCGATGAGCCCCGCTCGGGGGTCGCCCAACAGGATCACGCCCACGTAGACGAGGGCCAGGACGGCACAGGCGACCACCACCTGCTTGGCCGAGCGAGCGGCCTCGACCGGCGCCGCCCGGCGCACACTCACCATCGGCCCCTATCGGCCGGCACCCCCACGGGCCAAGGACATCCGGGCCTCGGGAGCAGGTCGCTCCCCGCCTCAGCCGGCTTCTCTCAGCTCTCGGCGGAGGTCGTTGATCTCGTCCCGGAGGCGGGCGGCGTACTCGAAGTTCAGCTCGGTGGCGGCCTCGCCCATCTCCTCCTCGAGCGTGGCGATGAGCCGGGCCAGTTCGTCCCTGGGCAGACCGGCCAGCTCGCTGCGTTCGCTCAGGCTCTTGCGCCGGCGGGAGCGGCCCGGCGTGGGGGTGGCCTCGTCGGGACGCAGCTGGGCCAGGATGTCGGTGACCGCCTTCCGCACGGTCTCGGGGTTGATGCCGTGCTCGGCGTTGTAGGCCTGCTGCAGGCCCCGGCGCCGGTTGGTCTCCGACAGGGCTCGCTGCATGGAGTCGGTGACCTGGTCGGCGTACATGATCACCTGGCCCCCCACGTTGCGAGCGGCTCGGCCGATGATCTGGATGAGCGACGTCTCGCTGCGGAGGAAGCCCTCCTTGTCGGCGTCGAGGATGGCCACCAGCGACACCTCGGGCAGGTCCAGGCCCTCCCGCAGGAGGTTGATCCCCACCAGGACGTCGAACTCGCCCAGGCGCAGGTCCCGGAGGAGCTCGATGCGCTCGATGGTGTCGACCTCGCTGTGGAGGTAGCGGACCCGGACGCCGAGCTCGAGCAGGTAGTCGGTCAGGTCCTCGGCCATCTTCTTGGTCAGGGTCGTGACCAGGACCCGGTCACCGGCGGTGGTGCGGACCTTGATCTGCTCCATCAGGTCGTCGATCTGGCCCTTGGTGGGCTTCACGATGACCTCGGGGTCGATGAGGCCCGTGGGGCGCACGATCTGCTCCACCACCCGGCTGGAGCGCTCCAGCTCCCAGGGGCTGGGGGTGGCCGACAGGAACACCACCTGGTTCACCTTGCCCATGAACTCGTCGAAGGTCAGGGGCCGGTTGTCGGCCGCCGAGGGCAGGCGGAAGCCGTGCTCGACGAGGGTCTCCTTGCGGCTGCGGTCCCCCTCGTACTGGCCGTGGAGCTGGGGGACCATGACGTGGGACTCGTCCAGCACCATCAGGAAGTCGTCCGGGAAGAAGTCGATCAGGGTGTTGGGGGCCTCGCCCCGGGCCCGGCCGTCGATGGGCCCGGAGTAGTTCTCGATCCCGTTGCAGAAGCCGACCTCCTGCATCATCTCCAGGTCGTAGCTGGTGCGCATGCGCAGGCGCTGGGCCTCGAGCAGCTTGCCCTGCTCCTCGAACTCCTTCAGCCGCTCCTGCAGCTCGACCTCGATGCGCTGGATGGCCAGGCGCATCCGCTCGTCGCCCGTGACGTAGTGGCTGGCGGGCAGGATCATCAGCTCGTCGACGACATCGAGCTGCTCGCCGGTGAGCGGGTCGACGAGCACGATGCGCTCGATCTCGTCGCCGAACATCTCGATGCGGACGGCGTGCTCCTCGTAGGCGGGGTGGACCTCGAGGGTGTCGCCCCGGACCCGGAACCGGCCCCGGGTCAGGTTCAGGTCGTTGCGCTCGTAGCGGATGTCGACCAGCTTGCGGAGGAGCGAGCGCATGTCGTGCTCCTCCCCCACCCGGACGTAGAGGAGCTGGTTCCGGTACTCCTCGGGCGAGCCGAGGCCGTAGATGGCCGACACCGAGGCGACCACGATCACGTCCCGCCGGGTCAGGAGGGAGGCCGTCGTGGCGTGACGGAGGCGCTCGATCTCGTCGTTGACCGACGAGTCCTTCTCGATGTAGGTGTCGCTCGACGGCAGGTACGCCTCGGGCTGGTAGTAGTCGTAGTAGGAGACGAAGTACTCGACCTTGTTCTTCGGGAAGAAGGCCCGGAACTCGTTGGCCAGCTGGGCGGCGAGCGACTTGTTCGGGGCCATGACCAGCGTCGGGCGTTGGAACTGCTCGATGGTCCAGCCGATGGTCGCGCTCTTGCCGCTGCCGGTGATGCCCAGCAGGGTCTGGAACTTCTCCCCCGCGGCGAGTCCCTCGCTCAGGCCGGCGATGGCCTGGGGCTGGTCGCCCGCCGGGGCGAAGTCGGCCACCATCTCGAAGCGATCTTCACGGGCCACCCGGGCAGGGTACCGACGGGCTGTGACAGCCACCGGACCGTCGGTCGCTCAGGGTGGGTCGGTAGCCGCCGACGAGAGCGCCGTGGCCGTGATCACCCGCAGAGACCCCGAAGCGACGACCGCGCCGTCGTCGCCGAGCGTGTCCTCGGGTCGTGGTCTGGTCGTGCTGTTCACCGTGGCCAGCTTCGTCGGCTCCACCCTGCTGTTCCTCGTGCAGCCACTCGTGGCCAAGCTGCTGACCCCGCTGCTGGGCGGCACGCCGGACGTCTGGAACACGGCGATGGTCTTCTTCCAGGCCACCCTGCTCCTGGGCTACGGCATCGCCCACCTGGGCGCCCGGTGGCTGCGGGGCCGCCAGATCCCGGTGCACGTCGTCCTCGTCGCCATCCCGCTGCTGGCCCTGCCCCTGGCCGTCCCCGCGGGCTGGCGCCTGCCGGAGGGCACCGCGCCGGCCCTGTGGACCCTGCTCGTGCTGGCCATCACCGTGGGCCTCCCCTTCCTGGCCCTCTCCACAGCCAGCCCCACGTTCCAGCGTTGGTTCTCGTTGAGCGGCCATCGCCACGCGGCCGACCCCTACTTCCTCTACGCCGCCGGCAACGTGGGCAGCCTCCTCGCCCTGTTGGCGTACCCGCTGATCCTCGAGCCCCATCTGTCGACCTCGGCCCAGAGCCGGCTGTGGAGCATCGGGTACCTGGCCTTCGTGCTCCTGACCGGCACCTGCGCCTGGGTCATCCGCCGCCGGCCCGGGGCCACCGCCGGCGCCATGACCATCGACGCCGGCCCGACCTCGCCGCCCCTCGACTCCCGGCTGCGGCTCCGGCTGATCGGGTTCGCCTTCGTCCCCAGCCTGCTCCTGCTCGGGGTCACCCGACACCTGAGCACCGACATCGCCTCCATCCCGCTCCTCTGGGTCGTGCCCCTGGCGCTGTACCTGCTCAGCTTCGTGCTCGCCTTCGGCCGCCCGCCGGCCCGTCTGATCGACCTCTCAGGACGGGCCGTGGCTCTGCTGGCCGTGCCTCTGGCCGCCGCCTTCGCCGCCTCGTTCGACTCGGTGTGGCTGGTGCTGGTCCCCCACCTCGTCTTCTTCCTCGCTGCCGCCACCCTGGCCCACGCCCGACTGGCCCAGCTGCGGCCGCCCGCCGACCGCCTGACCGAGTTCTACCTGTGGATCTCCCTCGGCGGCGTCCTCGGTGGCATCGCCGGGGCCTTGATCGCTCCGGTCGTGTTCACGTCGATCCTGGAGTACCCGCTGGCCCTCGGCCTCGTGGTGGCCATGCGCCCGGCCACGGCTGCGGCCCGGCGTCATCTGGACGGCCGGGGCATCGCCGTCGCCGTCGTCCTGACAGCCGGCCTGGTCCTGGCCTGGCGGGCCACCAGCGCCGCAGCCACGCCGGAGGCCGCCCGCCTCCCGGTCCTGTTCCTCGCCCTCGTCGGGGCGGGCGCCTACGTCGCCCTGCGCTCCCCCCGGACCTTTGCCCTGGCCATCGGCGGCGTGCTCCTGGTGGCGGGGGTGGCCGAGCCCAACCCGACCCTGGCCGCCGAGCGCACGTTCTTCGGCGTCCACCGGGTCTTCGAAGACGAGCAGGGCCGCCACGTGCTGGCCAACGGCACGACCACACACGGCATGCAGGACCCCGCCGATCCCGGTACCCCGCTGGGCTACTACCACCCGGAGGGCCCCATCGGCGACGTGTTCGTGAGCGCCGCCGACGCGCCACCCCGCGACGTGGCCATCGTGGGCCTGGGCTCCGGGGCTCTGGCCGCCTACGGCCGAGCCGGCGACACGTTCACCTACTACGAGATCGACCCTGCGGTGGCTCGGATCGCCTCCGATCCCACGTTGTTCAGCTACCTGAGCGACAGCGCCGCCGACACCGACATCGTCCTGGGTGACGGCCGCCTGTCCCTGGAGCGCACCGACGAGGTCTACGACGTCATGGTCCTGGACGCCTTCAGCTCCGACGCCATCCCCGTCCACCTCCTCACCGCCCAGGCCGTGCAGGAGTACCTGCGCCACCTGCGGGCCGACGGCGTCCTCGCCATCCACATCTCCAACCGCTACTTCGACCTCGCACCCGTGGTCAGCCGCCTGGCCGAGACCTTCGGCCTTGCGTCGGTGGGCCGCCTCGATGCCCCCTCGCCCGAGCAGGTGGAGGCCGGCCACTGGTCCTCGACGTGGGTCGTCCTCGCCCCTGAGCCTGCGGCGCTCTCCGGCTTGACCGGGGACCATGGCTGGGGGCCGCTGCCTGCTGCCCAAGGGCGCCTGTGGACCGACGACTACTCGGACCTCCTGGGCTCCTTCCGCTTCTAGCCCACCGACAACGACGCAACCACGGGGCGTGGGTCGGGCTGCCGGTCGACCGGAATCTCACGCTGCGTTGCTGCGGCCTGATTTGGCGTCAGTAGCACCACGAATCCGTGGTGCCACCGACGCCAGACGGCCTGGCCCCCGCCGACGAGCAGCCCGACCCGACGCCGCATCGTTGCCTCGTTGTCGGTCGGTCCATCCGAGGGGCTACTCCGGCTCGGCGACGGGGGTTTGGGCCTGGATCCAGGGCCAGGCGGCGTCGACCTGGGCGAGCAGGTCGTCGACGGACCCGGAGTTGTCGAGGACCCGGTCGGCCTTGGCCAAACGGTCCTCGCGGGAGGCCTGGCGGCTGATGCGGGCCCGGGCGTCCTCCTCGCTGAATCCCCGGTGCTCGACCAGGCGGCGAACGGCCACGTCCGGATCCAGGTCGACCACCACCATGGCGGCCATGTCACTCCTGCCGGACTCGACCAGGAGGGGCACGTCGAGCACCACGACATCGTCGGTGTCGGCCGCCTCGGCCAGGCGCTCGGCGATCTCGACGCCGACCGCGGGGTGGACGATGTCGTTGAGGGCCTTCAGCTCGTCCGGGTCGGCGAACACGATCAGCGCCAGGGCGGGGCGGTCCAGCGTCCCGTCGGCGGCGACGATTCCGTCACCGAAGCGCTCCACGATGGCCGCGAACACCTCGGTGCCGGGCTGCTGCACTTCCCGGGTGATGGCGTCGGCGTCGATCACTCGGGCCCCGAGATCGGCCAGACGGGCTGAGACCGTCGATTTGCCGGAGCCGATGCCACCGGTGAGGCCGATGAGGATCATCGGCGCACGGTAGCGAGTGGGCGATGAGGCCTACAGATCCGTGTCCTGCCGCCGATGGAACCGGGTCACAACTCTCGAGGAGAACCAGTCGCCGCCGTCCATGCGCCGCTCCCTTAAGACCGATCGTCACCCCGACGATGCGGCTCCCCGCCGCCGTTTCTCCCTCCTGCGCCGTACCGCGCGCCTGAACAGGGAAGGTGGGCTGCAGGACTCCCCGCTGGTCGTGGCCTCGGGCCTGGTCGACGACGTCGATCGTCTGACGGCCTTCGGCCCCGCCATCCTGGCCGTGCGCTGGGGCACGACCGTGCTCTCCGGCGCCCTGGCCGCCCCTGCCTTCATCGAGGCCGAATGGCGCACGGTGGCCTGGTTGGGCGTGATCATCGCCTACACGCTCTTCCGCACGGCCAACCCGCTGCGGTACACCGGTGACACCAAGAGCCTCATCCGGGTCCTGGCCGAGCTGGTCCTGCCCATCCTGGCGGTGATCAACACCGGCTACTGGGATTCGCCGTTCGTCTTCTCCGTCCTCACCGCCCTGACCATCGCCGGCTTCGCCCGGGGGTTCGGCTTCGGCCTCCGCCTGGCGGGTGTGGCCACGGTGGCCATCTCGCTGCCGGCGCTGGCCGCCGCGGGCTACGACAGCGAGTCCGTCCGCCTGGCCGCCCAGTGGGGCGCCGTGCTCATGCTGGTGGCCATGGTCGCCGGCTACGGACGCCGGATCTCCGGTGAGGCCGACCGTCAGCACTCCGTGGCCATCGAGCGCCTCGGGCGCCTGGCCGATGCCAACACGTTGCTCTTCTCGCTGCACCGGGTCGCTCAGACCCTGCCGGCCTCGTTCGATCTCGACGAGGTGCTGGACACCACGCTCAGCCGGCTGCGAGACCTGTTCGACAGCGACGCCCTGGCGATCATCCTGATGGACGACACCGACTCGCAATGGCTGGTCCTGCGCCGACACGGCGTTCGCCTCCCCGACGCGATCCCGCATGAAGACCTGCCCGCCGCCCTGCGGGAGGTGGTCGGCACCGGAGAAGTCGGCGCTGTGCCCAACCTGCTCGTCGGCGGTGGCCCCGGCCTCGCGCCGTCCATGGCCTCCGGCATCTACGCCCCGCTGCGCGCCCGGGGCGCCATCATCGGCCTGGTCGCCATCGAGCACGGCACCACGCACCGCTACACCCAGCGCGACGTCGAGCTCCTCAGTGGCTTCGTCGAGCCCGCCGCCCTGGCCGTGGACAACGCCCGCTGGTTCGCCCGCCTCCGCACCGTCGGCGCCGACGAGGAGCGGACCCGGATCGCCCGGGACCTCCACGACCGCATCGGTCAGTCCCTGGCCTACCTGGCCTTCGAGCTGGACCGCATCGTGGACTCCGACGAGCAGGGCGACGACCTCGGCCAGTCCCTCGACCAGCTCCGCAACGACGTCCGGGGCGTGATCGGTGAGGTCCGCGACACGCTCTACGACCTCCGCACCGATGTCTCCGACGAGCAGGCCCTCGCTCCCGTGCTGGAGCTCTTCGCCCACCGGGTCGCCGAACGCAGCGGCCTGGTCATCGAGGTCCACTGCGACCAGGACGCCCGGCTCCCGCTCCTCCAGGAGCGCGAGATGTGGCGCATCGCCCAGGAGGCCCTGGTCAACGTCGAACGCCACGCCGAGGCGTCCAAGGCCAGGGTGGTGTGGCGCTGCAACGGCCGGGCCGCTGCTCTCGAGGTGCTGGACAACGGCAAGGGCTTCCCCTCCGGCACCGCCGGACGTTTCGACTCCTACGGGATCCTCGGCATGCGGGAGCGTGCCTCGAGCATCGGCGCCACCGTCGAGGTGGCCTCCTCGTCCGGTCGAGGGACCCGTGTTCGCTGCCTCCTCCAACAGGGGACCTGACATGACCATGCCCACGGCCGAGACGTCGGCCCCACTTGGCCCCGACGGCACCCCCGCCGTGCGGCTCATGCTGGCCGATGACCACCGCATGCTGCGCGAGGGTCTCCGGCGCTCGATGACCGAGCAGGGCTTCAGCGTCGTGGGCGAGGCCGCCGACGGCGCACAGGCCGTCGAGCTGGCCCACCGTCTGCTGCCCGACGTCATCCTGATGGACGTGACGATGCCCGAGCTCGACGGCGTCGGCGCGACCCGGGAGATCCGGGCGGCGCTCCCCAGTGTCCGGGTCGTGATGCTCACGATGCACGCCGACGAGGACGTCCTGGCCTCGGCCATCCGAGCCGGCGCCAGCGGCTACCTGGTCAAGGACTGCTCGATCCGGGAGATCGCCGACGCCGTGCGCATGGCCGCGTCGGGCGAGACGATCATCTCCCCCAACCTCGCGGCCTCCATGCTCGACGAGGTCCGGAAGCTCGACGATCCCGCGACGAGCGACGAGCAGCGGGTGGTCACCCGTCGCGAGGAAGAGGTCCTCCAGCTCATCGCCAACGGCTGCTCCACCCCCGAGGTGGCCGAGCAGCTCTACATCAGCCACAAGACGGTCAAGAACCACTTGGCCTCCATCTACCAGAAGCTCGACGCCCGGGACCGCACCCAGGCCGTGTTGCAGGCCGTCCGCATGGGGATCGTCCACTTGGACTGACCCCCATTCGGGTGAAATCCCGGCTAAGGGTCCCCCACCGGTCGTGCCGATGATCGTAGGGAGCACCTCTTCTCGCTTCGGGGAAGGTGACGGGACAACCGAGGAGATCCGATGACTTTGACCAGAAGCCACCCACCCCCCCGTGAGGGACGGCGGGGATGGGACGACCGGGCGGCCAGCCTGGTCGAATACTGCTTGATGATCGCCCTCATCGCTGCCGTCTGCATCGGCGCCCTGAGCTTCTTCGGGGGCGAGAGCGCCAACAGCGTGGACAACTCGGCGGACCGGATCGTCACGGCCGGCTGAGACCCACTTCCTCGACGACGGGGCGTTCCCTCCGGGGGACGCCCCGTCGTCGCGTTTTGGCGCGGGGGCTCAGGGAAACCGATGGCACGGAGGAGGTGCCGGGCAGGTCGGTGGCCGGGTTCGGCCCCGCCGTCTGGGACTCCGCCACGGTCTGTGGCGGCGGACCGCTCTTTGGAGGCAATAGGGAGCGGAATCCGCCCCTTATTGCCTCCAGCGAGGACCGAGACCGGACAGAACAGCCGGGTGCCCCACTGAGCGTGGGCGGGGCCGATTCGGTAACGCTCCGCCATGTCTGGAGCGAGATCGGGGCGCACTCGAGCCGCCACCAAAGTTCTCGGATTTTCTTTGTCGTGAGGGTCTGATTTGGGGGGTTCTTGTCACACCCCGATGGGACAATGGTGGCGTGCAGGACGTGGTCGCCGAGCTGCGAGTAGGGGTCAAGGATCTCGCTGCGGAGGACCGGGCCGGCTGGGTGCCGTTGGCGCTGTCGGATCGGGTCCGGGACCTCGTCGGACTGACCGAGGCCATGCAGGTGGAGTTGGTGCGGGGCCTCGCGTCTTGGGACCGGGTCACCGCTTGGGCGGAGGACGGGGCGGTCACCGCGGTGGCCTGGTTGAAAGCCAACACGATCTGCACCGGCCCGGAGGCCTCCGGACTGGTCCGCCTCGCCCGCCTCTATGCCCAACACCGCTGCGTGGCCGCCGCCCTCGACGGCGGCGACCTCACCCTGGCCAAAGCCCGAATGTTGGCCCGAGCCGAGAAGAACCGGGAGGCCCTGTTCGCCGAATGCGTCCAGGGGTTCGTCGACCTCGCCGCCGTCCTCGGCAACCAGGACTTCGGCCAGGTCATCGACCAGTGGATCGACCTGGTCGATGACAAACCGCCCCCTGATGACAGCAAACGGCGGTGGAGCTCAGCAGACACCATCGGCGGCTCGGCCCACACCGACATGTTCGGCTCCGCCGATGACGCGGCGTTGATGCGGGCCGCCATCGAAGCCCTCGACACCCCCGACCCCATCGACTGCCCCGAAGGGCCCCGCAGCCGCCAACAACGCCACTACGACATCGTCATCGACCTGTTCCGCCGGGCCCTGGCTGACGAGCTCGGCGACGATGTGGCCTCCCCCACCAGCGCCGACATCATCCTCGATGCAACGACGGCGGCGGAGTTGGTCGCTGACCCCGACCAGGGCCGGTTCGACCTCGAACACCCGCTCCTCGACCTCCTGCAACCCTTCGACCAGCACACCGCCGGGGACCGGTTCCTGCGCCGCCGCTGCCAGCACCCCGACGGCACCTCGGCCCGGCGGGCAGTAGCAGCGACCACGTTGTGCAACGGGTGGGTGCGGCGCATCCTCCGCGACCCCCACACCGGCAACATCCTCGACGTCGGTCGGGCCCACCGCCGCTTCACCCCCCGCCAACGCCGGGCCCTCGTCATCCGGGACCGCGGCTGTGTGTTCCCGGGCTGTGACCGCAAACCGAAATGGTGCGACGCCCACCACCTCCAACCCTGGGAAGACCACGGGCCCACCGACCTCGACAACGGCGTGCTGTTGTGCCGGAGGCACCACAACCTCATCCACCACACCGCCTGGCGCCTCCAACGCCACCCCGACACCGGCACCGTCACCGCCCGATCCCCCGACAGCCGCGAGTTCACCCGAAGACCCGCCCAAACCCGCTGATGAGCAGCCACCAGTCGGTCGACCGCGTGCCGAAGTCTCCGAGTCAGCGGGTCGCTGATTTGCGCAAACCGAGCGGTCTGGGTCGGTGGAGGACCTTCGACCCCGTCAGGGGCCGCGCCGAGAGGCGCAGCTAGGAAGGGACGGCGACGATCCAGGTGTCGTCGCGGTAGACGACGTCCCAGTCGTCGGCCGCTTCGAGGCGGTCGTAGAGGTCCGTGTCCTCGTCCCAGAGCACGGCGTCGGCGTCCCAGCGGGCGGCGATCTCGGTCCACTCGCCGTTGCCTCGGACCAGGTTGATGTAGTCGTCGACGACGGGTCGCGGGAACATGTCGTAGCGGTCGTCCATGAAGACCTGGACGTCGGTGCCGTAGCGGGCCTCGAGGTAGTTGCCGACGAAGTCACGGGTGATGACCCGAGACTCGGGCTCCATGTAGCCGTGGGCATCCATCCAGGCCACGGCGTCGGTGGGATAGCTGTCCAGGGCGGTCTGGGGGCCGGTCAGCAACGACCCGAGGGTGACCACCAGGGCCAGGGCCCCGACCACCAGAGCGGCGGTGCGGAAGACCGGCTTCGGCTCGTCGCCCATGTCGCTCCCGAGGCCCCGCAGGCCAGGGGCCATGCAGGCCAGGGTCACGATGCTGGCCGGGCCGACGTTGCGGCTGCCGAGCAGGGCGGCGACGAAGAACACGGCGGTGGGCAGCAGGGCCCGGAAGCTGCGCAGGCGCAGGCCGAGGACCACAGCAACGGCCACCTGGACCACCAGGACCCGGGTCATGGTGTCGCCGAAGTCGGCGGGCTTCCATTCGTCGATGAAGGACAGCACCTCGGACTTCTGGAGCAGCTCGAGCGGGAAGACCAGCAAGCGGGGGCCGATGGGGTTGATGGCCCCGAGGAGCACCCCCAGGACCGACCAGCCCAGGACCTGGAGCTCTCGGCGGGGCGACTGCCGGTCGAGCCACCGGCCGACCAGGAGCGTGCCGAGCAGGACTATGCCCAGAGGGAAGGAGCCGTGGACGTTGACCCAGACGGCGAAGAGGGGGACACACCACCAGGCCTTGCCGTCCCCGTTGGCCACCAGGGCCACGACGGCCAAGCCGATGAAGCCGTAGAGCATCGGGCGCTCGGTCCACATCTCGCTGCCGATCACCATCACGGGCATGACGAGGGCTGCTCGAGCCACGACGGCGCCGGCAGGCTCGGTCAGGCGCCAGAGCAGGTACGCCAGAAGGGCCGTGCCCAGGCCGATCAGGAGGCGGACGCCGGCCAGCCCGGCTACGTCCTCGACCAGTGCGTAGACAACCGATGCCAGCCACGACTGCACGGTCCAGGCCGCGCCGTGGGCGGTGAAGCTGTACGGGTCCGCGCTGGGGACGCCGGCGTCGAGGATGAGGCGCCCGGTGGCCAGGTGGGTGAGGAAGCTGTTGTCTTGGAGGCGCTGCAGGCCGATCAGCAGGCCCGCCACCGTGACCACCAGGCCGGTCAGGCCGGCCAGAGTGACGCCTCGGCGGGGCCGGGCTTCAGGCGCCTGGCCGTCCGGCTCCGGGTCGCGACGGGGCGCCTGGATGGTCGCCATCGTCGTCGCCCCGGTCGTCCGGCGGCTCAGAAGCTGCGCGAGATGTTGATCATGGCCGGTCCGATGACCACCACGAACAACGCCGGGAAGATGCAGAACACCATGGGGATGAGCATCTTGACCGGGGCCTTCTGGGCCTTCTCCTGGGCCAGCTGGCGGCGCTTGATCCGCATCTCGTCGGCCTGGGCCCGGAGGACCCGCCCGATGGAGACGCCGAAGGCGTCGGCCTGGAGGATGGCCAGGACGAAGGAGCGGATCTCGGGCACGTTTGTGCGCTGCTCCATGGCCCGCATGGCGTCGGCCCGGGACGAGCCGGCCCGCAGCTCACCCAGCATCCGGGCGAACTCGTCGGACAGCGGGCCGGGGACCGAGCTCACGGTCCGGTCGACGGCCTGCTCGAAGCCGAGGCCGGCCTCGACGCTGATGGTCAGCAGGTCGAGGATGTCCGGCAGCTTGCGCTGCATGACCATCTGGCGCTCCTCCACCCGGCGGTTCAGGACCGAGTCCGGGCCGAGGGCGAGGATGGCCCCGCCGAGGCCGAGGGCCCCGAGGCGCAGGATCCCCGTCACGGGCAGGAAGACGGTGACCACGATGAACCAGGCCGGGATGAGCACGACGGTGATCACCCGGATGGCCAGGAAGCGGTCCACACCGTCAGCGGAGATGCGCCCGGCGTAGACGAACTTCTTGCGCACGGTGTCGACGTAGCCGACCGGGGTGAACCGGCCACCCAGGGCCGTCAGGCCCTTCAGGATGGGCAGCAGGGCCCGTTGGTAGAGCGGGATCAGCAGCTCCTGGTCACGGACGTCCTGGACCTCGTAGCCCTCGAGCTGGCGCAGCGAGGAGCGGACCGTGGCCTTCTCCTCGGCGTCGCTGAGGAGCATGTAGAAGACGAACCCGACCGCTCCGGCAATGAGAGCGAGGGCGAGGAACAGCATCGGTCAGGCCTCTCAGACGTCGATCTCGATGAGCTTCTTCATCCACCAGAACCCGAAGCCGGCGAGCAGCACCGCGCCGCCCAGCATCATGTTCCCGAGCTTCTCGCTGAACAGGACGCCGATGTACTCCGGGTTGATGACGAACATGGCCGCGCCGAGGCCCAGGGGCAGCAGCCCCAGGACCATGGCCGAGACCTTGCCTTCGGCCGTGAGCGCATCCACGTCCCGGCGCAGTCGCTCGCGGGCCGTCATGGTCTCCGACACCGTCATCAGCAGTTCCGCCAGGTTCCCGCCGACTTCGCGCTGGATCCCGATGGCCATGACGGCCCATCGGAAGTCCGCGCTGCCCATCCGCTCGGCGGCCGCGTCGAGCGCTTCGTCGAGCGGCCGGCCGAGACGGGACTCGGTCACGACCCGACGCAGCTCGTAGCCGATCGGGTCCTCCACCTCCCGGGACACGGCCTCGACGCCCTGCATGAGCGAGTAGCCGGCCCGCAGCGTCCCGGAGAGGAGCGCGAGCATGTCGGGGAGCTGGTTGTTGAACTTCTTCAGTCGGCGCTTGGCCTTGAAGTTGACGGCGGCCTTCGGGATCATGATGGCCAGGACCGTGATGACGATGGTGCCGACCAGGTTCTGGAGCAACACCAGGCTGAGCAGGCCCACGACGGCGACCATGGAGGCGTAGAAGAACAGGGCCTCCGCCGCTCGCAGGGGCAGGTCGGCCCGCTCCAGCTTGGCTTCGACGGCGGCGAGGAAGCCCTGCCGCTCGGCGAAGTCCTCGGTCATCTCGACCGCGCGCTGGATCAGGGCCGTCTTGGCCAGCCCGCTGTCTGCGTCGTCGTCGATGTTCGAGCTCTCCTCGACGAAGCCCTCGGAGTACGGCTGCAGGACGTTGGTCAGGTGGCTGGTGTCCCGCTGGGTCAGCATGATCAGGGCGAAGGCCCCGAGCGCAGCAGCCAGCAGGATCAGGCCGACCCCGACGAACTTGGCCAGATCGCTCTGGAGCAGGCCGTCGTGGACGGGCAGCGGCGGCTCGGCGAAGAGGTCCGCAGGCTTGCTCGACTCCGAGCCCCGCACGAAGGTGGCGGCCGTCGTCGAGTCGCCGACCTGGAGCTGGATGTCCGCCACCGCTTCGGCGTCGTCGCCGGTCGGGGGCTCGTAGGCGAGGACGTACTGCTGGCCGACGGTCGCCGCCATCGTCGTGCCCATCTCGTCGAGCGCTTCGGAGTCGCCAGTGGTCAGGAGTCGCCCCCCGGACCGCTCGACGACGTCCTCGAGCCCACCTTGGTCGAGGCGCTCGCCCTCGAGACCGACGATGTAGGCGGGCGCACCGGTGTTGCGCAGGGCCCCGACGGCATCGCCCGAGGTGCTGGCGGAGGCGAGGTTGCCGCTACCGGTCACCACCACCACGCTGGGCTGAGCGTTGGGTGCATCGCTGGCCAGGAGCTCGGCCGAGCCCGCGATCCCGTCCCAGAGGACGCTCTCGCCGTTGGCCTGCAGCTGGCTGATCGTGTCGAAGATCCGCTCGCGGTCCGTGGTCAGGGCCCGGACGGGCACGACCCGGTCGGCGAAGGTCACGATGCCGACCGGGACGTCGCCCGGCAGGCCCTCGACGATCGCGGTGACCGAGTCCCGGATGTCGGCCATGACCGGGTCCATCGCCTCGGAGGTGTCGACGGCGATGACCACGGCCCGGCTCGCGCCGGTGGTGGCCAGGGGCACGACGTCGCCGGAGAGCGGTCGCTCGCTGCCGTTGTCGGTGACGACGGCGCCGGCCAGGTCGCCTTCATCGCCCTCGTAGGCGACGGTCAGGCGCACGACGTCGCCGCCGGTCGAATCGACGCCGCGCACGGCGAGGTACGGGGCGGCGGCCTCGTCGTCGGCCGCGAAGGCGACCGCCGGCCCGGCCAGGACGGCCGCCGTGAGCAGGCCGCCGAGAGCGGCGCGCAGGATCCTCATCGGGCGGAGCCGATCGCCTGGTGACCGCCGGCGGGCTCGGGCTGGAAGACCTCTGGGCCGAGGCGGATGCCGAGGTCGGCGAGCTTCTCGGCGAACTTCGGGCGCACGCCGGTGGCCTTGAGGTGGCCCTTGAAGCGGCCGTGCTCGTCGACGCCCATGCCGAAGTCGAACAGGAAGATGTCCTGGAGGGTGATGACGTCGCCCTCCATGCCCTGCACCTCGGTGATGTGGGTGATGCGGCGGGTGCCGTCCCGCAGGCGGGTGAGCTGCACGATGCAGGTCGAGGGCCGAGGCCATCTGCTCCCGGATGGCCCGGACCGGCAGGTCGAAGCCGGCCATCAGGATCATCGTCTCGATACGGGACAGCGTGTCCCGCGGGCTGTTGGAGTGGATCGTCGTGATCGAGCCGTCGTGGCCGGTGTTCATGGCCTGGAGCATGTCGAGGGCCTCGCCGGCACGGCACTCGCCGACGACGATGCGGTCGGGGCGCATGCGCAGGGCGTTCTTGACGAGGTCGCGGATGGTGACCTCGCCCCGGCCCTCGATGTTGGGCGGGCGGGCCTCCAGCGCCAGGACGTGGTCCTGGTGGAGCTGGAGCTCCTTGGCGTCCTCGATGGTGACGATGCGCTCGTCGGCGGGGATGAAGGACGAGAGCACGTTGAGCGTCGTCGTCTTACCGGTACCGGTACCGCCGGAGACGATCACGTTGAGGCGCCCGACCACGCAGGCCTGCAGGAAGCGGGCCGACGTGCGCGTTGAGGGTGCCGAAGCGGATCAGGTCGTCGATCTGGAACGGGTCCTTGGAGAACTTCCGGATGGTGAGGAACGGCCCACCGATGGCCAGCGGGTGGATCACCGCGTTGACGCGGGAGCCGTCGGGGAGACGGGCGTCGCACCATCGGGCTCGACTCGTCGATGCGACGACCGACCTCGCTCACGATCTTGTCGATGATGCGCCGGAGGTGGGTCTCGTCGACGAAGCGTGGCGTCGGTCTTCTCGAGCTTGCCGGCGCGCTCGACGTAGACCGAGCTCGGGGCCGTTGACCATGACCTCGGTGACCTCCTCGTCCTTGAGCAGCCGGTCGATCGGGCCGTAGCCGAGGATGTCGTCGGAGACGTCCTGGATGAGCTGGGCCTTGTCGGCGGCCGACAGCGGCGCCCGCTCCTGGGCCAGGGCCGCGTGGAGCTGCTCGTGGACCCGACGACGCAGGTCGTCCTCGGAGAGCCGCTTGTCGTAGAGGATCGGGCCGAGCTCGTCGATGAGGTGGTGGTGGATCTTGCTGCCGCAGCTCGTCGAGCACCGGGTCCCGCCGCTTGCCGCTCTGCCGCCGCCGCGGGGCCCTGCTGCACATCGTGCAGGCGCTTGTAGAGCGTCATCCGCCCTTCCCTTCACTCTCGGTCACCGCCGCCGACGACTGCCGTCGTCGGCGACGAACATGTCGGCCAGCTGCTCGATGGCCTTGGCCACGCCCGCCTTCGGCGCGTCGAGGACGACCGGCGATCCCCTTGTTCACCGACTGCGGCACGACGACGTCGCTCGGGATGAGCGCGTCGGCCTTGACCTGCAGGGTGCGCTCGACCTCGCTGACGTCGAGCTTCACCTTCGAGTTGGCCCGGTTGAGGACCAGGCGCAGCTTGTCCATCGGCGTGTTGAGCAGGCGCAGGGTCTGCAGCCCGATCTTCACGTTCTTGATGTTCGGGATGTCCATCCCGGCGACCAGGAGCACGTCGTCGCTGATCCTCGATCAGGCCGAGGACGACGTCGTTGAAGTACGCCGGCGTGTCGATGACGACGTAGCTGCAGAAGCGTGCGCAGCATCTCGACGATCCGCACCATCTCGGCCGCGCCGATCTGGTCGGCGAACGCCGGCTCGAGCGGGGCGGGCAGCACGAGCAGGCCCGACGGGCTCGTGCTCGCATGAGGAGGCTCTGCGAGCAGCGCGGCGTCGAGCCGGTCGAGCGAGCCGACGGCGTCGACGATGGTGTGCTGCGGGGCCAGCTTGAGCATGACGGCGACGTCGCCGAACTGGAGGTCGGCGTCGACCAGGACCACGGGCCGGTTGCTCCGCTTGGCCAGGCGCACGGCCAGGTTGCTGGCGATCACCGACTTGCCCGCCCCACCCTTGGTGGAGAACACGGTGATGACCTGGCCGTCACCGCCGGGCTCGGGCGCCCCGTTGAGGTTGTTGGGGTCGATGGTCGCCGGCTGCTGCGAGCCGCTGCCGAGCATGTCCCCGACCCGCTTGACCGTCATGGCCAGTTGGGCGAGGTCCTGGAGCGGCAGCACGTCCCGGACGCCGGCCCGCAGGGCCTGCTGGAGGACGTCGGTGGTGAGCTGCTCGGCGACGAGGATGGCCCCGACCTCGGGCCGGGGGCGGGTCAGGCGCTCGACCACGACCAACTGGTCCGGCGAGGCCATCGACGGACCCAGGACCACGACGAGCGGCGTCCCGGTGAGCTTGGCCGCCAGGGCCTCGATCGACGGGAAGGGCACGGCGTGGGTGCCGAGCTGCATGGCCAGCTGGGTGCGGACCATCTCGTCGACGTCGACCGTGGCCAGCGGCAGGTGGCTCAGGTCGGGCCCGGTGGACAGCGGCTCGAGACCCATCGTGCCGTTGCCGCCACCGAAGGCGTCGCCGCCCGGGTAGCCGTTCGGCACCGACACCCCGATGGGCGCCAGCTCGACGCCCGCGGCGCCACCGAACGAGTCGGTGCTGCCGAAGGGGTCAGAGAACAGGTTGCTCATGGCTCAGGCTCCGGAGTGTCGGGCGGATCGGCGGTGGTCGGTTACTGGGGGCCGTCGGGCCCGTAGGGGGTGAGCGTCCGAGCGGGTCCGGGCGTCGTCTCGCCCGGCAGCTCGGCCAGGTCGTTGAGGTCGATCGGCGGGATCGGCTGGGCCTGGTAGTCCCGGCCCGGTCAGGGCCAGGTCGAAGGGCACCGGCGTCCACCGAGGCGATGCAGCTGGGCGGCGTCGATCGGGACGATCGAGGGTGAGCAGGCCGCTGGCCTGCGGCGGCGCGGCGGCCGCGTCCTCGACCCTCGGCGGCGGCCTGTTCCTCACCGGGCTGCGGAGCGGTCTCCGTGCCGATGGCCAGGATGCGGACCTGGTGGTAGAGGAGGCGGGCGTTCTGCCCGAAGATCCCCTGCTGCTCGGCCGTGTCGGACGGCGCGGCGTCGGTGACTTCGGCCTCACCGGTCGTGGCGAAGATGTCGACGAGGTCACCGGGGACGAGAAGGCCGGCGACGCCGCTCGTGCTGTCCACCGAGATGGTGTAGGCGACGTGGTTCTCCTCGAGGCGCCGGCCGAACCCGATCGAGTTGGTCGTCGGGTCGACGAACATCCCCTCCACCAGCACCTGGTTGGCGGCCAGTGTGTTCAGGGCCACCTTCCCGGCGATCTGGTCGAAGTCGGTGATGCGCGGTGGCGGGCAGGAACTCGCGGGCGATCTCGTCTTCGACGATCCAACCCTCCTGCACGGCCTGCTCACCGGGGGTTCCCTGAGGGATGTCCGCGCGACGACCAGAAGACCTCGACCCGCTCGGCGTCCTCGTTGGCTCGTTCCTCGACGCCGCTCACGTACGTTGAACAGCGACGAATGCGGCGATACAGCCCACCAGCGATCGCCGCGATCAGGATCAGGGTTCTGCGAGAGCTCACGTCCGACCTCTTTGCTGGTTGCGCCTGTGCCGGTGGGCCCGGCCTGTGTCCCTCACTAGGTCGGCCGGACCATCCGCGTGCTTAGCGATTGGCCAATCCGTTGCGCGGAACCTCGTCACAGCCCAAAACGACCTCGAGGCGACAGCCCACGGAATCCGTGAGCTGTCGCCTCGAGATGGTCAGTGGTGCCGCCCTCAGGCGGCGGGATCAGGCGGTGGCGTCGTCCTCGCCGGATGCCTCGGCGCCCTCGGCCTCAGCCGCGGTCTCGGCGACCTCGGGCTCAGCCGGGGTCTCGGCGACTTCGGGCTCAGCCCGTGGCTTCGGCGGCCTCGGCCTCCGGGGCGGCGTCCTCGGCCGGGGCCTCCAGGCCGGCATCGGCCAGGGCGGCGGCCATGGCGCCGTTGCCCTCGCCGGCGGGGGCGTCCTCCTCGGCCGGGGCGTCGGGGACCTTGGGCTGGCCCGTGGCGGGATCCAGGCCGTGCTCCTCGTAGTACTCGGCCCAGGCCTCCTCGGTCTCGCCGGATCGGGCCGATGTAGTTGCCGGCCTCGTCGTAGGCGTGCTCGCCGAAGTGCTCCTGGTACTCGGCGGCCACGACGCCGCCCTCGGCGGCCTGCTTGATCGACAGGCTGATGCGGCGGCGCTGGAGGTCGAGGTCGATGATCTTCACCCACAGCTCCTCGCCCGGGGTGACGACCTGCTCGGGCAGGTCGACGTGGTGGGCCGACATCTCCGAGATGTGGACCAGGCCCTCGATGCCGTCGCCCACCTGGACGAAGGCGCCGAAGGGCACGAGCTTGGTGACCCGGCCGTAGACGAGCTCGCCGACCCGGTGGGCCGATGGCGAACTCCTGCCACGGATCCTGCTGGGTGGCCTTGAGCGAGAGGCTGATGCGCTCCCGGTCGAGATCGACGTCGAGCACCTGCACCTCGATCTCGTCGCCGACGGCGACGACCGAGCCGGGGTGGTCGACGTGCTTCCAGGACAGCTCGGACACGTGGACGAGGCCGTCCATGCCGCCGAGGTCGACGAAGGCACCGAAGTTGACGACCGAGGACACGACGCCCTTGCGGACCTCGCCGGGCTTGAGGTTGTCGAGGAAGTCCTCGCGCTGCTCCTTCTGGGTCTCCTCGAGCCAGGCCCGGCGGGACAGCACGACGTTGTTGCGGTTCTTGTCGAGCTCGATGATCTTGGCCTCGAGGACCTTGCCCACGTAGGGCTGGAGGTCGCGGACCCGGCGCAGCTCGACCAGGGAGGCGGGCAGGAAGCCGCGCAGGCCGATGTCGAGGATCAGGCCGCCCTTGACGACCTCGATGACCGGGCCGCGTGACCACGCCGTCGTCTTCCTTGATCTTCTCGATCTTGCCCCAGGCCCGCTCGTACTGGGCCCGCTTCTTGGACAGGATGAGGCGGCCCTCCTTGTCCTCCTTGGTGAGGACGAGGGCCTCGATGCTGTCGCCCAGCGACACGATCTCGGACGGGATCGACGTCGTTGCGGATCGACAGCTCGCGGCTGGGGATCACGCCCTCGGACTTGTACCCGATGTCGAGCAGGACCTCGTCGTGGTCGACCTTGACCACCGTGCCCTCGACGAGCTGGCCGTCCTCGACCTCGACCATGGTGGCCGAATAGGCCTCGTCGAGACCGGCCCCGAGGTCGTTCTCGATGATCTGGCGGGGGACGTAGTTGCCCTCGTCGTCGAAGGTGCCGAACGGGCTGTCATCGGGGGCGGGGGGATCGGCGACCGCGGTCGCCGAGGGGGTGAGGTCGTCGGACACGGGGAGGGGACTTTCGTTGGGGTGGACGGTGGGAACCGGGCAGGCAGAAGGCACCCCCGGGGAACGGACTGAAAGGCTACCGGCGCTTTCGGCCGACGGCGAGATACTCCGGAGAGTCGACGGTGGGCTCGTCCCGGCCATAGCGGCCGGGACGGACGGACCACAGGCCTTCCACGGCGAAGCCACAGCGGGCCAGGAGCAGGCGCAGCTCCCGGGGCGTGAAGCAGGTCGTCCAGAGGTCGACTGGTCGGCCGCGGCGGCCTTCGGTCGTCGCGCACCACGGTGCGCTCGTGGTTGACGCCGGCTCCGGCGTCGAAGTGCTCGCCGTCGCCCAGGTCGCGCACCGGGAAGTAGGCGGAGAAGGCGGTCAGCGCCAGGCGGCCGCCCGGCCGGAGCACCCGAACCAGCTCGGCCAGGACCACCTCGTCGGGCTCGACCCCGACCGCCAGCCCGGCCGCGGCCGGGCCACCGGTGAGGCCGAAGGCCCCCTGGCAGAGCGAGAGCGCAACGTCGACGGTGCCGTCGGCGATCGGCAGGCCCCGGGCGTCCCCCCGCACGAACGGCAGCGTCGGGGGCCTCGGTCGGCGGCCAGGCCGACGAACCGCTGGCCGACATGTCGACGCCGACCGACGGCGACCCCGTGACCGGCCAGGGCACGGACGTGGCGGCCGGGGCCGCAACCGACGTCGAGGACCCGCTCCCCCGGCGTCAGGGCCAGGGCCTCGACGAGGAAGGCGACCTCCTGGGCTCGTGCCCTTGGTGAAGGAGTAGCGCAGGTACGCCGCCCCCAGGTGGTCGGCCAGGGGCTCGAACCAGTGGGTCGGCCCTCCAGCGCCGGCGTCAGCGGCCGGGGCACTCCCAGTGGGGTGGGACGATCTGCCAGGTCTTCTGCCCGCCGAGGGTCCCGTCACAGTCGTCCGCCGTCGCCACGGCCAGGCTGGCGGAGACGAGGACGTAGATGGCAACGGCGAGGGCCAGGCAGAACCAGATGCTGGATCGGGTCGCTCGTTTGGTGGACATCGGCCGCTCCTGCCCTCCCTATCGGCCGGACGGGCCGGGGAATTGAGGACGGCATCACCCCTTTGCCGCCGCCCAGCTGTCCCCGAAGGCGAGATTGACCTCGAGCGGGACCCGGAGCTCGGCGGCCCCCGCCATGGCCGGTCGACGGTCATGCTCGGTCATGGCGTCGTGCTCGGCCGGGTCGACCTCGAGCAGGACCTCGTCGTGGACCTGCAGGATCAGCCGGCTCGTCGAGCCCGCCGGCGACGCAGGGCGCTGGTCGAGGCGGACGAGGGCGACCTTGAAGATGTCGGCGGCCAGGCCCTGGATGCCCGGCGTTCATGGCCTGACGCTCCCCCGCCTGGCGGATGCGGAAGTTGCGCGAGCTCAGCTCGGGGATCTGGCGACGCCGTCGACCGAACAGGGTCTCGGTGTAGCCCCGCTCCCGGGCCTCGGCCACGGTCTGGTCCATGTAGGCCCGCACCGCCGGGAAGGCCACGAAGTAGGCGTCGAGGATCGTCGGCCGCCTCGTCGGTGGGGATCGACAGGCGCTGGCCCAGTCCGTAGGCCTCCATGCCGTAGGCCAGGCCGTAGGAGACCATCTTCGCCTTCGACCGCTGCTCGACCGTGACGCCGTCGGCCTCGACGCCGAAGATGCGGGAGGCGGTCTCGGTGTGGATGTCCCGGCCGCGTCTCGAAGGCGTCGATCAGCCCGGGGTCCTCGGCCAGGTGGGCGATGCAGCGGAGCTCGATCTGGTTGTAGTCGGCCACCAGCAGCTCGAAGCCGGCGGCGGGGACGAACGCCGTGCGGAACTCCGCGCCCGACCTCGCGGCGCACCGGGATGTTGTGCAGGTTGGGCGCGTCGGAGCTGAGGCGACCGGTGCGGGCCACCGTCTGGTTGAAGGTGGCGTGGATGCGACCGTCGGGGCCGACCTCGGCCAGGAGGCCCTCGCCGTAGGTCGACCGCAGCTTCTCGACCTCGCGGTAGCGCAAGCAGGTGCTCGATGATCGGGTGCTGGCCGAGGAGCTTCTCGAGGCTGGCGGCATCGGTGGAGAAGCCCGTCTTGGTCTTCTTCTGCGGCGTCAGCCCCAGCTTGTCGAAGAGGATCTCCCGCAGCTGCGGGGTGGAGTTGACGTTGAACTCCTCCCCCGCGTCCTCGACGATCTGCGGCGCTGAGCACGCTCGCACTCGGTCGACCAGCTGGTCGTGGAGCGCCTGCAGCTCGGCGCGGTCGACCGCCGATGCCCACCGCCTCCATGCGGGCCAGCACCCCGACGAGCGGGACCTCGATGTCGTCGTAGAGCTGCTGGACGCCGTTGGCGGCCATCGAGGCCTGGAGGGGGCCGACCAGGCGGTCGACCGCCAAGGCCTCGCGGGCGGCGATGACCGCCGGCGACGTCGCCGTGCCGTCGAGGTCGAGCTGGCCCTCGGCGCTGGCCGACTGCTCGGGGAGCTGGAGCTGGGCGTACCGGATCAGCAGTTCCTCGAGCAGGTAGCGGGACTCGGCCGGGTCGAGCAGGTAGGCCGCGAGCATCGTGTCGACGCCGAGGTCCGGACGTCGACCCCGAGCTCGGTGAGGCTGCGCAGGAGCGGCTTCGCCCCGTGGGCCGCCAGGTGGCGTCCCTCGTCGGCGCGGCGGCGGCGAGCGCGTCGCGGACCTCGGCGTCGGCCAGCAATGGGGCCGCGATCCACGCCACCTCGCGCGGCCGCCGGGTCGGTGACGAGGGCCAGGCCCTCCAGTGGGCTGCGCCCGGGGGCGGCCCTCCAGGCGCCGGCCGCCGCCACGAGGCGGTCGGCCGCGGCCAGGCCGCTGAGCACCGCGACCGCCTCGGCCGCTGTGTCGATCTCCACCACCTCCGCCTCCAGCACTTCGGACCCCCCGAGCGCCGGGCCCAGGTCGTCGTCGAAGGCCTCGGCCAGCCGGTCGAAGAGCGTGCGGAACTCGAGGAAGTCGAAGAGCTGGCGCACCTCCTCGGCGTCGAAGGTCCCCATGGTGAGGTCGTCCAGCTCGACCTCCAGAGGCACGTCGCGGAGCAGCACCATGACCTCGGCGTTCAGCCGGACCTGCTCCTCGTGCTCGGCCAGGTTCTGGCGCAGCTTCGGCGTCTGGTCGTCGAGGTGGGCGAAGATCCCGTCGAGGTCGCCGTAGGTGTTGATGAGCTTGGCCGCCGTCTTCTCCCCCACGCCCGGGACGCCCGGGAGGTTGTCGGACGGATCGCCCCGCAGGGCGGCGTACTGCACGTAGTCGGTGGGGGCGACGCCCGTGCGCTCCTCGATGCCGGCCTCGTCGTAGATCGGCGTAGTCGGACACGCCTCGCTTGTTGTAGAGCACCTGGATGTGCGGGTCCTCGACCAGCTGGTAGGTGTCGCGGTCACCGGTGACGATGAGCACCTCGTCCCCGGCGTCCCTGGCCCGCGTGGCGAGGGTGGCGATGATGTCGTCGGCCTCGAAGCCGGCCGCCTCGAGGATGGGGATGCCGCAGCGCCTCGACGCACCTGGCGGACGAGGCCCATCTGCTGGCGCAGGATGTCGGGCGCCGCGTCCCGGTTGCCCTTGTAGGTGGCGATGCGCTCGTGGCGGAAGGTCGGCTCGGGCCGGTCGAAGGCCACGACGACGTGGTCGGGCTGGTGGTCCCGGATCAGGTTGATCAGCATCGACGTGAAGCCGAAGACGGCGTTGGTGACCTGCCCGGAGGCAGTGGCCATGTCGGTGGGGAGGGCGAAGAAGGCCCGGTAGGTCAGCGAGTTGCCGTCGACGAGCATGACCTTGTTGGTGGCCGGCGTCGCGCCCACCGAGGGGTCGGGCATGCTCAGCTCGCTTCCGGTGTCAGTTCCCCGTCGATGATGTCCTCGGCGACGCGCTTCATGGTGTGGCGCTCGTGCATGGCCGTCTTCTGGATGAAGGCGAAGGCGTCGGCCTCGCTCAGTCCGTGCTGCGGTCCATCAGCTGGCCCTTGGCCCGGTCGACCACCTTGCGGGTCTCGAGCTGCTCCTCGAGGGACTCGGCCTGCTCGTGCAGCGCCCGCATCTCCTGGAAGCGGCCGAGGGCCACCTCGAGGGCGGGGACCAGCTCGCTGCGCTGGAACGGCTTGACCAGGTAGGCCAGGGCGCCGGCGTCGCGGGCCTGCTCGATCAGGTCCCGCTGGCTGAACGCGGTGAGGATCAGGACGGCCGCCCGGCGCTCGCCGGCGATCTCCCGGGCGGCGGACAAGCCGTCGAGGCCCGGCATCTTGATGTCGAGGATGGCGATGTCGGGCTCGAGCTCCTTGACCAGGTCGACGGCCTCGTCGCCCCGACCGGTCTCGCCCACGACCTCGTAGCCCTCTTCCTCGAGGGTCTCCTTGAGGTCGAGGCGGATGATGGCTTCGTCCTCGGCGATGACGACACGCGTGGACACGGGTTCAGTGCTCCTCAGATGGCTCTCGCTCGCGACCCGGCGACTGTACTTGCCGATCCCGGTCGGGCCGCGCTGGGCTTTCCGGTCGACTCGCTGCGCTCGGCTCCGGGCTCAGCCACCGCCGAGCTGGTCCAGCAGACGGTCCTGGTCCTGCTCCAGGCGCTCGATCTCGGCCTCGACCTCGGCTCGGTGCCGGGACAGGGCAGCAGCGTGACGCTCGGCGTCGCTGTGCTCGCGCTCGGCCAGTGCCGTCTCCGAGACCATGGCTCGGATGCGGGCGTCCTCGGCCTCCTCGCCGAGTTGGGTCATCTGCTCGGCGGTGATGCCCAGCTCCTCGCGGAGTATCTGCAGGCGGCGGGAGTTGTCCCGGAGCCGTCGCTCCACGGTCGACCGGCGCACGGGCCGATCCTACGAGGCCGACTGGGGGGCGGAGGGGACGCCCCGGGCATCATGACGGCGTGCGGTGCCTGTTCCTGGTCCTGGTCCTGCTGGCGCCCCTGAGCGCGTGCGGGGGCTCGGACGAGGCCGACTGTGGTCCGGTGACCAGGGAAGCGCTCGACCCGAACTCGGGTCTGCACGTGCTCCCCGACCAGGACCAGCCGAGGTACACCACCGACCCGCCCACCTCCGGCGCCCACTACTCACTGCCGCCGCCCACCGGGGTCCAGGACGATCCGATCGAGCGCCCGATGCAGGTGACCGCCCTCGAGGGCGGTCAGGTCCTCGTCCAGTACCGGGACCTCGCGGCCGCCGATGTGGCCGCGTTGGAGGACCTGGCGTCCGACGTCGTGGTGGTGGCTCCCAACCCCGACCAGGTCGAGCCCGTCGTGCTGACCGCGTGGATCACCAAGCAGACCTGCTCCGGCGTGGACGTGGACACGGTGGCGACCTTCATCGACGAGCAAGAGGGTCGGGGCCCCGGGACCGATTTCTGACGGCCTCGGCCATCGCGATGCGATCACGGCCAGGCAGCCGCCGAAGGGGATCCACATCAGGGCGATGCCCGCGGTCGATGACTCGTCGCCGATGCCCACAGCCAGCGGTGCCGCCACGCACAGCGCGGTGAGTGCCGCCAGGCCGGCGGTCCAGGCCCACCTGCTCTGAAGGGAGGCCAGCATGATCGCCGCCGGCACGGCGGCGAGCCCGGTGATCACCAGCGCCGACCGAGGGAGGTCGCCGATCGTCCACGGCTCGTAGTCGCCGATGACCGGCACGAACGCGAAGGCGACGACACCGGCCACCAACGGGAGCAACAGCCACGGCGCACGACGTCCCACCGACCGCTCCTCCACTCTCGGGAGGATGTCACACCCCCTCCGTAGTTTGAGGAGGGATGGCTCAGCGACCCCCCGGTAGCCTTCGGGGCACACGCGGCGATGGCGAAATCTCGGTAAACGCGCGGGGCTCAAACCCCCGTGGTCCTAACGGACCTTGCGGGTTCAAATCCCGCTCGCCGCACGTGGGTGCTTAGGTGCGCCCTGCCAGTGACATCCGTCGGGCCCAGGTACTGATTGAGGCGGGCTGGCCTGTGCTCCGCGCCGCAGGTGAGCTCGGTCTACCTCGCTCGACCGTTCGGGACTGGGCGAAGCGGGGCTTCGACGAGACCCTGGCTGGTCCGATGCGGCGTCATCGGTCGACGCCCTGTGATGCACAGGCCCGGGCCGAGTCAGAGGCCGCGGCGTACGCCTACCTGTTCGGCCAGTACCTGGGCGACGGGACGATCGACGAGGGACGCCGTGACGTTTACAAACTCCGGATCTTCTGTTGCTCGCACTACCCGGGGATCATCGGGCGGACCATGGCCACAGCGAGGGACATCCTCCCGGGAAAGGTCTCGGCGTACAAGGTCAAGAACGTGAATCTCGTCGTCATCACTTCGCACTGGAAGCACATGCCTTGTCTCTTCCCACAGCACGGGCCGGGACGGAAGCACGAGCGGCTGATCATCCTCGACGACTGGCAGAACGAGATCGTGCTCGCCCACCCGGAGCGGTTCCTCCGGGGACTCATCGAGTCCGACGGCTGTCGGGTCATCAACCGAGTGAACGGCGGTGAATACCCCCGCTACATGTTCTCGAACCGGTCGCCGGACATCCGCGCCCTGTTCGCCCGCACGGTCGAGCAACTGGGGCTCCGTTGGACCACCGCGAACCAGTGGGGCCTGGCCGTGTCCCGCCGCCCTGACGTCGAGTACCTCGACGGCTTCATCGGGCCGAAGTGGTAGGTACGGTGTGCGGGGATGAAATGGCTGGTCGGACTCGTCGGGGTGGTGGCCCTGATCGCCACGGTCCGCGAGCGGCGGATCCGATCGCTGGAGGCCCAACACGATTCGAGCGGGACAGCCTGAGGCCCGGTGAAACCATCTTCGCCCTCCGCCGGTCTGACCACCGTGGCGGCACCCGGTAGGCCAGCATGATCGCGTTCACGTTCCCGGGGCAGGGCTCCCAGAAGCCCGGCATGGGCGAGCCCTGGAAGGACCATCCCTCGTGGGAGCTGGTCGACGAGGCCAGCAGCGTCGCCGGCCGGGACGTGGCCCAGCTCCTGCTCGACGCCGATGCCGACGACCTGCGCGAGACCCGCAACGCCCAGCTCGCCACCTACGTCACCAGCCTGGTCGTCCTCGACGCCGTCGAGCGCCTGGGCGTAGACCCGGCCCGGGTCGCCGGCCACAGCCTGGGTGAGTACACCGCCCTCACGGCCGCCGGTGTCCTCTCGTTCGCCGACGGCATCCGACTGGTCACCGAGCGGGGCGAAGCCATGCAGGTCGCGGCGACCGAGCGGGCCGGCACCATGGCCGCGGTGGTCGCCTTGGACGACGACGACGTGGCGGTGGCCTGTGCCCGCACCGACGGCGACGTCTGGCTGGCCAACCACAACGCCCCCGGGCAGGTGGTCATCGCCGGCGCCCCCGAAGCCATCGAGGCCGCCGGGGCCCACGCCAAGGAGCTCGGCGCCCGCCGGGTGATCCCCCTCGAGGTCAGCGGTGCGTTCCACACGCCTTTCATGGCGTCGGCTCGCGACCGCCTGCGCAAGGCGTTGGCCAAGGCCGACCTCCGCGACGCCGAGCTGCCGGTGCTGGCCAACGTCGACGCCCACGCCCACACCTCGGCCGCCGACTGGGAGAACCTGCTCGCCGCTCAACTCTGCAGCCCGGTGCGCTGGCGCCACATCCTCCACGCGCTGCACGACGAAGGCGTCAGCCTCTTCGTCGAGCTCGGACCGGGCGCGGCGTTGACCGGCATGGCCAAGCGGACCCTCGAGGGCGTCACCACGCTCTCGGTCAGCGTCCCTGACGACCTCGACAAGCTGCTGAACACGATCTCCGAGCCTCGCTCGGCGGACGTGGCCCATGAGGCCGGCGAGCACCTCTTCGTGACCGAACGCCTGGTGGTCAGTCCTGGCGCCGGCGTCTTCCGGGGTGAACCCGGGGTCGGGGCGGGCACACCGGTCGAGGCGGGCACCGTCGTCGGCCACGTCGGCGACCTCGAGGTCCGTTCCGCCTTCGCCGGCGAGCTGGTCGACGTGCTGGCCGTGGACGGCGAGCGCCTCGCGCCCAGCGAGCCCGTGGCCTGGCTCCGGAGCGCCTGAGCATGGGCTCGGCGATCACCGGCTGGGGCGGCTCGCTCCCCGAGAAGATCATCACCAACACCGACCTCGAAGGCTGGCTCGACACCAACGACGAGTGGATCGTCGAACGCACAGGCATCCGCGAGCGACGGGTCGGGGGCATCACCTCCGTGCTCGCGGTGGAAGCCGCCCAGCGGGCCCTGGATCGCTCCGGGCGTCCCCCTGAAGACGTCGACGCCCTCATCGTCGCCACGACCACCCCGGACCAGACCGTTCCGGCCACCGCGTCCACCGTGCAGGAGGTCCTCGGCCTGGACTGCGGGGCCTTCGACCTCAACGCCGCCTGCTCGGGCTTCGTCTACGGCCTCGTCGTGGCCCACGGCCTCTTGGCGGTCGGGCACCGCTGCGTCCTCGTGGTCGGGGCCGACACCCTGAGCCGCATCACCGACTGGGACGACCGGGGCACGGCGATCCTCTTCGGTGACGCCGGCGGTGCCGTCGTGCTGGAGGCCGTGGACGAGGATCGGATCCTGGCCTGGGACCTCAGCTCCGACGGCAGCGGCCGCAACCTCCTCTATGCCGATGTCGGCTGCACCATGAAGATGGACGGCCCCGAGATCTACCGGAGGGCCATCCGGGTCATCGTCACCTCCGCGCAGGCGACGCTCCAACGGGCGGGCGTGGAGGCCGATGCCATCGACCTCCTGGTGCCCCACCAGGCCAACCAGCGGATCATCGACGCCGCCGTTCGTCGTCTCGGCGTGCCCGACGAGAAGGTCATGTCCGTGCTCGCCCACACCGGCAACACGTCGGCTGCCTCGATCCCGTTCGCGCTCGCCGAGGCGGCCGACCAGGGCCGCCTGGCCGACGGCGACACCGTGCTCCTCGTGGGCTTCGGTGCCGGGATGACCGGGGCCAGCACGCTCCTGCGTTGGGGCCGGTGACCGACGCCGGACGCGTCGCCCTCGTGACGGGCGGGAACCGGGGCATCGGGCTGGCCTGCGCGACGGCCCTGGCCGCGGCGGGCTGCCGCGTTGCGGTGACCCATCGGGGCGAGGCCCCCGACGTTCCCGGGCTGCTCCCCGTGCCCTGCGACGTCACCGACGCCGCTGCCGTCGAGGCCGCCTTCGTCGCCGTCGAGGAGGCGCTCGGTCCCGTCGAGGTCCTCGTCCACGCCGCCGGCATCAACGCCGACACGCTCCTGCTCATGATGAAGGAGGAGGACTTCAGCCGGGTGATCGACGCCAACCTCACGGGGGCCTTCCGGGTGAGCAAGCGGGCGGCCAAGCGCATGCTGCGGGCCCGCTGGGGGCGCATCATCCTCGTCGGCTCCGTCGTGGGCCAGATCGGCTCCGCCGGCCAGGCCAACTACGCGGCCAGCAAGGCGGGCCTGGTCGGGTTCGCCCGCTCCCTGGCCCGCGAGCTGGCCGCCCGGTCGATCACCGTGAACGTGGTCAGCCCGGGGCCGATCGACACGGACATGCTGCGGGCCCTCGATGACGACCAACGGGCCCTGCTCACCTCGATGGTGCCCCTCGGCCGGATGGGTCAACCCGACGAGGTCGCCGCCGCGGTGACCTACCTGGCGTCGGACGCCGCCGCCTACCTGACCGGCGTGAACCTCCCGGTCGACGGCGGCCTCGGCATGGGCGTGGGAAGCTAGGACGGCCACGGACCTCGGTCCGACGTGATCACCGAGTTCAATGAGTTCACCGAGACAGGAGAAGAGCCCCCGTGAGTGATGATCTGTTCGAGCGCTTCAAGGGCCATGCCGTCACCGTGCTGGCCGTCGACGCCGACAAAGTGACCCTCGAGGCCAACTTCGCCGATGACCTCGACGCCGACAGCCTGGATCTCGTCGAGCTGGTCATGGCGCTCGAGGACGAGTTCGACGTCAGCATCGACGAAGAGGAGCTGGAGGGCGTCACCACCGTGGCCCAGGCCGTCGATCTCGTCCGCTCCAAGCTCTGACCATGGACGGACGACGGGTCGTCGTGACCGGCGTGGGGGTGGTGTCGGCGGTCGGCATCGGCGCCGAAGCCTTCTGGGCCGCCCTGCTGGGTCCGGCCCAGGTGGGCAAGACCCGGGAGATCCAGGACTGGGATCCGATTCCCTGGTTCGACGGGCCCAAGGACGCCCGTCGGGCCGACCGCTTCACGCAGCTGGCCGCCGGCGCCGCCAGCCTGGCCCTCGACCAGTCGGGGGACCCGGGCGGTGACCCCGACCGGATCGGCGTGCTGGTCGGCACCGGCATCGGTGGCCTGCACACCCTGGAGGACCAGGTCGAGGTCAATCGCGTCCGGGGCCCCGAACGGGTGTCACCGTTCCTCATCCCCATGCTGATGCCGAACGCCGCCGCCGCCGGCATCTCCATGCGCCACGGGTTCCGCGGGCCCTGTGAGACCACGGTGACGGCCTGTGCCGCCGGGACCCACTCCATCGGCAACGCCGCTCGGCTCATCGCCACCGGCCGCTGCAACGCCGTCCTCACCGGCGGCACCGAGAGCGCCATCACCCAGACCGGTGTGGCCGGCTTCGAGAACATGACCGCGCTCAGCACCACCGGGGTGTCGCGACCCTTCGACCGGGACCGCGACGGCTTCGTCATGGCCGAAGGGGCCGGTGTCCTCGTGCTGGAGGAGCTGGAGCACGCCCGGGCCCGGGGCGCCACGCCGCTGGCCGAGGTCCTGGGGTCGGCCAGCACGGCTGACGCCCACCACATCACCGCGCCCTCTCCCGGAGGGTCAGGCGCCGTCACCTGCATGGAGCTGGCCTTGGCCGACGCCGGCTGCAGCGCGGATTCAGTGCGTCAGATCAACGCTCACGGCACCTCCACGCCGCTCAACGACGCCGCGGAAGCGGAGGCCATCGTCAAGGTCTTCGGGACCCAGGGCCCGCCGGTGACCTCGATCAAGGGGATCACCGGCCACAGCCTCGGTGCCGCCGGCGCGCTGGAGGCCGCCGCCGTCGTGCTCTCGATGCAGCACCGACTGATCCCGCCGACCGCCAACCACGTCCAGGCCGAGGACGGCCTCGCGCCCATCGACGTGGTCACCGGCGAGGGGCGGGACTGGGACCCGGGGCCCACCCTGTCGAACTCGTTCGGCTTCGGCGGGCACAACGGCTGCCTCGTCTTCGACGCCCCACCGGCGGGTTAGCTTCCGGGCAGCTCGGAGCGACGGACGGCGAGGAAGAAGAGGCCGGTCTCACAGGCCAGTTCGCCGTCCACGGTCGCCCGGCCCTGGCCCTTGCCCGCCCGCTTGGACCGCTGGGTGAGCTCCACCTCGAGGTCGACCCGCTCGCCGGGGCGGACCTGCCGGCGGAACCGGGCCTTGTCGATCCCCCCGAAGAACGGGATGGCATCGGCGTCGGCCTCACCGGCCATCGCCGCCACCGCCCCCACCTGGGCCAACGCCTCGATGAGCAGGACACCGGGCACGACCGGGTAGCCGGGGAAGTGCCCGGCGAAGAAGGCCTCGTCCCCGCTCGGGCGCCAGTAGCCCGTCGCCCGCTCGTCCGGGACGATGTCGGTGATCTCGTCGACCAGGAGGAACGGCGGGCGGTGCGGGATGACGGCCTCGGGCCGCGGCATCGGGTCGCCCGGCGACCACAGGGGCGGGCTCACGAGCCCAGCGCGGCCAGGAACTTCGGCCCGTCGCAGTCGGTCAGCCCCATCGACCGTGAACCGCTCACGAGCCCAGCGCGGCCAGGAACTTCGGCCCGTCGCAGTCGGTCAGCCCCATCGACCGTGAACCGCTCACGAGCCCAGCGCGGCCAGGAACTTCGTCGGTGTGTCCTTCGGGCTGACCTTGTACCAGGCCTGCTGGATCTTGCCGTCCGGCCCGATGAGGAACGACGACCGGATGATCCCCATGTAGGTCTTCCCGTAGTTCTTCTTCTCACCCCAGACGCCGTAGGCCTCGGCCACGGCGTGCTCGGGGTCGGAGAGCAACGTGAACCCGAGCCCGTACTTCTCGTCGAACTTGGCCAGCTTGGGTGGCAGATCGGGGCTGACGCCGAGGATCACGGCGTCGCCGACGTCGTCCTTCACGTCCCGCAGGCCGCAGGACTGGGTCGTGCAGCCCGGCGTGTCGGCCCGGGGGTAGAAGTAGACGAGGACGGGCCGGCCCTTGAAGTCCGCCAGCTTCACCTTCTCGCCGTTCTGGTCGAGCAGGGCGATCGCCGGGGCCTTGGCCCCCGCCTCGAGTCGTGTCGGATCAGCCATGGACGCAAGGTAGCCGCCGTCTGTCGCGGTTCGGTCGTGGCCTAGCCGACTCGGGGTCGGAGTCGGCCCCCGTGGAGCTCGAGGACCCGGTCGGCGCCCTCGAAGGCGATGTCGTTGTGGGTGGCCAGCACGCATGCCGTTCCCTGGGCGGCGAGGTGCCCGAGGACGAGCATCATGGTCTCGGCCCACTCCCCGTTCTGGTGCGAGATCGGCTCGTCGGCCACCAGCATCTGCGGCTGGATGACTGCGGCTCGGGCCAGCGCAGCCCGTTGCTGCTCACCGAGCGAGACCTCGCTGGGGTAGCGACCCGACAGGTGCGCGATGCCGAGTCGGTCCATCAGCTCCGAGGGGTCGTCGCCCGACGCCTCCGGCGCGAAGCGCAACGGCAGGGTGACGTTCTCGGCGACGGTCAGCTCGTCGAGCAGGCCCAACGACTGGGGCACGACCGCCAGCTCATCCCACCGTCGTTGCGCGGCGACGGGTGTGCCGATGTGGAACTCGACCGACCCGGCGTCGGGATGCTCCCAGCCGGTGATGATCGTGAGCAGGGTGGTCTTGCCCGATCCCGACCGGCCGGCGATGGCGAGGACCTCGCCGCGGGCGACGGTGAGGTCGACGCCGTCCAGCACCGGCAGGGATCCGGCCGCGGTCACGAACGACTTCTGCACTCCGGTCAGGGCGAGCACGGCCGGGTCGTCCACGGCAGTCACGAGACCACCTGGCCGTCTCGCAGCTGCACCACGTGATCGGCGGCGGACACGACGACGGCGTCGTGGGAGGTGACGACCAGGGTGGCCCCTCGGCCCACCAGGGCGCGCATGATCGCGACCAACGTCGTCGCCGCCGCGGCATCGAGCTCGGCCGTCGGCTCGTCGGCCAGCAGCAAGGTGGGCCGACCGATCGCGCCCGCCGCGAAGGCCACTCGCTGCTGCTCCCCACCCGACAGCTCTGCAGGGAAGGAGTGATGGCGCTCCGCGAGGCCGACCGCGTCGAGCAGTACCGGGGCTTCGGTCACGTCGGCGCCGCGGATGCGCGCCGCCAGCTCGACCTGCTCGCCGGCGCGGAGGTAGGCGACAAGGTTGTCGGCCGGATCCTGGAGCACCACCCCGAGCTCGCGCCGACGCAGCCAGCGCCGCTGCCGGGCCCCAAGGCGGGTGATGTCGCGACCGTTGATCTCGATCTGGCCGGCAGAGGGTCGCGGCAGCCCGGCGAAGGCTCTCAGCAGCGATGACTTGCCCGATCCGGACGGCCCGGTGACCACCGAGAGCCGAGCACGCTCGAAGGAGGCACTGACGCCCCGCAGCGCCGGCACGGTGCCGGACTCCAGGCGGTACTCCACGTCCAGCCCGGAGCAGCGCGCGGCCACCCCGGCCGCGAGGGGATCAGGTCCCGCCACGGAGCACCTCCAAAGGATCGTCCCGATCGGTCGCTCGCTGCGCGATCGCCGCCGCGATCCAGGCGACGACCAGCGCGGCCACACCCAATCCGACCGACAGCCCGATCGCGGGCCGAAGGAGGGGATCAGGTCGGACCAACGGGAGCGGGTCGAGCCGCTGGTGCGCCAGGCCTGCACCCACCAGGGCGACGACCAACCCCAGCCAACAGCCGACGCCCACGCCCGCCAGCACCTCGGCCAGGAGCGCTCGCCTGTGCTGGCGCCTCGTGAGGCCCATGCGACGGGCGAACGCATAGGCGAGCACCCGGTTCCGGCGGCGCGCGTCGAAGTACACGGCGACACCTCCCACGACGAGCAGAGCGGACGCCACGGCCAGCGAGCGCATGAACCCGAAGGTCTGGGACACGGTCAGGAAGGACACGGCGTCGACGACGTGGTCGGCGGTCGTGGTCTCCTCGTAGCTCGTCCTCGCCTCGTCGAGGGTGCTCAGGATCTCGGCCCGGTCACCGCGGATCCAGGTCTCGCGGAACCGGGTGCTCAGGCCGAGGTCCTCCAGGGCGGAGGCGGCGACGAACATGGCCGGGCTCCCCCGCCGCATGCCCGGGAACGCCTGCACCTCGGCCACCTCGGCGATCTCGAAGCGAGTCGTGCCCGCGGTGATGATCCCGGCTTCGGCCACAGCGGGGATGTCGAGCCCGACCACCAGGGCCGGCACCCGGCCGCCGCTCGGTGGGGCCTCGAGCCGCTCGAGGATCTCCTCGAGCGGCACCGACGCCAGGCTGTCGTCCCAGAAGGCGGCGTGCGCAAAGGACGTCGGGTCGATGGCGTACACGTTCACCTGCTCACGGCGAGCGAGGTCCACCCAGGCGCCGATGTAGAAGTCGACCCCGGTCGATCGTTCCGCCAACGCGGCGGGGATCGGCTCGTCGGGCGGGACCCGGACGACGACGTCACTGCCGACGAAGACGTGCGCCTTGGCCTGGAGCGTCGCGTCCATCGACCGTTGGATCGTGGCGGCGTAGCCGAGCACGCCCGTCGCCATCGCCGATGCCGCCACCATCCCGATCACTGCGGTCCGGTAGCGGGCCACGCGGCGGACGGCCAGGAACATCGAGCTGGGCCAGTCGCGGCTGACGGTGCGCAGTGGGCCGAGCGCGAGCACGAGGAGGCGGGAGACCACGGCCACCATGGTCGTGAGGAACAACACCGGGAACATCAGGCCGACGACGTCCACCCGGGTGACGTTCGCGCCGTGGCTCACCGGCACGCCCCACTCATCCAACCGCATGAACGACAGCACCGTCGCCAACCCGAGGGCCACCTCCCAGGGAACGAAGCGAAGCCAGGGGCGCCCGCGGTGGCCGACGTGATCGGTCCGGACGCTGACCGCCACCACCAAGGCGACCACGAGGGCCGAGAGCAGCAAGGCGACCGCCCCCACCCACGCAGCCCGCCCGATGGCGGCGGGCTCCAGCGTCGGCGAGGGTCCCACCGACACGACCAGGCCGTAGGCGAGGCCCACGCCTGCTGCGCTGCCGACGAGGAGCGCTCCGGCCAGCTCGAGCACCGCCTTCAACGCCAGCGCAGCCGGCGTCAACCCGCGAACGGTCAGGAGCGCGACCTCGCGGCGGCGTCGGTCGCACCAGAGCAGAGCGGTCGCGGCCACGAGGCCCGCGCCCGCCAGCGCCGCGAGCACCGCTACCGGCCACACGCCGCCGCCGACCGCCGTCTGGATGCCGCGGGCCCGATCGGCGACGAATGGCAGCGACGACTGGAAGTAGCGCTCGACGAAGGTGGCCGCGTCCGGCGCCTCGATCTGCCGGTCGTCCGGCGTCCACGTCGGGACTCCGTCGCTGTCGACGAGGGGCGGGCCGGCTTCGCACCACGCCAGGTCGGCCGCCTCGGTGCCGTTGCAGGCCAGTTCCTCGACGAGGGCGCGTGCCTCGGTGACGGTGACCTTGCTGCGCAGCCGCGCCTCCCACGCCGCCTCGACGACGACCGAGTCCGCCGACGCTTCGAGGCTGGACCAGGTCTCCCGGTCCGCGATCACGACCGGCGGCGGGGGCACGAGGTCCGCTCCCCGCAGGAGGAGGTCCGGCCGATGGGCGCACCAGAACGGATCGGAGATCGTTCCGGCCGTCAGATCGCGGTAGACGCCGGCGACGGGCGTCGGCACGCCGCCGAGCGTGGCGCTCCGCCCGACACCCGTCATCTCCGCGGCGCGGTCGCTCACCCACACAGCGCCCGGTCGGTCCGAACCCTCCACGACGTCGACATGGTCAAGCGCACCGTCACGGAAGAGGACGACGACGGGGGTCCTCTGTGACGGATCGGGACCCTCCAACCACGTCTCCAGCCGCGCCCATTGGATCGAGGGGCCGAGCTCGTCGGCGAGCGGCGTGAACGGGTCTGGTGCACCCAACGGCGACCCGGGGCCGGGCGGGATGCGATAGGTCGCGCCCGTGTCCCTTGGGCAGCGCTCGGCGGCCTGCAACGCCACTGCCTCCGTCCCCGCCGACGAGAGGAACAGCGGGACCGACGCCAGCGATGCCGCCAGCACGGCGCAGGCCCCGGCGGTCGGCACCAGCACTCCCGGACGTCGCCACAGGAGCCAGGGCGCCCGCCGCCAGGGAGTCGAGATCAGCGTGTCGAGCGCGGCCCGCGCCCGCACGCGCCACGAGGCGCGGCGCCCGTCCAACTACTCGGAGGACCGACGAACGGGGTGGGTGGACAAGTGCGTCATCCTGCCAGGGCCGGAAAGCGGTCCTGATCCGCCTCGCCTGCGCCCTGACCCACTGACCTGCGCCCGGACGCGCCACGGGGGCGGCCCGGAGGCCGCCCCCGTGGAGCCGGAGTGGGTGCGTCAGCCCTTGGCCGCAGCCTTGAGCTTGGAGCCGGCCGAGACCTTGGCCGCGTTCGTGGCCGCGATCTGGATCGTGGCGCCCGTCTGGGGGTTCCGGCCGGTTCGGGCGGACCGGTAGGTCTGCTCGATGGAGAGGAACCCGGGGATGGTGATCTTGTCCCCACTGCCGACCGCCCCGTAGGCGACCTCGGCGAAACCGTCGAGCACGCCCCCCACATCCGTCTTGCTGAGACCGGTCTTCGCGGCAATGGCGTCGATCAACTCACTCTTGTTCATTGCACCCTCCTGGGCTTGGTCGGACGATCGGGTCGGTCCCGAAACGAACCGGCAAACAGGCACGCGAGTCGATTTGACCCCCCAAAGTCAAGCATTTCCGCCGTTCAGGGCATTTCGGAAGGCGCTGACGAGCTCGACGGCGCCCGCCGGCCCGCCCCCTTCGAGCACCCGGCGGACCAGCGCGGAGCCCACCACGACCCCGTCGGCGACCGCGCAGGCCTCCACCGCCTGGGCCGGTGTGGAGATCCCCACGCCGATCAACACCGGCTTGTCGGTCACCGCCTTGAGGCGCCGGGCGAGGGCCACGGCGGTGGCCGCCAGGTCGTCCCGCTCCCCGGTCACGCCGAGCAGGCCGACGCCGTAGACGAAACCCCGGGACCGCTCGCAGATGGCGACCAGCCGCTCGTCGGGCGTGGTCGGCGCGGCGAGGAGGACCGTCTCCACCCCCGCCCGGTCGGCCGCCTTGGCCCACGGTCCGACCTCTTCGAGGGGGAGGTCCGGCAGGATCGCCGCCGCCACTCCGGCCCGGGCCAGGTCGTCGGCGCACCGCTGGTGGCCCCAGCGGAAGACCAGGTTGTAGTAGGTCATGATCGCCACGGGGACCGCAGTCTCCTGGCCGGCCAAGGCGTCGACGATGGCCTTCGGGGTGGCCCCGGCGGCCAACGCCTGCTCCGACGCCGCCTGGATGACCGGTCCGTCCATGACCGGGTCCGAGAAGGGGATCCCCACCTCGATGGCGTCGGCGCCGGCCTCGGCCAGCGGATCGAGCAGCGCCTCCCAGCCCGGCAGGCCACCGGTGATGTAGGGCACCAGCAGCTTGCGCCCCGCGTCCCGTTCGGCCCGCAGGGCGTCCTCCAGGCGCTCAGCCACGGAGCTCGGCGACCTGGGCGACATCCTTGTCCCCCCGGCCGGACAGGTTGAGCAGGACGGTGCGACCGCTCAGCAAGGCCCGCTCCCGGGAGACCCAGGCCAGGGCGTGGGCCGGCTCCAGGGCCGGGATGATGCCCTCGGTCCTGGACAACAGGGCGAAGGCGTCCAGGACCTCGTCGTCGTCCACCGCCTCGTACCGGGCCCGGCCGATGTCGGCCAGGTGGGCGTGCTCGGGGCCCACGCCCGGGTAGTCCAGCCCGGCCGACACCGAGTGGGCCTCCTGGACCTGTCCCGCCTCGTCCTGCAGCAGGTACGACGTGCTCCCGTGCACCACCCCGGGCACGCCGTGGCCGACGGCGGCCCCTCCGGCGGGCTCCACGCCCACCAGCTCGGTCGCGGCGTCGTCGGCGAAGCCGGAGAACAGGCCCATGGCGTTGGAGCCGCCGCCGACGCAGGCCACGACGACGTCGGGCAGGGCGCCGGTGCGCTCCAGGACCTGGGCCCGGGCCTCGATGCCGATGACCCGCTGCAGCTCCCGCACCATCCAGGGGTACGGGTGGGGGCCCATGACCGAGCCGAGGCAGTAGTGCGTGGTCTCGACCGTGGCCACCCAGTCGCGCATGGCCTCGTTGATGGCGTCCTTCAGCGTCCGACTGCCCGACGCCGCCCCCCGGACCTCGGCGCCGAGGAGCCGCATGCGGAAGACGTTGAGCGCCTGGCGCTCCATGTCCACCTCGCCCATGTAGACGAGGCACTCCATGCCCAGCAGGGCGGCGGCCGTCGCCGTGGCCACGCCGTGCTGGCCGGCCCCGGTCTCGGCCACCAGCCGGGTCTTGCCCATCCGCTGGGCCAGCAGGGCCTGGCCGAGGACGTTGTTGATCTTGTGGGAGCCGGTGTGGTTCAGGTCTTCGCGCTTGAGGAGCAGTCGACAGCCCAGCTCCGCGCCGAGACGGTGGCACTCGGTCAGGGGCGACGGTCGCCCGGCGTAGTCGGTGAGCAGCCCGTCCAGCTCGGCCCGAAAGTCCGGATCGGCCCAGGCCTCGGTGAACGCCTCCTCCAGCTCCTCGCAGGCTGGTACGAGCGTCTCGGGCACGAAACGGCCGCCGAAGCGCCCGAAACGACCGTCGGCGGCCGGATCCGGCATGACCGACGCCTCGGCCGACCGGTCGGTCACCATCCGGCCTCCGCCTCCCAGTCGTAGGGGGCGTGGCCCCCGCGGCTCTCGTACTCGGGTGGGGCGGCGGCGCGCGCCGCGCTGACGAAGGCCCGCACCTTGCGCGGGTCCTTGCGCCCGGGCGACTGCTCGACGCCGCTCGAGACGTCCACGCCCCAGGGGTGGACGGCCTCGATGCCGTCAGCCACGTTCTCTGGTGTGAGGCCACCGGCCAGGATCACCCGCCGGTTCACCGGGATGCCATCGGCCAGCGACCAGTCGAAGACCTGACCGGACCCGGGGCGCGGCGCGTCGAGGAGCAAGGCGTCAGCCCCGAACTCGTCCCAACTGTCCAGGGCCGGATCTCCGGCCGGAAGCCCCTTGATGACCAAGCCGACCCGCTGGCGGACCTCGCGGGTGAGCTCCGGCGTCTCCCGGCCGTGGAGCTGGGCCGCTTTGAGGCCACAGGTCTGCACGATCTGGACGATCTGCTGACGGCTGCTGTCCTTGAAGACACCCACGGTCAGGACCTCCGGAGGCAGCCGGCTGGCGATCTCCCGCACCTTGTTGGGCGCCATCTGACGGGGCGAGGGGGCGAAGACGAAGCCGACCGCATCGGCGCCCATGGCCACCGCGAGGAGGGCGTCCTCCTCGCTGGTGATCCCGCAGATCTTGACGAACACGGCCGGGACGCTACCCGTCGCCCGGTACGCCGCCGTGGCCGGTTCCAGCGGTCACCAGACGGGCCGTCGTCGCCTCGGGGTCACCGGAGGTGACCAGCGTCTCGCCGACGAGGACGGCGTCGTAGCCGCCGTCAGCGAGGGCGATGACGTCGGCGGGGCCGGTGATGCCGGACTCGGCCACCCGGACCACGCCGGCCGGGAGCTGGGCCGCGAGGTCCATGGCCCGGTGGCTGTCGACGGCGAAGGTCATCAGGTCCCGCTGGTTCACCCCGATCAGGTCGGCGCCGGCGGCCAGGGCCCGCTCGACCTCGGCCGCGTCGTGGACCTCGACCAGGGCGGCCAGGTCCAGTTCGGCGGCGAGCTGGGCGAAGGCCCGCAGCTCGGCGTCGTCGAGCGCAGCCACGATCAACAGCACGGCGTCGGCCCCCATCAGCCGTGCGTCGCAGACGTCGACTTCGTCGACGGTGAAGTCCTTGCGCAGGACCGGGATGGCCACGGCCTCCCGCGCCGCGCCCAAGTCGGCGGGCGACCCACCGAAGTGGGGGCCGTCGGTCAGCACCGACAGGCAGGCGGCCCCGCCGGCCTCGTAGGCGCGGGCCAGGGTCGCCGGGTCCAGCCCCGGGGCCAGATCGCCCTTGGAGGGCGACCGGCGCTTGACCTCGGCGATCAGCGCCACACCGGTCGTGGCGGCCAGGGCATCGCGGAACGGTCGGGGGGCGGCCGTCTGACGGGCCCCGTCCAGCATCTCGGTCCGGGACCGGTCGTCGGCGCCGGCCCGTTCCCGATGGGCCGCCACGATGCCGTCGAGGTAGGTCACGGCTACGGCAGGGCCTCGATGGCGACGGAGGCGTCGCCGACGGTCCCCTCGGCCGGGGGCTCGACGGCCCGACCTACATACGCCAGGGCGAGGTCTCCGACCGCCGAGGTCACCTGGCCGACCACCTTGCCGTCCACGACGACGTCCGCGCCGACGGTCAGCGCGTCGCCTGTCGCCCGCAGCAGGCGGAGGTGGCGGGGGACGTTGCCGCCCCGGCTGTCGATCCGGGCCACGAGCTCCTGGCCGGTGAAGCACCCCTTGGTGAAGGAGACCGACCGCTCGACCACGCCGGATTCGGCCGGGATGATGCGTTCGGTCAGCTCCGCGCCCATGGCCGGGACACCGGCCTGGATGCGGCGCCGCTCGAGGTCGTCGGCGGTCAGGACGGCGAGGCCGGCGGGGACGGCGTCGGTGCCGAGGAGGTCGACGCCTGACTCCGCCGGCCAGGCGGGGTCCAGGGCCGACGCTCCGGCGGGCACGTCGACGGAATCGGTGCCCCGTACAGCCACCATCGACTCGTGGGCCAGGGCCAGTTCGGCCTTGGTCCGCAGCAGGAAGCGCTGCAGGCGGGCCAGGAGTGCCTCGCCGTAGCCGGCGTCGACGTCGGCCAGGAAGGCGTCGTCGCCCACCCGCGTGAGCCGGAACCAGGCGTCGACCTTGCCCTGGGGTTGCAGCACGAAGGTCCAGGCCGAGGCCCCGACCTCGAGGGCGAGCACGTCCTGGCTCAGCTGGCCCTGCAGGTACGGGCCGGCGTCGGGCCCCTCGATGCGGACCACGTCCCGCCGGACCACGGCCCCGCCGACGTCAGTCACCCGACGCCTCCGCGGCCGCCCGACGGGCCGCCGTCATCCGGCGGGCCGACGGGATGGCCGCCAGGATCGCCCGGGCCTTGGCGTGGCATTCCGCGTCCTCGCCGGCGGGGTCGCTGTCGAAGACGATGCCGGCGCCGGCCTGGACCGACGCCCGGCCGTCCTCCCCGACGAGCAGGGTGCGGATGGCGATGGCGGTGTCGATGTTGCCGGAGAAGTCCAGGTAGCCGACGATCCCGGCATAGGGGCCCCGTCGGGTCGGCTCGAGGTCGTCGATGATCTCCATGGCCCGCACCTTGGGGGCGCCCGAGACCGTCCCCGCCGGCAGGGTGGCCCGGAGCACGTCGACCGGCGTCCGACCCTCGGCCAGCTCGCCCGACACCTGCGAGGTGAGGTGCATCACGTGGCTGTAGCGCTCGAGGGTCATGCGCTCGTCGACCTGCTCGGTGCCGAAGGCCACGACCCGACCCACGTCGTTGCGGGCGAGGTCCAGCAGCATGACGTGCTCAGCCACCTCCTTGGGATGCTCCCGCAGCTCGGCGCCGAGGAGGCGGTCCTCCTCGTCGGTGGCGCCGCGGGGCGTGTGCCGGCAATCGGGCGGGACACCACCCGACCGTCCCGGAGCTGCACCATCGGCTCGGGCGAGGCACCGACGACGGTCACCTCGGGGTAGCGCACGAAGTACATGTACGGGCTGGGATTGATCTGGCGCAGGACCCGGTAGACGTCGAAGGGGTCGGCCTCCAGCTCGACGTCGAACCGTTGGGACAGGACGACCTGGAAGATGTCACCGGCGACGATGTGCTCCTTCGCCACCTCGACCGCCTTCTGGTACGCCTCCGACCCCAGGACCGACCGGTACTCCGGCAGGGGCTCGTCCCGGCGGGGCGGTTCCAGCAACGGCTCGTCGAGGGGTCGGGCCCCGTCCCGGGCCATCGCCTCGACCCGCTCGACGGCGTAGTCGTAGATCTCGTCGAGGCCGGCGTCGTCGACATCGGGCCCGACGACGGCGCACGCCACCAGGGTGACCTGCTGGTTCCAGTGGTCGAACGCCGCGACCTCGCCGATGACCGACATGATCGCGTCGGGGTGGCCCTGGTCGTCCTCCGGCGGCGAGGTGAGCCGCTCGACCTCCCGGACCACGTCGTAGCCCAGGTAGCCCATCACCCCGGCGTGAAGGGGCGGGAGGTCCGGCATCGGTGGGGCCCGGTAGGCGCCCACCAACCATTCGATGGCGGCCAGGACGCCGCCGTCGGTGGGCAGTCCGTGGATCGTTCCGTCCCGCACCTCGACGTCGCGGCCCCGGGCGACCAGGGTGGCCAGCGGGTGCCGGCCGACGAACGAGTAGCGGCTTCCAGCGCTCGCCGCGATCGACCGACTCGAGGAGGAAGCCGGTGCCGCCGTCGACGAGGCGGGCGAAGGCCGACACCGGGGTCACGAAGTCGGCCAGGAGCTCCCGCCAGACGGGGACGACGGTGTAGTCCCGGGCCAGGGCCCGGAACTCCTCACGACTCGGGCTGATCACCGAAGTCACGGAAGAAGCAGGAGCGCTCGCCGGTGTGGCACGCCCCCTTGCCCTCCTGCTCCACGACGAAGAGCAGGGTGTCACCGTCGCAGTCGTAGGCGGCGCGGCGCACGTACTGCCGGTCGCCCGATGTCTCGCCCTTGCACCAGTACTCCTGGCGGGAGCGGCTCCAGAACCAGGTCCGCCCCGTCTCGAACGTCTTGGCCAGGGACTCGGCGTTCATCCAGGCCATCATCAGCACCGCGCCGGTGCCCTCCTCCTGAACGATGGCGGGCACCAGGCCGTCGGCGTTGTACGTCACGGCCGCCAGCTGGTCGCTGGAGACGGCGAGGGGGGTCGAGATCGGGCTCACGGGGCCATCCTACGGAGGGTCCTCGAGGCTCCCCCAGGGACTTCGGGGGCCTACAGGTAGAGACCGGCGCCGCTCTCCTCGAGGCGGGTGGCGGCCACGGCGTGGATGTCGCGCTCCCGCAGGATGAGGTAGTCATCACCGCCGACTTCGACCTCGTAGCGGTCCTCGGGGTTGAACAGGACGTGGTCACCGAGCTCCATGGCCCGGACGTTGGGCCCCACGGCGATGACCTCGGCCCAGGCCAGGCGCTTGCCCACCTGGGCGGTGGCGGGGATCAGGATGCCGCCCGTGCTCCGGCGCTCGCCCTCCTGGCGGTCCATGTCCACCAGGATGCGGTCGTTCAGCATCTTGATCGGCAACCGCTCTCGGCCCCGTTGGTCCTTGGTCGGAGCGGACTTGGCGGTGCCGGCCTTTGCCGGCTGGGCCGTCGTGCCGTTCGCGTCTCCCATCGCCGCGACGGTACCGCTCAGGCGGGCCGGACCGTGATGCCGCGCGCGGTCATGGCCGCCTTGGCCTCGGCCACCGTGTGCTCGCCGAAGTGGAAGATGCTGGCGGCCAGGACGGCATCGGCCCGACCCAGGAGGATCCCGTCGGCCAGGTGGTCCAGGGTGCCCACGCCACCGCTGGCGATGACCGGGACGTTGACGGCGTCGCTCACCGCGGCGGTCAGCTCCAGGTCGAAGCCGTCCTTGGTGCCGTCCCGGTCCATGGAGGTCAGCAGGATCTCCCCCGCCCCCCGGCGCACGACCTCCTCGGCCCAGGCCACGGCGTGCCGCCCGGTCGGCGTCCGTCCACCGTGGGTGAAGACCTCGGGCTCGCCGTCGTCCCGGCGGCGGGCGTCGATGGCCACGACCATGCACTGGGCCCCGAACTCGCCGGCGATGGCCGACACGAGGTCCGGGTCCTCCACGGCGGCGGTCATCACCGAGACCTTGTCGGCTCCGGCCCGGAGCAGGCGACGGGCGTCGCCGACCTCACGCACGCCACCGCCGATCGTGAACGGGATGAAGACCTCCTCGGCGGCGCGTCGCGCCAGTTCGACGATGGTCTCCCGCTTTTCCGACGAGGCCGTGATGTCCAGGAAGACGATCTCGTCGGCGCCCTCGGCGTCATAACGGGCGGCCAGCTCGACGGGGTCACCGGCGTCGGTCAGGTCGACGAAGTTCACACCCTTGACCACCCGACCGGCCGTGACGTCGAGGCAGGGGATCACCCGGGCCACGTTCACCGGGCCAGCACCGCCACGGCCTCGGCCACCGTCACCCGGTCGTCGTAGAGGGCCCGGCCCACGATCACGCCGTCCAGGTCCAGGTCGGACAGGGCCACGAGGTCGTCGGGTGAGCCCACGCCCCCCGACGCCACCACGGGGACGCTGGCCACCTCCAGGACCGAAGAGAGCCCCTTGAGGTCCGGGCCGTCGAGGGTCCCGTCCCGGCCGATCTCGGTGACCACCAGAGCGGCCACGTCCATCGCGCTGAAGCGGGCGACGGCCTCCAAGAGGTCGACACCGGCGGACGCCTCCCAGCCCCGCACGGCCAGCTCGCGGCCGCGGCCGTCGAGGCCCACGGCCACCGCGCCGTCCGGTACGAGGGCGGCGACCAGGTCCGGGTCCTCCAGGGCGGCGGTGCCCATCACGACCCGGGCCACACCTGCCGTCCACAGGGCCTCGGCGTCGAGGCGGGAGCGCACGCCGCCGCCGACCTGGACGGGTACGTCGACGGCGGCGGCGATGCGGCCGATGATCTCGCGGTTCACCGCCTGTCCGGTGCGGGCGGCGTCGAGGTCCACGACGTGGATCCACGGCGCGCCGTCGGCCGCGAACCGTCGGGCCCGGCCGACGGGGTCGCCGCCGTAGTCGGTCGCCTGGTCGTAGTCCCCCTGGTGCAGCCGGACACAGCGCCCGCCGAGCAGGTCGATGGCGGCGTAGAGGTTCATGGCAACCGACCCAGGAAGTTGGCCAGGATCTGCTGGCCCGCCCGCCCGGACTTCTCCGGGTGGAACTGCATGGCCCAGACGTTGTCCCGCTCCACACCGGCCACGACGTCACCGCCGTAGTCACAGGTGGCCACGACGCCGGGCCCCGCCTCCGGGGCGAAGGAGTGCACGAAGTACACCCACGTCGGGTCATCCACGCCGGCCAACATCGCCGGCTCGCCGCGGCGGCGGAGGATGTTCCACTGCATCTGGGGGTGCTTCACGCCGTCGGGAAGCTGCCGGACGGTTTCGGGGAGCACGCCGAGGCCGGTCACGCCGGGATCCTCCTCGGAGGCGGCGTACAGGAGTTGCATGCCGACGCAGATGCCGAGGAACGGGCGCCCCGACGCCACGGCCGTGTGGCTCAGCTCGTCCAGTCCCGTCCGGTGGAGGGCAGCCATGCAGGCCCCGAAGGCGCCGACGCCGGGCAGCACCACGCCGGCGGCGTCGGCGATGAGGCCGGCGTCCGCGGTCAGGCGGGCATCGGCACCGAGGTGCTCCAGCGCCTTCTGGGCCGAACGCAGGTTGCCGATGCCATAGTCGAGGACCGCAACCAGCGGTCGCGCCCCCTGGGTCAAAGGGTCCCCTTGGTGGACGGGATCCCCGAGCCCTCCACCCGCACGGCGTCGCGCAGGGCGCGGGCCGTCGCCTTGAACGAGGCTTCGATGACGTGGTGGGTGTTCTTGCCCCGGACCATGGTGAGGTGCAGCGTCCAGCCCGCGGCGGTGACCAAGCCCCGCCAGAACTCCTCGGCCAGCTGCGGGTCGAACGGCGGATCGCCCAGGATCTTCTCGCCCGGTGGATCGATCTCGTAGACGAGGAAGGGCCGTCCGGAGAGGTCGAGGGCCGCTTCGACCAGGGCCTCGTCGAGGGGGACCGCCGACGAGGCGAACCGACGAACACCGGCTTTGTCCCCGAGGGCCTCCTTCAGCGCCCCGCCGAGCGCGATGCCGACGTCCTCGACGGTGTGGTGGGCGTCGATCTCCAGGTCGCCCTTGGCCCGGATCGTGAGGTCCAGGCCACCGTGGCGTCCGAGCTGGGCCAGCATGTGGTCGAAGAAGGGCAGGCCGGTGTCGACCTCGACGGTTCCCGTCCCGTCGAGGACGACGATCAGCTCGATGCTGGTCTCGGCCGTCGTCCGTTCGACGGTGGCGGTGCGTGGAGCGCTCACAGGATCTCCTCGAGGGCGGTCAGGAACCGGTCGTTCTCGTCCGGGGTGCCGACGGTGACCCGGAGGCAGTCCGTCAGGCGGGGCCAGGAGGCACAGTTGCGGACCAGGACGCCCCGTTCGACGAGGGCCTGCCACACGGCGTCGCCGGTTGCCCCGTCCGGGCGGAAGAGGACGAAGTTGGCCCCAGAAGGCCACTGCCGCAGCGGAAGCCGACCGAGGCCCGCCACCAGGCGCTCCCGCTCGCTGACGATCAGGCGGACCCGTTCGTCCATGGCGTCGATGTGGTCGAGCGCCAGGCGCCCGGCCAGCTGGGTCACGGCGTCGAGGTGGTACGGCAAGGCGACCTTGAGCAACTCGTCGACGACCCATGTCGGGCCGATGCCGTAGCCCAATCGACCCGCGGCCATCGCCCAGGTCTTGGAGAAGGTCCGCGTGACGAGCAGCGGCCGGTCGTCGTCGACCAGATCCAGCGCGGTCGAGGACGCGAACTGGCCGTAGGCCTCGTCCACCACGAGCAGGGCGCCGGCGGCGGCGCAGCGATCGGCCACCGAGGCGACCAACTCGGGATCGGCGACGAGCCCGGTCGGGTTGTCGGGCGAACAGAGGAACACCACGCCCGGGCTCTGGGCCAGGACGCGGTCGACCTCGTCCGGTTCGAGGGTGAAGTCCTCGCCCCGCTCCCCCGCGATCACGCCGGTGCCGGTGATGCGGGCCAGGTGGCTGTGCACGGCATACGTGGGCTCGAAGGTCGCCGCGGTCCGTCCTGCCCCGCCGTACGCCAGGAGCACGGACTGGAGGACCTCGTTGGAGCCGTTGGCACAGAAGACCCGGTCGACGGTGGTGGCGTGGTGGTCGGCCAACGCCGACCGCAGCGCGACGGCCTCGCGGTCCGGGTAGCGGTTCCAGGCCACGTCGGCGAGGGCGGCAGCCAGCTCGTCGACCCAGGCCCTGGGTGGGCCGACGGGCGACTCGTTGGTGTTCAGCCGCACCGGGACGTCGAGCTGGGGTGAGTGGTACCCGGTCATGAGGGCCAGGTCACCACGGGGTTGGACCCGGGTGGTGGTCATGGCGTCAGCGTCCGCCGAGCGGCGATGGACGCGGCATGCGCGGGAAGGCCCTCGGCGGTGGCCAGCGTCTCGACGACGGGACCGAGGCGGGCCAGGCCGGCCGCGTCGGCGGTCACGACGTGGATCTGCTTGAGGAAGTCCAGGACGGACAGGGCCCCGGCGTAGCGGGCCGAGCCGAAGGTGGGCAGGACGTGGCTCGGTCCGGCGGCGTAGTCCCCCAGAGCGGCCGGTGACCAGGGCCCGCAGAACACGGCCCCGGCGTTGCGGACCAGGGGCACGAGGGCCGCCGGGTCGGCCGTCATCAGCTGGAGGTGCTCCGGGGCGATGGCGTTGGCCACGGCCACCGCCGCCTCGGGACCGTCCACCAGCACCGTGTAGCCGCCGTCAGCCAGCGTGGCCTCGATGTCGGGCCGGCGCGCCGACCCGGCGACGATGCCGGTGATGGCAGCATCCACCGCGTCGGCAACCGGTTCGGACCAGGTGATGAGCCAGGCCAGGCCGCCGGGGCCGTGCTCGGCCTGGACGACGATGTCGGTGGCGCAGAGCTCGGCGGGCACGGTGTCGTCGCCGATGACCACCACCTCGGACGGGCCGGCGAAGGCCGCGGGCACGCCGACCAGGCCGGTGACCTGACGCTTGGCCTGGGAGACATAGACGTTGCCCGGTCCGACGATGACGTCGACCGGGCGAACGCTCTCGGTGCCGTGGGCGAGGGCGCCGATGGCCTGGGCCCCGCCGATGCGGTAGACCTCGTCGGCGCCGGCGATGGCGGCCGCGGCCAGGGTCTCCACCGGGACCTCGCCGTCCGGGCCGGGCGGGGTGCAGAGCACGACGTCGCCCACCCCGGCCGCCCGCGCCGGGACCACCGTCATCAGGACGGTCGAGGGGTACCGGGCCCGCCCACCCGGCACGTAGCAGCCGGCCCGGGCCACGGGCACGTAGTACTCGTCGATGACCACCCCGTCGCGGTCATGGCGGCGGGTGGGGGGCACCTGGCCCTCGTGGTAGGCCGCGATCTCGTCGGCCGCCTGCTGGAGGGCGCTCCGGACATCGGGGTCCACGGCGCCCAGGGCCGAGGTCACCGTCGCGGGCGGGACCCGCAGGTCGTCGACGGCCACGCCGTCGAGGCGCTCGGTCAGGGCCCGCACGGCGGCGTCGCCCCGGGACGCCACGTCGGCCAGGATCGCCCGCACGGCCTCCACGGGCTCGTCTCCGCCGAGCGCGGGTCGGGGCAGGTCGGTCGACGGGTCGGCGACGCCCCGCCGGTCGAGGCGGGTCAGCAGGGGGGCGAGGACGGGCGCCATCGGCGCCTCACGGTACCGGCGCCCTCCGCTCGCTTCGGTCGGTTTGCGCTACACAAGGCCGGTGACCGCCCACCACGCCCAGCTGGCCTCGACCGCGTCCAGCCTCGACGAGCTGATCAAGCGGGTGACCGCCGCCGCGGACGATCTGGCGGGCGACAAGGAGGACCTGGCCGCCGACCTCTACGAGGTGGAACGATCGCTGCGCACCGGGGCCCGCCGATTGGCGGCGGTGCTGCGTCGCCTCGACGGGCGCTGACGGGAGGGCGGCGGTCCCCCGATCGGGTGATGCCGGGCCCGGACGCGGGGCCGGCGCCCACGAAGGGCGCCGGCCGTGGGCGACCTCGGGCGGCGGATCCCGATGGTCGCCAGTAGCCAGGTGGCGGGAACCTGGCAAAACCACCTTAACCCGAAGTCAGACCTCGGACGATGGACAGAAGTCGTTCAGGACGCAGTCCCCGCACCGCGGTGTGCGGGCGGGGCAGACCCGCCGGCCGTGCAGGATGAGGCGCAGGCTGAACCGGCCCCGCTCGGCGGCCGGGATCATGGCGTTCAGCACCATCTCCACCTTCACCGGGTCCTCTTCCTCGGTCAGCCCCAGACGGCGGGACAAGCGTCCCACGTGGGTGTCGACGGGCAGCCCGGGAAGGTCCATGGCCACGGATCGGACCACGTTCGCCGTCTTGCGACCGACGCCGGGCAGCTTGGTCAGGTCGACCATCCGGGACGGCACCTCGCCGTCGTGGTCCTCGACCAGCCCCTGGGCCATGCCGATCAGGCTCCTGGCCTTGGCGCGGAAGAACCCCGTGGAGCGGATGATCTCCTCCAACTCGAGGGGCTCGGCCTCGGCCAGGGCGAACGCCGTCGGATAGCGGGCGAACAGGTGCGGGGTGACCATGTTCACCCGGGCGTCGGTGCACTGGGCGGACAGGATCGTCGCCGCCAGGAGCTGGAACGGGTTCTCGTGGTCCAGCTCACAACGGGCGTCTGGGTACTCGACGATGAGGCGGCGCATGGTCTCCCGAGCGCGACCGCCGGGCGTTCGGGGGCGGGCCACGTCGGTAGTGTGCCGCGCCGTGGCGACCGTGGAGCTCGACGTCGCGCTCGGCCCCGACGAGGATCCCCTCCGGGTCGCGGCCGACCGTCTGGGGCCGGCGATCGAGGCGGCCAAGGCCATCGGAGCGCCCGCCGTGCGCTGGTGGGTGGAGGCCACGACCGAGCGCCACCTCGAGGCCGCTCGGCGGGCCGGGCTGGCGCCTGTGCGCCGGCTCCACCAGATGCGGCGACCGCTGCCGCTCGAGGAGACCACCGACCTCGTGACCCGGTCGTTCCGGCCCGGGGCCGACGACGACGCCTGGCTGACGGTGAACAACCGGGCCTTCGCGTGGCACCCCGAGCAGGGGGGCTGGACCCAGGACACCCTCCGGGGCCGTCTGGCCGAGTCGTGGTTCGACCCTGATGGATTCCTCCTGCACGAGGTCGATGACCGCCTCGCGGGCTTCTGCTGGACGAAGGTCCACGCGGACGAACAGCCGCCCCTGGGTGAGATCTACGTGATCGCGGTCGACCCGGACTTCGTCGGCCGCGGCCTCGGCCGCGCCCTCACCGTCGCCGGCCTCGACCACCTGGCCGACCGAGGCCTGACCGTCGGCATGCTCTACGTCGAAGCCGACAACGCCCCCGCCGTCGGTCTCTACGAGGCCCTCGGCTTCACCATCCACCACACCACCACCGCCTTCGAGGCCGCGTTCGACGACGAGGACGACTAGGTGGAGACGCCGACGATGGAGCCGATGCCGTAGGTGACGGCGCCGGCGAGGACGGCGATGGCGACGTACCGGAAGGCGAGACGGAACGGCGAGCCCAGCGTGAAGCGGGCGAGGGCCACGCCGAGCCCGGCCGCACCAGCCACGGCGAGGACGACGGACGCCACGATCGCCGCGGCACCGGAGGTCACGAACCAGGGCAGCAGGGGGAGGAGGGCGCCCAGCGAGAAGGACACGAACGACGAGCCCGCGGCCCGCACCGGCGAGCCCAGGGCGTCGGGGTCGATCCCCAGCTCCTCCCGGGCATGGGCCCGGAGGGCGGTCTCCGGATCGGTCATCACGCCTTCCGCGAGTTGGCGGGCCAGGTCAGGGTCGACGCCTCTCGACTGGTAGAGCTGGGAGAGCTCGACGGTCTCGACGTGGGGGTTGCGGGCCAGTTCACGACGCTCCATGGCCAGCTCGCGCTCCAGCAGCTCCTGCTGGGCCTTCATCGAGCCGTACTCCCCCGCGGCCATGGACACCGCTCCGGCGATCAGACCCGCCAGCCCGGCCAGGCGGACGACACCGGCACCGGGGTCGGCCCCGGCCACGCCGAGGATCAGGGAGACGTTGGAGACGAGTCCGTCGCTGGCCCCGAACACCGCGGCCCGGGCCACACCCCCCTGGACGTTGCGGTGGTGGTGCTCGCTGACCGGGGGACGAGGTCGGGCATCGGGCACGGGCCAACCGTACGCTCGGGGCGTGCCGACCCGCTATGACCTGGACCGCGAGGGGCTCGAGACGCTTCTCGCCGACCAGCCCCGTTACCGGGTCGACCAGGTCTGGGAAGGGCTCTACCGCCAGGGGCGGGACCTCACGGCGATCACCAACCTGCCGCTGGCCCTTCGCCACGACCTGGCCGAGCGGCTGCCCCTGGCCCTGGCCGAAGTGGCCCGGCGCGTCGGCGACGCCGGCGAGACCGTGAAGTGGGCCTGGGAGGTCGGTGGCGGCCACCGGGTCGAGACCGTCCTGCTCCACTACCCGAAGCGGAGCACCGTCTGTGTCAGCACCCAGGCCGGGTGCGCGATGGCCTGTGACTTCTGCGCCACCGGCCAGGCCGGGTTCGCCCGCCATCTCAGCGCCGGCGAGATCGTCGAGCAGGTGGTCATGGCCCAGCGGGAGGCGGGCGAGCGGCGGGTGTCCAACATCGTGTTCATGGGGATGGGCGAGCCACTGGCCAACTACGACGCCACCTGGGCCGCCGTCGAGCGCCTCCACGGCGGCCTCGGCATCGGGGCCCGGGGCCTCACCGTGTCGACGGTCGGCATCGTGCCCGGCATCCTGCGGTTGGCCGAGGAGGCGCTCCCGGTCAACCTCGCGGTGTCGCTGCACGCGGCCAACGACACGCTCCGGGACGAGCTGGTGCCCGTCAACCGGCGGTACCCGCTGGCCGAGCTGGAAGCGGCGTGTGCGCTCTGGCGCGAGGTCAAGAGCCGCCGGCTCAGCTTCGAGTGGGCGATGATCGCCGGGACCAACGACCGCCCCGAGGACGCCGACGAGCTGGCTGCGATCGCGGGGCGGCTGCGGGCCCACGTCAACCTCATCCCCCTGAACCCGACTCCGGGGTTCGGGACCCAGGGGTCCTCCCCCGAGGCGGTCGAGGCGTTTCGCGATCGGGTCGCGGCCACGGGGGTGCCCGTCACGATCCGTCAGAACCGCGGCGTGGACATCGATGCCGCGTGCGGCCAACTGGCCGGCACCCCGGTCAGCGCACCAGCACGGTCCCCCGCTCACTGAACCGGATGGCGTCGACGAGGAGCTCGTCGGGGCCGACCACTGCGTCCTCCCAGCACACGCTGCGCACGACCCGGCCGGCCACCTGGGCCTCCGGCGCGATCACGGACTGGCCACCGGACGCCGCGAGGTTGGCGGCCAGGTAGGCGGCAGGGGTGCCGCAGTCGACGAAGGGGCCCGGAAAGGCGACGGTCTCCAGCGTGCCCTGCGTCAAGGCGTCGCGCCAGACCGTCTCGAAGAGGCCGGCAGGTCGGGCCTCGATCGTCTGGGCCAAGGCCCATGGCAGGAGCGACCCGGCGATCATGGACCGGGGCCCGAAGGCGCCCCGGCCCGGCACCAGGATCCGCACCCGTTCGCCGTCCCAGCCCTCGAGCAAGGTGTCCAGTCCCCCCGTACACCAGCCGTCGGCGTTGACGATCACGGCCGGTCGCCCGTCGAGCCAGTCCCGGAGTGCACCGACCGCTCCTGCCGTTCCCAGCGGCTCGGGATCCTCCACGGAGACGTGCACGCGGTGCCCGAGATGGGCCAGGAGGGCCTCCCGTCCGTGGTGGACGTTCACGGCCACCCCGTCGGTGACCGCCCGGACCCGCGCCTCGGCCAGGTCCACCAGGGCCGTCCCCCCGACGGGGCAGAGGGCCTTCGGTCGCTGTCGGGTCAGCGGCGCCAGCCGGGTCCCGCCCCCTGCAGCCAGGACGATTCCTGCCACACTGTGGCTCATGGAGACCCGCCGCTGGACCAACCCCTCACAGCCCCAGACCCTCCAGATCGCGGTGTTCCTGCTCTACGCCAACGCCGTGCTGGGCGTGCTGCTGCCCCAACTCCCGCTGCTGACCATCGCCGGGCTGGCCGGCGCAGCGGGAGCGTACGGCATCGCCAACAGCCGCCGATGGGGCTACCAGGTCGCGGTGACCGCCTCGGGCTTCGAGGTGGCGGTCGTCGCCGTCCTCCCGCTGCTCGACAACGGCCTCGAAACCCTCTTCAACCTGCGCTTCCTGGTCTACATCCTCTTCCCGGTCGCCCTGTTCTGCCTGCTCGTGCACCCCGAGAGCCGCCAGCACCAGCGTCTCTGGTTCGACTGATCCCGCCACACTGAGGCCGTGGACTCCGGCGACCTCATCCGCGACGCCTTCGAGCTCCTCATCGTCATCGCCATCGGTGGCATGGTCTGGTCGGTCCTGACCCGGCTCCGCCGAGGCCAGCTCACGGTCCCCACCTGCCCGGAGTGCGGCGGACCGGCTTCCCGGGCCTATCCGAAGTGTCGCCACTGCGGTGCGGTGCAGCCCGAGGGCCGCTGAGGTGACGACGGCCGAGGACGGCGCCTGGTTCCCCCACTACTACGCACTGCTCGACCGTCTCCACGAGCACCTGCGCCCGCGCGGTTACGTCGAGATCGGCGTGGCCGACGGCCACAGCCTCGGCCTCACCCGGCCGGGCACCGTCGCCGTCGGCGTCGATCCGTCACCCGGCCCGGAGGTGGACGAGCGGGCTCCCGGGCGCCGGGTCGTGACCACCACCAGCAAGGCCTTCTTCGCCGATCACGAGCGGGCCGACGTCCTCGGCGACGCCCCGCTCGATCTGGCCTTCGTCGACGGCCTGCACCTGTTCGAGGCGGCCCTCGCCGATCTGGCCGCCCTCGAGGCCTGGGCCCATCCCGGGACCGTGTTGCTCCTCCACGACTGCCACCCGACTGACGCCACGATGGCCGCCCGCGAGCGCACCACCGTGGCCTGGGCCGGCGATGTCTGGAAGGTCGTGGCCTGCCTACGAGCCGACCGCCCCGACCTGGCCGTCACCACGGTGGACGTCGGACCCACCGGGCTCGGTGTGATCACCGGCCTGGGGGCCGGGTTCGCCGACCTGGACGACTCGATGGCGCGCCACCGGGACCTGGACTACGCGGTGCTCGCCACTGACCCCGAGGGGCTCCTCGATCTGGTGCCGCCGACGTGGGCCGCCGTGGCGCCCCTGCTCCCCGACAATTCCCGGGTCTGGGGATCCACCGCCCCGTAGCGTTCGCTCCGTGCGTGCCCTGCCTGACGGTCTGATCGTCCGCGAGGCGACCCCTGACGACCACGAGGGGATCATCGCCCTCTGCACCGAGGTCTTCGACGGCCACGAAGGGGCCGCCGTGCGCCACCTGCTCAGCCGGCCCGGCTACGGGCCGGGCCGATGGACGGTGGTCGTCGATCGCGACGGTGCGGTCGTCTCCACCTGCACGCTGCTCACCCATCGCCTCCGCTATGGCCAGACCGAGGTCCCCGCTGTCCAGATCGAGTTCGTGGCGACCCGGCAGTACGCGCGCAAGAAGGGCCTCGTGCGGGCCCAGTTCGACCTCCACCACCGGTGGGCGGCGGACCAGGGGGCCCTCGTGCTCCTCATCACCGGCATCCCGTACCTCTACCGGCGCCTCGGCTACGGGTACGGCCTCGCCTACGCCCCCCAGCACCGGCTGCTGGAGGCCCCGAAGGCGCCCGACGGGTGGACCGTCGACCTGGCCACCGTGGCCGACCGACCCGAGATCGAGCGGCTGCAGGCCCAGGCCCAGTCCCGGTTCGACCTCGCCCTGACGTGGCCCGAGACGGGCTGGTCCTGGCTCCTCGAGGGCGCCCCGACGTGGGGGGAGCTGATCCTCGTCGCCCGCCAAGGCGACACCCTCGGCGGCTTCGCCCGGGTCCAGATACGACCCGAGGAGAACTACGCCACGGCCGAGGGCGCAGCCGACGCGACCGCCCCGGCCCAGGCCCTGCTGGCCGAGACCGCAGCCCGGACGGGTGACCTGCGACTCTTCCTCCTGGAGCGGGAGGGCGACCCGTGGGGCGCCGTCGTTCGGGCCGCGGGGGCCTCGGATCCGGGGTGGTTCAACGTGGTCTACGCCCGGATCCCCGATCCCACGGCCTTCCTCGACCACGTCCGCCCCGAGCTCTCCTCCCGCCTGGCGGCATCCCCCCTCGCCGCCGACCGGGGTGAACTGGCGCTCTCCTTCTACGAGGACGGCGTGATCATCACCTACGCGGACGGGGAGGTGGTCAGCGTGCGTCGCGACCCCGCCCCCGCCCTGAACCCGATGGAGGACGACAAGGCGGGCATCTCACCGGACGCCGTCCCGGCGCTGCTCCTCGGTCGCCTCGGCGCCCGTGAGCTCGAGATCCGCCAAGACGACGTCGGCTACCTCGCCGACCGCGACCTGGTCGCCACCCTCTTCCCCAGGCTCGTCACCGACTTGTGTGCGCCCCTCTGAGCGAAGGGTCGGGTCCGTACGCTCTGGCCATGGTGAGCACGTCCGAACGCCTGCCCGAGGGCGAGGCGAAGGCGACCGCGGTGCGGGGCATGTTCGACGCCATCGCCCCCCGATACGACCTGGTCAACCGGGTGATGACCTTCGGGCTCGACCGGAGCTGGCGCCGCACCACTGTGGCCCAGCTCGGGCTGCCCGCGGGCTCCCGCGTGCTCGACCTCGCCACCGGGACCGGTGACCTGTGCTCTGAGGCGCAGGCCCAGGGACTGAGCCCGGTCGGCATCGACCTCGCCCTCGGCATGCTCCAGGCCAGCCACGCGTCGGCTCCGCGGGCGCAGGGCGACATCACCCGGCTGCCCCTGCCCGACGGGGTGGCCGACGGCGCCGTGTGTGGGTTCGCCCTGCGCAACGTGGTGTCCCTCGACACCCTGTTCGCCGAGTTGGCCCGGACCCTCCGTCCCGGCGGTCGGATCGGCCTGCTCGAGGTCGATCGGCCGTCGAACCCGCTGTTCCGGTTCGGCCACCACCTGTACTTCGACCGCATCGTTCCCCTCATCGGCGGTCTGCTCTCGGACCGGGACGCCTACCGCTACCTCCCGGCGTCCACCGCCTACCTCCCCCCTCGCCTGGAGCTGCTGGAACGCCTGGGGGCCGCCGGCTTCGAGCACATCGAGCACCGCGCCTTCCTGCTGGGCTCGGCGCAGCTCATCACCGCCACCCGGACCTGAGGACATGGCCCTCGTCGCCCGGACCCGGCGCCTCGACCAGGACATCGACCTCCTCACCGTGGCCGGCGCCGACGGCCTGCTCGTCGCCCGCGACGGCGTCGGGCTGGCCGGACGGGGTACGGCCCTGGAGATCGACGTCGCCGATGTCGGGGAGGCGCAGGCCGCGCTCGCGGCCATCACCGTCGACGACGAAGTCGGTGGGCCGGGCACCGGCCCCGTGGGCTTCGGGGCCTGGCCGTTCCTGCCCGGTCCCGGACGCCGCCTGCGGGTGCCGTCCGTCATCGTCGGCCGGGACGACCGCGGCAGCCGCTGGGTCACCACCGTCGGTGACGTCGACCCGACACCGGTGCTCTGCGACGAGGAGCCGACACCGGTGCTGCCCGAACGGGTCACCGTGCAGGCCACCCAGGGCGCCGACGACTGGTGCGCGGCGGTGGTCGCCGGCCGGGACGCGGTGCGGACCGGAGAGCTGCGCAAGGTGGTCCTGGCCCGGGAGCTGGTCGTCGAGAGCGATCGTCCCTTCGACCGGCGGGGTGTCCTGCGCCGGCTCGCCGCCGCCTTCCCGGGCTGTGTCCTGGCGGCGGTCGACGGCTTCGTGTGCGCCAGTCCCGAAACCTTGGTCGCCCGCCACGGCGACGTGGTGCGCTCGCACCCGTTGGCCGGTACGGCCCCCCGGGGCGGCGACCCGGCCACCGACGCCCGCCTGGCCGCCGGGCTGCTGGCGTCGGCCAAGGACCGGGCCGAGCACCAGGTCACCATCGACTTCGTGCATCAGACCCTCCTGCCCTGGTGCTCGTTCCTCGACGAGGAGGCCGAGCCTTCGGTGGTCGGCGTGGCCAACGTGCAGCACCTCGGGACGATGGTGGAGGGACAGTTGTCGGACCCCGCGCCGTCGGTCCTGGAGCTGGTGGAGGCCCTGCACCCGACGCCGGCGGTCGGGGGTGACCCCCGCGACGCCGCCTTCGCCTTGATCGCCCGGCTCGAGACCGGCGACCGGGGCCGTTACGCCGGTCCGGTCGGCTGGGTCGACGGCGCCGGCAACGGCAGCTGGGCCGTCGGGATCCGCTCCGCCGAGCTCACCGGCAGGACCGCGAGGCTGTGGGCCGGTGTCGGCATCGTCGCCGACTCGGACCCCGTCGCCGAGCTGGACGAGACCCGGGCCAAGCTCCAGGCCATGCTCGGCACCCTGGTCCGCCTCTAGGCCCTCGGCCGGGGGACCGACAACGAGGCAGAGACGGGGGCGTGGGGTCGGCCGAGGCTCCGTCAGCGAGGTCGAGGCATGCGCATCCCGAATCGGGACACCCCTGCCTCGACCTCGAGCGAATGCCACCAGTCGCCCACCGTCGGTGGGATCAGCGCGCCGGCATGCCCCGACGACCAGCAGCCCGACCGAACGCCCCCATCTCTGCCTCGTTGGCGGTCTTCATGCCGCACGTCAGAGGTCGGCGAGCGCCTCAGCGACGGCGGCGTAGAGGCGTTCGTGGACGGCCACGTTGGCCTGGCGGTCGGTGCGAACGACGCGGACCCGGATGCCCGGTGCCGGTTCGGCCACAGCCGCCGCCAACTCGTCGAGCGACGTCACGGTGGACGCGTCGACGCCGTGGGCTCGGGACACCTCGACCAGGTCCAGGCCATGCGGCGTGCCGAACAGGCGCTCGAACTCATCCGGCGGCAGCTGGTCGGCCTGCGGCAAGAACGAGAAGATGGCCCCGCCGTCGTTGTCGACGACGACAACGGTCAGCGAGACGTCCCGTTCGGCGGCCCCGAGCAGCGCGTTGGTGTCGTGTAGGAAGGCCAGGTCGCCGACGAGGGCGACCGTGGGGCGTCCGCCCAGGGCGACCCCGATCGCCGTGGACACGACGCCGTCGATTCCGTTCGCCCCACGGTTGGCCAGCACCCGGGCGTCGGTGGTGCCCCCGAACCACTCGACATCGCGGATCGGCATGGACGAGGCCACGACCAGGTCCGCATCGGCCGGCAACGAGCCGAGCACGGTGCGGGCTACGGCGGGATCGTCCACGGATTCCCGGAGGGCCTCGTCCAACACCGCTTGGACGGTGTCGTCGGCCGTTCGCCAGGACGCCAGCCACTCTGGCGGCGCGGGCGTCGGCGGGGGGGCCAGGTGGTCGGCCACGAGGTGCGAGGCGGCCCGCTCCGGGTCGGGGACGGCACCGGTGGGGTCGACGACCACGTACAGCTCGACGTCGCTCAGCCACCGGTTCAGCACCTTCGATGCGGGCGGGGTCCCCATCCGCACCACGGCGTCCGGACGGTGAGCAGCCGACCAGGCGGCGGAGCGGATCAGGAGATCGAACCCGCTGATCACCCAGGGGTCCGAGCCGCGGCATCCGCTCAGCGGGTCGGCCAACACCGGCCAGCCGGACAGCTCGGCGAACATACGAACCTTCGTCGGATCACTGCCGCGGCCGGTCACGAGGACACCCCGCCGACCCTCGAGGGCGGCCACGGCGGTGTAGCCGGCCTTGCCGAGAGACCCCGCGTGCCACGGTGCCCCATCGACCCGCCCCTCGGGCAGAGCCCCGGGGACACCCAACAGCGGCTCGTTGAAGGCCAGGTTCAGGTGCACCGGTCCCGGCCGCTTCCCGGTGGCGTCCAATCCGGCCCGAGCGGCCAGCGAGCGCCACGACCACGCCGAGCCCTCCCGGGGCACGCCAGGCTCGACGAAGGCACGAACCGAACGGCCATAGAGACCTGACTGGTCCACGGTCTGCGGGGCGCCCACGCCGTGCAGCTCCGGCGGCCGGTCGGTCGTGCAGACGAGGAGGGGGACGCCCGCGTGGTCCGCCTCCACCACTGCCGGGTGGAGCTCGGCGGCCGCCGTGCCGCTGGTTGTCACCACGACCGCCGGGCGCCCGGTCGCCAGCCCGAGGCCGAGGGCCAGGAATCCGGCCGAGCGCTCGTCGACGTGGACGTGGACGCGGATGCCCTCGTTTCGGGCCAGCGCCACGGTCATGGGCGTCGATCGGGACCCGGGAGCGACCACGGCATCGGTGACGCCGGCCCGGACGAACTCGTCGACCAGGGTGGCGCAGAAGGTCGCAGCCACCGTCGACTCGTCCACGGTCCAGGACTCTAGGGTCGCGCCGGTGAGCTCCCCGCCCCTGGTCCTGGCCCACGGGTTCACGCAGAACGCCCGGTGCTGGGGCCCGTTCCTCGGCGCGCTCGGGGAGGACCGGCCGCTCCAGCCGGTGGACCTCGCGGGCCACGGCGCCACGCCCGTCGCCCGGGACCTGACCGAGGCCGGCCACCGCCTTGGCCGAGCAGGAGGTTGGGGCTGTTACCTCGGCTACTCCCTCGGCGGTCGGGTCGCCCTGCACCTGGCGCTGGCCCAGCCCGACCGGGTCACCGCGCTCGTCCTCATCGGCGCCCACCCGGGCATCGAGGACGGTGACCAGCGGGAGGCCAGGCGTCGGGCCGACGACGAGTTGGCGGACCACCTCGAGGCGGTCGGGCTCGACGCCTTCCTCGACGAATGGCTGGCCCGGCCCCTGTTCGCATCGCTGCCGCCGGAGGCCCTCCAACGGCGCGAGCGACTGACCAATGACCCCGAGGCGCTGGCCGCGACCCTGCGCAACCTCAGCACCGGTCGCCAGGTCGCGCTCTGGGACCACCTTCCGAAGCTGGCGATGCCCGTGCTCGTCCTGGCCGGCGAGCACGACGAGACCTATCGGCGCCTCGGTCGCCAGGCCGCGGCCACCATCGGGCAGAACGCCACCTTCGAGACCGTGCCCGAGGCGGGCCACGCCGCCCACCTCGAACAGCCGAACCACGTGGCCCAGCGGGTCCGCGCCTTCCTCACCGCGTCTGGCCTCTGATTCAGCCGCCGAGGGCCAGGCCCAGGGCCAGGAGGAGGCCGGTGACCAGTTGGGCCTTGCCGGTGGCGCCGAGGACGGGGATCAGGTCGGGTCCCTTGGCCCCCGCCAGCACCCGGCGGATGGGAGGGATGGCGAACAGCGATCCCGACCAGGGCGAGCAGGGCCGGCGTCCGGGCGGTGACCGCGAGCACGATCACGAGCAGGAAGACGTCGACGATCATGGTCACGTACATGATCCGCGTCGTCCGGTCGCCGAGGCGGACGGCCAGCGTGCGCTTGCCCGCTTCGGTGTCGGTCGGGATGTCCCGCAGGTTGTTGACCACCAGCAGCGCCGTGGCCAGCAGGCCCACGGGGACCGCGGCACAGACGGCCAGCGCGGTCACCTCGCCGGTCTGCACGTAGGCGGAGCCGACGGTGGCCACCAGCCCGAAGAAGATGAAGACGAAGACCTCGCCCAGCCCGAGGTACCCGTAGGGCTTGGGCCCACCCGTGTAGAGCCAGCCTGCGGCGAACGAGACGAGGCCGACGAGCAGGAGCTCCCAGCCCACGGCAGCAGCCAGGGCCAGGCCGAACACGGCGGCCACCGCGAATGACCCGAGGGCGGCGGCGCGCACCGCGGACGCCGACGCCAGGCCCGAGGCGACGAGGCGGATGGGGCCGACTCGGACGTCGTCTGTGCCCCGCACCCCGTCCTGGTAGTCGTTGGCGAAGTTGGTCCCCACCTGGATGGCCAGGGCCACGACGAGGGCGGCGAAGAACCGCCACACGACGATCCCCTCGCCGACGGCCACCGCGGTGCCCACAGCGACCGGGACGACCGCGGCGGGCAGGGTCCGGGGTCGGGCCCCCGCCACCCAGGGGTTCATCAGGGACGCGCCGCGAGTGCGGTCAAGGTCGCTTGGGGAACTGGTCGAAGTCGGGACGGCGCTTGTTCACGTACGCGTCCCGCCCCTCCTGCGCCTCGTCGGTCTGGTAGTAGAGCAAGGTGGCGTCGCCCGCCAGCTGCTGGATGCCGGCCAGGCCGTCGTCGGCGGCGTTCATCGAGGCCTTGATCATGCGCATGGCCAACGGCGAGTGCGCCAGCATCTCCCGGCACCAGGCCACCGTCTCCTCCTCGAGGGCTTCGAGGGGGACCACCGTGTTCACCATCCCCATCTCGTAGGCCTCCTCCGCGGTGTACTGCCGGCAGAGGAACCAGATCTCGCGGGCCCGCTTCTGGCCGATGCTGCGGGCCAGCAGGCCCGAGCCGTAGCCGCCGTCGAAGGACCCCACCCGGGGCCCGGTCTGCCCGAAGCGGGCGTTGTCGGCCGCGATGGTCAGGTCGCACACGACGTGGAGCACGTGGCCGCCCCCGATGGCGTAGCCCGCCACCATGGCGATGACGGGCTTCGGCGTGCGCCGGATCTGGATCTGGAGGTCGAGGACGTTCAGCCGCCCGATCCCCTTCTGGGCCACCTCGTCGTCGCCGATGTAGCCGTCGTCGCCCCGGATGCGCTGGTCCCCGCCGGAGCAGAAGGCGAGATCGCCCTGCCCCGTGAGGATGATCACGCCGACCCGGTCGTCGTCCCGGGCCCGGTTGAACGCGTCCTGGAGCTCGAAGAGGGTCTGGGGTCGGAAGGCGTTGCGCACCTCGGGGCGGCAGATCGTGATCTTGGCCATGCCCTCGGCGGTGTCGTACCGGATGTCTCGGAACTCGCCGGCGGCCTGCCAGTCGGCAGCCGGTCGGATGCTGGTCTCGGTGGACGTCACGGCCACAGAGTGTGCCGTTCAGGCGGCGGCCAACGCACCTCCGTCGACGACGAGGGTGTGGCCCGTGATCCACGAGGCCAGGTCGCTGGCGAGGAAGAGGGCGGCGCCGGCGACGTCCTCGGGCTCGCCCAACCGCCTGGTCGGCAGCCGCCGGGCCAGGGCGTCCTCATTGGTCTCCCAGAGGGCGCGGGCGAAGTCGGTGCGCACGAGGCCGGGGGCGATGGCGTTGACCCGGACCTTGGGGCCCAGCTCGGCGGCCAGCGTCTTGGTCAGGTAGATGATCCCCGCCTTGGTCGTGTTGTAGACGCCGATGGACGGCTCGACCGACAGTCCGCCGACCGAGGCGATGTTGATCACGGAGCCGCCGTGCTCGGCCATCGATGCCCTGTGCGCCAGCTGGGTCCAGACCAGGGGGCCGCGGAGGTTCACCAGGAACGTCTTGTCGTAGCGGGACAGGTCGACGTCGATGGTCGGGCCCTGGTACGGGTTGGTGGCGGCGTTGTTCACCAGGATGTCGACCCGCTCGAACCGCGCGACGGTGGCGGCCACGCAGGCTTCCGCCTGCTCGGGGTCACCGGCGTTGGCGGCGAAGGTGGCCACCTCGCCGTCCATGGTGGCAGCCGCTTGGTCGAGCGCCTCCTGCTTGCGGGACGAGAGCATGACCTTCGCCCCCGAGGCCGCCAGGGTGGAGGCAATGGCCCGGCCGATGCCCTTGGAGGCCCCGGTGACGAGCGCGACCCGTCCGTCGAGATCGATCTGCATGCGGGCGAACGTAGCCGTCGGGGTCGGTAGGGTCCGCGGCCGATCGACGAGGAGGCCGGACCATGAGCTACGAACAACCCGAGGACCGTCGGGCCCGCCGTCTGGCCGAGGTCCGCGCCCAGCGCGGCTCCGAGGAGCGGGCGCGCCAGATCGCCGAGCTCGAGGCCGAGAAGGCCAAGCCGAAGGTGCGGACGAGGTCGGCCACGCCGAGCGTGCGCAAGTCACCGGAGACCAGCGCCACCTTCTTCGGCTACCCGTGGGCCGAGTGGTTCGAGATGCGTGACGCCGGTCGGGCCCGGCTGAACACCTGTGCTGCCGAGCGGGAGCTGATCACCTACGGCGACCTCTGGGCGGCGATCGCCGGGTCCGTGGGTCGCGAGCTGGGCAGCCCCCACCTCGCGCTCCCCCGCCTGCTGCGGGACATCGGTGATGTGGCGGTCAAGGACGGCGAGCCGAACCCGATGGCGCTGGCCGTCCAGAGCGCCGGCGACCAGGAACCCGGCGCCGGGTTCTTCCGCACGGCCGTGGCCCTCCACGAGCTCCCGCCCGTCGACGAGCCGCCGACGGGCGAGGACTGGACGATGACCGACGCCCAACGGGCCTACTGGCGCACCCAGGTCGACCGGCTGTACAACCACTTCGCCGACGACTGAGCCGGGCGGGCACCCCGCCCCTCGGTACGGTGCGCCGCATGGCCAACCGCCTCGCTGCCGAGCCCAGCCCCTACCTGCGCCAGCACGCCGACAACCCCGTCGAGTGGTACCCATGGGGGGACGAGGCCTTCGCCCGGGCCCGGGACGAGGACCGGCCGGTGCTGGTCTCCATCGGCTACTCGGCCTGTCACTGGTGCCACGTCATGGCCCACGAGTCCTTCGAGGACGATGACACGGCCGACCTGATGAACCGCCTCTTCGTCAACGTGAAGGTCGACCGCGAGGAGCGGCCCGACGTCGACGGGGTGTACATGGACGCCGTCCAGGCCATGACCGGCCACGGGGGTTGGCCCCTGACCGTCTTCGTGACCCCCGAGGGCAAGCCGTTCTACGGCGGCACCTACTTCCCCAACGAATCCCGGCAGGGCATGCCGTCGTTCCGCGACGTCTGCCGGGCCGTCGATGAGCACTGGCGGGAGCACCGCGACGACGCCACCGCCCAGGCCGAACGCCTGACCGAGGCGGTGGCCCGCAGCGGCGGGCTGGAGGCCGACGCCGTTCCGGGGCCCGAGACCCTCGATGCCGCATATCGGGCCCTGCGGTCCCAGCACGACGAGGAGTGGGGTGGCTTCGGGCGCGCCCCCAAGTTCCCGCAGACGATGAGCCACGAGCTGCTGCTCCGGGCCTACGCCCGCAACCACGAGCCCACCCTCCTCGACGCCGTGGTCACGTCGCTGGACGCGATGGCGTCGGGAGGCATCTACGACCACCTCGGGGGTGGCTTCGCCCGCTATTCGGTGGACGCGTTCTGGATGGTGCCCCACTTCGAGAAGATGCTCTACGACCAGGCCCTGCTGGCCCGCCTCTACCTCCACGCCTGGTTGGTGACGGGCGAGGCCCGGTTCCGCCAGGTCCTCGCCGAGATCGTCACCTACGTCCTCCGGGACCTCCGCCACGTCGACGGCGGCCTGTACTCGGCCGAGGACGCCGACTCCGAGGGGGAGGAGGGCATCTTCTACATCTGGCGGCCGGAGGCCATCCGCGACGTCCTCGGCGACCGGGCGGACCCGGCGATGGCGTGGTACGGGGTCACACCCCAGGGCAACTTCGAGGGGTCCAACATCCTCCATCGTCCCGTTCGGGGCGACCTGCTCCGCCCCCCGGAGGTCGAGGTTGCCCGGGAGGCGCTGTTCCAAGCCCGAGAGCAGCGGGTTCGCCCCGGCCTCGACGACAAGGTCCTGACCGAGTGGAACGCCCTGATGATCGCCACCTTGGCCGAAGCCGGGGCGGCGGCGGAGGAGCCGGCATGGGTCGAGGCCGCCGTGCGCTGCGCCGACTTCCTGCTGAGGGCACTGCGGGACGCCGACGGCACCTGGATGCGGTCCTGGCAGGCCGGCGACGGCGACCGGCCCGCCGCGGCCCGGCACCACGCCTATGCCGTCGACCACGCCGCACTGGTGGACGCGTTCACCCGGCTGGCCGAAGCCACAGGCGAGGCCCGCTGGATCGCCGAAGCCCGCACGGTGGCGGACACGCTGCTCGACCGCTTCTGGGACCCCGACAAGGGAGGGCTGTTCACCACCGGCGAGGGCGCCGACGCGCCCGTCGTGCGGCAGAAGGACTTCCTGGACAACGCCACCCCTGCCGCCAACAGCCTGGCTGCCGCCGGCCTGCTGCGGTTGGCCGCCCTGACCAGCGAAGATCGCTACCGGGACCACGCCGAGCAGATCCTGGCGCTGTTCGCCCCCCTGGCGGCCAACGCCCCCTCGGCGTTCGCCCATCTCCTCGGCGCCCTCGACCTGCACCACGGTGGCATCACCGAGGTCGTCGTCGCCGGCGACCGCCCCGACCTGGTCCGCGCCGTCCAGCGGCGCTTCCTGCCCTCGGCCGTCCTGGCCTGGGGCGAGCGCTACGACTCACCCCTGTGGGAGGGCCGCGACGACGGCCTGGCCTACGTCTGCCAGAACTACGCCTGCCTGCTCCCCGCCGACTCCGTCGAGGCGCTGGCCAGCCAGCTCGAGTCGTAGGCTCGAGGACAGGCCAGCTCCATGCGAACCGACCGAACTGGCGCCCGATTTCGGGGTCATGGGCCCAGGATCGGGCACCAGAACGCCCACCGACCGAGACCGAAGGTCACCAACCTCCGCGGTGGATGACCTCGGCCTCCGGGCGGCGGGGACGGGTGGCGGAACGGCCGGGCAACGAGGGGCGGGGATGGCCGAGGGCGACCACGCCGATGACGTCGCGGTCCTCAGGGATGCCCAGGTCCGCCCGTACGGCGCTCTCCTGGGCGAACAGGCCGAAGAGCAACGCACCCAGCCCGGCGTCGACTGCGCCCAGCAGGAGCGTGTGGACGGCCATGCCGCCGTCGACCAGCCAATAGGGCGTTGACCAGGCGGCGGCGTCGCTCCCCAGGCCCGACGCGGCCTTGTCGGGCTCGGCGTAGCGGTCCAGGTAGCGCCGGCGGTCAGCGACGACGACCACGAGCACCGGCGCGGCCAGGAGGTCGGGCCAGGCGAACCCGCCCCGCCGCTCGGACGGCAGGGCCGCGTCCCAGTAGCGGGCCGTCTCCTCGGGACCGACCAGGACCACCACCTCGGTGCCCTGGCTGTTGCCGGCCGACGGCGCCCGCAGGGCGTCGGTCAGGAGGCGATCGAGGATCTCGGCATCGATCGGCTCGGACGAGAACGCTCGGACCATGCGGCGCCGGTCGAGGACTTCACGGAAGTCCACCGCGCGGCGGCGCTACTTGGCCAGCTTCTCGAGGTCCTCGGCCAGGGCCCAGCCCGAGATCACGATCGAGTCGCCCCGCTTGTGGTCCAGGGGCTCGAGGAACTGGGCGAACGCGGGGTCGATCTTCTCGGGTTGGAGCGTCTCGTGATCGAGCACGGCGGGGAAGCTCTTGTCGCCCTTGGCCAGGAACGAGCGGTCGTCGTAATCGCCCGTCTCCACGCCGAAGCGCTTGGCCAGGCGAGCGCCCCAGGCCCGTTCCTCGCCCGAGGCCCGGTGCTCGGGCCGGGGGATGATGTCGCTGAGGTTGGCCAGGGCGTTGAACCCGGACACGTCGTTGATGCGCATGCCGACGAGCACGTCCTCGTCCGGGAAGGCCATGAGCGCCCGGCGCATCTGGTCGGCCATGATCGCCCGGAGCACGGCGTCGCGCTTGCTCGTCCGCTTGATCGAGGCGAGGCCGATGAGGACGCTGGGCGTGCCCCCGATGCGCTCGAGCGTGCAGAACGAGAAGCCCTTGAGCGGATTGCCGTCGCGGGCCAGGCTGACCAGGACCCAGGCCTCGGCCGCCTTCGAGAGGAAGCCGATCTCGTAACCCGAGGGACCGTCCGCGCAGAGGTCAGCCATCTCGGCCAGCTCGGCGTCACCCAAGGATGTGCAGTCCTTCGTGTCGACCTGGATACCCATGGCTGCGGAAGAACCCCCCAGAACGGTCGTATCGGACCCCTCTAGTCCAGCGCCCACAGCCCGATCGCGCAACTCGACAGCCGGGACTTCTCAGAAATTCCTGTCGGACAGGGGTCAGGCCCGGACCGCGTTGGACCCCAGGAGGACCCGCAATTCCGCCACCAGGCCGTTGCTGGCGTCCACCGAGAGGTCGTCGGCGAGGCGGACCCGCTGACGCTCGCTCAGCTGGAGGACGACCTCGGATTCACCGGGATGGTCGGCCAGGACGCCCTTCAGGCGACGGAGGAGGTCGTCGTTGACGGCCGAGCGGGTCAGGTCGATGGTGACCGAAGGCGACTCGACCACCGGCTCGAAGCGCTCCAGCTCCATGGCCATCACCCGCGGCGTGTCCTCCTTCCGGTCGACCCGGCCCCGGACGATGACGATGGCGTCGTCCTCCAGCTTGTGGCCGTGCTCGGTCATCGTCTTGGGGAAGACCATGACCTCGATGGCGCCGCGGAGGTCCTCCAGCTGGAACACGGCCATCAGGTCGCCTCGTTTGGTCCACTTCCGCTGGAGCCCGGTGACGACTCCACCGACCGAGCAGACCGCCTCCTCCTCGCCGCCGAGGATCTCGTCCACCGTGCCGTCGGTGCGGCGGCGCAGGGAGGACTCGACGCCCATCAACGGGTGGTCGCTGATGTAGAGGCCCAGCATCTCCTTCTCGAACGCCAGCTTGAGCTTCTTGTCCAACTCGCCCTCGTCGATGCGGGGACGGTCGTCGAACACCGGGCCGGCGTCGATGGAGTCGAAGAGGCTCATCGCCCCCATGTCGTGCTGCTTGCGCTTGGCCACGGTCAGGTCGATGATCCGCTCGTAGGCGGCCAGCAGGCCCTTTCGGGTGTGGCCCAGCAGGTCGAAGGCGCCGGACTTGATCAGGGCCTCCACCGTCCGCTTGTTCAGGGCCGCGGTGTCCACCCGCTCGCAGAAGTCGTAGAAGTCGACGAAGGGCCCGCCCGCCTCCCGCTCGGCCAGGATCAGGTCGGTCACCCCCTCGCCCACGTTGCGCACCGCCGACAGCCCGAACGGGATCGAACCCAGCGTCCCGGCCGCGGCCTCGCCGGGCGGCGGGGGCACGGCGGTGAACTTCGACACCGACAGGTTGATGTCGGGCACCCGGACCTCGATGCCCATCGAGCGGCACTCGGCCAGGTAGATGGCCGCCTTGTCCTGGCTGTCCTTCACCGAGGTCAGCAGCGCGGCCAGGTACTCGACCGGGTAGTGGGCCTTGAGCCAGGCCGTCTGGTAGGCGATGAGGCCGTACCCGTAGGCGTGGCTCTTGTTGAAGGCGTAGTCGGCGAACGGCTCGATGATGTCGAAGAGCTGGTCACCGAGGTCCCGGCCGTAGCCCGTGCGCTCGCAGCCGGCGACGAACTTGTCCCGCTCGGCCCTGATCATCTCCCGGATCTTCTTGCCGCAGGCCTTGCGCAGGTTGTCGGCTTCGGCCAGGGAGTACCCGGCCACCTTCTGGGCCACCCGCATGACCGACTCCTGGTAGATCATCAGCCCGTAGGTGTCGCCCAGGGTCTCCTCGAGGTCGGGGTGGAGGTAGGCGACGGGCTTCCGACCGTTCTTCCGGTCGGCGTAGTCGTTGTGCATGTTCGCCCCCATCGGCCCGGGGCGGTACAGGGCGACGAGGGCGGCGATGTCGTCGAAGCTGGTCGGGGCCAGGGAGCGCATGAGGGCCCGCATGGGCCCGCCCTCCAGCTGGAACACCCCGATGGACTCCCCCCGGCGGAGCATGGCCAGGGTGACGTCGTCGTCGAGGGCCACGGCGTCGATGTCGACCTCCTCGCCCCGGACGTCACGGATCAGCTCCAGCGCGTCCTCGATGACATCCAGGTTGCGCAGGCCCAGGAAGTCCATCTTGAGGAGGCCCAGCGACTCGATGCCGTTCATCTCGTACTGGGTGACGATCGGCGCGTCCTCGGGGTCCTGACCCGACTCGGGCTTGCGTTGGACCGGGGCGTACTCGGTGACGGGCTGGTCGGTGATGACCACGGCGGCGGCGTGGATGCTGTCCTGGCGACGGAGGTTCTCGAGGCCGGTGGCCACGTCGATGACGGCCCGGGCGTCGCTGTCGGACTCGTACATGGTCCGCAGCTCGCCGGCCATCTTGAAGCCCTCCTCGAACTTCTCGGTCTTCTCGAGGCAGGCGTGCAGGGGTGTGTCCCGACCCATGATCAGGGGCGGCATGAGCTTGGCCACCTTGTCGCCCACGGCGTACGGGTAGCCGAGGACCCGGGCGGCGTCGCGCACCGCGGCCCGGGCCTTGATGGTGGAGAAGGTGACGATCTGGGCCACGCGATCCCGCCCGTAGCGCTCGGCCGCGTAGCGGATCATCTCGTCGCGGTAGCGGGAGTCGAAGTCCATGTCGATGTCGGGCATCGAGATGCGGGACGGGTTGAGGAAGCGCTCGAACAGGAGGTCGTACTTGATGGGGTCGAGATCGGTGATGCGCAGGCAGTAGGCCACGCAGCAGCCGGCGGCGCTCCCGCGGCCCGGGCCGACCCGGATGCCCTTGTCCCGGGCGTGCTTGATGAGGTCCCAGACGATGAGGAAGTAGGACGAGAAGCCCATGTCCTCGATGACCTGGAGCTCGAAGGCGACGCGTTCGAGCACCGCGTCGGGGAGCTGTTGGCCCCAACGGGCCTTGGCCCCCTCGAGGGTCAGGTGCTTGAGGTAGGCCGAGTCCTCGGTGAAGCCCTCGGGCAGCGGGAAGCGCGGCAGGAGCGGCTTGCCGAACTCGATCTCGACGTTGCAGCGCTCGGCGATCAGCAGGGTGTTGTCACAGGCACCCGGGTAGTCGGCCTCGGGGAACAGCCTGCGCATCTCGTCCGCTGACTTGAGGTAGTGCTCCTCCCCGTCGAACTTGAAGCGGGTCGGGTCGCTCATCATCGAGTTGGTCTGGACGCAGAGGAGGGCGTCGTGGGCCTTCGCGTCCTCGCGGGCGACGTAGTGGCTGTCGTTGGTGGCCAGGAGCGGGGCGCCGAGCTTGCGGGAGATCTCGAGCAGGCCGGGCATGGTCTGGCGCTGCTTGTCGATCCCGTGGTCCTGGATCTCGATGAAGAGGTTGTCCTTGCCGAAGATGTCCTGCAGCCGACCGGCCCGGGTGAGGGCCTCGGCCTCGTCGCCCGCCATCAGGGCCTGCAGGACGTGCCCGCCGAGGCAGGCCGTGGTGGCGATGAGTCCTTCGCTGTGCTCGTCGAGGAGCTCCCAGTCGATGCGGGGCTTGTAGAAGTACCCCTCGAGGAAGGCCCGGCTGGCCAGCTGGATCATGTTCCGGTAGCCGGTCCGGTCCTGAGCCAGCAGGGTCAGGTGGTAGTAGAGCTTCCGGCCGCCTTCGGTGTCGCCCCCGGAGTCGTCCAGCCGACCCCGTCGCGCCGGGCGCTCGGCCCGGCTCTCGTGGGCCATGTAGGCCTCGGTGCCGATGATCGGCGTGATCCCGGCGTCACGACAGGCCTTGTAGAAGTCCAAGACCCCGTACATGTTGCCGTGGTCGGTGATGGCCAGCGCGGGCTGGCCGTCCGCCTTCGCCGCGGCCACGGCGTCGCCCACCCGCGCGGCACCGTCGAGCATCGAGAACTCGGTGTGGTTGTGGAGGTGGACGAACGACATCTCGGACAGCTCGGTAGCCAATGTTTCCCCAGGCGGCCCACAGGCTGTCTCCACAGCCTGTGGAGGAAATCACACCCGTGTGATTCCCCGCGGCGACCGTAACCCGCCCACCGTCGGCGGGCAAGACACCTCTAGAGGTAGGTCCCGCCGCCCGGCGGCGGTTCGCCCGGCCCGCCCGGCCCGCCGCCCGGAGGGAGCTGGCGGCGCATGTCCTCGAGCTGGTTGCGGGCCGCCATCTGCTGGGCGAACAGCGTGGCCTGGATGCCGTGGAAGAGGCCCTCCAGCCAGCCCACCAGCTGGGCCTGGGCGACGCGGAGCTCGGCGTCGGTGGGCGTGCCCTCCCCGAAGGGCAGGGCCAAGCGGTCCAGCTCCTCCCGCAGGTCGGGGGACACCGCGCCGCCGATCTCGGTGATGGAGGTCTCGTAGATCTCGCGGAGGCGGTCCCGGCTGGGGCCGTCGAGCTCGGTCTGCCGGACCTCCTCGAGCAGCTGGCGGATCATGGTGCCGACCCGCATGACCTTGGCCGGCTCGGCCACGTTGTTGTGCTCGTCGGCCTCACCCTCACCTTCGGTGGTGGGCGTGACCAGTTCGGGGGCGACAGGCTCGGCGGGGTTCGGGTTGCCGGTGGGGGCGTCGGACATGATCGGCCTCTCTGCGGAGCGGGCGGAACGTTCGACGTTAGGCCCGGGTCGCCAGCAACGGCACCCGCATCTCGGCCGACGTGAGCGAGCCGTGCCGCCCGATGAGGTGATACGGGCCCGTGTCGTTGGGGTCGTCGAAGGCCACGGGCTCCCGGGCGACGAGGGCCACGTCGCCCAATCGGCCGGCCGCCGCCGTGGTCAGCTTCCCGAGCCACTGCTCGGCCTCGATCTGCTCCAGGCTGACCACCCAGGCGGTGTCGCCGTGGTGGGCCTTGGCCGCGTCCAGGAGGGCCTCAGCTTGGCCGGACCGGGCGTGCAACCAGCGGAAGCGGGCCTCGCCCGACTGGAGCCGCACGTGGCGCAGCACGTCGGCGGCCGGGGTGATGACGTTGTCCCCGACGTCGACCTGTCCATGGTCCGAGGTGACGACCAGGGTCGCGCCGGGAGGCAGGGTGTCGACCAGGTCGGCCACCAGGCGGTCGGTGGCCCGCAGCTCGGCGTCGTAGTGGTCGGCCAGCCCGTACTCGTGGGAGACCTTGTCGATGCCCTCGTAGTAGGCGTAGACGAACGGCTCGCCCGCCTTGACGAGTCGATGCACCTCGGCGACCAGGGTCGACGCCATCCGGTAGGGCGTGAGCCGGGTCTGGTTCAGGTGGGCCATCGTGAAGCCGGAGTGGGCGAACTCGGCCCGGGTGACCACCGGCGGGCGCTCACCGCCGAACGGGGCCGTGGACTGAATGGAGGTCGGAGGGACGACGTTGCGCATGTCACCGTCCGGGGTGGCCCAGCGCAGCACGTTGAGGATGCTGTCGTTGACCACCATGCGGTAGCCGACGATCCCGTGCTCGCCCGGGGACAGGCCGGTGGAGATCGACGTCAGCGCACAGGCCGTCGTGCTCGGGGCCACGGTGCAGATCGGACCGCCGTCCATCCCGGCCATCGTCGGGGCGATCGGCAGGCGTTCCTGCAGCTGGTCCCACCCGAGGCCGTCCAGGACGAGCAGCACGACCTGGTCGCACTCGACTGCGACCGTGGGCAGCCAGGAGGGGGTGTGCTCGAACTGACCCAGCAGGGCGGGCACCACGTTGTTGACTGTGGCCCCGTCGTAATCGGGCACCACGAGCTGATCACCCACCAAGCATCCTTCCGTCGGCTGGGCAACCTACTCAGCGGAGGGCGGCCTTCACCACCGCGACCGGTCGCGCCAGGGACTCCTACGATGGGCCGATGCCGGTGCGGTCCGCGTGAAGGTCTCGACGAGGGGTGACTACGCCAGTCGCGCCCTGCTTTCCCTGACCCTGCACCAGGACGAGTCCGGGCCGACCTCGGTCCGGGACATCGCCGAGCGCACCGCGCTCCCCCAGCCCTACCTCGAGCAGATCCTCCTGGCCCTCAAGGGCGCCGGCCTCGTCCGCTCCAAGCGGGGTGTCGGCGGCGGCTACGTGCTGGCCAAGCCTCCGTCGGAGATCACGCTCGGGGCCATCGTCAGCGCGGTCGACGGTCCCATCGCCGCCGGCGACTTCGGCCAGCCCCACCAGGACGGTGCCTGCAACCACGAGGGCCAGTGCGTCCTCCTGGCCGTCTGGCAGGACGTCGGCGACATCCTCCGCACGCATCTCGAAGCGCTCACCCTCGCCGACATCGCAGCCATGGCCCGCGGCGAGCGGCCCTGGCCCGACGCCTGACCCCTTCGGCCGGGCCGAACGAGGCTCAGGACAGGACCGCCAGGACCGCGAGCAGGTCGTCGGGCAGGGGTGAGGTGAACTCGCACGAGGCACCGGTCACGGGGTGGATGAAGGCGATGCGGCGGCTGTGGAGGAAGGGGTGGTCGAGGGGCAGGCCGGAGCGGTCCCCGTAGGCCCGGTCCCCGATGACGGGGTGACCGATGGCCGAGAGGTGCACGCGGATCTGGTGGGTCCGACCGGTCTCGAGCCGCACGGCCAGGAGGGTGGCGGGCTCGGGGGCGGTGTAGCGGTCCTCGACCTCGTAGTCGGTGGCTGCGGGTCGACCGTCGGGGGTGACGGCCTGCAGGGTGGGACGCTGAGGGTCCCGGCCGATGGCCGCCTCGATCCGGCCGGTGGCCTCGGGCACGGTGCCCGCGACCAGCGCCGCGTACTCCCGCTCGACGGCGTGGGCCGCGATCATGACGCTGAGGCGTTCGTGGGCCTCCTCGGTGCGGGCGACCACGAGCAGGCCCGACGTGCCCCGGTCGAGGCGGTGGACGATGCCCGGACGGCTCGGGTCCGGGCCGACGCCGGCCAGTCCGGGGTCGAGGGCCAGCAGGCCGTGGACGAGGGTCGGCTCGTCGGTCCCCGAGCCGGGATGGACGACAAGGCCGGCGGGCTTGTCCACCACGTGGAGGTGGTCGTCGGTGTACACCAGGGGCACCAGGACATCGGCGTCGGCCTCGACCGTGGCCGCCGCCGCCGGCTCGTGGTCGACGAGCACGACGGCGTCGTCGGCCACCCGGTGGGCGGGACGGCGCTCCACCCGCCCGTCGACCTGCACGGCGCCGGCCTCGACCAGGTCGTGGGCGACCGCCCGGCTACAGCCCGCCTCGGCCGCCACCCGGCGGTCGAGGCGCTGCTCGGCTGGGGCCATCACGCGCCGTTTGCGGTCTCGTCGACGGGCACCGGGTCCTCCGCCTCGTCTTCGACGATCTCGGTCTCGTCGACGGGCACCGGGTCCTCCGCCTCGTCTTCGACGATCTCGGTCTCGTCGACGGGCACCGGGTCCTCCGCCTCGTCTTCGACGATCTCGGTCTCGGTCTCGTGGTAGCGGGCCGTCGCGAACAGCAGGAGCAGCGCCCCACCGACCACGGCCATGTCGGCCACGTTGAACACCGGGTACCACTGGACGTCGACGAAGTCGATGACGGCGCCGCCCAGGAACCCGTCCCCCGCCCGGAACGCACGGTCGGTCAAGTTGCCCGCGGCCCCGCCGAGCACCAGCCCGACGGCCACGGCACCCGTGCGGGTGGGCACCGTCCGCCCCGACCAGAGCAGACCGATGGCCACGGCGGCGGCGGCGATGCCGATGTAGGGGCCGAGGCCCTCCCCCTGGCTGAAGGCCGCCCCGGTGTTGTAGGTGAGGTTGAGCTGCAACGTCCAGATGACGTCGATGGGCGCGTCGGCCAGGTTGCGCAGGGCCCAGGTCTTCGTGAGTTGGTCGAGGACGACGACGCCCGCCGCCAGCGGGAGGACCAGGCGAAGGTTGCGAGCCGGCCGGCTTAGGGCCGGCGGCCGAACCTCGACCGGTCGCTGTCCTCGGCGTCGGTCTCCTGGTCGGACAGCTCCGCCAGCCAGGGGTTGTCCTCTTCGGCCTGCTCGTCCAGTTCGGGCAGCTGCTCGGGCACGGCCGGCCCCGAGAGCCCCCCAAAGCTGGCCGATCCGGCCTCGGGTGCCGCGGGCTCGGCCGTCGGCACCGGCTCGGGAGCGCCGGCCTCGCCCGGCAGGTCGAAATCCGGCGGAGGGGGCGGCGGGGGCGGCGGGGCGTCGGCCCAGGCCGCCTCGTCCACGTCGAGGCCGGGGGGTGGAGGCGGGGGTGGAGGCGGGGTGTCGGCCCAGGCGTCCTCGGACGCCGTCGACCAGTCGTCATCCGGGGTGGCGGGGGTCTCGCCGAACACCGACTCGCTCGGAGCCGACACGGGAGCCTCCCACGGGTCGGCGTCACCTGCGTCGGCCGTGACGATCTCTTGGTCGGCAGCCGGTTGGTGCTCGTCGGGGAGCCCGTCGAGCTCGAGGTCTTCGGGCTCGACGGCCGCGTTCGGGATCAGGTCGGGGGGCGCAGGGAGCTCTGCCCCGGAAAGGGCCGGGTCGGCGACGGGGGCCAAGGCGCCGGGATCCACGAGGAGCAGGCCCAGCACGTCGTGGGCGTCCTGGACACGGCCCCGCTGGGCCTCGATGTGGCTCTCGAGGACGGCGACATCAGCGGTGAGGGCGTCGCGGATCCTCTCCAGCGCGGTCAGCTCGTCCAAGAGCTCGGCTCGCTTGAGGTCGACGGCCTCGCGGACCTCGGCCTCAGCGTCGGCGATGGCCCGTTCCTGGTGGGTCCGGGCCTCGCTCATGAGCCGGTCGGCTTCGGCCTCGGCCTCGGCCACCTTGCGGCCCGCGATCTCCTCGGCCTCGGCCACCGCTTCGTCGGCGGTGCGTTGGGCGACGAGCAGGGTGCGTTGGATCGTCTCGCCGCTCTCGACGTTGGTCCGGGACCGTTCCTCCGCCTCCCGGGCCCGGGTCTCGGCCTCGTCCAGCTTGGTGGTGGCCTCCCGCAGCCGGGTCTGGGCCTCGCCCACCCAGACCTCGACCTGCTCGCGGAACGCGTCCACGTCGTCGATGTCGTAGCCCCGCCCCTTCCGGCGGAATTCGATACCGCGTAGGACATCCGGTGTCAGGTCCATGGCCAGGAGCGTAGCGGTCGCCCTGAAGCCTCACAGGGAACCGGTCGGCGGCCCCGCGCCGGGCTCAGCAGCCGAGGACGCCGAGCAGGATCTGGATGCCGAAGAAGACGATGATGGGCGAAAGGTCGAGGCCCATGGAGCCGATGCGCAGCATCGGCAAGGCCCGCCGGAGGGGACCGAGGACGGGCTCGGTGAGGTTCACGGTGAGCCTGTAGACCTGGGAGCCGACGCCGTCGGGCGCCATGGGGAACCAGGACAGCACCACCCGGCCGAGGAGGACGAGCAGGTACGCGTAGAGCAGTCCGCAGATCAGACCCACGGGGTGGGGATCAGCGCCGGCCGAGGCCGCGTTCGGTGATCCGCCTCCGGTCCTCGTCGGAGACCTCGACGTCGTTCGGCGTGAGGAGGTAGACCTGACTGGCGACCCGCTCCATCTGCCCGCCCAGCCCGTAACAGAGGCCGCTGGCGAAGTCGATGACCCGTCGGGCCAGGTCCAGGTCGGCCCCCTGGAGGTTGATGATCACCGGCTGGCTGTTCTTGAACCGGTCACCGAGCTGCTGGGCGTCGTTGAAGTCGGCGGGGATGACGATCTGCGGCTTGGCCGAGGACACCGGGATCGGCCGGACGGCCCCGGTCTCCATCGGGGACGGCCCGGTGACGCTCGATCCGGCGGGCACGGGACGCAGGGCCGAGATGGAGGGCTCGTCGGGGGTCATGGGACTCGGTTCAGGCTCGGGGCGCACGACGTGCACCGGGGGTTCGTCGGGGTCGGGGTCCTCGCCCGTCGTCGCCGCCGGACGAGGCCGGGAGGCAGGACGGGAGTCGATGACCGACTGGTCGTCGTAGCCGTAGTCGTCGTATTCCTCGTCCGGTCCGAGACCGAGGTAGAGGAGGGCCTTGCGGAACGGGGATGACATAACGGCATCCAGTTTCGCACGTTCGGCCCTCAATGCGGCGGACGGGACCCGAACAGGGCCGTCCCGACGCGCACGATCGTGGCTCCTTCGGCCACCGCCGCCTCCAGGTCGGTGGACATCCCCATCGACAGCTCGGCCAGCTCCAGCGCCGCCGCCTGCTCGGCCAGGCGCCCGAACTGGGCCCGAGCCCGACCCTGGTCGCCCGGAGCGGCGACGCCCATCAGGCCACGGACGTCGAGGCCAAGGTCACGGAGCTCGGCCACCAGCGTCGGGGTGTCCTCCGGTGAGCAGCCGCCCTTGGTCGACTCGCCCGAGATGTTGACCTGGGCCAGCACGCGGGCGCCCGGGGCCCGTTTGGCCACCTCGGCCCCGAGTGACGGGCGGTCAACGGACTCCCAGAGGTCCACGAGGTGCGCCAACTGGCGGACCTTGTTCGTCTGGAGGCCTCCGATGAAGTGCCAGCGCGGTGCGGGACCAGGGGCCATCGCCTCGGCCTTCGCCAACAGTTCCTGGGCGTAGTTCTCGCCGATGTGTTCTGCGCCCGCCTCCCGCGCCGCCTCCACCGCGTCGACCCCGAAGCCCTTGGTCACCGCCACGACGGTGATCCGCTCGGGATCGCCTCCGGCGGCGAGGATGCGTTCCCGGACGTCGGTCAGGCCGGCCCGGACCTGGTCCGCCCCGATGGTCATGCCGCCGCGTCGATCCAGGCCAGCACGGCCTGGCGGCCCTCGTCGGCCCGGGCCCGGTGCGAGAAGGCGTCGGGCCCACAGGCCGTGCATCCACCTATGAAGACGACCTCGTCCACACCCGCGGATGACAGCGCGACCCGGACGCCGGCGGGCAGGTCCAGGGCCGGGGTGCCCGCGCGGGTGCGGCTCACGACGCCGCGGCCGAGCCGCTCGGCGACCCGGTCGAGATCCTCGGCGCCGAACGCGTAGCACTCGGGACCGATGAGGGGACCGACCAGGGCCCGCACGGGCCCGGTGGCCACGGCCTCCAGCTGCTCGACGGCGGCGGCCACCACCCCGTCGGCCAGGCCCCGCCAGCCGGCGTGGGCCACGGCCACGCCTCCGCCTTCAGCCACCAAGGCGATCGGCGCGCAGTCCGCGGTGTGGACGGCCAGCACGGCCCCGGTGAGCGTGGTGACGGCCGCGTCGGCCTCCTCGCCGGCGCCCGCTCCCACCTCCCGCACGGTGACGACGCGGGCGCCGTGCACCTGGCGCAGCCACGTCCAGGGGAGGTCGACCAGGTCTGATCGACGGCGGGCCAGCGCGCTCGGCTCCCCGCCGATCCGCAGGTCGCCGTCGGCCGACCCGGTGAAGCGGACCCGGGCGGTGCGACCGTCGGTCAGGAGGTGGTCGAGGGCGGCGTGGATTACTTCAGGAACGACGGGACGTCGAAGTCGTCGCCGCCCAAGCCGAGGTCGTCGTCGTCATCATCGCCCCCGCCGAACAGGTCGGGAGCCTCGTCGTCGTCCTCGCCGTGCAGGAAGCTCAGGTCGGGCTCCTCGTCGTGGGTGCGGCGGTTGTCGTCCCAACGGTCGAAGCCGGCGGCGATGACCGTCACCCGCACCTCGTCGCCCAGGTCGTCGTCGATGACGGCGCCGAAGATGATGTTGGCGTCGGCGTGGCAGACCCCGTGGATGATCTCGGCGGCCTCGTTGACCTCGAGCAGGCCGAGGTCGCTGCCGCCGGAGACGTTCAGGATGACCCCTCGGGCCCCCTCGATCGACGCCTCGAGCATCGGGCTGGAGATGGCGTTGCGGGCCGCGGTGAGGGCCCGGCCGTCTCCGGACGCGTAGCCGATGCCCATCAGGGCCGAGCCCGCGTTGGCCATGACGGTCTTGATGTCGGCGAAGTCGGTGTTGATCAGGCCGGGCGTGGTGATCAGGTCGGTGATGCCCTGGACCCCCTGCAGCAGGATCTCGTCGGCCATCTTGAAGGCGTTGAGCATCGACGTGTTCTCGTCGGACACCGTCAGCAGTCGGTCGTTGGGGATGACGATCTGGGTGTCGACCGCCTCTTTCAGGCGCTGGATGCCCTGCTCGGCCTGCACCGAGCGGCGCCGGCCCTCGAAGCTGAACGGGCGGGTGACCACGGCGATGGTCAGGGCCCCCACGCCCCGGGCGATCTCGGCGATGATCGGAGCGGCGCCGGTGCCGGTGCCTCCGCCCTTGCCCGCGGTGATGAACACCATGTCGGACCCGGCGATGGCCTCCTCGATCTCGGCCCGGTGGGACTCGGCCGCCTCGCGGCCGACGTCGGGGTCGCTCCCGGCGCCGAGGCCCCGGGTCAGGTCACGGCCGATGTCGAGCTTCACCTCGGCGTCGCTCATCAGCAGCGCCTGGGCGTCGGTGTTGACGGCGATGAAGTCGACGCCCTTCAGGCCGGCATCGATCATGCGGTTGACGGCGTTGACGCCGCCGCCGCCGACGCCCACGACCTTGATCACGGCCAGGTAGTTCTGGGGATTGCCGATCATGGGGTCCTCCACCTCGGGGCGCCCGCTCCAGCCGCGGCGTCCGGCATCACGTTCCGATGACTCCCCGATGGTAGGGCGATACGGGGGTGGCCCGTCGAACGAACTCATGGTGAGGCCTCCTCGGCCGTCGGGGGCAGGGGTTCAGACACAGCCGGGTACCCGCACGAGGGCGGGTGCGTCGGGCAACGTGACGTCGAGGCGGTCGACGCATCCCGGCGTCACGGTGGCGAGCACGGCTGCCGCCGCGCTGAGCTTCGCCTCGGCCTCGTCGGGCCCGCCGAGGGCGATGACGCCTCCCACCCGGAGCACGGCCTCGAGCCCGGTCCCGGTGCCGCTCACGCGGGCCACGTCGGGCCGGAGGCTCGCCGGGATGGCGGCGGCGACGGCGAGGGCCCCCAGCGCATCGGCGTCGAGTTGATCACCGGGCCGGGCCGATGCGGTCACACCGTCCACCACGGCGACGTCGGACGGCTCGGCATTCACGGCGGCGAGCACGCGGCCGTCACCGTCGACGAGCAGCCAAACGCCCTCCCCCGCAGGGATGCCGGCGACCGGAACCCGTTCGGCGACCTCGATCCCGACCTCGCCCGTCCACGATCGGGTGATGGCGACGGTGTCCACCCAGGGCAGGGCGGCGACGCGCTGCTCGGCGGCATCGACGTCGAACCAGGCCAGCGGGTCACCGGGAGCGACCCCCGCGGCCTCGGTCACGGCGTCAGAGGACGTGTGGGCGACGCCGCGGACGTCGATGCGCTCGATGTCCAGGGCCGGGGTCCAGGTGGCGGCCAGGCCCAGGAGGACCACCCCGAGGACCGCGACCAGAGCCAGGAGGCGGCGCAGCCGACGCCGGCCGGCGTCCCGGGCGACCGAGGCCCGTCGGGCGCGGATCCGCGGATCCACCGCGACGGTGCTCATCGATCCCCCTCGTCGGGGGGAAAGCCGACGAGCCGGGTCTCCGGCACCAGGGTCACCCCCGAGGCCGCACGGACCCGCTGGCGGACCTCGATCATCAGGGCGTGGACGTCAGCCGCCCGACCTCCGGGGTCGGCCTGGATGAAGTTGGCGTGTTTGGTCGACACGACCGCAGTGCCCAACCGAAGGCCCTTGGCGCCGCTGGCCTCGATGAGGCGCCCGGCCGACTCGCCGTCGGGGTTGGTGAACACCGACCCGGCGTTGGGGCCACCGGGCTGGTTCTCGCGGCGCCATCGCACGATCTCGGTGATCTCGGCCGTCGCTGTTGCTGCATCGCCGTCGGCCAGCCCGAAGTCGGCGCGGACGACGACCTGGTCCGGCCCGAGGTCAGAGCGCCGGTAGCCGAGATGCAGATCGGCGGCAGCCACGACGTCATCTTCGCCCGTGCGCAGGTCCAGCCGGCGGACCCGCGTGAGGGTGGCTGCCATGTCGGATCCGTGTCCGCCGGCGTTCATGCGGACGCCGCCCCCCACCGATCCGGGGACCCCGACCGCCCACTCCAAGCCGGTGAGCCCGACCGCGGCGGTCTGGCGGGCCAGCACGGGCAGGGCCACGCCGCCGCCGGCCCGAACCTCTCGTCCGTCGATGGCGATCGTGGCGAAGCCGTCGCCGAGCCGGATGGCCAGCCCGGGGAAGCCGTCGTCGTGGACGAGCAGGTTCGAACCCTTGCCGACGACCAGCAGGGGCAGGACGGCAGCGTCGGGGACGGCGGCGACGGCGGCGGCCACCTGACCGAGGACGGCCTCGTCCTCGACGTCGACGAAGAGGCGGGCGGCGCCGCCGACGCGGTAGGTGGTCATGGCCCCCAGTGGCTCGTCGCGGCGGAGGCGGGGGCCGACGGTGGCGCGCAACCGTTCGGCCAGCGCTTCGAGGGCGCTCGGCGTGGTCACGGCCGCGGCCGCGCCAGGAGGGCGGCCTGGATCTCGTCGGGCAGCGTGGTCAGGTCGCCGGCACCGAGGGTCAGGCAGAGGTCACCCGGGCGCAGGCGACTGACCAGGTACGCCACCAGGTCCTCTCGCCGCGGCAGGTAGTCCACCGCCCGGGTCGGGTCGGCCCCCCGGATGGCGTCGACCACGGTCTTGCCCGAGACGCCGGGCACGGGAACCTCCCCGGCGCTGTACACGTCGGTCACGGCGAGCAGGTCGGCGTCGGCGAACGACGCGCCGAACTCCGAGCCCAGAGCGGCGACGCGGCTGTAGCGGTGGGGCTGGAACACGGCCACCAGACGGTCAGGTGCGGTGTCGCGGCCCGCCGCCAGTGCGGCCGCGACTTCGGTGGGCAGGTGGGCGTAGTCGTCGACGAACGCGACACCGGCGGCCTCGCCGCGGAACTCGAACCGCCGGGCCACGCCACCGAAGCGAGCGAGGGCAGCCGTCGCGGCCTCGAACGGGGCTCCCACCTCCAACGCGGTCGCGGCGGCGACGGCCGCGTTGCGGGCGTTGTGGGCCCCGGGCACGGGCAGATGGATCTCGCCCAGGTCGGTCCCCCGCCCCACCAGTCGGAAGGTGGTGCCTCGGCGCTCCCGGCGCAGGTCATGGATGCGGTAGCCGGCGTCGGCGTGTTCGCCGACGGTCGCCACCTCGTGGCGCTCGGCGAGGGCCCGGCCCTCGGTGTCGTCGATGCCGACGATCGCCCGGAGGCCGGCCCCGTCCACGAAGCGGTCGAAGGCGTCTCTCAGGGCGTCGAACCCGCCGTAGTGGGCGTGGTGGTCGGCCTCGACGTTGGTGACCACGGCCACCTCGGTCTTCAGCTCCACGAAGGTGCCATCGCTCTCGTCGGCCTCGACGACGAACCACTCGCCCTCGGACCAGACCGCGCCCGAGCCGATCTGGTGGACGTCGCCTCCGATGATGAAGCTCGGGTCCATCCCGGCCTCAGCCAGGATCACGGCCAGCATCGACGAGGTGGTCGTCTTGCCGTGGGTGCCGGCCACCGAGATCGTGCGCCGTAGCGCGGTGATCGCGGCCAACACCTCGGAGCGACGCAGCACGGGCCGGCCCGACGCCCGAGCGGCGACGACCTCGGGGTTGTCGGCGCCGATGGCCGTGGAGACGGCCACGACGGCGGCGTCCTCGAGCTGCTCGGCCCGGTGTCCGACCGCGACCCGGATCCCCTGGTCGGCCAGGCGGTCGAGCGCCTTGGACGAGCGCAGGTCGCTGCCGCTGACCCGGTGGCCCATGGCGGCCAGGACGCTGGCGATGGCGCTCATGCCGGCACCCCCGACGCCCACGACGTGGATGGCCTGTGGCGGCGTCAGGTCCACGGTCGGCCCCGGTGTGGTGACCTCAGCCACGGGCGTGGGCCTCGACCAGGTCGGCCACCCGGTCCGCAGCGTCGGGGCGACCCAGCGCTTCGGCCGCCGCGCCCATTGCGGTCCGCGCCGCGGTGTCGGTGACCAGCGGGCCGAGCTCCTGCTCCAGGCGGTCGACGTCCAGCTCGGCGTCGGGGACCAGGCGGGCCGCGGCGAGGTCGACCAGGCTTCGGGCATTGGCCGTCTGGTGATCCGCGGTGGCGATCGGGAGGGGGACCAGGACGCTGGGCAGGCCCAGCACCGCGAGCTCGGCCACGGTCGTGGCCCCCGCCCGCGCCACGACCAGGTCGGCGGCGGCGAGGCTGGTGGGCATGTCGTCCTCGTAGCGCACGGGGCGGTAGAGGATGCCCCTCGTCCCGTCCCGTTCCTCGCCCCGCGCCGAGGGGTCGTCCCAGTCCCGCTCACCGACGACGTGGCGCACGGCGAGGTCGGACCGGTCCGACCACCGCCCGACCAGGCCGGTGACGGCCTGGTTGATGCGCCGGGCCCCCAGGGACCCCCCGAAGGCCAGGATGACGACCCGGTCGGCCGGCAGGTCCAGCCGCGCTCGGGCCGCGGTGCCGTCCCGCTCGCGGTCGACGGCCAGGATCTCGGGGCGGACCGGGTTGCCGGTCACGACCGCCCGTGGCAGGTCGGTGCCCGGGAAGGAGACGGCGGCGACCCGGGCAAAGCGGGCCACCAACCGATTGGCGGCCCCGGGCACGGCGTTCTGCTCGGCCACCACGATGGGGATGCGGAACAGCGCAGCGGCCAGGGCGCAGGCCACCGAGGCGTAGCCGCCGAGGGCGACCACGACCGAGGGCCGACGGCGGCGGACGAGGCTCAAGGCCCGTCCGAAGGCGCGCCCGAGGCCCACGAGGGCGCCGACGTTGGCCATGGTCAGGCGACGCTGGATGCCCCGGCCGGGAAGGGCGGTGAGGGTGAAGCCGGCGTCGGGGACGAGGCGGACCTCACTCCCCCGCTCGCTGCCGACGAAGTGGATCGTCGTCGCATCGTGACCCCGGGCGACCAGAGCGCGGCCGATGGCGATGCCCGGGAGGGTGTGGCCGGCGGTGCCCCCGCCGGCGATCAGCGCCCAGGTAGGGGGTGCGTCAGGCATCCCGACCGTGGCGGGCCACGCTCAGGAGCACGCCCATGGCCAACAGGTTGACGACCAGGGAGGTGCCGCCGTAGGACACGAACGGCAGGGGGACGCCGGTGATGGGCAGGAGCCCGACCACGGCGCCGATGTTGACCAGGGCCTGCAGGACGAACCAGGTCGTGATGCCCGCGGCCAGCAGCATGCCGAAGGTGTCGGGGGCCCGGAGCGCGGCCCGCACGCCGAAGTAGCCGAGGGCGACGAACAGGCTCAGGACCGTCAGGGCGCCGATCAGGCCCAGCTCCTCGGCGATGATGGCGAAGATGAAGTCGGTGTGGGCGTAGGGCAGGAAGCCCCACTTGGCCCGGCTGGCCCCGAGCCCCACTCCCGTGATGCCACCCCCGGCGATGCCGACGAGGGACTGGATGGTCTGGTAACCGGTGTTGGCGGGGTCGTCCCACGGGTGCAGGAACCCGAGGAGGCGGGCCCGCCGGTAGTCGGCGCTGAGGGCGGCCACGCAGGCGACCGAGAACCCGAGGGCCCCCCATCCAGCCAGGCGCGTGAGGGAGGCACCGGACACGAAGACGACGGCGCCGACGGCCCCTGCGGTGATGATGAGCGTCCCGAGGTTGGGCTGCAGCAGGAGCAGGACGGCGATGGCGCCGAGGGCGAGCAGCACCGGGCGCAGGACGCGGGGGTCGTCACGGAGGGCCTCGCGATGGCCGTCCTCGGCCAGCCAACGGGCCGACCAGATGACCATCGCCAACTTGGCCAACTCGGAGGGCTGGATGCGCAACGAGCCCGCGCCCAGCCAGCGGGTGGCCCCGTTGGCTCCGACCCCGACGCCCGGCACGAGGACCAGCGCCAGGAGGACGAAGCTGACCACCAGGAAGGGCGTGGCCAGCCGTCGCCAGAGCGTGTAGTGCTGCCGCATCACGATGAACAGGCCGACGAAGCCGACCAGGGCGAAGACGGCCTGGCGGGTGAAGCTGTCCCATGCCGACCCCGAGGTGCGGAGGTCACTGACCGACGCCGCCGACATCACCATCACCAGGCCGAGCAGCACGAGCGCCGTCACCACGACGAGCAGGCCGACGAAGGTCGAGGACCGGTCACCGGGTGGCCGCTTGGGCCCGGGTCGGGCTGACGGGTGCCGGCCCCGGGCCGCGCCCGGGTCATGGGCGGGTCGTCGGCGACCGGCTCCCGCCGGGTGGGCCGCCCGGCTGCGACCCGTCGACGGGCTCGTGGTGGTCGGGCTCATGGCTGGGCCGCCTCTCGGTCGAGATGGATGCGGACGAGGCGGGCGAAGTCGTCGCCCCGCTCGCCGTAGGACGAGTACCAGTCGAAGGAGGCGCAGCCGGGCGAGAGCACGACCGCGTCACCGGGGAGGGCCAACGCGTCGGCGGCGGCGACGGCCTCGGCCATCGAGCCCGCCCGTTCGACGGGGACGCGCCCGGCGACGGCGTCCACGACCTCGTCGGCCGCTTCACCTATGGCCACGACGGCCCGGACCGTGCCGCCGGTCCCGAGCAGGTCGTGCAGGTCGATGCCCTTGTTGCGGCCGCCGGCGATGAGCACGACCGAGGCGAAGGCCTCGACCGCCGCCCGGGTGGCGTGCGGGGTGGTGGCCTTGGAGTCGTCGTACCAGCCCACCCCCGACCGCTCGGCCACCAGCTGGACCCGGTGGGGCAGCCCGTCGAAGGCGGCCAGGGCCGCGGTCACGGCCTCGTCACCGGCGCCGACCGCGCCGGCCATGAGGGCGGCGGCGAGGGCGTTGGCCTGATCGTGGCGCAACCCGCGCCGGAGGTCGGCCACGGCCATGAGCGGGCGGTCGTCGACCACGACGTTCCCGTCGCGCACGGTGGCGGTCTCGTGACCGGAGAAGCCGAAGGTGCGACGGCGGGCCCGACCGCGGTGGGCGGCGACCACGGGGTCGTCGGCGTTGACCACGGCCACCGCCTCGGGACCCTGGTCGGCCCAGATGCGGGCCTTGGCCGCCTCGTAGTGGGCCAGGTCGCGGTGGACGTCGAGGTGGTCGGGGGCGAAGTTGAGCCAGGCCGCCACCTCCGGGGCCCAGTGGCCGGTGTGGCCGAGCCGGAAGGAGCTGGCCTCGACCACGAAGACCTCGACCGTGGGGTCGTCGATGGCCTCGACGAGGGGGGTCTCGACGTTGCCGGCCTCGGCCACCACCCGACCGTCACGGCGGAGCATGTCGGCCGCGAGGTGGGTCACCGTGGTCTTGCCGTTGGTCCCCGTGACGGCCACGACGGGTCGGTCGTCCCACGCCGCGGCGAGATCGAACTCGGAGCGGACGGGCACCCCCGCCGTCGCAGCCAGGGCGAACACCGGATGCCGATCCGGGACCCCGGGGCTGGGCAGCAGGACCTCGACCGCGTCCAGAAGGGCTTCCAGCGTGGCCGCGTCGGGCGCCTCGGTCAGGGCCACGCCGACCTCGTCGGCGAAGCGCCGGTGGGCGTCCTGCGGACGGTCCTCGACGGCGAGCACCGTCGACCCCCGTCGGGCCAGGGCCCGACCGACGGCCATGCCGGTCACCCCGAGGCCGACCACGAGGGCGCTCCGCGGCGTCAATCCCGGGCCCCCGGGATCCCGATGAAGTCGGCGTAGTAGAGGCCGATCCCGACGGCGGTGCAGATGCCGGACATGATCCAGAAGCGGACGATCACCGTCGTCTCGGGCCAGCCTCGGAGCTCGAAGTGGTGATGGATCGGCGCCATGCGGAACACCCGCCGGCCGAAGACCTGGAAGCTGGCGACCTGGATGATGACCGACAGGGTCTCGACCACGAACAGGCCGCCGACGACCGCGAGCAGGAGCGACGTGTTGGTCATCAGGGCCAGACCGGCCAGCGCCGCACCGATGGCCAGTGAGCCGGTGTCGCCCATGAAGATCTGGGCGGGTGAGGCGTTCCACCAGAGGAAGCCGACGCAGGCCCCGGTCATGCAGGCGGCCACGACGGCCAGGTCCAGGGCGTGGGGGACGCCGTAGACCAGGGGGTGACGGAAGGCCCAGAACCCGATCACGATGAAGGCCGCGAAGGCGAGGGTGGCGGCGCCGCCGGCCAGGCCGTCGAGCCCGTCGGTCAGGTTGACGGCGTTGGTGGTCCCCACGATCAGGAGCACCGCCCACACGCACCAGCCGACCTCGCCGAGGTCCAGCAGGACCCCTGCCCTGGTGAACGAGAGGTCGGTGCTCACCGGGGTGTGGCCCACTGCCAGCACAGCGAAGGTGATGGCCACGGCCAGGAGGCCCAGGAACTTGGTCCGTGACGTCAGTCCGAGGTTCCGCTCCCGGGTGACCTTGATCCAGTCGTCGGCCAGGCCGACCAGCCCGGCGCCGACCACGGCCAACATCACCACCAGGCCCGACCGGGTGATGATGCGGCTGTTGGAGATGTCGGAGGCCAGGTAGCCCACCACGGCGCCAGCGACGATGGCTGCCCCGCCCATGGTCGGGGTGCCCGCCTTGGTGGTGTGGCCTTGTGGTCCGTCCTCCCGGATGGGCTGGCCGATCCGGCGCCGGGTCAGGACGTCGATCAGCACCTTGGTGCCGAGCAGCGACACCATCAGGGAGACGCCGGCGGCGAACAGGAGCGTCCTCACGCGCACACCTCCCCGTGGCCGCGGCGACCGAGCGCGGCGGCCGCCACCTCTCGATCGTCGAAGTCGATCACCCGGTCACCCAGGTCCTGGGTCGTCTCGTGTCCCTTCCCCGCCACGAGGACCAGGTCGCCGGGCGCGGCCAGGGCCACTGCCGCCTCGACGGCGCGGCGTCGGTCGGGCTCCACGATCAGGTCGTCGACCCGTTCCACACCGGTCATCACGGTCTCGATGATGGCCGTCGGGTCCTCCTGCCGGGGGTTGTCCGAGGTCACGATCACGACGTCGGCCCCCTGGTCGGCGGCGCGCCCCATCAGGGGTCGCTTGTCCCGATCCCGGTCGCCGCCACAGCCGAACACCACGATGAGGCGGCCGTCGGTGAGCTCTCGCGCTGACGCCAGGGCCTGGGCGAGGCCGTCAGGCGTGTGGGCGTAGTCGACGAGCACGGTCACCTCGCCGTCCCCGACCGGCTCGAAGCGACCACGGACGGGACCGGCTCGGCCCAGGCCGGCGGCGATCTGGGCCGGCTCGAGGCCGAGGACCAGGGCGGCCTCGGCGGCGGCCACGGCGTTGGCCAGGTTGAACCGCCCCGCGAGGGCCAGATCGACCCGATGGCCGCGCCACGTGAAGCGGCTGCCATCGGCGCGGAGCTCGGGGTCCTCGGCGTCCTCGACCGACCAGCCCACGGCGGGGATGGCGATGGTCTCGAGCAGGCGGGCCCCCCATGGATCGTCCCGGTTCACCAGCCCGACCGCGGCCCGTTCGGGCTCGAAGAGGCGGACCTTGGCCGCGAAGTAGCGGTCCATCGTCTCGTGGAAGTCCAGGTGGTCCTGGGAGAGGTTGGTGAAGACGGCCACCGTGAACCAGGTGCCGACGATGCGGCGGAGCTCGATGGCGTGCGAGGAGACCTCCATGGCCACGACCGAGGCGCCGGCGTCGGCCGCTTCGGCCAGGGCGGACTGCAGGGCGGGGGCCTCCGGGGTGGTCCGAGCCCCGCTCAGGGTGCCCACGACGCGGGTCGTCCGACCGGCGTGGTTCAACACGGCGGCCAGGAGGTGGGTCACGGTGGTCTTGCCGTTGGTGCCGGTCACCCCCACGACGGCGATCCGCTGCGACGGATGGTCGAAGAAGGCGTCGGCCAGGCGCCCCATGGCGGCCCGGGTGTCGGGGACCACGATCTGAGGGACGCTGACCGCGATCGGGTGCTCGACGACCAATGCGACCGCCCCGGCCGCGACCGCGGCGGCGGCGTGGATGTGGCCGTCGGTGTGCTCGCCCTTGAGCGCGCAGTAGAGCGAACCGGGAGCGACGATGCGGCTGTCGTGCTCGACGGCGGTGATCGCGATGCCGGCGGCGATCCCGTCCGGCGCGAGGACGTACTCGGGCAGTGCGGCCAGGAGTACCTCGAGCGGACGCGGGGAGCTCACGGGCTCAGCCTGCCCTGAGGATGGATGAGGGAGGCGGGATCCGGTAGGCCCGGAGGACCGCGGCGGCCAGTCGGCTGAACACCGGGGCGGACACGTCGCCGCCGTACACGTCGCCGGACGGCTCGTCGATCACCACCACGATCGACAGCTGCGGGTCGTTGGCCGGCACGAACCCGCCGAAGGTGGCGACGTAGTGGTACAGCCCGGCCTCGTCCGCGTAGCCGCCGTTGGGCTGGGGCTTGCGGGCCGTGCCCGTCTTGCCTGCCACCGGATAGCCCGGGACGGCGGCGGCCACGCCGGTGCCGCCCTCTTCGACCACGCCCGTCATCATCTCGGTCATCTGCCGGGCTGTCGCCTCGGACACGACACGGCGAGGCTCGGGGGTGGACGTCGGGTCGAGCTCGCCGTCCGTGCCGATCGTGCCGGTGACCAACTGCGGGGCGACGTAGCGACCGCCGTTGGCGATGACGTTGAACGCCTCGAGGACCTGGAGCGGGGTGACGGCCACCCCCTGACCGATGGGGATCGTGCCGATGGAGGTCGACGACCACTCGTCGGTCGGCAGCAGGATGCCAGGAGACTCCTGGGGGAAGTGCAGCTCGGTGGTCGCACCGAGGCCGAAGGCGCGGATGTAGTGGTCGATGATCTCGGGGGACATCTGCTGGGCGATCTGGATGGTCCCCACGTTCGAGGACTCGGTGAGGATGTCCCGCACGGTCATCTCGGACGTCTCGTGGGTGTGGCTGTCGCTGAAGAGGTGGTCGCCGACCTGCAGGGTGTCGGCCACCGAGCTGGTCGACTCGGGGGTGACGATCCCTTCTTCGAGGGCGGCCGACAGGGTGATGATCTTGTTCACGGACCCGGGCTCGAACACCGCGGTCACCGCGCGGTTGTCCGCCGACGGGACGGGGTCCGTGAACGAGTCCGTGGCCTCGTCGTAGGCGTCGATGTTGGCCACCGCCAACAGCTCACCGGTGCCGGGACGACTGACGATCACGGTGCCGCCGCGGGCTCCGGTCGCGGCCACCTGCTCGCTGAGCAGGCGCTCGGCCTGGTACTGGATCTCGCGGTCGATGGTGAGCTGGACGTCCTCGCCTTGGGCGGCATCGTCGTAGTGGTTGTCCCCCGACGCGATCGTGTTCCCCCGCGGATCGCGCTCCACGGTGACCTGGCCCGGCTCGCCGGCCAGCACGTCCTCGTACTGCTCCTCGAGCCCGGAGATGCCCAGCTGGTCGACGTTGACGGTGCCGAGCAGGGAGTGGGCCAACGTCCCGGAGGGCGTGGACCGGCCGGGCTCCTGGGTCACGGTGATGCCGGCGAGGCCGAGCTCGTCGACCTGCTGGCCGACGTCCAGAGGCAGCTGACGGTCGACGTAGGCGAACGAGCCGTCCCCGGTCAGCGTCTGGGCCAAAGCCAGGGGGTCGGCACCGATGACCGGGGCCAGCGCCTGGGCGGTCGCCCGCGGGTCTTCGATGACGGAGGGATTGGCCTCGACGGTGGCCGACGGGACGCTGAGGGCCAGGTCGGCGCCGTGGCGGTCCAGGATCGAGCCCCGGGGGGCGTCGACCTCGGTCACCCGATTGCGCTGGTCCTCGCCGAAGGCGATGAGGGCGTCGGGCCGCAGCACCTGGACCGTGGCCACCCGGTAGGCGACCACGCCGAAGGCCACGACGGCGACGATGAGCACGGCCAGGAGGCGTCGGTGCTCGGTCGCCGTGCGCAGGCCGGCCGGCCTGCGCCTGACGTGGCTGGGGTCGGGTCGGCGCGCCGGCGCCCGCCGACCATGACGGCCGGCGGGCGCCCGGCCCGAGCCGAACGACCGGGGGCGGGACGGAGCGCGCGTGGTCACGGGGTGCCGGCGCCTGCCTCGGGCAGCCGGGGCACGTACGTCGGGTCCATGGGCTCCATGCCCATGCCCTCGGCCGTGCCGATGATGTTCTCCGGGGACTCGAGACGGGCGACCGTGTCCCGGGCCAGCTGGACTTCGGCCTGGCGGTCGGCCACATCGGCCCGTAGGCCGTCGAGGTGGATCTGGCCCTGTACGAGCACCGTCTGCAGGAGGGCCACGGCGAACAGGATCAGGAAGAAGCCGCCGAGGGCGACCGTGAGGGCCACCTGCGGCCGGAGCCGGCGCCGGCCCTCGGGCCTGACCCGACGGACGGGCGTGTCGGGGACCGGGCGGAGGTGGCGCCGGGTGGGGGCGGCAGCGGGCTGGTGGCGCGGGTGGGCCGGGGCGGTCGCCCCGCGGCGGGTGGCGGTGCTGGTGCTCACGGGCTGGCCTCCGGTTCGGTCGTCGTGGGGTCGGCCAGCTTGCGGACCGCCCGGAGGCGGGCGCTGCGGGCCCGGGGGTTGCGGCTGATCTCGTCGTCGGTGGGCTTCCAGGCTCCCCGCTTGAGCAAGACGACCCTGGGCACGGCCCCACAGACACAGGGTCCGCCCTGCGGGCAGGTGCAGCCGCCGGTGGATGCCTCGCGGAACGTCGACTTCACGATGCGGTCCTCGCCGGAGTGGTAGGCGATGGCCGCGGCCCGACCGTCTTCGGCCAGCAGGTCGAGCGCCTGCTGCAGGGCCGAGGGGATCTGGTCCAGCTCCTCGTTGACCTCGATGCGCAGGGCCTGGAAGGTCTTCCGAGCCGGGTGGCCCTTGCGGCGCACAGCCGCGGGCACGGCGTCGCTGATCACCCCGGCCAACGCGCTGGTCGTGTGCAGCGGGCGGGCGCGCACGATCGCCCGGGCGATCGCCCGGGCCCGCGGCTCGTCGCCCAGGCGGGAGAGGAGGCGGGACAGGTCCTCCTCGGGCCAGGTGTTCACGATGTCCTCGGCCGTCACGGCCGCGTCGGCCGGGTCGTCGCCCTGGCCCATGCGCATGTCGAGGGGCCCGTCGGACCGGTAGCTGAAGCCGCGGTGGGCCTCGTTGACCTGTCGGGAGCTGATGCCGAAGTCGAAGAGCACACCGCTGACCTCGGTCACGCCGAGCCCCTCGACCACTTCGCCGAGCTGGTCGAAGCGGGCCTGGCGCACGCTGACCCGGTCACCGAACGGCGCCAGACGATCGGTCGATGCGGCGATGGCGTCAGGGTCCCGGTCGATGCCGACCAGGGAGAGGGCGGGATTGGCCTCCAGCACGGCGGCGGCGTGGCCGCCGTCACCGAGGGTGGCATCCACGTGGACCCCAGCGGGGGCCGCGGCGAACACTTCGACCACGCGGTCGACCATGACGGGGTCGTGGACGGGGGTGAGGTCTCGGGGTGCTGTCACCGACCACGCTCCGTCCGCTGATCGGCTGCCCCCCGGCCGGCAGGTGCTCGACGGGAGGGGTTCCCGTTCGGGCTGCTGGGGAAGCGGGCGGAGTAGGGATCTTCCGTCCCACCAGCCGGGAGGCAGCGGATCAGCGGACGTGAGCGGGTCGAGGGCGTCGTTGCCCTGGGTGTACGGCACGGGGACATCACAGTCCCCCTTCTCGCATGGCGTCCTTGAGGGCGTCGTTGCCCTCGTTGGACAGACGGCTCCACGTGGCGGGAGCCCAGATCTCGATCCGGTCGATGGCGCCGTTCACGACGACCTCCGTCCCGGAACCGGCGCCGATGCCGGCCTTGTCCAGGAAATCGGCCGGAAGGGTGATGCGGCCTTGGGCGTCGGCCCGGATGCGATCGGTGTCGGCTGCGAGCTTGCGGAGGACGACCTTGGGGACCTCGCCCTGGGCCTTGACCCGGTCGCGGAGGTCAGCGGCGAACTCGCGGTAGCCGTCCTCGGTGAAGATGGCGAGGCAGTCGTCGGCGACGGTGATGTAGCCGAGCCCGTCCAGCTCGTCGCGGAGCACGGCCGACAGGACGATGCGTCCCTTGTCATCGAGCTTGCGCTTCGAGTTGCCGACGAACACGGACCGTTGCCTCGGGTGGTGGTGTGCTTCATGGGTCCTCCGACGCCATGGCCCCCCGGTAGGGGCGCACCACCACTATCGGTCCCTCTACCCCCAAAGTCAAGCCACTTCTGCTCCAAAAGTCCTCCACAATTGTTCCCCTGAGCACCACGACGGATCCAGGACCGCTCCGGTGGGACCCCCGCGGTCGCCGGTCGTCGACCTTTCGGCTGCTGACCCCCCTTTGGCCGCCCTTTCGGCCGCCTGACCACCGGTGTGGGGGCCACAGCCGAAAGTCCGCACGGGGGTGGTTGCCATCGGTTGGCCCAGCCCGGGGAGTCAGGCCCCCACGGCGGCCAGAAACGCACCGACGAGGCGGTCGGGCTCGACATCCAGCCCCCGGGCCACGGCCGCCAACTCGACCCGAGCTTCGGCGCGGCGTGCAGGGGCGACGAGCACGTCGATGAGCGGGCCCGGGTCCCACCGACGGTGCACGGCGCACTGGAAGCGGGCACCGGTCCGGGTGCGGCGTTGGGCCAGGCCGACGACCTTGGCCCCGCCGACGAAGACCTCGCCGGGGCCTCGTCCGGCGAAGCACACGGTCATCCCCCACCGCCCGGGGTCGAACGGACCGTCGTGGACCTCGGCATCGAGGCCGAGGGACGCCAGCGCTGTGGCCCAGGACTCGCCCAGCCAGAGGAAGGACTGACCGACGTCGTCGGACCACAGCGGATCGCCCTTCGGCAGGTCGACGTCGATCCACACGGGGTCGTCGGGGCCGACGAGCACGGCCCCCCCGCCGGACCGGCGACGGACGACGTGGAGCCCCGGGACGTCGGGCACTGGCGCGGGCTGGGTCGAGCCGAGCACGACGGCGGGGACCGTGGGGACCAGCACATCGACGCGCCGGGTGACCACCGCGGGAAGCGCTCGCCCGTGGAGATCGGCCGGATGACCCTCGAGCCGCCCCACCACCCAGGGGGCGGGGTCAGGCGGCGTCGACGTAGGGCATCCAGGGCTCGGGGATCGACCCCACGGCCACCAGGAGCCAGCTCAGCCGCCGTGGGGCACGGGGGGTCCGGCGCAGCCGCATGCCCGAGTCCTCGAGCATGCGGTCCCGCTTGGCGACGTTGCAAGGCCGACAGGCGGCGACCACGTTCTCCCACACGTGCTCGCCGCCCCGACTGCGGGGGACGATGTGGTCCAGGCTGTCGGCCGGACGACCGCAGTACTGGCACGAGTGGTCGTCCCGGGCGAAGACCGCCCGCCGGTTGAGCGAGGCCCGACGTTCGAAGGGCACCCGCACGAAGTAGCGAAGGCGGACGACCGAGGGCACGGGCACCTCGATGTCCGCGGCGTGCAGGACGGCGCCCGTGTCCGCCACCACCTCCGCCTTGTCCGTGAGCACCAGGACAGCGGCGCGACGGTCCGAGACGACCGAGAGCGGCTCGTAGCTCGCGTTCAGCACCAGGGCCCGGGACACGCCCCGAACCCTAGTTCTGCGTCCGACCCCATTCGGGGCGGATCTGACGGCTCTGCCGGGCGGTGGTTGCCGTCGCTCCGTGCCGCCCCCTACCCTGCCCCGACTTTCCGACCACGGGGGACGGTTGACACAGATGGCGGCCACCCAGAAGAAGACGGGCACCACGGCTCGATCGAGCACTGCGAAGAAGCCCGCGGCGACAACCGCGAAGAAGCCGGCCGCGAAGGCGACTGCGGCGGCCAAGAAGGCGCCGGCCAAGGCGCCGGCGGCGAAGGCCACCACCAAGAAGCCGGCAGCGAAGGCCACCACCAAGAAGCCGGCGGTCAAGAAGTCGCCGTTCACGCCGGCCTTCATCGCCAAGCAGAAGGCCCTCCTCGAGGAGGAACGAGCCAAGTTCCTGCGTCAGGCCATCGACAAGCAGCAGGAGGCCGACCAGCTGGTGGCCGACCGGGATCCGGGCGACGTGCAGTTCGACGAGGAGTCCGGCGAGGGCGACAGCATCGCCGTGGAGCGCTCGCTCGACTTGGCGCTGTCAGCCCAAGCCCAGGACGCCGTCCAGCAGATCGACGACGCCCTGGCCCGCATCAAGAACGGCACCTACGGGATCAGCATCATCTCGGGCGAGCCCATCCCCAAGGCCCGCCTGGAGTTCATCCCCTGGGCGGCCGAGCGGGTCGAGGAGAAGGTCGCCAAACTCGGCAGCTGAGCCGCCGGCCAGCCCTAGGCTGGTCGCTCCCCCCTGAGCACAGAGGCCGCGAGTGACCGACAACGCCGAGACGTCCGGCCCGTACCCGGTCGTCACGCCCAACGCCGACTACCCCGCCGTCGAGCGCGGCGTGCTGGAGCGCTGGGCGGCCGACCGCACCTTCGAGCGCTCGGTCGAGCAGCGCCCGGCCGACGACGAGTACGTCTTCTACGACGGCCCCCCGTTCGCCAACGGCCTCCCGCACTACGGCCACTTCCTCACCGGTTACGTGAAGGATGTCGTCCCGCGCTACCAGACCATGCGGGGCCACCGGGTCGACCGGCGCTTCGGTTGGGACTGCCATGGCCTCCCGGCCGAGATCGAGGCCGAGCGCCAGCTGGGCGTGTCCGGTCGCCGCCAGATCCAGGAGTACGGCATCGAGCGCTTCAACGACCACTGCCGGACGTCGGTGCAGCAGTACACGGCGGACTGGGAGCAGTACGTCACCCGCATGGCGCGCTGGGTCGACTTCGAGAACGACTACAAGACCATGGACGTCTCCTACATGGAGAGTGTCATCTGGGCCTTCAAGCGGCTCTGGGACAAGGGCCTCGTCTACAAGGCGTACCGGGTCATGCCCTATTCGTGGGGGGCCGAGACGCCGCTCTCGAACTTCGAGATCCGCCTGGACGACGCCACTCGGCCCCGTCAGGACCCGGCCCTCACCGTGGCGTTCCGGTTGACCCCGGTCGAAGGTGACCCCGGGCCGCTGTCGATCCTGGTCTGGACGACCACCCCGTGGACGCTGCCGTCGAACCTGGCGCTGGCGGTCGGGGGCGACATCGCCTACGCCGTGCTGAAGGACCCCGACAGCGACCAGCACTACGTGTTGGGTGAGGCCACGATCCACAAGTACGAGGCGCAGGTCGGGGGCTATGAGCGGGTGGGGACGCTGACCGGGGACGATCTGGCCGAGCGCCGTTACGAGCCGCTGTTCCCGTACTTCGCCGACCACGCCAACAGCTTCCGGGTCCTGGTCGGTGCCTACGTCGACGTCGAGGAGGGCACCGGGATCGTCCACCTGGCGCCGGGCTTCGGCGAGGAGGACCAGCGGGTCTGTGAAGCCGCAGGCATCGAGCTGGTCGTCCCGGTCGACGACGCCGGCCGCTTCACCGCCGAGGTGCCGGACTGGGAAGGCGAGAACGTCTTCGACGCCAACCCCGAGGTCATCAAGACGCTGAAGGAGCTGGGTGTCGTGGTTCGCCACGACACCATCGAGCACAACTACCCCCACTGCTGGCGGACCGACACGCCGATCATCTACAAGGCCGTCGACTCCTGGTTCGTGGAGGTCACCGCCTTCCGGGACCGCCTCGTCGAGCTGAACCAGGAGATCAACTGGATCCCCGACCACGTCCGGGACGGCGCCTTCGGTCGCTGGCTGGAGGGGGCCCGGGACTGGTCGATCAGCCGCAACCGCTTTTGGGGCTCACCCATCCCGGTGTGGCAGAGCGACGACCCGGCGTACCCCCGCACGGACGTCTACGGGAGCCTCGACGAGATCGAGGCCGACTTCGGCGTCCGCCCCGATGACCTGCACCGGCCGACGGTCGACGACCTGGTCCGCCCCAACCCCGACGACCCCACTGGGAAGTCGATGATGCGGCGGGTGCCCGAAGTCCTGGACTGCTGGTTCGACTCCGGCTCCATGCCCTACGCCCAGGTCCACTACCCCTTCGAGAACCAGGCGTGGTTCGAGGACCACTTCCCCGCCGACTTCATCGTCGAGTACATCGCCCAGACCCGAGGTTGGTTCTACACGCTGCACGTGCTGTCCACGGCCCTGTTCGACAGGCCGCCGTTCCAGAACGTGATCTGCCATGGGATCCTGCTGGCCGAGGGCGGCCGCAAGATCTCCAAGCGCCTGCGCAACTACCCCGAGCCCGACCTGGTGTTCAACACCCACGGGGCCGACGCCCTGCGCTGGTACTTCATGTCCTCGCCGATCCTGCGGGGCCTCGACCTGCAGATCGACAAGGAGGGGACCAAGATCGCCGAGGTGGTGCGCACCGTGCTGCACCCGCTCTGGTCGGCGTACCACTTCTTCACCCTCTACGCGAACGTCGACGGCCACCGCGCGACCTTTCGCACCGACGCCACCGACACCCTCGACCGGTACATCCTGGCCAAGACCCACGACCTGGTCGCTCGGACCACCGAGACCATGGACGCCTACGACATCGCCGGGGCCTGCGCCGAGGTGCAGGCCTTCAACGAGGTCCTCAACAACTGGTACATCCGCCGGAGCCGGGACCGCTTCTGGGCCGCGTCGTCCGACGCCACCGCGGCCGACAAGGCCGACGCCTACGACACCCTCTACACGGTGCTCGTCACCCTCTGCCGGGTGGCGGCCCCTCTCCTGCCGCTCCTGGCCGACGAGATCCACCGGGGGCTGGTCGGCGGCGACAGCGTCCACCTGGACGACTGGCCGTCGGTCGACGACTTCCCGGGCGACGACGAGTTGGTGGCCGCGATGGACCGGGTGCGCCAGGTCGCCTCGACCACCTTGTCGCTTCGTGACGCCGAGCGCCTGCGGGTCCGCCTGCCGCTGCCGAAGCTGACCGTCGCCGGTCCGGGTGCCGCGGAGCTCCAGGGCTTCCTCGACCTGCTGTGCGACGAGGTCAACGTGAAGGAGGTCGTGCTCGAGGACGACCCCTCGACGCTGGCCACGTTCCGCCTGAAGCCGAACGGCAAGGAGTTGGGCCCCCTCCTCGGCGGCGCCGTCCAGGACGTCATGAAGGCGGCGCGCGACGGCGACTGGACCCCAGGGCCCGACGGCACGGTCGTGGTCGCCGGACACACGCTGGCGCCGGGCCAGTTCGAGCTGGCGGTCGAAGCGGGTGAGTCCGGGGCCACGGCCGCGTTGCCCGGCAACGACACGGTCGTCCAGCTCGACACCGAGCTGACCGACGACCTCCGGGCCGAAGGCATGGCCCGGGACCTGGCCCGCCTCGTCCAGCAGGCCCGCAAGGACCGCGGCCTTGCCGTGACCGATCGCATCGCCTTGTCGGTCCAACTGCCCGAGCCGGTGGCCGCCGCCCTTCGACAGTTCGAGGCCGAGATCACCGGGCAGGTCCTCGCTTCGTCCGTGAGCTACGAGGCCGACGGCGACCTCCCCCACGCCGGCGAGATCGACGGCCACCCAGTGCGCTTCGACCTCTCGGTGGCCTGACCTCGTTGTATCCGCTCGCCCTTGACCTCAACCGGCCTCAGGTCCTTACGAGCCGGCATGCCGATCCGCCGCTGAGGCGACCCCCACGACGGTTCTGAGCCGGCCGTCGCCACTGCGCCCTGACCGATCACCGGTCGGGCTGCTGCGGGCGGCACGTGACCCACTCCGCCCAGAAAAACCCGGTGAAAGCGTTGCGGGAAGATTGACAACCAACTAGAGTTCAGTACAGATGTTCGATTCACCTCCCACCCCCGGACCCCACCAGGACCTCCTCGCCCAGGACCCGTCCGCGCTGGCGGACCGGGCCAAAGGGCTCCAGGAACGCCGGGACCGCCTCGATGCCGAAGAGGCCGAGCTCTTGATCGAGATCGAGGTCCTGCGGGCCAAAGGCCGCGACTACTTCCGGGACACCGCCGCCTGGCTCCGTCAGAACACCGGCATCGCCCGCGCCACCGCCCGGACCCGGACCCACGTCGCCCGCCAGCTCGCGGCATTGCCGGGAGCGCGGGACGGCGTGGGCTCAGGGCCGGATCGGGTTCGATCACGCCCGGGTCCTGGCCGACCACGCCGACAGCCCCCACCGCGACAACCTGTTGGACCAACAGGACGAGATCATCGGCTGGGCTGTCACCCTCGACGCCGAAGGTGTTCCGGGACCGGATGGGCGACTGGGCCCGCGACCTCGACGAAGCCCGCGACGCCGGCCAATCACCGGTGGAGCGGCAGCGCCGGCGCCGCAAGGTGATCCGGTCCCGGACCAAAGACGGCCTGCACCGCACCGTCCTGGAACTCGACGACGAGGCCGACGCCGTCTTCTACAGCGCCGGTCCGCGACGCCGCCGCGGAGATGCAACGCGCCGACCGGAAGGCCAAACTGCGGCCCGAACAGCAGCGCAGCTTCGGTCAGCTCCTGGCCGACGCCGTGGTGGAGGTGGCCCGCCGCTCCCGGGGCGCCGATGTCATCACCAAGCACCGGGCCCGCCCCGTCATCCTGGCCCTGACCGAGATGTCGGTGCTGTGGGACCAGCTCAAGGTGCGGGGCTGGTGCCAACTCGATGACGGCACCCGCCTCACCGCCAACCAGATCCGCCGCCTGGCCTGTGAAGCCGACATCATCCCCATGGTCCTCGACGACCACGGCGTCCCCCTCGATGTCGGCCGGACCGTCCGTTTCGCCACCCACAAACAACGTCTCGCCCTCCGGGCCTTGCACCCGACCTGCGCCGCGGAAGGCTGTGACGTCGAGTTCGACTGGTGCGAGATCCACCATCTCCGCCCCTGGGAACACGGCGGGCGCACCGACCTCGACAACCTCGTGCCCCTGTGCTCGTACCACCATCACTGGGTGCACGAGTGCGGCATCGAGCCCGAGATCCTCCCCGACCGCACCCTGCGCATGGTCCCCCTCCCCCTCACCCCCGCCCCCCAACGCCGCCGCGGCCGCGACCTCACCATGGGCAACGCACCACCAGACCGTGTGCCCACCCGCGGCTGACGCGGGACCCCGCCAACCCGACACACCCCCCCGACCCTCACCCCAACCGCCCGCAGCCACCCCCCGGCCGCGGGCGGTGCCGCGTCACGGGCGGCCTACCGGGAACCGGTCAACAGGCGACGGCCGAGGGCCTTGAGCTCGGCGCGCAGCTCGGGTGGGTCGCGCACCTCGAAGGCGAAGGGCAGGGCGACCAGATAGCGGGCGATCCAGTCGAGCTCGTTGGCCCCGAGGCGCAGCAACGTCCCGCCCCTGGTCGCGGTCAGCGTGCCCACGGTCGGAGCGACCTCGGCGGTGGCGGCATCGAGGTCGGCGTGGAGGAGGACCTCGGCCTGCCAGTCGTAGGCGGCCAGGGCGACGCCCTCGAGCACCATCGACGCCGCGTCGGGCTCTTCGCCTCGGCGAAAGCGGTGCCCGGTCAGCACCGGGGTCCGCATGCGGTCCGCCCGGAAGGTGCGCCAGTCGATCCGATCCAGGTCGTGGGCGACCAGGTACCAACGGTGATCGGCGCTGACGAGGGCGTAGGGCTCGACCCGTCGACTGCTCTCGGCTCCGCTGTTGTCCTCGTAGTCGAAGTGGATGCGTTCGGCGCGTCGACAGCCCTGGGCGAGGGTCAGGAGCACGTCGGCGTTCACCTGCGGCCGCCCGCCCGAGGCCGCACCCACGAGAACGGTCGCCGCGTTCAACGCCCGCACCCGATCGCGCAGACGGACCGGGAGCACCTGCTCCAGCTTGGCCAGCGCGGCGATCGCGGCATCGTCGTGACCGGCCACGCCCAGGGTGGCCGCGGCGCGCAGGCCCATGGCGACGGCCACGGCCTCGTCGTCGGTGAGGAGCAGCGGGGGGAGCACGCCACCGGCGCCCAGCTGGTAGCCGCCGGCCCGCCCGGGCTCGGCGTTCACCGGGTAGCCCAGGTCCCGCAGGCGGGTGACGTCCCGGCGCACGGTGCGAGGTGTGGTGCCCAGCCGCTCGGCCAGCTCGCCGGCCGTCCAGTGGGGCCGGGCCTGGAGCAGCGAGAGCAGGGCCAACAGGCGACCGGCCGGGGATTCCACGGTCATGAGCACTTCTCCTAATGCGGACCGGATCGGTCCGGGTTCTGTGCGACCGTACCTCCATGCTCAACGACGTGGTCATGGAAGCACTGATTCGGGACCGACAGGCCGGACTCCACGCCGACGGGGCCCTCCGTCTTCCCGGTCCGCGCCGTCGCTGGCGGGCCCGGTTGGGTCGCGCGACCGCGATCGACTATCCCCAGCCGGCGCGGCGCCAGTCCCGGCACCAGCCCAGGTAGGCGACGACGTCGTCGGGCTCCGGCGGGTGGTCGGTCGTGCCGTACGCGGTGAGCAGGCGGAAGCGCAGGTAGGCCGGATCGGGCAGGGGCAGCGGGGGCCAGCGGTGCCACCAGCCCCGGGGGGCGAGCACGAAGATCTGGCGCACGGCGATCAGCCAGAGGCGGGGGCGAGCCAGCACGGCGCCGACCACCGGAAGCCACGCCCGGGGCGATGGGAGGGGCGCGTCGGTCGCCATGCGGGATCGCAACCTACCCTGTGCCCGATGGCGACCCTGGAGGCCGACGACCACCTCGCCACGGCTACGGCCGTGCTGGCCCGGATCGCCGACAACGTCGAGCGGGTCATCCGGGGCAAACGTGACGTCGTGGAGCTGGTGCTGCTCTGTCTGGTGGCCGAGGGCCACCTTCTCGTGGAGGATGTGCCGGGGGTGGGCAAGACCAGCTTGGCCAAGGCGCTGGCCCGTTCGCTGGACGTTTCGTTCGGTCGCATCCAGTTCACACCGGACCTGCTGCCGTCCGACGTCGTCGGGGTCTCGGTGTTCAACCGCGAGACCCAACAGTTCTCCTTCCGCGCCGGTCCTGTGTTCGCCGGTGTCGTGCTGGCCGACGAGATCAACCGCGCCTCCCCCAAGACCCAGTCCGCCCTCCTGGAGGCCATGGCCGAGGAACAGGTCACCGTGGACGGGGTCACCTATCCGCTGAGCCGCCCCTTCATCGTCATCGCCACGCAGAACCCCATCGAGCACGAGGGCACCTACGCCCTCCCCGAGAGCCAGCTCGACCGCTTCCTCATGCGGGTCGCCATCGGCTATCCCTCCCCCAACGCCGAGTTGGACCTGCTCGAGCACCAGACCGACGCCCCTGCGCTGAACGACCTCACACCCGTGGCCGACGCCGACGACCTGGCCGCCCTGGTCCGGGCTGCGGCGTCCATCCACGTCGCCCCCGCCCTGCGCCAGTACCTGGTCGAGCTGGCGGCTGCCTCCCGCAGCCACCCGGACCTCGGCCTCGGCATGTCACCGCGCGCCACGCTCAGCCTGCTGCGGGTCAGTCGGGTCCGGGCCCTGTCGGCCGGCCGCGCCTTCGCCACCCCCGACGACGTCAAGGCCCTGGTCCGCCCCGTGCTGGCTCATCGGCTGACCACCAGCGGGGACGCCCGCCTCCGGGGCATCTCGCCCGAGGACGTGCTCGGCGAGCTGGTGGACACGGTCCCCATACCCCGCGCCGCCCGTTGAGGCTGCTGACCCGCGCCGGGTGGGGGGTCCTCCTCGCTTGCGGGGTCGCCCTCCTCAGCGGTTGGCTCTTCGGCCTCCCGGAGCTGCTCATCCTGGGCGTGTCGTTGCTCGTGCTCCTCGTGGGTGCGGGGGCTACGACGATGTTCACCTCGTTGCGCCTGGAGGTGGTGCGCAGCCTGCATCCCGACCGGGTCCATGCCGGATCGGCCAGCCGGGTCGAGGTCCTGGTTCGCAACCGGGGTCGGCGGCGCACCCCGGTCCTCACCCTGCGCGACGGCGTGTCGGGCACGGCCGGGGCCGAGCTGCTCCTCGCCCCCCTCGAGTGCAACGGCCGGATCCGGGCCGCCTACCGCCTCCCGACCCGGCGCCGCGGCGTGATCACCGTCGGCCCCCTCGAGGTCGAGCTGGGTGACCCCTTCGGCCTCACCCAGGTGGCCGTCATCGCCGCCCCGGCGTCGACGCTGGTGGTCTACCCGGCGGTGGAAGACGTGGCTGCCGCGTCCCGCTCCGACGGGATGGACCCCCACGGGTGGAGGACACCCGGCCTGCAGACCGGCGGCGACGAGTTCCACTCCTTGCGCCCGTACGTGATGGGCGACGACCTGCGCCGCGTCCACTGGCCGTCGACCGCCCGCCGGGACGAGCTGACCGTCCGCCAGGACGAGCGCCACCAGCAGGGCCGTACGACCGTGCTGCTCGACGTCCGCCGCGCCGTGCACACCGACGAGAGCTTCGAACGGGCGGTGTCCGCCGCCGCCAGCCTGCTCGTGGCGGCCGTCCGTCGCGGCGACGAGGTCCGCCTCGTCGCCACCGACGGGACCGACTCGGGCTACGGCGCCGGGCCCACGTCCGTCAGCGCCATGCTCGAGTACCTGGCCGCAGTGGCCACCACCGACCGGGGCGACGAGGTCCGGGTCGACCACCCCGGGACCCTCGTGGCCCTGACCACGCCCGCCGGGGTGTCGACCACCGGCTCCGCGGCCGGGCCGGGGCGTCGCTTCCTGGTCGTGTTCGAACGCTCGCCCGAGGACGGATCCGGCGCGATCGCGGGGCCGAGCACCATCCGGGTCGGGGTCGATCAGTCCTTCGCCGCGGCGTGGGGCGCGGACGCGCCGACCCCGGCGCTGCGGAGCCCGGCATGACCGCCACCCTCGGGGACCGAGCGACGTCCGAGGCCGAAGCCGAGGTCGGCGTACCCGTCGAGGACACCCCTCCCCCGCCGCCCCGGACCCTGATCCTGGCCGAGGCCGCGCTGATCGGCGTCTCGCTGGCCACGGTGATCGGCTACGCCCGACTGTTCGCCGACGGAGCGTTCCTCCTCCCCATCGCCCTCGCCGCCGTGCTCGGCCATCTCGTGGCCATCGCCCTGCGTCGGATCGGCCTCGGTCCGCTCCTGTCGACCGTCGCCCATCTGGCCCTCCTCCCCATCGTGCTCACGTGGGCCCGCTACTGGGAGACCAAGGCCTACTTCCTGCCCACCGGGCTGACCATCGAGACGGTGGGTGATGACCTCGCCGAGGCCTGGAAGATCTTCCTCGACATCTCCGCCCCGGTACCGGCTGCGCCCGGGTTCATCGCCGTGGCCATGGTCACCGCCTGGGTCGTGGCCCTGGCCTCCGACAGCCTTGCCTTCCGCCTCGATGCCACCGTCGAAGCCCTGGCCCCGGCCACTGGGCTGTTCCTGTTCTCGTCCATCCTGGCCGAGCGAGAACACCGGACGACCTCGGCCCTGCTGTTCGTCGTCGCCGTCCTGGTGTTCGTGCTCGCCTCCCGGGTGGCCCGAGCCGATGGCACCGGCCGCTGGTTGGCCACCGACGCCGGCCGTGGCGCGCGCTCGCTTCTGGCCGCCGGGCTGCTGCTCGCCGGGCTGGCCGTGATCCCGGCGGTGCTCGCCGGGCCCCGGCTGCCGGGCGGCGACGGCCGCCCGCTCGTCGACCTCGACGGTGGTGGGAGCAGCAACGACCGAGTGACCCTCAGCCCCCTGGTCGACATCCGGTCCCGCTTGGTCGAGCAGTCGACGGTCGAAGCCTTCCGGGTGGAAGCCGCCGCGCCGTCCTACTGGCGGAGCACGGCCCTCGACGCCTTCGACGGCCAGATCTGGTCGTCCTCAGGGAACTACGTCGGGGTCGAGGGACGCCTGCCGTCCACGCCCGATCCCGTGCCGGGGGCCACTCGGCTCAGCCAGACGTTCCACATCGCCGCCCTCGACCAGATCTGGCTCCCCGCCGCGTTCGAGCCGATCGCCGTCGACAGCCCCGACGCCGACGTGGACTGGGACGGCGATTCGTCCTCGCTCGTGGTGGCCGCGGGTCGGGAGACCTCCGACGGCCTCGACTACAGCGTCCTGTCGATCCTCCCTCGCGTCGGGCCCGACGCTCTCACGGTCGGCACCGCGGGCCTGGACACCGAGTTCCTGGCCCGCTTCACCCGCCTGCCCGAGGCCACCCGCTCGATCGCTCGCCGCTTCGCGGCGGAGGCGGTGGGTACGGAGACCGACGCCTACGGCCAGGCCCTGGCGCTGCAGAACTGGTTCCGCACCCACTTCCGGTACAGCCTCGACGTCCGGCCCGGCCACGGCACCGACGCCCTCGCCGCCTTCCTCGACCCCCTCGGCAGCCGGTCGGGCTACTGCGAGCAGTTCGCCGGGGCGTATGCGGCCCTGGCCCGCTCCCTCGGCCTGCCCGCCCGGGTGGCCGTCGGCTTCACGCCCGGCGAGGAGGACGTGGACGATCCGGGCACCTTCATCGTTCGGGGGATCAACGCCCACGCCTGGCCTGAGCTCTACTTCGCCGGCGTCGGGTGGGTCCCCTTCGAGCCCACGCCGGGCCGGGGACTCCCCGGTGCGGAGGCCTACACCCACGTGGCCCCGGATCAGGTCGATCCGAACGAGAACGAGGTGCCCACCACGGTGCCGAGCCCGGTGACCACCGGCAGCGTGGCCCCCCGGCCCGGAGCCGATGACCCGCTTCCGGAGTTCTTCGACCCCAACGCCGGCAATGACGGGCTGAGCGCGACACAGGTCGTTGCGCTGGCGCTCGCCCTCGTCGTCGGGACCTGGTTCCTGGGTGTGCCGACGGTGGCCGGTCTCCGTCGGGCCCGGAACCGCCATCGGTCCCACGGCCAACCGGATCTCGAGGTGACCGACGCCTGGGACGACTCGGTGCGGGCCCTCGCCCTCCTCGATCTCGTACCCCACGGGGCCGAGACCCCAACCGAGTTCGCCACCCGGGCCGCCAAGGACGCCGGGACGGACCGCGACGCTCATCGCGAGCTGGCCCTGCTCACCACCGCCGCGGCCTTCGGTCGCGCCAGCCACCGGAAGGACTCGGTCCGGGCCCGTCAGACTGCGGACACGGTCATCGGGCGGGCCCGGCGACTGGCGGGGCCGTGGCGCCGATTCCAGGCCGCGGTCTCGCCCCGGCGGTTGCGGCGCGGCTGAGCGCTCGGTTGAGGGGTCAGTCCTCGCGCCGCATGCGGTCGCGCATGCGCTGGCTGGTGGAGCCGAAGAGGTCGCGGACGCTGCCCCCCCGCATGTTCTGGGTGACCTGCTGCACGCCGGTCTTGCCCAGCCGCCGGGCGTTGCGCTCGAAGAGCACCGCAGCGACCAGCATGATGAGGAAGCCACCGAAGGACAACAACGCGTGCGTCCCCAGCAGCCAGATCATGGCGATCACGCCGACCACGAACAGCAGTGACGCCAGCTTCAGGTTGCGCAGGGCGTCCGTGTAGACGGTCGTCGACGCGACCTTGCCGACGAGATCGGGATCCTCTTCGGTGAGGCGTTGCTCGATCTCGAGCAGAATCCGCTGTTCGTCTTCGGAGAGCGGCACCGACGACATGATCGCACAGCCGAACCCCAGCAACAACGCGCGCCGGCCTGCTTTCCGCCGCGGGGTCAGTCTTCCGGCCCCCACTGCTGGTCGCCCCGGCGCTTCGACTGGATCCCTTCGTCCCGCAGGGTCACCGCGGGAGCGATGGCGTCGGTCCCGAACCGGTCCCGGATCCGGTCCATCGTGCGGTCGGCCTCCGACCAGTCGGCGGGGTCCCCGAGGGCGAGCTGCTCGGCCCCGCCATCCATCAGGCCGGCGACGCTGACCCCGATCAGGCGGACGCCCACCGACACGTCGACCGCGGCCAACAGGGCCTGGGCCGACCGGGTGATGACCCGACCGGAGTCGGTGACATCGGGCAGCGTGGTCGACCGGGTGATGGTGCTGAAGTCCCCGAACCGGACTTTGAGGACCACGGTGCGCCCGGCGAGGCCATGGGCCCGCAGGCGGCGACCGACGGCGTCGGCCAGGCGGGCCAGCTCCCGGCCCAGAGCAGCCTGGTCGTGGTGATCGGTGGCGAAGGTCTCCTCGTGGCCGACGGACTTGACCCCCTGATCCGGGACGACGGCGCGGTTGTCGATGCCATTCGCCAGCGCGTGGAGATGGCGGCCGCTGGCGTCGCCGACGGTGGCCACCAGGGTGGCGAGCGGCAGCGCGGCGAGGTCACCGACCGTCGCCACACCCAGGCGGTCGAGGCGTTCGTGGGTCTTGGGCCCGACACCCCACAGGGCCCGCACCGGGAGCGGGTGGAGGAACGCCAGCTCGCCGCCGACCGGCACCACCACGACGCCGCGGCCCGGTCGCACGCCGTCGAGGGCGGCGACCGGCTTGGCCGCCTCGGAGGCCAGCTTGGCCAGGAACTTGGTGGGGGCCACTCCCACCGAGCAGGTCAAGCCCTCCTGGGCCAGCACGGCATCCCGGATCTTCACCGCGATCTCGGGGCCCGTCCCCCAGAGCCGGCGGGACCCGGTCACGTCGAGAAAGGCCTCGTCCAGCGAGAGCGGCTCGACGAGGGGTGTGAACGAAGCCAGGATCGCCATGACCCGGGCGCTGACCTCGCCGTAGCGCTCGTGATGGCCCGGGAGGAACACCGCATGGGGGCACAGTCTTCGGGCCCGCCCGGTGGGCATCGCCGAGTGGATGCCGAAGGCCCGGGCCTCGTAGCTGGCCGCCGCCACCACGCCCCTGTTCCCGGTGCCGCCGACCACCACCGGGCGTCCCGCCAGACTCGGGTCACGGTGGACCTCCACCGCCACGAAAAAGGCGTCCATGTCCATGTGCAGGATCCCCGGAGGTGCAGGCGTCCCGGCCGTGGTCACGCGGTGCGTTCCACCTCGAGGCCGCCCAGGTCGCGGCCGCGCACGACGTACTCGTAGCGCCGGCCGTGGGACCGTTCGCCCTCCAACCACACGCCGAGGGGCTCGCCGACCCAGCGCTGGCCACCGTCGAGCAGGGCGCCGCAGGCGTCGGGGGCCACGAAACGGGCGTCCACGACGATCCCGTCGGGGTCGTCCACGACGAGCTCGCCCTCGTAGGCGATCGCCCGGTGGACCTCGACCCGGAGGCTCCAGCCCAGGTCCGGCGCCTCGGCGGAGATCTCGTACACCGGGCCGTCCCACGCCGTCACCAGCAGGCCCGTCTCCTCTTGGACCTCGCGGCCCAGGCCCTCGAGCACGGTCTCCCCCGCGTCGATCACGCCGCCCGGCGTGCTCCAGTCCTCCCGGCCGCCACGACGACGGTTGCGGACCAGGAGCAGCCCGCCCTCACCCTCGATCAGCGCCCCCGCCACCAGCCACCGGTGCACCGAGCCAGTCTGCCGTGCCACTGGGCGCACCCGGTAGACAACAGCCCGTGCACCGCAACACCGAGATCGTCGTCGCCGCCGCTGAGCGCCTGGGACTCCACATCGAGCCCGTCACCTACCCCGACGGGACCCGCACCGCCGAGGACGCCGCCCGGGCCATCGGGGTCGACGTCGCCCAGATCGTGAAGTCCCTGGTCTTCGACCTGGTGACCGCCGATGGCGAGGTCCGACCGGTGATCGCCCTGGTCAGCGGGGCCAACCGCCTGGACGAAGCCAAGTTGGCAGCGGCGAGCGGGGCCGAGCGCGTCGGCCGGGTCGACGCCGACCGGGTGCGGGCGGTCACGGGCTTCCCCATCGGGGGCGTGCCCCCGTTCGGCCACCCGACGCCGGTGCCGACCTTCGTGGACCCGGACCTGCTCGACCACGCCGAGGTGTGGGCCGCCGGAGGCACGCCTCAGGTCGTCTTCGGGATCGCTCCGACCGCCCTGGTTGTCGCCACCGACGGTGACGTGCGCGACCTCTCTGAGAAGGCGAATCCGTGATATTCACCCTTGAGGGCCCATTTGAGAGTAGGATTTACACGAGACCCGTCGTGGGTCATGATCAGCCTGAAGCGCAGGCTCGAACCGGAGGGGAATCCATCATGGTCCGTCGTACTCTCGCAGCGGTCGGCATCGCATTCGCCTTGCTGGTGCTCGTGGCCCCTGCGGCCTCGGCCCAGTACGTCGACCCCGGCATCGTCACCAGGGACGACCCCGGTGCCAGCGACGCCGGTACCGCCCTCCCCCGTACCGGCTCTGACACCGCGACGCTGTGGCGAGTCGGCGTCGTCCTGCTGGCGGCAGGCGGGATCCTGGTCCTGACCACCCGCAAGCGCACCGCCGAGGTCCACGTCGACGCCTGAGCCAACGATTTCGGATCGGTAGGAAGAGCCCGGGTTCCGGCCCGGGCTCTTTCGCGCCCGGGCTCGGGCGGGCCGTCAGGGCCGGCGGCGCAACAGACGGTCCCGTAGCCCCCACCAGGTGACGAGGGCCAGCGCCTCGACCACGATGCGGCCCGACATCTTGGACGTGCCCCGCAAACGGTCGGCGAAGGCGATGGGCACCTCGACCACCGCCCCGCCCCGGCGGACGACCTCGTAGGTCATCTCGATCTGGAAGCCGTAACCGTCGGCCGCCACCCCGTCGAGGTCGACCTGCCGCAGCATCGTGGCGCGGTAGGCGCGGAAGCCGGCGGTGGAGTCGTTCACGGCCAGGCCGAGGACGCCGGCGGCGTAACGGTTGCCCCAACGGGACAGCTGGCGGCGGTGCCAGGACCAGGCCGGGATCGAGCCGCCGGGGACGTAGCGACTGCCGATCACGAGGTCGGCGCCGTGCTCGATGGCTCCCAGTAGCGACGGCAGGGCGGCCGGGTCGTGGGACAGGTCGCTGTCCATCTCCAGGAGGACGTCGAAGCCCCGCTCGAGGCCCCAGCGGAACCCGTCCCGGTAGGCCGAGCCCAGCCCGGACTTCTCGGCCCGGCGCAGGACCTCCACGCCGCCGACCACGGCCCCGTGCTCCTCGGCCAGGTCAGCGGTGCCGTCGGGGCTCCCGTCGTCGACGACAAGGATGTGGGCGTCCGGCGTCGCCGCCCGCACCCGGTCGAGGACCTCGACCAGGTTGAGGGCTTCCTGATAGGTGGGCAGGATCAGGAGGGCGCGCATCGGTCGCATCGTAGAGAGGCAGACCTACGCTCCCGCCGGATGGCCGCGCACCGACCTTCGCCGCTGGCCCGCACCTTGACCGTCGCCTCCGTGCTCGCCGCCGGGGCCTGTGGCGGCCTCATCGGCTGGGCCGTCGTCGACCTCCAGTGCACCGGTGACTGCACCGTCCCGAGCGGCGTCGGCGCCCTCATCGGCGCCCTGCTGGCCGCAGTGGGCACGGCCCTGATCTGCGTGTTGGCCATCCAGGCGATGGCCGAATGGCACCAGCAGGAAGGCCGACGCCGAGCGGAGTGACCTCAGCGAGGGATCGGGAGCCGGGACAGCACCTCGACAGCGCGGTCGATGCCGGCATCGTCGACGTCGAGGTGGGTCACCAGCCGGACCGCCGCTCGCCCCAGAGGCGCGGCCAGGACCCCTTCGCTCGCCAGGTGGGCCACGACGGCGCTGGGATCGGGGTGGGAGAAGACGACGATGTTCGTCTCGACCTTCGCCGCGTCGACGGCGTCCGGCAGCCGGTCGGCCACCGCCTCGGCGAGACGCCGGGCCCGGGCATGGTCGTCGGCCAGGCGCTCGACCATCGTGGCCAAGGCGAGCAGGCCGGCGGCGGCCAGGATGCCGGCCTGTCGCATCCCGCCCCCGAGGCGCCCCCGCTGCACGCGGGCCTCGGCCATGAGCTCGGTCGAACCGGCCAGCACCGACCCGACCGGCGCGCCGAGGCCCTTGCTCAGGCAGCAGGTGACGGTCGTGGCCGCCGCCGCCAGCCGGGCCACGGGGACGCCGAGGGCGACCTCGGCGTTGAACAGCCGGGCCCCGTCGAGGTGCACCGGCGGGCCCAGCGCGGCGACGGCGTCGGTCGCCTCCGCGGGCGTCGCCCGACCTCCAGCCACCATGTGCGTGTTCTCGACCGCGATCACGGCGACCTCGGGCGAGTGCCCGACGTCGCCGGCGACGGCGTCCTCGGTGGCCACCAGGTCCAGCCGGCCCTCGTCGTCGTCGACGGTGTAGAGCTGGAACGCCCCGTTCATGCCGGCCGCGCCGTTCTCGGACATGACCACGTGTTGGCGGCGCCCGGCCACGACCATCTGCCCCGGTCGGGCCAGCGTGCGCAGCGCGACCTGATTGGCCATGGTCCCCGAGGGCAGGAGGAGGCCGGCGGCCTTGCCCAGGCGTTCGGCGAACACCTCCTCGAGGTGACGCACGGTCGGGTCCTCGCCCCAACCGTCGTCGCCCACCTCAGCCTCGGCCATCGCCCGGCGCATGGCCGGGGTCGGGCGGGTCATGGTGTCCGAACGGAGGTCGACGGTCGGCGGGGCGGCCACGGTGCGACGGTAACGGTTGGCGCCCGGCGGGGCCGTCGGCCAGCCTGACCCGGTGGCCGACCCCCGCGAACTGCTCGAGCTGGCCGTGGCCGCGGCAACCGGGGCGGCCGACCTGCTGCGCACGAGCCGCCCGGACCCCGAGGCGATCGTCACCAAGTCCTCGAGCACCGACCTGGTCACCGACCTCGACCGGGCTGCAGAGGCCCGGATCATCGACCTGCTGCTGGGAGCGCGGCCCGACGACGGCGTCTTCGGGGAGGAGGGGGGCCGGCGCACAGGGTCCAGCGGGGTGCGCTGGATCATCGACCCCCTCGACGGGACGACCAACTACGTCTACGGCTATCCGGTGTACGCCGTGTCGATCGCGGCCGAAGCCGACGGCGTGGTCGTGGCCGGAACCGTGGTGGACATCACCCGGGGCGAGCGCTACACGGCCGCGCTCGGTCACGGGGCCCACCTCGACGGCCACGCCCTGCACGTGACCGCGGCCACCGATCTGGCCACCGCGCTGCTCGGCACGGGGTTCAGCTACGACGCCGCCACTCGGGCCGACCAGGCGCGGGTCCTGACCGCGGTGTTGCCGGCCGTACGGGATCTGCGCCGTTCCGGATCGGCCGCCCTCGACCTCTGCGCCTTGGCCGCAGGACGTCTCGACGGCTTCTGGGAGCGGGGCCTGGCCCCCTGGGACCGCGCCGCGGGCAGCCTCATCGCGGCCGAGGCCGGGGCCCGGGTCGGGCGGTTGGGCACGAGCGATCCCCTGACGTTGCTGGCCGCCCCGCCGGGTCTCTACGACGGCCTCGAGGCGCTCCTCGACGCGGCCGGAGCCGGGTCTTGACGACGACCCGAAGGGAAATCACCGAGGGTCAAGGGTTTTGGCCGGCCGATGAGGCAGGCTGGGGGCGTGGGTACCCGGATCCTGACCGTCGAGGACGACGAGCGCATCCGTACCGCGGTCAAGCTCGCCCTCGAGGACGAGGGCTGGGATGTCGCCGAGGCCGAGGACGGCGAGGAGGCTCTCAGCGCCTTCAGTGCCCAGCCCTGCGACGTCGTGCTCATCGACATCATGCTCCCGGGCATCGACGGCTTCGAGGTCTGCCGGGCCATCCGGCGGGAGAGCGACGTGCCCATCGTCATGGTGACCGCCCGCAACGACACCCACGACGTGGTGGCGGGTCTCGAGGCCGGCGCCGACGACTACCTGACCAAGCCGTTCGCCCCCAAAGAGCTGTCGGCCCGCATCCGGGCCCTCCTCCGCCGGGCCCGCACCAGCGACAGCCGGATCGACCGCCTCAAGTTCGGTGACCTCGAGATCGCCCAGGACGAGGGCGAGGTGACCCTGGCGGGCGAGACCGTGCACCTGACCAAGACCGAGTTCCGCCTGCTCATCGAGCTCGCCTCCAACCCGGGAAAGGTCTTCTCCCGCGAGGTCCTGCTCGATCGCATCTGGGGGTACGGCTACTTCGGCGACGGTCGGCTCGTCGACGTCCACGTGCGCCGCCTGCGCATGAAGGTCGAGCCCGACCCGGCCAACCCCCGCCACGTGGTCACCGTGCGAGGCCTGGGCTACAAACTCGCGCCCTAGGCTCCCCACCCGCCGTGGCTCGGTTCCGTTATCAACGTCGTCTCGGCCTCCGGGCCCGTGTCACCGCGGCCTTCGGCCTCGGGGCGCTCTTCACCGCGGCCCTGCTGGCCGCCACCACCTTCGGCATCAGCCGCGAGCAGCTCATCCGCCAACGGGAGTCCTCGTCCTCGGTGCCGTTCTTCAACAACGCCCGCATCGTGCAGGAGCGCCTGCAGGCCGGAGGCGACGTCGATGCTCTGGGCCTGCTCCAGGACCTTCAGACCACCGGTGGCTCGCATCCCGTCCTCTTCCTCACGGAGGAATGGATCTCCACCGACCAGCGCTTCGGCGAGGCCGCGCTGCCCTCCAATCTGCGCCTGGCGGTCCTCGATGGCGGCGCGGCCCAGATGCGGTACTCACTGGACGGTGCGCCGGAGCTGGGGTTCGGCATCTTCCTGCAGACCGCCGAAGGCGACGCCGCCTACTTCGAGATCGTCTCGCTGGACGAGACCGAGAGCACCCTCCGGTCCCTGGGCATCATCCTCTTCGGCGCCTCGCTGCTGGCCACCGGTACCGGCGCCGCCCTCGGCTGGTGGGCCAGCCGCCGGGCCCTCCTCCCTCTCTCCGAGGTCGGCTCCGCGGCCGAAGCGATCGCCGGTGGCCGGCTGGACACCCGCCTGGAAGCGGCCAACGATCCCGACCTGGCCCGCCTCACCGAGTCGTTCAACGACATGGCGCAGGCCCTGGAGAACCGGATCGCCCGGGATGAGCGGTTCGCCTCTGACGTCAGCCACGAGCTGCGCTCGCCGCTCATGACCCTGTCGGCCTCCATCGAGGTGCTGAAGGCGCGCAAGGACGACCTCGACGAGCGGGCCGGGAGCGCCCTGGACCTCCTGGTGGCCGACGTGGCCCGCTTCGAGCAGCTGGTCAACGACCTGCTGGAGATCTCCCGTCTCGAAGCCGGGGCGGCGGAGCTGGACCTGGACCCGGTCGACCCGTCAGAGCTGGTGCTGCACGCCGTCGGGGCCTACTCGAGCGCGCCGGTGCCCGTGCTCTACGACGAGGACGTGGCCGGTACCCGGATCCTGGTCGACAAGCGGCGCATGGAGCGGGTCGTGGCCAACCTGCTCGACAACGCATCCAAGTACGCGGGCGGGGCCACTGGGGTCCGGGTCGGGCTGATCGAGGACCGGGTCCGCATCGTCGTGGAGGACGAGGGGCCGGGCGTTCCTGAGGAGGTCCGCGAGAAGGTCTTCGACCGCTTCGCTCGCGGCACCGAGGCCGGGCGGCGGACCAAGGACCGGGGGGTCGGCCTCGGGCTGGCGCTCGTGGCCGAGCACGTGCGGCTCCACGGTGGCCGGGTGTGGGTGGAGGATCGCCAGGACGGACTCCCCGGCGCGGCCTTCGTGGTCGAGCTCCCGGCGGTGGTGCTGTGAGGCGGCTGCCCCTGCTGGCCCTCGTCGTGTTCGCCGTCGCGGCGGCCTGCGGCGTCCCCGCCGACGATTCGCCGCAAGAGCTGACCGCGGACCAGGTGCCCTACGGTCTCCTCACCACCGCGCCGGCCACCCCGACCACGACCCCGGGTGGCCAGGAGGCCGACCTCTACTTCGTCAACGCCGACGGCGAGCTCGTCCCGGAGATCCGAGACGTCGAGGACCTGTCAGCGCGCACCGTGATCGAGTCACTCCTCGCCACCGACGCCAGTTCCCTCCCGCTCGGGGTCAGCTCCAACATCCCGCCGGACACCACCCTGCTCAACAGCTCTGTTGACGACGGGGTCCTCACCGTCGACCTCAGCCCGCAGTTCCAGACGATCGAGGCCGCCCGCTTCAACGCTGCGGCAGCCCAGATCGTCTTCACCGCCACCGGCGTCGAGGACGTGGAAGCGGTCAGCTTCCAGGTCGATGGCGAGCCGATCACGGTCGGCGACGAGGAGGGCGTGGCCCAGATCGACCCGGTCGACCGCTTGGACTACGACCTGCTCCTCGCCTGAGGAGCGCTCAGTCCGCGAACCGGTCGGCCAGGTCGAGGCGGCGGAGCTTGCCGGTGGCCGTGTGGGGAAGGCCGTCCACGACGAAGACCTCCTTCGGGCACTTGTAGGCTGCCAACCGCTCGCGAGCCCGGGCCTGGACCTCGGCGGGCGAGGCCGAGCCGACCACGGCGGCACAGACCCGCTGGCCCCAACGCTCGTCCGCCACACCGAAGACGGCCACCTCCTCGACCCCGTCGAGGTCGTGGAGGGCCTGCTCGACCTCGAAGGGGTACACGTTGACCCCGCCGCTGATGATCAGGTCGTCGCGCCGACCGTCCAGGTACAGGTACCCGTCATCGTCGAGGCGGCCGAGGTCGCCCACCGTGAAGGCGTCCTCCCGCCAGGCCCGGGCCGTGGCCTCGGCGTCCCGCCAGTAGGTGAACCGAGCGTGGTCGGGCACCGCGCACCAGATGGTGCCGTCGTCGTCCACCGTGAGCGTGCGCCCCGGCCGGGAGCGGCCGACCGTGCCCGGGCGGTCGGCCCACTCCCCCGCCGAACAGGCCGTGAACTGGCCCTCGGTGGAGCCGTAGAACTCCCAGACCGACCCGGCGGGGAAGTGATCGACGGCCCACTGCTTGAGGGGCACGGGGCACGGGGCTCCGGCGTGGGCCACCAGGCGGAACGAGTCGAGCGGCGGCATCCCCGCCTCCCGGAGACGCTGGAGGTGGGCCGGGACCATGAACGCCGAGGTCGGGGCGTCGGTGGTCACCGCGGCGGCGAATGCGGCCGGCGTGAACTTCTCGAGCACGGTCACCTCCCCGCCCGCCAGCAGCGTCCCTGCCGCGAAGCGGATCGGGGCCGAATGGTGCAGGGGCGAGCACACCAGGTGGCGGTCGTCGGCCGAGAACCCCCAGAGCTCGTCCTCCTCGGCGACGAGGGCGGCGGCCTGGTCGTCGCTCAACACCCCGGACCAGACGCCCTTGGCCTTGCCCGTCGTCCCCGACGTGTAGTGCATCGGCCGGGCCCGCGGGTGACGGGCCAGGTCCACGGGGTCGGCCTCGGCCAGGCGAGCCATCTCCGCCGGTCCCAGCCGCGCGACCACCTCCGCGTCAGCGACCAGCGGGTCGAGCTCGGCGTCGGTCAGGGCGGCGTTCAGGACGACGGGCACGATCCCCCGCCGCAGCGCGGCCAGCACGGTCAGCAGGAGCAGGACCGACGACGGTGCGACGACCGCCACCCGGTCACCCTCCCCCCACCCCCGGGCGACCAGTCCTCCGGCCAGGCGCCGCTGCTGCTCCTCGGCCGTCGCCGCCGTCAGGGGGGACACGGATGATCAGCCGAAGAAGACCTCGGCGACGCCGTGGTAGAGCTCGGGGTCGACGGTCTTCAGCTCCCCCACCCCTTCGGCCAGCGGGACGCGGATGATGCGGTCAGCCCGGAGAGCGACCATCGAGCCGAAGTCCCCGTCGTGGACGGCGTCGATGGCGGCGATGCCGAACCGGGTCGAGAGCACTCGGTCGAAGGCCGTCGGAGTCCCGCCCCGCTGCACGTGGCCGAGGATGGTGACCCGGGACTCGTACCCGGTGCGTTTCTCGATCTCCTCGGCCAGGACCTGGCCGATGCCACCGAGGCGTACGTGGCCGAACTGGTCGACCTCGCCGCTGACCAGCTCGAGGGTGCCCTCCTTGGGCACCGCCCCCTCGGCCACCACGACGATCGAGGCGTAGCGCCCGCCCTCGTGGCGGTGGACGATGGCGGCGCAGACCTCCTCGATGTCGAAGGGCTCCTCGGGGATGAGCGTCATCGTGGCGCCACCGGCGATCCCGGCCCAGAGCGCGATGTGGCCGGCGTGGCGGCCCATGACCTCGCAGACCATGACCCGGTCGTGGGACTCGGCGGTGGTGTGGAGGCGGTCGATGGCATCGGTCGCGATCTGCACCGCGGTGTTGAACCCGAACGTGACCTCCGTGGCCGACAGGTCGTTGTCGATGGTCTTGGGCACGCCGACGACGGCGACGCCGTGCTCGGCATGCAGCCGGTTGGCCACGCCCAGGGTGTCCTCGCCACCGATGGCGACCAGGGCGTCGACCTCGAGGTCCGCCAGGGTGGCCAGCACCTGCTCCGGCCCGCCGTCGACCTTGAACGGGTTGGTCCGGGACGAACCGATGATCGTCCCGCCCCGGGGCAGTGTCCCCCGGAGCTGGTGGACGTCGAGGGGCATGGTGTCGCCGTCCACCACGCCCCGCCAGCCGTCGCGGAAGCCCAAGAGGGTGTCGCCGTAGTGGCGCTCCCCCTTGCGCACCACGGCCCGGAGCACGGCGTTCAGCCCCGGGCAGTCGCCTCCACCGGTCAGCATCGCCACCTTCATGAGGCCCACCCTAGAGAGGGATAGGTTCTTGCGTCCTATGGCCGTCGTGATCGCCCTCGATGCCGGGACGACCGGGGTCCGGTCCCTGGCCATCGACCCCTCGGGGACGACCAAGGGCTGGTCGTACCGCGAGTTCACCCAGCACTTCCCCGGTCCGGGCCTGGTCGAGCACGACGCGGCCGAGATCTGGTCCGCGGTCACCACCACCCTGAGCGAGCTGATGGCCTCGGTGGACGAACCCGTGGCCGCCATCGGCATCACCGACCAGCGGGAGACGACCGTGGTCTGGGACCGCCGCACCGGCGAGCCCCGCCACCGGGCCATCGTCTGGCAGGACCGGCGCACCGCCGATCGCTGCCAGGCCCTCACCGACGCCGGTCACCTCGACATGGTCCGCCGGCGGACCGGCTTGGGCCTCGACCCCTACTTCTCGGCCTCCAAGCTGGAGTGGCTGCTCGGTCCCGGTGGGGTCGACGCCGACGCCGACCTGGCCTTCGGCACCGTCGACTCGTGGCTCCTCTGGAACCTCACCGGTGGCGCGGTCCACGCCACTGAGCCGACCAACGCCAGCCGGACGCTGCTCTACGACATCCGTGACGGCCGGTGGTCCGACGAGCTGCTCGACCTGTTCGGCGTGCCCGCCTCCTGCCTGCCCGAGGTCCGGCCGACCAGCGGGCGGTTCGGGACGACCACCGACGGCCTGCCGGTGCCTGCTGGCATCCCGATCAGCGGCATGGCCGGTGACCAGCAGTCCGCCCTGTTCGGCCAGGCCTGCTTCGAGGCCGGGATGACGAAGAACACCTACGGCACCGGCTCGTTCATCCTCATGAACGTGGGCCCGACCTGTCCCGAACCGGTCGAGGGCCTGCTGACCACCATCGCCTGGCAGCTGGGCGACGACGACCCCGTCTACGCCCTGGAAGGAGCGATCTTCGTCACGGGCGCCGCCGTGCAGTGGCTGCGGGACGGCCTGGGGATCATCGCCGACGCGGCCGAGACCGGCCCCCTGGCCGAGTCCTGCCCGGACACCGAGGGCGTCTACCTCGTCCCCGCCTTCACCGGCCTCGGCAGCCCGTGGTGGGACCCGTGGGCCCGGGGCACGATCGTCGGGATCAGCCGGGGGACGGGCCGGGCCCATCTGGCCCGGGCCGTGGTCGAGGCGATGGCGTACCAGACCCGCGACGTCGTGACGGTCATGTCCGCCGCCTCGGGCTGCGCCGTCGAGCTGTTGCGGGTCGACGGCGGGGCCTCGGCCATGGACCTGCTGCTGCAGCTGCAGGCCGACCAGCTCCAGGTCCCGGTGGCCCGCCCCGTCAACCAGGAGACCACCGCCTTCGGCGCCGCCTACCTGGCGGGCCTGGCCGAAGGGGTGTGGGCCGGCCTCGACGACGTCACCCAGGCCTGGCACCTCGACGCCCAGTTCGAGCCGGTGGCCACCGCTGAAGAGGCCGACGCCAAACACGCCCAGTGGCTCCGGGCCGTCGAACGCTCGCGCGGCTGGGCGGCCGGCGAGCAGGAGCCTCCTACTTGACCGCACGGTCAAGTACCGTCGTGTCGTGGCCCGGCAACTGACCCCTCGGGGTGAACAGCGACGAGAGCAGCTCATGGCCTTCGCCATCGGGCGCTTCGCCAGCCACGGCTACCACACGACCTCGGTGGCCGAGATCGTCGAGGGCATCGGCGTGGGCAAGGGGGTCTTCTACTGGTACTTCGACTCCAAGGAGGCCCTTCTCCGCCAGATCCTGAAGGACGCACAGACGGATCTGCGCCGCCGCCAGCAGGCCGCCATCGGCGAGGAGACCGATCCCCTCCGCCGCATCGAGCTCGGCATCCGGGCCTCGCTGGACTGGTCGGCCGACAACGGGGACCTGATCAAGCTGGTGCAGTTCGCCGAGACCGAGGAGCGCTTCGCCGAGGCCCTGCGCCGGGGCGAGGAGATCGCCGTAGCCGACGCCGTGCGCCACCTGAAGGACGCCATCGTCGAGGGTCAGATCCCGGACCGGGACCCGGAGGTCCTGGCCCACGCCGTCCTCGGCGTCACCGGCCAGCTGGCCCGGACGTTCATCCACGAGCGCTCGGAGGGAACCGCCGACGTGGCCGACAGCGCCGTCGCCTTCTGCCTGGGCGGGTTGTCCCGCCCCTGAGCTAGTGCAGCTCGGGCAGGGCAGCCCGCAGCTGGCGGATGGCCTGGCCGATGCGGTGCTCGTTCTCGATCAGGGCGAAGCGCACGAAGCCGTCGCCACCGGGGCCGAAGCCCACGCCGGGTGACACCGCCACGTGGGCCTCCTTGACCAGCTTGGAGGCGAACTCGATCGAGCCCATCCCGACGTAGGGCTCGGGGATCGGGGCCCAGGCGAACATGGTCCCCTTGGGCCGTTCCATCGGCCAACCGATCCGATCGAGTCCGTCGCAGAGCGCGTCACGGCGGGACTGGTAGATCTCGTTGACCACCTTGGGGTGCTCCGGGTCCTCGTTGAGGGTCACCGTGGTGGCGATCTGGATGGGCTGGAACGCCCCGTAGTCCAGGTACGACTTCAACTTGGCCAAGGCCTGGACGACTTCGGTGTTGCCCACCAGGAAGGCCGACCGCCATCCGGCCATCGAGAAGGACTTGGTCATGGAGTAGAGCTCGACGGCGACGTCCTTGGCCCCCGCCACCTCCAGGATGGACGGAGGTTGGTAGCCGTCGAAGCCCAGCTCGGCGTAAGCGAAGTCGTGGACGAGGATGACCTCGCGCTCCCGGGCGAAGTCGACCACCTTCTGCATGAAGTCGAGGTCGACGCAGGTCGTGGTCGGGTTGTGCGGAAAGGACAGGACGATGACCTTCGGCTTGGGCCAGGAGTACTGGTAGGCCTCGGCCATGTTCTCGAAGAAGTCGACGTCGGTGCTCAGCGGCACCTCACGCACGTCGGCGCCGGCGAACAGCGGCCCCCAGATGTGGATGGGATAAGAGGGCGAGGGCACGAGGCAGGCGTCGCCCCGGTCGAGCAGGACCCACATCAGGTGGGAGAACCCTTCCTTGGCCCCGATGGTGTTGATGATCTCGAGATCGGGGTCGAGGGTGACGCCGAAGCGGCGCTCGTAGAGGGCGGCGACGGCCTGGCGCAGCTTGGGGATGCCCCGGGAGGACGAGTAGCGGTGGTTGCGAGGGTTCTGGGCGGCCTCGGCCAGCTTGGCCACGGCCACCTCCGGCGACGGCAGGTCGGGGTTCCCGAACCCGAGGTCGACCACGTCGACACCGTCCCGACGAAGCTCGATCTTGAGCCCGTCGATGATCGTGAACACGTACGGCGGCAGCGACGTGATCCGGCGGAACTCCATCGGGGTCGAGGGTAGCGGCGCGGTTCGGCTGCCCTCGGGACTTCAGGCCGGGTCGCGGGCCAGGAGCGCGGCGCCGATGGCCGCGGCCGCCGAGCCGTGGACGGCGGCCTCCACGCGTGGCATCACGCGGTGCTCGGAGGCCAGCAACACCTCGGGCAACCGGCGCCGGGTCTCGTCCAGCCAGAGGTCGGCAGCCTCGATCAACCCGCCCCCCAGGACCACGATCTCGGGGTCGAGGACGGCCACGAGGTTGGCCACGCCGACCGCGGTCCACCAGGCGAACTGGGCCATGATCTCGGTGGCCTCCGGGTCACCCGCCCGGGCGAGGGTGACCACGTCCTCACTCCGGATGGCCGCGGCATCGCCGTCCACCGCGCCCAGCACGCCGCCGAGGCGGCCGGCTTCGGCGGCGTCACGGGCCATCCGGGCCAGGCCCGCGCCCGAGGCGTAACGCTCCCAACAGCCGCGGCGTCCACAGGGGCACGGTGGACCGGTCGGGTCGACCATCGTGTGGCCGGGCTCCCCGGCCATCCCGTTGGCCCCCCGCACGACCCGGCCTCGGACCATCAGACCGGCACCGATGCCGGTGCCGAGCGTGACCAGGACGACATCGTCATGGCCGTGGGCCGCTCCTGAGCTCCACTCGGCCCGTACGGCGCAGTTCCCGTCGTTGTCGACCACCACCCGGGGCCCGAGGCGATCGGTGAGGCCCCCGAGGACGTCCAACTCCCGCACACCGGGCTGGTTGGGACCGTGGCGCAGGACGCCCCGGTGGTCGACCAGGCCGGCCACGCCGACACCCACCCGCACGTCGGTGCCGAGGGCGCAGCGCTCGGTGATCTCGGCCACGATCGCGGCCACCCCGTCGAGGAGCGCCTCCGCTCCTCGGGGGGTCGGGTGGCGGGCGGTACCGAGGACGGCGTCGGGGGTGGCGTCGAGGGCGAGGGCCAGCAGCTTGGTCCCGCCGACATCGACCCCGACCGTGATCGGGGCGGGCATGGCGCTCAGAAACGGAGCAGGGCGCCGATGCGGCCGAGCACGTCGAGGTCGGCGGACCGGTCGCAGACGTCGACCCGGCAGGACGCGGCCAGCGCGGCGTCGATGGCGGCGGCCACGACGTCCTGCTCCTCCCGCATCGTGGTCCCGCAGCGAGGGCAGGTCGGGCCGACCTTGGCCAAGGTGCCACAGCCGGCGCAGGACCAGCCCTCTTCGTGGTAACCCCCCGACACCAGCAACCGCTCGACCCGCCGGTCAGCCAAGGCCTCGAGCACGGTGGCCAGACCGGCGACGGCTCGGTCGCCGCGACCGAGCCGGCCCCGCAGCTCGTCGAGCAGTCCCGCTTCCCGGCGACGTTCCAGCTCCGTCTCGGCGGCCATGGCCGCGGCCCGGATCGTCTCGACCGGATCGCCGACGGCCAAGGTCGTCCGCTCGCGAAGGCGTCCCCGGAGGTAGGGGTGGAGGGCGTCTTCGACCGCCCCGACCAGCGCCGGGGGGGCGCCGACGAGCAGGTGCTCGAAGGGATGGCGCTGGTACACGCCGAAGGCCGCCCCCGCGGCCCGGCGGACGTGCTGGCGATCGCGGTCCTCCACCCGGGCCGAGCCGTCGCCTCGGGCCTTCTCGTCCTTGTCGTCCACGGCCCGCAGCAGGTCACCGACCTCTTCGGCGTGATCGGTCAGCTCCCCCATCTCGAACACGAGGACCCGGGCCTGCTGCCGGTCGACCAGGAGCACGCCGATCGGCTCGTGGTGGTGCAGAGCCGCTTCCAGCTGGCCGACGGCCGGGGCGTGACCCACGACGAGCTGGGTCCGCACCGGCACCGGGAGGGCGAGGGCCGTCCAGAAGCCGTCGGCCGCACAGGAGAACATGGCCACGCCGCGGGTCCGGGAGCGGTCCAGGCCGCCCTTGACATGACGCTCGATGGCCATGAGGTCGTCGTGGATGCGGGACGTGCCGTTGGCTCGGGTGCGGGCGTGGCGGAGGACACGGTCCAGCTCCTGTTCGTATTCGGCCCGGCGCGGGAAGCGGCGGCCGTCGACGTCGAGGTAACAGCTCGTGACCACACCCTGGTCAGGGCGGAAGGCGGCCAGTTCGCGGATCCCGTCGTCGCTCAGGAGGGTCATCCGTCCAGGGTAGAGCGGCGGGTGCCCGGCGTCAGCCGGACTGTCGGCCAGCGGTCAGGCGACGGGGACGGCGACCGGCGGCGCGGCCTCCGGAGCGACGGCGTCCGGCCTGTCGGCGGTGGGCGAAGTGGCGGTGATGACCGTCGCCTCGGATCCGCGCAGGGCGGCCCATTCGACGACGGCGTCGTCATCGCCCAGGTAGATGACCTGGACCACGTCGGTCATCGCCTCGACCTTGTCCAGGACCCGGTGGGCGGCCTCACGGTCGAGATCGGCCAGGGCGCCGTCCAGCACGAGGGGCACCGAACCGGCGAACGAAAGGGCTCGGAGGCCGGCCAGGCGGGTGAGGAGGTACCACTCGGTGTCGTCCACCTCGGTCATGCCGAGGAGGAGGTCGTCCAGGGCGCTGCCGGCATCGTCGACGACACTGGCCTCCGGGCCCGCGGCCAGGCGCTCCTCGGTGGTGACCATGCCTTCGGCCGCGGCCGCGACCAGGTCCTCTTGGGCCCCGATGTTCTCGCCCAGGCTGGCCAGGCGACCTTCGATCTCCTCGAGCAGGCCGCAGAGCTCGGCGACCCGGTCACTGGCCTGTCGGTGCCGAGCCAGTCGGGCCTCGGCGGCCTCGACGTCGGCCTGAGCCCGGGCCAACGGGTCGGCGGCCGCCTCGCTCTGGGCGATGGCCGTCTGCAGCACGAGGAGACGGGCCTGGACGGTGTCCAGTTCGTGCTCCAGCCCGGCGCGGCTCTCGTCGAGCTCGCTCATGTCGGACAGCCAGACCCGGGCGACTTCGACGACTTCGTCGTCGCTCAGGTCCAGGTCACCGAAGTCCACGCCCCGTTCGGCCAGACGGTTCCGGAGCTCGCTGGCGGCCGTGAGTTGTCGGCGGTCGCCGCTCAACTCCTCCGCCAACCGGGTGACGGCGGCGTGGAGCTGAGCCGGGTCGGCGTCGACCAGGGCGGCGGCTTCCCGGCGCAGCGCGTCACGTTGGGCTTCGAGCTCCGCCCGCTCGGCGTCCCCTTCGCCCGAAGCGAGGGCGGCGTGGTAGGCGGTCTCGAGCTCGATCAGCTCGCGCCGGGTCGCCTCCAGCTCGACCCGCGTCTCGGGGTCCGGACCTGGGGCCGACTGGGCCAAGGCGAAGGAGCTGTAGGTCGGGAACCCCATTCGGTCGAGGATCGCCTGCTCCGCGGCGACGAGCTCGTCGAGGTGTTGGCGGGCGGCCTTGCCCCCGATCCGGGTGGCGCTGACCTTGTCGCCGGCGTCGAGGACGAGATCGTGGGCCGCATCCAGCTCGTCCCGGTCCGCCGGGCTGATCGTCGGGGGCGCGGCGGAGGTCTCCAGCCGCTCCAGCTGGATGCGGGCCCCTTCGATGCGGCGGATGAGATCAGCGGGGTCACGGCCCTGCTCGCGGCGCCGCGCGTCGAGGTCGGCCAGGGTCTTCTCGACATCGGCGAGGGCCGTGGCCAGGGCCCGCACGGCGACCGGGTCGAGCCCGTCACCGGCCTCCCCCGCGACTCGCTCGGCTCGGTGCAGGGCATCGCGGACGGGCTGGAGGTCGACCCCGTCCATCTGGGCCAGATCGGCCCGAAGGCGGTCGCGCTCGGCTTCCAGGTCCTCCAGCGATTCGGTGATGACAGGCGAGGAACCCGGCCCGGTGGCGTTGTCCGCGGCCCGCCGGAGCTGAGCGGCGGCCTGCTCGAAGGCGGTCGTGGCGAAGGGATCGAGGTCGGCCCGGGCCTCTTCGATGGCCTCCACGGCCTGGAGACGGGCTTCCTCGAACTCGATGCGGGACCGCTTCAGGGCGGCCACGCCGTGGGCCAGGATGTCGTGGCTCAGGCGCAGGCCTTCGACCTGGTCTTCGGCCGCGGCGGGCGTCGCCGGCCCGGCAGAACGATCTGCGGTCTCGCCCTCGGCCGGGAGATCACCAGGGCCCACCACGACGTCCACGTCGTGCTGCAGACCCAGGAGACGCAGGTTGTCCCGGTGGAGGTCCAGGACGATCCCGTGGGCCTCAACGAGGCCCTCCCAACCGGGGTCGGTGCCCGCGGGCAGGGCGCGGAGGGCCGCGACCATCTGGGCGCGGCGATCGTCGTCGAGGCCACCGACGACGGTGACCCGGGGATGAAAGGAGAGGGGCGTCCCATCGGACGGCCCCGCCAGTTGCACGAGCCTCACGCATCCCTCATCGGCCGGTCCGCGCCGAGATCAACCCTCTCGGGGTCGCGACCTAGTCGACGGCGATGTGCTCGACGCCGCCGTCATCGTCCTCGGGCGATGAGCGGGGGACGACCCGACGGGCGACGTCGCCCAACGTGTCCAGCAGCGCCTCTCCGGCCTTGGGGTCCTCGACGACCTCCTCGGCGACGTCGAGGAAGACCCGGACCGCGGCGATCAACTCCCGGGCCGCACTCTGGAGGTGGGCCACCGCCTCGCCGGTGCGGTCGTCACCCGCGTCACCCATCGAGATCCCCGAACACGACGGTCAGTGTGCCGTCCCGGAGCTTGGCCTCGCGCACCGGCCGGTCGACGAGTGAGTCGGGCAGGGTCATCACCCGGCGGTAGGGGCCCAGCGTGATGAGCAGCTCACTCCCCCGGCGGCCGACGTCCACCTGGCCCTTCTCGGCGAACGGCAGGTCGAGGACGATGGTCCGTCGACCGTCGGACTGTTCGAAGCGCAACGGCTGCCCGACGTGCAGGCGGGCCGCGGGCGGGCGGTCGCCGTACAGCTCCGCCGCCAGTCGGCTCAGGGCCGCGAGGCCGACGACCTCGGTCTCGGCCAGGTGCGCCCGCAGGATCGGCAGCGGGGCGAAGCCCTCGTCGATGGCTTGGAGGTGCTCGGCCTGGATGGCCTTCCAACGGTCGAACCAGGGATCGCTCACCGCGGGCGGGAGCACCCGGTTCACGATGACGGCGTCGACCGTGTAGCCGAAGAGGGACAGGTAGGTGTAGGTCCGGCGGGCCTCGGCGATCACCATCTTCTCGGGGTTGACCACCAGCCGGGCCGAGCACAGTTCGGGGTCGGCCAGGATCTCCTTCACCCCGTCGAGGCGGGCGTAGAAGCGATCCGCGGCCCCGAAGACGCGATCGCCCGCCACGGGCAGGCGGGTCATGCGACTCACCATCGGGCCCACGACCTTGTTCATCCGACGGGTCATCGGGAAGATCCGGGCCATGTACCAGCTCAGGACGTCGGGCAGGGAGAGCAAGCGGATGGTCTCCGCCGTCGGCGCGCAGTCCACCACGATCGTGTCCCAGGCGCCGCTCCCCGCATGGGTCTTGAGGTCGACGAGCCCGAACAGCTCGTCGAGGCCCGGGAGCACCGCCAACTCCTCGGCCTCGATGCCTTCGACCCCGGCCCAGTCGAAGACCTCGACCAGGTACTCCTGGATGTCGTCCCACGCCTCCTCGGTGCGTTCACGGGCGTCCAGCTGTTGGGCGCTGAGCCGATGACCCACCTCGGTCGGGGCGGCACCGACGGGCTGGTCCAGGGAATCGGCCAGCGAGTGGGCCGGGTCGGTGGAGAAGACCAGCGTGCGCTCGCCGCGCGCCGCGCAGGCGGCTGCGGTGGCCGCCGCCACCGTCGTCTTTCCGACCCCGCCCTTTCCGGTGAAGAGGAGGATCCTCACCCGGAGGCGGCGACCGCCTCGACCCGGGCCTTCAGGTCGCGCAGGGCGGTCTGCATGATCCGGGCTTCGGCCCGCCGCTTGACGAAGCCGGGCAGTGGCACGACCAGCTCGGCGGTCAGCTCGTAGTCCACGTCGGTGGTCGTGTCGTCGCCGTCCACGGCGTGGAAGTCATAGCTGCCGTCGAGCTGGCGGGTGATGTCGCCCTCGAGCAGTCGCCAGGCCAGGCGCCCCGGGGCGGCCGTGTAGTCGTAGCCGAGCAGGTAAGTGGTGCTTCGGCCCATGGCCGCGGCGCGGTAACGCACGACGGAGGCCCGTCCGTCGGTGTCCCGGTGCACGATCTCGGCTTCCTTGATGTCCTTGGCCCACTGCGGGTAGGCCTCGAAGTCGGTGGCCACCTCCCAGCAGAGCGCGGGCGGTGCACCGATCGTGGTGTGCTCCGACGCCTGTTCCGCCATGGACCCCTCGCTTCTGCATCGACCTCGCCCCGCATTGTGGTCTATGAGGGTGCCGGACGACGACCTCTCTTGTCGTCGCGTTCGGGGAAGGTGCCGTACCGGGCCCCCCAGAGGCCGGTCAGACCCAGGGGGAACAGGGGGGCCAGGACGCCGAACGCCACGGCCGTGAACGGTCGGGCCGCGGCGGCGGCGACCGCGATGACGGACTGCACGACGACGGCGCCGAGCAGTCGACGCTTGACCGCATTCGGCGCCGAGCCGGTGAGGAAGTAGATGCCGGCCACACTGAGCTCGTCGGTCCGGCTGCGGCCCACCGCGACCGCATAGCTCCAGATGAACGCCGCGAAGCCGGCGATGAAGTAGACGAAGCCGACCACCGCATAGGGCACCGCCAACGTGTCGGGGAGGGCCACGGCCCCGGCGGCGAACACGGCCAGGACGACGGTGCTCCAGGTCGCCACCTGGAGGATCCGGCCGCTGGTCACGCCTGGAGGGCGTCGGCCAGCCGGGCGGCGAGGACGTCGTAGGCGTACTCCTTCTCGGCCCGACGGCGGGCCGCCTCACCCATGGACCGTCGTCGGCCGTCGTCGTCGAGGAGTCGGGCCAGGGCCGCCGCGGTGGCCGGCACCGAGGTGGACGGGTCCACCACCAAGCCGGTCTCACCATCGGCCACGGCCTCGGCGGCCCCGCCGCTCTCCCCCGCCACAGCGGGGACACCGGCGGCCGCCGCCTCGAGGAACACGATGCCGAAGCCCTCCTGCTCGAGGCCCCGCCAACGGTTTCGGCAGAGCATGGCGAACACGTCCGCACAGCCGTAGAGCGCGGGGAGGTCCTCGTCGGGGACGCGCCCGCAGAAGACAACCGGGGCCCGCGTCTCGTCCACGAGCTTCTCGAGGCGCTCGCGGTCCCGACCCGCGCCGCCGATTGCCACCGTCAGATCGGGGCGGCGAGGGACCAGCTCGGCGGCGGCCCGGATCAGGGTGTCCATGCCCTTGCGGGGCACCAAACGACTGAGGCTCAGCACGAGGGGGCCGTCGGGTCGGAGCCCGAACCGGGCTCGCGCCGCCGCCCGCTCCCTTGAGTCGAGCGGCCGGAAGCGGTTTGTGTCCACCCCGGGTGGGACGTGGACGACGGGGAGCGCTCGTCCCGCGGCCCGAGCTCCCTCCGCCGCCGGGTAGGACCCGGCGGCGATGACGATCTGCGCCCCGCGCAGGACCCGGCGCAGCAGGAGGTTTGGCCCGGGAAGTCGTCCGGGGACCGTGACCTCCGCCCCGTGCAGGACCACCCCGTAAGGGCGAGCCAAGTGCGGGCCCAGGAGCCCAACCGGGAGGGCCGGGTCCAGGACCACGAGATCGGCCCCCGCCTCCTCGGCGAGGGCGTCGATGCGGCGGGCGAGGAGGGGCTGCGGGAGCAGTACCGGCTCCCGGCTGCGGACCACCCGGAACGGCTGGTCGGCGTCGAACTCGGCGGCCCCGTCATAGGGGGTGGTGAGGACGGTGAACGACTCGGGGGGCAGCCGCCGCCACAGTTCCCAGAGGTAGGACTGGATCCCACCGACCTTGGGCGGGAAGTCGTTCGTGACCAGGAGGTGCTTCACCTCGCCGCCACCCGGGCGTCCAGGCGGTCGAGGGCCCATGCGGCGTGGCGGGCCAGGAGGTCGTCCTCGCCGTCACGGTGCTCGACCAGCACGGCTCGGACCTCGGGATCGTCCTGGCCCCCACGGTTGCCGAGGGCCACCAGGGCGTTCCGGCGCACGTAGCGAGGGTCGCGGTCGGGGATGTACCAGCGGCCGTGCGCGGCGAGCAGCGCCTCGTCGTCGGCTCGCAGGAGGGCGATCAGGTCGACCCGGGGCTGGGCGTCCCCTTCGAGGGGCGGCGGGCCCGCGGCGGCGGACCGGCGGTTCACGGGGCAGACGTCCTGGCAGTCGTCGCAGCCGTAGATCCGGTCGTCCAGCGCCTCCCGGAAGGACTCAGGGAAGTCGCCAGGGGCCTGCACCAACCAGGCCAGGCAACGGCGGGCGTCGATCACGCCCGGGGCGACGATCGCGCCCGTCGGGCAGGCGTCGACGCACCGCCGGCACGGCCCGCAGCCGTCGGCCACCTGCTCCTCGGCCACCGGGAGCTCGGCGTCGGTCACGACGGAACCGAGGACGAACTCGCTGCCCGCTCCGGGGAGCAGCACCGTGCTGTTCTTGCCGTACCAGCCGAGGCCGGCCCGCACCGCCGCCTCCCGGTCGACGAGGGCGTTGTCGTCGGCCGCCACCCGGGCCTTCCAGCCCTCGGCTCGGAGCACCTCGGCGACGGCGGTCAGTCCCGCTCCCAGGTCGGCGTAGTGGTCGTGCCAGGCGTACGCCGCCACCCGACCGGTCGCCCGGCCGTCCACCGGCCCCGGTGCGGCCCGCCGGTAGGAGCGGGCGCCCACGACCAGGGTGCGGGCGCCGGGCAGGATGCGCCTCGGATCGGTGCTCCGTTCGGGGTCCCGGTAGGTGAACTGCATGCCGCCGTGAAGGCCTGCGGCCTTACGGGTGCTCAGATCCTCGCGGGTCGAGGTGAACACCTCAGCGGCGGCGAAGCCCAACGCGTCGAGGCCCGCGTCAAACCCCGCGTCCCGCAGGCGATCGGCGAGAGCAGCGGCGGACACCCGCCCATGCTCGCACCTCGACCCGGGGAGTCCTCAGCCCGTGCGGGGCTCGTGGCGCAGGCGGGGGACGAGACCGGCGTCTTGGAGCAGGCGGAGCTTGCGCTCCTCGGCCACGTCGATGACCACGGCGTCGTCGGCCTCCCGCCCCAACAGGAAGGTCACGACGCAGTCGCCGCAGGTCTCCGTGTGCTGCCGCACGCACTCGTCGCAGTCGATCCTCATGTCGTGACCGTACGCAGGGGGTATGACAGCCAACCCTGGGGTTCAGCCCGTGAAGACGGCGATGAGGGTGTCGGAGCCGATCACCGTGGCCGCCTTGGCCCGGGCGGCGTCACGGACCTCGCGGTCGCTCGAGATCACGACCACGGGGCGGTCGACCGGGTAGGCGTCGACCAGGTCGACCACGACGTCGTCGGCGAGGGCGCCGCCGCTGTAGCGGACGCCGACCGAGCGCGTGCCGTGCCTCGCCCCGGGCACCGTGTCCTCAGGGCCGTCGAAGACGATCTCGGCGGTCGCCTCGGTGCGCATGACCAGTTCGTCCAAGGCTCGGATCAGGCGGTCCCGTTGCTGCTCGAGGACGTCGTCGGGCCAGGCCATCTTCGCCACGTTGTAGCCGTCGACCAGCAACACGACCTCGGGCCGGGCCAGGAGCCACCGGGCCCCGTCGGCCGTGTCAGCCACGACCCCACCGGGCAACGGCAACGGGCTGCGCAGGGGAGCGGCGTCGACCCCGTGATCGATGAGGACCGGCTCGGGTGGCACCTCCGCCAGCACGCTGTCGACCGACCGGGCCAAGGTGGTCGCCGCCCGCTGCAGTCGGGAGGCCGCGTCCCGGAGGCCGGCCAGGTCGACCGAGCGTTCACCGGGAACCAACGGCGCCGGTCGGCCCTCCAACTCCGTGTGGGCGTCGGCCAGGAGCCGTTGGGTCTCGGCCAATTCGTGCTCTCGCGCCTCTCGCGCCCCCTGCGCCTCGGCCAGGCGGGTCTCCCGGTCGTCGAGCTTCTGCTCCAACTCGTCGACCCGACGCTCGGCGATGGCCAACGCGGCTTCGGCCCGACGGCGCTCCTTCCGCACCGACGCCAGGTCCTCGCGGACCGCCTCGCCCTCCTTCCGCTGGCGGACCACGGCCTCTTGGGCGTCAGCCCGCCTGTGCTCCGACGCCTCCAGGGCCCGCTGCAGATCGCGCACCTGACGCGCCGCGGCGTCACTCCCGGACGCTTCGGCGTCGGCCTCGGCCACGGCTCGGAGCAGCTCCTCCCAGCCGGCGGGACGGCTCAGGGCCAGCCAGCCTGCGGCGCCGATCTCCTCTGGCGTGGTGGACGCCAGCACGCGGCGGCGGAAGTCGTCGTTCCCGTCCAGGACCCGTTGGACCGCCGCCAGCGCCGGGCCGGTGAGCTTCTGGAAGTCGAGGTAGCGAACCAGCTCCTTGGGTGCGGCCACGGACGGCGTCGCCGCCACTCCCTGGCGGGCCACCTCGAGCGCCCGCTCCAGGGCCGGGCGGACGGCGGCGGGGTCCACGCCGTGACCGATCAGGTTGCGTCCTCGGTGACGGCGTCGGCCTGGTCGGCGGTCACCGGCTCGATGTGGTCGCCGTTGCCACACCAGCGACAGGCGACCTGCTCCAGCGTCTCGTCCAGGACCTCTTCGTCCTCCACGGACAACTCGCCCCCGACCGTGAAGTGATGAAAGGCCCGGGTCCGGCGGCTGAGGACCACGTCGAAGCGGGTCAGGTTCCCGCACGCAGTGCAACGGAAGCGCTGGGCGGTCACGCCGCCACCGTACCGATGGGCACCATGCTTGACGTGACGAACAGATGTTCGCCATCATGAGGGCGGTGCCGGTACCGGGACAGGCCACCCTCGATGACCTCGGCACCCCCCTGTCCGAGGTCACGTTCTGTGTCATCGACCTCGAGACGACAGGGGGATCCGCGCTCGAGGACCGCATCACCGAGGTCGGCGCCGTGCTCCTGCGGGGCGGCGAGTGCCTGGGGACGTTCCAGACGCTGGTGAACCCCGGGCGCACGGTGCCGCCGGTCATCACAGTGCTGACCGGCATCACGGACTCGATGCTCGTGCCGGCCCCGACCATCGAGACCGTCCTTCCCTCGCTGCTCGAGTTCTGGGGTGACGCGGTGCTGGTCGGCCACAACATCGGCTTCGACCTCGGCTTCCTGCGGGCGGCCTGCACGCGCACCGACCGGACCACTCCGGAGGTCCCCCGGGTGGACACTGTGGCCCTGGCCCGTCGTCTGTTCGGCGACGAGGTCCGAAACCACAGGCTCGGGACGCTGGCCGAGCAACTTCGGCTCGACCACAAGCCCAGCCACCGGGCGCTGGACGACGCTCTGGCCACCGGCGATCTCCTCCACGTGCTCCTGGAGCGGGCGGCCCGGCTCGGCGTGCTCGGACTCGATGACCTGCTGGGCCTGCCCAAGATCGACCGTCACCCCCAGGCGGCCAAGCTCAAGCTGACCAACCAGCTCCCCCGTCGGCCCGGCGTCTACATCTTCCGGGACCGGGACGGCCGGCCCCTCTACGTGGGCAAGGCCGCCAACCTGCGCACTCGGGTCCGCAGCTACTTCTCCAGCGACCGTCGGCGGAAGGTGGCCCAGCTCCTGCGGGAGACGGTGCGCATCGACCACACGGTGTGCGACGGCCCGATGGAGGCCGAGGTGCTGGAGGTCCGCCTCATCGCCGAGTGGACGCCCCGCTTCAACAAGGTCGGGACCCGGGCGGGGGCCTACACCTATCTGAAGCTGACCAGCAATGAGGCCTTCCCCCGGCTGTCGGTCGTGCGCACGACCCGCGACGATGGCGCCTTCTACCTCGGGCCCCTGCCCAGCACCCGCTTCGCCAAGCGGGTGGCCGAAGCCATCGAGACCTCGGTGCCACTGCGCCGGTGCTCGGGGCGGCCCACCGGCTCCCGGGAGGCCCCCTGCGCCCCCGCTCAGCTGGGCGTGGCCACGTGCCCGTGTGCGGGGTCTGTGACCGTCGAGGAGTACGACCGCCTCGTCCAGCGCACCCTCCGCGGCCTCACTCGTGAGCCCGAGATCCTGCTCGCCCCGTTGCGGGAGCGCATGGCCGCACTGGCGAGGGATCAGCGCTTCGAGGAGGCCGCTGACGTCCGAGAGCGCGCCGCCGCGCTCAGTGCCGCGCTGGAACGCCAAGGCCGTCTGGACCGGCTTCGGGCTGCGGGTCGGGTCGTCATCGAGCTGGACGGTGGCGGGGGCGCCGAGCTGGTGGGCGGGCACCTGCTGCGCTCCTGGGCCGACCAGCCCACGCTCAGCCTGGAGCCCGACGTGCCCACCGGCGGCCGCGTGGTCCGCTGCGACGAGGTCGACGAGATGCTCTGCGTCTCCCGCTGGCTGGACGAACGGGCCGGCCGCTTCCGGCTCACCCACTGTGAAGGGGGCCTGACCTCGTCCTATCCCCCGCTCCCCAGCTTCACGCCCGGACGCCGGCGCCGGCGGCCGGTAACCTGAGCGGCGATGTCGGAGCTGCTGGTCGCCCTGTTCAGCATCGGCGCCGTGATCACGGTCGCGGTGATCATCCCGATCGTGGCCGTGCGTTGGCGGCTCCGACGGCGCAACCGGGTCCACCCCAAGGTGCCCTCGCCCGCACCGCTCCGTTGGCTCGTGACCCCCTCCGCTCCGGCCCGCCTGCACCGCCGGCTGCAGACCACCGTGCGGGTGGCGTCGGTCCACACCGGCCGACAGGTGCCCTTGGCCGTCGCCGAGCACGCCGTGGAGCTCGACCGGCGGGTCGTCCTGGCCGCCCGCCAGCCCTTCGGCGTCCGGGGCCCAGCGCTTCGCAGCCTCGTGGCCGAAGCGGACGAGCTGGACAGGCTGGCGATGGCGATCCGCCGCCCCCTCGACATCGAGGCGGTGGGCGACCCCCTGGAGCGCCTCTCGACCCTGGCCGAGGCCCACGCCGAGCTCGACGCCGTCGACCACACCCTCCGCTAGAGCTCTGCGTCAGTCGGCGGTGAGGCGGGTGCTGAGCGCGACCACCTGGGCCAGCTTGGCTGCGGCGCGGCCGTCGTCAATGGCGGCTTGGGCCAGCGCAACGCCTTCGGCCAGGTCGGCCGCGGCGTCAGCGACCAGGAAGCCGGCGGCGGCGTTGAGCACGACGATGTCCCGGTGGGGACCGGGGTCCCCGGCGAGCACCCGACGAACGGCGTCGGCGTTGACGTCGGCGGTCCCGCCCAGGAGGTCATCCGGCTCGGCCTTGGCCAGGCCGAAGCTCGTCGGGTCGACCTCGTAGCTCGAGACCGAGCCGTTCCGCAGCTCGAACGCGGCGCTCGTGGTCGTCGTGGTCAGCTCGTCGAGCCCGTCGCCCCCGTGCACCACCAGCGCCCGGACCCCGCCGGCGGCCTCCAAGACCCGCAGGAGCTTCTCGGCCACGCTGGGGTCCGCCACCCCCACGACCTGACGACGGACACCGGCGGGGTTGGCGATGGGGCCGAGGATGTTGAAGGCGGTCGGGATCCCCAGCTCCTTGCGGGTCGGCCCGGCGTGGCGCATCGAGGCGTGGAAGCGGGGCGCCATGGCGAACCCGAAGCCGGACTCGACCACCGAGGCCGCGACCTGCTCGGGCCCGAGATCGATGGCGATGCCCAGCACCTCGTAGACGTCGGCCGAGCCGCACTGGGACGAGGACGCCCGGTTGCCGTGCTTCAACACCGACACGCCTCCGCCGGCCAGCACGAGGGCGGCGATGCTGGAGACGTTGATCGTGCCGGCACGGTCACCGCCGGTGCCACAGGTGTCGACGGCCTCGACGCCGTCCGGAAGGGTGATGCGCTCGGCGGCGTCGAGCATGGCCTGGCGGAGGGCCACCAATTCCTCGACCGTCTCGCCCTTCATGCGCAGGCCGACCACGAAGCCGGCGATCTGGGCCGGGGTGGCCTCGCCGGCCAGGATCTCGCCCATCGCCGCGTGGGCGACGGCGGGCTCGAGGTCGCGCCCGGCCGTGACCTCGCCCAGGACGAAGGGCCAGCCCGCGAAGGGCTCAGTCACGCGGGCGGGAGACCACTCAGTTGGACCGGCGACGCTGGCGGATGATCCGGCGACGTTCCTTCTCAGTGGCGCCACCCCACACCCCGTCCCGCTCCCGAGAGCCCAGGGCGTGTTCGAGGCAGGCCTGCTGCACGGCGCACTGGCCGCAGACGGCCTTGGCCCGCGCGGCCTCTTCCTCCGACACCGGGTAGAAGATCTCCGGGTCGAGTCCCCGACATGCAGCCTGGTCGTTCCAGATCTCCGCGATAGCCATCGGTTCCGATCAGCTCCCCTCGGTTGCCCCCTTCTCGGGGCCCGACCCCCCTTGGTCGGCACGGCGCAGTATTGGCAATCCCGCGCCGCCTATGCAAGGCGAACTGACGGCAACGTCAGCATCGGCTGACGGATCGTCAGATTTTCAGCCCCGAAGATCCTCGAGCAGTTCGGCCCTTGTGTCGCCGGACAGCTCGACCTCCTGCGGGTAGGCCGGGTGGGTGACAGCCAGGGTCACCGGGCCATCGGCGAAGGCCGCCACCTCGTCGTCGTCCAGGTCGAAGTGGACGTAGTGCACGGAGGCGGTGATCTCCTCTCGAGTGAGTTGACGCAGGTGGGCCTCGTCGACCCGGCACCGCACCCGGTGGCCGCCGGACGGGCCCAGGCGCAACTCGACCTCGGTCTCGATGCCGACCAGCTTCGGCAGCCATTCTTCGAGTTGGGCCTTGTCGGTGAGCTCGACGAACAGCGTGGCGCTGACCTGCCCCGGCTCCGGGATGAGCGGGTTGTAGGTGTCCAGCTCGGTCTGGATGCCCCGGTCGGTGATGATCTTCTCGACCCGGGCCATCTCCTGGATCTGGAACCGGATGGTGTCCCGGTTCTCGAACACGAGGGTCACGAAGGGGCCCACGCCGACCCGGCGGCGACGCTTGAGGGCGATGACGTGGCGGCGGAACTCCTCCCGCTCGCGTTCATAGGCCCGCTGGTCGACGATGTCGTCGATGGTGAGTCGGGCGGACATGGGCGCTCCTCGATCGATGGTGACCGCGCCCGTCCCGATCCCCGTGGCGCCGGAGCGCCGACCGGGGTCGGAGGGCGACACGGGGGGATTCAGGAGAGGTTCTCCAGGCCGGACGTGAAGCGGCCGGCGTGGCTCTTCTCGGCTCGGGCCAGGGTCTCCAGCCACTCGGCGATCTCCTCGAAGCCCTCGTCGCGGGCCGTCTTGGCGAAGCCGGGGTACATCTCGGTGTACTCGTAGGTCTCACCCTCGATGGCCGACTTGAGGTTGTCCTCGGTGGGGCCGACGGCCACGTCGGTGACGGGGTCGCCGACCTCAGCCAGGAAGTCGAAGTGACCGAAGGCATGGCCGGTCTCCCCTTCGGCGACCGAGCGGAAGAGCGCGGCCACGTCCGGGTAGCCCTCGACGTCCGCCTTCTGGGCGAAGTAGAGGTAGCGGCGGTTGGCCTGGCTCTCGCCGGCGAATGCCTCCTTGAGGTTGGCTTGGGTGCTCGAGCCCTTGAGATCAGGCATGCGGGGCAGGTCTCCTTCGGGTGATGGACGATGCGTGGGCAACCACACCGACGTCGCCCTCGGCGGCCGTGCACGCCGCACAGCGGCCCCGGAAGACGATCTCGGTGCTGGACACCAGGAACCCGTGGCCGAGGCCGTCGGGCACTTGGAGGTCGGTGAAGTCGGCGTGCAGGTCGACCACACCACCGCACGACTCGCACACCAGGTGGTGGTGTGGGGCGTCGGTGGGGTCGAACCGGGCCGATCCGGGGCCGAGGTGGAGCTGCTGGAGCTCCCCCATCGCCGCCAGGTCGTTCAGCGTCTGGTAGACGGTCTTCAGGGAGATGGTCGGCATGTCGACCCGAGCGGACTCGAAGACCCACTCGGCGGTCGGATGCCGATCGCTCCCGTGCAGGATGCGGAAGATCGCCTGGCGCTGTGGCGTGACCCGAAGGCCACGATCCCGGAACGCGGTGGTCAGCTCGTCCGGTGACTTCACGATCGGCACCCTATCGGACCTTCTCTGTTTGTTGACAATTCTTGTCGGGAAGTGGCGGGGTCACCCGCACCGGCAACTCCTAGGCTGAGCGGCCCATGACCGGACCCGGAGACTTCGACCGCGCCGCGGGCCTGGATCGGCTGGCCGACCGCACCTTCGACGTCCTGGTCGTCGGCGGCGGCATCACCGGTGCCGGCGTCGCCCTCGACGCCGCCTCTCGGGGCCTGCGCACGGCTCTGGTCGAGCGCGACGACCTCGCCTCGGGCACGTCGAGCAAGTCGTCCAAGCTGATCCACGGGGGGTTGCGCTACCTGCAGCAACGCGAGATACGCCTCGTCTACCAAGCGCTGCGCGAGCGTCAGATCCTGCGCCGCACGGCCCCGCACCTGGTCCGCGTGCTGCCCTTCCTCATCCCCATCTTCACCAAGGACGGCCTCATCAGCCGGCGCCTGGCCCGGGCGATGGGCTCGGCCATGTGGATGTACGACTTCACCGGTGGCCTGCGCATCGGGAAGCTCCACAAGCGACTCACCACCGACCAGGCGGTGGCCCACATGCCGACGCTGCGCCGCGACCGGCTGGCGGGGGGCTACCTCTACTACGACGCCCAGGCCGACGACGCCCGCCTTGTGCTCACCGTGGCCCGCACGGCCGCCCTGGACCACGGCGCCACCATCGTCAACCGGGCCGCGCTGCGGGGCATCACCAAGGACGCCGAGGGCCGGGTGACCGGCGCGAGCATCGAGGCCGATGGCCGCACCATCGAGGTCGCGGCCCACGTCATCGTCAATGCCACCGGCGTCTGGTCCGACGACGTGCGGGCGCTGGACGAGGGCACGCACCCCGACAGCATCCGGCCGGCCAAGGGGGTGCACATCACGGTCCCCTGGGACCTCGTGCGCAACGACATCGCCGCCGTGATCCCCGTACCCAAGGACAAGCGGTCCGTCTTCGTCGTGGCCTGGGGCGACTCGACCTACATCGGCACCACCGACACCGACTACGAAGGTGACGTCGACGCCCCGATGTGCACCCGGGAGGATGTGGAGTACCTGCTGCGGGCCATCAACGGCGCCATCGACGGGACCATCACCCCGGACGACATCACCGGGACGTGGGCCGGCCTCCGCCCTCTGGTGAAGTCGGCGCGGAGCGCCCGCACCGCCGACCTGTCCCGCATGCACCGGGTGACCGCCCGCGACTCCGGCGTCATCTCGATCAACGGCGGCAAGCTCACCACCTACCGGGAGATGGCGGCCGACACGGTGGACGCCGTGGTCGACCACCTGGGTGACCGGGCGCCGAAGGGGGTGGCCCGCCGGAGCCGCACCCGGAAGCTGGCCCTGCGGGGCGCCGCCGGGTACGAGGCGGCGCGGGCCACCGTGGTGCCGAGCCTCAGCCCAGAGCAGGTCGAGCACCTCGTCGGCCGCCACGGTGGTGAGGCGCCGGTGCTCTTCGCCATGGTCGAGGCCACCCCCGATCTGGCCCAGCCCCTCGTCGAGGGCCTCCCGTATCTGCGGGCCGAAGCCGTCTACGCCGCCCGCCACGAGATGGTGGCCACGGTCGACGACGTCCTCAGCCGACGCACCCGAGCCCGCCTGCTCGCCGCGGAGGCGTCGGTGGTGGCCGCCGATGACGTGGCCGCCCTGATCGGCGCCGAGCTGGGGTGGACCGAGGACGAACGCCGGGCCCAGGTCGACGCCTACCGGATGTCGGTCGCCACCGAGCTGGCGGCCGCCGGCCTGCATGACCCGGTCCCCGCCTCCTGATGGCCACCGCCGTGCCCGTCGGCGCACCGGTGGCCCCGATCACGCTGGGCGAGGATCCCGCGTCCACCACTGATCGGATCGTGGCCAGTTCCGTCGAGGTCGACGACGCCCTGCTCGCTCGCCTGCGGGGGGTCTGTGCCGAGGTCAGCACCGACGACGCCGAGCGAGCTGAAGCGGGCCGGGACTGGTGGCCGCTGGCCATGACGTGGGCGTTGTCGGGCCAGGTCGGGCACCGTCCGGCAGCCGTGGCCCGCCCGCAGACCGACGAGGAGGTGGCGGCCGTCCTCGCCGTCTGCCACGAGGTCAGTGTCCCGGTGACCGCGGCGGCGGGCCGCAGCGGCGTGTGCGGCGGATCGGTCCCCGTTCACGGTGGCGTGCTCCTCGACCTGTGTGGCCTCTCCGGCATCCGCTCGGTCGACCCGATCTCGATGGTCCTCGACGTCAAGGCCGGCACATTCGGTGACCGTCTCGAAGACAGCCTGCGGGCCGAGCACCAGGTGACCCTCGGCCATTGGCCGCAGTCGATCGCCCTCTCCACCGTCGGCGGATGGCTGGCCTGTCGCTCGGCCGGCCAGCTCTCCAACCGGTACGGCAAGATCGAGGACATGGCCATCGGCCTCGACGTCGCCCTGGCCGACGGCCGGGTGATCCACACCGGCGGCGCCCCCCGGGCGGCTGTCGGACCCGACCTCAACCAGGTCTTCATCGGCTCTGAGGGCACCCTGGGCGTGATCCTCGGCGCGCGGCTGCGCCTCCACGAGCTCCCGGTGGCCGAGCAGCGGGCCGCCTACGGCTTCGAGTCTTTCGCCGGCGCCAATGAGGCCTGTCGCCGCATCCTGCAGCGGGGCGCTCGACCCGCCGTGCTGCGGGTGTACGACGCCGTCGAGGCCCAGCGCGGCTACCAGACGGGCGAGCGCCACGTGCTCCTCGTGCTCGACGAGGGTGACCCGGCGCTGGTGGCGGCCACCATGAGCGTCGTCGCCGACGCCTGCGGCGAGGCCGAGGACCTGGACGAGAGCCTGGTCGGACGATGGATGGAGCACCGCAACGACGTCGCCGCGCTCGAGTCGTTGATCTCGAAGGACTTCGTGGTCGACACCATGGAGGTCGCGGGACGCTGGGCCGACCTCGACGCCATCTACACCTCGACCATCGAGGCCATCGGTGCGGTGGAGTCGACGATGGCGGTCAGCGCCCATCAGTCCCACGCCTACCCCGACGGCGCCTGCCTCTACTTCACCTTCGCCGGCCGCCCCGCCCCCGACGGCAAGGACGAGTTCTATCGAGCCGCCTGGGACGCGGGCACCCGGGCCGTCCTGGCCGGTGGCGGCTCACTGAGCCACCATCACGGGGTGGGACTCAACCGGAGCCGGTTCATGGCCACGGCGCTGGGTGACGCCTTCGGCACCCTGGTCGACCTCAAGGCCGCCCTCGACCCCAAGGGCATCCTGAACCCCGGCAAGCTCGGCCTTCCGAGCCCGTTCGGCGAGGTGTCGTGGCCGGCGTGAGTGCCGCCCCCGGTTGAGCACGATGCTCCCCCGTCTCGAGCGGCGCTCCATCCTCATCGGAGCCGCGCTCACGATCGTCCTGGCCGTGCCCCCGGCCCTGCTGGCGCTCCTCCTGTCCGACGACGACACCTTGGAGGGCTCCTCGTGGGTGCCCTACCTGTTTGCTTGGATCGTGCTCGCCTTCTTCCTCGGCGGCCTCCTGGCGGCGCTGTCCCAGCCCCACGCTCCCCTCGCCCACGGGGCGCTGGCCGCGCTCACCGCCTACGTCCTGGTGCAGGGCTTCGGCGTGGTCCGACACCTGATCGTGGGCGAGGACGTGGCGTGGCTGTCGATCCCCTTCTCCGCCCTCCTGGCCAGCTCCACCGGCACCGTGGGCGGCATCGTGGCCAACTGGCTGCGGGCCAGGCGGTCCCCGATCGACGCCTGACGAAGTAGAACTCGGGGCCATGAGCGTCCTCGTCATCGATGTCGGGACCAGCAGCGTGCGGGCCGTGGTCGTGCGCCCCGATGCCACCATCGCCGTCGAGCACCGCCGGGCCATCCTCCCCGACTCACCGATGGCCGGCTTGGTCGAGTTCGACGCCCAGGTCCTGGCCGACGCCGCACTCGACTGTGCCCGCCAGGCGCTGGCCGACGCCGGCCCGGTGGACGCCGTCGGCATCGCCAACCAGCGGGCGTCGACCATCGTGTGGGACCCGGCCACCGGCGAGCCCGTCGGTCCCGGCCTCGGATGGCAGGACCTGCGCACGGTCGGCGACTGCCTCGTGCTCCAGGCCGACGGCCTCCGCCTGGCCCCGAACCTGTCGGCCACCAAGGTCCGGCACCTGCTCGACCAGGCCGACCCCGATCGCAGACGGGACCTGCGCTTCGGCACGGTCGACACGTGGATCGCCTGGCACCTCACCGAGGGCGCCGTCCACGTCACCGACCCCTCCAACGCCGCCGTCACCGGCCTGCGGGCGGGTGACGGACAGGGCTGGTCGGCCAAGATCCTCGACGTTCTGCGCATACCCACGTCCGTCCTGCCGACCGTGGTCGACTCCTCGGGTGTCATCGCCCCGGCCACGGCGCTGGACGGCTCCCCGCCCATCGCCGGGATCGCCGGCGACCAGCAGGCGTCGCTCATGGGCCAGGGCTGCTCCCGGCCCGGTCAGGCCAAGATCACCTTCGGCACCGGCGGCATGCTCGACGTGGTCCTCGGGCCCGAGCGGCCCACCTTCGAGACCCGGGGCGGTGGGGGGACCTTCCCGATCGTGGCCTGGCGGCTCGATGGTGAGATCACCTGGGGCCTCGAGGCGATCATGCTGTCCGCCGGCACCAACGTTGAGTGGTTGCGGGACGACCTCGGCCTGATCGACGAGGTGGCCGACTCCGACGGACTGGCGGCGTCATGCGACTCCACCGAGGGCGTCGTCTACGTGCCCGCCCTCCTCGGCCTGGGTACCCCGCAATGGGACTACGGGGCCCGGGGCGGCCTGTTCGGGCTCACCCGGGGCACCGAGGCCCGCCATGTCGTGCGGGCCGTGCTCGAGGGCGTGGCCCAGCAGGCCGCTGATTGCGTGGACTCGGCCGAGACCGACGCCGGTTTCACCATCGACGACCTCCGGGTCGACGGGGGCATGACCGGGAACGCCACCTTTGTCCAGGCGGTGGCCGACGCCACCCAGCGTCCGGTGGAGGTCTCCCCCGTCCGGGAGGCCACCGCCCTCGGGGCCGCCTTCCTGGCCGGCCTGGCCATCGGCACCTGGGCCGACCTCGACGAGGTCAACGCCACCTGGTCGCCAGGTGAGCGCTACGAGCCGATCGACACCTTCGACCGGGACCGCTGGCGGGACGCGGTCGACCGGGCCTCGCACTGGCACGAGGACCTCTCCGCCCTCGACTTCTGAGCGGCAATCCCTTCGGCGTCCGGCGGCGTAGTCCCTCATCACAGGCTTGGATGGCTCCGAGCACAACCAGGGGGTTCACATGACACGGTGGCTACGACTACTCGGGATCCTGTTCGCCTTCGGCGTGATCCTGAGCGCCTGCGGCGGAGATGACAGCGGTGGTGGTGGCGGCGGCGGTGACGAGGCTTCCTGCGACGGCGACATCTGCCTGTCGGGCACGCAGTACGTCCCGAGCACCCTGACCGTGGCTGTGGGCGACACCGTGACCTGGGCCAGCATCGACACCCCGGACCACACGGTCACCGCGGACGACGACAGCTTCGACTCGGGCACGCTCAGCAACGGCGACACCTTCGAGCACACCTTCGACGAGGCCGGCGAGTTCGCCTTCCATTGCAAGATCCACTCGAGCATGACGGGCACGATCACCGTCGAGTAGTCGGGGGGCCTCCCGAGTCGGTGCGTCCGGCGAGGGTTGCCGCAACCGGTGAGTTTCGACCACCCCGGCGGTCGAAATGCCCTGAACCCTTCCCTCGACGGAGCACATCGACCATGAGCACGTTCGTCCTGATCCACGGTGCCGGCTCTGGCGCGTCCTACTGGCACCTCGTGAGGCCCCGGCTCGAGGCGGCCGGGCACGACGTCGTGGCCGTCGACCTGCCCTGTGACGACGACGGTGCCGGTCTGGCCGAGTACCTGACCGCCACCCTCGACGCCATCGGCGACCACACCGATCTGGTCCTGGTCGCCCAGTCGATGGGTGGCTTCACCGCTCCCCTGGTCGCGGACCGGGTACCGGTGGACCTCATGGTGCTGGTGGCGGCGATGGTCCCCGCCCCCGGCGAGACCCCCGGCGACTGGTGGGCCAACACGGGTCACGCCGAGGCCATGGCCGCGGCGGCGGAAGGCGATGGCCGCGACCCGGGGGACGGCGACGAGGCGACCCTGTTCCTGCACGACGTGCCTCCGGAGGCGATCGAGGGGGTGACGGTGCGACCGCAGTCGGACACCCCGTTCGAGAAGCCGTGGCCGCTCGGCGGGTGGCCCGACGTGCCCACGCGGTTCCTGCTCTGTCGGGACGATCGCTTCTTTCCTGCCGAGTTCCAGCGCCGCGTGGTCCAGGAGCGGCTGGGGTTCGCCCCCGACGAGATGGCCGGTGGCCACCTGCCGGCGCTCGCCCACCCTGACGAGCTTGCCGACCGCCTGCTGGCCTACGAAGCCGAGCTCAGGCCCTGAGGAAGCGCCCAACCCGGCCCACGGTGGGGTAACAGTGGGGCGTGGCCCCACCCCTTCCGGCCGACGAGGTCCTGGTCCAGCGAGCGACGGTGCTGGCGGCCGAGCTGCTCGACGCGGCCCACCGGCTGGAGCGGCGCGGGGATCGTCGGCGTCGACGCCGGCTCGGCCGGCTCGTGGCCGATCCGGCCAGTCGGGCCTTCGTCCAGAGCCTCACCGACCAGGTCCCCCGGATCAGTGATCCTCGGCGGGCCGCGGAGCGCTTCCACGATCTCGTCACCCGCCAGGGCGTGCCCGCGGTGGCGGGGACGCTGGACCGGCTGGCGCTGGCCATCGGCGCCCGCGTGGCCCCGATCGCCCCGCGCCCGGTGATGGCGCTGGTCACCCGCCGGCTGCGGCGCGAGGCCGCCGGGGTGATCCTGCCCGGCGACGACCCCGGCCTGGCTCGGCACCTGGCCCGCCGGTCCCGGTCCGGTTACGACCAGAACGTCAACCCCCTCGGCGAGGCCGTCCTCGGCGAGGACGAGGCCCGCCGTCGGCTGGCCACGGTGCTGTCCACGATCCAGCGGGCCGACGTCGACTACGTGTCGGTGAAGATCACCGCCATCTACTCCCAGGTCGACCCGTTGGCCTTCGCCGCCACCGTCGACGTGCTGAGCGACCGGTTGCGCGCGCTGTACCGCGCCGGGCGGGCGGCGGAGCCGCCGACCTTCGTCAACCTGGACATGGAGGCCTATGACGACCTTCACCTCACGGTCGCCGCGTTCCGCCGGGTGCTCGACGAGGAGGAGTTCGCCGCCCTCGACGCCGGGATCGTCGTCCAGGCCTACATCCCCGACTCGACGGCCGTGCTGGCCGACCTGTGTGCATGGGCCCGGGCGCGCCGCGCTCGGTCGGGCGGCTCGATCAAGGTCCGTGTCGTGAAGGGCGCCAACCTGGCGATGGAGCGGGTGGAGGCCGAGTTGCGAGGCTGGCCGCAGGCGCCGTCGACGGACAAGGCCGAGGTCGACGCCCGCTACAAGCACATGCTGGATCTCGTGCTGGACCCCGACCTGAACGGCGCCGTCCGGGTGGGCGTGGCCAGCCACAACCTCTTCGACGTGGCCTGGGCGCTGGTTCTGGCCGAGGCCGCGGACAGCACCGACCGGCTCGACCTGGAGATGTTGGAAGGTATGGCGCCGGCGCAGGCCGAGGCCGTGCGGCGCCGGGCCGGTCGCCTGCTGCTCTACGCGCCGGTGGTCGCCCACGACGACTTCGAAGCCGCCATCGCCTACCTCGTGCGTCGCCTCGACGAGAACGCGGCGCCCGAGAACTTCTTGCACGACCTCTTCGCCCTGGACGTCGGGTCGCCCGCGTGGGAAGCGCAACGAGCGCGCTTCGAGGCCGCCGTCGCCGATCGGCATGGCTTGGCCGACCGGTCCCGTCGGGTCCAGGACCGATCCGTTCCGGCGCCGCCGGTTGATCCGGACGCGCCGTTCGTCAACGAGCCGGACACCGATTTCAGCGGCGCGGCCAACCGTCGATGGGTGGCCGGCCACGTGGCCAACGCAGCCGAACAGGGGGCCGGCGATGTCGCCCTGGTCGACCGCGCTGTGGTCGACCGCACGGTGGCCAACGTGGCCGAGGCCGCCGCGGACTGGGCCGGTCGACCCGAGCCGGAACGACGCCGAATCCTCTACCGGGTGGGCGACCTCCTGGCCGCCCGCCGGGGCGAGGCCATCGCCGTCATGGCCGCCGAGGCCGGCAAGACCGTCACCGAAGGCGATGTCGAGGTCTCTGAGGCGGTCGACTTCGCTCGCTGGTACGGGCAGAGCGGCGCGCTCGTGACCCGCCTGCAGGAGGACGGGATGGGCTTCACCCCCCACCGGGCCACGGTCGTGGCCTCGCCCTGGAACTTCCCACTGGCCATCCCGGCGGGTGGGGTGCTGGCCGCCCTCGCCGCGGGGTCGGGAGCCATCCTCAAGCCCGCGCCACAGACCGTGGCGGTGGGCCGCTTTCTGGCCGACTGCATCGAGGCGGCCGGCGTGCCCCGCGACCTCTTCGCCTTCCTCCCCTGCCCCGAGGACGACGTCGGTCGTCGGCTGATCACCCATCCGACGGTCGACGCCGTCATCCTCACCGGGGCATGGGACACGGCACAGCTCTTTCTGTCGTGGGACCCGAAACGCCGGCTCCACGCCGAGACCAGCGGGAAGAACGCGCTGGTGATCACGGCCACCGCCGACCTCGACGCCGCCGTCGCCGACCTGGTCCGATCGGCGTTCGGCCACGGCGGCCAGAAGTGCTCGGCCGCCAGCCTCGCCCTGGTCGAGGCCTCGGTCTACGACGGCCCTCGGTTCCTGCCCCGCCTGGCCGACGCGGTCCGCAGCCTGCGGGTCGGGCCCGCCGCCGACCCGGCCACCCGCGTCGGCCCGCTGATCGGCCCGCCGACCGGGTCCCTCGACCGGGCCCTGCGCGAGTTGGACGACGGCGAGGCCTGGCTGGTGGCGCCCGAGCCCGTCCCCGGAACGGCCCACGCCTGGCGGCCCGGGGTGCGCACGGGGGTTCGGCCAGGATCGTGGTTCCACCTGACAGAGTGCTTCGGTCCCGTGCTCGGCGTCGTGCGGGTGGCCGACCTCGATGAGGCCGTCGCCGTGCAGAACGCCGTTCCCTACGGCCTCACGGGTGGGATCCACAGCCTGGACCCGGCCGAGGTGGCGACCTGGCTGGGTCGGGTCGAGGTGGGCAACGCGTACGTCAACCGTCCCATCACCGGCGCCATCGTGGGCCGGCAGCCGTTCGGCGGCTGGAAGCGGTCGAGCGTCGGTCCGACGGCGAAGGCGGGCGGGCCCAACTACGTCCTGACCCTCGGCCGCTGGACCGCTCGGGACGTGTCGGTCGAGCGGGCCCGGCGCTCGTTCGCCGCCACCTGGGCGGAGGAGTTCGCCGAGGAGCACGATCCGACCGGCCTCGCGGCCGAAGCCAACGTCCTGCGCTACCGCCCGCTCCCGGGTGTCCTCCTGCGGGTCGGCTCCTCGACCGGGGACGAGGTGCTCGCCATCGCCCGCCTGGCCGCGGAGACATGCGGCGTCCCTGTGTCGGTCTCCTCGTCGGCCGACGAGCCCGACTCGGTCCTGGCCGACCGCTTGGCCGACGCCGGGGTGACCAAGCTGCGCCTGCTCACCCCTGCCGCTGACGAGCTGATGGCCTCGGCCCACCGAGCCGGGATCGTCGTCGACGACAGCCCGGTCGTCGACCACGGTCGCATCGAGCTGCTGCGCTGGGTGCGGGAGCAAGCCGTCAGCCGCACCCGGCACCGCTACGGCAACCTCATCCCTGACCCGTCCTGACCCGACCCAGCTTGTCGGGGTTGGCCACGATGTCGATGGGCGTGAGCCGACCGCCGGCGACGACCAAGGCCACGACCGCGATCCCGCCCAGGTGGGCCACCGAGGTGTGACATCCCGGTGGCTCAGGAGGCGAAGTCGGGCTGGTTGCCTCGCTCGAGGTCCGCCCGACCCTTGGGCTCCTCCCACTCCTCCTGCCGGCCCAGCGCCGTGAGGTCGAGGAAGTGGTACGAGCCGCCGGTCGACTCGGCGCCGCGGGCGTACTGCGAATAGGTCCGGTACACCGTTCCGTCGTCCTGCAGGAAGCAGCTCAGGCCCGGCATCTCGAAGGGCTGGTCGGCGTCGAGGAAGGCCCGCTCTCCCCGCTCGGCGTGCTCCTCCGCGGTGCGGAAGTTGTAGACGACGGGCGCATGACTGGCATCCAACGTGACGCCGAAGTCGTAGTTGAAGTCGCCCCCGAACGACGAGTACCAGGGGAACGTCCAGCCCTTGCGGGCCTTGTAGTCCTCGATCTTGGCCAGCGGGGCCCGCGACACGTACGCCAGCGTCGTGTCCCGGGTGTGCAAGTGGTCGAGCAGGCCGTCGGCCACCTCGTCGGCGCCGGCGGTGCAACTGGGGCAGCCGTCGTCCCATTCGGGGTCGAACATGAAGTGGCCCACCATGAGCTGGCGGCGGCCCTCGAACAGGTCGAAGAGGCCGACCTCGCCGTCGGGGCCGTCGAAGCGGTAGTCCTTGGTGATCTCGACCATCGGCAGCTCGCGCCGTTCGGTGTTGAGCTGGTCGCGGGCCCGGGTGAGGGCCTTCTCCTTCTCCAGCAGGGCCTTGCGGGCGGTCAGCCACTCCTCGTGCGTGGCGATGCGGGGCAGGCTCATGGGAACTCCTCGGGTCGTGTCAGAGGTTGGACCTACCCACAGGGGCGGACTCATCGGCCCATCCAGTGAAGTGCGAAGCTGGGCCGACCATGGTGACCGTCGACGAGGTGCGGGCGCTGGCGTCGACGTTGCCGCGGACCCACGAGGCCCTGGTCCATGACCGGGTGAAGTTCCGGGTGGGTCAGATCGTCTACCTGGCGTTCTCCCGGGACGAGACGGAGATGGGCTTCGCCTTCCCCAAGGAGGAGCGCGACGCTCTGGTCGCCGGCGATCCCGATCGGTTCCGTCTGCCCCGGACCTCGGACCTGCGCTTCAACTGGGTCGTCGTGCGGCTGGCCACGATCGACGCGGACGAGATGCGGGAGCTGGTTCTCGATGCGTGGCGCATGGTCGTGCCCAAGAAGGTGATCGCCGCCTACGAGGCCGCCAGCGCCGACTGAGGCGCAGCACTACGGTCCGGCCGTGTCGGATCGGGTGGACGTCGACGTGTGCGTCGTGGGGGCGGGGTACGCGGGGCTTACTGCCGCGTGGCGGCTGCACCAGGCCGGCCGATCCGTGGCCGTGCTCGAGGCCCGGGACCGGGTCGGTGGGCGCATCTGGACCACCACGCTGGCCGACGGCACCTCGGTCGACCGGGGTGGGGCCTGGCTGGCGCCGTACCACGACGTGATGTTCGGGCTCGCCGAGGAGTTCGGCGTCGGCACGTACCGGACCCACGTCGCCGGTGCCCACCTCCTCATCGGCGAGAAGAAGACCTATCGCTACACCGGCCTGATCCCCAAGATCAGCCCGTGGGCCATCCTGACCCTCGTCCGGGCCAACCGGCGGATCGACAAGATGGCCCGGACCGTCCCGGTCGAGGCGCCGTGGACGGCCGAGCGGGCCGGCGAGTGGGATCAGCAGACCGTGGCCGACTGGATGGCCCGGTCGGGAGTGAAGCACCCGCTGGCCCGGGATCTGTTCGACAGCGCCGTGCGGGGCCTGTTCACCGGCGACCTGGCCGACGTGTCCCTGCTCGACCTGTTCTTCCTGGCCCACGCCCACGGCAGCATCGAGCACCTGTTCTCGATCGAGGGCGGCGGCCAGGAGACGCTGGTCGACGGCGGGGCGGGCGCCATCGCCGCCCAGATGGCCGACGCCCTCGGTGACGCCGTCCACCTCGACACACCGGTCCGATCGATCACTCACCGCGACGACGGCGTCGTGATCGAGGCTGACGGTATGACGGTGGCCAGCCGGGAGGCGATCATCACCATCCCGCCGGCGCTCGTCCTGGACATCAGCTTCGACCCGGTGCTCCCCGATGACCGCGTGGCCCTCTATCGGGCGGCCGTGGCCGGCCCCGAGACCAAGACCCTCCTGGTCTACGACGAGCCGTTCTGGCGAGCCGACGGCTTCAGTGGACAGACCGCCGAGCCGCAGTCGGTGGCCGAGGTGACCATCGACGCCTCCCCCGCGGCCGGCAATGCCGGCGTCATCGCGTCCTTCACCTTCGGCCCGGTCGCCGAGCGCTTCGACGCCATGGACGGTGCCGAGAGGCGGCGCCTCCTGCTCGACACGATGGCTGCCCGCCTCGGCCCGCGGGCCGCCGAGCCCGTCGAGGTCATCGAGACCCCGTGGGCGGAGCAGGAGTGGACCAGGGGTTGTTCCATGGCCCACTTCCCGCCCGGCGTGCTCACCCGCTACGGGCACCTCCTGCGGGAGCCCCTCGGCCGCTTGCACTGGGCCGGCACCGAGACGTCCACGGTCTCCCATGGCGCCATGGACGGGGCGGCGCGCTCCGGCGAGCGCGCCGCCACCGAGATCCTGGCCTTGCCCTAGTTCAGGCCAGCGCGGCGAGGATGGGCACGCTGTCGATCGCCTCCTCGAACTTCACGACCTTGCCGTCCTGCAGGTCCCACACCATGACCCACTCGACGTCGTAGTCGTTGCCGTTGGGCGCCGTGCCGCGGTGGTGGCCCTGGACCGCGACCACGTCGCCGCCGTCGATGTAGCGGTCGGGCTCGACCCGCAACTCGCCCAGCGCCTCGCCCACGCCCTGGAAGAAGCCGCCCAGCTCTTCGTGGCCCTTGAACGTGCCGCCCCACGGCACGGAGTCCGGCGTGTGCCAGGTGATGTCCGGGGAGAAGGCCCCGAAGAGGGCCTCCATGTCCTGCCGGGCGAAGGCCTCGTAGGCCCCGCGGATGATGTCGACGTTGCTCTGCGCCATGGTGATCGTTCCTCCGTGCGTTGTGGTCGCCCTGTTCGTCACCCCCAGCCGCCGCGGATCAGTTCCCGATCGCTCACGGGTTCGGGCACACTGGTCGCGACGGTGAGCCGGCCAGGTGGCCGCGGCGTCGCTTGACGGCGTCGAGGAAGGTCGGGGCTCCGCAGGGCAGGGTGCTGGCTAGCAGCCAGTCGGGGTGACCCGCAGGAAAGTGCCACAGAGAACAGACCGCCGATGGCCCTTCGGGGCACAGGTGAGGGTGAAACGGTGCGGTAAGAGCGCACCAGCGTCCGGGGCGACCCGGGCGGCTCGGCAAACCCCACTCGGAGCAAGGCCAAACAGGGGAACGGACGGCCCGTCCGGGACCTCGCGAGAGGACCCATCCCCAGGTAGGCCGCTGAGATGGATGGCCACCCACCGGGATCCCGCAAGGGACCCGGGGACAGAACCCCGCCTACAGGCCGGCTCACCGTCACCCATCCGGGCCTGGAGCGGGAATATGCCTCTGACCAGGGGAAACGTGGTCCGGGGGTTCCCACTGATTCCCACCAGATCCGGTCGATTCTCAACCTGCTGAGGACTAATTGAGGACTAGATGCTCCTCGACCAGGTCCGGCTCGACCCGATGGCCACTCTCCGTGGCCGTCCGGGACGACGGCAGGTTTCCCGGAGGGGAACCTGCAAGTGTGTGATCCTCGGATGCGGTATTTCGGGGTCGACTGGCTGCTCACGATCGGTGATTCCGGGACGGGTGGCCGCGAGGTTCCAGCCTGCTCGGTGGCCTGGTGGGGTGTCGTCGAGAGGAGAAGCCCGTGGACCCCACCGCGTCGGTCACGATGTTCGGCCCGCTGCTCTCCCCCACCGAGCTCAGTGAGCTGCTCGGCCTGCCCACCGCCACCCTCGCCAACTGGCGCTCGGCCGGAAAGGGCCCGCCCTACCTCCGCCTCGGCCGCCACGCCCGCTACGTCCAGGCCGAGGTCGACGAGTGGCTCGCCTCCCAGCCCCGCAGCCCCCGCAGCCGAGAGCGGGTGTGAGGCGACCGCGATGGCCCTGCTCTTGACCGTCAGACCGTGCCGGTAGTGTCGACTCGCTGAGCCTCGATGGCCGGTTCGGCGAGATGATCGGGCCGCCGGCCCATCGGCCGTCCAGTCCCCTTTCGTGGGCGCGCTGCGGCGCGCTCCGGGCAGGAGTCCGGATGGCCAGCATCGACAAGCGCCCCGACGGCAAGTGGCGTGCCCGTTACCGGGAGCACGCCGGTGGTCCGCAGCGGTCACGGCACTTCGACCGCAAGGTCGACGCCGAACGGTTCCTGACCAACGTCCAGAGCCGCCTGTTCGACGGCTCTTACGTCGACCCGAGTGCCGGCCAACAGACGCTCGGCGACTACGCCGCCGCGTGGCAGGCGGGACAGGTTCACCGACCGACCACCGTCGTCCAGGTCGACGCCCACCTCCGCAACCACGTCCTGCCCCACTTCGGCGACCGGGCGGTCGCCTCGATCCGGCCCAGCGAAGTCCAGGCCTGGGTGCGGAGTCGCGCCGAAGTGCTGGCTCCGTCGACGGTCGAGGTCGTGTTCCGGATCTTCGCCGCCATCCTCAACGCCGCCGTCGATGATCGGCTGATTCCCCGGAGCCCGTGCGCTGGCGTTCGACTCCCCCGCCAAGCGAGCCGCCAGGTCGAGCCGCCCACGGTCGAGCAGATCGAGGCGCTCATCGACGCCATGCCCGACCGCTACCGGGCCCTCGTGGTTCTGGCCGCGGGGACCGGGCTTCGTCAGGGCGAATGCTTCGGGCTGACCGTGGACCGGATCGACTTCCTGCGCCGGACGATCCGAGTCGACCGACAGCTCGTCCTCGCCGGCAAGGGCCAGCCCGAGTTCGGTCCGCCGAAGACCGAGGCGTCGGTGCGGACCGTGCCACTCCCCCAGGTCGTCGGAACGGCCCTCGCAGCCCACCTCGAGCGCTACCCCGCCGGCGGCGAAGGCCTGATCTTCACGAACACCAGCGGCGGCCTGATCCGCCGCAACCGCTTCGGCGAGCTCTGGCACACAACCATCGACCAGACCGACCTCAGCGGCATCCGGTTCCACGACCTGCGGCACTTCTACGCCTCGTTGCTGATCCGCCACGGCGAGTCCGTCAAGGTCGTCCAGGCCCGCCTCGGCCATGCCTCCGCTTCCGAGACCCTCGACACCTACTCGCACCTCTGGCCCGACAACGAGGAACG
>CAVRXU010000005.1:0-900444 GCA_963725155.1 uncultured Microthrixaceae bacterium
TCAGGCGCCTTCGATGGCTTCGAGGCGGCCCGTGTGGATGGCTTCACAGAACGCCGCGTAGTCCCGGTCGTTCTGGTCGGCGTAGCGCTGGGAGAAGTCGGTTATCGCCTGATCGAAGCGGTCCTTCTTGCCGAGGTACGCGGCGATGGCCACGGGATCGCCGGAGCGGGCGTGCGCCCGGGCCAAGGTCTGACCGCAGAAGCCGGCGTACCCGGCGAGGACGCCCGGTCCCATCGTCTCGACCGTGGCCGAGACCTTCATGTCTCGCAGTTGCCGCCAATACAGGTAGCGGCCGTCCTCAGAGCCCTTGGTCCAGCCAAGGTAGATGTCGCTGGCGGCCTGCATCATCCGTTGGCCCTGGACGACGCGCTCGCCCGGTTGGCGGTAGCGGCTCTTGGGTAGGTGATCCTCCAGGACCGAGGTCGTCGCTTCCTTGACCTGCAGGAACAGGGGATCCTGCTGGTCGCGGCCCTGCAGCAACACGATGAAGGCCCGGGTGCCGACGCTGCCGACGCCCACCACCTTGCGGGCGACGTCGATGACCTCGAAGCGCTCCAGGAGGTGACGTTGATCGTCTCGCAGGGTGGACCGATAGGCGCGGAACTGCTCATGGACGATGTGCTCGATCTCCCGCGCCGAGTAGCCGTAGCTCGCCGGGAAGTCCCGCGAAGGGATGATCACCGGTGGTTGGCTGATGATCCGGTACCGGCCGTCGACGTGCTCGGCCAGCTTCGAGAGCGCTTGGGTGCTGTCGCGGGTACGGGCCTTCTCGGTGATCTTGACCGCGGCCTTCTGGACAGCTTTGGCCTGCTTCTTGTCCGCCCCCTTCACGGAGCGGGCCGCGACGTTGACGGCATCGAGGACGTCCTGCGCGGAGATCCGTGAGTACCAGATCTCCATCGTGCCCATCTCGGCAAACTGCAACATGGCCTCGCGATAGTCCGACACCGACGCCAGCGAGGCCGCACTCGCCTCGGCCTCGGTGAAGCCGTTGTTCCGGCCGGCGATCGTGAAGCTGGCCGCCATGCGCTTCACGTCGTACTCGAACGGGCCGGGGAGGGTCTCGTCGAAGTCGTTCAGGTCGAACAGCAACACCCGCTCGGGTGACGCGAATCCACCGAAGTTCGACAGGTGCGCGTCTCCGCAGAGCTGGGTCACGAGCCCGGCCGTCGGCGTGTCCTTCAGATCCGCGGCCATGATCTTGGCGGCACCGCGGTAGAAGGTGAACGGCGACACCATCATCCGACCGTGGCGCACGGGGACCAGGTCGGGCTCACGCGTCGCGTTCTGCTCCTCCAACAGAGTCACCGGGTCGGGTCGACCCGCGGCGGGCTCCCAACCCGCGTGGCCCGAGGGGGCGACACGATCCCGAGCCGCTTTGCCCCGTGCTCTGCGCTCGTCGACCGTCGGATGCTCGATCCTGTTCACGTCGGCCAGCGCTCCCCTTGATGCCCGTTCGTCATGTCGTCCTCCAGACTGGCAGCGGCCTAGGAGCCGCAGGCCCCGGCGTCGACGGCGTCGATCAGGGCGGTTGCCGCTTCGCCTACGGCGGTCACCGCGGCCACGACCGGCGCCGCTCCGTCGGTGTCGAACCCGTCGATGGCCGTCTCCAGCGAATCGACGCTCGTCTGGAGCGCCTCGACATCTGGCTGCAGCTCTTCGCTGGCGGAGGACCCGAACGCCTCGAGGTCCGTCTTCACCTGGTCGACCGCTGCCGTGAGGCCGTCGGTTCCCTCGGCGACCACGTCGACGTCCTGCAGCGCAGTGACGGAAGTCTGGAGCGCTTCGGCGTCGGCGCACGTGTCGGCGACCGTGGTCGTCGGCGCCTCCGTCGTGGTCGACGCCGCCGTGGTGTCGCTGGAGGACCCACTGTCGTCGCTGCACGCGGCCAGGAGAAGGCCGATCGCCACCGTGGCGACCACTCGTCGGAGGACGCGGGCGCTCGGCGGGACGAAGTGCGATCCTGTCGATGGGCCTGATGTCGGTGCGGTCATGGTGTTCCCCTCAGAGTGGGTCTGGACCCCCATGATCGGGGCCTCGTCAAGGGGCGTCATCACGTACATCGGGTGATGCCCGCCCTACTGCCGCGACATGGCGGGTCTCTCCTTCGTCGGTCCCGTGATCACACGTACTCGCTCTTGCGCAGCCACTGGAGGGTGAACCAGCCCCAGATGGGTGGCAGGTATGAGGTGCACATCCGGGCCGTGAAGGTGGCGGCGACGGCCTGCGCTTCGGGGATGCCCGATGCGGTGAAGCCGGCGATCATCCCCGTCTCGATCACGCCCATGCCGCCCGGCACGGGCGCCACCCCCCCGACCAGGGACGCCAGGGAGTTGATGAGCACCAGCTGGAGGATCGGCAGCGACTCGCCATAGGCATGGAGCGCGGCACCGAGCACCATGGCGAAGAGCAGCTGCGACAGGAGGTTCCCGCCGAAGAGCTGAATCGCCTTCTTGGGGTTGACCAGCACACCGTGGAGGTTGTCCCACGCCGTCTTGAGCTGCTTGACCAAGGGGTCGTAGACCTTCTTGCGGAAGCTCGGCACGAGGGCCGTGACGATGCCGCCGACAACGATGACCCCGACGAGGACGGCGACCCACCCGGGCACCCCACCGTCTCCCGTCGACAGGTCGAGCTCGGCGCCGGTGACGATGACCGCGGTGACGATGAGCACCGTCTGCACGATGAAGCCGGTGGTCGAGGTCAGAACGCCCGAGCTGGCCGCCACGACCGGGGGCAGGCCCTGCTTCTGGAAGAAGCGGATGGTCAGGGTGGCGTTGCCCGCCGTCCCGCCGACCAGGCCGGTGAACGCGTTGGCGAACTGGACGCCGAGCACCGGGCCGAACGGGAGCTGAGCCGACACCGCGCCGAGCATGGCGGTGGCCTGGGAGAACTGAGGCAGCTGGGCCACGACGAAGGTCACCAGCACCCAGCCCCAGATCGCATCCTCGAAGATGTTGCCCATGGCAGCGACGCCGGCGAGCTGGCCGACGAGGAGGTAGACACCGATGGCAAGTCCCGCGGCCATGACGACGGAGCTGGCGGACACGCGGTGCAGCTCGGTGAGCTCCGGCGGTTCGACGCCGGTTAGCTCGGCTCCCTTGTCTCGGAGCTGGCCGAGGAGGGCCTTCGCTTTGGTGACATGGCGTTTGGCGGCGCTGGTGAGGGCCGTCGGCTCGAGGAACCCGAGCAGGTCGACGAGCTCGTCGTCCGGCAACGCTCGCCGGGCCGCGCCGAGCGCCCGGTCCTCGCCGACAAGCTCCGCCGTGGTGGCAAGCAGCTGCACACGGTCGAGTCGGAGGCGGGTGTCGGACGCCGAGCTGAGCGCATCCTCGAGGCCGACGAGACCAGTCGTGCCGTCGCCGTCGAGCACGACGTTGCCCACCCAGGGGTTGCCGTGGGCGAGGCGCTCGTCGTGGAGCAGGCGCAGGTTCGACCACGTGTCGTCGAGGACGCCGTCGGTGATCTGGTCCGGTGCCAGGTCGCTGAGCGGGTCACCTGGCGGGTTCCGGACGGCGACGATGGCGTCCTGGCGCAAGCCGGCCACGCCGGCCGCGAGCAGGTCGGGCACCCGTGCACCCGTCTGGTCGGCGAGGAGCGCGACGTACGCCTGGTGCTCGACCTGAGCGGCGCGCGTCAGGGAGAACGTCGGACCCGAATCCTTGTACCAGACGAACCGCCACAGCTTGGCGAGGAAGCGGGCGTCGCTGCTGTCCCGGCTGACGACGTCGATCCACACGTCGCCGTCGGCGGTGTACCTCGTGCTGCCCCAGCCCTGTTCGGGCGCCCGCTGGAGCCCGGTCGGGTCGACGCCGAGATCCTTGACGGCCCCGGCCAGATCCTCGAGGGACGGGGTCGCGGCGGGCGTTCCCAGGCACAGCTGGGCCAGTGCGGCCGCGCCCCAGCCGAGGGCCAGGCTGGCGACGACGGCGCCGGGCAGGCCCTCCGCGAGGGCCGCCGTGGCAACGGCACTCAGCCAGACGACGGAGTCCGCCGTCCGGGCGGCGGGACGGGTGAGGTAGGACCGCGACACCAGGAGCGTGGCGACTCCTGCAGCCAACAGCAGGACCGGGAAGTCGGGCTGACCGCCGTCGAGGGACTGGGCCCCGGCTGGCACGTCGACTGCGGCGGACACAGCTGCCCCAGCCAGCAACGTCACAGCGACTGCGATGACCTGCGTGAGCAGCAATCGAAGGCGCCCCGCCAGGACCCCGAGTAGCAGCAGGATGCCGGCGACGATCGGGGTAATCGCGGCCAGGATCTCCCAGACCGGCTCGAGGCCGCCGGGGAGGCTGGCGAAGAGGTTGGCGAACGCCGCTTCCACATCCGTCGTCTCGGCGGAGCCGGCGGCGGCGATGGCGACGAACGCCGTGGCGAGGACGACTCGCGTGATGTCACCCACCCGGCGGCGGGGGCGGTCCTCATCGACCGTGGCCAGGACCGATGCGGACCAGCGGCGGCCGATTGTCGCCGCGGGCGATTGAGGAGGTTCATCGGGCTCGGTCGTCGAAGGATCGAGGGTGGTTGTTTCATCCATGGGATCAGTCCTCTGGTGATGGGGTCGAACACCACTCGACCGCTCGGGCGACGGTAGGGAAGAAGTGGTCCTCGCCGAGTTGGTCGGTGAGGCGGTTGTCGTCGAACTGCTGGCGCACCGGGGCCTTGAGGCGGGCGACTACAAAGTCGATGCCGTCGCGGCCGAGTCCCTCGATGAGGTGCTCCATGGCGTCGGCCCCCGAGGCGTCAAGATCGCTGAGGCCTTCGGCGTCGAAGACGACGTAGTGGGTCGGGGTCGGGGCGCCGGCAACGGCCTCCAGGACCCGGCCCTTTACGTAGCGGGCGTTGGCGAAGATGAGCTGGTCGTCGAGGCGGTACACGACGACACCGGGGGTGATCCGGGCCCGGGGGTGGAAGGCGACGTCAGCCCAGCGGTCCATGCGCTCGACGTAGCCGAGCACCGCGTCGTGCGGCTTCGCCGACCGCCGGACGACCTCCACGATCGACAACACGACGGCGACGATCAGCGACTCGAGGACACCAACGGCGACCACGCCAATCAGCGTGAATGCGGCGATGACGACATCGCCATTTCCTGCTCGCCGCAGGGCGCGCCAGGCGCTCGGATCGATCAGGCCGATGGCGGCCGCCACGATGACGGCGCCGAGGCAGGCCGTTGGCAGCTTCTCGACCGGCGCCGTCAGGAACAACAGCACGATTGCGATCACCGCGGCCGCGATGAGGCCGACCGCCTGGGTTCGGCCGCCGACCTGGTCGTTCACTGCCGTTCGGGACCCGCTGGCCCCCACCGGGAACGCCGAGGTGACCCCGGCCGCGAGGTTGGCGGTGCCGAGGGCGAGCAGCTCCTGATTGGCGTCGATGTGCTGCCCGTTGCGCCCGGCGAAGGATCGGGCGGTGAGGATGCCGTCGGCATAGGCGACGGCGAGGATCCCCAACGCGGCCGGGAGCAGGTCAATGGCCTGGCTCAGACCCGGCCAGCTCAACGACGGAAGCCCAGCCGGGATGTCGCCCACGACCGCGACGTCATGGTCGGCCAGGTCGAACGCGGCGGAAAAGGCGATGCCACAGACGACGACGATCAGGGAGGCGGGGGAGCGGGGCGCGATCCAGCGCAGGACGAGGAGCACGGTGAGCGAGACCGCGCCCACGAGGACCGTGAGCCCATGGGCGTCGCCGAATTCACCGAGGAACTCCTTCACCTGCGGCAGCGCCTCGCCTGCCTCGATCGATATCCCGAAGAGCTTTCCCAACTGGCCCGCGATCAGCACGATGGCGATGCCGTGGAGGTAGCCGACCAGGACTGCTCTCGAGAAGTAGTCGGCGATCCAGCCGAGGCGGATGATCCGCCCGAACACGGCCATGGCCCCCACGACCACCGCGAGCATGGCGGCGAGCTCGGCGTAGGCGGACGGATCCGAGCCGGCGTGCGGCGCGACCGCAGTCGCGACCATGACCGACAGGGCGCCTTCCGGCCCGACGATGACCTGACGGGAGGAACCGAGGAACGTGTAGGCCACGGCCGGGAGCAACAGGCCGTAGAGCCCGGCAACGGGGGACAGGCCCGCGAGCTGGGCGTAGGCCATGCCGGCCGGCAGCGCGAGCGCGGCGACGGTGACACCGGCCACCAGGTCCCGCCGGCCATTGCGCTTCGGATAGTGGGCGAGGTTGGTCGACACCGGGAACGTACGGTGGACGAGGGTCGGCCGTTCCTGCGGCCGGAACGGGGAGACGTCGGCCTCGTACCGGTCGGCGTCCTCTTGGCTCACGTCGACGGATCCTCAGCCCCGGTCGACGCGCCGGGGGTACCGGCGAAGGCCCGGGTGCGCACCGCTTGGACGGGAGCATGTTCGGGCTGCTGCGGGTCAAGTCGGGCCGCGTGAGCGCCATAGCGGGCGGCCAGCGGCGAAGAGGTCAGCCCGTGGGCCACGACGCTGAAGACGATCGTGAGGGTGATGACCGCCAGCACGCGGTTGCCTTCGTCGGGTTCGAGGCCGTCGACCGCGATGAGCGCGAAGACGACCGACGCGAGGCCGCGTGGCCCGAACCAGCCGACGAACGCCACAGTCACACGGTCGAGATCAGTGCCGATCAGTGAGAGGGCGACCGGGACCATGCGCACGACGGTCAGGGCGAGCACGACGAAGACCACGTCCATCGCCTCGACGTGCTCGAACGCCGGGCCGATCATCGTGGCCCCGAAGAGGAACCACACGAGGAGCGAGAGCAGTTCGCCGCTCTTGTCGTTGAACGAGAGCAGCGTGGCGTTGTCTCCCGCCTTCACCGTCCCGAAGGCCATCCCGCCGATGAAGGCGGCGACGAAGCCGTTGCCGCCCGCCTCGATGGCGGTGGCGTAGGACAGCAGCGCCAAGCCCAGGACCGCGGACGGGAAGAACGCCTCCGCTCCCCACCCGCGGGCGCGGGCGACCCGGAGCAGATGGCCGCCGAGGAGCCCGATCGCTGCTCCGACACAAACACCGATGGCGAGGTCGATCGCTGCGCTGCCCGCCCCCTCGCTGTCCGCCACCTCTGCCGCCGCGGCGGCACCGGCGATGAAGAACATCACGAACGGCGTGGCGATGCCGTCGTTGAGGCCACTCTCCACGTTCAGGTCCCTGCGCACCCGTAGCGGGACCCGGACGTCCTCCATGATCGAGGCACCCAGGGCGGCATCAGTCGGCGCCACCGCGGCGCTGATCAGCGCGGCGATCCACAGGTCGCCGTCGCTCACGAGCAGGGCGACGACCGTACCGACGGCGATGGTGAGCGGAAGCCCGATCCCCAGCAGGCGGAGCGGGACATGCCCGTCGGACCGCAGAGCCTTGAGGTCGATCCGCGAGGCATCCCCGAACAGGACCAACGCGAGGGTGACCTCGGCGATCTCACGGACCGTCGACGAGTGGACGTCGATGTCGACGAGCGAAACGGCACCGGAGGTGCAGATGAGGCCGAAGGCGACGAAGGCCATCGGCGCCGTGATGCTCCACCGCCCCAGCCGGGAGGCGACGAGGCCCCAGAGGACCACGCAGGCCGCGACGACGGCCACCGCTTCGGTGTCGAGTCCATGTTCCATGCCGCGGGTCCTCTTCGTTCGTGGCCGGCGAGTCGGCCTCTGTGGTTTGGCGCCGCGAGATCTGTGTCGCGTTGGCCGGCGCAGTGGTGAGTGTGCGATTCGCTGCCCGCGCTGTCGTCACGCAGATCGCATGACCCGGACCAGCGACCATGCGTACGCTGCCCCCCGTGGCGATGGATGGCGCCGGATACGGCGCGCGCAATGACGACCTCAACTGGTCGTTGCTCGATGCCAAACTGACCGCGCCGCGGGTTCGATCCGGGACCGTGAGTCGCCGCTCGGTCATCGAGTCCGCCCGGTTCAGTGCCCGGAGGATCGTGGGGATCACCGCCCCTGCTGGCTACGGCAAGACGACGCTGCTGGCCGAATGGGCCGCGGCCGAGGATCGGCCCGTCGCGTGGGTGAGCCTCGATCGGTTCGACGACGACGCGGCGGCGCTGCTCCTCGTCATGGCGGCCGCCTTCGTCGCCCTCTGGCCGGCTGACAGCGGCCTCCTCGCCGACATGCGTGGTGTCGGAACCTCCGTCCTCGGCCGAGCCGCACCTCGCCTCGCGTCCGCGTTCCGCGCCAGTCCCGAGCCGTTCGTCTTCATGGTGGACGATCTCCACGAGCTCCACGCCCCGGAGTGCCACGACGCGCTGGACATGGTCATGGCCGGGATACCGGACCGGTCCCAGTTCGTCGCCGCCAGCCGTCACGAACAGCCGCACCTGCCCCGCACGCGGACCTCGGGTGAAGCACTGGAGATCGAGGCCACCGATCTGGCCCTCGACGCGAATGGGGCCCAGCAGATCTTCTCCGCCGCCGAGGTCGACCTCACGCCTGAGCTGGCCCTCACGGTGACGGAGCGGACGGAGGGCTGGCCGGTCGGCCTCTATCTGGCGGCGACGATCGCGAAGGACAGCACCGACACCGCGCTGGCCATCTCCGGCGACGACCGCTTCATCGCCGACTACCTCTATCGAGAGTCACTCGCCCGCCAGCCCGACGAGGTCCAGCACTTCCTGCGCCGGACCTCGGTCCTCGACCATCTGTCCGGCCCGCTGTGCGATGCCGTCCTCGGCGGTACGAGCGCACAGGCCCGCCTGCGGGACCTCGAGGCCGCCAACCAGTTCCTGGTGTCCCTCGACCGGCGGCGCGAGTGGTACCGCTACCACGCCCTCTACCGGGAGTTCCTGGCCGCCGAGCTCCGTCGCGTCGAGCCCGAGCTGATCCCGAAGCTCCATCTCCGGGCGGCTGACTGGTACGAGGCCAACGGCTTCCCCGAGATCGCCGTGGAACACCTCCTCAACACCGACGAGCGGGACCGTTGCGTCCAGCTCGTCACCCAGCTCGTCCTGCCGACCTATCAGGGTGGTCAGCTCTCGGTCGTGGAGCGCTGGTTGAGCGAGCTCGGCGTCGCCGCGGTCGAGTCTTATCCGCCGCTCGCGGTCCTGGCGGGGTGGATCACCGTGCTCGCGGGTGATGCCCCGGCGGCCCAGCGGTGGGCCGCGGTCGTCGACGCGGCGTCGTTCGACCTCGTGCCCAACGACGGTTCGGCGTCCTTCGAGTCCGCCCGCGCCATGTTGCGAGCCGCGATGGCGGATGCCGGCGCGGAGCAGATGCTGGCTCACGCCCGGTACGCCGTCGCGTCGGAGCCGACCTGGAGCCCGTGGCGCGGCACCGCCGTCGGGCTCCTCGCCGAGGCCAACCTCCTGGTCGGTGACCTTGATCGGGCCCGCGCCGCGCTCGAGGAGACGGCCGCGATCGGGCCGACCCAGGACAACGCCGACAACTACGTGATGGGCCAAGGCGTGCTGGCGCAGCTGGCCATGGATGACGGCCAGTGGGATGAGGCGGCGGAGCACGTCGGCCTGGCCCTGGCTGCCGTCCACGACCATCGAATGGACGACTACCCGACGAGCATCCGCGCGTACTCCGCGGCCGCTCGACTCGCCATGCACCGTGGCCAGCTCGAGCAGGCGAACCGAGAGCTCACCCGGGCGATGCGGGCGCGCCCCTTCGTCACGGCGGCGATCCCGTTCCTGGCGGTGGGGGCGCGGCTGGAGCTGGCCAGGGTGCATCTGTCCATGGCCGACGTGGCGGGCGCCCGCCATCTCCTCCGCGAGGTCGACGACCTCCTCCTCGAACGCCCGGGCCTCGGTGTCCTGGTGGAGCAGGCCGCCGCGCTCCACGAGACCCTTGCGACCACCGCCGATCTCGGTGTCGGGGGGCCGTCACCGCTCAGCCCGGCCGAGCTTCGCGTGTTGCCCTACCTCCAGACCCACCTCACGTTCCGGGAGATCGCCGAGCGCCTGTACGTCTCCCGCAACACGGTCAGCTCGCAGGTGACCTCGATCTACCGCAAGCTCGGCGTCTCGTCCCGCACGGAGGCGGTCGAACAGGCCACTGCCGTCGGCCTCATCGGTCACTGACCGCGGGGGCCGGCTACTCCAGCGCCGCTTCGGTGTCGTAGCCGAGCCCCATGCCCACCTTCGGTGCGGCGGCGACGATGCGGGCCTGGCCGACGACCGGCAGGACACCGAGCAGGACGGCAACAACCTCAGCCGCGGACGCCCCGCTACTCACCGCCGCATCGATCGCTTCACCGTAGGACGGTTCGGCACCACCGCCGATGGCGATCAGGGCGGCGAGTCGGACGAGGGCGAGCGACTTGGCATCGAGGTCGTCGCCGGCGCCGAGGGACTCGACCTCGGTCGCGGCCACGCCGTTGATGGCGAGGAGCCGCAGAACGTCGGTGTGGTCCAACACGGGTGCCTCCCTCATCGGCCGACGACCAGCTGTCCGGAGGCCGGGGCCCGGCGCAGGCTGTCGGGCGTCGGCGACGGTCAACAGGATTGCGATCGGCGCATCGACACATCTTCTGGGCAAACCCCGCGACCCGCATCACACGGATGACGTGAAGCTGTGCGAGGGGCTTTCATGCCTTCTGCGTGACGACACCGGACGCCGCGCGAGCGGATGATCGGGTTCGCACACACCCCCATCGCGGGTAGCGGGCTGCCGCTCCCGAAGGAGATCACGTCATGACCATCGGACCCCTCCAGGCCTTCGTCATCGGCTTCCCCGACCTCGATCACTTCGAAGGTCGGATCGTCGAGGAGCTCGCCCGCCTCAGCGACATCGGGCAGATCCGGGTCGTCGACGCCGTGGTCGTCGCCCGCGACGGCGACGACGTGGCCGCCCTCAGCGTTTCCGATCTCGACGACGAGGAGCGCGCCGAGCTGCGGGCCGCCGTCGGTGCCTTGGTGGGCCTCGGCTATGCCGGCGCCGAGGGGGCCGTTGCGGGGGCCGAGATGGGTGCGGAGGCCGACCCCGAGGGGCCGACGGCCGCGCAGGCCGTTGCGATGTCGGTTCTGGAGGAGCTGCCCGACGGCAGCTCGGCACTCGTGCTGGCCATCGAGCACCTCTGGGCGATCCCCCTCCGCGACGCCGTGCGCGACGCCGGTGGCGTCGTCCTGGCGGCCCGCTCGCTGACCCCGGAGAAGATGGTCGTGCTCGGCATGCTCGCCGCCGCGGTCGACGAAGCCGTCGATGAGATCGAGGCCGAAGAGGCCGCCGCCGAGGAGTAGGCCCTCCTTCCCCGAGGAGCGAGGCCATGCACGACGGGACGGTCCGTCACCGGTCGCTCCAAGGATGAGCGACCGGTGACGACCGCCGAGCCGACCGAAGGGGGGCCTCGACGATGGAACGAGCTCGACCGCAAGCAGAAGCGGCGCGAGACGATGCGGACGTCGTTGGCCGTCACGGTGGCGTGGATCGTTCTGCTCGGGGCCTACTACGCCATCCCGTTCGACGACCGGGACGGCACGACGGCGCTGCTCCGCCTGATCGGCGGGCTCGTCGCCTTCGTCCTCGTCCTCGCCCTCCAGCTCCGCAGCGTGCGGAACGACGACCTGCCCGAGCAGCGCGCCATCCAGGCGCTGGGCGTGGCCATCCCCTTGTTCCTCGTCGCCTTCGCGGCGTTCTACCTGTCCCTGTCACAGGCCTCGGTCGACAACTTCAGCGAGCCCTTGGACCACAGCGACAGCCTGTACCTCGTCGTCACGCTCTTCTCGACCGTGGGCTTCGGCGACATCACCCCGACCAGCCAGCTGACGCGCATCGTGGTCAGCGCCCAGATGCTCCTCGACCTCCTGGTGATCGGCGCGGTCGTGAGGCTGCTGCTCAACGCCGTCAAGACCGGCTTCGATGACTGATGGACATCAAAGAGCGGGTTGCGGCATTGCGGAGCTGGTTGGAACGCCTCCTCCTCTGGCGCGTCTGGGAGCGGATGCTCGAGCTGGAGTTCGTCGACCGGGGCGTCGCTTTGGCAGGCAAGGCGTTCGTCTCCTTCTTCCCCCTGACGATCGTCGTCGCCGCGTTCCTGCCGGAGGGGATGCGGGAGTCGGTCGTCAAGGCGATCACCGTGCGGTTCGGGCTCCGGGGCGACGCGCTCGATCTGGTGCAGCAGTCATTCGCGTCGTCGGAGGACCTGAAGAAGGCGACCGGACTGCTCGGGCTCGCCTTCACGGTCCTCTTCGCCACCTCGTTCACTACGGCCCTGCAACGCGTCTACCTCCGCGCCTGGCGGCGGCCACCCCGGGGCGGGCTCGACAAGTACTGGCGAGGACCGTTGTGCCTCGCCATCGCCCTCGGCTCGATGGCGCTCCTCGGCGGTGTCGGCCGGGCCATCCATGGTCCGGTCGGCGTCACGACCGTGGTCGTCCTGGCCTTGGCGACGACGGCCGGTGCGTGGCTGATCATCCCGTGGATCCTCCTCCGCGGCGACGTGCGCCTGCGGGTGCTCATCCCCACGGCCCTGATCACCAGCGTCATCACCTTCGCCTACTCGGCATCGGCCTCGGTCTGGATGCCGGAGACGGTGACCAGCAACGAGGCCCAGTTCGGTCTGTTCGGCGTCGCCCTCGCCCTGGTGAGCTGGTTCTCCGGCGCCGCCATCTGCATCCTCATCGGCGCCTGCTTCGGACCCGTGTTTGCCGAGGACACCGGCTGGATCGGCTCCCTCGTCCGGGGCTCCGGCGAGCCGCTGAGGGTCGGCGCGGTTCCGTCACTTCCCGCTCCGGCCCGGGAGCTCACGCTCCGGGATGCGTTCCAGGGGCGAGACGAGCCATGACCAACGAGATCGACGAAGACCACACGGAGGGAAACGATCATGACCCAGACCACTGAAGACCCCGTCGTCGAAGGCGATACGGGGTTCCTCCGGCGGTTCCCGCGACTGGGGATCCTGGCCTGGAGCTTCATCGGGGCCGTGATCGCCCTCGGGATCGTCATGTCCGCGCTCGGCGCGGTGAGCGAGATCATCCTTCCGCTGACCTTCGCCGCCGTCCTCGCCATCATCTTCCGACCCATGGCCGTGACGCTCGGGCAGAAGGTTGGCGCGTCTGCCGGCGCCGGCCTCATCGTGCTGGGGCTCCTGCTCATGATGGCTGTCGTGATCGTGGCGACGGTGAAGGGGGTCACCGAGCAGATGGACGAGATCGGCGAATCCGCCACCTCCGCCGTCCAAACCCTCTCCGAGCAGACTGAGGAGATCGAGGTGGACGAGGCCGCACTGGAGGACGCAAGGGCGGCGATCAATGATGCCTCCCCGACCGTCGAGAGCGGCGCGCTGGCCAGGGTGGTCGAGGGCGTCGACGGGCTGATCGCCATCGCCGGCGGCGTGATCCTCGGCGCCCTGATCATGTACTACCTGCTCAAGGACGGCTCCTCGCTGCGGCGTTCGGTGGTGGGTCAGGTCGACGCGTCCTACCGCGACGAGGTCAACGACTTCATCGGCGATGCCTGTCGGATCCTCCGGGACTACGGCAAGGGCCGCACGATCATGTCCGCCATCGTCGCCGTCGCCGTCGGGACGGCCGCCCTCATCATGGGCCTGCCCCTCGTGCTGTCCATCGTGGTCGTGAACTTCGTCGGCGGGTACATCCCCTATGTCGGCGCCTTCCTCGGCGGCGGGCTGGCCGTGATCGTTGCCATCGGTGAAGGCGGGCTTGCCCAGGGCGCAATCATGCTGGTCGTCGTGCTCGTCGCGAACCTCGCGCTCGAGAACTTCGTCGAGCCAAAGGTGATGGGTCGCACCCTCGACATCCATCCGCTGGTCGTCCTCGTGGTCACCGCGCTCGGCGGCCTGCTGGGCGGCATCGTCGGGCTCATCCTGGCCGTCCCCGCCTGGGTCATCGCGGGCAACGCCTTCAGTCGACTCCGCTCCGGCGGCCTCATCGACGCCGCTGTGGAGAAGGCCCAGCCCGCCGTCAAGCAGCTCCTCGATTGAGGGGTGTAGGCGGGATCACGCCATCGGCGTGATGACCGCCAGGCTCACCGCAGCAGAAGATCGACCCGAACAGATGACCGCTCGGGCCGCCCAACAAATCGGAGAACTCAATGATCATCCTCTGGATCATCGGCATCGCGATCTGGATCGCCATCGCTTTCTGGCCGGCCCGGGTCGCGGACCGCAAGGGGCACAGCTTCTTCGGCTACTTCCTTCTGAGCCTGCTCTTCTTCCCCCTGGCCCTGATCATGGCCTACATGGTCTCGGACCGGACCGTGGGCTTCGCGGGCTGAGCGAGCTCGACCGACAACGACACAGAGAACGGAGACAGCAGACCGATGAGCGACACCGTGACCCCGGAGGGCTTCAACACCCCGATCCCGGCCAAGATCATGACGCCGGACCGGGTCGAGACCCGGATCGGCACGCTGGAGTTCGACGACGGGTTCCCGACCCAGGCCACCGCCGATCTCCTCTTCGACCACCTCGACTTCCTGCGGGGCATCGAGGCGTTCCTCATCGGTGTGCCGGCGGCCTCGCTGGAGGCGATGCACATCGGCATGGTCGAGTTCGGCGTGACGGCCTGCAACAAGGTCGCCATCGCCGACGGTCTGCTGGACTCCAACCCGCTCTTCCTGACCGGCAACACCGACACCGTCTACGTGTCGGCCATCCTCGACCTCGAGCGGGACGGTCCGACGGTCGTCGAGGTCCCGCCCGGCTGTGGTCCGACCACGGTGAACGACGCCTGGTTCCGGTTCATCACCGACCTGGGCAAGCCCGGTCCGGACCGGGGCCAGGGCGGCACGTACCTGATCGTGCCCGCGGGCTACGACGGGCCCCTCCCCGACGGCTACTTCGTGTCGGAGTCGCCGTCGCGGATCAACTGGCTGATCTTCCGCGGGCTGCTCGTCGACGGCAAGCCCGAGGCGCCGACCCAGATCTTCCACGAGGGGCTGCGGTCTATCCGCTCTCCCAGGTCGACGACCCGCCGGCGATGGAGTTCATCTCGCATGACGGGCAAGGAGTTCAACACCATCCACGCCAACGACGTCACGTTCTTCGACGAGCTGGACGCCGTGATCCAGCGTGAGCCGCTCGGCGTGATCGACCCCGAGATCCGGGGCCTCCTCGCGCTCGATCGGGATCAAGAAGGGCACGCCCTTCGCCCCGACGAGCGCATGCAGGGCCTCCTCACCGAGGCCGTCAAGGTCGCCAACGGCACGGCCCGGGCCATCTCGTTCAAGACCCGCGACCCCGAGGCGATACAAGTACCCGGACCGTCGTTGGAAGACCGCGTTCATCGGCAACGACTACCGGTGGCTGCGTCGACGACGGGGTCGGCGGCCGCAACCTCGACGCCCGGACGCTGTTCTTCTACCTCGCCACCGTGAACACGCCGGCCATGGCCCTGCACATCCCCGGTGTCGGCTCGCAGTACGCCTACACCGAGCACGACAGCGACGGGCGAGTACCTCGACGGCGGCCGGTCGCTACCGATGCACGTCCCGGCCGACGTCCCCGCCAAGGACTTCTGGTCGGTCGTCGCGTACGACCCGCAGACCCGCTCCGAGCTCCAGACCGGCCAGCCGTACCCGAGCCGCAACAACACCCGCGAACCCGCTGACCGCGAACGCCGACGGCTCGATCACCCTCACCTTCGGCCCGACCGAGCCCGCCGAGCAACCCCGAGAACTGGATCCAGACCGTCCCCGGCAAGAAGTGGTTCACCATCTTCCGGCTCTACGGCCCCCTCGAGCCCTGGTTCGACAAGACCTGGATCCCCGGCGACATCGAGCCCGCCTGACGCTGAGCGGGCCGGCGATCGCTGCGGTCGCCGTTTCGACCGGCGCCGGCCCGCTCCCGTCAGGCGGAGTCGCGCACGATCACCACGGGGGTCGGCATCGGGATGATGTCCGGTCCCGTGCCCGTGCTGAGGATCTGGTGCAGCGTGTCGGCGATCGACGTCCCCAGTTCCCGCATGTCGACATCGATGGTCGTGAGACGCGGGGTGAAGAGCTCGGCCACGGGCAGGTCGTCACAGCCGATCACGGCGATGTCGTCGGGGACGCGGACACCGGCGTCGAGGAGGGCACGGAGAGCGAGCAGCGCGTAGTCGTCGTTGTAGGCGAGGATGGCGTCCGGCGGTGAAGCGTCGGCGAGCGCGGCACCGACGACTGCAGCCACGTGGTCGTGGTCGAGCGAGCTCTCGACGATCGTCAGGCCCACGCCGTGCTCGACGGCCGCTTCTTCGGCGCCCGCTTGGCGGCCGACGCGGAACCACTGGTACTCCGGGTCGGACGGCATGAGCCCCAGGACCGAGCGGTGCCCCCGTCCGGCGAGGTGGGTCATGGCCACTCGGGTGAGGGCCGTCTGGTCGAACACCACGGCGGGGGCGAACCCGAGCGGCCGGTCGCCGAACCCGATCACCGCCCGGGTGCCCGCGGAGCGCAGGCGGGCGACGAGCGCCGCGGAGAGCTGGTCACTGCTGGCCGTCAGCGCGATCGGCTGGAGACGGCTGAGCGTGGTCTCGAGGTCGGCCACGCTCTCGGCCGCCGGGTCGACCAGGGCGGTGTAGCCGAGCTCGCCCAGTCGGTGGGTCACCGTGGAGACCGCCAGGCTGAGCGAGAGGCTGAACGGCCAGGCCGGGAGGGCCATGAGGATCAGGTCGCTCACGCCGGTGCGGAGCTGGCGGGCCGCGGCGTGCGGCGTGTAGCCGAGGTCGGCGGCAGCCGCCAGCACCCGGGCCCGGGTCTCGGCCGAGATGGGCTGACCGGCGAGCGTCGTTGAGGACGTAGCTGACGGTCGCTCGCGACACGCCCGCCCGTTCGGCGACGTCCTGGCCGGTCACCCGCGGCACGCGTGGCATCTTCTGATCCTGCCTCACCACACCCCCTGTCCGTCTGCGTTGACACGTGTAAGTTACACGTTTAACCTACGGGCCGCGAACCAAGCGAGCAGGGGGAACCATGGGACGGCACAGGACGAGGAAGGTCGTGGCGCGGTGCGCCCCGCCGCCTGCGGACGGCCGGGTTGCCACCCGGACGACCACTGGCGTTCGGCCACCGGCTCGACGCACGACCGGCGGGGGAACTCCTTTGCGCGCGCTTCGATCAGGTCTCGTCGTGGTGGCGGTACTCACACTCGCCGCCGCCTGCACCGACGGCTCCAGCTCGACCTCAGAGGACACCGGGCCAACCACGTCCGGCGCGACGGCGGTGCCGAGCCAGGGGGTGACCGAAACCGAGGTCGCCATCGGCGTGGCCTGGATCGACGCCCAAGAGATCCTCGACCAGTTCGGCGTCGACATCGGCGTCTATCCGGTGGAGGACCTCTTCCAGGCGATGGCCGACGGGACCAACGCCCGGGGCGGGGTGGCCGACCGCGAAGTCCGTGTCGTGACCAGCACGTTTCTTCCCACCCAGTCCGCGGAGACCGACCGGGTCTGCGCCGAGCTGCTGCAGGACGAAGAGGTCTTCGTCGTGACCGGGACGCTGCTCGCCGACCAGCCCTTGTGCGTCACCGAGCTCCACGGCCAGCCGTACGTCGGTGGGTTCGGGGAGACCCCGGAGATCCAGGAGCGATCGGACGGTCGGTTCTTCGCCGTCGAGCTCGACTTCGCGTCCTACACACTGGCGTCCGTACAGGAGATGATCGACGCCGGGGACCTCGAGGGCCGCGAGGTGGGCCTCTACTCGGACGCCAACGACCTCGAGCGCAACGTGGTCGAGGACATCCGGGCCCTGCTCGACGACGCCGGGATCTCCGTGGCGTCTCAGGTCGAGGGGCCGGAGCTGACCGCCGACCCGGTGGCGTCCGACGCCGCGGTCGACACGGCGATCGAACGCATGCGGGCCGACGGCGCCGACCTCGTCCTGACGCCGTCGACGCCGATCGCCATCCTGCGGGGCGTCGAGCGCACCGGCTGGGAGGTGGATGTGGCCCTCACGAACGGCCAGCTCACCGGTTTCGGTGCGGAAGACGTGGCCGTGGCCCCGGAGGTGTTGGAGCGCACGATCGCGGTGTCGGTCGACTCGCCCACGGCGGACGAGGCTCGAGCCGACGAGGGGGTCCAGGCGTGTGTGGCCGACTATGACGCGGCCTTCCCCGACGCCCCGCTGGAGATGGACAACGACGACGTCGCGACCGGCGTGGCGACGGCGTGCCGCACCTGGGACCTCACCCTCCAGATCCTCGAGGCGGCCGGCCCTGAACTGGATGTGGCGTCCTTCGTCGCCGCCGGCGAGGGCTTGGGCACCTTTGCCCTCCCGCTGTCGCCTGAGGCGTCGCTCGGCCCCGACAAGCACTCGGCGACCTCGACGATCCGCCGGTACGTGTTCGACCCGGAGGAGGGCCACTGGGTGCGGGACGGGGACGCCATCCCGGTCGAGTCCTGAGGGGTGCCGCCGTACCCCAACCCGCTCCTACCCGGGTTCCACCCCGACCCCACCATCGTCCGCGCCGAGGGGTCGTACTTCCTGGTCACCTCGACGCTGGAGTACCTGCCCGGGCTGCCGGTGTACCGCAGCGACGACCTGGTGAGCTGGACCCCCATCGGCAACGTCGCCACCCGGCCCGGAGCAGGTCGAGGTGGCGCTCGTCGGTGCGGGCATGGGCGTCTGGGCGCCGACGATCCGCCACCGAGACGGGACGTTCTACGTGATCGTCACGATCGCCGGCCCCCGGGGGTGCGTGCTGTTCACCGCCACCGATCCCGCCGGTCCGTGGTCTGACGGGCTGCCCATCGAGGGCATCAGCGGCATCGACCCGGACCTCGCCTGGGACGAGGACGGCACGGCGTACGTGACCTATTCGGGACTCGACCTGAGCGGGACCGAGATCGGCCACCAAGGCATCCGCCAGGTCCGGGTCGACCTCGCCACGGGCCAGGCGACCGAGGCGCCGAGGGCGCTGTGGTCGGGCACCGGGCTCCAGTTCCCCGAGGCGCCGCACCTCTACCGGCGCGGCGAGCACTGGTACCTGGTCATCGCCGAGGGCGGCACCGAGCGGGGCCACGCCGTGAGCGTGGCTCGGGGCCCGAGCCCGGAAGGGCCATTCGAGCCGCATCCGGCGAACCCGATCCTCAGCGCCCGCAGCACCGGCCGGGCCGTGCAGAACACCGGCCACGCCGATCTGGTCGAGACGCCCGACGGCGGCTCGGCCTTCGTGCTGCTGGGCATGCGACCGCTCGGGGCGGCTCGCGCCTACTCGCCGCTGGGACGGGAGACGTTCATCACCCCCGTCACCTGGGCGGACGGCTGGCCCGTGCCCGACCCCGTCGAGCTCGCGCCTGGCCCCGGCGTCGAGGAGAGCTTCGCCCTCGACGACCCGGCCACCCTCGACGACCCGGGGTGGATCGCGGTGCGGGACCGGCCGGAGTCGTTCGCGGCCATCGCCGACGGCCGGCTCGTGATCGAGGGAGGGTCCTCGCTCGAGTCGATGTGGCCCCACTTCGTCGGTCGGCGCCAACGCCACCATCGCATGACGGCCTCGGTGCGGGTCGAGACGACCGCCGGCGCGGGCGGACTGGCGTGCCGCTCCGACGAGCAGCATTGGTTCGGCCTCGAGCTCCGCGGCCGCACGGTCACCGCCACCGCCCACCTGGCCGGCGTCGTGCAGCACTGGACGACCTCGGCCCCGGCGGACGAGGTCGAGCTGCGCATCGAGACCGCCGTGCCGGAGGGCCTCGACGCGCTGGGTGTCGGCGCTGACCAGGTCCGACTCTTCGCTGGCGACGAGCTGCTGGCCGAGCTCGACGGGCGCTACTGGGCCGCCGAGGTCGGTGCACCGTTCTCGGGCCGGGTCGTGGGGATGTTCGCCTCCGAAGGCTCGGTCGCGTTCTCCCAGTTCCGCTACCACGGAAGTGACGCGCTCGGCACCGACGAACGAGCCAGTCGGCGCTCCGGCGCCCACCGTCACCACCACGGGGAGCCATCGATGACCGTGCCCGCCACCAACGTCACCATCCGGCCGGTCCGGGCCGGCGACGTCACGCTCGAGATCGCCGAGGCGGGGGTGGGCGGCCGTCCCCTCCTCATGGTCCACGGGTTCACCGGGGCCAAGGAGGACTTCGCGGACTGGTTCGACTCGCTGGCCGAGCGCGGTTGGCACGTCGTGGCGCCGGACTTACGGGGCCACGGCGCCAGCGACCACCCGGCCCGGACCCAGGACTACAGCCTCGAGCTGTTCGAGTCCGATCTGCTGGCCCTGGTCCACCACCTCGGCTGGGACCGCTTCGTGCTGGTCGGCCACTCGATGGGCGGCATCATCGGCCAGTCGCTCGCCATCCACCAGCCGGCGCGGCTCGACGGGCTCGTGCTCATGGACACGGTCACCGCTCCACCGGGCGGTTCGACGATGCTCGTCATGAGGCTGGCCCTCCGGCTCGCGAGGTGGGATGTCGTGGCCCGCCTCCTGCGCCGGCCGCCGCCCAAATCGCCCGAGTCGGTTCGGCGCCTCTACGCCGAGCGGCCCGGCTACCCGGACTGGCTGCGGGCCAAGATCCTCGCCACCTCACCGGCGATGGCGAAGGCGATGTCGGCCGAGCTGCAGAGCGGCGCCGACCGCCTTCCCGGGCTGGCGGCCCTCGACCTACCGGTCCTGGTGATCGTCGGCGAGCACGACATGCCGGGTTTCGTCGAGAACTCGCAGCGGATGGCCGACGCCATCCCCGGCGCCACCTTCGCCCTGCTGGACGGAGCCGCCCACAGCCCCCAGCTCGAGACCCCCGAGGCGTGGTGGACCGCCCTCACCGGCTTCCTCGACGGGCTGGGCGACGCATGACCGCCTCGGAGCTCACCTTCGACGAGCAGGCGACGCTCACCGCCGGCGTCGACCTGTGGCACACGGCCGGGGTCGACCGGATCGGCCTCGCCGGCATCGGTGTCACCGACGGCCCGAGTGGGGCGCGGGGCGCCGAGTTCATGGGCTCGGCCTCGACGTCGTTGCCCTGCGGCAGCGCGCTGGCCGCGACGTGGAACCGCGACCTGATCGGGCGGGTCGGCCGCCTGCTCGGCGACGAGGCCCGCGCAGAGGGGCGAGCGTGCTGCTCGCGCCGACCGTGAACCTGCACCGCCATCCGCTCGGCGGACGGAACTTCGAGTGCTACTCCGAAGACCCGTACCTGACCGCCGAGATCGCCGTGGCCTACATCGACGGGGTGCAGAGCCGAGGCGTGGGCTGTGCGGTCAAGCACTTCGCGTGCAACGACCAGGAGACCGACCGCATGGAGATCGACGTCGTCGTCGACGAACGGACCCGTCGCGAGCTCTACCTCCTGCCCTTCGAGGCGGCCGTGCGGCGCGCCGGCGTGTGGGCCGTCATGGCGGCCTACAACCGCGTCGACGGTCGATTCTGCAGCGAGCATCCGGGACTCCTGACCGACCTACTCCGCGGCGAGTGGGGTTTCGACGGCGTGGTGATGTCCGATTGGTTCGGAACCCACAGCGCAGCCGCACTCGGCGCCGGTCTCGACCTGGAGATGCCGGGGCCGCCGATGGCGCTCGGCCACCACCTCGCCGCAGCCGTCGAAGCGGGGGTCGTCACGGCCGACGACGTCGAGCAGGCCGCGGCGCGGGTCCGCGCCCTGATCGAGCGCACCGCACCGACGTCGGTGCCGGACGGAGCCGGTGAGCCGCCGGAGGACGTCGCCCGCGACGCGGCGACCGAGGCGATCGTGCTGCTCGCCAACGACGGCGTGCTGCCCCTGGATGCGTCCGCGGCGCCGCGGATCGCGGTGATCGGCTGGCGGGCCGAGCGCCCCGAGTTCCAGGGCGGCGGCAGCGCCCAGGTGAACCCGCCCTATGTGATCAGCCCGGTCCAAGGCATCGCCGATCGAGTGGGTGAGGACCGTGTCACCTTCCGGACAGGGCGCGTCGCCCCCCGCTCGGTGCCCATCAGCGGGGCCGTGCGCCTCGACTTCTTCTCGGCCGGCGACCTGTCGGGGACGCCGTTGCACCGCGACACCGTTCGCGAGACGACCGCGGTGTGGATCGGCGCCCCGGCGCCGGGCGTACCCGCCGGGGCCTTCTCCGCCCGGATGACCACGTCCCTCACCGCGGACGTGTCCGGACCGTGGACCCTCGCGGTGTCCGGTGTCGGTACCGCCCGCCTGTTCGTCGACGGCGAGCTGGTGGGGGACACCACAGGCGCCTCGTCGGGGGCCGGGATCCTCGGTCTCTTCACCACACCGGTCGAGGCCGAGGTCGACCTCGTCGCCGGGGCCACCCATCAGGTGACGGCCGAGCTGGACGCCGCGGCCGCCGAGGGCCCGATCGCCATCGCCGGCCTCACGATCGAAGCCCGCCCACCCACCCGACCCGACGCCGTGGAGCAGGCCGTGCGCGCGGCAGCCGACGCGGAGGTTGCCGTCGTCGTCGTGGGCCGGGACGATCCCGAGACCGAGGGTCTGGATGCCGTGTCCATGGACCTGCCGCCAGCCCAAGTCGAGCTCATCGGTCTCGTCGCGGCCGCCAATCCCCGCACGATCGTCGTCGTGAACACGGCCGCGCCCGTCACCATGGACTGGGTCGACGACGTGGCCGCGGTCGTCCAGCTGTCCTACCTGGGCCAGGAGACCGGGACCGCCCTCGCGGCGGTCCTCTTCGGCGATGCCGACGCCTCCGGCCGCCTGACCACCACGTACCCCCGACGGATCGAGGACGCCCCGGCCCATCCGCACTTCCCGGGCCGGGACGGGACCGTCGAGTATGCCGAGGGCGTCTTCGTGGGCTACCGCCACTACGACACCCACGGCATCGACCCCCGCTGGTGCTTCGGGCACGGCCTCTCGTACACGTCCTTCGCCTACGCCAAGTTGACCGTCACCACTCCCGACGACGACCGAGGTGTGGCGCTGGTGTCGGTCGACGTCACCAACACCGGCGCCCGCCCCGGACGCGAGGTCGTCCAGGTGTACGTGCGACCCCTCGCCGCACCCGTCGTCCGACCAGACCGTGAGCTCAAGGCGTTCGAGAAGGTCAGCCTCGCGCCCGGCGAGACCACCACGGTCACCCTCGAGCTCGACACTCGCTCGTTCGCTCATTGGGACCCGGACCGTCATGCCTGGCACGCCGCGGCCGGCACCTACGAGATCCTGGTCGGATCGTCATCCCGGACGATCCACCAGTCGGCGGCGTGGACGCTGACGGACGAGCTCACCCTCCCACCCGGGGACTCAACGCAACGTCTCTGACCCGCGGACACACGCGCTCGGCGTGCTCAGCTCGACGTCGTGTGACGGGCCGTGGTGATGGCGTCGAGGATGACCTCGACGGCCTGCTCGCCGGCGGGGTCGTCCAGAATCACCTGCCACTGCCCGTCGCTCTCGTCATGGAAGATCGGCGCGGGGTGATCTGCAGAACTGAGCTGGGTGACGGCGACGTCGTAGCCCTCGGTACGGAGCGAGGTGGCAAGCCTCTCTGTTTGCGCAGCGGGGCAGGTGGCGTCGTTGTCGCCGTCCACGAGATGGATGTCGGCTGTCTTGTTGCTCCAGCCCGTCAGGTCATCGAACCAGGTCACCGGATTGCCGTCGAACTCGTAGTAGCAGCCGGCGAGGGCGACAACGACTTCCGGGCGGGGCATCTCCCCGGGGCAGCGTCCGGTGCTGCTGTCGGTAGGTGGTCCGAGGTCGCCGAGGACCGCGAAATCGGCCCCGAGTGACCAGCCGACGACGGTGACCGGTTGGGTCAGGTCACCGCCATGCTCGGGAGCGATGCGGCGAGCCAGCTGGTAGGCGCATACGAGGTCGTCGCTCGCTCGTGTCAGGCCGTCCGGTGTGCTGAGGTCGGTGTTGTAGGTCGGCACGAAGACGACGACGCCAGCCTTCGCAAGCCGGGTCCCCAGTTCGACCATGTCCTGGCCTGTGCCTCCGAAGCCGTGCAGTGCCACCACGACGGGCCACGGCCCTTCGCCGTCTGGTGCCAGAACGCGCAGGTCGGGCGTCGTCGGGTCAGAGACGACCTGCGAGGTCACGGTCAACGCATCGTCACCGCCGCCGCCGCCGCCGCAAGCAACGGCAACCGTTGCGAGGGAAGCGACCATGGTGATCCGGACGAACCGAGGGATGCCCTTCATCACGCGTACTCCCTTCTGCCGAGCGAGCGAAGGCCGTCGCCGCCCGACCGCGCCAAACAGATCGGATGCAAGGTCCACCTGTGGCGCACAGCAAGACCGGCGCCCGCTCGCCTCGCCGTTCAACGCTTCAACCACGCGGAGTGTGCGCCCTTGAACCACGAGCCGTGTAGGGCCGAACGTCCCCTGATCCTTCGGCCATCTCCGGCAGCCGCATCGGATGGACCCGCGGACGGTAGGACCGGGGGCCTGACCTTCGGGTGGTCAGCGGGTTTGGCCGGGTCTTCGGGTGAATGTCGCGGCTGTCGGGGGATCGGGCGGTGACGGTGCCGGTGTCGGGGTGGCGTTGGAGGCGCCAGGCGGTGTGGTGGATGAGGTTGTGGTGCCTCCGGCACAACAGCACGCCGTTGTCGAGGTCGGTGGGCCCGTGGTCTTCCCAGGGTTGGAGGTGGTGGGCGTCGCACCACTTCGGTTTGCGGTCACAGCCCGGGAACACACAGCCGCGGTCCCGGATGACGAGGGCCCGGCGTTGGCGGGGGGTGAAGCGGCGGTGGGCCCGACCGACGTCGAGGATGTTGCCGGTGTGGGGGTCGCGGAGGATGCGCCGCACCCACCCGTTGCACAACGTGGTCGCTGCTACTGCCCGCCGGGCCGAGGTGCCGTCGGGGTGCTGGCAGCGGCGGCGCAGGAACCGGTCCCCGGCGGTGTGCTGGTCGAAGGGTTGCAGGAGGTCGAGGAGCGGGTGTTCGAGGTCGAACCGGCCCTGGTCGGGGTCAGCGACCAACTCCGCCGCGGTCGCTGCATCCAGGATGATGTCGGCGCTGGTGGGGGAGGCCACATCGTCGCCGAGCTGGTCGGCCAGGGCCCGGCGGAACAGGTCGATGACGATGTCGTAGTGCCGTTGTTGGCGGCTGCGGGGCCCTTCGGGGCAGTCGATGGGGTCGGGGGTGTCGAGGGCTTCGATGGCGGCCCGCATCAACGCCGCGTCATCGGCGGAGCCGAACATGTCGGTGTGGGCCGAGCCGCCGATGGTGTCTGCTGAGCTCCACCGCCGTTTGCTGTCATCAGGGGGCGGTTTGTCATCGACCAGGTCGATCCACTGGTCGATGACCTGGCCGAAGTCCTGGTTGCCGAGGACGGCGGCGAGGTCGACGAACCCCTGGACGCATTCGGCGAACAGGGCCTCCCGGTTCTTCTCGGCTCGGGCCAACATTCGGGCTTTGGCCAGGGTGAGGTCGCCGCCGTCGAGGGCGGCGGCCACGCAGCGGTGTTGGGCATAGAGGCGGGCCAGGCGGACCAGTCCGGAGGCCTCCGGGCCGGTGCAGATCGTGTTGGCTTTCAACCAGGCCACCGCGGTGACCGCCCCGTCCTCCGCCCAAGCGGTGACCCGGTCCCAAGACGCGAGGCCCCGCACCAACTCCACCTGCATGGCCTCGGTCAGTCCGACGAGGTCCCGGACCCGATCCGACAGCGCCAACGGCACCCAGCCGGCCCGGTCCTCCGCAGCGAGATCCTTGACCCCTACTCGCAGCTCGGCGACCACGTCCTGCACGCCACCATTGTCCCATCGGGGTGTGACAAGAACCCCCCAAATCAGACCCTCACGACAAAGAAATTCCGAGAAAATGTCGATGCGACGGAACGAGCCCCGATCCCTGTCAACGCAAGGGCAAGGGACGCAAGTCGATGCGTCGGTCACGGTCGGTGGTGGCCGGTAAGACGAGGAGTAGTGCGAGTCTCTTTGGAGAAATGGACGCCGAAATCTGAGGGGTACTTACACCAAAGAAGCCAGCCCGGTGCCCAGCGTGCGAAGTCCAGCCCAGGCCTGAACCCGGCCGTCGTCGACTCACCCAGCATTCTCCGTGCCGCCGCGCGGTACGGCGTGGTCAGGGCGTGGGCTCGATGATGACGTCGAGGGTGGACGCGCCGCTGTCGGGAACTCGCGGCTGGCGCCATGCCTCGATCGGGAATGACACGTTGATCAGCGAGTAGCAGAGCTGAAGCAGGCGCGTGGCGTCCTCGGGCAGGACGTCGAGGGGGAGCTGGTCGAGGTACGTCGCGGCGTCCTCGAGGCGAGGGAGGGCGGCGTCGTAGAGCGCTTGCAGCTCGTCCATCGTGCTGGCCAGGCGCTTTGCGTAGCGCTCGCGCTCGGTGGGCAGGGCCCAGTCGGCGAACGGCTCGAGGTCGGCGAACTCGCCAGGCAGCTGGTGCGGCACAGGGATCACCCTCGCGGCGACGAGACCGGTAGGCGGCCCGTCTCGGCGGCTGCGTCATGCGGGTCGTGGAAGTCGGCGACGTACTCGGTTGCCGACTTGTGGAGGTGCCGCAGGAGGATCTCCTGGTCGCCGAGGGGGAACTGGGAGACCGCTCGGGACTCGAGCATGGTCTGGGTGGCCTCCAGCGTGTTGCAGTCCTGCAGCCCGAACTCCTTGAACGTGACCGCGGTCAACTCTTGGCGCATGCGGTCTCGAGCGTTCTTGGCGGGGACGAAGTACAGCGTGCCCTCGAAGATGTGCCGGTTGTACGCGGTCGGCCAGTAGTGGTACGTGAGGTACCAACCCGGCTCCCACACCACCACCATGAAGTTGGGGAAGAACACGTACGAGTCGAGACCCCACGCTCGGTGGCGGGACGGGTTGAGCCCGGGCGGCAGGGGATCGAGTCCGCCGATGTCAGGGCGGTCCCACGCCCCGAAGTTGCCGCTGCGCAGGATCCGCTCGATCGGCTTGACCATGCTCTCGTCGCTGGGCGGGGCCATCCCACCCCACGACGACACCATCCCGTGGGGGCCGTCGAGCTCGTAGTGCAGGCCCTCGAAGCCGTGACTCATGAGCTTGCGGGATTCGTCGGACACGTACTGCTTCGCGTGCAGAACGGGTGCGTGGTAGAACTCGGCAAAGGCGTCGATGTAGAGCTTCCAGTTGCTGCCAACGTCAGCCCGGTACTTGTAGACCTGGGTCATCTCGTCGAACGGGTAGCCCTCCAACCCGGCGGCGAACTTCCCGAGGTAGTCGCGCAGCGGAACCGTGTTGGCGGGGTCGAGGTTCACGAAGACGAACCCCTCCCAGACGTCGACCTGCACCGGGACCAGGCCGTACTCCGACCGGTCGAGGTCGAAGAACTCTGACTCCTGCTGGACGAAGGTCAGCTCACCGTCGAGTGCGTAGCGCCACGCGTGGTACTTGCAGACGAACTGCCGGCACACCCCGCTCGTTTCCTCACCGGGGTAGTCCTCCCACACGAGCTTGTTGCCGCGATGGCGGCAGATGTTGTGGTAGGCGCGCAGCTCGCCGTCGCCGGCGCGGACGACGATGATCGACGTTCGTGCGACATGGAGCTCCTTCGTGAAGTAGCCGCCTGTCCTCGCCACCTGCTCCACGCGCCCGATGTTGAGCCAGGTCCGCTCGAAGATGGCCTCGCGCTCCAACTCGTGGTGCGCGGGCGAGATCGAGTCCTCATACGAGACCGGGCCTGTGCCGAGGCCCCGGTTGTGCTGGGTCCAGGACCCTTCGTCGGGCTTGCCGAAGTGCGCCATACGGTCCTCCGTGAGGTCGACCTTCCCGAGCGATACTAACATTCTTATCCAGTGAGAAGGGGATTTCCGGCAAGGATGGAGGGCGGAGGGGTAGACGTCCGATGACTTCGATGTCCCGAGGGGATCCAATCGTGGTTCGTCTACCGGCTCACACCCCACCGGGCCCATGCCGTGTCAACCGTCGAGCCCGGCGGCGCAACCCGATGGACGCTCAGCGACGCCTGAACGGCTAGGTGTGGAACAGCCGCTGCTTGATGATCGGCTCTCCGATCCCTGCCTCCGCGGTCGTGACGGTCGCCACCTGCTCCGCGGGCGAAACGACACTGTTGGATCCGCCCAAGGCCTGGTAGGCGGCGCCGTCCCATTCGTCTTCCTGCTTCACGACCCAGATGTCCTCCGGCTCGATGAGCGGTTCGTCGTCGAACTCCGGGTCCTGGCTCCCTCCAATCACGTGGCCCGTATCGGGTGCCGGCGTGAAGACGAGGACGGTGACCTGGTTCGGGCTCTCTGAGTAATAGATGTGGAACGCATCGTCCTGAGCGCAGACCCAGAGGACTTCCATCGGCTTCTCAACGGTCCGGGCATGGGTGATCGCCTCGATGAACCCCGCCCGCAGGGTGTCCGCCACTGCGAGGTGACTCCACCAGCCCGAGAGCCAGTGCTTCGTGAAGTGCTTGAGGTCACTGGTCGACACGTCCTCCGGATTCTCCTCGTGCCGACGGTTGGCCGCCGCGGTGAGGGTCTCGGTGGATTCAGGATTCGCGAGCGCACCCAACGCCAAGTCGTAGGTCTCCATGAATGTGGAGTTCCCGAACAACTCGGTTTCGAGGTACTTGAACTCGGAACCCTTGCTCACGTGGTACGTCGGCATCGATCCCACGGCTGCCCCCCTCGGTACGGTCAGACCTCTCAGGCCGAGCTCGCGCCCAGCCGTCCCGGGCCTGTGCTCGGCCGGGCGAACGCTATGGACGTCCGGGTGGGATGTCCAGCGAAGCCGCCCCGGCGCAATCGGCCCCGATGACGCATCGACGGCTCGACGTCGCCGCGGCCTGCCTCAGATCACAGGCGAGCCCGGGTCGCGGCCCAGCAGGATGCGGCCAGTGATCTCGTAGCGCGCGCCGTTGAGGACGAGGTGCTGCGTGGCCGTGTGGATGTCGCGCCACGCTCGCTCCAGGGGCGCACCCACGGCCACGGCGGACATGCCGCCGACGTCATGCAGGAGGTCGACGGACTCTGCGGCGAGCCGGGTCGCGGTGACGGCCCGGGCGCGGAGGCGGGCGCGGTCGGTGGGCTCGAAGGGTCGACCGGCCTCGCCCTGCTGCCACACGTCCTCGACGGCGGCGGCGAGCGTGGCCTCCGCGGCGAGGACCAGACCCTCGGCTTCGCCCGCGGCGAGCTGGGCCTGCGGGCGATCGGCCAGCAGGTCGAAGCTGGCCGACGGCCGCTTCGCTCCGGCGAGCTCCACGAAGGATCGCAGGGCACCTCGAGCGGCGCCGACCGCGGTCGAGCTCAGGGCACCACCGATCTGGACGAAGAGGGGGATCCGGCTCCAGACGTCGTCCGAGCGAGTCGCGCCATCGCCCCACGGGAACGTGAAGCGCTCGGTGACGAAGACGTCGTCGACCCGACAGTCGTCGCTGCCCGTGGCCCGCATTCCGGACGGTGACCAGGTGTCGAGGATCGTGGCCTCGCTGATGGGGATGATCCCGGCGATCAGCTCGGGGATGCCGTCGATGAGTGACCGGGTGCCGTCGCGCTCCACCCAGGCGGCGACCATGAGCCAGTCGGCGTGATGAGACCCGCTGGCGTAGTTCACGATGCCGGACAGTCGGTAGCCGCCTTCGGCCGGCACCGCCGCCGCGGTCAGGGGGTTCAGCGACCCGGCGATCATCGTCGTCCCGTTGACGACCAGCTCGGCGAACGCCTCCCGGCCGAGGAGCCGACCGAACAGGGCGCCGTCGGCCAGGATCGCCAGCGTCCACGCGGTCGAGGCGTCGTGTTCGGCCACGGTCCGGAAGACCTCGATGCTCTCGGGCAGGGTCAGATCGAGGCCGCCGAGATCAGCCGGGACGAGGGCGCCGAACAGGCCGGCATCCCGGAGCCCGTCGACGACGGCATCGGTCAGGTGGCCGAGCTCCTCCGCCTTCGCCGCCTCGGCGGCGATGACCGGCCCGAGCTCCTCGATCCGCCGCAGCGCTGTGTCCAGGCCTCCACCCACGCTCGCATCTTGCTCGGTCACCGCCGTTCCCGCTTGACAAGAAGATATCTTCCTATAAAGTCGCAGCATGCGGAGGAAACCCGGGCAGCTGCTCGACCTGGAGGCCCAGATCCTGGCCGTGGCCGTCGACGCGCTGGTCGACGGGGACTCGCCTGAGGTCCACGGGTTCGGGTTGGCCAAGCGCATCGCCGATCGCGAGGCCTCCCAGCGGCTGACCAGCCACGGGACGCTCTACAAGGCCCTGGCCCGGCTCGAGGACGCCGGCCTGCTCAGCTCCCGCTGGGAGGACCACGAGGTGGCTGAGGCCGCGGGCCGCCCCCGCCGCCGGTTGTACCGGGTGAGCAGCGCGGGCCAGGCCGCTCTCGCCGTGCACGTGTCGGCGTCCCAACCCGCGGTCGACGACCGGCCGGCGGCGTTCGGCCGAAGCATCGAGCCCGCATGACCGCCTGGGGCGATGGCGTCGCCCGATCCTGGACGGCGATCTACACCCGGGGCCTCGCTCCGGAGACCGCAGAGCGCCGCCGCGAGGAGATCCGCTCCGACCTCTTCGAGCACGCCGCGTTCGCCGGGCTGACGCCGGCCCAACAAGTCCACGTTCTCGGTCGGGTGCTGTGGGGCATCCCCGCCGACCTGTCCTGGCGGCGGGCCGCCCGAGCGCCGCGTGAGCGGCGCCTCGTGACAGGAGAGATCATGACCCTACGGAAGACCACGACCGCCCTGGTCGCCTTCGTCGCCCTCTTCAACATCTGGGCCGGCATCGGCGTGCTGTTCGGCTCGGGCGCCGAGGACGAAGGCGACGCCGGCGGCTGGAAGTACGCGGCGCCGATGATGCTGGCCGCGGCCCTGATGATCTACGGCCTCCGCTGCCGTGACGAGGCGCCCCGGCGTTCGACGGTCCTGATCATCATCGGAGCCGCCGCCCCGATGCTCGTGTTCTATTGGATGGCCCCGATCTTCATCCCCCTCTGGCTGCTCATCAGTGGGCTGACGATCGCCTCCGAGCCCGGCCGGCGGACGCCAGCCCCCGCCACCACCTGATCCCACAGCACCCGGGCGCCCGGCTGTCGACCCTCCTGGGGTCGTCGGCCGGGCGCCCGTTTCTGTGTCGGGGCCGGAAGGGCCTCGTTAGGGTCGACCGGTGCCCGTCGACCCGATCGTGGCTCAGCGCCTGTGGACCCAACCCGAGGTCACCGCCGTCGGTCGGCTGCCGATGCGGCCCCCGCTGGTGCCCTACCCGGAGCTGGACCTGGCCCGGACCCACGACCCCTCGCACTCTCCGTGGTGGCGCTCCCTGGACGGGGACTGGCGCTTCCTGCTGGCCAATCGTCCGGAATCCGCCCCCGAGGGCTGGGCCCGGACCCGCTTCGACGACCAGCGGTGGCGCACCCTGGCCGTCCCCGGCTGCTGGACCCGCCAGGACGTGGGCGACCCCCCGCAGTACACCAACGTGCAGATGCCGTTCGCGGGCGAGATCGGCGAGGCCCCGGTCGACAACCCCACCGGCCTCTACCGGACCGAGTTCGCAGTGCCGTCGGCCTGGCGGGAGCGCCGCGTCGTCCTCCAGCTCGGTGGCGCCGACAGCGTCGCCCACGTCTGGCTGAACGGCACGTTCGTCGGGATGAGCAAGGACTCGAGGCTGGCTGCCGAGTTCGACCTGACGCCTCACCTCAGCGACCGCACCAACGTCCTCGCGGTGATGGTCGTGCGCTGGTCCGACGCCACCTGGATCGAGGACCAGGACCACTGGTTCCACGCCGGGCTCCACCGGTCGGTGGCCGTCTACGCCACCGAGGCCACGTACCTGGACGACGTGGCCGTGACCGCGGGGCTGGCCGAGGATCGGACCACGGGCACCCTGCGCGTGGATGTCCGCCTCGGGGGTGCGCCCGTCCCGGAGGGCTGGACGGTCGAGGCGAGGGTGGAGACCGCCAACGACCAGCCCCTGATCGAGCCCCTCACGGCACCGGTCACCGCCTTCCGCAGCGACACCTTCGCCGATCGGGCGAGTGGTGCCTACGCCTGGGAGGGCCCCGTCGCCCACCTCGAGGCGGAGGTGCCCGACATCCGGCCCTGGTCGACCGAGGTGCCGCAGCGCTACCGCCTCTTGGTCAGCCTCCGCGACGCCGACGATGAGCCCCGGGAGGTGACGTCACAGTGGATCGGCTTTCGATCCGTCGAGATCCGGGACCGGGATCTGCTGCTCAACGGCGAGCGGGTCCTCATCCGGGGGGTGAACCGCCACGACCACCACCCGGACCGGGGCAAGACCCTCACCCGGGAGGACATGGAGCGCGACGTCGTCCTCATGAAGCGTTTCGGCTTCAACGCCGTGCGCTGCGCCCACTACCCGAACGACCCCACCTTCCTCGACCTGTGTGACGAGTACGGCCTCTGGGTCATCGACGAGGCCAACGTCGAGAGCCACGCCCGCCAGCGGGCCCTGGCCCACGACCCCCGCTATCACGCCGCCATCGTCGAGCGGGTGGTGCGCATGGTCCAGCGGGACCGCAGCCACCCCAGCGTGATCGCCTGGTCGCTGGGCAACGAGTCGGGCTACGGCGCCGCCCATGACGCCGCGGCCGCCTGGGTCCGGCGCACCGATCCGAGCCGCTTCCTGCACTACGAGGGGGCGATCATGCACGGCTGGCTGACCGAGCCGGGGGTGGGGGCGGCCGTCACCGACGTGGTCTGCCCGATGTACCCCCAGATCGCCGACATCGTGGCCTGGGCGGAGCGGGGCGACGACCGGCGGCCCATGATCCTCTGCGAGTACCAGCACGCCATGGGCAACAGCAACGGCTCGCTGGCCGACTACTGGGCCGCCTTCGAGTCCACGCCCGGCCTGCAGGGCGGCTTCATCTGGGACTGGATCGACCAGGGCCTGACCTGGCTGGACGCCTTCGGCCGTCCGTACTTCGCCTACGGCGGGGCCTTCGGCGACGAGCCCAACGACGCCGACTTCTGCGGCAACGGGATGGTGGGCTCGGACCGCGTCCCCCATCCCGCTTGCTACGAGCACGCCAAGCTGGCCCAGCCGGTCGAGGTCGAGGCCCTCAACCTCCACGAGGGTCGTTTCCGGCTCCGGAACCGGCGGTCGTTCACGGGCCTGAACGACATCGACGGGCACTGGACGCTCACCGTCGACGGCCAACCGGTCGCCGACGGCCGGGTCCTCGTGCCCGCGGTCCCGCCCCTCGGGACGGCCGAGATCGACGTCCCCATCGAGCGCCCCACCAGCCTCGGCCAAGGCCAGCGGTGCCACCTGCTCCTGAGCTTCGTCCTCGGCGAGGGCCAGGCGTGGGCCCCGAGGGGCTTCGAGGTGGCGTGGTCCCAGTTCGAGATCCCGTGGGTGGCGGCCCAACCGGCGCCGGTCACCCGCTCCCGCCGCGTGCGCATCGCCGTCGACGTCGACGAGGGGACCGTGTCGGCCGGTGACCTGCTGGTGACCAGCCCGACCGCATGCCTCTGGCGGGCTCCGACCCAGAACGACGGCCTCCGGGTGGGCCCGATGGCCGAGCAGGCCCCCGGCGTCCGCCGTCGATGGCTGAGGTGGGGCCTGGATCGCCTGACCACCGAGCTGGTCAGCTCGGTGCCGCGGGACGAGGGGGTCAACCCGTCGCTCACCGTCCACCGCCGCTTGTCCGGGGTCGATCCCGACGTGCGCATCGACCACCGGCAGGTGGCCATGCTCGTGGGCGGCACCCTGGTCTTCGACGAGGAGATCCGGATCCCCGAGGTCATGGACGACCTGCCCCGCGTCGGCATCACGTTCACCGCCGCAGCCGGCCTCGAACACCTGACGTGGGCGGGTCTGGGCCCCCACGAGTCCTATCCCGACCGCCGGGTGGGCGCCCGCTTCGGCCGGTGGACGAGCACCGTCACCGACCAGTACGTCCCCTACCTGTTGCCCCAGGAGCACGGGGCTCACGCCGACACGAGGCGGTTCACGCTTGACCGACGACGACGGGCATGGCCTCGCGGTCTCGGCCCAGGAGCCCTTCTCCTTCTCGGTCTCGCACTACTCGGCCGACGATCTCCACGCCGCGGCGGCGACCGCGGACCTCCAGCCCCGGGACGAGGTGGTCGTCCACGTCGACGTCGCCCAACGGGGGCTGGGGACGGCGGCCTGTGGCCCGGACACCCTGCCCGAGTACCGGGTGGGCGGCGGCACCTTCCGCTGGCGCTGGACCCTCACCCCCATCTGACCCCCAGAACGAGTCAGCGGCCGGGGCCGAGGCGTTCCATCCAGCGGGTCGGGTCGACGAGGGGGACGAAGCCGACATCGGCGTAGAGGCCGTGGGCGTCGGCGGTGGCCAGGAGGAGGCGCTTCATCCCGGCCAGATCGGGGTCGGCGACGATGGCGTCGACGAGCTGGTGGCCCAGGCCCTGGCCTCGGTGCTCAGCCACGACGAAGAGGTCGCAGATCCAGCCGAACGTGGCGCCGTCGGTCACGACCCGGGCGAAGGCGGCCATCGTCCCGTCCTCGGCCACCAGGGTGAAGAGGCGGCTGCCGGCCAGCGACCGTTCGACCACGGCGCGAGGGCGACCGAGGGACCAGTAGGCCTCGTCGTGGAGGAAGGCGGCCACCACGTCCACGTCCACATCGGCGGAATCCGTGGACAGCCGGAAGGTCACGGGCGGCGGATGCCCCGCAGCCCGGCCCAGGCCAGCTCGGCCACCTGGGCGGCCAGCACGGCGGGGTCCTCGCGCAGGCCGTCGACCAGCCACCGTCGGCTGGCCCCCTCGGCCAGCCCGACCAGGCCGTGGGCCAGCAGGGCCTGGTGCCCGGGGGCGATGCCCTCGATGTCGATGAGGCCGGCGATGGCCGTGGCGATGGAGGCCTCGGTGGCCGCGGCTTGGCGGGCGAACTCGGGGTCCCGGCGCGTGTCCCCGCCGAAGAGCACCTGGAAGGCGTCCTGGTCCACGGCCACGAAGCGGAAGTAGGCGCCGAAGCCGGCTTCCACCTGCTCCCGGGGCCCGGGCGCGCCGGCCGCGGCCTTGGCGATGGTCTCCTCCAGGCGCCCGCCGACGTCCTCGAGGACCTCGCGGTACAGATCCCGCTTGGACCGGAAGTGCTGGTAGAGCACCGGCTTGGTGACACCGGCGGCATCGGCGATGTCGTTCATGGCCGTGGCGTGGAAGCCCCGCTCGGCGAACACGGTGCGAGCCGTGTCGAGCAGCTGGCGGCGACGGCGGGCGGCGGGGAGGCGGGGGGTCGTGCTCATGCTCAGAGGCCCCGTTCCGCGTCGTCGCGATCGGCGGCCCGCACGGCGTAGTTGAACACGATCGCCGGGGCCAGGACGACCGAGCCGATGACGAGGGACAAGACGATGACCTGCACCAGGGGATCGGTGTAGCCGACGATGAGGCCGATCACGAAGAGGACCATGGCCAGGGCGAACAGGCCGTAGCCGACGGTGAGGCCGAGGCTGACCAGCTTGGCGATGCGGGCCCGCTTCACGAGCACGGGGTCGGTCACGGCAGCCAGCCTGCCTGATCCAGCAGGGTGCGCAGCGCCTCTGTCTGGGCGGCGAGGGACAGATGGGCCTCGGCCACGGACCGGTTCTGGGCCAGGACGGCCGGGTCCGGAGCGGCCAGCCAGGCGGCGAGGGGGGCCGGGTCGTCGGCGGGAAGCCACTGGAAGCCGAGGGCCCGGAGCTCGTGGGCCACGGGGTAGTCGCCGACGACGGCCTGCCGACCGTGGAGGGCAGCCTCGACCGGCGGGTTGCCGAAGCCCTCCCACGTCGACGGGAACAGGACGGCATCGGCGGCGGCGTAGAGGTCGGAACGACCGGACCAGGCCCGATGGATCACCCGGCAGCCCGCCCCGGCCAGCAGGCCCTCGAGGGTGGGCCCGTAGCCCTCCTCGGCGCCGCCCGGAAGCCAGTACGTGCCTCCGACGGCTTCGGCCAGAGCCAGCGCGGCGGGGACGTTCTTGCGCTCGATGGCCCGCACGGGGTGCACGAGAAGGGGCTCGTCGGGGGCGACGCCCAGCGCGGCACGGGTCCCGTCCCGGTCACCCGGTGGGGGATCGGTCGCGAAGCCGTTGTAGATGGTCACGGCCTCGATGCCCCGCCAGGCCAGCTCCGTCCGCGTCCGCCGGTTGATGCAGACGTGACGCCACGCCGGGTCGGTCGGGGGCAGCTCGGTGATGTGGGCGAAGCGGGCCCGCTGCCACGGCGGGTCGTGGTGGTGCAGGATCGCCGGCCGCCCGGCCAGCACCGCACTGACGACCCGGGCGGCGGGGAGGTTGAGGGGGATCGTGGCCAGGTTCTCGACCACAACGAGGTCGGCGTCGGCCAGCGCCTCATCCACCTCGCCCGCCGTCGGGGGCGTCACCGCGTCGATGGCGAGTCCGGGCAGCAGCCGGTCGACCGGCCCCTCGCCGGCCACCGTGAGGACGGCGAAGCCGAGCTCGGTCAGGGAGGTCGCCCACGCGTCGGCCACGATCGACACACCGTCGGTGCCGCCGAGTCGGAACGAGACGATGGCGCAGGTCGTCATGATGGGGCCATGACCGTACCGGCGGGGGATCTGCGGGCCGCCGTGGCCTCGATGATGGCGGCCCACTGGCGGGAGGGGGGCTACACGGTCCCCCACGGGTCGGTCTACCCCTGGCAGTGGCTGTGGGACTCCTGCTTCCACAGCCTCATCTGGGCCGAGCTGGGCGACGGCGAGCGAGCCGTGGCCGAGCTGGCCAACGTGCTCGCCGTCCAGGACGAGCTGGGCTTCGTCCCCCACATGACCTACCACGGCGATCCGGGGGCCCGGGCCGAGTTCTGGGGCCGCGCCGGCACCTCATCCATCACCCAACCCCCGGTGTACGGCCACGCCGTGGCCGAGCTGGTGCGCCGGGGTGTGGCGGTCCCCGACGAGGTCGTCGAGCAGGCCGTCGACGGCGTGCGCTTCCTGTTGGACCATCGCGCCCGCACGGCCGAGGGCCTGGTCACCGTCGTCCACCCCTGGGAGACGGGCTGTGACGACAGCCCTCGCTGGGACGGTTGGTGCCCCGGCGGGTACGAGCGAGCCCGCTTCCGGGAGGTGAAGGGCGAGCTGCTGGCCACCGTCGAGTGGTCCGAGGGAGGCGCCCCTCTGGCCAACCCGGCCTTCGCCGTCGGTTCCGCCGGGTTCAACGCCCTGGTGGCCTGGAACGCCCTCGAGCTGTCCGGCCTGACCGGCGACGACGGCTTGGTCACGGCGGCGGCCGAGCTGGCCGAGGCCCTGGATGTCCAGTGGTCCGCCGACCTCGCCACCTGGACCGACCACGGGCCCCACGCCTCTGGCGCGGTGCGGACGGCCGATGCCCTGCTGCCGACGCTGCTGCCCACCCGTGACCGAGACCAGGCCTTCGCCGCGCTGGGCGACGGGCACGGGCCTCGGCGGCCCGTTCGGCGCAGCGGGCACCGATCGCCGGGAGCCGACCTACGACCCGACCGCCTACTGGCGGGGCCCCGTGTGGCCGCAGGTCACCTACCTGCTCTGGGTGGCGGCCTCACGGGCGGGTCACCCCGTCGCCGGTGACCTCGCGGCCGGCCTGCGGGCGGGGGCGCGGGCCTCGGGCCTGGCGGAGTACTGGCACCCCGACACCGCGGCCCCCGGTGGCGCCGTCCCCCAGTCCTGGACCGGCCTCGCCCTGCTGGTCTGAAGGACCCCCACGTTTGGCGTCGACTACACCACAAATCTGTGGTGTCGTCGACGCCAAAGGCTGGCGGCGGGTGTCAGGCGTCGACGAGCACGGGCGGGCGGGAGGGCAGGACGCGGTCCTCGTACTCCGGCTCGGGGAGGCCGTTGCCGCCCTCCACGTCGATGTGGGGCAGGAGGCGGTCCAGCCAGCCCGGCAGCCACCAGTTGGCGTCACCGAGCAGGCGCATGGTGGCGGGCACCAGCACGACCCGGACGATGGTGGCGTCGACGAACACGGCCGTGGCCAGGCCGATGCCCATCATCTTGATGACCGGGTCCTCGCCGAGCACGAAGCCCAGGAAAACGCAGATCATGATCAGGGCGGCCGACGTGATGACCCGGGCGGTCGACGCGATGCCGGAGATGACGCTGCCGGTGTTGTCGCCGGTCTTTAGGTACTCCTCCCGCACGCGGGAGAGGAGGAAGACCTCGTAGTCCATCGAGAGCCCGAAGAGGATGGCGAACATCATCATGGGCACGAAGGCCACGATGGGCACGGTCTCCTGCAGGCCGACCAGGGACATGCCCCAGCCCCACTGGAAGATGGCCACGATCACGCCGTAGGCCGCCCCGATGGACAGCAGGTTCATGAGCGCGGCCTTCAGCGGGACCAGCACCGAGCGGAACACCACCATCAGCAACAGGAAGGACAGCCCCACGACCGCCCCGATGAACCAGGGCAGCCGGCTGGCCACCTTGTCCGACAGGTCGACGAAGGTCGCCGTCAGGCCGCCGACGTAGACCGGGGTGTCGATCTCGGGCAGGGCGTCGTCGCGCAGGCGGTGGATCAGCTGCGCCGTGCCTTCCGCCTGCGGGGAGTACTCGGGGATCACCGAGACGATGGCGGCGTCGCCCGCGGGGCTGATCTCGGGCGGGGCCACGAAGGCCACGCCGGGCAGGCCGGTGACGGCATCCACGACCTCGGCCACGACGGCCTCGTCGCCCGACTCGACGGCAAGAAGGAGAGGTCCGTTGACCCCGGGCCCGTACGCGTCGGCCACGATGTCGTAAGCCTGCCGCTGAGTGGTCGTGTCGGCGCTGGTGCCCGAGTCGGTCTGGCCGAAGCGGATGGAGAGGACCGGGGCGGCCAAGGCCAGGAGGAGGACGAGGCTCCCGATCAGGTAGGGCCACGGGCGGCGGGCGACCGCCGTGCCCCAGCGGGACCAGATCGACACCGTGGCGGCCCGCTCGGTGTGGGCTCGGAAGACCCGGAAGCGGTCGATCTTGTGCCCGGCGAACCCGAGCAGGGCGGGCAGCAGGGTGACGGTGGCGACGACCATCACCGCCACCACGACGGCGGCCCCCAGGCCCATGACGGTCACCATCGGTATGCCCGAGATGGCCAGGCCGAGGATGGCGATCACCACGGTGCCGCCGGCGATGATCACGGCCTGGCCCGCGGTGGCGATGGCCCGGGCCGCGGCGTCGGTCACCGTCATGCCGTCGTGGAGGTGCTCACGGTGGCGGGTGACGACGAACAGGGCGTAGTCGATGCCCACCCCGATCCCGATCATCGAGGCCAGGATCGGCGTCGTGGACGGGACGTCGATCACGGCGGCGACGAGGCTGAGCAGCAGCACGCTGATGCCCAGGCCGAAGAGGGCGATGCCGATGGGCAGGCCCATGGCCAGGATGGAGCCGAAGGCGAGCAGGAGGATGAGCACGGCGGCCAACAGGCCGATCAGCTCGGCCCCCTGCGTCTCGGGCTGCTCCACGAACTGGGGCAGCTCGCCGCCCACCTCCAGCCGGACGCCCTGATCGGCCAGCGGCTCGCCGACGGCGATCAGGGCGTCGAGGTCGGTCATGTCGAGGTCGGTGAACTCGACGCCGTACTGCACCTGGGCCAGGGCGGTGCTCCCGTCCGGGCTGGGCTGGGTCGTCGGGTCGGTCACCGACTCGACGTCACGCAGCCGGCCCACCTCGGCGATGACCGCGGCCACCGCCGCGGCCCGGTCACCGTCGAAGACGCCACCGTCGTCGGCGTGGAACACCAGTTGGGCCGAGCTGCCCGAGGCCGCGGGGAAGCGCTCCTGCAAGAGGTCGTGGGCCTGCTGGGACTCGACCCCGGGGACGCGGAACGTGTCGGTGTACTCGCCGCCGGCCCGCCCGGCGAAGACCCCGAGGCCGATGAGGGTGGCGAGCCAGAGGAGGAGGACCCGGCGGCGGTGCGTGACGCACCAGCGGCCGAGACGGTGGAGGGCGAGGGCCATCCTCCTAGTGTGACAGTTACTGCCAAAAGTCACGAGGTGACATGGGTCACGGGATCCGATCGGCCGGCCCACCCGGCGTGGGCCAGACTGACCCCCCGGGGGACACTGCGATGCACAACCTGCGCGAACGCAAGAAGGCTGACACCCGGGAGGCCATCCGCGGGGCTGCCGTCGAGCTGTTCTGCACGCAGGGCTTCGACGCCACGACGATGGACGCCGTCGCCGAGCACGCCAACGTCTCGGTCCGCACCGTCTTCCGCTACTTCCCCACCAAGGAGGACCTGGTCTTCGCCGACGTCGAGGAGGACCTGGTCGACCTCCGGGAGCTGCTGGACGCCCGGCCGGCCACCGAGCCGGTGATGGACGGCGTCCGGGCCGTCGTCGAGGTCCTGGCCGGGCGGATGGAGACGGGGGAGGAAGAGGACGTGCGCCTGGCCCCCCTGCTCCACGACGAGCCCGCCCTGCGCCAGCGCCATTTGGCCGTGCTCGACCGGGTCGAGGAGACGGTGGCCGACTGGGCCAGGATCCGCCTCGATGCCGGGCCGGCCGACCTCCGCCCCGGGCTGCTGGCGGCGTGCATGGTCTCCGTCCAGCGTGTGGTCGTCGACGCCGTCGTGGCCGGTGACCCCCGCCCTCTCAGCGACCTCATCCGCGAAGCCGTGAGCATCATCGGCCGAGGCTTCGACCAGCTCGACCCTTGACCCGTTCTGGCCTCCGATCTACCGGTCATGACCGGTAGATCGGAGGCCAGAACGGGGTGGGTCAGCCGCCGGGGACGTTGTCCACGGGCTCGTAGGGTCGGCAGGGCTGGGCCCGGAGCGTCCCGCAGGCGGGCAGGGCCCGGGGGACCTGGACGCCGTCGACCACGGCCAAGGTGAGCGACGACGCGAAGTCGGACGAATCGGCGATGAGGTTGGACTCGCTCGCGGCGTCGACGGTGTCGAAGGCCCAGCGGGCCCGGTTGCCGCCGGGGGTGTCGATGGACAGCCGGAGCCGGGACCCGGCCCGGAACAGGTGGGCGAACGGGAAGATGTCCACCGACACCTGGACGAACTCCCCGTCCGGCAGGGGCTCGGCCGCGGCCTCGGTGTGGAGGGGCACGGGATGGATCGGGGTGGACCGCTCCTCGTCCAGCGCCCGGTGGCTGGCCCGGAGCCAGCCCGTCTGGACGTACACCTCGTCGCCGGCAGGGGTGACCTCGGTCAGGGTGACCTCGAGGTCGGTGTCGGGCGCGCTGGACTGCAGGTACACGTCGGCCCGGGCCGAGCCGACCACGGCCAGATCGTCGTCCAGGGGTGGGGTCAGCCAGGTGGCCACCTCGCCCTGCTGGGGCGAGGGCCACCGGTAGGGAGGCTGGGGCGAGAACGAGACATCGTCGGACTGCTCCGCGAGGGTCCGCCGCCGGGCCTGCGCCGGGACCTGGGCGTACTCCACGACCGAGCCGTCCTCGCCGTCGGCCACCGTCGGCGCATCGGGGCCGAGGGTGCCGTCGGGCTGGAAGTACCACGTGGTGGCCTCTGCGTCCGGGGGCGGCCAGGAGGCGAACGTGGCCTCCGTCGTCCCGCCCGGCCCCCCAGGGTTGTCCGTGGCCGCCCCGTTCTCGAACACCACCGTGAACGGGTCGTCGGCCTCCCAGTCGGCCAGGGCCTCGTCATAGGAGTCGTAGCCGGCGAAGCGGTCGGGCCCGAGCCCCACCCCCTCACCGAAGATGGCGTTGATGGCCGACGGCACCCCCGCCCGGGCGACCGCGGGCAGCGCCGGGATGCGGTGGGCCACGTAGAGGTCCAGGAAGTCGGCCCAGCGCTGGAAGTTGGGCAGGGTGAGGCCGTCGCCGTGGGGGCCGTTGGTCATGTAGGCGTGCAGCTGGTCGGTGCCGGTGAAGCGGTCGAGCATGTCGGCGAAGTGGCCACTGGTCTGCTCGTCCTGCCACTGACCGGTGAGGAACACGGGGACCTCGATCTGGTCGACGAGCTCGGCCGGCCGGATCGGACCGAACCGGTCGGCGTTGTCGAAGGGCTCGGCTTCGAGGCCGGCCACCAGGTCCAGGTTCTGGGAGCGCAGGGCCTGGTTGCCGTCGCAGTCGGTGTCCCCGTCGTCGATCTGTTGGATGACGTAGTCCGGCCCGTAGGCGGCCGCGTCGTCGCTGACGTGGCTGGTCCACTCGGCGGCGAACCCGCTGTTGAAGATGCCGCCGGGATAGCCGACGCCGGCGTAGGGGTCGTCGATGACCGACATGGGGCTGATGGCGGCGAGATGGGGCGGCTGGGTCGACGCGACGAACAGCTGGGTGATGCCGGGATAGGAGATGCCCACCATCCCGACCTCGTTGCCCGCGACCCAGTCCTGGGCGGCGATGGCTTCGATGGCGTCATAGCCGTCGGCCACCTGGGAGCCCTCGAAGAACGAGAGGGCCCCGCCCGAGCAGCCCGTGCCGCGGAGGTTCACGCCGACGGTGGCGTAGCCGAGGGCGTCGGCCAGCTGCAGCTCGGGGGGTGGGCTGGAGGGGTCGGCCGGGGAGTAGCCCGACATGTTGACCACCGTGGGGTAGGGCCCGTCGGCCGGGACGTCGTCCCGGGGGAAGGACGGGAAGCGGACCATGGCGGCGAGGGTGGTGCCGTCCCGCATCTCGAGGTAGTTGATGCCCTCGACCAGCTCCTGGTCCTCGAACAGCGAGCTCGGCGGCGCCTCGTCGCGGGCCAGCACGGTGATCGGCTCGCTGGCTTGGAGCTCGTCACCGTCGCCGGCGACCACCCGGTAGCCCTCGCCCGCGGGGACCCGCCCGAAGGCGAGCAGGCCCTCGTCGTCGACCGTGCCCGAGGTCGCCTCGGTGCCGAGGGGGGCGAACCAGGCGTCGACGGCGTGCCCGTCGCCGTCGACCAGCCGCAGGTCGGTCCCCGGTGCCGCGTCCTCCACCATGACGGACTCGACCCCGGGCTGAAGCGCGACGTCGAGCGGGCCGGCGTCGTCGAGGGAGATGGCCTCGGCGTCCGGCGACCCGGAGTCGTCCGAGGAGCAGGCGGCGAGCAGGAGCAGCGGGCACGCCAACGCGGCGACGAGGACACGGCGGATCGGCATCGGCGTGGGAGCGTAAGCGACCGAGCCGCCGGGTTAGATGCGGGACCCCTCGGCCGAGCCGGTCAGGGGCTGGCCGTCGAGGCGGAACACGGCGCACACCACGAGCCGGTCGCCCTCCGCCCATGACGGCGGCGAGGGCCACAGGGCGGCGATCTCCAGCTCGGATCGGGTCCAGCGCACCCCGACGAACGCCTCGAAGCCGTCACGGCAGAGTGCCTGGGCCTGATTGCGCAGGGCGGCCACGCCGGGGAACGGGGCGTCGGGCCCGGCGGCCAGGTCCTGGCGGAGGTACACCTCGGCCTCGTGGGGGAGGCGGCAGGCGATGGCCCGGGTCTGGGTGATCTCGTTGACCTCGGTCCCGGTGAACGCGCCGGCGTCCTCGATGCAGACGCCGGGCTCGAGGTCGATGACCGCCAGCTCGCGGCCGGGATCCGGCGCGGTGGTCGACGGCAAGGTGTTCGTGGTGACCGCGACCGAGGTCGTGGTCGGGGGGGTGGCCCGTTCGACCAGCCACTCCGGCGGCTCGTCGTCGGCGCAGGCGCCCAGGGCGAGGCCGGCGGCGACGAGCACGGCGGCGAGGCGGAGGGTGCGCATCAGTAGCTGGAGGGCAGGGCGTAGGAGAAGTTCTCGAAGAAGCCGTAGAGCACGACGAGGAAGATCGGCAGCCCCATGGCGTACATCGGCCACTTCCGCCACGCCCGGCCCACGACCCAGGCGGTCAGCCAGACCATGGCGGCGGCGATGCCCCACACCACGGCTGGCGTCTTGGGGTGGGTCTGGCCGTCGATGCTGGTGCTGTCGTCGACCCGGACGACCGCGTGGCCCGCATCGGGAAGCGGGGTGTAGGGAGCCGCGGGCTCCTGCAGGGTGGCGGACACGACGATGCGCTCGGCGGCGCTGTACTTCGGGTTGCAGGCCGTCAGGGTGAGCCGGTTGTCGAACTTGTACTCGAGGACATCGGTGCGGTCCGGGGTCACGATGACGGTCGAGTTGTAGACGTAGGTGAACTGCGAGCCGTTCGCGTAGCTGATGATGATCTCGTCGCCCTCGCCCAACTCGTCGATGCGGTTGAACGGGGCGCCGTAGGTCGTGCGGTGCCCGGCGATGCCCGCGTTGCCCTCCTGGCCGGGCAGGGGCGTGCCCTCATAGTGGCCGGGACCACTGGACAGCACATCCAGCTCCACCCCCTCGAAGAAGACCTTGTTCACCCCGAGGGCCGGGATCTGGATGATCCCTATGGGCTCGCCGCGGGGTGGGGCGGCGGGCACCGGCTGGGCCACGCCGGGTCGCGGCGGGCGGGGGTCGGGGTGCTCGGCGCTGTAGGTCTCGGTCTGCTGCTCGATCTCGTCGCGGGCGTTGTCCTGGGCCTGGGCGGTGTGGACGCCCGTGCCCCAGAGCTCGTAGGCGACGAAGAGCAGGATCAGGGTCCCGGCGGTGATCATGACGCGCCCCACGGCACCGAGAACTCGCGCCACTTTCACGGCCGGGAGGGTACCGGTGCCTTGGGAGCCCACTCGGGCACCGTCACACTCGACATCGTTCACTTCGTTCACGATGTCCGGCGTCGCCGATGCCGCGGATCTGGTGAGCTGCTCCGCTCCGACTGCGCAGCGCCGGGACCGGTCTTCGGCGTTGCGGCTCAGTAGCCTTGGCCCGCGCATGGCCCCTGTCGTCCACCTCCAGGGTGCTGTCTCGTTGCTCGGGCGGTTCCCCGCACTCGCCGGTGTCGACCTCGAGGTCGAGGCCGGTGAGGTGGTCCTGCTCCGTGGCCCGAACGGTGCCGGCAAGACCACCCTGCTGCGGGTGTGCGCCGGCCTCCTGGCCGTGACCAGCGGCGCGGCCGAGGTCCTCGGCGTGGACCTGGTCCGGGACCGGCGCGCGGTCCGCCACCGGGTCGGCCTCGTGGGCCACGGTGGCGGCCTCTACGACGACCTCAGCGTGGCCGAGAACGTGGCCTTCTGGGGCAGGGCGGCCGGGGCCACCGACGATGACGTGGCCGGGGCGTTGGCCCGACTCGGCCTCGACGGTCGCCTGCGGGACCTGGCCGTGGCCCGCCTCTCGGCCGGGCAGCGGCGGCGGACCTCCATCGCGGCAATGGTCGCCCGCCGCCCCGAGCTCTGGTTGTTGGACGAGCCCCACGCCAGTCTCGACGCCGAAGGCCGGGACCTGATCGACACCCTCATCCGGGACTCGGTGACCGCGGGGGCGACGGTGCTGATGGCCAGCCACGAGGACGCGCGGGCGGTGGCGGTGGCCACTCGCGTCGTCGAGGTCCGCGGCGGCACCACGGTGGCCCCGGTCGACGACGCCCTGCCGGACGTGCCTCGTGCTGGCTGACGCCCGGCTGATCGCCGGTAAGGACCTGCGCATCGAGCGCCGGGCCCGGGTGGCCACCAACCAGGTGGCCCCCTTCGCCCTGCTCGTCCTGGTGCTCTTCGCCTTCGCCCTCGATCCGGACCGGGGGATCCTCGACCGGGCCACCGCCGGCCTGTACTGGGTCGCCGTCCTGCTCTCGACGGTGCTGGCCGTCCAGCGGGCCTACGCCCTCGAGTCGGCCGACGGCCTGCCCGATGCCCTGCGCCTCTCCGGACTCGAGCCGGCCGCAGTCTTCCTAGGAAAGACGGCGGCCCTGGCGCTGCAGTTGCTCGTCCTCGAGGCCCTGTTGCTGGCCGGGGTGGCGTTGCTCTACACCACCGACCTGGCCGGTCCGGGCCTGCTCGCCGCCACCTGCCTGGCCGCGACCCTGGGCCTGGCCTCCGCCGGTAGTCTCTACGGCGTTCTCGCCGCGGGCCTCCGGGTCCGGGAGACCCTGCTGCCGCTGTTGTTGCTCCCGGTCGTGGCCCCCGTGCTCATCGGGGCCACCCGGGCCTTCGAGGCGGCGCTGGCGGGGACGCCCGGCGAAGGGTGGCCGTGGTGTGGCCTGCTGGCCATTTTCGCGGCGATCTACGTAGCGTTCGGGATGCTCGCCTTCGGGCCCCTCATGGAGGAACTGTGAACCAGACCACGACCGGGGGGTCGCCGGCCCACACGGGGTCGCGGGGCAGCCGGATCGTGGGCCTCCTGGCGGCCGGCGGTGCGGTGGCCCTCCTGATCTTCGCCCTCGTGTTGAGCCCCGCCGATCGCATCCAGGGCGAGGCCGTCCGCCTCATGTACCTGCACGTGCCCGCCGCCATCTGCATGTACATCTGCGTCGGACTGCTCGGGCTGGGAAGCGCCATGTGGCTGCGCAAGAAGACGCCGGGCTGGGACGTCCTGGCTGCGGCGGCCGCCGAGGTCGGCCTGGTCTTCACCGCGCTGACCCTCATCACCGGGATGCTCTGGGGCCGCCCGACGTGGGGGGTCTACTGGGTGTGGGACGCCCGGCTGACCACCACGGCGATGTTGGCCGTGCTCCTGGCCGGCTACCTGGCACTGCGCCGGGTGCCGGCTGCGCCCGAGTCCCGCTCCCGACGGGCCGCCGTCGCCGGGCTCCTGGTCGTGATCGACCTCCCCCTCATCCACTACTCGGTCAACTGGTGGCGGACCCTGCACCAGGACGCCACCATCACGGCCACCGACGTCAAGATCGACGGGCTGATGCTCTTCACCCTCTTCCTGGGCATGACGGTCGGCGTGCTGGTGACGACCTGGCTGCTCATCCACCGGTTCCGGGTGGCCTGGCTGGAGGAAGAGGTCGAACAGGGCGGGCTCGACCGGGCGCTGGCCGAGCGTCGGGCCGAGGCGGAGGTGGTGGCGTGATCAACCAGGGCTACGTCGTCGCCGGCTACGTGATCACCTTCCTCGGCCTGGGGGCCTACGCGGCGTGGATCCTGGTGCGAGGTCGCCGCCTCTCGGCCAAGGTCCCCGAGGAGCGCCGTCGGTGGATGTGAGCCACGACGAGGGCGAGTCGGCCGACGCCGGCGACGCGCCGCCCCTCGACCTCACGCCGAGGACCGCCCCCGCCCGGCGCCGCCGCGGCCTGGCCGCCTCGGTGGTCCTGGTCGCCGTCGTCGCCGCCCTCGCCCTCATCGCGGTGAAGGCCCTGGGCGACGCCTCCCTCTTCTTCCTCAACGCCGACGAGGCCGTCGAGCAGCGCGAGGACCTGGGCACCGACCGCTTCCGCCTGCAGGGGAAGGTCGTGGACGACTCGGTCGAGGAGACCGACGACGGCGTCGCCTTCCAGGTGACCTTCAACGGGGTGACCGTGGACGTGGTCCACCGGGGCGACCCGCCGGAGCTCTTCCAGCCCGGCATCCCCGTGGTCCTGGAGGGTCACTGGGACGGCGACGTCTACGCCTCCGACCGGATCCTGGTGAAGCACTCCTCGGAGTACGAGGCCGACAACGAAGATCGCCTGCGGGAGGCCGACGAGGGCCAGTCGAACCCGTGAACGGCCCGTTCCCCCCTCGGGTCGCTGACCTGACCTGGCCATCGACGTGAACGGCGCGCTCGGGATCCGCGGGCGTGCTGCTCGGGCTCCTCGGTGCCCTCGGCGGCGCCGGCGCGATCCTGCTCGGACTGCTTCGCGGCCGGCCGAACCTGCTGCGCTCGGCCCCCGCCTACGGGCTTCTCGTCTTCGCCGGGGCGTTCCTGGCCATGGCGGCGATGGAGCGGGCCCTGATCACCCGGGACTTCACCGTCCTCTTCGTCGCCGAGAACGGCAGCAGCCGCACGCCCGCGGTGTTCAACGTGGCCACCCTCTGGTCGGCCCTCGAGGGCTCGATCATCCTGTGGGCGCTGGTCCTCTCCGGGTATCTGGTCGCCGTGCTCCGCAAGTTCCGGGATCGCCTCGACGACCCGCTGGTGGGTTGGGCGCTGGTGACCATGTTCGTCACCGCGGCCTTCTTCTTCGCCCTGATGGTCGGCCCCGCCGATCCCTTCAAGTCCTTCAACCCGCCGCCGGGCTTCGACGGTCCCGGGCCCAACCCGCTGCTGCAGAACCACATCCTCATGGCGTTCCACCCGCCGATGCTCTACCTCGGCTACGTCGGCTTCACCGTGCCCTTCGCCTTCGCCATCGGGGCGCTGGCCACCGGACGGGTGGGGGAGGGTTGGCTGGTCGAGACCCGGCGCTGGACCCTGTTCGCCTGGGGCTTCCTCAGCGTGGGCATCGTGCTCGGGGCCTGGTGGTCCTACGAGGTCCTGGGCTGGGGCGGCTACTGGGCCTGGGACCCGGTCGAGAACGCCTCCTTCCTGCCCTGGCTCACCGGGACGGCCTACCTGCACTCGGTCATGATCCAGGAGCGCCGGGGGATGCTGCGGGTCTGGAACCTGTCGCTGCTCTGCGCCACCTTCGCCCTGACCATCCTCGGCACCTTCCTGACCCGCTCCGGCGTCCTCGACTCCGTCCACGCGTTCACCGAATCGGGCATCGGCCCCGCCTTCCTCGCCTTCTTCGCGCTGATCGTCGGGACCAGCGTGCTTCTCATCGGCTGGCGGGGCGACCGACTCCGGGCGCCGGGGCGCATCGATTCGCCCCTCTCCCGGGAGGGCGCCTTCTTCGGCAACAACCTCCTCTTCGCCGCCTTCGCCTTCGTCGTCCTGTTGGGCACGATCTTCCCCCTGGTGGTCGAGGCCGTGAACGGCGACCGGATCTCGGTCGGGGTGCCCTACTTCGATCGCATGGCCATGCCCATCGGCCTCGCCCTCCTGGCCCTCATGGCCGTGGCCCCGGTCCTGCCCTGGCGCAAGGCGAGCGGGGAGCTGCTCCGGCACCGGCTCGAGTGGCCGGCCTGGATCGGCACGTTGACGGTGGTGGTCGCGGTGCTCCTGGGGGCCCGGGGCCTGGCTCCGCTGCTGGCCTTCGGCCTGGGGGGCTTCGCCGCCGGCTCGGCCGGCCGCCAACTGGTCCTGGCCACCCGTCGTCATGGCCGAAAGGGCCTGGTGGGCCGAGCCAACGGCGGCATGGTCGTGCACATCGGCGTGGTCATCATCGCGGTGGCCTTCGCCGCGTCCCAGAGCTACGGCCACGTCGGCGAGTTCCGCCTGGGCGAGGGGGACACGGCCGAGGTCGGGGGCCACACCGTGACCTATCTCGGGCTGGAGACGATCGAGCGGTCGGCCAAAGTCGAGACCCGGGCCCAGGTCCAGATCGACGACGACGGCGTGTTCACCCCCAGCCTTTCGGAGTTCGCCTTCGGCGGGCAGGCCATCGGCACACCGTCGGTGCGGGTCGGCCTCACCGGCGACGTCTACCTGGCTCTGCAGGCCCTGCCCGAGGACGGCAGCGACGAGATCCTGTTGCGGGTCGTGGTGCAGCCGCTGATCCTGTGGCTCTGGGTCGGCGGAGCGGTCATGGCCGTGGGCACGATCCTCGCCGGCTGGCCGGGCAATCGCCGGCGGCCGACCGACCCGACCTCGGCCGGCCTGGCCGAGGACGTCACCGGCCCCGCCCCTGATCCCGAACCGGTCACCGCCTGATGGATGTCACCGAGGCGGTCGATCACGCGCCCCGCAGCCGGGGGCTGGTCCTCGGCGCGGCCGTGGTCGTCGCCGTGCTCATGGTCGCCCTCATCGTGGTCCTGGCCACCCGCGACCCGGCGCAGGACCGGGTCGACGAGAGCCCACTGGTCGGCCATGTCGCCCCGCCGTTGGTGGGGGAGACCGTGGCCCCCGAGGCCACGGCGGGCACCCCGTTCGACCTGGACCGGCTCCGGGGCCAGTGGGTCGTGGTCAACTTCTTCGCCACCTGGTGCGTGCCCTGTGTCACCGAGCACCCGGAGCTCATCGAGTTCAGCCAGCGTCACGCCGCCTCGGGTGACGCGTCGGTGGTGAGCGTGGTCTTCGACGCGGACGAGGACATCCAGGACGTGGCCGACTTCTTCGCCGACAACGGCGGGGACTGGCCCGTGGTCGACGGGGAGGACGTGATCCTGGACTGGGCCGTCGCCGCGGTGCCCGAGTCGTTCCTGGTGTCGCCCGACGGGGTCGTCGCCGCCAAGATCACCGGTGGGGTGACGGCCGACGGCCTCGACGACCTCATCGGCGAGGTCCAGCAGCCCTGATGCGCCGGTTCTCCTGGCTGGTGATGGGCCTGGTGCTCCTGGGCGCGCTGTTGGTCGGCCTTCAGCCCGACGACACCCCCCGCACCGCCGAGGAGCGGGTGTTCGCCGTGGCCGAGGGCTACAAGTGCCCGACCTGTCGCAGCCAGTCGGTCGCCGACTCCGAGGCCCCCAGTGCCAAGGCGATCAAGGCCGAGATCGCCCGACGCCTGGAGGCGGGTGAGTCCGAGCAGGACATCCGCGACTACCTGGTCAGCCGCTTCGGCGAGGAGATCGTGCTGACCCCGTCCTCGTCGGGGGTCACCGGCCTGGTCTGGGTCATCCCGGTCGTCGCGGTGGCCTTGGCCGCGGCCGGCCTGTTCCTGGCCTTCCGGCGCTGGCAGCGACGACCGTCGATCGCGGCCTCCGACGACGACCGACGCCGAGTGGCGGCGGCCCGGAGCGGGGAACCGTGAGCCCACGGGCCGCCGGCCCGGCGGACCCGGATGCCTACGCCGCCCTGGAGGAGCAGCGGGACTTCCTCCTCGGCTCGCTCGACGACCTCGAACGAGAGCGGGCGGCGGGCGACATCGACGAGGCCGACTACGAAGCACTGCGTGACGACTACACGGCCCGGGCGGCCGCGGTTCTCCGCGCCCTGGACGACGGCGGGGCCCGCTTCGCCTCGGCCCGGCGCACAGGGAGCTGGAAGCTGGGTGCGGCGGTCATCGTCGGGGTGCTGGTGTTCGGCGCGGGGGCCGGTCTCCTGGTGGCCCGCTCGTCGGGGACGCGCAACGATGGCGCGACCGGCGGTGGCGAGGCGCTGGTCGCTCGGGACGACCTGGCCGAGTGCCTGAACCGGTTCAGCCAGGGCGACGTCCTGGAGGCGGTGATGTGTTACGACGAGGTCCTCGCCGACGACCCGGACAACCTCGAAGCCCTGACCTACCGGGGCTGGGCGCTCGTCCAGTCCACGCTCGTCGACGACGGCCTCGAGTACCTGGATCGGGCCATCGCCCTCGACCCCTCTTACCCCGATGCCCGGGTCTTCCGGGCAATCGCCTACCGGGACCAGGAGCGCTACGACGAGGCTCGAGCGGACCTGGCCGTCGTCGACGCGGGCCAGATCCCGGTAGCCATGGCCCCGCTCATCGAGCAGCTGCGGGCCGAGCTCGATGCCGCCGCGGGATCGCCGACCACGACGACGCCGCAGGGCTAACGTCCGGCCATGACCGATCCGTCCGCCGCTCCGCCGCCGCCCGGAGGAGGGTTCCCGCCAGCGCCGCCCGGAGGGGGGTCCACCCCACCGCCGCCCACCGCCGGCCCTGGACCTGTCGGGGGCTACCCGGTGCACCTCGACTTCGACGCCCCACTGGAGGTGGCCAACTGGCGACCGTTGGTCCACTGGCTGCTGGTCATCCCCTACGCCATCGTGGTCGCGATCCTCGGCTACGCCCTGTCGATCGTCGCCTTCATCGCCTTCTTCACCGTCGTGTTCACCAAGCGCATCCCCGACGGCATGTTCCGGTTCATGAGCATGTGCCTCCGGGTCAGCTGGCGGTCCAGCAGCTACCAGTACTTCCTACGGGAGCCGTACCCGGAGTGGGACTTCACCTCGGCGTCGGCCGATCCTGGCGGCGACCCGGCCACGGTCTCGATCGACGAGCCGGGTGAGCTCAATCGCTGGTTGCCGTTCGTGAAGTGGCTGCTGGCCATTCCGCACTACTTCGTCCTGTTCTTCCTCTTCATCGGGGCGTTCTTCGTGGTCCTGATCGGCTTCTTCGCCGTCCTGTTCACCGGCCGGTGGCCGCAGGGCATGCGGGACTACGTCGTCGGCGTCCATCGCTGGGGCCTGCGGGTCGTCGCCTACATCTTCTACATGACCGACGAGTACCCGCCGTTCTCCCTCGACTGACCGTCAGGGCAGCGGCGTCAGGGCCACCAGGCCCGTCGCCGTCGCCACCCAGTGGGCCACCAGCAGGGCCGCGGCGATGAGTCCGGCCCCGGTCGGCAGCGCCGTGGCGTGGCGGAACCCGACGGTCCGGGCCAGGTGCACGCCGGCCAGCACGGCGACGGTGAGGATGAACGCGACGCCCAGCCCGTCGGCGGCGATGGCGCCGCCGAGGTGACCCTGGGCCAACTCCACCGCGCTGGTGGACAGCCCGCAGACCGGGCACGGGACGCCGAGCAGCACGCGGGCCGCGCAGGCGTCGGGCCCCAGCCCGAGCAGGCGCTGGCTCCCGACGGCCACGAGGCCGACCGCTCCGATGCCGATCGCACTCCAACCGATGACGTCTGCGGCGAGGCCGGGGTCGTCCGTGGATCGCCGGTCGACGGCGAGGGACGTCCCGGTCACGAGTTCGTCAGTTGTTGAAGTCGGACTCGAAGGACGTCGTGTCGGCGGTGATCAAGATGATCGCGATCACGATGACCAGGACGATGGCGATCCCGCACATGATCACGCCGGCCGTCGCCATGGCCTTGGGCTGAGGGTCGGCCTCACCCTTCGTGATGCGCGAGCGGGCCACCAGGCCGAGCGGGAGCCCGACGATGGCGCAGACCCCGCCCACGGGCCAGCACCAGCAGAAGATCAGGGCCACGATGCCGAGCACCATCGACGCCACGGCTTGGCCGTTGACGCTGGGGAGGCCCACGCCGGGCACGCCGGGGAACGGCTGAGCGCCGAACGGCTGCTGGGGCGGGGCGAAGGACGGCGGTGCCGCCTCCGGCGGAGGGGGCGGCGGCGTCGCCGGTTGCGGCGGGTACCACTTCCCGTCCGATGCCTGCCACCACGTCGGATCCTGCGGCGTGTCGCTCATCGCTGTCCGGCTCCCATCGGTCCTGCCCTCTGGTCGGCGAGACCCTAGTGGGAACCCGGGAGTGGAGTGGGGGACGTCAGCCGCCGCGGTCAGGTCGCTTGGGGGGCGGCAGGTAGGTGCCGCGGGTGAAGGTGTCGCCCTCCCGCTCGACGACCCAGGTCGACCCCTTCTTGCAGTCGCGACCGACGGCGTCCATGCCCTCGCCGATGAGTTGGTCGACCAGGTCGGGGATGAGATCGCCGTGGCTGCACAGCACCGCCCCCCCGAGATCGCCGGCCAAACGGCGGACGGGACCGAGGGGCATCCCCTCCCACAGGGCGGGATCCTCCACGACCTCGAGGCCGAGGGCGGTGGCCAGCGGCTCGACGGTCTGGACGCAGCGGACGGCCGGGCTGGACACGATGACTTCGATCCGGTGCCCGCCGAGGAGGTCGACGAGGGCCCGGGCTTGATCGAACCCCTTCTCGGTCAGCGGCCGCAGTGCGTCATCGGAGGCCCACCCGTTGCGGGAGACGGCATCGGCGTGACGGACGAGCAAGAGGGTCAACCCGCCCCCAGGGCCCGGAGATCGTCGACCACTCGGGGAAGAGTGGCGAGGAGGGCGTCGATGTCGGCGTCGGTGCTGGACCAGCCCACCGAGACCCGGAGGGACCGGAGGGCGTCGACGCCCATGGCCTCGAGGACCGGTGACGGCTCCAGGGCCTCCGACGAGCACGCACTGCCCGAGTGCACGGCGATCCCCGCGGCGTCGAGCCCGAGCAGCACGGCTTGGGGCTCGACGCCCTCGACGCCGAGGCAGACGAGATGGGGAAGGCGTTCCACCGGGTCACCGTAGATCGGGATGCCGTCCAGCCCGGCGACGCCGTCCAGCACCCGGTCGGTCAGGCGGCGGGCCTCCCTGGCCTCGGCCTCGAGCCCGCCATCAGCCAGCGCCCCGCAGGCGGCCGCGAAGCCGCTGACGGCACCCACGTTCTCCAGGCCGGCCCGGCGGGCCCGCTCCTGGTCCCCCCCGACGAGGAGCGGGTCGAGGCGCAGGCCCCGGCGCACCAGCAGGGCGCCGACCCCCGCCGGGCCGCCGAACTTGTGGGCGCTGACGGACACGAGGTCGGCGCCGAGCGTGGCGAAGTCCAGCGAGAGGTGACCGTTGGCCTGGGCGGCGTCGACGTGGACGAGCACGTCGAGCCCGGCGCAGGCGGCGACGACGGCGGCCACGGGCTGGGTCGTCCCCACTTCGTGGTTGCCCGCCTGCACATGGACGACGGCGGTGTCCGGCCGCACGGCCGCGGCCACCTCGTCCGGGTCGACCCGACCGTGCCGGTCCACCGGCACGACCGTGACCTCGCCCGTCCGCTCGGTCGCCAGGCGCACGGCGGAGTGCTCGACGGCGCTGACGACCTGGTGCCGACCCCGACCGGCGACGCCCCTGACCACCGTGGCGACGGCCTCGGTCGCGCTGCCCGTGAACACGACCTCCCGGGGCCGAGCCCCGAAGGTGGACGCCACCTGCTCCCGGGCATCCTCCACGGCGACCCGGACGGTCAGGCCCTCCTCGTGGATGCGGCCGGGATCCCCCACGAGGTCGAGGGCCGCGACCATCGCCGCCCGGGCCTCGGGCCGCAGGATCGACGTCGACGCGTGATCGAGATAGTGCCGCACCCGTAGAGGGCTACTCGGCCACCGCGGTCACGCAGACCTCGTCGCCGGTGGGTCGGGACGACTCGGTCACCGGCGAGGTGTCGCCGTAGAGGGCGCCGAGCATGCCCTTGACCATGCCCCGGTCGACGGCGCAGATGACCGGGTGCTCGACGGCGGCGCCACCGAAGGGGCAGTGCTCGGAGACGATGCGCAGCTCGTTGCCGTGCTTCTCGGCGTGGGCGGCGAAGCCGTGGGCGGTCAGCGCGTCGGCGACGGCGTGGAGGGCGGTGCGGAACGACCGCGGCCCGCTGCTGTCGGCGCCGAGGGCGCCGGCCATGGTCCGGCCGTACTCCTCGCCGACCTCCTCGGCCAGAGCCTGGGCCTGGCCGGGCGGCAGGGCCTCGAGCGCTCGTCCGAGGAGGGTCACGAGCACGTCGTCGTGGCGAACGTTGATCTCCAGGTTCATCTCGTGCTCGGTCGGCCGGTAGCGCTTGGACGGACGTCCCGCGCCACCGCCGTCCGGACGCTCGACGCTGACCTCGAGGTACCCGCCGGCGGCCAGCTTGTCGAGGTGGTGCCGGGCCACGTTGGCGTGGAGCTCGAAGCGCTCGGCGACCTCGGAGGCGGTCACCCCGTCGGTGCGTTCGTGGACGTGGAGGAAGATGTCCCGGCGGGTCGGGTCACCGAAGGCCGAGGCGATGGCCGTGACGGCCGACGCGAACTCGGTGGGGGACAGGGCACCACCAGCAGCACCTTCCACGCCGATATTCTACCTACGCGCGTAGGGGAAATTCCCGAGCCGGCGCGCCAGGAGCGAATCCGTACCGATGGCCCCCACCAACGACGAGGTCCTGGAGGCGCTGCGCGCCGTCCAGGAACCCCTGCTCGAGCGCAACCTGGTCGACCTCGGCCTGGTCGACGCCACCGAGGTCCACCGGGGTGGGCGGATCAAGGTCAGCATCGCCGAGCCCACCGAGGACTACCCCTACCGGGACCAGCTCCGGCAGGCGGTCAGCGCCTCGGTCGGGGCGCTGGACGGCGTCAAGGACGTCCAGATCGACGCCCGCGTGCTCGACGACGACGGCCAGGAGCGGCTCCGGCGACTGCTCATCGGCGATCCCGAGGCCACGGCCGGAAGCCAGGAGAGCCACGGTCACGCCGAGGGCCGGGCCATCCCCTTCGCCGACATCGGTTCGAAGACGCGGGTCCTGCTCATCGCCTCGGGCAAGGGCGGGGTGGGCAAGTCCTCGGTCAGCGCCAACCTGGCCATCGCCCTGGCCCAGCGGGACAAGCGGGTGGCCATCGTCGACGCCGACGTCTGGGGCTTCTCGATCCCCCGGATGCTGGGCGTGACCCGGCCCCCGATCCTGATCGACCGCATGCTGGTGCCGCCCGAGGCCAACGGCGTGCGCTGCATCTCCATGGGCTTCTTCGCCGAGGAGGACACGCCCGTCATCTGGCGGGGCCCGATGCTGCACAAGGCCCTCGAGCAGTTCCTGACCGACGTGTACTGGGGCGAGCCCGACTTCCTGCTGGTCGACCTCCCCCCGGGCACGGGCGACATCGCCATCTCGCTGGCCGGCTTCCTGCCCCGGGCCGAGGTCTACGTGGTGACCACGCCGCAGGCCGCCGCCCAGAAGGTGGCCCAGCGAGCCGCGTTCATGGCCGAGAAGGTCCGCCTCGAGGTGCGGGGCGTCATCGAGAACATGTCGTGGTTCACCGGCGACGACGGGAAGCGCTACGAGATCTTCGGAGCCGGTGGCGGCCAGGAGCTGGCGGACCGCCTCGACGTGCCCCTCGTGGGCCAGGTCCCGCTGGTGCCGGCCCTGCGAGCGGGCAGCGACTCGGGCCACCCGATCGCCGCCGAGGCCCCCGACAGCGAGGCCGCCGCCGTCTTCCGGGCCATGGCCGAGCGCATCGACACCGAGCTCGCCCCCACCAAGCGCTACCACCCCGAGCTCAAGATCACGTAGGGCCGTCGCGGCCACTGGCACCCGTCGGGCAACCGCTCGTACCTTGTGCACCAGTGCGCCAAATCTGGCGCACCGGTGCACAAGGTAGGGATGGCCGGCCACCGACGTGCCCCCTTCGTTGCGATCGTTTCGGTGGCGCTCAGACGAGCGTGTCGAGGATCTCGTCGATGTGGGTGATGGGGCCGAGGTGGCCTTCGCCGGGCCAGACGGTGAGGGTGGCGCCGGGTAGCTGCTCGGCCAGGGCTTCGGCATGGCGGAGGGGGACCATCGTGTCGGCGTCGCCCTGCCAGATCGTCACGGCCCCGACCCGGCCGAGCTCGACCGCCCATGGGTGGGCTATGGCGCGGTAGTCGTCGATGACGCCCTGGGCACCGTTCGTGAAGGCCCGGGTGAACAGGGCCATCGTCTCCTCGGGGGGAGCCTCCTGGGCCGCGAGCACCGCCCGGTCGCTCTCGCTCAGCTCCTTGGCGAACGACTTCATGGCTGAGGACGGGCTCTTCTTCGCCATCCAGGCCGAGAACCCGAGCAGGAGGCGGGCGGCGCCGGGGTGCTTCACGCACAGACCGAGCATCTGGCGGTCGGTCTTGGCGAAGTCGTCGGCCTCGGCCCACACGCCCATCTGGCCCATGCCCGCGGCGACAGCAGTGACCGTCACCTGATCGCCCAGGGCGGCCGCGCAGGCGACGGCGTAGGGGCCGCCACCGGAGTAGCCGAGGACGGCGAACCGGTCGAGGCCCAGGGTGTCGGCCAGGAGGGCGATCCGGTCCGGGTAGTCGCCCACGGCACCGAGCGCCGGACCGCTGGACCGTCCGACGCCGGGTCGGTCCGGGGCCAGGAGGCGCAGGCCGCGAGCCCGGGCTGGCTCGTCGGCCCAGTCGAAGCCGGCCCCGCAGGCCGGGACCCCGTGGAACGCGAGTACCGGAGCGCCGGCCGGGTCGCCGTACTCGTAGAGGCCGACGGTGGTCCCGTCGGGCAGCTCGACGACGCGGTCGCTGAAGGCGGAAGAGGTCACCGGCCCATGTTCGCACCCCCGGACGGAGGCGGATCACGGGACCGGCGCTCCTAACCTGTCCCCGCACTCGCACAGGAGGATCCGTGGACGTTCGCATCGGCGTGACCTACAGCCCCAAGGAGCTGGAGTTGGAGCTCGACGAGAAGGCCGACCCCGACAAGGTCAAGGCGGAGATCGACGCCGCCCTCGGCGGGCAGCGGTGCTCTCTGGCTGACCGACCGGCGGGGCCGGCAGGTGGCCGTGCCGGTGGACAAGGTGGCCTACGTCGAGATCGGCAGCCCCGAGGACGCCCACCGGATCGGGTTCGGCGCCTGACCTGATGGCCGCGCCGGTCGATCTGCTCGACCGCAAGCTGGTCTTCGTCACCGGCAAGGGTGGTGTCGGCAAGTCCACCATCGCCTCGGCCCTGGCCCTGGTGGCCGCCCGCCGGGGCCAGACGACCCTCGTCTGTGAGTTCGACGCCAAGGGCAACCTGGCCGACTTCTTCTCCGCCGCGCCCACCGCCTGGGAGCCCAGCGAGGTCCAGCCCAACCTCTTCGCCATGTCGATGGACACCGAGGAGTCCCTGAAGGAGTACCTGCGCCTCCAGGTCAAGATCCCGCTGGTGGCCCGCATCGGGCCCCTGGCGCGCACGCTGGACTTCGTGGCCAACGCCGCCCCGGGGGTCAAGGAGATCCTGACCGTCGGCAAGGTGGTCTGGGAGACCAGGGAGAAGCACTACGACCTCGTCGTGGTCGACGCCTCGGCCACCGGCCACGTCGTGGCCCAGCTCTCGGCCCCGCAGGCCATCGGGGAGCTGGTCAAGGTGGGGCTGGTCCGGGACCAGACGGCCTGGCTGAGTCGAGATCCTCGACGACCCGGCGACCACCGGGGCGGTCATCGTCGCCGCGCCAGAGGAGATGCCGGTCAACGAGTCCCTGGAGCTGGCCGAGCGGATCCGGACCGAGACCCGGGTCGACCTCGCCGCCATCGGTCGTCAACCGCGTCCTGCCCGAGCTGTTCTCCCGCGACGAGGAAGCGGTGTTCGCCGCCCTGCGGGAGCCCGACACCGTGGCCGCCCTCGAAGCGGCGGCGGGCGGCCCCGTCGCCCCCATCCTCGACGCGGCCGAGCTGGCCGTCACCCTGCGCCGGACCCGCAGCGTCCACCTCGACCGCCTGCGGGAGGGCCTGCGGGGCGTGCCGATGCTGTACGCGCCCGAGCTGTTCACCCGCAGCCACGGCATCCGGGCCACCAGTCAGTTGGCCGACGCCCTCGCCGCCGAGTTGGGCTACTGATGGCCCGGCGCCGAATCACCGATGCCTCGACCTCCCTCGAGGCGCTGTTGACCGCCAAGGAGATCGTCGTCACCTGTGGCTCGGGCGGGGTGGGCAAGACGACGAGCGCCGCGGCCCTGGGGGCCATGGCCGCCTGCCACCTCGGGGGCAGGGTGCTGGTGCTGACCGTCGACCCGGCCAAGCGGCTGGCCAACGCCCTGGGCCTCGAGCAGTTCGGCAACGTCGAGTCCGAGGTGCCGCGGTCGGCCTTCACCGACGCCGGCGTCCAGCCGCGAGGCCAGCTCTTCGCCGCCATGCTCGACACGAAGGCGAGCTGGGACGACCTCGTCCGCCTGCACGCCCCCGACGCCGCCACCCGCGACGCCATCCTGGCCAACCCGCTCTACCAGAACATCACCGGCAAGTTCGTGCAGAGCCACGACTACATCGCCATGGAGCGGCTCTACGAGATCCACTCCTCGGGGCGCTACGACCTGATCATCGTCGACACCCCGCCGACCCGGAACGCCATCGACTTCCTCGAGGCGCCCGAGCGCATGGCCGAGTTCTTCGGCACCCGCCTGCTGCGCTGGCTGACCGCCCCCGCCCGCTCCCGCGTCCTCAACTACGCCTCGAAGCCCTTCTACTCGATCGCCGACCGCATCCTCGGCTCGCAGTTCCTGGAGGACATCGCCGAGTTCTTCCTCCTCTTCCAGACCATGTACGACGGGCTTCGTCGAGCGCTCCCACGCGGTGACCCGCCTCCTCGAGGACCACGGCACGACGTTCGTGGTCGTGTCCACGCTGGAGCCTGCCCCCGCCCAGGAGGCCGAGTTCTTCGTCAACGCGCTCGACCGAGCGCAAGCTCCACCTCGGGGCCCTCGTGTTCAACAAGGTGCTGCCGACCGAGCTCTTCTCGCCCGAGGCGGCCAAGGTCGCCGAGCGCCTGGATCGGGATGCCGCGCCCGTCGCCCAGGCCGTGGTCGACCGCGTCCCTGACACCGAGCAGGCGGCCCGGGTCCTCAACGAGGTGGCCGAGAGCTTCCTCAACTACCGCCTCGTGGCGTCCCGGGAGGCCGAGGAGGCCGCCCGGCTCGGGGCCAAGGCCGAGGTGGTGGCCACGGTGCCCTACCTGGCCGACGACATCCACGACCTGCCCGGCCTGCTGAGCATCGGCGCCCACCTGTGGTGAACCGGGCGGTCGTGGCCGGCGGTCACCGGGCCACGTGCGAGGCGGCGCTGCGCATCCTCGACGCCGGGGGCAACGCCTTCGACGCCATCGTGGCGGCCGGGTTCGCGTCGGCGACCAGCGAGCCGCTCATGACCGGGCTGGGCGGGGGCGGGTTCTGCCTGACCCGCACCGCGGCGGGCGAGGCCGCCCTCTTCGACTTCTTCGTGGACACGCCCGGCCGGGGCCTGGACCCGACGCCCGAGCCGCACTTCTTCCCGGTCGCGGTCCGGTACCCCGGCGTGGACCAGGTGTTCAACACCGGCATGGGCTCGGCCGCGGTGCCGGGCACGGTGAACGGCTACCTGGCCATCCACGAACGCCTCGGGCGCCTGTCACTGGCGGAGGTGGTGGCACCGGCCATCGAGCTGGCCCGGGACGGGGTGGTCCTGGACGACTTCCACGGGTCGGTGAGCGACCTGCTCTGGCCGATCCTGGCGTTGACCGAAGACGGGCGCCGCCTGTTCGGGGTCGACGGCCTGCCCCAGCCGCCGGGGCACCGGTTCACCAACCCCGACACCGGTCGCTTCCTCGCGGAGCTGCAGGCCGATCCCCACCACGACCTCTGGTCGGCGGGTCGGGGCGAGCAGGTCGTCGGGGACATGGCCGTGGGCGAGGGCCTCATCACCGCCGAAGACCTGGCGGCGTATGCGGTGGCCGAACGAGAGCCGCTCGCCGTCGGCTACCGGAACCGCACCGTCCTGACCAATCCGCCACCGGCCTTCGGCGGCGAGCTGATCGGCCGAGGGCTGGGCTTCCTGGCCGAGGGCCTGCCCATCCCGGGCGAATGGGGCGACGACCGTCATCTCGCCGCCCTCGGGCGGGCCCTGCAGGACCTCGAGGCATCCCGGGCACGGACGGACGGCCCCCGGTTCAGCCGGGGTACGACCCACGCCAGCGTGGCCGACGCCGAGGGCAACGTCGCGTCGCTGTCGACCTCCAACGGCGAGGCGTCGGGCTACGTGGTCCCCGGCACCGGGGTCATGCTCAACAACATGCTGGGGGAGGACGACCTCCATCCGGACGGCTTCCACGCCTCACCCGCCGGCGTGCGGGTGTCGTCGATGATGGCGCCGACCGTGGTCCTCGGGGCCGACGGCGTCGAGCTCGTCCTGGGCAGTGGGGGCTCGGCCCGGATCCGTACCGCCATCCTCCAGACGATCAGCGCCGTGGTCGACTTCGGCTTGGACCCCGCGGACGCGGTGGGCCGGCCCCGCGTCCACTGGGACGGCGCCGCCTTCCAGGTCGAGCCCGGTTTCGCCGCCGAGTCGGTCGCGGCGTTGGCCGAGCTCGGCCCGATCAACGTCTGGTCGGACCTGAACCTCTACTTCGGCGGCGTGCACGCCGTCGCCCCCGACGGCCACGGCGGCGGCGACCCCCGCCGCGCCGGCGCCTGCATCACGCGCTAGCGCATCACGACACAGGAGGTGGCGGGCTACCTAGCCTCCAGGCATGGCTGGACTGCTGGAGCTCGCCCGGGCGCACACGCCGCTGCGGGACGACCAGATCGAGCACCTGCAGCGGCTGGCGGCCTCGTGGGGCCTGCTGGCCGACCTCTGCTTCGCCGACCTCCTGCTCTTCGCCCCCCTCGACCCCAAGGGGGACGAGGGCTTCGTGGTCCTCGGCCAGATCCGCCCGGCAACCAGCCAGACCCTCTACCGGTCGGACCTGATGGGCTCGATGGTCTCCGCCGAGGAGCGGGAGGTCGTCACCCGCTGCTTCAAGCGGGACGAGATGATCGAAGGCGAGGTGACCAGCGCCGCCGTGCGGGAGCTGGTGCGGGTGGAGTGCATCCCGGTGCGGGCCGACGGCGAGCTCATCGCCGTGCTGACCCGCGAGTCGGCGTCGTCGGTCGGGCGGCTCCCCGGCGAGCTGGAGCGGACCTACGTCACCATGTTCCACCGCTTCGCCCGCATGATCGCCGAGGGGAGCTTCCCCTTCCCCCGAGCCGACTTCGAGAGCGAGCTGGCCCCCCGGGTCGGCGACGGCGTCGTCCTCCTCGATGCCACCCGTCGCATCGAGTACCACTCACCCAACGGCGTGTCCGCCCTCAATCGCATCGGGGTGCACTCGGCGGCCGAGGGACGCACGTTGGCCGAAGTCGGCCTCGACGACGAGATGGTGCGGGACGCCTACGCCTTCGGCGTCCCGGTCACCCACGAGGTCGAACGCCCCTCGGGTGTGACCGTGGTCATCAGCTGCATCCCGTTGCTGGAGCGGGGAGAGGCCACCGGCGCCGTCGTCCTCATCCGCGACATCAGCGAGCTCCGCCGGCGGGACCTGCTGCTGTTGTCCAAGGACGCCACCATCCGCGAGATCCACCACCGGGTGAAGAACAACCTGCAGACGATCAGCTCGCTGCTGCGCCTCCAGGCCCGGCGCATGGCGATCCCCGAGGCCCGGACGGCCATCGAGGAGTCGGTCGCCCGCATCTCGTCCATCGCCATGGTCCACGAGATCCTCAGCCGGGGGGCGGGCGAGGACGTGCCCTTCGTCGAGGTGTTGCGGCCCCTGCTGCGCACGGTCGAGGAGGGCCTGGTGCCCCACGACTACCGGGTGAAGTTCCGCATCGAGGGCGACGCCGGGAAGCTGCCGGCGTTCATCGCCACTCCGCTGTCGATCGTCATCACCGAGCTGGTCCAGAACATCGTGGAGCACGCCTACCCCTTCGAGGACGAAGGCGAGACGCCGGAGGGCGAGGTCCTCGTGCAGGTGGCCAACGACGGCCACTCCCTGGTGGTCCGGGTCACCGACGACGGAGTCGGCCTGCCGCCGGGGTTCGACATCAACCACACGACCGGCCTCGGCCTGAACATCGTCCAGACCCTGGTCACGACCGAGCTGCGGGGCTCCATCTCGATGCAGGCCCGGGCCGACACCGGTGACAACGAGCACGGCGCCGTCGCCGAGGTCCGGGTCCCCCTCGTCGCCGACGAGGTCTTCCCGACCTGATCGCAGCGCACGGAGTGGAGCAGCTTCGCCGCGAAGCCACTCAAGAGCTACGACGCGCGGCGCTCGGCCTTCAGGCGGGCGACGTGACGGCGACGGAGCACCCGACGCTCCTCCTCGGAGGTCCCACCCCAGACCCCGGAGTCCTGGTTCGAGATGATGGCGAACTCCAGGCACGCGGCCTGAGCCTCGCACTGGAAGCACACGGCTTTGGCCGCCTCGATCTGCTCGAGGGCCGGACCCGTCGTGCCGACGGGGAAGAACAGGTCGGGATCGGTGTCACGGCATGCGGCGCCATCGCGCCAGTCATCGATCTCGTCGTCAGGGGTGAGGCCAGGTGCGTTGAGCGCTGGGAGGGCCACAAAACCTCCACGTGAGGTTGCAGGAGTAGGGGGCTGTCGTTGATGCTGCGGAGCGAGGGAGCGACAGAGGCGGCCGGTGCTCGTGATTCCGTTCACATGCAGCGGGGTCACCCTACTCCCGAGTCAGAAGGTGGGCAACAGGTAGGTTTCACCGAGATGTCACAGGCCCTCGTCATCGCCCACCGGGGGGCGTCGGCCACCTTCCCCGAGAACACCCTGGAGGCGTTCCGGGGCGCGGCGGAGCAGGGTGCGGACTGGGTCGAGCTGGACGTCCGGCGCACGGCGGACCGGGCGCTGGTGGTCCATCACGACGCCCTCCTGCCCGACGGCGGGGCCATCGTCGAGCTCGCCGCGTCCGACCTCCCCGCGTCGGTGCCCAGCCTGGCCGCGGCCCTCGATGCCTGCTCGGGGATGGGGGTGAACATCGAGATCAAGAACAACCAGCCCGACCCGGACGTCGACGTCGAGGAGTTCGTGGCCGAAGCGACCATCGCCCTCCTGGCCGAACGCGGCGGCCGGGACGAGGTCCTGATCTCCTCCTTCAACCCGGCCACCGTCGTCCGGGTCCGGCAGCGAGCCCCGCACCTGGCCACTGCGCTCCTCGTCATCGAACCCGAGCCCGATGTCGCGGACCTGGCGTCGGCCGCCGGCCACCAGGCGCTGCACCCCTACGACTGGTTCGTCGACGAGGACCTCGTCACCCGGTGCCACGCCGCCGGGATGAAGGTCAACGTCTGGACCGTCGACGACGCCGACCGCATGGTCGAGCTCCTGGCCCTCGGCGTCGACGGTCTCTGCACCAACGTCCCCGCCGTCGCCCGCGCCCTGATCCCCAGGACCTGATCCCTACCTTGTGCACCAGTGCGCCAGATCTGGCGCACTGGTGCACAAGGTACGAGTCACGCTGGCTCCGGTAGGACGAGGCGGAGGGCATTGGCCTCATGCTTGAACTCGAGGCGCTCGACCGGGCCGAGGTGGTCGCCGTCGATCTGGTACGGCATGCCGCCCTTGGGGTGGGTGGGGTCGGCCACCACGGTGACGGACTCGACGTCGGTGCGGTAGTCGACGTTCCTGGACCTACGCAGGCGCTTGCCGGAGCTGAGGGCGGACGCGGCGATGGACAGGAACGGCAGCACCCTCATCGTGCGCACCGTGACCACGGCCAGGCCGCGGTCGAAGCCGGCGTCGGGGGCGAGGTTGAAGGGCCGGTTGCCGAGGTACGTGTAGGGGTTCGTGTTGAGGACCACGGTCATGTAGCCGTCGTCCACCACCTGGCCGTCGGCGTGGTGGACCGAGAAGTGGGGGTGCTTGCGGTCGTAGTGGCCGATGGTGGTCTCGATGCCGGCGTAGATGAAGAGGGCGTGGCCGGCGTAGCGCTTGATCCCGGAGCGCTTCTCGACCTGGGCCACGATGGCCGCGTCGAAGCCGACCCCGGTGTGGAACAGGAAGTAGCGCCCGTTCACGTTCCCCAGCCCGATGGGGCGGATCGCCTGCCGGGCCAGCGCGTCGAGCAGGTCGCTGGTCGCCTCGATGGGGTCGTTGGGCAGGCCGATCGTCCGGGCGAACACGTTGGTCGAGCCGCCGGGGAGCGTGGCCAGCGCGGTGTCGGAGCCGGCCAATCCGTTGGCCGCCTCGTTCAGCGTCCCGTCGCCCCCGAGTACGACGACGACGTCGACGCCGGCGTGGGCCGCGCCCCGGGCCAGCGAGGTGGCGTGGTCCCGGCGGTTGGTCTCCGCCACCTCCACTTCATGGTCGGCCGACAGCGCCTTGCGAATCACGACCCGCGTGCGCGGCGTGACCGAGGACGCCGATGAGTTGACGAGCAGGAGGAGCTTCAGGAGCCACGACGGTAGCCGCGGTCGATTTGGCCGCCGCCGGGGTAGGGACCGACAATCTTCGCCATGTATGCCCCCAACTGGAGCACTTCGTCGTGAACATCGTCGTGTGCGTGAAGCAGATCCCCGACCCGGCCGAGCCGGGTGCGTTGGATCCCGAGACCAACACGCTCAAGCGTGACTCCAAGCTGATCCTGGACGAGGCCGACTCGTACGGGGTCGAGATGGCGCTGCAGCTGGCGGACAACGCCGGCGGCGACGGCGAGGTGACCCTCGTCTCCATGGCCCCCAACAGCGAGACCAGCGGCCTGCGCACGGCGCTGGCCATGGGTGCGGCCAAGGCCGTCCTGGTCAGCGACGAGGCGCTGGCCGGCTCGGACTCACTGTCCACGGCCAAGGTGCTGGCGAAGGCCATCGGCCGGGTCGAGGGCGTGGACCTCGTCCTGACCGCCACCGAGTCCAGCGACGGCTACACGGGCACGGTGCCCGAGCAGCTGGCCGAGCTCCTCGGCCTGCCGTCGGTGACCTTCGCCAAGGAGATCCACGTCGGCGACGGGGCGGTCGGGGTCCAGCGCCAGACCGAGCTGGGCTATGACGAGGTCAGCTGCCCGCTGCCCGCCGTGGTCTCAGTGACCGCCGGCGTGGTCGAGCCCCGCTACCCGTCCTTCAAGGGGATCATGGCGGCCAAGAACAAGCCCGTGGACGAGGTGACCGTCGCCGATCTCGGTCTCGACGCCTCCGACGTCGGCTGGGCCGGCGCCGACCAGGAAGTGGTCGACGTGATCCGCCGCCGCCGAGCGTGAGGCGGGCGAGATCATCGAGGACGAGGGCGAGGCCTACCAACGGGTCATCGCCTTCCTGGACGAACTGAAGGTGATCTGATCATGGCTCTCTCCCGCATCTGGGTGTACGCCGAGGCCCGTGACGGCGAGGTCCTGCCGATCACCCTCGAGATCCTGGCCAAGGCCGGCGAGCTGGCCGACACCGTCGAGTGCGTGTACGGCGGCGACGGCAGTTCCGTGGCCGAGACCCTCGGGGCCCACGGGGCCACGAAGGTGCACGCCACCGGCGACCTGGGCGACGTGCTCCAGGGAGTCCCCGTGGCCTCCGCCATCGCCGCTGCGGTCCAAGGCGGCGACGCTCCCGACGCCATCCTGTTCGGCACCACCTACGACGGCCGCGACGTGGCCGGCCGCCTGTCGGCCAAGCTCGACCGGACGGTGTCGACCAACAACGTCGACCTGAGCGAGGACGGTGGCGCCCTGGTCACCACGGAGCCGATCTTCGGTGGGGCGACCAACATCCGCACCAAGGTGGGCGGCGACGGCCCGGCCCTGGTCCTGATCCGGCCCAAGTCCTTCGCCGCGGCCGAGGCTCCGAGCGGCGGTTCCGCCGAGGTGGCCGACCTGGCCGTGCCCGACACGGGCGCCACCGGGACGGCGACGGTCAAGGCCCGCCACGTGGAGGAGCACGAGGGCCCGAAGCTGGACGAGGCCGCGGTCGTGGTCTCGGGCGGCCGGGGCCTGGGCGAGGCCGGCAAGTACGAGATGATCGAGCAGCTGGCCAAGCTCCTCAAGGCGGCCCCGGGCGCGTCCCGAGCCATCGTGGACGCCGGCTGGGTCCCGTACTCGTACCAGGTGGGCCAGACGGGCAAGGTCGTGAAGCCGACCGTCTACATCGCCTGTGGCATCTCCGGGGCGACCCAGCACCTGGTGGGGATGAAGGGCTCCAAGAACATCATCGCCATCAACAAGGACGCCGAGGCGCCCATCTTCTCGGTCGCCGATCTCGGGATCGTGGGAGATGTGCACAAAGTGCTCCCTCAGGTGATCGAGGCGCTCCAGAACCGGTAGTCACGTCGAGGCGCCGCTTCTGCTCGTCGGGGGCGGCGCCTTTTCGCGCTCGGGCTACGGGGGCGGGACGGGTGCCTCCCTTGCTCCTGACGCAACCGAGCGAAACCGTCGCGGCGGAAGGCCCCCGCCCCGCCCCCTGCGTCAGCCCGCGGCGCCGCCCCTCTCCTCGGCGTCGCTGCGCCGGGAGTGACCGCTGGGGGAGCGTCGCGGTCCTTTCGGTCGGGAGAGGGGGGCTGGAGGGCGGCGTGGGGGTTGCGGGCGACCGGCTTGGCCCCCTTCTTTGCCAGTGGTTTGTCCAGCTCGACGGGCTCGACGGGCCGGGCCTTTGCGGGCCTTGGTCAGGTGGGGGCGTCGACGGCGTTGATGGCCCAGGCGAGGCCGTCTTGGTCGTCGGCGACGGCGAGTCGCAGGCTCCAGCCGGTCTCGGGCTCGGCGGCGTCCCACCAGAGCCAGGTCAGCTCGTCGGCGGCTTCGCCGAGCTCGTCGGCATGGACCTCGGCGGACTCGTCGAGGCCGGTGAGGGTGGTCATCGCCCACCAGGCCCGGGCTCTACCGGTGGCGCTGCCCCGTCGTCTTCCGTGGGCGCCACCGCTGGCCGCGGCCCAGGCCATGTGGGCCATCGCCTCGGCGGCCGTGATCTCGACCATGCGACCACTGCGGAGGCCGAGGGCGGCGATGGCGCTGGGGGCGTCGCCTTCGACTGCGATCGTCTCGAGTCGGCCGTTCGACTCGTCGGCCCAGGTCTTGGCCAGCTCGGTCAGCGCGGCGTCGACGGTGTGGTCGTCGACGCGGGCTCCCGGCTCGCCGAACAGCGTCGGGAGGGGGTCGGGAGCGGGTGGGCTCGGGAACTCCGCTTTGTCGGGCTTGTAGGTGGCGACTGCGTAGTGCGGTTCCCAGGACAGCAGCACGGCGGGGACGTCGAAGATCTGGGGGAGGTCGTCGAGCTGTCCCGAGAGGTCCTCACCTCGGAGCACCCGCTCGTGAGCGGCCAGGAGCGCGTGGGCGCCGCCGGGGTGGCCGGACAGGTCGGCCCACGCATGGGTGCTGGCGGCGACCTCGTGGAGCGGGCCCAGGGCCATCCAGCCCGCTCCCTCGACCAGCATCTGCGCAGCCCACGGGCCCGGCCCCTCGAGGGCCATGCGGTACTCGGCGTAGGAGGCAGCGGGCCAGAGCTGGAAGCCGCGCTCGATGGCGGCCTTCGCCTTGTCCCGGAGGCGGACCAGCTCGTCCCAGTCCCGCTCGGCGCACAGGCGGTCGACGTGGCGGATCAGCTCGTCGAGGTCGCCCTGGGCCGCCGCCTCGTCGACGCTCAGCATCGGCGTTCTGGCGGGGGATCTGCCGCCCCGGACCGGTAGATCCCCCGCCAGAACGATCGCGTGGTCACACGAGGGGCCAGGGGTAGCGGTGGCCGGTGTGGTCGTGGGGGAGGGAGCCGGTCTGGAGGAGGGCGCCGGCCCGGGTCAGCACGGCGTCGCGTTCGAAGGGGTCGAGGAGCTCGGCCAGCGACTCGGGCAGCCCGTCGCGCACGAGGGCACTGAGGGCGGTGCAGACGTCGTCGGGCAGGCGCTCGCCGGCGTAGTCCCAGATGACGGTCCGCACCTTGAACTCGTGGTGGAAGCTGAGCCCGTTGTCGATGGCCCAGATGTGGCCGTCGCCGTCGATGAGGCAGTGGCCGCCCTTGCGATCGGCGCTGTTGGCCACCAGGTCGAAGGCGCAGAGCCGCCGGAAGGTGTCGTCGTGGGTCCCGTCCTCCCGCAGGGTGAAGTAGTGCTCGCTGAAGTCGGCGTCGACGAAGCGCTGGACCGAGCCCTCGCCCCCCGGGCCGCCGCGGAGGACCGTCGGCGGCACCAGCTCCCAGCCCAGCGCATGGGACAGTTCGTAGGCGGCCACCTCCCGGCGGGCCAGGCCGCTCGGGAAGTCCCACAGGGGTCGCTCGCCCTGCACCGGCTTGTAGACCGCCAGCTCCTCGGCTCCGTCGAGGGCCACCCGCACCAGGTACGTGCCGTTCGAGCTGTAGGGCATGCGCCCCTCGACCATCATCTCGCCCTCCCGCAGCAGGGTGAGGTCCTCGGTCACTTGTGGCCGTTGCTCCGGGGGCAGACGTGGCCGTCGGGATCCAGCGGCTGGCCACAGATCGGGCACGGCGGTCGGCCGGCCGCCACGAGCTCCTCGGCGTGGGCGCAGAAGGCCACGACCTGGGGCCGGGTCAGGTGGAAGCGGGCGTGGCCGCCCTCGTCGTCGTCGGCCTCCTCGTCGACCAACTCGTCGGCCTGGAGCACCACCCGGTCGACGGCGCCGTCGTAGGCGACGGCGAGCGTGCCCACGATCCACTCAGCCACGACCGGCTCGACGAGGTCCAAGTCGACGGGCAGCTCCTCAGCGGTGACCACCGGGAGGTCGGACAGGACCCCCTCGAGGTACTGGCCGAGGGCGCCCACCTGCTGCTTCTCGAGGCGCAGGCTGACCACCTGGGTCCCCTCGACGGCCTGGAGGAAGAAGATCCGCGAGCCGGGCTCGCCGACCGCGCCGGCGGTGAACCGGTCCGGCTCTCGCAGGTCGAAATCGCTCATCGTCGGCTCGCTCTCACGACGGCACCAGGCGCTTCAGGTCGTCGACGGCGTTCACGGCCAGCACCAGGGGGCCGTCGTCGGTCAGGACGACGGCGCTCACCGAACAGGGCGACACGACCAGCCGCTGGAACAGGTCGAGGTGGGTGCCCATGGCGTGGGCCACGGCAGCCTTGATCGGGTCGGCGTGGGACACGGCCACCACGCGCTGGCCGGGGTGGCGAGCCCGCAGTTGGGCCAAGGCGTCAGTGATCCGTACCTGCATCTCGCCGAAGGACTCGCCCTTCGGGAAGCGGAAGCCCGACGGGTTGCGCTGGACCTGCTTCCACTCCTTCTTCTTGTAGAGGTCGGCCAGCCGTTTGCCCGTCCACTCGCCGAAGTCGCACTCGTGCAGGTCGGCCAAGGTGCGGACCCGGTTGCCGGTGGCCTTGGCGATGGGGGCGGCGGTCTCGCGGGCCCGCTCCAGTGGCGATGCGTACACGGCGGCCACATCGCCGAGGGGAGCGATGCGCTGGGCGACGGTCTCGGCCTGGGCCTGCCCGGCCTCGGACAGGTGGAGGCCGGGCGCCCGGCCGGGCAGCTTGGAACCGGTCGTCGGCGTCAGGCCGTGGCGGACCAGGAGCACGAGGGTCGGAGGCGTGGGCTTGGTCGCCATGAGGGCGTCAACCTATCGGCGCCCCTCGCGGGTCGACCGTACGCTCCAGGGGGTGAGCGACTCGCTGGCCGCCGTCGAGGAGGCGGTGACCGCGTGCCGAACCTGTCCGAGGTTGGTGGCCTGGCGGGAGGAGGTGGCCCGGGAGAAGCGGGCGGCCTTCGCCGACTGGGACTACTGGGGTCGACCGGTCCCCGGATTCGGCGATCCCGGGGCCCGCGTGGGCATCATCGGCCTCGCCCCGGCGGCTCACGGGGCCAATCGGACCGGGCGCATGTTCACCGGCGACCGCTCGGGCGACTTCCTGTACGCCGCGCTGCACCGCACCGGATTCGCCAACCAACCCACGTCGGACCACCGGGGCGACGGCTTGGTGCTGACCGGGGCGTGGATCACCGCGCCCGTCCGGTGCGCCCCGCCCGCCAACAAGCCCACCCCCGAAGAACGCGATGCCTGCCGCCCCTGGCTCGAACGAGAGTTGGCGCTGCTGCCCCAGCTCGACGTCTTCGTCGTCCTCGGCCAATTCGCCTACCAAGCCATGACCACCCACCTGGGAATCCGCCCGCGACCAAAGTTCGCCCACGGCGCCGAGGTGAAGGCACCGGAAGGGCAAACCCTCCTCTGCAGCTACCACGTCAGCCAACAAAACACCTTCACGAAGAAACTCACCGAGCCCATGCTCGACGCCGTCCTGGAGCGTGCGCGACAACTCGCCGCTGAGGGATAGAGGCCTGCCGGACGGCCCCCGAGCCGCACCGTGCGTGAGCGCGAGCAGCCCGACCGGTCACGGGGGGAGCCCGAGGGGGCGCTCCGCGCCCCTTCGGTCGTCACCCGATCCGGCTCTGCCGGTCGGGTGACCAACGACAGCGCGGCCGCAGGCCGCACCTACAGAACTCACCGAGCGCAGCGAGGTGAAACTCGCCGAGCGCAGCGATGGCGAAATGTAGCGCCCGCCTGGCGGGGACCGGGGCGCCGCCGAATTGGCCCCGGTCCCCGCACCGGCCGGTTGAGGCGAGGACTCGTCGTTGAGACCTCGCCAGAAGGGCCGTGCAGGCGCTACCTGAACTTCTTCGGCTCCCCCCGCGGGTCACCACATGGGCCATCAGGCCTGTTTTTGGCCGTCTGGGTACCGTGCGGGCAATGGGTCGGCCTCGTGCGCTCCGTCTCGGCGTGGCGCTGGCCGTGACCGTGTTCTTCGGCGTGGCCTGTAGTGGCGACGACACAGCCGATTACGACGCCGCCTACGAGGCGGACTTCCTCCGCCAGTGCACCGACGCCTTCGGAGGCGCCGCCGCCCCGCAGGTGTGCGGCTGCTGGTACGACGCCTTGTCCCGGACGGTGGCGTTCGACGACGTGCCCGCCATCCACGACCTGCTGGCCGACGACTTCGACAATGCCCCCACCCGTCTGCCCGGCGGAAAGATGGACCTGCCCCTCGAGCTCCTGGCCGCGTGTGTCCGCTCCCTGGACGCGGCGCCGACGCTGGGCGAGCCCGCCCCGCTGCCGACGACGCCCCGCCCCCCGCCGCCACCGACCACGACCACGGTCCTGGCGTGAGCAAGCTGGTGGTCGGGGCCGCCGCGGTGGCGGTGCTGGCCGCCGCGGTCGTGGGTGGCATCCTCTTCCTGCGGGACGAGGACCCGCCCACCGACTACGACGCCCGCATCGAGGACGACTTCATGGTCACGTGCACCGCCGACGCCGAGAACCTCGACTTCTCTCGATCCGCCGACTTCTGCCGGTGTGCCTTTGACGGCATCCGGGCCGAGATCCCGTTCGACCGCTTCCTCGCCATGGACGCCGCCCTCGAGGCCGATCCCACCGCGGTCCCCGGCCCCGTCGACCGCATCCGCACGGCCTGCTACCTCGAGATCGAGGCCGCCGGCCCCACGCTGAGCACCGTCCCGTCCACCACCGCGCCCGCCTGAGGACCATGACCACCACTGAGCCCGCCCCCACCCGCACCCGCTGGACCTACCAGTGGAAGGAGCTGTACGAGGAGGTCATCGACTTCGGCCTCTGCACCGGGTGCGCGGGCTGTGTGATCGCCTGCCCTCACGACGTCATCGGGTACGACCACGAGCAGGGTGGCTACAAGCCCTTCCACCTCGAGGACGAGCTGGGCCCGGCCGACTGCGGCCACGGCCAGAAGGGCTGCACGAGCTGCACCCGGGCCTGCCCCCGCTTCCGGACCTGGGAGGAGGACGCCAACGAGCACCTCTTCGCCCGGGACCGCGAGCCCGACGAGATGTCGGGCGTCTACAAGGACATCCTCCTGACCCGGGCGTCCGACGACATGGTCCACCAGATGGGTCAGGACGGCGGCCTCGTCTCGGCCCTGCTCATCTGGGCCCTGGAGAAGGGCTACATCGACGGAGCCCTCACGTCCTTCCTGGAGGGCGACGGCTCGACATGGAAGGCCATTCCTGGCGTGGCCGCCACCAAGGAGGAGGTCCTGGCCTCTGCCGGCAGCCGCTACACGTACTCGGCCAACACCCTGGCGGTGACGGAGGCCAAGGAGCGAGGCCTGTCGAAGCTGGCCCTGGTCGGCATGAGCTGCCAGTCCTCGGTGCCGCCGGTGATGTGGCACCGCAAGGTCGGCAAGTCGGGCAAGCCGTTCGTCTTCAACATCGGCCTGCTCTGCTCCAAGACCTTCGACGACGCCATCTTCGAGGAGCTCTTCGAGGCCAAGTACGGCCTGAAGAAGGCCGACATCAAGAAGGTCAACATCAAGGGCGTCTTCCAGATCTGGCTCCACGACGGCAGCTACCACGAGGTCAACCTGAAGGAGTGCCACGCCTGGACCCGGGAGGGCTGCAAGACCTGCCCGGACTTCGCCGCCGAGCACGCCGACATCTCCACCGGAGGCATCGGCAAGGACAACGACTGGACCCTCACGGTGGTCCGCACCGACCTCGGTCGGGCGATCATCAAGGGCATGCTCGCCGACGGCGTGATCATCAGCCGCCCCGGCGACAGCGACCCCGACGCCATCAAGCTGATGCGCCGCCTGTCCATCGTCAGCCGCCGCCGCTGGCCCGACAACGCCTGGGCCCCGGTCAAGCTGGGCACCCCACCCCCCAAGAAGAAGGCGGAGCCAGCAGTGGCTGCACCGGAACCGCCAGTGGCCGACTCGTGACGCTGCGCAGTCGGAGCGGAGCAGCACCGAGGACTCGCTGGGTCGGCGCCGCCGGACTTGCTGAGCGAAGCGAAGCCAGTCAAAAGTGGCAGTCATGGACCTGACGTACCCGCCTGACGCCGAGGCGTTCCGGGCCGAGGTCCGGGGCTGGCTGGAGGCGAACCTGCCCGAGGGCTGGTTCGACGAGGGGTTCGAGATGACTTCCGAGGAGCGCAAGGCGTTCAACCGGGGATGGACGGCCAAGCTCCACGAGGGCAACTGGCTGTGCGCGTCGTGGCCCACCGAGTACGGGGGCCGGGGCCTGCCCACCATGCACGCCGTGGTCCTGGCCGAAGAGTTCCACCGCTCCGGTGCGCCGATGCGGGCCGACTTCTTCGGCGACACCCTGGTCGGCCCGACCATCCTCCAGTGGGGGACCGAGGAGCAGAAGCAGGAGTTCATCCCCAAGATCCTCAGTGGGGAGATCTCGTGGTGCCAGGGCTTCTCCGAGCCCGACGCCGGCTCCGACCTGGCCGGCCTCAAGACCAGGGCCGAGCTGGACGGCGACGAGTGGGTCATCAACGGCCAGAAGATCTGGACCACCCAGGCCGGCTTCGCCGACTACATCTTCGTGCTGGCCCGCACCGACCCCGACGCCCCCAAGCACAAGGGCATCTCCTACCTGCTCTGCCCCATGAAGCAGCCGGGCATCGAGGTCCGCCCGATCAAGCAGATCGACGCCTCGGCGGAGTTCTACGAGGTCTTCTTCACCGATGCCCGCTGCCCGAAGGAGAACGTGGTCGGCGGCGTCAACGGCGGCTGGAAGGTGGCCATGACCACCCTGGGCTTCGAGCGCGGGACCTCGGCCACCACCGGGTACCGCCGATTCGAGAAGGAGCTGGAGGGCATCACCGAGCTGGCCAAGGCCAACGGCAAGGCCGACGACCCACGGGTCCGCCAGGGCCTCGCCCACGCCTGGTCGAAGGTCCAGATCATGAAGGTCAACGGGCTGCGCTCGCTGTCGTCGGTCCTGACCGGGAGCAAGGACCTCGGCGTCGCCGCCCTGGGCGCCACCAACAAGATGTTCTGGTCGGAGTACCACCGGGACGTCATGGAGCTCGCCATCGACATCGCCGGCATGGGCGGCCAGGTGCTCACCGGCAACGTCGATGCCGAGGAGTCCGTCCCGGGCTATGGCGCCCGCCGCACGAATGAGGAGTACCCGGCCAGCGTGCTGCAGTCGGCCTTCTTCTTCAGCCGGTCGGAGACCATCTGGGGCGGGACGGCCCAGATCCAGCGCAACATCGTGGGGGAGCGGGTCCTGGGCCTGCCCAAGGAACCCCGGCCCGACTGACGTGGAGACCGTCGAGGCCCGGGCGCTGGTCGCCTCGGCCCGGGTGGCCCGCCTGGCCACCGTCAACCCCGGCCTCGGCGTCGACGTGGTCCCCATCACCTTCGCCCTCTTGGAGGGTGACCGGCTGGTCAGCATCGTCGACCAGAAGCCCAAGTCGACCACCCGCCTGCGCCGCTTGACCAACATCCGGGCGCACCCCGAGGTCACCGTCCTGGTCGACCACTACGAGGACGACTGGGAGCGCCTGTGGTGGGTCCGGATGCGAGGGACGGCCACGGTGATCACCGAGGGCGACGCCTTCGCCGAGGCCGTCGAGGCCTTGACCGAGCGCTACCCGCAGTACGTCGAGGCCCCGCCTCCGGGCCCTGTCGTCTCCGTCACCGTCGACGCGTGGACCGGCTGGCGAGCCGACTGAGCCCTTCGGGCCCTGACATTGCGGTTTGGTTACAGAGCACTACGCTCTCGGCCGCATGGCGAAGCGCAGGCGCGGACGGCGCGCCGACTCGTCCTCCGGCGAACCGGCCCCCTCCTCACCCGCGGAGCAACCTGACGCGCGCGGCCCCCGGAAGCACCGGACGTGGCGCCAGCGCACCCTGATCGGCGTCGGCGTGCTCACCTCCGTGGGCTGCCTGGCTGCGGCCACCATGATCGGGTACGCCCGCTACCGCTTCGAGCAGATCCCCCGCTACGGCGACATCACCCTGGCTTCGGCGGCCACGGGTGAGCCCCAGAACTTCCTGCTCGTCGGGTCCGACTCCCGCGAGGACCTCGATGACGATGCGGCCGACTCCGGCGCCTTCTTCGACGGCACCGAGCCGAGCGGGCAGCGTTCCGACACGGTCCTCGTGGCCCGGGTCGAGCCCGACGCCGAACGGGTCAAGCTGCTGTCCATCCCCCGGGACCTCTGGCTGCCCATCGCCGGCACGGGCTCGGAGGACCGGATCAACACGGCCTACTCCAACGGTCGCCAGACCCTGATCGACACCATCCAGGAGTCGTTGGGCATTCCCATCAACCACTACATCGAAGTCGACTTCAGCGGCTTCCAGCGGCTGGTCGAGGCGATCGGCGGCGTCCCCATGTGGTTCGACACCGCCATGCGGGACCAGCACACCGGCCTGGTCATCAACGGCGAGGGCTGCGTGAACCTGGACGGTCAGCAGGCGCTGGCCCTGGCCCGCAGTCGTTCATTGGAGTACGTGGAAGACGGGGCCTGGCAGACCGATCCCACTGGTGACCTCGGCCGCATCACCCGCCAGCAGCAGCTCATCGTCGATGCCGTCGAGCAGGCGGTGTCCCTCGACCTGACCAGTGCCAGCCGCTTCAACGAGATGATCGACATCGGCGTGGACAGCGTGGGCCTGGACGAGGCGCTCAGCTTCGACGACCTGGCCGGTCTGGCTCTCCGCTTCCGCGCCATCGGCCCCGACACGGTCATCAACCGCACGCTGCCGGTCGAGGACTACACGACCGGCGGTGGAGCGGCCGTCCTCCGCATCGTCGAACCCGACGCCGACAACGTCCTGGCTCAGTTCCGGGGCCACGCCGCCGCCGACTACACGCCGGGCATGGTCCAGGTGAAGGTGGTGAACGCCTCCGGTGCGGTCGGTCAGGCGGAGGCGGTCGGCCAAGCCCTGAGCACCGTCGGCTTCCAGTTCACGGGCACGGAGAACCTGGACGGCCTGCCGCTGGCCGTCACCCAGGTCCACTTCGCGCCGGGGGAGATCGTGGCCGCCGACGTCGTGGCCCGTCACCTGACCACGCCACCGGAGCTGGTGGAGAACCCCGACATCGCCCCGGGCACGGTCGCCGTCGCCACCGGGCTGGACTTCACCACCGTGCAGGAGACGCCGCGGCCGGCCGGGGACACGCCACCACAGGTCGACCGGGTCGTCGACGCGGGTGACCTGGTCACCAACGGCGTCGTGGTCGACCCCGACGCCGAGGTGGATGTGGCCGACGGCAGCGAGGGCGTCCCCATCACCGACTCGATCGGTCGCACCGCGGGTGAGGCACCACCCGAGATCACCTGCAGGTAGGTCCCAGGGGACCGGTACAGTCGCGGGTCCAGCCCTCGTAGCTCAGCGGATAGAGCATCGCCCTCCGGAGGCGTGTGCGCAGGTTCGAGTCCTGCCGAGGGCGCTCCTGTGAACGCGTGGGTGATCCACTCGCCCGGACCGGTTGACGGCGGTCCGCTGAAGCCCCGAGACCTTCCGACTCCGGAGCCCCTCGGCCGCGAGGTGCGAGTCCGGGTTTCGGTCTGCGGGGTGTGCCGCACCGACCTGCACGTGGCCGAGGGCGACCTCCCGGTCCACCGGCCGGACGTGGTTCCCGGCCACGAGGTCGTGGGCCGGGTCGACGCCCTGGGGCCGGAGGCTTCCCGTTTCACCGTCGGCGACCGGATCGGGATCGCCTGGCTGCGGGGCACTTGCGGGACCTGCCGGTTCTGCGTCCGGGGCGACGAGAACCTGTGCCTCGCCCCGAGCTTCACCGGCTGGGACGCCGACGGCGGCTACGCCGAGCAGGCCCTCGTGGACGAACGCTACGCCTACGCCCTGCCCGAGGCGTTCACCGACGCCGAGGCGGCCCCCCTGCTCTGCGCCGGGATCATCGGGTTCCGGGCTCTGCGCCGGGCCGAGGTCCCGCCGGGCGGTCGACTCGGCATCTACGGCTTCGGGGGCTCGGCCCACCTGGCCGCCCAGGTCGCTCTGGCCGAGGGGGCGACGGTGTACGTGATGACCCGCGCGGCCGAGGCCCGGGCACTGGCCGCCGAGCTCGGCGCCGCCTGGGTCGGCGACACCTTCGATCGGCCCCCCGAGCCCCTCGACTCGGCCATCTGCTTCGCCCCGGCGGGCGAGATCGTCCCCGCGGCGCTCGAAGCCCTGGACCGGGGCGGGACGCTGGCCGTAGCCGGCATCCACCTGTCCGACGTGCCGCCCCTCGACTACCAGCGCCACCTGTTCCAGGAGCGCCAGGTCCGCTCGGTCACGGCCAACACCCGCCAGGACGGCGAGGACTTCCTGGCCACCGCGGCCCGCATCGGGATCCGGGTGACCACCACGCCGTATGCCCTTGCGGCGGCCGACCGGGCCCTGGTCGACCTGGCCCACGACCGGGTCCACGGCGCCGCCGTCCTCCACGTCACCGACCCCTGGCCCCATCCGCGCCGGCCCCTGATTCGGCTCCCGGCGCCGCCGAATCAGGTGCCAGAAGCGTGGTGGCCGGGTCGTAGCCTCTCTGCATCGTGGTCACCGACTCGCTCACCGAGGCCCTCCGGGCCGCCCTGACCGCCTGCGGTGTCGACGCACCCGACACCATCCAACTCGAACGGCCGGCCCGTCGGGAGCACGGGGACTGGTCGTCCAACGTGGCCCTGGTCTCGGCCAAGGCCGCCGGGCGCAACCCCCGGGAGCTGGCCGCTGACCTCGTCGCCGCCCTCGAAGCCGCTCCCGCGCCCCACGTGGTCAAGGTGGAGATCGCCGGCCCCGGCTTCGTCAACTTCCACCTCGACGAGGGATGGCTGCACGACGTCCTGACCCAGGTCGTCACCGAGGGGGCCGATGGGTACGCCACCCCCGACCTCGGGAACGGCAAGAAGGTCATGGTGGAGTTCGTCAGCGCCAACCCCACCGGTCCGCTCCACGCCGGCCACGCCCGAGGTGCCGTGTACGGCGACTCGTTGGCCCGCCTCCTCGAGCGGACGGGCCACGACGTGTCCCGGGAGTTCTACGTCAACGACCGGGGCATCCAGACCCAGCTGTTCGCCGATTCACTCGTCGCGGCCAAGGCCGGAGCGGAGACGCCTGATGGGGGATACCAGGGCGAGTACATCGACGAGTGGGCAGCCGAGATGCCTGAGGACGCCGATCCACTGGAGTGGGGCCTGGCCCGGGCCCGCAAGGACCAGGCCGACACCCTCGCTCGGATCGGCATCGTCTTCGACACCTACTTCAGCGAGCGGTCGATGGTCGCCTCGGGAGCGATCGAGCAGACCCTGGCCGATCTCCTGGCGCGGGACGCCCCGGACAAGCCCGACGGCGCCGATGAGTGGAAGGTGGCCTACGAGGCCGACGGAGCGACCTGGCTGCGCTCGACGGCGTTCGGCGACGACAAGGACCGGGTCCTGGTCAAGACCGACGGTGACTACACGTACGTCCTGCCGGACATCGCCTACCACCGGGACAAGTTCGCCCGGGGCTTCGAGCTGCTCATCAACGTCTGGGGAGCCGACCACCACGGCTATGTCCCACGGCTCAAGAACGCGGTGCAGGCGCTGGGCCACGACCCCGACGAGCTGGAGATCGTGATCACCCAGCTGGTGAACCTGCTGCGGGCCGGCGAACCCGTCCGCCTGTCCCGGCGGGCCGGCAACATCATCACCCTGGCCGAGATCCTCGACGAGGTCGGCCCGGACAGCGCCCGGATCACGTTCCTCCTCCAGTCGATGGACAGCCCACAGACGGTCGACCTGGCCGAAGTCGCCAGCCAGGCCATGGAGAACCCGGTCTTCTACGTCCAGTACGCCCACGCCCGGATCCAGTCCATCGGGCGCAAGGTGGCCGAGCTGGGCGGCGAGCGGGCGCCCTTGGCCGATGTCGACCTGGGCCTGCTCACCCACGAGCGGGAGCTGGAGCTGCTGCGGTCGCTGTCCGAGCTGCCCGAGGTGGTGGCCGGGGCGACCCTCGGTCGGGCGCCCCACCAGGTCACGACCTGGGTCCGGGACCTGGCCGGCCGGTTCCATGGCTTCTACCACGACTGCTACGTGGTGGCCGACAGCGTCGATCCCGCCCTGACCCAGGCCCGCCTGTGGCTGGTCGAGGCCGTGCGGGTCGGCCTGGCCATCGGGCTGGACCTGCTCGGGGCCAGCGCGCCCGACGAGATGTGACCCCGCTCCCGCGGGGGCTCCTGCCCGACACGGCGACCGTGGCCGAGGACGGCGGCCTGAGCATCGGGGGCTGTGACCTCCTCGACCTCGCCGCCGAGTTCGGCACCCCCGTCTTCGTCTACGACGAGACCCACCTGCGGTCCCGCTGCCAGGAGGCGGTGACCGCCTTCGGCGAGGGCGTGGCCTACGCCGCCAAGGCCTTCCTCTGCACGGCGATGGCCCGACTGGCGCACGAGGAGGGCATGCACCTCGACGTGGCCACGGGGGGCGAGCTGCACGTGGCCCTCGCCGCCGGCGTCCCGGCCGATCGCTTGGTCCTCCACGGCAACAACAAGTCCGAGACCGAGCTGGGACGAGCCCTCGCGGCCGGTGTGGGTCGCATCGTCGTCGACTCCTTCGACGAGGTGGATCGGCTCGAGCGCCTCGCCTCCGCCGCCCCGACCCGTCCCCAGGTCCTGGTCCGGGTCACTCCGGGCGTCGAAGCCCACACCCACGAGTACGTGCGCACCGGCCAGGACGACTCGAAGTTCGGCTTCGGCCTCCGGTCCGGCGCCGCCGGCCAGGCCGTCGAGCGCCTCGGCGCCCTGGGCTCGGTCGACCTGATCGGCCTCCACGCCCACATCGGCAGTCAGGTGTTCGTGGTCGACTCATTCTTCCAGGCCGTCGAGGCCCTGGCCCCGTTCGTCAACGCCCAGGGCCTGCCGGAGCTGTCGATCGGCGGCGGGCTGGGCGTGGCCTACGTCGAGGGGGAGTCGGCCCCGACGATCACCGAGTGGGGCGGGGCCGTGCGGGCCGCGTGTGTCGACGCCGGCATCACCGCCCGGGTGTCGGCCGAGCCCGGGCGGGCCATCGCCGCCGCCGCGGCGGTCACCCTGTACAGGGTCGGCACCATCAAGGACCTGCCCGGCATCCGCACCTACGTCGCCGTGGACGGCGGGATGAGCGACAACCCCCGACCGGTGCTCTACGGCAGTGGCTATGAGACCTTCCTGCCCCGGGCGACCGACGCCGTGCGGGACCGGCCGGTTCGGGTCGTCGGCAAGCATTGTGAGGCCGGCGACCTGCTCGTGGCCGATGGCCGGGTCCCCGGCGATCTGGCCGTGGGCGACGTCCTGGCCACGCCGGTCACCGGGGCCTACGGCCACTCCATGGGCTCCAACTACAACAAAGTCCCTCGCCCGCCGGTCGTGTTCGTGAGGGACGGCGATGCCCGTCTCGTCGTCCGCCGCGAGACCGACGACGACCTCCTCCGCCTCGACCTCTGACCCCCCATCCACCTCTGTATCTGAACCTCGCGCTGGGACTCGAGGTTCAGCTCCCGGAACGGATGGTGCGGATGAGCGCGGCGAGGGCCGGTCCGTCGGGGTCCGGGCTGGTGGTCCGGCGGGCGGCGCCGAAGCCGCACAGGATCGGGTGGCCGTCGGCATCGAGGAGGACGTGCTCGGGGTGGAGGGCGGCATGGGCCAAGCCGATCCGGCGGAGGCGGTCGACCGTGGCCGTGAGATGGGCGACGACCAGATCCGGGTCAGGGGCGGGGCGGTCGGCCAGCGAGCCGGCGGGGACGAAGCCGAGCACGATTGCCGTACAGCCGTGACGGTCGAGGATGTCGAGGAGACGGACCACGCCGTCGCCCTGCGCCGATTGGAGCAGCCGGGCCTCTCGGCGGAGCGCGGCCCGCGACGACCAGCCGGCTGCGGGCGGGGTGGCCTTGATCACGACGGGGGCCTCGCCCGGCCGTCGGGCCCGCACCACGACCCGATCCGGCTGACCCCCCAGGACCACCTCGGGGGTCCAACCGCCAGGGAGATCATCCATCGGCCAGCGCCACCTGGATGACCGCCGCCTCGCCGTCGTCCACGAGCACGCCCCGCCCGGGAGGTGGGTTGGGCCCGACCGGAGGCAAGGCCAGGGTCCAGGAGTCGGCGTCGTGGACCGCGTCGGGGGCCAGGGCCAGGCCGTGAGCGGCCGGACGGAGCTCGGACAACCACGCGCCGTAGGCCGAGCGCCAGGCGTCGGCCCGCACGCCGACCACCATCCGGGCGTCGGGGTGCCGGCGGGTCACGAGATCCCGCAGGACGCCCTCAGGGTCAGCCAGGGTCTCGGCGTCGTCCACGGCGAAGAGCCGGGGTCGAGGCTGGTCGAGCCAGGCCCGGACCTCGGCCCGGAACCGCTCGGCGTCGTCGCCGGCTCGGTACGCCGTCAGCGGGCGGTCGGGCGCGGCCAGGAGCCGGGCGAAGGCGGTGGAGCGCCCGGACTGCGGCGGACCACTGATCACGAAGGCCGTCCCGGCCCGCAACAGAGTGCGAGCCGGCAGGAGGTCACGGTCCCGGCGGCCGAGGGCGACGCCGGGACCGTCGTCCTCGAGGTCCCGCAGCGACACCCGGGCCGGAAGCGGGCCGACCGACGGCGGGCCCGATCCCGGGGCCAGAGGACCGTGGGCTGCGGCCACCTCCACGGCCGAACAGTCCACCAACCCGACCTGGACCTCGTGGCCGGCTCCGCACCGACCGCGCCCGGGCGGCAGGGGTCGGGAGGGCGGGCGGAGGCCGAGGATGCCGTAGTCGGCCGGGTCGTCGAGGCGAAGGGCGACGACCTGGTCGGCGGTGGCGAGCACAGACGGTGGCAGCAGCGTCGGTCGGCTGCTGGTCAACAGCAGGGCCACGCCGTGGCCGGGTCCTGCTTGGGCGAGCCGGTCGATGTCCTCCAGAAGTCGGAGGCCGCCGAGGTCGTCCACGGCCGCCCCCAGCGCTTCGTAGCCGTCGATCACCACGACGACGAGGGGTCCGTCCGTGTCGGTCCGGGCTCCGACGCGCCCGATCAGCCGGCGGACGCCCGTCCGGTCGTGCGCGGGCACCACCGCGCCGACGTGGGGGAGGTCGGCCAGGTCGGCCAGGTCGCCGGCCCGGGTCACGACGTGGATGTGGAGGGTCGCGGCCGACCGGTCCCGGGCCAGAGCGAGGATGCTGGTGCGCACCGCGGTCGTGCGCCCCGACCCTCGCCCTCCGAGGACGACGAAATGGCCGGCCGTCGGGGACCAGGTCAACGGAGGTTGAGTGCGCTCCTCGGGGCAGTCGGCCTGTCCCACGACCACGGGAGATGGGCCCGGCCCGGTCGGCTTCTCACGATCCAGCTGCAGGTGGTCGCAGAGCGGCGGGCGCCAGGCCGGCGTGGGTCGCGGACGGTCTCCCCAGGCGCCGGCCACCTCGTCGACCAACCGGTCGAGCTCGACGGTTCCCGCCCCGTCGCCGTCGGGCCAACGGTCACCGACGCGGCGGACCGCCACTCCCGGATGGTTGGCCCCGCCCTCCGGCCCGGACGCGCTGGCGATCTGGACCACACGCAGGCCCTGGCCCACTCGGAGCCAGGCCCGGCCCGGCCGATCGGCGGGGAGCGCGGAGGCCTCCGGTCCGCCGAGCACGTCCTGAGAGTCGGCGGCATCGAGCGTGCGCAGGCAGAGGCGGAGGGCGGTGTTGGCCCGGATGTCGTCGTTGACGGCGCCGGCCGGGCGCTGCGTGGCCAGCACGAGGTGGACCCCGAGGCTGCGCCCCCGACGGGCCACGTCGACCAAGGCACCGAGGAAGTCGGGGAGCTCAGCGGCCAGGGTGGCGAACTCGTCCACCACGACCACCAGCCGGGGCGGGCCGTCGGCGAGGTCCCGCAGGTCGCCCACCCCCGCGCCGCGCAGACCGGCCTCCCGCTCCCGGAGCTCGGCCCGCAGGCCGACCAGCAGCCGCTCACCGAGGCCGGCGTCCAGGTCGGTGACGACACCCGTGACGTGGGGCAGCCGGGCGCAGGCGTCGAAGGCGCTGCCCCCCTTGTAGTCCACGAGGACGAAGGCCAGGGCCGTCGGCGGGTGACGGTGGGCCAGGCCGGCGACCCAGGTCCGCAGCAGCTCGCTCTTGCCGGCGCCGGTCGTGCCGGCCACGAGCGCATGGGGCCCGTCGGCGACCAGGTCCACCGTGACGGTGCCGTCGACGCCGACACCCAACGGGGCGGCGAGCCGTCGGCGGCCGTCCTCGCTCGCCGCCGCGGCATCGGCCAGGAGCGACGCCAGCCCGATCCGCTCGGGTATGGCCGGGCCGGCCGGGTCGGGGTCGGTCCACCGGGCCGACGCCCGGCCGTACCGCTCGGCCAGCTCGACCGAGGCGAGGAACGGGCGGACGGGGCGCCCGTCGCCGTCGCCTGCGGCCCACAGGCGGGCGCCGTCGGGGGTCCAGGCCAGGACGGCCCCGCAGCGGTCGGTCAGCTGGGCCCGGTGGTCGGCCAGTTCGATGCCGGGACCGGCGCCGTCCTGGCCGACGCTCAGCGCGGCCCCCGACCCCTTCTGATGGGGAAGCCATCGGGTGAACCGCCAGCCCGGTTCGGCCCGATCGCTCAGGGCCCAGGCCGTCGGCCCGGCGCGGGCCGTGACCTGGATGACCAAGGCCCGGCCCACGGCGTCGACCCACGGGCCCGGCCCGGCCACCCCGATCCGACGGTCCCCGTCGAGGCTCACGACCGCGGGGCTCCGCACTGCGTCGTCGATCCAGCCCACGGCCACCTGGCGAACCCCGGAGTCGTCGGCGCGGACCGACCACAGCCCGACGCCGGAGCGGGCCCGCTCGAAGGCCTCGACGGGGGTCGGGAAGCGGATCCGGGCGCGGGCGGCGATGCCGTGCTGGTGCGTCGCCAGTTGCTGTCGGTGACGTTCGCGGTCCTCGGCCCGCTCGGCGGCGTCGCGGCGAAGGGCCCGTCGGTGGCGGCGCCGGGCGTCGAGGTGGGCGCCCACGGCCAGGACGGGGGTCGCCGCGGTGACCAGACCCGCCGCCGGGTGGACGGTCAGCGCGAGGACCACGCCCACCGCGACCGGCAGGAGCAGGGAGGCCGGACCCGGTGGGCTCGGCGGTGAGGGCGGGGCCGGTCGCTCGGGTGGCGCAGGTGGTGGATCCGGTAGCGCGGCCCCCGTGGATGCGGCCCGGTGAACGGGCCCGCGGGGTGGGGACACCTGGGCCGGACCGGCGGGCACCTGGAGCTGGAGGTCCACGGCGCCGACCGACAGCACGGCGCCCGGTCGCAGCAGAGTGGGAGCGCCCACGGGATCGCCGTCAACGGCCGTGGACGCCCCGACCGCGACCGAGCTCACCGTCCACCCACCCGCGGTCGGCTCGACAATGGCGTGAGCCGCGGCGATCGACGGATGGTCGATGCGGAGCCCGCAGGCGACGCCCTGCCCGATGAGCAGGCGGCCGGGGAGCGGCACCGACTGCGGGGCGAGGGGCCCGGCCACCACGTGGAGATCGGGGCGGGCGGCAGGGGGCGGTGGGCCAACGGCGACGGTCGCGCCGTCGGCCAGCCCACAGGCGGCCAGCGGCGCCGTCTCGGCACAGGCCTCCCGGTCGACCAGCAGCATCCCGTCGGGTCGGCCGGGCCAGGCGCCGACCAGGTCCCGGGCCGTGACGTCGGTGCCGGCGGTGAACCGGATCTCGAGATCCGGCCCCCCGCCGCCGTCGGCCACACGCACGATGACCGACGGCGACGAGAGGTCGGGGTTGGATCGGGGGCCCGGCCCACTGGGAGGGGGCGGGCAGGCGGTGGGCAGGGCCCCTCGATCCAGATCAGACCGCCGTGCCGTTGAGAGCCTGGCTGATGTTCTGACGGTTGCGCTCGACGTAGGTCGCGGATTCCCGCAGGGCCTCGGTGAGGCGGCGGAGCCCGGGAGCGAAGGTCTGGTTCCAGTCCTGACGGAACCGGTCGGCCACCCGGCCCTCCCAGCGAACGCTGCCCTGGGCCCCGGCGGGACCGACGGCGGCGGAGATCTCCTGGACCAGGCGCTCCAGCTCGCCGGCGTCCCGCTCGAAGAGGCGGCGCAGCGTGGCCAGCTGCCCCAGATCGGCTCCCACCTGATCGAACGGCATGGCGGCGGTCTCCCTTCACGTCGTGGCTGTTGACCATGAGCATTACATGAAACAACATGAAACACAATGGCTACTCCTCAAAAAGCTTCCGGCACCGCCCCGAAGGCCGGCCCGGGCCTGGTCGGCATCAACCTGACGACGGCGGGCCACCTGGCCGACGCCCTCGCCCGATCGGCCGTCGAGGTCGAGGGCCAGGCCCGGGAAGCCCGCTCGGCCGGCCTCGCGGGTGGCCAGGTGCCGATCGCCGCCGCACGGCTGACCCTGGTGGCCCGCTGGGCCGCGCAGGAGGCGGCAGCCCTCCGTCGGATCATCGAGCGCTTGCGCGCCGTCGACGTCACGGGCGTCGCCCGCTGGAGTGGCGGTCGGGGGCAGGCCTTCGCCGATCCGGTGGCCGGGTACGCCTGGGGCCTCCAGCTCGTCGCCGCCCTGCTCGCCGGTCGGATGGCGGACGCTCGGCGCCTGCTGGCCGACCACGGCCATGACCCGGTGGTTGCGGCGACGGTGGTCCAGGGCCTCGGCGCCGCCGGTGCCGTGGACCTCCTCCGCCCGGCCGTCGTGGAATGGGCCCGGGCCGGGGCCGACGCCGAGGACCAGCGAGCGGTCGTCCTCGGCGTCGCCGGCCTCCTGGCCCTGGCCGAGCGGAGCGGGACGACCGATCTCACCGTCGGCGACCTGGCCGACGCCGCCCGCCGCGGGTCGGTCCCCCTCGCCGCGCTCGCCCTCCTCTTCGCCGGCCCGGCCCGATTCCCGAGCGCCTTCGTGCGGGACGCGGTTCGGACGGTGGTCGCCCCCCTCAACGCCGCCCTGCGAGCCGAGCCCGGCCTCGGCGTCGGGCCATGGCTGATCCCGGCCGCGGGCGCGCCTCTCGACGCCCGCGTCGTGATCCTGGCCGCCGCGGCCCGGGACCACGAGGCCGCGGTCGAAGCCGTGGGCGCGGTCGATCTCGACGACCTGCTCCCCGGCGCACTGGCCTATCTCGACGGCGGCGTGGCGCTGGCCGGCGTCCTCCTGGCCGCAACCACGCCCCTGACGCTCCGGGGCACGCCGGTGCTGGATCCGCTGCTCACGACCTCACCAGTGCATCCCGGCCGGGAAGGGGACAACGCCCGGCGGATCATCGAGTGGATCGGGGCCCACCGTGAGGTCCCGCTCGCTGTCCAGGCCGAGATGGGCCACCTCGCCCGGCCATGGATCGGAGGGTTCCGAACGGTCGGACTCGACCGCGTCCTCCGTCCGCCCCTGGTGCTCGACGAGGACCTGGCTCGGGCCTACCTCACCTACGCCCAGGCTCGCGACCACGTGGACGAGCACCTCCAGGATGCAGCCTGGCTCTGGGCCGCGGGCGAGCTCGACCACCTGACCGCGACCGGGGCCACGGGTCCGGGGTTCGATGCCATAGGCAGCGTTCTCGGCGTCGTCACCGTCACCCGCCTTGACGCCGACGCCGCTCGGGCGGCCACTGCGGACCAGCGCATCAGCCGGCAGAACACGCTCTGGCGGCAGGTGTCCCGGCTGGCCGTCGAGCGGCTGCCCACGCCGGCGCCGGGGCTGGCCGATCCCGTCGTGACCAGGACGCTGGATCGTGTCCTGGCTCCGGCCGACCGCGAGCTGGCGCACTGGCGGGACCTCCGCGACAGCGCGGTGGCTCACGAGTACCTCGCGCTGGACCACCTCGTGGCCAGCGTCCTGTGGGCCCATGGGCCAGAGCCGATCCCGCCACCGCCCCCCGAGCTCCTGGTCGATCCCGACCGCCCCGCGCTCGGTCTCCGCCGGCCCGTCGACCTCGACCCCGCGGGCGTCGCGGCCTGGACGCGATGGCGCTCGGCCCTGGCCGGGCACGGCCGGCCCGCCCGTCAGGTGGCGGGCGACCAGTTCCTGGCCGAGACCCGCGACTGACCCGCCTACAGCGCCTTGCGGATGATCTTCTCCTTGCCGCTGGTGTAGGGCGGATAGAGCAGCGCGGGGTCGGGGAAGGTGGGCTTGCGCAGGACCGACTTGAGGTTGCTGAACGTGTCGAAACCGCTGCGGCCGTGGTAGCGGCCATGGCCGCTCTCGCCCACCCCGCCGAACGGCAGGTCGGGCGGCATGATGTGGACCAGGGTGTGGTTCACGCAGGCCCCCCCGGACGAGGTCCGCTCCAGCACGTCGTCGACCACGTCGTCATCGCCGGCGAAGACGTAGAGGGCCAGCGGCTTGGGTCGGGCGTTGACCCGGTCGATGGCCTCAGCCACGGACGCCACCGGGAGCACAGGGAGCAGCGGCCCGAAGATCTCCTCCTCCATGATCGATGCGTCGGGCGGGGTGTCGACCAGCACGGTGGGGGCGATGTACCGCTCGTCGGCGTCGGTGGTGCCCCCCAGCGCGGCCTCGCCGCCGCCCTCCAGCAGCCCGGAGAGGCGCTCGAAGTGGCGGGCGTTCACAATGCGGGCGTAATCGGCGCTGGCCTTCGGGTCCTCGCCGTAGAAGGCGGTCACCGCGCTGCGGATGTGCTCGATCAGTTCGTCCTGGACGGTCTCGTCGACCAGGACGTAGTCGGGAGCGATGCAGGTCTGGCCGGCGTTGAGGAACTTGCCCCAGGCGATGCGACGACCGGCGACCTCGAGATTGGCCGACCGGTCCACGATGGCCGGGGACTTGCCGCCCAGCTCCAGGGTGACCGGAGTGAGGTGCTTCGCCGCGGCCTCGGCCACGACCTTGCCGATCTTGGTGGACCCGGTGAAGAAGATGTGGTCCCAGCGCTGATCCAGCAGCTCGGTGGCCACCTCGGGACCACCTTCCACGACCTGGACGGCCTCGGCGTCGAGGTGATGGCGGAGCAGGTCGGTGAGCACGGCTGAGGTGGCCGGGGCCAGCTCGGAGGGCTTGACCACGGCGGCGTTGCCCGCAGCCAAAGCGGCGGCGAGCGGCTGGAGGAGGAGCTGTACCGGATAGTTCCAGGGGGCGATGATCAGCACCGTGCCCAGGGGCTCGGGCTGGACCCGGGCCCGTCCGGGCATGGCGGTCAGCGGCAAGGCGGCCCGGCGGGGCTTGACCCACTTGGCGACGTGCTTGCGCAGCAGCTTGATCTCCGAGGCGGTGACGCCCAGGTCGGTGGCCCAGGCCTCCATCCGGGGCTTGCCCACATCGGTGGCCAAGGCGTCGAGCAAGCGGCCCTCGCCCTGGTCCAGGAGGCGGACGAGGGCGTCGAGCTGGCGCTCCCGCCAGGCGACGGGCCGGGTCACCCCACGGTCGAAGGCGGCCCGGGCCATGGTGACGGCGTCGACGACGGCGCTCGGGGCGGATGGGCCGGCCTGGAGGTCGGTGCCGGTGGGGATCTCGGTCGTGGCCATGGGGGTGTTCTACCCCGATCGGCGGGGTCCGGCTCGGCCCGACGCCCGTCCGGTGGGGCGGTGCCTGGACTCAGACCGGCTCGCCGGGGCGGATCTCCGCCGTCCCCGCCTCCGCGATGACCACGGGGCACAGCCGAGTCCGGTCGAGGAGGTCAGGGGCCAAGGGCCTGGGCGGCGCGGAGGAGATCAGCGCGGGCGGCCAGGAGGCGGGCGTCGGCGGCCAGTTCGTCGGCTGCGGCCCGGAGCAGGACACGGTGGTCGAGCAGTTCCTGGCCGAAGCGCACCGCTCGGCCTCCCTGCCAGACATCGGGCCGGTGGTAGGCCACGATCGGGTCCAGCGCGCGGCCGACCACCGCGGCGACAGCGCTGAGGCGTCGCGCCGCCGCTTCCATGTCGTCCACCTGGCTCATGCGTGGAATATACCGAAACATGTCAACGGGCCACCGGTGGGAAAGGGGCGGTCCGGCGGGGGATGCGGCCGGTAGCGTTGCCGCGTGAGCGAACAGCGGGTGCGGGTCGGGGTGCTCGGCTGCGGCAACGTCGGGGCCGCCCTCGTGGGCCTGATCGAGGCCCAGGGCGACATGATCGAGGCCCGCACGGGGCTGCGGCTGGAGGTGGCCAAGGTCGCAGTGCGCAACATGTCCCGCGAGCGCCCCGTCGAACTGGCCGAGGGCGTCCTGACCAACGACGCCGGTGCCGTGGTCGGCGACCCGTCGATCGATCTCGTGGTCGAGGTCATCGGCGGCATCGAACCCGCCCGCGAGCTGATCGTGGAGGCCGTGAAGTCGGGCAAGCCCGTCATCACCGCCAACAAGGAGCTTCTGGCCAACCACGGCGCCGAGTTGTTCGCCGTGGCCGAGGGGGCCAGCGTCGACCTGCTCTTCGAGGCGGCCGTTGCCGGCGGCATCCCCCTCATCCGCCCCCTACGGGAGTCCCTGGCCGGCGAGCAGGTGCACCGGGTGCTGGGGATCGTCAACGGCACGACCAACTACATCCTCACCCGCATGAGCGAGGACGGGGCCACCTACGGCGAGGCCCTGGCCGAGGCCCAGAGCCTGGGCTACGCCGAGCGGGACCCGACCGCCGACGTCGAGGGCTACGACGCCGGGGCCAAGGCGGCCATCATCGCCACGATCGCGTTCGGCGTGCGAGTGGTGGCCGGCGACGTGTACCACGAGGGCATCTCGGGCATCACCCCTGCCGACATCACCTTCGCCCGGCGTCTGGGCTACGAGGTGAAGCTCCTGGCCATCGCCGAATCGGCGACCGCGGCCGACGGCGTCACCGAGGTGGCGGTGCGGGTCCACCCGGCGATGGTCCCGGCCCACCACCCCCTGGCCTCGGTCCGGGACAGCTTCAACGCCGTCTTCGTCGAGGGCGACGCCGTGGGCGAGCTGATGTTCTACGGGCGGGGTGCCGGTGGCGGCCCGACGGCCAGCGCCGTGCTGGGTGACGTGATCGACGCCGCCGTCAACCTCCGGCGGGGCTCGCACGCCACCGTCGGGGCCCTGGCTCGGGCTCGCATCCGTCCGATCGACGACGTGGTGTCGGCCTACTACCTGAACCTCGACGTGGCCGACCAGCCCGGTGTCCTGGCCCGCGTGGCCGGCGTGTTCGGCGACCACGGTGTCTCCATCCGCTCGATGGAGCAGGAGGGTCTGGGGGGCGAGGCCCGCCTGATCTTCATCACCCACGAGGCCGTCGAACGCGACGTGCAGGCCACCCTGCACGACCTGCGGGAGCTCGACGTCGTCGACCGGGTCGGCACGGTGCTGCGAGTCATCGGCTCCGGCGCCGCCTGAGCGGGCGGCCCCGGTGAAGTACGTCAGCACCCGGGGCCAGGCCCCCGTGCTCGGCTTCGGCGACGTCCTGCTCGCCGGGCTGGCCAACGACGGTGGTCTCTACGTCCCGGAGGCCTGGCCGGCGTTGGCGGTCGACGACCTGGCCGCCTGGGCCGACCGCCCCTACCAGGACATCGCGGTCGACGTCATGGCCCCGTTCGTGGACGGCGACCTCGAGCCCGACGAGTTGGCCGAGCTGGTGGCTCGGGCCTACGCCACGTTCGACCACCCCGACGTGACCCCGCTGCGCGACCTCGGGGACGACCTCTGGTTGCTCGAGCTGTTCCACGGGCCGACCCTGGCCTTCAAGGACGTCGCGCTCCAGCTGGTCGGACCTCTGTTCGAGCAGGAGCTGGCCCGCCGCAACGAGCGCGTCACCATCATCGGAGCCACCTCGGGCGACACCGGCTCGGCCGCCATCGAGGCCACCAAGGATCGGGACGGCATCGAGATCGTGATGCTGCACCCCCACGGACGGGTCAGCGAGATCCAGCGCCTGCAGATGACGACCGTGGGCTCGGCCAACGTCCACAACCTGGCCGTGGAGGGCACCTTCGACGACTGCCAGGACCTGGTGAAGGCCATGTTCGCCGACGAGGCCCTCCGCGAGGACCTGCACCTGTCGGCGGTCAACTCCATCAACTGGGCCCGGCTGATGGCCCAGGTCGTCTACTACGTCTACGCCGGTTCCCGGCTGGTCGGGCCCGCCACCCCCGCCCTGTCGTTCTCGGTGCCGACCGGCAACTTCGGCAACATGTTCAGCGGCTGGGTCGCCCGCCGGATGGGCGTTCCCATCGCCCAGCTCCTCTGCGCCAGCAACCGCAACGACATCCTCACCCGCTTCTTCTCGACCGGTGTGCTCGAGCTCGGCGAGGTCGTCCCCACCATCAGCCCGAGCATGGACATCCAGGTGTCCTCCAACCTCGAGCGGCTGCTCTTCGAGCTGTACGGCCGGGACGCGGCGGCCACGACCGAGCTGCTGCACGCCTTCCGCCGCGACGGCCGAGCCGAGCTGGGGGCGACCCGCCTGGCGGAGGTCGACGAGCTCTTCGACGCCGGCGCGGTGGACGACGACCGGACGCGGGCCGCCATCGCCGACTGGCGGGACCGGGCCGGGATCGTGGTCGACCCCCACACCGCGGTGGGCCTGGTGGTGGGCGAGGCCCAGCGCCGCAGCCCCGAGCTGCCCCTCGTCTGCCTGGCCACGGCCCACCCGGCCAAGTTCGCGGAGGCCGTCGAGGCGGCCACCGGGGAGGCCGTCGACCTGCCTCCCCGCCTGGCCGCGTTGGCCGGGACGCCCGAGCACTACGAGGTCGTCCCCAACGACCTGGACGCCGTCCGGGACCGGGTCCGCGCCCTCACCTCGTGACCGAATCAGAGGCCAGAACGGCGAGACTGCCCCGATGAAGTACGTGGTGTGCGTCCCCGACGGGTGTGCCGACGAGCCGACCGCGCGGCTCGGTGGGCGCACGCCCCTCGAGGCGGCCGACCTGCCCACGCTGCAGGGCCTCGCCGCCCGGGGCACCGTGGGCCGGGCCGCGGTCATCCCTCCCGGCCTGCCCCCCGGCAGTGACGTCGGCAACCTGTCGATCCTCGGCTACGACCCCGCCGTGCACCACACGGGGCGAGCCCCCATCGAGGCCGCCGCCCTGGGGCTGCGCCTGGCGCCCGACCAGGTGGCGTTCCGCTGCAACCTCTCCACCGTCGGCGCCGACGGGACCATGGTCGACTTCGCCGGCGGCCACCCCTCGACCGAGGAGGCGGCCGAAGTCATCACCGCGTTGCAGGCCGAGCTGGGTGGGGGCGAGATCGCGTTCCACCCGGGCGTCCAGTACCGCCACATCGTCGTGGCCCCCGAGTCGTGGGCCGACGCCGAGTGCGTGCCCCCCCACGACCTGAGCGACAAGCCGATCGTGCTGCCCACCGGGCCGTCGGCGGCGAAGCTCATCGAGGTCATGGACGCGTCCCGCGCCGTCCTCGAGGGCTTCGACGTCGCCGCCAACCAGGTGTGGCTCTGGGGCCAGGGGCACCAGCCCCAGCTCCCGTCCTTCCGGGACCGCCACGGCGTGGCCGCGGGCATGGTCACCGCCGTCGACCTGGTCCGGGGCCTCGGCGTCCTCACCGCCATGCAGGTCGTGGACATCCCCGGCGCCACCGGCTGGTACGACACGGATTACGAGGGCAAGCGGGACGCCGCCCTCGGCGCGCTGGCCGACGGCTGCGACCTCTTCGTCATCCACGTCGAGGCCACCGACGAGGCGGGCCACGCCGGCAACGTCGAGGAGAAGGTCAAGGCACTCGAGAACTGGGACCAGCGCATCCTCCCGGGGCTCGTCGAGGGCCTCGACGCCATGGGCCCGTGGCGCCTGCTGCTGCTCCCCGACCACCCCACGCCCGTCGACCTCAAGACCCACACCAGCGACGCGGTGCCCTACCTGCTGGTCGACTCCGACGTCGACGGCCCGGGCGGCACCTACACCGAGCCCGGCGTGGCCGACGCCGCGATCGTCCCCGGCCACCTCCTGATCGACCGCCTCCTCGCCTCGCCTAGCTGAACCGGGTGACGTAGCCGCGCTGGCGGAAGGTGCGGAGCATGGTGGTGACGTAGAGCAGCCCGAGGCCGGCCAGCGCGATGGTGCCGACGAGGGCGACGGCGAGCTGGTCCCAGGGCAGGGGCTGGCCGTCCAGCACCGTGCGGGCGGCGGCGAAGATGTGGGTGGTGGGCAGCACGCGGGCGATGGGCTGCAGGACGGCAGGCAGGGCATCGACGGGGTAGAAGACGCCCGACAGGGGCATGACCACGAAGAGGATCCCCCAGGCCAGCACCTCGGCGCTCTGGCCGAAGCGAAGGACCAGGCCCACCACGAAGAGCGAGATGGACCAGCCGCACAGGAGCAGGAGCAGACCGATCGGCACGAGGGCCCAGCCGATGTCCGCGATGGAGAAGGCGAAGAAGGCGAACGCCGCCAACGTGACGACCCCCATGGCCACGGTCAGCTTGGCCAGTCCGAACAGGGCCACGCCGGCGGCGTACTCCACCTCGGTCAGCGGCGTGGCCAGCAGGTTGAGCAGGTTCCGGGACCAGGTCTCCTCCAGGAACCCCGTCGAGGCCGCGATCTGGCTCTGGTAGAGCACGTGGAAGAGCAGGATCCCGGCCAGCAGGTAGGTGACCCCGGCTCGGCCGGCGTCGGGGCTCTGCTTGGCCACGAACACGCCGAGCGAGCCCCACAGCAGGACGTCGACCACGGGCCAGATGAAGACGTCGAACCACCGGTGGGGGCTGCGCATGAGCACGTAGGCATGGCGCCGGGTGATGGCGAACACGCGCCGGCCGCTCACGACGCCTCCCGCGGTTGCTGCTGGCCGGCGGCGAGGTGGAGGAACACGTCCTCCAGAGAGGCGTGGCCGTGCTCGCTCAGGATGTCGGCGGGCGTGCCGTCGTGCACGACCCGGCCGTGCTGGAGGAAGACGACCCGCTCACACAGGCGCTCGACCTCGTTCATGTCATGGCTGGTGACCAGCAGCGTCGTGCCGTCCTCGCGGTTGAGGCGCTCGAGCGCCGTGCGGACCCGGAGGGCGACATCGGGATCCAGCGACGCGGTGGGCTCGTCGAGGACGAGGAGCGACGGGCGGTGCAGGACCGCCTTGGCGATGCCGACGATGGTGCGCTGGCCCGACGACAGCTCGATGCACATCTGCTCGGCCAGGTGGGCGACGTCGAAGCGCTCGAGCGCCTCCATCACCGGGTCGCCGGCCCGGTCGGCGCCGCAGAGGTCGGCGAAGATCCCCAGCACCTCGCGGACCCGCAGGCGGTCGGGCAGCGGCAGGTAGCCGGCCGCGAAGCCGACACGCTCCATGGCCTTGCTCCGGCCCTTGGGCAGGCGGTGCCCGAAGATCTCCACCGAGCCCTGGTCCGGGGTGATGGTGCCGAGGCACATGAGCAGCGTCGTCGTCTTGCCCGCCCCGTTGGGGCCGAGCAGGGCCACCCGCTCGCCGGGCCGGACCTCGAGGTCGACACCGTCGACGGCGCGCGTCGAACGGAACCCCTTGGCCAGTCCCTGGGCGCGCAAGGCGGGGGCGACGACATCCACCGCCTGAGTCTTGACCATGCTTGCCAGTGACGCCCACCGATTTGGCTCGAGTCGGCGATGCCACCGCCCGTCGGGCTGGACCGGTGGCTGCCAGCCCACCGTCCGACACGGCTCGCTTCTGATGGAGTCACCGACACAGGTGGTTGTTCCGTCGAACGGGTGTCGGTACGCTTACCGATGTCGCCACCGGCGGCACCCACCGATAGCTCCGAAGCCTCCCGATCACGGGATCCGGGGTGGGTGGCCCTCCGCTTCTCCCTCGGTTTCCCACTCGGGGCGTTCGGAGGACGGTGACGGCAGTTCGGCATCCACAGTCGCGGTCGCGGCCACTGGTGCACTTTCACCGGTCGAACGGGGAATTCCAGAGATGAGCATCGCCTCCGGCGACACCGAACGCTCAGCGCTCGAGTCGAAGGACCGCCAACAGCTCGCCACCATCGCGCGGGCCCTGGGCGGCAACCCGTCGGCGCGGGCGCGCAAGGACGACCTGGTCGAGCTGATCCTCGGCCTGGCCGACGAGGGGGCGGCAGCCCCGACACGAAATGGGGACACGATGAGTGACCAGACGACCGAGGACGCTTCGGCGGCCCCGGACACCAATGGTTCCGACGGCGGTGGGGGCGACACAGCCGTCACGACCGAGCGCGACGAGCGTCCCGAGCGGGCCTCCCGGTCTGATCGGGCCGAGAAGGCCGAGCGCGACGACCGATCCGACAAGGGCGGCCGCGACGACCGCGACGACGACCGGGGCCGATCCCGGTCCGACCGCGACGACACGCGGGACCGGGACGCCAAGGACGACCGCAGCGAGAAGGCGGACAAGGACGACACGCGGGACCGGGACGGCAAGGACGACCACAACGAGAAGGCGGACAGGGGCGGCCGGGCCGACAAGGCCACCGACGACGGTGAGGCCAAGGGCGAGGGCGACAGCCGCCCCGAACGGACCGGCAACCGTGGCGGCGGCCGCAACGGCAGTTCCGACAAGCCCCGCGACCGGGACAACCGGGGCGGCGGCGGTGGGGGCCAGCGCAACCAGGGGGGTCAGCAGAACCGCGGCAACCAGGGCGGTGGCGGCAACCAGGGCGACGACGCCGAGCCCGGCAACCGCAAGCGGCGCCGTCGGGGCCGCAACCAGGGCCGGGAGCAGGAAGAGGACAACACTCCCGTCGCCAACTGGGACGGTGAGCCCGTCGAGGTGGCCGGCCTGCTCGACCTGCGGGACGAGGGCTACGCCTTCCTGCGCCTCAACGGCACTCTGCCCTCCCGCGACGACGTCTACGTCTCGGTCAAGCAGGTCCGGCAGTTCGGCATGCGCAAGGGCGACCGGGTCACCGGCGCCAGCCGTCCGGCCAACCGCAACGAGAAGAACCCGGCCCTGCTCCGGGTCGACACGGTCAACGACATGGACCCGGAGAAGGCCAAGGCCCGCCCCCGGTTCGAGGACCTGACCCCGCTGTTCCCCGACGAGCGCCTCAAGCTGGAGGACGACGCCGACCCGGGCAACATGACGGCCCGGATCATCGATCTCATCTCCCCGATCGGGAAGGGTCAGCGCGGCCTGATCGTCTCGCCCCCCAAGGCGGGCAAGACCACGATCATGAAGCAGATCGCCAGGTCGATCGAGACCAACAACCCCGAGGTGAAGCTCATCGTGCTGCTCGTGGACGAGCGACCCGAAGAGGTCACCGACATGCGCCGGACGGTGAAGGGCGAGGTCATCGCCTCCACCTTCGACCGCCCTGCCGACGAGCACACCTCCGTGGCCGAGCTGGCCATCGAGCGAGCCAAGCGCATGGTCGAGATGGGCGAGGACGTGGTCATCATCCTCGACGGCATCACCCGCCTGTCCCGGGCCTACAACCTGGCCGCCCCGGCGACCGGACGGATCATGTCCGGTGGTATCGACACCGGCGCCCTCTACCCGCCGAAGCGCTTCTTCGGTGCGGCTCGGAACCTGGAGGAGGGCGGCTCGCTCACCATCCTGGCCACGGCCCTGGTCGAGACCGGATCCAAGATGGACGAGGTCATCTTCGAGGAGTTCAAGGGCACCGGGAACATGGAGCTGCGCCTCGACCGTCGACTGGCCGAGAAGCGCATCTACCCGGCGATCGACGTGGACGCCTCGTCCACCCGCCACGAGGAGCTCCTGTTCGAGCGCAAGCAGCTCCAGCAGGTCTGGAAGCTGCGCCGGGTACTCTCCGGGCTCGCCGACAGCGGCGGGGGCGGAACACAGGCCGGCCTCGAGCTGTTGATCGACAGGCTGAAGACGTTCAAGAACAACGACGAGTTCCTCGCCGAGGTGGCGAAGGGCCCGACGATCACCGGCTGATCCCAGCCGAAATCAGGAGACAGACATGCGAGCCGACATCCATCCCGAGTACACCGAGACCACGGTGACCTGCTCGTGCGGCAACAGCTTCACCACCCGCTCGACGGCGGGCGAGTCCCTCCACGTCGAACTGTGTGGCGAGTGCCACCCCTTCTACACCGGCAAGCAGAAGCTGGTGGACTCCGGTGGTCGCATCGACCGCTTCGAGCGTCGCTACGGCAAGCGCAAGTCGGCCGCGGCAGCACCCGCCGACTCCTGAACCGGTCCTGACCTCGACGCTGCCGCCTGAGCAGCAGGCGGCCCTCTACGCCGCCAAGCTCCGGGCGCTGGTCACCGACCACGAAGGTCCCGTCGACCTCGAACCCAGCCTCTTCCCCGGTGGGGCGGCGGCGCGCGCCGGTGACCGGGGCTGGTTCCTGGCCGGCGACGAGCCCGCCCGGGCCCTGGGCCCAGCACTGGCCTGGGCCTCCCGCCACCACATCGGCGATCTCCAGGTCCTGGCGGAGGAGGCCACCGACGTGCTGGCCCGCCGGGCCGTGCTCTTCGACCCCGCGCCGACCGTCTGGCGCATCGAGGACCGTGTCCTCCACGAGGTGACCACGGGGCCGCCGGCCGATCCGGCCGACGCCCCTGCCCCCCTCACCGAGGAGTTCGCCCTGCTCCTCGCCGACGCCGGGGCCGATGTGGTCGTCGAGCACGGTGTGGTCGCCGGCGAGGTGCTCGGCCTCGAGATCGCACGGGTCGTGGTGGCCGAGGACGGGAGCGCGGCCCTGGAGGTCGGCGTGGGGCGCCACGACCGCGAGGCCTTCGCCATGGTCCACGGCGACCTGCCCACGCGGGAGGCCCTCGCCTCGGTCATCGCCACCGTGCGGGAGAACCGCAGGGCCGGGACCGAGTCGCACCCGCTCAGCCGGCTGGCCCAGGAGCGGTGGGTCCGGGCCGTGCTCGTCGAGCGGCCGGACCTGGTCGGTTGCGCCCGGTTGGCCCCGGTCGTGCCGCTGCTGCCCCGCGACTCGGTCAAGGACGTGGTTCCTGCCTGCCTGGTGGGGGAGGACCTCGAGGGTCAGGCCGTTGTGGTCGCCTGCTCGGTGGGCATCGACCTCGACCTGGTGCCGACGGCGGCTGAGGTGCGGGCCCACCACGCCCCCGATGCCCGCCTGCTGCTGGCGCTCCCGGCCCGCGACGACAGCCCGGTGACCCGACGTATCGCGGCCCGACTCCGGTCCCCGGCTGAGATCGTCGTCCTCCCGGACGACTGGCGCTCCGCCGCCCTAGCTTGATCCCATGCTGGAGCGGCTCGAGGACTTCGAGCGTGAGTTCGACGACGTCGAAGCCCACCTCGCCGATCCCGACGTCTTCGCCGACCAGGAGCGCTACGTCGCGCTGACCCGGCGCCACAAGGAGCTGGACGCCATCGTCAGCACCGGCCGCGCCCTGCGGCAGCGCCAGGAGGACCTGGCCACCGCCCGGGAGATGCTGACCGATGCCTCGGGCGACGACCGGGAGATGGTGCGGGCCGAGGTCGACGACGCCGAAGCCGCCATCGCCGAGCTGTCCGAGCAGTACCGCCTGCTGCTCCTGCCGAAGGACCCCAACGACGACAAGAACGTCATCGTCGAGGTCCGGGGCGCGGAGGGCGGCGAGGAGGCCAACCTCTTCGCCCGGGACCTCTTCGACATGTACCGGGCCTACGCCGGGCGCATGGGCTGGGCCTTCGAGGTGCTGGGCAGCCAGCCGTCGGACATGGGCGGGGTGAGCGAAGCCTCCTTTCTGCTGAAGGGAGACGGCGTCTGGAGTCGGCTCAAGCACGAGGGGGGTACGCATCGGGTGCAGCGGGTGCCCGTCACCGAGTCCCAGGGGCGCATCCACACGTCGTCGGCCACGGTCACCGTCCTGCCGGAGGCCGAAGAGATCGACGTCGAGCTCGACCCCAACGACCTGCAGGTCGACGTCTATCGCTCGTCGGGGCCGGGGGGGCAGTCGGTCAACACCACCGACTCGGCCGTGCGCATCACCCACAAGCCGACCGGCCTGGTGGTGGCCATGCAGGACGAGAAGAGCCAGCTTCAGAACCGGGCCCGGGCATTGGTCGTCCTGCGTTCCCGGCTCCTGAAGGCCGAGCAGGACGCCGCTGCCGCGGAGGCTTCCTCCGCCCGCCGCAGCCAGGTCGGCGCCGGCGGTCGGGCCGACAAGATCCGGACCTACAACGTCAAGGAGAACCGACTCACCGACCACCGCATCGGCCTCACCCTCTACAAGCTGGACAAGGTCCTGGCCGGCGAGTTGGACGAGGTGGTCGACGCCCTCGTGGCCGACGAGCGAGCCCGGCAGCTCCAGGGTGACGGTTGACCAGCGAAGCGGGTCGACGGGCCGAGGAGGCCCGAAGGCGATGAGCCGTCAGGCGAAGACCCGTGAGCACTGACCCGACGACCTGGGCCTCGCTGCGCCGCGAGGTGGAGGCGCGGCTGCGCGACGCCGACCACGAGGCCGCGGCGCAGGAGGCACGGTGGATCGTGGAGGCGGCGTCGGGCCACGACGGGGCCGAGCACGGGGCGGTGGCCGATCAGGTCCCCCCGCGGCGGGGTGTGGCCGCCGTCGACCGCATGGTCGAGCGCCGGCTGGCCGGTGAGCCGATCCAGTACGTCCTCGGTCGCTGGTCCTTCCGCACCCTCGACCTGTTCGTGGACCGCCGGGTCCTCATCCCGCGGCCGGAGACGGAGATCGTGGCCGGCCACGCTCTGACCGAAGCTGACCGACGCCGGGCCGAAGGCGTGAGCCCGGTCCTGGTCGCCGACCTGGGCACGGGTTCGGGGGCCATCGGGATGGCGATCGCGGCCGAGCGGGACTGGACCGAAGTCTGGTTGACCGACGCGTCGGCTGAAGCCCTGGACGTGGCCCGGGCGAACCTGGCCGGGCTGGGCCAGCCGGCGGCGCGGGTGACCGTGGCCGAGGGGCCCTGGTTCGCGGCGCTGCCCGAGGACGCCCGGGGGAGCCTCGATGTGATCGTCAGCAACCCGCCGTACATCGCCGCCGACGAGGACCTCCCGCGGTCGGTGGTCAACTGGGAGCCGGCAGCCGCTCTGGTGGCCGGTCCGGCGGGCACTGAGGACCTCGAGCACCTGATCGACGAGGCCCGGACGTGGCTGGCCCCCGGCGGCGCCCTCGTGCTCGAGCTGGCCCCTCACCAGGCCGAGCCCATGGCGGACCGCCTGACCCGTCAGGGCTACACGGCGGTCCGGGTCGAGGCCGACCTGGCCGGGCTCGAGCGGGTGGTCGTGGGGCGGGTGCCGGATGCGGCCCCGAGCGCGGCGATCGCCACGTTGCGGGCCGGCGGGGCGGTGGTGGTGCCGACCGACACGGTCTACGGGGTGGCGGTGCGGGCTGACCTCCCCGGCGCCGTCGACCGGTTGGCCGAGCTCAAGGACCGAGCGGCCGAGCAACCCGTCGCCGTCCTGGTGGCCTCGATCGAGCAGGCCGGCGCGGTGGGGGTGATCTCCGACGCCGCCCGCCGCCTGGCCGAGCGCTGGTGGCCGGGCCCCCTCACCCTGGTCCTACCCCGACATCCCGGCCTCGACTGGGACCTCGGCGAACCGGCGGACACGGTGGGAGTCCGGGTCCCCGACCACGATCTGGTGCGCGGGCTGGCGGCGGCGGTCGGCCCTCTGGCGACCACCAGCGCCAATCGCCACGGCGAACCCACACCGCCCACCGCCGCCGAAGCCGCGGCCGTCCTGACCGGGCCGCCTGACCTCGTCGTGGACGGTGGTCGGTGTGCCGGCATCGCCTCCACCGTGATCGACGCCACGCAGGCGACGCCCGTCGTGCTCCGGGCTGGGCCCATCGACCTGGAGCTGTAGTCGCCGTGGGCTGAACGCCGAGAGGTCGTCTACTCTCGCGACGTTCGAGGGTCGGGGGTACCGGATGTTCTCACGCAAGAAGGCCGAAAAGCAGGCGGTGATCGACGAGCTCGCCGACGTCAGCTTCTTCGAGGGGTTCACCCCCCACGAGTTGGCCCGCGTCGCCGACCTGGCCGACGAAGTCGAAGCCGAAGCCGGCGCCGAGCTCATGGACCAGGGGCGCCCGGGCCTCGAGTGCTATGTGATCGTGGACGGCACCGCGGGTGTGTACTTCGCCGGCGAGCACGCCGCGTCGCTGGAGGCCGGGTCCATGGTCGGCGAGATGGCGCTCATCGATCACAAGCCCCGTTCGGCGACGGTCGTGGCCGAGACCCCGATGCGCCTGCTGGCCTTCGACACCCGCCACTTCCGGGCCCTGCTCGAGGACCTGCCCAAGGCCAGCCAGCGGGTCATGTCCCTCCTCAACGCCCGCGCCCAGGAGAACAGCGACCGAAACACTTGACTGGCTTCGCTGCGCTCAGCAAGTCCGGCTCCGCCGAAGCTGCGGGCCCTCCGAGCTGCTCCGCTCCGCTGCGCAGCCGGGACGGCTGTTGAGCGACGAGGTCAGAGCGTGAGGCGGCCTTCGGCGGTGCGGTGGGCTTCGTCGCCGACGTGTTCGGTGTCGTCCAGAAGGGTGGCCATGACCGTGGCGTCGTCGCTGGTGGCCCAGCTCCGGGCGCCGGTCGGGGTGAGGGTGGCGGCGATGGCGAGGGTCGGGGCGCCGTCGCGGTCGTGCATGACCGTGTAGGTCTCGAGGGTCACCGGACCCTCATGGTCGGTCGAGTGCTCCCGACGGGGCACGGCGTCGACCTCCTCCTGGGGATGGGCCAGTCGGAACCCGGCGACCGGTGGGCGGGTGCCGTAGACCCCGAAGGCCTCCTTGCTGGCCAGGCCACCGTTGGCCGACACCAGGCCGAGCTCGCCGGCGTGGTCCCGGAGGACCTCGACCATGGCCGCGATCGAGTGGGTCACGTAGTTGTTCCAGGGGCCGCCGGCGAAGCTCATGCCCCCGGTGACGGTCTGGTCACGGCCGTCGGCCACGCCAATGGCCCGGGCGGCCAGGCGCACGGCGGAGGGGAAGCACGAGTAGAGGTCGAGGTGGGCGACGCCGTCGGCGTCGGTGTCGGCCAGAGCGAGTGCCGAACGCCCCGCCGCGACCATGGCCGGCGAGCGGCCCAATGAGCCACGGAAGGAGACGTAGGGGTCCTTGGCCTCGGCGCCGCTGTGGGGGAAGACCCAGCGGTCGGTCGAGATGCCCAGCGCCTCGGCCCGCTCCACCGAGCAGCAGAGCACGGCGGCGGCCTGGTCGAGCATCTCGTAGCTGTTCATGCGCTTGGTGTACGGGAAGCCGACCATCCGGTTGTCGGGTGTGGCCGTGGCGATCTCGTCGGCGGTGTACACCTCGCGGTTCCAGGCCTGCGGGTTCGCCGCGGCCACCTCGCTGAAGCGGGCGTAGAGGGCGCCGAGGTGGGCCCGATGGTCGGCGATCGACACTCCCTCCGCGGCTCGGAGGGCCACGTCGAAGAGGGGGTAGACCTGGACGGGCAGACCGATGCCGAGGGCCAGCTCGTCGGGGTGGTTCATGGCGAGGTCGCCCCCGACCAGCTCGTCGGGGACGGCGTCGCGCTGATCGGACCAGGGCAGGTCGCGACCGTCGCGGCGGGCGCCCTGGCGCGAGCGCCATGCCTCCGCCCCGCCGATGAGCACACAGTCGGCCCGGCCGGCCAGGACGTCCTCGGCCGTCCGGTGCACCAGGGCCTGGGGCGTCTGGCCGCCGCCCGTCGTGTAGATCGTGCGGGCGTCCGCCCCGAACCGCTCAGCGAGGACGCGTCCGGGATCGCCGTAGCGCCACGAGAGGATGCTGACGACGCGGATGGAGTCGAGGGCGGCCAGCACGCCCTGCCCACCAGCGTCGGCCTCGGCCCGTCGGGCCGCTTCCTCGAGGAGGGCGACCGGTTCGAGGGCGTCGGCTCCCTGGTCGACGCGGTGGCTGAGCTGGCCGACACCGACGAGCACCGGCGTCCGAGGGTCCAGGGTCACGAACGGCAAGCTAGATGGCAGCGTGGTGTCCGTAGAATCCGAGCATCGACGTCCTGATCCTCTGTACGGGCAACATCTGCCGCTCGCCGATGGCCGAGGCGCTGCTCACCGACGAGCTGGCTCGTCGGGGTGTGGTCGCCACCGTCCACTCGGCTGGGCTGCTCGACGACGGCCGACCCGCCAGTCCCCACTCGGCCAGCCTCATGGCCGACCGCGACCTCGACCTCTCCGCCCACGCCAGCCGGGTCATGACCGCGGCGATGCTCCAGCGGGCCGACCTGATCATCGGGATGGAGCGGCGCCATGTCCGGGAGGCGGCGATCCTGGTCCCCGACGCGTGGTCCCGCGCTTTCACCCTGCGCGAACTGGCCCGACGGGCCCTCGACGCCGGCCCCCGCCCACCCGAGGTCGACCTGGCCGACTGGCTGATTGTGCTGGTGGAGGAGCGCACGACGTCGGAGCACCTCGGCGAGTCGTCGGCCGACGACGTCGCCGATCCCTACGGGCGCAGCCTCCGCGCCTATCGCACGTGCGCCGACGAGCTCGACGGGCTCATCGGCGTGGTGGTCGACCAGCTCTGGCCGATCGCTGATCCCCAAACCGACGATGCCCTCAGGAGCACCACCGCATGACCTGGACCACCAGCCGCGACACCGAGTTGTTCGACCTCCTCGACCGGGAGCGCGAGCGGCAGAACACGACGCTGCAGCTCATCGCCTCCGAGAACTTCACCTCACCCGACGTGATGGAGGCCACCGGCTCGGTCCTGACCAACAAGTACAGCGAGGGCTACCCGGCCAAGCGCTACTACGGCGGCAACCAGGTGATCGACGAGGTGGAGGACCTGGCCCGCGACCGGGCCTGTCGCCTCTTCGGCGCCGACCACGCCAATGTCCAGCCCCACTCCGGCGCCAACGCCAACGTCGCCGTCTACCTGGCGCTGCTGGAGCCCGGGGACAAGGTCCTGGGGATGAGCCTGGACCACGGCGGCCACCTGACCCACGGCTCACCCGTCAACATCAGCGGCCGGCTCTACGACTTCGTCGCGTACGGCGTGACCCCCAGCGACGAGCGGCTCGACTACGACCAGATCCGGGACCTGGCCAAGTCCGAGATGCCCAAGATGATCATCGCCGGGGCGACGGCCTATTCCCGCCGCATCGACCCTGAGCCGCTGCGGTCGATCGCCGACGACGTCGGGGCCCTGCTCGTCTTCGACGCCGCTCACATCGCCGGGCTCATCGCGGGCGGCGTGCACCCCGACCCGGTGCCCTACGCCGACATCGTCACCTTGACCACCCACAAGACGCTGCGGGGGCCGCGGGGTGGCTGCATCCTGGCCCGCGAGGAGCACAGCGCCGCCATCGACAAGGCCATCTTCCCCGGACTCCAGGGTGGCCCGCTGGAGCACGTGATCGCGGCCAAGGCCGTGGCGTTCCGCGAGGCGGCCATGCCCGAGTTCAAGGACTACGCCGCCGCCATCGTGGCCAACGCCTCGGCCCTCGCCGCGGCCCTCACCCAGGAGGGCTTCCGCCTCGTCTCCGGGGGGACCGAGAACCACCTCATGCTCGTCGACCTGCGCAGCTTCGATGCCGAGCTGACGGGCAAGGACGCCCAGATCGTCCTCGACCGGGCGGGGGTCACGCTCAACAAGAACACCATCCCCGACGACCCCCGGTCGCCGTTCGTCACCAGCGGCCTGCGCATCGGCACCCCAGCGGTGACGACGCAAGGCATGGGCCCCGAGGAGATGACCGCCATCGCCGGCTTCATCGCCGAGGCCCTCCGCGAGCGTGATGACGACGCCGCCCTGGCATCGGTGCGGGCCGACGTCGCCGCCCTCTGCGCGCGGTTCACGCCCTACGGCTGACCCCGACATCGCGCCAAGTAGTCACACAGGGTGGCGGAGCCAACCACACTGTGTGTATTCTTCCGGCCAGAGCGCGACAACCACCTGATTTCTCCCAGGGCGCGGGGCGGACTGCCGGCGGGGCAACCCGTCGGCAGTTCCGCGCTCGGGCTGGAGTGAGGCTGCGGAACGGCGTGGAGCAGCGTTGCCCAGCTGGTTCGATCGGGGGCACTGAACGCGCGAGGGTGGGGGCGTGGGAGCCAAGCTCATCGTGCTGGGCGTGGCCTTCACCGTCACCTTCTCCCTGACCCCGGTCGTCCGGCGCCTGGCCGAGCGCTACGGCGCCGTCGTGGCCCCCGACGAGCGCCGGGTGCACTCGGTTCCCACGGCCACCATCGGCGGCGTCGCCATGTTCGTGGCCCTGGTGGCCTCGATGGCGGTGGCCTGGCAGATGGACGCGTTCGCCGCCGTGTTCGACGGGTCCAGCGAGCCCCTCGGGGTGCTCCTGGCCGCGACCATCATCTTCGCCGTCGGGTTGACCGACGACCTCCGCGAGGTGTCGGCCCCCGCCCGGGTGGCGGGCATGGTGCTGGCGGGCACCGTCCTGGTCCGCTTCGGGGTGAGCATCCTCTTCCTGCGCATCCCGTTCTACGACCTGGTCCTCCTGTCGCCCGACCTCTCGGCCCTCATCACCGTGCTCTGGGTCGTGGGCATGGCCAACGCCGTGAACCTGGTCGACGGCCTCGACGGCCTGGCCACCGGCATCGTGGCCATCGCCGCCGGCTCCTTCTTCCTGTACAGCGAGCAGCTCATCGACGCCGGGGTGATCAGCGACAACAACATCGGCCCCCTCGTCGCCGTCATCACCCTGGGCATCTGCCTGGGCTTCCTGCCCCACAACTTCAACCCGGCCCGCATCTTCATGGGTGACGGTGGAGCCCTGCTGTTGGGCCTGCTCATGGCCAGCTCGACCATCGCCGTCGGGGGAAGCCAGAACGAGCCCTTCAGTGGCCAGGTGTACTTCTTCTTCGCCCCGCTGTTCATCCCGCTGTTCATCCTCGGTGTGCCCATCATCGACACGCTGTTCGCCATCATCCGGCGGGCCTCGAAGCGGTCGGGAGTGGCCACCGCCGACAAGGAGCACCTGCACCACCGGCTCATGCGCCTCGGCCACGGCCAGCGTCGGGCCGTGCTCATCCTCTGGGCCTGGACGGCGGCATTGTCGGGGCTCGTGCTCTACCCGGCCTACACCGGCCGGGGCGACGCGGTGGCTCCGCTGGCCGTCGTCGTCCTCGGCTTCGGCCTCTACGTCTTCTTCCACCCGGGCACCCGGAGCGGCAACGGCAACGGCTCGGTCGAGGAGCTGGACCTCTCGTCGGCGGACGACGCCGAAGTCACCTAATCTCCCGCCGGTCGACGCTTACCTCTCAGGGAATTTGCACGCCCCGGGGCTCGTGGATAGATTGAGAAAGTATTCACAAGCTCCCCGGAGACGGGGAGCGAGCGCCGACAGTGCCGCCGACGCCGACCAGGACCCCCCGTGAACCCCAACCCGTTCCGAGACCTAGGAGCCCAGCAGGGCGATGGGCTCGTCATGGCGTTCGAGCTCGTCCTCACCACGACGATCTTCGCCGGCCTCGGGTTCTGGCTGGACCGCACGATCGGCACCCTCCCGCTCTTCACCATCGTGTTCGGCGTCTTCACCCTGGCCTACGAGGTCTGGAAGATCGTCGGGACCTACGACGCCGAGATGGCCGCCCACTCCGAGGCGCGCCGGCCGCTGCGGCAGGGACCGATCCGATGACCGCCACCGACGTCCCCCGCTCGGCGATCCCGCCCGCCACCGCCGCCCCCGAGGCTGACGTGGCCAAGGACATGCTCCGGCGCATGGTGTGGGTCGCCCCCGTATTCGTCCTCCTGGGTTTCGTCGGCTGGGGCACTGACGGCGCCCTCTCCGCCCTCGTCGGCCTCGCCCTGGTCGCGGCCAACTTCGCCGCCGCCGCCGGCCTCATGGGCTGGGGCGCCCGCACCTCGCCCACCGTCCTGGGCATCGCCGTGCTCGGCGGCTACGTGGTCCGCCTCAGCGTCGTCCTCGGCGTCCTCTGGCTGCTGCAGGACGTCAGCTGGGTCGAGATGGTGCCCCTGGGCGTCACCCTCGTCGCCACCCACCTCGGCCTCCTCCTCTGGGAGACCAAGTACGTCTCACTCTCGCTCGCCTACCCCGGCCTCAAGCCCGGGGCTCACACGGAGGGTTCGAAGTAACCGTGTTCGCCATCGACTTCCCACCGGTCAGCCACGTCATCGAGTGGCCCGAGTTCTTCTTCGAGGGCACGCCGTTCGCGGTCAGCAAGGTCGTCGTCCTCATGTGGCTCTCGGCGCTGATCTCGGTGGGCTTCGTGGTCCTGGCCGGGCGGAACTTCCGCCTCGTGCCCCGCCCCCTGCAGAACGTGGGCGAGTCGCTCTACGGCTTCATCCAGAACGGCATCATCCTGGAGACGATGGGCCCCGACGGCCTGAAGTACACGTCGTTCCTGGGCTCGCTGTTCGTCTTCGTCCTGAGCTGCAACATCTGGGGGATCATCCCGGGGGCCCAGATGCCGGTCAACGCCCGCATCGCGCTGCCCTTCTTCCTGGCGATGATGATCTGGGTCATCTTCGTGGTGGTCGGCATCACGAAGCAGGGCCCGCTGAAGTACCTGAAGAACACCGGCTTCCCGCCGGGTGTGCCGTGGCCGCTCTACTTCCTGGTCACCCCCATCGAGCTGGTCTCGACCTTCCTCGTGCGGCCGCTCTCGATGTTCGTCCGGCTCTTCGCCAACATGCTGGCCGGCCACCTGCTGCTCACCAGCTTCGCCGTCATCTGTGCCGCGCTCTTCAGCTTGAGCCTGTCGCTGGTCATCCTGCCGTTCTCGTTCGGCCTGCTCGCCGCGCTCACCGGGTTCGAGATCCTGGTGGCCTTCCTGCAGGCCTTCATCTTCACCATTCTCGCTGCCGTGTACATCGGTAGCTCGATGCATCCAGAGCACTAGGAGGAACCGTGCTGGACATCCTGACCATCGCCGCCCAAGCGGAAGGCGAACTCGAGGCCGGCCTGACCGCCGTCGGACGAGGCATCGTCTACGGCGGCGCAGCCATCGGCCCCGGCATCGGCATCGGCATCGTGGTGGGCAACGCCATCACCGCCATGGCCCGCCAGCCGGAAGCCGCAGGCACGGTGCGCACCACCATGTTCCTGGGCATCGCCTTCACCGAGGCCCTCGCGCTGTTCGGCTTCGTCCTCGCCTTCATCATCACCGGCTGAGGTCGTCATGCGAACCCGACTGCTGCTGAGCGGGGTGGTCCTCACCCTGGTCGCCCTCTTCGGGTGGACCGGGACGGCCCACGCCACCAGCGAAGAAGAGCTCCGCGAGGAGTGCATCCAGATCCTGGAGGAGGGTGGGTCGGTCGACGACTGCCAAGAGGCGCCGAGCCCCATCCTGCCCGAGGCCAACGAGCTGATCTGGGGCGCCCTGTCGTTCCTGGTCGTCTTCTGGGCGCTGGCCAAGTTCGGCTTCCCGCCCCTCAAGAAGGGCCTCGAGGACCGTGCTGCCAAGATCCAGGGTGACCTGGACGCGGCCGAGTCGGCCAAGGCCGAGGTGACCAGCAAGGCGGCGGAGTACGACGCCAAGCTGGCCGAGGCCCGGAGCGAAGCGGCCCGGATCATCGAAGAGGCCCGCCAGGACGCCGACGCCTACCGCGCCGAGAAGCGGGACGACGCCGACGCCGAGATCGCCCGGCTCAAGGAACAGGCGCAGTCCGACGTCGAGTCGTCGAAGGCCCAGGCCATCACCGACATCCGGGGCGAGGTGGCCACGCTGGCCATCGCCGCGGCCGAGCAGGTCGTGGGCCAGAGCCTCGACCGCGAGGCCAACGTCGCCCTGGTGGAGCAGTTCATCGACTCGGTCGGGGCCAAGGGCTCGAACTGATGACCGAGGCGAACCGTTCCCGGGCCTTTGCCACCGCGATGTATGCGGTGGCCAACGCCGAGGGCCAGCTGACGGCGGTGGGCGACGAGCTCTTCGCCGTGGCCCGGGCCATCGAGGGCAACGACGCGCTGCGTGACGCCCTCGGTGACCCTCACCTGCCGGCGGAGCGGCGCCAGCAGATCATCGAGGACCTTCTGGGCTCCCGGACCTCCGACGTGACCCTCGCCCTGGCCTCCATGGTCGTGGCCGCCGGTCGCGGGCGGGAGCTGCCGGACATCGTCGATGCGCTGCTGGAGCTGTCTGCCACCCAGGAGGGCCGCCAGGTGGCCGAGGTCCGCTCGGCCATCGACCTGACCCAGGAGCAGCAGGACCGGCTCGCCGCCGCCCTCAAGGACGCCACCGGCCGCGAGGTCGACGTCCACGTGGTCGTCGACCCGACCGTGGTCGGCGGCATGGTGGTCCGCGTCGGCGACCAGGTCATCGACGGTTCGGTCCGCCACCGCCTGTCCCAGCTCCGCGAATCCCTGTCCGCCCGCTCCTGAACTCCACAGAGGAACCAGAGGAAAGACGCCAACCATGGCTGATCTGAACATCGACACCACGGACATCACCGCCGTCCTGCGCAAGAACCTCGAGGGCTTCACCCCCGATCTCGAGGTCACCCAGGTCGGACGCGTCCTCGAGGTCGGCGACGGCATCGCCCGGGTCTCGGGCCTGCCCGACTGCGCCGTGAACGAGCTCCTGGAGTTCGACGGCGGCACGGTCGGCCTCGCCCTGAACCTCGACGAGGAGTCCATCGGCGCCGTCATCCTGGGTGAGGGCGAGGAGATCGCCGCCATCGAAGAGGGCTCGTCGGTGCGGGCGACCGGTCGCATCCAGACCGTCCCCGTCGGCGACGCGCTGATCGGCCGGGTGGTCAACGCCCTGGGCGAACCCATCGACGGCGCCGGGCCGGTCAACGCCGAGCTCACCCGCCGCATGGAGATCCAGGCCCCGGGCATCACCCGGCGCAAGCCGGTGCACGAGCCGATGCAGACCGGGATCAAGGCCATCGACGCCATGACGCCGATCGGTCGGGGCCAGCGGGAGCTGATCATCGGCGACCGCAAGACGGGCAAGACGACCATCTGCATCGACACGATCCTGAACCAGGCCGGTCAGGGCGTGAAGTGCATCTACGTGGCCATCGGCCAGAAGAGCTCGACGGTCGCCCAGACGGTCAACACCCTGCGGGAGCACGGGGCCATGGAGTACACGGTCGTGGTCTGCGCCCCCGCCGCCGACCCCGCCCCGTTCAAGTACATCGCCCCCTACGCCGGCTGTGCCATGGGTCAGCACTGGATGGAGAACGGCGAGCACGCCCTGGTCGTCTACGACGACCTCTCCAAGCAGGCCGAGGCCTACCGCCAGATGTCGCTGCTGCTGCGCCGCCCGCCGGGCCGTGAGGCCTACCCCGGCGACGTCTTCTACCTGCACAGCCGCCTGCTCGAGCGGGCGGCCAAGCTGTCCGACGCCGAGGGCGCCGGTTCCCTCACGGCCCTGCCGGTCATCGAGACGAAGGCGGGCGACGTGTCGGCCTACATCCCGACCAACGTGATCTCGATCACCGACGGCCAGGTGTACCTCCAGGACGACCTCTTCAAGTCCGGCGTGCGCCCCGCCGTCGACGTCGGCATCTCGGTGTCCCGCGTGGGGGGCGACGCCCAGATCAAGGCCATGAAGTCGGTGGCGGGCACGCTCAAGCTCGACCTGGCCCAGTTCCGTGAGCTGGAGGCCTTCGCCACGTTCGGCTCCGAGCTGGACAAGGTCTCGGCCGCCCAGCTCGACCGGGGCTACCGCCTGACCGAGCTGCTGAAGCAGAACCTGAACTCGCCGATGCCGGTCGAGGAGCAGGTCGTGTCGATCTTCGCCGGTACCAACGGCTACCTCGACGACATCGAGGTCGAGGACGTGAAGCGCTTCGAGTCCGAGCTGCTCGACTTCGTCAAGACCCGGCACGGCATCATCCTCGAGACCGTCCGGGACAAGGGCACCCTGCCGGACGGCGATGTCCTCGACGACGCCGTCAAGGCCTTCGCCGCGCAGTTCGAGCCCAGCGTCGAGGTCGTCCCCGAGCCCGACGCCGAGGAGCAGACCGAAGCCGAGACCACCCTTGCGGGCGGACGGGCCGAGGCCACGCTGCCCGAGGTCGAGATCGACCGTGACGACGAGGACGACCAGGACTAGTCGTGGCTGGCGGTCAGGAACGCATCCTCCGGCGCCGGATCTCGGCGATCCAGTCGACCAAGAAGATCACGCGCGCCATGGAGCTGATCGCCGCGACCCGGGTCGTGCAGGCCCAGGAGCGCACCCGCAAGGCCCGGCCCTACGCCGAGCAGATCACCAACGTGATCCTCGACCTGGCCGGCGCCGGCGCGTCGAGCAGCCATCCCCTCCTGGCCGAGCGCCCGGGTGGGGGCAAGGCCGCCTTCGTCGTGGTCACCTCCGACCGTGGGCTGGCCGGCGCCTACAACTCCGCGGTCATCCGGGCCGCCGAGCGGGAGATCCAGGCGGCTCGCACCGAGGGACTCGACTACTCGCTGTTCCTCGTCGGCAAGAAGGCGTTGACCTACTTCCGCTTCCGCGGCTACCGCATCGACCACGTGTTCCTGTCCAAGACCGACCGGCCGACCTACGAGGACGCCCGCGAGATCGGCCAGGCCGTGCGCACCGCCTTCGAGGCCGGTGAGCTGGACCGGGTCGACCTCGTGTACACCCGCTTCATCACCGCCGGGAGCCAGCGGGTCGTGGTCCGTCGCTTCCTGCCTCTCGAGATCGAGGAGGACGAGTCCACCGAAGGCGGCGGCCCCCGGGCCGACTTCGAGTTCGAGCCCTCGCCCGACGGCATCCTCGACGAGCTGGTGCCCCGCTACGTCGAGGCCCGGCTCTACGCCGCCCTGCTCGACGCCTCGGCGTCTGAGCACGCCTCCCGGCAGCGGGCCATGAAGGCGGCCACCGACAATGCCGAGGAGCTCATCATCAGCCTGTCGCGCGCCATGAACCGGGCCCGCCAGGACGCCATCACCACCGAGATCATGGAGATCGTGAGCGGCGCCGAGGCCCTGTCCCAGAGCGGCGCCGGCGACGACGACCTCCTGCCCGACCACATCATCAACTCGCACCTGTTCCCCGCCCACCATTCCCCCGATCACCGCCGGGCTTCGTGAGCCCCGCCCCCAGAGGAGACCTGAACCGATGACCGTGACCGAGTCCAGCACCGGCACCGAACTGAAGGACGGCCGCATCGTCGGCATCGCCGGGCCGGTGATCGACGTCGAGTTCCCCCGCGGCCACCTGCCCGAGATCAACACCGCGCTCGAGCTGGACGTCACCATGGACGGCGAGTCCAGCAAGATCGTGGCCGAGACGGCCCAGCAGATCGGCGACAGCCGGGTGCGGGCCATCTGCCTGCGGGCCACCGACGGCCTGACCCGGGGTGCCCCGGTGCGGAACCTGGGCCACGGCATCCAGATGCCGGTCGGCGAGGCCGTGCTCGGCCACGTGTTCAACGTGATCGGCCAGTCCCTCGACACCGATTCCGTGGACGGGATCGACGACTACTGGCCCATCCACCGCGACGCCCCTGCGTTCGATTCGCTCGAGCCCAAGGCGGTGGTGTTCGAGACCGGCATCAAGGTCATCGACCTGCTCACCCCCTACGTGCAGGGCGGCAAGATCGGCCTGTTCGGCGGGGCCGGTGTCGGCAAGACGGTCATCATCCTCGAGCTGATCAACCGGGTCGCCACCCAGCACGGCGGCGTGTCGGTGTTCGGCGGCGTGGGGGAGCGGACCCGTGAGGGCACCGACCTCTGGATCGAGATGCAGGAGTCGGGCGTCATCGAGAAGGCCGCCCTGGTCTACGGCCAGATGGACGAGCCGCCAGGCGTGCGCCTGCGGGTCGCCCTGTCGGCCCTCACCATCGCCGAGTACTTCCGGGACGTGAAGCAGCAGGACGTGCTGCTGTTCATCGACAACATCTTCCGCTTCGTCCAGGCCGGCTCCGAGGTGTCCACCCTCCTCGGGCGCATGCCCTCGGCGGTGGGCTACCAGCCCACGCTCGCCGACGAGATGGGCGAGCTGCAGGAGCGCATCACCTCGACCCGAGGTCGGTCCATCACGTCGATCCAGGCCGTGTACGTCCCCGCCGACGACTACACCGACCCGGCGCCGTTCACGACGTTCACCCACCTCGATGCCACCACCGAGCTGTCCCGCCAGATCGCCTCGCTGGGCATCTACCCGGCCGTGGACCCGCTGGCCTCCAGCTCGTCGATCCTCGCCCCCGAGGTCGTCGGCGCCCGGCACTACGAAGTGGCCCGCCGGGTGCAGGAGGTCCTGCAGCGCTACAAGGAGCTCCAGGACATCATCGCCATCCTCGGCCTCGACGAGCTGTCGGACGAGGACCGGGTCATCGTGGACCGGGCCCGCAAGGTGCAGCGCTTCCTGAGCCAGCCCTTCTTCGTCGGCGAGGTCTTCACCGGCCTGAAGGGCATCCACGTGCCCACCGAGACCACGGTCGACTCCTTCGAGGCGCTGGTCGACGGCGAGCTGGACGACCTGCCCGAGCAGGCGTTCCTGAACGTCGGCGACGCCGACAGCGCCCGGGCCAAGGCCGCCGAGCTCGACCGCGGACTGATGCTCCAGGTCGAGTTGGTGTCCCCGGAGGAGATCCTCTTCTCCGGCGAGGCCTACATGGTGGTCGTGCGCACGATCGGGGGCGGCGAGATCGCGTTCATGCCCGGCCACGCCCCGTTCCTCGGCGCGCTCGGCGAAGGCGAGGCCCGCCTCCACCTCCAGAACGGTGGCGAGATCAAGAGCCTCCACCTCAACGGCGGCTTCGTCGAGGTCAGCCACGACAAGGTCACGATTCTCAGCGACGAGGCCGAGGTCATCGAGTAGGCCAAGCCGACTGACCGCTCGGCTCAGAGGCACTGGGCGGTGGTCAGCGGGATGATGACCAGGAGGCCCTCCTGGGTGAGGGCGTCGAGGCCCGCGCACACGCCGGTCACGTACTCCTCACCGCACCCCGCCGTGGCCGCGATCTGGTCGAACTCGACCAACCGGGCCCGGACGCGGTCGACCAGGGCGTCCGACGGCGTGCCCTCCTGGTCGAACATCGTGCGGGCCCGCCGGACGTAGCGTTCGGCCAGGTCGGTGCAGGACTCGCCGGTGGGACCGGCGACGGTGCCGGGGGCGGCCGACGTCGCCGAAGGCGTGGTGATGCTGGTCGATCCCGCATCCCCGATGTTCCCGTCGTCGCCTCCGTCATCGCCGCCACAGGCCCCGAGGAGCAGGAGCACGGCGAGGAGCGGGACCAGGCGACGGAAGTTCACGGGTTCGGGAACCTAGTGCCCCTACCGTGCAGGCATGCCGCGCCGCCGACTCGGAGTCGTGCTCCTGGTCCCGCCGCCGGTCGCCCACGAGGTCGACGGCCTCCGCCGGGCGCTCGGGGACGGCGTCCTCGGCCGGGTTCCGCCCCACATCACCCTGATCCCACCGGTGAACGTCCGCGAAGAGGACCTGACCGCCGCCCTCGCGCTGGTCCGGAAGGCGGCGGCCGAGTCCGGCCCGCTGACCCTGGACGTCGGCCCGCTGGAGACGTTCCTGCCCGTCAACCCCGTCGTCTACCTCGAGGTCAGCGGCCCGAGCCTGCCGACCGTCCATGCCCTCCACGCGGCCCTCCTCGCCGGGCCCTTCGACCGGCCGCTGGTCCACGACTTCGTGCCTCACGTGACCGTGGCCGAAGACATCGAGGAGGAGCGGATCCCGGCGGCGATGGCTGCGCTCGCGGGGTACCGCCACACGATCGTCAACCTCCGCCACCTCCACGTCCTGCAGGAGGTCCACGACGACGAGGACCAACGGGTGTGGCGACCGATCGCCGGCGTGGCCTTCGGCCCGCCTTCGGTCGTCGGGCGGGGCGGTCTCGAGCTGGTCATCGAGATCCATGACCGGGTGCCGCCCGATGCCGGGACGCTGGGCGCAGAGCGGGGCCCGGCCGACGTCGTCCTCGTAGCCCGTCGGGAGGACGCCGTGGTCGGCCTGCTCGGCGGCCGGGTCCGGGGCGCCAAGTCCTGGCTCGAGTGGGTCGAGGTCGAGCGCGCGGTCGAGGGGGAGGGTGTCGGCACCCAGCTCCTCGCCGCCTTCGAGTCCGTCGTCGCCGAGCGGGGGGCCAAGCAGGTCTTCGCCCGGGCGGAGCCGGGGCACCGGGCGGAATCCTTCCTGGCGGGCCGCGGCTGGTCCCGCGAGGACCCACCCCCCATGGTGAGAGGTCGCATCGGCCCCGTCGGCTGACGCCGATCAGTCGCGCTCGGCGGCCGCGATGTCGTTCAGCATCCGGGCGAGCTCCGACGGCTGGCTGATCATGGCCATGTGCGCGGCATCGAGGTCGAGGACCCTGCAGTCGCCCACGTTCCGGGCGAACCGGAGCTGCTTGTCCGGGGCGACGATCGCGTCGTGCAAGGTCCGCACCCAGGTCCGGGGGAACGGTTGTCGCAGGGGCGCCAGGTCGACCGGGGCGATCGTCAGCTGTGGCGCTTCGGGGACCATCCGCTCGACGCACCACGCGAACTGCTCGTCGTCGAGGTCGTTGCCGAACATGGCCTTCGCCATCACCGAATCGAGGACACCCGAGCCCTCGCCTTCGATCGCCGCCCTGGCCATCGCTTGGATCACGGGCTCCAAGGTGTCGAGGCTGCTGGTCCCGTCCTCGGGGACGGTGCACGCCACGAAGACGGCATGGCGGACGCGGTCGCCGAGCCGGCCGATGGTCGCCGGCATCGAGCACCCGGCGAGCGAGTGGCCAACGAGGACGATCTCGTCGAAACCGGCCGCGTCGACGTCGTGGCCTATCGACTGAGCGCAGGTCACAAGGGTGATCGTCTCGGCGGGCGCCGGGTGACGGCCTCGGCCGGGGAGATCGACGGCGAGGACCGGGCCGACGAGGTGGGGCAGCAGGAGATCCCAGCAGCGGCTGTCGAAGCCGCCGCCGTGGACGAGGACGATGGGTCGCACGCTGCGGCAGCCTAGGAACGTCGAGTCGGCGGGATAGGGCAAACGAGGGCACGGGGAGGTGTGGGGCTGGTCGGCGGTCGGTTGCGGCTCGCTGGGTCGCGGTTGCTGACTCAGACGGTGACTGCCGTGGGTTCTTTTTGACGGATTACGCCGTCGGAAATCCGATGGTCATTTCTCCCAATACCACCTCATCTCTTAGCGCTGATCCCGTTGCTCACCCACCGTGACGGTTGGCCCTCCGATGGCCATCCTTCCCTGTACCGACAGGGATCAGGCCGCCTCCCGAGAACCCGAAAAATCTCGACAATTCCTTGTCACAAGCGCCTGATTTGGGTCCGTTAGTGTCACACCCCCTCAGTAGTGTCAGTCACAGATGTTCGACCGAACCGACGCTGACACCTGCGGGGGCGACACGTTCGCTCCGCTGGCCGAAGTCGAGGCCGGGCTGCGCCGGTTCTGCGCCGACCTCGACCCCGACGGACTGAGCTCGGTCCAGGCCGCCGAGGGCATCGAACGGCTGGCGGCGCTGGATCGGCTCTCGGCGGGGGCGAGGCTCCGGCTGGTCCGGCGAATCGACGAGTCGGTGGCGGGTGACGAGGGCGAGGGCTCGAAGGCCCGGTGGTTGGCCAAGCACACCGGCCAGTCCCCAAAGGACGCGGAGAAGGATCTGGCGGCCTCCGAGAAGCTCGGTGCTCTCCAAGCGACCGATGAGGCGTTGCGTAACGGGGAGCTGTCGCCGACGCAGGCCCACGAGGTGACGTCGGGAGCCGGCGCGGATCCGACCGCCGAACTGGAGCTGCTGGACACGGCGAAGAACGCGTCGGTGCCGGAGCTGAAGCGCAAGGCCAAGAAGGTCAGGGCCGCGGCGACCAATGCCGAGGAGAAGGCGAAACGGGCACATGAGAACCGGGACTTCACTGCGGGGGTCGACGAGGACGAGGGCGAGGGCTGGTTCCACGGCAAAGGGCCGGCGACGACCGTCGCCGAGCTCCTCGCCCTGCTCGAGCCGTGGGTGCAGGCCGAGTTCGACAAGGCCCGACGGGCCGGACGCAGAGAACGGCGTGGCGCCTTGATGTTTGATGCCCTGCTGGCCGCACTCCGGTTCGCCACCGCCTGTCGGAACGGGAAGATGACCGGCCGCGGCAGCGACGGTGCGCCGGGCTCCGGGCCGGTCGGGCCACCGGTGCGCATCCTGGTCCGCGTTGATGCGACCGCCCTTCGTCGGGGCCACACCGTGGCGGGGGACATCTGTGAGATCGACGGCCTCGGTCCCGTCTCGATCGACGACCTGCGAGCCCTGCTGCCCCAGGCCGGGATCGATGTGATCATCACCAATGGCGTCGACGTGTTCAACGTCACCCACCTCGGACGGCGGGCCACGGCCCGTCAGCAGGTCGTGTTGGACTGGATCGGCGGCCAGTGCACCCGCCAGGGCTGTGGAGCCACCCGGAACCTGCAGGTCGATCACCGCATCGACTGGGCCCACACCCACCTCACCGAGCTCCGCAGCCTCGATTGGCTCTGCGTCCCGTGCCACCGCCGCAAGACCCACCAGGGCTGGGCGCTGGTGGCCGGAAGCGGCCGTCGCCGGATGGTTCCACCGGAGGACCCGGCCCACCCGAAGAACGCCAATGCTCCGCCCGAAGCATCCGCCGCCTGATCGCAGCAATCGATGACGCCGATCTCTGCCTTCGGGCATCGTCGTCGACCCGACCCTGACAACCGAACAGCGGCGGGGCGCGCGCGGCGGTCGACACAGCCGGATCCAAGGACCCGCCAGTAGCGTCGGCCGCCATGAGCCCCACATGGAACCGTGCGCTGGTGACCGGCGCGTCCAGCGGCATCGGCGAGGTCATCGCCCGGCGGCTGGCGGCAGAGGGGACCGATCTCGTGGTCGTCGCCCGGGACCGCAAGCGGCTGGAGGCGCTGGCCAAGGAGCTCACCGCGGGCCACGGCGTCGAGGTCGAGGTTGTCCGGGCCGACCTGAGCAGGAAGGCCGGCGTGGCTTCCGTGGTGGAGCGATTGCAGGACGAGACGGCCGTGGTCGACTTCCTGGTCAACAACGCCGGCTTCGGGACCTACGGGCCGTTCGTCGAGCTCGACCCGGACGAAGAGTCCCGCGAGATCGAGGTCAACTGCCAGGCGCTGGTCCGGCTCTGCCACGCCGCGGCTCCGGACATGGTCCGCCGTCGCCACGGGACCATCCTGAACGTGTCGTCGCTTGCTTCACGGGCGGCCACGCCGAACAACGCCGTCTACGCCGCGACCAAGGCGTTCGTCAGCCACTTCTCCGAGGCCCTGCACGAGGAGCTGCGCCAGAGCGACGTCACCGTCACGGTCATCGAGCCCGGCTTCACCCGCACCGAGTTCCAGGTCCGGGCCGGCCTCACCCAGGATGCGGGCATGCCCGTTTTCGTCTGGCAGACCGCTGAGGAGGTGGCCGAGGCCGCCATCGAAGGGGCCAGAGCGGGCAAGGCCCTCGTCGTCCCGGGGACCCACAACCGCGTCGCCGCCGGGCTCAGCGCCATGGTCCCCCGGAACGCCCGCCGCCGAGCTGTGGCGATGATGTCCGGGCGGTTCTAGACGGCCGGTAGCCCGTCGATGCTCGCCGAGTTGCGTTCGGCCCAGTAGGACTCGATCTCGATGGGCCCCTTCTTCTCGGCCCAGGCGGGCAGCGCACGGCGGTCGCCCTCGTAGGTCATGAGCGGGACGCCGTAGCCGCACGACGTGGCGATCCTGTCCAGTTCGACGGTGATCACGCTGCGGACCCCGGGAAGTTCTGCGAAACGACTGCGCAGGGTGTCGAAGTCGGCGTCTCCGGGCCGATGCACCCTGCCCGTGCCCTGGAGGCGGAGGATGCGAGGGGCGCCGGTGAAGGCACACAGCAGGAGGCAGATCCGGCCGTTCTGCTGCACGTGGGCGATGGTCTCGGCGCCGCTGCCGGTCAGGTCGAGGTAGGCGACGGTCCGGGGCCCGAGCACGTGCAGGCCGTCGAGGCCCTTCGGTGACAGGTTGACGTGACCGTCGTCGCCCGAGGGGGCGGTGGCCACGAAGAACACGTGCTGTTCGCCGATCCACTCGACGAACGGCTCGAGGGACGGGTGCTCGTCAGCCATGGCCCGAGCCTACGAACCGAGGGCGGTGTACTCCTTGAGCTTTGCTGCCTTGTGGCGGCCGCTGACCACGCGCACGGTGCCACTCTTCGAGCGCATGACCAGCGACTCGGTGAAGACGGAGTCGCCGGCGAAGTGCACGCCCTTGAGCAGCTCGCCGTCGGTGATGCCGGTGGCGGCGAAGAAGCAGTTGTCGCCGGCCACCATGTCGTCGATCGACAGGATGCGGTCCAGGTCGTAGCCGGCGTCGATCGCGGCTTGGCGCTCGTCGTCATTGCGGGGCCAGAGGCGCCCTTGCTGCTCGCCCCCCATGCACTTCAGGGCGGCCGCGGTGATGACCCCCTCGGGGGTGCCGCCGATGCCGAAGAGGATGTCGGCGCCGGAGTCGGGCCACGCAGTGGAGATGGCCCCGGCCACGTCGCCGTCGGGGATGAGGCGGATGCGGGCCCCGGCTCCCCGGATCTCGGCCACGAGCTCGTCGTGGCGGGGCCGGTCGAGGACCACGGCGGTGACCTCGCGGACGGACTCGCCCTTGGCGTTGGCGACGGCCTGCAGGTTCTCGGTGACCGACAGCTCGAGGGACACGCGGCCCTTGGCCTCGGGGCCGACGGCGATCTTCTCCATGTAGACGCACGGCCCCGGGTCGAACATGGTGCCCCGCTCGGACACGGCGATCACGGCCAGCGCGTTGCCCCGGCCCAGGGCGGTCAGGGTGGTGCCGTCGATGGGATCCACGGCGATGTCGGTCTGCGGTGGCGAGCCGTCCCCGATGGCCTCGCCGTTGAAGAGCATCGGGGCCTCGTCCTTCTCCCCCTCGCCGATGACGACGACGCCGTCCATCGGGACGCTGTTGAGCACGTGGCGCATGGCGTCCACCGCGGCGCCGTCGGCGCCCTCCTTGTCGCCCCGGCCCATCCAACGCGAGCCGGCCAGCGCGGCGGCCTCCGTGACCCGGACCAGCTCGAGAGCGAGGTTCCGGTCGGGCAGTTCGCGTCGTTCATCGGCCATCCGGCGACGTTACCGTCCACCCCTGTATGGACGAGCAGCCGAGTGACCCGACCGCGAGGGAGCACGCCGAACTGGACTACGAGCTCGACGAGTGGTCGACCGAGTCCCGGGAGTTGCTCGACCGGCTCCTGACCACGAGCGAGGTGACCCACGCCTGGCAGGGGGGCACCCTCTCGGTGGCGGCCGACGACCAGGGGATGGTGGAGGAGCTGATCGGCGAGGTCGAGGCGACCCTGCTGCCCGCCCTCGACCCCGAGGCCGAGAAGGTGGTCTACGAGGTGGCCGAGTGGTCGCCCGAGGACCGGGCCGACCTCACCGACGCCCTGGCCGACGAGGGCGTCCGCTACGTCTTCGACGACATGGGCGATCTCGTGGTCGAGGCCATCGACGAGGACCGGGTCGACACCCTCATCGACGAGCTGACCGACGGCGAGGATGTGGTCGACGAGGACATCCCGGTGGCGACCGAGGTCCTGTCCGGGCTCTTCGTCGCCGCCGACAAGCTGCGCAAGAGCCCTCGGGACGGCAAGGCCATCCTGGCCGCCCGTGAGCAGGCCGAGGCCGTCATCGCCCTGCCCCCGCCCTACGGCTTCGAGCGGCGGACCTGGGCCCAGATCGGCCTGCGGGCGGGGGCTCTGCGGGTCCTGCTCGAGGAGGACGGCCCCGACGACGAGGTCGTGAGCGAGGCGGCCGAAGCGCTCCGGGACCTCCTCCACCCGATGGTGTAGCGCGCGAGGGACGAGCCGTGTCCCCCACCGATAACTTGACGCCGTGATCCTGGCGGAGCTGGAGGTCTTCCACTCGCGCCCGATCGCGCCCACCCGGCGGGTGGCGCTCGGCCGCCAGCACCTCCCCCTCCATCCCGCGCCAGGCTTCGGCGGCATCCTCCTCGGGGGGATCGCCGCGGCCCACATCGGGGGCCTCGACCCCGATCTCGTCCCCGATCTCCACCGTCTCATCGACCACGTGGAGCACGGGCGCCGAGTCGCCCAGCCCCGACTGCGCTACCGGTTCCAGACGGACCGCATCGGCCTGACCAAGAGCCGGCTGCGCCTGCTCGGCGACGGCGAGCAGATGCGCTTCGACTTCGACGCCAAGGCGGCCCCCGCCCAATACCTCCTCGGCGCCGTCTATGCCGGCGCCCCCCTGCCCTTCGCCGACCGCCGGGCCGTCCTGAACGCCGTGCGCAAGGGCCTGCGTTGGCGGGGCCCCGTCGACGCCGGCCTCATCGCCGTGCTCGGTGGGGCCACCGGCCCAGGAGCGTGGTCGCCCGAGGCCTTCGAAGACCCCGTGCGTTGGGCGCTCAGCGTCCTGGGCTTCACCCACGGCACCGACGGAGCGTTGGATCGCCGCCGCATCCAGCGTCGGTTCCGGGAGCAGGCCCGAGACGCGCACCCGGACCATGGCGGGGCCACGATCGGGGCGGCCGAGCGTCTGTCCGACCTGGCTGAGGCCCGCCGGATCCTGCTCGAGTCGGCGTGAAGCCGGGGGCGCTGCTCCTCACCCCGGGCGCGGGATCGAGCCGGGACAACCCCTCGCTGGTCGCGCTCGAGGCGGCCGTGGCCCCCCTGCCGACCGCCCGCATCGACTTCCCGTACCGCAAGGAGGGCCGGAAGGCCCCGGACCGGGCGCCCAAGCTGATCGCCTGCGTGAACGAGGAGGCCGCCGCCCTCGTCGCCTCGGCCGGCGTCGAGCCCCCGACCCTCGTCCTCGGAGGACGGTCCATGGGCGGGCGCATGTGCTCGCTGGCCGTGGCCGAAGGGTTGCCCGCGGCCGGGCTGGTCCTCATCTGCTATCCGCTGCATCCGCCGGGCAAGCCCGAGAAGCTGCGGGTCGACCACTTCCCTCAGCTCGACCTGCCCTGCCTGTTCGTCTCCGGCACCAAGGACCCGTTCGGGAAGCTCGATGAGTTCGCCGAACACCTGCCCGCCATCCCGGGCGAGGTGACCGTGCACTGGATCGAGAACAAGGGCCACGATCTCAAGGACGCCGAGACCGAGATCGTCGACACGGTCACGACCTGGCTGGCCACCCTGCGTTGACGGGCTAAGCGGCCTGGTCCTCGGGGCGGTCCTCGGGGTTGATGTCCTCGAGGGTCAGGTGGGCGGTCTCGGGGTAGGCCACCACGATCAGGACGGCCAGGAGCGCGGGGCCGATGGCGACGACCGGCATCGCCGCGGCGATGCCGCCCGACCGGTCCGAGAGGGTGCCCACGACCAGCAGGCCGATGGCCGACCCGGTCACGCCGAGCAGGGCGATGAGGCCGTTGGCCCGACCCCGGGCGGTGGTGGCGAAGAGCTCCGGGCCGTAGACGCCGAGGGCGGGGACGGCGGCGGCGCCGATGATGCCGCCGGCGACCGACAGGGCCCACAGGGCCCAACCCTGGCTCTGGTACATGGCCACCGTCAGGGCGACGCCGCCGGCCATGGCCACGGCGCCGACCAGGCGGCGCCCCCGGCGGTCGGCCAGACGGCCGCCGATGACGATGCCGATGAAGGCGGGCGTGTTGGTGAGCAGGGTGAAGGCCGAGATGCGGGCCGCCGAGAACCCCAGGTCATCCCGGAGGAAGTCGTTCATGAACTGGCTGGCCGGGGCCACGAAGATCGAGCCGAGGAAGGCCGACGCGGCCAACAGCCAGAGGCGACCGGCGTGGGCCTTGACCGGGGGCCTTTCGATCGCGGCCACGAAGCGCTCGGACTCGGGCAGCCCCCGGACCACCACGTGGGTGAACGGGATCCCCACCAGGGGGACGAGGTAGAGCAGGCGCCAGGCCTGCTCGCCGAGGTCGGCGAGCGGCAGCAGCCAGACGGCCATCCCCGAGCCCAAGGCGCCGGTCAGGGCCAGGATGCTGACCGTCCAGGCCCTCGAGTTCCGGGGGACCAGCTCGGCGGCCAGGATGGCGATGAGGAGGGCCAACGCTGTCGAGAGCCCCCGGGCGAGGGTCTGGCTGATGCCCAGGCCGACGAGGTTGGGGGCGAAGGCCCCGGTGGCGGCGAGGGCGCACGCCCCGTAGGCGCTGACCTGGATCAACCGCCGTCGCCCCCGCCGGTCGGCCGCCGCCACCAAGACGAGGGCCAGGAGCACACCGACCCGGGTGGCGGCCAGGACCGCGCCCTGGGCCTGGTCCGACGCCCCGAACTCGTCGGAGGCGAAGGTGATGGTCTGGGCGATGAGCGTGCCCGTGTACCCCGCGATCAGGGTCAGGGCGCACAGGCTGTCGAGGGCAAGGGCGGTATCGGCGTCGAGGCGGTCCGGCGGCATCCACCACGCCGAGTCCGGGCTCGGACGGGCCAGGCGGCGACGCACCGGCACCCGGAAGATCCAGCCCCAACCGGGGATGGCGAGCTCGTAGGTGATTCGTTCGGTCACCCGCAGGCCGTCGTCGACGGGTTCGGTCTCCACCGTGCGCTCGTAGTCCCAGAACGGGCCCTCGGCGCACCCGAAGCGCTCCGGGCCCGCGGCCGTCTCGGCGACCATCGGGTCGTCGCGGGGCGTGCGCAGGGCAGCCAGTCGGCCTCGATCTTCGGCGTCTCGAGGATCGAGGAGGTGAACGGTCGTGACGGTGCTGACGGTCGAACCCTCCCGAGAGACCGGCCCGGCCGGGGTTGCGGCCGCCGGGAGCATACTGGTGGCCGTGAGCTCGCTGATCGTGCGCCCGTCCGGGCCCCTGGCGGGGTCCATCCCGATCGGGGGGGCCAAGAACTCGGTGCTGAAGCTCATGGCCGCCACCGTGCTGGCCGAGGGCACCTACGTCCTGCGCAACGTCCCGGCCATCGCCGACGTGGGCTGGATGGGCCGGCTCCTCGAGCACATGGGCCTCACCGTCGAGGTCGGCGACCACGAGCTGACCATCCACTCACCGGCCGACATCACCCCTGAGGCGCCCTACGAGCTGGTCGAGAAGATGCGGGCGGGCATCGTGGTCCTGGGGCCGCTGCTGGCCCGGTTCGGTGAGGCCCGGGTGGCCCTGCCCGGCGGCGACGACTTCGGGTCCCGACCGATCGACATGCACCTGCGGGCGCTCGAGGAGCTCGGGGCCGAGGTCGAGATGGAGCACGGCTACGTCACGGCCCGGGCCGCCCAGCTCACCGGGGCGCGGATCCTGCTGGAGTTCCCCAGCGTCGGGGCCACCGAGAACGCCCTCATGGCCGCAGTGCTGGCCAAGGGCACGACCGTCATCGACAACGCCGCCCGGGAGCCGGAGCTGGCTGACCTGGCCGCCATGCTCAACCGCATGGGGGCCCAGATCCGAGGGGCGGGCTCGTCGACCATCACCCTCGAGGGGGTCGAGTCCCTCCACCCGGTCGAGCACACGGTCGTGGCCGACCGCATCGAAGCCGCCACCTACCTGGCTGCCGTCGGCATCGCCGGTGGCGAGGTGACGCTCCGGGGGGCCGTGCCCGACCACATGACGATGCTCGTGCAGAAGTTGGGCGAGATGGGCGTCCGCTGCTCACCCGACGGCGACGGGCTCTGGGCGATGGCCCACCCCCGCCTGCGCGCAGTGGACGTGTCCACGCTGCCCTATCCCGGTCTGGCCACCGACTACAAGCCTCTCCTCGTCGCCATGCTGACGGTGGCCGACGGCGTGGGCATCGTCACCGAGAACCTGTTCGCCGGGCGCTTCCGCTACGTCGACGAGCTGGTGCGCATGGGTGCCGACATCCGCACCGAGAGCCATCACGCCGTCGTCCGGGGCGTGGAGCGACTCTCGGGGGCTCCCGTGCGGGCCCCCGACATCCGGGCCGGCGCCGCCCTGGCGCTGGCCGGGCTGGCCGCCGAGGGCGAGACCGTCGTGGCCGACGCCGACCACATCGACCGGGGCTACGAGGACTTCGTGGGCAAACTCACCGCCGTCGGCGCCGACATCCGTCACATTTGACTGGCTTCGCTTCGCTCAGCACGTCCGGCTCCGCCGAAGCTGAGGGTCGATGTTGCTGCTCCGCGCCGACTGCGCAGCGTCGATCAGGGGGTCCCGTCGTCGGGGCCCGAGCCTTCGGCCGCCCGTTGGCGGGCCAACTCGGCTGACGCTCGGCGGTTGGCCACCACGAGCAGGATCGTCACCAGGAGGAGGGGCACGGCCACCATGGCCATCTCGTCCCAGCCGCCCTGATGGGCCAGTGTGACCACGAGCACACGCTAGGCCGGGAAGGCCCCCGCCCGGTACGCGGTTGGAGATGGGGCGCACCCGTACACTCGCCGTGACGTCCCCAGGAGCAGATCGCTGTGCCCGAGTCCGACCACCCGCTGGATGAGAAGGTCCGTGTGACCATCGAGGCCATCCGTCCAGCTGTCCAGGCTGACGGCGGTGACATCATGTTCCACGGCATCGACGACGACGGCGTCGTCACCGTCGAGCTGGTCGGGGCCTGCGTGTCCTGCCCGGCTTCGACCCTGACCTTGAAGGCGGGCATCGAGCGGATCCTCAAGGACCGGGTCGAGGGCGTGACCGCCGTCCGGGACGTCTCCGAGGACACCGAGACCCTCCTCAGCCTGTAGGCGCCCATGGACACCGAGGCGCTGTTGGACCGCGCTCGGGACGGCGACCGCACGGCGTTGGCCCGCCTGCTGTCCCTCGTGGAGCGGGGCGGCGAGCCGGCCCGGCTGATCGGCCGCCTGGCCCACCGCTCGCCGGGCACCGCCCACACGATCGGCATCACCGGTCCCCCCGGGGCCGGCAAGTCGACCCTCACATCAGCCCTCGTGCAGGTCATGCGGTCGGCCGGGCACCGGGTGGCCGTGTTGGCCGTGGATCCCTCCTCGCCCTTCACGGGCGGCGCCATCCTCGGTGATCGCGTGCGGATGGGCGACCACGCCCTCGATGACGACGTCTTCATCCGCTCCATGGCCTCCCGGGGCCATCTCGGCGGGCTGTCCCTGGCCGCCCCGGAGGCGGTGCGGGTGCTCGACACGGTTGGCTTCACCTTCGTGATCGTGGAGACGGTGGGCGTCGGCCAGGTCGAGGTCGAGGTGGCGGGTGAGACCGACACCACCGTGGTGGTGATCAACCCCGGCTGGGGGGATGCCGTGCAGGCCAACAAGGCCGGGCTGCTCGAGGTGGCCGACATCTTCTGCGTGAACAAGGCGGACCGGCCGGGCGCGCCCGAGGCGGGCCGGGATCTCGAGCAGATGCTGGACATGACCGGCGCCCGGGACTGGCGTCCCCCCGTGATCGACACCGTGGCCACCGACGGTGCGGGCGTGACCGAGCTCTGGGCGGCGATCCTGGCCCATCAGGCGGCGCAGGCCGCCAGCGGGTCCCTGGCCACCGAGCGAGCGGACCGCGTGCGGATCGAGCTGTCCCGCATCCTGGCCCGCCGCCTGCTGGAGCAGGCCGAGGCCCGAACGCAGGGCGAGGGCTTCGACGCCTTGTGCGCCCAGGTCGTGGCCGGTGAGATCGACCCGTGGGAAGCAGCCGACCGTCTCCTCGCTGACTAGCTTCCGGCCATGACCGAAGAGGCACCAGCGCTGGTCCACGTCGAGCGGGGGGATGACGGCGTCGCCGTGGTCACCCTGGACAACGGCAAGGTCAACGCCCTCAGCGTGGCCCTGCTCGCCCAGCTGCGAGCGGCGGCCGAGGACCTCACCGCCGACCCGCCGGGCGCGGTGATCGTCACCGGCGGCGACCGGATCTTCGCCGCCGGGGCCCAGATCACCGAATTCCTGGACGCTCCCGACGCGCTGCCTTCACAGGTGGCCGACCAGAACCGGCTGACGGCCCAGGGCCACGCCTTCCTGACCGCCCTCAACGCGGTGGCCGCCATCCCCCGCGCCACCATCGCCGAGGTCGGCGGCTTCGCCCTGGGCGGAGGCTGTGAGCTGGCGCTGGCCTGCGACTTCCGCATCGCCTCGGACCGGGCGAAGCTCGGCCAGCCGGAGGTCCTGTTGGGCATCATCCCCGGCGGTGGGGGCACCCAGCGCCTGTCCCGACTCGTCGGCCCGGCCAAGGCGAAGGACCTGGTGTTCACCGGGCGCCAGGTCGGGGCGGCGGAGGCCCTGGCCATGGGCCTGGTCGACGAGGTCGTGCCCGCGGACGAGCTCGCCCCGCACGTCCGAGCCAAGGCCGCCGCGCTGGCCGGCGGCGCCGTCCTGGCTCAGGCGCTGGCCAAGCGGGCCATTGACGAGGGCCTGGACCGGAGCCTGGCCGAGGGCCTGGCCCTCGAGCAGGAGCTCTTCATCGCCTCGTTCGCCACCGATGACGCCGCGATCGGCATCAACAGCTTCCTGGAGCACGGGCCCGGGCAGGCGGACTTCACGGGCCGCTGAACCGCTCCGGCGGCCTCAGACGTTCACGTAGAAGCTCCGCGCCGCGCCGGCGCCGATCACGTTGACGGGCCGTACCCGGACCAGGTGACGGCCGGGGGGGAGGTCCCGCAGTCGGAAGTAGCGCTGGCTGCCGACCACGGTGTGGGTCCGGCCGAGGTCGGGGAGCACGATGTGGTACTGGGTGATCCGAGTGCCGCCGTCGAAGAACGGGGCCCGCCAGCTGATGCGCGAGGTAGTGGGCGACAGCGGGCGCTGGTGGGGCTCGGTTATCGGATCGGGAACCGTGTCCGGATCCAGGTAGCGGGTGACGAAGTCCTCGTAGGCCGCAACCTCGGTGTAGATGCCGGGGAAGGGTCGCCGGGCGCAGCCCCGGCCGGTGCTGACCACGCCCACCTGGAGCCAGTCCTCACCGTTGGGCACCATCAGCGGGCCTCCGCTGTCGCCGTAGCAGGAGTCCTCGCCACCGTCGACCATGTCGCCGGCGCACACCATCTGGTCCACGAACAGCTCGCCGGGATAGGCCGCGCTGCAGTCGTCATCGGACACGATCGGGACCTCGACCTCGCGCAGGTAGAGCGGGTAGTACTGGAGGTCGAGGCGGATGTCCCGGTCACCCCACCCGATGGTGGTGGCCAACGTGCCCGGTGCGTACAGCGCCTCCTGGCCGGCGACGGCCGGGGCGACGGTCTCGTAGGGCAGGTCGACGCCGAGCTGGATGATGGCGATGTCGTTCTCCAGCGTGGTGTCGTCGTAGCCGGGGTGCAGGCGGACGGCCCGGGCCGGGACGCGCCGGCCCCCGCCGGGCAGGAGCCGATTGGTGCCGGCCAGGATGTCGATGGCGGCGGCCCGGGTGCCCACGACGCAGTGCCCGGCCGTGAGGACGGTGTCGGGCGAGATCAGCGTGCCCCCGCAGAACTGGGACCCCCAGCGGTCCCCGACGCCGTGGTGGAGGAGGGCGACCTGGAAGGGGTACTCGTGGGGGCCGGCCCGGGTGCCGCCGATGATCTCGCCGTCAGGGGTGGTCTCCGGGGGAGCCTCCTGGGCCGTCGCCGCCGCCACAGGAAGCAGGGCGAGGGCGACCAGGAGGGCTGGGAGCAGATGACGGACGGTCTTCACGTAGGTCTCCAAGAGGCGTCAGGTGATCGGGGCAGGGCGCAGTGTGACGGAGGCGGCGGGCCCTTCGCCGATGGTGTTCCGGGCGGCGACGCTGATCACGATCGGGTCGGTGGGTGAGATGTGCGGGATGCGCAGGGTACGGGCCCGACCGCCGGTCACGTACCGGCGGTCCCCGGGCTGGACGGTCACGATGTAGTGGTTGATCGGGGCGCCACCGTCGAACAGCGGAGCCCGCCAGCTCACCACGGCGGCCCGGCCCTCGGGGCCGCGTCGGCTCGCCCGGAGGTCCTGCACGCGCAGGGGGACGTCGTCGGGATCCAGGTAGGGCTCGAGGAAGTCGGTGAACGCGCTGACCTGGCTGAAGATCGCGGGGTAGTTCGGGTCACCACAGCGCAGCCCGCCGTAGACGAGGCCGATGAGGACGGGGCGGCTGCCGTCGAGCACGGTCAGGGGACCGCCGCTGTCGCCGAAGCAGGGGCTCACGAGGTCGGCGCCGACGCTGATGTCGCCGGCGCACACCATCGTGCGGCCGTGGAAGAAGGCGCCGGTGTAGCGGGCCCGGCACTCGGTGTCGGCCACGATCGGCGACTCGGCTTCCTGCAACCGGCTGATCGGCATACCGGTCTCGTCCGCACCCCAGCCGGTGAAGCGGGCGATGTCCCCCGGCTCCCACAGGGCGGCGTCAGCCGGCGTGACCAGGTCGATGGGGGTCACGGGGACGGACGGCGGATGGACGAGTTGGATGGCGGCGACGTCGTACAGCGCGGTGAAGGGGTCGTTCAGCGGATGGATCCGGATGTTGCGGATGTCGAGCCGCTCGAGCTCACCGGGGACCAGGTTGATGCTTCCCGTGACGATGTCGAGGAGCCCTACGGGGAAGCCCCGCACGCAGTGGGCCGCGGTGACCAGCGTGTCCTGGGAGATGAAAGACGCACCGCAGAGGAGGCCGGCGAACGGGTTGGGGGTCAAGCGCGGGTCGACGACGAGGGCCGCCATCCACGGGTCCTCACCAGGGTCGGCGTCTTGGCCGCCGACCACCTCGATGTCACCGTGCCCCGGGCGCGGCGGCAGCGGGTCCGCGTGCACGGCTGTGGTCGAGACCAGCCCGAGGGTCACGATGATTGAGAGCAGCAGCGCGCGCATGTGTTTCCTCACGAGGTGGTCCCCCAAGTTCATCGTCGAGCAGGCTTCGGAGAGGACCCTACAACGAGGACGCTCACGCCTCCGGGTCGGCCGGAGGCCGCCCGTCGCGGGCGTACGCGGCCAGGTTCAGGGCGTTGTGGATCAGGCCGAGGTGGCTGTAGGCCTGCGGGTGGTTGCCGAGCGAGCGACCCGTGGTGGGGTCGATCTCCTCGCTGAGCAGGCCGGTCTGGCCGGCGGCGGCGGCGAGGCCGCCGAACAACTCGCGGGCGTCGGCCTCCCGGCCGGTCGCCAGATAGGCGTCGACCAGCCACGAGGTCATGAGGTGGAACCCGCCCTCGTGACCGGGCAGGCCGTCGTCCCCGCGGTAACGGAACACCGTCGAGCCCTCCCGCAGCTCGTGCTCGACCGTGGAGACGGTGCGCAGGTAGCGGTCGTCGTCCGGATCGACCAGTCCGTAGAGCCCGACGGCCAGCACGGAGGCATCGATGTCGGCGCCGTCGTAGGCCGCGGTGAAGGCCCCGACATCGTCCTTCCAGCCCCGCTCGAGGACGTCGTCGCGGATCTTGTCGCGCAGCAACTCCCAGTCCCGGTGGTCACCGTCGACGAAGTCGTCGGCCACCCGCAGCGCCCGGTCGACGGTGACCCAGCACATGACCTTGGAGTGGACGTGGTGGCGGGGGCTGCGCCGCACCTCCCAGATGCCGTGGTCGGGCTCCAGCCACCGCTTCTCGACGGCCCCGACCATGGCCTGCACGAGCTGCCAGTGCTGGCCCGACAGGGGAGCGCCCTCGGTCGCGAGGAGCCAGATGAGATCCACGATCGGCCCGAAGACGTCGAGCTGGACCTGGCGTTCGGCCGCGTTGCCCACCCGCACCGGCCGGCTGCCGGCATAGCCCGCCAGCTCGGCGATGTCGGCCTCCGGGGGGAGGTGTCGCCCGGTGACCAGGTACAGGGGGTGGAGGCGCTCGGGGTCGTCGCGGTGCTCGAGGATGCCGAGGACCCAGTCGAGGAAGGCCATCGCCTCGCTGTAGCTCCCGAGCCGGGCCAGCGCGCCCGCGGTCAGGGCCGCGTCGCGCAGCCAGCAGTAGCGGTAGTCCCAGTTGCGGATGCCCCCGACCGCCTCGGGCAGGGAGGTGGTGGCCGCGGCCAGGATCGCTCCGGTGGGCCCGTGGCAGAGGGCCTTGAGGGCCAGCGCACTGCGCCGCACCAGCTCGGTCTCGACGGCGGGGAGGGTGAGCTCGTCGGCCCAGCCCTGCCAGAAGCGGCGAGTGTCGGCCCGACGCTCGTCCTCGGTGCGCGAATCAGGCTTGGTGCTGGCCGTGCCGTAGCGGAACTCGAGGACGACGGGCTCGCCGGTCAGCTCGACCAAGGCCCGGGCGGTGTGGTGGCGGCCGTCGTCGGTCAGCTCCCACTGCACACCGGGTGACCGCAGCACCATGAGGTCGGCGGTGTCGACGACCTCGACCCCGCCCTCCCGGATGGCCAAGCGGGTGCCGTGGCGCCCGAAGTCCAACCGCGGCGCGAACTCGATCCGGACCTTGCCTCGCCCCTCGATGACCCGGAAGAGGTCGCTCCGGCCCGCCAACCGGTCGGGGCGACCGCCGGAGGCGTCGAGGTAGTCGGTGACGGTGAAGCCCGACCAGCGGGTCTCCAGGACCATGGTGTCCTCGATGTAGCGCTGACCGGTCGGCTCGCCGCCGTCGGCGGGGCAGACGGCGAAGTAGCCCGCGGCCGGCCCCCCGACCAGCTCGGCGAAGACGGCGGAGGAGTCGATGCGGGGGGCGCAGTACCAGGTGATGCGCCCGTCCGGAGTGACGATGGCCGCCGTGCGCTGGTCCGACAGCAGGGAGTGATCGGCGATGGCCACCGCCCCGGCCCCGGTGACCCATTCGGTGCGCAACTGGGACAGACGGGCCAGGGCCTCGGCCACCCCGGCGGTGTCCTCGACGTGGTGGCGAGCCAAGGTGTCCCCGGCCCCGACCCGCACACCGACATCGGGACCCCGCAGCGTGGCGAAGGCGTGTTCGTCGGTGGGGCTGTCGCCGAAGAACAGGACTGCCGACGCGCCGACCCGGTGGCGCAGGGACTCGAGGGCCCGGCCCTTGTCGGTGTCGACGACGAGGAGCTCGACGGCCTCGTCGTTGTGGTGGGTGCGCACGCCGTCGATGGCACCGGGGCCGGCCTCGATGTCCTCGAGGGCCCGGCGCACGTCGTCCCGGTCCGAGCGCCGGTAGTGGAACGTGACGGCCGCGGGCTTTACTTCGAGCTCCGCGCCGGGGGTGCGGGCGGCGATGTCGGCCAGGTCGGCCTTGATCCGGGCCCGCAGGTCCAGCTCGCGGGGCGAGAGGCGCTTGCCGAAGCCGAGGTCGAACTCCCCGCCGTGGCTGCCGACGAGGTGGATCTCAGTCGGCAGGCGGGAGAGCCCGGCCAGGTCCCGCAGGGAGCGTCCGGAGATGACCGCCACGTGGGTGTTGGCCAGCGCCGCCAGCGCCCGGAGGGCGACCACCGTGTCGGGTCGCGGGGTGGCCGCCATGGGGTCGTCGACGATGGGGGCGATGGTCCCGTCGTAGTCGCAGGCGATCAGGAGCTGGGGCGTGCGGGCCAGGTGTTCGAGCTCCGCCTCCAGCTCGTCTTTGATCGGTCCGCCCATGAGCGTTGGACGTTACCGCCGGGCCCGGGCGCAGTCCTCGGTCGGGAGGACGCCGGTAGCGTCCCCCCGATGCGGGCCGACGCCACCTGTTACCGCCACCCCGACCGGCGGGCGTCGGTGAGCTGCCAACGCTGCAATCGACCCATCTGCACCGAGTGCATGATCGAGGCCCCCGTCGGGTTCCACTGTCCCGAGGACGCCAAGGCGGGTCAGCAGAAGGTCATCACCTCCCAGACCCTCTTCCGGGCCACCGGTCGCCCGATCGTGACCTTGGTCCTGATCGCCGTGAACGTGGCCGTCTACGTCGTCGGCTTCGGCATCGAGGGGGGCAACGACCGCATGTCGCTCGACGGTGGGCTCTTCGGGCCGCTGGTTGATCAGGGCGAGTGGTATCGCATCGTCACCTCCGGCTTCCTGCACGGCAGCCTGATCCACATCGGGTTCAACATGTACCTGCTGTACCTGCTGGGCCAGCAGCTGGAGCCGGCCATGGGGCGGCTCCGCTTCGCCGTGACCTACTTCTTCTCGCTGCTCTGCGGCTCCCTGGCCGTCCTGTTGATCGCGCCCCGAGAGCTGACCGTCGGTGCATCGGGGGCGGTGTTCGGCCTGATGGGGGCGCTCGCCGTCCTCCACTACTCGCGGGGAGTTCGCCTCTTCGACACCGGCCTCGGGGGCCTGATCCTGATCAACCTGCTCTTCACCTTCGCCATCCCCAACATCTCGGTGGGGGGCCACATCGGGGGCTTGATCGGCGGCGCGCTGGCCGGCTGGCTGCTGATCCTCCTGCCGATCCGGTCTCGGGCCCTCCCGTCATTCCTTCCCACCGCCGCGGTCCTGGCCTTGGGCGTCGCCGTGGTCGGCGCCTCGATGTGGGCCGCGGCCCAGTGGGCCAATCCGGTGTTCGGTTAGCCCTGCTCGACGAGCGCCTTGAGGCGGGTGAGGTTCCTGCGCCAGACGGCACGGAGGACGGGGGCGCCGGCGGCACCGCCGACCGGTCCGCCCATCCACCAGGGGAAACGCAGGGTCTCGGCCCACGCGAAGGCGGTCTGGTGCTCGCCCACGACCGTGAGCGTGAAGCGACCCTCGCCCGTCACCAGGCCCTCGTGGCGGACGCCCATGGCGCGAGCCGGCTCCCACTCGGTGACCGCCATCCGGTCGGTCAGCTTCAGCGGGCCGATCTTCGTGTCGCAGTCGAACGTGGTGCCGACGCCCGCGGTCTGCTCGGAGGTGAAGCGGATGGCCTCGGCGTCGGCCATCCAGTCCACGTGGGTGGCGACGTCCTCGATCCGGGCCCAGACGGTCTCCGGTGGGGCGTCGATCGTCGTCGCCACCTCGATCCTCGGCATCCCTGCGGGAGCCTAGGGACTCGTGTGGACGGGTTCGGTCGTCGCGCGGCGGACGGGTGGCTCGCCTCGCTGCGCTCGGCGAGTAGGAGGCTGTGCTTGCCGGTCGCCTCGCCTGCGGCTCGGCTCCTAAGGTCGACCCATGGCCTCCGCCGATCCGTCACCCACGCCCAACCCGAACGCCATGAAGTTCACCCTGGACGTGACCCTGGACGAGATGGTCGATGTGCGCAGCGCCGACGCGGCCGCGGGCAACCCGCTGGCCGAGCGCATCTTCGCCATCCCCGGCGTCGTGATGCTGTTCGGCACCGCCGACTTCCTCACCGTCAGCCGCGAGGAAGGGGCGGACTGGGACGCCATCGTCCCCGCCGTCGTGGCCGTGGTCGCCGAGGAGCTCTGAGCCCCGGGACGACCGGCATCACCCATTCCTGTCACACCCCCTGGGCAGACTCTCCCCATGCGATGCCACGAATGTGACCACGGGCTCGAGTGCTGCCACGGCACCTCGATCCTCCATGCCGACGGCACGGCGGAGTGCCTGGGTGACGGGGCCTGCACGCTGGCCCACGGCCTGCACCGCTGGGCCACGACCTGCGACGAAGCGGGCTGCGCCTGCCGCGTCGAGGCGGGACAGGCCCTCCCCGTCGCTGCCTAGGTCCCGCCCGGGTGCTGGCGGACCAGCTGCTGGGCGGCCAGCTCCGGCGCCACGATGTTGATCAGGGCCCCGGTGCCCTGCTCGAAGCCGGCCACGCTGGTGACCCGGGGGACCACGTGGACGTGCCAGTGGTACGGCCCCTCGTGGCCCCGGGGGGCGGTGTGCAGGACGAGGTTGTAGGGGACGTCGCCCAGCAGCGCCCGGACCCGGCGCAGCCCGTCCCGCACCGCCCGCCCGACGCCGACGACATCCGGCGGTTCCGAGCGGGTGACGTCGCCCTGGTGAACGGTGGGCAGCACCAGCAGCTCGTAGGGCGATCCCGCCCAGTACGGGCTGAGCACCACGGCGGTCCCGTGGTCGTCCACCACGCGGTGGCCTTCGCGCCGCTCCTCGTCGACGGCGGTGCACAGCAGGCACTCGCCGTCGAAGTCGGCGAAGGCCGTGGCTTCGTCGGCCACCACCCGGGACACGAACGGCGTGCCCAGGAGCTGGCCGTGGGGATGCTCGAGGGAGGCCCCCGCCTCGCGGCCGTGGTTGACGATCACCAGCGAATGGCGGACGACGGCGTGGCGACCGTGAGCCTCGACCCGGTCACGGATGGCGGCCATGACCAGGGCGACCTGGCGGTCGTCCAAGTCGGCCCACGCCCGCTGGTGGTCGGGAGAGAGCACCAGCACCTCGTGGATGCCGCTGGCCGGGGCCTGGGTGAACACGGGCCCGAGCACGGTCAGCTCCAGGTGCTCGACCCCGCGGAAGGCGGGGTACTTGTTCGGCACCACCCGGACGAGCCATTCGCCGTCACGGGCGTAGGACTCGAGGGCGGGCGGGAAGTCGTCCTCGTGGCCCGGGCAGAAGGGGCAGGGGCGGCCGGGGTCGGCCTCGACGGGCAGGAAGCGGGGGGCGAAGTCGGATGGGCGGGCGGCCCGTTCTGTGGCGATCGTGACCCACTGCCCGGCCAGCGGGTTCCAGCGCAGCTCGTTCATGCCCGGCCGTAGACCGACACGTGGTGGGGGCTGTCGTCGGTGAAGGGCTCACCGTCCCAGGACGCCCACCGGTCGACGAGTCGGAGCCCGACCTCCGCCGCCAGGTCGTCCAACTGGGCCGGGAAGAGGTACCGGATGCGGTAGGGGCGGAGCCGGACGCCGGCGGCACTCAGGTCCACGAGCTGGCCCGTCACGGTCTGGGCCTCCACGTCGCGCTCGGTCACGCTCAGCACCACGCGGTCGGACTCGATCGACCGTACGGACACGGGTCCCTCCGGCGTGCTGTCGCCTTCGGAAGGCACGAAGACCTCGATCGCCAGCCGTCCATCCGGGGCCAGAGCGCGGGCGCTCCAGGCCAGACAGGACGCCTGGTCGCCAGGGACGTGAAGGTTGAAGAACGTGTTGAAGGCACAGAAGACGACGGCGAAGCGACCCGTCGCGGCCAGGGGCGGCGCGGCCATGTCGGCCTGCACGATGCGCAGACCGTCGGCGCCCGGCTTGACCCGCAGGCGGGCCAGCATGGCGGCGGAGGCGTCGACCCCCCAGGTCTCGACCCTGGCCTCGGCCAGCGGGAGGGCCAGGCGCCCGGTGCCGACCCCCAGCTCGAGCACCGCGCCGCCGCCGGCCAGGGCCCGGACGCCGGCGACGGTGGCGCGGACATCGGAGATCCGCTCGTACCACTCGTCGTAGACGTCGGCGAACGCCTCGCCGTACGCCGTCGGCCCGTAGCCCTGCGGTATCGAGGCCTCGTCGCCGTCGCTCATCGCCTTGCGGGCCTCTTCGGCCCGCCCATCGGCTCCGCCGCTCACTCGGACCAGTGTGACAGTCAGGCGCGGGTGCCCCGCTCACCGGGCGCCAGGGGACACACTGGTGGCCGGTGGGACCTCCTGACGAACTCCCTGGCCCGGCCGACGCCGGGCGGGCCTGGGTGGCCCCCGAGGCCTCCGTCGCGGCTCCGGCGACGATGCCCGACGCCCCGCCACCGGTCGCCGCCCCGATCGAAGGCCCGGCGGCCCCCGGACCGGCGGGGGAGGACGACGCGTCCATCGCCCTCCCCGTGCCGCTGCGGCCCATGACGATGGGGGACCTGCTCGACGGCGGCTTCAACGTCCTACGGGCGGAGGCCCGCACGGTGCTGGCCCTCGCCGCCGTCTTCATCGTCCCGGTCCAGCTGGTGGTGGCCTTCCTCAACCGCAATGCCCTCGAGGACCTGGACCGGTTGCTGGAGGAGGCCTTCGCCAACACCGGGACCAGCCCCAACACCACCATCGGCAGCACGTGGGGCTCGATCCTGAGCACGGTCGGCTCGTCATTGGGCCAGACGCTGATCGCCGCCGGCATTGCCATCATGGTGGTGGCCTGGTACGGCGGATCCCGGCCCGGCCTCCAGGAGATCTTGCGCACCCTGCTGCGTCGCTCGCCGGCCCTCGCCTTGGCCTGGTTGTGCGTCCACCTGCTGGAGCTGGCGGGTGCCTTCGCGCTCGGCGTCGGTGCGGTGGCGGCCATGACCTTCTACCTGGTCACGGCCCCGACGATCGCCATCGAGGCGCTGGGGCCCTTCGCCGGGATGGGGCGCGCCTCCAAACTGGCGGCCCGTCGCTTCTGGTTCGTGCTCGGCTTCGCCATCCTGTCCGGCCTCGTGGCCTCCACGCTGGGCCAGGTCCTCGGCCTGCTGCCCCAGTTCCTCGGCCTGCTGCTCGGGCCCGACCTCGGCTGGATCGCCCTCGGGGTCGGGGCGATCATCACCCAGATGGTGGCCACCACCGTGGTGGGGGCGTCGACCGCCCTGCTCTACCTGGACCTGCGCATCCGCCAGGAGGGCCTCGACCTCGCCTGGGCCGCGGACCGCCACCTCCCCCAGTGAACGCCGAGGAGATCCGGCACCTGGCCGACGACATCCTGGCCCGGCCCGAGTTCCGCCAGCCGGAGCCCAGCCTGATCGAGCAGGCCCGGGACTGGGTGGAGAAGCGCATCGGCGACATCCTCGACGCGGCCTTCTCCGGGAGCGCCGGGTCATTGGTGGGCTGGGTCGTCCTCCTCGTCGCGGTCGGCCTGATCATCTGGTCCGCCACTCGCTTCAGCCGCACCGTCCAAGTCGGGGGACGGGTCGGCATCGAGGTCGAAGGGATCCACCGGCGGTCACCTGCGCAATGGCGGGCCGAGGCCGAAGCCCACGAGGCCGCCGGTGCGTGGAAGGAGGCGCTGCGCTGCCGGTACCGGGCGTTGATCGGTGACCTGGTCGCCGAGGGTGTCCTGGACGACGTGGCCGGGCGCACCACGGGCGAGTTCCGCCGGGACGTGACCGACCGGGCCCCGGACCGTTCGGGGGCGTTCTCGGCCGCCACCGAGTTGTTCGAGTTGGCGTGGTACGCCGACCGAGCGACGGGCGCCGACGAGAACGCCCGCTTCCAGGCCCTCGCGGCCACAGTCGTCGGGGTGAGGGCGTGAACCCGTCGCTGCGCTTCGTGCTGATCCTGGTCGGCGTCCTCGCCCTCGTGGTCCTCGTCGCCGGGAACCCCGACGGGTCCGACCCGGGCCCGCCCCTGTCGCCGGAGGGCACCGGCCCGTCGGGGGCGAAGGCCATGACGGTCCTGCTCGACGAGTTGGGTGCCGACGTGGTCGTGGAAGCGGGGGTGCCCGACGCCGACGTCGACACGGCGGTGCTCCTCCAGGACCGACTCGACGGCGGTCGGCGGGAGGCACTGGGCCGGTGGGTCGATGACGGCGGGACCTTGATCGTGGCCGACCCGGCGTCGGGCCTGACCCCACCAGTGGCCGAGCCCCTCGGGTCGTTCGCCGGGTTCGGCGACGTCGACCTGGACGCCGGTGACTGCGACATGGATGCCCTCGCCGATGTCGAGCACCTCGAGCTCGGTGGGGGCGTGCTCTTCGAGTCGTCGGCCGGGTCCGCCCGGTGCTTCGATGACGGTTCGGGGGCGTTCGTGGTCGAGTCCCCAGTCGGCCAGGGGCGGGTCATCGCCGTCGGCGGCCCCTACCCGTTCACCAACGAGGGCCTGGGTCGGGCCGACGCGGCCGTGCTCGTCGCCGACCTCCTGGCGCCGGAACCCGAGGGCACGCAGGTCGCCTTCCTCGACCGGACCGACCTGGTCGAGGGTCGTCCCGGCGGTGGGGAGGAGACCCTGGTCGACCTCGTGCCCGACCGCGTCGTCCTGGCCCTGATCCAGCTGGGCCTCGCCTTCGGGGCCTACGTCTGGTTCCGGGCCCGCCGCGCCGGCCGCCCGGTGGCCGAGCCGCTCCCCACCACGCTCGCCGGATCGGAGTTGGTGGCCGCGGTGGGACAGCTGCTGGCCCAGGAGCGGGACCCCGAGCGGGCCGCCGGCCTCCTGCGCGACGACCTGCGCCGGACGTTGGGTCGCCGCCTCGGCCTGGGTCCCGACGCGACACTCGACGAGCTCCTGGCCGCCGCCGAGCGCAGCGGGGCCGATCCCGACCGCCTGCGGGACCTGTTGGCCGGTCGCCCGGTCGCCGACGGCGAGGCCCTGACCACATTGGCCCAAGACATCGACGTGACCCGACGGGAGGTCCTCCATGAGCAGCAGTGACCCGGTGAGCCCACCGCCACCGCCGTCCCCACCGCCGCCTCCGGGCGGCGGCCTCCCGCCGCCGCCGAGCGCCGATGACCCCCGCCGGGCCATCAATGCGGTCCGGCAGGAGGTGAGCAAGGTCGTGGTCGGCCAGGAGGGGACGCTTTCGGGCATCGTCGCCGCGCTGCTGGTCGGAGGGCACGTCCTCCTGGAGGGCGTGCCGGGGGTGGCCAAGACCTTGCTGGTGAAGGCCGTCGCCGGGGCCTTCGACCTGGAGTTCAAGCGCCTGCAGTTCACGCCCGACCTGATGCCCTCCGACGTCACCGGCCAGCTCGTGCTCGACGCTGACCGCAGCTTCCGCTTCCGGCCCGGGCCCGTCTTCACCAACCTCCTGCTGGCCGACGAGATCAACCGGACGCCGCCCAAGACCCAGGCCTCCCTCCTGGAGTCCATGGAGGAGCGCCAGGTCAGCGTGGAGGGTGACGCCCACGCCCTGCCCGACCCGTTCGCGGTCATCGCCACCCAGAACCCGGTGGAGTACGAGGGCACCTACCCGCTGCCCGAGGCCCAGCTCGACCGGTTCCTGTTCAAGCTGCAGGTCGGCTATCCGACCGCCGAGCAGGAGCAGGAGGTCCTCCACCGCCACGACCTCGGCCTTGATCCCCACGACCTGGCCGCCTCAGGCCTGGCGGCCGTGGCCGACGCCGAGCACCTGGCGGAGGGCCGACGACAGGTGGACGCCCTCCGAGTGGAGGACCCGGTCCTGGGCTACGTCGTGGCCATCGTGCGGGCGACCAGGGAGTCGCCGTCGCTGGCCCTCGGCGTGTCCCCCCGCGGCGGGGCCAGCCTGTTGAAGGCAGCCAAGGCGTGGGCCTGGCTGGCCGGGCGGGACTACGTCACCCCCGACGAGGTCAAGGCCGTGGCTCTGCCCGCCCTGCGCCACCGCCTCCTGCTCCGGCCCGAGCTGGTGCTCGAGGGCGTGACCGCCGACGGGGTCCTGCAGAGCATCCTGGCCACCGTCCCCGCCCCTCGCTAGCCGACCCCGTCCTGTGCCGATCCCCACTCGCCGCCTGGCAGCCGTGCTGGCTGTGGCGTCGCTCGCGGTCCTGGTCCTGCCCGACCGGGGCCTGGCCTCGTTGCTGCTGGTCGATGGTGTCGTCCTGGCCATCGCGCTGGTGGACCTGCTGCTCACGCCGGCGCCCGGACGGATCGAGGTGACCCGGGACCTGCCCGGCGTCGTGTCCCTGGGGGCCGAGGCCACCATCGCCTGGAGGCTGCGCAGCGGGTCCCTGCGCCGGGTGTGGGTGCTGGTGGCCGACGAGCTGGCCCCGTCGTTGCGGGCCGGGGACCGTCGGGTGCGCGTCCGCCTCGAGCCCGGCGAAGAAGTCCGGGCCTCGACCACCTTCCGCCCTGCTCGTCGGGGCAGATTCCAGCCCCGCGAGGTCGTGGTCCGGGTGACCGGCCCCCTCGGCCTGGTCTCCCGCCAGCGGGCCCGGGACCTGCCCGGCCTGCTCCGGGTCCATCCTCCGTTCCGGTCCAAGGAGGAGGCCGAGCTGCGCATCGACCGGGCCCGTCTGCTCGAGGTGGGGCTGCGTTCAGCGGCCGGCCACGGCGGGGGCACCGAGTTCGACCAGCTGCGGGACTACAACGTCGACGACGAGTTCCGCCGCATCGACTGGTCGGCCAGCGCCCGCGTCGACCGCCCGATCGTCCGTACCTACCGGGCCGAACGGAACCAGACGGTCATCGTGCTGCTGGACAACGGCCGGGTGATGGCCGGACAGGTGGGCGACGTCCCCCGGGTCGAGCACGCGATGGACGCGGTGATGATGCTGACTGCGGTGGCCACCCGGCTGGGCGACCGGGCCGGACTGGTCGCCTTCGACCACGAGGTCCGGGCCGTGGTCAGCCCCGGTCACGGTCCCGGCCAGCTGGGCCGGGTGACCGAGGCCATGTATCGCCTGGAGCCTGCTCTGGTCGAGAGCGACTACCGGGGCGCCTTCACGGCCACGTTGGCCCGGTTCCGGCGCCGAGCCCTGCTGGTTGTCCTCACCGAGCTGGTCGAGCAGGCGGTGGGCGAGTTCCTGGCCCCGGCCCTGCCCCTGATCTGTGCCCGCCATCTCGTGGTCATCGGCGCCGTGCAGGACCCCGAGGTCCTGGCGTGGGCCAAGGCCACGCCGACGGGCACGGAGGAGGCCTACCGCAAGGCGTCGGCGGTGGCCGCGCTCCAGGAGCGGAGCCGCACCATCGCCCGGCTCCAGGGCCTCGGCGCCACGGTGGTCGACGCCGCCCCGGGTCGGCTCGCCCCCCAGCTGGCCGACGCCTACCTCAAGGTGAAGGCGACAGGACGGTTGTGACATTCGCGTTTCTTCGCTTCGCTCAGAAACGCCGACTGCGACATTCGCGTTTCTTCGCTTCGCTCAGAAATCGCCGGCTCCGCCGAAGCTGTAGATCCGCGGTGCTGCTCCGCTCCGACTACGCAGCGTCACCCGGGGTTGGGCGTTCTGCGGGTGGTGAGGCTGCGCAGCGGAGCGGAGCAGCTCAGTGGACGCCGGCGATGGGCGAAGCCCGGAGGCCGGAGGCCGACCAATGTGGTTTGCGCTGGCCGAGGAGGCCGGTCTCGCCCATGGCTGCCGCCCGCCGGCCCTGGACGACCAGGTAGAGGACGAAGGCGATCTCGACGGTGACGCCGATGCCGACCCGGACGAGGGTCGACAGGCCGCTTCCCGTGACGAAGCCCTCGATGGTGCCGGCCACGATGAAGGCCAGGGCCAGGCCGAGGACGATGACCACCGAGCGGCGCCCTTCTTCGGCGACGGCGTCGCCCCGGGTCCGGTCGCCGGGCGCGATGAGGGCCCAGCCCATCTGGATCCCGGCGGCGGCCGCCAGCGAGATGGCCGTGAGCTCGAGGAGGCCGTGGGGCAGGATCAGGCCGAAGAACTTGGGGGACTGGCCGGCGGCCACGAACAGTCCCGCCGCCACCCCCAGGTTGGCCCCGTTCAGGATCAGCACGTAGGCCGCGCCCAGGCAGAAGGCGATCCCGGCGGCGAAGGCCAGGATCGACACCTGGATGTTGTTCACCGTGACCTCGGTGGCGAACTGCGCGGCCGGCTCGGAGGAGTAGTAGGCCTCGAAGTCCTCGTCGAGGTACGCCTCCCGGACGGCGTCGGGGGCGGCGGCGTCGAGGGCCTCGTCCGAGGTCCCGATCCAGGCCCCGACGGCGAAGGCGGGGACCACCATCAGCAGCGCGCTGACCAGCACGAACCGGCGGGCGTGCCAGACCGCGGCGGGGAAGGTGACGGCGAAGAAGCGCCCGATCGAGGCCAGGCTGCGGTTGCGCTTGCCGTAGATGACCCCGTTGGCCTCGGCCACCAGCCGGGTCAGCCGGGCGGTCAGGCCGGGGTCGGCGAAGGCGGTCCGGGCGTAGGACAGGTGGGCCGACGTGCGCTGGTAGTCGGCGACCAGCTCGTCCAGCTCGCCGGGCCCGAGTCGGCGCACGCCCCGGCGGGCCCGCCCGGTCCGGTCCGCCAGCCGCTGCCAGGTCGGTTGGTTGCGGTCGATGAAGCCGTCGATGTCCAGGGCCCTGAGGTTAGGTTCGTGGGGTGGCCGGCCGGTGGAGGCAGCACGACGGAGGAGCGCGGCCGTGAGCCTGGTCACGCCCGAGGCCGTTCGCCTGGAGTTCGCCCCGGCCGGCGTGGCCACCCGGATGCTGGGTCTGTTCATCGACCTGGCCATCCAACTGGGCGCCCTGCTCGCCCTCGGCCTCGTCGTCGGCCTGACCACATCCGGCGGCCTGTCGGAGACCGCGGCGGTGATCCTCACCCTCGTCGGCCTCTTCGTGATCATCCTCGGCTACCCCGTGGCGTGCGAGACGTTGTGGAACGGCCGCACGGTGGGCAAGGCCGCCCTAGGGCTGCGGGTGCGGACCAAGGAGGGGGCTCCGATCCGGTTCCGGCATGCCGCCATCCGCGGGGCCCTGGGCCTGGTGGACTTCTGGATCACCCTCGGGGCGGCGGCCACGATCTCGGTGCTGGTGACAAGGGACAGCCAGCGCCTGGGCGACCTCGCCGCCGGCACCCTCGTGTTGCGCGAACGCACCGCGGCGTCACTGACGTCGACCGCCTTCGCCTTCTACCCGCCGCCCGGCTGGGAGGCGTATGCCGCCGCTCTCGATGTCGGGGCCATGACCGCCGACCAGTACGGCCTGGTCCGGGGCTACCTCCTGCGGGCATCGGAGATGACCCCGGCCGCCCGCCACCACCTGGCCCTCCGCCTGGCCAACCCGCTGACCACCATCCTCGCCCACCGGCCGCCGGAGGGCGTGCAGGCCGAGCCCTTCCTCCACTGCGCCGCCGCCGCCTACCAGCGCCTCCACCGCGCCCCCGAGCTCCCGCCCCCCTACTGAGTCACCCATCCGTTCTGGTTGCACCTCCCCGCGGTGGGTCGCGGGGAGGCGCAACCAGAACCGAGGGCGCTCGTAGCCTGAGGGGGTGAGCACCGCCTACCTGGACTGCGCGGCATCGATGCCGGTGCGACCGGAGGCCGTGGCCGAGATGACCCGGGTCCTGACCGAGTTGCCGGGGAACCCCTCGGGGGCCCACTTCGCCGCCCGGGACGCCCGTCGGGTCCTCGACGACGCCCGGGACGTCCTGGGGAAGGCACTGGGCACCGGCCCCGGCGACATCGTGTTCACCGGCGGCGGGACTGAGGCCGACAACCTGGCAGTGCTCGGGGGCCAGGCCGCCCGGGGCGGCGCGGTGGTGGCCTCCGCCGTGGAGCACCCCGCCGTGCGGGACCCGGCCGCCGGCCTCTGCGGCCGCGTGGCGCCGGTCGATGCCGCGGGGCGGGTCGATCTGGACGCCCTCGCCGACGTCCTCGACGACATCGATGCCGTGGCCGTCGTGTCGGTGATGCTGGTCAACAACGAGGTCGGGACCATCCAGCCCATCGCCGAGGTGGCCGAGGTCGTCCGTCGCCATGCCCCCGACGCCGTGCTCCACACCGATGCCGTCCAGGCCCTTTCCTGGGTCGACGTCGCCGAGGCCGCGGCCGGGGCCGACCTGATCTCGATCAGCGCCCACAAGTTCGGCGGCCCGAAGGGCGTGGGGGCCCTCGTGGTCCGTCCGGGCGTGCGGCTGGCCGCCCGTCAGATCGGGGGCGGCCAGGAGCGGGACCGGCGCAGCGGGACCCAGAACGTGGCCGGAGTGGCCGCCATGGCCACCGCGGCGGGCCTGACCGCCGGCCGGCGGCCCGCGGACACGGCCCGCATCGCGGCCCTCCGCGACCGTCTGGCCGACGGCCTCCTGGCCGAAGTCCCCGACGCGGTGGAGACCGGCATCGTTGCCGGCGACCGTTCGGGCCGCGCCGCCGGGCTGGCCCACCTCTGCTTCGCCGGGGTGGAGGCCGAGGCCCTGCTCTTCCTGCTCGACCAGGCCGGGGTGGCCGCGTCCGCCGCCTCGTCCTGTGCCAGCGGCGCGGCCGAGCCGTCCCACGTGCTCGCGGCGATGGGTGTGCCCCGGGAGCAGGCCGCCGGTTCGCTCCGCCTCTCCTTGGGCTGGGCCAGCACCGAGGCCGACGTGGATCGGGCCCTCGAGGTCGTGCCCGCCGCCGTGACCCAGCTCCGGGCGGCCCGATGAGGGTCCTGTGCGCCATGTCGGGAGGGGTGGACTCGTCGGTGACGGCCGCGCTCCTGGCCGAGCAGGGCCATGAGGTCCAGGGCGTCACCCTCCGCCTCTGGGGCGGCGAATCCGACCAGGGGTGTTGCTCGGTGGCCGACGTCGAGGACGCCCGCCGGGTGGCCGACCATCTCGGCCTCGACCACCACGTCTTCAACTTCGGGCCCGACTTCGACCGCCAGGTCGTGGCCCCCTACGTCGCCGCTCACGCCGAGGGGCGCACGCCCAACCCCTGCGTCGAGTGCAACCGGCACCTGAAGTTCGACCGCCTGCTCGACCGGGCCCGGGCCCTGGGCTTCGACGCCATCGCCACCGGGCATCACGCCCGGGTCGTCCTGCGCCCCGACGGCACCCGGCGCATCGCTCGGGGCGCGGACGGCCCGAAGGACCAGTCCTACGTGCTCTACATGCTCGACCAGCCCACGCTGGCCCAGGTCCTGCTGCCGGTCGGCGCCATCACCAAGGCGGAGGTCCGGGACCGGGCCGCGGCGCTCGGCTTGCGCACGGCGGCCAAGCCCGACAGCCAGGACGTCTGCTTCATCCAGGCCGCGGCCGGGCGCCGGGGCTTCCTCGAGTCCCGCATCGACCTGACCCCCGGGCGGATCGTCGATGCCGAGGGCCGCAAGGTCGGCGAGGTCGACGCCGTCGAGCTGGTCACGGTCGGCCAGCGCCGGGGCCTCGGCCTGCGCAGCCAGCAGGAGCCGAGCTTCGTGACCTCAGTCGACCTGGGCACGGCGACGGTGACCATGGGCCGGAAGGAGGACCTGCTGGACCAAGCGCTGGAGTTGACCGAAATGGTCTGGGCCGACCGGCCTGTGTCCGGCCCCGTCCTGGCCCAGTGCAGCGCCCACGGCGAGGTCCGCGCGGGCGTGCTCGACGGCTCGGAGCTCCGCTGGAACCAGCCGCAGCCCCGGGTCGCGCCGGGCCAGAGCGTGGCCCTCTACGACGGCACAGAGGTGCTGGGCGGGGGCATTGCCGCGGGCTAGACGCAGAGCCGAGCAAGAGCTGCGGCCTCGTCCAGGGTGACACCGTCTCGGTGGTAGCCGCCTGGCAGCGTCGTCGAACTCCGGCTGGCGCCCTCCGCGGCGGGGGTGCTCAGGGCCACCTCCAGCTCATCGTTCCAAGGATCGGCTGTGACCGTCAGAACGCCGGTCCAGTCACCGAAGTCCTTCCTCGCCTCGACTCGGTTGCAGGCAGAGGTCCGCGCTTCGGCCGGGACATCGACCGTCCAGCCGTCATCCGCCGCGGCACGAGCGAAATCCCGGAGCGACGACAGGTGATCGTCCTCGTCGAGGGCCCACGTCCTCACGGCGCGTGTGTCCTCGCTGGCGTTGAAGAACGGCCCACAGCACGCGCCGGCATCGGCCTCGTCGGCGAGCAACTGGCCCCCTTCCGGTGCCCGGTCGAGGATCGACTCCGCCTGGAGGACGTCGAGGCGCTCCTGGTCGGCGCCGGTCGGGCTCGGACCTTGCAAGGCGAGATACCACATCCCGGCGAAGGCGGCCATGGCCAGGACGGGAAGCCCGATGACGAGGCCGAACACCACCCACGGCCAACGCGGGCGGCGGGCCGGCGGCGGAGGTGTGGGCGGCGACCACGGCGAGGCGGGTGGCGTGACGCTCACGTACCTCCATCGGCCGACGAATGACCGGGTCGAGTCGCCCCGATCAGGATCAGGCGCGGGCTCAGCGGACGGGCAGGTGTCGCTCTCGGGCTTCGGCGAGGACGGCGGCGGTGCGGGTGGGGGCGACGAGGACGGCCGCGGTGCTGACCACCTCGGCCGGGGCGCGGCCCGGCCGGCGGCGGAGCAGGTCGGACGGCTGCTGGAGGCGGAGCTCCATGATCAGGCCGCCGGCCCCCATGGTCAGGTCCTCGGCGTCGGTGTCGGCCGACGCCGGGCCGATCGAGGCCAACGAGCCCTTGGCCAGCAGGATGGGCTCCACCAGCGTCATGGGGTCGTGCACGACGACGCCACCAGGCACGAAGACCAGGAAGCGGCGGGACAGGGCGTGCAGCGAGCGAGCGGCGAGGACGGCCAGCCCGACACCCACGATCAGGGCGAGGCCGCCCAGGACCCACTGCCCGGCCGCCAGCAGGAGCGGACCGGTGGACGCGCCCGCCAACACGAGGACGACGGCGAGCGGAGCGAGGGCGATGGCGATGGTCGGCGGCATCCGCAGGGGCAGCCGTCGCTCGGGCCCGTACGAGGACCCGTCGACCAGGTCGGCGCCCACGGTGGGCCAGACGCCGACGACCACGACGAGGGCGGCCACAGTGACGGCGACGAGGTCGACGGCCTCGACGCCGCCCCGCACTGCAGCGGCCAAGGTGACGGCGACGAGCGCCGGGATGGCGACCCGGAGGATCGTGAGGGAGACGATGCGGGGCACCAGCAGCGCCAGCAGGACGGCGGCCCAGCCCAGCCACACACCGAGGGCGGCCACGGCGCTGACCGGGGTCGACGTGGCGCTCAGCGCGTCGTCGATCGCCGGGCCGACGGTGAAGGGAAGGGTGAGCCAGAGCGCCCGTAGCAGGTTGAGCGCTCCCGGTTGCACTCCGGGAGATTTGCCGATGACGGCCGTCGGTGGCTATTCACGGCGGTGTGGGGGAAGCCGAAACCGACGCCGAGACACCTGACGACGCCGACTTCCCGGTCGCGACCGGGACGGCGACGGCCATCGGGAGCCTTCCCTTCGATGACCCCGACGAGGCGGCCCGGTTCGTCCTCCACGCCCTGCCCCGCCTGCCGGCCGCGCCCACCCTGCCGACGGCCCACCCCCTGGAGGGGATGCTGGCCCAGGCCGCCTGGGGGCTGCGCGGCGTGACCGTGGCCGACGACGGCAGCCTGGCCGTGACACCGGTCGACCTCGACCGGCACCATCCATACGTCGAGGACGCGGGCATCGGCGGGCCGCCGTTCAGCGCCCTGCAGGCCTTCCTTCGGGCCGTCAAGGGCCGCCCGGGCCCCGTGAAGCTCCAGCTCACCGGCCCCGTGACCCTCGGGCGGGCGCTGGTCGACGCCGGGGCCCCGGCCGAGGTGGCCTTCGCCGTCGCCGGCACGGCCGTGCGCGAACGGGTGGAGGCGCTCCGGGCCGCGGCCCGTCACGCCCTGCCGTCCGCCCCGCTCCTCGTCTTCCTGGACGAGCCCGGGCTCACCGGGAACGAGCACCCGCGCTTCCCGCTGGCCAACGAGCAGGTCGTCCAGCTCCTCAGCGAGTCGCTGGCGTCGATCGAGCTGGACGCGATCAGCGGGGTGCACTGTTGCGGGCCCACCGACTGGGCACTGGTCACCCAGGCCGGACCTCGGGTCCTGTCCCTGCCCGTCAGCGCCGGCCTGGTCACCCACGCCGGCACCCTCGGCCGGTTCCTGGAGCGGGACGGCTGGATCGCCTGGGGGGCCGTGCCCACCGACGAGCCCGTGGGGGAGACGGGTGACGGCCTCTGGCGCCGGCTCTCCGACCTGTGGTGCGGCCTGGTGCGAGAGGGCTGTGACGCCGGTCGCCTGCGCCGTCAGGCCCTGATCACCCCCGCCTGCGGCCTGGCCGCCCACGGTGAGGGCCAAGCCGACCACCGCCTCCGACTGGCCACCGAGCTGGGTCGGCGGGTGCTCGGCCAGGCCATCGGCGTGCGCCTCCAGGTCGGCGCCTGAAGCGCCGGCCGTTCCCGTCACTGGTCGCCGGTAGGTTCTGACGGTGGCGACCGACCCCACCTCCGACGAGATCACGGCCGCCGAGCGGGCCCAGGAGCTGGCCGAGCAGATCCGGTTCCACAACGAGCGCTACCACACGCTCGACGACCCCCTGATCAGCGACGCCGACTTCGACGCCCTCGTCCGTGAGCTGAAGGCACTGGAGGCCGAGTTCCCCGACCTGGCCACGGCCGACTCACCGACCCAGGACGTGGGTGGCGCCCCGTCGACCACCTTCGCCCCGGTCGAGCACGCCATCCGGATGATGTCGCTGGACAACGCCGTCGAGCTGGACGAGCTGCTGGCCTGGGGTGCTCGCCTCCAGCGTCGGTTGGGCCAGGCCGAGGACGCGGCGGTGGACTACGTCTGCGAGCTGAAGATCGACGGCCTGGCCGTGTCCATCCGCTACGAGCAGGGTCGCTACGTCCAGGCCGCCACCCGGGGCAACGGCCGGGTGGGCGAGGACATCACCCCCAACGTGGCCACCCTGGCCCAGGTCCCCGACCAGCTCACCGGCGACGCCCCCGACGTGCTCGAGATCCGGGGCGAGATCTACATGCCCATCCCGGCGTGGAACGCCCTCAACGAGGAGCAGGAGCGCCAGGGCCTGGCCCGCTACGTGAACCCCCGCAACACGGCGGCGGGCTCGCTGCGGCAGAAGGACGCGGCCATCACGGCCACCCGGAACCTGGCCCTCTGGACCTACCAACTCGGCCAGGTCCAGGGCGGGCCGACGTTCACCACCCATCACGAGACCCTGGACTACATCCGGTCCCTCGGCCTGCCCGTCAACCCCAAGATCGAGCGCCTGTCCGGCCTGGAGGAGATCCACCAGTACTGCGTGGGCTGGATGGAGCACCGCCACGACCTCGACTACGAGATCGACGGCGTGGTCGTGAAGGTGGACGAGCTGGCCCTGCGCGACGAGCTGGGCTCGACGGCGAAGGCCCCCCGCTGGGCCATCGCCTTCAAGTTCCCACCCGAGGAACGCACGACCCTCCTCCGGGACATCATGGTGTCGATCGGCCGGACCGGGAAGGCGACGCCGTTCGCGGTGCTCGAGCCGGTCTTCGTGGGCGGCTCGACCGTCGGCCTGTCCACCCTTCACAACGAGGACCAGGTGGCCGCCAAGGACGTCCGCCCCGGCGACACCGTCACCGTGCGCAAGGCGGGCGACGTCATCCCCGAGGTCGTCGGGCCCGTGCTCGGCCTGCGCAAGAAGGGCCTGCGCAAATGGAGGTTCCCGACCGTCTGCCCGGCGTGCGGAGGCCCCCTCGTGCGGCTGGAAGGAGAGAGCGACACCTTCTGCACCAACCTCGACTGCCCCCAACAGGTCGCGGGCCGGATCGAGCACTTCGCCTCGCGGGGCGCGATGGACATCGAGGGCTTCGGCGAGCAGCGGTCCCAGCTCTTCACCCACCTCGATCCCGACACGGGCACCCGCCTGATCACCGACATCGGCGACATCTACACCATCGACTGGGACGTCATCCTGGGCATGGAGGGCTTCGGCGAGATCGCCGTGCGCAACCTCCAGGACGCCATCGAGGCCTCCAAGTCACGGCCGCTGGCCAACCTGCTGGTCGGCCTGAACATCCGCCATCTCGGGGGGACCATGTCCGAGCTGCTGGCCAAGGGCATGGGCAGCCTCGACGCCATCATGGACGCCTCAGCCGACGAGCTGGCCGCCCTCGACGGTGTCGGCCCGATCATCGCCCGCAGCGTCCACGAGTTCTTCCAGTCCGACGCCAACCGGGCCGTGGTGGAGAAGCTGCGCGGCGCCGGCCTCAACTTCGACGGGCCCGAGCGCCCCGACGTCCCCCAGACCCTGGACGGCATCTCGATCGTGGTCACCGGCACCCTGGACGGCTTCACCCGGGAGGAGATCGAGGAGGCCATCAAGTCCCGGGGCGGCAAGGCCCCCGGCAGCGTCTCCAAGAAGACGACCGCCGTCGTCCTCGGGCGGGACCCGGGTCAGGCCAAGGCCACCAAAGCCGAGGAGCTCGGCATCCCCACCATCGACGAAGCCGCCTTCCGCCACCTGTTGGACACCGGCGAGCTGCCCAGCTGATTCTCGGCGCCAGACGCTTGGCCGGGGGTGGCGCTGCGGAGCGGAGCGCAGCAGCTCGCCGGGCCCGCAGCATCGGCGAAGCCGGCGGAGCGGAGGCGGAGCAATGTCACGTGACGTTGAAGCACCAGTCGACGTCGCGGCTGTCGGCCCGGCTCTCCTCGACCCGCCACACGACGGCGGTGATGCAGTTCTCGCCCGCCTCGAAGCGCTCGACGGCCTTGCCGTCACCGGCCGTGTAGAGGAGCTGGCCGAGGGACGCCAGGTTGGTGTCGTCGATCTGGTCTTCGGGGATCTCCACGCCGTTGATGACCAGCACGCCGGTCCAGCCGGGCCGGAGGTCCACGCCGACGGCCTCCTGGCGCAGGATCTCGCTCCCGCGAGGCGGGATGAGCTGCTCGACGGGGCCGGCATCGGTCACCGCGATGTCGTTGGTGCCGTCGTCGGTGTCGACCAGGGTGAACGCGTAGACGATGCCCGCCAGGCAGGCGACCACGGCGAGGACGACCAGGACACGGCGCAACGAGTCGGACACCGCCACAGTGTGTGCCGCTGACGGCCCGAACCGCACGGTGGCCCTTGTCACGGGACACTCCCCGTTGGAGCCGATCCCAGCCTTTACCCTCGGAGCAATGGCCATGACCCGCATGAACGACCAGGTCGGTCGCGTCCTCGCGGGTCGGTACCGGCTGTTGGCCCCCATCGGGGCTGGAGGCTCGGCCCAGGTCTTCCTGGCCGAGGACACCCGGCTCAAGCGCCGCGTGGCCGTCAAGCTCCTGCACGAGTCCTACGCCCGCGACGACGCCTTCATCCGCCGCTTCCGATCGGAGGCCCAGACCGCCGCCGGCCTCAACCACCCCAACCTCCTCGCGGTGTTCGACTGGGGCGAGGACGAGGTCCCCTTCCTGGTCACGGAGTTCATCGGAGGCGGCTCGCTGCGGGCCATGCTCGACCAGGGCCAACGACTGAGCATCTCCCAGGCCACCCTCATCGGCCTGGAAACGGCCCGGGGCCTGGACCACGCCCATCGGCAGGGCCTCGTGCACCGGGACCTGAAGCCGGCCAACCTCCTGTTCGGCGAGGACGAGCGTCTGCGCATCGCCGACTTCGGGCTGGCCCGCGCCCTGGCCGACGCCGCGGTCACCGAGCCGTCCGGGGCGGTGCTGGGCACCGCCCGCTACGCCTCGCCCGAGCAGGCCCAGGGTCGACCGCTCGACGGGAGCAGCGACATCTACTCGTTGGCCCTCGTGCTCATCGAGGCGGTCACCGGCCAGGTCCCCTTCTCGGTGGACACCACCATCGGCACGCTGATGGCCCGGGTGGCCGAACCCGTGCCCGTCAGCGACCGCCTCGAGGTCCTCCAGCCGATCCTGCAGGCCGCCGGCGCGGTGGAGCCGGAGGACCGGCCCGACGCCGCCCGCCTTTCCTCGATGCTGATCAAGGTCTCGGAGCAACTCGACCGTCCGGAGCGGCTGCCCCTGGCCGGGGCCATCGTGCTGGCCGACACCGCGGTCGAGATCGACCGGGATCCGACCATGCTGCCCGAGCCCAGCCCGGGTGGGACCGTCTTCCCCGACGAGGCTCCCGTGCCGCCGGCCGAGATCGCCGGCCCCGGCCGCCTGGGCCGCCGCCGTCAGCGGCGGGCGGCCAGGAAGGCGGCGCGGGGTGAACGCCACACCGGCCGTCGGGTCCTGGTCGGCGTCCTGGCGGTCGTCCTGCTCGCCGCGGTCGTCGCCGGCGGATACGCCGGCTACCAGGTCCTACGGCCGGAGCACGAGGTCCCCGACCTGGCCGAGCAGAGCGTGGGCAACCTGGACGAGCTGGTGGGCGATCTCGGCTTCGACGTCCAACTCGTGGGGGTGCGCAGGAACGGGGCGCCCGCCGGGACCGTGGTCGACCAGGACCCCGCCGAGGGCGAGAAGCTCCGGGAGGGCCAGACCCTCACCGTCACCGTCTCCCGCGGCCCCGAGTTCCTCGACGTGCCCACCAACCTGACCAACATCCCCCAGGCGCAGGCCGAGGCGGCCATCGAGACCGCCGGGTTCCGGGTCGGTCACGTCTCGGAGAAGTACAACGAGCTGGTCGTCGCGGGGATCGTGCAGACGATCATCACCCCCTTCGACGAGGTCCCCCGCAACAGTGCCATCGACCTCGTCGTGTCCCTCGGCCCCCGGCCCCGCACCGTCCCGGCGGACGCCGTCGGACGGCCCTTCTCCGAGGTGGCCGCCGAACTGGAAGACCTCTCCCTGGTGGTCGTGCGGGAGGACGAGCCGACCACCGACGTGCCTGAGGGCACGGTCACCTCCATCGACCCCGGAGCGGGCGCGGTCGTCGAACGGGACTCGACGGTGACCGTCCACGTGGCCGTGGCCCAGGTCGAGGTCCCCGACGTGACCGGACTCGACCCCGTCTCGGCTGCCGATGCCCTCGCCGCGGTCGGGCTGAGGGTCTCCCAGACGGTGGGACCGCCGAACCGGAACGTGGTCGACACCGATCCCGCCCCGGGCACGCTGGTCGACCCGAACTCGGCGGTGACGCTGTTCACCCGCCGCTTCGGGTAGCCCGACCATCCACCACCGGCGCCGGCGGCCTCCCTAGCGTTTCCTCCGAACCGGGCCTGCTGGGGTGGTGCCGGCCGTGACGCTCCCCAGCCGCCACGACGCTGCCACCCCAGCCGGCTCGGTCCGTGGTGCGTCCGTTCGCGGCTCCCACGACCCTCGTTAGCCTCCGGCCGGTGTCCGCCGAGCGCCCGCCCGACCTCTCGGTCGAAGCCCCGGGGCTCAGCGAGGAGAGCTCGGTGGCGTGGCCGCTGCTGCTGGGCCAGCGGGTCACCGACAAGGCCGAGGACAAGGGCTGGTACCCGTGGGTCGTGCTGGCCACGACGCTCTTCGGGCTCCTCACGGTCACCTTCACCATCACGATCCTGGCCGTGTCGATCCCCGGGATCGCCGAGGACCTGAACACCAGCGAGAGCACGCTGACCTGGGTCATCACCGGGCCCCTGCTGGCCTTCGCCGTGGTGGGCCCGGCGCTGGGCAAGCTGGGTGACCGCAACGGGTACCGCCGCATCTTCCTCATCGGGATGGCGGGTAGTGCCCTGTTCGCTGCCCTGTCCGCCATCGCCCCCACGGCAGGGGCGCTGATCCTCTTCCGGGTCCTGGGGGCCGGGCTCGGGGCCGCCACCGGGCCGGCCGCGATGGCCCTGATCAACACCACCTTCCCCCGCGAGCGCCGGGCGCAGGCCATGGGGTTCTGGACGTTGGTGATGGCGGGTGGGCCCGTGCTGGGCGTCGTGATCGGCGGCCCGGTCGTCGAACACCTCAGCTGGCGGCTGATCTTCGTGGCCCAGGTGCCGATCGCCCTCTTGGGCCTGTTCGTCGCCTTCGTCCTGCTGCCCGACACCGAGCGCGAGGAGCGGGCCGCCTTCGACCTGGCGGGCACCGTCCTGCTGGCGGCCGCGGTGGGCGGGATCCTGCTCGGCCTGAACCGCGGCCCGGAGGTGGGCTGGAGCAGCCCCATGGTCATCGCCGGGTTCCTGGTCGCCCCGATCCTGCTGGTGGCCTTCGTCCGGGTCGAGCGGCGGGCCGCCGACCCCCTCATGCCGCTGCGCTACCTCCGCAGCCGCAACGTGGGCCTGCCCCTGGTCGTGGAGTTCACCAACAACTTCGCCTACATGGGCGGCTTCATCCTGACCCCGCTCCTGCTGGAACAGGTGCTGGGCTACGGCGAGACCCGAGCCGGGCTGCTCTCGATCGCCCGGCCCCTGGCCTTCTCGATCTCGGGGCCGTTGGCCGGCTTCTTCGCCGTCCGGGTGGGGGAGCGGAAGGCGGCCACCTTCGGGACCTTGGCCATCGTCTGCTCGATGATCGGGATGTCCCTGGTCTCACCCGTCAGCTCCGACCTCCTGGTCGTGGTCGCCCTCGCTCTCTCGGGCGTCGGGGCCGGGGCCACCCTGCCGGCCATGGCCGCGACCATCGCCAACGCCGTCGACGACCGGGACCTCGGCGTGATCGGGGCGGCCCAGCAGATGGTGGCTCAGCTCGGCGCCGTCACCGGCATCCAGATCCTGCAGACGGTCCAGGCCAGTCGCGAGGCGGTGGTCGGCGAGGTCGATGCCTTCGGCCAGGCCTTCCTCACGGGTGCCGCCGTCGCCCTCGTGGGCACCCTGTGCGCCCTCTCGGTGCGCTCGACGGTCCGAGGAAAGGACGCGCCTACTGGTGCAGCGGTGCCATAGCCGTCGGGGACGCTGCGCAGTCGAAGCGGAGTAGCTCGGAGGATCGGCAGCGTCGGCGGCGCCGGACTTGCTGAGCGGAGCGAAGCCCGTCAGGTGGAGCGAGCTATTCGGTGAGCTCCTGGATCTTGGCCTGGATCTCGGTCTGGACCGGATCGGTCGGGGCCTGCTGGAGGAGCATGAGCTTGCTCATGTCGCCCTGGACCTTGACCTTGCCCTGCATGAAGGCCTGCATGGCGACCTGAGCGTCGCCGTCCACGGTGATGGCCTTGGCCGTGGCGTAGTCGGTGGTGACCGTCAGGTCGGGGTTCTCGAGGTGGCCGATCTCCATGACGGCCTCCCCGCCGGAGGTGTCGAGGTGGGTGTTGACGGTGCCCTCGCCGAAGGGGACCTCGGTGACGACCTGGTTCATGCGGATCGCGTGCGCCGGGGGGCTGACCTGGTCGGCGTACTCGTCACGGACGGCCTTGGCGGCCTCCATCCACTCGTCGGACAGGAACGCGTACTTGGCCACCGGTGACTCCTCTTGGGTCTTGGACTGCGGAAACCGCGGGTGACGCTAGTCGACTTGACCGAGCGGTCAAGCGGGCCGCTTGTAGCCTGCTGCGCGTGTCGGCCGGGTCCCGTGACGAGCGCCTCGCGTCCAAGACGCGGAACCCGAAGTGGCAGAACGTGCCCCTGCTCATCGACATGTCGATCTGCATCAACTGCGACACCTGCATCCGTTGGTGCCCGCCCCAGTTCGGGGCCATCTTCAACCACGGCATCGACGTGGTGATCATCCCCGAGCTGTGTTCGGGTTGCGGGAAGTGCGTCGAGCCGTGTCCCGTGGACTGCATCTTCGAGGACCCGGCGTGGACGCCGGCTCCGGCCGACTGGTGGGAGGAGCCCGAGAACGATGACCCCTACTCCTGACTGGCCGCCCGCAGGGTCGTCGGTGCTCCCCGGCGCCGAGTCGTGGTCAGCCGATGGCGGCCCCCACGGCGCTCTCGTCCTGCACGGGTTCACCGGCAACTGCTCCGGGGTTCGTCCGGTGGCCGAGGCCCTGCACGAGGCCGGCTTCGCCATCGAGATGCCCCTCCTGCCGGGGCACGGCACCGTGGTCGAGGACCTGCTGGTCACCGGCTGGGACGACTGGTACTCGACGGCGGACGCGGCCTTCCGTCGCCTGGCCGAGCGGGTCGACCGCATCGTGGTCTCCGGCCTCTCCATGGGCGGAGCGCTGAGCTGCCTGCTGGCCGTCGGGCACCCCGAGGTCGCCGGCATCGCGGTGGTCAACCCGGCCATCCAGGTCAACGACGAGATCCGGGCCACCGTCGAGGCTGTGCTCGCCGACGGCAGCGACTACATCCCACCGGTCGGCTCCGACATCGCGCTGGAGGGCGCCACCGAGAACGCCTACGCCGCCACCCCCGTGCCCCCGCTGCTGACCATGTTCGACGCCGCCGACCGCTTCGCCGACCGCTTGGACAGGATCGCCTGCCCGACGCTGGTCCTGACCAGTCGCCAGGACCACGTGGTGCCGCCGTCGGACAGCGAGTATCTGGTCAGCCACGTGGCCGGGCCGGTCGAGCACGTGTGGCTGGAGGACAGCTATCACGTGGCCACCATCGACCACGACGGCCCCGAGGTGGCCCGCCGCATCGTCCAGTTCGCCAGGAAGGTCACCGCCTGAGCGAGCCAATCGCCTGGCGGGAGGCCGGGGGACCGCCCCTACGATGCGCCCGTGCCCAGAATCTCCACTGAGGACGTCGCGCACGTCGCCCGGCTGGCCCGCCTGCACCTGACCGACGACGAGCTGGCCACGTTCACCGGCCAGCTCGACGCCGTCCTCGGTCATGCCGCTGACGTCGAGGCGCTGGACCTGGACGACGTGCCCCCGACCTCGCACCCGTATCCCCTCAGCAACGTGCTGCGCGACGACGTCGTCACCCCCAGCCTGGACCGGGCCGAGGTGCTGGCCCAGGCTCCCGCCGTCGAGAACGACCAGTTCAAGGTCCCGCCCGTCTTGGGCGAGGCGCCATGAGCGCCCTGGAGATCGCCGCCGGCGTCCGCTCGGGTGAACGATCAGCCCGCGACGTGCTCGACGAGCACCTCGCGGTCATCGACGCCCGCGACGGCGAGCTCCACGCCTTCAACCTCGTCCTGGTCGACGAGGCCCGGGCGGCGGCCGACGCCATCGACGCCCGGGTCGCGGCAGGCGAGGACCCCGGGCCCCTCGCTGGGGTCCCTGTCGCCCTGAAGGACAACCTCTGCACCCGCGGGGTGGCCACCACCTGCTCGTCGAGGATCCTCGAGGGCTGGCAGCCTCCGTACGACGCGACGGTGGTCGAGCGCCTGGCGGGGGCCGGGGCCGTCCTGGTGGGGAAGACCAACCTGGACGAGTTCGCCATGGGCTCGTCCACCGAGAACTCGGCCTTCGGGCCGACCCGCAACCCCCACGACCCCACGAAGGTCCCAGGCGGGTCGTCTGGCGGCAGCACGGCCGCGGTTGCCGCGGGCATGGCGTCGATCGGCCTCGGGTCGGACACCGGCGGGTCGATCCGCCAGCCGGCCGCCCTCTGCGGTGTCGTCGGCATGAAGCCCACTTACGGCCGGGTGTCCCGCTACGGCCTGGTGGCCTTCGCCTCCTCCCTCGACCAGATCGGGCCGATCACCACGACGGTGGCTGACGCCGCCACGGTGTTCGAGGTCATCGGAGGCCATGACCCCCTCGACTCCACGTCCATCCCCCAGCCGCCCCCCGAGGTGATGGCCACCCTCGGCGACGGCGTCGCCGGCCTGCGCATCGGCGTCATCGACGAGCTCCTGGGGGCCGACGGCATGGCCCCCGACGTCCTGGCCCGGACCCGCGAGGCCGTCGCCGCCCTGGAGGCAGCCGGCGCCACGGTCGGCGAAGCCTCCGTCCCCGCCGCCGTCTACGGCATCACCGCCTACTACCTGGTGGCGCCGGCGGAGGCATCCAGCAACCTCGCCCGGTACGACGGCGTCCGCTACGGCCTCCGGGTCGATGCCGCGAACACGGCGGACATGAACGAGGCCACCCGCACGGCGGGGTTCGGCGACGAGGTCAAGCGTCGCATCATGCTCGGTACCTACGCCCTGTCCGCCGGCTACTACGACGCGTACTACGGCAAGGCCCAGAAGGTGCGCACCCTGCTCATCCGGGACTTCGAGAAGGCCTACGAGCAGTTCGACCTGCTCCTGTCGCCGACCACGCCCACCACCGCCTTCCCGATCGGCGAGAAGACGGCTGATCCGCTGACGATGTACCTGAACGACGTGTGCACCATCCCGTCCAACCTGGCCGGTCATCCGTCGATGTCCGTCCCCTTCGGCACCGGCGACGACGGCCTGCCCGTCGGGGTCCAGGTCCTGGCCCCGTCACTCGGCGAGGCCACGATGTTCCGGGCCGCCGCCGTCCTGGAAGGAGCCATGGCATGAGTGGGATCGAGGGTTGGGAGACCGTCGTCGGCCTCGAGGTCCACGTCGAGCTGGCCACCGAGACCAAGCTGTTCTGCGGCTGCCGAAACATCTTCGGCTCCGAGCCCAACACCAACGTGTGCCCGGTCTGCCTCGGCCTGCCCGGGTCCCTGCCTGTCCTCAACCGGACGGCGGTGGAGTACGCCATGCGCCTCGGCCGGGCGCTGGGTTGCCGGGTCGAGGCCTCCACCTTCTCCCGGAAGAACTACTTCTACCCGGACATGCCGAAGGACTACCAGGTCAGCCAGTACGACCTGCCCATCAACATCGACGGCGTCCTGGAGCTGCCCGACGGCTTCCGAGTGGGCATCGAGCGGGCCCACATCGAGGAGGACACCGGCAAGTCCACCCACATCGGCGGCGGCGGTCGCATCCACGACGCCGCCCACTCCCTGGTGGACTACAACCGGGCCGGCGTACCGCTCGTCGAGATCGTGAGCCGTCCGGACGTCCGCACCGCCGACCAGGCCCGGGCCTACGCCAACGAGCTGCGGGGGATCCTCCTGGCCACCGGCGTGTCCGACGCCCGCATGGAGGAGGGGTCGATGCGGGTCGACGCCAACGTCTCGGTCCGCCGGGAGGGTGACGAGACGCTGGGAACCCGGGCCGAGGTCAAGAACCTGAACTCGATCCGGTCCCTGGGCCGGGCCATCGACTACGAGGCCCGCCGGCAGGTCGACCTGCTCGAGGCCGGCGACCGGGTCGTCCAGGAGACCCGGCACTGGAACGAGGAGGACGGCCGCACCCACACCCTGCGCTCCAAGGAAGAGGCCTACGACTACCGCTACTTCCCGGAGCCGGATCTGGTGCCGCTGGCCCCCGACGTCGACTGGGTCAACCGGGTCGATGCCGCCCTGCCGCTGCTCCCGGCCGCCCGGCGGGCCGCGCTGGCCGCCACCGCAGGGGTGGCCACCGCCGACGTGGCCACCATCGTCGATCGGGGCCACGACGAGCTGGCGGGGTCGGCCATCGCCGCCGGGGCCGACGCCCGCACCGTGCTCAACCGCGTGGGCAACGACCTGGCCGGTGATCTCGGAGCGCTGGACGCCGTCGGCCTCACCGCGCTCGTCGCCCTGGAGACGGGTGGCGACCTGACCGCTACGCAGGCCAAGGCCGTCCTGGCCGAGATGGTGGCCAGTGGCCGGCCCCCGGCTGACATCGCCGCCGACCTCGGCTTCGAGGCCATGGACACCGGCGCGCTGGAGTCGGTGGTCGACGGGATCATCGCCGACCACCCCGACGACTGGACCCAGTTCGTCGAGGGCGACGACAAGGCTCGGGGCAAGCTCACCGGCTTCTTCGTCGGCCTGGTCATGAAGGCCACCAAGGGCCAGGCCGACGGGAAGGCCGTCACCGCCCTCCTCCGCCAGAAGGCGGGCTGACATGGCGGTCCAGCCGCCGCCCGAACGGTTCCGTGACGTCCTCGACGCCTGTGCCCGGGGCTTCGGCGCCCCCCGCTTCAGCGAGGCCGCCGCGGCGCGGGAGCAGACCGTGTGGGAGCTCGACCGGGCCTGGGTGGTCGAGGACGGCGACGAGTACGTGGCCACGGCCACCTCGTACCCCTTCCGGATGACGGTGCCCGGCGGGGCGAGGGTCCCCGCCGCGGGCGTGGCCCAGGTCGCGGTGCTGCCGACTCACCGGCGCCAGGGTCGGCTGCGGGAGGTGATGGAGGCGCTGCTGGGCCAGGCCACCGAGTTGGGCGACCACTACGCCATCCTGAACGCCTCCGACTCCGGCATCTACGGCCGGTTCGGGTTCGGCCAGGCCGACCGGGTGTTGCGCATCGAGTTGGACACCGACCAGGTGGAGCTGGTGGTGCCCACGGCGTCGGGTCGGACCCGTCTGGTCGACAGCCACGAGGCGGCGCCGCTCCTGGCCGGGCTCTACGACTGTTTCGGTCGGGATCGGCCTGGCGCCGTCGGCCGCTCGGCGGCATGGTGGGACCTGATCCTGCACGACGAGGCCTCGTGGCGGGGCGTCGGCAAGCCGTTCGTCGTCGTGCACGAGGACGAGGCCGGCGAGCCCGACGGCTATGCCATCTACCGCTCGACCGAGCGGTGGGACCGGGGCCACGCCAACGGCACCCTGGACGTGCGAGAGCTCGAGGCCGCGTCGTCAGCCGTCGAGGCCGCACTCTGGCGGTTCCTGTGCGACATCGACCTCCGGACCCGGATCGTGGCCTACCCCCGACCGTCCGACGACTCGATCCGCTGGCGCCTGAGTCAGCCCCGTCGGGCCTGGGCGACGGAGACCCTCGACCTGCTCTGGGTGCGGCCGCTCGACGTCGCCGCCTGCCTGGCCGGGCGCCGTTACGCGGTCGAGGACACGCTGGTCCTGGCGATCAGCGACGCCACCCGCCCGGACCAGGCCGCCACCTATCGGGTCACGGGCGGTCCCGAGCGCGCCGGCACCGAGCGCACCGAGGCCGACCCCGATCTGAGCATGGACGTCGCCGTCCTCGGCTCGATCATCCTCGGTGGCATCGACGCGAGCGAGCTGGCCGCCGCCGGTCGCATCACCCAGCACCGCGTCGGCGCGGTGGCCCGAGCCGAGCGCTTCTTCCGCTGGCGCCCCGCTCCCTTCTGCAGCACCACCTTCTGAACCCGCGTTCTGGCGCCCGATCTGCCGCCCAGAGCCGGGACGGGGCATCGATTGTCCCGACCCGATCGGGACCTTTCGCCCTGCCCAGGCGCGGCGAACGTCCCTAATGTCCGGGTATGGCCGAGCACCTGTGCCTGGACGGCAACGAGGCGGTGGCCCGGGTCGCCCACGCACTGTCCGAGGTCATCGCCATCTACCCGATCACGCCGGCGTCGCCGATGGGCGAGGCCGCCGACGCCTGGAGCTCATCGGGTCGACGGAACCTCTGGGGCGGGGTACCCGAGGTGATGGCCATGCAGTCCGAGGCGGGGGCCGCTGGGACCCTGCACGGGGCCAGCCTGAAAGGGGCGCTGGCGACGACGTTCACCTCCTCTCAGGGCCTGCTGCTGATGGTGCCCAACCTCTTCAAGCTGGCGGGCGAACTGTCACCGGCCGTGGTCCACGTGGCCGCCCGGGCGGTCGCCACGCACGCCCTGTCGATCTTCGGCGACCACAGCGACGTCATGGCGGCCCGCACGACGGGGATGGCCATGCTGTGCTCTTCGTCGGTCCAGGAGGCCCACGACTTCGCGGCGGTGGCCCACGCCGCCACCCTCCGGTCGCGGGTGCCCTTCCTGCACTTCTTCGACGGCTTCCGCACCTCCCACGAGATGAACCGGGTCGACCTGCTCGGCGACGACGATCTGCTGGCCCTGGTCCGGGAGGAGGACATCCTCGACCACCGCCTCCGGGGCATGGACCCCGACCGGCCGGTGCTGCGGGGCAGTGCTCAGAACCCGGACGTCTTCTTCCAGGCCCGGGAGGCGGCCAACCGGTTCCACGCCGCCGTACCCGGCGTCGTCGAGGAGATCTTCGCCGAACTGGTTGACCGCACCGGCCGTCGTTACGGCCTGGTCGAGTACCAGGGTCACCCCGAAGCCGAACGTGCACTCGTGATCATGGGCTCGGGGGCCGGCGCCGCCGGTGAGACCGTCGACGCCATGGTCGCGGACGATGAGAAGGTCGGCCTGCTGACCGTCCGCCTGTTCCGTCCCTTCCCCGCTGACGCCCTGACCGCAGCGCTGCCGGCGTCGGTGCGTCGCCTGGCCGTCCTGGACCGGACCAAGGAGCCGGGCTCGGTCGGGGAGCCGCTCTACCTCGACGTCCTGGCCGCCCTGGTCGAGGCCCAGGCGGCTGGTGCGCGGGAGGCGGTGCCCACCGTGATCGGTGCCCGTTACGGCCTGGGCTCCAAGGAGTTCACCCCGGCCGACGTCAAGGGCCTGTTCGACGAACTGGATCATGACGTCCGCCGGCCCCACGTGACCATTGGGATCGTCGACGACGTGACCGGCCTGAGCGTCGAGCCGGACGCCGGGTTCTCGGTGCTCACGGGCACGGTCCAGGCGGTGTTCCACGGCCTTGGCAGCGACGGCACCGTCGGTGCCACCAAGGCCACCGTGAAGATCCTGGGTGAGCACACCGACCTCCACGCCCAGGGCTACTTCGTCTACGACTCCCGCAAGGCGGGGGCCGAGACCGAGTCCCATCTCCGCTTCGGGCCGGACCCGATCGCCTCGACCTACCTGATCGACGGGGCCGACTTCGTGGCCTGTCACCAGTTCGGGTTCCTGGGCCGGCGAGACGTGCTGGGCCGGGCCCGGCCCGGGGCCACCTTCCTGCTCAACAGCCCGTTCCCGCCCGACGAGGTCTGGGACCACCTGCCCAGGGACGTGCAGGACCAGATCGTCGACAAGGGCCTGACCCTCCACGTCATCGACGCCGAGCGGGTGGCGGGCGAGGCGGGCATGGGCCGGCGCATCAACACGGTCATGCAGCCCTGCTTCTTCGCCCTTTCCGGTGTCCTGCCGACGGACCAGGCGCTGGCCGCCATCCGGGCCCGCATCGAGGTGACCTATGCGAAGGCGGGCCCGGCCGTCGTGGAGCGCAACCTGGCCGCGGTCGACACCGCACTGGCCGCGCTGCACGAGGTGCCTGTTCCCACCACGGCGCCGGCCGGGGCGGATCGACTGGCCCAGGTACCGGTCACTGCCCCCGATTTCGTCACCCGTGTCACCGCCCGGCTCCTGGCCGGCGAGGGCGACCTCCTGCCGGTCAGCGCCCTCCCCGTCGACGGCACCTTCCCGACGGGCACGGCACGCTGGGAGAAGCGGGCGCTGGCCGCCGAGCTCCCGCTGTGGGACGAGACGATCTGCATCGACTGCGGCAAGTGCGCGCTGGTCTGCCCGCACGCCGCGATCCGCATGAAGGTCTACGACCCCGAGGCGATGGCGGGCGCGCCAGACGGCTTCAAGGCCAAGGACTTCCGCTCCCGCGACCTGCCAGGGCAACGGCTGACCATCCAGGTGGCGCCCGACGACTGCACCGGCTGCGGCGTCTGTGTCCAGGTGTGCCCGGCCAAGGCGAAGGACGAGGTACGGCACAAGGCGTTGGCCATGGTCCCCGTCGGTGACCGGCGGGAGCGGGAACGGCTGGCCTTCGAGTTCTTCCTCGACCTGCCGGAGCTGGATCCTGTCCTCCTCGCCCCGGACTCGGTGAAGGGCTCACAGGTTCGGGAGCCGCTCTTCGAGTTCTCCGGGGCCTGCGCGGGTTGCGGCGAGACCCCTTACCTCAAGCTGCTGACCCAGCTCTTCGGCGACCGGATGCTGGTGGCCAACGCCACCGGCTGCTCGTCGATTTACGGTGGAAACCTGCCGACCACGCCGTGGTCCCAGGATGCCACCGGCCGGGGTCCGGCCTGGGCCAACTCCCTGTTCGAGGACAACGCCGAGTTCGGCCTCGGGCTGCGACTGGGCCTGGACCAGCAGGTGGCCGAGGCCCGCCGCCTGGTCGACACCCTCGCCTCCGACATCGGCGAGGACCTGGCCCGTGAGCTGCTGGCGGCCGAGGGCCGTGACGCCGTGGCGATCGCGGCCCAGCGGGATCGGGTGGCCACACTGCAGGAGCGCCTGGCCGGACGTGAGGATCCCGAGAGCGTCCGCCTTCGGGGCTTGGCCGACGACCTGGTGGCCCGCAGCGTATGGATCGTGGGCGGCGACGGTTGGGCCTACGACATCGGCTTCGGTGGCGTCGATCACGTCCTGGCCAGCGGTCGCAACGTCAACCTTCTCGTGCTCGACACCGAGGTGTACTCCAACACTGGCGGCCAGGCCTCCAAGGCGACGCCACGGGGCGCGGTGGCCAAGTTCGCCTCCGGTGGGCGCCGGACGGGCAAGAAGGACCTGGGCGACGACGGGCGGGCCTACGGCGACGTCTACGTGGCCCAGGTGGCCATGGGAGCCAGTGACGTGCAGACGGTGAAGGCCCTCCTGGAGGCCGAGGCTTGGCCGGGACCGTCCCTGGTGATCGCCTACAGCCCCTGTGTGGCCCACGGCATCGACATGAGCCAGACGATGGTGCACATGCGCGACGCCGTGCACTCCGGCCACTGGCCGCTCTACCGCTACCGCCCCGGGGCCGAGGAGCACGAGCAGCCGTTCCAGCTCGACAGCCACACCCCGGACCGGACGTTCCGGGAGTTCGCCATGACCGAGGGGCGATTCGCCATGCTGGCCCGCAGCGACCCGGAGCGGGCTGACCACCTGTTCTCCCTGGCCCAAGGCGACGTCGACGAGCGCTGGCGTTACTACGAGCAGCTGGCCGGGATCGAGCGGACGATGCCAGCGTCGGAGGGGGACGAGCCATGACCGATCTCACCACGACCTACCTCGGGCTGCCCCTGCGGTGCCCGCTGGTCGCCTCCTCGAGCCCGGCCACGGGCGATCTCGAGGGACTGCGTCGCCTCGACGAGGCCGGCATCGGCGCGGTCGTGCTGCCGTCTCTGTTCGAGGAGCAGATCGTCCAAGAGGCCCTCGAGGTCGACCGCATGCTGGCCACAGGCGCGGAGGCTTTCGCCGAGGCGACCGACTACTTCCCCGAGCTCGACGACTACAACACCGGGCCTGACCACTATCTGGCCCGGGTGGTCGAGGCGAAGGCCGCGCTGTCGGTCCCCGTCATCGCCAGCCTCAATGCCGTCAGCAGCGGGGGCTGGGTGCGCTACGGGCGCCTTTTGGCCGACGCCGGCGCCGACGCGCTCGAGCTGAACGTGAACATCGTGGCCACCGACCCCGTCCTGTCCGCGGCCGAGGTGGAGGCCGCCCTGCTGACGACGGTGGGTGATGTGCTCGACGCCGTCGACATCCCGGTGGCGCTGAAGCTTGGGCCGTTCTGGTCCTCGCTCCCGCACCTCGCCCGGCGTCTGGCCGAGACCGGTGTGCGAGGCCTCGTCCTGTTCAACCGCCCCTTCGCCCCCGACCTGGACCTGGAGGAGCTGGTCGTCGTGCCCCACCTCACGCTGAGTGAGCCGGACGACCTCCTGCTGCCGCTGCGCTGGATCGGCTTGCTCGAGGGCCAGGTCGACACCGACCTGGCCGCCACCAGCGGGGTGCACGACGCCTCCTCTGTGGCGAAGGTCCTCCTCGCGGGAGCCCAGGTGGCGATGATGGCCACCGCCCTCCTCCGCGACGGCCCCGGTCACGCGGCCGTGGTCCTCGCCGACCTGCGGGCGTGGATGGCCGAGAACGATTACGCGTCGGTCGACCAGCTCCGGGGCTCGGCCTCTCGGCGAGGTGTCGCCGACCCCGCCGCCTACGAACGGTCCAACTACCTTCACACCCTCACCAGCTACTCCTCGACCTTCCCCACCTGAGGCGTAGGGCACGGATCCGGGCCTGAAGGTCAGTCGGCGCCGAGGCGGATCCAGGCGTCGCCCCGGAACCGGGCACCGAGGACGACGGCCCGGGCCAGGAAGAGCAGGGCCAAGGCGGCCCACACCCAGCCGATGCCCAGGTCGAGGACCAGGACGGCGATGGCCGCCGGGGCGAACACGAGGAAGGCGACGATCATGGCCTTCGCGAGGAACGCCAGGTCGCCGGCGCCGATGAGGATGCCGTCGAGGGCGAAGACGAGGCCGTTGAGGGGCTGGAGCGCAGCCACCCACAGGAGTTGGAAGGCGGCCAGCGCCAGCACCTCGGCGTCGTTGCTGAACAGGTCGGGGAGGACGGGCGAGAGCAGGGCCAGGCCCACACCCAGGAACACCCCGGCCACGACCGACCACTCGATCATGCGCTGTCCGGCGGCCCGGGCCGTCGCACCGTCGCCCGCCCCGAGGAACCGCCCGGTCAAGGCCTGACCGGCGATGGCGATGGCATCGAGGGTCAGGGCCAGGAGGAACATCAGCTCGAAGGCGATCTGGTAGGCGGCCAGCTCGGCCGTGCCGATGCGGGCGGCCACGGCGGTGGCGAGGGTGAACGCACCCCGCAGGGCCGCCGTACGCAGGAAGAGGGCGACCCCGGCGCGCCCGAGGCCGGCGATGGCCCGGCGGTCGGGCCTCCATGTCGTGCGGTGCTCCCGGGTGGCCCGCCGGACCATCGTCAGGTAGATGGTCGCGGCGATCGCCTCGGCCACGACGGTCGAGAGGGCCGAAGCCCCGATCCCGTAGTCCAGCCCGAAGATCCACCAGACCTCGAGGACCAGGTTGACGAGGGCGGTGCCGACGGCGACGAGCAGCGGCGTGCGGGTGTCCTGCAGGCCCCGCAGGTAGCCGACGCCGGCCAGGATCACGAAGGTGATCGGCAGGCCCAGGACGCTGATCCGCAGGTAGACGCGGGCGTTGGCCGCGACCGCACCCTCACCGCCCAGCAGTTCGACGAGGGGGCCGGCCACGATCCAGAGGAACGCCGACAGGACCACCCCGAGAAGCACCGCCAGCCACAGGCTCTGCACCGCTTGGTGAGCCGCTCGCCCGTGCTCGCCCGCCCCGATGAGGCGGGCCACCGCGGAGGTGGTCCCGTACGCCAGGAAGATGAAGACGGCGAACCCCGTGGCCAAGACGGCATTGGCCACGGCCATGCCCGCCAACTCGTTGGTGCCCAGGTGGCCCACGACCGCGGCGTCGGTCAGGCGGTAGAGCGGCTCGGCGATCAGCGCCCCCAGCGCGGGCAGGGCCAGCCGGTAGATGTCCCGGTCGTAGGGACTGCGGCGCGGGACCCGCCCGATCACGATCTCGAACGTGCGCCGATCGCGCCACGGATCGGTGGCGTCACGAGCGCATGTTCGGCGCTGGAGGTCACCGGCCGGAGACCAAGGGGGCGAGTGACGGGTTGGGCCCGCCGCCCTCGATGACATAGAGGTCGATGTCGTCGTCACCGTCCTCGTGGAGGAACGACGGGGGGACGATGGCCCAGAACCGGCGCTCGCCGGGGTCGCCGGTGGGCTGGAGCTCAGCCCAACCCCCGATGCGCCCGTTGACGGCGACGGCCAGGTCGAGCGGCTCGCCGGTCTCGATGTCCCCACCGACGTAGACGTCCTGTTGAGCCTCCGCCGAGCTCCGGTAGCTGCCGTCGGGGTCGAGGTGGACCCGGTAGGAGCGGTCGGGCGCGGAGGGGAGGTCGTCGACGAGCCGGCCCACGAGGTCGGCGTGGCGCCCGAACCGGTAGAAGCGCAGGTCGGGGTCGTCGCCCTCGCCCGGGGGCGGCTGGGCCAGCAGGTCGGTGAACCCCTGGGCACCGTCGATCAGGCTGTAGCCGTCGGCGTTGGGCTCGAGCCGGTTGAAGCCCCAGTCGTAGACGCGCCGCTCATCGGGTCCCGCCGCGGGCTCCGGACCAAGCAGCGACACCCCATCGGTGCCGGCGGGCAGGTCGAGGTCGAGGATGTCGGCCATCGTGGGAAGGACGTCGATGGTGCGGGCGGGACGGTCGTCGATGCGACCGGTGGTCTGGCCCGGGGGCTTCACCAGGAGCGGCACCCAGAGCACGCTGTCGGCGTTGGCCTCCGACACCCCCCGGAGGGGCTCGCCGGTCTCGAAGGCGGCGCCATGGTCAGCGGTGACCACGATGAGCGAGTCGTCGTAGGTGTCCAGCTCCTGCAATCGGGCCAGGAGCACGCCGAGCATCACGTCGGCGTGACGGGCTTGGAGGAGATGGCGCTGGCGCCCGGTCTCGGCCGCGAAGTCGGTCTTCCAGGCGTACTGGGCGTACTGGTCCAGGCCCTCGGCGACGAACGGCGCCTCGTAGGTCAGCCCCGATGGCAGGTGGTACCAGGGCTGGTGGGGGTACACGGCGTGGATGACGTCCAGCTCGGGACGGTCGCTCCGGTCGATGCCCTCGGCGTACTCGTTGATGGTCGTGGGGGCGTCGGGATCGGACTGGCGGATGGCGAAGTCGACCTGGCGGTCGTCGCCCCCACCGAAGAGCTGGCGTTGCCAGAGGTCGAGGGCGTCGCGGGTCAGCTCGGTGAGAGGGTTCCCGGTGGCCAGTGATCCGACCGGGCACAGGTGGGCCGGGCAGAGCTGGGTCACCGACTCCTGGACGTGGAAGGCGTAGGTGCCCTGCAGCAGCGTGAAGATGTTGTCGGGATGCTCCTCGGCTGTGGGCAGCACGCCGACGGCCTCGGGGTAGCGGCCGGTGAGGATCGGCGGCACGGCTTCGGGTGTGGTGGGCGAGACGCCGGTGGCGTTGCGGAACCAGGTGGCGTCGTCGGCCAGGCCCGCCAGGTTCGGGAACTGCTCGGGGTCGATGTGGTCGTCGGCGGCGAGGATCGAGGCCAGGGGGAACTCGTCGAGGACCACCAGGACCACCGGGGCCGGGGCCCCGACGGTGGCGGCGTCGCCGGTGGCCGACTCCGGGTCCAGGACCAGGCCCCGCACGGGGTCGGTGGCCAGGAACCAGGCCCCGAGCAGGAGCGGGAACACGCCGAGGACCTGGAGCCAGAGGCGGGGCCCATCCCACCGGGTCACGGCGGCCCACAGCGCGACGCCTCCCGCCACGGCGAGGAGCACGGTGATCGGCCCGGGCAGGCCGGCGTCCCCGAGGAGGCGGACGACCACGAGGCCGCCGAGGCCGCCGAGCAGGACCCGATGGACCCGGTCCCGGAGCTGGTCACCGCGCCAGCCGCTCCGCGCCAGCCCGACCAGCTCCTCGATGGCGAACAGGACGGCAGGCAGGCCGAGGACCAGCAGCAGGGTCAGGGCCACGATGTCGAGTCGGCCGGCCCGACGGCTGACGAAGACATCGGCGCCGGCACGAAGGGTGGTGAGCACGGGCTCGGCCACGATGATCCCGTTCAGGGCCAGCAGTTCGGCGAACCGCCGTACGCGACGAGGCGGCGCAGAAGCGGCAGGCACGGCGGGAAGTTACCGGCGGGAGCCCCGGTGACGGTGGTCGCTACCCTCGCGCCCGTGACCGAAGAGAGCGTTGTCGGGGGGCTGAAGCCCCGTTCGCGAGAAGTGACCGACGGCTATGAGCGGGCCGGGGCCCGGGCGATGCTGCGGGCCGTCGGGATGACCGACGACGACTGGGCCAAGCCCCAGGTGGGGGTGGCGTCGTCCTGGAACGAGGTGACGCCCTGCAACCTGCCGCTGGACCGACTGGCCAAGCGGTCCAAGGTCGGGGTGCGCGACGCCGGCGGGTTCCCGCTGGAGTTCACCACCATCGCTGTCAGCGACGGCATCTCCATGGGCCACGAGGGCATGCGGGCCTCGTTGGTCAGCCGGGAGGTCATTGCCGACTCGGTCGAGCTGATGATGCACGCCGAGCGCCTGGATGCGCTGGTGACCTTCGCCGGCTGCGACAAGTCCCTGCCCGGCATGCTCATGGCCGCGGCCCGGATCAACCTGCCGGCGGTCTTCCTCTACGGCGGTTCGATCATGCCGGGCCAGCACAACGGCCGCGCCATCGACATCGTCGACGTCTTCGAGGCGGTGGGCGCCTTCGCGTCAGGAGGCATCGACGAGGAGGAGCTGGACCAGATCGAGCGCAGCGCCTGCCCGACGGAGGGCTCGTGCGCCGGCATGTTCACCGCCAACACGATGGCGTCCGTGGCCGAGGCCATCGGCATGTCCCTGCCCGGCTCGGCCTCGGTCCCCGCCATCGACTCCCGGCGGGACGACTTCGCCTACGAGTCCGGCAAGGCCGTGATCGAGTTGCTGCGCCAGAACATCCGGCCCCGCCAGATCATGACCAAGGAGGCGTTCGAGAACGCCATCGCCGTCGTCATGGCCCTCGGGGGCTCGACCAACGCCGTGCTGCACCTGCTGGCCATCGCCCACGAGGCGCAGGTCGACCTGGAGCTGGAGGACTTCAACCGGGTGGCGGCCAGGGTCCCCCACATCGCCGACACCAAGCCCCACGGCCGGTACCACATGGCCGACGTGGACAAGGTGGGCGGGGTGCCGGTCGTCATGGCCCACCTCCTCGAGGCCGGATTGCTGCACGGCGACTGCATGACGGTCACCGGCAAGACCATCGCCGAGAACCTGGCCGAGCTGGCCCCACCTGCGCCGGACGGCACCGTCGTGCACCCGCTGGGTGACGCCATCCACGACCGGGGCGGCATCGCCGTGCTCCGGGGCTCGCTGGCACCGCAGGGGTCCGTGGTCAAGGTCGCGGGCATCGACGTGGACCGCTTCGAGGGCACCGCCCGGGTCTTCGAGGGCGAGGCCGCGGCCATGGAGGAGATCCTCCGGGGCGGCATCAACGCCGGGGACGTGGTGGTCATCCGCTACGAGGGCCCGAAGGGCGGCCCCGGCATGCGCGAGATGCTGGCCGTCACCGGGGCCATGAAGGGCGTCGGGCGCGGGGCCGACGCCGCCCTCGTCACCGACGGTCGCTTCTCGGGCGGCACCCACGGCTTCTGCGTGGGCCACGTCGCCCCGGAGGCCGTCGACGGTGGCCCGATCGCCTTCGTGGCGGACGGGGACCGCATCGTCATCGACACGGTCGCCCACACCATCGACCTCGACGTCGACGCGGCCACCCTCGAGGCCCGCCGGGCCGACTGGAAGCTCCCCGAGCCCCGCTACACCAGCGGCGTCCTGGCCAAGTACGCCGCCCTCGCCCAAGGCGCCGAAAAGGGCGCCATCACGATGCCCTAGCGTCGACTGACACCGAACGACAGGGCAAACGGGGCAAGGAAGGTGGCCTGGTCCTGCTGCTGCTGTCCCCGGTGCCCTTCCGGTCGGATCCGGGCCCGGATCTCACGCTTTGTGGCTGATCAGCATTCATTGGAGGCAATAGGGGGCGGAAACCGCCCCTTATTGCCTCCAATGTCCCTGAATCCGCTAGATCGCAGCCGTCGACGCCGGATCTGGTCACCGTGCGTGAGATTCCGGGGGCGCGGAGGCCCAGGTCAGCCGGTGACGCTCGGGACCCCCGACCCCCTACGGGCGTCGTTGTCGTTCGGCCCAGCCCGCAGACCCGAACGCTCACCCCCAGGCCCCCACCTCGCGCGCCTCGGGGGCCATCCAGTCCAGCCGGCCCTCGCGGACGGCGGTGGCCGACACGGCGGCCAGGTGCTCGGGGACGTCGAGGCGGTGCTCGTCGGGCGTGTCCCATGGTGGCCTCGGCACGACGGCAGGGGTCGGCAGCTTGGCCAGCGCCTCAGCCAGTGACTCGGGGGTGGGGTGGAACGACGGGTCGTGGAGCTGGGCCCATTTGTCGGCGCCGACGATGACCACGTCGTAGGCCTCGGCGATGTCGGACACGTACTGCAGGTCGGTGACGACCAACCCGAGCCATGGCCGCCGGCGTCCGGCCAGCCGGATCGCCTCGACCCGCTCGTCCAGGCGGACGCAGGCCCGCTCCTCCTTGCCCAACGCCACCTCGGAGATGACCAGGTCGACCCGGTCGAGGTCGTGCCGGTCCCGGGCGGCCTCGGCGATGCCGAGGTGGGCGATGGTCAGCGGGTCGAAGGACCCGGGGTAGGCGGCGCGACGGGGCATCGGCTAACAGCTTGACCCCTTCGGACCGACGAGGGGTACGATGCGACCGATGTCCCGCCGCCCTCGCCTGCTCGTAGTAATCACCTAGCGCACGCCGTCTTCACCTCTGCGTGCGCTCTCGACCTCCCCACCGGGGAGGTCGTTGCAGTTTTCGGCCCCACTACCCTTCGGATGCGCTCATGACCAGCAATGGCAGCAAGGAACAACTGAACGGCGGGCAGGCCCTGATCCGCTCCCTCGAGCTCGAGGGCGTCGAGGTCATGTTCGGGCTGCCCGGTGGGGCGATCCTGCCGGTGTACGACCCGATCATCGACTCGCCGATCCGCCACATCCTGGTCCGCCACGAGCAGGGCGCCGGCCACATGGCCGAGGGCTACGCCCACGTCACCGGCCGTCCGGGCGTGGCCATGGTCACCAGCGGCCCCGGCGCCACCAACATCGTCACGCCCCTGTGTGACGCCTTCATGGACTCGATCCCGATGGTGGTCATCGCGGGGCAGGTCCCGACGGCGGCGATCGGCAGCGATGCCTTCCAGGAGTGCGACACCACCGGCATCACCCAGTCGGTGACCAAGCACAACTTCCTGGTCACGGCGGCGGAGGACATCCCCCGCACGATCCGGGAGGCGTTCCACATCGCCACCACGGGTCGACCGGGCCCCGTCCTCGTCGACATCCCGAAGGACATCGTCGACCCGCAGCACCCCAACTCGGCGATGGAGTGGTACTGGCCCGACGAACTGGACCTGCCGGGGTACAACCCGACCACCAAGGGCCATCCCAAGATGATCCGCCAGGCGGCCGAGTTGATCAGCGCCGCGCACCGCCCGGTCATCTACGCCGGCGGCGGCATCCTGAAGGCCCGGGCCGCAGAGACCTTGAAGGAGCTGGCTGAGCTCTGCGAGATCCCGGTCGTCACCACGCTGATGGCCCGGGGTGCCTTCCCCGACAGCCACCCGCTGTGCCTGGGCATGCCCGGCATGCACGGCAACTACACAGCGGTCACGGCGATGCAGAAGTCCGACCTGCTCATCGCCCTGGGCAGCCGCTTCGACGACCGGGTCACGGGCAAGCTCGACGGCTTCGCCCCTGACGCCAAGATCATCCACGTCGACATCGACCCCGCCGAACTGGGCAAGGTCCGGCGCCCCGATGTCCCGATCGTGGGGGACTGCCGTCTGGTCATCGAGGCGCTGGTCGAGGTCCTGAAGGGCCGGGGCGGCCTCGAGGCCCAGCCCGACCGCAGTGAGTGGAAGTCCACCTTGAGCGGCTGGCAGGAGAAGTACCCGCTGACCTACCAGCCGGCCGAGGACGGCGAGGGCCTCAAGCCCCAGTACGTGCTCGAGGAGCTGCGGGACCTGACCCCTGACGACACCATCGTCGTGTCCGGCGTGGGCCAGCACCAGATGTGGACCAGCCAGTACTGGAAGTTCGACCACCCCTACACCTGGGTCAACTCCGGTGGGCTGGGGACCATGGGCTTCTCGGTGCCGGCCGCGATCGGGGCGAAGGTCGGGCGCCCGGAGAAGATGGTCTGGGCCGTCGACGGCGACGGGTGCTTCCAGATGACGGCCCAGGAGCTGGTGACGGCTGCGGCCGAGCGCATCCCGGTGAAGGTGGCGATCCTGAACAACGCCTACCTGGGCATGGTCCGCCAGTGGCAGGAGATGTTCTACGACGAGCGCTACAGCGAGGTCTACCTCTCGCCGGACCTGCCTGACTACGTGAAGTGGGCCGAAGCGATGGGTTGCGTCGGCCTGCGGGCGGAATCACCCGAGGAGGTGGCGCCGATCATCGAGAAGGCCAACAGCATCGACGATCGCCCGGTGGTGATCGACTTCCGGACCGACGCCCGCGAGAAGGTGTACCCGATGGTCGCGGCGGGGACGACGAACGACAAGATCATCGTCGATCCGTCCCAGGGCGAAGGCGGCCACTGATGCCGGCGCTGACCCACACGGGCGACGCCCGCACCCACACGCTCTCGGTGCTGGTCGAGAACCGGGCCGGGGTGCTCACCCGCATCGCGGGCATGTTCGCCCGCCGGGGTTTCAACATCTACTCCTTGGCGGTCGCCCCCACCGACGACGACCGCTTCAGCCGGATCACCATCGTGGTCGACGTCGAGTCGGCCCCGCTGGAGCAGATCACCAAGCAGCTCCACAAGCTGATCAACGTCATCAAGATCAGCGAGCTGGGACCGGGCGAGGCCGTCGAGCGGGAGCTCATGCTGGTCACGCTCAAGGCGCCGGCGGAGACCCGGGGCCAGGTCATGGAGCTGGCCCAGCTCTACGGCGCCGACGTGCTCGACGTGGGCGTGGACACCATGACCCTCAGCCTGGACGACGAGCCCGGCCGCATCGACGACTTCGAGGACCTCTGCCGTCCCTACGGCATCGTCACCGTCCAGCGCACCGGCCGGGTCGCCCTCCCCGTCCTGGCCAAAGCCGGCCGCTAGTTCGAGAGTTCCACAACAAGGAGTAGCCCAGTGGCAACCGTCTACTACGAGAAGGACGCCGACCGTTCGGCCATCGCCGACCGCAAGGTGGCCATCCTCGGCTACGGCTCGCAGGGCCACGCCCACGCCCTGAACCTGCGGGACTCGGGCATCGACGTGCGGGTCGGCCTGCGGGAGGGCTCGGCCTCGAAGGCCAAGGCCGAGGAGGCGGGGCTGAAGGTCCTGTCGATGGCCGACGCCGCGGCCGAGGCCGACGTCATCATGTTCCTGCTGCCCGACACCGAGCAGCGGGCGGCCTACGAAGATCACGTCGCCCCGCACCTGGAGGACGGTGACGCCGTCTTCTTCGCCCACGGCTTCAACATCCGCTTCGGCGAGATCGTGCCGCCGGGCAACGTCGACGTGGCCATGGTCGCCCCCAAGGGCCCCGGCCACCTCGTGCGCCGGACCTATGTCGAGGGCGGCGGCGTGCCCTGCCTCATCGCCGTCGAGCAGGACGCCACCGGCGGCGCCCGGGCGCTGGCCCTCGGCTATGCCGACGCCATCGGTGGCACCCGGGCCGGCGTGCTCGAGACGACCTTCACCGAGGAGACCGAGACCGACCTGTTCGGCGAGCAGGTCGTCCTCTGCGGCGGGCTGACCTCGCTGGTCCAGGCCGGCTTCGAGACCCTGGTCGAGGCGGGCTACCAGCCCGAGTCGGCCTACTTCGAGTGCCTCCACGAGGTGAAGCTCATCGTCGACCTCATGTACGAGCAGGGCATCGCCGGGATGCGTTACTCCATCTCGGACACGGCCAAGTACGGCGACATCACCCGCGGCCCGCGGATCATCACCGACGCCACCAAGGCCGAGATGAAGAACATCCTGGGTGAGATCCAGTCCGGCAAGTTCGCCGAGGAGTGGATCGCCGAGACCCGCAGCGGCCGGGAGAACTACACCCGTCTGCTGGCGGAGGGCGCCGAGCACCAGATCGAGACGGTGGGCGGCGAGCTCCGCCAGATGATGCCGTGGATCTCCGCCGGCAAGCAGTCCGTCCAGGAGGCCTCCGGCGGCTGACCTCGGTTGAGGGCTATCCCGCGGACCGCTCGTTCGGGAGCTCGTAGACGAAGACGGCCAGCTCCCGGAGCCCGCGGCCGCCCCGGGTGGTCGAGCCGGAGTAGAGGAACGGCTGGGTGTGGACGATCTCCATGGACGCTCCGGTGCCCGGGCCGAAGATCTCGTCGACCAGCTGGCGGGCCAGGGGGTCGTCCCCGTCGATGACGTCGCCGTGGTTGGCGATGTGGGTGACGCCTTCCGCTCGCAGGAAGGCCCCGCCGCGCCCCGCGGCCATGGCGTCGGCGAACTCGCCGCTGTTGACCACGCCGTCGAGGTTGACGACGGGCTGATCCGTGAAGGCGCCCAGCACGCCCGCGTCCCAGGAGGCGACGACGGCGTCCTCGGGCAAGTTGGCGCTGATCCAGCGCCCGGCGTCCCGATTGGCCTCTTGGATCGAGCGGAGGTGAGGGTCGAGGAACTGCGGGGTGAGGAACAGCAAGCCGCCCAGCAGCGGGAGCAGGAGAATGGCCTGCACGGCTCGCAGCGACGAGCGGCCTTCCGCGGCCGCTCCGTCGAGCAGGTCGGCTCCGCCGTGCACGAGCAGGGCCAGGGCGTAGAGCACGAGCGGGGAGAAGTACCAGAGCCACTGCTGGGCCGAGAGCAGCACGTAGTAGCCGACCAGGCCGATGCAGAACGGCAAGTACCAGCCGGTCGCCGCCAGGAAGCCGGTGAGGCGACTGAAGCGCTCGCTGGGACCGAGGCCCCGCAGCTTGTGGCCGACGAGGCCGGCGACGGCCGCCACGATCAGGACGGCGACCGCCAGGGCCGGGGTCAGCTCGACCCTCTTGATGTCACCGCTGATCTGCATCAGGCGCCCGAAGGCGAGCAGGTTGGCGGCCATGTAGACGACGGCGGTGATGGCGGGGGCGGCGACCAGCTGGAGCAGGCGGCGCAGCCCTTGGACGCCCATGCGGCGGACGTCGGGCAGGACCCAGGCCGCGCAGATCAGGGTCAGGAGAGCGGCGTCGGTCCGCGCCAGGAAGGCCAGCGCGAGGAGCGCACCGAAGTGCCGGCGGCCGGTCGGGTCGGGGTTCTCGACGTCGAGGTCGCCGGACCGGGTCAGCAAGAGCGCGCCGACCAGCACGACCAGGCCGGACTCGAGCCCGCTGCCGACACAACGGAGCACGAAGGGGTTGGCGGCGAAGAGCACGATGGCCGCGGCCAGCACGGGTGAGGGGTGTCGGACCCGTCGGACGACCAGAGCCACGGCACCGATCCAGCAGCCGAGGGCGATGGCCAACTGCGCCCGCATGGCCGCGGTGCCGTCGAGCCCGACCAGGCGGGGGAGCACGGAGACCGCCTGCCAGGCCGGGTGGTAGCCGTTGGTGGCGTTGATGGTGTCGAAGGTCGACCCGTGGCCGTGGGCCAGGTTCCGGCCGATCTCGCCGTAGTACCAGGCGTCGTCGAAGGTCAGGGCGAACGGCGCGTCCGACCAGAACAGGATCACGACCAGCCAGGCCAGGCCGGCGCCCACGGCGGCCAGGATCAACGGCCGGGTGTCGGCCTCAGCCCGCGTCGGGGCAACGGTGATCGCCACGGTTGCCTATCGGCGGCGGTGGTCCTCCTCGGAAGGAGAACCCCCGCCGCCGAGCGTCAGAACGGCTCAGGCGATGCGGATGCTCGCGCTCCGGGAGGCGGAACCGGGCTCGAACAGGGCACCACCGCCGTCGATGGCGGCGAGGTAGTCGGCGTCGCCGGCTGCGGCCTCACCGGCGCGGTCAGCCGCGGCCGCGTCCTCGTGCACGGCGATCCAGGTCATCTGGCCGAACGGGCCGTAGTCGTCGGTCAGGAAGACGCTCCCGGTTCCGGTTACCGCGGTGTAACGGTCAGCGATCTCCACGCCCCACGCCAATGCGGCCCCGAGCTGGCCGGCTGCCGGTGTTGCGGTGGTGACCTCAGCCCACGCTCCGGGGGGCGGCGGGTCGCCGGGCTCGGTGGTCGTGTGCACCATGGTGCGCAGCGCGTCCTCGAAGGGGATGGTGCCGGCGAATGCCTGGCCCTGGGTGACGAGGTCGAGGTAGCCCTGGTCCGCGGCCACCTTGGCGGTCTCTTCGGCCAGCTGGGCCCGGGACTCGACCAAGGCCGTCCAGGCCAGCGTGCCCAGCGGGTAGCCGAACTGGCCCTGCCACAGGGTGACCTCGACATCCATGGCCTTGTTGACGGCGGTGGTGATGTTCACCGCCCACTCCAGTGTTTCGACCGGGCCCCCGTTTACGACGCCGAGGCGCGAGAACAGATGCATGTCCGTATTCCTCCCCCGAGGTCTCGCCGGGGTCGGAATGACCCTCGCCGATGTACCCCCTAGGCACACACTCTCGCACCGATGGCCGTCGAGCGCATCCCGTTCGGCAGCACAGGACCTACATGGTCTCGGAGAACGAGACCTCGCCTTCGCCGCGGAGGACGTTCTTGAGGAGCTTGCCGCTGGCGTTGCGCGGGAGCTTGTCGCGGGTGAGCTCGACGTAGGCGGGGACCTTGAAGTTGGCGAGGGTCTCGGCCACCCAAGCCTGCACGTCCTGTTCGGTGAGGATGCCGCCGGGCTGCACCTGGACGACGGCCTTGACCTCCTCGCCCAGCTCCGCGTGGGGCACGCCGATGACGGCGGCATCCGCGATGTCGGGGTGCTCGACCAGGCGCTGCTCGATCTCGACGCAGTAGATGTTCTCGCCCCCGCGGATGATCATGTCCTTGGCCCGGTCGGTGATGAAGAGGAACCCGTCCTCGTCGACGTAGCCGATGTCGCCGGTGTGCAGCCATCCGTCGATCACGGTCTCGGCCGTGGCCTCGGGCTTGTTCCAGTAGCCGGGCATGATGATCGGCCCCTTGATGAGGACCTCGCCGGTGTGACCCTCGGGGACCTCGTTGCCGTCGGCGTCGACGACGGCCAGGTCGACCACCGGCACGGCGGGCCCGACCGATTCGGGGCGTTCGACAGCGTCCTTGCCGGAGATGACGGTCGCCACCGAGCTGGACTCGGTGAGGCCGTAGGCGTTGGACGTGCTGGCGACGTTGGGGAAGGTCTCCCGGACCTTCCGCTGGAGCTCGTCAGCCGACGGCGAGCCGCCGAAGGCCACCGCGGTGACGGTGCTGGTGTCGTAGTCGTGGCGCCCGGGGTGCTCGCAGACCCGCCAGACCATGGTCGGCACCGTGGCCCAGATGGTGACGCCGTGGTCCTGGATCAGCTGGAGCGCGCTGTCGGGATCGAACCGCCCCTCGGGGATGACCAGCTTCACGCCGGCGATCATCCCCACGACCAGACTGCTGTGGCAGCCGGACACGTGGAAGAGGGGCGAGGTGAGGAGGCCGACGGTCTGGCCGCCGCCGCCCAGGCCGGAGGTCTCGGGGTTGGCCATCACGGTGGCGACGGAGTTGTAGATGGTGTTCTGGAGGTTGGCCACCATGTTCCGGTGGGTGGAGATGGCGCCCTTGGGCCGGCCCGTGGTGCCCGACGTGTAGAAGATGACGGCCGGGTCGTCTTCGTCGATCGGGGTGTCCGGGAACGCGTCGGTCGGTTCGGCCAGGAGCTCGTCGAAGGGGTGGATGCGCGGGTCGTCGAAGTCGGCGGGGTCGGCGTCGATCAGGTAGATGCGCTCGAGCCCGGGGGCCTGGTCGAGCTGGTCGGCGATGCGCTCGAAGCGCTTCGCGTCGGCCACCAGGACCTTGGCGCCACTGTCGTCGAGGCCGTAGAGGATCTCATCGGTCTTCCACCAGCCGTTGAGCCCGACCAGGATCGCCCCCAGGTCGACCGTGGCCCAGAACGCCAGGCACCATTCGGCGTTGTTGGCCGACAGGACCGCGACCCGGTCGCCGTGGCCGACGCCGGCGTCGCCGGCCAGCGCGGCGGCGACGCCGTTGGCCTGCCGCACGAAGTCGCCGTAGGTGATGCGACGGTCGCCTTGGACGATGAACTCCTGTTCCCCCCGCATCGCCGCCGCCTGGGCGACCTCCCGCAGCGAGCCCATCCGCACCTTGTAGACCTTCATCTCGACGCCGTTGACGACGTCGGTCGTGACCTCGAACGCCCCTCCCGGCCCGGTCAACTGCTCCCGGATCTCCCCCTGCGACGTCAATCCGTTCCTCCGTACCTTGTGCGCCAGTGCGCCAGATCTGGCGCACTGGCGCACAAGGTACGGGACGTTCCGGGTGGACTGTCACACCCCGTGACCAGCATGGATCGACATGGCACGGAAAGCAGATCTTGAGGTGGCCGCGATCGGCGCCGCCCAGTACGGCTTGGTGACCCCGGACCAGGCATCCGCCGCGGGAATGAGCCGGCGCACGATCACCCGACGGGTGGCAACCGGCGGATGGGAGCGGTGCTCGACACGGGTGATCGGTCTCCCGTTCGGGGAGCCCTGCCTAGAGCGACTCCTCATGGCGGCCCAGCTCCACCAGCCGGTTGCGGTCGTGTCGCGTCGGGCGGCCGCCCGACTCCACGGGTTCACCCTCCTGATCGACGTCGTGCCTGAGGTGACCGTGGACTACCGCTCCAGCAATCGAAACCCGTTCGCTCGCGTCCACCGGTCGGCAGACCTGTTCGCCGAGGACATCGTCGCGATCGGCCCGCTTCAGGTCACCTCGGTCGCACGAACGGCCGCCGACCTCTTCACCTGCTACCACCGGGGTCGGGGCGAGCGCATCGTCGACGACCTGCTTCTCAGCGGCCGCATGGCGATCGACGAGCTGGCCGCGGCCCACGACCGCTACGCGGGGTGCGGCCGTCCGACGACCGTCATCATGCGCGAAGTCATCGCGGACCGGAGCAAGCGGGCCGACATCAAGCGCAGCAAGCTGGAGGCGGCGTTCCTGGGCCTGGTCGAAAGCACGGAGCTGGACGACCCCGACGAGCAGGTGCCCCTTCCCGGCTGGGTCGAGGAGCCGGGACACGCGGACTTCGCCTACTCCTGGGCGCGGGTGATCGTGGAGGTGGACGGGCGGCGGTGGCACGGGCACCGGGAACAGTTCGAGCGGGATCGCCGCCGCGACAACGCCGCGCAGATCGCGGGCTGGATCGTCCTTCGCTTCACCTGGGAGCAGGTGGTGCACCGTCCGGAGTACGTCCTCGAGACGATCCGCGCCGCCGTTCGCCAGGCCGCCTGATCGGCGTTCGCCTCTACCTTGTGCACCAGTGCGCCAGAAGTGGCGCAGTGGTGCACAAGGTACGAGACCTCAGAGGGCGGCGACGACGTGGTCGATGCAGGCCGTGAGGGCCTGGACGTCGGAGGGGTCGATCGCCGGGAACATGGCGATCCTCAGCTGGTTGCGGCCGAGCTTCCGGTAGCTGTCGGTGTCGACGATGCCGTTGGCCCGGAGGACGGCGGCGATGGTGTTGGCGTCGACGCCCTCGAAGTCGATGGTGCCGACGACGGGGGAGCGCATGGCCGGGTCGGTGACGAAGGGCACGGCGAAGTCCCGATCCTCGGCCCAGTCGTAGAGGACCTTCGCCGAGGCCTCGCTGCGACTGGCGGCGAACTCGAGCCCGCCGTTGTCGGCCACCCAGCGGGCCTGGGCCTCGGCCAGGAAGATCGTGGCCAGCGCCGGGGTGTTGTAGGTCTGGTCCTTGCGGGAGTTGTCCAGGGCGATCTTGAGGTCCAGCGACGCCGGGATCCAGCGGTCCGAGGCGGCCAGGGCCTCGATCCGCTCGACGGCAGCCGGTGAGGCGACGGCGATCCAGAGCCCGCCGTCGGCGGCCAGTGCCTTCTGGGGGGCGAAGTAGTAGACGTCGGTGACCGAGAGGTCGACCCGGATGCCGCAGGCGGCTGAGGTGGCGTCGACCAGCACGAGGCCGGCGTCGGCGGGCCTCGACAAGGGCATGGCCACACCGGTCGACGTCTCGTTCTGGGTCAGGCAGTAGGCGTCGATGCCGTCTTCGGCCACCGGCAGGGGATGGGTGCCGGGGTCCGACGCGATGACCGACGGCTCGCAGAGGTGCGGCGCGGCGGCGACGCCGGAGGCGAACTTGGAGGAGAACTCGCCGAACGACAGGTGCTGGCTGCGTTCGTCGATCAGGCCGAAGATGGCCGCGTCCCAGAAGGCCGTGGTCCCGCCGTTGCCGAGCAGGACCTCGTAGCCGTCGGGCAGGGCCAGGATCTCCGCCAGCAGGTTGCGCAGGCTCCCGACCACGAACTGGACCGTGGCCTGCCGATGGCTGGTGCCCAGGTAGTCGGTCCCGGTCGCCGCCAGCGCGTCGACCGCCTCGGGCCGGACCTTGGAGGGCCCGCTGCCGAAGCGACCGTCGGCCGGCTTGAGGTCGTCGGGGATCGAGATTGCCGGTGGAGTTCCGCTCACGACCTGCCACTATCGCGGCGGCATCCCGAAAGGACCAATCCATTGCCGTCAGAACGCCTCTCGACCCGAGTCACCGCCATCGCCCCGTCGGCCACCCTGGCCGTGGACGCCAAGGCCAAGGCGATGAAGGCCAACGGTCAGGACGTCATCGGGTTCGGCGCGGGCGAGCCCGACTTCCCCACTCCCGCCCACATCGTCGAAGCCGCCAGGGTCGCCGCGCAGGACCCCGCGGCCCACCACTACTCCGCGACGCCGGGCCTGCCCGACCTGCGCCAGGCCATCGCCGACAAGACCCTGCGGGATTCGGGCTACGAGATCAGCGCCAGCCAGGTGGTGGTCACCAACGGCGGCAAGCAGGCGTACTACGAGGCCATCGAGTCGATCATCAACCCGGGGGACGAGGTCCTCCTCCCCGCGCCGTACTGGACGACCTATCCCGAGCCCATCGCCCTGGCCGGCGGCACGTCCGTCGTGCTCCCGACCGACGAGGCGGCGGGGTTCCGGGTGACGGTGGACCAGCTCGAGGCGGCCCGCACCGAGCGGACCAAAGCCCTGCTGTTCGTGTCCCCGTCCAACCCGTCGGGCGCCGTCTACCCGAAGGCTGAGGTCGAGGCCATCGGCCGCTGGGCCGTCGAGCACGGCCTCTGGATCATCACCGACGAGATCTACGAGCACCTCACCTACGACGACAACGAGTTCACCTCGTTGCCCGTCGTCGTGCCCGAGGCCGCTGACCAGACCATCGTCCTCAACGGCGTGGCCAAGACCTACGCCATGACCGGCTGGCGGGTGGGCTGGATGATCGGCCCCCCCGACCTGGTCGAGGCCGCCTCCACACTCCAGTCGCACCTCTGCGGCAACGTGGCCAACGTCTCCCAGCGGGCGACCATTGCCGCCCTCGAGGGCGGCCTCGACGACGTGGCCGTGATGCGGACCGAGTACGACCGCCGGGGAAAGCTCATTCACCGGCTGCTCAACGAGATCGACGGCGTCAGCTGCATGCTCCCGCAGGGTGCCTTCTACGCGTACCCCTCCTTCGCGAGCGTGCTCGGTCGAGAGCTGGTCGGCCAGACGCCGACGAACACCCTCGAGCTGGCCGACCTGATCCTGGCGGAGGCCAAGGTCGCCTTCGTGCCCGGCGAGGCGTTCGGGTCGCCCGGCTACGGCCGGTTCTCCTTCGCCCTCGACCCCGAAGACATGCAGGAAGGCATCCGCCGCATCGCCGAGTTCCTCGCGTGACCCGCAAGACCGGCTCGTTCTGGCGCCCGATCCTGGTGCCATGACCCCGAAATCAGGCGCCAGAACGGCTCCGTACGGGGCGTGGTCGTCGCCGATCACGACGGACCTGCTGGTCGCCGGGGCCGTCGGCCTCCACGAGGTCCAGAGCTGGGGGGATCACCTCTGGTGGGACGAAGCGCGCCCCGAGGAGGGCGGCCGCATCCAGCTCGTGCGGTGCTGGTTCGACGGGCCGGGCGCCGACGCTTCGACCGTCGATGTCCTGCCCGACGGCTACGCCGCCCGCACCCGGGTCCACGAGTACGGCGGCGGCGCGTGGCGCGTCCATGGCGCCACCGTCTACTTCAGCAACTGGTCCGATCAGCGGCTCTACCGCTTCGAGGTGGGAGGCGAACCGGTTGCGCTGACGCCGGAAGGCTGCCGCTACGCGGACATGGACATCGCCCCCGACGGCACCTGGCTGGTCGCCGTCCGGGAGGACCATCGCGGCGAAGGCGAGGCGAAGAACGAGATCGTCCGCATCGACACGTCCAGTGGCGAGGACCTGGTGCTCGTCACCGGACCTGACTTCGTCGCCTCGCCCCGTCTCGATGACGAGGGTCGACGGCTGGCCTGGACCCAATGGGATCACCCTGACATGCCATGGGACGCCGCGGAGCTCTGGGTCGGTGAGCTCGAGACCGACGGGGTCGTCGAGGCGCAGCGCGTCGCAGGAGGTCCGGGGGAGTGGGCGTCGGAGCCGTTCTGGGCGCCGTTCGACGGAACGCTCTGGTTCACCTCCGACCGAGACGGCTTCGCTCGCCTCCACCGCTGGCACGGGGGCGACGAGGTCGAGGCCTTGGCGAATGCCCCGGAAGGCGAGGTCGCCACGCCGCCCTGGGTGTTCCGGATGTCCCGCTTCGTGCCCGCGGCAGGGATGGGCTGGAGCGGCGACACGTGGTGCCTCGTGGCCATCAGCCAAAGTGGGATCGACCGGATGTACCTGGTCGATCCGGACAGTGACCGGACGACGGCGCTGAGCGACTCGTACACCGCGATCTCGTCGTTGGTGCCCGTCGGCGCCGGGGCGGTGGCGGTCGCCGCGAGCTTCAGCCGCGAACCGGCGATCGTCCACTTCGCGACCTACGCCGGCCCCCACGAGCCCGATGAGACAGATGACATCCCGACGCTGACGCCGGAGGAGGCCGAGCGCTGGTTCGAGGACGTGGGGGCCAAGGGTGTGGTGGTCGCGGCAGCGAGCACGGGACCCGGTCGCCACAACTCGGCCTGGCCCGGCGGCATCGATGCCTACCCGCTCCGCCCTCCCCGTGATCTGGGGCTCAGCTCGGAGCAGATCAGCCTCCCGGAGTCGATCGACTTCCCGTCCGCCGGCGGACGGACCGCGCACGCCCTGTTCTACCCGCCGACGAACCCCGACCACGTCGGCCTGAACGGCGAGAAGCCGCCGCTGTTGGTCGACATCCACGGAGGGCCGACCGGCGCGGTTCGGAGTCAGTTCCAACTCGGCATCCAGTTCTGGACCAGCCGCGGGTTCGCCGTGGTCGACGTCAACTACGGCGGCTCCACCGGCTACGGGCGGGCCTACCGGGATCTGCTGAAGGGCCAGTGGGGGGTGGTCGACGTGGAGGACTGCGTCGCCGCCGCCGAATTCCTGGCCGAGCGGGGCGACGTGGACCGCTCCCGCATGGCCATCCGGGGTGGGAGCGCCGGGGGCTTCACGGCGCTGGCCGCGCTCGCCTTCCACGACACCTTTGCCGCGGGGATGAGCGAGTACGGGGTGGCCGATTTGGCCACGCTGGCGCAGGAGACCCACAAGTTCGAGTCCCGCTACATGGACTCCCTCGTCGGGCCGTGGCCGGAGGCCGAGGACCTCTACCGCGAGCGCTCACCGCTGTTCCACGCCGACCAGATCCGGGTGCCCCTGCTCGTCCTCCAGGGCCTGGAGGACGAGGTCGTGCCCCCGAACCAGTCCGAGCTCATCGTTGACGCCCTGAAGGCCAACGGTGTCCCCGTGGCCTACCTGGCCTTCGAGGGCGAGCAACACGGTTTCCGCAAGGCCGAGACCATCGTGCGGGCGGCCGAAGCCGAGCTGAGCTTCTACGGCCAGGTCTTCGGCTTCGATCCCGTCGGCGTCACCGACCCCGTCGAACTGACCTGAACGAGGGGAAGGTCAGACGCCGGCCAGGGTGTCGAAGAGGGGGACGTCGATGGCGCAGGCCTCGTTGCCGTAGGCGATGAGGATCGTCGCCCCTTCGGCGGCCGCGGTCCGGACGGCCTCGGTGGCGGGGAGCGAGTCGAGCGTGGGCCCGGTGTCGACGGCGAGCTGGCCGAACGCGGCCACGGCCCGCAGAGGGTCTGCGACCCCGGACGGGGCCGTGTCGGCAATGGCCAGGAGGCGGTCGACTTGGGCCTGGGTGGGGTCGGCCTCGGGATCGATGTCCGCCAGCCCCTCGAGGTCGGCGCAGAGGGCCTCGCCGTCCTCGGGCACGAACGTGGAGTCGACCGGGGCGGGCTCGGTCGTCGTCGTCGACGGGGCGCCGGTCGTCGTCGTCGTGGTCGTCGACGAATCGGCGTCGGTCGACTCGTTGCCGTCGTCACTGCCGCACGCCGTCAGGGCGAGGCCCGACACGAGGACGGTCAGCAGCAGCCGGCGCATGGTGCGGGGACGGTACCGGTGCCGTGCCGGACCTGGGAGGATGTGACCCGCCCGGTCGTCCCGGGGCGAAGGAGGGGCATGACCGATCTCGGGTTCCGCAGCGTCACCGACCTCGTCGCCGCCATCAAGGCCAAGGAGGTCGGCAGCCGCGAGCTGCTCGACCATCTCCTGGCCCGTGTGGCCGAGCACAACCCCGCCCTCAACGCCGTCGTGACCCTCGACGTCGAGCGGGCGCAGGCCGCGGCCGACGCGGCCGACGAGGCGACCGCCGGGGGCGAGGCCCTCGGCGCCCTCCACGGCCTGCCCATGACCGTCAAGGACGTGTTCGAGACCGAGGGCCTCCGCTCGACCTCCGGCGCCCCCGAGCTGATGGATCACGTCCCCGATCACGACGCCGGGGCCGTGGCCCGCCTCAAGGAGGCCGGCGCCATCGTCTTCGGCAAGACCAACCTCCCGCTCTACGCCGGCGACCTCCAGACCTTCAATCAGCCCTTCGGCGTGACCAACAACCCGTGGGACACCAGTCGCACCACCGGCGGGTCGTCGGGCGGCGCCGCGGCCGCGCTGGCCGCGGGCCTCACCCCGCTGGAGCTCGGTTCCGACATCGGCGGCTCCATCCGCAACCCGTCCCACATGTGTGGGACCGTCGGGTTGAAGCCGTCCTTCGGCGTGGTGCCCCAGGATGGCTACCTGTCCGGGCCGACCGGCCTCCGCACGCTCGACATCAACGTCGTGGGCCCGATGGCCCGCACGGTCGAGGACCTGAGCCTCGCGTTCGACGTGCTGGTCGGCGCTGGGGCGCCTGGCCCCGCCCGGGACGGCCTCCGCCTGGCGGCCTGGTTCGACACGGCCCGGTGCCCACTCGACTCGGCGATGGCGGACGTCCTCGTTGCCGCCGTCGACCGGCTGCGGGCCGACGGCCTCACGGTCGACGACACGGCCCGGCCCGACGTCGACTTCGACGAGGCCACCGACCTGTTCGTGCAGCTCCTCTACACCGTGATGACGGCCGCCACCGGTGTCGACGACCAGACCTGGGCCCTCGCCGCCTCGATCGTCGACACCGAGCCGGGCGTGGACGAGCCCATCCTGTTCAAGGCCGGCCGGGCCATCGCCATGCGCCATCACCAGTGGCTCCGCCACGACGAGCGCCGGAGCGAGATCCGGGACGCCTGGTCCGAGTTCTTCACGCGCTTCGACGTCGTGCTGTGCCCCGTCTTCCAGCTGCCGGCCTTCCCCCACCAGGTCGACGACGACCCGATCGGCGTGCTCAACCGCACGGTGTCGGTCAACGGGACCGACGTCCCCCATGGTGAGCTCACGTACTGGTGCGGGCTGATCGGCATGGCCTACCTGCCCGCGGTCGTGGTGCCCGTCGGCCGCACCGCCGACGGCCTGCCGGTGGGGGTGCAGGTCGTGGCCGACTTCCAGCAGGACCGGACGGCCCTCGCCGTCGCCGGCCGCATCGCCGATGTCCTCGGGGGGTTCGAGGCTCCACCGGGTTACGGGGCATGATCGGGGGGTGAACGACGCCGGGTACCCGGTCACCCAGGTGAAGGAGCCGTCGACGGAGGACTTCTTCGCCGCCCTCGACGAGGCCGGGCTGACCTGGGAGCACCGGGACATCCTCCAGCGCCACCAGCACCCGGGCATACGGGCCAGCGACGGGACCATCGCCCTCATCCTGCACACCGTCAGCTTCGTCGAGACCTCCGACACCATCGAGGTGGTGCAGGTGGCCATGGTCCTCGGCCCGGAGACCGCGGTCGTGGCCCGCCAGCCCGGTGACGGCTTGGACGACGCCTTCGCCGAGGACTTCGCCAGCCGCAAGGACCTCATCCTCGCTCTCATCGAGGAGGTCCACGACCGGGACACCGACGCCATGCGAGGCATCGAGGAACGGGTGGATGACTGCGAGCTGGAAGTGCTCGACGCCGACGGGCACGGCACCAGCGCCCAGGCCATCTACCACCTCGAGCACGAGCTGTTGAAGGTCAGGCGCTCGGTCGGCCCGATGGTCGCCGTGCTCGACCGCCTCGGCCGCAAGGGCGACGACGCCGACCGCCTCGTGCTGGCCGAGTGGCGCGACCGGTACCTCCGCCTGGTCAGTCAGATGGAGGACGTCGACAACCTCCTCTCCAGCGTCCTCAGCGTCAACCTGACCCTGGTCTCGGTCCGCCAGAACGAGGACATGCGCAAGATCGCGGCGTGGGGCGCCATCGGCATCGCTCCCACCGCCATGGCCGGCATCTGGGGCATGAACTTCGAGCACATGCCCGAGCTGGCTTGGAGGATCGGGTACCCGCTCGCCCTCGCCTCGATCGTGATCGTGTGCCTGAGCCTCTACCGCTTTTTCCGCAAGGCCGGCTGGCTCTGAGCCCCGTCGCCCTCCTCGGCCAAGGCGACGACCGTTCGTACTCTGGGGCCATGACCAGAGGCAACCGTTGGTGACACCACCCGTCGTGGACCGAGCACCCCGCCGTTCGCAGCGGCGAGGACCTGACCAGCGGCGAACGGGCCGCCGACCTCGTGCGCAACGGCATGGGCTCGTGGGCCTTCGTCTTCGGTGCGGTGGTCTTCCTGTCGGCGTGGATGGTGGTCAACCGCAACCACGGTTGGGACCCCTACCCGTTCATCCTGCTCAACCTGGTCCTGTCCTGCGTTGCCGCCATGCAGGGGGCGATCCTGCTGATCGCGGCCAAGCGGGAGGACCAGATCAACTCCGACCTCGCGGCCCACGACTACCGGACCAACGTCGAGACCGACCGCCTGGTGCACGACCTGCTGGAGCGCATCGACCTCCTCCAGGCTGACGTGCACCGGCTGGTGGAGTCCGCCGCTCAGGGCCCGTCGTGAAACGTCGCAACTTCCGGCGGGCGGGCTGGCTCTGAGAACGACGTTGGTGCTGGGCCGCCACCGCGACAGGATCTAGCCGTGCCCCGTGTCCTCGTCACCGAGAAGATCGCCGACTCCGGCCTCGACCGCCTCCGGGAGGCGGGCCACGATGTCGACGTCCAACTCGACGCCACCCCCGAGACCCTCCTCGACCTGGTCAAGGGGGCGTCGGCCCTGATCATCCGATCCGCCACGCTGGTCACCGCCGACGTGCTCGAGGCCGGATCGGACCTGGTCGTCGTGGGTCGGGCCGGCATCGGCCTCGACAACGTGGACACCGAGGCCGCCACCCGGCGGGGCGTCATGGTGGTCAACGCCCCGCAGTCGAACGTGCTGTCGGCGGCCGAGCACACCATGGCCCTGCTGCTGGCCCAAGCCCGCAACATCGCCCCGGCCCACGCCGCCCTGGTCGACGGGCGCTGGGAGCGGTCGCAATGGGAAGGCGTCGAGCTCTCGGACAAGACCCTCGGCATCATCGGCCTGGGCCGCATCGGCCGGCTGGTGGCCCAGCGGGCGCTCGCCTTCGGGATGCGCCTGGTCGGCTACGACCCGTTCGTGACCCCCGACCGGGCCCGGCAGATGAGCGTCGAAGTCATGGACCTCGACGAGGTCCTCGCCCGGGCCGACTTCCTCACCCTGCACGTGGCCAAGACACCCGACACCCTCGGCATGATCGGCGTCGAGGCGCTGAAGAAGGTCAAGCCCGGCATCCGCATCATCAACGTGGCCCGGGGCGGCATCGTCGACGAGCAGGCGCTGGCCGACGCCATCATCGACGGCCGCGTCGCGGGGGCCGCCATCGACGTCTTCGCCGACGAGCCGACCACGACTTCACCGCTGTTCGGCCTCCCCGGCGTGGTCGTCACCCCCCACCTGGGGGCGAGCACCGCGGAGGCCCAGGACAAGGCGGGCCAGACCATTGCCGAGCAGGTGGGCCTGGCTCTGGCCGGGGATTTCGTGCCCTTCGCCGTGAACGTGTCGGCGGCCGAGGCCTCGGAGACGGTGCGCCCCTTCCTGCCCCTGGCCGAACGGCTCGGCGGCCTGTTCGCGGCCCTCCTCCCCGAACTCCCCGACGAGCTGCGGGTCGAGTACCAGGGCCAACTGGCCGACTACGACACCCGGATCCTGACCCTGTCGGTGCAGAAGGGCTTCTTCGGCCGCCTGACCGACGAGCCCGTGTCCTATGTGAACGCCCCGGCTGTGGCCGAGCTGAAGGGGATGTCGGTGCACGAGTCCAAGACGTCGACGACGCAGGACTACGTCAACCTCGTCACCCTGCGCGGCGGGGGCCACGCCATCGCCGGGACGTTGGCCGGGCTCCAAGGCAAGCCCCGCATCGTGATGGTCGACGACCACGCCGTCGACGTCCCCCCGGCGGACCACATGCTGGTGGTCCGCAACGACGACAGCCCCGGAGTCATCGGCTTCCTGGGCACGGTGTTGGGCGAGGCCGGGGTCAACATCGCAGACATGGACGTCGGCCAGTCACCGGATGGCGTGGCCGCACTCATGGTGCTGGCCCTCAGCACGGAGGTCCCCGAGACGGTGCAGGATCAGCTCCGGGCCGATGCCCGGATCCAACTGGTGCGGAGCCTGGGCTGACAGGGCCGGCCGACGCAGGGGAGCCGCTGGATACGGCTGCTCAGCGCAGAGACGCCCGATAGCCGTCGGCCTCGGCCGCTTCGGGCGAGGCGTAGCACCGATCCGCGATCGAGCGGTCGTAGAGGGCCCCGCCGGGCACGTGGTAGATCCTGCTGCTGGCCTTGGCTTTGACCGGATAGCCGTCGGGGCAGCCCCCGTCGGCTGTCGGCTCGACCCACGGTTCCGCGGCCGCAGCAGTCGGTGCGGCGGCGTTCGCGTCCGTCACGGGCGGAGCCGGCGTGGGCGGCGCCGTCGGGGAGGCGCTGGGAGGGGCGGGTCGCCGCCGCAGGCCCGCCGCGATCGCGACGATCACCGCGGCCAGGGTCACGAGCTTCACCAGACGCTTCATGTTCGCACCGTAGTCACCAGGCCGGGTCGGTCATGGCGTCCGGGTGGCCACCAGGCGCATCATCTCCCGGGCGACCATGGGCCCGGCGTTCTGGTTCTGACCGGTCACGAGGTCGCCGTCCACGACCCAGTGGTTCGCCAGAGGATCCCGGAAGCGGGTGGCGGACTCGAACCGGCCGCCCTGGCGACGCAGCTCGGTCTCGGGGTGGAAGGGCGTGGACCCGATGCCCAGCTCCTGCACCTGCTTGTCCGTGACCCCAGTGACCCGACGGCCCTCGACCAGGGGCCGACCGTCGGTCGCCGTCGCCCGGCAGAGGCCGAGAGGCCCGTGGCAGATGCCGCCCAACACCGCACCGGCGGCGTTGGCCTCGGTCACCTTGTCGGCGAGGATCTCCGAAAGGCCGAAGTCGAAGGCGGCGCCCCAGCCCCCGGCGAGGAAGACGATGTCGTAGCCGGCCATCTCCAGGTCGCCGATCGGCGTTGAGTCGGTGACCTTCGCCCGCAGGACGGGGTCACCGAGGAAGCGGTCGTCGGCTCCGCAGCGGACCACCGGCTTGAGGGAGAGCGGGTCGACCGGGATGACCCCGCCCGCCGGGCTGGCCACGTCGACGTCCATCCCCGCGTCGAGGAACAGGTAGTAGGGCACGGTCAGCTCCGAGGAGAACACGCCGGTGGGCTTGCCCACGTCGAGCACGCCGTGGTTCGTGGCCACGACGAGGGCTCGGCGCCCGACCAGGTCGAAGGCGGTGGCGTCGGGGTCCTCGGGGTGCAGGCCGACCCGCTGCAGGGCCCGGCGCAGGAGCCGAGCAGGAGCGGGAGGGGCCTTGGGCTCGGCCCGGGGGTTGGAGCGGCGGGCGGCATAGGGCCAGGGCTGGTTGCGCTCCGGGATCGAAGCGGCCCGCTCCTCTTTCATGCGCCGGCGCAGCAGGGCGAGGACGTCGGCGGCGATCGGGTCATCAGCCCGGTTCTCGGCCTCGATGGGATCGGAGTCGAGGTCGTAGAGCTCCCACTGGTCGGGCACGGGGTCGGTGCGGTAGCTGGGCCCGCCTAGTCCCTCGGCGGCGAGGTGGCGGAGCTCGGGCTCGGTCCAGGTGGCGGGATCGTCGAAGGTGCGGACCAGCTTCCAGCGGTGGTCGGCCCCTCCCGCGGCATCGGCCTCGGCCACCCGGACGACCACGCCCTCGAAGTTCGACCCCACGTGGGCCGGCACCTGGATGCGCAGCGGGCCGGGAGGGCTGGCGGTGCGGCCCAGGCGCCGGGCCACGCCCGAGGCGCCGGTGTCGCCCTCCAGCATGTTGTCCCGAGTCATGAGGTAGACGGCTCGGTCGGCATCGGGCTGGACGACGGCGTCGACCACGGGCATCAGGTCGGTGCCCGGGAGGTCGTGGACCTCGCTGAACGCCTCGGCGAGTTGGGGAGCCAGGGCGGTGGCGTCGAGGCCGGCCGCGGCCAGGAGGGTGGGGACGAGGTCGATGTGGGAGGTGGGGGCCTCCACCCGGAGGGGGGCCGTCTGCCGGTCGCCGACCCGGGCGATGGTGAACGGGACGCGAGTGGCCTCGTCGTAGAGGTTGAACCACTTCTGGTGGAGTCCACCGTGGGCGCCGAGCAACTCGCCGTGGTCGGCGGTGCGGACGAGGACGGCGTCGTCGGAGCCACCCTCGGTGACGGCCCGGCGGACCCGGTCCACGGGTCCGTCGACTTCGGCGTGGAGGCGGTGGTAGAGGTTCCGGTAGGCCTGGGCGTTGCGCTCGTAGATGCGGGCGATGGCGGCCGGCGGGCCGTAGCCGGACGGGTACGCGGCCCGGTAGGCGATCTGGGCCGCCGGTTTCGTCGACAGGTCCTCGTGTTGGGTCGGGGCCTCGGGGACCGGTGGCGGGTCGAGCGGCGACGGCTCGTCGCCCAGGGGCTTGGTCCGTTGCCACAGCGGGAAGAGGACGATGTCGTGGGGGTTCACGAAGCTGGCCACGAGCAGGAACGGGCGTCGGGCGTCGGCGTCGCCGGCGCGGCGGCGGGCGTAGCGGTCCTCCAACCAGGCCACGACCCGGTCGGCGATGAGCGGGTCCCGGCGCAGGCCGCTGTCGGCCAGGGCGGCCCCGTGCGGCTCGGGCCCGACCCAGCCGGAGAAGCCGTACGGGGCGAGGGGATCGGCGTCGAGGTAGGCGGCGACGGCGTCGGCCAGGACCTCGCCGTCGTCGGTGTTGGTGGGCAGGGGCTTCCCGGTGGCCGGATCGGTCAGGTCGGCGTGGCTGATGTGCCACTTGCCGTCGTAGTGGGTGTCGTAGCCACCGGCCCGGAACCAGTTGCCCAGTGTGGGGACTTCGTCCGTCGGCAGCCAGCGCATGCGGGAGTCGTCGGCCATCTTGCCGAGACCGTCGGTCTGGGTGACGCCGTGCAGGTCCGGGTACTGGCCGGTGAAGATCGTCGGCCGGCTGGGCACGCAGGCCAGGGAGCCGGTGTAGTGGCGGACGAAGGTGACGCCGTGCTCGGCGAACCAGCGCTCGCCGGCGAGGGACTCGTGGCGCCAGCGGGCGACGGCCGGGTCCTCATACGGCGGGGCGGCCCGCTCCTCGTCGGTGAGGATGATGACGATGTCCGGGCGGTCGGTCACCGGCGGGCGCCCGTCAGGTGAGCGACGAGGCCGGCGAGCATGCCGTTGGAGGCCTTGGCCAGGCGGCGGGCGACGAGCGGAGCGGCCACTCGCCCGACGGGCTTGGCCCCGGGATCGACCGTGCTGGTCAACGTGACGGACGTCCGCTCACCATCGGGCCGCAAGGTCCAGCGGTTGGTGGCCCCGCCGACGACGGGGGGCAGGCCCTCGAGGGCATAGGCGAGGGCTCGGGGCGGGTCCCACTCGGTGATGCGCTCGACCAGCACGGTGCGTCCCACCTGCACCCGCCTGGCGCTGCCCACGCCCTCGGTCTGCTCGGTCAGGTACGTGGAGTGGTCCACATCGGGCGACCAGGTGCTGAGGCGGTCGAAGGCGGCCAGGGTCGCCCAGACGGTCTCCACCGGTGCATTGACGGTGGTCGAGCGCGTGGCCGAAGCATCCCCCACGGTCCCTGTCTAGCAGTTGGCCCACACTAGTGGCACTTGGAGTGTCAAATGATGGCCGGGGGTTGACGATTCGGTGATCCGGTGCGATGGTGCCCGAGATGCGTTTCGACCGTCGCGCCCTGGACCTCCTTCTTACGTAAGGCGAGCACCCCCATATCGGTGCTCGTCTCGCCTCCTGAACCCGGAAGGGTCAGGGGGTCTTTTCGTTTTCGGATCCGGATCGCAACGTCCTGACCATCGCCCCCGAACCCCAGAAAGGCAATCCCATGAGTGACAGCAAGCGAGTCGTGATCTTCGACACGACGCTGCGGGACGGCGAGCAGTCGCCGGGGATCTCGCTGGACGTCGGCGAGAAGCTGGAGATCGCCGAGCAGCTCGCCCGCCTGGGGGTCGACTACCTGGAGGCCGGCTTCCCGGTCGCCAGCCAGGGCGACTTCGAGGCGGTCGAGGCCATCGCCCGCTCCGTCCGGGGCCCGGTCATCACCGGGCTGTCCCGCACCGCCCTCAAGGACGTGGACCGGTGCTGGGAGGCCGTCCAGCACGCCGAGCAGGCCCGGATCCACGTCTTCATCGCCACGTCCGAGAACCACATGGCCAACAAGCTGAAGATGACCCCGGACCAGGTCAAGGTCGAAGCGGGGTCGGCGGTGGCTCACGCCAAGCAGTACACCGACGACGTCGAGTTCTCGCCCGAGGACGCCTCCCGCTCGGACTTCGACTTCATGTGCGAGGTCCTGCAGATCGCCGTCGACAGCGGCGCGGTCACGCTGAACATCCCCGACACCGTCGGGTTCTCCATCCCGCAGGAGTTCGGCCGGCGCATCGCCGCCATCCGGGAGCGGGTCACCGGTGACTACGTCATCTCGGCCCACTGCCACGACGACCTGGGCATGGCGGTGGCCAACTCCCTGGCCGCGGTGGAGGCCGGGGCCCGACAGGTCGAGGTCGCCATGAACGGCATCGGGGAGCGGGCCGGCAACGCCGCCCTCGAGGAGATCGTCATGGCCCTGCGCACGCGGTCGGAGTACTTCGGCGGGCTGGACACCAACGTCCGGGCCGAGGAGCTGGCCAAGACCAGCCGGCTGGTCGCCCGCCTGACCGGCTACCCGGTGCAGTACAACAAGGCCGTCGTCGGCCGGAACGCGTTCGCCCACGAGGCGGGCATCCATCAGCACGGGATGCTCGAGGACCGCACGACCTACGAGATCATGGACCCCAACGCCGTGGGCCAGGACACCTCGCTGGTGCTGGGCAAGCACTCGGGTCGGCACGCCTTCAGCGACACCCTCGAGAAGATGGGCCTGAAGGTCCAGGGCGACGCCCTGAACCAGGCCTTCACGCGCTTCAAGGAGCTGGCCGACCGAAAGGTGGAGATCACCGACGCCGACCTGGAGGCCATCGTGGCCGCCGAGCTGAACGTCTCGGCCACCGACGCCTACGAGCTGTCCAGCATCGAGTTCCGCGGCAGCAACGTGGGGCCGGCCAGCGCGCAGGTCGTGCTCATCCGCACGGCGGACGGCGAGAAGATGGAAGCCACGGCGGAGGGTGACGGCATGATCGACGCCGCCGGCCAGGCCATCCGCAGCGCCACCGGGGTCGACGGTCGCCAGACCGACTTCAACGTGTCGTCGGTGACGGGCGGCGTGGACGCCTTAGGGGACGTGGTCATCCAGTTCGAGTCCGACGGTGTAAAGGTGTCGGGACGGGGGGTGTCCACCGATGTGGTGGAGGCTTCGGCTCGAGCCCTTCTCAATGCCATCAACAAGGTGATCCGGATCCGGGACCGGGCCGAGGTGCGGGACACCGTTTCCGGCCCGTAACCGAGAGCTGTCCGGCTTCGGGGGAGGCGGTGGTGGCCTCCTTGCTCCTGACGCAACTGAGCGAAACCGTCGCGGCGAAGGCCCCCTCCGCCTCCCCCTACGGTCGGAGGGCACCCGCGGATGCCCGGCCCGGGGCGCTCGGCCCCCGTGGTTGCGTCGGTGTCGGTTCGTCCAGCTCGGGGATCGGTGGAGACCAGACGCCCCGCGGGGGTGGGCGTGGGTCAGAAGGGGAGCTCGGCGATCGGGGCGAGGGTGGCGAGGTCGCTGGTGGTGAGGGTGTTGGAGCCGACCGTCAGGAGGTGGTTGCCGACGACGATGTTGCGGCGCACCTCCTGACCGTCCTCGACGTCGACCCGGCCCTGCTCGTCGACGTGGTCGGGGCCGACCGACAGCACGAGGGCGCCGGTCCAGATCGGCAGGACGGCCTGACCCGTCGGGGCCCAGTAGAGGAAGGCGTGCTTGTCCCACTCGACCGCTGAGTCCTCGCCGGGGAGGACGAGTTGGTCGACTCGGGTGGGATGGGCGGGGTCGGTGACGTCGAACACCGAGGCCTGCAGGCCCCGAGTCATGCCGTTGGCGTCCGCGTCCTGGCCGATGCCCAGCAGGTGGCCCTCGTCGAGGGGGTGGAGGTAGGCCGAGTAGCCGGGGATCTCCAGCTCACCCGCGAGGGTCGGGGCGGTCGGGTCGCTCAGGTCGACGACGAAGAGGGGATCGGCCTGGCGGAAGGTGACGACGTAGGCGGTGTCACCGACGAAGCGGACGGCGTAGATCTGTTCGGTGCGCCCCAGGCCTTCGACGGCGCCGACCTCGACCAGGGCGTCGCCGTCGGTCTCGAGCACCGCGACCCGGCTGGCGGCCTGCTCGCTGCTCTCCCAGGGTGCGCCCTCGGTGGTGGCCACCCGCAGGCGGCCGTCCTGTTCGGACATCGAGTACGAGTCGACGAGGTGGCCGGACACGGTGCCCGAGGCGACGTAGGTGGAGGAGCCGGTACCGGTGATGTCGAAGCGGTGCAGGGCCGTCTCGTAGTCCTCGCCGGCGCCCGGCGGGATGCGAGGCAGGGGCCCGGGATCGTCCGGGGGCACGGTCTCCTCGGGGCGGCTGGTGGCCACGTACAGGCTCTCCGTGGAGGCGTAGACCGTCTGGCCGTCGGCCAGGACCGTGGTCGACGGCGGGGTGGCCAGCGGTTGGGTCATGTCGACGGTGAGGACCGACAGAAAGCCGAAGCCCGAGAACTCGGCCGGCCGCTGCACCGTGGCGCAGTCCACGCCCTCGACCGCCTCACCGTCGAGGGTGGCACCGGGCAGCCAGTCGTCGATGGTGGCGCCCTCGATGACGCCCCGGTTGGCTTCCTCGGCGATCGCCCGGGCCTGCGGGCTGTCGTCACTGGGGTACACGAAGGGGAACGCGGGATGGGCGGCCGATACGACCACCCGAGCGGTGTCGCCCACCAGGCGGGCGCTCAGGTAGCCGCTGTCGAGCTCCAGGGTGTGGGCCACCGTGGGGTTCTCGGGATCGCTGACGTCGATCTCGGTCAGGGTCGACCCTCCGCCGCCGTACGGCGCCCAGGTCGACGCCGCCCCGTCCTCGATGGCGTAGACCTCGTCGGGCCCACCGATGGCGAGGACCCGGTCGCCCACGACCAGGATCTCCTGACCCCAACCCGGCAGGGCCAGCGTGCCCAGCGCCACGGGCACGTCCCCGGAGACGTCGACGATGCGCAGGGTCTCGTCGTCGACCACGTAGAGCCGACCGTCGGCCACCTTCACGCCATCCGGCTCGTCGACGAACGCTTCCTGCGTGTTGGTCCCCGACGTCGGGATGGTGGTGACGGGCGCGGGCCGCGCTTGGTTCGAGCCCGCCGAGGCGGCCCTGTCCTCGGCCATGGCCATGTCCCCCTCGGCGAAGCCCACGTCGTTGATCCCGTAGGAGATCTCGCCGTCCAGGCCGTACGGCCCGACCCGCTCGAGTCCCTCGGTGCGCAGGTGGTCGAGCAGGCCGTCACAGCTGGCGAACGGCGTCAGGGCCGCCGCCAGCGTCACGTCGCCCAGGACCACCCCCTCCGCGTCGGTCGGGGCGTCGTCACCAGAGCTGCATCCCGCAGCGAGCAGCACGGTGACCAGAGCGATGAACGGGATCCGTCGAACCATGCCCCCTCAGACGACGGCTGCAGTCCGCCCGGTTCCCGGTGATCACGCCAGGGTGGCGAGGACCTCGCTCGCGGCTCGCTCTCCGGACTGGACGGCGCCGTCGATGTAGCCCATCCAGCGGGTGGCCGTCTCGGTGCCGGCCCAGTGGATCGGGCCGCACGGTTCCCGGAGGGCGGGGCCGTAGCGGGTCCAGGCGCCGGTGGGGAAGTGGGCGCCGTAGCAGCCCCGGGTCCACACTTCGGCAGCCCAGTCCCGCTCGACGTAGTCGATGGGGCTCGCCGCCTTCGGGCCGAAGTAGCGGACGAGGCAGTCGACAAAGGCCTGGCGGCGGGCCGTGGGCGACCGCTCGCCCCAGTACAGGGCCTCGGCCCCTTCGTAGAAGCCGACGAGGATCCCCGGGTCGTGGCCCGGGACCGTGTTGTCGAACACGACGCCGACGGGACCGTCGGCCGAGGCGGCCTGGCCATTCAGTCCCTCGCTCCGCCACCACGGCTCGTCGTAGGCGACCATGACCTTGATCACGTGGCCGTGGGGGAGTTGTTGGGTGAGCTGGTCCCGGCGGGCGGGCAGGGCCGGTTCGTACTCGATGCGGCCGGCCAGGTTGGGCGGCACAGCCACGATCACCTGATCGGCTTCGTAGGTCCCGGCATCGGTCGTCACGGTGACCCCGTCGTCGCTCGAGGCGATCCGGCGCACCGGAGCGGAGGTGACGAGGGCGTCGGCCAGGTCTTCGGCCAGGCGCACGCTGACCCGCCACGAGCCGCCCACGACCCGGTCCTGCTGGGCCCCACCGTTGACGCCGATGACCCGCTCCAGCCCGAAGCCGCCCTGGATGTAGGTCAGCCAGTGGAGCAGGGACATGGTGTCGGGCTCGGAGGCGAAGACGGCGGCGGCGATGATCTCGTGGAAGGCCCGACCTTGGCTGGTCCGCACCCGACGGTCGAGCCAGGACGCGAAGGAGGTGGCGTCGAGCTTTGCGGCCCCCGGCGTGTTCCACGGAGCGTCGAGGTCGACGGTCTCGACCAGCCGGTCCAAGGTGCGCTGGGCCTGGAGCAGGTCGGCGAGGGCCAGAGGGCTGAGGGGCGGCGTGTCCCCGGTGAAACGCTTGACCTTGCCCCCGGGCAGCTCGACGACGCCCTGACCCTCGTCGTAGGTGGCGTAGCGCTGGAGGCCGAGCTCGTCGATCAGGGCGTTGATCCGGTCCTGGGTCGGTCCGACCCACTGGCCACCGACCTCGACGGTGACCCCGGCGATGGTGTCGTTCAGCGTGCGCCCACCGACCCGGTCCCGGGCTTCGAGCACGACGACGGACCGACCGGCCTCCTGCAGGCGTCGACCGGCCACCAACCCCGCCACACCGGCCCCCACGACCGCCACATCCACGCGCTCAGCCACGATTCACCCCCTTCTGGTTGCACCCTGCCGCGACTCACCGCGGGGAGATGCAACCAGAACGGTGAGGTCAGGCACGGACCGACGGTAACCAGGCGGGGCGGGTGGTCTCGTAGCCGTCGATCTCGGTGACGTGCTGGAGGCTCAGGCCGATGTCGTCGAGGCCGTTGACCAGACGGTGGCGGGTGGACTCGTCCATCTCGAAGTGGGCTTCGATGCCGACCGCGGGGGCGGCGACGGTGCCCCGCTCGACGTCGATGGTCAGCTCCAGCGTCGGGTCGGCCTCCACGGCCCGCATCAGGGCCTCGCCCACCTCGGCGTCGACCTGGACCGGCACGAGGCCGCACTTGGTCGCGTTGTTGCGGAAGATGTCGGCGAAGCGGGGCGAGATCACGGCCCGGAAGCCGTAGTCCTGGATGGCCCAGACGGCGTGCTCCCGAGAGGAGCCGGTGCCGAAGTTCGCGCCGGCCACGAGGATCGAGGCCCCGGCGTACTGCTCGTCGTTGAGCACGAAGTCCCGGTCGTCCCGCCACTCGGAGAAGAGGCCCCGGCCGAAGCCGGTGCGCTCCACGCGCTTGAGCCAGTCGCTGGGGATGATCTGGTCGGTGTCCACGTCGGACCGGTCCAGGGGGACCGCCGTCCCCGTCACCACGTTCACGGGTTCCATCAGTCGCTCCTCAGTGTTGATTGCTCTTCGGCGTACGCCTCATTGCTGGGCGGGCGGGGCCCCAACCCCACCCGCAGGACTACGTCCTAGTCAAGGTCGTCGGGGGTGGCGAAGGTGCCGGCGATGGCGGTGGCCGCGGCCACCGCGGGGGAGACGAGGTGGGTGCGCCCGCCCCGGCCCTGGCGACCCTCGAAGTTGCGGTTGCTGGTCGACGCGGCCCGTTCGCCGACGGCCAGCTTGTCCGGGTTCATGGCCAGGCACATCGAACAGCCGGGCTGACGCCAGTCGAAGCCGGCGGCGATCAGGATCGTGTCCAGTCCCTCGGCCTCGGCCTGCGCCTTGACCCGACCCGAGCCGGGGACGACGAGGGTGCGCACACCGTCGGCGACCTGTCGGCCCTCGGCCACCGCGGCGACAGCCCGCAGGTCTTCGATGCGACCGTTGGTGCAGGACCCGATGAAGACGGTGTCCACCGCCACCTCCCGCATCGGCGTGCCAGCCTCGAGGCCCATGTAAGCCAGCGCCCGCGCCGCGGCGTCGCGCTCAGAGGCCTCGGCGAAGTCCTCGGGTGAGGGCACCGAGGCGTCCAGGGGGATGACCTGGGCCGGATTGGTGCCCCACGTGACGTGCGGCGACAGGGTGGCGGCGTCGATCACCACCTCCTTGTCGAAGGTGGCGTCGTCGTCGGTCACCAGCGTGCGCCAGTCGGCGACCGCGGCATCCCAGTCGGTGCCGGTCGGGGCGGAGGGTCGACCCTCCAGGTAGGTGAAGGTCGTGTCGTCGGGCGCGACCAGCCCGGCCCGGGCTCCGGCCTCGATGGACATGTTGCAGACGGTCATCCGGCCCTCCATCGACAGGGCCTGGATGGCTGAGCCCCGGTACTCGATGACCGAGCCGATGCCGCCGCCGGTGCCGATCCGGCCGATGATGGCCAGCACGATGTCCTTCGCCGTGACCCCCGCGGGCAGCTCGCCGTCGACGGTCACGGCCATGGTCCCGGGGCGGCGCTGGGGGAGGGTCTGGGTGGCCAGGACGTGCTCCACCTCACTGGTGCCGATGCCGAAGGCGAGCGCGCCGAACGCCCCGTGGGTGGAGGTGTGGGAGTCGCCGCAGACGATGGTCATCCCGGGCTGGGTCAGGCCCTGCTCGGGGCCGATGATGTGCACGATCCCCTGGCCCGGATCCCCCATCGAGTGGAGGCGAATGCCGAACTCGGCGGTGTTGGACCGCAGGGTCTCGACCTGGGTCAGCGAGATCGGGTCCTCGATGGGGCCCAGGGTGGTGGGGACGTTGTGGTCCTCGGTGGCCACCGTGAGGTCCGGCCGGCGCACGGGGCGACCGGCGATGCGGAGGCCGTCGAAGGCCTGCGGCGAGGTCACCTCGTGGACGAGGTGCAGGTCGATGTAGAGCAGGTCGGGCTCGCCGGCGCCGTCGCCGCGGTGCACGACGTGCCGGTCCCACACCTTCTCCGACAGTGTCTTGGCCATCAGGGTCCTCGGGTCGTCGTTGCGTCTCGAATAATGAGACTACAATCTTGTCCTATGGAATCCAGGGTAAGCGGTGTGGGCACGATCGACAAGGGGGTACGGGTCCTCAGCGCCGTCGAGGCCGCCGGTCCCTGCGCTCTGGCCGACCTCGTCACCGCCACGGGCTTCTCCCGAGCCACCGCCCACCGGCTGGCCGTCGCCCTCGAGGCCCACGGGCTCCTGCGCCGCACCGCCGACGGCCGCTTCGCCCTCGGCCTCCGCCTGGTCGGGTTGGGTCGGGCGGCGGCCGACGGCCTGCCCCTGGCTGACGCCGCCGGCCCGGCGCTCGCCGCGCTGCGAGAGGCCACGGGGGAGAGCGTTCAGCTCTACGTCCGCCAAGGAGAGCAGCGGGTCTGTGTGGCGTCCCTGGAGTCGCCCCACGGCCTCCGTACGATCGTCCCGATGGGTGCCGCTCTCCCGCTCGACCGTGGCTCCGCCGGGCGGGTGCTCCGAACGGGCCCCACCGGATGGGTCGACAGCGTCGAAGAGCGCGAGCGGGGCGTGGCCTCGGTGAGCGCCGCCGTGCGGGGCCCCAGTGGCGAGGTCCTCGCCGCCGTGGGCGTGTCCGGGCCGGTCGAGCGCACCACCCGTGCCCCCGGGGCGCGATACGGCGAGGCGGTCGAGGCCGCCGCCCACGCCATCGAGGTCGCGCTCCGGTGACCGACGCGCCGATGCTTGCCGCCATCGACATCGGGACCAACTCGGTCCACCTGGTGGTGGCTCGGGCCGCGGCCGCCGACCGCTTCGAGATCGTCGCCCGCGAGAAGGACTCGGTCCGGCTCGGTTCGGGGGGCGGGGAGATGAAGCGGCTCGACGACGATGCCGTGGACCGGGCCGTGGCGGCCCTCGGGCGCCACCGGGCCATCGCCGAGGCTCACGGGGCATCGGTGCGGGCCGTGGCCACGAGCGCGGTGCGCGAGGCCGAGAACCGCCACGTCTTCCTGCGCCGGGCCGCAGTGGAGGCGGGCGTGCCGGTCGAGGTCATCTCCGGCTTCGAGGAAGCCCGGCTCATCCACCTCGGGGTGCTCCAGGCCGTCCCCGTGTACGACCGCCGGGTCCTCATCGTCGACATCGGTGGGGGCAGCACCGAGGTGGTCCTCGGCGAGCGGGACGAGTCCCTCGTGACCCGCAGCCTCAAGCTCGGGGCCATCCGCCTGACCGACCGCTTCTTCCCTGACGACACGATCAAAGCCCGGGCCGTGACCCGCTGCCGCCGCCACATCCAGGGCCTGGTCGCGCCGATGCAGCGCGAGATCGACCGCTTCGACGTGGCCGTGGCCAGTTCGGGAACGGCGCAGAGCGTGGCGGCAATGGCGCTCGCCGCCCGCGGTGCCGACCCGGACCAGAACCTCAACCAGGTGGTGATCACCGCGGCCGAGCTGGCCGCCGTCGTCGACGCCCTGCTCGCCGCTCCCACCGTCCAGGAGCGGCGTCGCATCCCCGGGCTGGATGCCGCCCGGGCCGACATCATCGTCGCCGGGGCCGTGCTGCTGGAGGAGGTGCTGGCCGCCTTCGGGGCCACCGAGGTGATGATCTCGGAGTCGGCCCTGCGGGAAGGGGTCCTGGCCGACACCTACCAGCGCACCCACGGCGGCTCGCTGCACCACCTGCGCGACATCCGTCGGCGCGGCGTCCTGCACCTGGCCGAGCTCACCGACGACGACCCTGAGCACTCGGCCCGGTCCGCCGACCTCGCCCTCGATCTCTTCGACCAGCTGGCGCCGTGGCACGGCCTCGACGACGGCCCCCGCGAGTACCTGGAGGCGGCGGCCCTGCTCTCCAACGTGGGCCTCTTCATCTCCCACTCCGGGCACCACAAGCACAGCTACTACGTGATCCGGAACTCCGAGCACCTGACCGGCTTCAACGACGGCGAGATCGAGATCATCGCTCAGGTCGCCCGCTATCACCGCAAGAGCGCACCCAAGGCCAAGCACGAGGCCTTCGCCGCTCTGGACGAGGCCGACCAGGCGGTGGTGCGCACCCTGGCCGGGATCCTCCGGGTGGCCATCGGCCTCGACCGGGCCCATCGGGGCAGCGTGGTCGGGTTGGACTGCCGTGAAGACGGGGACGGCCTGGTGATCGAGGTCGAGGCCGCGACGGGAGTCGACACCACGGTGGAGATCTGGTCGGCCGACGAGCGGAAGGGCCTGCTGGTCGACGTCCTGAACCGGCCCGTCGAGGTCCTCAGCGGGGACTGAGGGCGCCCGCCCGCCGGACCACGTCGACCACCGCATCCACCAGCACCGGCACGAAGAGCTCAGGCTCCATCACACAACCACCGTGATCGATCGGCACGGGGTGCACTGTGGCGCCGGCGATGGCCGCGGCCAGCTTGGCCTGACGGGCCGGCGGGACGACATGGTCGGCCTTGGTCAGGATGACCGCGGTCGGTACGTCGACCTCGCCGATCCAGGCGTGGGAGGAGAAGGCCCCGATGGCCTGGCCCGCTTCCAGCACCATCCGGGGGTCGGCGGCCTCGAACTCGGCGCGGGCCCAGTCCGAAACGCCCGGTCGGCGGTTGATGACCCGTTGGGCCGCGCCGGTCCGGACCGAGGACGGGACCAGGCGGGCGGCCGCGGCCATCGCCCCCAGCGCGGTGAACCCCCCGGCCGCGGCCCGGTTGCCCCGGAAGTTGCGGGCGGTGGCGCCCAGCACGAGGCCACCGACCCGGTCGTGGTGGCGGTGCCAGGTGAGCTGGGCGATCAGCCCGCCCATCGAGTAGCCGACGGGGATGAAGCGGTCGATGCCGAGCGCGTCGGCCAGGGCCACGGCGTCGTCGGCGCAGTCGGCCAGGCGGAAGCGGCGGCCGGTGCGAATGCCGTGGCCGTGGCCGCGATGGTCGAGGGCCACGACCCGGCAGTGCTCGGCCAGGGCGTCGTAGGCCGGGAACCAGTTGAGGTCGGCGGTGGCGGTCCACCCGTGGAGGAGGACGACGGTCGGGGCGTCGGCCCCGGCCCGACTGGGGAGATCGCGGTGGAAGGTGGTCCCCCGCCCGGGCAGCGCGATCGGTCCGCCGGGAGGGAGAAGGGGGACGGTGATGGCTTAAACCCCCACGGCGACGATCTCGACGCGCAGGGTCCCCCCCGGGGTCTCGGCCTCGACGACGTCACCGGCCTGGGCCCCGACGAGGGCCTGGCCGATGGGTGAGCCCGGCGACATGATCTCGATGCCGTCCCGCTTCTCCTCGATCGAGCCGAGCAGGTACGTCTCGACGTCGTCGTCGCCCTCGTAGCGGATCGACACGACCGAGCCGGCGGCCACGGTCCCGTCGTCGGATCCGCCCTCGACGATCTCGGCCCGCTCGATCATGGCCTCGAGGTCACGGATCCGGGCCTCGGTCTGGCCCTGTTCCTCCTTGGCCGCGTGGTAGTCGCCGTTCTCCTTGAGGTCGCCCAGCTCGCGGGCGGCCTCGATGCGCTTGGCGATGTCGATGCGCCAGACGGTGGTGAGGTGTCCGTGCTCCTCTTTCAGCCGGTCGAACGTGGCCTGCGTGAGCTGGATGTTCTCCGCCATGGGGAGAGGTTAAGGGGCTGGGCGGGGCGGGGCTACCGCTCCCCGATGTCGGTCTCGAGGTTGACGATCGGGTTCTGACCCCCGACACTGGTGCCCGTGCAGCGCCACCTCGCGCCCATCATCGTAATTACCTAGCGCGCGTCGATCTCGGCCCGCGCTCCTCAACCGTCCACCTCGGTGGGCGGTTTCTTCGTTCCGGGACGGCCCCGCCGACCGGAACAGCGATCAGGTCAAGCACTGCAGCGAGAGGTAGTCCACCAAGTGACAAGGCCAGCAACGTGACCCACCGAATCGGTGTCATCGGCGGCGACGGCATCGGCCCCGAGGTCGTGGCCGAGGGCCTGAAGGTCGTGCGCGCCGCCGGCGTGGAGCTGGACACGGTCGACTATGACCTCGGCGGCGCCCGCTACCTGCGGGACGGTGTCGTGCTCCCCGACGACGTCTTGGACGAGTGGCGGGGCCTCGACGCCCTCTTCCTGGGCGCGGTCGGCACGCCCGACGTGCCGCCGGGGGTCATCGAGCGGGGGCTGCTGCTCAAGATGCGCTTCGCCTTGGACCTCTACGTCAACCTGCGGCCGTTCCTGCACCCGCCGACGGTCGACTTCCTCGTCGTGCGCGAGAACACCGAGGGCGCCTACGCCGGCGAGGGCGGCTTCCTGCGCAAGGACACGCCCCACGAGATCGCCACCCAGGGATCGGTCAACACCCGGATGGGAGTCGAGCGGGCGGTGCGCTACGCCTTCGACCTGGCCCGCGGCCGGGAGCGCCGGCATCTCACGCTGGTCCACAAGACCAACGTGCTGACCTTCGCCGGTGACCTCTGGGCGCGGGCGTTCGACGCGGTGGCGGCCGACTACGACGACGTGACGACGGCCTACAACCACGTCGACGCCGCCTGCATCCACTTCGTGCAGGATCCCGGTCGGTACGACGTGATCGTGACCGACAACCTGTTCGGTGACATCCTCACCGATCTCGGGGGGGCCGTCGCGGGGGCATCGGGCGGGCCGCCTCGGCCAACCTGAACCCGGCGCGCACGGGTCCCTCCATGTTCGAGCCCGTGCACGGCTCGGCCCCCGACATCGCGGGGACCGGGACGGCGGATCCCACCGCCGCGGTGCTTTCCGCGGCGATGATGCTCGAGTTCCTGGGCGAGGCCGATGCCGCCGCCCGGATCCAGAAGGCCTGCGCCGAACCGGCGCCCGAGGGGAGCACCGCCGACATCGGCGATGCCATCGCAGAAAGAGTCTGAGATGCCGATCGAGACCGTTGAGAAGATCTGGATGGACGGCGAGCTGGTCGCCTGGGAGGACGCCAAGATCCACGTCCTGACCCACACACTGCACTATGGGTGCGGCGTCTTCGAGGGCATCCGGGCCTACGAGACCACCCGGGGCCCCGCCGTGTTCCGCCTCGACGACCACATCGACCGCCTCTTCAACTCGGCTGCCATCTTCATGATCGACGTCCCGTTCGACCGGGACCAGCTGATCGCGGCGACGTTGGAGACGGTCCGGGTCAACGAGGTCCGCTCCTGCTACATCCGCCCGCTGGTGTACCTCGGGTACGGCGAGATGGGCCTCAACCCACTGCCGTGCCCAGTGAACGTGGCCATCGCCATCTGGCCCTGGGGGACCTACCTCGGCGACGAGGGGATCCAAAACGGGATCCGCCTGAAGATCTCCTCCTGGCGGCGCCACGACCCGAACACCATGCCGCCCGCGGCCAAGGGCACCGGCATGTACATCAACTCGTCGATGGCGAAGGTCGAGGCCTTGAAGGCGGGCTACGACGAGGCCGTCATGCTGTCGCCCCAGGGCAACGTCAGCGAGTGCACGGGCGAGAACATCTTCGTCGTCAAGGACGGCGCGATCATCACGCCGCCGACCTCGGCGGGCGCCCTCGAGGGCATCACCCAGGATTCGGTGCGCCGCATCGCCGAGGACCTCGGGGTCGACTACCGCGTCGAGAACCTGCTGCGCAGCGACCTCTACACCGCGGAGGAGGCCTTCCTCAGCGGCACCGCGGCCGAGATCGTCCCCATCCGCTCGGTCGACGACCGCGAGCTGGGCGATCCCGGCCCGATCACCCGTCAGGTCCAGGAGACCTACTTCGCCGCGGTCCGGGGCGAAGACGACCGTTACAAGGACTGGCTCAGCCATGTCGATGACTGAGCGGCGCAGCCGATCGGCGGGCCGAATAGGCGTGCACAGCGATGAGCCGTCAGGCGAAGAGCCATGAGCACTGAGCGGCGCCGTGTCACCCCACCGGCGCCCCGCCAGCCCGCCGCGGTCGAGATCTACGACACGACGCTGCGTGACGGCAGCCAGCTCGAGGGCATCTCCCTGACCGTCGACGACAAGCTGCGCATCGCCGAGCGGCTCGACTGGCTCGGCGTCCACTACATCGAGGGGGGCTGGCCCGGGGCCAACCCGAAGGACGACGAGTTCTTCCGCCGGGCCGCCACGGAGCTGGAGCTGACGACCAGCGAGCTCGTGGCCTTCGGCTCGACCCGGCGGGTCAAGGGCAAGGTCGACGCCGACGAGACCCTGGCCAACCTGCTCGGGGCCGGCACCGGGACGGTCTGCATCGTGGGGAAGTGCTGGGACTACCACGTCACCGAAGCCCTCCGCACCGACCTCGACGAAGGCGTGGCCATGGTCCGGGACTCAGTCGAGTACCTGGTGGGCCAAGGCCGGCGGGTGTTCTTCGACGCCGAGCACTTCTTCGACGGCTACAAGGCCAACCCGGAGTTCAGCCTCCGGGTCCTCGAAGCCGCGGCCATGGCGGGGGCCGACTGCCTCGTCCTGTGCGACACCAACGGCGGCTCCCTGCCCTTCGACGTCGAGCGCATCGTGGGCGAGGTCGTGGACTACGTGGACACCGAGGTCGGTGTGCACCTGCACGATGACACCGGGTGCGGCGTGGCCAATGCCCTCGCCGGCGTGCGGGGCGGGGCCACCCAGGTCCAGGGGACCATCAACGGCTACGGCGAGCGCACCGGCAACTGCAACCTGACCACGATCATCCCCGACCTCTCGCTGAAGATGGGCGTGGCCACGATCCCGGTCGATCGCCTCGAGCGCCTCACCCCGGTGGCCCACCACGTGGCCGAGCTGGTCAACATCAGCCCGGATCCTCAGCAGGCCTTCGTCGGAACCTCGGCCTTCGCCCACAAGGCGGGCCTGCACACCAGCGCCATCGCCCGGCGACCCGATGCCTACGAGCACGTCGATCCCGACCTCGTCGGCAACGGCACCCGCTTCGTCGTGTCCGAGCTGGCCGGCCGCTCGACCCTCGAGCTCAAGGCCCAGGAGATCGGCGTGGAGATGGACGGCCCGGCGCTGTCCGAGGTCGTCGACCGGCTGAAGCAGCTGGAGTACGAGGGCTTCCACTTCGAGGCCGCCGACGGGTCCCTCGAGCTCCTGATGCGAGACGCCACGGGCTGGACCCAGCCCTTCTTCAAGCTGGAGTCCTTCCGGGTCACGGTCGAGCACCGGGCCCCGGCCGACGGCTCCAGTGGCGTGCACGGCGCGGAGATCGTGACCGAGGCGACGGTCAAGGTGGAGGTCGAGGGCCAGCGGGTCATCGCCACCGCGGAGGGCAACGGCCCGGTCAACGCCCTGGACGAGGCCCTGCGCAAGGCCATGACCATGGCCGGGGCCCACTCGGTGCTGGGTGGCGTCCACCTCACCGACTACAAGGTCCGGGTCCTCGACACCCAGAAGGGCACCGGTGCGGTGACCCGCGTGCTGATCGACTCCACCGACGGCGAGCGCTCGTGGTCGACCATCGGGGTCAGCGAGAACATCATCGAGGCCTCGTGGCAGGCCCTGGCCGACTCCATCATCTTCGGCCTGCTTCACAACCGGGCCTAAGGTCGCGGCTCGTGGCCGCTCCGCAGTACGTCCCCGTCAAAGCGATCGACGACACCCGGCTCTACACCTCACCGCCCCGGCGCCCGGGCTCCTGGACCCAGGACCGGCCCGCCGAGCTTCTCTCCGGCCAGCCCCGAGGCGACCGCCTCGGAAGCCCTGGTCCGGACCAGGGCTTCGCCCTGACCCTGGCCGAGCGCTTCCGGGACCGGTTGGTCCTCCGCCCCGGCGAGAGCGCCGACGACGCCCTGGCCGGCAGCCTGACGGTGGCCCTCAAGCGGGCGTCCCTGTTCGGCCGGGCTCCCGTGGTCCACGACCTGACCATCGCCTTCACCCTCTTCGGCTTCCTGGACGAGCAGGCCGACGACGAGCTCGTCGCCCTCCGCCGCCGCCTCTTCGAGGAGGTGGCCAACAGCCACCACTACGTCGAGCAGCGCCAGATCGCCGACCGGGTCCCCGAGTCGACCCTTCGCCTCACCCCGGCCGAGGTCAAGGACCGCCACGCCACGAAGTGGCGCGACCTCCTCGCCCCGGACTGACGCCAGACGCCGGCGGCTCGGGGGTCAGTTGCGATCGCCGGCGCCGGAGGTGATGGGGAAGGCGGCGAGGATGCGAGGCCCGTCGTCGGCGTCGTCGGTCTCACGAGTGGGGACCGAGTCGAGGTCCCACGCCAGTTGGTACGGCTGGTCGTCGTCGACGACGTCGACCGGTCCGGGCCGGCGGGCGTCGGGCGTCGGCACCAACGAACCCAGGCCGAAGGCGACGACCGCGGCTGACGCGGCGATGGCCAGCTCGGGCGACGCCAGCAGCACGAGCGCGAGGAGGGCACCGAGGCCGAGGGCGCCGACGACCAGCGAGGTCGGCCCGCCCCGCGGCATCACGAGGCGCCCGAGGTAGGCGGCCGTGACCGCCGCGCCCAGCGCCCCGGCGACGACGAGGGCGGCGCCCAGGACGACGGCCAGGACCGAGCCGATCAGGCTCAGGGCCAGCACGGCGATCACGAGGGGGCCCGCGATCAGGAGCGCGGCGCCGAGGACGAACGACTGAGCCGGCCGCCGTTCGGCCTGGGCCGCGCCCCGCCCGATCGGGCCCGGCGCGATCAGGGCCAGGGCCAGGAGGCACAGGCCCACCGCCAGCCAGAAGCCGAACCAGACGGTCCGAGGGACGGCGGCGACAGCGTTGACGGGCCCGGCCGAGCCGGTCTCGCCCCGGACGATGGCGCTGGGGGCGACCCGGGACGGCGCTGAGGTGAGCAGGTCGCCGTCGATCTCGGCCTGGGGGCCAAGGGTGGCGTCGCCGTGCAGGACGATCACGTCGCCGTGGACGATGCCCTCCACCCGGACCCGTCCGTCGCCCAGGAGCACGTCGTCCTCGACCGTCCCGGCGATCACCACGGTGCCCCGGAGGGCCATGACGTCGTCCTGGATCTGGCCCCGGGGCACCTCGGCCCGCCCGTTGAGCAGCAGCGTGGTCGCTTCGCCGTGGTCGGCGAGCACGTCGGTCGTGGTCACCACGAGGGCGGCGAGGAAGGCCAGGACCACGAACCCTCCCGCCAAGATGAGCGCAGGGAGTGCTTTTTTTCTCACTCTCCGTGTCATCTTGACCATGGTGCCGCACTCGGGCCGCTGAGGAAAGGCCGAGGTCGAGGCGGCTACCGTCGACCGTCGTGCAGATCCCGGTTGGTCCCCTGACCTTCGACGTCGCCACGGCCGGTCCCGAGGACGGGCCGGTCGTGATCCTGCTCCACGGGTTCCCCCAGACCTCGGCCTGCTGGCGCCACCAGCTGCCGGTCCTGGCCGACGCCGGCTACCGGGTGCTGGCCCCCGACCAGCGGGGCTACTCGCCTGGCGCTCGACCGACCGGCGTGGCCGCCTATCACTCGAGCGAGCTGGTCGCCGACGTCCTGGGATTGGCCGATGCCGTCGGCGCCGACCGCTTCCACGTGGTCGGCCACGACTGGGGCGCAAGCATCACCTGGCAGCTGGCGGGTCGCCACGGCGACCGCCTGCTGACGATGACCGCCCTGTCCGTGCCCCACCCACTGGCGTACGCCGCCGCACTGGCGTCCCGGGACACCGATCAGGAACGGCGGTCGTCCTACTTCCCGCTGTTCCGAGCCGAAGGGGCCGAGGACGGGATGCTGGCCAACGACGCCGCCGGCCTGCGGATGATCTACGCGGCCGGCGGTCTCACCGAGGAGGAAGCAAAGCCCCACCTGGCCGCCCTGTCGACCCCGGAGGCCCTGGGAGCGGCCCTGAACTGGTACCGGGCGGCGGGCGGGCACCTGATCCAGGGTCTCGACCCCATCACCATGCCCACCCTGCACGTCTGGAGCACCGAAGACGTTGCCCTCGGTCGCGAGGGTGCTGAAGCCACGGGGGCCGAGGTCGCCGGCCCCTACTGGCTCGAGGTCTTCGAGGGCGTCGACCACTGGATCCCCGACCACGCGCCGGACGAGCTCAATCGAGTGCTCCTGGAGCACGTCGCGAGGGCCTGAGCCGCGGGCGAGGTCTACGTTGCCGGGAATGGAGAGCCTGCGCAGCCGGCGGGAAGCTGTGGTGCGGGAGCACATGGAGGCCGAGAACCGGCATGACTTCGACGCCGTCATCGCCACGTTCGCCCACCCCCGCTACGAGCTGATCGCCACCGGCCAGGTCCACGACGGGGAGGACGAGGTCCGGGGCTACTTCGCCTCGAGCCGGGGTGCGTTTCCCGACCAGCGCAACGAGCTCGTGGCTGTGCACTCGACCGACGACGGTGTCTGGGTGGAGTTCGACCTCCTGGGTACCCACGACGGCGCCTTCCTCGGCTTCGACCCCACCGGTCGGGCGTTCCGTTGCCGGATGGCCGCCTTCTTCGTCTTCGAGGACGAGCTGATCGTGGCCGAGCGCGTCTACTTCGACGCCATGACCATCCTCAGCCAGCTGGGTTTGGTGGGGGGCTAGTTCAGCAGCGGTAGGACGTCGCGGCCGATGGCGGCGAGCTGGTCGCAGAACTCGTCCAGCGTGCGGCTGCGCGGCCGGATCTGCACGTGGTTGACGCCGAGGTCCCGGAACTGGCGGATGCGCTCCGCCACCTGCTCGGCGGGACCGCGGATGGTCCAGGGGCCGACGTCCCAGTCCGCCTCGCCGACGTAGAGCGGCTCGCAGATCGTGCCGAGGTCGATGGGATCGTCGCCCCGGGTCGCCTGGCGGTGCTCGCGCAGATAGGCGATGGCGGCCGCCAGCTCGTGGCGAGGCGTGCCCTGCGGCAGCCACCCGTCGCCCCGGGCCGCGGCCCGCCGCAGCGCGGGCTTGGACGAGCCCCCGATCCAGATGGGCAGCACGTCCTGGTGGGGGCGAGGGCGGAGACCGACGTCGCCGACCGTGAAGTGCTTGCCCGCGTAAGCCGGATACTCGTCGGTGAACGCGGCCCGAAGCACGTCGACGCACTCGTCGGTGACCGCGCCCCGGTCGGCGAAGTCGGCATCGAGGGCGGCGAACTCGCCCTCGACGTGGCCGGTGCCGATCCCCATGATCGTCCGCCCGTTCGAGAGCTCGTCGAGGGTGAGGAAGGCCTTGGCCGACACCAACGGATGGCGGTAGGCGGGAACGAAGACGTGGGACAGCAGGCGGATGCGCTCGGTCCGCCCGGCGATCCAGGCCAGGGTGGCCACGGTGTCGTACCAGATCGTCTGCATGCGTTCGGCGGGCTCTCGGGGCACGGCGACGTGGTCGCACACCGCCACGTAGAAGAGCCCGGCGGCCTCGGCCGCGTCCACGACCGTGGCCAGCTCGGCGGCTCCGGTCCCCTCCTCCCACGGCTCGGCGTAGATCCGGCTCTGGGACTGGATGGGGAGCTGCATGCCGACCTCGAGCCGGCCGGGGGCGATGATGGACGTCACGGGCGGATCGTGTCACAGGCACCTCGTCCCGCCCGAAGCGGAGCGACTGTCAGGGCAGCGGTGGGTCGCCGGCCGGCGATCGATCAGTGGCCGGTGGGTACCAGCTGTCCAGGTGCTCGGCCCGATAGGCCTGCCACCCGATGCCGTCGCCCGAGGGCACGCGGATGCTGAGGACGATGTCGTCGGTGGCCCGGTCGACCTCCACGATGAGGGCAGTGTTCAGCTCCGTGTGGGCGTCGACCACCGCCCCGTGGGTGATGAGGACGTGGCCGTCGCCGATGGCGTCGGCGTCGCCGAGGAAGTCGGAGTAGACGGGCCCGACGGGGGTGTCGATGCGGTGCTCCCAGATCTGGCGGGCCGTCCAGGTCGATCGGGGACCGCTCCGGTCCAGCCGGTACTGCACCGCCCGGCTGTAGGGCGGCTCGACCTTGCCGTCGGGCGCCGGCGGGCGCTGGGAGCCGTTGTCGTACAGGAGGATGGTGCCGTCGGGCTCCACCTCCGGGGCGTGCTGGCGGTAGAACCACTCGCCCTCGGTGAGCGTGAAGTCGAGCCCGGGGCCGAACTGCCAGAGGACCTCGCCCGCCGGACCCTCGGCGTCCGCCTCCCAGCGCAGGGCCATGATCGAGCTCAAGTTTCGGGCCGACACCAGCACCGTGTTCTCCGCTTCGAACAGGGTGGCCGAGTTGGCGTGGGACCAGTCGACGAAGACCTCCCGACCGTTGGCCACCGAATCGGTCTTGAGGTTGCACTGCTGGGACCCGGGCTGCATCCGGGGGTCGATGCCGTCCAGGAGGGCGATCTGGTGGACGATCCGCCCGTCGGGTGTGAACTCGATGACGACGTCGCCCCTCTCCGGGCGGACGGTGGGGTCGGGAAAGGGCTCCGGCGGGCAGCCCGGGTCGGCGAACCCCCGGAGCGTCCGCACCTCCTGGCTGAGGGACAGGAAGTTCCCGTCGGGCAGGGGATCGGCGACCTCGTGGTGGAGGCGGGGGGTGGCCAGCACCACGGCGTCGTCGTCGTAGGTCTCGTGGCCGAACAGGTCCTCCCGGCCCCAGCGCACCCGCGTGTCGGTGGTCCAGTCGTGGACGACCCGGCCCAGGACGTCGATCTCCCGCGCCCCGATGTTGCCGAAGTTGTAGAGCAGGTCGCCGTTGGGGAGTTGGCGGGCGTCGGAGATGAGCTGACTGTCCTGGTGGTACCAGACGACGTCGCCCTCGTCGTCCACGGCGACGAGGTTGCCCGGGTGAGGAACGGACAGATCGGTGGGAGTGGCGTTGAAGAGGGTGAACCCCGGGCGGGGGCTCCCGTCGACCCGGGTGTCGACGATCGGCAGGTCCCTCGGTAGTGACCCGGTGCGGAACTCGAGCTCGTCGCCCAGCGCCGCGAACGCCGGGTCGCCGGTCAGGGTCAAGGCGTAGCTCGTGTCGGCCCGCAGGCCGACCAGAGCCACCGCGGTGGTCGGATGGGCCCGACGGGGCGCCGGGACCTCGACGACGTGGGCGTCGGCGGTGGCCACGAGGCCCGGCCGGACGGGATGGTCGGCTTCCACCGTGACGACGGCGGTGAGCACGCTCTCGGGGCCGGCCTCGACGTGGACGGAGACGCCGTCGGCGGTGATCGTGACCGGCTCGGAGGGCTCGCCGGTCCCGTCGGCACCGGCCGTGCCCCCGTCGTCACCGGCGCACGCTGAAGCCAGAGCGAGGAGGAACAGGAGGGCGGCCGATGCCCGCCGGAGGGTCACGGACGCGAGAGGGTAGGAGCATGAGCCAACGCTTCGAGGATCGGGTCGCCGTCGTCACCGGGTCGTCGTCGGGCATCGGTCGGGCGACAGCCGAGCGCTTGGCCACGGAGGGGGCCGTCGTGGTCGCCGTGGACCGGGATGCGGACGGTCTGGCGGCCACGGTCGAGGCCATCACCGAGGCCGGGGGTCGGGCCGAGGCCCGCGACGTGGACGTGGCCGATGGCGGGGCGGGGGCGGCCCTGATCGACGACGTCGCCACCCGACACGGACGGCTCGACGTCCTGGCCAACGTGGCCGGCGTGCTCCGTTTCGCCCGGGCCACCGACCACACGCCGGCCGACTGGCACCAGACGTTGGCCGTGAACCTGTCGGGCCCGTGGTTCCTCATGCAGGCCGCCCTCCCACACCTGGAGGCGGCCCGGGGCAACGTCGTCAACGTGTCCTCGGCCGCGGGCCTGGTCGGGCAGGCCTACACGTCGGCCTACTGCGCCTCGAAGGCCGGACTGGTGATGCTCACCAAGTCCCTGGCCATCGAGTACGCCTCGCGGCGGGTGCGGTTCAACTGCATCTGCCCCGGCCAGGTCAACACCAACCTGCTGGCCGACTTCGCCTTTCCAGAGGGCGCCGATCAGCGCCTCCTGGACAAGCTCCTGCCTCTGCTGCGGGGCGCGGCACCGGAGGAGATCGCCACGCTGATCGCCTTTCTCGCCTCCGACGAGGCCCGCTACGTCACCGGTGCTGCCTGGCCCATCGACGGTGGCCAGACGGCAGGCTGACGGAACCGGGGGTGGACCTTCTCCGGACCGGGGGTTGACCGGCCTAGCCTGACGACCCGTCAGATCCACCACCCCCGGGGGCGCACAAGATGAGGGCCATCGTGTTCGACGGCGAGAAGGCTGCCGTCGCCACCGACGTCGAGGTCCGGGCCACCGCACCCACTGAGGTGAAGGTGCGCATGGTCTCGGCCGGTGTCTGCCACAGCGACCTCTCGGTCATGGACGGCACCATTCCCTTCCCGCCGCCCGTCGTCATGGGCCACGAGGGCGCCGGTGTCATCGAGGAGGTCGGCTCCGAGGTCACCGGCCTGACCCCGGGGGACCACGTCGTGATGACCACCCTGGCCTACTGCGGCTCCTGCTCGGCCTGCGACACGGGCCACCCGACGTGGTGCCGGGGGAGCTTCGGCCAGCTGAACCAGCCGTTCACGGTGAACGGCGAGCCGGCGTACCAGTTCGCGGCCAACTCCGCGTTCGCCGAGTACACCGTGGTGAGCTCCCGACAGGTCGTGAAGATCGACCAGAGCGTGCCCCTGACCTCGGCGTGCCTCATCGGCTGCGGGGTGATCACCGGCGCGGGTGCCGTGCTCAACCGGGCCAACGTGCAGCCAGGCCAGGACGTGGCTGTGTTCGGCGTCGGCGGCATCGGCCTCAACGTCATCCAGGCCGCCCGGATCCGCAACGCGGGCCGGATCATCGCGGTCGACACCCTCCCGCAGAAGGAGGACCTGGCCCGCACCTTCGGGGCCACCGACTTCGTGCTCGCCGGCGCGGACCAGAACGCCGTGAAGGCCATACGGGACCTGACCGGTGGCGGGGTCGACTGGTCCTTCGAGTGCGTCGGCCACCCGGCGGTCATCGCCGATGCCGTCAAGTGCCTCGACTGGGGCGGCAACTGCGTGATCATCGGCGTGCCCGGGCCCGACGCCGAGCTCACGGGCATCCGGGTCAACCACCTCATGCAGATCGACCGGGGGATCATGGGCTGCCGCTATGGCTCGACCAAGCCGCACCGGGACGTCCCGTTGTTCATCCAGCTCTACCTCGACGGTCGGCTCAAGCTCGACGAACTGGTGACCCAGACCTATCCGCTGGAGGACTTCCAGGCGGTCGTGGACGACATGCACGAGGGCAAGCTGGCCCGCGGGGTGCTGACGTTCTGATGACGACCTCCTACGACCGGTTCACCGACAAGGTCGCCATCGTCACCGGAGCCGGATCCGGCATCGGCAAGGCCGTCGCCGAGCGCCTGGCCGCGGAGGGGGCGGCGGTGGCCGCCTTCGACCTCAACCTCGAGGCCACCGAGGCCACGGTTGCCGGCATCACGGCGGCGGGCGGCACGGCCACGGCCCATGGCGTCGACGTCAGCGACGAGGCCTCGGTCGAGACCGGGGTCGCCGCCGCGGTGGGCGCCCACGGTCGCCCCACCGTGGTCTGCAACATCGCGGGCATCGGGACCTTCGCCTGGACCCACGAGATGCCCATCGAGACCTGGAACCGGATCATCGGGGTCAACCTCACGGGCACCTTCCTCATGTGCAAGGCCACGATCCCGCACCTGCTCGACGGCGGTGGGGTCATTGTCAACACGGCGTCGACCGCCGGCCTGTTCGGTCAGCCGTGGAGCGCGGCCTACTGCAGCTCCAAGGGCGGCGTGATCCTCATGACCAAGGCGCTGGCCACCGAGTACGAGGCGACGCCGTTGCGGGTCAACGCCGTGGCCCCGGGCGGCGTGGAGACCCCGATCCAGAACGACTTCATGACCATCCCGGAGGGCGGGGACGGCAAGAAGCTGTTCAAGATGATGACCAAGAAGGGGATGTGCTCCCCACAGGAGGTGGCGGCCACCTTCGCCCATGTCGCGTCCGACGAGTCGGCCTACATGAACGGGTCCATCGTGGTCATCGACGGGGGCATCACGGCCTGATCGGCCGGAGGGGCATCGATGGGGACCTACTGCGTCACGGGGTCAGCCCGCGGGATCGGCGGCGCCATCCGGGCTCGCATCGAGGCGGCCGGTCATTCGGTCATCGGGGTGGACCGGGTGGGTCAGGAGGTCGACGCCGACCTGGCGACGCCTGCGGGGCGCCGAGGGGCCATCGCCGCCGTGCAGGCGGCCGCCGGCGCCGTCCTCGACGGTCTCGTCGTGTGCGCCGGGCTGCCGCCCACCTTCAAGCCCACCGAGACCATCGCCCAGGTCAACTACTTCGGCGCGGTGGAGCTGCTCGACGCCTTGCGCCCCCTCCTCGAGGCGGCCGAGTCCGGGACCGCGGTGGCCATCTCGTCCAACTCCCTGGGCACCGTGCCCGAGGCCGACGAGCCGCTGATGGGGCCGCTCCTGGCCGGTGACGTCGACGGTGCGGTGGCCGCCGCCGCCCGCTTGCACGGCATCCAGGTCTACGGCATGTCGAAGCGGGCCCTGGCCCGAGCCGTGCGCCACCGGGCCCCGATCTGGGCCGAGGCCGGCGTCCGCCTCAACGCGGTGGCTCCCGGGGCCACCCAGACCGCCTTGTTCCAGGAGACCCTCGACGACGCCGAGATCGGGCCCTTCGTGGCCGATTTCCCGATCCCGGTCGGTCGGCGGGGTACCGTCGACGACATCGCCGACGCCGTCTGGTTCGTGCTCGAAGCCACCTTCATGGTCGGCTCCGTGGTCTTCGTGGACGGCGGCAGCGACGCCCAGATGCGCCCCGACGTGGTCTGAGCCGTGCCCGGCCTCTCGCTCGGCATCGCCGGCCTCCACCGCACGTTCGGCCCGGAACTGGACCACTACCTCGACGTGGCCCGGGTGGCCGACGAGGTCGGCATCGACCAGCTCGTCCTCGCCGACCACGTGGTCATGGGCCAGAACACCGGCGCCTATCCCTACGGCGAGTTCGCCTTCGCCCCGGAGGAGCCGTGGGCCGAGCCGTTGACCCTGCTCACCGCCATCGCCGCGGTCACCACCCGGGTCCGGCTGGGCACGGGCATCCTCATCACGCCCCTCCGGACCCCGGCGTCGCTGGCCAAGACCGTGGCCACCCTCGACGCCTTCTCCGGCGGCCGGGTGGACCTCGGCGTCGGCGTCGGATGGCAGCGCGAGGAGTACGACGTCGCCGGGGTGCCCTGGGCCGAGCGCTGGGGTCGCCTCGACGACGGCCTGCGGGCCTGCCGGGCCCTGTGGGAGGACAGTCCGGCCTCCTTCACCAGCCCCAGCGTGAGCTTCACCGACATCTGGTGCCAACCCGGTCCCGCCCAGGCCCGGTTGCCGGTCTGGTTGGGGGCGAAGGCCACCGACCGCAACTGTGGGCGCATGGCCGAGTGGGGCGACGGTTGGATGCCGCTCGAGGCCAAGACCGGCTCCGACGAGCTGTTCGCCGGCATCGCCCGCCTGCGGTCCGCCTTCGCCGCGGCCGGCCGCGCCGAGGACGAACTGCTCGTCCGGGCCGGCCTGCCGTTCGTGCGGGGCGATGACGGCCTCGACTTCCCCGCCAGCCGGGACGCCGCCCTCCGCCTGGCCGAGGCGGGCGTCACCCACTTCTCGGTCAACCTCCGCCGCAGCATCGCGTCGGCGGCCGACGCCCGCAGCTTCCTCGAGCAGCTGGCCGAGGGCCTCCTTCCCCTGACGTGACGGCGAACGGATCTCACGGCGGGATCCCTGCCGCCTCCGGTCCGCCTCTGGCTCGGATCCAGCGGGCCGTGTCGATCCTGCTCGTCGCCCTTCTGGCCAGCGCCTGTCAGTTCGTGGGCGCGGGTGGGCCCCGGGTGAGCCTCGCCCACCTCATCGAATCGGTGGCCAACCGCTGCCCTGAGAACGCCGCCCGCGGCTGTCTCACCGCCGTGACCGTTACTCTCGCCGCGTGGAAGGGCGGAATCGGTGAGTCGAGTCCTTCGGCTGGTGGGCGTCGCGCTGGTCCTGACCCTGGTCATCGGCGTGACCTCCGGGCCGAGCCGTGACCGGGCGGCGTCACGAGCGGCACCGATGGACTTCTGGCCGATGTGGGCGGACGGCCGGTTCCGCTTCGGCATCGTCGGCGACTCCGTCACCAGCCTCTCCCGCGACCCCATCGAAGCCAAGGGCGGTGTCGTCGCGGCCGTCGGCGGGGTGGACATCCGTCAGGGGCGTCCCGCCATCCGGCGCTTCGTACACGACGGCGCCCGCCGGATCGTGATTGCCCTGGGCACGATGGACGTCGCCCGCCACGCCACGGTCGACGAGATCCGCCAGCGCATCACCGCCGTGCTGGGGGACGACGTGGAGAACGTGCCCTGCGTGATCTGGGTCGACCTCATCGAGACCCCGAACCGCAACTTCCGGTGGCCGCAGCGGGCGGCTCGTTTCAACCGGATCCTGGACCAGGTGACCGCGGAGTTCGACCGGCCCATCGCCCACTGGTCGGACCTGTCCGCCCCCCACCCGGGATGGTTCCAGGATGACGGGTTCCATCCCACGGTCGTGGGTCGGCGACGGTACTCGTCCATGATCGAGAACAACCTCGAGCGCCATTGCTGACCGGAGGCCGGCGCGGGATCTGACGGGTCGTCAGGTCCGCCCCTAACCTGCGGCCGGATGGATCTCCGGTACACCGACGACGACGTCGCCTTCCGGGACGAGCTGCGGGACTGGCTGGCTGCGGTCATGCCCACCGTCGGCCCGGCCCCCGACGAGGACGACTGGGCCGCCACCCGGGCCTACGACGCGGCCTGGCAGCGGATGCTCTTCGACGCCGGCTACGCCGGGATCAACTGGCCGAAGGAGTACGGCGGTCGGGGGGCTTCACCGGTCGAGCACCTGATCTTCCTGGAGGAGACCGAGCGGGTCGGGGCGCCCTACGTGGGCACCAACTTCGTGGGCCTGCTCCACGCCGGGCCGACGATCATGACCGAGGCCTCCGACGCCCAGAAGCAGTTCCACCTGCCGGCCATCCTCAAGGGGGAGCACTGCTGGTGCCAGGGCTTCTCCGAGCCCCAGGCCGGCTCCGACCTGGCCAGCCTCCGCACCCGGGCCGTGCAGGACGGCGACGAGTACGTGATCAACGGCCAGAAGATCTGGACCAGCCACGCCCACGTCGCCCAGTACTGCGAGATGCTCGTGCGCACCGACCCGGATGCCCCGAAGCACCGAGGCATCTCCTGGCTGATCCTCCCCATGGACACGCCGGGCATCGACATCCGCCCGCTCAAGACGATCCGGGGCGGCTCGGAGTTCAGCGAGGTCTTCTTCGACGACGTCCGGGTCCCAGTGGCCAACCGGGTCGGCGCCGAGAACGACGGCTGGCGGGTCGCCATGGTCACCTTCAGCTTCGAGCGGGGCACGGCGTTCGTCAGCGAGCTGCTCTACTCCATGCAGCTCGTGGCCGACCTGGCCGCCGTCGCCAAGCAGGTGACGAGCCACGGCGCCACCGCCTGGGAGGACCGGGGCCTGCGGCGCGAGATCGGCCACATCGCCGCCGAGCTGGACGCCCTGTGGGCCCTGACCCGTCGCAACATCAGCCAGGCCGCCCGGGACGGCGTGCCCGGCGTCGGCGGCTCGGTGTTCAAGCTGGCGTACTCGGAGGTCCGCCAGAAGCTGGGCGACCTGACCGACCGGGTGTTGGCCCGGGCGGCCCTGTCGATCGACGACCTCCCCGGCATGGGCAACGGCCGCCACGTGCAAGGCCGACTCCACGCCCTGTCCAGCTCCATCGCCGCGGGGACCACCCAGATCCAACGCAACATCGTGGGCGAGCGGGTGCTCGGCCTGCCGAAGGAACGCTGATGGACCTCGAGCTGGGTGAGGACGAGACGGCGCTCCAATCGGGGCTGCGGTCGTTCCTGGACGGCCGCTTCCCGATGGCCGCCGTGCGGGCCCAGGCCGACGGGCTGGACCGGGCGCGCTGGCGGGAGCTGGCCGACACCGGGGTGTTCGGCCTTCGCCTGGCTGAGGCCGACGGTGGCGTCGGCCTCGGCATGACCGAAGCCGTGCTCGTCTTCGAAGAGCTCGGCCGGTCGCTGGTGGCCGGCCCGGTCCTGGCCACGCACCTGGCCGCCGCGCTGGTCGAAGGGGCCGCCTCCGGGGAGGCCGTCGTGGGGTTGGTCGAACGGCCCGCCGATGTCCTGCTGGTCGAGCACCTCGACGCCCTCGACGTCCTCCTGGCGATCGACGACGACGGCATCTGGACCATCGACCCGGCCGGCCTCACCGCCGAGCCCGTGGCCCGGCCGCTCGACCCGTTGACCCCGCTGCACCGGGTCGTCGACCTTCCCCGAGGCGAGCCCCTGGCCGGGCCCGCTGAGGCGGCCACCTGGCGTCGCGAAGGGGCCACGCTGGTCGCGGCGATGCTCCTGGGCATGGCCGCCCGCAGCACGGAGCTGGCCGTGGCCTACGCCGGGGAGCGGGAGCAGTTCGGCAAGCCCATCGGGGCCTTCCAGGCCGTGAAGCACCTGTGCGCCGACATGCTCACCCGGGCGGAGGTGGCCCGCGGCGCGGTGTATGCCGCGGGGGTCACCCTCGACGGCCGGGGCGTGGATGACGTCGACCGCCTCGTGGCCGCGGCCAAGATCACTGCGGGCGATGCGGCCAAAGGCAACGCGAAGGCGTGCATCCAGGTCCATGGCGGCATGGGGTTCACCTGGGAGATCGACGCCCACCTGTTCCTGAAGCGAGCCATCGTCCTCGACACCGTCTTCGGCTCCGTGGACGACCACTGCGAGGCCGTCGCGGTGACCTTGTGAGTGGCTTCGCTCCGCTCAGCACCAATCACCTTTGAGTGGCTTCGCTCCGCTCAGCAACTCCGGCGCCGCCGAAGCTGCGAGTCGTCGATGCTGCTCCGGCTGGCGCCTGCGCAGCCGGGGAACGTGCTCCGATCTTGAGTGACCGGCGCCAGAACGGGATGGGTTGGCGCTCGAGGCGGTTCCAGACGAGGCAGACGACGGCGACGTAGGCCCATCCGATGAGCACGTCGAAGACGTAGTGCTCGCCGGAGAGCACGAGCACGAACCCCATGCCCACCGCGTAGAGGGCGAGCAGGACCCGCAGGGACGGACGGGCCGTCGGCCAGAGCATGACCGCCACGAGGGCCGTGTAGCCGGCGTGCAGGGACGGGACGGCGGCCACCAGGTTCGCGGTGTCCCACCCGGCGCGGATCACGTCCTGGGCGATGTCGAGGTGGATCCACCGGTGGCCCCAGCCCCGGGGTGCGGTCCGCACGATCGGGTCGACCACGCCGAAGCGAGAGGCCATCCACGGCGGGATGGCGGGGTAGAGCACGAAGGTGAGGGCGGCGGCGAAGCTCAAGGTGACGAACCGTCGGACGTAGCGCCAGTAGCGGGCCCGGTCCCGGACCCAGAACACGGCGGCCACGGCGAACGGCACGAAGAAGTGCGAGATGTAGGTGAAGGTGACCGGGATCTCCCACCAGCGCACCGGGCCGGGCCCGTAGACGGCGTTCTGGAGCCGGATGGTGGGCAGCTGGCCGAGGCCGAGCCACCGGTCAAAGGTCAGCTGCGGATCCAGGTGGGGCTGGATGCCCAGCTCGTCGGCCTTCCCCCGGGTCAGGTCGTAGAGGATGAGCACGAGCACGACCGGCAGCCAGTCCCGCACGACGCGGAGCGGGCCGCCGCCCGGTGAGCCGATGGTGAGCACCACGAGGCCGCCGGCCACCCAGAGCAGGATCTGCTCCCGGTCCAGGGGGATGCCCCACGTCCACCAGACGGCGACGAGGGCCCCGCCGTACAGGCCGATCGCCGCGGCCCGCGCCACCCGGTGCCACTCGGGTCGCTCGACCGGCGGCGGCCCGGCGGGAGGCGGCGGGATCGCCGATGGCGGCGGGACGGCCGGATGGTCGGTGGTCTCGGTCGTCACGACCACCCCGGCAGGAGGAGGCGCAGTTCGGCGGCCCCGTCGGTCAGGGCCACTCCGGCCAGCAGCGGGTAGAGGAAGACGAACGCCGCCGCCGACCCGACCAGGAGCGGGACGAGGGTCAATCGCCGGACGCGGGGGAGACGATCCAGGGCCAGCACGGTGGCGAGGGCGAGCAGGGGGACCAGCGACACGGCGTAGTACGAGTACACCTCACGCCCGCTCAGCATCCAGGGCAGCCACTGGGACGCGGCGAGACCGACCACGATGCCCGCGGCGTCGTCGCGCCGCCGCACCGCGAGGAACGCCGACACGCCGAGGCCGAGGAGCCCGGCCGCCCAGGTCACCGGGTTGGCCAGCGCCAGGATCCGGACCTGGGTGGGCTCGTCCCGATCGGGACAGGCGCCGTCGTCGAGGGGGGCCGGGACCGCGGCCATCTGGGGGAGGCAGAGCTTGCTGAAGAGGTCGGCCGGGTCGGACTGCACCGCCCAGCTCCAGGCCGGCGCCGCCTCCGGGTTGTCGGTGTCCAAGTTGGCGTGGAAGTCGATCAGCATGCGCTGGTGGTCGAACCACACCGTGACCCGGTCGAGCGCGCCCAGGTGGCACGGCAGCTCGCCATGGCAGTGGCCGAGACCCGCCCGGGTCCGCTCGGCCTGGGCGAACCATGGCCCGTAGGCGACCAGGTAGACCCCCACCGGGACCAGGGTCAGGACCGCCAGAGCGGCCGCGGTGCGTCGCCGTCGATCCGGTCCCGGGGACGCGGCGCGACGCTCCAGGCTGACGAGCACGATGGCGGCCACCGGCCAGGTCCAGACGGCGCCCCACTTCATCGCCGTGCCGAGGCCGAGGAGGAGGGCCACCGCCCACCGCCACCGGCGCAGGCGCTCCGGGTCGTCCTGGTCGGCGAGCGCTCCGAGGACGCACCAGGCCGCCGCCGTCGTGGCCACGGCCACGAACCCGTCCAGGAGGGCCAGCCGGCCGGTGACGAAGGCGATGCCGTCGAGGGCCACGATGATCCCCGCGGCCAGCGCCAGGTCCGAGCGGTCCGTGATGCGGCGGGCGGCCGCCCAGGTGACCAGGACCAGGGCGACACCGGCGAGCAACGCCGCCGATCGCCAGCCGACGGGGGTGAACCCGAACACGCGGATGCCGCCGGCGATCAGCCACTTGGCCAGTGGCGGATGGGCCGGTGAGGCCTCGACGCCGTGGCGCAGGAGATCCGCGGCGTCGAGCGCGTAGTACACCTCGTCGAAGACGAAGACCCGAGGCCGGTCGAGTCGAGGCAGTCGGGTGGCCAGCACCAGAGCGACCAGACCGACGGGGGCGGCGAGGGGGCGCAGGCGACGGGCGAGGCTCACGGATCGAGCGAGCGGCACGCGTCCACCAGGAGGGAGGCCGGTGACACGGGTGACGGATCGTCCTTCGGACCGAGGTCGATGTCGGTCAGCCGCTTGTCGAGCGCCCTGTAGTAGGTCTCGGGGTCGTCGCGAAGGGTGGTGGCGGACAGTGCATCGGCGTCGGCGTCGCCCCCGTCGGGTGGATGCAGCGGGCCGGCCTCGGCCAGCACCCGGGCCGCCACCCGTTCCCGCAGGCTGGCGCACACCCGCCGCTCGGCTCCGGCCTGGTCGTCGTCGAGCGCGGGCGCGCCACAGGCCGCCAGGAGCGCCGTCGCGGCCAGGGCCGGGGCCCACACGCGGCGGAATCGGGGGACTGCGGGGGCGCCGATGCGAGGACCCTAGCGACGGCCCTCGCTGACCGATCTTCAGTCGATCCGGCCACCTTCGTCGGCCGTGGCGGACGGACTACGGTGCGATGACGCTGACCCCGGTCCGACCGGTGCGGCGGGCCGACGACGAGAGGCAGTGATGAGCGATCAGGGCGGAGCGGGCGAGGCGGGCTGGCAGCCGGACCCCAACGGGCGACACGAGTACCGCTACTGGGACGGCTCGGCGTGGACCGATCAGGTCTCCGACGGTGGGGTCGTCAGCTCCGACCCGCCGGGCGACGCCCCGACCGAGGTGACGGGCCCCGCGCCGGGCACCGAGACGGTGATCCAGCCGGTGGCGACCCCACCGATGGCGGCCGGTCCCGTGGGCCCGCCCAGCGCGGCCGACCAGGCGTACGTCCCGCCACCCGGCGCGGCCAAGAAGAAGGTGCCGGTCGGGATCCTGGCCCTCGTCGGCCTGGTCGTGGCCGCCGTGGTCGTCGGCCTGGTTGTCCTCCTCACCGGAGGCGACGACGACGGTGGTTCCAGCGGCGGCACCGGCGACTTCGCCGGGAGCATCACCGAGGACGAGCCCTTCGTCATCCGCACCTTCGACATGGAGGGGGGCGAGGCCGTGCGGGTCGTGGTCCACCCGTCCGACGACCTCAACGTGGCCATCACGCCGACGGTGGACCAGGACCTGGTGGCCACGCAGGCCTTCGGTTCGATCGGCGGCGGCGAGCTGAGCGACGGCGAGCTCGACGACGAGACCAGCGGCTACTACAGCGATCTGCTCTCCGGCTACGACAGCCTGTTCAGTGACGCCTTGGAGGGTCAGGACGCGAGCGAGGACATCAATGCCGCGCTCTCGGACTTCGGGGACCTGCAGGGGGTCCTCTCCGACGCCTTCCCCGACGTGGCCGCAGCGGGCATCCCGCTGGAGACCGACGACCAGAACGGGGCGGGTGAGACCGAGGGCTTCATCTTCGTCGCCCCCCTGAGCGGGCAGTACGGGATCATCATCAGCGGCGTCGAGAGCGTCGGGGACTTCGACGCCGTCATCGAGACGAACCCGCCGGACGACAGCTTCGACGCCTTCGACCCCGACGAGTCGGTCCAGCTCCGGGCGTACCTCGAGGCCTACGACGCGCAGCGGGACTTCCTCTGTGACGCGGACTTCTTCGGTGACGATCCTGCCGACGTGTCCGAGATCGCCGTCACCATCTGTGACGACGAGGCCTTCAACGAGCTCCTGAGCACGGACTTCAGCTCGGACTTCTCCAGCGACTTCAGCTCGGACTTCTCCGACGACTTCTCCAGCGACTTCAGCTCGGACTTCTCCGACGACTTCTCGAGTGACTTCAGCTCGGACTTCTCCGACGACCTGACGCTGGGCGATCCGCAGGATCCCAGCAACTTCATCCCCGACTACGGCACCGACGCCCGGTTCACCCGCCTGGCCGACAGCTGCTTCAACGGGAACCTCGCCGACTGCGACCAGCTGTACGCGGTCACCCCTATCGACGCGTCGACGAACTCCTGGGAGGGTTATGGCGCCACCTGTGGTGGCCGTCTGCCCGAGGAACACCCGGGACAATGTGCCTCGCTGGGCTAGACCCGGCTGAACAACGGGAGGACCAATCATGAGCGACCAAGGCGGGCATCCCGAGCCGGGCTGGTACGCCGACCCCAACGGCCGGCACGAGTACCGCTACTGGGACGGCGCCACCTGGAGCGACCAGGTGTCCGACGGCGGCGTCGTCTCCACCGATCCGCCCACGGTCCAGGACCCGACGGTGGCCACCCCGACGGCGGAGGAGGCCGCGGCTGCCCCCATCGCCCCGGTCGCCATGGGCGGAGCGGAGACCCCCTACGTCCCGCCCAGCGCCATGGGTGACTCCGGTGAAGGGCGCAAGCTGCCGGTCGGGATCCTGGCGTTGGCCGGTCTCGCCGTGGCCGCGATCGTGGTCGCGGTGGTCCTCATTGCCTTCGGCGGTGACGACGGCGGCGACGACGGCGAGAACGCCAGCACCGCCGACGATGTCGCCTCCGACGCCCTCAGCGACGCCAGCGACGCCCTGAGCGACGCCAGTGGTGACTTCAGTGGGGCCTTCAGCGACGACTTCACCGATTCGTTCAGCGACCTCTCCGACTACAGCGACCTCTTCTCGGACTTCTCCGACCTGTCGGACTACAGCGACCTGTTCAGCGACTTCTCGGACTTCTCTGACCTGTCGGACTTCTCGGACCTGATCCCCGGCGGCATTCCGGGCACACCGGAGGCCGGCGACCCGGTCGACCCGTCCGACTTCATCGACGAGTACGGGACGGTGCCCCGCTTCGACGCTCTGGCGGACAGCTGCTTCGGCGGAGACTTCAACGACTGCAACGAGCTCTACTCGGTCACGCCCATCTCCCCGTCGACCAACTCCTACGAGGGCTACGGCGCCACGTGCGGTGGCCGCCTGGCCCAGGAGTCGCCCGGGATCTGCACGACGCTGAACTGAGCGCCTCGGTGACAGGGGACGCCGCGGCGCCCGGCGTGCACCACCGACCGATGACCGTCCCCGACGCCGCCGCTTTCCTGACGCACCGGGCCGAGGTCCGAGACGGGTTGTCCCTGGCCTATGTGCACGAGGGGGTCGGCGGCTACCCGCTGGTGCTGCTCCACGGCTATCCGGAGACCAAACGGATCTGGTGGCGCAACATCGCTCCGCTGGCCGCGGCCGGCTACGAGGTGATCGTCCCCGACTTGCGAGGCCACGGCGAGAGCGACGTCGACGCCGACGACCGCTACGACATCGTCACCTACAGCCGCGACATCGAAGCCCTCGTCCACGGAGTGCTCGGCCACGAGCGGTGCGGGGTGGTCGCGGGTGACGTCGGCGCCGTCGTGGCCTACGACCTGGCGCTGCGCTTCGCCGGCCTGGTCGACGGCCTCTGCTACTTCAACACGGCCCCACCGTTCCTGATCGAGGAGTACCAGGCCGCCGGCATCTCCCTGTCCGGCCTCGGCGACGTCGACGCCCGACCGGAGACCGACTACCAGCTGCGGCAGGGCCAGCACGCCGATGCCCTGGCCGCGGAGCTGGACACGCCTGAGCGCCGACGGCGCTACATCGGCGACTTCTACGGCCACCGACTCTGGGGCAGCCGGGGCTCGTTCACCGCGGCCGACGTCGACTTCATGACCGAGCCCTGGACCGAGGAGGCCCGGCTGCGGGCGGGCTGGGCCGTGTACCAGCTGGGCCGGGGGACGAGGGTGGCTGAGGAGGTCCCCCGCCTGTTCGAGACCATGCCGGTGCCGTCGCTCCTGCTCTACGGCCCCGAGGACCAGGTCGTCCCCGAGCAGTTCATGGCCTGCTGCGAGGTGGCCTTCACGAACCGGACCGGGCCACTGGTCGTGCCCCGGGCCGGCCACTTCCTGCAATGGGAGCGGGCCGATGTGCTCAACGGCCTGGTCGCCGGCTGGTTCGCGCAGTTCCGGTGACCCGGGCGTTCGCCCGGGCTGCGGCGGTCGGGCTGGTGCTGCTGGCGGCCTGCGGTGACGACGGCGGAAACGGGGGCGGCGGGGCGACGGGCGTCGAGCTGGCGGCCACCGCCACCCGGTCCAGCCTGTTCGACAGCCAGCGCACCTTCCGCCTCGAGCTGACCAACGAGGGCGACGCCGCCGTCACGGTCGCGTCGGTGCAGCTCGACTCGCCCCTGTTCGAGCCCGTTCCAGCCAGCCCTCGCGACACCCAACTGGCCCCCGGCCAGCGGCTCCTGCTGCCCGTGCCCTACGGCGCGTCGATCTGCCCGGGCTCGGGCCCGTCGAGCCTGGTGACGGTCGTCGCCGGTGACGAGGTCGTGGTTCCCCTGGACCAGGCCCCAGCCGGCGTCATGGACGCCCTGCACGAGGTGGAGTGCGGCGAAGCCGCGGTGCGGAATGCCGCCGACCTGCACTTCGGCGACGACTGGACGCCGACCGGTCCCCGGTCGGCTCGGGGCGAGATCGTCGTCGCCACTCACGGCGACACCGAGGTGACCATCGACGACGTCCGAGGCAACATCGTCTTCGGCGTCCGCCTGGGCGACTTCGGTCCGCCCCTGCTGACGGTCGCCGGCGCGGGCGAGGACGGCCGCCTACCGGTCGAGCTCGTCGTCGACCGTTGCGACACCCATGCCCTCATCGAGAGCAAGCGCACGTTCAAGTTCCCGCTGGAGGTCCGACTGGACGGTGGTGCACCGGCGCTGGTCGTGCTGGAGGCCGAGTCCGGCAGCCCGACCAGGGACGTCCTGGGCGGCCTGATCCAGGCCTGCATCGGCTGACGGTACGGTCGCGCCGGGCCGCGAGGCCTCGACGAAGGGGGACACATGGACCTGATCCTGCGCAACGGGACGGTGATCGACGGGACGGGGGCGCCGCGCCGGACCGCCGACGTCGGGGTGGCCGACGGCCGGGTCGTGGCGGTCGGCGACGTCGCCGCCACCGACGGGGCCGAGGAGGTCGACCTCGGTGGCCTGGTGCTGGCCCCCGGGTTCGTCGACATCCACACCCACTACGACGCCCAAGTGCTGTGGGATCCGGACCTGACCCCGTCGTGCTGGCACGGGGTGACGAGCGTGGTCGTCGGCAACTGCGGGTTCGGCATCGCCCCGACCCGACCGGAGCACCGCGAGACCATCGCCCGCACGCTCGAGAACGTCGAGGGCATGGCCTTCGACGCCCTCGTGGCCGGCATCGACTGGACCTTCGAGTCCTTCCCCGAGTACCTGGCCACCGTCGACCGCCTCCCCAAGCGACTGAACGTCGGCGTCCTCGCCGGGCACACCCCGACCCGCCTCTACGTCCTGGGCGACGAGGCGTCGGACCGGGAGGCGACCGAGGCCGAGGTGGCCGAGATGGCCGCCATCATCAAGGAGGCACTCGAGGCGGGGGCCGTGGGCTTCTCGACGTCGGGAGCGCCCACCCACGCCGGCGCCTACGGCAAGCCCGTACCCAGCCGCCTGGCCAACTACGACGAGATCAAGGCCCTCGCCTCGACGATGGGCGAGGTCGGTCACGGCGTGATGCAGGCCACGGTCGGGGCCAACCTCTTCATGGACCAGTTCGCCGAGATCTCCCAGCTCACCGGTCGGCCGGTCTCCTGGACGGCGTTGCTCTCGGGGATGTGGGGCGAGGGCGGGGCCGTGTCGATCATCGACGCCACGGCCCAGCGGGGCGGTGACGTGTGGCCACAGGTGGCCTGCCGTCCGCTCGTCATGCAGGTGACGATGGCCGACCCGTTCCCCATGGCGACGATGGCCTCGTTCCAGGAGGTCCTCGCCGTCCCCCACGAGCGGCGGGCGGACGTCTACCGGGACCCGGCCTGGCGGGACCGCATGCACGCCGACCACTCGATGTGGGGCGAGCGCCTGACCAAGGCGACCATTCAGGAGACGGACCGCTTTCCCGAGTTGGTGGACGGCCCGACCCTGGCCGAGCTGGCGGCCCAGCGGGGGGTCGACGCCCTCGACCTGATGATCGACCTCGCTCTCGAGGACGACCTGGCCACGCGCTACCGCATCGTCCTGGCCAACGACGACGAGGTCGAGCTGGCCACCCTGCTCCAGGACGAGCGGACGGTGCTCGGGCTGTCCGACGCAGGGGCCCACGCCAGTCAGCTCTGCGACGCCAACTTCTCGACCCACCTCCTCGGGGTCTGGGTCCGCGAGCGGGGGGTGCTGACCCTCGAGCAGGCCGTGTGGCGGCTCAGTGGGCAGGCGGCGGAGGTCTTCCGCCTGGAGGGCCGGGGCCGCATCGTGGAGGGGGGCGCGGCCGACCTGGTGGTGTTCGACCCCGACACGGTGGGTTCTGAGCCGCTCGAGCGGGTCTGGGACCTGCCCGCCGGGGCCGACCGCCTGATCGCCCGCAGCCGGGGCATCGAGCACGTGTGGGTCAACGGCACGGCGATCCGTCGGGCAGGGTGAGGATCTCGACGCCCGGCCGGGCGCCCTGCTGCGGGGCACGCCCTGATCGGGTTCGCCCTCGCAATTTGAGTAGCGACTACTCACCCCAGCGGGGGAGCGGGTGGGCGAAGATGCACCCATGATCCCCATCATCATCATCGTGGCCGTGGTGGTCCCGCTCGTGATCACCTTCGTGGTGCTCAAGAACGTGCGCTCCGCCTTCGGGATGTCGCCCGAGAAGCAGGCTCAGGCCCAGAACCTGGTCGCCACCGGCCAGAAGGCCCGGGCCATGATCCTCAAGGTGCAACCCACCGGCATGATCGTCAACGAGATCAACATCCAGTGCCTGGTGGACTTCCAGCTGACCCCGCTGAGCGGGGGCGCACCGTTCCAGGGCCAGAAGAAGATGATGATCAACCAGACGGCCATGCCCCGGGTGGGCGACGTCTGGCCCTGCTGGTACGACGCCGTCGATCCCACCCTGTTCGCGGTGGGCATGCCCGACGGGCTCTCTCAGGAGCAGGTCGCCGTGTTCCGGGAGTTCGGCATCCCGCATCCCCTGGACCAGCAGCCGTAGTCCGGGCTGACCCGGCCGGCGTCAGCCGGCCGGGTTCGTCGCCGTGAGGTCCCGGGGGACGATCGAGAAGCCGCTCCAGTGCGGGTGCATGTGGTCCTCGTCCTCGTCCCGGGGCAGGTGGTGGAACGAGGTGGCGTACCAGACCACCAGGTCCTGCCCCGTGAGGCTCTGGCCGTTGGCGAAGCCCGCCACCGAGTTCGGGCAGCCGCCGGTGGTCGGGTTGTGGCTGGCGAAGCGCTCACAGGACCGGTTGCGGGTCACGTAGACCTCGTTCTGGGTGAACGACTCGAAGTTCGGTCCCCGGAAGATGTTGTCCGTGTTCGGCACCAGCTCCCAGGAGATCGGGTGGTTGTCCCCGTTCCGGGTGACGGTGTCCCGGACCCGCCAGCTCCGGAAGGCACCCGGGGCCACCCGTCGGGCGGCCTCGACCGAGAACGCCCGCCGGGTGTTGCGCAGTTGGCTGCGTCCTGTGCCGGCCGCGGGGAGGGCTTCGAGCTCCTCGACCCGGTCGTTGGCCTGGCCGTCGACGTCGAAGTCGAGGCGCCAGTAGAAGTTGTGCATGTGGGCCACGGCCCGGTTGCCGCCACCCATCGGCCACGTCGTCTGCGGGGTCCCGCCGTAGATCTGGAGCGAGCCCGTGGCGCCGACCTCGGGACGGATGGTCCCGTCGTCGTCGAAGTTCCAGGCCACGACGTAGCAGTAGGCCCCGATGCAGCTCGCGCTGAACAGGTTCAGCGACGTGGCGTCGGCCACCTGGTCGTAGTCCTTGTAGGCGTAGCCCGTCGGGGCCTCGGTCTGGCAGACCCAGTTGCTGCTCAGGAGGGTGCCGTTGGGGCAGTCGCCGGCGTTCAGCACATCCATGTTGTTGCCGAGCCCGAAGTCGGACAGGTCGTGGAACCGGGCCCCGTTGTCGTCGTAGGGCACGTGGATCTGGGCCAGGGCCGCCTCGCTGAGGACCTCGACGGGCTGACCGCCGATGGGCGTGTAGGTCACGTCGTGGAGGACGATCCCCTCCCGGGCGCGCTTCTCCCAGCACATCTGCCAGCGGGCGCCGTTGGTCAGCGTCTCGTCGACCTGGGAGCCGCCGGAGCAGTTGAACACGCCGTTGGCGTCGGCGGCCACGTTGAGGGCGACCGGCACGGCGGCCCCGAGCAGGACGATGGCCAGGATCGTGCCGGCGCGGCGGAGGCGTTGGCGAGTGGGGCCGCTCATGAGAAGAACCCCGTCTCGGTGAGCAGCTGATCGCTCGACAGGTCGATCACGGGGAGCAGGTTGACGAGGAAGTCGTCGGTGGACTGGATCATCAGCTGGGCGCAGCGGTGCTCACCGCAGGCCTGGGCGCCGGCTGCGGCCGCCCGAGGATTGGCGTCGGACCGGAACACGATGGGCTGGATGTCGAGGTCCGTGGCCGGATCGACCAGATCCCGTCCGGTGGCCTGGCGGTAGCGGGTGGCCAGCAGCTGAGCGAACTCGGGGTCGGCCATTGCGATCTCGAGTGCCCGGTCCTCCTCCTCCTGGATCAGCGGGAGCTGCGTGTCGGGGACGACCTGGCTCTGGTCGACCTCGCCGGTGGCGGTGTCGACCACGGTCCAGGTGAGGACGTCGTCGTCATAGGAGTAGACGTAGACGTCGGCCCGACGGAGGCCGTCGTCCTCGTCCGTCTTCGCCTCCTCGTGGCGCTCGACCAGGAGGACGACGTCGTCGTCGCCAAGGCCTGCCGCCTCGCCTGGATTGGACCCCTGGGCCAGGTCGCTGGCGGCCGTGAGCTCGTCGGCGGAGAGCGGGTCGGTTCCGCGGGGGGTGTCATCGGTCTGGGCACCGGCGATGGTCACGCTCAGGGCGGCGAGCCCAGCGATCGCGAGGCCGACGGCCAGCCAGGCGCGTCTCGTGAGATGGGGCACGGCTGGACACTAGTTGCGGGAACCGGCCGGGGCTTCGACTCGGGCTAGAACAACCGCATGGGATTCGGACTGGACGGCAAGGGCGCACTGGTGACCGGCGGGGGCAGCGGAATCGGGCTGGGCTGCGCCCGGCGCCTGGCCGCCGAGGGGGCGGTGGTGACGATCTGCGGCCGGAGCCAGGAGCGCTTGGACGCCGCGGTGGCCGAGGTGGCGGGCGACGTACGGGCGGTGGCCTGTGACGTGACCGACGAGACCCAGGTCCAGGCCGCGGTGGCGGCCGCGGCCGAGCCGACCGGGACCCTGGATGTCGTCGTGGCGTCCGCCGGCGGCTCGTCGACCATCGGTCCCATCACCCAGGTCGACGCCCAGGCGTTCCGGGACACCATGGATCTCAACGTCGTCGGGACGTTCCTGGCCCTCAAGCACGCCGCCCCCGTGATGATCCGGGGTGGGGGCGGGTCGTTCATCGGGATCTCGTCCATCGCGGGGTCGACCACGCACCGCTGGTTCGGGGCCTACGGGCCGAGCAAGGCGGGCATCGAGGCCCTCGTGCAGATGGGGGCCGACGAGCTCGGGGCCTCCAACGTGCGGGTCAACGCCATCGCCCCCGGCCTGGTGGCCACCGAGCTGGTGGCCACCATCACCGACGGCGGCCCGGTCCTGGACGACTACCTCGAACAGATGCCGATCGCCCGGCCGGGCACGGTGGACGACATCGCCGACGCCATGGCGTACCTGGCGGGCGACCAGTCGACCTGGGTGACCGGCCAGGTCCTGCACGTGGACGGTGGGCACTCGTTGCGGCGGGGGCCGCTCTACCACGCCTTCCTCGAACCGGTCTTCGGCGACGACGGGTTGCGGGGGGTCATGCCGTGACCGAGGTCTACGACGAGTTCGGCCTGTTCCAGGACAACGCCGAGGAGGTGGGCCTGGCCTGGTCCGGGCCACCGACGGTCGAGCGGGTGTCAGTGCCCGTGGATGGCGAGCGTCGGGTCAGTGCCTTGCGGTGGGGGAGCGGGCCCCCCGAGATCGTCTTCATCCACGGCGGGGCCCAGAACGCCCACACGTGGGACACGGTGGCCCTGGCCCTGGATCGACCGCTGCTGGCGGTCGACCTGCCCGGCCACGGGCACTCCGACTGGCGGAAGGACCACTCCTACTGGCCACCGCACCTGGCCGACGACGTGGCGGTTGTGGTCCGCGAGCTGGCTCCGACGGCCGAGCTGGTCGTGGGCATGTCCCTCGGCGGCCTCACCGCCATCTGCCTCGCCGCCCAGCACCCCGACCTGGTGCGGCGGCTGGCCATCGTGGACGTGACCCCCGGCGTGGACCACGCCAAGGCCGAGCCGATCGTCACCTTCGTGTCCGGCCCGGAGACCTTCGCCTCGTTCCAGGAGATCCTCGACCGCACGGTCGAGTTCAACCCGACCCGCTCGGTCTCCTCGCTGCGCCGGGGGATCCTCCACAACGCGAAGGAGAACCCCGACGGGAGCTGGACCTGGCGGTGGGACCCGATGCGGGAGTGGAACTTCCCGGAGGGCGAGATGCCCGACTTCGACTCCCTCTGGGAGAAGGTCGACCAGATCACGGCGCCGATCCTGTTCCTGCGGGGCGGCGCGGCCGGCAGCGTCGTCGGCGACGACGACCAGGCCGAGCTCGTCCGCCGCCAGCCGACGGCCCAGGTCGAGGTCGTCGCCGACGCCGGCCACAGCCTCCAAGGCGACCAACCCCTCGAGCTGGCCCGCCTCCTCAGCCAGTTCCAGCCGACCTGACCCGCCCCCCCGGTTCTGGCCTCCGATCCTCCGCCTATCACCGGCAGATCAGAGGCCAGAACGAGGGGCTGTTGGTTCTGGCCTCTGATCCTCCGCCTATCACCGGAGGATCAGGTGCCAGAACGGATGGTGCGGAGGCGGGTGACGGTGCCCTTCGGGTCGAACCAGACCTCGTTGTCCGTGAATCGCTCGACGCGGTAACCGGCAGCCGTCAGCGCCTCGGTGCGGACGAGGTCGTCGGCCTCGTCGACGAGGGCACCGTGACAGAAGGCGCTGTCGACCTCGATGACCAGCATTCGCTTGGCGCTGACGAAGTCGACTCGGCCCAGCCATTCACGGTCGAGGAGGTTGCGCTGGCGTTCGAGGTCGTCGAAGCCGGCCTCCCGAGCCAGTTCCTGGAAGCGGTCCTCGAGGTTCGTGTCATTCGGCCGGTAGTCGGGCCCACGCTCGGCCAGCAGCTCGCGCATGAGCGTGATGCCTTTTCGCCCTCGCTCGGCCAGGTCGTCGAGCATGAGCGTCGAGCTCGTGTAGGTGAGGAGGTTCGCGGCCCAAGCCCGGTCGAGGGCCTTGGCCGCCAGCCATGGCTGGGTGGCGGCGAGGTCGAAGGGGATACGGGACGGAATCGTGATGGGCACCCAGTCGAGCACGGTCAGGTGGTGAGGAGGAAGGCACCGGGGCTCGTGAATGGTGCGGGCCAGGCGTGGTGGGATCGAGTTCATCGATCGAAGCGCGCATCACCTCGATGTCGGCGAGGAGGAAGCCGCGCAGGCGCCACCATGCGGCGGCCGACCGATGTGAGAGTCCGGCGCCCTCACCGGCATCCAGCACCGCCGCCATGACGCGCTGACCACGAGATCGAGGGCTCCCCAGCCTGCGGAGGAGCATCGGCGTGACCCGGTCCCACTGTCCGCAAGCGACCATGTGGGTGATCACGTGCCGAGTACCGCCGAGGTCCATGACCTGCGGCGTGGTGACGAGGCCGTGTTGGCGCCCAGCGAGCGCGGCGACGGCCGAGAGAAGAGTGGGCATGAGCTTCCCCAGACGCGGGATTTCGTCGGCGGGGGAAGCGCAGGAGCGACCGTACATCTCGGCCGAGCGTCGGCCAACTGGCCTCTGATCCTCCGGTCATGACCGGAGGATCAGAGGCCAGAACGAGGGGGATAGGTGCCGCGGCCGATCTGGTGCTCGGGCCAGTTGGCCGGCGCCTGGGTCAGCGGGTTCTCGGGCCGACGCACGCCGTAGACGAGTTGGTGGTCCCGGGCTCTGAAGTACCACTGGCCGTCGACCCGCTCGTAGCGGTCCTGGTAGACGATCTGCTGGCGGATCCAGCCGTCGTCGGGGTCCTCGATCTCCCCTGTGCAGTAGACGACGCCGGTGGCGTGGTCGTGGTCGACGACGTCGACGGTCTGGGTGGTCACCGACAGCACGGTCACCCCGAGGCGAGCGATGGCGGGCTCCAGAGACGCCCGGACCTTGTCCTGGATGGCAGGCACGAACAGCCCGACCAGAGTGTCCATGTCCTTGCGGTCCAGCGCCACCGCGTAGCGGTGGGCCAGCTCAGCGGGGTGGGCGGCCATGGATGGACTCGGTGACGGCGCCGGTGGCCTTCATCAGGCGCTCGGCGACGTCGGGCACCTGCTCGGCGGTCAGCGCGTCCCGGAAGCCGAGGATGAAGACCCCGAGGGCCACCGCGCCCTCGGTGTCGAACACCGGAGCACCGATGGTGGTGACCCGGTACTCCTCGGCGCCGCCCATCTCGATGAGCTGGTACTCGTCGCCGTCGAGGTCTCCGGCCTGCGCCTCGGCGAGGGAACGGCTGCCGTCGGCGTCCAGCCCCGCCGAATACCCCCGGTCCCGTACCGCGCCCAGGGCCAGGCGGTAACGGTCCAGCTCGGCTTCGGTCACGTCGGGGCCGACCCGGCGCAGCCACTCGTCGATCTCCTCGGAGGAGGACCAGGCCATGAAGACCGTCCCCATCGGCGGGACCAGCGGAAAGCGGTAGCCGACGGCCACGGTCAGGCCGATGGGCCGCACCGGTCCGGCCCGGTCGACGATGACCATCTCGTTGCCGATCGGCGCACTGGCCACACACTCGGTCCCCAGGTCCTCGCTGAGGCGGCGCAGCTCGTCCCGGGCGAACTCCACGACCGGGTACTGCGCCCGAGCCGCCTCGCCCACGGCGATGAGGCGGGGCCCCAGCCGGTAGTCCTTCCGGGTGGGGTGGCGCAGCAGGTAGCCCTGGTCGGTGAGGGCGTTGAGGATGGCGTGGGCGGTGGCCTTGTTCAGGTCGAGGCGGCGAGCGAGCTCGGAGAGCGAGAAGGCGTCCCGCGGGTTGTCGGTCAGGAAGTCGAGGATCTCGACGGCCCGGTCGACCGCCGGTGCCGGCCGGGCCATGTCAGCTCGAGACCGTCGCCGCGATGACGGGACCGATGGCTGCAGCCATGGCCGCGTGGCCGTCGTCGCCGGGGTGGATGCCGTCGGCCAAGAGGGCGATGGGGACGATGGGCAGGCCCTCGACCAGGGTCAGGGCACGGTCGCCGAGGGCGATCCGCTCGGCGACGACCGACTCGAACGCGACCCGCAGGTCGGTCAGCGTCGTGCCCAGCCGGTTCGGCGTGGCCTCGCCGTCGGGCCGGGTGATGGGGCTGATGGCCACGATCGGCGTGTCGGGGTGCCCGTCGCGCACGATGTCCAGGAAGGCGACCAGACCCGCGGCGAACAGCTCGGCGCTGTGCGGCGTGCGGGTCCAGCAGTTCGTCCCGTGGGCGATGGAGATGATGTCGGCGTCCAGCTCCGCCAGCTCCTCGGCTGACGGGATCTCGCCTCGGGCCGACCCGGCGTAACCGAGGTTGACCACGTCGAGCCCGTGCTCCCGGGCGACCACGACGGGCCACGCCCGGTCGGGGGCGGTCACGACCCAGCCCTCGGCGATGGAGTCCCCGTAGCAGAGCCAGCGGGGCTGAGCGGGAGCCGGGGCGATCGACCCGCCCACGGCGGTGACCTGCAGGATCGTCGGCCCCATGCGCTCGGGCAGGTAGACGACGACTCGCCCGTCGCCGGACCCCAAGGGCAGCCGCACGGTGTGCTCGCCCTCCTCGGCGTCGACCGCGGCCACCCGCTCATCGCCTCGCCAGACCACGAACTCGTGGCCCTCGCCGCCACCCAGGTAGCCGAAGCTGGCATGGGCGCAGGAGTAGTGCACGTCGAGCTCGGAGGCGTCGCCGACCAGTTCGAGGCGGACCCCGGCGGGGATGGACGCCATGGCCCAGGTGTCGATCGGCAGGCGACCCATGGCCCCCTCGGGCTTGGCCCGGGGGTAGGGGACGCCCGGCGCCTCCGGCCAGGCGCAGCCCCGCAGGAACGGTTCGACCTGATCGGATCGCCGGGCGCCCGACGGGCGCCGCGAGCCGGCGGTCGGGTCGATCGGCTTCTCGCTCATGTCGCCCCCCGGAACGCCGCGAGGCGGGGCCGTGCGGGCCCCGCCTCGACAGCCCTCGGCATCGCCGTGGCTACTTGTTCGCCGCGGCCGCCATCCGCTCGAACTCCTTGGCGGGGGAGTCGGCGGGCGGCTCGTACTTCTCGATCTCGGGCAGGACTTCCTTGCCGATGATCTCGATGGTCTTCATGACCGACTCGTGCGGCAGGTAGCCGAACTGGACGTAGCAGATGAGCTCGTCCACGCCGAGGTCGGCGTAGTGCTTCATCTTCTCGAAGCACTTGTCGGCGTCGCCGCAGACGATCATGTCGGCGTCGTTGAAGGTGTCGATCGGGATGTTGCCCTCGGCCAGCGGCTTCATCAGCGGGAAGATCCGGTCCACCTCCTCCTGCGGGGTGTTGGGGAACTCCCAGTCGATCGTGAACTGGGCCAGGTGCTGGTACCACCAGCCCAGGGACTCATAGAGCCCGTTGGTCTTGAGCTGGGCCTCGTCCTCGGCGCAATGGACCAGCGTGTAGGCCGCCACCTTGTTGGTCTGGACGTCGGTCAGGGGCTTGGCGTTGATCTGGGCCGCCCGGTACATCTCGATCGCCTTCGCCATCATCTCGATGGGCTGCATGATCGTGAAGGACAGGAGGCCGAGGCCGTTCTCGCCGGCGGTCGTGGCCGAGGACTGGGACGTGGCTGCCATCCAGGCCGGTGGGTGCGGGTCCTGGTACGGCTTGGGCGTCACCATCCGGCGGGGGAACGAGAAGCTCTCGCTCTCGTACTCGAAGTACTCCTCCCGCCACATGCCGCAGATGATCTCGATGGCCTCCCGCCACTCGTCCCGGCTCTTCTCGCGGTCGACGCCGAACGCCGTCTGCTCCATGGGCGTGGACCGCCCCGTGCCCCACTGGACCCGGCCCTTGGACAGCACGTCCACGGTCGCCACCTTCTCCGCCACGCGGGCGGGGTGGATGAAGCCGAAGGGGGTGAGGGTCACGCCGAACCCCATGCCGATCTGCTCGGTCCGCTGGGAGAGCGCACCGAGCACGACCTCCGACGAGGGGCAGTGCGACCGACCCTCGCGGAAGTGGTGCTCCACCACCCAGCAGGTGTTGAACCCGAGCGTGTCGGCCAGGGTGATCTGCTCCATGGCCTCGTAGTAGGCCTTCTGCTCGTGTTCCCGCTGGGCGTACGGGTGGGGCTTGTCCCCCCACGGAGCGGGGACGTCGATCTCATACAGCAGGTCGAGCTTCACGGGGCCTCCCAGCGCCACAGGCGTTAGCTTGTGCAAACGGTCGATCGCAATTGCTAACCGAGCGTAGGCAGGCGGCGCGGCCGGGCGCAAGCCGCGGAGCGCTACGTTCCTGCGGATGCGCCGCCCACTGGCTGTCCTCCTCGCCCTCGGCCTGCTCCTCGCGGCCGCGGCCCCGATTGCCGTCGCGGGACCGGTCGCCGCCGAGGCCGAGGTCGGCGCCTCCGGCTGCGGGACCGGTCGCCTGGCCGGCACCAAGCAGCACACCGTGCGCGCCGCGGGCCTCACCCGGACCTACCACCTGACCGTGCCGCCCGGCTACACCGGGGACACCCGGGTGCCGCTGGTGCTCGACCTGCACGGCGCCGGCTCCAACGCCGCGCAGGAGATGGCGCTCAGCCGGGCCCGGCAGTACGCCGCGCCGCGAGGTTGGGTCGTGGCCACCCTCGATGCCGGGCGGGTCTTCTGGTACCTGCAGGCTCGCAACGGCGAGGACGTCGACTTCGTGCAGCGGGTCGTGCAGGACGTGGCCCGACGTCTCTGCATCGCCCCCGGGCGACGCTTCGTCATGGGCATGTCCAACGGGGCGGCCATGGCCGCCGCCGTCACCTGCGCCCTGCCCAGGACCTTTGCCGCGGCGGCGTCGGTGGCCGGCATGAACATCGCCGGCCCCTGCCTCGAGCGGCCCACGCCGCTGCTGGTCGTCCACGGCACCGCCGACCCGATCGTGCCGTACCAGGGGGGCGATCTGGGCGGCCGGCTCAGCGGGCTCCTGTCGGTGCCCTCGGTGACCAGCCGGCTGCACGAATGGTCATTCCGCAACCACTGCACCTCGGGGCCGACCTCGACGGTGGTCGTCCCGACCATCACCCTCATCGAGTACCAGGGCTGTGATGTCCCGACCCGGCTGCTCCGGGTGAGCCGGGGTGGTCACACGTGGCCAGGAGGGCCAGTCCTGCCCGTGAATCGCTACGGCCGGACGAGTGACGCCATCGACGCCACCGACGAGATCTTCGCCTTCTTCGCCGACACCTTCACCTAGGTTCACTGCCGGGGGGCAACGCTGCGGAGTGGAGCGAAGCACCTCGCTCGAGGTTCGTCGGAAGCTGCCGTAGGCAGCGGGAGCCGCGCAGGCGGCGACAGGAGGCACATGCGGCTGGATGGACAGGTGGCGCTGGTCACCGGGGCGGCATCGGGGATCGGAGCGGCCTGCGTGGACCGCTTCGTCGACGAGGGGGCGACGGTGGTCGGCATCGACCTCGGGCCGGAACCGGACGACACCAGGGCCTCGGCGTGGCACGCCGTCGACGTCCGGGACGAGGCGGGCCTGGCCCGCGCCGTGGCCGCCACCGTCGAGGCCCATGGTCGCCTCGACGCCGTGGTCACCGCCGCGGGCGTGGCGGGCGGCGGCCCCGTGCACCTCGTCGACGAGGCCGAGTGGGACCGGGTGCAGGACATCAACCTCAAGGGCACCTTCCTGACCTGCAAGCAGGCGCTGGGACCGATGCTGGAGGCCGGGTCCGGCGCCATCATCACGGTGGCGTCGGTCGAGGGCCTCGAGGGCACCGAGGGGGGCAGCACCTACAACGCCTCCAAGGGCGGGGTGGTCCTGCTGACCAAGAACCTGGCCCTCGACTACGGCCGACGGGGCATCCGGGCCAACTGCATCTGCCCGGGTTTCATCGACACCCCGCTCTTCCGGTCGGTGTTCGCCGACGAGCACATGGCCCTGTACCGGGAGCGCATCCGCGAGCAGCACGAGCTCGGCCGCTTCGGTCGTCCCGACGAGATCGCCGCGGTCGCCGCCTTTTTCGCCTCCGACGACGCCTCGTTCGTGACCGGCCAGGCCCTGGCTGTCGACGGGGGCTTCACCGCCGGCCATTCCGTGGGCATCAAGGGCCTGATGGGGCTCGACTAGGTGCTCACGCCGGGGTCGACTCTCGGCGGGTACACCCTCGTCCGGTCCGTCGGCACCGGGGGCATGGGCGAGGTGTGGGCGGCCACCGCGGTGGACGGGACCGACGTGGCCGTGAAGGTGCTGCCCGAGGGCTCACTGCGGGACGCCACGGCCCGCGCCCGCTTCGCCCGGGAGGTCGCGGCCGCCCAGCGGGTGCAACACCCCCGGGTGCAGGCGGTGCTGGGGGCCGACGCCGGAGCCGAGCGACCCTGGCTGGCGACAGAACTGGTGGTCGGGCCGACACTGGCCCAACGGATCGCCGCCGACGGCCCGGTGACGGGACCCTCCCTGCACGCTCTGGCGACGGGCCTGGCCGACGCCCTCGCGGCGGTCCACGGCGCCGGCGTCCTGCACCGCGACGTCAGCCCGGCCAACGTCGTGCTCGGCACGGATGGGCCCGTGCTCGTCGATTTCGGCATCGCCCGCTTCGCTGAGGCCACCACGCTGACGATGACCGGCACGGTGATGGGCACCGCGGGCTGGCTGGCCCCGGAGCTGCTGCGGGACGACGAGGTGACGGCGGCCGCCGACATCTGGTCGTGGGGGGCGGTGCTGGCCTTCGCCGCCACCGGGCGCCCACCAGCCGACGGCAGCCGGGCCGAGGTGGTGCTGCGCAAGGTCCTGGACGGCGACCTCGACCTGCGGGGCCTCCCCCCGTGGTTGGACCGCATCGTGCGCCGCTGCCTGGACCCAGACCCGAGCCGCCGCCCGACGGCACAAGACCTGGTCGCCGACCTCGATCCGCGGCGGGCCCTGGCCGAGTCCGCCACCGCCCCGTTGGCCGCCACCGCCGCAGCCCCCGTCGAGGTCGCTCCGACCACGGCGCTGCCGGCTCGGCCCGAGCCGGCGCCGAAGGAGAAGGTCGACTGGGTCCCCCTCGCCCTGAAGGCGGCGGTGGTCGGTGTCGGCGCCCTGCTCGGCTGGCTCGCCCCGCCGCTGGTGGTGATGATCGGGATCGCGCTGGCGGTCGTCCTGGCCATCGTCGTCCGGGTCTGGACCGAGGACCGGGCCGAGGAGAAGCACCTGCCCGTCGGGCCGGGGACCGTCATCGTGGCCGCGGCCGTCGCCGCCATCACGGCCATGGCCCAGGTCATCGGGCTGCTGCTCGCCGTCATCGCCCTCGTCGGGCTCATCGTCGTCTTCTTCGTCCTCGGTGGCGACTTCGGCTGACCGCGAGTTGAGCGCCCGGGCGGTGGTGGGGGAGACTGCCGCTAGAACCGGTTCTACTTTCGGGGGACACGGATGTACGTCGGCTATGACGAGGACCAGCAGGCGTTGCGCCAGGAGCTGCGCGACTACTACGCCGAGTTGTTGACGCCCGAGGTGCAGGACGGCCTGGCCGACGCCAACGGCGTCGGCCCCGCCATGCGCAAGGTCGTCAAGCAGATGGGCACCGACGGCTGGCTGGGCATCGGCTGGCCCGAGGAGTACGGCGGGAAGAACAAGTCCCAGCTCGAGCAGTTCATCTTCTTCGACGAGTCGATGCGGGCCGGCGCCCCGGTGCCGATGCTGACCATCAACACGGTCGGTCCCACGATCTTCCGCTACGGCACCGACGAGCAGAAGGACCGGTTCCTCCCCCAGATCCTCAAGGGCGAGATCCACTTCTGCATCGGCTACACGGAGCCCGGCGCCGGCACCGACCTGGCCGCCCTGAAGACCCGCGCCGTGCGGGACGGCGACGAGTACGTCATCAACGGCCAGAAGATCTTCACCAGCCTGGCCAGCGACGCCGACTACTGCTGGCTGGCGGTACGGACGAACCCCGACGTGTCCAAGCACAAGGGCATCTCGATGATCATCGTCCCGATGGACACGCCGGGCATCACGGTCCAGCCCATGGACCTGCTGAGCGAGCACGACATCAACCAGGTCTTCTACGAGGACGTGCGGGTGCCGGCGGCGAACCTGGTCGGGGGCGAGAACAACGGCTGGTCGCTCATCACCAACCAGCTGAACCACGAGCGGGTCACGCTGTGCTCGTCGGGGATGCTGGAGCAGACCTACGAGGAGGCCCTGCGCTACGCCCAGGAGACCAAGCTGGCCGACGGCCGCCGGGTCATCGACCAGGAGTGGGCCCAGCTCAACCTGGCCCGGGTGCGGGCCGGCCTCGAGTTCCTGCGCCTCATCAACTGGAAGGTGGCGTGGGGCGCCACCGAGGGCCTGCCCCTCGACATCGGCGACGCCTCGACGATCAAGGTCTTCGGCACCGAGTTCTACCTGGAGGCCTTCCGCCTGCTCATGGAGGTGGTGGGCCCGGCCTCCTACCTGCGCCGGGAATCGCCCGAAGCGCTCCTCCGCTCCCGCCTGGAGCGCAACTACCGCAGCCTCATCATCCTCACCTTCGGTGGCGGCGTGAACGAGGTGCAGCGGGACCTGATCGCCATGTTCGCCCTGGGCCTGCCCCGGGCCGACCGATAACCGGGGGACAGCACCAGCCATGGACTTCTCGTTCAGCGAAGAGCAGCAGGCCGTGTCGGACCTGGCCGCCCAGATCCTCGGGGACCAGTCGACGAATGAGGGCCTGAAGGCTCACGAGGCCTCCGGTGACCCGTACCCGGCCGGCCTGTGGGCGGCTCTGGCCGACGCCGGTCTGGTCGGCATCGCCCTGCCCGAGGACGTCGGCGGCAGTGGCCTCGGCTTCCTCGAGACCTGCCTGACCCTCGAGCAGATCGGGCGGACGACGGCCCCGGTCCCGTACTTCGCCACCGTGATGGCGGCGTTGGCGGTGAACCAGTTCGGCACCGACGAGCAGCGTTCGTCGCTGCTGCCGGGTGTGGTCGACGGCAGCCGGGTGCTGACCGTGGCCCTGACCGAGACCGGCACCGGCCCACTGGCGCCCACCACCGAGGCCACCGACGGTGCCCTGCGGGGGACCAAGCTGCTCGTGCCCTTCGGCCAGCAGGCCACCCACGCCGTCGTTCCCGCCCGAGTGGGCCAGGACATCGGGTTGTTCGTCGTCGACCTCAGCGGGGACGGTGTGTCCCAGGAGGCCCTGGTCACGACGTCGGGCCTGCCCGCCACGCGCCTGGACCTCGAGGGGGCCGCCGGCGATCCGCTCGGCGCGGCTGACGGCGAGGCCCTGTCCTGGCTGGTCGAGCGGGCCACGGCCGCCTTGTGTGCGACGGCCATCGGCATCTGCGAGGAGGCCCTGCGTCTCACCGCCGAGTACACGAAGACCCGCGAGCAGTTCGACCGCCCCATTGCCACCTTCCAGGCCGTCGGCCAACGGGCGGCCGACGCCTACATCGACACCGAGGCCGTCCGCCTCACCGCCTGGCAGGCCGCGTGGCGCCTGAGCGAGGGCCTGCCGTCCACCGAGCAGGTGGCCATCGCCAAGTTCTGGTGCGCCGAAGGCGGCCAGCGGGTCGTCCACGCCGCCCAGCACCTCCACGGCGGCATGGGCGTCGACCGGGACTACCCCCTGCACCGCTACTTCCTCTGGGCCAAGGAGCTGGAGCTCACCCTCGGCGGCGCCACCCACTCCCTCCTCGGCCTCGGCCAGATCCTCGCCGCCGAACCCGTCTGACGTCCGTCAGGCGTCGATGCGTTCTTCGAGGACGACGGTCACGGGGTCGCCGGCCTCCTTGGCGATGGCCTTGCGGACGTCGGCCTTCACGGGCAGCTTGTGGGTGCCATCGCCCAGGGCCATGAACGAGCTCTGGAACGGGTGGCCGTCGACGGTCCCGCGCACCTTCACGAGGCCCCGAGTACCGAAGTAGTCGGCCGAGCCGGGCATGACCACGTAGGTCCATCCGCCCTTGTTGGGGCTCTTCTGCAGGGTGGCGGTGAACTCGGTGTCCAGGGTGCTCATGGGATCCTCCTGCGCTCAGGTCGCCGATTGGACCCGCCGCCGCACCGAGAATCATCGCTCACGCGGGCACCGTTGGGTCGGCCGCGGCCAGATCCTGGCCAGCAACAGGCGAGCCTGCCCGTTCTGGTGGCAGCCACGTGTCCTGGAGAACACCGCGCTGCCACCGGAACGATGAGTTCGCGTGCTCGCGCCGGTCCAATGACCCATGAGCGCACCGCTGATCGTGGCCCTGCCCACCGCCGACCGTCCGACGACCTACCGCTTCTATGGCGAAGGGCTGGGGTTCGAGGCGATCGGGGAGCTGGCGGACGACGGAGTGCCGGAGCCGCTGCAGTTCGTGCTCAACGACGGGGCCCGGCTCATGTTCATCCCGACGGGTGGCTTCGGCTGGGTCACCGGTGACCACGAGACCGCGCCACCCGGAACCAGCGAGTGCCTGCTCAGCCTGAACGTCGAGTCCGACGCCGGGGTCGACGAGTACATCGAGAAGGCCCGAGCCGCCGGCGCCGTCGTCCTCGCCGAGCCCGAGCAGAAGCCCTGGGGCTACCTCGGCCTGTTCACCGACCCCGACACCCACCTCTGGCAGGTCATCCACCCGACCTGAAGCGGGGGAGGATGTCCGAGCCGAGGCGGGTGATCTGGTCTCGGGCCATCTCGGGGGTGATGCCGGGGACATGGACCCGCAGGTTGAGGCAATCGGCCCCTGACTTCTCCAGCTCCGCGAGCAGGTCGGTGGCCAGGTCGGCGGGATCGTCGCGGCAGAGGAAGCCGTTGTCGCGCCAGTGCTGCTGGGCGGCCTCGGAGGAATAGCTGCGGTAGACGTCCTGCTGGCGGTCGAAGGCCTCCCGGGGCGGGTCGCCGAGCCAGACCCGGCGGATCAGGACCTTGGGGCCTGTGCCGCCGGCCTCGTCGTAGATGGCAGACAGCTCACCCAAGCGCTCGACGGGCGAGGCGCCGTCGTAGACGATCCCGGCGCCGACCCTCGCCGCCCTCCGGACCGCGGGTGGGCTGAGCGCCGTGCTGATGACGGTGATGGGGTTCGCCGCACAGGCCTGCAGAGCCAGGTCGCCCTCGACGGGACCGAGGTCCTCGCCCCGGAGCATCGCGGCCAGACGGGGAAGGGCGGCGCGGAAGCGGGGCATCATCTCGTCAAAGGGCACGTCCATGACCTCGAAGTCGAGGGGCAGGGCTCCCGGCGCCACACCCACGGCGACCCGGCCCGGAAAGCGGGCGGCCAGCCAGGCCACCTCCTCGGCGACGAGGGCGACCGGTCGCAGTGGCAGAAGCAGCGGGCAAGGCGCACACCAGCCGGTCGGCATCGCCTCCAGCAGCCAGCCCGCCAGCTGCAGTGGGTTGGGCGAGTACCCGGCGAAGCCGCCGTGGTGCTCGCTGGTCATCACCCCGGCGAAGCCGACCTCGGCCGCCAACCGGGCCTGCGCCCTCAGCTCGTCGACGATCGCGGTCGGGTCATCGAGGTCGTTGTGCGGGTAGAGCCGCATCGACACCGACCCCTGCTCGGGCACGCCCACATCGAAAGCCTGACACTCCTCGACCTCGGCTCTCGAGACGGGCGCGGTTCAGGACGAGGATGATCCATGTCCCGACCGATCAGCGTGCTGATCGACGGTCCTCGCCGTCATCGTGTGGAGGGCGCCGGCCACGAGATCCTTGCCCGCGACCTCGACGCCGTCATGGCCGAGATCGAGCCGCTGCTCACGACTACCTGATGGACGGGTCCCGGAGGGTGCCGCCCTCGGCCCGCGTCTTCACCCCGTGGAGCATGTCCCTGGCCATGACGAAGTCGGCGGGGACGACGGCCAGCCAGCCACCGAGGGTCAGCCACCACGGCGCAGTGGTCCACCGGGACCGGAACAGGAAGCGGGTGCGGGTGCGGGTGACGCCGTCGACCGGCACCAGCACGAAGGTCCACGTCCAGTCGAGCTGGGCCCGGTCGCGCCACCTCATGGGGAGGTGGCTGGTGGAGTGCAAGACCATCGATGCCTCCGGCTCGAAGGACTCGACGATCATCCCGCACTCAGCCTCCGGTGGGCCGTCGGGGATGAAGTCGCCGACCTCGATGTGCTGGAGCGAAGGGATGATCCGGTTGGCGCTCGGCCAGTTGGCGGGGAACAGCAACCGGTCGACCCAACGGCCCGTGTACCAGCCCGCCCGGTGCCAGCCCATCTGGACCAGCCACGGCCACACCGCCTTCGGCGGGGCGTCGATGGTGATGGCGTGGTTCGTGACCACCTTCGGGTGGGGGACGATGTCGTCGCCGGCCAGGGTCGTGGCCCGTTCGGAGGAGGTGGACCCGTAGGTCCGCCCGAGGTGGATCAAGGCCGCTTCGGCCAGGGCCGCGGCCCCGAGCCCGGTGACGACCACCCGGCGAGCCATGGAGGGCATCGTCGTCGATCCAGCCAGGTCGTGGGGCTCAGGTGGGGCGGAGGTCGAGGGCGAGGACGGTGGCCAGGTCGTCGACGACGGCCTCGGGGACCTCGATGCGGACCTCGCCGTGGGGGTCACTGTTGAAGAGCTCGTCGAGGACCGAGCAGCGGGTCGTCCACTCGAGCTCCTTGCCCGTCGCCAGGTCGATCACCCGCTCGACCCGCTTCGTCGGGATGCCCCGCACGGTGACCGAGTCGTAGGGGCGCTGGACACAGATCAGGTTCACCCGGTCGCCCTTCCGGGTCGACGGCCCGTACCACTGCCAGGGCTCCAGGCCGGCCTCGACGTCGTGGATGGCGGAGCCGTACCGGTCCATCCAGTCGGCCACGGCCGACAACCGGGACGCCTCGGTCGGGTCGAGCGATCCGTCTCCTCGGGGCCCGACGTTCAGCAGCAGGTTCCCGCCCTTGCCCACGGTCTCGCACAACGCATGGACCAGGTCCCGCGCCGACTTCCAGTCCTCGTCCTCGGGGACGTAGCCCCAGCTCTCGTTCATGGTCAGGCAGGTCTCCCACCGGCCTTCGGGGGCGGTGGGAGGGACGAACTGCTCGGGCGTCGTGAAGTCGGCGACGGAGGGCAGGCGTTCGTTGAGCAGGATGTCGGGCTGGAGCTCTCGGATCAGCGCCTCCAGCTCGGCGGCCCTCCACTCCGTCGCCCCTCGCTCCCAACCGCCGTCGAACCAGAGCACGGCGATCTCGCCGTAGCCGGTCAGCAGCTCCCGCACCTGGCCGAACAGGTCGTCGACGTACCGGTCCCACACGTCGGGCTCGGGGCGGGGGTAGGCGATGAACTGGTAGGGCCGGTCCTCGTCGCGGAAGGCCGGGTAGTCAGGATGGTGCCAGTCCGACAGCGACAGATAGAACCCGACCCGGAGGCCCTCGGCCCGGCAGGCGTCCACGAACTCGGCCACCAGGTCCCGGTCGAGCCCTGAATCGCGCACACCGAGGCTGGTGTGGGCACTGGGCCAGAGGGCGTAGCCGTCGTGGTGGCGAGTGGTGAGCACGGCGTAACGGGCTCCCGCCGCCGCGGCCGCTGCGCACCACTCCCGAGCCGCCCCCGGAGAGGGCGTGAAGTCGGCCACGGACGAGTAGTACTCGTCGACGGTGGCCGCACCGCTGTGGGGCAGAACCGGTCCGCCGCCGACCAGGGGCCATGACAGCTCCCGGCCGGCGGCAGACGAGTGGGTCCAGTGCACGAAGAGGCCCAACCCGGCGCCGTGGAACCAGTCCTTCCCTTCGTCCCCCACCTGTGCTGACCGTAGCCGCGAAATCGACCCCCCGAAGGACGCGTAAGGTGACTAGAACGCGTTCCAGTTTTCTGAGGGGAGCCTGGTGTGAAGTTTGCGCTGTTCTACGAGATTCCCGTACCCAAGCCGTGGGGTCCCGAGGACGAGTACGAGGCGTACCAGAACACGATCACCCAGGCCGTGGCGGGGGAGCAGGCCGGCTTCCACGCCTTCTGGACCGTCGAGCACCACTTCCTCGACGAGTACTCGCACTGCTCGAACCCCGAGGTCCTCTACGGCGCCATCGCCGCCAAGACCGAGACCATGCGCCTGGGCTACGGCGTGCGCCTGATGCCGAAGCCCTACAACCATCCGGTGCGCACGGCCGAGTCCGTCGCCGTCCTCGACCTCATCTCGAACGGGCGGGTCGACTTCGGCACCGGCCGCTCGTCCACCCGGGCCGAGCTGGAGGGCTTCGACGTCGACGTCGAGACCGCCCGCGAGCAGTGGGCCGAGGCCATCGGCCACGTCGTCGGGTGCTGGACCCACGAGGACTACGAGTTCACCGGCAAGCACTGGTCGATGCCCAAGCGCAACGTGCACCCGAAGCCCCGGCAGAAGCCCCACCCGCCGATCTTCGGTGCCACCAGCAGCGAGTCCGGCCACTATGAGGTGGGCAAGGCCGGGATCGGCCTCTGCTCCTTCACCGTGGGCGTGCCGCCCGAAGAGCTGATCCCCCGCATCGAGAACTACCGCCGGGGTCAGGCCGACTGTGACGAGCCGCTCGGTGCCTTCCGCAACGACGAGGTGGCCACGTTCACGATGGTGCTGTGTGCCCCCACGAACGACGAGGCCGACGCCGCGGCCCGAGAGTCCTTCGAGTGGTACCCGGCGGCCGGCGCTCGTCTCATCGGATCGGTCGCCGAGTGGCTCGAGGAGAAGGAGCAGGCCCTCGGCACCTACGACTACGCCGGCGCGGCCAAGAAGCTGGACGACGACGGGATGCTCGACCTGCTCACCTACGAGTTCGTCCGGGACTCGGGGTCGGCCGTGGTCGGCGATCCCGAGCGTTGCGTGGAGATGGCCAAGCGCTACGAGGCGGTGGGCGTCGACCTGCTCCTCTGCCTGGTCAACCCCTACAAGATCTCCCACGAGCAGGTCATGCAGACGATCGAGCTCATGGGTGAGCACGTCATACCGGAGTTCAACGATGAAAAAGGTTCGGCCTGATCGTGAGTCACGGTCGGCTCGCCTCGCTGCGCTCGGCGAGTTCACCACTGTGCTTGCTGGCCTCGCCTGACGGCTCGGCGGTCTTCTGATGGCCGCCGTCGCCACGCCCCACGGACTGGACCCACGAGAACGCGGTCGCCCGTCTCAAGCCGTTGGTCACCTTCAACGCCGTGCTCGGTGTCGGCGGAGGCAAGCCGGCCAAGCGCCTCTTCTCCCTCGACCCGGCCGACCTCTGCGCCGCCGCCCGCAAGAAGTCCGGCCTGGACGACCTCGGCCCGCCGACCTTCTGGGACGGCTTGGTCGCCTACACGTCCTCCTTCGAGGAGGAGGCCCGGCCGACGGCGATGGGCCGGATGGCCATGCGGGCCCAGCTGGTGGGGGCCCTGGCTGCCCGGGCCCGGGTCTTCGACTGGGTCAAGTCGCATCCGGAGGCGATGGCCACACCGGTCGCCCCGCCGCTGATGATCTGCGGCCTGCCCCGCACGGGCACGACGCTGCTCAGCCACCTCTTCCAGGCCGATCCGGGGAACCGCACCCTGCGCCACTTCGAGGCCTCGGATCCTGCTCCGCCGCCCGTCCCCGGCCAGGAGGCGACCGATCCCCGGATGCTGGCGTCCTACAAGCAGCTGGAGGGCCTGGCCAAGCTCGCCCCCGGCTTCCAGGCCATGCACCCGATGACGCCGGAGGGCGCCACCGAGTGCGTCGTGCTCCACGCCCAGGAGATGACCAGCGTCCAGCTCGAGACCCAGGGCCATGTTCCCTTCTACGCCGCTTGGCTCGACGCGCAGGACCTGCACGGCGTCTACACCTACGAGCGCACCGCCCTCCAGGTCCTGCAACACGGCTACGACGTCCAGCGGTGGAACCTCAAGACCCCCGTCCACCTGATTGCCTTCGACGCCATCTTCGACCTGTTCCCCGACGCCCGCATGGTCTGGACCCACCGGGACCCGGCCGAGGTCGTGGTCTCCATCGCCAGCCTCAACACCGCATTGCACCGGGTGAGCAGCGATCACGTGGACCCCGTGGCTGTGGCCGATCACTGGTGCGAGCGCCTGGCCGGCATGGTCGACCGGGGCATGACCTACCTGGACGCCCACCCCGACGCCCCCATCACCCACCTGGCTTACGCCGACATGATGGCCGACCCCGTGGGCTCGGTGGCGCGGGTCTACGCCGACCTCGGGCTCGAGCTGTCGGACGAGGCGCGCACGTCGATCGGGGGCTGGATGGCGGACCACCCCCAGGACGAGCACGGGCGCCACCGCTACCGGGCGGACGACTTCGGTCTCGAACCGGCGAGGATCCGGGACCGCTTCGCCACCTACTGCGACCGCTTCGACACCTGAGGGGCCCTGGCCATGGAGTTCGGGATCACGATGTTCCCCACCGATCTGTCCATCGGGCCGATCGAGCTGGCCCGGGCCTGCGAGGAGCGGGGCTTCGTCTCGCTCTACGTGCCGGAGCACACCCACATCCCCACCAGCCGGGCGACGCCGGCGCCGGCGGGCGAGCCCTTGGCCGAGGAGTACAAGCGCTCCCTCGACCCTTTCGTCACCTTGACCGCGGCGGCGGCGGTGACCGAGCGCCTCCGGGTCGGCACGGGCATCGCCCTCGTCGCCCAGCGCGATCCCATCATCACCGCAAAGGAAGTGGCCTCGCTCGACTTCGTGTCCGGCGGGCGCTTCGTGTTCGGCATCGGCTTCGGTTGGAACGTGGAGGAGCTGGCCGACCACGGCGTGGCCTTCGCCGATCGCCGGGCGGTCGTGGCCGAGCGCATCGCGGCCATGAAGGCGCTGTGGACCGAGGACGAAGGCGGCTACACGGGCGAGTACGTGGACTTCCCGCCGTCGTTCTCCTGGCCGAAGCCGGTCCAGAAGCCACATCCGCCGATCCTGCTCGGTGGGGGCGGGGGCCCGAAGCTGTTCGAAGCGATCGCGGCCTACGGCGACGGCTGGATGCCGATCGGAGGAGCCGGCGTGCGCAAGGCGCTGCCCGGCCTCCACGCGGCCATGGAGGCCGCCGGTCGGGACCCGGCCGAGCTCAGGATCATCCCGTTCGGGGTGATGCCCGATCCCGGCAAGATCGCCTACTACGGCGAGATCGGCTTCGACGAGGTCGTCTTCCGCATCCCGCCTGCCCCAGCCGACAAGGTCCTGCCCCTCCTCGACCGCCTCGCCGACGACTTCGTGGGGACGGCGTGACCAGGTCAGTCCAGCAGGGCTTCGACGTTCTCCGGGGGCCGGCCGAGGACGACACGGTCACCCTTGACGACGACGGGGCGCTCCATCAGCGCGGGATGGGCCAGCAACACGTCGACCACCTGCTCGGCGGTCTCGATGTCGGCGGGCGTGAGCCCGGCCTCCTTGAACTCGGGGTCGCGGCGCACCAGCTTCGACGGCTCGACGTCGATCTTGGCCAGGATCATCTCCAGCGTCGACCGGTCGGGCGGGGCCTCCTTGTAGAGGACGATCTCCGGGTCGACACCGTGGTCCCCGAGGATCCCCAGGGTCTGGCGGGACTTCGAGCAGCTCGGATTGTGGAAGATCACGACGTCATCGCTCATTCCTCGAACATACAGAAAACTAGAATCGGTTCCAGTGGCTGACCTGTCCGTGGCCGACCTCACCGTGAGCCAGACGGCACGGCGCCAGCGGGTCATCGACGCCGCCCTCAGCCTCGGCTCGGCCGGTGGCTACGAGGCCGTGCAGATGCGGGACGTGGCCAGTACCGCCGGCGTCGCCCTGGGCACGATCTACCGGTACTTCACCTCGAAGGACCACCTGCTGGCTGCGGCCATGGTCGACTGGACCACCGACCTCGAGCGCCGTACGGCCCAACACCCGCACCGGAACGGTTCGAGCGCCGACGCCGTGGTCGAGGTCATCCGCCGGGCCACCCGACCCATGGAGCGGGATCCCCGCCTGGCTGCGGCGATGGTGCAGGCCGCGGCCGCCAACGAGCCGTCGGTGACGGCGTGCCAGCAGCAGACCACCGACATCGTCGAGCGCATGCTGACCGGCGCCATGGACGGCACCGACGCGGAACGGCGGGCGCGCTGCGCCCGGGTCCTGGCCCACGTGTGGAACTCCAGCGTCCTGCGGTGGGCCAATGGCTCCGGGGCCGTCGGCCAGATCGGCAACGACCTCGAGGACGCGGCCCGCCTCCTGCTGGACTGATCACTCCTCGACCGGACGATCGGGTTCGTCGGGGGACTAGAACACGTTCTAGTATTGGCCGTCGTGGACTTCGACGACACGCCGGAAGAGGCCGCCTTCCGCGCCGAAGCCCGGGCCTGGCTGGAAGCCCACGCCGAGCGCCGCCGACCCGACGCTCGCCCCTCCCTGGCCGCGGCGAACGACCCCGGCCACCTCGAGGCCTGCCGGACCTGGCAGCGCACGCTCTACGACGGGGGGTGGGCCGGCATCACCTGGCCCAAGGCCTACGGCGGTCGAGGGGGCACCGCCAACGAGGCCCGCGTGTTCGCCCAGGAGGAGCGTCAGTTCGATGTCACCACCGGCATGTTCTCCGTCGCGGTGAACATGATCGGTCCCACCCTCATCGCCCACGGCACCCCGGAGCAGCAGGAGCGCCACCTCGACGCCGTGCTGCGCGGTGACGAGATGTGGTGCCAGCTGTTCAGCGAGCCGGGGGCGGGCTCTGATCTGGCGGGGCTGCGCACCCGGGCGGTGCTCGATGGCGGAACGTGGGTCGTGAACGGACAGAAGGTCTGGAGCTCGGGTGCCCATCAGGCCGATTTCGGGATCCTGCTGGCCCGTACCGACCCGGACGCCACCAAGCACGCCGGCATCACCTACTTCCTGCTCGACATGACCACGCCAGGGGTCGAGGTCCGGCCCCTGCGCCAGATCACCGGCCACGCCCACTTCAACGAGGTCTTCCTCACCGATGTGGCCATCCCGGCGGCGAACGTGGTCGGGCCGCGGCACGGCGGCTGGGGCGTGGCCCAGACCACGCTGGCCAGCGAGCGGTCGATGATCGGCGGCGGGGGCGCGGCGACCGGCATCGAGCAGCTCGTCGACCTGGCCCGGGAGTACGGCCGCACGGACGAGCCCGGCGTCCGCCAGGACCTGGCCCGGGCCTACACCCGCATGCGCCTGCTCGAGTTCCTCGGCTTCCGGGCCCAGACCGCGCTGAGCCAGGGCAAGATGCCCGGCCCTGAGGTCTCGGTCATGAAGCTGGCCATCTCCGACCACGTCGAGCGCACCGGGGACCTGCTCATGGGCATCGAGGGCCCGCACGCCACCCTGGGCGGCGACGACGCCCCGCGGGGCCAACTGGCGCAGTACCAGTTCCTGGGCCAGTGGTCGGTCCGGTTGGGGGGCGGCACGGACCAGGTCCAGCGCAACGTCATCGGCGAGCGGGTCCTCGGCTTACCCCGCGAGGCCCGAGCCGACAAGGATGTCCCGTTCCGAGAGCTGCAAGGGGCGTAGATGTACCTCCAGGAGACCGACGAGCAGCAGGCCCTGCGCACCGAACTGCGGACCTACTTCGCCGAGCTCCTGAGCCCCGAGGTCCGGGCCGACATCGGGTACCGGGGCGAGGGGGGCGAGGGCTGGCGCCGCATCGTCAAGCAGATGGGCACCGACGGCTGGCTCGGCATCGGGTGGCCGAAGGAGTTCGGCGGCCAAGGCCGCCCGGCCACCGACCAGTTCATCTTCTACGACGAGGTCCAGCGGGCGAAGGCGCCGGTCCCCTTCGTCACCCTGAACACCGTCGGCCCGACCCTGATGCGCTACGGGAGCGACGAGCAGAAGGCCACCCTCCTGCCCCAGATCGTGGCCGGCGAGGTGAACTTCGCCATCGGCTACACCGAGCCCGGCTCGGGCACCGACCTCGCGTCCCTGCAGACCCGGGCGGTGCGCGATGGCGACGAATACGTCATCAACGGGAACAAGATCTTCACCAGCGGAGCCAACGACGCCGACTGGGTGTGGCTGGCGTGCCGGACCGACCCCGAGGCCAAGAAGCACCGTGGGATCTCCATGATCCTGGTGCCGACCGACGCCCCGGGGTTCTCGTGGACGCCGATCGTGACGGTCGGCGAGAACCGGACCACCGCGACCTACTACGACGACGTGCGGGTGCCGGTCACCAACCTGGTGGGCGAGGAGAACGGGGGGTGGCAGATGATCACCACCCAGCTCAACCACGAGCGCATCGGACTGGCCGCCCACTCCGGCGAGGCCCATGAGCTGTACGCCGACGTCCGTGACTGGGCTGCCGAGAACGGCGTCCTGGCCCTGCCCTGGGTGCGCTCGGACCTGGCCCGGTGTCACGCCCTGCTCGATGCCATGCACCTGCTCAACTGGAAGCTCACCACGGCCGTGGCCAACGACGAGCTGAACCCGGCCGACGCGTCAGCGGTCAAGGTGTACGGCACCGAGGCGGTGGTCGACGTGTACCACCTGCTGCTCGGCATCCTCGGGGCCGCCGGCTACCTGCGGGAGGGATCGCCCGGGGCCGTCCTGTCCGGGCGGGTGGAGCAGGCCGGTCGCTCGGCCCAGATCAACACCTTCGGGGGTGGCGTGAACGAGATCCAGCGGGAGATCGTGGCCTGGATGGGCCTCGGCATGACCCGGGGCGCCCGATGACCGAGGCCGTGGAGCTCCTGGCCCGACTGCGGGCGTTCGAGGGCCGCAGCTACGGGCCGGCGGTGACCGCCGACGACCCGGTCAACGTGCCCATGATCCGGCACTGGGTCGAGGCGATGGGGGACACCAACCCCGTGTCCCTCGATGACGAGGCCGCCCGGGCCACCGGCCGCCCCGGGATCGTGGCCCCGGCGGTCATGTTGCAGGTCTGGTCGATGCGGGGGCTCAAGTCCCAGGGCCCCCGGGCGGCCGGCGTGCAGAGCGAGCTGCTCGGCCTGCTCGAGGAGCACGGGTTCACATCGGTCGTGGCCACCAACACCGAGCAGGAGTACCTCCGCGAGCTGGTGCCCGGCGACCTCCTGTCCACCACGTCGGTCATCGACAGCGTGTCGGAGGAGAAGGCGACGGGCCTCGGGGTCGGGCACTTCGTCACGACCCGCACCGAGTACCGGGACCAGGGCGGGGAGCTGGTCGGGACGATGACGTTCCGCATCCTCAAGTTCAAGCCTCGGCCCATGGCCGAGGCGAAGCCGAACCGACCGCGACCCGCGGTCAACCTCGACAACGGCTTCTTCTTCGAAGGGGCGAAGGACGAGAAGCTGCTCATCCAGAAGTGCTCGTCGTGTGGGGCGCTGCGCCACCCGCCCGGGCCGATGTGCCCGCAGTGCCAGTCGCTGGACTGGGAGGCCGTCGAAGCCTCGGGCAAGGGCACCGTCTACAGCTTCGTGACCAACCACTACCCGCAGGTCCCGGCCTTCGACTATCCGCTCAACGTGGCCCTGGTCGAACTGGAGGAGGGGGTGCGGCTGATCAGCAACGTGGTCGGCATCGACGCCGAGGCGGTCGAGATCGGGATGCCCGTCGAGGTCGTCTTCATCGCCTTCGACGACGAGCTCACCCTGCCCCAGTTCCAGCCGGTGGAGGCCTGACATGGACTTCGCCTTCACCGAGGAACAGGACGCCGTGCGCGACCTGGCCGAGCAGGTCTTCACGGGGACGGCCACCCTCGAGCGGGTCAAGGAGGTCGAGGCCTCCGACGAGCGGATCGACCGGGCGCTCTGGAAGGAGCTGGCCACCACCGGCTTGCTCGGCATCGGCCTGCCGGAGGCCAGTGGTGGTGCGGGACTCGGCCTGGTCGAGGTCTGCCTGACGCTTCTGGCCCAGGGCCGCCGGGTCGCCCCCGTGCCCCTGTGGCCCACCGTCGTGGCCGCCCAGACCCTCGCCGCGTTCGGCTCCGACGGCCAGCAGGCCCGCTGGCTCCCGGCGGTGATCACCGGCGACGCGGTGCTCACCGTCGCACTGGAAGTCGAGCCCGAGGGTCGCGGTGAAGCACGCAAGGTCGACGGCGACTGGTGCCTGACCGGATCCTGGCCCAGCGTGCCCGCCGGCCACCTGGCTGATGCCGTTGTCGTCCCTGCCGTCGTCGACGGGTCCGTGACCTTGTTCCTGGTGGAGCCTTCGGCCGCCGGCGCCTCGATCGAGGTGGCGACGACGACCAATCGGAGCAAGGTCGGTCACTACACGTTCGACGCGACGCCGGCCGAGCCCCTCGACGGCGGCGCCGACGCCTTGGCCTTCGCCCACGAGCGCGCCCTCGTCGCCCTCGCGGCCATCTCGCTGGGAGCCTGTGAGGAGGCCACGCGGATGGCGGCCGAGTACACCTCGGGCCGGGAGCAGTTCGGCAAGCCCCTGTCGACCAACCAGGGCGTCGTGCTCAAGGCAGCCGATGCCTACATCGCCCTGGCGGCGATGCGGGCCACGTTGTGGCAGGCGGCCTGGCGCCTCGACGAGGGGCTGGACGCCGCCGACGCCGTCGAGGTCGCCCACTGGTGGGCCTCGGACGGCGGCCACCGGGTCGTGCACATCACCCAACACCTGCACGGGGGGATGGGCGCGGACATCGACTACCCCGTCCATCGCTACTTCCTCTGGGCCAAGGAGATCACCGACACCCTCGGGGGCCCCAGCGCCCACCTCGCCCGTCTGGGCGACCTCATTGCGAGCGAGGCGACCGACCGTGACTGACCTCGCTCCCTCACGGGCCTATGCCGACGTGGCCGTCGGCGACGAGCTGACCCCGCTGGCCATCCCGCTGACCCGAACGGTCATCGTGGCGACGGCGATCGCCACCCGGGACTACCAGGACGTGCACCACGACCCCTCGCTGGCCGTCGAGCGGGGCTCACCCGACATCTTCATGAACATCCTCTCCACCAACGGCTTCGTGAACCGCTTCGTCACCGAGTGGGCAGGCCCGGCCAGCCGGGTGACCAAGCTGTCGATCCGGCTCGGAGCGCCCAACTACCCGGGGGACACCATGAGCTTCACCGGCTCGGTCGAGGCGAAGGACGACGCCACCAACACGGTCACGGTCGGCCTGGTCGGGGCCAACTCGATCGGCGCCCACGTCACCGGCAAGGTCGATCTGGTGCTGCCATGAGCGGCGATGTGGGGTTCGTCGGGACGACGGCGGTGGCAGGGATCGGCGCCACCGAGTTCTCCAAGGCCTCCGGGCGTTCGGAGATGCAGCTGGCCTGTGAGGCCACGATCCTGGCCCTCGAGGACGCCGGCATCGAGCCGTCCGAGGTCGACGGCATGGTCACCTTCACCGCCGACACCAACCCTGAGATCGAGATCGCCCGCCTGACCGGCATCGGCGAGCTCAAGTTCTTCTCCCGGATCCACCACGGCGGCGGGGCGGCGTGCGGCACCGTCCAGCAGGCGGCCATGGCGGTGGCCGAAGGCATCGCCGACGTGGTCGTCGTCTATCGCGCCTTCAACGAGCGCTCCGGCCATCGCTTCGGCACCGGGGTCCAGGACCGGCCGCCCGCGGCCAACGCGGAGGCGGCCCACTTCGCCTGGTACGCCCCCTTCGGCCTGCTCACCCCCGCGCAGTGGGTGGCCATGTTCGGGCGCCGCTACATGCACGAGACGGGTGCCACCAGCGAGGACTTCGGTCGGGTCTCGGTGGCCGACCGCCACCACGCCGCCACCAACCCGAAGGCCTTCTTCTACGAGCAGCCGATCACCCTCGAGGACCACCAGAACAGCCGGTGGATCGTCGAGCCCCTGCACCTGCTCGACTGCTGCCAGGAGAGCGACGGTGGCCAGGCCCTCGTCGTCACGTCACTGGAGCGAGCTCGGGACCTGAAAGCCCCGCCGGCGGTCATCGTCGGGGCGGCGCAGGGCTCGGGCGAGGACCAGCAGATGATGACCTCCTACTACCGGGACTCCATCACGGGCATCCCGGAGATGGGCCTCGTCGCCCGCCAGCTCTACGACCAGGCCGGCATCGGCCCCGACGACATCCAGACCGCGGTCCTCTACGACCACTTCACGCCCTTCGTGCTGTGCCAGCTGGAGGAGTTCGGCTTCTGCGGCAAGGGCGAGGCCAAGGACTTCCTGCGGGACGGGCACCTGGAGATGACCGGGCGCCTGCCCACCAACACCCACGGCGGCCAGCTGGGCGAGGCCTACATCCACGGCGTCAACGGCATCGCCGAGGGTGTCCGTCAGGTCCGGGGCACCTCGGTCAACCAGGTGGACGGCATCGAGAACGTCCTGGTCACCGCCGGCACCGGCGTCCCCACCAGCGGCATCGTCCTTCGTCCCGATTCCTAGGCGGGCGGGTCAGCCGACTGTGGCCAGGTCACGCTCGGACTGAGGTGAGGGCTCCGGCTCCGGCGTGGCGGTGGCGCGGCCGTGCAGCAGGGGCCGTTCGATCCAGCGGTACGACACCGCGGTGACCGCGGCGGTGACGGTCAGGCCGAGGAGGACCGCGGGCACGGCCATGAGCGGCGCGGCGCCGACGTCGAACCACGCCACCGAGGCGGCCAGGATCGGGTAGTGCCAGAGGTAGAGGCTGTAGCTGACAAGCCCCGCTCCTCGCAGCGTGGGCCCGGCCAGCACTGTCGTCGTCGGCGGGCGGGTGACGACGTGGAGGAGCAGGACGGCGAGGAGGAGGCCGGACAGGGGCTCGATCCACAGGTCGAAGGCCACGCCGCGCCGGTGGTAGGTGCCGTTGGCCCCGAGGTAGAGAGCGAGGAGGGCGAGCCCGACCACAGCGGCGCGGGCCACGAGGCGGGACCGGGCCAGGAGCCAGGCCCACGAGTCGGCGCCCCGCTCGCGCACGGCGATGCCGACCAGGGCACCGACCAGGAACTGGGGCAGCCGGCCCGGCAGCAGCGAGGCGGACAGATCCATGGACTCCGCGCCGCGGTCCCACCACCAGACGGACAGGGCGCAGGCGGCCGCCAGCAGAGCCCAGCGCCCGAAGCGGCGGTGGAGCACGGGGGCCAGCAGGGGGACGAGCAGATAGAAGTGGACCTCGGTGGTGAGGCTCCACCACGGCACGTTGACCGAGGACGTGACGTGGTCCCCCACATAGCCCTGCAACGTCACCAGGAGGAAGAGGTTCTTCCACGAACCGAGGACTTGCGGGGCGACGAGGGGGACGAGGATCGCCAGCGACACGAGATAGGCGGGGAAGAGACGGCGGGCGCGACGGGCCAGGAAGGGCCACCACTCGGGCCGTCGGTCCCAGGCCGTGACGATGAGGAAGCCGGACAGGACGAAGAAGGCGTCCACCGAGAACTTGCCGATGGCCAGCGGCCAAAGGGCGAGGGGGGCGTGGTCGGCGTGAACGAGGTCGTGGGACTCGAGCACGAGGCGCACGGCGTGGTAGCCGACGACCACGAGCACGGCGAGGCCCCGGTAACCGTCGAGCGCAGGCCAGCGGGTGGGGCGTACGAGGTCCTGTTGCAGCGCCGTCACGGGCCAGGGACCTACCCGCTCACCCCCTGGGCATGCCCTCGCCCGGGCGGGGTCGGGTCGGCGGGCCACCCCTGCATTGTGGCCCGCGGATCATGAACCGGACCTGAACGGATCAGGTCCCCGAGCATGAACCCGGTCTGAACGGGTCAGCCCGGCGTCCACCTCGGGAGCACGACGCCCTCGACGGGCTCGGGGAAGACGACCCGCACGGGGGCGCCGATGGCGATGTCGCCGGGGCCGAGCTCACCGATGGGACCGTCGGCGGTGCGCACGAGGTTGCCGACCATGCGCAGGCCGGGGTCCTCGTCGAGGGTGATGACGGCGACGTTGTACGGGGCCTGCTCGGCGTAGGCGGGGAGCAGCGGGGGATGGGCGATGACGAAGGACCACACGGTGCCGCGTCCGTGGGCCGTCACCCAGGAGCTGGCCAAGCTGTTGCAGTACGGGCACATGGGCCGCGGTGGGTGGCGGAAGCGACCGCAGTCCGCACAGGTCTGGTAGCGCAGCTCACCGATCGCCGTCCCCTCCCAGAAGGGGGCGGAGACGGGGTCGTCGACGATCGGCAGGAGCGTCATGGCCCGGGCTACCAGCCCTTGAACTCGGCGTCCCGGCGCTCGACGAAGGCGGCTACGCCCTCACCCATGTCGTGGGTGTGCATGACGTGCTCCTGGCCCATGGCCTCCTCGCCGAAGGCGGTGTGGCGGTCCTGGTCGACGGCCCGGTTGATCAGCCACTTGGTCGTGGCGATGGCCCGGGTCGGGCCCTTGGCCAAGCGACCCGACCACTCGGTCAGGGTGGCCTCGAGCTCGTCGGCGGGCACGACCTTGTTGACGATGCCGAGGGCGGCGGCGTCCTCGGCCAGCAGGTCGTCACCGAAGAAGGCCAGCTCCTTGGCCTTGTGCGGCCCCACGGCCCGGGTCAGCAGGTAGGGGCCGCCGGCGTCGGGGATGATCCCCCGGCGAACGAACACCTCGATGATCTTCACGCCCTCGGCGGCGATCACGAGGTCGGCCGCCAGGGTCAGGTGAGCGCCCAGGCCGGCCGCGGTGCCGTTGAGCCCCACGATCACGGGCTTCTCGCAGTCCAGGATGGCCGAGATGAGGCGCTGGGCCCCGGTGGCGATCATGCGCGTGGCGTCGCCGACCATGCGGTCGGGCGCCCCCTCCGGCTTCGCCGGCCCGCCGCTGCGGTCGGCCCGCAGGTCGGCGCCGGTGCAGAAGTGGCGACCGTTGGCGGTGAGGACGACGCAGCGCACCGTCGGGTCGGCGCTGGCGGCGTCGAGGTGGTCGATGAGGCGGTTGCGCTGGTCCGGCGTCACCGAGTTGCCGGCGTCGGGGCGGTTGAAGGTGAGCCAGGCCACGCCGTCGCGGACCTCGTGGAGCAGATCGTTCTCGTCAGCCATCGGCCCGGACTGTAGGGGACCCGCGATCAGCCGAACGACGTGGCCCGGGCCGCAGTGGAGCCACCGTCGACGGGGAGCAGGATGCCGGTGATCGTCTCGGCGTCGGGCCCGGCCAGGAAGGCGACGGCGGCGGCCACGTCGTCCGCCGTGCTGAGCCGGGTCAGGTGCATGGCCTCCCGTCGGGCCCGGTCGACGTCGTCGAGGGCGGCGTCCCGGCGCTCGTGCAGGATGTAGCCGGGGGCCACCGTGTTGGCCCGGATGGCGTCGGGCGCGCCCTCCACCGCCAGGGCCCGGGTCAGGGCGTTGAGCGCGCCCTTGCTGGCGACGTAGGCGGCCAGGCCCGGTGACGCCCGCTCGGCGGCGCGGGACGAGACGTTCACGATCGAGCCGTGGCCGGCGGCTCGGAAGTGCGGGATGGCGGCCCGGCACAGCCACATCGGCGCCGTCACATTGACCCGGAGGGCGGCGTCCCAGTCCTCGGTGGCGATCTCGTCGACGGGGGCCGAGCTCACCGAGGCCACCGCGTTGTTGACCAGGATCGTCAGTGAGCCGAAGCGTCGCGCGGCGGCATCGACCAGCGCCGTCGCCTCCGCCTCGTCGTTGAGGTCGGCGGCGAGGAAGGTCCCGCCCACCTCGTAGGCGACCGCTTCGCCCCGCTCCTGGTCCCGCCCGGTGACGACGACGCCGGCCCCTTCGGCGGCCAGCCGGAGGGCGATGACCCGACCCAGCCCGGCCGTGGAGCCGGTCACCACGGCCACCTCTCCGGAGAGCCGCCCCGAGTTCGGAGCGCCGTCGGTCACGTGCGTAAGGTAACCAGCCGCACATGACGCAGGCGTCAGCTTCGCCGGCCACCGACGAGAGGCACAGAGATGAGCGGGTACCTGGAGGGCAAGTCGATCGCCGTCACCGGGGCGGGTCGAGGCATCGGGCGGGCCGTGGCCCTGGCCTGCGCGGCCGAGGGTGCGAGCGTCGTGGTCAACGACTACGGGGTGGCGCCGGACGGCTCCGAGCCGACCAGCGAGGTGGCCGACGCCGTCGTCCAGGAGATCACCGACGCCGGCGGTACCGCCGTCGCCGTGGCTGACTCGGTCGCCGACATGGCGGGGGGTGAGCGCATCGTGGCCACCGCAGTGGAGGAGTTCGGCCAGATCGACGGCGTCGTGTGCCCGGCCGGGATCCTGCGGGAGCGGATGCTGTTCAACATGTCCGAGGAGGAGTGGGACCCGGTCATCGCCACCCACCTCAAGGGCACCTTCACCGTCTTCCGGGCCGCCGCCGCCCGCATGAAGGAGCAGAAGTCGGGCTCGCTCATCGGCTTCACCTCGGGCGCCTTCGCCGGCAGCGTGGCCCAGGCCAACTACGCCGCGGCGAAGGGTGGCATCGTCTCCCTGGTCCGATCCGCGGCCGCCGGCATGTACCGCTACGGCGTCACGTCGAACTGCATCGCCCCGGTGGCCCAGACCCGCCTGTCGGCTCAGGTGCCGATGGAGCTCCAGATGGGCGATGCCGAGGACGTCGCGCCGATGGTCGTCTACCTGCTGTCGGACCAGGCCCGCCACATCACCGGGCAGGTGTACACGGTGAACGGCCCGACGATCGCCGTCTGGGACCAGCCCCACGAGGTCCGCTCCATGGACCACGAGGGGGGTGGGCGCTGGACGCCCGCGGAGATCGCGGCCCAGATCGACGAAGGGGTCGGCCAGGAGCGGATGGGCCTCATCGACCGCCTCGACGCCATGCGGGCCGCCGCCGCCTCCGGCGAGAAGCCCAACCAGTAGCTCACGCTGCGCAGCGGAGCGGAGCAGCTCTGAGGACCTGCGGCATCGGCGGAGCCGGACTTGCCGAGCGTCAGCGAGGCCAGTCGAGTGTGGCTGCGCAGCGGAGCGGAGCAGCTCTGAGGACCTGCGGCATCGGCGGAGCCGGACTTGCCGAGCGTCAGCGAGGCCAGTCGAGTGTGGCTGCGCAGCGGAGCGGAGCAGCTCTGAGGACCTGCGGCATCGGCGGAGCCGGACTTGCCGAGCGTCAGCGAGGCCAGTCGAGTGTGACGGTCGCGCCCTTGATGCGGAGGGCCGACTCCATCACGTCGGTCGAGAAGGTGTGGCAGGTGTCGGCCATGGCGTAGCCGACCTCGGAGGCCCGTTCGTAGTCGTCGAGGTCCATGAGGCGCCCGAGGGAGATCCGGCAGGCTCGGCGCAGGGCGATGGCCGCTTCCGCGGTGTCAGGGTCGAGGGTGGCGTTGGCCCAGGCCAGGAATCCCCGGCCCATGGCCTGGCCGGTGTAGGGCTCAGGGCCGAGGACGGTCTGCGCGTCGACGTCCCAGTCGAGGACGTCGACCCCGTCCCGGGCCAGGTGGGCCGTCGTCCGCCCGCCCTCGCCCCGGTCGGGCACCGACATGTCGTAGCGGCGGTGATCCCGTCCCGCGCCGGCCTGGGCGATGGCCAGGCCGGCCAGGTCGAACCAGTGGGTGCACGTGGTGCGGGCGTCGGCGTGGGTGCCGTGGGCGGTGGCGTCGGCCGTCACCGGCGCCCCGACGAGGGCCCGCAGCGGTCCGAGGGCGTCCGGGCAGGTGGACCAGGGATGACGTGGAGCCTCGCCGTCGATGCCCACCACCTTCCCGTCTCGGTGGGCGATGCTCACCCGGAAGTGGTGGAAGTCGTCCTCCAGATCACCCTGCACCACCTCCGGCGACGTCGTGATCAGCTCGATCCGTCGCCGGTACCCCGTCACGGGAAGCCGGGCTTGAAGATCATGAGGAAGAGGACGGCGACCAGGATGAGCTTGAGGACCATGTCGGTCGTCCCGATCTTCTTGCCCAGCTCCTCGAGCTGGGCCACTTGCGGCGGCGGGCCCTGCGCCCCTGGCGGGGGGCCCTCGGTCCGGGAGAGCTCCTCGGCCAGGGCGTTGGCCTTCCGCACGGACGGGAACAGGATCGCGTGGGACAGGCCGATGCCGATGAGGTAGAGGAGGATCGACAGCGAGATCCAGAGGTCGCTGAAGCTGATGAGGTCGTTCTCGGACATCAGCACGAGCAGGACGCCGAAGACGAAGACGAGGTAGACGAAGATCTCGGCGACCTTCGAGACCGCCCACACGGCCTGGTTGATGGCCACACCCTCCCGCCCCGGCCGCTGCTGGGCCTGCTGGGCGTAGAGGCTGTTGAGCTGCACCCCACCGAAGCCCACGATGGCCGAGAGGATGTGGAGCAGGAGCACGATCCCGTAGACCGTGTCGTCGCTGCCCAGCTCCACGATCGTCGCCAACACACCCATTGCGTTCCTCCTGGTTGAGACCGCCGCGGAGCTTAGGTGTGCGGCTGGGCCAGACTGACGACCGATGGGGGACAGCAACGTCACGGTCGGCCTGGACATCGGCACGACGTCGGTCAAGGGCCTGGCCGTGGACGACGACGGTCACGTGCTGGCCCAGGTGCGGGTGCCGCACCCGATCCTGACGCCGGCGGCCGACCGTTTCGAGCACGACGCCAACCGGGCGTGGCGGGACGGCGTCCGACAGGCGTGGCGGCAGGTCTCGTCCGGGCTGCACCCGGTCGGGGTCAACGTCGTGGCCATGGTCCCTTCGCTCACCGCGGTCGACGCCCGGGGTCACGCGCTGACGCCGGGTCTCCTCTACGGCGACGCCCGGGGCCGAGCCGCCGGTCGTCCCACGGGAGCACCGGGTGATGTCGGCGAGCTGTTGGGCTTCCTGCGCTGGTGCCACGGCGAGGCGCCGGAGGCCGCGGGGTACTGGCCGGCCCAGGCAGTGGCCAACCACGCCCTCGGCGGGGAGGGGGCGATGGATTCGATCAGCGCCATGACCGCCTATCCCCTCTACGACGGCCAGCGGTGGGACGAGGCCATGCTGGCCGAGTCCGGGGTGACCGCCGACCGCATGCCCGAGGTGGTCAACGGCGACACGGCGGTGGGTGAGATCGACGGCGCCGCCATCGGGCCGGGCGGCATCGACGCCTTCGGGGAGCAGCTGGTCGCCGGGGCCGAGGAGCCAGGAGACGTGCTCGTCATCTGCGGCACGACGCTCATCACCTGGGCTGTGACCGACGAGTGGGTCGAGGTCCCCGGGCTCTGGACGATCCCGCACTCGTCGCCGGGCCGGACCCTGATCGGCGGGCCCAGCAACGCCGGGGGGCTGTTCCTGAACTGGGCCACCCATCTGCTGGCCCGGGGTGACGAGCCCGATCCCCACCGGATCCCGGTCTGGTCGCCTTATGTGCGGGGAGAGCGCACGCCCTTGCACGATCCCGACCGTCGCTCGGTGCTCGACGGCCTCGACCTGACCCATGGCTCCACGGCCCTGCGCCGGGCCGCCTTCGAGGCCGCCGGCTTCGTCGTCCGCCACCACCTCGACCTGGCCGGGGTCCCCGTCCACCGCCTGGTCCTGACCGGAGGTGGCGTGCGGGTGCCCGAGTGGGTCCAGGCCCTGGCCGACTGCACCGGCCTGCCCGCGGACGTGGTGGCCGTCCCCGAGGGCGGCGCCCTGGGCTCGGCCTTCTTCGCCCGCCTCGCCGCCGGGCTGGAGACCGACGCCACCGCGGCCCGGCGCTGGGCCCGCGTCGACCACCGGGTCGAGCCCGACCCCGCCTGGGTCGAGCCCTGCGCCCGCCGCTACCAGCGCTTCCGCGAGCTGGCCGATGCTTGACACGACGACTCGCTCGTTCTGGCACCTGATTCGGCTCCCCTGGGAGCCGAATCAGGTGCCAGAAGGGTCGGTGGTCCGTGACGGATGACCGGCTGCTGGACGGGAAGGTGGCGCTGATCACGGGGTCGGCGTCGGGGCAGGGACGGGCGGCCGCCCTGCGCTTCGCCCGGCACGGGGCGGCGATCGCCATCGTGGACATCGCCGATGACGGCTCGGCGGAGACCGCTCGCCAGGTCGAAGCCGCGGGGGCGGAGGCCACCGTGATCCACGCCGACGTGTCTGTAAAGGACGACGTCGAGGCGATGGTGGCGGCGACCCTCGAACGCTGGGACCGCCTCGATGTGCTCTACAACAACGCCGCCGTTCAGATGTCGGGCCGGCTGGTCGAGTGCTCCGAGGCGGACTGGGACCGGACGATCGCCACGAACCTCGACGCCGTCTTCTGGGCCTGCCGAGCCGCACTGCCGGCGATGCTGGCGGGAGAGGGGGGCTCGATCATCAACACGGCGTCGGTCCTCGGTCTCATCGGCTCCGAGGGCTACGTGGCCTACGGGGCGGCCAAGGCCGGTCTGGTCGCTCTCACCCGCCAGATCGCCGTCGAGTACGGGCCGTCCGTGCGGGCCAACGTCATCGCCCCCGGATCCATCGACACCCCCCGCTTCCAGAAGGTGGCGGCCGCGATGGACGATCCCGAAGGCTTCGTGGCCGGACTGGCCAAGACCATCCCCCTGCACCGGCTGGGCACGGCCGAGGACGTGGCCTCCATCGCCCTGTTCCTGGCCAGCGACCTGTCGGCCTACGTGTCCGGGGCCGTCATCCCGGCCGACGGCGGCTTGGCGGTCTACCGGTGAGCCGCGTCGCCGTCGTGGTCGGCGGGGCGTCCGGCCTGGGCGAGGCCATCAGCGAGAAGTTGTCCGACGACGGGTTCTTCGTCGTGGTGGCCGACATGGACGTCGACGGCGCGGCGCTCGTGGCGGGTCGGATCAGCGGGGCGGCCGTCGAGGTCGACGTGCGGGACGACGCCGCGGTGGCGGCCATGGTCGACCGGGCCGCCGGCTTCGGCCCCATCAAGGCGCTCGTGCTCTCCGCCGCGGTTGAGACCCGGGCCCCCCTCCTGGAGACCACCGACGAAGCGTGGCGGGAGGTCATCGACACCAACCTCAAGGGCCCGTTCCTCTGCCTGCGCCACGCCGTGCCCCGCATGGTCGAGGGGGGCGGCGGCTCGGTCATCGCCCTCGGCTCGACCCTCGGGATGATCGTGGCCCCGAGCTACCCGGCCTACTCGGCGTCGAAGTTCGCTCTCACCAACCTGTGCAAGCAGGTGGCCATCGAGCACGCCCCCGACGCCATCCGAGTCAACGTCGTCGCTCCGGCGGCCACCGAGGTCGGCCTCTTCGCCCGGGTGGCCGAGGCGACCGGTGACCCCGAGGGCATCAAGGCCTTCGTCGCCGGCAACGTCCCCATGGGCCGCCTCGGCACCGCGGACGACGTCACCGCCCTCGTCGCCTTCCTGGCCTCCGACCAGTCGAGCTACCTCAGCGGCGCCGTCATCCCCCTCGACGGCGGCATGGCCGCCCGCCGGACCTGAACGCCAACTGGCCCCCGATCCGGCTCCTGGGGGAGTCGAATCGGGGGCCAGAAGCGCGGGGCTCAGAGCTCGTTCGGCTCGCCGGTCTCCAGCAGCGTCTTGAGGTCGCTGATGATCCAGGCCCAACCGCCGCCGCCCTCGTTGAGCGCACCGTCGGCGACGATCGTGGCGGCCATGACCGGGGCGTCGGTCACGTCATGGGTCACGGTCAGCCGGCTGAGGTTGTCGCCCTCGGCCCGGATCTCCCAGGTGACGGTGGTGAAGCCCTCCTCGACCTGGGACGGGTCGAAGTGCATGCGATAGGTCTGCACGAGGCGGTTCGGCGGGTCGACCTCGACCACCTCACCGTCGACGATGACGTCGGGCATGCCCGGCGAGTACTCCTTCATCTCGTCGGTGGCGAAGCACTCGTACTTCCCGCCCGGCTTCAGGTCGTACTGCGCCGCGGCGTGGTAGCCGTAGCGTCCGTTCCACTCCTCGGAGGTGATGGCCTGCCAGATGGCCTCGGGCGAGGCCTTGATGTAAACGCGGAAGACCTCGGTGGTCCGGGTCTCCGTCTCGGTGGTCGTCATGCTGTCGTCTCCAGTTGCTGCTTGAGGTCGGTGAGCGCCGACACCCGACGCTCGGTGTACTTGTCGATCCAGCGGTCGTGGATGAGCCGGATGGGCACCGGGTTGAGGAAGTGCAACTTCTCCCGGCCCCGCTTCTGGCTCACCACCAGCCCGGCCTCCTCGAGGAGACGCAGGTGCTTCATGACGCCGAAGCGGGTCATGTCCACCTTCGCCTCCATCTCGGTGAGCGTGCGCCCTTCCCGCTCGAAGAGCAGGTCGAGCAACAACCGCCGGGTCGGATCGGCGAGTGCCTTGAACACGAGCTCGAGCTCGCGGTCGTCGTCACTCACGAAGGTGATAATAGGTGACCAAACAGTCACCTGTCAAGCGCCGGGCTGAGCAGCCAGGGGAGCGGTCATAGGGTCGGGGAATGCCGGCGACCTTCGAGGACCCGCAGCTCGGCTCATTGACGCGACGCCGGGGCCGCTGGCGGGGGGAGATCGATCTCACCGGCGGCCGGGTGGCGCTGGCAGTCGTCGGCCCGCGCCGCGAGCCGGACCCGGATGCGCTGGCGATCGCCCGCAGGGCAGGTGACGAGCTGGCCTCGGCCCGGCCCGAGGTCGAGGTGGCCCTCGCCGGCCACCGGGAGCCGTCGGGCGAGCAGGCGCAGGACTGGACGGTCGAGTGGGCGAGCGTCGCCCCCCTCGACGGCGCGCTGACCCTCGAGCTGGGCCTGGACGTGGCGTGGGACGAGGAGCACACGCTGGGGGCGCGGATCCGCGACGGCCGGCTCGTCGAGCTCAACGGCAGCGTCCTCCGCCCATGAGCCGCCACCACTGCGTTCTCGCGCTCGATCTCGGCGCCAGGGCAGGGGAATCACCGACCGGAACGGTGGCGGCGCGGGGGACTGGGCGGTGACCGTCGAGGGGCTCCGGGTGTTGGACGCCGACGCCCACGTGATCGAGCCCCCGTCGGTGTTCGGGGCGTGGGCCGATTTGAGTGCCTCGGCCATCGATCTGGCCCCGGACACGCCGATGGTCCCGTGTGGCGACGTCGAGCTGATCTCGGACCAGATGGCGTCCGGCTTCGACGCCCCCTCGTACCTGCGAGCCATGGACGCCCAGGGCATCGACGCCGTCGTGCTCTACCCGTCGATCGGCCTCTTCGTCCCGTTCCAGCCCGAGCTGGACGTGGCGCAGAGCGCGGCGGCGTGCCGGTCCTACAACGAGTGGGTCGCCGGGTACTGCGCCGAGGACGAGACCCGCATGGCCGGCGTCGGCCTCGTACCCCTGGCCGACCCGAGAATGGCCGTCGTGGAGGCCGACCGGGTCGCTGCTCTCGGCCTGATCGGCGTGTTGGCCCGCCCGAACCACCTCTATGGCCGCAACCTGGGGGACCCCGCCTACGACCCGCTCTACGCCGCGTTGGCCGAGGCGGGACTGGTCCTGGCGGTGCACGAGGGCCTGGGCCTGCGCGGCCCGACGATCGGATCGGACCGCTTTGCCGGCTTCACTGCCCGTCACCTGCTGTCGCACCCGATGGAACAGATGGCGGCGATGGCCAGCCTCGTGCTCGACGGCGCCCTGGCCCGGCATCCGGACCTGCGGGTGGCCTTCCTCGAGTCCGGCACCGGCTGGCTGCCCTACTGGCTGCACCGCCTCGACGAGCACCAGGAGTGGATGGACCCCGGCGGGGAGCGGGCGTCGGCTCTGTTCGCCCGCCAGTGCGTGATCTCCACCGAAGCCGACGACGCCCTCACCCGCCTGGTGGTCGACCGGGTCGGGGTCGACCATGTCCTGTGGGCCAGTGACTTCCCCCATCCCGACGCCCTCTTCCCGGACGCCGCCACCACATTCGTGGCCGAGGCCCGAAGGCAGGGGATCACCGACGCCGACCTGGCCACGATCCTCTGGGACGGCCCGCTCGCGTTCTACGCCCTCGATAGTCGCCTGACCTGACCGGTCACCGTCCGACGGCCGGTCACGGCCGCAGGCTCTAACCTGACACGCGTGTCAGGTCCGGAGGGGGAGCGATGAGCACAGGGATGCCGGTCGTCGACGGGATGGCCTTCGACACGATGGCCCAGTTCAGCGCCGTCGCCGGCGATCTCCGAGACCCGTACCCGGTGCTGGCCGAGAAGCGCCGGGACCAGCCCGTCGAGGCGACGACCTACGCGTCGTTCATCGAGGGCCTCGAGCAGACCACCTACGTCGTCCACCGCTACGAGGACGTGGTGGCCGTCCTGCGGGACAACGTCACCTACTCGTCGTCGGCCATCCGGGTGCTCATGGCCCCCGTGATGGGGGACTACGTGCTGGTTGGCATGGACGAGCCGGAGCACAAGCGGTTGCGGGCGCTGGTCAGCGTGGCCTTCCGGCAGCGCAGCCTGGCCGCTTGGGAGCCGTACGCCCAGTCCGTGGTCGACGGCTACCTCGACCAGGTGACCGAGCGGGGGAGCGCCGAGCTGGTGCGGGAGCTCACCTTCCCGTACCCGATCCAGGTCATCGCCAAGATCCTCGGCGTGCCGCCGGAGGACACCGGCAAGTTCCACGAGTGGGCGTGGTGGATCATCAACGTGGCGGCCGACCCCGACAAGGGCATCGCCGCGTCCGAGGCGATGAAGAGCTACCTGGCCGAGGTGCTCGATGCCCGTCGGGCCGACCCGGGCGACGACGTGATCAGCGACCTCGTGCAGGCCGAGCTGGACGGCGAGCAGCTGGGGGACGAGGAGATCTTCTCGTTCATCCGCCTGCTGTTGCCCGCCGGCGCCGAGACCACGTACCGGGCGACCGGGAACTTCCTCTTCGGCCTGCTGACCCACCCCGACCAGCTCGCGGCGCTCCGCGACGACCGCAGCCTGATGACCCAGGCGGTGGAGGAGGCGATCCGCTGGGAGTCCCCACTGCTCATCACCTCCCGCGACTCCACGGTGGATTCCGAGGTGGCGGGGACGGTGATCCCGGCGGGCTGTCAGGTGGTGGCCCACGTCGGCTCCGCCAATCACGACGACGCCCGGTGGGACGACCCGGAGACCTTCGACATCTTCCGGGAGCAGAAGCCCCACGCCGCGTTCGGCTTCGGGCCCCACATGTGCCTCGGCATGCACCTGGCCCGCATGGAGATGCGGGTGGCGGTCGGCGCCGTCCTCGACCGCCTCGACGACATCCGTCTCGACCCCGACGCCGAGGACGTCCACATCCACGGCGAGCGTTTCCGCTCGCCGACGTCGCTGCCCGTCCGCTTCGGGTAGAACCGCACCGTGGAGATCCGCATCGAGGTCGAGCGCTGCATGGGGTCGGGCAACTGCGCCTTCTGGGCGCCGGCGACCTTCGACATCGGTGACGACAACATCGCCTTCGTCATCGACCCCGAAGGGGACACCGAGGACAAGATCCGCAACGCCGCCGAGGGCTGCCCGACCCAGGCCATCATCCTCTCGTGACCCTGGGGGTCACCGAGGACCACCGGGCGCTGCACGACACGGCCCGGCGCTGGGTCGAGGCCCGCGGGGTGCTGGGCGCGGCCCGGGCGACGCTGGATGCCCCGACCGATGCCCTCCCTCCGTTCTGGGCCGAGCTGGCCGAGCTCGGCTGGCTGGGTCTGCACGTGGGGGAGGGCCACGGCGGATCCGGCTTCGGACTGGCCGAGCTGGCCGTCGTCCTCGAGGAGCTGGGCCGGGCGGTGGCGCCGGGGCCGATCCTGCCCACGGTGCTCGCCTCGACGGTGATCGACCGTCTCGGCGGGGCCGACGTGAGGGCGGCACTCCTCCCGGGGCTGGCCGACGGCTCGACGCCAGGGACCGTGGCCTTCGCCTCGACCCCGTCGGCGACCGAGTGGACCGCGGTCCCGAGCGCGGTCACCGCCGCGGTGATCGTCGTTCCCGCGCCTGACGGCTGGATGGCGTTGGCGGCCGACGCCGTGGACGTCGAGGAGCACAAGAGCCTCGACCCCACCCGCCGCCTGGCCACTGTCCGTCTGACCGGCGCGCCGGGGCACCGCCTGGGGGCCGAGCCTCGTGCCGGCCTCGTACGGGACCTGGCCGCGACCCTGCTGGCCGCCGAATCGGCCGGGGGATCGGCGTGGTGCGTCGACACCGCGTCGGCCTACGCCAAGGACCGGGAGCAGTTCGGCCGCCCGATCGGCCAGTTCCAAGCGGTCAAGCACCTGTGCGCCGACATGCTCGGCGCCCTCGAGCTGGCCCGGGCCGTGGCCTGGGACGCCGCCCGGGGCGGCGACGACGAGGAGGTGGCCCTGGCCGCCGCCGTGGCCGGGGCCATCGCCCCCGAGGCCTATGCCCGCTGTGCCCAGGGCTGTGTCCAGGTCCACGGCGGCATCGGGTTCACGTGGGAGCACGACGCCCACCTGTTCCTGCGCCGGGCCATGGCCACCCGCCAGCTCCTCGGGGGCGAGGAGGCCTGGAACGACCTGGTCGTCCAACGGGCCCGAGGCGGGGCCCGGCGATCGATGACCGTCGACCTGCCGCCCGAGGCGGAGGGGCACCGGGCCGAGGTGCGGGCCTTCCTGGAGGACCTCCGCGGCCACGACCGGGAGGAGTGGGACCTCCGGATCGCCGAGGCCGGCTGGCTGGTCCCCAACTGGCCCGCCCCCTGGGGTCGGGACGCCGACCCGATCGAGCAGCTGGTCATCGACGAGGAGTTCCGCGAGGCCCACGTCCGTCGTCGCCACCTCCAAGTCGGCGCGTGGGTGCTGCCGACGCTCATCGTGCACGGCAGCCCCGAGCAGCAGGAGCGCTTCATCGGTCCGACCTTGGCCGGGGAGATCCTGTGGTGCCAGATGTTCAGTGAGCCGGGCGCCGGCTCCGATCTGGCGTCGTTGACGACAAAGGCCGAGCGGGTCGAGGGGGGTTGGGCGATCACCGGCCAGAAGGTGTGGACGACGATGGCCCACGTCGCCGACTGGGGCATCTGCCTCGCCCGGACCAACCCGAACGCGGCCAAGCACCTCGGCATCAGCTGCTTCCTGGTCGACCTGAAGACGCCGGGGATCGACGTCCGTCCGCTCCGGGAGCTCACCGGGGCGGAGATGTTCAACGAGGTCTTCTTCGACGACGTGTTCGTCCCCGACGACCTGGTGGTCGGCGAGATCGACGCCGGTTGGGAGGCGGCTCGGACCACGCTGGCCAACGAGCGGGTCTCCATGGGCAGCGGCGGGTCGTTCGGCCCCGGCGTCGAAGGCCTGCTGGCGAAAGCCACCGAGGACGCCTCGCCCGTCGTCCTGGACCACGTGGGCCGACTGCTGGCCGAGAGCCACGCGCTGGCCGCCCTCGGCTGGCGCTCCACGCTGCGGGCCCTGACCGGGGCCGAGCCCGGTCCGGAGGCCAGCGTGCGCAAGCTCCTCGGCGTCGAGCACGAGCAGCGCATCCAGGAGCTGGGCCTCGGCCTGCTCGGCCCGGCCGGGGCCGTCGACGAGGGCGAGGGCGCGGCGTGGATCGGCGGCTACCTCGGCAACCGTTGCCTGTCCATCGCCGGCGGCACCAGCGAGATCCAGCGCAACGTCATCGCCGAACGCCTCCTCGGCCTCCCCAAGGATCCCTAGATCGCGTTCTTACCCGTGATCTGGCCCCTCTGGGGGCCAGGAGCCGGGTAAGAATCCTGGACGTGCGCCGCACCATCGCCTTCGACCTGGACGGGACGCTGTCGGACTGGGAGGCGGCGATCCGCTTGGCCGAGCCCGAGCACGGCGAGGCACTGCTCGAGGTCCTCGACGGCCTCCATCCCCGCGAGGGCGGGGAGCTGGTCGACGGGGCCCACTACCTGCTGTTCGTGCGGGGTGAGGACATCTGGGCCGACGTGCTCGGCGCCGACGACGGGGCCGTGGCCGCGGCGGAGCGCTTCATGGCCGACTTCCGCGCCGTGGCGTTCCCCGAGGTCGACGCCGTGCTGACGGCGCTGGCGGACGACTTCCGCCTCGTCCTGGTGACCAACAGCCCCCGAGCGCACGCCGCCCTGGACGACATGGGCCTGGCCCACCACTTCGAGACCGTCGTGGAGCTGCCGCCCGAGTTGCGCAAGCCCCGACCGGAGGGCTTCTGGCACGCCGCGGAGCAGCTCGGCGTCGAGCCCGTCGACCTGGTCTACGTCGGCGACAGCTACCGGTGTGACATCCAGGCCGGGGTGGCCGCCGGCGTGCGTCCGATCTGGGTCGACCGCTGGGGCACCAAGCACCCGGTGCCCGACGGTGTCACCCGGATCACGAGTCTGGACGCCCTGCCCGCCGCACTCGCGTAAGTTCCGCGCCATGGCCCAGGTACCCACCGTCACTGGTTCGATCGACACGGCCGAGCTCGGCCCGACCTTGATGCACGAGCATGTCTTCGTCATCAGTCCGGAGATCATCCAGAACTACGGCGACACGTACTGGGACCTCGAGGAGCGGGTGGCCGACGCCGTGGCCAAGCTCAACGACCTGGCCTCCCGCGGCATCCGCTCGATCGTCGACCCGACCGTGATCGGGCTCGGGCGCTACCTGCCCTGGGTCCAGCGGATCGCGGAGCAGGTCGACCTGCAGATCGTGGCCGCCACCGGGCTCTACACCTACGACGACGTCCCCTTCTACTTCCACTACCGGGGCCTGATCTTCGACACCGACCCCGACCCGATGGTCACCTACTTCGTGCGGGACATCACCGAGGGCATCGGCGAGACCGGGGTGAAGGCCGGGATCATCAAGTGCGCCACCGACGCCGCCGGCCTGACTCCCGGCGTCGAGCGGGTGCTGCGGGCCTGTGCCCGGACGCACCGGGAGACGGGCGTCCCCATCACCACCCACACCGATGCGGGCAGCTTCCGGGGCCGGGACCAGCAGCGGGTCTTCGAGGAGGAGGGCGTGGACCTCAGCCGGGTCGTCATCGGCCACTCGGGCGACTCGACCGACCTCGACTACCTGAGGGAGCTGATGGACAAGGGCTCGATGATCGGGATGGACCGCTTCGGCATCGACGTCTACCTGCCCACCGACGAACGGGTCCGGGTCGTGGCCGAGCTGTGCGCCGAGGGCTACGCCGACCGCATGGTCCTGGCCCACGACGCCGCCTGCTACATGGACTGGTTCACGCCCGAGCTGATCGAGACCATGACCCCGAACTGGCACTTCAACCACATCTCCGACGACGTGCTCCCCGCGTTGCTGGACCGTGGCGTCACCCAGGACCAGATCGACCAGATGCTCGTGGGCAACCCCCGCCGCCTCTTCGAGCTAACCGGCGCCTACTGAGACGAACGGCGGAGCTCGAAGGCAACGGGGTCACCAGGGCGGATGCCCCTGGCATTCAGTGCGCCGGCGACCCGCTGGGCCATGGCCAGGCCGTCGGCGAAGGTCCCCCGGAACGGTCGATCGTCCGAGAAGAACCAGAGGCGTTGGTCCGGCTGCCGGAGCAGGCGCTCGGCCAGGACCCGACCCCCACCGTGTCGTCGGTCCACCACCCCTCGTCGCGGTACCGCTGGGCCAGGTCGGTCGGCACCGGACGGACCACCCAGTCCCGCATGGCCCGTGACGGTGGACCACCACCTCGGCCTACGATCGGCCCGTGGCCGACGAGGACTGGACCTTCCCCTTCGAGGGTCCCCTGCACGAGTCGTTCCCTGCCCTGCACGAGGCCCAGAGCTCGTGGCTGGCCCAGATCGACTCCCTGCCCGCCCCCGACCGCAAGACCCATGAGCTGATCCGCCTCGTCTGCACGGTCATCCTCCGCAACGCCGAGGGGGTCGAGCGCCACGCCCGGCTGGCCGCTGAGGTCGGGGCGACCTGGGACGAGGTCCTGGGGGCGATGATGCTGACCACCCCCGGCTTCGGCGTCCTGCCCGCGGTCCAGGCCATGCCGACTGCCCGGCGGGGCTTCGAGTCGGCCGAGCCCCCCGAAGCCGACTGAGGTGGGGGTGACCACCCCGCGGCCGGACTTCCGGATCCTGCCCCGGATCAACGACCACAACGAGTTCTTCTGGACGTCGGGAGCCGACGGGCGGCTCCGGTTCATGCGCTGCGGGGCCTGCGGCTACTGGATCCACCCGTCGGGGCCGGTCTGCCCCGTCTGTCATTCACGGGACCTCGCCCCCGAGGCGGTCGCGGGGGACGCTGTCCTCCACACCTACACGGTGAACCACCAGGCCTGGCTGCCGGGCTTCGAGCCGCCCTACGTCGTGGCCATCGTGGAGCTCCCCGAACAGGAGGGGCTCCGGCTCACGACCAACCTCGTGAACTGCGCCCTCGAGGACGTGCAGATCGGGATGCCGGTGCGGGTCGTGTTCGAGCAGTGGGAGGACGTCTGGTTGCCGCTCTTCGAGCCGGCATGAGCGGGGTGCTCGCCCAGGCCCAACCCGCCCCCGACCTCACCGTGCCGATCGCGGTCATCGTGGTCTGTGCCGTCGTCATCGTGGTGACCCTGGTCCTGCAGTGGGTCCGGGCTCGGCGCCGACGCCCCGTGGAGGACGACCTGCGTTCCGGCGACGAGGTCCCGCAGTAGGTTCGCGACGATGCGGCTCCGGTACTCCGACGAGGACGAGGCATTCCGGACCGAGCTCCTGGACTGGCTCGAGCAGCACCCGCCGCCCGCGGCCGAGGCGCGCATCGGGCGGCGGTCCAGCGCCGACATGCCGGACTGGGCCAAGGCGTGGCAGCGCACGCTCTTCGACGGCGGCTGGTTGGTCCCGGGCTTCCCGCCGGAGCGGGGCGGCCGCAACGCCACCACCGTCCAGCAGATGATCTACTTCGAGGTCTTCTCGGACCTCGGCATCCCCAGGACCGTCAACCCCCAGGGCCTGTCGATCGTCGCCGCCTCCCTCCTCGACTACGGCACCGAGGACCAGATCGAGCGCTGGGCCCTGCCCACCCTGCGGGGCGAGCTGGCGTGGTGCATCGGCATGAGCGAGCCGGGCGCGGGCAGCGACCTGGCCGGCTTGTCGACCCGGGCGGTGCTGGACGGCGACGAGTTCGTGATCAACGGCCAGAAGGTCTGGACCTCCGGGGCCCATCACGCCGACTGGTGCCTCTGCTACGTGCGCACCGACCCGTCGGCCCCCAAGCACAAGGGCATCAGCGCTTTGATCGTCGAGATGGGCTCGCCCGGCATCACCTGCCGCCCCCTGCCCGAGTTGACCGAGCCCGACTACGCCGACTTCAACGAGGTCTTCTTCGAGGACGTCCGGGTGCCGGCCGACCAGCTGATGGGAGAGCTGAACGGGGGCTGGGCCATCACCCAGGGCTCGCTGGCCCACGAGCGGGCCATGCTCTGGATCACCAACACCACGAACCTGCAGCGCTCGGTCGCGGCGCTGGTCGAGCTGAGCGATCGCCCCGGCCCCGACGGTCGCCCCGTGAACCAGGATCCCCGCTTCCGGGACGACGTCGCCCGCCTCCACATCGACGCCCAGGCCGCCACCCTCATCGGCTACCGGGGCTTTGCCCTGGCGGCCGACGGCAAGCCGGCGCCCGAGCACGGGATCCTGAAGGCCTTCACCAGCGAGTCCGAACGGGAGCTGGACCTCGTCGCCATCGAGGCCCTCGGCCCCGACGGCATCGACCAGGACATCATGGGTCGACCCGTGGTTCGGGACGGCTCCTGGGCCGACCAGTACCTCCGGGCCTTCGCCGGGACCATCGCCGGGGGCACCAGCGAGATCCAGCGCAACATCATCGCCGAGCGCATCCTGGGCCTACCGCGCGCATGACGGTTGGCTGACGAGCACGCTTTGGCGTCGAGCGACCCACAGATCTGTGGGTTGCTCGACGCAAGACGGGGGGCTTCGCCCGGCCCGACGACTTCGGCGGCCATCAGAGGACGCCTCGGCGGACGAGCTCCTGGCGGAGATCGTCCCGTCCGACGAAGGCGTGGGTGACCATGCCCACCTCCACCGCGCCCGCCAGCTTGGACGGGCTGTCATCGGTGAAGAAGACGTCCGCACCGGGGAGGTCGAGCACATCGAGCACGTGGCGGAAGGCCCGGGCGTCGGGCTTGGCGTGACCGATCTCGGCGCTGTTGAACACGTGATCCACCCGGCAGGCGATGCCCTGAGCTTCCACCTCGGCGGGGATCGTGTCGGTGCCGTTGGTGAGGACGGCGACGGTCCGACCTCGGGCCCGGAGCTCATCGGCCAGTTCCAGCATCTCGGCGTCCACCCGGGGCGGCTGCCCGCCCCACTCCCGGGCCGCGGCTGGTGCCCCGAGGGCCTCGCCGACGCCGGTGACCCAGGATTCCCGGCTGATGCGTCCGGTGATGACCTCGCTCAGCCCCGGGTCGGCGAAGGCGGTATCGAGGAGCGTCCCCATCGCCAGGGCGTGCCGGGCCTCGATGTCGGCCACGAACTCGGGGTCGAAGTGCCGGATCACGCCGTCGAGGTCGAACACCACGGCCCGGATCACGGTCTCAGTCTCGCGCTCTAACGTCGCAGGCCATGACCGAGCACGGAGTGGCGGGGCGGCGGATCATCGTCACGGGGGCGGGTCAGGGGATCGGACTGGGGATGGCCCGCCACCTCGTGGCCAATGGGGCCAAGGTCACGGTGGCCGAGTGGAAGGAGCACCGCCTGGAGCGGGGTCTGGCCTCGCTGGCCGAGCTGGACGCCGACGACCGGGTCATGGGCACGGTCACCGACATCAGTGACCAGGCCAGTGTGGAGGCGATGGTGGCCGCCACCGTCGAGCGCTTCGGCGGCGTCGACGGGATCATCAACAACGCCCACACGTTCACGGCGAAGGCCTCGCTGCTGGAGGTGGCGGAAGCCGACCTCGACGTCAACCAGTCGACGGTGAAGGGCACGTGGTACGCCATGCGCGCCGTCCACCCCCACATGGCCGCCCAAGGCTGGGGCCGCATCGTCAACTTCGCCTCGGCCGCCGGGATCACCGGCATGGCCGACTACGGCGCCTACAACATGGCCAAGGAGTCCATCCGGGCCCTGACCCGCACGGCGGCACGGGAGTGGGGCCGCGACGGGATCGTGGTCAACGCCATCGCCCCCGGTGCCGCCTCCCCGCGGGGCAAGGACGCCGCGGCCCGGGCCGAGGCCGAGTACCGGGAGTTCCTGAAGGACCATCCGATGGGTCGCCAGGGGGACCCCGAGGACGACATCGGTCCGGTCGCGTTGTTCCTGTGCTCAGACGCCTGCCGCTTCGTGACCGGCCAGACCTTCATGGTCGACGGGGGCGCCTTCCTGTGGGCCTGAGCCCCTGGTTCGGCAACGTCATCCTCGGCTCCGTCGACCTGACGGCGACGGCCGGCCGACTGCGGGACCTCGGTCTCGACGTCCACGAGGGCGGGACCCACCCGGCCTTCGGGACCCGGAACATGATCGTGCCCCTGGGTCGCAGCTACCTGGAGCTGCTCGCGGTCGAGGACCGGGCGCGGGCCGAGCAGTCCCTGTTCGGCCGGACCCTGCTGGCCCGCACGGCCGAGGGGGACCGGTTGGTCCGCTGGTCGATCCGCACCGACCGCATCGACGAGGCGGCCGCCGAGCTCGACCTGGAGATCGACGACCGCTCGCGCCTGCATCCCGACGGTCGCACCCTGCGCTGGCGCTCGGCCGGGATGACGCCGTCGCTCCTCGACCCCAGTCGCCCGTTCTTCATGCAGTGGCCCGACACCGACTGGCCGGGCGCCGAACCGGCCCGGCACCGCGCCGATGTGGGCGAGATCGTCGAGCTCGAGGTCACGGTGCCCGACCGGAGGGTGCCCCTGGGCGGTCGGTGGGGTCGGGATCTCCCGGTGGTCGTCACGGAGGGGCCGCCTGACCTCGTGGCCGTGACCATCGAGGTCGACGGCCGCCCGTGTCGCATCGGCAGCGAGAATCGGGCTCCCGGCAACTGACTACCGTGTCAGGTTTCCCCGGCGACCAGGACTGAGGGGGCCCGTGCCGATCCACTACGAGACCGCGGTCGACCACACGGTGGTCATCACCATCGATCGGCCCGAGGCCAAGAACGCGCTCGACCTCTACCACTTCCGGGATCTGGCGGCGGCCTGGCGTCGGTTCGACGAGGACGACGACGCCTGGATCGCCATCGTCACCGGCGTCGGCCGCAACTTCATGGCCGGGGCCGACCTGAAGACCTACATCCCCCAGATCACCAAGCTCCACGACGAGATCCAGAGCGGCGACGTCGACGAGATCGACGGCTGCAAGCTGCGGGACGGCACCGATGCCGTGCTGCGGGGCACGAAGATCTACAAGCCGATCGTCGCCGCGGTGAACGGCCCCTGCGTGGCCGGGGGCATGGAGATGCTCGGGGGCATCGACATCCGCGTCGCCACGACCAACGCCCGGTTCGGCGTCATGGAGCCCAAGCGGGGTCTGTTCGCCGGTGGGGGGACAACCGTGCGCCTGCCCCGCCAGCTGGCCTTCCCGGCGGCCATGGAGTTCCTGCTCACGGCCGAGGCCTTCCCCGCGGAGCGGGCGCTGGAGCTGGGCCTGCTCAACGAGATCGTCGAGGAGGACGAGCTGCTCGACCGGGCCAAGGACTGGGCGGCCCGGATCAACGCCAACGGCCCCCTGGCCGTGCGGGCCACGAAGGAGAGCGTCCTGCGGGGCCTGGCCACGGACATGAAGGAGGCGTACCGCATCGAGTCCGAACTGGGTCAGGGTGTCTTCGGCAGCGAGGACGCCAAGGAAGGCCCCAAGGCGTTCGCCGAGAAGCGCCCTCCGGTCTGGCAGGGCAAGTAGCCGCCGTGGCGGTCGACCCGCGGGCGCCGTGCGTCATCGGCGTGGCCCAGTACGTCTCGCGGCCCGACGACGGGCTGTGCCCGGAGCCGCTGGCGATGTGGGAGCAGGTCGTGCGGGGCGCGGCGAGCGACGCCGAAGCGTCGGGCGACGTGCTCGGGGCCGTCGCCAGCCTGCAGATCGTCTACTGCCAGAGCTGGCAGTACGACGACGCGCCAGGGCGGTTGGCCGAGGCGCTCGGCATCGAGCCGGCCCACCGCCTGTACTCCGGCATCGGCGGCACGACCCCGCAGGTCCTGGTCAACGACCTCGGCACGGCGATCCTGGCCGGTGAAGTCGACGTCGGGGTCGTGTGTGGGGCCGAGGCCCTGGACACCAAGCGCCGGCTGAAGAAGGCGGGGGAGCGTCCGGCCTGGAGCCACCGCGACCCCGACCCGCCCCCGTTCCCCTTCGAGGCGCCGTTCCATCCCGCCGAGGTCGCCCACGAGGTGTTCCAGGCCTACCTGACCTTCCCGCTGTGGGACGTGGCCCGGCGGGCCCACCGCGGCATCGAGCCCGTCGCCTACCGACGGGCGATCGGCGAGCTCATGGCCCCGATGACCCGGGTGGCGGCGGCCAACCCGTACGCCTGGTTCCCGGTCGAACGGTCGGCCGAGGAGCTGGTCCACCCCACCGCCGAGAACCGCATGGTCGGCTACCCGTACACCAAGTACACGGTCTCGATCATGGACGTCGACCTGGCCGGGGCGCTCGTCCTGGCCAGCCACGAGGCGGCCGATCGCCTCGGCGTCCCCCCGGAACGGCGGGTCTACCTGCGCGGGTGGGCCTACGGCTGTGACCCCGTGTACGTGGCCGAACACGCCGAGCCCTGGCGCTCGCCGGCCATGGTTGAGGTGTACGCCACCGCCCTGGCCGGCGCCGGCCTGGACATGGACGACCTGGGTCACTTCGATCTCTACAGCTGCTTCGCGTCGTCGGTGCACCTGGCCCTGGACGCCCTCGGCCTCGAGCCGTCGGACCCCCGTGGCGTGACCGTCACCGGTGGCCTGCCCTTCGCCGGCGGCGCGGGGAGCGACTACCAGACCCACGCCATCGCCGCGATGGTCGACACCCTGCGGGCCGATCCCGGCGCGGCGGGCCTGGTCACCGGCGTCGGCATGCACCTGACCAAGCACGGCGCCGGCGTGTACTGCACCGAGCCGGGCGCCGTCGCCCCACCCGACCTGACTGCCCTGCAGGCCGGCCTCGATGCCGCCCACCCACCCGTCGCCATCACCGACACGGCCTCAGGCCCGGCCACGGTGGCCACCTACTCGGTGGTCCACGGCCGGGACGGCTCGGCCGAGTCCGGCCTCGCCGTCGTCGATCTCCCCGACGGCACCCGCGCCTACGCCCGGGTCGACGACACCGACCTCCTGGCCGAGATGGAAGCCACGGAGTGGGTCGGTACCGCCGTCGAGCTGACCACCGACGGCCAGCGCAACACCGTCCGGGCATGAGCGCTTCTGGCCTCCGATCCACCGGTCAGGACCGGCGGATCAGGGGCCAGAACGGGGTCGGGCCGGTGCTTGTCGCGCTCATCGTGGCCACAGTCCTCGCGGCCGCGTGCCGCGGTGGCGATGACGGCGATCGCCCGGAAGCGGCGGCTCCGGCCACGACCGCACCGCTCCCGCCGGGGGAGACCCTCGGCTTCAGCCTCCGCCGGGAGGGTCCCGACCACCTCGTGCTCACGAGCGAGGCCACCCGGGTCGACCTGCGGGCCCACCCGTTCTCGATCGCCGTCGGCGGGCGTGACGGGCCCGAGGCCACGAGCGCGGCGCCCTACCTGGTGCGGGACGGGCGCCGCCTCGTGGTCGACCGGGTGCGACTCGATGACACCGCCGCCGACCGAGTCGCGTTCAGCGTGTGGTTCGACGATGGCAGCCGAGGGACCCTCTCGGTGATCCCGGTCACGCCCGAGACCACCACGATCCAGCTGGTACCGCGGGACCCGGCGGGCGTGACCGCGTGGGGCCAGGCGATCGGCCTCGCTCCTGACGAGCGCATCTACGGCCTGACCGAGCGGACCGTCAGCGATCTCATCGACTCCGAGGTCGAGCCGACGGCGGATGGCACCCTCGACCGTCGGGGCGAGGTCGTCGATATGGCGATCATCCCGACGATCTCGGCCTACGCGCCCTTCTATCAGTCCTCTGCCGGGTACGGCTTGCTGGTCGAGGGGACCGAGCAGGGCTCCTACGACATCGGGGTGAGCGCCCCCGACATCCTGGCCGTCGAGTTCTCCGGCTCCGGGGGGCGCTGGGACCTCTTCGTCGGCGATCACCCCACGATCCTGCGGGAGTACACCGCCCTGACCGGCCGGGCGCCGGTGCCGCCCGACTACGTCTTCCGGCACTGGCGAGGCCGGGACGAGTTCCCGGTCGGCGAGCCCGTGGAGTACGACGGCGTCCTGCTGAACCCGGCCGTGGCCGACGAGCTCGAGCACTACGACGAGCTCGACCTGCCGCCACCCGGCGTGTTCCACCTCGACCGGCCCTGGGGGACCGGCCCCGAGGGCTATGGCCAGCTGGAGTTCGACACCGAGCGCTTCCCCGACCCGGAGGGGATGCTCCAGCTCCTCCAGGACCGAGGCAGCCACCCGTGGGTCTGGATCTCCAACTGGGCCATCGGTGCCCGCGGCAGGGAAGCCCGGCGCCTCGGGTTCCTGGGGCCGGACACCGATCGGGCGATCGACTTCACGAACCCGGAGGCCGCGGCGTGGTACCGGGAGGCTCTGACCGAGTTCCTGGCCTCTCCCGACGGCAGCCTGGTCGACGGCTTCTTCATCGACCGCGGCGACGAGCCCGACGTCGCCTCTGACCCCGATGACGTGTACGCCGACGGTCGCACCGGGGCCGAGATCCACAACGCCTATCCGGTGCTGATGCAGGAGAACGTGCGTCGGGTCCTCGACGAGGCCCGGCCCGAGGAGGGCTACGCCATCGCCCGGGCGGCCTACACGGGCACCCAGGGCCTGGTCGCCACCTGGGGCGGGGACACCCACAGCCGGGACGGGTTCCAGCTCCCTGAGGTGCCCGCCACCGGCCCGTCGACCGACCTCGGTTTGCGCAGCGTGCTCGTCAGCATCCAGCGGGCGGCGTTCCTCGGCCTGCCCTTCTGGGGGTCCGACATCGGCGGCTACTCCGAGTTCGCCGACCGTGAGGTCTACGCCCGCTGGATCCAGGTCGGGGCCCTCAGCCCGCTGATGCGCTTCCACGGCAAGGGCTCGGACCTGCCCTGGGACATGCCCACCCGACCCCGGGACGACCCCGAGATGACCGAGGTCTACGGCACCTACATCCGGCTCCACGAGGCTCTGGTGCCCTACCTCGTCGGCCTCGCCCAGGAGGCCCACGACACCGGGCTCACGCCGGTGCGGCCGCTGGTCTTCCGCTGGCCCGACCAAGTCGCAGCGGGGGACGCCTGGGACGAGTGGCTGTTGGGCGACGACCTCCTCGTCGCCCCCGTCTGGCGCAGCGGTGACCGGGCCCGTCAGGTCTGGTTCCCCCCGGGCCGGTGGGTCGACGTGTGGGATCCGGAGACGGTGATCGAGGGGCCGACGACCCGTAGGGTGCGGGCGCCCCTCGACACGCTGCCGCTGTACGCGAGCGAGGGGGCCGACGTCCTCGACGCGATCCGCGGAGCACTGCCATGAACGACAAGACCGTTCTCATCACCGGCGGCAACGCCGGGCTCGGCCTGGAGACGGCCGTGGCGTTGGCCACGATGGGTGCCGCCGTGACCATCACCGCCCGCGACGCCACTCGCGGCGAGGCCGCCCGCCAGGAGATCATCGAGCGGTCGGGAGCCGACCCGCAGCAGATCGAGGTCATGGCCCTCGACCTGGCCTCCACGAGCTCCATCCGGAGCTTCGCCGACGCGTTCCTGGCCGGTCACCCCCGCTTGGACGTCCTCGTCAACAACGCCGGCCTGATCCTGAGCGAGCGGACCGAGACCGAGGACGGCTTCGAGACGACCTTCGGTGTCAACCACCTCGGCCATGTCCTCCTGACCGACCTCCTGCTGGACCGGCTGAAGGCCAGCGCCCCCGCCCGGATCGTGGTCGTCGCCTCGGAGGCCCACAAGTTCGCCATCGACGGCCTGAAGTTCGACGATCTCCAGTGCGAGGGCCGCTTCTGGTCGTATCGGGTCTACGGCCGCTCCAAGCTGGCCAACATCTACTTCACCCGGGCCCTGGCCAAGCGCCTCGAAGGGACCGGCGTCACCGTCAACGCCGTCCATCCCGGCAGCGTGGCCACCCGCTTCGGCCGGGACGGCGACACCCGCCTGACCACGGCCCTGACGACGTTCGTGGCCCGACCCTTCTCCCGCACGCCGGAGGAAGGGGCCCGGACCCAGGTGTGGGTGGCGTCGGCCCCCGAGCTCGAGGGCGTCTCCGGGGGCTACTTCAGCAGCTCCAAGCCGGCGGACAAGAGCCTCTCGAAGGTCGCCCGGGACGACGAGGCGGCCGAGCGCCTCTGGACCGTCAGCCGCGAGCTCCTCGCGCTCCCGTGACCACCCTCGGGCTACTGTCGGCCGGGTGAGCGACCCCGGCGATCCCACCCGACTCGACACGCCCGCCGTCCCCGGCGGGGGCGATCCGGACGCGACCCCGCCGGGTGGCATCGACATGGGCCAGGGCGACACCGTCCACGTCGAGGTCCCTCCCCAGCCCGTACCGCCCAGTGGCGGCGAGCCCCCGGGCGGCGGTGGCGGAGGCGGGGACGGCGGGGGTGAGGGCCCCGACGGCGAGGAGCCGCCCTGGTACAAGGCGACCTCGGTCATCGTCCTCGGCGTGATCATCCTCGTCCTGGTCGTGGCCATCGGGATCGCGTTGGCCACCGGTGGCGGCGGGGACGACTCCAGCGACACGTCGACGACCGACGTCACGGTGTCCACGACGGCCCCGACGACGACCACGTCCTCGACCACGTCCTCGACCACCAGCACGACCACGACGACGACGACCACCACGACGACGACGACGACCACCACGACGACGACCGCGCCGCCCCCGACCACGGTGCCGCCGACGACGGTCTAGTCACCGCCACCGACCGGCTCAGGCCCCCAGGTCGGTGAGCAGCTCGCTCAGGTACCTGACGCTGCGGGTGATGGCTGCGCCGTAGCCCTCGGCCTCGATCCGGGGCCCGACCAGCTCCAGCTCGAAGGCTCCGTCGTAGCCGGCGGCCAGCAGTTGGCCGAGGATGCGGGCCAGCGGGATGTCACCGTCGCCGGGCACGAGGCGGTCAGGGGTCGAGGTCGTCCCGATGGCGTAGTCGCTGACCTGGACCAGGCGGATGCGGTCGATGCCGTCGGCGATGGTGCCCGCCAGGTCCCGCTCGCCCCAGCAGGCGTTGACCTCGACGCAGACGCCGAGGTCGACCCGACGGGCGAGGTCGATGGCGTCGCGCAGGGTGTGCACGAAGCCCACGTCGGCCCGGAGGGAGTTCGTGTGCTCCAGCGTGAGGCCGACGCCGACGGCCCCGGCCTGGTCGACGAGCGGGGCCATGGTCTCGGCGAACCGGTCGGCGGCCTCCTCCCAGGGCACGGGCCCAGCGGGACCAGTCGTCAGCACCACCATCGGTGCCCCGAGGCGAGCGGCCAGGGCCAGGCCCTCGGCCACCCGACGCGAGCCCACGCCGATGACGTCCGACCAGGCCAAGCCGGCCTCCGCCAGCTGGTCGGCCGTTCCCGGCTCGTCGAGCTTGCGCAGGGCGACGCCCACGGTGTGGATGCCCGCCTCCCGGTAGAAGGCCAGGTCCTCGGTGATCGACCAGGTCCAGCTGGAGATCTGGCTCACCGCTACTCGGGGATGTACCGCGGTCACGGAGAGTGGTATAGCTGGTCACGAGCCTGGGTGGGAGGCTCGACCGAAGGGACGGTGCGAGCACGGACATGCGGAGGAGCACGAAGGCGGCCCTCGTGGTGGTGGGCGCGGCCTTGGTCATGGCCGGGGTCACCACGGTCCCGGTCCAGGAGCCCCCGACCACCGAGTCGTCTCCGCCGGTGGTGGCCGAGGACCCCGTACCGGTGGCCGCGGTGTACTCGTCGACCCGGGGCTCGGTCGGCGTCGCGGTCGAGGCGACCACCGGCGGCGGTCAGCCGTTCGACCCCGGTGGCCAGACCGCGGCGTCGGCCCGGCTGCGCCAGCGCTCCCCAGCCGGCGCGGGGCGGTCCATCCCGACGGAGGTGGCCGACTCGGCCGAGTCGGTGATCGGGCCGGACGGCCGGACCTCGCTGCGGGGCCGCAGCACGACGTATCCGAACTCGGCCATCGGGCGCATCGACTTCCGCCAGGCGGGCCGCCGCTACTGGTGCACCGGCACGCTCATCGACGCCGACACCGTCCTGACCGCCGGCCACTGCGTACACGACGGCCTCACGGGGGCCGACGGCTGGTCGAGCCGGGTGACCTTCGTCCCCGGGGCCGACGGCACCCTCGCCCCGTTCGGCTCGTGCCGGAGCCGGGAACTGCTGACCCTGCCCGGCTGGTACGAGGACGGTCTGGAGTACCAGGACCTCGGCCTGATCCAGCTGGACTGCGCGATCGGCGAGACGGTCGGTTGGCTCGGCTACCAGGCGGCACCGGGTCCGAAGAGCCTGGCCAACGTCGTGGTCCACGTGCGGGGCTACCCGGGGGACAAGGCCTGGAGCACGCTGTGGACCATGCGGGACCGGATTCGGGTCTCCCAGCGCCTCATGGCGTTCTACGCGGCCGACACCTTCGTCGGCCAGTCGGGCTCGCCCGTGTTCGACTACCGCCCGTGCCACGGCGACCGGGGGCCGTGTGTCCTCGCCGTCCATGCCTACGGCGTGCACGCCACCGGCCCCCACGCCGACCTGAACCACGGGCCTCGGCTGGACGAGGCCCGATCGGCGCTGGTGGCCACGCTCGCCGGCCCCTGATCCGGGGGATCTTTCACCGCAAGTTCAGGATCTCCCGCTACAAGGGGGGGCGTGCGTCGTGGCCTGCCTCTGCTTCTCCTCGCCCTGGCGGGGGTGGCATCGGGGTTGGCCGGGGCGACGCCGTCGTCGGCCGGACCGGGGCCGACGCCGAACGCGGTGTCCTCGCTCCAGGGGGCCGTCTATGTCGACGGGGGCGCACTGCCCGGCGCCGGTGACAGCCACGCGCCGGACGTGTTCAGCACCGAGTCGGTGATCAACGAGGACGATCGCTCCCGCGTGCAGGCCACGTCGACCTACCCGAACTCGGCCATCGGCCAGCTGACGTTCACCACACCGGAGGGCCAGTTCCTCTGCACCGGCTTCCTGGTCGACGCCGACACCGTGCTCACCTCCGGGCACTGCGTCCACCCGGGTGGGACCTCCGGCGCCGGCGACTGGTACACCGACCACGTGTTCACGCCCGGCGAGAACGGGCCCGGGAACCGGCCGTTCGGGTCCTGTGGGGCGACCGAGCTCTGGACCCTGCCCGGCTGGTACGACGCCCAGAGCGAGTACCAGGACCTCGGCATCATCCAGCTGGACTGTGAGGTGGGAAACGAGACCGGATGGTTCGGCTACTTCTCCCGGCCGGGGGCCAAGGCCCTGAACGGGCTGGTGACCCATCTCCGGGGCTATCCCGGCGACAAGCCGTTCGGAACGATGTGGACCGACCGCAAGCAGGTCCGGGTCACGCAGGCGGAGATGGTCTTCTACCGCAACGACACCTTCGGCGGTCAGTCCGGGTCGCCGGTCTTCCAGTGGGGCCAGTACTGCGAGGGCCCGTGCGCCATGGCGATCCACGGCTACGGCATCGGCCACGGCGGCCCGCCCCACCAGGTCAACAACCACGGCGTGCGCATCAGCACCGCCCGGGAGGCACTCATCGCCTCGGTGGCCGGCCAAAACGGCTGAGTCCTGGACTGGCGCGGTGCCCACGCGTGTAAGTTCTCCGGGTCGTCGGTCAGGTCGAGCAGCGGGAGCACACATGAACCGGTCGAAGCAACGTGTCGCGATCTTCGGAGCCCTGGCGGTGCTCCTGGCCGGGTTCTCCGCGGCCACCTCGGCACCGTCGGCGTCCGGCCAGGGCGGTGGTGGCGAGATCGAAGCCGTCTCGAGCTCTCAGGCCCGTCGAGCCGGTCGCCGGCTGGACCGGCCAGGCGCCGACCTGACGACCGCCGAGGCCGGGTATCCGGACGACGCCGGTCACGCCGAGCGACGCCGAGGCCGGCCGAGGCGGCGGGCTTCGCCGAGTCGGTCATCGGCCCGGACGGCCGAGTCCAGGTGACCAACACGACCGCTTACCCGAGCGTACGCCATCGGTCAGATCGAGTTCAACCAGAACGGCTCACAGTTCATCTGCACCGGCTGGCTGATCGATGCCAACTCGATCCTGACCGCCGGGCACTGCGCCTACGACCCGGACAGACACCGACCTGGCATCGAGCATCGAGTCGGCCACGTGGTACCCCGGCCGCAACGGCAACACCGACCCCGGCCCCGTCGGCGGCTGCCCGGTGACCGCCGTCTGGGCACCTCCGACGGAGTGGATCAGCAACGACCAGCCCTACTACGACTTCTCGGTCATGAACTTCGCCAACCCCGGCGTCTGCCAGAACATCGGGCGCCACGACGGGGACCTTCGGGCTGTACGCCAACGCCACCCTGAACGCCCTCAACAACGCCCGGGCCATCGTCCAGGGCTACCCGGGGGACCGGCCCTTCGGCACCCACTGGCGCATGGGCGGACGGATCCATCACGCCAACAAGCGGTTCACCTTCTACCCCATGGACACCTTCGGCGGTCAGTCCGGTTCGCCGGTCTGGTGGAACCGCACCGCGGGGCGTGCACCGGACCCTGCGGGTACGCCGTCCACGCGTACGGCGTCGGGGTCGGCGGCCAGCCCTTCAACGGTGGCCCCCGACTCACCGCCTTCCGTCTCGGCCAGATCGCCGACGCCGCCGACGACAACGGCACCTGAGGGCTTGCGGCGGGGCGCCTCCTCGTCGTCGCCCTCGCTGCCGTCGTGGCCCTGTCGGGCTGCGGCGGCGACGACGGCGGGGCCGCGGACGTCAGCACGGACGCCGGCGTCACCAGTGCCACCGCGGCCACGGTGACGACGGTTCCCGCGGGCGAGCCCGTGACCGCGGCCGAGGCCGCCACCCTGGCCGATGGCACCGAGGTGACGGTGCGGGCCTACGCGTTCGAGCCCGACGAGGGGGCGACGGTCCTCTGCGACCTGCTGGGCGAGTCCTTCCCGCCCACGTGCGTCGGCCCGCAGCTGGTGACCAACGGGATGGACATCAACAGCCTCCCCGGGGTGGAGACCACGGCCCCCGGTGACTTCGTGGCGCCCGCCACCTGGACCTCCCGCCCCGTCGAGGTCACCGGCACCCTCGCCGACGGCGCCCTCCAGGTCGACAGCTGACCCAACCGCCGACGCGGCAACGACGGGGGCGGGGAACAGGCGAGGGTCGCCGGGGGCACGACAGCCCGCTCCCGTTCCGGTGGCAGCCCTGTGTTCTCAGGAACACGGGGTAGCCACCAGAACGATCGTCGGGCTGGATCTCTTCACGGACGGTGCGAGGTGGACCCAGAACCGAGGGCTCAGAGCTCGCCTTCGAGGCGGAAGGTGTTGACGTAGTCGATGCGCAGGGCGGGGTGCCAGGCCCAGGCGTCGTAGGCCGGGGTGCCCGGCGGGCCCAGGCGGGCCTGCACGAGCGGGGTCATCGACTTGTAGGTGGCCTCCGGGTCATCGGTGGCCATCTCGTAGAAGTGCAGGTAGCGGGGCTCGCCGCCGCCCACCTGCTCGTAGGGCGTGATCATGCGATAGCCGGGGACGGCGGCCTCGGCGATGTGGCGGATGTGCACGACGTCCCCCCAGTCCCGCAGGGCCTGGGCCTCGTCGGGGGTGCGGGGGCTGATGAGGACGAGCAGGAGGCCGTTGGTGGCGTCACCGCCGAGGACACCCTGGCCGGGCCGGGGCGTGGCCGCGAAGTGCAGCCCGGTGACGCCGTCGGCCGGGCCCGGCGGCATGAAGCCCTCGGAGAGCTCGTAGACACCGAGGGTGGTGAACTCGGCCAGCCGACGGGGGACGTCGTCCCGATCAGGGTGCTGGTTGGACCACCAGGTGGCCCGCGTGACACCGGTCCCGGCGGCGACGGTCGGGGCCCGGTCGGCGCCGTAGGAGCCAGGGGCGGCGTCGGCCAACTCCAGGTACAGGCCGGGAGTCCGGCGGTCCTCCACGTCGATGGAACCTAATGGCGCGCCCCGGAACCTAATGTGCCGCCGTGCCCACCGACCCCGCCCTCGCCGAAGAGCTCGTCGCCACCGTCCGCCGCTGGGTGGCCAAAGAGGTCATCCCCAACGCCTCGGAGTTCGAGCACGCCGACGAGTTCCCCGAAGCCATGGTCCAGCAGATGCGGGAGTTCGGCCTCTTCGGGGCCACGATCCCCGAGGAGCACGGCGGCCTCGACCTCGACGTCCTGACCTACGCCCGCCTCGTCGAGGAGCTGGCCTACGGCTGGATGTCCCTGTCCGGCGTCCTCAACACCCACACCATCGTGGCCAACCTGGTCAAGCGCTTCGGCACCGACGAGCAGCGGGCGACGTGGTTGCCGAAGATGGCCACCGGAGAGATCCGGGGCGCCTTCTCGCTGTCCGAGCCCGACGCCGGCAGCGACGCCCAGGCCCTGCGCTGCAAGGCCACGCCGGACGGGGACGAGTACATCGTCAACGGCACCAAGATGTGGGTGACCAACGGGGAGCGGGCCGAGGTCGTGGCCCTCGTGGCCAGGACGCCCGAGGGCATCACCTGCTTCATCATCGGCAAGGAGCCCGGCCCCAAGTTCGAAGGCATCTCGACCAGCCGCCGGATCGACAAGCTCGGCTACAAGGGCCTGGAGACGGTGGAGATGGCCTACGACGGCCACCGCATCGGGGCCGACACCGTCCTCGGCGGCCCGGACAACCTGGGGAAGGGCATGCACCAGGTCCTCAGCTCGCTGGAGCTGGGCCGGATCAACATCGCCGCCCGGGCCAACGGCGTGAGCCGGGCGGCGTTCGACGCCGCGCTGGCCTACGCCCAGCAGCGGGAGACCTTCGGGGTGCCCATCGCCAAGCACCAGGCCATCCAGTTCAAGCTGGCCGACATGGCCACCAAGCTCCAGGCGGCCAAGCTGCTGGTCAAGAACGCCGCCGAGAAGTTCGAGGCCGGCGAGCGGGCCGACGTGGAGGCCGGCATGGCCAAGCTCTTCTGCTCGGAGACGGCCCTCGAGATCGCCACCGAGTGCATGCGCATCCACGGCGGCATGGGCTACACCGCCGAGCTCCCCGTGGAGCGCTACTACCGGGACGCCCCGCTGATGATCATCGGCGAAGGCACCAACGAGATCCAACGGGTCGTGATCGCCCGGGGCCTGCTGCGACGAGCTGAGGCGGGCGAACCCGTCCTTTGATCGTCGGCCGGGCGTGAGCCCGGCTAGGGCGCAGCGGTCGTGGTGGTGGTGTCCCCGCCAGCCGTGGTGCCGGGCACCGTGGTCGCAGTGGTCGTCGTCGGCACGGTCGGCACGGACACGTCACCGGGGCTGTTGCCGCTGATGGCGGGCGAGGACGGACCGTCGTCGCTGCAGCCCGTGACGGCCACGCCGGCGAGGGTCAGGAGGGCCACGGTGAGGCCCAAGGCCCGGCGGCGGGGCCGCGAGGAGGTCTGAACGGGTGCGCGCACGACCGTGGAACTACCACTTCTGGTGGGGGTGACGCCAGACTGGGGACGTGCCTTGGCTCTTTCTGATCGCCGCGCTGATCGGTTTGTGGTTCACCGTCAACGCCTTCCGACCCGTCCGCCGCAACAGCCTCTTCTTCGGCCAGAGCTTCTTCGCCGCCTGGCTCACCACCGAGCTGGCGGGCCATCACCTGTTCTGGCAGATCGCCATGACCGTGGTCTTCGTGGCCACCGGCGCGCTCGACGCCTGGCCCGGGTGGGTGGCCCTGGCCGTGACCTTCGTGTCGTGGGCCGGGCTGCTGGTCCTGGTGGTCCAAGGTCATCGGGCGGACCGGCAGGTCAATGACGCGCTGGGCGACCTGCTGGCCGGCGACCCGCATCCCGGCATCCCCCGGAGCTACCTGATCCTGCCGTTCCGGATGAAGCGCAAGGGCGTGGACCGCGACCGTGACATCGAGTTCGCCCGGGCCGGGGGCCGCGTCCTGCGCCTCGACGTCTACCGCCCGTCGACGCCCCCGGCGAACGGGGGACGACGACCAGCCGTCCTGCAGATCCATGGCGGGGGCTGGGTCATCGGCGACAAGCGCGAGCAGGGCATCAACCTGCTCGGCCACCTCGCCGTCAACGGCTGGGTCGGGTTCAACGCCAACTACCGCCTGAGCCCGGCCGCCACCTGGCCCGATCACCTCGTGGACGTGAAGCGGGCGGTGGCCTGGATCCGGGAGCACGCCGACGAGTACGACGTCGATCCCGACTTCATCGCCGTCACCGGCGGCTCGGCGGGCGGGCACCTCGCCGCGCTGGTTGCCCTCACGGCCAACGACCCCCGGTACCAGCCCGGCTTCGAGGACGCCGACACCTCGGTGCAGGCGGCGGCGCCGTTCTACGGCGTCTACGACTGGACCAACCGGCAGGGCATGGCCCACCCCTACATGCTCAGCCGCTTCCTCGAGCCCTGGGTCGTGAAGGCGTTCTACGCCGACGAGCCGGAGAAGTTCGAGGACGCCTCGCCCATCGACCAGGTCGGGGCCGATGCCCCGCCGTTCTTCGTCCTCCACGGTGACCGGGACACCCTGGCGCCGGTCGAGGACGCCCGCCTCTTCGTCGAACGACTGCGAGCGGTCAGCGGGGCTCCGGTGATCTACGCCGAGCTGGCGGGAGCCCATCACGCCTTCGACCTCTTCGTCTCCACGCGGGCCAAACCGGTGCTCGAATCGGTCGAGCGCTTCTTCTCCGCCGTGCACGAGCAGGCCCAGGGGAGCGGTGCCCCGGTCCCCGAGGCCGACATCGAAGCGGGTGGGGTCGGCGGCGAAGCGGACGTGGTCACCGCGTTGCGCTGAGATTCTCCTCAACTCTCCCCTCGGGGCGACCGACGGGGAACCATGGTGTTGCTGGTGGGGAGCATGATCGGAGTCCTCGTGGTGGGCGCAGCGGCGGGCGCCCGTCACCGGGCCCGCCACCGTTGGGTCAGCCCGTACACCGACCTGGCCTCCGCCATGCGGACGGTCACCCGGACCGAGCCCAGCGAGTTCCGGCCGACGGCGGGCCTGGTGGCCCTCCGCCCCGCCCCCATCCCGCCCCGGGCCGACATCGTCGACCTCGGCTCCGTGCGGGCCCGGCGCGACCGCCAGTCCGCCGCCGTCTGAGAACCTGGCCGCGGGGCCTGAGCCCCGGCCGTCGGGCGTAGTCGGGACAGGAACGCGTTCTACTAGGGTCGTCCCGCTACTCCCCGAACCCCAGGAGACATCCATGCGTGGAGCGCTCATGCGCAACGCCGGCGACGACACCCTCGAGGTCGTCGACGGCCTCGAGATCGGCGAGCCCGGCCCCGGTCAGGTCAAGGTCAAGATCGTCGCCACCGGGGTCTGTCACTCGGACCTGTCGGTCCTCAACGGCACCATCCCCCAGCCGCCGCCGGTGATCCTCGGCCACGAGGGCGCGGGGATCATCACCGCCGTCGGCGAAGGCGTGCCCGACCTGGCCGAGGGCGACCACGTGATCATCGCCTGGTCGCCCCCCTGTGGCACCTGCGCCGACTGCGTCGACCGCAAGTCGCCCCACCTGTGCCAGGCCTTCCTGTTCAACATGGCCATTCCCAAGTACACCCTCGACGGGACCGACGTCTACGGCATGGCCGGCGCCGGCACGTGGGCCGAGGAGACGATCATGCCCTGGCAGGGCACCATCAAGATCGAAGACGACGTCCCGTTCGAGGTGGCCTCGCTGATCGGTTGTGCCGTCATGACCGGTGTCGGAGCCGCCATCAACACCGCCAAGGTCGTCCCCGGCTCGACCGTGGTGGTCTTCGGCTGCGGCGGCGTCGGCATCAGCGTGATCCAGGGCGCCCGCGTCTGTGGGGCGGCCAGCATCGTCGCCGTGGACCTGGTCGACGACAAGCTGGAGACGGCCAAGAAGTTCGGGGCCACCCACGCGGTGAAGCCGGAGGGCCTGGCCGCGCTGCAGGGCGAGCTCACGGGCGGGGCCGGCTTCGACTACGCCTTCGAGGCCATCGGCAGCCCGGTCACCATGCGGGCCGCGTACGACGCCATCCGCCGCGGCGGCATGGCCGTCATCGTCGGCGTGGGTCGGGCCGAGCAGACCTTCGAGCTGAGCGCCTTCGAGATGTTCTACGGCGAGAAGCACCTCGTCGGCTCGTACTACGGCTCGACCGACGTCCGCTCGGACTTCGCCCGCATCATCCGCCTCTGGCGGGCGGGCAAGCTCGACCTGGAGGCCATGGTCACCCGCACCATCGCCCTCGATGACATCAATGACGCCCTGGGCGCCATGGAGCGCGGCGAAGTGGTCCGTCAGGTCATCACCCTCTGAGCCAGCTCGAGGGATGAGCGCGTCACCGCCGCGGCGTGCGGCGGTGACGATGACCTCGTCGGCGCGTGTGAGGCGGCATGATGGGCACCGCGCCGAACGACCGAAGCGGCTGACACCGAGGAGCTGAGCATGCGCATCGTCGTCGACTACGACCTGTGTGAGAGCAACGCCATCTGCATGGGCATCGCCCCCGAGGTCTTCGAGGTCCGCGACGACGACTTCCTCTACGTCCTGAACGAGACACCGGGCGAGGAGCTGCGGGCCAAGGTCGAGGAGTCGGTGCGCCGCTGCCCGAAGCAGGCCATCAGCATCGCCGAGGACTGATCCTGGACACCGTCGCCATCGTCGGCGGCTCGCTGGCGGGCCTCCGGGCGGCGGAGACGCTGCGCGAGGAGGGCTTCGCCGGCACGGTGGTCATCGTCGAGGCCGAGGAGGGGGCGCCCTACGACCGCCCTCCGCTGTCCAAGCAGGTGCTGTCAGGGGCGTGGGCCGTGGCCGACGCCCGGGTCCCGGTCGACGTGGACGCGCTCGAGGTGGACTGGGAGCGCGGCTGCCGGGCCACCGGCCTGGACCTCGGCGACCGTCGTCTGGCCTTGGCCGACGGTCGCACCGTGCCCTTCGACGGCCTGGTCATCGCCACCGGCGCGGCGCCCCGCCATCTGCCGGGCAGTGGGGGACTGGCCGGGGTCCACGTGCTGCGCACCCTGCAGGACTGTCTGGCGATCAAGGCCGACCTGGATGCGGGTCCGGGCCGGGTGGTCGTCGTCGGGGCCGGCTTCATCGGATCCGAGGTGGCCGCCACCTGTCGCCAGCGGGGCCACGAGGTCACCGTGGTCGAAGCCCTCCCCGTGCCCATGGAGCGGATCCTGGGCACGGACCTGGGTTCGTTGACGGCGGACCTCCACCGGGACCACGGCGTCCGACGTCCGCCTCGGCGTCGGCGTGGAGGCGTTGGAGGGTGGTGAGCGGGTGGAGCGGCTGCGCCTGGCCGACGGGTCGGTGGTCGACGCCGACGTGGTCGTGGTCGGCATCGGCGTGGCCCCGTCCACCGGCTGGCTGGAGGGCTCCGGCCTGGCCCTCGACAACGGCGTGGTGTGCGACGAGACCTGCCTGGCCGCCCCCGGCGTGGTCGCCGCGGGGGACATCGCCCGCTGGCCCAACGCCCGCTTCGGCGAGGTGATGCGGGTCGAGCACTGGGAGAACGCCCTGGAGCAGGGGGCGGCGGCCGCCCGACGCCTCCTGGCCGGCGACGGTCCGGGGGAGCGCTTCGAGCCGGTGCCCTGGTTCTGGTCCGACCAGTACGACCGCAAGATCCAGCTGGCGGGTCGCTCCGGACCCGATGACCTCGTCCGGGTGGTCCACGGCTCGGTCGACGATCGCCGTTTCGTCGCCCTGTTCGGGCGGGGGGGCCGCGTCGTGGGTGTCCTCGGCGTGAACCGTCCCCGCCACGTGATGCAGTGGCGGGCCCGGATCATCGAGTCGATCACCTGGGAGGACGGTCTCGCCCTGGCCGCGGCGGAGGAGGCCGCGGCCTGAGATGACGGTCACGACGACCTGCCTGCTGCTGGTCTTCGCCGCGTACGCATTCGGCAACTGGTGGGCGGTCGAAGTCGGCAACCAGCGCCTGGAGTGGCTGTGCAAGCCCGCCGCCATGGTCGCCCTGATCGGCGCCGCCATCGCCATCTCGCCCGACGACCCGTCGGTCAAAGTCGCCTTCATCGTCGGGCTGGTGCTGTCGCTGGCCGGCGACGTGTTCCTGATGCTGCCGTCGGACCGCTTCCTCTTCGGGCTCGTGTCCTTCTTCCTGGCCCACGTGGCCTACGTCGTCGGCTTCCTCCTCGCCGGGCCCGAGCCCGCGTTGCTGGCCGTGGGGCTGGTGGTGGTCGCCGTCGGCGCCTGGTTCATCGGCGTCCCCCTCGTGCGGCGGGTGAAGGCGGGCGATCAGGCCGAGTTCGCCGGGCCCGTCGTGGCCTACATGGGCGTCATCTCCCTGATGGTGGTGGCGGCCTTCGGCGCAGGGAACCCTTGGGGCATCGCCGGGGCGCTGTCCTTCTACGCCTCCGACGCCACCCTGGGCTGGAACAAGTTCGTGGCCGAGACCAGCCACGGCCGACTGGCCGTGATGGTCACCTACCACCTCGCCCAGTTCCTCCTCGTCCTCAGCCTCATCTAGGCCTCGGCTACGGCGGGCAGCCCATCGAGCGGCTGCGCAGCGGAGCGGAGCAGCAGCGCAGACTCGCCGCTTCGAGCGCAGCGAGAGTTGCTGAGCAAAGCGAAGTCACTCCCAATGCAGCGTGAAGCAGCGCTGGGGGAGCGTTCCCCGGGACCAGAGGCCCCAGAGGCCGAAGCCGGCCCAGCGGCTGTGCTCGGTCCAGGCGATCGCGTCAGGGCGGGCGACGCGGCGGGTGACCTGGCGGAGGCCCCCCTCGTGGACGACATAGCCGGTCCAGGTGCCGGGGTAGTCCTTCGGCGAGCCCGTCTCGGCGATGGCCAGGGGGCCGCGGTGGCGGAGGCGGTGGCGATGGGTGTGGCCGCTCACGACGAGGGCGGCGGGGACGGCGGCGGCCACGGCGTCGAGGAAGCGCTTCGCCATCGGGGCCGGCACCCCGGGAGGCCAGGTGGTCGAGAACGGCAGCCGCAGCATGTGGTGGTGCACCACGACCATCGCCGGGCGGCCGTCCAGAGCGCCACCCAGGAGGGGGATGACGTGGTCGAGGTGGGAGTGGTTGCTGCCCAGGACCGTCGAGTCGACCAAAGCCAGCCGGAGTCCGGGGACGTCCACGACCAGGAGCCCATCGGCCGGCAGGCGCAGGCCCAGGCGGCGGAAGGCGTCGGCGGGTTCGACATCGCGGTACGGCTTGACCTCGTGGTTGCCCGGGATGGCCTCGGTGGGGAGCCCGGCCTCGACCAGGACCTTGTCCACGATGTCGTACTCGTCGGCCTGGCCCCGGTCGACCATGTCCCCCTTGATGATCAGGTGCTTGGCGCCCCACGCCGTGCCTTCGGTCAACGCCGCCCGGGTGCAGCGCTGCGTGAACAGCTCCTCGACCGGGCCCTTCTCGCGCATGGTGCTGCGCAGCCCGAAGTGGTCCTGGCCCAGGTGCATGTCGGACAGGGTCATGAACCGGTAGAGCTCTCGACCCGCCGGGTGTCGCGGCGTCCGGGTGGTGAGGCGACGGCCGCCCATCCTGATGACGTAGTCGGTCTCAGGGGTCAGCCCGGTCAGGTCCACCGCGCCAGGACCGCCATCGGCCTCGACCACGATCCTGGCCTCGGTGCCACCGTCGCCCGTCGGCTGGGCGTGCACCTCGATCGGGCCCGGGCCCATGCGGCCCCAGCTGAGCTGGACGGCTTCGGGCTCGACGGCGAAGACCTCGAGGCGCCGTGAAGAGTTCACCCCGTACCTGTCGGCGCCATGAGGTGCGCTTCCAGTGTGGCGGCCGAGCGTTCCCGGTGGGCGACGTTCACCCGCATCCGCTCACGGGCCTGCGCCAGCAGCTTCTCGCCCTGAGGCACGGGGTGGGCGTCCATCCAGGCGTCGACGCGGTCGGCCAGGTCAGCCTGGTCGATGGCCCGGACACCGCCGAGCATGCGGGGGATGCTGTTGGAGGGGAAGCGGGCGTTGGCCTCGTCCCAGTGGTCGGTGATCCACGCCCAGGCGTCGGCCGAGCGTTCGCGGTTCATGAGGGCCCGCCGGAGCACGTACGGCGCGTTCTGGGACCGAACCTGGTCGGTCAGGGTGAGGTCCAGGGTGCGCGTGAACAGCGTGGGGTCCTCGAAGTCGGCCAGCAGGTACAGGTAGCGCTGCTCCTCCTGCGGGTCGGCGGCGTCGGTGAAGCGATCGAGGAAGGCGTCGTAGTCGGCGGCCTCGCCGACATCAGCCAGGATCCCGGCGGCCGCCGCGGCCAGGGCCGGGTCCACCGACGGTCGGTCCTTCAGGTAAGCCCGGTGGAGCTCGGCCGCCCGGGCCCGGGCGTCGGGGTCTTCGGCCACCGTGCCGAGCGCGGCGAACAGGACCGCCCGCAGCTCGGCGTCCCGGTCGCTCTCGCCCTCGACCGGCAGCGGCCCGAGGCGGTCATAGGCGGGGGCCAGGAGGGTGGCCGCCTTCGCGGTCAGACGGGCCTTGGCCTCGCCGTCGACGAGCCGGCGCAGGCCGTGCAGGGCGCTGACCAGGCGCTGCCAGACCGACAGGTCGGTCTCGTCCTCGAAGCGGAGGACCACGTCGAGGAGGTCCGCGGCCGGGAGGCGGCCGGCCAACGTGGCGGCGGCCAGGTCGTCCAGGAACTGGTAGCGCTCGATGGGCTCGAGGATCGCCCCGGCCCGATCGGCCAGCGCCGTGCGCAGCTCGGGCGAGTAGGCGACTCGGTAGAACCCGGAGCCCCCCTCGTTGACCAGGACCCAGTCGGCCGGACCGTCGAGGTCGATCTCGGTCCGATCCCCGTCCAGGAGCACCCGCTCCCCACGGGTCTCGCCACCGTCAGAGCCCCACGCCACGAGCACGGGGACGGCCCACTGAGCCGGCGTGGCGTCGGGCAGATAGGTGAAGCGCTCTTGGGTGAGGACCAGGCGGTCCCCGTCGAGCGTGGCGCCGATCAGCGGGTAGCCCCCCTGGAAGATCCAGCTGTCCATGATCCGCCGGGTCGGCTCGCCCGTGGCCTCCTCGATGGCGTCCCAGAGGTCGGTGGTCTCGGTGTTGGCGTACTGGTGGGCCCCGAGATAGCGGCGGATGCCCTCCCGAAAGCGGTCCTCGCCGAGGTACTGCTCGAGCATCCGCACCACGGCGGCGCCCTTCTCGTAGGTCAGGACGTCGAACATGCCCTCGGCGTCGGTGGGCGAGGTGACCTCGAACTCGATGGGCCGGGTGGTGTGGAGGGCATCGGTGTCGAGGGCCTCGGAGCGGGACACGCCGAAGCCCGTCCACCGCTCCCAGTCGGGGCGGAAGGCGTCGGTCGTGGCCATCTCCATGAACGTGGCGAAGGCCTCGTTGAGCCAGATCCCGTTCCACCAGCGCATCGTCACCAGGTCGCCGAACCACATGTGGGCCAGTTCGTGGGCGATGACGTCGACCACGTTCTGCAGCTCGGGCTGGGTGGCGGTGCTCGGGTCGACCAGGAGGAGGACCTCGCGGAAGGTGACACAGCCCAGGTTCTCCATGGCCCCGAAGGCGAAGTCGGGGACGGCGACCAGGTCCATCTTGTCGCCGGGGTAGGCGATGTCGTACCAGGCGGCCAGGTGGTCGAGGCAGAAGGCCCCGACATCGAGGGCGTAGCGGGCCAGGTTGCCCTTGCCCACCGGGTGGACGACGCGGAGGTCGACGCCGCCGGCGGGCACCGGGTCGGTCACCTCGAGGGGACCGACGACGAAGGCCACCAGGTAGGTCGACATGACCATGGTCTCGGCGAAGTGGACCCGGACCCAGCCGTCGTCGAGCGGTTGGCGGGCCACCTCCCGGGCGTTGGACACGGCGAGGAGGTCGTCGGGGACCTCCAGCGTGACGGCGAAGCTGGCCTTGAGCTCCGGCTCGTCCCAGCAGGGAAAGGCCCGCCGAGCATCGGTGGCTTCGAACTGGGTCGTGGCCAGGACCCGCTCGTGGCCGCCCTCGTCGGTGAAGGTGCTGCGGTAGAAGCCCTTGAGCTGGTCGTTGAGCACGCCGGTGAAGGCCAGCTCCACGACGGCCTCACCCGCCCCGAGGGGGTCATCGAGGTGGAGGTGGAGGCGCTCGGTCGACTCGTCCAGCTCAGGACGGGTGGCGTTGCGGGTGTCGCCGACCACGAGCACCGCCTCGTCGATCGCCAGGTCGGCGGCGTTGAGCACGAGCGTGGAAGTGGGCTCCTCGACCGTCACCTCGATGCGCACGGTGCCGGTGAAGGTGGCGGCGTCGAGGTCCGGGCGCAGCGTCAGGTCGTAGCGGGACGGCACGACCGCGCGCGGGAGGCGGTACGGGTCAAGGGAGTCGTCGGGCACCCAGCGAGGCTAGCGACGCCGAGCGATCGCTCTCCGGGCGGGGGGATCAGCACCGCGGCGGCCGGACACGGGTCCTCCCATTGGGCGGAACGGTCGGCAGCCCCTTAGCCTCGCGCGCCTCATGAATGACAAGACCTATGACGTGGTCGGCCTCGGCAGCGCGATCGTCGACGCCATCACCCACGCCGACGATGCCTTCGTCAAGGAGTGGGGGATCGACAAGGGGGGCATGACCCTCATCGACGAGCAGCGGGCCCACCTGCTGTACGACGCCATGGGCCCGGCCTCGGAGACCTCCGGGGGCTCGGCGGCCAACACGGTGGCCGGCGTGGCCTCCTTCGGTGGGCGGGCCGCCTTCATCGGCACGGTCCGGGACGACCAGCTGGGCGAGATCTTCCGCCACGACATCCGGGCCTCCGGGGTCGACTACGACGTGCCCGCCGGGACGGAAGGGCCGTCGACGGCCCGCTGCCTCATCCTCGTCACGCCCGACGCCCAGCGCTCGATGAGCACGTATCTGGGCATCTCGTCGCTGGTGGACCCGGCCAACGTGGACGAGGCCCTCGTCGCCTCCAGCAAGGTCGTCTACTGCGAGGGCTACCTCTGGGACATGCCCCAGACCATCGAAGCGATCAAGAAGGCCTTCGACCGGGCCCGCGACGCCGGTGGGAAGGTGTCTTTCGCCCTCTCCGATGGCCACTGCGTCGAGCGCCACCGGGAGGACTTCATCCGCCTGGTCGACGAGCGGGTCGACATCCTCTTCGCCAACGAGCACGAGATCTGCGCGCTGTACCCCGGTGACGGGTTCGAGGAGGCCATCGAGGACGTGCGCAACCACTGCGAGATCGCCGTGCTCACCCGCTCGGCTGACGGTTCGGTCGTGGTCACCTCGGACGAGACGCTGCGCGTCCCCGCTGAGCCCACCCATGTGGTGGACACGACCGGCGCCGGGGACCTCTACGCCGCCGGCTTTCTCTACGCCTACACCCAGGGCCTGGACTTGACGACCTGCGCCCGCCTCGGCTCCGCCGCCGCGGCCGAGGTCATCAGTCACCTCGGCGCCCGGCCGGAGATCCAGCTCAGCGAGATCGTCGGGCGCGTCCTGGTCTGAGGCCCGGGGGCCCTCTCGGCCGGGACCTTTGGCCGTGGGCGCCCGCCCGGCGTTCGCTCACAATCGGGGCATGACCCATTTCTCCGTGGCGCGCCGCGCGGTAGCGCTCGCCGTCGTCCCGGCCCTCTTCCTTGCCCTGACGGCCCCCACCGGGCTTGCCGCGGAGGACGACTCGCCCTTCATCGAGATCACAGGAGGAGTGGCCCAGGGCCCCGCCGTGTTCATCTCCGACTGGGGTCACGTCGGCAGTGGCGACGCCGAGATGGACACGCCTCTGGGTCTCGCCATCGGGCCCCAGCTCCACGTGTTCATCGCCGATTCTGGAAACGACCGCATCAAGCGGACCTACCCGTCCGGAGATCTGTGGGTGCAGTGGGGCACCCCGGGCACGGGAGACGGCCAATTCGACGACCCCTGTGGCGTCGCCGTCACACCGGCGGGTGAGGTGCTCGTGGTCGAGCGGGGCAACCAGCGGGTCCAACGCTTCTCGGCTTCCGGTGCGCACCGGGCGACCTGGGGGACCCCGGGATCCGGGCCGGGCCAGTTGAGCACTCCCTGCGGGGTGGCGGTGGACAGCGACGGGCGGGTGTACGTGGCCGACACGGGCAACGACCGGATCGAGGTCTACGGGCCCGGTGGCGGCTTTCTCCGCACCTTCGGCGGCCCCGGCACCGGCTCGGGCGAGCTCGACGGCCCCCTCGGCGTGGCGGTGGGCCGTGACGGCCGGGTGTACGTGGCCGACACCGGCAACGACCGTGTGCAGGTGTTCAGCCCGACCGGCGCCGTCCTCGATCAATGGGACGCAGTGGCCGGTGGGACCGGTCTCGGCCGGCTCGAGGCCCCGTCCGGGATCGCGACCGACGCCGCAGGCCGGGTCTATGTGACCGATACGGGCAGCCAGCGCATACAGCGCTACACGGTCGACGGAGCCCCGCTATCGACCTGGGGAGCGGGCGGCAGCGGGCCGGGGCAGTTCGCCGACCCGTTCGGCATCGCCGTCAGTAGGCGGGGTGAGGTCGTGGTGGCTGACCAGGGCAACCATCGGTTCCAGAGGTGGGGCTGGAACCGGCCCGACGCCACGATCGGGTCGGGGGCCCACGGGCGGCAGGTCGGCGACGGGGTCTACAACACCACTGGGGCCGGCCAGCGGCGCACGGCTGAGGTCGGCCCGGGTGGCGCGGCGACCTACGTGGCCGTGTTCAGCGCCGATGGCGCCGTGTTCAGCTCGCTGCGCCTGCGGGGCGGCGGCTCCACCCGTGACTTCAAGGTCGCCTACTGGACCCGCAACCACGAGATCACCGATGCGGTCCTGGACGGCACCTTCGTGACCCGCTACGTCACCCCCGACCGCCAGGCCCGGATCCGGATCGTGGTGACGGCCCGTTCCGGCGCAGACCCCGGCGCCGCCGTCCACCGGGTGTTGCGGGCCACGGCCACCTACGGCGTCGGCACCGACGTCGTCGGCTTCGTGACCCACCGCCGGTGAGCCGCTTTTCCGGTCGCGTGGGGGCAGGGCCGTAGCCTCCAGGGATGGCCTATTCCTGCTTCGATGTCGACGTCGCCGACGGGGTCGCCCACCTGATCCTGAAGCGGGCGGACGAGCTCAACACGATGACGCCGGAGTTCTGGCGAGAGCTGCCCGAGATCGTGAGCGGCCTGAGCGCCTCGGGAGAGGCCCGAGCGGTCGTGGTGTCATCGACCGGTCGCCACTTCACCGCCGGCATGGACCTGTCCGTCTTCACCGGGAAGTCGTCCCTGCTCGGCGGGGCCGATGCCGATGCCGAGCTCGGTCGTCAGCGCTCCCAGCTGCGCCTGAGCGCCGCCCTCCTCCAGGACAGCTTCACCGCCCTCGAGCGGGCCCGGATGCCGGTGCTGGCCGCCATTCAGGGCGGCTGTGTGGGCGGCGGCGTGGACATGGTCTGCGCCTGCGACTGCCGGTACGCCACCACCGACGCCTTCTTCGTGATCATGGAGACCAACATCGGCATGACGGCCGACGTGGGCACGCTGCAGCGGCTGCCCAAGCTGATCCCCGAGGGCGTGGCCCGCGAGTACGCCTACACCGGCCGGCGCATGAGCGCCCAGCGGGCCGTCGAGGTCGGGTTGGTCAACCAGCTCTTCGACACCCACGACGACCTGGTCGCCGGCGTGCTGGAGATCGCGGCGGAGATCGCAGCCCAGAGCCCGCTCGCCGTCTGGGGCACGAAGGAGATGATCACCTACGGCCGGGACCACACGGTGGCCGACGGGCTGAACTACGTCGCCACCTGGCAGACCGGCATGTTCCAGGGCTTCGACATGATGGAGGCCTTCGCCGCCCAGGCCGACAAGCGGCCTCCCGAGTACCAGGATCTCCTGCCTGAGCCAGGGTTCGACTAGGCGAGCTCAGGCCTGCTGGGAACGGCCTCGGTCGACGACGGCCTGGCGCCGCTTGGCGATCTCCTCGGGGTCCCACCGATTGCCCGGCCAGGCCGCGGCCCGCCGGCCCTCGATCTCCCAGCCCTCGGCCACCGTGGTGGCCACCACCTGCTGGTAGGTGCCCAGGATCTGACGCACCCCGGGCTGGTCGTTGGAGACGATGTCGGCGGCCAGGGCGCGGCAGAAGGTGAGGAGCTCCTCGTGGCGCACCACGTGGTTGACCAGGCCCCACGCCAGGGCCTGCTCGGCGTCGACGTAGTTGCCGGTCGTGCTCATCTCCCGGGCCCGGCGCACGCCGATGGCCTGGGGCAGCATGACGGTCAGCCCCCAGCCGGGCATCACCCCGACCCGGGCGTGGGTGTCGGCGAAGCGGGCCTGGTCCGAGGCGATGAGGAAGTCACAGCCCAGGGCGACCTCGAGGCCGCCGGTCACGGCCACGCCGTTCACGGCCCCGATGAGGGGCTTGGTGTGAGGCGGGAACGGGCCCTGCCGGGACTCGACCACCGCCCCGATGGCGGCGTCGGCGTCGCCCTGACCACCGGCGGCCGCCTCCTTGAGGTCGACACCGGCGCTGAACGCGGGGTCGGTGCCGGTGAGGATGATCACGTCGACGCCGTCGTCGGCCTCGGCCTCGAGGATGTACTTCGGCAGGAGGCGGAGGACCTCGCTGTTGAGCGCGTTGCGGGCCTCGGGCCGGTCGATGGTGATCGTGGCGACCCGGTCGGCCACGGTGTAGAGGACGGCATCGCCGCCGGCTGCGTTCATCTCAGCCGTCTCCTTCGGCGGGGAGGTAGGCCAGCTTCAAGTCGCCGAGGCGCACGAGGGTGGAGGCGATCCATCCCCCCATGGCGGCGAAGTCCTCGTCGAGGGCGGAGCCGTCCTCCAGGGTCTTGTTGTCGAGCAGGTAGAGGCCCTCATAGCTGAACTCGATGGCCCACTGACGGTCGTCGAGGTCGCGGGCGTAGAGCGTCTCCAGCGTCGGCGCCGACCGTTCCAGGGGCAGCGAGCCGATGGCCGGGCTCTCCTCCGGCAGGACATCCAGGATGGCCTTCGGGTCGGGCTCGGCCGACAGGCGTTGGATGCGCAACACGATCTCGATCTGGATGGTCGGGCCCTCGTCGAACTCCTCGCCGATGTACCAGGAGCGATACGCCGTCTGCGCCCAGGTCGGCCACTCGAGGGTGATGTCGGCTCGAACCCGGGGCGGCAGGCCTTCGCCGGGGAGGCCGTAGCTGGTCTGCCAGGTCAGGTCACCGAGCAGGACGTCGGCTTGAAAGCGCTCCTCGAAGGCCTGGCGTTCGAGGAGGTTGTTCTCGAAGACGTCACGGAGGGCGCCGATGGCGTCGGTGAAGACGTGGTCGAGCACGGCGCCACCCTATGGCGGCGCCGAGGGCGGTGGGTTCGGGGTCAGGAAGGCGATCGGCACCGGGACGTCCAGGGCCTCGTGGCGCAGAGTGGCGATGCGGCGCCCCGGCTGCACGGCGTCGCTCACCGGGCCGAGGTGGTCGCCCAGGAGGGCCGCGGTGACTTCGATGTCGTCCACCGTGAGGGCGAGGCCCCAGAACGAAGCCGGCCCCGGGCCGTGCTCGCCGGGCTGTCCGATGAGCTCCAGGATCACCGGGCCGAGGCGGAAGAAGCGCTGCTCCATCCGGCCCGCGTCCCGTCTCCGGCGCAGCTCCACGCCGAAGGCGCCGAGGGCCTCGGTCGTGCGGTCCAGATCGGGGGAAGCGACCACGAGGTGGTCGATGGCGACCGTCCCGTTGGGGTGGCGGTCCGGCTGGTTCGCGGGCTCGCCGGCCACCGTCAGCAGGCCGTCGATGGCGCCGTCGTCGACGCCCGACAGCGACCAGGCCAGGATCCCGGTGCCCGCGCCTGTCGCGGTGCGGATCCGCACTGACCCCAGGGTCACGAGATCGTCTTCCACGGCGAACCCCGCGTCGGCCCAACCGTCGAACGTCCCGCTGACGCTCAGCCCGACGAGAGCAGGCCCGTCAACTCCCATCGAGGAGGTCGGGGTGGGCGAGCACCCAGACGGCGGCGCCCGCCCTGGCGTCGACCTCCGCGGTGATGGCCAGGTAGGCCTGCCGGTGGTCGCGCAGGCGGACCAGGTTGCGGACGTAGTCGGTGAGGTAGCGGGCCAGGAACCGGACGTAGCCGCGCTCGGCGTACTGGGCGACGTGCACCAACTCGTGGGCGATCAGCTTGCGGTTGCTCTCGTGGCCCCGCAGGAGCATCACCCGGCGGCCCAGGGTCATGCCGTGGGCCTGGGGCGGCAGGTGACGGACCCGGTAGAGGCGAGCCCGCTCGGCGACTTCCTGGGGGATGTGGTCGAAGATGTCGACCTCGGCAGGGGTCAGCGACCGTCCCATGCCCGCCATCGTCGCGCGACGATGGTCCGCATGGCTGATCCCGCCGACCCGTACGCCCTCGCCGTCGAGGCCGCCGACGCCCTGGCGGCGGCGGTCGGCGTGGCGGAGCACTCGGTCGCCATCGTGCTGGGGTCCGGCTGGGGCCCGGCGGCCGACCGCATCGGGACCACTGTCGGTGAGGTGACCGCCAGTGACGTGCCGGGCTTCCCCCGCTCGACGGTGGCGGGCCACGGCGGCACGATCCGGTCGCTGGACGCCGACGGCATCCCGGTCCTGGCCTACTTCGGACGAGTCCACGGCTATGAGGGCAACCCCGTCTCCGCCGTCGTGCACAACGTGCGGACGGCGGCCTCGGCCGGCTGCCGCTCGATCATCCTGACCAACGCCGCGGGCTCGCTCCGGGAGGAGTGGGCCCCGGGCCAGCCCGTCCTCATCGCCGACCACCTCAACCTGACCGGCGAATCGCCCCTGGCGGGGCCGGAGGCCCCCGAGCCCTACGGCCCGAGGTTCTGTGACCTGACCGACGCCTGGTCGCCGCGGCTGCGAGCCGTCGCCCGCGAACTGGCCCCGGACCTGCCCGAGGGGGTCTACGCCGGACTGAACGGCCCGCAGTACGAGACCCCGGCCGAGATCCGCATGCTGCGGACGATGGGTGCCGACCTCGTCGGCATGTCGACCGTGCTGGAGTGCATCGCCGCCCGCCACGCCCGCCTCGAGGTGCTGGGCCTGTCCCTGGTCACCAACCTGGCCGCCGGCCTCGCTCCGGCCCCCCTCGACCACACGGAGGTCCTCGCCGCCGGCGGCACCGCCGGCGAACGCCTCGGCGACCTCCTCGCCCAACTCGTCCGTCAGATCTGACCCCCGCACGTTTGGCGTCGAGCGACCCACGAATTTGTGGTGTTCTCGACGCCAAACGGTCAGGACAGGGCTGCCCGGACTTCGGCACACAGCTGGTGGGGGTGGTCGACGTAGTGCCGCCAGGTGTAGTGGTACATGGACCAACCGAGCGCGGTGAGGCGGTTGCGACGGCGAGGGTCTCGTTCGAAGGCGCCGTCTTCGATGTGCCGGCGCCCGTCGAGCTCGATGCCGACCAGGCGTTCGGGGTACGCGAGGTCGACCCGGGCGACGAACTGTCCGTGCTCGTCGTAGACCTCGTGCTGGAGGACCGGTTTGCCCAGCCCGGCATCGAGGAGCAGTCGCTCGACCATTCGCTCGAAGGCCGAATCCGGCACCGCCGGTTCGCCGTACTTCTCGGCCAGCAGCGCCCGCAACATCCCGGCCCCGTTGCGGCCCGGCGCCGAATGGCGTACGAGGGTCTCGAAGAGGCTCGGCCAGGACGTGAGCTTTCGCCGCCGTGACTCGTCGACGGCGAGAAGGAGCCGGTGGATGTCGACAAGCGATGCGATGTCGAGCAGGGTCCGGTCGATGCCGGTGACGTCGATTCCGCGCCGCTGGGTTCTGCCGAGCCGAGCGTCGAACTGGCTGCTCTCGTGGACGCGGAGGTCCTCGTGCTGGATCCGCCGGTGGCGCGGGACCGTGATCTCGGGGCGCCCCTGTCGGAAGCCGTCGAGGCCCCAGAGAACGGCGGCCGACCGGTGCGACGCCACACCCCCCGAGACGAGACAGGCTCCCTGGAGCTTGGTCGACCAGTCGAGGGCGACACCCGGGAGGGCGTAGAGGCCGGACTTCTTCCACGTCCATCGACCATCGGCGAGCCGTCGCTCGATCTGCCGCGGCTCCATGCCGATGCCCAATGCCTGTTGGCGGGTGAACAGGAGCCGCTGACCCCGCGCGATCTCGGTGACCTGGTGGTCGAGCTCGTGCATGGCGTCCCTCCGTGACTTCGGCGTCGAGAGACCCACGAGTTCGTGGTGTTCTCGACGCCAAACGGTTCGTCGTCGCGGGGAAGCGCGGTGATGAACCTACGGCGGGGGTGTGACACTCGACCGACCCGCACGTTTGGCGTCGAGGGACCCACGAATTTGTGGTGTTCTCGACGCCAAACGGTCAGTAGGCGGTGGTTCGCGTGCGGTGGCGGGGGTGGGACTTGGCTGCGGGGCGGCCGCCCCGGTGCCAGAGGGCCATGTCGACCTGGCCGGCGGTGGCGTCGGTGACGCCTTGGTCGTGGAGGGCGGCCACGACCTGCTCGACGGCGTGGACGGCCACGGCCCGGATCTCGACCTCTTCGGTCGAGCCGTGCTCCAGCAGCTCCTCGGCCTCGATGCGGGCGAGGAGCGCGTCGTCGTAGCGGAGCACGCCGGCGAGGCGCAGCACGTGGGGGACCAGGTTGTCGGCGAACATCGTGAGGCGGTCCAGGTCGTCGAAGCGCCCGGGGCCCTCGCCCCCGAACGCCAGAGCGAGGTCGACGGCGGTGATCTGGGCCCGCTTGAACAGCGGGATCCGCTCGCCGCCGTGCTCGCTCACGTCCCGGTACATCCGGTGCTCCCAGGCCAGCAGCTCGACCAGTCGGTCGGCGGACTGCCCGGCGGCCGCCACCAGGTCGAGGGCCGAGCCGAACCCGTCGATGACCTCGCCCATCCGGTTCCACGAGCGGGCGAACAGCCCCATCAGGTCCTGAACCGGGCCCTCGGGGTCCTGGTCGAACAGGGCGGCACACCAGTCGCCGTCGGCCGACCGCATCTCGGCGGACGGTCACCCCGCCCCGGTCCCGGAGGGCGCCGGCGATGGTGTGGTAGCCGGACGCCCCCGGGGCCTTCCGCAGCACCGGGAACCAGCCCGAGCCGAAGTTGACGGCATCGAGGGCGAGGACGAAGCGGGCCCGGTCCTCGTCGGTGGTCCCCACGGCGTGGTGGGCCGGGTCCTCCGGATCGGTGCCCAGGCCCTCGGCGGCCAGGTCGGCGGCCAGGACCGGGACGGCATCGGCCACCAGACGCACGTGGTGGGCACGACCGGCGACGCGGGCGCATCCCTCTCGGATGTCCTCCAGCACCGCCCGTAGGGTACGGATCCATGCCCCATCCGGCCGAGACCCTCTTCGACCGCCGCCCGCTCGTCTTCACCGCCCATGCCGCGGAGTCCGCCTACCTGCGCGAGCGGATCTGTGCCTTCGTCCTCGAGCGGGAGGCCGTACCGGTCAATCCCTGGATGCTGGGCGGCTACTTCCTCTACGGACTGGTCGACAAGGACCACGTGCGCCGGGCCAACAACAACCTGCTCATGCGCTGTGACGAGCTCTGGGTCTTCGGCCCGACGTCGGACGGCGTCGACGTCGAGGTGACGTGGGCCGACGGCGCCGGCCTGCCGGTGCGCTGGTTCGACCTCGACCACTACGGCGAGGCCATTGCCGAGCGGGACGGCCGGCCGACGTGAGCGTGGCCGATCAGGCGGAGGCGTGGTGGGCCGTCGACCCCGATCCCGACACTCGGGCCGAGCTTCGGGCCTTGCTGGAGAGCGGCGACGAGGCCGAGCTGGAGCGCCGCTTCGCCGGCCGCCTGACGTTCGGCACCGCCGGGCTGCGCGCCCCCTGGGCGCCGGCCCGATGCGCATGAACCGGGTCGTGGTTCGCCAGGCCACCGCCGGCCTGATGCGGTTCCTGCCCGAGGGAGCAACGGTCGTGATCGGGTACGACGCTCGCCACAAGTCCGACGTCTTCGCCCAAGACGTAGCCGGAGTGGTCGCCGCTGCCGGAGGCCGCCCCCTGCTCCTGCCCCTCCGCCTGCCCACACCGGTGTTGGCCTTCGCCGTCTGCCACCTCGGGGCCGACGCCGGCGTCATGGTCACCGCCAGCCACAACCCGCCCGCCGACAACGGCTACAAGGTCTACCTGGACGATGGCGCCCAGATCGTCCCTCCCGCCGACGCCGAGATCGCCGCCGCCATCGACGCCGTCGCCTCCGAAGGGCCGGTCGCGGTGGCCGACCCCGACGACCCCCGGATCGAGGTGCTCGGGGCCGACGTCGTCAGCGCCTACCTCGACGCCCTGGTCGCCGGTGACCTCGTGGCGGCCCGGGAGGTGAACGTCGTCTACACGGCCATGCACGGCGTGGGCCGCGACGTGCTCCTGGCCGCGTTCGGGCGGGCCGGCTTCCCGGCGCCGAACGTCGTCGTCGACCAGTGCGAGCCCGACCCCGACTTCCCGACCGTGGCCTTCCCCAACCCCGAGGAGCCCGGCGCCCTCGATCTGGCGTTGGCCCGGGCCCAGGCGCTCGGAGCGGATGTGATCCTGGCCAACGATCCCGATGCCGATCGCCTCGGTGTGGCGGTCCCCGACGACGGGGGCTGGCGCTCGCTCACCGGTGACGAGATCGGCTCGCTCCTGGCCGACCACGTCCTGCGCAACACCGAGGGCGACGACCGGCTCGTGGCGACGACCGTGGTGTCCTCCCGGCTCTTGAGCAAGATGGCCGTCGCCCACGGCGTCCACTTCGCCGAGACGTTGACCGGCTTCAAGTGGATCGTCCGCCCCGCCCTCGAGCACCCCGAGTGGCGCTTCGTCTTCGGCTACGAGGAAGCCCTCGGGTACCTGGTCGGCGACGCCGTCCACGACAAGGACGGCATCGGGGCGGCGCTGGCGTTCGCCGGCCTCGTGGCCGACCTGAAGGCTCAGGGCCAGACCGTGCACGATCGCCTCGACGCCCTCGCCGAGGAGCACGGCCTGCACGCCACCCGCCCGTTGACGCTCCGCTTCGATGACGAAGACGGCCTGGCGCGCATCGCCACCCGCATGGCCGCCGTCCGCCAGGATCCGCCCACCACGCTGGGCGGTCGCGACGTCGAAGGGCTCCGGGACCTGCTCGACGACCCGGATCTCCCCGAGACGGACGCGCTCCTGTTCAGCCTCGGCGGCGGCGCGCGGGTGGTCATGCGCCCCAGCGGCACGGAGCCCAAGCTGAAGTGCTACCTCGAGGTCGTCGAACCGGTCGCCGGCGACCTGGCCGCCGCCCGCCGCCGGGCCGCCGCCGCCCTCGACGCCCTGGTCACCGACCTCGACCGCCGTCTGTCGAGCTGAGCACCGGTTCTGGCCCCTGGATCTCGCGGTGGGCCGCGAGCGACAGGTTCCAGAACGGGTTTGACGGCGATCGGGTAGACCTTCTTGATGGACGCACTGGTCGTGGTCGGAGCCGACGAACCTCCCGACCACCTGGCGGCCCGGGCCCGTCGACGCATCGCCGTGGCCGATCCGGCCGACACGGTCACCCTGGTGGCCGACCTGCGTTCTCACCGGCCCCGCCGGATCGGCGTCACCGGGCCGGTGACCGATGCCGGGATCGTGGCCGGGGCCCTCCATGACGCCGGCCTCCCGGTCATCCTCTACACCGACGCGCCGGCCCCCGAGGCCGCTGGTCGTGGCGTACGTGTCCTCCCCGCCACCGACCCGGGCCCGCCGATGGAGGTGGCCGACCGCCTGGAGGACCTGGTCGGGGAGACCCCGCTGGTCCGCCTCGACCGCATCGGCCACGACCTGGACTGCCACCTCTTGGCCAAGCTGGAGCTGCTCAACCCGGGGGGCAGCGTCAAGGACCGCCCTGCGCTGGCCATGATCGACGCCGCCGAGCGGGACGGCCTCCTCCAGCCGGGGGGCACCATCGTCGAGCCGACCTCGGGCAACACCGGCGTGGGCCTGGCCCTGATCGCCGCCCGCCGCGGCTACCACTGCGTCTTCGTCATGCCCGACAAGATGAGCCCGGAGAAGATGGACCTGCTCCGGGCGTACGGCGCCGAGGTGGTGGTCTGCCCGACCGCCGTCGCCCCCGACCACCCGGACTCCTACTACTCGGTGGCCAAGCGCATCGCGGCCGAGCGCCCTGGTGGGTACTCGCCCAGCCAGTACTGGAACGACGAGAACCCCGCGGCCCACGAGCGCACCACCGGTCCCGAGCTCTGGCGCCAGACCGCCGGGCGCATCACCCACTTCGTCGCCGGCATCGGCACGGGCGGGACCATCAGTGGCATCGGGAGGTACCTCAAGGCCCAGAACCCCGACATCCGCATCGTCGGGGCGGACCCGGCGGGCTCGGTCTACTCGGGCGGGACGGGGCGCCCCTACCTCGTCGAGGGCATCGGGGAGGACTTCTGGCCGGGTACCTACGACGGCTCGGTGGTCGACGAGATCGTCGAGGTCAGCGATCGGGACTCGTTCCTCATGGCCCGGGCCGTCACCCGCACCGAGGGCCTGCTGGTGGGCGGCTCGACCGGCACCGCGGTGTGGGCCGCGCTGCAGGTCGGGCGCTCGTTGCCGCCGGACGCCGTGGTCGTCGTCCTCGTCCCCGACAGCGGGCGGGGGTACCTGTCCAAGATCTACAACGAGGCCTGGATGGCCGACTTCGGGTTCCTGCGGGTGGGCGAGCACGCCGCCGGCGACGTCCTCGGTCGCAAGCGGGCCGACCTGCCCGTGCTCGTCCACGTCCATCCCGACGAGACCGTGCGCACGGCCATCGAGATCCTGCGGGAGTACGACGTCTCCCAGCTCCCCGTGGTGCAGGCCGAGCCCCCGGTCGTCCTGGGCGAGATGGTGGGTGCCGTACGGGACGTGGCGCTCATGGACGCCGCCTTCCGGGACCCCGGGGTGCTGGACCGACCGGTGGCCGACGTCATGGAGGCGAAGCTGCCGACGGTCGGCTCCGGCCAGGTCGTGGACGACGTCGTGGCCCTGCTCGAGCAGGCCCCGGCCGTCGTCGTCATCGACGCCGGCCACCCCGTCGGCGTCCTCACCCGCTCCGACGTGCTCGACTTCATCGCCGGCTCGCGGACCCGCCCGTGACCGACGAGGAGCGATCGCAGGGCTTCGAGACGAGGGCCATCCACGCCGGCCAGGACCCCGACCCGGGGACCGGTGCCGTCGTCCCGCCCATCCACCTGGCCACGACCTTTGCCCAGCACGAGCCGGGCAAGGCCGAGTACGAGTACTCCCGCTCCAACAACCCGACCCGCGAGGTCCTGCAGGACGCCGTCGCCTCCCTGGAAGGAGCCACCCACGGGCTCGCCTTCGCCAGCGGCATGGCGGCCGAGGACGCCATCCTCCGTGCGCTGCGGCCGGGCGACCACGTGATCCTCCCCGACGACGCCTACGGGGGCACGTGGCGACTGGTCGACAAGGTCTATGGCCCGATGGGCGTCACCCACACGGCGGTGGCCCTGTCCGACGTGGACGCCGTCGCGGCGGCGTGGACGACTGAGACCCGACTGGTCTGGATCGAGACCCCCTCCAACCCCCTGCTGTCCATCGCCGACATCGGGGCCCTGTCCGGCCTGGCCCACGAGCGGGGTGGTCGCTGCATCGTCGACAACACCTTCGCCACGCCGTACCTGCAACGCCCCCTCGAGCACGGTGCCGACGCCGTGGTCCATTCGACGACCAAGTACCTGGGTGGGCACTCCGACGTGGTCGGCGGGGTGGTCGCCCTCCACGACGACGAGTGGGCCGAGGAGCTGTTTTTCATCCGCAACGCCACCGGCGCGGTCTCGTCACCGTTCAGCGACTTCCTGGTGCTGCGGGGGCTCAGGACGTTGGCCGTGCGCATGGACCGTCACTGCCGAGCCGCCCACGACGTGGCCCAGTTCCTGCTCGACCACCCGCGGGTGCGGGAGGTGCGCTGGCCCGGCCTGGCCACCCACCCCGGTTACGACGTGGCCCACCGCCAGATGCGGGACTTCGGCGGCATGGTCTCCTTCATCGTCACGGGCGGGGCCGAGGCGGCGGCCGAGGTCGTGGCCCGCACCCAGCTCTTCATCCTGGCGGAGTCCCTCGGCGCTGTGGAGTCCCTGATCGAACAGCCCTCGGTCATGACCCACCTCTCGGTGAGCGGCTCGCCCCTCGAGGTCGACCCCGCCCTGATCCGCCTCTCCGTCGGCCTCGAGACCATCGACGACCTCATCGCCGACCTCGACCGCGCCCTCGCCGACTGACCGCGTTCTGATCCACCGAGCGTGCCGCCGGCGACGCACAACCGTCCCCAGAACCGTTCGGCTCACCTGACAGGGCAGGCGGCTACTGCACCCCGAACTGGCGGTCGCCCGCGTCGCCGAGGCCGGGGACGATGAAGGCGACGTCGTTGAGGCGCTCGTCGACGCTGGCGGTGACCACCCGGGCGTCGGGACAGCGCTCGGCGAAGTGGGCGATGCCCTCCGGGGCGGCCAGCACGCAGACCACGATGATCGCGCCCGGGTTCGAGCGTTCGATGATCTCGACGGTGTGCACCAACGAGCCGCCAGTGGCCAGCATCGGGTCGAGGATGATGACCGGCCGCCCCTGGAGGTCGTCGGGCACCGTGGTCATGTACTCCTCGGAGTCGTGCGTCTCCTCGTGGCGGCGGAGGCCGACGAAGCCGACCTCGGCGTTCGGCAGCATCGTGAAGGCGGCGTCGAGCATCCCCAGGCCGGCCCGGAGGACGGGCACGATCAGGGGCACGGGCTCGATGCGGGTGCCGGTGGCCGGCGCCAGTGGCGTCTGCACCGGGAAGGTCTCGACCTGCAGGTCGCGGGTCGCCTCGTACACCAGCAGCCACGACAGCTCCGACAGGGCCCGCCGGAACTCGGGGCGGGGCGTGGCCTCGTCCCGCAACGTGGTCAGCCGTTCGGCGGCGAGGGGGTGGTCGACCACGGTGGTGTCCATGGCCCGAATCATGGCTCAGGGGGCGCTGGTACGGTCCAAACGTGGCCGACACCGACCTGGCACCCGTCGAACGCCTCTCCATCCCGCCCGTGGGTGGGGTGAGCGTGCGGGTGACCCCGGTCGACGCCGTGGGCCTCGAGGCCCGGGCCGCGTCCCTGGCGGGCCGGTCGATCAAGCGGGAGACCAAAGCCGCCGCCCTCGACCTCGCGATCCGTTGCTGTGACCTCACCACGCTGGAGGGGTCGGACACACCGGGCAAGGTCCGGGCCCTGTGCGCCAAGGCCGTGCACCCCGATCCGACCGACCGGTCGGTCCCCTCGGTGGCCGCCGTCTGCGTCTACCCCACGATGGTGCCGGTGGCGGCCGAGGCCCTGGCCGGCACGGGTGTGCTCGTGGCCAGCGTGGCCGGGGCGTTCCCGTCGGGCCTCGGTCCCCGGGAGACCCGGGTCGACGAGATCCGACGAGCCGTTGCCGCCGGGGCCGACGAGATCGACATGGTGCTGAACCGGTCCGCCTTCCTCTCCGGTGACTTCGCGACGACCTTCGACGACGTCGTCGCCTCCAAGGAGGCGGCCGGCCGGGCCCACCTCAAGGTCATCCTCGAGACCGGGGAGCTGGGCAGCTACGACCAGGTCCGCCGGGCGTCGATGCTGGCGATGGCCGCCGGCGCCGACGTCATCAAGACCTCGACCGGCAAGATCCCGCTGGCGTCCACCATGCCGACGGCGCTGTGCATGGCCGAGGGGATCCGCGACTTCCAGGAGCAGACCGGACGGGCGGTCGGGCTCAAGCTGGCCGGGGGCATCCGTTCGGCCAAGATGGCCTGGCAGTACCTCGTGGTCGTGGGCGAGACCCTCGGCCCCGACTGGCTGCGCCCCGAACGCTTCCGGCTGGGCGCCTCCAGCCTGCTCAACGACCTCCTCATGCAACGGCGCTGGCTGGCCACCGGCCGCTACCAGCGCCCCGACGACTTCACGATCGACTGAGCCTGCTGTGACCGACCTGACCCAGCCCGGTGAGTTCACCCTCGAGTACGCCACGGCGCCCGAATCGACCGCCATCGTCTCGCTGCGGGACACGTACGGCCTGTTCATCGGCGGCGAGTGGGTCGAGCCCCGCTCGGGCGACCACTTCCCGACGATCAACCCGGCCACCGAGGAGGAGCTGGCCACCGTCGCCGAGGCCGGCGCCGAGGACGTCGACCTCGCCGTCGCCGCGGCCCGCGACGCCTGGGAGTCGGGCTGGCGGGACCTGCCCGGCCGGGAGCGGGCCAAGTACCTGTACCGCATCGCCCGCCTGCTGCAGGAGCGGTCGCGGGAGTTCGCGGTCCTGGAGTCCCTCGACGGGGGCAAGCCGATCAAGGAGTCCCGCGACGTCGACCTGCCCCTCGCCGCCGCTCACTTCTTCCACTACGCGGGCTGGGCCGACAAGCTCGACTACGCCTTCGCCGGCCGTCGTGGTCGCCCGCTCGGCGTCGCCGGCCAGGTCATCCCCTGGAACTTCCCGATGCTCATGGCCAGCTGGAAGCTGGCCCCGGCGCTGGCCACGGGCAACACCGTCGTGCTCAAGCCGGCGGAGACGACGCCCCTGACCGCGCTGCTGCTGGCCGAGGTCCTCCAAGACGCCGAGCTGCCGCCGGGCGTGGTCAACATCATCACCGGCGCCGGCGCGACGGGGTCGGCGCTGGTCGGTCATCCCGGTATCGACAAGGTCGCCTTCACCGGCTCGACCGACGTGGGCAAGCGCATCCAGACCGAGCTGGCGGGCACCGGCAAGCGCCTGACCCTGGAGCTCGGCGGCAAGGCGGCCAACATCGTCTTCGAGGACGCCGCCCTCGACCAGGCCGTCGAAGGCATCGTCAACGGCATCTGGTTCAACCAGGGCCACGTCTGCTGCGCCGGCTCCCGTCTGCTGGTGCAGGAGACCGTCGCCGACCTCGTCCTCGACCGGCTGCGCACCCGCCTGGACACCCTGCGGGTGGGCGACCCGCTGGACAAGAACACCGATGTGGGGGCCATCAACAGCCAGAAGCAACTGGAGAAGATCCGAGAGCTCGTGGCGTCCGGGGTGGACGAGGGGGCCGAGATCTACCAGCCCGACTGCGTGCTCCCCGACAAGGGCTTCTTCCACGCCCCCACGATCTTCACCGGGGTCTCCCAGTCGCACCGGATCGCCAGGGAGGAGATCTTCGGGCCAGTGCTCTCCGTGCTGACCTTCCGCACCCCCGACGAGGCCGTCGAGAAGGCCAACAACACCCCCTACGGCCTGTCGGCCGGGGTCTGGACCGAGAAGGGCAGCCGCATCCTCTGGATGGCGGAGCGCCTGCGGGCCGGCGTGGTGTGGGCCAACACGTTCAACCAGTTCGACCCGGCCAGCCCCTTCGGGGGCTACAAGGAGTCCGGCTTCGGCCGCGAGGGCGGCCGCCACGGCCTGGCCCCCTACCTCCAGTTGGAGGGTGTGGCGTGACGGCTGACCGTTTGGACGTCCGCAAGACCTACAAGCTCTACGTCGGCGGCCAGTTCCCACGGTCCGAGTCCGGTCGGACGTACCCGGTCAACGGCCCTGACGGTGAACTGCTGGCGCACGCCGTGCTCGGCTCCCGCAAGGACCTCCGGGACGCGGTGAAGGCGGCTCGGGGTGCCCAACCGGGCTGGGCCGGGAAGACGGCCTACAACCGGGCGCAGATCCTCTACCGGGTCGGGGAGATCATGGAGGGTCGCCGGAGCCAGTTCGTCGACGAACTGGCGGCCGGTGGCGTCGAGGATCCCGAGGGCGAAGTCGACGCCTCGATCGACCGGTGGGTCTGGTACGCGGGCTGGGCCGACAAGCTCCCCGCGGTGCTGGGCGGGGCCAACGCCGTGGCCGGGCCGTACTTCAACTTCACCGTGCCCGAACCCACGGGTGTGGTGGGGCTCATCGCCCCCGACGACTCGCCCCTGCTGGCCCTCGTGTCCCGGCTGGCCCCGATCATCGTGTCGGGCAACACCGTCGTGGCCCTGGCGTCGGAGGCCCTGCCGCTGCCGGCCGTCACCCTGGGGGAGGCGTTGGCCACCAGCGACGTGCCCGGCGGCGTCATCAACCTCCTCACGGGCCAGCGAGCCGAGCTCACGCCCTGGTTCGCCGGCCATCGGGATGTCAACGCCCTCGACTTGACGGGCGTGGACGACGCCGACCTGGCCGCCGACGCCGAGCGGTCGGCCGCGGAGAGCGTCATGCGGGTCACCCGGGCCACCGGTCCGGACGCCGACTGGCGCTCGCCGACCGCCGAGTCGCCGTACGCGATCGAGGCGTTCCTCGAGCACAAGACCGTCTGGCATCCGAAGGGGGCGTGAGGAGTGCCTGAAGGCAGGACGTGGGAGATCACCAAGGCCTACGACGAGCTGATGGAGCTCTTGAAGGACTTCGACGACGAGTTCATGACCGGCCCCAACCACGTGGCCGACGACGAGCAGCTCGTGGTCATGGGCTACAAGTGGATCTTCTCGATCCTGCAGGTGGCCATGGACGTCTACCTGTGGGGCGACTCGGCCGCGCCTCGCTTCGTCGACATCGTCGGGCCGTACAAGAAGTGGGGCGGCGACAACACCGACGCCTACTACCAGTTCGCGCCCGTCGATCCGGCCCGGACCTACAAGGTCACGGGGACGGCGGGGGACGCCGTGTACTTCTCGCTCACCGTGTACGGCGGCCCGAACGACGGCAACTACACGACCCGCATCGTCGGCATCGTCAACAACCGAGAACTGGACCTGGGGCCCAACGGCGAGTTCGAGTTCCTCATGGGCCCGGAGAAGCCGGCTGGCTACGACGGCGTCTTCATGGAGATCAACGGTGACGCCGTCCACGCCATCACCCGGGACTACCTCGTCGACGCCCGTACCGGGAAGCGGGTCGAGTGGAGGATGGAGGCCTCGGATCGTCCCGCCACCTACCGGGAGTCCGACGAGGACGCGGCCCGCCGCTTCCGGGCCGTCATCACGTGGCTGAAGGACCAGGCGGCGATGGTCCCCATCCCGGTCGGCCAGCAGGATGATCTCGACGAGCAGCGGAACCTCGGCCACCAGGCCAACCCGGAAAGCAATCGGTTCGACGACCCGTACCCCGTGCCCGAGAACAACTTCGGCTGGAGCGCCGGTGACGCGGCCTACGCCTTCGGCAAGTGGGACTTGGCTCCCGACGAGGCACTGGTCATCGAGGGCACCTCACCCGAATGCGCCTTCTGGAGCCTGAACCCCTGGAGCCCGTACCTCCACACGTTCAACTACGACTACGAGCGCCTGACCCTCAACCACGGCCAGGCCGTGCTGAACGACGACGGCTCGTTCACGATCGTCCTGGCCCACGAGCAGCCCGACCACCCCAACGGCCTCTCCCTGCAGGGGAATCGCCGGGGCTTCCTCTGCTTCCGCTGGTTCCTGCCGGAGAAGGTCCCCGAACCCATCCGCACCAAGGTCATCAAGGTCAGCGAGATCCCCACCCTCTGAGGGGGTTCACAGCGTGGCGAGGAGGGCGGGGAGGTCGCGGATGGTGTCGAGCTCCCAGTAGCCCTCGTGGGCCTTGTCGGCCTCGGCCTGCTCCATCTCCCAGGTCATCTCGTACTCGATGTGGACGGCCCGGCCGCCGAGGGCGAGCACGGGGAGGATGTCGGACTTCACCGAGTTGCCGACCATGACGAAGGTGGCCGGGTCGAGGCCGTAGCGGTCGAAGATGCGGCGGTAGCTGGCCTCGTCCTTCTCGGCCACGATCTCGACCTGCCAGAGGTCCTCGACGAACCCCGAGCGGGCCAGCTTGCTCTCCTGGTGGAAGAGGTCGCCTTTGGTGATGACCATGACCCGGTAGTCCTTGATGAGGGCCTGCACCGTCTCCGCCACCCCGTCGAGGAGCTCGACGGGGTGCTGGAGCATCTCCTTGGCCCCGTCGATGATGGCCTGGATGTCGGCGGTGTCGACGCGGCCCTCGGTCACCTCGATGGCCGTCTCGATCATGGAGAGCGTGAAGCCCTTCACGCCGTAGCCGAAGACCTTCAGGTTCTCCCGCTCGTGGGCCATCAGGCGGGTGTCGAGCAGGTCGGGGTCGGCGTGACCGGCGAGGATCTCCTTGAACCGGTCCTGGGTCATGACGAACTGGTTCTCGCTGTGCCAGAGCGTGTCGTCTCCGTCGAGGGCCACCACGTCGATCACGCCCCCCTTCTACCCTGAGCCGATGCTGTTGTGTGTCGGCGATCTCATCGAGGACGTGGTCGTGTGGCTGCCCGGCCCGGTCGCCCTCGGTTCCGACACCGTCGTGCGCATCACGCGGGAGCGAGGGGGCAGTGCCGCGAACGCAGCGGCGGCGGCGGTGCGGACCGGCGGACGGGCCCGCTTCGTCGGACAGCTGGGAGACGACGAGCTGGCCCACCGGCTGCTGCACGGGTTGGCGCTCACCGGGGTCGACGTCGTGGCCCGTCACGGGGGTCGCACCGGGTCGATCGTCGTGCTCGTCGACTCGAGCGGGGAGCGCACGATGCTGACCGACCGGGCGGCGGCCACCGAGTTGGCCGCGGCCGAGCCCGAGTGGCTCGACGATGTCGACGTGCTGCACCTGCCCGCCTACTCGCTGTTCGTCGAACGCCTGGCCAAGACCTGCCTGGCGCTGGCCGCCATGGCCCGGGAGCGGGGGATCCCGGTGACCGTCGACCCGTCCTCGTCCGCCCTGCTGGAGCAGTACGGCATCGCCCGCTTCAAGGCCCTGCTGGCTGACGTGCGCCCCGCCATCCTCTTCCCGAACGCCGACGAAGCCGCCGTGCTCCTGTGCGGCGACCGGCCGCCCGACGGCGTCGACCTGGTCGTCGAGAAGCACGGCCCCGACGCCGTCCGCCTGGTCACCGCCGAGGGCATCACCGAGGTGCCGGTGCCCCCGGTGACCGGGGTCGTCGACACCACCGGCGCCGGTGACGCCTTCGCCGCCGGCTTCCTCGTCGCCTGGATCGCGGGCAAGCCCCCGGTCGAGTGCGTGGCCCGGGGCAGCGAGACCGCCGCCCACGTCCTCCGCGGGCCCGGTGGCGACGCGTGGGCCCCCGCATGACCCCACCCACCCGAACTTGCGTCGAGAGACCCACGAATCTGTGGTGCATCCGACGCAAGTTCATGATCAGGAGACGGCGATGATCCGGGTTCACGAGGAGGTGGCCGACGCGTTGGCCCATCGGCGGCCGGTCGTGGCGCTGGAATCGACCATCTTCAGCGAGTTCGGCCTGCCGCCTCCCGTGAACCGGGAGTGCCTGGAGGCCTGCGTCGCCGCGGTGCGAGCGGGGGCGCGGTGCCCGCGCTGACGGTCGTGCTGGCGGGAGAGGCCCGGGTCGGCGTGGACGAGGTGGACTGGGAGCGGGTCCTGATCGCCGACGAGAAGCTCGGGTCCCGCGACATCCCGGTGGCCGTCGCCGGCGACTGGCCGTCCGGGGCGACGACGGTGTCGGGCGCCCTGTCGCTGGCGGCGGCGGCCGGGATCGCGGTGTTCGCCACCGGCGGCATCGGAGGCGTCCATCGCGATGTGGCCGAGACCGGTGACATCAGCGCCGACCTCCCCGCCATCGCCCGCTACCCGGTGACGACGGTGACGGCGGGGGCCAAGGCCTTCCTCGACCTGCCCCGCACCGTCGAGTACCTGGAGACGCTCGGCGTGCCGGTGCTCGGCCTGCAGACCGACGAGTTCCCGGCCTTCTACAGCCGGGCCAGCGGCGTCCCGTTGCCCCACCGGGTCGAGTCCCCGGTCGAGGCCGCCGCCGTGGTGCGGGCGGCGCGGGACCTCGGCCACGGTGGCGGCATCGTGCTGGCCGTGCCCGTCCCGGAGGAGGCGGCCATCCCCTCCGAGCAGCTCACCGAGGTCATCGAGTCCGGCCTCGCCCAGGCCCACGCCGCCGGCGTGCGGGGGGCGGCCGTCACCCCCTTCGTCCTCGGGCAGCTCGTCGACGCCACCGGCGGCTCGACGCTGGACGCCAACGTCGCCCTCGCCGTCAACAACGCCCGAGTGGCGGCCGAGCTGGCCTCGGCGCTGGCGGCCGGCGGCTGATGGAGTTCCGCGGCCACCGGGGCCGGTTCTGGATCACCGTCATCCTCGTCGTCCTGGTCGCCGACCTGGCGCTGGGCGGGTTCCACGCCAACGGCTTGCTGCTCGACGTCGTCCTGCTGGTCGGCTGGTGGGCGACCCGGCAGACCGCTGTCCGCATCGTCGAGCCCTGGCTGGTGGTGTCGTTCTGGCCGGCGACGCGGGTGGGCTTCAAGGTGCACCTGGCCGACGTCGAGTCGGTCGAGACCCACGACCGGATCCCGTTCGCCTGGCGGACGAACGCCGACCGGCGACTGGCGATCTTCGTCACCCAGCGCCGTCAGGTGCTCGAGATCCACATCGCCGAGCGGATGAGCCTGCTGGTCACCCTGGACGACCCCGCGGCCGCCACCGATGCCATCCTCACCGCCGCGAGCGAGGCGCCACCGAGCGACCACGTCCCGGGCAAGTCGGCTCTCCGCGCCGCCTTCCGCGGCGTGCGCTGAGCCGGCTGGCGCCACCTACGCTCACGCCCATGCGGCTCTTCAACGTGACCTTCGACGTGCGGGACGCGGCGGCGTTGGCGGGGTTCTGGGCCGACGTGGTCGGGCGGCCGGTCGACCCCGAGGCGAACGAGTACTTCGCCCGCATCGACGGGGACGACGCCGGGCCGAACCTGCTGTTCATCCAGGTGCCGGAGGACAAGTCGGGCAAGAACCGGGTCCACATCGACCTCGACGCCGACGACCTCGGTGCGGCCCGGGAACGCCTGCAGGGTCTCGGAGCCGATTTCGTCCACGAGAAGGACGAGTACGGCCTCCAATGGCTGACCTTTCGGGATCCCGAGGGCAACGAGTTCTGCGTCGGCTCCCACCACTAGACCGTGACCTGGACCGCGGAGGCGCGGTGGGCGGTGCCGACCGCGGTGGGGGTGGTCCTGTTCGGTGTCGGACTCTCGCTGCTCGTGCAGGTCCCGCTGCCCGCGGTCGTGGCGGTCGTGGTCAGCGTCGTCGTGGTGCAGTTCCGGCGCATCACGGTGACGGTGGACAAGACGCACCTCCGCACGGCGTTCGGTTCCCCCGGGTGGGTCCGGGTGCGCATCCCCCTGGCTGACATCGAGCGGCTGGAGTACGTGCCCGACCTCCGGCCGGTGCGGTACGGCGGCTGGGGCTACCGGGGGAGCCTGCGCCTGCTGAAGAAGGCGGCGGTCATCCTCCGCCGGGGCCCCGGTGTGATCTTCGCTTTGCGCGGCGGTCGCCGCTACATCGTGACCGTGGACGACGCCGAGACGCTGGCCCAGACCGTGCAGGCCCGCATCACCCGGGGCATGACCCGTCGGCTGGGGGCCTACGGCCTGGTGCGTCGACACGGCGCCGTGCTGCTGGTGTGGGACCAGGCCGACGAGCGGTGGTACTTCCCGGGTGGGGGCATCGAGGCGGGGGAGTCCCCGGAGGAGGCGCTGGCGCGGGAGGTGACCGAAGAGACGGGGTACCGGCTCCTCTCCTGCACGCCGTTGGCGGTCGTCGACCAGCCAACCGCCAAGGGGATCACCAAGGAGTGCCACTTCTTCCTCGCCGAGATCGACGACACGGATCCCGGCCCGGCCGAGCACGACCGCGAGTGGGTGCCGCTCAACGAGGCGGCCGGGCGGATGGAGAACGCCAGCCGGGTCGCGTCGGCCCTGGCCACGCCGTCGCTGGTGACGACCGTCGTCGACGACCTGAGCCATCCGGTCCTTCCCGCGCCCGGCACCGACCACCGCCAAGCCGTGGCCGACGCCGGCTGCTTCCACCTGGTCGAGGTCGGCCCCCCGCCTTCTGGCGTCGGGCCAACTGACGCAAGGTCGGAGCGGGGGCTGCGGGTCGTGGCCGCGAACCTGGAGCGGGGGCGGCGTCTGGACGACTGGGTCACGCTCCTGACCGCAGCCGAGCCCGACGTGATCCTGATCTCGGAGGCGGACGGCGGGATGGCCCGGTCGGGCAACCGGTACGTGGCCCGCGAGCTGGCCGGCCGCCTGGGCATGGCGTTCGTCTTCGCCGTCGAGTTCGTCGAGCTCTCCCTTGGCGGCGAGGAGGAGCGGGACGAGCTCCCGGCTGACGCCGCCAACGAGTTCGGCGTCCACGGCGGGGCCATCCTCAGCCGCTTCCCGCTGGAGCGGCCGGCTGCTGTCCGCTTCGAGTTCGACGGTCAGTGGTATGCCGACGACAGCCCCGAGCCCCGGGTCGGAGGGCGTTGCGCGCTGGTGGCGACCGTCGACGACGTCGTCGTCGTGGCCCCGCACCTGGAGAGCCACGGTGGCCCGACGGGTCGTTCCCGACAGGTGGTGGACCTCCTCGACCTCATCGAGCCCTACGCCGACGGTCGGCCCGTCATCGTCGGCGGGGACCTGAACACTCACACCGTCGACCTCAGCGGCAGGGAGGAGGTCGGTGGTGAGCTCACCCCGGAGCGCTTCCGGCACCCTGTCGATCACGAGCCGCTGTTCGCCGAGGCGGCCGAGCGGGGCTACGAGTGGTCCACCGCCAACACCGACGAGCCCACCCACCGCACGAGCCGCGGCCGGGGTGATCTGAACCTCGATTGGTTCCTGACCCGGGGCCTGACGGCGACGGGGCCGGAGGTCATCGCCGCCGTCGCCCCCGACGGCACCCCGTTGTCCGACCACGACCTCATCGCGGTCACGGTGCGTCCGGCTACCTAGCGCGCCACTGCGCCATTTCTGGCGCACTGGCGCACAAGGTACGGATCAGAGGGCGGCGCCCACGAGGAGCTTCTCGTAGCCGGGCTTGACGATGTCGTCGATGATGGCGAGGCGCTCGTCGAAGGGGACGAAGGCGCTCTTCAGGGCGTTCACGGTCAGCCACCGCATCTCGGCCAGGCCCCAGCCGAAGACCTCGTGCAGGCCGGCGAACTCGCCCGACATGGAGATGTCGCTCATCAGCCGGTTGTCGGTGTTGAACGTCACGCGGAAGCGCAGGTCGTGCAGGGCCTTGATCGGGTGCTCGGCGATGGACGCCACCGCCCCCGTCCCCACATTCGACGTGGGGCACATCTCCAGCGGGATGCGGCGGTCCCGCACGAAGGCCGCCAGTCGCCCGAGGTGGGCCTCGCCGTCGGCGTCGTACTCGATGTCGTCGACGATGCGGACCCCGTGGCCCAGGCGCTCCGCCCCACAGAACTGGATCGCCTCCCAGATCGACGGCAGCCCGAAGGCCTCGCCGGCGTGGATGGTCATGTGGAAGTTCTCCCGCTGCACGTACTCGAAGGCGTCGAGGTGGCGGGTCGGGGGGAAGCCCTTCTCCGGACCGGCGATGTCGAAGCCGACCACGCCGAGGTCCCGGTGGCGGACGGCCAGCTCCGCGATCTCGGTGGAGTGGGCCTGCTGGCGCATGGCCGACAGGATCGACCGCACGGTGATGCCCCGTCCCTTGCTGCCGGCGGCGAACCCGGCGGTGACGGCCTCGACCACCTCGTCCATGGTCAGGCCGGCTTCGACGTGCTGCTCGGGGGCGTAGCGGATCTCGGCGTAGACGACGCCGTCGGTGGCCAGGTCCTCGGCGCACTCGGCGGCGACCCGCTCGATGGCATCTCGGGTCTGCATGACCCCGACCGTGTGCTCGAAGGCCTCGAGGTACTCCTCGAGGGAGTTGCCGCCCGCCCCGCGAGTGAACCAGGCCGTCAGCTCGTCGACATCGGTCGTCGGCAGCGCGGTGTAGCCCTGCTCGGCCGCCAGCTCGATGACCGAGGCGGGCCGCAACCCGCCGTCGAGGTGGTCGTGGAGCAGGGCCTTGGGCGCCTGCCGGATGGTCTCGAGGTCGAGGTCGGCTCCCATGGGGGGAGGCTAACCACCGGATTCTCACGGCGTTCTCAGGTCGCCTCACCACGCCTTCAGGCGAACAGTCGACACTGGTGGGGTGAAGAGCCGCATCCTGGTGAGCGTCGTGGTGGCCGTGCTCGCGACGCTGGCGGTCTCCTGCGGGACGGCCCTGCCCGCCGAGGCCCCCGCCGGCGCCACCGAGGGCGGGCCGTGCACCCCGATCGCCCGGGCCGCCCGCGATCTCGCCTACGGCCCGGCCCGCCTGCAGAAGGTCGACGTCTACCCGGCCCCGGCCGCCTCCTGCGGCCAGAACCCGGTCGTGGTCTGGGTCCACGGCGGAGGCTGGCGAGTCGGGGACAAGGCCCGGTTGGAATCCAAGCGGGTCTGGGCCCGCCAGCACGGCTGGACCCTGGTCAGTGTCAACTACCGCCTGAGCGATCCCGACGTCCCCGCCGCCCACCGCGTGCGCTACCCGACCCACAACCGGGACGTCGGCAGGGCCGTGAGCTGGGTGGTCGACCACATCGCCGGCTACGGCGGCGATCCGACCCGCATCGCCCTCGTCGGTCACTCCGCCGGCGCCCAGATCGTGAGCTCGGTCGGCGTCGACGACGACTACCTCCGGGCCGACGTCCGCCCGTCCGTCTGCGGGGTGGTGTCCCTGGACACCGAGGGCTACGACGTCGAGGCCCGGATCCGGGGTGGGGGGCGGGCGGCGCGCCTCTACCGCAACGCCTTCGGCAACGTCCCTGCGGTCTGGCGGGATGCCTCACCGGTCAACCACCTCGACGCCGGTGATGCGCCCCAGCTGGTCACCCGGCGCGGGACCCTGCACCGTCAACGGGATCAGGTCGCGTACGCGCGGGCCCTGCGCGAGGCCGGGGTCGACACGACGGTCGTTCCCACGCCGGGCTACTCCCACGAGGACGTCAACCGCTTGCTCGGCTCGGTCAACGACGACCTGATGACCCCCCACGTCGAGGACTTCCTCGACACCTGCTTCACCCCCTGACCGCTTGTGGCGCTTGATCTCGTCGCCAGGACGACGAAATCACCGGCCAGAACGAGGATGGGTCAGGCCACCGGGCGGAGGGGCAGGGTCGGGCGCTGGAGCCAGTTGTCGGCGGGGTACTCGGCGCTTCGCTCGATGACGTGGAGCGTGTAGGCGTGCCGTGAGCGATCCGAGCGATTGGGGCCGGAGCGGTGGGGGAGGGCGCCGTTCAGGACGATCAGCGTCCCCGCCTCTGCCTCGAGGGGCACCAGCCCGTCCTCGGGATAGGGGGAGTCGTCGAGGACGTCCATCGCGGTGCCCCCGACAGCGTCGCGCCGGAAGCGCTGCTTCACCGGGATCTCCTGGCCACCGGGCAGGGCCCACATGCAGCCGTTCTCCAGCGTCGCCTCCTCGATGGCGAACCAGAACCCGGTGACCGACCGGGGCTCGGTCCACAGGAACGTGTGGTCGGTGTGGCTCGTCACCTCGCCACCGATGCGGGGCTGCTTGAAGATGTACATCGACTGCAGGATCGACGGATCCTCGTAGCCCAGGTCCGTGCAGACCTCGGCCAGGTCCGCAGTGTGGCTGAAGCGCTCGAACACCGGGTCCAGGTCGTGCATGGCGTGGCCCAGCTTGTTGATCGACAGGGCCTTGGCCTGGCGCAATTCGCCGTCCTCGTCGAAGGCCTCCTCCTCGAAGAAGAAGCGGGTCGTGTCCCCGGACGTGAGGAAGTACTCGTCGCTGTGCCGGGTCTGCTCGTTGGTGGTGAAGATGGACTTCACCCCGGCGTCGGGCTCGAAGGCGTCGACCAGCGCCTCGGCTCGGGCCTTCAGCGCGCCGCACGCCGCCTCCGACACGAAGCCGGGCAGGACGAGGAACCCGTCCCGCCGGTAGTCCGCCTGCTGCGCCGAGCTCAGCACCGGGCCAACGTAGCCCGGTGCCGAGTCGGCGCCGCCCGCGCGGGTGGTGGTCGGCGGGGGTGATCAGCGCTCGTCGGCGGAGGAGGCCGAGAGCGACCTTCCCGGCGTGGACCAACGACTCCTCGGGATCGAGAGGGTGGAACCGGGCGGCCTGCACGTCGCGCAGGCAGCGCTCGATGGGATGGGTCCGGGAGAAGGCGGCCCCACCCCCGACCTCGAGGGCCAGCTGGCAGATCTCGACGGCGGCGAGGGCGATCTCCCGCTTGGCGGCCATCACGGCCACCACGGTGTCCATGGACGGGGTCGGGTCGTCGCCCACGATGTCCAGGGCGCCGTCGAGGGCCCAGGCGGCGACCCGCAGACGGGTGTCCATCAGTCCGATCTGGCGCTGGCGCAGCGTGTCGTCGGCCCGCGCCGTGCCGGCGATGAGCCCGACGGCATGGTCCCGGGCCGCCTCGGCCACGCCCAGGTAGACCGCGGCGATCGGTGGCATGGCGATGCTGAGGATGACCTGCAGCGGCCCGTCGATCCGGCCGTGGGGCCGGCGGGCCAGGACCTGCTGGTCGCTGACGAACACGTCCTTCAGCTCGATGTCGTGGCTGCCGGTCCCGCGCATGCCGAGGGCGTCCCAGGTCTCGAGGACCGTGACGCCGTCGCTCGACGTGGGGATCGCCATGTTCAGCACGACCCGGCCCTCCTCGGGATCGTCGTAGGGGAACATGGTCGACATCGCCGCCCCCACCGGGGCCTGGCTGGCGAAGGGCTTGCGCCCACTGACCAGAAACCCGCCCTCGACCCGGGTGGCCGAGCCTCGCGGGTTGGTCAGGTCGCCGCCGCCGGTCGAGACCAGGACGATGCCCTCGTCGGCGACCCGTCGGAGGGTCGCTTCCGCGCCCGGCATGTCGCGCCGGTGGCGCCACGCCGTGAACAGGACGACGTGGTGGTGCATGACTGACGCCAACGCGGTCGACCCGCAGTGGCGGGCCAGCTCGCGCTGGGCCATCGCCACCTCGCGGATGGATGCGCCCCGCCCGCCCAGCTCCTCGGGGACGGCCAGCGCGAGGTAGCCGCTGTCGGCCAGCAGCTGGTACGCCTCGACGACGAACGTTCCGTCGCGGTCGTGGCGCTCGGCATGCTCGGCGACCTGCTGGCCGAGCTCCCCGGCCCAGGCCACGAGCTCGTGCTCTCGTTGGGATTCCGTTGCTCGTTCGATGGTGCTCATGAGGGCAGTGTGAGGATGATCCGCCGAACCAACTAGTGCTGGATCTGTACCTTGGTGCGGTGCGCGACTACGGCCAGTTCTGTCCGGTGGCCCTGGGGAGCGAGGTCCTCGCCGATCGGTGGACGCCACTGATCCTGCGGGAGATGGTCCTCGGCAGCACCCGCTTCAACGACATCGAGCGGGGCCTGCCCGGCATCTCGAGGAGCCTCTTGGCCCAGCGGTTGCGCCACCTCGAGCGCAAGGAGGTGCTCGAGCGGCGACCGGCGGCGAGCGGCCGGGGCAGCGAGTACCACCTCACGCCGGCCGGGGAGGACCTCGGCGGGGTGGTCATGGCCCTGGGGGAGTGGGCCGTGCGCTGGAAGCTGGCCGAGCCCGAGCCCGAGACGGTCGACCCGCGGGCCCTGACGTGGTGGATGCACCTCCGGGTGGACCAGGAGCGCCTTCCCGACAGCCGGGTGGTGATCGAGTTCGCCTACCAGTCGCCCGAGCGGATCCAGATCTGGATCGTGCTCGACCGCGGCGATCCCTCGGTGTGCACCCAACATCCCGGCTTCGAGAGCGATCTGGTCGTGCGCACCGACGCCATCGCGATGGCCCGCGTCTTCAACGGGTTCACCACCCTCAGCCAGGCGACCGATGACGGCTCGGTCGAGCTGCTCGGTCCCCCCGCGCTCGTCCGGGGATTCGGGCGGTGGTTCCTGTGGAGCCCGTTCCGGCCCGCCGTCCGGGCCGAGCTGGCCCGGAGGTAGCGCCCGGTCAGTCGGCAGTGATTCGGTCCAGGATCAGGGGGCCGGGTTCGGCGGGATCGGGGCCGAGGGTCCAGGCGTCGGCGAGGGCCTCACGGGCGGCGGCGAAGCGAGTGGGGTCGTCGGCCCGCAGTTCCAGCACCGGGTCGCCCACCCGAACCGGGTCGCCCACCTTGGCGTGGCAGATGACGCCGGCGGTGGCGCTGACGGCGTCCTCCTTGCGGGCCCGGCCCGCCCCGAGGCGCCAGGCGGCGACACCGACGGCCATGGCGTCCAGCCGCTGGACCACGCCGTCGGCTTCGGCGGACAGCACCTCCTGCTCGGCGGCGACGGGCAGCGGAGCGTCGGGATCCCCACCCTGGGCGGCCACGATGGCCCGCCAGCGGTCCATGGCCCGACCATCGGCCAGGGCGTCGGCCGGGTCGACATCCAGCCCGGCCAGCTCGACCATCTCCCGGGCCAGGGCCAGCGTGACCTCGACCAGGTCCTCGGGCCCGCCGCCGGCCAGCACCTCGACCGACTCCTCGACCTCCACGGCGTTGCCCGCGGTCCGCCCCAGGGGCTGCTCCATGGCCGTCAGGAGGGCGGTGGTCCGCACGCCGTGGGCCGTGCCCAGCCCGACCATCGTGCGGGCCAGCTCCCGACCCCGCTCGGGATCGGGGAGGAAGGCGCCGGAGCCGAACTTCACGTCGAGGACCAGCGCGTCGGTGCCTTCGGCGATCTTCTTGGACATGATCGACGAGGCGATCAGGGGGATGGACTCCACCGTGCCGGTCGTGTCCCGCAGCGCGTAGAGACGGCGATCGGCGGGAGCCAGGCCGGGACCGGCGGCGCAGATGACCCCACCCTCAGCGGCCAGCACCGCGATGAACTCCTCGTTGCCGAGCTGAGCCCGCCAGCCGGGAATGGCCTCCATCTTGTCCAGGGTCCCGCCGGTGTGGCCCAGGCCGCGGCCCGAGAGTTGGGGGACGGCCACGCCGCAGGCCGCGGCCAGCGGGATGAGGGGCAGCGAGACCTTGTCACCCACGCCGCCCGTGGAGTGCTTGTCGACGGTGGGTCGGGTGATGGCCGACAGGTCGAGGCGTTCACCCGAGTCGATCATGGCCTCGGTCCACACGGCCAGCTCGTCGGGGGCCATGCCCCGCCAGAAGATCGCCATCGCCAGCGCCGCCGCCTGCTCGTCGGCGACCTCACCGGCCGTGTACGCCGTCATGAACCAGCGGATCTGGTCGTCGGACAGGCGCCCGCCGTCCCGTTTGGTGCGGATGACGTCGACGGCTGAGTGGCTGCTCATCGGCCCACGTCAGAGGTCGTCGGGCCCGAAGGCGTGGGCCAAGAGGTCGCCGAGGGGCAGAGGCCCGGCGGGATGGTCGATCAGCAACTCCTGGCCGCCGAACTCGTAGAGGACCTGGCGACAGCGGCCGCAGGGCATGAGGCACTCGCCCCGGTCGGGGGCCACGCAGGCCAGGGCCACCAGCCGTCCCCCGCCATCTGCCGCCAGGGCCGAGGCCAGGCCGCACTCGGCGCAGAGGGTCAGGCCGTAGGAGGCGTTCTCCACGTTGCACCCGGTGACGATCGTCCCTCGGTCCGTGAGCGCGGCAGCACCGACCCGGAGGCCGGAGTACGGGGCGTAGGCCGACGTGCCGACCTCGTGGGCCGCCCGGCGCAGGGCGTCCCAGTCGATGTCCATCGCCTATTCGACCTGGCCCTTGCGCCACGGCTTGCCGTCGTGGGCGGGCGGCCGCAGGCGCTGGGTGGCCACGGCCAGGACGAGCAGCGTGACCACATAGGGGGTCATCTGGACGAACTCGACCGGGACCTCGTCGGTGGTCAGGAACCAGAACCCGGTCAGGAGGCCGAAGATCCCGGTCACGAGGGCGGTGCCGCGCTTGCCCCGCCGGAACTGCACCGCGGCGTACACCAGGGCGGCGACGGTGACGAAGAGGAGCAGGGCGTGCACCGCGGTCTTGTCCCGCAGGTTGAGCGCGTCGGCGAAGCCGAAGAGGGCGGCGCCGGCGGCCGCGCCGAAGGGGAGCCAGTTGCCGAAGATCATGGCGGCCAGGCCGATGAAGCCCTTGCCCTGGGTCTGGCCCTGGCGGTAGACGCCGGCGGCCTCGATGGCCAGGAACGCCCCGGCCAGTCCTGCCAGCCCGCCGCTGATCATCAGGGCGAAGTAGCGCGTGCGGTTGACGGCCACGCCGAGGGAGTCCGCCGCCGTGGGGTGCTCGCCGCAGGAGCGCACCCGCAAGCCGAACACCGTGCGCCACATGACCCACCACGTCAGGGGCACGAGGAGGATGGCGATGAGGGTCAGGTACGAGAGGTTGTGGGTCACGCCGCGGAGCACGCCGGCCAGGTCGGACACGATCAGCCAGTGATGGTCCTCCACCGAGCCGAGGGCGTCGGGGGAGTGCCATCCGAACAGGTTCCCGCCCGCGAGGATGGGGACGTCGAACACGCCGGCGCCCTCGACGCGGGGAGACTGGGTGGCGCCACCGCCCGGCACCCCCGTGTAGACCTCCACGGAGAGATAGCGGGCGATGCCGCCGGCCAGCGTGATGATGGCCACGCCGGAGATGATGTGGTCGACGTTGAACGTGACCGTGGCCAGCGCGTGCAGGAGTCCGGCCGCCACCCCGCCGGCGACGCCGATGGCCACGCCCCACCACGGCCCGTACTGCCAGGCCCCCCAGGCGCCGAACCAGGTCCCGAGGATCATCATCCCCTCGAGGCCGATGTTGACGATGCCGGAACGCTCGGCCCACAGCCCGCCGAGGGCGGCGAGGCCGATCGGCACGGCCAGGCGCAACGTCGTGCCGACCGTGCCGCTGGAGGTCAGATCGGGGCTGTCGGTGATCCACCGCACGACGGCCAGCAGGACGAAGAGGCCGGCGCCGATCGCCAGGATCCGCTGGCGCTTCTTGGCCGTCTCCAGGCGGGAGGCGGCCGTCATCTGGTCGGCCCGGCTGATCGACCCGGGACCGGCGACCGAGGGACCTCCTTCGACGAGGCTCATGCCGGCGCCCCGGCGGGCTGGGTCACCACGGGTGCCTCCGGCGGGGTCTCGTCACCGACCATCTGCTGCTGCTGCCGCTCGATCACCCGCCCCACCAGCTCGTAGGCGATCACCACCGACAGGACGATGACCCCCTCCATGATCACGACGATCTCCTTCGGGATGTCCTCGAGGTCGAGGATCTGGGCACTGCGATCGAGGAAGGCCAGCAGCAGGGCGCCGACGGCGATGCCGATCGGGTTGTTGCGGCCCAGCAGGGCGACGGTGATGCCGGCGAAGCCGAGTCCCGTGCCGAAGTCGAGGCCGTAGTTGTGCGAGAAGCCGAGCAGCGTGGGCATCCCCACCAGGCCGGCGACGGCGCCCGACAGCATCATGCCCTTGATGATCATCGTGCCGGGGGCCACGCCACTGGCCCGCGCCGCGAGCGGGTTCAGCCCGCTGGCCCGAAGGTCGAAGCCGAAACGGGTGCGCCAGATGAGCACGTAGTAGGAGACGCCGATCACCACAGCGAGGAGCACGATGGCGTTGATGGTGGCGTTGTCGCCGAGCTTGACCAGTTCCGGGAACCAACCGGACGGCTCGATCTTTGCGGTCTGGAGGTTGAGGGTCTCGTCGGATCGGTCGAGGAAGTGGTTGGCCAGGAGGTAGCTCACCAGCAACGTGGCGATCGAGTTGAGCATGATCGACGAGATCACCTCGTGCACGCCCCGGGTCACCTTGAGCACACCCGGGATGGCCGCCCAGAGCGTTCCGCTGAGCATGGCCACGGCCAGGATGAGGGTGACGTGGAGCACGGGGGGCAGCTCCACCGAAGCCCCGACGAACGCGGCCATCAGGGCGGCGATGGTGTACTGGCCCTCGACGCCGATGTTGAAGAGGCCCATCTTGAAGGCGATGGCGAAGGCGACGCCGGACAGGTAGAGGGGGACGGCCCGGTCGACGACCGAGGCGATCGACTGCTCGGTCGTGCCGAAGTCCCACATGAGCTTGAAGGCGTGAAAGGGGTCGCTCCCGCTGAGCTTCAGGACGATGCCGGAGACGGTCAGCGCGAACAGTACGGCGGCGACCGGGGCGGCGAGGCGGAGGAGCGGGATGGTGAACCGCTGCATCAGGCCACCTCGGCCTTCCGGGCGCCGGTCATGTAGGAGCCGAGCTCCTCGGGGGTGACCTTCGCCGGGTCGAGCTCGGCCACGATCCGGCCCCGGAGCATCACCAGCAGGCGGTCCGAGAGCCCGATCAGCTCCTCGAGGTCGGCGGACACCAGCAGTGTGGCGAGGCCCGCCTTGCGAGCGTCACGGAGGTGGTCCCACACCGCGGCCTGTGCGCCCACGTCCACGCCCCGGGTCGGGTGGTTGGCCAGCAGGACCCTGGCTCCGGCCATGAGCTCCCGACCGACGATCAGCTTCTGCTGGTTCCCCCCCGACAGGGCGTACCCGGCGATGTCGACGTTCGGAGCCCGCACGTCGTAGGTGGCCAGGATCTCCTCGGTCCGCTGCTTGGCCGCACCCCGGTTGATCCACGGCCCCTTGGCGTACGGCTCCTGGGTCTGGTGGCCGAGCATCGCGTTCTCCCAGAGGGGGGAGCCCATGAGCATCCCCCGCCGGTGGCGGTCCTCGGGGATGTAGCCGATACCGGCCTCGCGGCGGTCCCGGGTACCGACGTGGGCCAGGTCCTCGCCCTCCAATCGGATGGCGCCGGTCGTGACGGGCTGAAGGCCGAGCACGACGTCGATGAGCTCGGCCTGGCCGTTGCCCTCGACGCCGGCCACCCCGACCACCTCGCCCCGGTGCACCTTGAAGCTGATCCGCTCGAGCAGCCAGCGGTCACCGATGCCCTGCACCGAGACCTCGTCGACGTCGAGCTCGACGTCGTCGGTCACGGTGGACTCGCGGGTCTCCGGCGTGGGCAGCTCGCTGCCGACCATCAGCTCGGCCAGGTCGCCGGCGGTGACGTCCTTCGGGTCCACGGTGGCCACGGTCCGGCCGGCCCGCAGGACGGTGATGGCGTCGGCGATCGAGAGGACCTCGTCCAGCTTGTGGGAGATGAACAGGATGGTCTCGCCCTGGGCCTTGAGCTCCCGGAGGTTGGTGAAGAGCTCGTCGATCTCGTGCGGGACGAGCACGGCGGTGGGCTCGTCGAGGATCAGGATGCGGGCCCCCCGGAAGAGGACCTTGATGATCTCGACCCGCTGGCGCTCACCGACCCCGAGGGTCTCGACGGTCTGGTTGGGGTCGACGTCGAGGCCGTACGCCGAGGAGAGCTTCTGGATGCGCTCGCGGGCGTCCTTGAAGTCGATGCGCCCGGCCGAGGAGGGCTCGTCGCCCAGCACGATGTTCTCGAGCACCGTGAGCTGATCGGCGAGCATGAAGTGCTGGTGGACCATGCCGATGCCGTCGGCGATGGCGTCCTTGGGGGACTTGAACGCCACGGGGGAACCGTTGACCGACATCGTGCCCTCGTCGGGCGGCTGCATGCCGTAGAGGATCTTCATGAGGGTGGACTTGCCGGCGCCGTTCTCGCCCACCAGCGCGTGGATGTCGCCCCGTCGGACGGCGAGGTCCACCCCGTCGTTGGCCACCACCCCGGGGAAGCGCTTCACGATCCCCACCAGCTCGACGGCGTTGGCCTGGTCCGTGTCCACCGCCCTCCTCGGGGTCCCGTCGGTTCCGGTCATCGATCCGCCGCCGCCGAAAACGACGACGGACCCGGGCACACTAGCCCGGGTCCGTCGCACGGTTTGCTGGCTGGATCAACCCTCCGGATCACTCCGGAGCGGTGGGAACCTCGATCTCGCCGTCGATGATCTGCTGCTTGTAATCTTCGAGCGCGGTGATGGTCTCCTCCGAGAGGAAGTCACCACTCGTCGAGTAGCCGACACCGTCGACGCTCAGGTCGAAGACGGTGGTCTGGCCGCCGACCTCGTCCCCGGCGACCGCCGAGGCGATGGTGTTGTAGACGGCCACGTTCACCTGCTTGACCATCGAGGTCAGGATGACGTCCTGGACCGCGGGGTCAGCGGTGTTGTACTGGTCCGAGTCCACGCCGATGGCCCACGCGTCGCCACCGCCGTCACGGACGGCCTGGGCCGCCTCGAACACACCGGCACCGGAACCACCGGCCGCGGCGTAGATGATGTCCGCGCCGCTCTCGTACATGCTGGCGGCAACCTCACGACCCCGGTCGGGGGCGTTGAAGCCGTCGAAGTCCGGCGGCTCGGTCAGGTACTCGACATCGACCGTGATCGCCGGGTCGACCGCGGCCACACCGGCCTCGAAGCCGGCCTGGAACTTCTGGATCAGCTCGATGTTCACACCACCGATGAAGCCGACGTGGTCGGTCTGGGTCTCGAGGGCGGCGGCGGCGCCGACCAGGAAGGACCCCTGCTCCTCGGCGAAGACCAGGTTGGCCACGTTGGGTAGGTCGTTGGCCGCGTCGTCGACGATGGCGAACGTGCTGTCCGGGCAGTTCTCGGCGACGGTGCCGACAGTCTCGGAGTAGAGGAAGCCGACGGCGAAGATCAGGTCCGTGCCGTTGTCACACAGCAGCTGCAGCAGCTCCTGGCGGTTCTCGCCACCCTCGTCGGGCTCGAGCTCTTCGGTCTCGATGCCGAACTCCTCCGCCCCCTGCTCGAGGCCGGCGGCGGCGGAGTCGTTGAAGGACTGGTCGCCACGACCGCCGAGGTCGTAGGCCAGGCCGACGGTCAGGTCGCTGGTCCCACCGGCAGTGGTCTCCGTGCTGCCGCCGGCGGCAGTGGTGTCGCTGCTGGAGCTGTCGCTGTCGTCACCGCAAGCGGCGGCGAGCAGCATGAACGCCATCAGCAGCCCGAGCAGCGCCCTGAGCTTGCGAGAAATGCGCACGTGTTCTCCCCTTGTCACTTTCGTGTTCCTGCGGACCGGTGTCCGCGTCAAGGCGCAACGTAGTCGCGTGCCCCCGCTGCCGCCCACGCGGGCCCGTGTCGGGCGTGTGAATTCAGTCCGGCGCGGTGGTGGTCGTCGTCGTCGTGGCCGACGGCGGCGGTGGCGCCTCGAAGTCGGGCACCCGGGCCAGGACGCCGGTGACGAACGACCGGAGGCCGAGGTCCCAGGCCGCGTCGGTCGGCTCCTGGCGGTCGAGGAAGTAGGTGGCGACGGCGTTGGCGTGGTCGCCGCCGGTGACCTCGAGGAGGTGGCCGAGGTAGGCGGCCATGAGCTGGACGTTGCCCTCGGGCGAGCGGGGGTCGACCCGCGTCTCGTCGTCGATGAGCTCGTCGTTGATCCAGCCCACGAGCTCGAGGTCGATGCGGCCGATGCCCATGTCCCCGTCCCCGCTGACGGTGGTGTTGTCCCAGCTCGAGATGTTCCAGGCCAGGGCCTGGAGCAGCGAGGTGGGGACGTGGTACTCCGCGGCCCAGCGCTCGAACCAGACGTTCTGCTGGGCCCGGATCGGGTCCTCGACCAGACGATGGGGCCACTCGTGGCCCGCGACCCCGATCGCCGGGATCTCCAGGACGTCACCCGGCTCGAGCGAGTCGGCCAGGGTCAGGCCGAGGGCGTCCATGAGATCGGCGACCGGCAGGCCGTGCAGGTCGGCCACCGCGGTCAGCGTGTCGCCCTCCCGCACCGTGTACTGCGAGGGACCGTCCCGCTCCGGCCGGGGGTCGCCCGCGCCGGAGTCGTCGCGACTGAGGACGAACAGGGCCGCCACGGCTATGACCGTCGTCAGGGCGGCGGCGATCAGCACCCGGCCCGAGGGCCTGGCGCGGCGCGTCGTCGGCGGGACCACAGGGGGGACGAGACGGTCCTGGCCGACCGACGGAGAGGTGTCGGTCACAGCGATGCACCAAGGATGGGGTGACGCGAAGCGAGTGTCAACGCGGGAGCGGCGTGATCGGGGTCATGCGGCCCCTCCACCCCCGTTCCTACTCATTCTCAGAAGGTTCGATAGTCTGGGAACCGATGGGAACGGATCTGCACTCCGGCGTGGCCGATCGGCTGCGGGAGGCCGACCAGCGCTACACCCGGGGCCGGCGATCCCTGGTCGACGTGCTGGAGGAGGCCACCCGTCCGCTCACCATCCAGGAGATCCTCGACCGGGACAAGGCCTTGGCCCAGAGCTCCGCTTACCGGAACCTCGTCATCCTCGAGCAGGCCGGCGTCGTGCACCGGGTGGTCAGCACCGACGAGTTCGCCCGCTACGAGCTCGCCGAGCACCTGACCGACCACCATCACCACCACCTGATCTGCTCCCAGTGCGGCCAGGTCGCCGACTTCACCGTGCCCGCCGAGGTCGAAGAGGCGCTGGCCGGCGCCTTGGGCCGGGCGGCCGACGCGGCGGGGTTCGTGACCCAGGACCACCGGCTGGACCTGATCGGCCAGTGCCGGAGATGCGCCTGAGCCGGTACCCTCCCGGCCATGTCGAAGCGGACCAACAAGCGACGCCTGCGCGCCCGTCGCAAGAAGGCGAACCACGGCCGCAAGCCCAACGCCAGCCGCAAGCGCTAGTCGGATACCACCAGCCGACTCAGTTCGGGTGGTGATGGGTCGAGTCGTCGACCAGCAGGCTCTGGTCACCGAAGCGGACGACCATCGTCCCGTAGGCCTCGGTCAGGATGGCCTCGGTGAGCACCTCCTCGGGTGACCCTTCGGCCACGACGCGCCCGGCCAGCAACAGCAGGTGATCCGCGGTGGCGGCGTCGGCCAGGCTGTGCGTGCTGGTCACGACGGTCCGACCCGCCCCTCGTTCCTCGTCGATCACGGCCAGGATCTGGCTCTGTGACGGTGGATCCAGGCCGGTCAGGGGCTCGTCCAGCAAGAGGAGCTCGGCGTCCTGGGCCAGGGCCTGGGCCACCAGCACCCGCTGGCGCTGCCCGCCGGACAGCTCCCGCAGCTGACGATCGCCCAGCCCGCGCACGTCCAGCCGGTCCATGGCCCGGTCGACGGCCTGGCGGTCGGCCCGGCTGAGCCGACGCCAGGGGCCGGTGTGGGCGTAGCGGCCCATGCGGACGACCTCCCGGGCCGAGATGGGAAGCTGTTCGTTGGCGTGGAGGTGTTGGGGGACATAGGCCACCGCGGCCCGGTCGCGGCGTGACCGGTCGGGGACGTGGATCGTGCCGGCGGTCGGTGCGTGCAGGCCGGCGATGGCGTGGAGCAGGGTCGACTTGCCTGATCCGTTGGGGCCGATGATCGCGGTGATCCGGCCCGTGGGGATGCGGAAGGTGGCGTCGTCGAGGGCCACCAGTTGGCCGTGGCGCAGGGTCAGCCCGTCGGCGGTGACGGCGTCGGCTTGTGAGCGGGAATCGTTCTCGTTAGGGTGCCTCATGTGAACGGGAACCATTCTCGCCCGGTGGAATGGTTCCGGCAACCTCGCCGAAGCGGCCTCCTCGGTGCGGCCGGGCTGGTCCTCCTCGTCCCGCTCGGCGCGGCGTGCGGCGGGACCGGCTCGGGCGACGACCGTCCACTCGTCGTTGCCACTCACAGCATCCTGGGCGACGTGGCCACGAACGTCTTCGGCGACACGGCAACCGTCGAGGTGGTCATGCCGGTCGGTGCCGACCCCCACGAGTTCGAGCCATCGGCCGCCGATGTGGCCCTCCTCAACGAGGCCGACCTGGTCGTGGCCAACGGCCTGGGGTTCGAGGTCGGCCTCGTCGACGCCCTCGATGCCGCGGCGGAGGACGGGGTCGACGTGCTCGAGCTCGGCGAGCAGCTGGCCCCGCTGCCCCTGGCCGAGGGAGACGGCGAGGACCCGCACTGGTTCACCGACCCCCGACGCACGGTGCGGGCGGTGGGGCTGGTGGCCGACGCGGCTGCCGATGTCGACGGGATCGACACCGATGCGGTGGAGGCGCAGGCCGGCGCCTATGCCGATGCGGTGACCTCGGCCGACGCCGAGATCGGCGACGATCTCCTGGCCATCCCCGGCCGCGACCGCCGGCTCGTGACGAACCACGAGGTGTTCGGCTACTTCGCCGACCGCTACGGGTTCGAGGTCATCGGCACCGTCATCCCCAGCGGCACGACGCTGGCCGAGCCGTCGTCGGCCGACCTGAGTGCGCTGGTCGACACCATCGACGAGACCGGGGTGCCCGCCATCTTCGCCGACACCTCCTCGTCCAGCGACCTGGCCGACGTCCTGGCCGAGGAGACCGGTCAGGACATCGCCGTGGTCGAGCTCTTCTCCGAGTCCCTGGGTGAGCCGGGCTCCGGCGGCGAGACCTACCTCCAGCTCATCCGCACCAACGCCGACCGCATCCTCGGAGCGCTGACCTGATGGAGTGGCTCACCGAACCGTTCCGGTTCGCCTTCATGCAACGGGCGCTGCTGGCCGGGCTGCTGGCCGTCGCCATGACGTCCACGGTCGGGACCTGGGTGGTCATCCGGGGGATGAGCTTCGTCGGCGACGCCTTGGCCCACGGGGTCCTCCCCGGGATCGCCGTCGCGTTCCTGGTCGGGGTGGACCCCACGATCGGCGCCTTCGTGGCCGCCCTGGTGATGGTGGCGGTGATCAGCCTCGTGAGCCGACGCTCGGGACTCAGCGACGACACCGGTATCGGCCTGCTCTTCGTCGGCATGCTGGCCCTCGGGGTCGTGATCATCTCGCGCTCGGATGCCTTCGCAGGAGATCTCACCTCGTTCCTCTTCGGCAACCCGCTCGGGGTCACCGTCGCCGACCTGCGGTTCCAGGCCGTGGCCCTGGCGATCGTCCTCGCCACGGTTGCCCTGCTCTACCGGCCGCTGCTCGTGCTGTCGTTCAACGAGACGAAGGCCGCGCTGTTGGGCCTTCGGCCGGGCCTGACCCACGTGGCCATGATGGCCCTGGTCGGCTTGGCCGTGGTGGCCTCGTTCCGGGCCGTGGGCACCCTGATGACCTTCGGCCTGCTGATCGCCCCGCCGGCGACCGCGGCCCTGCTGGTGCGCCGGGTGTGGCTGGTGATGGTGGTGGCCGTGCTCCTCGGCTGGACCGCGGTGGTGGCCGGCTTGCTGATCTCGTACCACTACGACACGGCGGCCGGGGCCACCATGAGCGGTCTCGCCGTCGCCCTCTTCTTCGTGGTCCTCGCCGCCCGGGAGGTCACCGCCCGGTTGCCCCACTTCGCCCGTTCTGGAACCTGAAACCCGCGTCGGGCTGCGAGTTTCAGGTTCCAGAACGAGTCAGTCGGTGGGGTGGGCGGCGGTCCAGGCCAGGAGGGCGTCGGCGGGCAGCGTGTTGACCACGTCGTCGGGCTCGATTCCGTGGCGGGCCGCCTTCTCACACCCGTAGGCCTGCCATTCGAGCTGGCCGGGGGCGTGGGCGTCGGTGTCGATGGCGACCTTGCAGCCCCACTCGAGGGCCAGGTCCAGGAGGTCGTCCGGGGGGTCCTGGCGCTCCGGGCGGCAGTTGATCTCGACCGCGGTGTCGAAGCGGGCGCAGGCCGCGAAGACGATGTCGGCGTCGAACACCGACGGCGGCCTGCCCTTGCCCACGACCTTGCGGTTGGTGCAGTGCCCGAGGATGTCGACGTGGGGGCTGGCCACGGCGAGGACCATGCGCTGGGTCATCTGCTGCTCGGACAGGCGGAGCTTGGAGTGCACGCTGGCGACGACGACGTCGAGGCGGGCCAGCAGGTCCTCGGCCTGGTCGAGGGAGCCGTCCTCGAAGATGTCGACCTCGATGCCGGTGAGGATGCGGAAGGGGGCCAGTTCGGCGTTGAGCTCGGCGATCTCGTCCAGCTGGGCCAGGAGGCGCTCCCGGTTGAGGCCGTGGGCGATCGTCAGTCGGGGGGAGTGGTCGGTCATGACCAGGTACTCGTGGCCGAGGCCCATGGCGGCCTTGGCCATGGTGGCGATCGGGGCGCCGCCGTCGGACCAGGTGGAGTGCGAGTGGCAGTCACCCTTCAGGGCGGCCCGCAGGGCGGCCCCGTCGCCGGGGTCGAGGGGCGTCGTGTCCAGCTCGGCGAGGTACGCCGGGGTCTGCCCCCGGTAGGCCTCGGCGATGACCGCCGCCGTCTTGTCGCCGATGTGCTCGAGGTCGGTCAGCGTCTCGCCGGTCACCCGCTGGTCCAGCTCGGCGTCGGACAGCTCGCCGACTACCTCGGCCGCGGTCAGGAAGGCCCGGACGCGGTAGGCGGGGGCCAGCTCGCGGTCGAGCAGGTAGGTGATGCGCTCGAAGGCCGCCTCGACCGCGGCCCGCCCTGTCTCGGTGCCACTCATCGGCCCGAGGGTAGGGGCGTCACGGGGCCGTAGCCTGCGGGCGATGGAGCGCTTCGGTTTCGTGGGCCTGCCCAACGCGGGGAAGTCCTCCCTCTACAACGCGCTCTCGGGCGGTTCTGCGCTGGCCGCGCCCTACGCCTTCGCCACGACGGACCCCAACGTCGGTGTGGCCAAGGTGCCCGATCCCCGCCTCGATGCCCTGGCCGAGATGAGCAACTCCAAGAACGTGGTCCCCGCTGCCGTTCAGTTCGTCGACATCGGCGGCCTGGTCGAGGGGGCCAGCAAGGGCGAGGGCCTGGGCAACAAGTTCCTGGCCGGCATCCGAGAGGCCGACGCCATCGTCTACGTGCTCCGGGCGTTCGCCGACGCCGACATCCCTGGTCCCTCGGACCCCCTGGAGCACCTGCGGGTGCTGGAGATCGAGCTGACCCTGGCCGACCTCGACGCCGTCGAGTCCCAGATCAACAAGCGGCGGAAGGCCATGAAGGGTGACCAGAGCCTGGCCGGCGAGGTCGCGGCCCTCGAGGCCGCGCTCGTCCTGCTCAGTGAGGGGACGCCGCTGTACCGCGGCGGTCTCAGCGCCGACCACCGCGCGGCACTGCGACCCTGGTTCCTGCTGACCAACAAGCCGGTCATGGCCCTGGTCAACCTCGACGAGGACCAGATCGCCGCCCCGGACCCGGTGCTCGACCCCGTGAGGGCCGAGTTGGGCGACGTGGCCGAGGTCATCGGCGTGTGCGTGCAGCTGGAGGCCGAAGCGGCCCAGCTCGACGTCGACGAGCGAGCCGACCTGCTCGACGCCTACGGGCTGGGCGAGGGGGCGCTGCCCCGGTTCGTCCACGCCGCGTACCACCTGCTCGGGCTGCGGACCTTCCTGACCACGGGTGAGAAGGAGAGCCGGGCCTGGACGTTCCGGGCCGGAGCCAAGGCTCCGGAGGCGGCGGGCGTGATCCACACGGACTTCGAGCGGGGGTTCATCAAAGCGGAGGCCATCGACTGGCAGGAGCTGTTGGACATCGGGTCGTGGTCCAAGGCCCGAGACGTGGGCAAGCTCCGCATCGAGGGCAAGGACTACGAGGTCCGGGACGGCGACGTCCTGGAGTTCCGTTTCAACGTGTAGGCCGCGGTCGTGCCCTGGTTGCTCCGTGACGATGAGGTCCTGGCCACCTTGGAGGTGGCTGATGACCGCCGGTCGCGGACCAAGGGACTGCTCGGTCGGGACGGATGCGAGGGCGTGTTGCTCCTCCAGCCCGCCCGCTCCGTGCACACCATCGGCATGCGCTTCGCCATCGACGCGGCGTTCTGCGACGAGGAGCTGCGCGTACTGCGGGTGGTGACCATGAGGCGCCACCGCCTGGGCCGCCCGTGCCTGAAGGCCCACTGTGTCATCGAGGCGGTGGCCGGCACCTTTGCTCACTGGGAGCTGCAGCCGGGCGATCAGCTCGAGATCCGGGAGTAGGGCCGTGGCTGGTGCCCTGGTCCTCATCGGGACGCCGATCGGCAACCTCGGCGACCTCTCGCCCCGGGCGGTCGAGGAGCTGGCCCGGGCCGACGTGGTGGCCTGTGAGGACAGCCGACGGACGGGGCGCCTCCTGCAGCACGCCGGCGTGCGGGCTCGGGCGCTGCTGGTGGTCAACGACCACAACGAGGCCCAGCGGGTGGGCGATGTCCTCAATCGCCTGGCTCGGGGGGAGCGGGTCGCCGTGGTCACCGATGCGGGCATGCCCGGGATCAGCGACCCCGGGGAGCGCCTGGTCCGGGCCGCGGCCCGGGACGGCCACACCATCGAGGTCGTCCCCGGTCCCTCGGCCGCCATCGCCGCCCTGGTTGCCAGCGGACTGCCCACGGCTCGCTTCGTGTTCGAGGGGTTCTTGTCCCGCAAGGCGGGCTCCCGGCGGCAGCGCCTGGCCGAACTGATCGACGATGAGCGCACGTTGGTCTTCTACGAGGCACCCCACCGGTTGGCCGCCACCCTGACGGACCTGTGTGCGGTACTCGGGGCCTGGCGTCGGGTCGCGGTGGCTCGGGAGCTGACCAAGCTCCACGAGGAGATCTGGCGGGGCCACCTGAACGAGGCCGCGGCGTGGGCGGCGGAGACGCCGCCGCGGGGTGAGATCGCGCTGGTCGTGCAGGGCGCGCTGCCCCCTGGCCCGGCCGACGAGGCCGATGTCGAAGCGGCCGTGCGGGCCCGTCTCGCCGCCGGTGACTCCGCCCGGGACGCCGCCGCCACCGTGGCCGCCGATCTCGGTGTCCCGAAGCGCCAGGCCTACGCCGTGGCCAATCGCCTCCACGACTGACACGACGGTTCTCGCCCCTGATCTCACGGCCACGACGACGAGACAAGGGCCAGAACGGTGGGGGTCCCCGGTTCGTGTCACACCCCTTGGGCAGCATGGGGGCATGGTCATCGTCATCCTCTGTGCCCTCATCGTCGGCGGACTCGTCGCCTTCGCCGTCCTCCGCTTCCTGCCCGACTACCTGCGCCGTCACCTGGCCGGGGAACGGGAGGCCACCGTCCAGGCTGCGGTCGAGACCGTCGTCCGCATCGCCGGCGATCGGTTGGACCAGCACGCCAAGAGCGGGACGGCCGAGCTGGACCTGCGCACGCAGGACATCAGCCGCCAGCTGAGCCAGGTGACCGATCTGGTCGCCACCCTGCAGAAGGACCGCGCCAATCAGCACGGCGAGTTGCTCAGTGGGCTCGACGCGGCCCGCCAGGCCAGTAGCGAACTGGCCGGGTTGACCGGGCAGCTGCGCCAGGCCCTGGCCAGCCCCAAGACCCGGGGCGCCTGGGGCGAGCGCATGGCGGAGGACGTGCTGCGCCGGGCCGGGCTGGCCGAGGGTCTGAACTACCGCAAGCAGACCGCGGTTGCCGGTGGGCCCACCATTCCTGACTTCACCTTCTTGCTGCCCCGGGGCCACGTGGTGCACATGGACGTGAAGTTCCCGATCGACAACTACCTGCGCCACCTCGACGCCGACTCCGACGTCGAGCGGGACCGGACGGCCAAGCAGTTCACCCGGGACGTGCGGGCGAGGGTGAAGGAGCTCACCAGCCGTGGCTACGTCGACCCCGAACACACCGTGGAGTTCCTGCTGCTCTTCATCCCCAACGAGAGCGTCTACTCCTTCATCCACGAGCAGGACCCCGAGCTGGTGGACCATGCCATGGCCCAGAAGGTGGTGCTCTGCTCGCCCTTCAGCCTCTTCTCGATGCTCGCCATCATCCGCAAGGCGATGGACAACTTCCTGGTGGAGGAGACCTCGGCCGAGATCATCAAGTGCCTGGGCGGCCTCGACGATCAGTGGTCGCGTCTGAGCGAGGCCATCGAGAAGGTCGGCCGTGGCCTCAAGACCACCCAGGGGGCCTACGACGACCTCGAGGGCACGCGTCGGCGGGCCTTCGAGAAGAAGTTGACCGAGATCCAGGAGCTGCGCACGGAGCGCCGGCTGCCCGCCACCGTCGGCCTCCCGGACGGGGTCGGGCCCGTCCTCGACCTGCCCGGCATCACCGACCTGTCAGGCCGGCGGGCCGGCTAACCCCCCGGAGAGGGGTTGGCCCCCGTCGGTAGCCTCGCCGTGTGGGCCGCTACTACGTCACGACGCCGATCTACTACGTCAACGACGCGCCCCACATCGGCCACGCCTACACGACGGTCACCGCCGACGGCCTGGCCCGGTGGCACCGGTTGCTCGGCGAGGAGGTCTTCTTCCTCACCGGGACCGACGAGCACGGCCTGAAGGTCGCCCGGGCCGCCGAGGAGCACGGCCTCACCCCGCAGGAGCACGCCGACCGCACCAGCGAGCGGTTCCGCGAGACCTGGGCCCTGCTCGAACATCAGCCACGACGACTTCATCCGCACCACCGAGCCCCGTCACCACCGATCGGTGCAGGAGCTGCTGACGGCGGCCAAGGACAACGGCCACATCTACAAGGACACCTACGAGGGCCTCTACTGCGTGGCCTGCGAGGCCTATTACACCGAGGACGACCTGGTGGACGGGAACTGTCCGATCCACGGCCGCCCGGTCGAGTTCCTGAGCGAGGAGAACTGGTTCTTCGCGCTCTCCGCCTTCGAGCGGCCCCTGCTGGACTGGTACGAGGCGAACCCGGGCGCAGTGCAGCCCGACGGCAAGCGCAACGAGGCCCTCGGCCTCATCCGCCAGGGCCTGCGGGACATCTCGATCAGCCGCTCGTCGATCGACTGGGGCGTCGCCGTCCCCTGGGACCCCGACCACGTCTTCTACGTCTGGTACGACGCCCTCATCAACTACGCCACCGCGATCGGCTACGGAAGCGACCCGGCCCGGTTCGCCGACTGGTGGCCCGAGGTCCACCACGTCATCGGCAAGGACATCCTCCGCTTCCATTGCGTCTACTGGCCCGCCCTGCTCCTGGCCGCCGGCCTCGCCCCGCCGAAGCGCATCAGCGTCCACGGCTTCCTGCTCGTCGGGGGCGAGAAGATGTCCAAGACCAGCCTGAACCAGATCGCCCCCGCGGACCTGGTCGAGGAGTTCGGTGTCGACGGCTACCGCTACCACTTCCTGGGTGCCACCCCGTTCGGTCCCGACGGCGACTTCAGCTACGAGGGCATGGTCGAGCGCTACAACAGTGACCTGGCCAACAACCTGGGCAACCTCCAGTCCCGCGTGGCCACGGTGGTGGGCAAGAAATGTGGCGGCGTGGGTCCTGCGCCGCGCCCGGACAGCCCGTTGGCCGCGGTGGCGACCGACGCGTACGCAGACACCGCCGAGGCCTGGGCCCGGGTGCAGCCCTCGCTCGCCCTCGAGGCCACGTGGCGCCTCATCCGGGAGACCAACGCCTACCTCGAGGTCAACGAGCCGTGGAAGGCCGACCCTGGCCCGGAGGTCGACGCCGTGCTCGGTGACGCCCTCGAGGCCCTCCGCATCGTGACGATCCTGGCCTCGCCCGCGGTGCCCGACACCTGCGCGGAGATCTGGCGCCGGTTCGGCCTCGAGGGTCGGCCCGAAGACCAGCGCCTGCCGGAGGCCGCGGCCTGGGGCGGCTACCCCGGCGGCCTCGCGGTCGAGAAGGGGGCGCCCCTCTTCCCCCGCCTGGCGGGCTGAACGGGGTGCGCTGGACCGACGATCACTGTCACCTCGGCCATCTCGACCTGACCGACGACGCCGGCGTGGTCGCCGCGCTCGCCGCCGCCGCCGAACAAGGAGTGACTCGGGTCGTCGACGTGGGTACCGACGTGGCCGACTCGACAGCAGCCGCCGACCGTGCCGCGGCCCACTCTGCGATCTGGGCGACGGCCGGTGTCCATCCCCATGAGGCCCGGCACGGCCTCGCCGGCCTGGAGCCGTTGCTGGCGCGTGCCGAAGTGCGGGCCGTGGGGGAGTGCGGGCTGGACTACCACTACGACCACTCGCCCCGCGAGCTGCAGCGAGAGGTCTTCGCCGCGCAGGTCGCCCTGGCGCATGCCTACGCCCGGGCGCTGGTCATCCACACCCGCGAGGCCTGGGACGACACGTTCGCCGTGCTCGACGAGGAAGGCGTGCCCGAGCGCACTGTGTTCCACTGCTTCACCGGCGGCGCCCCCGAGGCCGAGCGGGCCCTGGCCATGGGCGCCCACCTGTCCTTCAGCGGGATCGTGACGTTCCCCTCGGCCGACGACGTCCGGGAGGCGGCCCGGCTCTGCCCCGACGACCGGCTCCTGGTCGAGACCGATGCCCCGTTCCTGACGCCGGTACCCCATCGGGGCAGGCCCAATCACCCGAGCCTCGTGCCCCTCGTCGGTGCCCGGGTGGCCGAGGTCCGCGGTCAGGTGCCGGATGTCGTCGCCGAGCACAGCTGGGCCAACGCCACGCGGGTCTACGACCTGCCGGACTGAGGGCGACGGCGGCGGCCGGGTGGCCGCTTTACGTTGCAGTTGTGTTACGTTCAGGCCCATCCCGGTCGGAACCTCGTAGGGAAGATCGTTGTCCTCACATCCTCCGTTCCGCCTGCGTCTGACGCTGGCGTCGCTGACCCTGGCCCTCGCCGGCACGACGGTCGGTGCCGCCGTGCTCCTCGGCACCGACCAGGACGCGCCGACCACGGTCAACGCCTCGGCGCTCGCACCGACGGGCCCGCCTCTGGTGGTCGGCGGGATCGACAACAACCCCACGGCGGCCGAGACCGCCGGTAGCGGGATGCGGACGGGGGTCCTCGACAAGGACGCCGCCATCCGGGAGGAGCGCCAGAACCGAGCCGATGGTCGGGCCCTCCGCGCCCTCGCGGCACAGCAGGCGGACATCCTCGCGTTCGCCGACGCTGTCGCCGATGCCCAGGCCGCCGCCGACACGGCCCCGCCGCTCGACCTGTCCCCGCTGGTCGTGGTCCCGGCGCCCACCCGTGGTGGCGGCGGAGGTGGTGGTGGTGGTGGTGGCAACCCCGTGCCGAACCACGACGACGACCCTCTCTACGTGAAGCTGGACAACATCGCCACCTGCGAGTCCGGCCAGAACCCCCGGGCCTACAACCCTGACGGCCCGTGGTACGGCGCCTTCCAGTTCCGCTTCGACACCTGGCAGAGCTACGGCGGCGGCGGTCGCCGCGGCCAGGACATCTTCAACTACTCCTACCGGGAGCAGCGGGAGGTGGCGGCCAACCTGGCCCGGGCCCGCGGCTTCGCCGGATCGTGGCCGACGTGCGCGGCGCGGTACGGCTACACCTGAGTCCCTGCTCACCCCGACCCAGGCCCGCGACCTCCTTCACCGTCATGGACTGACACCCAGCCGCGCCCTCGGGCAGAACTTCGTCGTGGACCCGAACACCGTCCGCCGCATCGCCCGGTTGGCGGGCGTCGGGCCCGGGGACCACGTGGTCGAGGTGGGTGCCGGGCTCGGGGCACTGACGCTCGGCTTGGTCGAGACGGGCGCCCACGTGACGACGATCGAGGCCGACCGTCACCTGATCCCAGCGCTCCAGGAGGTCTTGGGTGACGAGCCCGTGCGGCTCATCGCCGAGGACGTGCGGGCGGTGGACTGGGACGACGTGCTGGATGGGGCCGACGACTGGGCCTTGGTCGCCAACCTGCCCTACAACCTGGCGACGCCGATCGTCCTGGACGTGCTGGCCGACGTCCCGCGGGTGCGCCACCTGCTGGTCATGGTGCAACGGGAGGTCGGGGAGCGCCTGGCCGCCCCCGCCGGCTCCCGGACCTACGGCATCCCGTCGGTCCTGGTGGCCCTTCGGGCTCAGGCCCAGGTCGTGGGTCGCGTCTCTCCCGAGGTCTTCCTTCCGAGGCCCCGGGTCGAATCCGCCCTCGTGCGCATCGATCGCCTCGATCGACCCGCGACCGACGCCGATCCCGCTCTCCTCATCGAGCTGGTGCGTCAGGCGTTCGGCAAGCGGCGCAAGATGTTGCGCCGGTCACTGGACGGTCGGGTCACGGAGGCGCAGTTCGCCACCGCCGGCGTCCCCTCCGACACCCGCCCCGAGCAGTTGGACGTCGCCGCCTGGGGTCGGCTGGCCGAGGCGGTGGGCTCGTGACCGATGGCGTTCCTGTCGTCCTGTCGGCCCCGGCGAAGCTGACCCTCTCACTGCGGGTGGTCGGCGTGAGGGAGGACGGCCTCCACCGAATCGACGCCGAGATGGTGACCGTCGACCTGGCTGACACCCTGCGCGTAGGCGACGGCGACGGCGTGACCTTCGTCGGTCCTCACGCCGAGGGCCTCGAGCCCGGCGAGGACCTCGTCACCCGGGCACTGGCGCTGGTCGGGGTCGCTGCCCGCGTGGAAGTCGACAAGCACATTCCCCGCGGCGCCGGGCTCGGTGGAGGCTCTGCCGACGCGGCGGCCATCCTGCGGTGGGTCGGGTTCGACGACGTCGACGCCGCGGCCCGCCTCGGTGCCGACGTCCCGTTCTGTGTCCTCGGCGGACGGGCTCGGGTCACCGGCGTCGGCGAGGTGCTGGAGCCATTGCCCTACGAGAACCGTACGTTCACGCTGCTGACGCCGCCCCGTCACTGCGCGACGGCCGCGGTCTACGAGGCGTGGGACGATCTGGATGGGCCCACGGGGCCGAACGGCAACGACCTGGAACCGGCGGCACTGGCCGTCCTGCCGGAGCTGGCGCGATGGCGCGACGAACTCGAAGAAGCTGCCGGTGCCGTGCCGATGCTCGCGGGGAGTGGTTCGACGTGGTTCGTCGAAGGGTCCTTTCCGGGGGAGGGTCGGCGTGTCGTGCACACACTGGGCCCCCCGCTCCGCTCGGGCCGTCGGCCCACCGGAGAGAGCTGAAGCGAGCCTGGAGCTACTTGCCTGCCCGGCGCTGCCAGCGGGTGCGCTTCAGCATCTTCTTGTGCTTCTTCTTGCGCATGCGCTTGCGGCGCTTCTTGATCAGCGATCCCATGTCGGCGCCGAGGCTACCGGCCGGTGACGGACTCGGGGTCGGTGACGACCGTCACCCGCGCTGGTCGCGGTTGTGCGTCGCTACCAGGGCCACGGCGACGGGACCTCTGGGTCAGCGGGTCAGCGGGTCTGGGGGAACCCCAGGTCGACGCCCCGGTCGTGGGGGTCGGGCCAACGCACCGTGACGGCTTTGGCCCGGGTGTAGAAGCGGACGCCCTCCTGGCCATGGACGTGGGTGTCACCGAAGAGCGACGCCTTCCAGCCCCCGAAGGAGAAGTAGGCCATGGGCACGGGGATGGGGACGTTGATCCCAACCATGCCGACCTGCACGTCCCGGTGGTACGTGCGGGCCGCGCCCCCGTCGTTGGTGAAGATGGCCGTCCCGTTGCCGTACTCGGAGGCGTTGACCAGGTCGAGGGCCTCGTCGAAGGTGTCGACCCGTAGGACGCTGAGCACGGGGCCGAAGATCTCGTCGAGGTAGATCTTCATCTCGGGGGTCACCCGGTCGAACAGGCACGGACCCAGCCAGAAGCCGTTCTCGGCCCCTTCGACGGCCAGGTCCCGGCCGTCCACGACCAGCTCCGCGCCCTCGGTGACGCCGAGGTCGACGTAGGAACGGACCCGATCGCGATGGGCTTCGGTCACCAGCGGGCCCATGTCGACGCCGTCCTCGGTCCCCTGGCCGATGTGCAACAGGTCGATGCGCTCGGTGATGGCCGGGATGAGGCGATCGCCCACATCACCGACGGCGACCACAGCGGAGATGGCCATGCAGCGCTCGCCCGCCGAGCCGTAGCCGGCACTCACCGCGGCGTCGGCCGCCTGGCCGATGTCGGCGTCGGGGAGGACGACCATGTGGTTCTTGGCCCCGCCCAGGGCCTGGACCCGCTTCCCGGCCCGCGTCCCGGTCTCGTAGACGTGGCGGGCGATCGGTGTGGAGCCGACGAAGCTGACGGCCTCGATGTCGGGGTGCTCGAGCAGGCGGTTGACGGCGACGGCGTCACCGTGGACGACGTTGAGCACGCCCGGCGGGAGGCCGGCTTCGGTGAAGAGCTCGGCCAGGCGGACGTTGGCCGCCGGGTCCTTCTCCGAGGGCTTGAGGACGAAGGTGTTGCCGCAGGCGATGGCCAGCGGGAACATCCAGAGGGGAACCATCGCCGGGAAGTTGAACGGGGTGATGCCGGCCACGACGCCGAGCGGTTGGCGCACCGAGAAGGCGTCGATGCCCGTGGACACGTCCTCGGAGCGTTCCCCTTTGAGCAGGTGGGGCAGGCCGCAGGCGAACTCGATGACGTCGAGGCCCCGGGCCACCTCGCCCCTGGCATCGGCCAGGACCTTGCCGTGTTGGCTGGTGATGAGGGCCGCCAGCTCGTCGGTGTGGCGGTCGACGAGATCCCGGAACCGGAACAGGATGCGGTTGCGCTGGGAGAGCGAGGTGTCCCGCCAGCCGGGGAAGGCGGCTTTGGCCGAGGCGACCGCAGCGTCGACGTCAGCCTCGCTGGCGATCGGCAGGGTGCCGGTCTGGGCACCGAGGGCAGGGTCGTAAAGCGCATCCAGCCGCTCGGGTGAACCCTCCGTCGCCTTACCGTCGATCCAGTGGTGCAGTGCCGTCGTCATGACAGGATTCTCTCAGCATGACGATCAGCGTCCTCTTCCTCGTGGGCCGGTTTTTGTTCGCGGTGCCCTTCGTGATGCTCGGGACGGAGTGCCTCCTGACCGCCGATGCCCGCGGCATCGAGCGCTGGTGGGGCCTGGTCGGCCTCATCGGGGCGGTGGGCGTGGTCATCGGCGTGTGGGGCGACATCGCCGCCCTGGTCGTCGGCGTGGCCGTGGTGGGTGGCGGCATCGTCGAGGGGCGGATGGCCGAGGCCACCGACGCCACACGCGTCCGCCTCGTCGGCCTTCTGGGCGGCGCCCTCGTGGTCGCCGCCTTCTACATCGCAGTCGGCTCGGCCCTGAACCTCGTCCTGACCGACCCCGTCCTCGATCTCGACCTGCGCTGAGCGACGCCATCGGTACGATCCCCTGACCCTTGGGGGATAGTTCAACCGGCAGAACACCAGGTTTTGGTCCTGGGAATCGGGGTTCGAGTCCCTGTCCCCCAGCAACGTCGGCGGCGGGACCCTCGTCGAGGTCGATGGCTCGCCATCCGCTACCTCCTCCTCGCCCGATCCCTTCCGAAACGGCGGCAGTGGGTCAGGCCGACCGTGACCAACTGACGCAATTTCGCAAAAGGTGGGCAGGGTCCGTCGCAGGGGGCGGGCCGACTGGCTAGAACAGGGACATGACCTCACGCCCGCTGTCGGCGATCGTGCTCGCCGCCGGCGAGGGCACCCGCATGAAGTCGGACCGGCCCAAGCCGCTGCACCTGCTGTGCGGGCGCCCGATGCTGACCTACGTGCTCGACGCCCTGGGTGGCTGCGAGCTGGATCGGGTCGTCATCGTCGTCGGCCACCACGCCGAGCGGGTCACCAAGCGCCTGCAGGACGAGGGCCCCGACCTGCTCATCAGCTTCGTGGAGCAGGAGGTCCAGCGGGGCACCGGCGACGCCGTGAGCGTCGGCCTCACCGGCTTCCCGGACGACCCGTTGGACGAGGACGACGGCGAGGTCCTCGTGCTGCCGGGCGACACCCCGCTGCTCCAGCCGGCCACGATCGCCGCCCTCGTGGCCGTTCACCGTGAGCGAAACGCGGCGTGCACCGTGCTCAGCGCAGTCGTGTCCGACCCGAGCGGCTACGGCCGGGTGGTGCGGGGTCGTGACGACCGGGTGATGCGCATCGTGGAGGACCGTGACGCCGACGCCGACGAGCGGGCGATCACCGAGATCAACACCTCGATCTACTGCTTCCGGCGCAGCGTGCTGGCTCCGGCCCTGCGCCGCACCAGCCCCGAGAACGCCCAGGGCGAGTACTACCTGACCGACGTGGTCCAGGTGCTGGCCGAGGCCGGCTACCCGGTGGCGTCGCTCGTCGTCGACGACGAGGTCGAGGCCGCCGGAATCAACGACCGGGTCCAGCTCGCCGCCGCCGAGGCCGTGTTGCGGCGCCGGACCGCCGACAAGTGGCTCCGGGCCGGCGTCACCATGATCGACCCCGATCGCATCGCGCTGGACACCACGGTGCGGCTGGGTACCGACGTCACCCTCTTCCCCGGGACCCTGCTCCAGGGCGAGACGGTGGTCGGCGACCATGCCGAGATCGGCCCGGACACCCGCCTGGTCGACTGCGTGGTCGGTGAGAACGCCCGCCTCGAGCAGGTCGTGGGGCGCGACGCCGAGATCGGTGCCGGCGCCGTCGTCGGCCCGTTCGCGGTGCTCGAGCCCGGCTCCCAGATCCCTTCGGGAGCACGGACCGGCCCGTTCTACACTGCGACCGCTGACGACGACTGAGGGCCGCGCGTGAAGATCATCGAGGTGCCGACCACCAAGCAGCTCTACGTGGTCTCCGGCCGGTCGCACCTCCCGTTGGCGGTGGAGATCGCAGACTGCCTCGGGGTCGAGTTGGGCGAGCCCAACCTCTCCGAGTTCGCCAACGGTGAGATCCACTGTCGCTACAACGAGTCCATCCGGGGCGCCGACGTCTTCATCGTCCAGTCCCACACCCACCTCGACGGGCTGACCCTCAACGACTCGCTGATGGAGCAGCTGATCATGGTCGACGCCGCCAAGCGGGCCTCGGCCAAGCGCATCAGCGTGGTCTGCCCCTACTACGGCTACGCCCGCCAGGACCGCAAGGCGGAGGGTCGTGAGCCCATCAGCGCCAAGCTGGTGGCCGACCTGTTCCGGGCCGCCGGGGCCACTCGCCTGATCAGCGTCGACCTGCACTCCGGCCAGATCCAGGGCTTCTTCGATGGTCCGGTGGACCACCTGACCGCCGCTCCCGTCCTCATCGACTACTGCCACCAGGACCTGCCCGACAACCTGGTCATCGTGTCGCCGGACACCGGACGGGTGAAGGTGGCCGAGAAGTACGCCAACAAGCTCGGGGCCGACATCGCCATCGTCCACAAGCGCCACGTGGCCGGCCAGAAGAACGCGGTCGAGGCTCGCGAAGTGATCGGCGTCGTGGAGGGCCGACCGTGCGTCGTGCTCGACGACATGATCGACACCGCGGGCACGATCGTGGCCGCCGCCGAACTGCTCATCGAGCGGGGGGCCAGCGAGGTCTGGGCCATGGCCACCCACGGCCTCTTCTCGGGCCCGGCTGTGGACCGGCTGAAGAACTCCAAGATCGACAAGGTCGTGGTCACCAACACCCTGCCGCTGCCGCCGGAGAAGCAGTTCGACAAGGTCGAGGTCCTCTCGGTCGCTCCCGTGATCGCGAAGGCCATCCGGGCCGTGTTCGAGGACAACTCCGTGTCGGAGATCTTCGACGGCGAGAACCTCAGCTGACGGCTCGGCGTCTTCCGCCGGTAGCCTTCCGGGTCGCTTCTCTCCACCCTGAACACGGAGTTCCCTGATGGACGTCACCCTCACCGCTGAGACCGGCCGCGCGCTCGGTAGCCGCTCCTCGCGTCGCCTCCTCCGGGACGGCAAGGTGCCGGCCGTCGTGTACGGCCTGGACCGGGACACCGTCGCCGTGGCCGTCGAGTGGCCCTCCCTGCGGGCCGCCCTGACCACTGACGCCGGCCTCAACGCCCTGATCACCCTGGATGTGGACGGACACGAGGACCTGACCATCGTCAAGGACCTGCAGCGGGACCCGGTCCGTCGTGCGGTCGTCCACGTCGACTTCCTGCGGGTGTCTCGTGACGTCGAGATCGAGGTCGAAGTCCCGATCGTGCTCGAGGGCCACGCCGAGAAGGTCGAGCGGGAGGACGGCACCGTCTCCCACCTGCTCTTCACCCTCTCGGTCTACGCCAAGCCGGGCGCCATCCCGAACGAGCTCACCGTCGACGTCTCCGACATGGAGCTGCACGACTCGATCCGGGTCGGCGACCTGACCCTGCCCAGCGGTGTCCGCACCGAGGTGGACGAGGACGAGGTCATCGTCAGCGCCCAGATCAGCCGCGAGACCATCGAGGTGGCTGAAGAGGAGGAGTTCGCCGAGGCCCTGGACGAGCTCGCGGAGGCCGCGGCCGAAGCAGGCGAAGGTGGCGACGGCGACCAGGCCGCTGGTGGCGACGACTCGGGCGGCGACGCCTCCGACGAGGGTTAGTCGGTGCGCCGCCGCGGCGCGCGCGGCGCGCGCCGAGGCACGCCGGCCGATCTGCTGGTCGTCGGCTTGGCCAACCCGGGGAAGGACTACGAGGGCACCCGGCACAACGTCGGCGCCGCCGCGGTCCGCCTCCTGGCCGAGCGCCACGGGGCACGTCTGAAGGGCCTCCGGGGCGTGCCCGCGCTGATCGACGAGGTCAACGTGGCCGGTCGTCGCCTGGCCTTGGCCGTCCCGACCACCTACATGAACGAGTCGGGTCAGGCCGTGCGCCCCCTCGTCCGTCGTTTCGGCCTCGAGGACGACCTCGTGAAGCTGGTCGTGGTCCACGACGAGCTCGATCTGCCCCCCGGTCGCCTCAAGGTCAAGGTCGGCGGGGGACTGGCGGGCAACAACGGTCTCCGCTCCATCCGGGACCACCTGCACTCGCCCGACTTCCTGCGGGTCCGCATCGGCGTCGGCAAGCCCCCCTCGAAGGAGCGGGGCGCCGACCACGTCCTGTCCCGGCCCGGCAAGCGGGAGGGCCTGGAGTTGGAGATCGCCGTGCAGGAGGCCGCCGACGCGGTCGAGGTGATCCTGGCCGAGGGGGTCGAGCGGGCGATGGAACGGGTCAACGCCCGGGAGTGACGAGAAGCACGTCCGTCACATTCGCTCCGCTCCGCTCCGCCGGCTCCGCCGATGCCGCCGGTCTGGGGCGCTGCTGCGCTCCGCTCCGCAGCCTCGCTCGACGGCGCCACCGCACGTCGGTGGGGCGGCCCTAGATTCGGGCGGTGACCCTCCGCTCGCTCCCCGCGCTGCTGCGGGACGAGCCCGTCCTGGCCGAGGTCCTCGGCGCCACCACGACGACCCTGACCGTCCCGGAGGCGGCCCGGGCCATCTTCGTCGCCGGCCTGGCCGAGATCTCCAGCCGCCACCCCATCGTGGTGGCCACCCCCACCAGCACCGAGGCCGAGCGCCTGGCCCACGACCTGCGGGTCTTCTGCGGTGAGGACGGGGTCGACGTGTTCCCCGCTTGGGAGACGCTTCCGTTCGAGCGGGTCAGCCCGGCGGTGGAGACGATGGGTCGCCGGCTGCGCACCATCTGGCACCTCACGGACCCCGACCAGGCCCCCCGGATCGTGGTCGCTCCCATCCGTGCGCTGGTCCAGCGCCTCGGCCCCCACGTCGAGGACATTGCCCCGGTGGTCATCCGAGCCGGCTCCCAGGTCGACCAGGAGGCCTTGGTCACCGAGCTGGTCCACCTCGGGTACCGCCGGGAGTACCAGGTCGAGCACCGGGGCGAGGTCGCCGTCCGGGGCTCGATCGTCGACGTCTTCCCGTCAACCGCCGACCAGCCCGTGCGCATCGACCTCTGGGGGGACGAGGTCGACCGCCTCAGCGAGTTCTCGGTGGCCGACCAGCGCTCCACGACCGAGCGCACCGAGGTCCAGCTCTTCGCCTGCCGGGAGCTCCTGCCCACCGCGGACGTGCGGGAGAGGGCCGCCGCCCTCGTCGCCGCCGAGCCGTGGGGCCGCGAGCAGTGGGACCGCCTGGCCGAGGGCCAGACCTTCGACGGGATGGAGTCCTGGCTGCCTTGGCTGGCCGGCGACGAACGGTTGTTGGCCGATCTGCTCCCGGACAACGCCCTCATGCTGCTGGTCGAGCCCGCCCGCATGCGGGACCGGGCCGCCGACCTGCTGGCTGACGAGACCGACCTGGCGACCACGCTGGCCCAGACGTGGGAGGCGGGGGACCGGACCTTCCCCCAACTCCACCTCGACTTCGACCGACTCCTGGCCCACACCGAGGCCCCGGTCTGGTCGCTCACCCCCGTGCCCGAGGGCCCGTCGTCGCCCGAGGTCATGGCCTCGGCGTGGGACCCGGTCATCGGTGACGGGACGGTTCTCGCCAAGCAGCTGCAGGGCCTCCTGGCCGACGACTACCGACTCGTCATCGCCGCCGACGGGGACGGCAGCGCCGACCGCATGGTCGAGGTCCTGGCCGAGCACGACGTCCTCGTCGGCCGACACACGACGGGCGACGATCCGCTGCCGGCGCCGCGCACCGGCATCGCCACGGTGGCCCCGCTGGAGCGAGGGTTCGTCCTCCCGGGGGCCAAGCTGGCGGTGCTCACCGAGCGCGACATCACCGGTCGGCGCCGGGCCCACCGCCCCGCCCGCCCCCGTCAGCGCGACGCCCGAGGCTTCTTCGACGACCTCAAAGAGGGCGACTACGTCGTCCATCACCAGCACGGCGTGGCCCGCTACGGGGGCATGGTCCGCCGGGCCATCGCCGGCCACGAGCGGGACTACCTGGTCCTGGAGTACCGCAGCGGTGACCGGCTCTACGTCCCGTCGGACCAGATCGATGTGGTCCGCCACTACACCGGCGGCGACAGTCCGTCACTCAGCCGCCTCAACGGCTCGGACTGGCAGAAGACCAAGGCCCGGGTGCGCTCGGCCGTCGCCGAGATCGCCCAGGAGCTGGTGGTCCTGTACCAGAAGCGGATCACCAGCCCGGGCACCGTCTTCGGCCCGGACACGCCGTGGCAGGACGAGCTCGAGGCCGCCTTCCCTTACCGGGAGACACCGGACCAGCTGGCTGCCATCGAGGCCGTGAAGGCGGACATGGAAGCCGCGGCCCCGATGGACCGCCTGGTGTGCGGCGATGTCGGCTTCGGCAAGACCGAGGTTGCCATCCGGGCCGCCTTCAAGGCGGTCCAGGAGGGGATGCAGGTCGCCGTCCTGGTGCCGACCACCCTGCTGGCCCAGCAGCACGGCCAGACCTTCGGCGACCGCTTGGCGCCGTATCCGATCCGGGTCGAGGTCCTCAGCCGCTTCCTCACGTCGAGCCAGCAGAAGTCGGTCATCGAAGGCATCGGGCTCGGGTCCGTCGACCTGGTGATCGGCACCCATCGCCTGCTCTCCGGTGACGTGCGCTTTGCCAACCTCGGCCTGCTCATCGTGGACGAGGAGCAGCGCTTCGGCGTCAGCCACAAGGAGGCCATCAAGGAGTTCCGGGCCGATGTCGACGTGCTCACGCTGAGCGCCACCCCCATCCCGCGGACCCTGGAGATGAGCCTCACCGGCATCCGGGACCTGTCGATCATCAACACCCCGCCAGCCGACCGCCAGCCCATCCTCACCTACGTCGGCGACTACGACGAGCGGGCCGTGGCCGAGTCCATCCGGCGGGAGCTGCTTCGGGAGGGCCAGGTCTTCTTCGTCCACAACCGGGTGGAGGACATCGAGCACGTGGCCCGGGGCCTGAAGGAGCTGGTCCCCGAGGCCCGCATCGCCATCGCCCACGGGCAGATGGACGAGGGCAGCCTGGAACGGGTCGTCATCGACTTCTGGGAGGGTCAGTACGACGTGCTGGTGTGCACGACGATCATCGAGTCGGGCATCGACATGCCCACGGTCAACACCCTGGTCGTCGACCGGGCGGACCTCCTGGGTCTCGGCCAGCTCCACCAGATCCGGGGCCGGGTGGGCCGGGCCGGTCAGCGGGCGTACGCCTACCTCTTCACCCCACCGGACCGTTCGCTGAGTGAGGACGCCTACGAGCGCCTCCGCACGATCGGTGAGTCCACCGAGCTGGGCTCGGGCTTCAAGATCGCCATGCGAGACCTCGAGATGCGCGGCGCGGGCAACCTGCTCGGGACCGGTCAGTCCGGCCACATCGCTGCCGTGGGCTATGACCTCTACTGCCAGATGGTCACCGAGGCGGTCGCCGAGCTGAAGGGCGAGGAGGTCCGGGAGCCGGCCGAGGTGAAGCTGGACCTGCCTCTCGACGCCAACCTGTCGGCGGATTACGTGCCCAAGGAAGAGCTGCGCCTGGAGGCGTACCGCCGCTTGGCCTCGGTCACCGACCCGGCTGAGGTGGCCGACATCCGGGTTGAGTGGGAGGACCGGTATGGCCCCGTGCCGGAGGCCGCCATCGCCCTGCTCGACGTCGCCCGCCTCCGTGCCGTCTGCCAGCGGGCGGGGATCACCGACGTCGTCGTGACCCGCAACCAGGCCTTCTCGGGGCCGTCCCATGTGGCCAAGCTCGGCCCGCTGGACTTGACCGAGAGCAAGCAGATCCGCCTCCAGCGCCTGCTGCCGAAGGCGGTCTACAAGGAGGACACCGGCGAGCTGCAGGTCCCGGTCTCCAAGCCGGAGGACGTGGGCCCAGCCCTCATCGCCCTGCTCGACGAGCTGGTCCCGGCCGCCCCGCTGGTTCCGGCGGGCGCCTGATCCCTACGATCCCTCCTCAGTGAAGCGCCTTCTCGCCCTTGCCGCCGCTTGCCTGCTGTCCGTCAGCCTCTTCGGCTGTGCCCCCGAGGACCAAGCGGCGTTGACCGTCGACGGTGACGAGGTGCTGACGGTCGGCGAACTGGAGGAGCAGTTGGACGCCGTCGCCGAGAGTGACGACTTCCTGGCCGCCTATGACGCGCGGGGGGCGGGCACCGACACGATCTCGACGAGCTTCGTCACCACCATGCTGAACTTCAAGGTCTTGTCCGCCGTGCTGGAAGGCGAGTTGGCGGACCAGGGCATCGAGGTGAGCGACGACGACCGCAGCACGGCGGAGGACACGGTCACCCAGCTGCTCGAGGCTGGCGACCAGCAGACCCAGACCCCGCCCATCCAGGTGGACAAGGTGCCGGAGCCCTACTTCGACCTCCTGGTCGACCTCTACGGCAACTTCATCGCTCTCACCGGCTCGTTCGAAGGCGACCCACAGGCGGCCCAGCAGGCTGCGCAGGCCCGCCTCGGCGAGCTCATGCCGGACGCCGACGTCGAGGTGAACGAGCGCTACGGCACCTGGGACACCGAGACGAGCCGCGTGACGGCCCCCGAGGGCCCGGTCTCGGCGACGACCATCCCCGCCGCGCCGCTTCCCGCCGGTTGAGTCGCATCGTCGTCGTCGGGCTGGGTCCGGCCGGGCCCGACCTGCTCACCGGCGAGACCCAGGCGGCGATCGCGCGCATCCCGCACCGGTTCCTGCGCACGACCCGGCACCCCGCGGCGGTCGCCGTCCCCGGGGCCACGAGCTTCGATGACCGCTACGAGGCCGAGATGACGATGGACGCGGTGTACCGGGGCATCGTCGAGGAGCTGATCGCCGCCGCCGATGAGCACGGCGAGGTGCTCTACGCCGTGCCCGGCTCTCCGTCCGTGGCTGAGCACACCGTGGAGCTGCTGCGGGCCGACGACCGGGTCGAGCTCTCGGTGCTGGTGTCGGTTTCCTTCCTGGACCTGGCTTGGGACCGGCTCGGGGTCGATCCGGTGACCTCCGGCGCCCGCCTCGTCGACGGCCACGACTTCGCCGTGGCTGCGGCCGGGGCGACCGGCCCGTTGCTGGTCGGCCAGTGCGACCGGGTGACCGTGCTCTCCGACATCAAGATCTCGGTCGAGGAGGGCCCGATGGTCACCGTTCTCCAGCGCCTGGGCCTGCCCGACGAGGCCGTCACCGAGGTGGCCTGGTCCGACCTGGACCGGATCGTCGAGCCCGACCACCTCACCACGCTCTGGATCCCCGGGCTGGCCGCGCCGGTCGCGGCCGAGCTGCAGCGCTTCGTCGAGATCGTCCGCCGGCTGCGGGCGGAGTGCCCCTGGGACCGTGAGCAGACCCACCAGTCCCTCACCCGCCACCTGATCGAGGAGAGCTATGAGGTCCTCGACGCCATCGAGCTGCTCGAGACCGACGAGGACGACGGCTACGTGGCGCTGGAGGAGGAGCTGGGCGACCTGCTGTTCCAGGTCGTCTTCCACGCCACGCTCGGCGCCGAGGAGGGTCGGTTCACCCTGGCCGACGTGGCCCGGGGCATCCACGACAAGCTGGTCCTGCGCCATCCCCACGTGTTCGCCGCCGTCGAGGTGGACGGGGCCGACGAGGTCGTGGCCAACTGGGAGGCCATCAAGAAGGCGGAGAAGGGCCGCGACAGCGTCTTCGACGGGATCCCCAGCGGTCTCCCCGCCCTGCTCTTCGCCCTCAAGATCGAGAAGAAGGCCGCGGCCTCGGGGCTGCTCGAGCGGGTCCCTCCCCCCGAAGGTGACGACCTCGGTTCGGAGCTGCTGGCCATCGTGACGCGGGCCCGCGACGCGGGTGTCGACCCCGAAGACGCCCTCCGCCGCACCGCCGCGGCGTGGCGGGATGCACTGCGTGCCGCGGAATCAGCGGGCTGATCGGCTAGAAACGAGCTGGGGAACACGGGCCACACCAGCCACAGGAGCAACACGGACGTGAGCCACAGCGCGCCGCGACCCAGGCCCGACACTCTCCATCCCCGTACGGCAAGGGACTGAGGACGATGAGCGAGATCATCCACGTCGTGGGCCGAGAGGTCCTCGACTCCCGCGGAAACCCGACGGTCGAGGTCGAAGTCGTCCTGGCCTCCGGCGCCCGGGGTCGAGCCATCGTCCCCAGCGGCGCCTCGACCGGCCAGTTCGAGGCCGTCGAGCTGCGAGACGGTGGCGACCGTTACGGCGGCAAGGGCGTCCTCGACGCCGTGGGCTTCGTCAACGACGAGCTGGCCGACCTGCTGCTGGGCCTGGACGCCCTCGAGCAGCGCGACATCGACCGTCGGATGATCGACGCCGACGGGACCGACAACAAGGCCCGGATCGGGGCCAACGCCGTCCTCGGCGTCTCGCTGGCCGTGGCCAAGGCCGCGGCCGACGAGTTGGAGGTCCCCCTCTACCGCTACGTCGGCGGGGCGAACGCCCACGTCCTGCCCGTGCCGATGATGAACGTGATCAACGGTGGTGAGCACGCCGACAACAACCTCGACGTCCAGGAGTTCATGATCCTGCCCGTCGGGGCCGCTTCCTTCGCCGAGGCCCTGCGCTGGGGCGCCGAGACCTATCACGCCCTCAAGGGCATCCTGTCCGCCCGGGGCCTGTCGACCCTGGTCGGCGACGAAGGCGGCTTCGCTCCCAACCTGGGCTCCAACGAAGAGGCCGTGGCCCTGCTGGTCGAGGCCATCGAGGCCACCGGTCGGACCCCGGGTGACGACATCGTGCTCGGGCTGGACGCGGCGTCCACGGAGTTCTTCGAGGACGGCACCTACGTGCTGGCCGGTGAGGGGGGGCGCCGGCTCTCCTCGGGCGAGATGGTCGACTACTTGGCCGGCCTGGTCGACCGGTACCCGATCGTGACCATCGAAGACGGCATGGCCGAGGAGGACTGGGACGGCTGGTCGGCCCTGACCGAGCGCCTCGGCCGATCGGTCCAGCTGGTCGGCGACGACCTCTTCGTCACCAACACCGAGCGGCTCGAGCGGGGGATCGAGGCCGGCGTGGCCAACTCCATCCTGATCAAGGTCAACCAGATCGGGTCCTTGAGCGAGACCCTCGACGCCGTCGACATGGCCCACCGGGCGGCCTACACCGCGGTCATGTCGCACCGGTCCGGCGAGACCGAGGACACGACCATCGCCGACCTGGCCGTTGCCACGAACTGCGGCCAGATCAAGACCGGGGCCCTGGCCCGCAGCGACCGGGTGGCGAAGTACAACCAGCTCCTGCGCATCGAGGAGGACCTCGGCGAGGCCGCGGCCTACCCGGGCGCCACGGCCTTCCCGTCGGGAGGATCCGATGCCTAGGCCGAGGAAGACGACGATCGCGTTGGTCCTGGCCACGATCCTCGCGGTGGGCTACGTGATGTTCGTACCCGCCCGCAACTACGTGAACCAGCAAGCCGCGACCGGCGACGCCGAGCGGCAGCTCGACGCCCTCGATGCGGAGCTCGAGGACCTGAACGCCCGCCAGGTCGCGCTCCAGGACCCGGAGCAGATCGAGCAGGTGGCCCGGGAGCGCTTCAACCTGGGCTACCCCGGCGAAGAGGTCTTCGCCGTCCTGCCCGCACCCCCCGCGCCGCTGCCCATCCCCACCGGTTGGCCCTTCGACGTGCTCCGGGGCGCAGCCGCGGCGACTGCTTCCAGTACGGCGGGCTGACAGCCACTGCCACCTGGATAGATTCGCCCCCACCGCCGAAGTGGGGAGCGTCGTGGCACATCCGATCGAAGCCAGTGGGCTGGTCCGGCACTTCGGCGACGTGATCGCGGTCGACGGGGTCGACCTGCAGGTCCGCGAGGGTGAGATCTACGGTTTCCTCGGCCCCAATGGGGCGGGCAAGTCGACCACGGTGCGGATGCTGACCACGCTGCTCACGCCCACGGCGGGTTCGGCTCAGGTCGCCGGGTTCGACGTGGTCAAGGAGGCGGGCAAGGTCCGCCGGTCGATCGGGGTGGCCCTCCAGGACGCCGCCATCGATCCCCTCATGAGCGGTCGTGAGCTGTTGCAGCTCCAGTCCATCCTCCACGGCATCCCCCGCAAGGAGGCGGATCGCCGCTCCGACGTGCTCCTCGAGCGGGTCGGGCTGACCGCGGCCGCCGACCGTCGCGTCGGCACCTACTCGGGTGGCATGCGCCGGCGCCTGGACCTGGCGTTGTCCCTGGTCCACGAGCCGGCCGTCCTGTTCCTGGACGAGCCGACCACCGGGCTCGATCCGATGAGCCGCATCGCCCTGTGGGACGAGGTGCGCCGCCTCAACGAGGACCAGGGCATGACCGTCCTGCTCACGACCCAGTACCTGGAGGAGGCTGACCAGCTGGCCGGCCGCATCGCCATCATCGACTACGGCCGAATCGTGCGGGAGGGGGCATCGGCCGAGCTCAAGGCGGCACTGGGAGCGCCCACGGTCCAGATCGATGTTCCGCCCGGGGACGAGGATCGGGCCCGGCAGGCCCTGGCGGGTGTCGGGGAGCCGCGACCCACCCATGAGGGCGTGTGCATCGGCCTGCCCGGCGGTGCGGCGCAGATGGCTGAGGTCGTGCGCACCCTCGACCAGGCCGGGATCGCGGTGGAGCGACTGGAGCTGCACCAGCCGTCGCTGGACGACGTCTTCGCCGACGCCACCGGCCGCCGGCTGGAGGGGGCCGAGGAGACCCAGGTCGCCCCGTGAGCGTCTCCACCTCGGTGGCCGGGACCGAGGAGTTCCACGCGCAGCCCTTCGCCCAGATCAGGGTGCTGGCCCGCCGGTCCATCACTGCGACCGTGCGTCAACCCGCCATCTGGTTCCCGGCGATCCTCTTCCCCCTGCTCCTCGCCGCCGTGAACGCCTCGGCCTTCAACCGGGCGACGGCGCTGCCCGGATTCCCGCCGGTCGACTCGTTCTTCGACTTCCTCCTGCCCGCCAGCATGATCCAGGGGGTGATGTTCGGTGCCGTGGCCGGGGGCTCCGACATCGCCTTGGACATCGAGGACGGCTTCTTCGAGCGCCTTCTCGCCGCCCCCATCTGGCGGCCGTCCATCCTCGTCGGGCGGCTGGCCGGCGGGGCCGCGCTGGGTGCCTTCCAGGCCGTCCTGTTCGTAGGCGTGTTCATGGTCTTCGGGGCGCGCATCCATGCCGGCGTGCCCGGGTTCGTGGTCCTCGTCGTCGTGGCGATGGTCATGGCCATCGCCATCGGTGGGGTCACGGCCGCCGTAGGGGTCCGGACCGGCTCCCAGGAGACGGTGCAGAACTCGTTTCCGCTCATCTTCATCCTGCTGTTCCTGAGCTCGGCGTTCTTCCCGACCCAGCTGATGACCGGCTGGTACCAACAGCTGGCTGAGGCCAACCCCATCACGTGGGTGATCGACGCCGCCCGGCACCTGGTGGTCGTCGGGTGGTCGTGGTCGGAGGCGGCGGTGGCCCTGGGCACGTCCGGCACCCTCGCCGTGCTGTCGGTGACGGCAGCGGCGTGGCAGTTGCGCAAGCGGCTGGCCGCGTCATGAGCACCGTCACCACGGCTCCCACGGACGTCGTGAACCGGATCAGCACCCTGGCCGTGGCCCGCACACTCGGCAGCCGGAGCCTGGTTCGGATCCGTCGGATCCCCGCTGCCATCATCCCGACCGTCGCCATGCCGGTCTTCCTGCTGATCTCCTTCAGCGGGGCCTTCTCGTCGGTGGTCGACATCCCCGGCTTCCCGACCGACTCGATCCTCTCCTGGGTCGCGCCCTACGCCGTCATCCAGGGGGCAGCCTTCGCCGGTGTCGGGGCGTCCCAGTCGGTCGCCGCCGACCTCGAGAACGGGTTCTACGACCGTCTCCTGATGTCACCGAGCTCGCGCTTCAGCCTGATGCTCGGGCCCCTGTCGGGGGCGATGGTGCGCGTGCTGTTGCCCTTCACCGTGGTGCTGGCGGTGGCCTTCATCGGCGGCCTGGAGCTGACCGAGGGGGTGCGGGGCCTGCTGATGCTGCTGCTGACGGCGGAGGGCGTGGCGCTGATCGCCACCTTCTACGGCTTGGCCCTCGTCTACAAGTTCCGCACCCAGCGCTCGGGCTCGCTCGTGCAGGTCGGCGTCTTCGTGATCATGTTCCTGTCGGTCGGGCAGGTGCCGCTGGCCGTGATGAAGGGCTGGCTCCACGGGGTGGCCACGCTCAACCCGATGACCAACCTCCTGCGCATGGCGCGGCAGGGTTTCGTCGGCCAGATCACCTGGGGCGACACCTGGCCCGGCTTGGTGGTGATCCTGGTCGGGACCGTGCTCTTCGGCCACTGGGCCTACCGCGGCCTCCTCCGCCTCACCCAGGACTAGCCACCGGACTCAGGCTGTCGCTTCCTCGAGGGCGCGGCGGACGAGCACCCGGGCGAGGTGCTGGCGGTACTCGACGGTGCCGTTGAGGTCGCCCGGGGGATTGGTCCCCTCGTGGGCCAGGGCGGCGGCGTCGGCCGCCGACGCCCCGCCGGCCATCGCCTGCTCCGACGCCGTGGCCCGGGTGGGCTTGGTGTCCATGTTGACCAGGCCGATGCCCGTGCTGCCGTTGTGGACGGCCGCCACGCCGACGATGGCCCAGTCCTGGGCCCGGCGATTGAACTTCTGGAACGACCAGCCCGCGCCCGTTGCCTTCGGGATGCGGACCTCGGTCAGCAGCTCGTCGGGGGCCAGTGCGGTCTCCAGGAAGCCAGTGAAGAAGTCGTCGGCGGACACGGTGCGCTCGCCGCCGGGGCCCCGGATGACCATCTGGCCCCGGAGGGCGAGCACGACGGCGGGATGATCGGCTGCCGGGTCGCCGTGGGACAGCGCCCCCCCGAGGGTGCCACGGTGGCGGACCTGGGGGTCGCCGACCTTGGAGGTGGCATGGGCCAGGAGCGGCAAGTGCTCCTTCAGGACGGCACTGGTCTCGATGTCGTGGTGCCGGGTCAGGGCCCCGATGGCGATGGTGTCGCCGTCCTGGCGGATGTAGGACAGGTCATCGAGGCGGCCGATGTCCACCAGCACACCGGGCACCGCCAGTCGCAGCTTCATCAGGGGCAGCAGGGAGTGGCCCCCGGCCAGGAGCTTGGCCTCGTCGCCGTGCTCGGCGAGCAGGGACAACGCCTCCTCGGCCGAAGAAGCCCGGACGTAGTCGAACGCAGCAGGGATCACGAGCGGGCCTCCTGGATCGCCGCCCACACCCGGTTGGGCGAGGCGGGCATGTCGATGTCGGTGATGCCGAGGGGCCCGAGGGCATCGATCACGGCGTTCATGACGGCGGCGGCCGAACCGATGGTCCCGGCCTCCCCGATGCCCTTGACCCCGAGAGGGTTGGTCGGGCTGGGTGTGACCGTCGAGTCCAGCGTGAAGGACGGTGCCTCCATGGCCGAGGGCACGAGGTAGTCGGCCAACGAGGCGTTGTTCAGGTTGCCGTCCTCGTCGTAGGCGGCCCCCTCCCACAGGGCCTGGGCGACCCCCTGCAGGATCCCGCCGTGGAGCTGGCCGTCGACGATCATCGGGTTGATCTGGTTGCCACAGTCGTCGACGGCGATGTAGTCCCGGAGCCGGATGTCGCCGGTCTCCTCGTCGATCTCGATGACGGCCACGTGGGTGCCGAACGGGAAGACGAAGTTGGGCGGGTCGTAGGTGACCTGGGCCGTGAGGTTCGGCTCCATGCCGTCGGGCAGGTCGTGGGCGGTGAACGCGGCCATGGCCACGTCGCCGATGGCCACGGCCTTGTCCGGAGATCCCCGCACCCGGAAGGAGCCCTCCTCGAACTCGAGGTCGTCCGCCGACGCCTCCAGCTGGTGGGCGGCGATGGCGCGGGCCTTCTCCAGCACCAGGTCGGTGGCCATGTGCACGGCGGTGCCGCCGACGGCGAGCGAGCGGGAGCCGTAGCTGTCCATCCCGAGGGCGGCGATGGCGGTGTCGGAGTGCAGGACCTCGATGGCGTCGGGGTCGATGCCGAGCTGGTCGGCCACGATCTGGGACCACGTGGTCTCGTGGCCCTGGCCGTGCGGCGAGGTGCCGGTGACGACCTGGACGCTGCCGGTCGGCAGCATCCGCACCGTGGCCGATTCCCAGCCGCCGGCGCCGTAGTTGAGCGAGGCCAGGACCCGGCTGGGGGCCAGGCCGCACATCTCGACGTAGGTGCAGATGCCGATGCCCAGATGGGTCGTCGAGCCCTCGTCCCGCAGGCGCTGCTGTTCGGCCCGGAGGTCGTCGACGCCGGCCAGCTCCAGGGCCCGGTCCAGCGTCGGCTCGTAGTTGCCGCTGTCGAAGACCAGCCCAGCCGGGGAGTCGTAGGGGAAGGCGTCGCTGGGGATGTAGTTGCGCCGCCGGATCTCCTCGGGGGTGACCCCGACCTCCCGGGCCAGGGCGTCCATGGCCCGCTCGATGGCGTAGGACGCCTCGGGCCGGCCCGCGCCCCGGTAGGCGTCGGTCGGGGGGAGGTTGGTGAACAGCCCGTGGCAGGTGAACGAGTAGGCGGGGATGTCGTAGACCCCGTGGTACAGGAAGGCGCCCAACAGCGGGATGCCTGGCGTCACCAGCTGCAGGTAGGCCCCCATGTCGGCCAGCAACTTGGCCCGGACGCCCGTGACCTTGCCGTCCGCGTCGGCGGCCAGCTCGATGTCCTGGACCTGGCCGCGCCCCTGGATCGTGGACAGGGCGGCCTCGGTGCGTTCCTCGGTCCAGCGCACCGGCACGCCAAGGTGCTTGGCCAGGATGACGGCGAGGATCTCCTCGGCGTACACGTTGAGCTTGCAGCCGAACCCGCCACCCACCGACGGGGCGATGACCCGCACCTTGTGCTCGGGCGTGCCGGTCGTGGCCGCCACCATGAGCTTGAGGATGTGGGGGATCTGCGTGGCGGACCAGATGGTGATCTCGCCGCCCTGGGGCTGGGGAACCACGGCGACGCCCCGGGGCTCCATGGCTGAGGGGATGAGGCGCTGCTGCAGGTAGCGCTCGCGGATGTGATGGGTCGCGTTGGCGAACGCCCGCTCGACGGCGTCGGGATCAGGGACGAGCTCCCAGACGTAGGACGTGTTGGAGTCGAGGTCGGTGTGGGCCAGGACGGTGTCGGTGGCCGCGGCCTCGAGGTCGACCACCGCGGGCAGGGTGTCGTAGTCGACCTCCACTGCTCCGCACGCGTCCCGGGCCTGGTAACGGCTCTCGGCCACCACGACGGCGACGGCGTCGCCCGCGAAGGCGGCCTCGCTGACGGCGACCGGCAGGTGCTCAGGGGTCACCATGTCCTCGGTGACAGCCCAGGCGCAGGGCAGCGGGCCCATGCCGAGCTCGACGAGCTGGGCGCCCGTGTAGACCGCCCGCACTCCGGGCATGGCCTCGGCCGCACTGGTGTCGATGGTGCCGATGCGGGCGTGGGCACAGGAGCTCCGGACGATTCCCAGCCAGAGTGCGCCGGTGATGGGGAGGTCGTCGACGAACCGGGCCTCACCGGAGAGGAGCTCGGGGTCCTCCTTGCGGAGCATGCGGGTGCCGGTGACGGTCATGCCGGACCCCCCTCCGCGCCGGCGGCGGCCATGACCGCCTTGACGATGTTGTGGTAGCCGGTGCAGCGGCAGAGGTTGCCCTCCAGTCCCTCCCGCACGCCCGCTTCGTCCAGGTCGTCCTGCTCCTCGAGGAGGGAGACGGCGGCCATGACCATGCCCGGTGTGCAGTAGCCGCACTGCAAGGCGTGGTTCTCGTGGAACGCCTGCTGCATCGGGTGGAGCTCGGTGCCGTTGGCCAGTCCCTCGATGGTGGTGATCTCCTGGCCGTCGGCTTGGACGGCCAACATGGTGCAGGACTTCACGGACTCGCCGTTGACGAGCACGGTGCAGGCCCCGCAGGACGAGGTGTCACAGCCGACGTTCGTGCCGGTGAGGCCCCGGACCTCACGCAGGTAGTGGACCAGCAGGAGCCGCGGCTCGACGTCGTCGGTGGCGGCCGCGCCATTGACGTTCACGGACACATCCATGCGTCACCCCCCGGTGAAGGTCGTCGCCGGCCATCCTCGCGCGCCATCACCAACGTCGTCGCCCGACCAGATGTCAAGCTCCAGAAGCCGTGATGTGCGGTGATTTGTGATGGAAAACCTGGTTCGACCGGCGTCAGCGGGTTCGCGTCAGACGAGGCCAGGGAAAGGCGCCGCCGTCGACGAGGAGCGAGGTCCCGGTCACGAAGCGGGCCTGCTGGGAGCAGAGGAAGGTGACGACGGCGCCGAAGTCGTCGGCGTTGCCGAGGTGCCCGGCAGGAATCCCGGCTGCGGCCTCGGCGGGTGGGGTCCCACCACCGTGGAGCTGGCGGACCCGGTCAGTGTCGTGCATCCCCGGCTGGGCCGAGTTCACCGTCACGCCGTCCGGAGCGACTTCGGTGGCCAGCACCTTCAAGAAGGCCGTGAGCCCGGCTCGAGCTGTCGCCGACGCCATCAGGTAGGGCGGCGGTTGCCGGACGCCGATCGACGTGATGGCCACGACCCGCCCCCAACCCTGGGCCTGCATGGCGGGCACCGCGGCCTGGCAGAGGGCGATCGACGACAGCAGGTTCAGGTTGAGCGCCTGCCGGTAGCCATCCAGGTCGGTTGACGCGAAGGTGCCGGCCGGTGGTCCCCCGGCGTTGGCCACCACGATGTCGACCGTGCCGCCCAGGCGCTCGGTCGCCACCTCGATGAAGCCGGTGGCTTGCTCGGGATCGCTCATGTCGGCGACGAGGGCGACGGCGCCGATGTCTGCGGCGGCAGCTTCGGCCTTGGCCGAGTCGCGCCCACAGAGGGCTACCTGCACGCCCTCGCCGGCGAGCGCCTTCGCGCAACCGAGGCCCAACCCCGCCGAGCCGGCCGCGACTGCGGCCCGTTTCCCACGCAGTCCCAGATCCATGGGTCGAACCTAGGTCGCCGCCGCCAGACTGAGGTATGCGGATCGTGTCGCTCCTGCCTTCGGCGACGGAGATCGTGTTCGCACTGGGGCTCGGTGACGAGCTGGCGGGGCTGACCTTCGAGTGTGACTTTCCGCCGGAGGCGCGGGGGAAGCGGGTCATCTCGTCATCGGGGCTGGAGGCGACGGCCGATGATCCGGAGGCGATCGACGCCGCGGTGCGAGCGGCGACTGAGGGCGGGGTACCGCTGTACCGACTTGACGAGGCGGCCATCGCCGAGATCGACCCCGACGTCATCCTGACCCAGGACCTCTGCCGGGTGTGTGCCGTGCCCTCGGGCGACGTGGATGCGGCCCTGCGGCGGCTGGGGTGCTCGGCGGTGGTGATCTCGCTCGATCCGACATCGCTCGATGAGGTCATCGACGACATCGGCCGGGTCGGGACCGTCCTGGATGTGGCCGAGCGTGGTGCTGAACTGGTGGCGGCGCTGCGGCTCGAGCTCGGGGTGATCCGCAGTGTGCTGGCCGACCGGCCCCGTCCGAAGGTCCTGCTCCTGGAATGGGTGGACCCGCCGTTCGGGGCCGGGCACTGGATCCCCGACATGATCCGGGTGGCGGGGGGCGAGCCGGTGTTGGCCGCCGACGGCCGGGCCTCAACGGCCCTCGCGTGGGCCGCGGTCGCCGAGGCCAAACCCGACGTCGTGGTCGTCGCCCCCTGCGGTTTCGGTCTGGAAGGCGCGGTCGAGCACGCCCGTCGTGCACTCCCGTTCCTGCCGCCGTCCGCCGCGGTTTGGGCAGTGGATGGCGATGCGTACATCGTCCGGCCGGGGCCCCGTCTGGTCGACGGGGTCAAGGTCCTGGCCGAGATGCTGCACCCCGAGGTGGTTGGCTCGTCGTCGCCCGAGGCAGCCACCCTCCTAACCTGATCTCGTGGGAACGACTCCGGTCGAGGTGGCGGACGCGCTCGCGGCGCACGACTACTTGGCCGACGACGGCTTGGCCACGGCCATCTTCCTCGCTCTGGAGCTGCAGCGACCGCTGCTTCTCGAGGGCGAGGCCGGGGTGGGCAAGACCGAGGTGGCCAAGGTCCTGGCCCGCTGGACGGGTGGCGAGCTCATCCGCCTCCAGTGCTACGAGGGCATCGACGTCGCCCAGGCCGTCTACGAATGGGACTACGCCCGCCAGCTCCTCCACCTGCGTACGGCTGAGGCCACAGGCCGGGCGGACGGCGTGGCGGCCGAAGCTCTGGAAGACGAGCTCTACACCGAGCGCTTCCTGGTGCGTCGAGCCCTCCTGCAGGCCATCGATCACGCCGACGGCCCGCCGCCGGTCCTCCTGATCGACGAGGTGGACCGGGCCGACGACGAGTTCGAGGCCTTCCTGCTCGAGATCCTCTCTGACTACCAGGTCACCGTTCCGGAGTTGGGCACCTTCTCCACGCCGAACCCGCCGGTCGTGATCATCACGTCGAACCGGACCCGAGACGTGCACGACGCCCTCAAGCGCCGCTGTCTCTACCACTGGGTCGAACACCCCGACTTCGACCGGGAGGTCGCCATCGTCCGCGTCCGCGCCCCCCAGGTCGCCGAGAGTCTGGCCCGGCAGGTCGCCGGCGTGGTCGAGCAGCTCCGCGAGCTCAACCTCTACAAGCCGCCAGGGGTGGCCGAGACCATCGACTGGGCCCAGGCCCTCGCCGCGCTCGGCCAGGCCGACCTCGACGAGGACGCCGTGGGGGTGACCCTCGGCACCGTCGTCAAGTACCGGGAAGACCAGCAACGGGTCCGGGACCAGGGCATCGGGGACCTCATCCGCAAGGCCGTTCTGCGCGGTGCCTGAGACGGCCACGCCCCTCCGTCCCGAACGGGCGGCTGTGGCCTTCGGTCGGGTGCTGCGCTCGGCCGACTTGGAGGTCCCCGTCGACAGCGTGCTGGCCTTCGTGCGGGCCTGGGAGGCCGTCGGCTCCGACGATCGCCGCCTCGTCTACTGGGCGGGACGGGCCACGCTCGTCCGCCGCCCTGAGGACATCGGGGTCTACGACGTCGCCTTCGCCGCCTTCTTCGGCGGCAACCAGGAGTTGGGGCCCGGACCACCACCGCTGCCATCCCCGCCGGTACGGGTCCCCGCGGCGACCGACGACGGCGGTGACGGGCATGACGACGGCACCGATGAGGACCGCCCCACCCAGGTCGTGCGCTGGTCGCCCGGCGAGGTGCTGCGGCACAAGGACTTCGCCGCCTGTACCGACGCCGAGCGAGCCGAGGCGATGCGCCTGCTGGCGCAGCTCAAAGTCCGTCGGGCCCGTCGCCGGTCTCGGCGTCGCCGCCCGACCCACCAGCCCGGGCGTTGGCCCGACCTGCGTCGGACGACCCGGGCGGCCATGCGCGCCGGGGGCGAGACGATGGACCGACGATGGCTGGACCCAGGCGAGCGTCCCCGGCGCTTGGTGCTCCTCGTCGACGTGTCCGGCTCGATGGAGGCCCATGCCCGGGCCCTGCTCCGCTTCGCGCAGGTCGTGGTCGCCGGCGGGACGAGGGTCGAGGCCTTCGCCATCGGCACCCGGCTGACCCGACTGACCCGTGAGCTGTCCTCTCGGGACCCCGACGCGTCCATGCAGGCGGCCAGTTCGGCAGTGGTCGACTGGTCGGGCGGGACCCGGCTCGGCGCCTGCCTGCGGGAGTTCAACGACCAGTGGGGGGTCCGGGGGCTGGCCCGGGGCGCCACCGTGGTCGTCCTCTCCGACGGCTGGGACCGCGGTGAGCCCGAGCTGCTGGGCGCCGAGGTCGAGCGCCTGCACCGGGTCACCCACCGGCTGATCTGGGTCAACCCCCTCAAGGCCAGCCCCGGCTACGAGCCCCTGGCCCGAGGGATGGCCGCCGCCCTGCCCCACGTGGACCTGTTCCTCGAAGGCCACTCCCTGGCCTCCCTCGAAGACCTCGCGGAGGTGATCAGCGCATGAAGGACCTGTTGGCCGACCTCGAACGCTGGAGGGCGGCCGGGAAGAAGGTGGCCCTGGCCCGGGTGGTGGACGTCGAGGGCTCCGGTCCCCGCGGCCCCGGCGCGGCCATGGCCGTCAGCGAGGACAGTGAGGTGGCGGGCTCGGTCTCGGGCGGCTGTGTCGAGGGGGCGGTGGTGACCGAGGCCCTCGACATCCTGACCACGGGCGAGCGACGGATCGTGACCTTCGGCTACTCCGACGACGAGGCCTTCGCCGTGGGCCTGACCTGTGGGGGCACCGTTCACCTCTTCATCGAGCCCATGGACTGGTGACCCGGGTGAGCCTCTACGACGAGCTCCGCGAGGCGCTCCGGGACGACCGCCCCGTGGCCCTGGCCACGATCATCGACGGCCCGGGCGTCGGCAACAAGCTGCTGGTCGGACCCGACCGGGAGCCCGTCGGCAGCCTGGGCAACGAGGACTTGGACCGGGTGGTCAGCCGGGACGCCCTCGGCCAGCTCGTGGCCGGTCGCACCGACCGGCGCCACTACGGCGCCCGGGGAGAGGCCCGGGAGACGGTGGTCGATGTCTTCATCGAGGCCTTCGCCCCCGCCCCCCGCATGCTGATCTTCGGTGCCGTCGACTTCACGGCGGCCCTGGCCACGGCGGCCAAGTTCTTGGGCTTCCACGTCACGGTGTGCGACGCCCGTGAGGTCTTCGCCACCGTCCGGCGCTTCCCGATGGCCGACGAGGTGGTGGTGGACTGGCCCCACCGGCTGGTGGAGCGGGAGGGAGGACGTCTGGGCCCGGCCGACGCCATCTGCGTCCTGACCCACGACAACAAGTTCGACGTCCCGGCGATCGTGGCCGCGCTGGCCACCGACGTCGGCTACCTCGGGGCCATGGGCTCCCGCCGCACCCACGCCAAGCGGGTCGAGCGCCTGCAGGAGGAAGGGGTCACCGACGCCGAGCTCGAGCGGGTCATGGCGCCGATCGGCCTCGACATCGGCTCCCGCACGCCTGAGGAGACGGCGATCGCGGTGTGCGCGGAGATCATCGCCAACCACACCGGCCACACCGCGGGCTCGCTCAAGGCCACCGAGGGCCCGATCCACTGAGGGCGAGTTGGTCAGGCGGCCAGCCAGATGGGAACGGCGACCCCACTGGCGACGACCTCCGCCGCGCTGACGTCGTCGACGGGCGCCACTCGCAGCTCGGCGTCTGGGCCGCTCGACCAAGCCACCTGCTCACCGTCAGGGGAGAACGACCCGCCCTGGAACCCGTCACCGAGGTCGACGAGCTCACCGGTGGCCAGGTTGACCAGTCGACCCCGGGTCACCGGTTCCCCGTCTTGTTCGGGGGCGTCGGTCGCGACCAGGGCCCACGGACCCGTCGGTGAGAAGGCGGCCCAGCTGGTGATCTGCTCGTCGGTCGGCAGGGGCTCGATGGTGACCACTGAGCCATCGTCGGTGTCGACCCCGACGACCGACGCATTCGGGCCGGGCGCCGACTCGAAGGGCGCCCAACGCTCGAGAGGTGGTGTCGAAGCTGCGGTGAAGCCGGTGAGGTCGTCCAGTTGAGTCACCGCAGCCGTCGCCCCGTCGAGGACGGTCCAGGTCTGACCGTCGCCCCCGAGGAGGACCGCATCGCCGACCACCACCGGGCCGTCGGCCCGCTCCGTGAAGGGCGCGGTGGCCACGACCTCGCCGGTGGCCGGGTCGACCAGTTGGACCTCCTGGTCCCGGGCCAGGACGACACGGTTGCCCAGCGCCAGACCGCCCGATTCCGGCTCGTCGCTGAGCGTGACCTCGTCACCCGTTTCGACCGTGCGCACCACCGTGCCGTCGGCGCCGGTGACCAGGATCGAGGAGCCGTCACCGATGAACTGGCCGAACCCGTCGCCCACCTGCTCACCGGCGGCCGGGTCGTCGATGGGAACCAGGAACGTGGCGTCCTCGCGGCTGACGAGGACGGTGGACTCGTCGGCGTCGAGGACGGCGGCGAACACTTCGGTGTCGCCCGTGACGGGGCTGAGGTCAGTGACATCACCGTTCAACAGGTCCACGATGACGGGCGCTGAGCCGGGGGCGTCGACCAGGGCCGCCCAGTCGTTGCCGACGCCGCCGGTGGCCGCGGCCACCGCGGGTGAGTACTGCGCCGCGGGTAGGCCCAGGTCCGTCACCGTCCCCACGGTGGTGTCGACGAGCACGAGGTCCTGGTCGGTGCTGTAGAAGGCCCGTCCCGGGCCGGCGGGCACCCCGCCTGCCAGCGTGAGGTCGGGCACCTCGACCAGGCTGGTCGTGCCGGACGTCGGGTCGACGACGACCACGGCGTCGGCGAGGCGACCGTCGACCGACTGCTGGCCGACGATGACGCCCGGGTCCTCGACGACCCCGGGCACGGTGTCGATCGGTGCGCCGGTGCCCTCCGAATCCGACCCGTCGTCGTCGCTGCAGGCGGGCGTGCTGACCACGGCGGCGATCACGAGGAGGGGCCAGAGTCGTCGCACGGGCGCGAGGTTGCCAGAATGCCCCCGTGACCGAGACACCCGAGCCACTGGTGTCTGACGCCGACCGCGACGTTGTCGTGGAGCGGCTGCGCTCGGCCTGCGCAGACGGTCGCTTGAGCCTGGAGGAGTTCTCGGACCGCGTCGGCGGCGTCTACTCCGCCCGCACGGTGACCGATCTCTCCCGGCTGACCAGTGACCTGCCGGCCGTGCCCGAGGTCGTCGATTCGGTGCCCACGCTGCGGCCCACCCGCTGGGTCGTCGGCGTGTTCAGCGGCGCGCTCCGCTCGGGGCCGTGGCGGCCGGACCGGCCCACCCGGGCACTGGCCCTGTTCGGCGCCTGCCAGCTCGATCTCACGGGCGTGGACCTCGAGCCGGAGACCGAGATCGTGGCCTTCGCCGTGTTCGGGGGCATCGAGGTGCTGGTGCCGGAGGGGGTGGTGGTCGACTTCGGCGGGTTCGCCGTGTTCGGGGGTCGCGACGACAAGACCTCGTCCCACCACCGACCGGGCGCGCCGATCGTGCGGGTCGACTGCCGGGCCCTGTTCGGTGGGGTCACCGTCCGAACGCGGCCGTTCAGCGGGCGGTGAGCACCCTGGCCGCGGTCCTGGCCGCGGGAGACGGCAGCCGCTTCGGCGGGCCGAAGCTGCTGGTCGACTTCCGGGGCCGACCGCTGGTGACGTGGGCCCTCGACGCGGCCATCGAGGCGGGCCTGGACGAGACGGTTGTCATCACTGGCGGACAGGACCTGGGCGAAGCCGTTCCGGGCGGGATCACCGTGCTGGACAACGTCCGTTGGGCCGCAGGCCAGGCCACCTCGCTGCAGGTCGCCGTGGCCCGGGCCGGGGCCGAGGGCCACGATGCCGTCGTCATCGGGCTGGGCGACACCCCGCTCGTGGTGGCTGACGCCTGGCGGGCGGTCGCCGCGTCCGAGTCCCCGGTCGCCACCGCCGACTACGGCGGCCGGGCCCGGCCGCCTGTGCGCCTGGCCCGGTCCGTCTGGGCCCTGCTCCCCACCGACGGCGACGAAGGGGCGCGGGTCCTCCTGCGGGAGCGGCCGGACCTGGTGGTACGGGTACCGTGCGCCGGAGATCCGCTGGACGTGGACACCAAGGGGGACCTGGAGCGATGGAGCTGACCAACGAGTTCGACGTCGAGGTGCCGGTCGACGAGGCCTGGGCCGTCTTGACCGATCTCGAGCGCATCGCTCCCTGCATGCCCGGCGCCCAGCTCACCGAGGTGGAGGGCGACGAGTTCCGAGGCAACGTGAAGGTCAAGGTCGGACCGATCACCGCCCAGTACAAGGGCGTGGCCCGCTTCGCGGAGAAGGACGACGCCATCCACCGAGCGGTCATCGACGCCCAGGGCCGCGACACCCGAGGCCAGGGAAACGCCAACGCCCTCATCACCGCCACCCTCGAGGCCCAGGGCGCGGGCACGCATGTCACCGTGAACACGGACCTCAAGCTGACGGGCAAGGTGGCCCAGTTCGGTCGCGGGGCCATCGCCGACGTGAGTGCGGCCCTGCTCGACCAGTTCGTCTCCTGCCTCGAGCACGACCTCCTCGCCGGGGATGCCGCCCCCATCGCCGAGCAGGGGGCGTCCGCCGAGCCCGAGGCCGCGGTGGCGACGCCGGAGCCCGTTGAGCCGGCGCCCGAGGTCGCGGCCGAGCCCGACCCCTCTGGCGTGCGCAAGATCGACAGTCCCGAGGCCGAGGCCGTCGATCTGTTGGCCGTGGCGGGCGGGACCTTCGCCAAGTACGCCATCGGCGCCGTCGTGGTCATCGCCGTGGTCGTGATCCTGCTGGTGCTCCTGCTCTCGTGACCGTGGTGGCCCCCAGCCCGGCCGATCGCGCCGCGGTGGCGGACCGGCTCGGCCGAGCCCCGCGAGGCGCCTTCGAGGTCGTGGTCCGCGACGGAGGCGGTGGACCGGTCGTGATCCGCAACGCCCCCCTGCTGGACGACGGCACGCCCATGCCCACCCGCTTCTGGTTGGTGGGCGACGCCGAGCGGGTGGCGATCGGTCGCCTGGAGGCAGCGCAAGGCGTCCAACGGGCCGAGGCCGCCGTCGATCCCGGCGAGCTGGCCGATGCCCATCGCCGGTACGCCACCGAACGGGACGCGGCGTTGCCCCCGGACCATGACGGCCCCCGGCCCTCCGGTGGCGTCGGCGGCACCCGGCAGGGGGTCAAGTGCCTGCACGCCCACTACGCCTGGCTCCTGGCGGGGGGTGACGATCCCGTCGGTCGCTGGGTGGCCGAGCGCCTGGCCGCGGGGGAAGGCGAGCCATGAGCGCCGTCGCGGCCGTCGACTGTGGCACCAACTCCACCCGCCTCCTGATCGACGACGAGGGCCGGACCGTCGAGCGGCTCATGCGCATCACGCGCCTTGGCCAGGGCGTCGACGCCACCGGCCGCCTGGCTGCCGAGGCCATCGAGCGGACGATGGCGGTGCTCGTCGAGTATCGGCAGGCCATGGATCGCCACGGTGTCGAGCGGGTCCGCATGACCGCCACCTCCGCCGCCAGGGACGCCGACAACCGGGAGGACTTCTTCGCCGCGGCCGAGCGGGCCGTCGGCGTGCGCCCCGAGCTGCTGTCCGGGTTGGAGGAGGGTCGGCTCTCCTTCGCCGGAGCCACGTCCGAGCTCGACCCCGAAGACGGTCCCTTCCTCGTCGTGGACATCGGGGGCGGCTCCACCGAGTTCGCCGTCGGCACCGAGGAGTGCGAAGGCGCGATGTCGATCGACATCGGCTGTGTTCGCCTCACCGAGAAGTTCCTGCTGCACGACCCGCCGCCGGCCGACGAGCTCTCGGCCTGCCTCTCGGTCGTCCAGACCTATCTCGACGACGTCGCCCGCGACCTTCCTGCCGTCCTGGCGGCGAAGACCTTCGTGGGACTCGCCGGCACGGTCTCCACGGTCGCCGCGGTCGAGCTCGGGCTGGCCGACTACGACCGCGACGCCATCCACCACCTCGAGCTGTCGCACGCGGCGGTGGAGGACGTCTTCCGCACCCTGGCGACCGAAACCCGGGCCCAGCGCCTGGCCAACCCCGGGATGGAGGAGGCGCGGGCCGACGTGATCGTCGGCGGCTGCTGCATCCTGGTGAAGCTGATGCGTCAGTTCGGTCTGGCCACCTGCCTGGTGTCCGAGGCCGACATCCTGGACGGTCTGGTGGCGTCCATCCGCTGACCTAGAGTCGGCGGCCGTGAGCACGCTCCTGGGACGGCGGGTCTTGCTCCGGCCGTTGAGCGTGACGGACTTCCCCGCCTGGACCGAGGTCCGGACCCGCAACGCCGACTGGCTCCTGCGCTGGGAGCCCCGTCGCCTACCCGGTCAGCCCGATGTGACCACCGATCGGGACGCCTTCTCGGTGCGCTGCTCGGCCCGGGAGCGGGAACGTCAGCTGGGCACGGGCTATGGGTTCGGCATCTTCGTCGAGGGTCGCTTCGCCGGTGAGATCAACCTGTCCGCCATCCAGCGGGGGCCGTTCCAGAGCGCCTACGTCGGCTACTGGATCGACGAGGCCGAAGCGGGCCGCGGGTACACGCCCGAGGCCCTCGTCGTGCTCACCCGGTTTGCCTTCGACGATCTGCGCCTGCACCGGGTCCAGATCGCCATCATCCCGAGGAACACAGCCAGTCGGCGGGTGGTCGAGAAGGTGAAGGTCCGCGAGGAGGGTGTGGCCGAGCGCTATCTGGAGATCAACGGGGTGTGGGAGGACCACGTCCGATACGCGATCACGGCCGAGGAGTGGCAGCAGCGGCGTGACGATCTCCTGACCGAGTGGATCGACTGAGCGACCCGGCGACTACTTCCCGCTGATGCGGGCCTGGATGGCGGCCAGGCGTTCGGCGAAGGCGGGCTGGTCCATCGACCACAGCTGGTCGGCCAGCTCTCTCTCGACGGCTGCGGCATGGTCCTCGATCGCGGCCATGTCCCCGATGGTGGCCTTCAGTCGCTGGGCCAGCTCCCGGGGCGCGGCTGCGGCCTTGGCGGCCATCGACTGGGCCGCCACGAGCAGTTCGTCGTCGGCCACGCACCGCCAGACCAGGCCGACTCGCTCGGCCTCCCGACCGTCGAGGACGTCGCCGAAGACGCCGGCGGCCATGGTGGCCTGAACCCCGGCGATGCGGCGCAGCATCCACGTGTACCCCCCGCCGGGATGGATGCCGAGCTGGAGGAAGCGGGTGTCGAAGCGGGCGCTCTCGCCGGCCAAGCGCACGTCGCAGGACAGGGCCATGTTGAGGCCGGCCCCGACGGCGGCGCCGTTGACCGCGGCCAAGGTCGGCAGCGGGCAGCGGCTGAGGCGGAGGAAGGCCTCGTAGATGTGGCGGAGGCCGTCTTCGCGGGACGCTCCGAGGTGGGACAGGTCGGCGCCCGCGCAGAAGGCCGGCGGGGCCCCGGTGACGACGACGGCGCCAACGCCCTCGTCGGCCTCCAGAGCGTCGAAGATCTCGGTGATGCCGTCGACCATCGCCGGGCTGATTGCGTTGCGCTTGCCGGGATCGTTGAGGGTGACCGTGGCCACGCGGTCGACGACGTCGACCCGGGCAGCATCGCTCATGGGACGGGGACGTCGCGCACGACCGACGGCGAGTGCTTGAAGAACTGCTCCACGTCGGCCTGATAGGTGTACTCGGGGTTGCGCTCGCCCACGGTCGACTTCAGGCGAAGGGCCTGGGCGAAGTTCTCGACCGTGCCCGCCGAGGTGAAGCGGTACTCGAACCCGGCGTCGACGAGCTTGGTGCCGTCCACGCCCCGCCCGTACCGCAGCAGCTCGAGCGTCTCGGGGGGCATGTCGTACCCGAGGGCCCTCAGGGGAAGGGCGGCGGCGCCCGTGGCCAGGGGAGGGAGGGGCACCGTGCGTTTGCCGCAGATGGTGGCCACCTCGCTCCACGGCAGCATCCCGTCGCCGGCGACGTTGTAGATGCCGGCCAGGTCCTGGTCGAGCACGAAGAGGATCGAGCGGACGACGTCGTCCTCGTGGACGAACTGGAACCGAGGGTCGAAGCCGAACACGGAAGGGACCAGCGGGAGCTGGAGCAACTTGGAGAACGGCGTGGAGATGGTGGGACCGAGGACGTTGCTGAAGCGCAACAGCGAGACGGTGACGTGTGGGTTGTCCACCGCGAAGTCACGGACGTAGTCCTCGACGGCGAGGAGGCTGCGCTCGACGCCGGTCTTCGGGAAGCGGGCCCGCGGCATGTCCTCACGGAAGAAGGCGGGGTCCTCCCGATCGGCGCCGTAGACCAGCGACGACGACTTGACCACGACCCGTTCGACCGTGCTGCCGGCCGCCGATGCGGCGGCGAACAGGTTCATCGTCCCGATGACGTTGATCTCCTTCATCGCCCGGGACGAGATCTGCCCCGAGTTCATGACGAGGAAGGTGTGGATGATGGTGTCGACCTTCGTGGCGGCCACGATCCGGCTGAGGATCGAGTAGTTCTGGTCCACCCGGACGAACTCGGTGCGCTCCAGCTCGACTTCAGGGGGCGATGTGTCGAGCCCGACGATGACATCGACGTCGGGGTCGGCCTCGAGCTGCTGGGCGACCAGCCCACCCCAGAAGGTGCTGAGGCCCGTGACGAGAACGCGGCGACCCATGTCAGCCCTTCCAAACGGAGCGACGGGAGCGGATCATGTCGAAGAGCTGGTCCTGGATGCGCTGCCGGATGTCGTCAGCGGCCTCCATGACCTTGCTCTTGCTGTAGCGCTCCTGGCCGGCCGGGACGTCGAAGTGAATCGGGTCGAGCACCCGGAGACGGAACTTGGCCGGGAGTGGCGCGACCAGGCCCAAGGGGCCGAGGACCAGCATCTGGGGCGTGATCGGCACGTACGGAAGGTTGAGGGCCTTGGCCAGCGGGTTGATCTTGGCGATGATCGGCATCGCCTCCTCGGAGCCGACCACGGCGATGGGGATGACGGGGACCCCGGCCTTCATGGCGATCTCGACGAAGCCACCGCGCCCGAATCGACGGAGGCGGTAGCGCTCGGAGATGTGCTTGCCGGTGCCCTTGGTGCCCTCAGGGAACACCAGGACGAGGGCTCCCTTGTCGTGCAGCAGGCGATAGGCGTTGTCCGGGTGGGCTACGACGCCGCCGACCCGTGACCACAGCGTCCCGACGACCGGCAGCGACTTGAAGAGGTGGTCGGCCAGCCCGTACACGGGTCGCTTCAGCTCGGTCTCGATGCCGTGCATGATCACGGGGGCGTCGGACGGGACGGCCCCGGCGTGGTTCGCCACCAGCAGGGCGCCACCGTGCTCCGGGATCTTGTCGAGGCCCTCCCACTCGGCGCGGAACCAGGACCGGTAGATGGGGTCATAGAGCGTCCGGGCCAGCTCGCGCATGTGCTCGGAGCGTCCCCACTCGTCGACGTCACCCTGGCGGGCCGGGTCTTCGCGGCCCCTGGCGGAGCGGTCCACGGGTAGGCGGACGAGGGTCCCGCCCGGGGCCTCGGCGGACAGGCCTTCGGCCACAGGGGACGAGGTGTCCACGGGGGTGTCCTCGGAGGCCATACGCGGGTGCAGGCTACCGGCGGGGAGTGATCGGGGACCTCTCCGGACCAGCCGAAACGAGGTGTTCACGTCCGTGTCGTCCCCCGTCGACGTCGGACGGCACCCCGTCGGCCAACCCGTAGCCTCGGCCGTCCGTGAGCTCTGCCGAACCCGCCGACGTCGAAGAGGAGGTCCGCCCCGGCCTTCGTTCGGCGGTGGCCGCGTTCAAGTATCGGAACTTCGCCCTCTTCTGGACCGGGGCCGTCGTCTCCAACACCGGGGGCTGGGTGCAGAACGTCACCGTGCCCTTCGTCGTGTTCCGACTCACCGACAGCGCGGCGTGGGTGGGGTTCGCCTCCTTCAGCCTCCTCATCACGGCCTCGATCCTCGGTCCCGTGGGTGGGACCCTGGCCGACCGCTTCGATCGCCGATCCGTGCTGCTGGTCATGTCCACGGCCCAGGCCGCGGTCGCCATGGCCCTGTGGGCCGCGTGGAGCGCGGGCGTCCGGTCTCCCGGGGTGATCGTGGCCATGGCGGCCACCTCCGGGGTGTTCGCCGGGTTGATGATCGGCTCGTGGCAGGCTTTCGTCTCCGAGCTCGTCCCCCGCGAAGCCCTCCTCAACGCGGTGACGCTGAACTCGGCCCAGTTCAACGCCGCCCGGGCCTTCGGTCCGGCGATCGGGGGGATCATCCTCGCCTTGGTCGGCCCCGGATGGGCGTTCTTCGTCAACGGCATCAGCTTCCTGGCCGTCATCGCCGCCCTGCTGGCGATGCGCCTCGACCGAGTGGTGGAGAAGGCCGTCGGGCGGATGCACATCGCGGCCGACTTCCGCGAGACGATCCGCTACGTGCGGGCGTCGGCGGGCATCGCCGCCTGCGTGATCGTCGTGGCCGGGCTGGGCTTCTTCGAGAGTCCTGTGTTCCAACTGGTGGTGGTCTTCGCCGAGGACGTCTTCGTCGTCGACGAGTGGGTCTTCGGGGTTCTCAGCGCGGCGCTCGGCATCGGGGCCATCCTGGCCACGCCGTTCGTCGCCGGGTGGGGCAGCACGTTCCGGCGCCAATCGCTGGTCGCGGGGGCCATCCTCCTCTGCGGCACGTCAATGGCCGTCTTCGCCCTCGCCCCCAACGCCTACGTCGGCTTCGTCGGCCTGCTCGGTGTCGGTGCGGGCTACCTGACCATCGCCTCCAGCCTGAACACGACCATCCAGCTCCAGGTCGACGAGCGGATGCGGGGCAAGGTGCTCGCCTTCTATGTGCTCAGCATCACTCTGTGCGCACCGCTGGGCAGCCTGCTCCAAGGCGTCCTCGCCCAGGTGATCGGGCCCCGGGCGACAGTGGCGGCCGGCGGCGTGGGCTTCGTTCTCGTGCTGGTCGTCCTGCGGGCCCGGGGCTCCCTGAGCCACCTCGACGACGAGGTGGCCCAGCCCCTGATCGACCCGGCGTGACCCTCAATGGGCCCGGCTCTCGTCGGTCAGCCACTCCTGGCCCTCGGCGCAGTCTTCAGCCAGGGCACACCAGCCACACGCCGGGCCGGGCTTCTTCACCAGGGCCCGATCGGGATCCCGGAGCTCGACCATGGCGGTGATGCCGTCGACCGTGCGGGCCACCGCCGCCTCCAGCACGTCGAGGGTGACGTCCTCGACCTGGAGGTGGCCGGAGTCGAGGTAGTGGGTGGCGATGCGCCGGGGCGGCACCCCCAGCCGGAGGGCCTCGATGAGGGCGTAGAAGCGCAGGTCCTCACGGTGCAGCGGGCTGGAGCGTCCGGTCTTGAGGTCGATGAGGACCTTCCCCGCCCGGGTCCCGTCGGCCCGACCGAGGGCCAGGTCGACCTTTCCGGCCAGGACGATGGTGCCGCCGAAGAGGTCGTAGTTGAGCCGGCTCTCGGGCGCGGGCCGCCACTGGGGCCGCAGCGGCGGCCAGCAGTCCAGGAACTTGACCAACAGGTCGTTGACCTCGCCTCGCAGCTCGGCTCGCTCCGCGTCGTCGCAGGTCCGCAGCCACTCGGCCAGCCAAGCGTCGCTGTCCTGGAGCCGGGCGATGGCCTCGTCGACCAGGTCGAGCGGCGCGGTCTCACCCGGGAGGTTCAGGGTCAGCTCGATGGCCTTGTGGGTCACGGTGCCCCGGGCGGTCGCCGCAGAGGGCACGAACCCCGCCTGCTCGGCCACGAAGCGGACTTCGCAGCCGTGGACCTCCTTGAGCTTGTACTTCCCGACCCACAGGGTGTCCTGGCCCAGCTCCTCGGCCAGCGGGGCGAGGGCGTCGTCCAGCATCGTGCGCAGGTCCTGGCGCAGGTCGGGGTCGAACTCGGGCCACGCCGAGCGGGGCGCGCCGAGGAGGTCGACGACGTCCTGCTGGGCGGGGTTCAGGGCGGGCAGTTCCATCTCGACCCGACGGTACGTCGCGACCGTGACCGGTGCCGGGACCTCGGGTCAGCGTCACACCCCCTGGGGAGCATGGAGGTCGATGGAAGCCACCTCGGTGCGGTTCGCAGGAGCGGTGAAGAGTCTCAGCGATGTGGCCCGCCGACAGGGCCTGCGCGTTCCCGCCTTCCGGAGCCCACCTCGACTGGCCGGGTGCGAGCGAACCATCCGATGGCGATCCGACGGCGGTGCCACCGTCGCCATCCGTCTGAAGGGTCGTCTCTGGGTCCAGGTGCTGGCCGACATGGTGGAGGGCGTCGTCGCCGCCAACGGGCTCCAGGGCCCGGAAGCCGACCAGGCTCGCACCGCCCTCTGGGCCTCCGTCGAGGGCGGGGGCCTCCAAGCTGCGTGACCGGCACCTGGGTACGGTTTGCCGGTCAGGCCCGGGTGGCGTAACTGGCAGCCGCGGGGGGCTTAAACCCCCCTGGCCCCACGGGGCCGTGTGGGTTCGAATCCCACCCCGGGCACCACATGATCCGTGTCGCGACAGGGGCACCGCAGTCGATGCGCGGGGTTTACGGACGCCGATACGTGCGTCTACCTTGGTGTGAGCCGGCGGGCGGTCAGCGGCGGTTGACCGGGAGTTGACTCCCCGAACTCCACCTCGTCGATGGAGGAACTGCCGCTCCTCGACGGCCGTCGAACCGCAGTCCTCGCCTCCGAGCCGGACGCGTAGCCAGGAGACCTGATCTCGCACGTTGTGCGGGTTCGGAGGATCGCCGGCCCCGCGGCTGGGTGCTGAAGTCACGGTGATGTCAGGCCGCCGAGCCGCTCCGCGGCGCCGGGGGTTCAGGCCGCATCGGGGGAGAGGATGCCGTCGCGGAAGGCGTGGGCGACTGCGGCGCTGCGGTCCGACACGCCGAGCTTCTGGTAGAGCGACTTGAGGTGGCTGCGGACCGTCTCCTCGCCGACGAAGAGGGTCTCGGCGATCTGGCGCGTCGACAGCCCGTGACTGATGCCCTCGAGGACTTCACTCTCCCGGCGGGTCAGTCCTCGCGTCAGGCCGGGCCAGAAGTCGGCGTCACCCAGACGAGCGCCGCTGAGGGCGACCCGGCTGGCCAGGGAGCCGGCGACGACGGCTTCACCGGCGGCCAGACGCTTCAGGGCGTCGGCGGCCTCAACGGCGGGCGTGGTGTGGAGCAGGAAACCGAGGTAGCCGGAGCGCAGGGTCTGGAGCACGAACGGCTCGTCGCGTCGATGGGTCAGGGCCAGGTGGTGGCATCGGGGGACCTGGTCCACCAGGGTTGCCGGCGTGCGTGTCGGGTCGGACGCCACCAGGTCGCCGGATGCCGGACCGGCGAAGTCCTCGAGGGGGGCGACGGTCATCCCCTCGCTGGTCGCGACGGCCGCCAGCCCGGCGAAACCGATGGTGGCCTCGGGCTCGTGCAGCCAGAGCGCGGGGGAAGGCATGCACCGTCACCTACCCGCCGTCGGGTTGATCAGACGACGGGGGGTCGGGCCGCCTCGAGGTGCGCCCGGATGGCGGTGCCTGATGCGTCGAGGAAGCCGTTGTCCCGGGCGTAGGCGACCATCGCGTCGAAGCCGGCCCGCCACTGGTCGTCGGCAGCCTGGCCGGCGAGCGTGGCGACGGCGTCCACAGCGATCCAGGCGTGGCCGTCATGGAGGCGTCCGTGTGGGGCGAGCACGGTCTCGAGACGTCCGTCGGTGACGTCACCACCGGCAACCTCCACATGGAAGCCTCCGAAGTCGGAGGGGTCGATGAGCGTGACGAGACCGGCCTCGAGGTCAGCGTGAAGGATCACGGTGGCGAACGTAGCCGGGCGTGCGAGCCTGTCGACATGGCGAATGGCATGGACACCGAGCAGGACGCGATCGCCTCGTTGCGGGAGGCGGGCTACACCCACGAGTTCTTCATCGTCGACGACGGCGTTCGCTGCCCCGAGTGCGAGAGTGAGGCGTTGGCCCCCGAAGCGGTGACGATCGACCAGACCTTCCGGTTCGAGGGCGAATCCGATCCCGACGACATGTCCATCGTGTTCGCCGTGACGAACGGGCCCTGCGGCCTGAAGGGGGTGCTGGTCTCGGCCTTCGGTCCAGAGGTCAGCGGCCCGAGGGCCGACATCCTCCGCCGTTTGGGCACCTGAGACCGAGCTCAGCTCCGGACGCGTGCGAACCAGGAGTCGGCGACGTAGGCGTAGCGGCCGGTGTCGGGCCACTCGATCCAGGCGGTGACCTTGCCCCGCAGCGACGTCCCCGGTCCGCCCGTGATCGGCGTGCGCACGCGACAAGCGCGGGCTTCGCCCGGTAGGAGCAGGAAGGCGTCGGGGCAGTCCAACGCGTGGAGCGCCGTCGTGCCCTCGACGAGTTGGTACACCCGAAGGGTGGCGATGGAACTGGTGTTGCGGATCTGCACCCGGAGTTCCGGTTGTTCGCCGGCGGCGACCACGCGTCGCACGGGGCGAACGTCCGGGCGGGCCTGGTCGTAGTCCAGGAAGACCCGAACGCCACCTGTGTCACCGGGTGTCAAAGAGTCGATCGCGATGAAATAGCGCACGTCGCGCTCCACCCGGATCCCGAGCCCCCGGTTGATCGACTCCGGTGCAGGCGGACTGCCTGCCCCGCCCCCGGGCGGGCCGCCCTGGGCGGAGACCACCGGGAGCAGGTTTCCGAGGTCGGTACCGGTGTAGACCGCAGCGACCTCCTGGAACGTGCTCTCGGTTGTGATGCTGACGAAACCGGCGCGAGGCGCGCTGAACGAGTACCAGATCGAGGACTGGCCCGGGGCGTCGTTGTGCTGGGGCTCGCCGACCTCGTGGGTGGCGCCCACGTTGTGGCCTCGCACGGACACCGAACCGGTTCCGTCAAGGGGAATGGGGCGGGCACTGTCCAGCCGGTCGTTGGAGGGTCCACCGACTGGTGCGCCACCGGGCTCCACGTCGAGGATGAGTGACGAGCCACAGGTCGGGGAGAAGCCGCTGAGAGCCACACCGCTGGGAAGGCCCGAGTTCAGACTGCTGTTCGGGCTGCTCGTCGGGTCGAAGGTGGCGTTCAGCGGGTTCTCGGATGGATAGGGGTCGTCGGCATCCGCGGAACCGTCCTGGAACTCGCCGCCGCCGGCCTCCTCGACATCGACCAGCCGGGCGTCGTCGTCGCCGTTGGAGGAGCGGCTCTCGTCGATGTGCCACACCAGGAGGCCACAACCCCGGGCGGCGATGTCATAGCCCTCCTGCTCCCGGTTCTCGACCAGGAAGTACTCACCGGTCCCACCGCCGCCCAGGAACCCGATGTCCACCCCGTCGGGGTTGTCGAGAACCTGGGCGACGTCGTCGCTGGAAGCCGACGAGGCGAGAGCCACGTCCTCGCTCGTCGTGATGACCTCGGTGGGCATCAGCCAACCGAGCTGTGATCGGCTGAAGGGGTCGGGGAGCGGGGGACGGGTGCCGATGGGCTCACCCGGCAGACTCAGCCAGTGCAGGCCCATCACGCTCCACGTGTCGACGCCCGAGGAGCTGCCGTCGCCGTCATAGAGGTCCAGCAGGCCGAGGTCATGGCCGAACTCGTGGACCCAGACGCCCAACGTGGCCTGCTGGACGGCGATGTCGCACTGGAGCTCGCCGCCGGTGAGGTACCCACCGTTGGTCGAGCGGTCGCCGAGCACGATGTCGGTGTCGACGGTGACCGGGTTGTCGAGGGCGTTGCGGTGGGCCCAGATCGACGGGGCGCTGCAGCCCTGGGCCGCCTCGGTGCCTGCCACCACGACGGCCAGGTGCAGCTCATCGGGCGAGATGTGTTTGTCGTTGTCCGTGTCGTAGGCGGCGAAGTCGACGGCGTCCGCCAGCTGGGGGTCGGACAGGATGTCGTGGATCGTCTCCTGGAAAGCCCCGAAACTTCGACCGCTGTTCGGGTGGGAGGTGGACACGTCGACCACGACCACGCCGTCGCCGGCGCTGCCCCCGAGGGCCGTGTCACCCTCGGTTGCCGGCTCGATGTCGAGCAGGCCGAAGGAGGCCTCGTCGTAGTAGTCGGCGACGCTCTGGTCGGCGCCGAACCACATCTCAGACCAGTCGGCGGGCGTCGTCATGAGGGATCGATCGTCGAACTGGGCCAGGATCACCAGCACGGGCTGGGTCCCGATGGCTGGGGGCGTGTGCGCAGGTGCCGCTTCGGCCGCCTCGAGACGAGCGTCTTCGGCCTCGGCGATGGCCACGGTGTCCCGCAGGTGGGGGGTGAGCTCGGCCGACGTCGGCGGTTGCCCTGACGGGCCGGGACGGAGGCCGGTGGATCGCAGGCGACCGGTCGGGGTGGCCTCGGCAAACGTCCACGTACCCCGGAAATCCTGCACGACGGTGAAACCCGCGTCGGTCTCCAGGCCGTTGACGTACTCGTCGCCGAAGAGCCGGCCGACGAAGGTCGACCCATCGGGCTGGGTGACCGTCCGCGGCGTCGGGTCGGCGGGGGAGGCCTCTGCGGCGTCCAGGCCCAGGAGGAGACCGAAGCCGAGGCCCACGAGACCCACGGACAGGATGAGGACGGGGCGCCGCACCTGCGGCAGACTACCGAGCCGGGCTTCGGCGGGGGATCAGCCGGCGAGCGAGGTCCCAGAGCGTCCGGTCCCCGTCGGCGGGGTCGGCCCCGCTCGTCGTGGGCCGACTGGCGGCGATCACGAACGCCAGCGCGGCACTGGAGAACAGATCCCACCCCGGCTCGAGCTCACCGTCCACACTCTTCGGATCCACGTTGCGGCGCACGTTCATGCCCTGCACGAGCGCCATCAGAACCACGGCAAGCGACTCGTAGGTGAAAGGAGGGCGCGGTTCGAGCCCGTACGTCGGAAACCACACGCCGAACAGCTCCGCCCAACGGTGACTCACCTCGCGTGACTGGGTCCCCAGGCGTTTATCGATCTCGCTGTCGCCGTAGGCCATAAGAGCGAGGATTAGGCGCTCCCGCTCCGGTGGCGTAGCCAGGCCTTCATAGCTGATCATCGCCGCAGTGCGGACCAGCTCTTCGAACGGAGGATCCGTCTTGGCAGCCTCGGCCACCGCCAGGCCAGCCTGTTGCACGGCGGGTAGTTGTTCGGGTGACAGGAGCAGCTCGAGGAGGTCGTCGCGGTAGTCGTCCTGACTCTCCCAGTAGTGGTAGACGGCACCGATGCTCAGGCCCATGCGGCTGACGATGTCGGTGACCCGGACATGGTCCAGCGGTTCGCCGAGAGGGTTCTCGTAGAGGTGGTCGCGCCCGGCCTCGAGCAGGGCTCGCCGACCCTCTTCGGGGGGTAGGCGGCGGCGTCGGGTCCGTCGCTCCCGGGTGGCCACACCAGGATCCTATCCGCTGCATAGAAAGCACTAGGTACTGGGCAACGACCGGCGAAAGCGATCGGCCGCCACCTCGAGGTCGACGATCGGGGCCGGATAGTCGAGGTCGGTGTCGCCTCGGAGCAGCCACGGTTCGTGCACCTGTCCGCCGTCGACGCCGCCCAACTCGGGGACGTAGCGGCGCACGTACGCTCCTCGTGGATCGAAGCGATGAGCCTGGCGGATGGGGTTGAAGATCCGATTGGGTCGGGTGTCGGAGCCGGTACCGGCCACCCATTGCCAGTTGGCCGAGTTGACGGCGATGTCGCCGTCGACCAGCCAGTCCAGGAAGTGCGCCGCCCCGCGCCGCCAGTCGATGCCGAGCTGTTTGGTCAGGAACGACCCGACCAGGAGCCGCGCCCGGTTGTGCATCCAGCCCTCCTGGCGCAGCTGGCGCATACCGGCGTCGATGATCGGCAGGCCCGTGCGTCCTTCGGCCCACGCGGCGAACCTCGCCTCGTCCTCGACCCAGTGCCGCCCTCGTGGGTGCAGGTCTGCCCGGGCGATGGCTGGGAAGCGGAAGGCCGTCTGCTGGTAGAAGTCCCGCCAGCACACCTGCCGAGCGAAGGGCGCACCACCCTCCCGCCCCGCCAGGCGGTCCACCAGCTCGAGGGACGAGAAGGTGCCGAAGTGGAGGTGGGGGCTGAACCGCGAGGTGACGTCGCCCGCGAGGTCGTCGCTCTGCTCGCCGTAGTCGGCCAGGTGGGCCCGCGACCAGATGGACACGAGCTTCCGCGCGGTCCCCTCCCCGCCGCGGGCGAGGCCCGGACTCGGCGCGCCGGACGCGAGATCTGACGCAAGGGGGATCGCGCCCGGGTCGACTCCCACGGGCAGAGTCACGATTCGTGGGGCGGACTCGACGACCCTGCGGGGGTGGTTGGACCAGGCCCGCCAGTAGGGCGTGAAGACCTTGTAGTGGCCACCGGACCGGGTCATCAGCTCGTCGGCCGGGATCACGCCGACCCCGGAGTGAAGCACGAGGCGTCGCCCGGATTCGGCGCAGGCGTCGGCCAGACGAGCCTCCCGCCTCTGGGCGAAGTCGGTCACGTCGGCCGACGCGTGGACCACGCCGGCGTCGAACTGGGCGGCCAGGGCAAGCGCCTCGGCCACGGGGTCGCCCCGACGGACCACCAGGTCGCCACCTCGCGCCCGGAGTCCGCCCCGCAGGTCGGCCAGGCTGTCGACGAGAAAGGCCGCTCGATTCGGGACGACGAATCCGGTGGTCAGCAGGGCCTCGTCGACAACGAAGAGAGGTATGACGGATTCCGCCGTCCGGACGGCCTCGGCCAGCGCGGGGTGATCGTGGACGCGCAGGTCGCGGTTGAAGAGGACGACGGCGCGCATCGCCGCTGGTCTACCGCTCGCTCAGGCGCCCAGGACGCGAGCCATTCCGTCCACCATGCGGTCGACCTGCGCGTCGGTGATGACCAGCGGCGGGCACATGGCCAGGGCCGTGCCCAGCGGACGCACGATCACCCCTTCGCCCAGGAGCGCGTCGCGGACCGCGGGGGCCTCCGTGCCCTCCGGCAGCTCGACGGCCCACACCGCCCCCTCACCTCGCACGGCCGTGACCAGACCGTCCGCTTCGAGGCTGCGGAGCCCGGCCGACAATCGGTCGCCGATGACCAAGGCACGAGCGAGCAGGCCGTCGCTCTCGATGACGTCGAGGTTGGCCATGGCTGCGGCGGCGGCCGTGGCATGACCCGAGTAGGTGTGGCCATGACGGAGGACGAACGTCGGGTCGGATTCCAGCGCGGCGTGCACCGGTTGACCCAACACGACGCCGCCGAGGGGCACATAGCCGGAGGTGACCCCCTTGGCGAACGTGATGAGATCTGGACGGACGCCGTAGTGCTCGGCCCCGAACCAACGCCCGAGTCGACCGAAGGCACAGATGACTTCGTCCAGGATCAGGAAGGCCCCATGGTCGTCGCACAGCCGTCGGAGCTGGGTCAGGTAGCCCTCGGGCGGCGGGAACACGCCCCCCGCCCCCTGGACCGGTTCGCTGATGACCGCGGCCACCTCGTCGCCCCGTTCGGCGAAGAGCGTGGCCATGGCCTCGATGTCGTCGCCGGCGACGTTGACCACATCGGGCAGCAGCTCGCCGAACCCGGCCCGGTTGTCGGGTATGCCCTGGACCGAGGTCCCCCCGTAGGTCACGCCGTGGTAGCCCGCCGACCGGCTGACGATGAGCGTGCGCTCGGGTCGACCGGCCCGGATGTGGGCCGCCTTGGCCAGCTTCATGGCGGAGTCGACGGCCTCCGAGCCGGAGCTGACCAGGAAGATCCGTGGATCGTCCACCGGGGCCAGTGCGGCGAGGCGCTCGGCGAGGGCGTCAGCGGGGCCGTTGGTGAACGGGTCGAAGCAGTGGTAGGCGTGCAGCGTCCTCACCTGCGCGGCGACGGCGTCGGCCACCTCGGCCCGGCCGTAGCCGACGTTGGCGAACCACAGGCTGGCCATGCCGTCGACGTATTCGTTGCCGTCGGCATCCCAGACGAGGGCTCCTTCACCCCGGACGACGGTGAGGAAGTGTTCCCGCGGCGCAGACGGCTTCGCGAATGGGTGCAACAGGGCAGGCAGGTCACTCATGACGACGCTCGCTCCTTCTCCTTGAGTTCGCGGCGCAGGATCTTGCCGCTCGGATTCTTCGGGATGGCTTCGATGAAGGCCACCTCCCGGACCTTCTTGTAGGGCGCCACCCGCTCGTCGACGTAGGCCATGACCTCCTCGGCCGACATCGTCGCTCCCTCGCGAAGGACCACGAAGGCCTTCGGTATCTCGTCCATCCCGTTGCCGCTGTCTTTGGGGATGACGGCGGCGTCGGCGATGTTTGGGTTCTCGATCAGGACTGCCTCCAGCTCGGCGGGGGCGATCTGGTAGCCCTTGTACTTGATCATCTCCTTGGCGCGGTCCCGGATGGTGACGTAGGCGTCGTCGTCGACGGTGACGATGTCGCCGGAGCGCAGCCACACGCCGTCGGCGTCGGTCATCAGGGTCTCCTCTGTGGCGTCGGGGCGCCGGTAGTAGCCGGCCATGACCTGCGGGCCCTGGATGAGCAGCTCACCGGTCTCGCCGATCCCCAGCTCTTCGCCCGAGGCCAGGTCGACCACCTTCTGACGGGTGTCGGCCACGGGAGGACCGACCGTGCCGGGCTTGTCCCGGCCCAGCAGGCTGATGTGGGTCACCGGGCTGGCCTCGGTCATCCCGTACCCCTGCACCACCTCGACGTCGTAGTGCTCCTCGACGCGGCGGGCCACGTCGATGGGCAGCGGGGCCGCCCCCGACATGACGTACCGGACGCTGCTCAGGTCGGCGCCGAGCTGGTCGCCCATGTTGGCCAGGGCCAGGAGCGCCGGGGGTACGACGAAGAGGTTCGTGGCCTGGTGGCTCTGGGTCAGGTCGACGAAGCGCTGGGGGTCGAAGCCCGGGAGCACGACCTGCTTGGAGCCGCTGGCCAGCCCGCAGAGCATGAGCACGGTCAGTCCGTAGATGTGGAAGAAGGGCAGGAAGTCGATCATCACCGAGCCGTCGGGGATGAGGCCGGTGCCCCGGATCTGGGCCACGTTGCTCGTGATGTTGTGGTGGCTGAGCATGACCCCCTTGGGGGCGCCGGTGGTACCGGAGGAGTAGGGGAGGGCGGCGAGGTCGCTGATCGGGTCGACGGTCACCGGGTCCGGATCCCCGCCGGCCGCGGCCGCCAGGTCCCAGACCTCCGCGGTGTGGTGGAAGCCTCTCTCGTCGCCCCACACCCCCCGGGTGGTGGCCGCCGTGACGTCGGCGACGAAGACCGCCCTGGGCTCGGAGTCGCCGAACTGGTGGGCGATCTCCCGTTCCTTGTAGAGCGGGTTCAGCGTGGTGACGGCGGCCCCGGCCAGCAAGGCGCCGTGAAAGGCGATGACCCACTCCGGCGAGTTGGGGGCGACGATGCCGACACGGTCGCCCGGCTCGATCCCCTCGTCCTGCAGGGAGCGGGCCACACCTCGCGAGGCCTCCCAGACCCGGGCGAAGGTGTACTCGGCGTCGGTGATCCCGTCGACCAGGGCGATGCGCTCCGGCCAGGCGACCGCCGCATCCTCCAGGAGCTTGCTGACGGCGAGCTCCGCGTAAGGCACGAGCGACGGGCGGGGTGACTCCTGGGTCATGGCCCGGATCGTAGGAGGTGGCCGTGTGGCTCGCCGTCGACGTCCCGTACCCTCGGTGTCGGCCTTGTCGACCTGATGCTGCTTCCTTCCCGCTCCCTCCTCATCGCGCTGCTCGGCGTCGGCGCCCTGACCGCGCCGCTCGGCGGCCTTCCCGCGGCCGCGGCACCGGCCCCCGCGGACGCCGCCTACGAGGATGCCGATGCGTACCCTGACCCGCCGAGCCCAGCCGAGGCCGGGCCCCTCGTCGAAGCGGGCCAGAACGAGGACGCCAACTGGGTGCCGTTCCTGGGCGACCACCCGCTCTGGTGCACGAACGGCAACCCCGGCTACGCCGGCTGCGTCGGCCACCACGGGTACCCGGCCATCGACATCGGCATGCCCGTGGGCACCCAGGTCTACGCCTCGGGGCCCGGGCGCATCGCCGCGGCCCGATCAGCCGGAGACGCCCGCGGCACCTTCGTCGACATCCAGCACGACGACGGGATCCACTCCCGCTACTACCACCTCTCCGCCGAGATCGTGACCGTCGGTCAGCGGGTGGAGCGGGGGACGCTCATCGGCCGGTCGGGCATGTCCGGCCAGACGACCTCGCCGCACCTCCACTACGAAGAGCGGACGGCGGGCGGCGGCCAGAAGGACCCTGGCGTGATGTACGGGATCGCTGACGGGCGACTGCTCGCTTACCCCAACGTGAGCGGTCACACGTCGTGGTGGGCCACGCCCTACGGGACCCGCATCCGCAATGACGACTTCGCCGTCGACAACACCAGCCTCTACTGGGGCGGTCCCGGTGTGGCCACTGGCGACATCAACGGCGACGGCGCCGACGACGTCGTCACGGGTGTCCCCGGCGAGGACACCGGCAACACCATCGACAGCGGCGGCGCCTTCGTGCTCTACGGCGCCGGTCCCGAAGGGTCTGGGGTCACGGGCACCGGCTCCGAGCGGATCTTCCAGGGCTATCCGGCCGGCACGCCGGTGCCGGGGGTCCAGGAGAGCAACGAGGTCTTCGGTGCCGCCGTGGCCACCGGCGACTTCGACGCTGACGGGTTCGACGACGTGACCGTCGGGGCCCCGGCCGCCACGATCGACGGGGCGCGAGCCAGCGGCGAGGTGATCGTGCTCCACGGCTCGGCCGAGGGCCTGCTGCCTGATCCCCGTGGTCGGCAGCTGGTCGGAGTCCGCAATGAGCGTGGCGACCAGTTCGGGGCGGCCCTGGCCACGGGCGACTTCGACGGTGACGGCTTCGACGACCTGGCCGTCGGCGCGCCGGGTGAGGACGTGAACCGAGTGGCCGTGGCCGGCGCGGTGACCGTCTTCAGTGGGTCGTCCGAAGGGCTGACCACAGTCGGCCGGGAGCTGACCTCGGCGACTGGGGGCATCGGTCCCGTCGCCGGTGATGCCGAGGCGGGCGATCGCCTCGGCGTCGCTCTGGCCGCCGGCGACACGAACGGCGACCTGATCGACGATCTCGCCGTCGGCATCCCTGGCGAGGACACGCCCGACGTGGGCTTCCCCGTCAGTGGGGACACCGGCTCGGTCCTGATCCTCCGGGGCCGGGCCGCGGCCGGCGTCCGCCCCGGCCTGCGGGGGGACGGCAGCGCGGAGTTCAGCGCCGACACCCCCCTGGTCGTGGGTGACGGTCGGGCTGGTGACCAGCTGGGCATCACCGTGGCCGTGGGGGACGTGCAGGGCGACGGCTTCGCCGATGTCGTGGCCGGGGCCGTGGGGCAGGACGTCGGGGGGGCGAGCGACGCGGGAGCCATGTTCGTCCTGCGGGGCTCGGCCCAGGGCGTACGCCCGGCCGGGAGCCGCTTCCTTCATGCCGACTCCACCGCGGTCGCCGGCACGGCCCAGCCGGGGGACCGCCTGGGCTCGGGCCTCTCCCTCGGGGACCTGAACGACGACGGGGCGGCCGACGCTCTCGTCGGCATTGCCGGCCAGGGCGTCGGGGCCACGTCGCGGGCCGGTGCGGTGCTGGCCCTCTATGGCGGGCCGACGGGCCTGACCGGGGCGGGCAGCCGGCAGTTGCACGCGGGCACAGCCACCACCGGGCTGGCCGACAGGGCTGAGGTCCTCGACGTGCTCGGGGCTTCGGTGGCCATCGGTGACCTGGACGGCAACCGCTATGGCGACCTCGTCATCGGCGTGCCCGGTGAGGACCACCCGGGCGCGGTGGACGCCGGCGCGGTGGTTCTGGCCTACGGCAGCGAGGGCGGGATCGCCTCGACCGGTGGCCAGATGTTCCACGGCGCCAACGTCGGATCGCAGAGCCAGCGGGAACGAGGCGACCGCTGGGGTGGCCTGTTCCCGATCTACCTGCGCTGATCAGCCCGTCAGCACCGTCTGGGGAATGCGCCGGAGCGGGCCGGGGACCAGGGGTACGACCCGCCGCGCCAATGCCGTGCCGGCATCGAGCGCCAAGCGGTCCGAGGTCCGCCAGCGGAATCCGTACTGGTCCCGGATGGCCGGGGGCAGCGTGCCGATGGTCAGGAAGCGGGCCAGGGCGACCGGCGGCCCGGCGATCCACGGGAGGCCGGGGGTGAAGATCGATTCCGCCAACCGGCGGGCCGTGGGGCTGACCTCGAGACCGGCCACGATCGCGGCCCAGTAGCGCCTGAAGGCCCGCCAGTCGGCGGGCTGGGCGGACCGGGGGCAACCGAGGACCTCGGCCACGTAGGTCGAGTCCCGGTAGTAGGACTCCTTCTCGTGCTCGCTGAGGGAGCCGTGCACGGCCTCGTACACCGTCACGGCCGTGTCGACCAGGGTGGCATTGACCCAGCAGAGCAGTTCCGGGTCGTTGGCGGCGTAGCCCGGGCCCGTGACGTGGTCGTGAATGGCCCTGACCCGCCGAGCGACCGCCTCTGCGGCCGCGTCGGTGCCGAACACGATCGTGTAGGTCGCCTCCAGCGTTCCCCGCAGGCGGCGCAGGGGATCGCCGGCGAAGTCACTGTGGTCGGCTACGCCCGCCGCCACCTTCGGGTGGGCGAGCTGCAGGAGGAGCGCCCGACCGCCCCCGAGCAGGATCGTCGCTTCGGCGTCGACCCGACGGATGACCGCGTCAGCGGCGAAGCGGCTGGCCACGACTCCACGGTACGCGGGCCGGGCGGCGACGGCGGTCGGTACCTTGATCGGCCATGGAGATGCCTCCCGGCCCCCCGGTGTCCGGTCCGCCGGGACCGCCGCCTCGAGCCGGGGACCCGTCGGAGCCCTCCGCCCCGGCCGCGCCGGCGCGGTTCGAGGACCGGGAGCGCGTCCTGGAACAGGAGGCGGCGAACCGGCGGCTGGTGGCCACCATCGCAGCCGTCGCCCTCGTGGTCGTCGCCGTCATGATCGGAGCGTTCCTCCTCACCCGTGACCCCGGTGGTTCGGGGGACGACACCGCCGCGGAGGCGAATCCCCCCCTGTCCGTGCCGACCGCGACCACGGTGGCCGGCGAGCCCGTCGACGAGGCGGCGTTGGATGCCCTGCTCCCCGAGTTGCAGGACTTCGTCGAGGAGGAGCGGGGCCTCGAGTTCCAGGAGGACATCGACCTCGAGATCCTGGACGACGACGCCTACACCGACCGGGCCCAGAGCGACTTCGAGGAGGACCTGGTCGACACCCGGGAGGACCTCGAGAACTCGGCCACCGCGCTCCAGGCGCTGGGACTGTGGCCGGCCGACACCGACCCGGTCGAGCTCGTCAGCCAGTTCGCCGCCGTCGGCTCCCTCGGCTACTACGACCCCGCGACCGGCGCGATGGTGGTGCGGGGCTCGGCGGACACCCCGAACCTGCGCATCACCCTCGTCCACGAACTGACCCATGCCCTCGAGGACCAGCACTTCGAGCTGGACCGCCCCGAGTTGGACGATGCCTTCGACGAGTCCGGTCTTGCCTTCTCCGCCCTGGTCGAGGGCAGCGCCAGCCGGGTCGATGCCGCCTATGCGGCCACGCTGACCGATCAGGAACAGGACCAGGCCGATGCGGAGCAACAGGCTCTCGTAGCCGGCATCGACATCGGCGCCTTCCCGGCGATCCTCCTCGCTCAGCAGCAGTTCGTCTACGTCACCGGGCAGGAGTTCGTCGAGAGCATCTTCGACCAGGGTGGGAACGAGGCCATCGACCGGGCGCTGCGCCGACCCCCGACGACCAGCGAGCAGATCCTGGAGCCCGACGACTGGCCGGACCGTGAGGCCGTGGTCGATGTGACGGTGCCCGACGCGGACGAGGAGGCCGTCGACGAGGGGGTGGTCGGCCAGTTCCTGCTCCACGTGCTCACGTCCCTCGACGACGGCGTGGACCAGACGCCGGAATGGGATGGCGACAGCAGCGTGCTCTGGCGCGAGGGCGATCAGGCCTGCCTCCGCATGGCCATCAGCGGAGACCTGGACACGTTCGAGGACTCCCTGGATCCGTGGGCCACGCAGGTAGGGGCCGACGTGTCACGTGACGGCGATCTCCTGGTGGTGACGAGCTGCCGCTGAGGACCTGATCACTGCTCAGCCGAGCTGGCCCAGCGCCTCGCTGTCACCTACCGCGGTCTTGTCGGCGATCTGCTGCAGGAACGACTCGTCGGCGCCCGCGGCCTCCATCATCTGCTTCGGGTACGCCTTCATCGAGTACCCCTCGGGCAGGAGTGGGGCGTCATCCACCCTGCGGGCCAGGACCTGCTCGATCAGGGGCTGGAGCTCTCGCTCCTTCGCCGCGCTGGCGGCGCCGTCCCGCTCCTTGAACTCGGGCAGGACCTCGGTCCCGAAGAGCTCGAGGCTGGCCATGATGTCCTCATGGCGGTTCTTGCCCGCCTGCATCACGAAGATGAGCTGGTCGACGCCGGCCTCCTCGTAACGGCGGAGGAATTCGCGGAGCTGGTCCGGCGTGCCGACTGCACCCCGCAGGCCTTCGCGCTCGCCGGCGACGAGCTTGGCGCCGAGTGTCTCCTGCTCAGCGGCGATCGCCGCCTCGGGGGAGTAGCCCATCTCCTCGCGCCGCTCCAGGAACTCCTGCCAGACATCGGTGGTGCCGGGCTGGTGCTCGCCGAAGATGTAGTAGTGGGCCAGCGAGTAGCCGAAGAAGTTGCCGCCTTCGAGGCCCATGGCCAGGGCCGCCGTCTCGTCGTTGGCGCACATCATCGGGGTCACGCAGGCCACGGACGGGTTGACCGCCTTGCCGACCGCCACCCCCTTGTCGGCCAGGCGCTGCCGGTAGTCGCCCACCCACTGACGGGCCTCTTCGGGGTCGATGAAGGCGAACGTGAGGGCACCGATGCCGAGCTCGGCGGCCAGCATGATCGTGTCCCGGCGGGAGCAGGCCACCCACAGAGGCGGGTGCGGCTTCTGGACGGGCTTGGGTACGACGTTGCGGGGTGGCATCGACACGTACGTGCCCTCGTGACCGGTGAAGGGCGTCTCGGTCATGCACCGGACGGCGACCTGAAGGCCCTCCAGCCACTGCTCCCGCTTGACCATGGGGTCGATGCGGAAGCCGCCGAGCTCAGCCTCCGAGGATGACTCGCCCGAGCCGAAGTCGACCCGACCGTTGGACACGAGATCGAGCATCGAGACTCGTTCGGCGGTCCGGGCCGGATGGTTGTAGCCGGGGGCGGTCTGGATGATCCCGTGGCCCAGGCGAATGTCCTTGGTCCGCTGGCTGGCCGCGGCGAGGAAGACCTCAGGAGCTGAGCTGTGGGAGTACTCCTCGAGGAAGTGGTGCTCGACCTCCCAGCAGTACTCGATCCCCAGCTTGTCGGCGAGCTCGACCTGGTCGAGGGCGTCCTGGATGAGCTGCCGCTCGCTGTCCTCGGTCCATGGGCGGGGCAGCTGGTGCTCGTAGAAGATGCCGAACTTCATGCCGCAGCCTCCTCAGCCGGGTCGGCCAACTCGTCGAACCGGGCCATCAGGTCGGCAGCGTCGGACCGAGACGAGGCGGCGTGGGCCACCTCGGACCGAAAGGTGTCGATGGCGGCCTGGTGACGCTCGCCCAGGGACTGGGCCAGGGCCCGGTCCCAGGTACGACCGACCAGCTCGGCGCCGGCGTGTTGCTTCTTCTCACCGACCACCGTGCGGTCCCGTATCTCGGTCAGCACGGTCTTGAGGTACTCGACGTGGGGGGTCTCGTCGGACCGGATGTAGGCGACCAGGCGGGCGGCCTCGCCGTCGCCGGCGACCAGGTCGGGCTCGTCGAGGAGGGTCTCGGCCCAGGCAAAGGTGTGGAAGGCGGAGATCTCGATGAGGAGCAGCCGGGTCATCCGTTCGACCAGCATCTCGAGATCCAGCGACACGTCGTCGGGCCAGAGGCGCTGGGGGGCGGCCTTGGCCAGCTGGCCGATGCCCATCCGTTTGAGCATCAGCTCTGTCTCGTCCTCGCTGGGGGGGTCGCCGAAGGCGACATCCCGGGCGGCGAACCACATCTGCTTGTGGCCCCCCTCGGCCTCACCATCGTCGGGCTCGTAGCCGGCCTCATCTCGGGCGTGGGCCTCGAACAGGCCCGTGGTGAGGTGGGCCAGCGCTGTGCCCTCGGTGTCCTCGGCGAAGATGCGGCGCCTGTCGGGGACGGGGGAGAGGCGGATCATGCCGCCGAAGCCCTCGACGGTGCCTATGCGGGTCAGCGAGCTGATGATGGGCTCGGGCAGGCCGGATTCGATCAGGAAACGAGCCTGGGCCACGTTCGGGTAGTGGCCGGGCCAGGTATCGAGGGGCACGCCCATCAGGTCGGTGCCGAAGGTGGCCCGGTGGTTCGCCTGCCACGCCGCGATGGCCGGAGCGCGGTGTCGGGTGCGGGGCGACACGTAGGCCCCGTCGGCGTCGAAACCGCCATGGCACCGCAGTCCACCGGCGATCAGCGGCGCCTCGTAGGCGTGCGAGGCGAGGAGCTCAGCCTCGTCGTAGGTCAGCTGCACGTCGTTCCCCCTCGTCGTCCGGACAAGTGTAAACTCACCTGTATACAGCCGCAAGCTCGCACTCTCCTGCGCCGTCCCGAGCGCCAGGCCCAGCTCCGACGGGCCGCGGCGACGGCGTTCGCCCGCACGGGGTTCGCCGGCACCTCCATGGACGACGTGGCCGCCGAAGCCGGAGTCAGCCGCCTGATCGTCTACCGGAACTTCGCCACCAAGGCGGATCTGTACCGGGCCGTGCTCACCGGGGTCCGTGACCGTCTCCGGGACGAGTTCCTGGCCGGGTTCGAGCGCCGCGCGCAGGAGCCTGGCTTCGCCGTCCACGCCATGGTCGTCGTGGCCCGCGAGGACCCCGACGGCTTCCGTCTCCTGTGGCGACACGCCGCCCGGGAACCGGAGTTCGCGGCCTTCGCCGACGACTTCCACGACCGGGCCGTGGCTGCCGTTGACGCCCTCGTCGGGGCGCTGCTCCCCGACCCCGCCCTTCACCGGTGGGCCACCGCGCTGTCAGTCGACTATGTCGTTCAAGCCGTGCTCGGTTGGCTGGACCACGGCGACCCGGCTCGGGACGACGAGCTCGAGCGGCGGGTGACCGAGGGTCTCGTCGCCCTCTACCCGACCTGGCTGTGAGCGTCGATCCCGCGTTCGCGGCCGTCGAAGACGCGTTCCGGGAGAACTTCGCCTTGCGGGGGGAGGTCGGCGCAGCCGTCTGCGTGATCGTGGATGGGCGCACGGTCGTGGACCTCGCCGCAGGCGAGGGCTGGGTGCCGGACTCGTTGGTCAACGCCTTCTCGGTGGGGAAGGGCCTGACCGCGGCGGTGCTCGGACACGCCATGGAGACCGCCGGCGTCGGCCTCGACGATCCGGTGTCGGGCTGGTGGCCTGAACTGGACCTCGGGCTCACCGTGGCCCAGCTGGCGTCACACCAGGCCGGGCTCCCGGCGTTGCGGGGGCCTCAGCCGGAGTTCGTGATGTACGACTGGGACGCCATGGTCGCCGCTCTGGTGGCCACGGTCCCCTGGTGGGAGCCAGGGACGGCCCACGGCTACCACACGAACACCTTCGGGTTCCTCGTGGGCGAGATCATCCGTCGGGCCACCGGCCGTTCGGTGGGGACGATCCTGCGGGACCTGGCTTCGCCGCTCGGGGCTGACGTGTACATCGGCCTGCCTGACGAGGAGCACGCCCGGGTCGTGCCGTTCCAGTTCCCGTCGATGGAGGGCTTCGTGGCCGCCGAACCTGCCAATGACCACGAGCTGATGCTCCACAGCGGCTACGCCAACCCCCGGCACATCTCCGGCGTCGGTGTCGTCAACACACCGGCCTGGCGACGAGCCGAGATCCCCTCGACCAACAGCCACGCCAGCGCCCGTGGCGTGGCCCGCTTCTACGCGGGAATCCTCGACGGCGGCGTGCTCTCGGCGGAGACGATGGCCGCCCTCACCGAGATCCGGGCCGACGGTCCCGATCTCGTGCTCGAGCGCCCCTCCCGGTTCGGTGCCGGCTTTCAGCTCCCCCAACCCGAGCGCCCCTTCGGCACCGGGCCCCGGGCTTTCGGCCACTTCGGCGCCGGCGGCTCCCTCGGCTTCGCCGATCCCGACGCAGGGGTCGCCTTCGGTTACGTCATCGCGGAGATGGGCCCGAGGTGGCAGAACCCCCGCAACCGCGCCCTGCTCGACGCCGTGACCGCGTCGCTCTGACCGACGAGTCAGGCGAGGCGCTCGCGCCAGGCGCGGAGGAGGTCCTGGCTCTTCGCGTGGTCGGCGAGGCCGGGCTGATTGGTGCAGAGGGCGATGGCGACACGGGCCTCGGGGTCGACGGTGAAGTACGTCTCGAAACCGCTCCAGTCGCCGTGGTGGTAGAGCACCCGGTGGCCGGTGACCTCGGACACGAAGATGCCCACGCCGCCACGGTCGCCGTCCTCGTCGGTGGTCTCGACCGTGGTCAGCTGCAGGACGAGGACGTCCTCGCCGAACGGTGCCGTCGAGTACGAGTCCGCCCAGCGCACGAGCTCGGACGGCGTGGACCACATCGCGCCGTCCCCGACCTGCTCCCACGGCGAGTCCGCCGGGTTGCCGTCGACATCGAACGACGTGGCGTTGTCGGGATGCCGGTCCAGGGGGTCCATGACCATGTCCAGGCCGAGGGGACCGAACACCCGCTCCTGCAGGACGTCGTCCAGGGACTGGCCGGTGGCCTCCTCGATGCGCTGGCCGAGCACGAGGTAGTTCGTGTTGGAGTAGGCCCACGCCGTGTCGGGCTCGAAGTCCAGCGGGGCACCGTCGAGGACGGCCAGCGCATCGGCCGTGGTCGTCACGTCCAGATACCCGTAGCCCGCCGCCTTCAACAGGTCGATGTAGTCGGGGAGGCCGCTGCGGTGGTGCAGGAGGCGCCAGACCTCCTCGTCGAGGTCGACGGTGAGCAGCGCGGCCAGGCCGGTGAACTGCTTGGACGTCGACGCGAGGTCGAAGCGCGTCGCCGGCGTGTGGGGCCCTGTGCACTCGGTGTGGACCACCTCGCCCCGATGGCCGACCGCCAGCGACCAGCCGATCGTGCTCACGTCTGGAGCGGGAGCACGGCCTCCGCCAGAGCGTCCAGCTCCGCCTCCCAGTCGTCGGGTTCGACGATGGGGAGCACCACGAACTTGCTGGCCCCGGCGTCGATCATCTCCTTCAGCCTGCCCCGCAGGCCCTCGTGGCCGGAGGGGATTATCTGCCTGGGATCAGTGATGTCGGGTCGACGCTTCTGCACGAACGACAGGAAGATGTCCGGCACATCGCCGTCGGCGTAGGCCACGAGGGCGCCGAAGTGCTCGGGGTCGATGGCCCGGCCCGCCTCGTCGGCCGCGTGCTCGATGGCCGGGATGCCGTTGGCGATGTCGGTGGCATCGCAGAACGAGGGCAGCCAACCGTCACCGAGGCGCCCGACTCGGCGGAGCTCCGAGGGAGCCTGGCCGCCCAGCCACACGTCCATCGGCTGCTGGATCGGCTTCGGCTTCACAGTGATGCCGTCGAGGTGGAAGCGCTCACCGTGGTGTTCGACGTCGTCCTCGGCCCACAGGCGACGCAACAGCGGGAGCGCCTCGTTGAACCAGGGGGCCCGTTCCTTGCGGTCCACGCCGAAGGCCTGCTGTTCGCGGGGGTCGGCCACCCCCAGTCCGAAGGCGGGCAGCAGCCGCCCTCCGGACAGCCGATCGAGGCTGGCCAACTCCTGGGCCACCAGCACCGGGTTGCGCCCGGGCAGAACCATGACGCTCATCCCGAACTTGATGCGTTCGGTCCGACCGGCGGCGTAGGCCAGGCCGACGACGGGGTCGGGGCAGTCGCCGCTCACCCGTTCGCTCATCCACAGTGAGTCGAAGCCGTGGCGCTCCAGGCCGTCGACCATCGGATCGAACCGTGCAGGATCGTTGGTGACCGTCCGAGTGCCCAGTCCGAATCCGACGCGGATCTTCATCTCCGTAGTCTCCCCCAGGATGGATCCATTCCGGTTGGACGGACGGGTGGCGCTGGTCACGGGGGCGTCAGCGGGGCTCGGGGCGCGGTTCGCCCGGGTTCTGGCGGGCGCCGGGGCGTCCGTCGTGCTGGTCGCCCGGCGGGCCGACCGCCTCGCCGCTCTGGCGCGCGACCTCGACGGCTCGCTTGTCGCACCGGCGGACCTGGCGGACGCCGAGCAGCGGGCGGGCGCCGTTGCCGCGGCCCTCGACCGCTTCGGACGGGTCGATGTGTTGGTCAACAACGCCGGCATCAGCGATGGGCCCCAGCGGGCCGAAGCCGAGGACCCGGCCGACTTCGCTCTCGCGGTCGAGCTGAACCTCACGGCCCCGTTCCACCTGTCCCGGCTGGTCGCTCCCGGGATGATCGAACGGGGGAGCGGCTCGATCGTCAACATCACGTCGGTCCACGGCCTGGTTGCCTCGTCACCGAATCGGCAGGCCGGCTACGTGGCCAGCAAGTCGGGGTTGGTCGGCCTCACCCGCGAACTGGCCTGTCAATGGGCCACCGACGGCCTGCGGGTGAACGCCATCGCGCCCGGCTACTTCGCCACGGACCTGACCGGCGAGATGATCGCCTCGGACTCCGGGAGCGACTGGATCCAGCGCAACACCCCGATGCGCCGGGTCGGCGCCGAGCACGAGCTGGACGGGGCCCTCCTCTTCCTCGCCTCTGACGCCAGCACCTATGTCACGGGCCAGACCGTCGCCGTCGACGGTGGTTGGACGGCGCGGTAGGGGCCCTGGGTAGCGTCAGGACCATGACGAAGTCCGACGGTGGGTTCCGCACAGAGCACGACTCCATGGGTGAGGTCCGCGTGCCCTTCAGTGCCAAGTACGCGGCCCAGACCCAGCGGGCGGTGGAGAACTTCCCGATCTCTGGCTCGACCATCGACCGGCGGCTCATCCGGGCCCTGGCCATGATCAAGGGCGAGGCGGCCAAGGTGAACGCCGGCCTCGACGAGGTGCCCGACGTCGACCAGACGATCGCTGACGCCATCGCCGCCGCCGCGGACGAGGTGGCCGAGGGCGGGTGGGACTCGGACTTCCCGATCGACGTCTTCCAGACGGGCTCGGGCACCTCGTCGAACATGAACACCAACGAGGTCCTGGCCACCCTGGCCAGCGAGAAGCTGGGGACGAAGGACGCCGTCCACCCCAACGACCACGTCAACGCCTCGCAGTCCTCCAACGACGTGTTCCCGACCGCCATTCATCTGGCCGTGGCCGAGGCCCTTCGGGACGACCTGCTGCCCGCGCTGGCCCACCTGGCCGCTTCTCTGGGGAACAAGGCCGACGAGTTCAGTGTCGTCGTGAAGTCCGGCCGGACCCACCTCATGGACGCCACGCCAGTGACCCTCGGCCAGGAGTTCGGTGGTTTCGCCGCCCAGATCAGCCAGGGGGCCGAGCGCATCGAGGGCGTCCTGGGACGGGTCGGCGAGGTCCCCCTCGGCGGCACCGCCGTCGGCACGGGCATCAACGCCCCGCCTGCGTTCGCCCCGGCGGTCATCGCCGCCCTGGCGAAGCGCACCGGGCTGCCCATCACCGAGGCCCGGGACCACTTCGCCGCCCAGGCCTCCCGCGACGGACTGGTCGACGCCTCCGGGCTCCTCCGGGTCATCGCTGTGGCGATGATCAAGATCGCCAACGACCTGCGCTGGATGGGCTCGGGTCCCCGCACCGGCCTGGCCGAGATCCGCATCCCGGACTTGCAGCCCGGGTCGTCCATCATGCCGGGCAAAGTCAACCCGGTCATCGCCGAGGCCGTGACCCAGGTCGGCGCTCAGGTCATCGGCAACGACGCCGCCGTGGCCTTCGGCGGCTCGCAGGGCACGCTCGAGCTCAACGTCTTCATGCCGATGATGGCCCACAACCTGCTGGAATCGATCCGGCTCCTGGCCAACGTCTCCCGCGCCTTCGCCGACAAGTGCATCGACGGCATCGAGGCCAACGTCGAGCGGTGCCGGGAGTACGCCGAGTCGTCACCCTCGATCGGCACCGCGCTCAACCCCTACCTCGGTTACGAGAAGACAGGCGCGGTGATCAAGCGGGCGGTCAAGGAGAACAAGACCATCCGGGAGGTCGTCCTGGAGGAGGGCCTCATGTCGGACGAGGAGCTGACCAAGGCGCTCGACATCGAGGCGATGACCCGCGGCGGCATCATCAAGTAGGGCTCAGCCGGCGGCGGGGGAACCTCGGAAGGGGCCGGGGTCGCCGGGGGCGGGGATGTTGGGCGGGGTCCAGCTCATCTCGCGGGCCAGGTCGGTGGTGGCGGCCCGCCACTCCAGCGGGTCCCAGCCCTCGGCCTTGGACGCCACCGTGAGGTCCGTCCGGATGTGGACGAAGGCGGGCAGGGCCTCGATCTCGAAGGCCTCGACGAGGGCCCGGTCGGGGTCGCCGAAGGTGAGGAACTCGGTGGCCCAGGGACCGAGGAAGCGGCGGGCGTCGTCGGCCTTGGCCGTCACGGCGAAGCCGACCCGGCAGTCGGCCTGGGCGAAGCTGCGCAGGATCCGACCGGCGGTCTCGAGCAGCCATGCGCTCTCGTTCGTGTAGGGGTCGAGCACGACCAGCACCAAGTGGAAGTTCGTGACCCATTCCGACAGCGGGCGGGCCTCGCCCGCCAGGGGCGCGAGCTCGAGGTCGGGAGGCGCCTGGGTCGTCACGGACTGGGAAGGTACTGCCCCCGGTTCGGCGAACGCGAACTCTGGTCAGTCGGCGCCGAGACCAATTCGTGGAGCGCCGTCACGGTTCGCCGAGCGGACTCCAGGGCGCCGTGCTGCCACCCGACGGTCCGGCTCAGCCAGTCCCCGGCGAACCACCACCGCCCGGCCGGTTCGAGTAGGCGCTGGTAGGCCACGCCGTAGTCCGGCCATTCGGCCCAGGCCCCCTCGCTGTGGGGCTGGGTACGCCAGTCCACGGACAACGACGAGCGCAGCTCGTCTCGGTACACCGGTCCGTGCACCTCCTCGCCCGCAGTGAGGGCCACGTCGGTCCGGGCGGCGTGATCGAGTCGGCTGAAGCGGTCGGCGGCCGGCCCGAACGGGTAGGCGCCGATGAGCACGCCCCCGTCGCCGAGGTACCCGTGGGAGGGGTACCAGATCTCCCTCGGCTCGCGATCGGTCGTGGTGATGCCTCCGAGGATGCGGTCGCCCGTCTCCCAGAAGCGGTGGTCGTATTCCAGGCCGATCTTGCCGGTGACGAAGCGGTCAGGCGTCTCCAGGGCCCGGATCACCTCGGTGTCCCACGGTGATGCCAGCGCCGCGGCGATCCATGGCGGCAGGGTGCAGATGCCGTGGTCCGCCCGGATCTCACTGCCGTCGACCAGGCGGGCCGCAACGCCGTCACCGTCGTCGCCGCTCCGAGCCCGATGAGGAACTGCCGGCGACTGACGCTCACGGCTCGATACTTCCACTCCGACCGGTCGCTACCGTCGGGCCCGATGCACCCCATCGAGCGCCTGCGCTACGTGGCTCGGGCCCATGGCGCCTCGCAAGCGGCGATGGTGTCGGAGACCGCGGCCGCTCTGCGCTCGTTCGGCCGGGACCCGCAGGGCCTGGTCACGGCGTGCCGGCGCATCGTCGATCGGCAACCCAGCTCGGGGCCGTTGTGGTGGCTGGCCGCCCGGACGCTGACAGCGTCGGACCCCATCACCGAGGCCCAGCTCGCCGCCGCCGAGATCACAGACGACCGCACACCCCGCGCGGTGGCCGACGCCCTGCCGGAGGAGTCCACGGTCCTGCTCCTGGGCTGGCCGGAGTTGGCGGCTGGAGGCCTGCCCCGCCGGGGCGATGTCGCGGTGCTGGTCTGCGATGTGGACGGGGACGGCTCCTCCCTCGTCCTGCGCCTGCTGCGGTCCGACGTCGACGCGACGGACGTGCCCCTGAGCGGTCTGGGCGCGGCGGCCGCCGACGTCGACGTGGTGATCTTGGAGACCCCGGCCATGGGCCCGGGCGGCTTCCTGGCCCCCAACGGTTCTCGGGCTGCGGCATCGGTGGCCCGGCTCTCGGCGGCCGAGGTGTGGTTGGTGGCCGGCGTCGGCCGGCTCCTGCCCGAGCGCATGTTCACCGCCCTCTGCGATCGCACCATCTCGGCCGACAGCCCATGGGACGACGAGCTGGAACTGGTGCCGCTCGACCTGGTCGACAAGGTCGTAGGCCCGACCGGACCGGCCCACCCTGCCGATGCCCTTCGCCGCACCGACTGTCCCGTTGCCCCGGAGCTGCTCAAGCCCTTCTGAGCCCATGGCGGCCTTGGCCCTCACCGGAGCCGCCGTCATAGGGTGGCGCCATGTCCGAACGCACCCGTGACCTGCCGCGCCGGTCCTGCCTCTCCGTCCCCGGCTCCAGCGAGAAGATGCTGGGCAAGGGCCCGACCCTGCCCGCTGACATGGTCTTCCTCGACATGGAGGACTCCGTCGCCCCTCTCGAGAAGGAGGGCGCTCGGGCCAAGGTGGTCGACGCCATCAAGAACCAGGACTGGGGCGAGAAGATCCTCTGTGTCCGGGTCAACGCCTGGGACACGCAGTGGACCTACGGCGACATCATCGAGGTGGTCGGCAACGCGGGCGAGCGCCTCGAGGAGATCATGCTCCCCAAGGTGCAGTCGGCGGCGGAGGTCGTGGCCATGGACCTGCTCCTGACCCAGGTCGAGAAGAACTCGGGCCTGCCTGCCGGCCACATCGGCATCGAGGCCCAGATCGAGACGGCGCGGGGACTGATCAACGTGAACGAGATCTGCGCGGCCTCACCTCGCCTGGAGACAGTCATCCTCGGTCCAGTGGACTTCTCGGCGTCCATCGAGATGCCGTCGCTGTCGGGTGGCCTCCAGATCCCGGAGTACCCCGGCGACTACTTCCACTACGTGTTCATGAAGATCCTCATGGCGGGCCGGGCGAACGGCCTGCAGGTCATCGACGGGCCCTACGTGAAGGTCCGCGACCTCGAGGGTTTTCGGGACTTCTGCACCCGTACCCAGATCCTGGGCTTCGACGGCAAGTGGGCCCTGCACCCCGATCAGGTCACGATCCTGAACGAGATGTTCTCACCCACCCAAGCCCAGTTCGACCGGGCCAATGACATCCTCGACGCCTACGAGGAGGCCACCACCACTGGTGATCGCAAGGGCGCCGTGATGTTCGGCGACGAGATGATCGACGAGGCGTCCCGCAAGGTGGCCATCAAGTTGGTCAGCCGGGGCGAGCGGGCCGGACTGGTCCGCACGCCGGGCTGACCGCCAGAGGTTCTTGCCCGATTCTCACCTTTCTCTGCACAGGGTTTCGCCGAGGATGCCGATGATCAGACGATGAGCGACTCGTCTGACGATCCCACCGAGGCCACTCCGACCACTGAGGGTGTCGAGGCCGTCGGCGCGGTCGAGACGGACGAGGCGTCAGTGCCGTCTTCGGTGGAAGCGGACCCGGTTCGCACCGTGACCCGCAAGGGGGCGGCGTTGGCCATGACGGTGGCCCTGGTGGTCGGTGGCCTGATCGGCTGGGTGGGGGCCACGGCGTTCGGCGACGATGACGCCCCGCAGCTCACCTCGTTCCAAGGCCGTTTCCCGGGTGGCGGTGGCGGCCGATTCCCGGGCGGTGGCCCCGGTGACGGCTTTCCGGGAGGCGGCTTCCATGAGCACGGTCCGGGCGGCGGCCTGCCGGATGGGGGCGTGCCCGGTGGTGGCTACGAAGGTGAGGACGGCCGGCCGACACCCCCCTGGATGGACGACGACGAGCAGGGCGACGACGACCAGCAGGGCGACCGAGACCAGCGGCCGGACGAGCAAGGCCAGGACCAGGGAGACGACACCTAGTCCCGTCCTGGCGGGCCTCGTCCGCGGTGGCGCCGTCAGGCGACGTCGGCCACGACCCTGGCCAGGACACCCTCGGTGTCGCCGGCAATCGACTCGTGGACCTCGTCGGCCAGGCCCCGCAGCACGTCCCTCTCGTCGTCGGTCATGCCCAGCCGGGGCCGTCGGGCCAGGGTGCCCGCCGTTCGGTCGGCGGCGTAGTGCGGGTCGCCGTAGCCCGCGGGCTCCAGCCGGCCGGTGAGCAGCGCCAAGAACTCGACCCACCGGGCCCGGTCCTCGTCCGCGACCATGGCCACCGCATCGTCGTCGGGCTCCGTCAAGGCGGCCCAGGGGCGGGCGAAGGTGGCGGCGTGCTCGGCCCGAGCCAGCACGGCGCCGTCGAGCAACAGCTCGATGAGGACATGGGCGGCGCCCCGGGCTGGGCCTCGACGGACCCCCCGGTCGGTGAGGTCGTGGACCAGCCGGCGGTTGGTCACCCGGAACCAGTCCAGCTCGTGGAACACGGCGTCGGTGCGGTGGTGGGTGACGACCCCGGCCCTGAAGTCGGGCGGTCCGGTGGTGGCCACGGGCACTTGGGCCATGCGGACGAGGTCCGGCGCGGCGGCCCCCAGGAGGTGGCGGGTCGTGGGCTCGGGCGTCGCGTGCCGGGCGACCACCATGTGGGAGACGAAGTTCACCTGGAGCTGAAGGCTACGGAGGTTCGGTGACCTCACCGATGAACGCCGCCCAGCACCACGGACGTCGATCTCCCTTCGTGATGGCAGGCTCGCCCCCGTACCGTCCACGCATCGCTGCGCCACTCCCTGCTCCGACGCGCCATCGGCGCGGCTACGTGCTGGTCCTGACGGGGGCGACGCTGTTCGGGGTCAACGCCAGCGTGTCGAAGGTGGTGCTGGCCGCGGGCATCGAGCCCGCCCGGCTGACGGCACTGCGCTGTACGGGCGCGGCGCTCGGGCTGCTGGTCGTGTTGAAGACGGTGCGGCCGACCTCGTTGAGGATGCCCCGCCGGGAGTGGCCCGCCATCGTGGTACTGGGCCTCAGCGGGGCGGCGTTCCTCCAGTGGCTCTACTTCGTGGCCCTCGACCGCTTGCCGGTGGGCATCGCGCTGCTCCTGGAGTTCACCGCTCCGCTGATGGTGGCGCTCTACTCCAGCCTGATCCTGCGTCACGTCGTCCCCCGCCAGGTCTGGCTGGCCCTCGGCTTGGCGCTGATCGGACTCGCTCTGGTCGCCCAGGTGTGGACGGATGTCGGTCTCGACGCCGTCGGTGTAGCCGCCGCGCTGGGCGCGGCGGGGTTCCTGGCCACCTTCCACCTCGTGGGCAAGCAGATGGTCGACCGGCACGACCCACTCGTGCTGTCGTGCTGGATCTTCGTCGTCGCCGCCGTCTTCTGGGCCCTGGCCCAACCCTGGTGGCGCTTCGACCCGGCGGTCCTGACCGAGTCCACCCCGCTGCTCGGTCGGTTGGACGCCTACTCCGTGCCGGTGTGGGTGGGCCTGCTCTGGGTGATCCTGCTGGGCACGCTCGCGCCCTACGCCCTGGAGGTGGCCGGGCTGCGGCACCTCACCGCGACGACGACCGGCATCGTCAGCATGCTCGAGCCCGTCATCGCCGCCGCCGTGGCCTGGCTCTGGCTGGAGGAGGTCCTGAACGGCGTCCAACTGGTCGGCGGCGCGCTGGTGTTGGCGGGCGTCGGGCTCGTCCAGGTCGCCGGATCCCGGGCCGTGCCCGAGGCCGATGACGACTCCTTCGTCGTAGCCGACGTGCCGGTCAACTGATCCGCTCGCCGACCGGCGTGCTCTGAGCCGTCGGATGCTGCTGGCCGCCGTTCCGTAGCCCGTCACCGCCTCGTCACCTAACGTCTGCAGAGGACCGGCATCCACAGGAAGGCTCCGCGTGACCATTCCCCCTCGGGACGACGACCAGGTGATCGTGACGACCAAGGGGGAGGTGAGTGAGGCGGCCAGGGCGTACGCGGCGGGCAAAGTGGAGCGACTGCACCAGCATGCTCACGGGCCGGTCCTGCTCACCCGGGTCAAGCTCACCTATGCCGAGGGTCAGGACGTGGAGCGCAACGCCATCGCCGAGGCCGCGTTGGACGTCGACGGACGCCTCGTCCGAGGACAGGTCGCGGCGCACCGGATCGAGGAAGCGGTGGACCTTTTGGTGGACCGGATGATCCGGCAGCTCGACCAGGCCGCGGCGAAGGCCCGGACACGCGAGCGTCGACCTTCCGGTGACCTCTCACCCCGACCCAGCCGGGCTGCCGTCGCTCCCGAGGAACGTGAGGTGGTGGCCCACAAGTCCTTCGCCATCGACCGGGCCACCCTGGAGGAAGCGGCCTTCGACATGGAGGTCCTCGATTACGACTTCTTCTTGTTCACCGATGCTGACGACGGCCGGGACAAGGTGGTGCACCGGGGTCCCGACGGTGAGGTGCACCTGGCCACCGAGCCACCGAGCGAGTCGGTGGACGAGGCCCTGGAGCGCCTGGACGCGGGCGGCGAGCCCTTCGTGTTCTTCTGCGCCGCCGACACCGGTCGCGGTGCGGTCGCCTACGTTCGCTACGACGGCCACTACGGGCTCATCCGCCCGGCTGACGGCTGATCAGCGGCGCCCCGCCGGGTGGCTTTGGCCTCGAATTCGGGCATGCTGGGAGGCCGCCGCCGCGGTCGTTGTTGCTTTCGGAGGAGACCCCGCCGCCCATGTCGTTCAAAGTCGGTGATCGTGTCGTGTACCCCCACCATGGGGCCGCGGTGATCGAGAAGAAGGAGAAGCGCAAGACACCGGGCGCGGACTCCGAGGAGACGGAGTACCTGGTCCTCCGCATGGCTCACGGTGAGTTGACCCTGTCGGTCCCGTCGGACAACGCCGAGACCGTCGGCATGCGCCGCCCGATCGCCCGCGAAGACGTCGAGGACCTGTACCAGGTACTGGCCAAGCGCGACGTCCGCGAGCCGTCCAACTGGAGCCGGCGCTTCAAGAACCACCAGGAGAAGCTGAAGTCAGGTGACGTCTACCAGGTGGCCGAGGTGGTGCGGAACCTCGCCCTGCGAGAGGCCGATCGCGGCCTGTCCGCGGGCGAGAAGTCGATGCTGGCCAAGGCCCGCAGCGTGCTCGTCTCCGAGCTGAGCTTTGCCCTGGACGTCTCCGAGGACGACGCCCTCGATCAGGTCAACGCCCAGCTCACCTGAGCGGGTGTTCCCAGCCGCCTTCCAGCGGCTCGCCTCCCAATCGGGCGTCACTCCCTGAGGAGGTGGCGCCGATCGCGACCGGTTCCCGTAGGCCCGCCTGGGCGAAGCTGGCCCGCACCGTGGCCGGGTCCGGAGCGGTGAAGCAGAGCTCGTAGTCGTCTCCACCACTGATGGCCTGCTCGGTGGTCGCCCCCTCGGCGACCGGGATCGCGTCCGGGTCGACCTCGATGCCCAAGCCGGACGCCCGGGCGATGCGGGGGAGGTCTGCGGCGAGCCCGTCGGAGAGGTCGAGCATCGCCGTGGCCCCGGCCGATGCCGCCGCTCGGCCTTCGCCGAGGCGGGGAAGGGGCCGGTGCAAGGCGGCGGCGGTCGGGGCGGGCTCGCCGGCCTCCAAGAGGGCCAGTGCGGCCGCCGCGGCACCCAGGGGCCCGGTCACGAACACCGTTTCTCCCGGTCCGGCGCCAGAGCGGAGGACCGGCCTGGTTGACTGGCCGGTCACGGTCACGGCGATGAACAGGTCCGGCCCGGCCGACGTGTCGCCGCCGACCAAGGGGCAGGTGTACTGCTCGGAGCACTCGATCAAGCCGGTCAGCACGTCATCGGCCAGGCCGGGCCGGTTCCGGGGGAGGGCGACGGCGACGACGGCCGACGCTGGCGTACCGCCCATGGCGGCGATGTCGCTGAGGTTGACCGCCAGCGCCTTGAACCCGATGTCAGTGGGGTGGGCCCAGTCCGAGCGGAAGTGCACGCCCTCGACCAGCAGGTCCGTGGCGATCAGGCTCCCGTCGGCCAGCACGGCGCAGTCGTCACCGATCCACGTCTGGCCCGGCGGCGGTTCCGGCAGCCGCTCCCGCAGCCGCTCGATGAACGCGAACTCGCCCTCGCTGCTCACGGCATCAGGCCAGGCCGGCGCGGCGGAGCATGCTCGGGGGGATCTGGGTGTCGCCCTCGGCGAGCAGCGCGGCCCGTTCGACATTGACCTCGTCGTTGTCCCTGGCCGACCACTGGTCCCAGGGGCCAGGCGGGATGGCGGCGGGCTCACCGTCGGCGTCCACGCATGCATAGAGGTACGCCGACTGAGCGAGGAGGTCGTCACCGTCGCCGATCGGGCCGTGACCGGGGACGATGCGGGGGCCGAGGGCCGCGATGTCGCCCAGGCTGTCGGCCCAGGCCGTCGGGTCGGCCTGGAAGGCCAGCGGCGTCACGCCGAACGAGCAGGTGGCCCCGCCGAAGACCACGCCGCAGCGGGGCACCGCCAAGACCAGGTTCTCGTCGAGATCGCCCTTGACCAGCACGGCGTGCACGGCCCCGGTCAGCTTCGTCCGCTCGGTCACGATGTGGGTCACCGGCCGGGTGCGCAGCTCGTCGTCCAGCTCGGCGGCCTGATCGGGGTAGAGCCGGCGCAGGATCCCGACGTCGGGCGGCTGGTCCAGGTGGGCGCTGACCTGGGCGGAGCCGTAGACCGCCGGGCGGGGGAAGAACGGCGTCCCGCCGGCGTACTCGAGGTGGCTGCTGGTCAGGACCAGGCGTCGGACCGGGTGGCCGAGGGACTCCACCGCGGCGGCGAAGGGCTGGGCCTGCGTCGGCACCATGAGCGAGTCGATGACGGTGACGCCGTCGTCCTCCACCACGACCCCGGCGTTCGGTCGGCCAGGACCGGGCTCGTCGGCCAGCCACGCGTAGACACCCTCGTCGAGCTCGAGCAGCCCGCTCACGGTGGGGGCAGGTCGATGAGCAGGTGCTTGCTCACATCGCCGACGAGGCGCAGGTGCATCACGCGGCGGTCGAACCGCCAACCTCCGCCGGTGCGGGCGAAGTCGTCGTCGTAGCGTCCGGCCACGATCGGTTGCAGGCTCAGGTCGTCGGTGGCCTGGAAGACCGTGAAGTACGACCGCGCCGTGGCCGTGCTCAGGTCGATGACGACGGCGAGGTTGCTGGTCACGTGGTGGCTGCGCGGGGTGCCGTCCTCGTAGCGTCGGGTGGTCGCCGCGTAGAGGGCTTCGACGGCCTCGGCCCCGGTGGCCAGCGGCGTGCCGTCGGGGGCGCAGACCGATCCTTCGGCGAACAGGGCGCCGACACCGGCGAAGTCGCCGTCATCGATGCGGCGGGCGTATTCGAAGACCAGCGCCTCGATCTCGACCCGGTCGTTGGCGGCGGTCACCCCGCCGAAGCTACCCCCGCCGCTTCAGTTGCAGAGGCCGAGGTCGCCGGTGTGGCTGTAGCCGGGGAAGACCTGACCCAGCGTGCCGTTGCCGAGCCGCTTGGTCACGATCTCGGCCAACGGGCGACGGAAGTCGTTCTGGACCTCCAGGTCGCCGTCGGGGCCGTCGTGGAGGGGGCCGGACGGGTAACTGCCGTACAACCCGCCGTTGACCGACCCGCCCATGACGAACATGGCGCTCCCCCGGCCGTGATCGGTGCCTCCGCTGCCGTTGAGGCCGATGGTCCGGCCGAACTCACTCATGGTCACCACCGTGACCTCGTTGCCGAGCGAGCCGAGGTCCTGGTGGAACGCGGCCAGGGCATCCGACAGCCCCCTGGCGAAGTCCGCCGTCATCCCGCCGGCGGGAGAGCCCATGGCGTCGTGGTGGTCCCAGCCGTCGAGATCGACGCAGGCGATGCGCAGGCCGATGTTCGAGCGGAGCACACAGGCCACCTCGCGCAAGCCTTGGCCCAACCACTGTCCAGGCCCGGCGGTGGGATACAGGGCGGCATGGGTGTCGTACTGCAATGGGTTCTCGGCTTCGACCAAGGCCACCGCGGCGAGGGTGTCGGCCCCCTGTTGCACCAGGGGGTCGATGGTGCCGGTGGTGTAGACCTGGCTGAGGGCGTCGTTGCCCAGGTCGGCGTTCCAGAACCCCTCGACGTTGAACGAATCGATCGAGTTGATGGCCATGGACCCCTTGTTGCCCCGAAGGCTCATGGGCACCGAGCCGTTGTACGCGATGGCGGGCACGGCGCCACCGATCCCGGCGCTGGTCATGTACCGGGCCAACCAGCCGTTGGTCACCGACAGCGAAGCGGACCCTCGCTCCCAGTAGTCGGTGGCCTCGAAGTGGCTCCGGCTCGCGCTCTCCGCGCTGGGCATGCCCGCGGCATGGATGATCGCCAGGTCCCCGGCGTCCCAGACGCCCTTCAGGCCGGTCATCGCCGGGTGGAGCCCGAAGCTGTGGCCGGACTTCGTGACACCGAGGTCGAGGGCGGCGGCCGGATTCGAGGCATTGGGCGGGGCGACGGCGACGGATCCGGCCGTTCCTGCCCCCCGTAGCGCCTGATAGCCCACCGTGTCACTGAAGGGCGGCACCAGGCTGAGCCCGTCGGCGCCACCTCGGAGAAACACCACGACGAGGGCGTCACCCGTGGCCGGTTGACCAGGGGTGGCGAAGGCGTACCGGGGCCAGAGCGACGGCAGCGCGAGCGCTCCTGCCGCGGAGGCACCGGCGCCGACCAGGAACCGGCGGCGGGACAGCGCGACGGGCTGGGTCGTCATGGCCTATCTCCTCTGGAACCGGGGAAGCGTGAGCATCAGGGTCATGAGGTCGTGGCCCTTCCAGTCGACGAGCCAGCCCGGGACATGGTCGTCGGCGTCGGCGGGCACATCGGTGAACAGGGCGAGACAGGCGGCCCGCTCCGCCGCGGTGAGCAGCGGCGGCGTCACGTCGTGGATGCGGTAGAGCATCCGGGTGACCTGGGCCCGGGTGATGGGGTCGTTCGGCTTGAACGTGTCGTCCGGGAACCCAGCCATGTAGCCACAGGCCACCGCCCACCGGACCGCATTCTCGAGATCGGTGGGGACGTCGCCCAGCTCGTGCCGCGGGAAGCCCGTCGGACTGCCCGCCATGCGCCACGAGGCGGTGACCACCTGGGACCGGGGCATGTTCAGGTTAGGTCGGAAGGTGCCGTTGCCGTACGGGGTCACGATGTTGGCCGCCTTGGCCCATCGCACCGCGGGCTCCAGCCACGCCGGGACATCGCTCAAGCCGTGGGCGGGCCGCCCGGTGGGGCTGCCCGCGATCTTCCAGAGCATGTTGGTGATCTGGCCGCGGTTGATGTTGGCGTTGGGTCGGTAGGTCCGGTCCGGCCAGCCCTCGGCGTAGCCCTTGGCGGTGATCCACCGGACCGGGTCCTCGACCCACGCGGGCACGTCGCGGAAGCCGTGGTCGGGGTATCCCGTGACCACGCCGAGCATTCGTCGGGCTACGGCCTCGATCCATGTGCCCACGGTCGGCCCTGTCGGCAGCAGGAGGGCGTCGGCGTCGAAGCTCCATCCGCCCAGCCACGTCGCCGTGACCGCGCCGGCTGTCTCCCAGCGTCGGAGCAGACCGTCGGCGGAGATCCAGTCGGGCGCGGTGTCGGGATAGCCGTCGGGCGGGTGGTGGCCCCACAGTCGCTGACCAAGGCGCTCGAGGAAGCCCCAGCCATAGCCGTGCACGTGGTTGGCCAGCTCGCCGACGGGATCAGGGGAGGTCGTGCCGCCCATGGCTCGGGCGTAGGCGACGAAGATCTCGAACCCCCGTCGGACCTTGTTGTGCGGCCCGGACGCGAACGCCGCGGAGTGGAAGATGTGGCGCAGCACAGGGGCTATGGCGGTGTCGTTCTGGCTGTAGACCGCGGCCGCGCTGGCGACCAGTGCCGGCGGCGGGGTGTCGGCCACGAAGCGGCGGCACAGCTTGTAGGCGATGTAGCGCGCCGTCGCCGGGTGCCGAGCGACTGTGTTGATCAGCGTGACGCCGTCGGCCAGGCCCGCGGCTCCCGTGTGACCCGAGGTGACGAAAGCTCCGCCGAGGATGTTGATCGGCCCGGCGTGGTGCATCGCGCTCTTGAACTGGAACCGGTGTTGCCCGTCATCGGTGTTCACCGACCAGCCCGACAGGGTCAAGGCCACCCCCCGCATGTCGGCCTCGGTGTAGGGCTGCACGCCGTCGATGATCCCCATCGAGTGCAGCTCGAGCAGCTCCCGGCCGTAGTTCTCGTTGACCCCCTCCTCGCTGTTGGCATCGCTGATCGCGTTGTTGAGGTAGATGAGCATCGCCGGGCTGTGGGCGCTGGCCTGGAGGAGATCGACGAACCGGCCCAGGGCGTGAGCCCGCGCCACCTCTCGGTTGTCGACGGTGATCATGTGGTCGGCCCCGGTGTCGTCGAGGTTCACGTTGAAGTGGTTGGTCCAGAACTCGACCATCACCTCGTAGAGCTGGCGTCGGCTGTGAACGGCCCGCAGGAAGGTGGCGTGAGCGCGCTCGCCGACGATCCGGCTCCAACCGTCCTCGACGCTGTTCATGAGGACGTAGTTCTGCCAGTTCGAGTTGCCGAGGGTCTGGTAGTCGGAGAGGAGTGGGGCCATTGCCGGGTCGGGGACCGAGGTGGGGGCGAGCTGAGCGTCGAGCCAGCGCACCCAGCCCGCGTCGAGCACGTCGCGCTCGGTCTCCGGGGTCCATCCGAAGGTGGCCCGCGAGATGAGGTGGCTCTCGAAGTTGCGGATTGCGCCCACGACGACCAACGTCGGCCGACCGACCACGGCGCTTGAGGCCATTCGGCCCGTGCGATCGGGCCACTAGGTGCATTTTCCCCCTATTCGGGCCGGCGTCGGGGCGTGGCAGACTCCGGGGACGATGCCCTCTGCGGCCACGACCACGCCCGTTCCCGCCGCTGAACTGGCCGTTGCGGCGCTGGCTCTGGCGCGCCGATTCGCGGCGGGAGCGACCCTCTGGTGTGTGGCTCCGCAATGGCCGGACCACGCCCGCCACGTCGCCGTCGAGTTCGTCCATCCGGTCGTCGTGGGCACGCGGGCCCTGCCCGCAGTGGCGGTTGACCGGCCCGAGGCCGTGGGCGCCCTCCGGGCCTCGGTCCGGGCCGGAGACGTGCTCCTCGCCATCGCCCCGGCGGGCGACCCGATTGTGTCGGATCTGGTGCGCCGGGCGCCGGCGTGGGGAGTGGAGACGTTCTGGTTGGGCGGCGGGCCCCGACCCACCGACGGAGCCGCCGATCACCTGCTGTGGAGTGACGACGGCGACGCGCTCCTCGCGCACTCGAGCCGCTTCGTCGTGGCCTATCACGTGCTGTGGGAGATGACCCATGTCTGCTTCGAGCATCCCGGCCTGCTGACGATCCGTCCCGCCTGCCGAGAGGACGTGTGCATCACCTGCTCGGACGAGGGGCGCCTGGCGGAGGTCCTGACGGTGGACGAGCACGGCCTCGCCTTGGTCCGCACGGCCGACGGCGAGGAAGGCGTCGACGTGAGCCTGGTCACTCCCGTGGCCAGCGGAGATCTCGTGCTGGTGCACGCCGGGACGGCGTTGACCCGAGTCGAGTCCGAGGGAGAGGACTCGTGAGCCCCGAGGCCACCGACTTCCTCTATCCCTTCATCGAGGGCGACGAGCAGGACGCCCGACTGCTCCTGGCCGACCTGGAGGAGTCCGCCCGGATGAAGGGTGAGGAGAGCCTCCGACTGGCCGAGTCCACCCTCGAGGAGCACGGCGCGGTCTTGGACACCGTGGCCGAGGCGTTGGCGGCGCGGTCCCGCCAGGGGGGCGTCCTGTTCACGTTCGGCAACGGCGGTAGCGCCACCGACGCCCAACGCATCGCGGGCCTGTTCGCGGGGCCGCCGGTCGGTCACCCGGTGGCCGCTCGCTGCCTGGTCGACGATCCGGCTGTCCTCACCGCCCTCAGCAACGATGTCGGCTTCGACCTCGTCTTCTCCCGCCAGCTCATGGCCCACGGGCAGGCGGGAGACACGGCGATGGGTCTTTCCACGAGCGGTGACTCGGCGAATCTCCTCCAGGCATTCGGGGAATCCCGACGGCGCGGGCTGCTCACCATCGCCGTGGCCGGCGGCGGTGGCGGTCGGTGCGCGACGAGCCCGGATGTCGACCACTGCCTGGTGGTGCGGTCGGCGAGTGTGCACCGCATCCAGGAGGTCCAAGCCGAGCTGGTGCTCGAGCTCTGGGCGAGGGTGCAGCGGTGCCTCGAGGTGACACCGTGAGCGAGCCCGCCGCCGAGGGCCGTGAGGCCGCGGTCCTCGAGCGCATCGAGGCGTTCCGTCGCCGCCGCCCACGGTTCAAGGACGAGGTCATCACCCTGGCCCACGGTGCCGGTGGCAAGGCCTCGGCCGCGCTGGTGGACGCCGTCTTCCTCGATGCGTTCAACGACGAGGTGCCGACGGTCCTGCCCGACGGCGCCGAGTTGGCGCTGCCCTCCGGTGAGCGCCTGGCGTTCAGCACGGACTCCTTCGTCGTGAGCCCGACGCGGTTCCCAGGGGGCTCCATCGGGGACCTCGCGGTCAACGGCACGGTCAACGACGTGGCCATGATGGGGGGCCGTCCGCAGTGGCTCTCCGCAGCATTCGTGCTGGAGGAGGGTCTGGCCATGGACGTCCTCCGGGGGGTCGTGGAGGACATGGCGGAAGCGGCTCGCCGGGCGGGCGTCCGGGTCGTGACCGGCGACACCAAGGTGGTCAACGGAGGCGCGGCCGACGGCGTGTACATCACGACGGCCGGCGTCGGGATCATCCCGGCAGGGCGCGAGCTCGGGCCGGAACGGGTGCGCCCCGGCGACCGCATGATCGTGTCGGGGACGCTCGCCGACCACGGCATGGCGGTGATGCTGGCCCGCGGCGATCTGGCCCTCGAGGCCGACATCCGGTCCGACACCGCCCCCTTGACCGAGTTGGTCGACGTGCTGTTCGTCGCGGCCCCGAGTCTCCGCTGGCTTCGGGACCCGACCCGCGGCGGGCTCGGCACGGTGGCCAATGAACTGGCCCGGGACTGCGGCCTGGCGGTCGTGCTCGACGAGGCCACGCTGCCCATCGACCCGGCCGTCAACGGGGCCTGTGACCTCCTGGGGATCGACCCGCTCTACGTGGCCAACGAGGGCAAGCTGGTCGCGGTCGTCGCTCCCGACGAGGCCGATGCTGCGGTGAGGGCACTCCGCGGCCATCCCCTGGGAGCGCAGGCCGCGGTGATCGGCGAGGTGGTGGCCGAGCCCGAAGGTCTGGTCGTCCTGCAGACCTCGTTCGGTGGGACCCGCATCGTGGACATGCTCGTGGGCGATCCGCTCCCGCGCATCTGCTGAACGTCGTGTCGGTCGGGCGGCGCATCCGGGTCACGGGCACCGTCCAGGGCGTCGGGTTCCGACCGTTCGTGTACCGCGAAGCCATTCGCCTCGGCTTGGTCGGCACCGTACGGAATGACCACGCCGGCGTGGTGATCGAGGTGGACGGAGCGCCCGATCGCGTCGCCGAGCTGTGCCGGACCCTGGTGGACCGGCCGCCGCCGCTGGCCCGGGTCGAGCGGCTCGAGGCCAGCGAACTGGCCCACGTCGCCGAGCCGGTCGGTGGAGGGTTCGCCATCCTGGCCAGCGAGGGCCTCGCCTCCCCGACGGTCCCCGTCGGTGTCGATGCGGCCACCTGCGCCGAGTGCCTGGCTGAGGTCATGGACCCGACTGACCGACGCTTCGGGTACCCCTTCGCCAACTGCACGAACTGCGGCCCTCGCTACACCATCGTCGTCTCGGTGCCGTACGACCGACCCGCCACCACGATGGCCGCGTTCCCCCTCTGCCGCGCCTGTCGTCAGGAGTACGACGACCCGGCTGACCGGCGCTTCCACGCCCAGCCCAACGCCTGCCCGGTCTGTGGGCCGCGCCTGGCGTGGCGGTCCGCCGATGGTGGTTCCAGAGCGAAGGAGGGTGAGGCCCTGGCCGCGGCGGCCGCCTGCTTGGCCGCCGGTGGGATCGTCGCGGTGAAGGGCCTGGGGGGCTATCACCTGGCGGCCGACGCGACCGACCGGGTGGCCGTCACCACGTTGCGGCGGCGAAAGCACCGGGATGAGAAGCCGTTCGCGGTGATGGTCCCCGACGTCGCAACCGCGCACGACCTGGTCGTCCTCGACGACGGGGCCGTGGCCGTCCTCACATCGTCCCGGCGCCCGATCGTGCTGGCCCCCCGCCGACCGGGCGCCATGCTCGTGGCCGACGCAGTGGCACCGGGCCTGCCGGAGTTGGGCCTCCTGCTCGCATACACCCCCCTGCACCACCTCCTCCTTCGAGCGGTCGGTCGGCCGTTGGTCATGACCAGTGGAAACCTGAGCGACGAACCCATAGCTCAGACCGACGGCGATGCCGTCGCCCGTCTCGCTCCCCTCGTCGACGGTTGGCTCAGCCACGATCGCCCGATCCACATCCGCTGCGACGACTCAGTCGTCCGGGTCGGGGCGGGTCGGGCCCAGGTGCTGCGTCGCTCGCGAGGCTACGCGCCAGAGCCCATGGCTCTCGGCGACGTCGCCTGCCGCCAGGTGCTCGCGGTGGGGGCCGAGCTCAAGAGCACGGTCACCGTGGCCAAGGGTGGGCAGCTCGTGACCAGCCACCACATCGGCGACCTGGAGCATCCGGCGGCCTACGCCTCGTTCCTCCAGGCCGTCGAGCACCTCTGTGGACTGTTCGGGGTGCGCCCTGACGTGGTCGTCCACGACATGCATCCGGAGTACCTCAGTACGAAGTGGGCCCTCGACACGGACCTGCCGACGCTCGGGGTGCAGCACCACCACGCGCACGTCGCGTCGTGCCTGGCGGAGCACCATCACCGGGGTCGGGTGCTCGGACTGGCCTTCGACGGCCTCGGCTACGGCTGTGATCGGACGCTCTGGGGCGGGGAGTTCCTGGCGGCCGACCTGGACGAGTGTGCCCGGGTCGGTCACCTCCGCTCTGTCGCCCTGCCCGGCGGCGTGGCTGCGGTGCGGGAGCCGTGGCGCATGGCGGTGGCGTGGGTGCACGCCGTCATGGGCGCGGACCGGGCGGAGCGGGAGGCGGCGCGGCTGGACGAGCGGGGCCGGGCGCTCGTCGGGCTCCTCGAGGCGGGGTCGGCGCCGACCACGACCAGCGTCGGCCGGCTGTTCGACGCCGTCGCCGCGCTGCTGGGGTTGCGGACCCGACTCACCTATGAGGGCCAGGCCGCCATCGAGCTGGAGGCCCTGGCCCGGACCGTGCCGCGGCGTCAGGCGCCGGCCCTGCCCGTCGACATCGGCGTCGACGGCACCGTCACCGTTCTCGACCCCGGCCCCCTCATCGCCGCGCTGCTCGCGGGCCGTGACGAAGGCCTCCCGCCGTCCGTGCTCGCGGCCGGCTTCCACGAGGGACTCGGACAGGCTGCGGCCCGGCTGGCCGCCGACCTCGCCGGGGCCCAGGACCTGGACACGGTCGTCCTGACGGGTGGTGTGTTCCAGAACTCCCGGCTCACCGAGGTGGTCGAGTCGGCACTGGCCACCGCCGGCCTGCGGGTGCTCCTGCACCGCGAGGTCCCCCCCAACGACGCCGGCATCAGCGTGGGTCAGGCGGCGATCGCCGCCCGTACGACCCGGATCGACGGTCGATGAGCGTCCCCGGTGGCTCCGGGTGGGCCGTGGCGCTGCAGGCGTCGGACCGGGTCGCCTTCAAGCGATGTCGTCGGGCATGGGACTTCGGGTCCCCGGCCCGCCGCAACCTCGTCCCCCGCACGCCCGTTCCGACCGCTGGGCTCGGAACCGCGGTCCGCGAGGCCCTCGCCGTCTACTACTTCCCCGGCATGTGGGAGTGGCCCCGAGAGATCGTCGAGCCATTGGCCCGCGAGGCCTTCCTCGGCGCCCTGGGGGATCACGTGGCGGCCGAGGACATCGAGACGGGCCTGGACCTGCTCGACCGGTACTTCGCGTGGGCGCCCGGCGTCGACCGCTTCACCCCGGTGCGCGTGGCCGCAGAGTTCGAGGTCGACGTGCCCGATCCGGTCGAGGCCGACATCTCCCTGAGAAGCGTCGAGGGTCGCCCGGTCCGGTTCCGGGGCCGCGTGGAACTGCTCGTCGTGGACCCGGCTGACGCCTACTGGATCGTGACGCACCACCTTCGGGACACGACGTTCACCGAGCCGGACCTCCTCGTTCTGGACGAGGCTGCGGTCACCGCCTGCTGGGGCTGGGAACGGTGCTTCGTCGGCATGCGCATCGCCGGCACGGTCGCCAACGAGCTCTGCCCGGCGGCGTCGTCGGGCGCGCCTCCGCCGACCGACCGCCCGGATCGCCACACGACCACCCATCGGCGGATGTACGCGCAGGCCGCCGGTCGCCCGACGGGGGAGGTGGACGTCGTCGGTGACGGCCCTTTCCGACGAACACGGATCCCTCGCCCGCGGGCGGCCTTCGCCGAGATGGGGCGCCAGTTGGCTCGGGAGGTCCAGGAGATGACGGATCCGGCCATGGACCCGTATCCCCATCCCATCGAAGACAGCTGTGGGACCTGCCCCTACCGCCGACCGTGCCTGGCTCTCTCCGTCGGGGCGGACCCGAGCGGGCTCCTGGCGACGGACTTCCAGGTCCGGGCGCCGGAGCGGGCCGAGGGTCGATTGGGGGGCGGGTCGTGGTCGATGAACCGCGGCGCCGCGCCGCCTCGGTTCCGGGGCGACCCCGATCCATGAACGGGACGCCCCGGTAGCTTGCCGTGAGGGAAGACTCGGACCGAGAGGAGATCGTGATCGTGATCGGACGCCTCGTGAAGGCCATGGTGGTGGCTGGAGTCGCCGCGGTGGTCGTGCAGTCCATTCCCGACATCGCCCGATACCTGCGCATCCGCGAGATGTGATCGGGCCGGCGGCGACTCGCCGCCGGCCCGCCCCGCCTCGGTGGACCGGGGCTCTGCGCCGCATCCCGGGCGGCCGATCTCCCGGGCAGTCACGGGTTCGAGGTCGAGGCACCGACTGATCACCGGGGAGTCGTCGTTCTCGTTGACACCGCCCACCCACGCGGCTACCAACGGGGCGGGGGACGAATCCATGGACCAGTCGGAGGTTGCCGTTGTGCGGGCGGCAGCGCGGGTCAGCCGGTTCGAGTTGGCCCCACCCCGCCACTTCCTGCTTCCGGCCATCCTCCTGCTCCTGTCCGAGGAGCCGGGCTACGGCTACGGGCTGGTCAAGGAGCTCCGCGGTTTCCGCTTCGGCTCGGTCGACCGGCCCAGCGTGTACCGCGCCCTGGCCCAGCTGGAGGGTGACGGCCTGGTGGAGTCCTGGCCGGGCGAGGCCACGGCGGGTCAGACCCGGCGGGTGTACGGCCTGACGCCGGAGGGCGAGCGCACCCTGCGGGCGTGGATGGGCGTGATCAAAGAAGAACGTGTCTGTCTCGACGAGGTGCTCCGCCGGTACCAGGCCACGGGCACCGTGGACGCCGCCCTGGCCGAGGTGGAGGGTCGATGGGCGTCGGTGATCGGGCGGGGATGGTCGCCGGTGTCGGCGACGTCTCGGCCCCACCACCGCATGGTCGGCGGTGAGGGCGCATCCCGGGCCGTGGCGGCCCGGCACGAGGGCGAGCGGAGCGGCGGCGTGCGCCACTACGAGATCCTGGCCGACCGTTCCGTCCTGCTCATCGAAGCCCGCTCGACCGTGGGGCCCATCAGCTTCGGGGCCATCGGCCTGATCGGCCGCATCGACGCCGTCGTGGCTGACGGTCGGGTCGCCGTCGACCCGGCGCCTGTCGCCAACCTCGAGGTCCCGGTCGACCAGCTCCGCTCCGGCAACGGCCTCTACGACGCCGAGCTGCTTCGGCGCATCGACGGGCACCGGTTCCCGACCGTGGCGATCGAGCTGCGGGAGCTGCTGCCCATCGGGAACGACGACCGGTATCGCCTCAATGGTTCGGTTTCGTTCCACGGCGTGACCCGGGACGTTGCGGGCACGGCCTCGATCGCCGTCAACGACGCCGGGCACCTGGTGGTCACCGGCGAGCAGATGTTCGACATCCGCGACTTCGACCTCACCTCACCCACCGTGCTGATGCTGCGCATCTACCCGGACGTACGGGTGCGGCTGCAGCTCGAAGCCGAGGTCGCGGACTGATCGCCGTGAGCCGCGAGGCTCCTCTGGAGGAGGTCATCGATGGGATGGTTGGCCGCGTTCGCAGTGGGCTACGTCGTGGGCGCCCGCGGTGGCAGCGAGGGGTTCGACGACGTGGTGCGCTCAGCCAAGGCGATCCGTGACTCCGACGAGATGCGGGGTTTCGTGGCGGCCGTGCGGGCCCACGTGGGCTACACGCTGCGGGAGCTGGCCACCCGTCTGGACGACGAGCCGGGCACCGACGAGCCCGACGAGCGGGAGGGCGACCTGCTGGCGCAGGTCCGCAACCTGACCCAGAGGGACTGAGGGACTCACTGTCAGTCGCCGACGTCGACGCGTTGCCCGCTGATGTCGCGCCCGACGCCGCGTAGGCCGACCACGGTCCCGGCCGAGCCCATCGTGGGCTCGGCTCGGGTGTGGACCCAGCGCTGGGTCCCGTCCGGGAGCACCGCCCGGTACTCCAGGTCGAGCGGATGCCCGCTCTCGACGGCGTCGTCCATGGCTCGCTGCACGCGAGCGCGGTCATCCTCGTGCACACAGGCCAGGTGGGCCTCGATCGTGCCGTCGAACTCGATCGGGTCGCACCCGTGGATGCGGTGGTGCTCGTCGCTCCACTGGATCGCTCCGGTCCGGCGGTCCCACATCCAGGAGCCGGTGTGGGACAGGCGCTCGGCTTCGCTCAGTCGGCGCTCGACCTCGGCCAGGCTGGCCTGGGCGAGCCGTTGCTCGGTCACGTCCCTGACCATGACCACCGCGGCCGGTTGTGCCGCACCTCGGGTGAGGACCGGGCAAGCGGTGAGGACGACGGGAACCGGCATGTCGTCCCGCCGTCCGATCTCAGCCTCGACGTGGTCAACCCGGTCGCCGGCGATCACGGCGTCGAGGACCTCGCGCATGCGGTCGCTGAGGTGCTCCGGGAAGAGCATGGTGGAGGGTCGGCCGATGACGTCCTCGGTCGGGTAGCCGAAGATCCGCTCGGCGCTGCGGTTCCACGACAGGATGCGACTCGACTCGTCGAGGGCGACGATGGCGTCGTCGGAGGCGTCAGCCACCGCGTGGAGGACCTGCTCGGCGTCGACCGAGAGATCGGCGTCGATGGGTCGGGGGCCGGCCCTGGAGGCGTCGTCGAGTCCCGTGACCATCGACCGTAACCGTCGTTGCCGGCCGCCGCCGGAGCACTAGGTGCAGAACGCCCCGATGGACACCCGGATGCCGCCGCCACAAGATGGCCCTCGTGCCCCGGTTCGAGATCGACGTCGACCGGTCACAGGTCTGGTTGACGGCCCGGTCGAGCCTCCACGCCATCAAGGCCACCACGTCCGCGGTCAGTGGTTGGCTGGACACCGAGGTGTCCGCGGCCGGCATCGACCTGTCGCGGCCCGCTCACGCCCGGCTGGAGGTCGACCTCGAACACCTGGCCACCGGCAATCCGCTTTATGACCGTGAGCTGCGTCACCGCGTCGACACCGACCGCTACCCCTCGATCATCGGCGAGCTCACGAGCTTGGCCTCGGCCGACGATGACGGCCGCTACCTCGTCACCGGTGACCTCTCGTTCCACGGCGTGACCCGCTCGGTCATCGACGAGCTCGAGATCCGGCTGGTCGACGAGTCGACCATCGCGCTGGGCGGGACCTCGTCCTTCGATGTCCGTGACTTCGGCCTGGAACCGCCGAGGATGCTGGGCTTCCGGGTCCATCCGGATGTCACCGTGCGGGTGCGGATCGTCGCGGAATCCGCCCGCTAGGTGGCAAACGCACCCATTTACACCCCTGGGGACCGAGCGTAGAACGACGGGTGGCGCAGCGCGCGCTGAAGCACGACGACCGGGGGGAAGCCGTGACCGACACCACCCAGGCCCCGCCTGACGAGGACGTCATCCACATCCTCTGGATCAATGCCGGGCTCAGCTGCGATGGCGACTCCGTCGCCCTGACCGGCGCCACCCAGCCCAGCATCGAGGAGATCGCCCTCGGGGCCCTTCCCGGCCTGCCCAAGATCGCGGTCCACTGGCCGTTGATCGACTTCGAGTGCGGCCCAGTGGGCGGCGCCGATGACTTCCTGGAGTGGTTCTTCAAGGCCGACCGGGGCGAGTTGGACCCCTTCGTCCTGGTGGTCGAGGGCTCGATCCCCAACGAGTCGATCAAGGACGAGGGCTACTGGTGTGGCTTCGGCAACGACCCGAACACCGATCAGCCCATCACGACCAGTGAGTGGCTCGACCGGCTGACGCCCAAAGCGCTGGCCGTCCTGGCGGTGGGCACCTGTGCCACCTACGGCGGCATCCACGCCATGCAGGGCAACCCCACTGGCGCCATGGGCGTGCCCGACTACCTCGGCTGGGACTGGAAGTCCAAGGCCGGCCTGCCCATCGTGTGCGTCCCCGGGTGCCCGGTCCAGGGCGACAACCTCTCCGAGACGATCCTCTACCTGCTCTACCAGGCCACCGGGCAGGCCCCGATGATCCCTCTGGACGCCGAGCTGCGGCCGCAGTGGCTGTTCGGCGCCACCGTCCACGAGGGTTGCGACCGGGCCGGCTACTACGAGCAGGGCGATTTCGCGGAGGAGTACGGCTCCCCCAAGTGCATCGTCAAGCTGGGCTGCTGGGGCCCCGTCGTGAACTGCAACGTCCCCAAGCGGGGCTGGATCAACGGGGTCGGTGGCTGTCCCAACGTGGGTGGGATCTGCATCGGCTGCACCATGCCGGGGTTCCCCGACAAGTTCATGCCGTTCATGGACGAGCCGCCTGGTGCCCGCGTCTCCACGATGTCCAGCGGCCTCTACGGCGGGCTGATCCGACCGCTGCGGCGCATGACCAACAAGACCGTGAACAAGGAGCCGAAGTGGCGCAAGCGGGGCTCGAAGCTGACCACCGGGCACACGCCCGGCTGGAAGTAGGGGGACGACCATGACCATCACCACCCCGGAGTCGACCGGCTCGTCGAACCGCCCGACGGGCGTCGTCGACATGGCCTGGGATCCGATCACCCGCATCGTCGGCAGCCTCGGCATCTACACCAAGATCGACTTCGGCAAGGGTGAGGTCGTCGACTGTCACAGCACCTCGTCGATCTTCCGCGGCTACAGCATCTTCATGAAGGGCAAGGACCCCCGGGACGCCCATTTCATCACCAGCCGCATCTGCGGCATCTGCGGCGACAACCACGCCACCTGCTCCTGCTACACGCAGAACATGGCCTACGGCGTACGCCCGCCGGCCCTGGGGGAGTGGATCGTCAACCTCGGCGAGGCCGCCGAGTACATGTTCGACCACAACATCTTCCAGGAGAACCTGGTCGGCGTGGACTTCTGCGAGAAGATGGTCGGGGAGACGAACCCGGGCGTGCTCGAGCAGGCCAACGGGACCGAGTCACCGCACGCCGCCGAGCACGGCTACAAGACGATCGGCGACATCATGCGGGCTCTGAACCCGTTCTCCGGTGACTTCTACCGTGAGGCCCTGCAGGTCAGCCGGTACACGCGGGAGATGTTCTGCCTCATGGAAGGGCGCCACGTCCATCCGTCGACGCTCTACCCGGGGGGCGTCGGGACGACGGCCACCATCCAGCTCTTCACCGACTACATCACCCGCCTCATGCGCTACGTCGAGTTCATGAAGCGGGTCCTGCCCATGCACGACGATCTCTTCGACTTCATCTACGAGGCCATGCCCGGCTACGAGCACGTCGGCGAGCGCCGCACCCTGCTCAACTGCTGGGGCAGCTTCCAGGACCCCGACGTCTGCAACTTCGACTACAAGGACATGGCGGAGTGGGGCCGGGCCATGTATGTGACGCCGGGCGTCGTCGTCGACGGCAAGCTCGTCACCAACAGCCTCGTCGACATCAACCTCGGCATCCGCATCCTGCTCGGTCACTCGTTCTACGACGACTGGGAGGACCAGGAGATGTTCGTCGACAAGGACCCGCTCGGGAACCCCGTCGACCGCCGCCACCCGTGGAACCAGTCGACCCTGCCGCAGCCCCAGAAGCGGGACTTCGACGACAAGTACTCCTGGGTCATGTCCCCCCGCTGGTTCGACGGCCAGGACCACCTCGCGCTCGACACCGGGGGTGGCCCCCTGGCCCGCCTCTGGTCGACGGCGCTGTCCGGCCTGGTCGACATCGGGTACGTGAAGGCGACGGGAACCAGTGTCCAGATCAACCTGCCCAAGACGGCGCTGAAGCCCGAGGTCAGCTTCGAGTGGAAGGTGCCGCAGTGGAGCAACACCATCGAGCGGGACCGGGCCCGCACGTACTTCCAGGCCTACGCCGCCGCCTGTGCGCTGCACTTCGCCGAGAAGGCGTTGGCCGAGGTCCGAGCGGGTCACACCAAGACGTGGGAGTCCTTCAAGGTGCCCGAGAACGCCATCGGTTGCGGGTTCACCGAAGCCGTCCGCGGCGTGCTCTCGCACCACATGGTCATCCGGGACGGGAAGATCGCCAACTACCACCCCTACCCGCCGACGCCCTGGAACGCGAACCCTCGGGACGTCTACGGCACCCCCGGGCCCTACGAGGACGCGGTCATGGGCACCCAGATCTTCGAGGAGAACAGCCTCGATGACTTCAAGGGCATCGACATCATGCGCACGGTGCGGAGCTTCGACCCCTGCCTCCCCTGTGGTGTCCACATGTACCTGGGCAACGGCAAGACCCTGGAGCGGACGCACTCGCCCACCGGTGTCCATGACGGCGTCGACGCGTGACCGACACGGCGGACGACCCGGAGGGCCCACCAGACCTTCGGGCCGCGGGCGACCGGATCGAGCACCTCCTCGACCGGTTGCGGGCTGAGCTCGATCCCGGAGCATGGATGGCCCTCGAGGAGGTCGTACGCCTGGTCACCGACCTGTACGGGGCCGGTCTCGAGCGCACCCTCGACCTCGCCGACGAGGCCCTCGGCGACTCCCCGGCCGGCAGTGATCTCTTCGATCGCCTCTTCCACGACGACCTCGTCGCCAGCCTGCTCATCGTGCACGGGCTGCACCCCGACGAACTGGGGCGGCGGGTGGAGCAGGCTTTGGACGGTGTGCGCCCCTATCTCGCGTCCCACGGCGGTGGGGTCGAGCTCCTGGGCGTGGACGAAGAGCCCGGGACCGTCCGCCTCCGCCTCCTGGGGAGTTGCGACGGCTGCCCGTCCTCGTCGGCGACCCTGCGCGACGCCGTGGAGAACGCCATCCACGAAGCCGCACCGGAGATCGTGACCATCGACACCGAGGGAGGCGTCGAGGCCGACGTTCCCGGGCCAGTGGCGGTGCCGCTGGGGCGCAAGCCCGAGCGGCAGCCGGCCTGAGCTGATGGCGGCCAACGGTCTGAACTCCCCGGCGTCGCCGGCGCCCGGCGCGCTCATGATCCTCGACCGCATCCGGCAAGCCTCGTCCCGGCTCCCCGACGAGGAGCAGTGCGAGATGTGCGCGGTCCTGATCCCCGCGGACCACCAGCACGTGGTCAACCTCGAGAGCCGCGGACTGCTGTGCGCCTGTCGTGCCTGTTACCTGCTGTTCGTGGAGCGGGGCGCGGCGGGTGGCAAGTTCCGCTCCGTCCCGGACCGCCACCTCTCCCTGAGCGGGTTCGCCATGACCCAGGGGGAGTGGGACGCCCTCCAGATCCCGGTCAGCGTGGCCTTCTTCTTCTTCAACTCGGTCATGGACAGGGTGGTTGCGTTCTATCCGAGCCCGGCGGGTGCAACCGAGTCCCTGCTCTCACTCGAGGCATGGGATCAGCTCGTGGTCGACAACCCCGTCCTGGGCATGCTCGAGCCCGACGTCGAGGCCCTCCTCGTGCGTCGGGCCGACGGCCACAGTGACTCCTTCGTCGTACCGATCGACGCCTGCTACGAACTGGTCGGCCTGCTCCGCACCCGCTGGCGGGGCTTCGACGGCGGCCAAGATGCCCACGCCGCGATAGAGGGCTTCTTCGCCGGCCTCGCCGAACGCTCGAAGGCGGTCCCCGCTCCGGGGGAACAGCCGTGAGCACGTTGGCGTTCGACGTCGTGGACGCCCGGGCTGAGCCCTATGCCGCGGTCCCCACGCTCATGTTCCGCCTCCGCGCGGACGAGACCTCGGGGGACCCGGTCCACGCTTTGGCCCTGCGGGCCCAGCTGCGCATCGAGCCCCAGCGCCGGCACTACTCGGCCGACGAGGAGGATCGCCTCTACGAGCAGTTCGGGCCCACCCCCCAGTGGGGCGAGTCCCTGCGGCCGTTCCTCTGGACCCACGTCGCCACGATGCTGCCCGGGTTCACGGGCACGACCGAGTTCGACCTGCCCGTCGAGTGCACCTATGACTTCGAGGTCACTGCGGCCCGCTACCTGCATGCGCTCGGCGACGGTGAGATCCCACTGGTCTTCCTCTTCAGCGGCACCCAGTTCACCCACGGCGAGCGTGGGTTCAACGCCCTTCCGGTGGCGTGGAACCTGGAAGCGGCCTACCGGCTGCCGGTGCAGGTGTGGCGGGACATGATGGACCTCTACTACCCCAACGGAGGGTGGATGCGCCTGCATCGGGACACGATGGACCGGCTCGGTCGCTTCAAGGCCGATCGGGCGCTCGCCACCTGGGACCAGGCGGTCGAGACGTTGCTCAAAGAGGCGGGCGACGAGCCGTGACCGACACCGCGCTCTCGTCCGTCGCGGGTCGCTCGGTCTTCGATCGGGCGACGACGATCGCCGACGCCGTGCTCTACGAGGGCTACGTGCTCTACCCGTACCGGGCCTCGGCCGGCAAGAACCAGGTGCGGTGGCAGTTCGGCGTCCTCACCCCGAAGGCCTTCAGCGATGACTCCGGCTCGGACCCTTGGGCGATGCAGACCGAGTGCGTCGTCGACCCCGGGGACCACCCGACCGTCCAGCTCCGGCTGCGCTGTCTCCAGGTGCAGTCCCGAACCGTGGAGGCCGTCGTCGACGGCGGCTTCAACGCGGTCGATTCGCTCGAGGTCGGCGGGACCCTCCACACCTCCTGGGACGAGGCCGTCGAGCGCGAGTTCGACCTCCCCGACATCGTCCTCGACCCCGTTCATCCCGACTGGCGGCCCCATCAGCAGGCCACCTTCGCCCTCCCGGCCGGCCGCGAGGAGGAACCCATCACCGACCCGGACGGCGTCGTCGTCGGCCGGGTCGTTCGCGAACGCCAAGCCGTCACCGCCACGGTCGAGGTGACGCCGACGTGGCTGGACGGCCCCACGCCGCTCGTGCGCCTGCGGGTCCGCATCGAGAACCGAATGGCCTGGAACGTGCCCGGCGCGGCCCGCGGCGAGGTCGTCCTCCATTCGTTGGTGGCCGTCCACACGCTCCTCGCCGTCACTGGCGGCCGGTTCGTCTCGCTCCTCGATCCGCCCGAGTTCGCCCGGCCCGTCACCGAGTCCTGTGAGAACGTCGGGGCCTACCCCGTCCTCGCCGGGACCGTGAGCGATCCCGACGACGGCGCCGTCGTCCTGTCGTCCCCGATCATCCTCTACGACCACCCCGAAGTGGCCCCGGAGAGCCCTGGGGCCTTGTTCGACTCGACCGAGATCGACGAGATCCTCGCCCTGCGCATCCTCACCCTCACCGACGAGGAGAAGCGCGAGGCTCGGGCCACTGACACCCGGGTGGCCGAGATCTTCGATCGCGTCGACGCCATGCCGCCCGAGATGTTCGATCGCCTCCACGGCGCTGTGCGCTACCTGGAGGGAGCCCCGGCGTCAGCCCCTCCGACGTCGGGGCTCCCGGGCGGCCTGGAGCCCGAGTCAGAGCTGGCGCCGTGGTGGGACCCGGGGGCCGATGCCGGCTTCGACCCGGGGACCGACACCGTCTGGATCGCCGGCACCCAGGTCGGCCGGGGCGCGAAGGTCCGGCTGCGGCCCCGGCCCGGGGCCGACGCCCATGACATGTTCCTGGCCGGCCGAGCGGCCACGGTCGAGGCCGTGCTCCACGACGTGGACGACGAGGTCCACGTGGCGGTCGTCCTCGACGACGACCCCGGCGCCGATCTGTTCGCCTGGCAGGGTCGCTTCAACTACTTCCGCCCCGACGAGCTCGAGGTGCTGTCGTGAGCCGGACTCTGGTGGCCGGGATCGGCAACATCTTCTTCCGCGACGATGCCTTCGGCGTCGAGGTCGCGTGCCGCCTGGCGGGGACGGCGATGCCCGAGGGGGTGCGGGTGGGGGACTTCGGCATCCGCAGTGTCCACCTCGCCTACGAGCTCCTCGACGGCTACGACACGCTCGTCCTGGTCGACGCCCTCGCGACCGGAGAGGCGCCGGGCACGGTGTCGGTCTTCGAGCCCAGCCTCGACGACCTCCCGGCCGCGACGATGGACGCCCACACGATGGACCCGGCCACCGTCCTCGCCACCTTGGTCGGCCTCGGCGGCGAGGTCGGGCACGTGCTCATCGTCGGCTGCGAGCCGGAGGACATCGACGAGGGCATGGGCCTGTCGCCACCGGTCGCCGCCGCCATCGACATCGCGGCCGAGACGGTCATGGATCTCGTCGGAGCGACGCAGGTCGCGTCGCCGACGTTGGAGGGGTGATGGAAACACTCGGGCTCATCTTCTTGGTGCTCATCGGGGCGGCCGTGCTTGCCGTCGCGATCCTCTTCCTGGCCTCGCTGCCGGACCTGTCGCGCTACCTGCGTGTCAAGCGGATGTGATGCCCCGACCCGTGGAGGTGGTCTGATGTGCCTGGGGATACCCGGTCAGATCGTCGAGCTCGCCGGTGGCCACGAGCACCTGGCCAAGGTCGAGGTGGCCGGCGTGCGCCGCAACATCAACATCGGCCTGCTCGAGGACGACCACCTCGAGCAGGGTGACTGGGTGCTGATCCACGTCGGCTTCGCCATGTCGAAGATCGACGAGGTGGAGGCGGCCCGGGCCATGGAGGGCCTGGAGCTGATGGGCCAGGCCTACGAGGACGAAGTCCAGGCCGTGGCCGAGTCGAGGATCCGATGAGGTTCGTCGACGAGTACCGGGACCCGGCCGCCGCCCAGCGGGTGTTGGCGGTGATCAAGGACCTCACCGGTGACGACCACTTCAAGTTCATGGAGGTCTGCGGCGGCCACACCCACACCATCTATCGCCACGGGATCGAGCACGTCCTGCCCGACGGGGTCGAGCTGGTCCACGGCCCGGGTTGTCCGGTCTGCGTGATCCCCATGGGCCGGATCGACGACGCCATTGCGGTGGCCGAGTCGCCGGGGCTGATCTTCACCAGCTTCGGGGACATGATGCGGGTGCCAGGGGGCAACGGGACGCTGCTGGAGGCCAAGGCCCGAGGGGCGGACGTCCGCATGGTGTACTCGCCGCTCGATGCGCTGCGGATCGCGGTGGAGAACCCGGACCGGAAGGTCGTCTTCTTCGCCATCGGGTTCGAGACCACGGCGCCTTCCACCGCGTTGACGCTGCTACGGGCCCGCGCCGACGGGGTCACCAACTTCTCCGTGTTCTGCAACCACGTGACGATCGTGCCGCCCATCAAGGCCATCCTCGAGTCACCGGACCTGCGTCTCGACGGCTTTCTCGGTCCGGGACACGTGTCCACCGTGGTCGGGAACCGGCCCTACCGGTTCGTGGCCGAGAGCTACGGGAAGCCGCTGGTCACCGCCGGCTTCGAGCCGCTCGACATCCTCCAAGCGGTGGCCATGCTCCTGGCCCAGATCCGCCAGGGCCGGTGCGAGATCGAGAACCAGTACACGCGCGTCGTGCGGGACGGCGGCAATCCCCGCGCGTTGGCGGTGCTGGCCGAGGTCTTCGAGCTGCGCCCCCACTTCGAGTGGCGGGGCCTCGGCTTCATCTCGCAGAGCGCGCTGAAGCTCCGTCCCGAGTTCGCCCCCTGGGACGCCGAGGTGCACCACGAGGTGCCCGGCGTGAGGGTGGCCGACCCGAAGGCCTGCCAATGCGGCGAGGTGCTGAAGGGCGTGATCAAGCCCTGGGAGTGCAAGGTCTTCGGCACCGCCTGTACGCCGGAGACGCCGATCGGCACCTGCATGGTCTCCTCCGAGGGGGCTTGTGCGGCCTACTACAACTTCGGGCGGCTCCATCGCGAAGTGGCGGTGACCATGGGGCGACAAAGTGCATGAGCTCGCCGTCGGTCAAGCCATCCTCGACATCGCCCGCGAGCGGGCGAAAGGCCACTCGGTCGAGCGGGTCTCGGTGCGCATCGGGCACTTCCGGCAGGTCGTTCCCGACGCCCTTCAGTTCGCCTGGCAGATGCTCACCGACGGCACCGACCTCGACGGCTGCGCGCTCGACATCGAACACGTGCCCGCGGTGGTCGCCTGCTCGACCTGCGCCGCTCGGACCACGCTGGACTGGCCGGTGATGGCGTGTGCCACGTGCGGTGGCATCGATGTCGAGCTGCTGAGCGGCGAGGAGTTCCAGCTGGCGTCCATCGACATCGGCCAGGAGGTCTGCTAGTGGGGCGGTTCCACCGGCACGAGGACGGCACCGTTCACGACCACGGTCACGCCGACGCCCATGACCACGAGCACGAACACCCGGTCGCGCCCCGCGATGTCGGTGACCACCGGGGCTATGTCGACACCGGTGTGTCGAGGGTCGCCGTACTGGAGAAGATCCTCTCCGAGAACGACCGCGTCGCCGCCGCCAATCGGGCCAGCCTGACGGCGGCGGGGGTGCGCGCCGTAAACCTCATGTCGGCGCCGGGAGCGGGGAAGACAACGCTGCTGCGGCGAACGATCGTCACGCTGGGTGAGCAGCTGGGCATCGGGGTGCTCGAGGGTGACATCGCGACCAGTCTCGATGCCGACCGGCTCGAGGGTCTCGGAGCCGAGGTCTCGTTGGTCAACACCAGTGCCGGCTTCGGTGGCGAATGCCACCTCGACGCGGTGATGGTGCGGGCCGGCCTGGCGAGACTGCCCCTCGACCGCATCGACCTCTTGGTGATCGAGAACGTCGGCAACCTCGTCTGTCCGGCCGAGTTCAACGTTGGCGAAGCGGCGAAGGCAATGGTCTATGCGGTGACGGAGGGCGAGGAGAAGCCGCTCAAGTACCCGGTCATGTTCCGCGCGGCCGAGGTCGTGGTGGTCAACAAGGTCGACCTCCTCCCGCATCTCGACTTCGATCTCGACCTCTTCCTCGCCAACCTGCGCGACGTGAATCCCGCAGCCGAGGTGATCCTCACCAGCGCCCGTACCGGTCAGGGCGTCGACGCCTGGTGCGCGTGGCTGCAAGGATTCGCCTGAGTGCTGGGCATCTTCACCCTCGGGTTCCGACACGGCTTCGACGTGGACCACGTCGCGGCCATCACCGACATCAGCGGCAGCCAGCTCGTCCGGCTCCGGGCATTCATGCTGTCCACGCTCTACGCCCTCGGGCACGCGCTCATGGTCGTGGCCCTCGGCCTGGGGATCGCGTGGGCGGGTTGGGACGTACCCGACGCCGGTCGCCTGGTCGGCCTGACCCTCGTCGTGCTGGGCGGGTACGTGCTCTGGTGCGTGGCCACCGACCGACGTCCCACGTCTCGGGCCGGCCTCGTGGTCCGGGCCATGGCCTGGTTCCGGGCCCGCTTGGCGCCGACCACCTTCGTCGAGCACGAACACGAGCACGGCCACCATGGAAGCCACCAGCACACCCATGTCGAGCTGGTCGAGGCGGCCGCGCCCACGGAGGAGAATGCGCCCGTCACCGTCGTGGTCGGGCACCGCCACCGGCACCGCCATGACGACATCCGCGGCCCCTACGGCGTCGCCGGAGCGGTCGGCGTCGGCCTCGTGCACGGCATCGGCGCCGAGACCCCCACCCAGGTGCTGGCCCTGGCCGCCGGCACCGCCTCGCTGGCCCCCTTCCTGTTCGGTCTGTTCTTGGCCAACACCGTCGTGGCCGTCGTCGCCGCCGTCGGGCTGACCGAGCGTCGCCTGCGGGGGCTCAACGCCGTCGTCGGCGTCTTCAGCGTCTACGTCGGGGTTCTCTACCTGCTGGCGATGACGCCTCCTTTGGTCGGTTGACCACGGGGGTACGGTCCGCGGCATGGGTGATGCGCCGGAGCTGCAACCGTTCCCTGAGGACTGGAGCCGAGCCCTCGCGGTGGTGGCCCACCCCGACGACCTGGAGTACGGCACCGCCGCCGCCGTCGCCAAGTGGACCGGCCAGGGCAAGTGGGTCGGTTACGTCCTGGCCACCAGCGGTGAAGCGGGCATCGACGGCCTGGCCCCGGCGGAGGCCGGTCCGCTGCGGGAATCCGAGGAGATCGCCTCAGCCGCCGTCGTCGGCGTGGACTCGGTCGAGTTCCTGGGTCTGGCCGACGGGACCCTGACGTACGGCCTCGACCTGCGCCGCGAGATCGCCGCCGCCATCCGCCGCCACCGGCCCGAGGTCCTGCTGTCGATCAACTTCCACTTCTCCTGGGGCGGCCCGTCGGTGAACATGGCCGACCACCGGGTGTTGGGGGAGGCGCTGCTCGACGCGGCCCGGGACGCCGGCAACCGGTGGGTCTTCACCGATCTCGTGGACGAGGGCCTGGAGCCGTGGTCCGGGGTCCGCCTGGCGGCGTTCAACGGCTCGCCGGAGGCCACCCACGTGGTCGACGTGACCGGCTTCCTCGACCGCGGTGTGGCCTCGCTCGAGCAGCATCGGGCGTACCTCGAGGGTCTCGGGGACGGCACGACGAAGGCCGCCGACGTCGTCACTCCCGCGGCGCTTGCCACCGGAGCCCGGGTCGGCGTCGAGCACGCGGTGGCCTTCGAGGTCTTCACCCTCTGAACCCGCCCGACCACTGCTCGGTAGCCTCGGGGGGTGTCCGACTACGCGCCGCCTCTGGACGACATCGCCTTCGTCCTGACCCAGCTCTGTGACCTCGAGGAGCTGAGCAAGCTCGAGCCGTTCACCCACGCCGATCCGGCCACGATCCTCGGCGTGATCGAGGAGGCGGGCAAGTTCATGGCGTCCGCGATCGCCCCGTTGAACCACCCCGCCGACCAGCAGGGCCTGACCCTCGTCGACGGCGTCGTCACCACCCCTGACGGGTTCAAGGAGGCGTACGCCCGGTACGTCGAGGCGGGCTGGGGCGCCGTGCCCTTCGACCCCGAGTACGGCGGCGGCGGCTTTCCCTGGCTCGTCGGCGTCGCCCTGCAGGAGCTCCTGACCACGGCCTCATGGCCTTCTCGTTGGGCCCGCTGCTGACCCAGGGCGCGATCGACATGCTTCAGCACCACAGCTCGGCCGAGCAGAAGGCCGCCTACCTGCCCAGGATGGTGACCGGTGAGTGGACCGGCACGATGAACCTGACCGAGCCCCAGGCCGGCAGTCCGACGTCGGGGCGCTGATCACCAAGGCCGTTCCCGCCGACGACGGCACGTACCGGATCAGCGGCACAGAAGATCTTCATCACCTTCGGCGAGCACGACATGGCCGAGAACATCGTCCACCTCGTCCTGGCCCGCACGCCCGACGCCCCCCCGGGCACCAAGGGCATCTCGTGCTTCATCGTCCCCAAGTTCCTGGTCACGGGACGATGGCTCACTCGGCGAGCGCAACGAGGTCACGCTGCGTGTCCATCGAGCACAAGCTGGGCATCCACGCCAGCCCGACCTGCACGCTCGCCTATCGAGGATGCCGTCGGCTTCCTCATCGGCGAGGAGAACCAAGGCATGCGGTACATGTTCACGATGATGAACAACGCCCGCCTGTCGGTGGGCCTCGAGGGTCTGGCTCTGGCCGAGCGGTCCCACCAGCAGGCGGTGGCCTTCGCCAAGGAGCGCCTCCAGGGCCACGCCGTCGGGGCCGAGCCCGGCGTCCAGTCCCCGATCATCGAGCACCCCGACGTGCGCCGGATGCTCCTCACCCAGAAGGCACTGATCGAGGCCATGCGCGGCCTCATGTACCTGAACGCGGCGGTCCATCGACCTGGCCAAGCACCATCCGGACGAGGCCGTGCGCCGGGAGCACGCCGAGATCGCCGACCTCTCACACCCTCTGTCCAAGGCGTGGGGGACCGACATGGGCCTCGAGTGCACGTCGTTCGGCATCCAGGTCCACGGCGGGATGGGCTACATCGAGGAGACCGGGGTCGCCCAGCACTTCCGGGACGCCCGGATCACCCCGATCTACGAGGGCACCAACGGCATCCAGGCCATGGACCTGGTCGGCCGCAAGCTCCCGATGCGGGGCGGAGCCGTGGTCACCGAGCACCTCGACCGCATGGCGGCCACCGCCGAGGTCCTGGTGGGCTCGGCCGACGACGACCTCGCGGTGATCGGCGCCCGGCTGGCCGAAGGGGTGGACGCGTGCCGGGAAGCGACGGGCTGGCTCATCGAGCACGGCTTGGCCGAGCCCAACGACGCCCTGGCCGGGTCGACGCCGTACTTGCGCCTGCTGGCCACGGTCACCGGCGGCTGGGTCCTCGGCAGGGAGGCCCTGGCCGCCCGCCGCGAGAGCGCTGAGGAGCCCGAGTCCTTTCGGGACGCCAAGGTGGTGACGGCTCGCTTCTTTGCCGAGAACCTGCTGCCCTCCGCTCTCGGCCTCGTCCATGCCGTGACCAGCGGCGCCGCCCCGCTCTACGCCGACGCCCTCTTCGACTGAGCCGTCCCGTGCTCGACATCCTTGCGTCGATCCCCAGCCCCGGGTCCAAGGCCCTCGAGGTCGGCCCCCTGTCCCTGCGGGCGTACGGGCTGATGATCGCCCTCGGCGTGCTCGCCGCGGTCGAGCTGGGACGGCGCCGGTTCGTGGCCAAGGGCCTCGATCCCGACGAGGTCTCGGCCATCGCCCTCTGGGCCGTCCCTGCGGGCCTGATCGGGTCCCGGCTGTACCACGTGATCACCGACTGGAAGCGGTTCCAGGGTGACTGGTGGTCGGTGTTCGCAGTGTGGAAGGGCGGCCTCGGTGTGCCGGGCGGGATCCTGCTCGGGACCCTGGTGGGGGTCTGGGTGGCCAAGCGTCGCGGCCTGCCGCTGGGCCTGGCGGCCGATGCGCTGGCGCCGGCCATCCCGCTGGCCCAAGCCATCGGACGGCTCGGCAACTGGTTCAACCAGGAGGTCTTCGGCCGGCCGACCAGCCTGCCGTGGGGCCTGGAGATCGATCCGCAGTACCGACCGGCCCGCTACGCCGACGCCCCGACGTTCCACCCGACATTTCTGTACGAGGCACTGTGGAACCTCGCGCTCATGGCGCTGCTCATCTGGCTGGACCGGCGAGGTCTCGTCCGCAAGGGCCGCCTGTTCGCCGTGTACGTCCTCGGCTACGGCGTGGGCCGGTTCTGGGTCGAGGCCCTGCGGGCCGACGAGGCCAGCTTGATCCTGGGGATCCGGGTCAACCTCTGGGTCAGCGCGCTGCTCGTCCTCGGCGGCCTGACGTGGTTGCTCTGGCCCTCAGGCGCTGACGAGGTCGACGACGACGGGGTCGTCGGTGACGCCGGGCTCGAGGGGGGCGACGGTGACCGGGGCGCCGTCGTCGATGACGTCGAGGTCCAGTAGCTCGATGTGGCCCCGGCCCTCCACCGTGTCCGCCAGGCGGTGGTACGGGTGGAGGTGGGACAGCTCCTCGACCGGTCGGTCGGGCGGGTCCATGAGGAGCTCGCGCAGGTCGTAGGCGATCGAGTACACCCGAAGGCGGTCCTGCAGGTGGGGATGGGCGAAGAGCTCGGGGTAGTCCTCGGCCAGCCAGCGGGGGACCGGGGCGTAGTCCTCGGGCAGGGTGACCTGTTCGTAGTCCTCGGCCACGTGCAGGAACGGGAAGGCGCAGAAGCGCAGCAGGACGTCGAGCTCGAGGTCCGACGCCGCCGTCCGGGCCCACTCGAAGTCGAGGAGGCCGGTGATCCGCTCACCGTCCCACAGGATGTTCTCGAAGTGGATGTCGCCGTGGATCAGGGTGGTGGCGGGCACCAGGTCGAGGGTGGCGAGGCTCTCGCGCACCATCGTCTTCGTGCGCAGGATGAGGACGGGGTCGACGTGCTCGAGGTCCTGGGCGGCGTCGAGGCCGCCCATGAGGCGATCCACCGAGCCCGGCCCGGCGCTGGAGGCCAACAGCTGCGGGGTGGCGACCTCGGGCAGGGGCTCACGGAGCTCATAGGCGTGCAGCTGCTGGAGGCGCTCCGCCAGCTGGCCGATGGCCCGGCGTCGATCGCTCGACGACATGGCGGGCCAGCACCGGCTGAGGACCTGGCCGGGCAGCTTCTCGGTGATCATCCAGTCGGCGCCGACGATGCCTCCGTAGGCCACGATCGGCGGGCAGCCGACGCCGGCGGACATGAGCATCGTGGCCAGGGTGGCCTCGCGCCAAAGGCGGGGGACCGGATGACGGTTGACCCGCACGATGTGCTTGTCGGCCAGCCAGACCTCGTTGGTCACGCTGGACAGGGGGTGCAGCTCGACGGACGGGTCGAGGCCCGCCTTCGCCAGGGCATGGCGAGCCCTGGCCGTGGCCATGGCGCTGCGATCCCCTCCGGTCATGTCCCTGAAAACGGCCATTGGAGGCCCCTTCTTGACTGGTCTGTTGCCAAATGAGTCGGGTGGCATGGGCCGCCTGACCCAACGGTGACCGAGAAGGTCACCGAGGGTGGTCAGACGGTCGCGCCGGCCAGCGTGTCGAGGTAGCTGTGGCCGCTCAGGACGGCGTGCAGCCGGTGATAGGCGTGGTGGTCCGGCAGGCGCTCGACGGGTACCGGCGGGGGGAAGTGGATGAGCTCGCGGATGTCGTAGGCGATCGAGAAGACCCGCATGCGGTCGAACTGGCGGTGGTGCGAGAACAGGTCCGGATAGGCGTCAGCCAGCTGCCAGGGGACGTCGTCGTACTCGTCGGCGGTGGCGTGGTGACGATGGGCGTCGGCCACATAGGCGTAGGGATGGGCGCAGAACCGGAGCAGGACGTCGAGATCGACGTCGGGCGGTGCGGGCCGGGCCCACTTCCAGTCGAGGAGCGTGTGGGCCCGCGTGCCGTCCCAGAGGACGTTCTCGAAGTGGACGTCGCCATGGATCATGGTCAACGCCCGGAACGGCTCCAGTGAGAGGGTCAGGTCCCGGACCAGGCCGAGGGTCTCCTCCATGAGGCCGGCGTCGATGTTGGGCAGCGGGGCCAGGCGGGCGATGGCGTCGACCAGGCCGGCGGTGGGTGACTCCAGGTCGACGCTCACCAGCAGGGGCGGGTCGTCGATCTCGGGCAGCTCCGCTGGGGCCGGCAGGCTGTGGACGGTCTGGAGCAGGGAGCCGAGGTTCTGGATGGCGAGGTTCCGCTGCGGCGTGGCCAGGTGGGGCCACGCCTGGCTGAGGACTCGACCGCGGGGGCGACGCACGATCAGCCAGTCCGCGCCGGGCTCGCCGCCGTAGGCCACGGCCTCGGGATAGTTGAGCGCGGGCGGGAGGAGGCCCCCGATCGCCAGCTCCTTCTGGAGCCGGCCGTCCTGACGGCGGTTGAGTCGGATCAGGTACTCGTCGGACAGCCAGACCTCGTTGGTCACCGAGCGCAGCGGCTCGAGGGCGCCGGCGGCGGGCAATCCGGCGTCGGCCAGGGCCTGACGGGCGCGGGCCTTCGCCAGGGCGCTCACGGGGAGGCGGTGAGGGCAGTGGCGGGCACAACCCTTAGGTCGGTCACCCGTCGGCGTTCCTGAGCACGAGATCGGACAGTTCGGGCCACTCCTGAAGGGCCCAGTCCCCGAACTCGCGATCGCTGAGGGCCACGCAGGTGATCTCGGCGTCGGGGTCGTCCCAGGCGAAGGTGCCGCGGCCGCCGAAGTGGCCCACGGTGCGGGGGCTGTTCGCCTTCCCGGTCCAGTGGGGTGCCTTGCCGTCGCGCACCTCGAAGCCCAGTCCCCAGTCGAGGGGATCGAACCGGCCGACGCCGGGCAGGACACCGGCCAGGCCAGGGAACGCGACCGAGGTCGCCCTGGCCACGGTCTCGGCGGCGAGGATCGTGGGTCGCCGGATCTGGTCGAGCAACGCCAACACATCGGTCGCCGGGGCCTGCCAGCCCGCAGCCGGGGAGCCCGCGATGACCGTGCCGCCCATCCCCAGCGGCTCGAGGACGGCCTCGGCGGCGTAGGTGGCGAAGTCGATGCCCGTCGCCCCGGCGATCGTCTCGGCGAGGACCTCATAGCCCGCGTTCGAGTAGATCCGGCGCCTCCCGGGCGTGGTGAGCGGCTCGGAGCCGTCGAAGCCGAGGCCCGAGGTGTGGGCCAGCAGGTGCTCGACGGTCGAGCCCTTCGGCCCCGCCGCGTCGGTCAGGGCCAGCGCTCCTTCCTCGACGGCGACCAGGGTCACCACCGCGGTGAACAGCTTGGTCACCGAGGCCAGGGCATAGGCCCGGTCCGGCGGCCCGACGACGAGGGGCTGATGGCCGGGGACGCGCACCGCGACGGTCACGTGGTCAGCCCCCCACCCCGTGACCAGGTCACCGATCGCCGAGGCCAGGTCCGGCAAGGTCAGGTGCCGTCCCAGAGCATCGGGTCGGCCCCTGCTCCGAACACGGCCTCGGCCGGGGAACGCTTGTCGATGTGGCCGATGAGGCCCCGGTAGATGCCGTAGCCCACCAGGTCCCTCAGGCGGGGCGGGAAGGTGCGGACCAGATCGGCGTCGAGACCCAGTTGCTGGTTCTCCTGCTGGCGGATGAACCCGGCGCAGTAGTTGGCGGCGATGCCGATGCGATCCCGGCCGGTGCCGTTGGCCCCGCCGCCGTGCCAGAGGCTTCCGTGCCAGACGAGCACGCTGCCCCGGCCCATCTCGGCCGCGATCGAGTCGTAGGGCGCTCCGTAGTCGGGGGAGTGGTCCCGCAGGTGGGAGCCGGGGATGATCCGGGTGGCCCCGTTGGCTTCGGTGAAGTCGGTGAGGGCCCACATCGTGTTGCAAACGGTCGGGGCGTGGGGCTTGTCGAGCGGGATCACCTGGTCGTCGGCGTGGATGGGCTGTGCCGTCTCGTCGGGCAGGATCCGGATCGAGGAGAGCGAGGACATCAGGCAGCCGGGATCCAGGACCCCTTCGACGACAGGGAGCACCCCGGGATCGACGGCCAGCTCCTCCCACAACGAGCCGTGGGCCAGCAGGTTGTACACGCGGAGGGTCCGGTCGCCCTCGAAGGAGTTCCTGGCCGGCTCGGTGCCCAGCTCCCGCTCCAGTCGCCCGAGATCGGCCACCAAGGCGTCGGCTCGGTCGGCGTCGAACACGCCCTCCAGGATCGTGTAGCCCTGCTCGGCGATCTCCTCGACCGGTTGCACGACGCGTTCTTACCCGCGATCCGGCCCGCCCGGGGGCCACATCCCGGGTAAGAACGGGTCATGACGCCGTTCGAGGAAGCGGTGGCCGACGTGTTGGCCGGGCTCGGCGTGGGGGACGTGGTCACCTACGGCGAGGTGGCGGTCGAGGCGGGCTACCCGGGGGCCGCCCGGGCCGTGGGTCGGTTCCTGGCTACCCACGAGGGTCAGCCCTGGTGGCGGGTGGTCACCAGCACCGGTCGCCTCGTCCCCCAGCACACCGAGGAGCACGCCCGCCGGTTGCGGGCCGAGGGTGTCCGGGTCGAGGACGGACGCGTCATATGGAGCCGAGCCGCCAGGCGAGGCGACCATTAGGAGCACAGCGTTGACTCGCCGAGCGGCAGCGAGGCGAACCACCCGATCGTCGCGATCCGGCTGAAGCGTTCTGATCGCGTCATACTGCGTTGATGGCGATCTACGACCACCCGATCCACTCGCTCGACGGCAGCGACGCCGACCTGTCCGACTACTCGGACAAGGTGGCACTGCTGGTGAACGTGGCCTCCAAGTGCGGTCTCACCCCCCAGTACGAGGGGTTGCAGAAGCTGCAGGACACCTACGGCGAGCGGGGGTTCACCGTCCTCGGCTTCCCGTGCAACCAGTTCCTCGGCCAGGAGCCGGGCAGCGCCGACGAGATCGCCGAGTTCTGCTCGATGAACTACGGCGTGTCCTTCCCCCTGTTCGAGAAGATCGAGGTCAACGGTGACGAGCGGCATCCGCTCTACGACGAGCTGACGCAGGTGGCCGACGCCGACGGCGAGGCGGGGGACATCCAGTGGAACTTCGAGAAGTTCCTGGTGGCGCCGGGGGGGACGAGCATCCAGCGCTTCCGGCCGGGCGTGGAGCCCGAGGCCGCCGAGCTCGTCGCCGCCATCGAGGCCGACCTCCCGGCCTGAGCGTGGCCGAGGCCCGCCCCGAGGACGACGGGGCCCGACGGCGGATCGGCGCGTACGTGGTCGGCGTCCTGGCTGTCCTCTGGTTCGTGATCGGGGTGGCCCTGGTCACCATCGTCGGCCTCGAGGCCCTGACGTTGGACGACACCACCTGCCCCGTGGAGGGACTCGATTCGGTGTACGGCGACGCCACCTGGCAGACGTGGCCGCCCGGCAAGGTCTGCACCTTTGCCGGCACCCGACTGGTCGAGCCGGCACCGGCCCGGGGCGCCGTGGTCGCCTTCGAGATCGTCGTGGGCGTGGCCCTCGTGGTGGTGTGGCGCCGTTACCGCCACGCCCCGGATCCCGACTGGGCCGCCTGACCGTCCTCCTGTTCGGCGTTCATCTCGGTACACTCGCTGACCGAAGGGTCTGCATCCCCCGCCACGCAACCTCCTGGCGCCGGATGGACCCTCCCGGGTTGTCCTCTGTCCTGTTGTTCGCCGAGGGCGGCCCACCCAGGACACACGACAAGAAAGACAACCCGATGAGCTCCACGTTCGAGTCGCTCGGCGTGGCCCCCGACCTGGTCGAGGCCCTCGCCACCCGCGGCATCACCGAGCCCTTCCCGATCCAGGAGCTCGCCATCCCGCCCGCCCTCGAGGGCCGGGACGTGTGCGGCAAGGCCAAGACCGGCTCCGGCAAGACCCTGGCCTTCGGCCTGCCCATCCTCGGCCGGGTGACCAAGGCCGAGCCCCGCCGCCCGCGGGCCCTGGTGCTGGTCCCCACGCGGGAGCTGGCCCTGCAGGTCTGCGAGGAGCTCAGGCCCCTCTCGGCCGAGCGGAACGTCAAGGTGATGGCCATCTACGGCGGCGCCCCCATGGAGAAGCAGGTGGCTGAGCTGGAGCAGGGCGCCGAGGTCGTCGCGGCCACCCCCGGCCGTCTCATCGACCTCATCGACCGCAACGAGTGCTCGGTGGCCGACATCGAGATCATCGTCCTCGACGAGGCCGACCGCATGGCCGACATGGGGTTCCTGCCCCAGGTCGAGTGGATCCTGCGCCGCATCGACAACGAACACCAGACCATGCTCTTCTCGGCCACCCTCGACGGCGTGGTCAACGGCGTCATCAAGCGCCAGTGCACCGACCCCGCCATCTGCGAGGTCGAGTACGCCCAGGTCACGGTGGACGAGATGCACCACCGCTTCCTGCACGTGCACGACATGGACAAGGTCCGGGTCACCGCCGCCATCGCCAAGGGGACCGAGCGCACGCTGGTGTTCTGCAACACGAAGCGGGCCGCCGATCGCCTGGAGCGCAGCCTGGAGAAGGAAGGCGTCGACGCCGCCGCCATCCACGGCGACCTCCCGCAGCGGGTGCGGGAGCGGGCGCTCAAGGACTTCGACGAGGGAAAGCTCCACGTGCTGGTTGCCACCGACGTGGCGGCCCGGGGCATCCACGTCGACGACATCGACGTCGTCATCCACTACGACCCGCCGACGGACCACAAGACCTATCTGCACCGCTCCGGCCGCACGGCCCGCGCCGGTGAGTCCGGCGTCGTCGTCACCCTCGCCCTGTGGAACCAGGAGCTGGAGGTGAAGCGGCTCCAGACCCGCATCGGCGTGGTGGACCAGCCCATCGTCGAGGTCTTCTCCAACGATCCCCGACTCGGGGACCTGCTGGCGTGGGATCCCTCCCAGGAGCTCGCGTCTGCCTGATCGCCCGACCCGGGCCTGGCTCACCGCCCTGCGGGCGTGGGCCGGCGACGGGCCTGTGGCCGCCCGGCCTGTCCTGGCCGGGCTCACCCGCTCGCTCTTCCTCCGGGAGGGGTTGAGCGGGACCCAGGTCGAGTTGCTCGACGCTGAGGGCATCGATGGCTTTCCGCCGATGCCTGACGGCGCGGGCGCCGATCTGCTGGGCCTCGCCCACGAGGCCCTGCTCGCGCCGGCTGATCGCAAGGCGCGGGGAGCGCACTACACGCCCCCTGCCCTCGCCGATCGGCTGGTCGCGCTCATCCTGCCGTCGTCTGCCGCCACGGTCCTCGACCCGGCGTGCGGGGGCGGTGCGTTTCTCCTGGCCGTCGGTCGGGCGCTGGTGGCCCACGGCCTCTCGCCGGCCGAGGCCGTACGGTGCCTTCACGGCATCGACCTGGACCCCCTCGCCGCCGACGTGGCCCGGGCGGCGACGGCGTTGTGGTCGGGCGGGACGCCCGCCGACGTCCAGCAAGCCGACTTCCTCGTTCTGGCCTCTGATCCGCCGGCCATGGCCAGCGGATCAGAGGCCAGAACGGAGGGGTTCGACGCCGTGGTCGGGAACCCTCCGTTCGCCTCGCCCTTGCGGGGCGGGGGGCCGGGGGAGCTGGGGGCGTACACGGATCTGGCCGGCCGCTTCCTCGTCCGGGCCCTCGACGTCGTCCGAATGGGCGGCCGGGTCGGCCTGATCCAGCCGCAGTCGGTCCTCTCGGCGCGGGACGCCGAGGGGGTGCGGGAGGCGGTGGGCTCGGGGTTGCGGGCCCTGTGGGTGGCCGAGGAGCGGCTGTTTTCAGCGTCGACCCACGTCGTCGCCGTGATCGCGGAGCGGGGCGGGGCCGCCGGCCCGGTCGACCTCTACGGCGGCCCGACCGTCGAAGCCCGGGGCTCGGCGACTGGCTCGTGGGGGGCGCTGGCGGCCCGAGCCCGAGGGTTGCCCGCCGTCAACCTCGGGGACGGTCCGACGGTCGGCTCCCTGGCCATCGCGACGGCAGGGTTCCGTGAGCAGTTCTACGGCTTGCTCGACCACGTCATCGAGAGCGGGCCGGGGCGGCCGCTGGTCACCGCCGGGCTCATCGACCCTCTCCATTGCGCCTGGGGGGAGCGCACGACCCGCATCGGAGGCAGGACCTGGACCCGACCGACGGTCGATCCCGAGGTGCTGGAGCCGGGTCTGGCGGAGTGGTTCGCCGCCCGGCTCGTGCCGAAGCTGCTCGTGGCCAGCCAGACGAAGGTGGTCGAGGTCGTCGTCGACGACGCCGGGGCGCTGCTGCCATCGGTCCCGGTGGTGTCGGTGGAGGCCCCGATCGAGCACCTGTGGGACCTGGCCGCGGCGTTGTCGTCCCCGCCCGTGACCGCCTGGTGCGTCGAGCGTTCGGTGGGCACCGGCCTGTCCGCCGACGCCGTCCGCCTGTCGGCGAAGCTGCTGCTGGCCGTCCCCCTGCCCACCGACCGCCGGGCCTGGACCCGCGCCACCAAGGCCCTGCGCGCGGTGCCGGACGCACTGGACCGCCGAGCGGCGTTGGTCGACTTCGGCCGCCTCAGCTGTGCGGCCTACCGAGTCGACGAAGGGGGAGCGAACGGCCTGCTGGCCTGGTGGTCCCATCGCCTCCCCTAGGGTCGACCGCCATGAACGGTGACGATCTACGGGCTCGTCTGGCGACGGGCGAGCCGGTGCTGATGCCGGGGGTCTGGGACGCCATGTCGGCCAAACTCGCCCGCCGGGCCGGGCACGAGGTGGCGTTCCTGTCGGGGTACTGCACATCGGCCACCCTGCTCGGACTGCCCGACTTCGGGTACCTGACCCAGGGGGAGATGGCCGAAGTGGCCCGCCGGGTCTGTGGTGCGGCTCCGGACCTGATGGTGATCGTCGATGCCGACACCGGCTACGGCAACCCGCTCAACACCATCCGCACGGTCGAGCTCTGGGAGGCCGCAGGGGCCACGGGGATGTTCCTGGAGGACCAGGTCTGGCCCAAGAAGTGCGGCCACATGGCGGGCAAGGTCGTCGTCCCCAAGGAGGACTGGCTGGCCAAGCTCGAAGCCGCCGTGGCCCACCGCACGAGCCTGCACATCACCGCCCGCACCGACGCCCGCGCCGCGGTGAGCCTCGACGACGCCATCGAGCGGGCCCGGATGGCGCTGGATCTCGGCGTCGACGCCTTGTTCATCGAGGCGCCGGAGTCGCTGGCGGAGCTGGCGCAGATCGCCGAGGCCCTGCCCGACTGCGTGCGGGTGGCGAACATGATCGAGACGGGCAAGACCCCACTGCTCACCCCGGCCGAGCTGCACGACATCGGCTTCGACCTCATCGTGGCCCCACTCGGCGGTCTCTACGCCGCGATCAAGGCCTTGACCGGGGCCTACGCCACGTTGGCCGACAAGGGCACGCTGCGCGACGACCTCGACGGGATGCTCTCCTTCGACGAGTTCAACGCCCTCGTCGACCTCGACGAGCACTACGAACGCGAGAAACGCTTCCGATAGGCACCGGGTCGGGGGTAACCTCCCGCCACAACATCAAGAGCGATCCGGGCAACCGGGTCCGGCAACCTGGGGCGGACACCCAAGGTGCCACCCACTCCGGTGGGGATGTGGCCTCGTGAGAGGCAACGAAGTCGTCCCGTTCGACCTCAGGTGTCCGCCCCCCGATCGATCGAGGTGGTGAGACATGACGGAGCGGTCCCGGATCCTGCCGGTCACCGGTGCGTGGCGCCCCGGCGATCCCGAGGGAAACCGCCGCTTCCTGTCCTTCGATCCCACCCGCCCGTTCGTGCTGGAGGGCGGGGCGCAGCTCCGCGGCATCACCGTGGCCTACGAGACCTGGGGCGAGCTCGACCCCACCGGATCCAACGCCGTCCTCGTCTGCCACGCCGTGACCGGCGACAGCCATCTCACCGGCCGTTCGGGCCCTGGCCACCCGACCGCGGGCTGGTGGGAGGCGTTGGTCGGCCCTGGTCGACCGCTGGACACGGACCGGTGGTTCATCGTCTGTGTCAACGTGCTGGGTGGCTGTCAGGGCTCGACCGGCCCCGCGTCGGACGACCCGGCGACCGGACGCCCCTACGGGTCGACCTTCCCCGTCGTGACCGTCCGGGACATCGTCCGTACCCAGGCCGCGGTGGCCGACCACCTCGGCATCAGCCAGTGGCTGGGCGTCGTGGGGGGCTCCTTCGGTGGCATGCAGGTCCTCGAGTGGGGCGTGATGTACCCCGACCGCATGCGGGCCCTGGTCCCCATCGCCACCGCGACGGCGGCCAGCGCCTGGCAGATCTCGTTCAGTCGGGTCGGCCGCCTGGCCGTCCAGCTCGACCCGAAGTGGCGCGGTGGTGACTACTACGACGCCGCGCCCGGGGACGGACCGCACGCCGGACTGGCACTGGCCCGGATGATCGCCCACATCACCTACCGCAGTGATGCCGTGTACGAGGCCAAGTTCGGACGCGACGCGCTCGAGCAGCTCGAGGAGTTCGCGATGGAGCAGCGCTTCGAGGTCGAGGGCTACCTGGACTACCAGGGCGAGAAGTTCGTCCGCCGTTTCGACGCCAACAGCTACCTCCGCTTGAACAAGGCCATGGACCTGCATGACGTGGGCCGCAACCGGGGTGGCACTGCTCGGGCCCTGCGGCGGGTCACCGCCCAGACCCTGAACCTGAGCGTCTCCAGCGACACCCTGTACCCCCGCCATCAGCAGGAAGCGACTCACGCCGGCCTGCTCGACGGCGGCGCCCCCAGCCACCATGTGACCGTGGACAGTCCCCACGGCCACGACGGCTTCCTGATCGAGACCGATTCCGTCGGCGCGGTGCTGGAGGACTTCCTCACCCGAGTCGAGAAGAACGATGTGGAGACCCACGATGGCTGACCCGTCCCAGCGTCCGACCCCGCACCCCGAGACCCGGGCCGTCACCGGCGGGCGCAAGGACCAACACGGCGCGCTGGCCCCCCTGCTGTGGCCCTCGACCACCTTCGAGACCGAATCGGCGGACGACGCCGCCCGCCTGGCCAGGTCGGTCGACCCCGACCGCTTCTACAGCCGCCACGGCAACCCCGGCGTCCGGGCCTTCGAGCAGGCCGTGGCGGACCTCGAAGGGGCCGAAGCAGCCCGGGCCTACGCCTCGGGGATGGGAGCGGTGACCGGCGTCATCCTCGGCATCTGCTCCGCGGGCGACCACATCGTCGCCCAGCATCAGCTCTACTCCCAGACCACCCAGGTGTTGCTCGGCATCTGTCCCCGCTTCGGCATCGACGTCACGCTCGTCGACGGGACCGAGCCGGGTGCCTTCGCCGCCGCGGTGCGGCCCGGCCAGACGACGCTGGTGTTCGCCGAGACGCCGGCCAACCCTCGCCTCGACCTGGTCGACCTGGACGAGATCGGGGCCATCAAGGGACCGGTCACCTGCGTCGACTCGACCTTCGCCACGCCGCTCGGCCAGCAGCCCCTGGCCCACGGTGCCGATCTGGTGCTCCACTCGGCCACGAAGGGCATCGCCGGCCACAACGACGCCAGCCTGGGCATCGTGTGCGGCAGCCAGGAGCTCATCGACTGGCTGTGGGGCTTCGCCATCTTCCAGGGGGCGAACGCCTCGCCGTTCGACGCCATGAACGGCGTGCGCGGCTTGCGCACCCTGGGGGTCCGGCTACGGCGCCAGAGTGAGACGGCCCAGACCCTGGCCGAGGCACTGGAGGTGTCGCCCCACATCGAGGGCGTGCGCTACCCGGGCCTCGAGTCCCATCCGCAGCGCGACCTGGCCAAGCGCCAGTTGGCGCACATGGGCGCGATCGTCAGCTTCGACGTGGCCGGTGGCCGCGAGGCCGGCCGCGCCTTCGTCGACGCCCTCGAGCTGGCCCGCATGGCGACCTCCCTCGGCGGGCCCGAGACCATCGTCTGTCACCCGGCGTCGACCACGCATCAGAGCCTCCTGCCCGAGGAGCTGGAGGCCATGGGCATCGGCCAGGGCACGATCCGGATGTCGGTCGGCCTGGAGCACGCCGACGACCTGGCCGACGACCTCGCTCAGGCGCTGGCGACGGCGGCCCGCACCACGAGCTGAGCCAGGTCGAAGCGGACCAGCCCGGTCTCGGCGCTGCCCTCCAGCGCCCGGAGGTCGTCCGCCAGACCGTCGACGTCGAGGCCAATGGCCACCGGGTGGGCGCGCCACGTCACGAGGTTCATGCCGAACAGGCGGGCCACCACGCCCGCCGGTGGGGCCACGGTGGTGCGGGTGACGAGATCGGCCACGGCCGCCAGGCGCTCACCGACGTACAGGTCGCCGCCCCCGGCGCCCATGACCACGGCGACAGCGTCCTCATAGCGACGGAAGACGGGGTGGGAGATGCGCAGGCCCGTGTTCTCCTCGACGAGGAGCCGTCCGCCCGGGCGGAGGGACCGCCCCCACTCGTCGACCCGGCGCTCGGGATCCCGGAGGTGGGACAACAAGTAGCGGGCGAAGACGAGGTCTGCCGGGGGGAGGGCGTCGACGACGAGGTCGGCGTGCACGAACGTGAGGTCAGGTCGGGTTGAACGGGCCTCGCCCAGAAAGGCGACCGACGAGTCGATGCCGATCGTCTGCGTCGCCCGCACGGTCTCGTGGAGGAGGGCGGTCGTGGCACCCGGCCCGCAGCCGAGATCGAGGGCGAGGCCGGGTCGCCGGAGCGCGTCGCGGACGAGGAAGCGCCGGGTGGTCGTCCGGAAGGTGACGTCGAGCAGGCGCAGGCGCTGGGCGGCCAGACCCGAATCACCGAACGTGTAGGTGGGGGTTGCCTCGTCCGTCCTGCCATCATCCCGCAGTGCCCGAGATCCTCGAGATCGAGTTCTACCGACGTCATGCCGAGGAGGCGATCGGTCGGACCGTGGCCGGGGTGCAGGCCGACGACGACTGGTACCTGAAGGAAGGCCTCGACGGCCCGACGGCCCGGGCTGCCCTGATCGGACGGACGCTGACTGCGGCCCGCCGTCGAGGAAAGCTCCTGCTGATGGACACAGACGGGGGTGATGGCCCGGTGCTGGGCCTGCGGTTCGGCATGACCGGCCGCCTCGTGGTCGATCACGGGGCGGCCATCGACGACCTGGTCTACGGCAGCAGCCGCGAGGAGCCGGCATGGGACCGCTTCGCCCTGGACTTCGTCGATGGCGGCCACCTGCGCATGCGGGACCCGCGTCGCCTGGGAGGCGTGATCCTCGACCCCGATGAGGAGGCCCTCGGTCCGGACGCCCTGTCGCTGACCCTCGGCCAGCTTCGCCTGGCGCTGGCCGACAGCACAGCGCCCCTCAAGGCCCGCCTGATGGACCAGCACCGCGTGGCCGGACTCGGGAACCTGCTGACCGACGAGATCCTCTGGCGGGCCGGCCTGGATCCCGCCCGGGTGACCCGGAGCCTTGACGACGGCGAGGTTCGGCGCCTTCACCGTCACATCCGGGCCGGCCTGACCCGGATGGGGGACCGGGGCGGATCCCACACGGGAGACCTGCAGGAGGCCCGGCACCGAGGGGGTGTGTGCCCGAAGGACGGCACGCCGCTCCTTCGGCGCACCATCGGCGGCCGCACGACGTACTCCTGCCCGCTTCATCAGGCCTGACCCCCAGCGATACGCTCGGCGCTCGTAATGCCCCCCTCGCCCGCTGCTCCGAACCTGTCGCGCCGCGCCCTCGCCGCGCTGGCCCTCGTCGCCGGCCTGACCTTCTTCTCCGGCGCCGGAGCGTCGGCGCAGGTGCCGACGACGACCGTGCCCGGCGTACTCGTCCCCGGCGACACCACCGCCCCGTCCGTGGCGACGACGACGACCACGACGGAGGCTCCGGCGGTGGCCGATGACGGCCTCCTCGATTTCGACTTCGACGCCAACGAGAAGGTGTGGATCATCGTCGGCGCCCTGGTCGCCGTCGCCGTCCTGCTGCTCGTCCTCACCATCATCTACTGGCGGCACACCAAGCCGGACCGTCCCAAGGCCGACCGACGCATCGAACGAGCTGAGCGCAAGGAGCAGAAGCAGCGCCGCCGAGCGGCCAACAAGGACGAGACCGACACCGACGGGGACGGCCCCGCCGGCACCCCGTCGGCGCCCATGGACCTCGACGAGGTCCTGAGCAGCTCCCGACCCGGCCCGCTCGGTGTTCGGCATCCCCGATGAGCCAGAGGAGTCTCCCCGCTAGGTTCCAGGCATGGCCGAAGAACTCGATGTCGACGCCATGATCGAGCGCTTCCGAGAGCGGGCGGCCGCCGTCCGACAACGGAACCTCCCCCCGGTTGGGGGCGACGAGCGCACGGCGTTCATCCAGCAGGCCCAAGTCGACTTCCAGGACTACGCCATGCTCGGCGATGCCTCGGCGGCGATCGAGGACGGCTTCCTGGTGCTGCGAGTGGACCTGCGGCCCCCCGACGAGCGCGACGACGGGTGAACGCCCGGCTCCGGCTGGAGCGGGCGCTGGCCGCCATCGACGCCGCCAACGCCGACGATCCGCACACCATCGACATCGCCGGCCAGCCGCGCGCCAAGGAGCTGGCTCACGCCGAGCTGATGACGGCCTGGATCGAACGGCTGGTCGAGGCGCCCACGGACGCGCAACGGCTCGCGGCCCGGGCCCATCACCTCCGGCGTTGGGTCTCGCCCCGCGACAGCTATCCCGAGGGTCGGGCCGGCTACCTGAAGTGGCGACGGGACCAGGGGGTCCGACAGGCCGCGGAGGTGACGGCGATCCTCGAGTCGTGTGGCTATGAGCCGGCCACGATCGAGCGGGTCCAGGCCATCATCACCAAGGCCGGGCTGCGCACCGATCCGGACGTCCAGGCCCATGAAGACGCCCTCTGCCTCGTGTTCCTGCAGACCCAGCTCCTGGAGCTGGCCGAGCAGCTCGGGCCGGACAAGGCCGTCGACGTGTTGGCCAAGACCGTGAAGAAGATGACCCCCCGGGGCCGGTCCGAGGCACTGGAGCTGGAGCTCTCGCCGGCCGGCCGGGCAGCGCTGGAGCAGGCGCTGGCTAGCGTGGGGTCGAGGCCACCCGGAGGAACCTGATGTCCGATCAGCAGGACGATCCCACCAGCGAGCAGTCGCCGCCCCCACCCGGCGCGCCGCCCCCTCCGGCGGCCCCGCCGCCGCCGGCTGCGCCCGAGTCGGCGCCGCCCCCACCGCCGCCGGGTGCGCCTGAGTCGGCGCCGCCCCCACCGCCGCCGGGTGCGCCTGAGTCGGCGCCGCCCCCACCGCCGCCGGGTGCGCCTGAGTCGGCGCCGCCCCCACCGCCGCCGGGTGCGCCTGAGTCGGCGCCGCCCCCACCGCCGCCGGCTGCGCCTGAGTCCGCGCCCCCGCCGCCGGTGGTGCCCGAGCCGGACCCCGTACCCGCTCCCCCTCCTTCGGCGCCCGAAGCCGGAGCCACTCAGGTCCTCAGCGTGCCGATCGTCCCCGACGCGCCGCCGGGACCAGCGGCCGCGCCGCCCCCTCCTCCTGGCGCGCCGGACGCCACGCTTCCTCCTCCTAGCGCTCCCGGTGCGGTGCCGCCGCCTCCTGGCGCTCCGGGCGCCGCGCCCCCGCCGCCTCCTGGCGCTCCGGGTGCGTTGCCGCCACCCCCTGGAGCCTCCGCCACGCCTCCTGGTGCGCCCGGTCCCGGGGCCGTGCCGCCGCCCGTCAGCCCGCCACCGGTCGGCGGTGGGTTCGACCCCCACGGCCTCGGCGCCGCGGCCGGACGGCTGTCTGGCGGGGCCCGCAAGAACGGTCGGGCGGCGCTGGCCGTGCTGAGCGTCGTACTCGAGGAGTCCGATGTCGTCGAGCAGGTCCTGGTCGGCACCTACCACGGCGTCGACGGTGCTGCCGCCCTCGTCACGGGGAACCTCGTGCTCGTCAACGCCCGTGAGTGGCAGCCCGAGGTCGTCCGTGTCTCGGTCATCGGGCTCGGCGTACAGGGGGTCCAGGACGGTCGCACAGCCAGCCTCCACTTCACCAGCGGGGCCACCCAGGACCGCTTCGAAGGGGTCGGTGACACCGCGCTGGCCGTCGAGTTCGCCAACCGGATCCGTCAGCGGGCCGCCGGGGGGTGAGCGAGGGGCCTCGCTACACTGCTTGGTCCTTGCGGTAGTAGCTCAGTTGGTAGAGCGCAACCTTGCCAAGGTTGAGGTCGCCGGTTCGAGCCCGGTCTACCGCTCCACGAACGTCCCCCACTCCGGTGGGGGACGTCGTCGTTTTCGGGTGCGGTCTACGGTCCAGCTATGACCGATGACCTTGCCCGCCTCGATGCCGTGGCTCAGGCCGACCTGATCCGTTCGGGCGAGGCGTCGCCCGTCGAGCTGGTCGACGCCGCCATCGGGCGCATCGAGGCCCTGAACCCACAACTGAACGCCGTCATCCACGAGCGCTTCGAGCGGGCCCGGGACGAAGCAGCGTCGCCCGACCTGCCCGACGGGCCGTTCCGGGGTGTGCCGTTCCTGCTCAAGGACCTGTGGCCGACGTCGGCCGGCGACCCGTTCCACATGGGGATCAAAGCGTTCAAGGAGGCGGGCTACCGCCATCCCGAGGACGCCAATCTCACCAAGCGCTACCGCGAGGCCGGCTTCGTCATCCTGGGCCGGACCAACACGCCGGAGCTGGGGTTGGTGGCCACCACCGAGCCGTTGGCCTACGGGCCGACGCACAATCCGTGGAACCCCGATCACGGCCCAGGGGGGTCCAGCGGGGGATCGGCGGCCGCGGTGGCTTCGGGCATGGTGCCCTGCGCCAACGCGTCCGACGGCGGCGGCTCCATTCGCATCCCCGCCGCCATGTGCGGTCTGGTCGGTCTCAAGCCGTCCCGGGGCCGAGGCTCGATGGGTCCGCTGCGGGACGAGTGGGGCGTGTCGGTCCAGCACGTCGTCTCGCACTCGGTACGGGACACCGCCGCGGTGCTGGATGCCACGTGGGCGCCGTTTCCGGGCGACGGCGTGATCGCCCCGGCCCCGAGCCGGTCGTGGCGGGAGGAGATCGGAGTGACCGAGCCGTTGCGCATCGGGGTCCTGGACCATGCGCTCGGTGGCGTCCCCACCCACGCCGAGTGCACGGCTGCGGTTCGGCGGGGCGCCGACCTGGCCGCCGCCCTCGGTCATCACGTGGACGATGCCTACCCGGCCGAGATGGACCGCATGGCCGAGCACGGCCCGCTGGTGACGACGATGTGGGCCGTCGGGGCCAAGGCCAGCCTGCTGTCGTTGGCGCCGTTGTTGGGTCGGGAGTTGACCGAGGACGACGTCGAGCCCGGCACCTGGGCTCTGGCCGAATGGGGCAACAGCGCAACGGCGGTCGAGCTGGCGTCGGCCCAGGGGAGGATGGCCGTCGTCCGCCGAGACCTGGCCGCCTGGTGGGAGGACTACGACCTGCTCATCACCCCCACGACGGCCGCGCCACCTCCGCTCTTGGGCCAGCTGGTGGCCACTGACGACGAGCCGCTGCGCGGTCTCGTCGGCTCGACCCCGTACGCCACGTTCACCGCAGTGTTCAACCAGAGCGGCCAGCCCGCCATTTCGGTGCCCCTGCACCGGACCGCCGACGGCCTGCCTGTCGGCACGCAGTTCGTGGCCGCCTACGGCCGGGAGGACCTGCTCATCCGCATCGCCGCCCAGCTCGAGGCCGAGGTCCATTGGGCCGACCAACGGGCCCCGATCCACGCCTGAAAGATCGGGCCGGGCGGCAGGCCGCCGGTAGGGTGACCGATTCCTGGCGGCGTGGCCGAGTGGTTTAGGCAGGGGCCTGCAAAGCCCCGTACCCGGGTTCGATTCCCGGCGCCGCCTCCAGCAGGCCTACAGGTGGGGGTCGACGGGCTCGCTCTCGAGCGTGGGAGGCTGAGTGCCGATGGCTGTCGCGGCGCTCGTGCTCTACGGGATTTGGTTCGCGCTGACCATCGGGCTCCGGACCGTCATCCAACTGCGCCGCACCGGCGACACGGGGTTCAAGGGTCTGGGTGGCCGACCCGGCTCGGTCGAGTGGATCGCCGGCGTGGGCTTCACTGTGGCGCTGCTGGTCGGCGTGGCCGGACCGGTGGCCGCCCTGGCCGGGCTCGATCCCCTCGGGGTGCTCGACGCCGGATGGATCCCCTGGGCGGGTCTCGTGGTCGCCGGGCTCGGCGTCGTCCTGACGCTCCTGGCCCAGTTGTCGATGGGTGACTCCTGGCGCATCGGTGTGGACGAGACCGAGATCACGGAGATGGTCACCGGCGGGGCCTTTGCCGTGGTCCGGAACCCGATCTTCTCGGCCATGCTCGTCACCGCGGTGGGCCTGGCTGCCATGGTGCCGAACGTGGTGGCGCTCGTCGGTCTCGTGGCCCTGGTGGTCGCCCTCGAGCTCCAGGTCCGCTTCGTGGAGGAGCCGTACCTGGCCACCGTCCACGGTGAGGCCTACGAACGCTATCGACGAGACGTTGGCCGGTTCGTCCCCCGGTGGGACCGCGCCTGACTACCGGACGGGGCCAAGAAAGAGGTTGAGAACTCGCTCGATTGGTGGGTTCATGTCACACCTCGGTGCTAGGGTACAGATGTTCGATCAACCACCCTGACCCCCGTCGAGGAGGTGCCTGTGATCAGCGAACTGGCTGACTTGGAGCACTGCCTGGATCTGGCGAACAAGGCGGTCCTGCACGGCCTGCCGGGGGAGACCAAGTGCGAGAACCTGGTCGCCATGTCGCGGTTGTTGAACAAGCTGCAGCTGCTGGACGCAAATGTGATCACGGCGTTCGAGGCGACTCATGAGCAGCGGGCCCAGGGCCAAGCCAGCTCGATCGGCTGGTTGGCGCACAACAGTCATGACCACGGGGATGACGCGGCACGCCGGCGGCGACTCGCCCTCCGACTGCGGCATCACCCGCTGGCCGAGGAGGCATTGCGGGACGGTGCGATCACGCCTCGGCATGTGGACGTCTTGGACCGGGCCCGCCGCTGGACCGACGACGACTCCTACCGGGCCCACGAGGCAAAGCTGGTCGCCGCCGCGGTGGCGAGGCGGTTCTGTGACTTCGAGTTGATCGTCACCTACTACATCTACCGGAACCGCCCCCGGGACGCCCGAGACCGTGAAGAACAGCAGGTCCGGGACCGGTGGGCCCACGCTTCGCGGACCTTCGAGGGCTGCGGAGCGATCGATGCGTGGATGCCGCCGTTGGACTTCACCATCTGGCACAACGAGTTCCAACGCCTGGTCGATCATCTCTACGCCGCCGATGTCGCCGAGGCCAAGGAGCGCTTGGGGCGGGTGCCGCGGCCCGGCGAGCTGGGCCGGGATGGCCGGCAGCGCCGTTCGGATGCGATGTTGTTGATGGCCCAGCGCTCCGCCGCCTATGACGGCGAAGCCGGCACCTCCCAGTTCGTGATCAACCTCCATGCCGACACCGGCCTGGTCGCCCAGATCCTCGACGTCCTGTTCGAAGCCCTCAACCTCGATGACGACGAGGACTTCGACGTTGACGGCGCTCTCGACCAGATCGAACTGAGCCCCGACTCGTTGCACGAACTCGACGACGGCACCGTCGTCACCGTCAACACGGTGATCCTGGCCCTGCTCACCGGCACCATCCGCGGGTACCTCCATGACCCCGACGGCGTCCCGCTGCGGTACGGCCGGGACCGTCGCCTGTTCACCCGAGCCCAGGCCGATGCCTTGCGGGCCCGGTTCCGGCGCTGTTGTCACCCCCATGGCTGTGACCGCACCGGTGGTCGCCTCCAGGCCGACCACACCCCCGAATGGGAAGACGGTGGCCCCACCGATGTCGATGACGCCGACGTCAAGTGCGGACCCCACAACCGTTGGAAGCACAACACCAAACACGGCCCCCCACCCCCCGGCCCGGTCGATGACGGGCAACGAAGAACCCCGCCCCGAACGGGGCCCTGACCACCTCTCCGATTCCCGGCCGCCAGCCCCCGGCCCACCCACGCCCCGCCAGCTCCTTCCTGGTTCAGGGCCGAACGGCGAGGAGCAGGCCGGCGAACTGGGCGGCCATGGCGTCGACCGGGACGCCGTCGGGGTCGACGGTCGCCTGCAGCACGACGCCGTTGGCCACAGCGACGAGCAGGGCGGCCATGGGCGCCGGGTCGATCCAGTCGGGAAGCAGGCCCGCGGTCCGCATGTCGCTCAGCTGTACGGCCAAGCGGCCCCGGAGCTCGGCCCACAGGGTCAGGACGCCGTCGTGCAGGGCCGGCAGTCGGGGGGCCTGGACCAGGGCCTCGAGATGGGCCGGGGCGTCGTCTCGGTGCGCCTCGAACGTGGTGATGAGGGTCTGGACGGCGGTGAGCATGCCCGTGGCGGGGTCGTCGGCGTCGGCCAGTTCCGCCAGCGCCGGGTCCAGCCACTCGCGGAGGCCGGCCAGCAGGGCCTCGGCCACCAGCTCGTCCTTGGAGCCGAAGTGGTACGTGATGGCGGCCAGGTTGGCCGCGGCCTCGGCGGTGATGTCCCGGGAAGTCGTCCGGGCCAGTCCCCGGTGCCGCACGCAGCGTCGGGTGGCGTCCAGCAGGTTTTGCCGGGTCTCATTCATACGTATGTATGATACCCGTGTGGCTGACCAGCGTGGGGATCTCCTGCTGTCGGTGATCGGTGCTCTGCTGGCGGCCATCGGGCTGCTGCTCGGCATCGCGGTGGCGGCGGGGAACCAGGAGTTCCAGAGCGGGCTCGAGACGGTGCTGGTGGCCTTGGGCTGGGCCGCGCTGTTCGGTGCGCCCGGGGTGCTCGTCCTGCTCGGGCTTCGGGGTCGCCCCTCGTTGCTCCTCGCCGTCGGCGTGGTCCTGGTGCCGCTCAGCCTCCTTTCGTTCGCTGGCGTGCTCCTGCCGCTGCTGATCCCGGCGGTGTTCCTGATCGTGGCCTACGGGCGCCGGGCCGTCGCCGGTCCGCAGCCCCGGGTGCCGGCCGGGATCACCGCGGTGATCGTCGTCGCGCTCCTGGTGGGCTCGGCCATGGCCCTCTTCGTGCATCAGGACCCGCGGGAGTACCAGACGCCGACGTACTCGGAAGGCACCAGCGACGTGGTCACCGGGTTCGAAGGCGTGGTGATGATCGGCCTCGCCGCGCTGGCCGTGGGCGTGGGCTGGATCTCGAGCGGACCCCGCCATCCCCGCGTGTCGGCCGACGGGGAGGCTGGCAGAGTGGGGGCATGAGCGAGATCTCCGAGCGGTATGCCCGACGAGCGGCGGCCTTCACCGACAAGGTGGCGGCGGTGCCCGCCGACGGGTGGTCGGCACCGACGCCGTGTGAGGACTGGACGGCACGGGACATCGTCCAACACGTGGTGGACAGCCAGGGGATGTTCCTTGGCTTCGTCGGCCAGGAGATGGGTGAGCTGCCTTCGGTCGACGACGATCCGCTGGCCGCCGTGCAGGCGGCGACCGGGCGGATCCTCCGAGACCTCGAGGACAGCGAGCGGGCAGCCGCCACCTTCGACGGGTTCATGGGCACCAGCACGTTCGAGGCCGGGGTCAATCAGTTCCTGGCCGCCGATCTCGTCATCCACGGTTGGGACCTGGCCCGGGCCACCGGACAGGACGACGCCATCGCTGAGCAGGACCTGGCCGAGATGCAGGAGGCGGTGAAGCTCTTCCCGGAGGACGCCATGCGCGGCCCGGGCGCCTTCGGCCCCGAGGTCGACCTGGCTGATGACGCCAGTGACCAGGACAAGCTCCTGGCCTTCCTCGGACGTCGACCCTGAACCGTCCGTTGGCCGAGCCCGCGGTCTGTCACGTCACGACGACCGGTCGTGTGTCCGGGCGACCCCACGAGATCGAGATCTGGTTCACGGAGGTCGGCGACTCGCTGTACCTGATCAGTGGGGGCGGCGGGCGCTCGGACTGGGTGAGGAACCTCGTGGCGGATCCGGCGGCCGCGGTCAGGGTCGACGGTGAGACCTTCCCGGTCAAGGCCCGGGTACCCGTACATCCGGGGGAGGAGCGCACGGTCGCCGTCGCCCGGCTCCACGCCAAGTACGCCGACCAGGTCAGCGGCAGCCTGGCCGACTGGAGCCGGGACGCCTTCATCGTGGCCCTCGACCGGTGACCGTCGCCGTCGTCACCGGCGGAGGTCGGGGGATCGGCGCGGCCACGGCGCGTCGACTGGCTCGAGACGGCTGGGACATCGCCATCGGCTACCGGAGTGACCACGAGTCGGCCGCTGCCGTCGTGGCCGCCTGCGAGACCGAAGGGGCGGCTGCCGTAGCCGTCGCCGGTGACCTGTCAACCGCTCAGCCGGTGGTGGCCCTGTTCGACGCCGCCGCGACCGTCGGCCCGGTCGGAGCGCTGGTCAACAACGCCGGTGTGGTCGACCGGGCGGCGAGGGTCGACGAGATGGACGAGGCCCGCCTCCAGCGGATGTTCACCGTCAACCTGGTCGGTCCCTTCCTCTGCGCCGGCGAGGCCGTGCGCCGGATGTCCACTCGCCAGGGGGGATCGGGCGGGGTCATCGTCAACGTTTCCTCGGTGGCGGCCCGGCTGGGGAGTGCGGGCCAGTACGTGGACTACGCCGCCGCGAAGGCGGGGATCGACCTGCTCACGGTGGGGTTGGCTCAGGAGGTGGCCCTCGAGGGGATCCGGGTGAACACGGTCCGGCCCGGGATCATCCGCACGGACATCCACGCCAGCGGGGGCGAGCCGGATCGGGCCGACCGGCTGGCCGGCCACATCCCCCTGCAACGCCCGGGCGAGGCCGACGAGATCGCCGCGGTCATCGCCTGGCTGTGCAGCGACGAGGCGTCCTACGCCACGGGCTCCTCGATCGACGTCAGCGGAGGGCGCTGACCCCACCGAAGAGGGAGGAATTTCACCCGGTGGTTGTCATGGGGCCGCCCCTGCGACTATAAATACGGTAACACGACCGGAATACGCGCCATAGCGGCGCGGCCGACGACACAAGGAGACGGCGTGAGCAGAATGACCCCCCCAGGATCCCGACGGTGGCGCCTCGCCCTCGCCGTGGTACTGACCGGACTTCTCGTGGCTGCCGGTTGCGGTGGCGATGACGGCGACAGCGGGGGCGACGCCGCCTCGGACACCACGTCGGCCGACGGTGGCACCGGCGAGGTCGCCGAGCTCCGCCTCGGGTACTTCCCGAACGTGACCCATGCGCCGGCGGTTGCCGCCGTGCAGGAGGGCTACTTCGACGATGCCCTCGACGGCACCGCCACGGTGACCTACTCGACCTTCGACTCCGGCACCGAGGCCGGTGAGGCCCTCCTGGCCGAGGGCATCGACGCCACCTTCATCGGCCCGAACCCCGCCATCAACGCCTTCGCCCAGACCGACGGGGAGGCCGTGCGCATCGTGTCCGGCACCACCTCGGGTGGCGCCTCGCTCGTGGTGAACGACGACATCCAGTCCCCCGAGGACCTGGTCGGCCACACCATCGCCACGCCGTCGCTGGGCAACACCCAGGACGTGGCCCTGCGGGCCTACCTGCAGGACGAGGGCTTCTCCTTCGACGATGCCGGCGGCGGCGACGTCCCCATCGTCAACCTGGACAACTCCGACACGCTGGCCGCCTTCCAGGACGGCTCCGTGGACGGCGGCTGGGTCCCCGAGCCCTGGGCCACCCGCCTGGTGCAGGAGGGTGGCGGCCACGTGCTGGTCGACGAGGCCGACCTCTGGCCGGACGGGCAGTTCGTCACCACCCACCTGCTGGTGCGCACCGCCTATCTGGAGGACCATCCCGACGTCATCAAGGGCCTGATCGAGGGCCTGGCCGACGCCGAGGACTTCGTGAACGACGATGCTGCGGCCGCCCAGGCCTCGGTCAACGCCGGCATCGAAGCGGTCACCGGTGAGCCCATCCCCGAAGAGGTCATCACCGCCTCGTGGGAGAACCTGACCTTCACCCTCGACCCCATCGCCTCCTCATTGCAGCAGTCGAAGGACGATGCGGTGAGCGTCGGCCTCCTGGAGGACGTGGACCTCGAAGGCATCTACGACCTGTCGCTGCTCAACGAAGTGCTCACCGAGCGCGGGGAGGGGGAAATCCCGACGTGACTCCCCTCACGGGCGAGCTGGCTCCCGAATCGCTGAACGGGACGGGGGTGTCCGGCAAGACCGGACACCCCTCACACGTCACCGGTGGACACGTCCGCCTCGACGCTGTGACCAAGCGATACGGCCGGGGAGCCGGCTCTGTGCTCGCCTTGGACGGCATCCACCTCGACGTACAACCGGGCGAGTTCGTCTGCCTGGTCGGGGCGTCGGGCTGCGGCAAGTCGACCCTGCTCAACATCGTCGCCGACCTCGACGAGCCCACCACGGGCACGCGGGAGGTCAGCGGCCAGACCGGGGTCATGTTCCAGGAGGCTGCCCTGTTCCCGTGGCTCACGGTGGCCGGCAACATCGAACTGGCCCAGCAGCTGCACGGCGTGAAGAAGGCCGAGCGGCGGCGTCGGGCTCAGCACCTGCTCGAGGTGGTCCACCTCGACGGCTTCGCCAAGAAGCGGCCTCACGAGTTGTCCGGCGGCATGCGCCAACGGGTCGCTCTGGCCCGCACGCTGGCCCAGGACGCCGACGTCCTCCTCATGGACGAGCCCTTCGGGGCCCTCGATGCCATCACCCGGGACTTCCTCCACGACGAGCTCGAGCGGCTCTACCTGGAGCGGGGCTTCACGGTGATCTTCGTCACCCACAACGTCCGGGAGGCCGTCCGCCTCGGCACCCGGATCGTCCTGCTGACCAGCCGCCCCGGGCGGGTGGCCGAGGAGTTCCACGTCGACGCCGAGCGGCCCCGGCGGATGGACGACCCGGCGACGTCGGCTCTGTCCGTGAGGATCACCGAGCGGCTCCGCGAGGAGGTGCGCCGTCATGCTGACGACTGACACCCGCGACCGGTCGAGCGAGTCCTTCGCCGGCCTCGATGCCCTCGACGCGGCCGAGGGGCCGAAGGCGTCCCGTCTCCGGCACCTGTGGAGCCTGACCTGGCCGAAGCTGGCCGCCATCGCCATCGGCCTGTTCCTCTGGCAGTGCGTGGTGTGGTCGGGTTGGAAGCCCGAGTACCTGCTGCCCGGGCCCAAGGAGGTCTTCTCGACCCTCTGGGGCTACCTCCAGGACGGTCGTCTCCAGGAAGCGGCGATCATCACCCTGGCGCGGGCCTTCAAGGGCTTCTTCTTCGCCCTCGTCATCGGCGTCATCCTCGGCAGCCTGGTTGCCCGCGTGAAGGTGCTCCGCATCGCGGTGGGATCCCTCATCACCGGTATCCAGACCATGCCGTCGATCGCCTGGTTCCCCCTGGCGATCCTGCTGTTCCAGCTGTCCGAGGAAGCGATCATGTTCGTGGTCATCCTCGGCGCGGCCCCGGCGATCGCCAACGGCCTGATCGCGGGGAGCGACAACATCCCGCCGGTCCTGCTGCGGGCCGGTCACGCCATGGGGGCCCGGGGCCTCTCGAAGTACCGCCACATCGTCCTGCCGGCGTCGTTGCCCTACTTCGTCGGGGGCCTCAAGCAGGGCTGGGCGTTCGCCTGGCGCAGCCTGATGGCCGGCGAGCTGCTGGTCGTCATCGCCGGTCGCGAGTCGATCGGCGTGCTCCTGCAGACCAACCGGAACCTGCAGAACGCCGACGGCCTCCTGGCCGTGATGATCGCCATCCTGGTCATCGGCATCCTGGTGGACAGCCTGGTCTTCGGGACCCTGGACCGGGCCATCCGTCGCCGCTGGGGCCTTCTCGACCCCGGCGTCTGAGCCTCGGCTCGGTGGCCCTCGGCGCTGCAGCGGGCGCCGCGGGCCGCCGGGCCAGGAACCTCAGTCCAGGTTGTCGGCGGCCACGAACCCGGCCACGGCGGCACCGCCGGCCAGGAGGAGCACGCCGAAGCGGGCGCGCTTGGGCAGGTGGCGGAACGCCAGGACCGTGGCCCCGGCGTCGGCGACATCGGCCAGCGCCGACGCCCGCACCCAGTCTGGGGCCCTTGGGTCACCTCGATCGAGGGCGTTGATGACGCCGAGGCCGAGGACGAGGTCCCGTCCGCCCAGGCCGCGGGCCAGGAGCTTGGCCCCGGGTTGCCCGCCGGCCTCGCCGATCCAGCCACGGGTGACCGCCCGGGGGGCGACGAGGAGGGCGGTGCCGATGGCGACCCGCCCCGCGGCGGTGATCCGGGCGATGCTGCGATGGTCCACGGGCGCAGTGTGGCAGGGGCGGCTGGTATCGTCCTCTTCTCTGGGGCCGTTGGCGCAGTTGGCTAGCGCACCTGCATGACGCGCAGGGGGTCGGGGGTTCGAGTCCCTCACGGCCCACTCCAGAGAAGCCCCAGGTCAAGCCCGGTCAGGGGGGATCGGCGACCTGGGGCTTCTCTGTGTCCAATCGACACGTGAGGGGGAACGATGGCAGTGAAAAGGGACGACGTGGTCGGCCGACCCACCGGGGCCGCGACCATCCACGTGGAGCGGGGACCGGTCACGGCCTTCGCCCGAGCGGTCACCGACACCAACCCGGTGTACGAAGACCAGGCGGTGGCTGCCGAAGCCGGCTTCGCCGCCATCCCGGCGCCGCCGACCTTCACCTTCGCCGCCTCCGCCTGGGGCACGTTTCCCGAGGACCAGCCCGAGGACCCGACCGGGGGCCAGAACCCGATGGCCGAGATCATGGGCGCCCTGATGGCCGACGGCGGCCTGATCCTGCACGGCGAGCAGGAGTTCACCTACCACCGCCCGGTGGTCGTCGGGGACACGCTGCACCACCAGGGTGAGGTCGTGGACCTCTACACCAAGGAGTCCGGCGAGCGGACGATGACCTTCCTGGTCATCGAGAACCGCTTCACCGACGACGATGGTGCCCCGGTCGTGACCGAGCGCTTCAACCTGATCCACCGGTCGTAGAGGGGAACGACATGGCTGCCACACCCAAGCTGGTCTGGGACGACGTCGAGGTCGGCGCCCAGGCCCCGGCCGTCGCCCATCAACTGGGCCGGACCGACCTGGTCAAGTACGCCGGGGCCTCCGGGGATTACAACCCGATGCACACCGACGAGGTCGCGGCCCAGGCGTCTGGCCTGCCCAGCGTGTTCGGGCACGGCATGTTCTCCATGGGCCTGCTCGGCCGGGCCCTCACCGATTGGGCCGGAGCCGGGAACCTGACCAGCTACAAGGTCCGGTTCACCAAGCAGACCTGGCCGGGGGAGACCCTGACCACCACCGTGGTGGTGACGGCGAAGCGGGAGGAGACCGGTCAACGCCTCGTCGACGTCGACGCCTCCCTGGCCAACCAGGACGGCGAGATCAAGGTGACCGGCTCGGCCACCGTCATCGCCGCCTGATCAACCCTCGTTCAGGTCGGCCAGGACCGCGTCGGCGGCGTTCCGGCCGTTCAGGCTGCAGACCCCGCCGGCGGGGTGGGTGGCCGCCCCGCAGAGGTAGACGCCGTCCATCGCGGTACGGGTCGGGAACCGGTTGGTCCACATCTGGTCCGGGGTGCACTCCCCGTGGAAGATGTGGCCGGCGGTGAGACCGACCTTCCTCTCGATGTCGGGCGGCCCCAGGACCTGGACCTCGTCGACGCAGTCCTCGATGTCGCAGTACTCGCCGATCATCCCGAGCACCTGGCGGCCGATCTCGTCCCGGCGGCTGTCCCACGTGCCTTCGGCCAGGTCGTAGGGGCCGTACTGCACGAAGGCGCTGAGGGTGTGCTTGCCCGCCGGGGCCACGCTCGGGTCGTAGGCGGAGTGGAAGTAGAGCTCGGCGAACGCGGGGTCGACTTCGCCCCGGGTACAGGCGGCGAAGGCCCGTTGGGCGTCGTCCATCGGCTGACCGATGGTGACCGGGGCCTGGTTGGGCCAGATCTCGCCGGGCACGGCTGTCCAGTCGGGGAGGCGGGACAGGGCGCAGTTGACCTTGAGCACAGGGCTGGTCACCCGCCAGTCGTCGACCCGCTGCCGGAACGCCGGGTCGGCGCTCGCCGCGAGCAGGCCGAGGGTCGCCTTCGGATCGGCGTTGGAGATCACGACCTTCGCCCGGATGAGCTCGCCGCCCTCGAGGCGGACGCCCTCGCCGGGCACGATCTCCGCCACCGGCACACCCGCCGCCAGCACCGCGCCCAGGTCACGGGCCGCCTCGGCGATGGCGAAGGAGATGGCACCCATGCCGCCCTCGACGTAGCCCCAGGCCATGGGCACGCCTTCGAGCTCGCCCAAGAAGTGCATGAGCTTGACGAAGGCGGTGCCCGGGTCGTGGGGTCCGGCCCAGGCCCCGATGATGCCCTGGCCGTAGAGGGCTCGCTTGAGCCGCTCGTCGCTCACGTGGCGGTCGATGACCTCGGAGATCGGCGTCTCGTAGAGGGCTTCGATCATCTCGGGGTCGTGGCCCAGGAGCTCCTCCAGCTCGGCTCGCTCCGGAGCCTCGCCCACCCAGGCGTCGCGGGGGCCCTTGCGCAGGCCGATGCGCATGCGGTCGAAGAAGTCCTCGTAGGCGAACTGGCCTTTGATATCGGCCTCGCCGAAGCCGTTGGCCCGCATGTCGGCCGCCGTGCGCGCCGGGTCCTGGAACTGGGCGTAGCTGGTGCCGTCCTCGAAGGGGCACCAGATGAAGGGCTCGGCCACGAAGACCTTGTAGCCGTAGTCCCGGAGGCGGAGCTCGGTGATGACCCGCTCGTCGAGCAGGCCGACGACGTAGGCGCAGGGGCTGACCCGGAAGCCGTCGTCGGCGAACGGGGTCTCCAGGGTGCAGGCGCCGCCCAGGCGCTCGCGGGCTTCCAGGACGAGGACCGACTTCCCGGCCTTGGCCAGGTAGGCCGCCGCGGTCAGGCCGTTGTGCCCGCCACCGACGACGACGGCGTCCCAGTCCCGGGCGGCCAGCTCGGCCACGGGCATCGGGAGCCCGACCTTGCCCAGCGCGGCGTGGATGTCACCGCTCACGTCTGCCGTGTCAGCTGCTCGCCGTTCTCGCGGCCGCTCGCCGGCGCCCCGCCTTTGAGGGCCGAGGCGAAGGTCTCCAGGTTGGCCAGGAAGACGTCCACGTCCTCGTCGGTGTGCTGGACCGACAGGGTCCACTGCTCGCACTTGCCCCACGGCGGCAGGAACACGCCCCCGTTGTGCTGGTAGAGCCAGTGCACGTGGCCGTAGCGGTCCGTCGTAGCCCATGAAGTCGCGGTAGTTGTTGATCCGGTCGGCGGAGAAGATGACCGCCCCCTTGGCCCCGAAGGCACTGACGTAGCCCTCGATGCCGTGCCGGGCCAGGATCTCCTCGGAGCCGTCGGCCATGCGGTCCCGCAGGTGCTCGATGTGGGCGTGGGCCTCGGGGGTCAGGACCTCGAGCAGCGTCGCCTTGGAGGCGGCCATGGTCAGCGGGTTGCCGTTGAAGGTCCCGACCACCTCGTAGGTGTCGTCCTCCACGATGGCCATGACCTCGGCGGTGGCCCCGATGGCGCCACAGGGCAGGCCGCCACCCATCGACTTGGCCAGGCAGACGATGTCGGGCGTCACGCCGAAGCGCCCCGTGGCCCCACCTTCGTGCGTGGTCAGTCCCGTCTTCACCTCGTCATAGGTGAGGAGGACGTCGTGCTGGCCGAGCAGCTCCTTGAGGTCGGCCAGGTAGTTCGGCGGCGGGGGGACGACGCCGATGTTCATCATCATCGGCTCGATGATCATCCCGGCGATCTCGCCCGGATGGGCCTCGAGCACCTCGCGCACGGCACCGACGTCGCCGAAGGGGACGACCAGGGTCTGGGCCGCGATCTCGGGCAGGACACCGCCGTGGACGGGAACCGACGCCGGATGCTCGGGCGGGCCCGCGTCCTCGAAGTCGGGGTACACCGAGACCTGCACACTGTCGTGGTGGCCGTGGTAGCTGCCCTCGATCTTGATCATCTTCTTGCGGCCCTTCACCACCCGCATGAGGTTGAAGGCGGCGAGGGTGGCTTCGGTGCCCGAGTTGGCGAACCGCCACTTGGGCTGGTCGAAGCGACGGGCCAGGTCGCGGCTGACCGGGATCAGGTCCTCGGTGGGCTGGGCGAAGTGGGTGCCCAGGGCCACGCGGTCCTGAACGGCCTTGACCACGGCGGGGTGGGCGTGACCCACGAGCATGGCGCCGAAGCCGTTGTGGAGGTCGACGTAGGTCGTGCCGTCGACGTCGGTGATCTTGGAGCCCTTGCCGTGGTCGATCCAGATGGCCCGGGGCGGGGCGTCCTGCCAGGACGACGCCACGCCGCCGGCCAGGACGCCGCGGGCCTCGTCCATGATCGCGGCCGAGGCCGGGGTGCGGTCGAGCAGGGCCGCCTCCTGCTCGGCGATGAGACCGTCGATGACGGCCAGTTCGGCTTCGGTGCCGGCGGTCACGGTCATCGGCTGAGCTCCTGTGCGGTGGGGTTGCGGGCGAACGGCACGTTCGCGGGGAGGGCGCCGTCGCGGTAGGTCTGGGCCATCAGTTGCACGAATTGGGTCACGGCGTCCTCGTCCTGGCCGAACGGCCCGGGACGGTAGCCCCGCGAGGCCACGCCCCGTTGGACCCCTTCGCAGGCGGCCCAGTCCTGGCGGTTGGTCAGGTCCCAGAGGTCGACGGCATAGGCCGGGTCGAAGCCAGGCCGGCTGACCGCCTCCGGGTCGAAGAGCCACTGGCACTCGACGAAGGTCCGGGCCGGGCCGAGGGGCTCGAACCGGTGGGTCATCACGTAGTCGGGGTGGAGGCTGATCAGCAGGTTGGGGAGCAACCCGATGTAGTGGACCCGGCGCCGCCAGGTCTCGTCGACGCCGGGAAGCATCACGCCTTCGGAGCGGCCGTCGAAGGCCATGGTCTCAGCCTCGTCGGCCAGCACCATCCAGCCCCCGATCCACATCCCGTCGTGGTCGATGCAGTTGTCGCCACTGTTGGGCGGGCTGACCACGCAGAACTCGGGGTGGATGGCGGCGCAGTGGAAGCACTCGTGGTAGTTCTCGATGGGCAGCTTCCAGTTGGCGTTCAGCTCGTAGCTGTGGCTGGCCCCGACCACGAGGCGCTCCGGCTCCCAGCGGGCCATCTCGGCGTCGAGGTCACCGAGGTGCTCGGCCAGCGGGCGGGCGTCGCCCGAGGCGTTGACGAACACCCAGCCACACCACTCTTCCGTGCGCACCGGGACCAGCGGGAACCGGGCCGGGTCGAAGCCCTCCGGGGCGTCGAAGCGAGGCGTGAACTTGAGCGTGCCGTCCAGGGCGTAGATCCAGGCGTGGTACGGGCAGTGGATGGCGTTGCGCTGGACGGTGGTGTCCTCGGGCAGGAGCTGGTGGCCCCGGTGGCGGCAGACGTTGTAGAAGCCCCGCAGCACACCGTCGTCCCCCCGGACGAGCACGACGCTGTCGTCGCCCACTCGGAGGGCTCGACGGTCGCCCGCTTCGGCCAGGTCGGCCGAGCGGCCGGCGCAGACCCAGCTCTCGGCGAAGAGGTGGCGGCGCTCCCAGGCCAGGACGGCCTCGGAGGTGTACGCCTCGGCCGGGAGCATCCGGCCGTCCGCCCCAGGGGCCAGGATCGATTCGAGGGCGGCATCGTCCACCGGAGCGGCCGAGCGCAGGTCCATCCCGCTCACCGCTCACCCCGGCGCAGGAGACGGCTGCGCTTGTGGTCCTTGAGGATGCGCCGGGTGCAGAGCAGGCCGGGGATGCCGGTGACGCCGCCGCCGCCGTGGGTGGCCGACGAGCACTGGTAGAGGCCGGCGATCGGCGTGGTGAAGTCGGCGTAGCCGGGGGCCGGTCGCATGTGGAACAGCTGGTCGGGGGAGAGCTCGCCGTGGAAGATGTTCCCGCCGATGAGGCCGTACTCGTTCTCCATCTCGTAGGGCCCGATGACCTGGCGGTGGATGACCGACTGCTTGAAGTTCGGGGCCAGGTCGTTGTAGCCGTCGATCACCCGGTCGGCGTAGGCCTCCAGCTCGGCGTGGTCCGGCTCGCTCGACCACTCCTGGGGGACCCACTGGGTGAACAGGGACATGACGTGGGTGCCCTCGGGGCACAGCGAGGGGTCCACCGTCGAGGGGATGACCCCGTCGGAGAAGGGCAGGGAGGAGGCCTGGCCCCAACGGGCCTCCTCGAAGGCCTTCTGCAGGTGGTCGATCGAGTGGCAGAGCTCGACCGAGCCGCTGAGCTTCTCCTGGTCCGGCGGCCCGGGCCAGGCGTCGAAGTCGGGCAGCTCGGACAGGGCCACGTTGACCTTGACCGTGCCCGAGCGGGAGCGCCAGTGCTCGAGGTCGTGGACGAAGTCGTCGGGCAGCTCGTTGCGGTCGAGGTGGCGCAGGAAGGTGATCTGGGGGTGGGTGGCGGCCACGACGATGTCGGCCTCCAGCTCCGTGCCGTCGGCCAGGGCTACACCGACGACCCTGCCGTTCCGGGTCCGGATGCGCTCGACCGGCGCGTTCGTGCGGATCTCGGCACCGAAGGACTCGGCCGATGACCGGATGGCGTCGGACACGGCGCCCATGCCACCGATCGGGTAGCCCCACTTGCCCAGGTGACCGTCGCCGACGTCACCGATGGTGTGGTGCATCATCACGTAGGCCGTGCCCGCCTCGTCGGGGCCGGCCCAGGTGCCGATGATGGCGTTGATGGCCATGAGGCCCTGGACCTCCGGGGACTCGAACCACTCGTCGAGCACGTCGCGGATCGACATGGTGAAGAGCCGGGTGGCGTCCGCCGTGCCCCGCACGTCGAGGCCCCGCAGCCCCCAGGCCAGGCGGAGCTGCTCCATCAGGTCCTTGGGTCGCCGGGAGCCCACGCTGGGGGGGGTGGACAGGAGCAGCGGGGCGAGGACGTCGGCCACGCCACCGATCCACGCGTGGTAGTCGCCGAGCCGGTCGGCGTCCTTGCTGGAGAACTTGGCCACCTCGTCGCGGTCCAGCTCCGGGTCGTCCTCAGCCAGGAGATAGCGGCCGTCGGGGAGGGCGATGAACGTCGGCCCCATCGGGATGACGTGGTAGCCGTGCTCGGCCAGCTTCAGGTCGTTGAGGATCGTCGGCGGCATGAGGCTCATGACGTAGGACAGCGCCGTCATCTTGAACTCGGGTCCCCACGGTGTCTCGGTGGTGGCCGCCCCGCCCACGTTGTCCCGGGCCTCGAGGACCACGGGCTTCATCCCGGCTCGCGCCAGGTAGGCCGCGGCGACGAGGCCGTTGTGCCCGCCGCCCACGACGATGGCGTCGTACGTGCTGCTCACCCTGGGGTTCCCCTCTGTCCTACAATCCGGTCTGGCGTTACTAACTGATTGCTCAGTCAGTATAGGCGAGTCGACCGGAGGCCCCTGGTGACGTTCCATCCCCGAGAACGACGGATCGCGGTCGGCATCGACCGTCGGACGTTCCTACGGCGCTCCGCGTTCACGGCGGCGGCCGTGGCCGCGGGTCCGTCGCTGCTGGCCGCGTGCGGTGGCGACAGCGGTGGCGGCGGCGGCGGAGGTGGGGGCCAGGCCGTCCAGCTCTCCCGACCGGACAACCCCGTGACCTTGCCCACCTTCGACGACATCCCGATGATCGCCGACGGCCTCGACCCCGAGTCGGGCCCGCTCAAGATCTACAACTACGCCCAGTACATCGCCCCGCAGACCCTGCGGGGGTTCCGCCGCGAGTACGGGGTCGACGTCGAGGTGACGACGTTCACCAGCATGGACGAGGCCGTCGCCCGGCTCTCCGGTGGCCATGCCGACTTCGACCTGTTCTTCGCCACCACCGATGTGATCGGCAAGGTCACGGCGGGCCAGCTCCTGCAGCCGCTCAACGCCACCTATCTCGGCAACTCGTCGAACATCTGGACCCAGCTGCAGGACCCCTTCTATGACGTAGGCGCGCAGTACAGCCGGCCGTACGCCATGTTCGGGACGGGCATCGGTTACCGCATCGACCGGGTCAGCCAGCCGCCGGAGGGCTACGACAACCCCTACGACATCCTCTGGGATCCGCAGTACTCCGGTGACCTCTACCTCCTGGAGGACGATCGGGAGGTGCTGGGGATGGCCATGCTCCGGGCGGGGGAGACCGACGTCAACAGCGAGGACGCGGCGCAGGTCGACGCCGCCCTCGCTGACATCGAGGAGTTGGCCGCCGCCGTCAACCCGCGGATCGGGGTGGAGGCGTACACGATCCTGCCCGAGGGGCGGGCCACGATCCATCAGGCCTGGTCCGGCGATGCCGTCAACGCCCAGTACTACCTGCCGGAAGGCGAGTCGATCGAGAACATCGGCTTCTGGTACCCGGACGACGGCGGGATGATCGGCTCGGACCAGATGACCGTGCTCGCCGGCGCCGCCAGCCCGGTCCTGGCCCACCTCTTCATCGACTACGTGCTCGACGCCGACCACGCCCTCACCAACTTCGCGTGGCTGGGCTATCAGCCGCCGCAGACGAGCATCGATCCGGAGTCCGTGGTGGCCGACGGTCTGGTCCCGCCCCACCTCGCGTCCACCGTGATCGAGCCCGAGGACTTCGAGACGGGCTACCAGCTCCTCCAGCTCTCGCTCGCCGGTGAGCGGCTGTGGGACAACGCGTGGTCGACGTTCACCGCCGGCTGAACGGGCGGGCGTGAGTCGAGCGCCGGCCGGGCGAAACCGCACCCGGGCCCTCTGGCCCGGCCTGGCCCTTCCGGGCGTCGCCTGGCTCCTCTTCTTCTTCGTCGTCCCGTTCTACGGGGTGCTGGCGGTGGCCTTCGGCGGCCTCGACCCGATCTTCGGCAACGCCGTCCCGATCTGGAACCCGCTGCAGTGGGACACCACGGTCTTCGTCGATGTGCTCGACCGGGTGGTCAACGCCGAGTTGCGCGAGGTCTACATCCGCACGTTCATCTACGTGGCCGCCGCCCTCACCCTCTGCTTCCTCATCGGGTACCCGGTGGCCTACTACGTGTCCCGCTTCGGGGGGCGCCGCCGGGGCCTGCTCCTCGGCCTGGTCATCGCCCCGTTCTGGATCAACTACCTGATGCGGATGCTGGCCTGGATCAACCTCCTCCAGGAGGACGGGTACGTCAACGACGTGCTCGGCGCGCTGCACCTGACCTCAGCGCCCGTGAACTGGCTCGAGGGCCGGGCCGTCACCGTCGTCTTCGGGTTGACGTACGGCTACATCCCGTTCTTCGTGCTGCCCCTGTTCGCGGCGCTGGACCGCATCGACCGCAGCGTCATGGAAGCGTCGAGAGACCTCGGCATGGGGCCACTGCGGACCTTCCTGCGGGTCACCCTTCCGCTGTCCAAGCAGGGGATGCTGGCCGCCGCCGTCATCACGGCCCTGCCGATGATGGGGGACTACTACACGGCGGACCTGCTCTCGGGGTCGCCCCGGACGAGCATGATCGGCAACCAGATCGAGTTCTTCCTGTTCGAGGGCTCCCAGAAGAACGCCGGGGCCTCGATGGTCGTGATCCTCTCGATCATGTTGATGGCCGGGATGGCGTACTACCTGGTCCAGACCGACCGGGCCACACGGGAGCTGCACCGCTCGTGACCCGGCTCCGCACCTGGTGGTCGAACCCGTGGCGCCGGCCCACCTTCCTGGCCACGGGCTTCTGGCTCTACGTCGTCTGGTCCCTGGTGCCGGTCTTGATCGCCATCCAGTTCGCGTTCAACTCCGGCCGGTCCCGGAGCACCTGGCAGGGCTTCTCCTTGCGCTGGTGGTTCGATGACCCGGACCAGTCCCTCTGGCACGACCCGTCGCTGCGCGACGCCCTGTTCAACAGCCTCTGGCTGGCCTTCTTCACGATGCTCATCGCCACCCCGCTCGGGGTGGCCCTGGCCCTGGGCCTGGCCCGTTGGCGGGGACGGACGGCGCGGGCGTCCAACCTCCTCATGCTGATCCCGCTGGCCACGCCGGAGATCGTCATGGGGACGATGCTCTTCCTCGTGTTCGACAACCTGTACACCACGATCCCGCTGGGGCGGCCGGCGATGTTGCTGGGCCACATCACCTTCTCGGTGTCCTACGTGGTGATCCTCGTACGGGGCCGCCTGCTCACGATCGGGCCCGATCTCGAGGACGCGGCGCAGGATCTGGGTGCCTCACCGATCGCCGCCATCCGCACCGTGCTCCTGCCGCTCCTCGGGCCGGCCATCTTCGCCAGCCTGATGATCGTGTTCGCCACGTCGATCGACGACTTCGTGATCTCCGCGTTCTTGTCCGCGGACGCCTCGAGCGAGACGATCCCGATCAAGATCTACTCCACCGTGCGCGTGGCCCCGACGCCGGCCCTGAACACGCTGGCGACGGTGATGCTGGGGTTCACCCTGCTCGCGGTCTTCCTGGCTGTCTTCGCCCTCAAGGTCTTCCGTCGTGGTGAGTCGGGCAGCGCGGTGGAGGACTTCGCCGCCCTGGACCTCTAACCCTTCAGGTTCGTGAACTTGTCCTCGTAGTAGGTCTCGGTGTCCTCGCCGAGGTCATCGGTGAAGACGAGGCGGTCGAGGACGTCGTCGGGAGGGAAGACGGCAGGGTCGTCCAGCAGCTCGGCCGGCAGCAGGTCGCGGGCGGCGGCGTTGCCCGTGTCGACGAGGACGGCGGCGCTGTTGGCGGCGGCGATCTCGGGGCGGAGGTAGAAGTCGATGAAGGCGTAGGCGTTCTCGGTGTGGGCGGCGTCGGTGGGCACCGCCATGAGATCGACCCAGCGCAGGGCCCCCTGATCGGGGAGCCAGAAGACGACGTCGGGGTTGGCTTCACGGGCCTGGAGGACATCGGTCGAATAGCCCTGCACCGCCACGAGGCCGCCCGAGGCCAGTCGATCCAGGTAGTCCGACGAGTCGAACTCGGCGACGGTCCCCATCTCCTCGAGCCGGTCGGCCGCGGCATCGATGACCGCCCGGTCGGACGTATTGGGGTCTTCGCCGAGCGAGAACAGGGCGGCCGCGAAGGCGTCCCGGGTCTCGTCCAGCACGCTGACCCGGCCCTCGTACTGGGGGTCGAGGAACACGTCGTAGCCCGGAGGCTCGTCGAACTCGGAGGCCAGGTAGCCGATGCCGGTGGTGCCGGTGGCCCACGGGACGGTGAAGCGGTTGCCCGGGTCGACGTCGAGCTCGCGGAACTCCGGCGCGAGGTTGTCGAGGTTCGTGATCTGATCGAGGTCCAGCTCGTCGATGAGCTCGCCCTCCTTGAACCGGCGTACGAAGTTGTCGGACGGCACGATCAGGTCGAAGGACGACCCGGTGCGGCCACCCCGGCGGGTGCGGCTCGCCTGCTCCACGCGCTGGGCCAGCTCGTCGTTGGACTCGTAGGTGTCGTAGGTGACCTCGACGGCCGAGTCCTCGGTGAAGCTGACCAACAGCCCGGCGGCGATGTAGTCCTGCCAGTTGAGGAAGGCGAGGCGCTTCACGTCCTCGCGGTCGGGTGAGCAGGCGGCCAGCGACGGGCCGGCGACGAGCACGGCGCCGGAGGCGGCCAGGAACCGTCGACGGCTGAGCAACAGGTCGGCCATCAGCCCACCAGCAGCACGGGCACGGAGGCGTGGCGGGCCACCTTCTCGGCCACCGAGCCGGTGCGCAGGTCTCGGAGGAACGGCAGGCCCTTGCTGATCTCGGACCCGAGACCGCGGCGACCCATGAGGATGATGTCCGCGTGCTCGGACTCGGCGGTCTCGAGGATGGCCTCGATGGGCTCGCCCCGGACGACCACGGCCCGGGCGGTACGCCCCCGGGCCACGAGGATGGAGGCCGACTCCTCGGCCAGCGCGCTGGCTTCGGCCTCTTGGCTGATGCGCTCGTGCTCGACCTCGAGGATGCCCCGGCGGCGCACCGTCACCGGCGGGTCGTAGGCCACCACGACGACGATCTCGCCGCCCGTGGCCAGGGCTACCCGGTCGGCGTGGGCCAGGGCCAACTCCGCGGCGTGGGAGCCGTCGAAGGGGGCCAGCAGGACGTCGAAGCTGGTGTCCAGCTCGGGGATGACGACCGGGTCGTCCCAGTCCGCCGGGTGGTCAGGCATCGGGCATCTCCTCGGGGAACGCGAGCGTCGGGCCGGTGTCGTCGGCGAAGCCCCGGCGCCGACGCAGGACCTTCATGAGGGGGTAGAGGACTGGGCCGGTCATCAGCGCCAGCGCGGCCACGCCGATCGAGCCCTGCCAGCCCTCGTAGTACGCCTGGTAGTAGACCGCGAGCACGATCACCCCCAGCGGCAGGGCGGTGATCAGGAGGATGCCCCACCAGCCGCCCTTGATCCGGAACGGCCGCTCCATGTCCGGTTCCTTGATGCGCAGCGCGATCAGGGCGGCGAACTGCAGCATGAGCGCCGCGGCGTAGATGGTGACGTCGACCACGACCAGGCTCTGGAACGGGCCCAGGATGAACACGCTGTAGATGGCGCTGGAGCCCACCAGCGAGACCCACGGGGTGCCGTACTTCGGGTGCAGTGTCATGAGCACCTTGGGCAGGTAGCCGTCCTCGCCCATCACGAAGGGCACCCGACTGATGGACAACAGCAGGGAGGAGAAGAGCCCGGCGGCGGCGACCAGGGCGGCGATGGCCATGAACGAGCCGAGCCAGCTCCCGCCCACGTCCTCGGCGATCTGGGTGAAGGCACCCGCGGTCCACTCGACCTGCTCGGTGCCGACCGAGGCCAGGCCGAAGAAGGTCGGCAGGAAGTAACAGGCGGTGATGAGGGGGACGCTGATCATCAGCATGCGGGGGTAGTCCCTGCGGGGGTTGACCATCTCGCCCGCGATGGTCGAGACCCCGTCCCAACCGAGGTAGTTCCACATGACGACGAAGAGGCCGACGCCGAACGCCGAGGTCACACCCTGACCCGGGTTCACGAAGGGTTCGGTCGGATTGAAGTTCCAGTCGAAGATGGCGAAGATCACCAGCAGGACGAACGGGGCCAGGACGATGACGCCGAAGATCTTCGACGTGTCCCCGATGACCTGGGAGCCTCGGATGTTCAGGAGGGTGAAGGTCCAGATGACCGCCATGCCCAGCAGCCACCGGTTGAGGCTGGAGGCGTCGGCCCCGAACGTGTCGGGCCAGAAGTAGGCGGCGTACTCGACGAAGAGGACCGGGTAGATGGCCATGTCGACCCAGCTGGTGATCCAGGACCACCACCCCTCCTGGAACCCCCAGAACGGACCGAGGCCTCGCTTGACCCAGTAGTAGTAGCCGCCCTCGACGGGCATGGCTGTGGCCAGCTCCGCGACCATGAGGGCGGCGGGCAGCGACCAGATGATCGGGGTGACGAGGATGAGGAGCAGGCCCATGCCGGCGCCGGATTCGCCGATCGTGTCCTCGAGGCCGTAGGCGCCGCCCGACACCGTGAAGAACATGATGAAGACGAGTGCGCCCAGGCCGAGCGTGCGCGGGACGTGGCGGACCTCGACCGCCGGTGTGACCACGGTCGGTTGCGCCATCTGCCCCCCCTGGGTTCCCCGAGCCCGGCGGAAGTTAGCTCAACTTCACGTAGATCTGCTTGGATTCGAGGAAGCTGTCGAGGCCGTACTTCCCGAGCTCCCGGCCGATGCCCGAGCCCTTGAACCCGCCCCACGACGCCTCGGTCGGGGCGGGTTGGGAAGCGTTGATCCAGACGGTCCCGGCCCGGATGGCGCGGGCGGCCCGGAAGGCCTTGCCCACGTCCCTCGTCCAAACGGCGGCGGCCAGGCCGTACTCGGTGTCGTTGGCCTGGCGGGTCACCTCGACCACGTCGTCGAAGGGGAGCACGGTGGCGACGGGGCCGAAGATCTCCTCCCGGGCGATTCGGAGGTCCTGGGTGTCGGTCTCGAAGATCGTGGGCGGGACGAAGTAGCCACCGGCCAGGGCGGGATCGCTCGGACGCTCGCCCTCGTAGGCCAAGCGGGCCCCCTCGGCCGTGCCCGCGTCGATGTAGCCCTGGACCCGGTCCCGTTGCTCGGAGGAGACCAGGGGTCCCATCGTGACCTCAGGATCGAAGCCCGAGCCGATGCGGATCCCCTTGGCCTCGTCCACGAGGCCGGCCAGCACCTCGTCGTAGACGGGGCGCTCGACGAAGATGCGGCTGCCGGCGGAGCACACTTCGCCCTGGTTGCCGAAGATGCCCCAGGCGCTCCCGGTGACGGCGGCGGCCAGGTCGGCGTCGGCGAACACGATGTTGGGGCTCTTCCCCCCCAGCTCCAGGGTCACCCGCTTCAGGGAGTCGGCGCAGGTCCGCATGATGTGTTGACCGATCTCCTTAGAGCCGGTGAAGCTGATCTTGTCGACCTCGGGGTGCTCGAGCAGGGGCTGGCCCGCGTCGGGCCCGAGGCCGGTGAGGACGTTGAGCACCCCGGCGGGCACGCCCGCCTCATCGGCCACCCGGGCCAGGCCGAGGGCGGTGAGGGGCGTCTGCTCGGCCGGCTTCAGGACGACGGTGCAGCCCGCGGCGAGGGCGGGGGCAACCTTCTGGCTGGCCATGAGCAGGGGGTAGTTCCAGGGCACGATCAGGCCGCAGACGCCGACCGGCTCCTTGACGATGAGGCTCATGGCGTCGGGGCCGATGGGCGGGATGTCGCCGCTGATCTTGGTGGCCCAGCCCGCGTAGTACTCGAACATGAACGCCGATTCCTCGATGTCCCAGACGGCGTCCTCGTAGGGCTTGCCGGTGTCGTGGGTCTCGAGCTTGGCCAGCTCGGCCGTGTCCCGGCGCAGGATGGCGGCCATCTTGAAGAGGAGGTCGGCCCGGTCCCGTTCGGCCACGGCGATGCCCCACGTACCGTCGTCGAACGCCCGGCGAGCGGCCCGGACGGCCCGGTCGGCGTCCTCGGCCGAGCCGGCCGGGATCGTGGCCAGGACCTCGCCGGTCGCGGGGTCCACGGTGTCGAAGCGAGCGCCGTCGGCGGCGTCCACCCACTGCCCGTCGAGGTACATCTGCATGGCGTCAGCCATCGGTCTCTCCATCTGTGGTCGTAGGGGCGAGGACGCGCAGCGCGTCCGGCGGCAGGGTGACCGACACCGGCGTGCCCGCGTCCCATTCGGGGCGGCCGTCGTAGTTGGCCACGAGGGCCTGCAGGGGGGCGCCGTGGGAGAGGCGGAGGTGGACCTGGGTGGTCGGCCCGACGTAGACGAGGCGCTCGACCATGGCCGGGACGCAGTTGTCACCCTGGGCCTCGCCCTCGGTGACATGGACCCGCTCCGGGCGGATGACCACCTTCACGGCGCCGGTGCAGTCCTGGTCGCCTGCCGTGGCGGCGAGCGAGAACGCACCGAGGCGGATGGTGCCCTCCCCGCCGGGCCGGGTGCAGTCGGCGTCCAACAGGTTGGCCACGCCGAGGAAGTCGGCGACGTAGGCCGTGCGGGGTTCCTCGTAGACCTCGTCCGGCGTCCCCACCTGCTCGACCCGGCCGTTGTCCATCACCGCCAGGCGGTCCGACATGGTCAACGCCTCCTCCTGGTCGTGGGTGACGTAGACGAAGGTGATCCCGACCTCGTGTTGGAGCGCGGTCAGCTCCGTCTGCAGGGCCTTGCGGAGCTTGGCGTCGAGGGCCCCGAGGGGCTCGTCGAGCAGGAGCACCTTGGGTTGGAGGATCAGGGCCCGGGCCAGGGCCACCCGCTGCTGCTGGCCGCCGGAGAGCTGGGCCGGCTTGCGTTCGGCGAAGTCCTCCAGCTGCACCATGCGCAGGGCATCGGTGACCCGCTGCTCCTTGGCCGCCTTGCTCTCGCCGTTCGCCCGTTGGCGAGCGCCACCCCAGCGGAGGCCGTAGGCCACGTTGCGGGCCACGGTGAGGTGGGGGAAGAGGGCATAGGACTGGAAGACGGTGTTGACGGGTCGCCGGTGGGGCGGGGTCGTGGCCAGGTCCTCGTCGTCGACCAGGATCTGGCCGCTGGTGACGGCTTCGAAGCCGGCGATGAGGCGCAGGGTGGTGGTCTTGCCGCAGCCGGAAGGACCGAGGACCGAGAAGAACTCGCCGGAGCCGATGTCGAGATCGATGCCGGCGACCGCGGTGAAGTCCCCGAACCGCTTGACCAGCTCGACCAGCCGGATGGCTCCCCCGTGCATCAGAGCGGAGTCTAGAATGACTGAGTCGTCAGTCAGTAACGATCCGAGGTTCGCAATGATCATCCCCGTGGCGTCGGCCTCGCTGGCCGATGAGCTGGACGCCCGCCTTGGCCGACCGGTGGAGCAGGCCCGCACGCTCCCCGGCCACTGGTACGCCGATCCGGCGCACCACGCCCTGGAGATGGACCGCGTGTTCGGCCATCAGTGGATCGGCGTCGCCGGCACCGATGCGGTCGAGAAGCCGGGCAGCTACCTGGCCGCGACGGTCGCCGGTGGTGTGCCCGTCCTGGTCGTGCGAGGCGACGACGGCGAGTTGCGGGCGTTCCTGAACGTCTGTCGGCACCGGGGCGCGCCGGTGGCCGAGGGCTGCGGGACGGCCCGGGCCCTGTCCTGTCCGTATCACTCCTGGGTGTACCGACTCGACGGCACCCTGGCCCGGTCGGCCGGCGTGGGCGAGCCGGACGGCTTCGACATCGACGACTTCGGGCTGACCCCGATCGGGGTCACCACCTTCGCCCGCTCGGTGATGGTCAACCTCGATCCGGCGGCGGCCCCCTTCGACCCCGGCCCGCTGGTCGACGGCCTCGCCCCCTACCGGCTGGACGACCTCGAGCTGGGCCGCACCGACCGCTACGAGGCCGCCTTCAACTGGAAGGTCCTGGTCGAGAACTACTCGGAGAACTACCACACGCCCTTCGTGCACTCGCAGCTGATCGGCGCCGGCTACGAGTACCCCATGGCGACAACCGGTGACGTCGTGTTCGCTTGGGACCGGCCGCTTGCCCCCCGGGATCCGTCCGAGGAGGCACTGGCCTCGTCGACCCCCGGAGGCCCCGGCTGGGACGCGGTGGCCGGGGACGTCTCGCCGGAGTCGTTCAACAACGGCAGCTACCTCACCGTCTTCCCCAACACGATGGTGTCGGTCTTCGCCGGCTTCGCGGCCACGTTCCGCTTGACCCCCACCGGGCCCACGACGACGGTCGTGGAGCGGGATTACCTCTGGCACCCCTCGGTCGACCAGGCCCGGAGGGACGCCGACTACGCCGCCACCAAGGAGGTCGTGCTCCAGGACCTCGAGATCTGTGAGGCGGTGCAGCGCACCTACGACGGTGGCCTGTCGGCGAACGGCGTGCTCTCCACCGAGCACGAGCGGGGCGTGCACCACGTCCACCAGCTCCTCTTCGCCGCCCTCGCCTGATGGCGTCCCGCACGCGCAAGGATGTCGACGAGCGCCGGGCCCAGATCCTCGACGCCACCCGCGAGGTGGCCCTCGAGCGGGGCTTGGCCCATCTCCGGGTGGCCGACGTGGCCACCCATCTCGACGTCAGCTCCGGCCTGATCCACTACCACTTCTCGTCCAAGGACGAGCTGTTGGTCGAGATGCTGCGCACCATGGCCGCGTCAGATGTCGCTCGCCTCCGGGAGACCGTCGACACCGAAGCCGACCCCGTCGACCGCTTGGACGGGGTGCTGCGGGCGTATCTGCCCGCCGCCCGCCGGGACGAGTCCTGGGCCCTCTGGATCGACTGGTGGGACGAGGCCCTCCGCAGCGAGGCGCTGGCCACCATCTCCTCGGAGTTCGACACCGCCTGGGTGGCCATCCTCGAAGAGCTGATCGACGCCGGCGTGCACCAGGGGATCTTCGACTGCAAGGACACCCACGGCGCGGCCTGGCGCCTGTCGGCCCTGCTCGACGGACTGGCCGTCCAGGTGGTGCTGCCCCGCCGCACCCTCACCCGTCGTCAGATGCTGGAGCACGCCCGCATCGGCGCCGCCCGCGAGGTCGGCCTCCCCCGCAGTGCCTTCCCCGATTGAGCCGGTCCCCCTCAGCCCAACGGCAGGCCGTCGGCGGTGTGGCCCCGGAATCCGGTCACGGTGTCGGCGACGCACAGGGCGTCGAGCGCCGCTTCCTCGGTGGCCTCGATCACGGCCACGAAGAGGGGGTCGATGTGGCGGTGGGCCACGACGGTGCGGGTCGTCCTCGCCGCCGCGGGCCGACGCTCGCCCCGGACCGTGGTCGAGAAGGCGGTGAAGATCTCGCCCGATCCGTGGTGAGCCACCGAGCCACCCCGGGCCAGGCCCAGGCCGGCGCGGCGGGCCAGGCGCGAGCAGGCATGGGCGTCGAGGGGGGCGTCGGTGGCGACGATGACCACGCAGGAGCCGTCCGGGTCGTCACCGGCGGCTCGGAAGCCCTCGTTCACCAGTCGCCGGCCGAGCGGGTCGCCGGCCACGGTCAGCTCGGGCAGGTCACCGTGGTTGGCCAGCAGCAGGACACCGACCGTCGCCTCCAGCTCGTCGACCCAGCGGGACGCCGACCCGATCCCACCCTTGACGCCGAAGCTGACCATGCCGGTGCCGGCGCCGACCACGCCCATGCCCACCGCGTCCGTGGTCGCCGACGCGATCGCGTCCCGGCAGTCGTGGACGGTGACGGCCCGCAGCCGGGCCTCGTCCAGCCACGAGTCGTCGCACTCGCCGACCATGGGGATCAGGAGGTGGTCGGCGCCGGCCTCGGGCACCGTGGCGAAGAGATGGTCGACGACGGCGTCGTAGCCCCGGCCGACGGCCCCGGTGCTGGTCAGCAGGATCGGCGTCTCGACCTGTCCCCACTCTGCGGCCTTGAGGGCACCGGTCAGCTCGCCCGTGCCGTTGAGCACGGCCGAGCCCGACGCCATCGGCCGCCACCAGAGGTCGGCCGGGTCCTCGGGCAGGACCGCGGTGACCCCCGTCCGGGTCGAGTCGCCCGCCCAGCGGGTGACATGACCGACGCGGACGCCGGGCACGTCCACGATGGAGTTGGTCGGCCCCGGCGGCCGGGCTCCGATGGTGATGCCCCGGGCCCGGGCCCGGGGGCGCGGTGGGGGAGGTCCGTCGCTCATGGCCCGTGATCGTGGCACGGCCCTGGCCCTTCCTGTGGTCTGGGATGAGCGCCACCGCGGCCACGACGTGGGTGGTGGCATCTGGCTGGGGGTCGAGCTGGCCTCGGACGAGACGCCGGCCCGGGGTGATCACCTCCGGGATGCGATGGCGGCGGCCGGGGCCACGGTGCACGCCGCTACCGATCACGGCGACGGGCCCGTCCTGGCCGTCCACACGCCGGAGTACGTCGCCTTCCTGCGTCGAGCTCACGCCGACTGGCTGGCGGCCGGGCACCACCTCGACCCCGGCCAGCCCGACGTCGTGCCCTACGTCTTCTCGCTCCCGCAAGCGACCTCCGGCCGTCCGGCGCCGAGGGCGGCGGCGATCCGGGCGGAGGTGGGCCAGTTCGCCGTCGACACGATGACGCCGATCGGCGCCGGGACCCATGAGGCGGCCCGAGTGGCTGTCGACGTCGCCCTGACGGCCGCCGACCTCGTCCTGGCCGGGGCCCCGGCGGCCTACGCCGCCGTCCGGCCACCGGGCCACCACGTGGGCCCCGCCTTCTACGGCGGGTCCTGTCATCTGAACAACGCCGCCTGTGCCGCTCAGTACCTCGTCGGTCGGGCCGAAGCCAGGGTGGCGATCGTGGACATCGACGCCCATCACGGCAACGGCACCCAGGAGGTCTTCTGGGGCCGGAGCGACGTCTTCTTCGGCTCGGTCCACGTGGACCCGGGGGCGGGCTGGTTCCCCCACACGGCAGGCTTCGCCGACGAAGTCGGCGAAGGAGCAGGCGCGGGGGCGAACCGCAACCTGCCGTTGCCCCCCGGCTCGGGTGACGGTCCGTGGGGTGAGGCGGTGCGGGCGCTGGCGACCGCGGTGACCGACCACGGTGCCGAGGCCCTGGTGGTCAGCCTCGGCGTGGATGCCGCGGCGGCCGACCCCGAGAGCCCGCTGGAGGTCACCCGTCGAGGCTTCGCCGAGGCGGGCCGTAGCCTCGCCGCTCTGGGCCTCCCCACGGTGTTCGTGCAGGAGGGTGGCTACGACCTGGACACGCTCGGCGACCTCGTGCTCGCCGTGCTCGACGGCTTCGAGGAGGCCCGTGACTGCTGACGCGATCTGGTTGGGGACCGAGGAGCGGGGTGGGCTGCCCATCCCGCCTCGAGTCGACACCATCCCGCCGCCGCATTGGCGGCTCGAGGCGGTGGCGGCCACCGAGCGACCGCGGGATCCGATGGTCGGCCCCGACGGTCGGACCGCGGCCTTCCTCTGGGACCGGGACACCTCCGACGTGTGGACGATCGATGCCTTGACCGGGGCCACCAACCGGCTGACGACGGGCCGGGCGCTGGCCCCCTGGTGGGAGGACACCCGGCCGGTTGTGTCACCCGACGGTGCGCTCGTCGCCTACGGCGACGGCGATCAGGTCTGGGTCGTCCCGGTGGCCGGCGGGCCGCCCCGGGCCGTCCTCGAAGGCAGCGAGCCGGTGTGGACACCGGACGGCCTGCTCCTGGTCGGCATCGAGCGAGACCGCTGCACCGTGCTGGCCCAGGTCGACGTCGACGATCCCTGGCCCGTCCCCGTGGCCTCGGGCGACGGCGACTGCTGGGGAGCCGATCCGTCGCCGGACGGCACCCGGGTGGCTTACGTCTTCTCGCCCCACGCCGATCGCAACCGGTCGGAGATCCACGTGGTGGACCTCGACTCGGGGGACGACCGGGCGCTCACCGGCACACCGGAGCACCACGACCGAGGCGTGACCTGGTCTCCCGACGGCCTCACGTTGGCCTTCACCGCCGAACGCCCCGGCTGGCACGAGATCCATCTCATCGGGCCCGACGGCACCGGCGAGCGTCAACTCACCGACGGGGGCCACAACTGGTTCGATCTGGCGTGGCACCCGGACGGGGACCGACTCGTCGGGGTGCGGGACCGTCACGGCGTGACCGACCTCGTCGTGGTCGACGTCGAGGGGGGCGCCCTCGACGTGTTGGCCGAGGGAGGTTCGTGGAGCCGGCCGCAGTGGCTGGCCGACGGCCGCCTCCTCGCCGGCCACGAGTCCTTCGCGACCGCGCCCCGCCTCCAGGTGGTCGAGGCGGGTGGGGACGCCACCACGGTCCTGGCCCCGACCCCGGCTGCGGTCGCCTCGGCCCCCCACGTCGTCCCGGAGCCGGTGACCTACCGGTCCTTCGACGGTCGCCCGATCCCCGGGTGGCTCTATCTGCCCGCCGACGCGTCGACCGACCGGCCGGTGCCCGCGGTGGTCAACCCGCACGGCGGTCCCACCGACCGGGACGGCGACGAGTGGTACGGCGTGGCCCAGTACTTCTGTGACAAGGGCTACGCGTGGTTCTTGCCCAACTTCCGGGGGAGCACGTCGTGGGGACGGGACCACGAGTACGCCAACCACGGCGACTGGGGCGTCGGCGACACCAAGGACTGCCTGGCCGCCCATGACTTCCTGTCGGCCCACGACCTCGTGGACGGTGACCGCATCGCCATCTTCGGGGGCTCCTACGGCTCGTACATGGCGCTCTGCTCGGTCGTCGACGACCCCCAGCACCGCTATCGGGCGGCCCTGACCAAGTACGGGGACTGCGACATCTGGACCTCGTGGGCCCAAGGGGACCGGGCCGGCGTGCAGGACATGGAGCGCCAGATGCCCCATCCCCACCTCGACCGCCAGGCCTACGTCGACGGCTCGCCCATCCACCGCATCGACCAGCTGGAGGTGCCGATCCTGGTGGCCCACGGCCTGCAGGACGTGCGGGTCAACCCGGCCCAGGCCGAGGAACTGGTGGAGGCGCTGCGCCGTCTGGGCAAGACCTTCGAGTACGTCACCTATCCGAGTGAGGGCCACGGCTTCCTGAGCGCCGGCCCCCAGGTCGACTACTACCGACGGGTCGAGCGCTTCCTCGACTGGGTGCTGATGTGAGCGCCGCGTGACGAAGCGGGGTGCTGCTGATGCGAGCGTCAGTAAGGGCGCCTATGGTCGTGCGATGGGGCGAACATGGGGACGGATCGGGATCGTCACGCTGCTGGTCGGCGCGTTGCTGGGCATCGGCGCCGGAGGCGCAGGGGGCCAGGAGGGCGACGGATCGACCACCACGACGAGCGCGGCGCCGGGGACGACCGGCGCCGACGAGGAGGAGCTGACCCTCACCGTCGGGCTCACCCAGGAGATCGACTCCCCCAATGTGACCGTGGGCTACACGGTCGCGGCGTACGAGGTCTGGAACCTCCAGTACGCCACGCTGACCGACAAGGCGGCGGACGACTTCGAGACCATCCCCGGCCTGGCCGAGTCCTGGGAGGCGTCCGACGACGGCCTCACCTACACCTACCACCTCCGCGAAGGCCTCGAGTGGTCCGACGGTGAGCCCCTCACCGCCGAGGACGTCGCCTACACGATCAACCGGTCCCGGGACGAGGAGTGGTTCAACCACTTCGCCACGACCCAGAACCTCGACGCCACGGCCATCGACGACGTGACCCTCGAGATCACCTCGTCGGTGCCCGACCCCAAGCTGCCCACGATGGACGTGTACGTCGTCCCCAAGCACATCTACGAGGACATCTCCGCCGACGAGCTCGGGACCTACGAGGCGACCGATGGCGTCGGCTCCGGCCCCTACACCCTGACCGAGCTGCGCCGGGGCCAGGACTGGACCATGGAGGCCAACCCCAGTTACTGGGGCGGGGAACCGACGATCGACCGGGTCATCTTCCGCGTGTTCACCAACCCCGACGCCATGGTCGCCGCGCTGGAGCAGGGCGAGATCGACGCCGCCCACAACATCCCCTCGGGCAGCGTCGAGCGCCTCGAGGAGAACCCGGACATCGAGGTCGTGCAGGGCCAGCAGGGCGGCTTCGACGAGCTGTCCATGAACGCCGGCGCCGGTGGCATCGGTGACGGGCACCCGGCGCTGGAGGACGTCAGGGTCCGTCAGGCCATCGCCCACGCCGTCGACAAGGAGACGATCGTCGCCCGGGCGTACAACGGCCTGGCCGAGCCGGCGGACGCCATGTCCCCGTCCCCGGACCGGACCTGGGTCCCCGAGATCGACGAGCCGTTCGACTTCGACCTCGACCAGGCGAATCAGATCCTCGACGACGCCGGCTACGAGGACACCGACGGCAACGGTGTCCGGGAGATGCCCGGGGGGGGCGACGAGCTGACCTTCCGGTGGGGGGTGCGCACCGAGTCCGACGTCGCCCAGCCGATCTACGAGCTGATCAGCGGTTCGCTGGCCGAGATCGGCATCGAGACCGAGATCGAGACCTACAACGACACCCAGCTCGGCCCCGTCATCGGCCGGGGCGAGTGGGACCTGTTCGTGTGGGGCTGGACCCCGTTCGTCGACCCGGACCCGCAGCTCTCGTACTTCACGTGCGACCAGGTCTCCACCGACCCCGAGAACCCGCTCGACTACTACAACGACGCCAACTGGTGCAACGAGGACTACGACGCCCTCTACGAGGAGCAGAACCAGGAGCTGGACCACGAGCGCCGGGTCGAGATCGTGCACGAGATGCTGACGCTCTTCTACGACGAGGCCGCCTACTCGGTGCTGGCATACGCCCCCGATCTGCAGGCCTACCGCACGGACCGGTTCGAGGGTTGGCTGCACCAGCCCGCCGACATCGGGCCCGTGCTCTTCTCGAACACATCACCGACCTACGTCAACCTCCAGCCCGTGAGTGAGGACAGCGCGGCCGGAGGAGGCGACGACGGTGGCAGCAGCAACACCGGGCTGTTGGTCGCGGTGGGCCTGATCGCTCTGGTGGTGATCGGTGGCGGGGCCTTCGTCCTCGGCCGCCGAGGCAGCGCGGAGGACCGGGAGTAGGCGCAGGCGGGAGGCGGGACCATGAGCGGCACGGTTCGTCGGGCGCAAGGTGCTCGGTGCCTTCGTCACGCTCGTCTTCGTCATCGTCTTCAACTTCTTCCTCTTCCGGGTCGTCGAGAACGACCCGGTCGGGACCCTGGTCCGGGGCCGCAACCTGACCGAGGAGCAGCAGCAGCGCCTGTCCGAGGAGTTCGGTGTCGACCAGCCCCTGCCCGAACAGTTCCGGCGGTACGTCGTCGAGACCAGCCAGCTCAACTTCGGGCTCTCGTTCGAGACCCGGGAGCCCGTGTGGGACGTCATCCGGTCCAAGATCTGGCCCACGGTCTTCCTCGTCGGGATCTCGGCGGTGCTCTCGGCCGTGATCGGGACCTGGCTCGGGATCAAGGCGGCCTGGAAGCGGGGCAGCTCCTTCGACTACGCCTCGACCACCTCCACCATGCTCCTGTACTCGATGCCGGACTTCTGGCTCGGGCTCCTCCTGCTGGTGCTGCTGGCCAACAAGCTGTCCTGGTTCCCGACGGGTGGGTTCACCGACGCGGGCAGCGACGCCACCGGCTTCGGTGCGCTGGCCGACCAGGCCCACCACATGTTCCTGCCCGGCCTGACCCTGACCCTGGCCTACATGGGGGAGTACGCCATCATCATGCGGTCGTCGCTGCTGGACACCATGGGCGAGGACTACCTCGTCCTGGCCCGGGCCAAGGGCCTGCGGGACGCCCTGGTCCGCCGCCGTCACGCCGTGCCCAACGCCCTGCTGCCCCTCGTCACGCTCGTGGCCATCAACTTCGGGTTCGTGTTGGGTGGGGCCATCGCCGTCGAGTCCATCTACTCCTGGCCCGGTCTCGGCCTGGCCACGTACCAGGCCATCCGGGCGCCCGACCTGCCGATGCTGCAGGGCCTGTTCCTGGTGCTCAGTGCGGCGGTGATCCTGGCCAACCTGCTGGCTGACCTGCTCTACGCCTACCTCGACCCGCGCGTCCGGAGCGACCGGTGACGGCGACCGCGGTGCCCCTGTCGTCGCCCCGCCGCGTCGCCTGGGTGCGCCGGCGTCGGGCGCTGGCCAGGACCTGGGCCCAGTACCGGTCCAGCAAGCCGGGCATGCTCGGGCTGGTCATCCTGCTGGTCTTCGTGGTCATGGCCCTGATCGCCCCGCTCATCTCCGACAGCGCGGGCCTGGTGGCCAGCAACACGGTCCAGAACGCGGCCTGGGCCTCGCCCGGCCAGTTCGGACCGCTGGGCACCGACCACCTCGGGCGCAGCGTGGCCGCCCAGTTCGTGTGGGGGGCCCGGATCAGCCTGTTCGTCGGGCTGACCGCCACGGTGCTGACCATGATCTTCGGCTCGCTGGTCGGGATCTTCGCCGGCTTCTTCGGCGGCCGGCCGGAGTCCCTGCTCATGCGCCTCACCGAGTGGTTCCTGGTGATCCCGTTCCTGCCCCTGGCGATCGTGCTCGCCGCCATCCTGGGTCCGTCCGTCCAGAACATCATCCTGGTGATCGCGGTCACGTCATGGCCCTCGACGGCCCGCCTCATCCGGGCCCAGGTGCTGACGGTCAAGCAGCGGCTCTACGTCGACCGGTCCCGGGCCCTGGGCGCGGGCAACTGGCACCTCACCACCCGTCACATCCTGCCCAACGTGGCCCCCCTGATCCTGGCCAACACCACCCTCACGGTGCCCATCGTGATCCTGACCGAGACCACGCTGGCCTTCCTCGGCCTCGGCGACCCCGATCGGGCATCGTGGGGGCGGACCCTGGACGAGGCCTTCTCGGCCGGGGCGATCGGCCGCGACGCCTGGTGGTACTACCTGCCCGCCGGCCTCGGCATCGTCGCCGTCGTCCTGGCCTTCACCCTCTGCGGCCAAGCCCTGGAGGAGATCCTCAATCCGAGACTGCGGGACAAGAGCTGATGGCACCGATCCTCGAGCTGCGCGACCTGCACGTCACCTACCGGACCGGAGTCGGGGGAGGTGCCCGCGGTGCGGGGCGTCGACCTCCAGCTCGAGGAGGGCGACACGCTGGGCCTGGCGGGCGAATCGGGTTGTGGCAAGTCCAGCCTCGGCGGCTCGCTGCTGCGCATCCTGCCCAAGAGCACCCAGGTCACGGGCCAGATCCTGCTCGACGGCGACGACGTGATGGCCATGAAGCCCGGACGGGTGCGGGCCGTCCGCTGGACGGAGATGGCCATCGTCTTCCAGGGCGCTCTCCACGCCCTCAACCCCGTCCAGCGGGTGGGGGACCAGATCGGCGAAGCCATCGAGCTGCACGACGATCCGGGCTCGGCCGAGGTCAAGCGGCGGGTGGGGGCGTTGCTCGAGCAGGTCGGCCTCACCTCCCGCCGGGCCCGGGACTACCCCCACCAGATGTCCGGCGGGCAGCGCCAACGGGTGATGATCGCGATGGCCTTGGCGTGTGACCCGCGGGTGTTGATCGCCGACGAGCCGGTGACCGCCCTCGACGTCATGGTTCAGGCCCAGGTGCTGAACCTGCTGGCCGAGCTCCAGGCGGAGCGGCGCCTGACCATGATCTTCATCACCCACGACCTGTCGGTCCTGGCCTACGCCTGCCGCCGTCTCGCCGTGATGTACGCCGGGCGCATCGTCGAGGAGGGGCCCAGCGACCAGATCTTCGGGGCGCCCGTCCATCCCTACACCCGGGCCCTGGCCGCGGCCTTCCCGACGATCGGTGACGCGGCGGACCGCCATCGTCCGTCGGGCCTCGGCGGCGACCCGCCGAGCCCGGCCCGCCTGCCGTCGGGCTGCCCGTTCCACCCCCGGTGTGCCGACGCCCGGCCCGACTGCGCGTCGACCGACGTGGAGCTGTGGGGTGCGGGCGAGGGCCGCCGGGCGGCGTGTGTCCTGGCCCCCGGGGCGCCGGCGGGTGTGCGATGAGCGACGCCCTGCTCGAGCTCGAGGACCTGAGCGTCCGCTACGGCGACGCCCGGGCCTGCGACGGCGTCGATCTCGACATCGCCCACGGGGAGGTCGTGGCCCTGGTCGGCGAGTCGGGCTGCGGCAAGACGACCCTGGCCCGCACGATCGTCGGCCTCGAACAGCCCTTCTCCGGTCACGTCCGCTTCGAGGGGGAGGCCATCCCGATCGGCTCCCGCCGCTCGAAGGCCTACCGCCGGGCCGTGCAGATGGTGTTCCAGGACCCGACCGGTGCCCTGAACCCCCGCCAGACCATCTACGAGGCCGTGGCCGAGGGCATCCGCATCCAGGGCCTCCACGGCGCCGAGGAGGAACGGGTGGCCCAGGCCCTGTCCCAGTGCGGCATGCGCCCCCCCGGGGACTTCTTCCTGCGCTACCCCCACGAGGTCTCGGGCGGTCAGCGCCAGCGGGTGGTCATCGCCGGGGCCATGGCCCTGGAGCCCCGCCTGATCGTGGCCGACGAGCCGGTGTCGGCCCTCGACGCCTCGGTCCGGGGCGAGATCCTCGCCCTCATGTTGAACCTGGTCCAGGAGACCGGCATCTCCATCCTGGCCATCACCCACGACCTCGGTCTGGCCTGGAACATCGCCGACCGCGTGGCGGTCATGTACCTCGGCCGCATCGTGGAGCTGGGGACCACCGAGGAGGTCCTCGAGCACCCCCAGCACCCCTACACCAAGGCCCTGCTGTCGGTCGTCCCCGAGTCGAAGAAGCTGCGCCAGGAGATCCTCACCGGCGAACCCCCGGACCCCAAGAACATCCCCGCCGGCTGTCGCTTCCGCCCCCGCTGCCCGTTGGTCCAGTCCGGCGAGGCCGAGCGCCTGGGGATCCTGTCCCGGTGCGAAGGCGACGATCCGGCCTTGCTGCCGCCCGGCGCCCCGCACCAGGCCGCCTGCCACGCCACCAACCGGGACGCCTGAACCGTTGGCCTACTGCAGGTGGCGGGGGATGACCTCGTGCCAGCGGCGTCGGGCGAAGGGGTGGCCGTCTTCGGTCACGTCGAGGTCGATCTCGACCTCGTACTCGTCGGCGGTGCTCCGGACCGAGAGGCGGGCCTCGGCCACGACGGCGACCTCGGGCCAGGTGAGCTCGCAGCGGTAGGTGCCCTCGGCGCCGGCGTCGGCGGGGTCGACCGTGCTCACGTCGGTCGACCCGGTGTAGGTGTCGACGATGTGAGCCCCGTAGCGGCCGTCGTAGACGTCGCCGTGCTTGTCGTTGGCGGTGCGGCGGCGGCCGAGGACGTCGTGTTCGATCCACCAGCGGGTCGCCGGCTGGGGAGTGTCGCCGGCAGGGGGTGCGTGGTTGTCGCCGTCGGGCGGCGGGTCGACGAAGCGGGGGTCGGGCAGGTCGGGACGCTCGGCGATGGGCAGGTCGAGGCGGATCGAGGCCTGATCGATCTCGATCGTCCCGATCGCCGGGGCGGGCCAGGCGTTGGGCCAGTCGGAACGGGCGATGGCGAGGCGCACCTCGTGGCCGGGGTCGAAGTGCCAGGTCGTGGCCTCGAGCTCGATGGTCAGGTCCAGCCACTCGCCGAAGGGCACCGGGGTCGGCTCGATCGAGGACTCGCGGTGGGTCAGGTTCAGGAACCCGCGGGTGACCAGCGCCGACGAGCCGCCGGGCAGGCCGTCGGCCAGCTTGAGCGACAGGGTGACGACCGGTCGATCGCCGCGGACCCGGAGGTGGAGCCGGGGGTGGCCGAGGACGTCGATGCCGTCCGCGGGCGCGGGCCAGCGCAGCAGGAGCGACCGGGCCTCGTCGGCCCGCTGGTCGGTGGGCTGGCCCCACGGCAGTGACGCCGCACAGGAGTTCCACGCCGCCTCGCCGACGTCGTGGGCCTCGGGGACCAGCAATGCCCCTTCGCCGTCGACCTGGAACGACGCGGTGGCGTGCTCGGGCGGGGGCCAGGCCGGCAGCGCCCACCACTCGCCGGGGTGCTCGGCCAGGTCAGGCTCGGGCTCGACCGCGTCGCGGACGTAGACCTGGATCGGTGGTGCGGTGTCGACCCCGGTGTCGTCGCCCCGCAGGTGGTGGCCGAACCAGGCGATGAGCTCGGGAACCAGGTCGATGTGGGGACCGGGGAGGGAGGAGGCGGTGGACATGTGGCTCCACGGCCCGGCCAGCAGGCGCTTGGGACAGGTCAGGCGCTCGAACGTGCGGAACGTGTTGTTGCGGTAGCCGTCGGCCCAGCCGGCCACGAGCATCGTGGCCGCTTCGATGCGGTCGTAGCCCTGGTCGGACTCCGGGGGCCGGGTGCCCTCCCGCAGCGAGCCCTTGCGCCAGTACGGCGAATCCACCTGCTCGGTCAGCCACCGGAGGATCCACGGCTCGGTCCCGTCGACCCGCCGTCGCCACTCCTCTCGCCACCCCTCGCCGTAGACGGCGGGGACCGGCGGCAGGGCGTTGGCCGCGATCATGTAGGTCGGGTAGTCGACGAGGTCGAGCGCCCGGAGCGAGCCCCCGACGTAGTGGACGTCGTCGGTGAAGCAGTCGTCCGTGGCGTAGATGGCACAGATGGCCTTGAGGGCAGGGGGGCGCCGGGCCGCCAGCTGCAGGGAGTTGAAGCCCGAGTAGGACGTGCCGTACATGCCGACGTGGCCGTTCGACCAGGGCTGGGCGGCCAGCCAGGCGATGACCTCGGCCAGGTCCGTCTGCTCCTCGGGCGGGTACTCGTCGGTCGCGATCCCCTCCGAGGATCCGGTGCCCCGCACGTCGACGCGGGCCACGGCGAACCCGCCCTCGTCGGCCAGGCGGCGGTACTCACCCCGGTACGAGACGGTCAGGTCGTCCTTGCGGTAGGGCAGTGCCTCGAGGACGGAGGGCCAGGGGCCGTCGCCGTCGGGCAGGACGAGGGAGACCGCCAGACGTACCCCGTCGGCCATCTCGATCCAGGTCTCGTCGTCGTGCACGCCGGTCGATATCTAGCATCCCGAGGGTGACGGACGGGTCAGGACTCCAACGGGCGTTGCCCCGGGCGGCGTACGTCGATGACGCGGTCTGGCAACGCGAGCGGGAACGGCTCTTCGCCCACCAGTGGTTCGCGGTCGCCCGACAGGAGGACGTGCCCGGTTCCGGTGACCGCGTGGTGGTCGACGTGGCCGGCGAGTCCGTCCTCGTGGTCCGCGATGGCGAGGAGCTGCGGGCGTTCTACAACCTGTGCCGGCACCGGGGCTCCACGCTCGTCGACCCTGGCCCCGACGGTGAGCCGTGTGCCGGCCATCTTGCGGGCGGCATCCGCTGCCCCTACCACGCCTGGACCTATGGCCTCGACGGGGGGTTGCGGCGCACGCCGTTCGTGGACGGGGTGGAGCTCGAGGCCTTCGGCCTCCATCCGGTCGGGGTCGAGTCGTGGGGCGGGTGGATCTTCGTGCACCTGACCCCGGCGGAGGCGGCCCCTCTGACTGAACAGTTGGGCGCCATCCCCGAGCGGCTGCGGCGCTACCCGCTGGCCGACCTGCGCCGCGGTGCGGTCGAGGTGTACGACGTCGCCGCCAACTGGAAGGTCATCGCCGAGAACTTCAACGAGTGCTACCACTGCGGACCCATCCACCCCGAGCTGTGCGACCTGGTCCCGGCCTTCCGTGGTGGTCGGGGCCTCGACTGGGAGGACGGGGTGCCCCATCGGGCGGGGGCCTGGACCTTCACCGAGTCGGGGACGTCGGACCGGGCGCCGTTCCCGGACCTCACCGACAAGGAGCGGGTACGGCACAAGGGCGAGCTCGTCTACCCCAACGTGCTGCTGTCGCTGTCGGCCGACCACGCCGCCGCGCTCGTGCTCACCCCGCTCGGCCCGGGCCGGACCCGGGTCACCGGTGAGTTCCTCTTCGCCCCCGACGAGCTGGCCCGACCGGACTTCGACCCGTCCGACGCCGTCACGTTCTGGGACCGCATCAACCGCCAGGACTGGGCGGCGTGCGAGCGGGTGCAGCGAGGGATGGGCTCTCGGATGTACACGCACGGGTGGTTCGCCCCCATGGAGGACGAGAGCGCGGACATCCGACGCTGGTACGGCCCGCTGATGGGCGAGATCCTTTGACCGGGCCCACGACAACCGAGTGCGATGTCGTCGTCGTCGGGCTCGGCGCGCTGGGCAGCGCCGCGGCCTGGGCGGCGGCCCGGCGGGGGGCGACGGTCGTCGGCCTCGAGCAGTTCGCCTTGGGGCACGACCGTGGGGCCAGCCAGGACCACTCTCGGATCATCCGGCTCAGCTACCACACGCCGGGCTACGTGGCCCTGGCCAAGCAGGCCTATCCGGCCTGGGACCTCCTCGCCGCGGACACCGGTGAGGTGGTGGTCGAGCGCACCGGTGGCTTGGACCTCTTCCCCGCCGGCGCCGCCATCGACCTCGTCGACTACACGGCCTCCATGGACGTGGAGGGTGTGCCCTACGAGGTCCTCACCGGGCTCGAGGTCCGCCGGCGCTGGCCGGTCTGGTCGGGCCTGGCCGACGAGGTCACCGCCCTCTACCAGGCCGAGACCGGCTTCGTGGTCGCCAGCCGGGCCGTGGCCGCGCTGCAGCAGGGGGCTCGGGCCCGCGGGGCTGACCTGCGGGACAACACCCCGGTCACCGCCGTCCGGGTCGAGGACGGCACCGTGGTCGTGACCACCGCCACGGGCACGGTCCGAGCCGCCCATGCCGTCCTCGCGGCCGACGCGTGGACCAATCAGGTGCTGGCCCCGCTGGGTCGGCAGCTGCCGCTCACCGTGTTGCGCGAACAGGTGACCTGGTTCGAGGTGGACGACGCCGACCGCTTCCGCGCCGACCGATGTCCGGTGTGGATCTGGATGGACGAGCCGTCCTGGTACGGGTTCCCGGCCATGGACGGCGCGATCAAGGCGGCGGAGGACTGCGGTGGGATCCCGGTCGATCCCGACACGCGCACCTTCGAGCCCGACCTGGCCAACGAGGCCCGCCTGGACCGGTTCCTTCACGACCAGCTGGCCGGCGTCGGCGACATCCGCTCGTCCAAGACCTGCCTCTACACGCTCACCCCCGACCGGGACTTCGTCCTGGATCGGGTGCCGGAGGCTCCTGAGGTGCTGGTGGCACTGGGCGCGGCCCACAGCTTCAAGTTCGCGGCGTGGTTCGGCTTGGCCCTGGCCCAGCTGGCGCTCGACGGGGCGATCGATGCCGACGTGTCGCCGTTCCGGATCGACCGCCCCGCCCTGACCGACCCGGACCACCAGCCGGCCTGGCTGGTCTAGACCCGACCCGGCCCACTTCCGCGGCCATGATGGTCCGTGATGTTGACCCTTGATGCCGACGGGCTGACGGCCGCGCTCCAGAGTGCCGGGACGCTGGCGCCCGACGTCCGGGTCACCAGCGTCGGCACCGAGCCGGTGGGCACCGGTCAGATGGGTGACTGCCTGCGGTTGGACCTCCGCTACGACGGCCCGACCGATGCCCCCGCCACGTTGGTGGCCAAGCTTCCGTCCTCGGACGAGACCAGTCGGGCCACCGGTGTGGCCATGCGGACCTACGAGGTCGAGGTGCGCTTCTACCAGGAGCTGGCCCCCCGCCTGCCGGTGCGGGCTCCCGGCTGCCACCACGCCGAGATCGACATCGACTCCGGTGACTTCGTGCTCCTGCTCGAGGACCTCGCCCCCGCGGTCCAGGGCGATCAAGTGGCCGGCTGCAATTTCGACCAGGCCCGCCTGGTCGTGGCCGAGGCCGCCCGCCTCCACGCGCCGCTCTGGGGCGATCCGAGCCTGGACGACCTCGAGTGGGCAGTGCGGTGGTCGCCCGACGCCCAGGACACCATGCAGGCGATGATGACCATGCTCTGGCCCAACTTCGTCGAGCGTTACGGTGCCGACCTCGATGACGACGTGGTCGAGATGGGGGGCCGGTTCGTCCCGCGCCTGCGGTCGTTCTACGAGCACCGGCCCGAGCCCCACACGGTCATCCACAACGACTTCCGCTTGGACAACCTGCTCTTCGGGACCGAGGCCGGGGGCCCGCCGGTCGCCGTGGTGGACTGGCAGACCGTGGGGGTCGGACCGGGTGCGCTCGACGTCAGCTACTTCCTGGGGGCCGGTCTCGCCGTCGAGGACCGCCGGGCCCACGAAGAGGACCTGGTCGGGGAGTACCACCGCGCGCTCGTCGCCGCCGGGGTCACCGGCTACGACGGGGACCGCTGCTGGGCCGACTACCGGGCGTTCGCCTTCGCCGGGTTCCACATGGCCGTGCTGGCCTCGATGCTCGTGGAGCGGACCGACCGCGGCGACGCCATGTTCCTGGCCATGGCCGGCCGCCACGGCCGCCAGGCCCTCGACTTGAACTCGGAGGAATTCCTCCACGATTGACCGGCCCGATCAGCATCGGCGACGAGGTCACGCTGTCGACCTGAACGAGCGGGCGGCGAGGCCGATGGCGATCAGGCCGGCGCCGATGGCGGACCACGCGAGGGCGGCCCCGCCCGTGCGGGGGAGCCCGGGGACGGGCGGGTCGGGAACGTCGACCATGGGTGGAGCCGGATGTTCGGCGGGCTCGTCCACGGTGTCCCGGTCGTCGTCGCGGTTGTCTCCGGGGTGGAGGTCATCGGGATACCGGGCCGAGGCCAGGTTGCGGACCACGGTCCCGGCCTCGACGTCGTCGACGACCCGGGCCGTGACCGTCATCGAACGCTCAGCGCCGGCGGCGAGGTCGAACGTCGGCCAGGCCACCCGATCCGGCTCGGTCTGGTCGGCGGCGTCAGAGCCGCGGATGAACTCCAGCTCGGGCGGCAGGTCGTCGGTGAGCACGACGTCAGGGGCATCTCCCTCGCCGGCGTTGCGGACCCTGATCGTGTAGGTGACCTCGGCGCCGGGCGCCACGTGGGCGACGCCGTCGTCCTTGTCGACGATCAGGTCCGGACGGTCGATCGGCACCACGGCGGTGGCGTGGTCGTTGCCCGGGTTGGGGTCACCGGGATGCTGGACGCTTGCGATGTTGTCGAGGTCGCCGTCGTCCTCGGTCGTCGTGCGGACGTCCTCGTCGGCGGTGGCGGTGACCGTGAGATCCCGGTGGGCACCGACCACGAGTGCGAACGCGGGCCATCGCACGGTGCCGTCCGCGGTGAGCGTGCCCCCGTGCGAGGCACCCATGAAGGTGAGGCCGGCCGGCAGGCTGTCGGCCACCGAGTCGACCGACGAGGCGTCACTGGGCCCGTGGTTGGCCACCCGGACGGTGTAGGTCAGCTCATCACCGGGCCCGGCCACCTCGAGGTCGACCGTCTTGGCCACGCCGATGTCGGCGCAGTTCAGCACGGTGAGGGGTGTGGCGTCGGGGAGGCGTGGCGTCCCGGGGAACTCGGAGAGGACCTGGGCACCGAGGTTGCCGGTCAGATGGAGGAGCCGGGCCTGGTTCATCACCGGGCCCGGGGCCATGTCCGACGGGATGGCGACGGCGACCTGGATGGTGGCCGTGCTGTCGTGACGGATGGTCAGGCCGTCGATCCGGAGGCGGTTGGTGCCGCCGTAGGGCGCGGCCTGGCCGCCGAACGGGTTGACCAGCGAGCCGGCCACGAACGTCCGGCCGTCGTCGGGTAGCTGGTCCACGAAGTCGGCCGACACCAGCGCCCCGCCCTCTCCGGGGCCGGCGACGATGGCCTCGCTGGTGATCTCGTAGCGGTAGGTGACGGTGGTGCCCGCGCAGGCGGCGGGCCGGTCGACCGTCTTCTCCATGCCGACGGTGAAGGGGCAGGAGGCGCCGTCGGAGTTGGTGACGGCGGGGCCGCGGGCCACGACCTCCGGCTTGTCCCGGCCGACGTGATCGATGCGGTAGAGCGTGTCCTGGGTGCCGACCGCGTCCCCCGACCCGTAGAGCCACATCCGCCCGAAGCTGTCGAAGAAGGAGCTGCCGGCGTTGGCGGGCGTGGTGAAGGTCGGGCCGATCCCGGTGGCCGCCCCCGTCGTCGGGTTGATGCGCACGATGCGGTCTCGGGTGATGCTGTGGCCGTAGAGCTCACCGTCGACGGGGTCGAGGGCGATGTCCTGCAGGTCGTTGTTGCCGACCGAGGGGTGCGAGAACGTCCGGATCACCTCAGGCTGGCCGCCGGTGACGTCGATCTCGGCCCAGGTGCCCGGCACGGTCCCTCGGGGGGCCTCGGCGGGAGCGTTGTCGCCGAGCACGAGGTAGTGCCCGTTGGCCAGGAAGGTCCCGACGAAGGTCAGCCTCCACGACTTGGGCGCGCCCGCTGCCGGACCCAGGTCGTGCTCCTGGCCGTCGGCCGACACTCGCACGACGTCGTGGGGGTCGTTGCGGTCGATGCCGTAGAGGAAGTCGTCCTGGGGGTTGTGGCCGAGGGCGTTGGCGACCAACCCACCGTCGCCGATCGGGGTGAGCTCACCGGTCTCCTGGTCGACCCGGGTGAGCGTCATGTCGTCCGGCGAGCCGGTCGTGACGTAGAGCCCGCCGTCGCACTCCATCGGGCCCTCGCCGCCTGCCGGCTTCGTGGTGGCGACGGCGATCGCCACCACCGAGACCAGCACGGCGGCCAGGCCCAGCAGGCTCCGGCGGAGGAGAGCGGCGTGGATCCGGGCGGCGGGCATGGGCGACCTCGGTAGGGAGAGAATGAAACTACATGAAATCATCCATACGTCAGGAATGTGTGTCAAGGAAACAGACTGAAATATCAAAAAAGACCGCGTAAGTGCTCCGTCGGGCCGTGCCGGTGGCCTACGGTCCGGGCGTGTCGGAACGCCTGCTCGAGGGTCAGGTCGCCGTGGTCACCGGTGGGGCGGGGGGCATCGGGCAGGCGACCAGTGAGGCCTTGGCGGCCGAAGGGGCGCGGGTCCACGTCGTGGACGTCGACGCCGAGCGCACCGAGGCCACGGTGGCCACCCTCGACGGGGCCACCGCGCACGTGCTCGACGTGCGGGACCCGGACGCTGTGGCCGGGCTGGCTGCGAGCGTCGGGCAGGCCGATGTGCTCGTCAACAACGTGGGCCATTGGGTCCGGGTCCTGGACTTCGTCGAGTCCGATCCCGACCACTGGGACGCCCTGCACCAGGTCAACTTCCTGCACGTGCTCCGGGTGACCCGGGCCTTTCTGCCCGCGATGGTCAAGGCCGGCTCGGGCTCGATCGTCAACGTCTCTTCGATCGAGGGGGTGCGGGGCTACCCGCCCGACCCGGTCTACGGCGCCTACAAGGCCGCCGTGAACCACTTCACCCGGTCACTGGCCGTGCAGGTGGGGGACCGGGGCGTGCGGGTGAACGCCATCGCCCCCGACGTCACCGACTCGCGGCAGGTGCCCTACGACCGCATGGTGCCCGAGGCCCAGCGCCACCTCTGGCCCCGCTGGGTCCCGGTGGGGCGCATGGGCGTGCCCGAGGACCAGGCCCGGATCGTCGTGTTCCTGGCCTCGGCGCAGTCGGCCTTCCTCACCGGTCAGGTGATCAACAGCTCGGGCGGCACCGAGGCCGCGGGCGGCTGGTTCCGCACCGACCGCTCCGGCACCGGCTGGACCAACCGGCCCGTCGACCCCTAGGCGGGCCGGACCTCCACCGGGACGCCGTTGAGGACGGCGTTGCCGGACATCGGGTCCAGTTCGGCGCCGTCGGTGAGCAGGTTGACGTTCACGCCGGGACGCTTCCCTGCGACGGCCATCTGGATGCCGGGCAGGTCGTGGCCCCAACCGTGGGGGAGGGACACGACCCCGGGGCGGATCGACGTCGGTGACCTCGACCGGTGCGTCGAGCCGGCCCACCCTGCTGCTGACCCGGGCCGTGCCGCCGTCGGCCAGGCCGAGGCGATCGGCGTCGTCGGGGTGCACCTGCAGCGTGCACCGGTCCTTGCCCTTCACGAGGACGTCGACGTTGTGCATCCAGGAGTTGTTGGAGCGCACGTGGCGGCGTCCGATGAGGACCATCGTCCCGTTCACGGGCACGTCGAGGCTGGCGGCCAGGCGGTCGAGGTCGGCGCGCAGCGGCTCGCTCAGCACCTCGACCCGACCCGATGTGGTCTTCAGCACGCCGGGGAGACGAGGCTCCAGCGGCCCGAGGTCGATGCCATGGGGGTTGGCCTCCAGCTTGGCCATCGACAGCCCGTCGGGGTCGGTGCCGAAGCCGTCGCCGTAGGGGCCGGCCCGCAGCATGAGGTCCAGCAGGCGCTCCTCCGGCGGGTGGTGGGCGACCGCCGCCCGGATGTCGTCCGGCTCCCGGTCGGCGATGGGGGAGTCCGGGGCGGTCTGCAGTGAGGCGAGCAGCCCGTCGAACAGCAGGTCGTCCACGATGGCGGGGTCCGCCGATGCCCCCTGGCCGGCGGCGATCAGGGCCAGGCGGGCCAGGATCTCGTGCTCGCCCACGGCGTTCTCGTCGGGCAGGACCGGCGGGGAGTAGTTGGCCACGTTGCGCACGGCCAAGCCGTAGAAGGCCAGGTCGTAATGGCCCCGGGTCAAGGCCGATGGCGGCGGCAGGATCACGTCGGCGTGGCGGGAGGTCTCGTTGATGTAGGGGTCGACGGCGACGTGGAACTCGAGGTCGGCGATGGCGGCGTCGAGGCGGGCGCCGTCCGGGGTCGACAGGACGGGGTTGCCGGCCACGGTGATGAGGGCCCGCACCTGGTCCTCGCCCGGCGTCTCCATCTCGTCGGCCAGCGAGGCGACGGGGATCTCGCCCCGGATCTCCGGGAAGTCCCGTACCCGACTGGTCCAGCGACCGGTGGCGAACCCCCGGCCGCCCCCTTCGCGGCCCCGGCGGCGGGAGTGGGCGGCGAGGGGGAACATGGCCCCGCCCGGCCGGTCCAGGTTGCCGGTGACCAGGTTGAGGGCGTCGACGGCCCATGCCGCCAGTGTCCCGAAGGACACCGTGTGGGTCCCGATGCGGCCGTAGGCGACGGCGGTGGGCGCGGCGGCGAACTCCCGGGCGAGGCGGCGGATGTCGTCGGCGGGGACGCCGGTGATGTCGGCCACGGCCTCGGGCGTGAACGGGGCGACGGCTTCGGGCAGGTCCTCCAGGCCGTCGCTGTGCTCACCCGCCACTCCAGCGTCGGCCTCGCCGTCGGCCAGCACGACCTGGACCATGGCCAGCAGCAGGTGGGCGTCGGTCCCGGGCCGGATGGCCACGTGCTCGTCGGCCTCCTCCGCGGTGCGGGTGCGCCGGGGATCGACGACGACGACCCGACCGCCCCGGGCCTGGATGGCCTTGACCCGACCAGGGAAGTCGGGTGCTGTGCAGAGGCTCCCGTTGGACTCCCAGGGGTTGGCCCCGAGCATCAGGAGGAAATCGGTGCGGTCGATGTCCGGTACGGGCATGGCCCCGGGGTCACCGAAGAGGAGGCCCGAGGACACGTGCTTGGGCATCTGGTCCACCGTGCTGGCCGAACACAGGTTGCGGGTGCCCACCGACTGGATGAGCGGGCGCAGGTAGAGGGCCCCGCTCATGTGGTGGACCGACGGGTTGCCGAGGTACAGGGCCACGGCGTTGCGGCCGTGGGCGTCCCACACCTTGCTCAGGCCCTCCTCGACGAGGGCGAAGGCGGCATCCCACGTGACCTCCCGCCAACCGTCGCCGTCCTTGACCACGGGGGCCCGGAGCCAGTCCGGGTCCTCGTGGAGCTGCTTGAGCGTCGAACCCTTGGGGCAGATGAACCCGTGGCTGAAGACGTCGTCCCGGTCCCCCCGGATCCGCTTGATCGTGTCTCCCTCCAGCGTGATCTCCAGGCCGCAGGTCGCCTCGCAGAGCGGGCAGGTCCGGTAGGCGACGCGCTGGTCCTCCGTCTCGGTCATCGGCCCATTGTCGCGCCGAAGTCGCCCTAGCGTGCGCTGCGTGGTGGAGGACGCGGAGCGGTGGGAGGCCGACGTGGTCCTCACCGACGGCGGCGTGGCCCACCTGAGGCCGATCCATCCGGACGACGCCGACGCCGTCGTGGCCTTTCACCAGCGCCAGTCACCCGAAAGCCTCTACTACCGCTACTTCTCGCCCAAGCCGAGCCTGACCGCGGCCGAGGTGGCCCATCTCACGTCGGTCGAACCCGGCCGAGCCATGGCGTTCGTGGCCTTCGACGGCGACCTGCTCATCGGCATCGGCCGGTTCGACCACCTTCGGGGGAGCAACGAGGCGGAGCTGGCGTTCCAGGCCGACGAGTCCCACCGGGGTCGGGGCCTGGCCACGATCTTCCTCGAGTACCTCATCGCCGCCGCTCGGGAGGATGGTCTCGACGGTCTGGTCGCCGAGGTCCTGCCCGACAACCGCCGGATGTTGGCGGTGTTCGAACGGGCGGGATTCGACGCCCGTCGCCAGTTCGCTGACGGCGTCATCGAGGTCGAGCTCAGCCTCGACCCCACCGAGGCGTCGCGGGCGGCGATCGAGGACCGCGAGCAGCGAGCGGACGCCCGCTCGGTAGGTCGCCTCCTGGCCCCGTCGGCTGTGGCCGTGATCGCGGGGGAGGGCCCGGCCGGGGATCCGGCCCGGGCTGCGTTCGACCAGCTCGTGGCCCATGAGTTCGCCGGTCCTGTGGTGCGCGTGGGCGAGCCTTCGGCCTGGGCGGCACCGGCCCATGAGCGCATCGAGGACATCTCCGATGCCATCGACCTCGCCGTCGTGGCCGTTGCCCCTGGCGCACTGCACGCCACCCTCGCGGCCTGCGCGGCGAAGTCCGTGCGGGGGATCGTGCTCCTCACCCCGTCCGCCGAGGCACCGGCCGACCTGGTGGCGGTCGCCCGACGCTCCGGCATGCGCCTGATCGGACCCGGGGCCCTGGGTGTCGTGAACACCGCGCCGGACATCCGCCTGCACGCCTTGCCGTTGGCGGCGCCCGTCGGCCGCGGGCCCATCGGCTTCCTCAGCCAGTCGGGCTCGCTGGCCGCGGCGCTGCTCCAGCGGGCGGCGGTGCTGGGGCTCGGCTTCTCCAGCGTGGTGTCGGTGGGCGACAAGGCCGACCTGTCGGCCAACGACCTCCTCCAGTACTGGGAGCACGACGACGCCACCCAGGTCGTCGCCCTCTACCTGCAGTCCTTCGGCAACCCGCGCAAGTTCAGCCGCATCGCCCGGCGGGTGTCCCGGCGCAAACCCATCGTGGCCGTGAAGAGCGGCCGGGCCCCCGTGAACGCCCGCAGCGAGGAATGGCCCGACGACATGCTCGACGCCCTCATGCGCCAGACGGGCGTCATCCGGGTCGACACGACCGAGGAGCTCCTCGACGTGGCCCGCGTCCTGGCCACCCAGCCTGTGCCCATGGGCCGCCGTGTCGCGGTGGTGACCAACCGCGGCGGCCCGGCTCTGGTGACCGCCGACGCCTGCGCCGGGGGCGGCCTGGTCGTGGACAGCACCGTGGTGTTGGCCCAGGACGCCGACGTCACGGCCTGGGCCGAGGCGGTCAGCGCCGCACTGGCGGGCTCGGCCGATGCGGCCATCGTCGTCTGGGCTGATCCGTCCGGCGCGCCCGCCGGCGCCGCGCTGAAAGCGGTCGGGGTGGCGGCGACGAACGCGGGCAAGCCGGTGGTGGCCACCGTCATCGGTCGGGAACCGGGGGTCGGTCCCGTGCCCTCCTTCTCCTTCCCCGAGCGCGCGGCCCGGAGCCTCGGGCGGGTGGCCTCCTACGGAGCCTGGCTCGGCCGGCCGGCCGGTGTGGTCCCGGCCTGGGAGGGCGTCGATGTGGACCGCGCCCGGGGCCTGGTCGACGCCGTCCTGGCCGACAGCCCGTCGGGCCGGCGCCTGGCCATCGACGAGCTCGACGGGCTCCTCACCGCCTTCGGCCTCCGGGCCCCGGGCGGCCGGGTCGTGGCCGACGAGCGGGAGGCGGCCGACGCCCTCGACGCTCTCGGCGGCCCGGTGGTCCTGAAGGCCCTCGGCTTGAGCCGCCTGGGCAAGGTGGAGGCGCAGGGCGTGGCCCTTGACCTGAACGAGCCCCACGAGGTCCGGGCCGCCTACCAGCGCATGACCAGGCACCTCGGCGACGCCATGCGCCCGGCGCTCCTGCAGCAGATGGTCCCCCCGGGGGCCGACGTCCTGGTGAGGCTCCACCAGCACCCCCGATGGGGCTCGACGGTCAGCATCGGCGTGGGCGGCGCGGTGGCGGGCGCTCTCGACGACCGGGTCCAGCGAGTGGTGCCCCTGACCGACCTCGACGCCGGGCGCCTGATCGATGCCTCACCGGTACACCGCCTGATCGAAGCCTGCGGGCCCGCGGCCGACCGGGCGCCGTTGGAGGATCTGGTCCTCCGGGTGTCCGCCCTGGCCGACGCCCTGCCGGAAGTGGCCACGCTGGCCCTCAACCCCGTGATCGTCGGGCCCGAGGTGGCCTGGGTCACGGCGGCGTCGGCCGAGGTGCGACCCTGGACCCCCGGACCCGACCCCGGCCTCAGGAGACTGTGATGCGCGCCATCGTGCTGGAGACCTATGGCGGACCCGAGGTCCTCACCCTGCGGGACGTACCCGACCCGGCTCCGGGCCCCGAGGAGGTGCTGGTCGCCATCGCCGGCTCCGCCGTCAACCGGGCGGACGTCCTGCAACGGATGGGCCTCTATCCCGGCCCGCCGGGTGAGCACGAGATCCCGGGCATGGAGTACGCCGGACGGGTCGCCGCCCTCGGCGAGCGGGTCACCGCCTGGTCGGAGGGCGACGAGGTCATGGGCATCGTCGGCGGCGGGGCGTACGCCGAACTGGTCTGCGCCCACGAGCGCCAGGTCCTGCCGGTCCCGCCGGAGCTGGCTCTGGCTGACGCGGCCGCGGTGCCCGAGGTCTTCCTCACCGCCTACGACGCCCTCGTCGTCCAGGGCGGGCTGACGTCGGGGCGCACGGCGCTGGTCCACGCCGGCGCGTCGGGCGTCGGCACGGCGGCCATTCAGCTGGCCCGGTCCATCGGGGCCCGCATCGTCGTCACCACGTCGACCGGCAAGGTCGAGGCCTGCCGGGACCTGGGTGCCGACCTGGTCGTCGACTACACCCAGGACGACTTCGTCGCCGCGGTGGATGAGTTCACGGGCGGCGCGGGGGTGGATGTTGTCCTCGACGTGATCGGCGGCGACTACGTGGACCGCAACCTGCGCTGCGCCCGGGTGACGGGCCGGGTCATCCAGGTCGGCCTCATGGGCTCGGGGGTGGCCGAGGTCTCGGTCGGTCTGCTGCTGCAGAAGCGCCTCCAGCTCATCGGGACGGTGCTGCGAGGCCGTCCGATCGAGGAGAAGATCGCGGCCACCCAGCGCTTCGGGGCCGAGGTCCTGCCCCGCTTCGCCGACGGCAGCCTGACCCCGGTGATCGACTCCCGGTATCCGCTGGCCGATGTGGCGGAGGCCCACCGACGGATGGAGGCCAACGAGAACGTCGGCAAGCTCCTGCTGGAGGTGTGAGTGCGCTAGCGCTGGTGGAGGGGGACGAAATCCCGGTTCGGCGTCCCCACGTAGACCTGACGGGGCCGGGAGATGCGCTGGTTCTGCTGGAGCATCTCCTGCCAGTGGGCCAGCCAGCCCGAGACCCGGGGGATGGCGAAGAGAACCGGGAACATCTCCTGGGGGAAGCCCATGGCCTGGTAGATGAGGCCGGAGTAGAAGTCGACGTTCGGGTAGAGCTTGCGGCTGATGAAGTACTCGTCCTCGAGGGCGACCTCCTCCAGCTTCAGGGCGATGTCCAACAGCGGGTTCTGGCCGGTGACCCGGAAGACCTCGTCGGCGGTGCGCTTGATGATCTTCGCCCGGGGGTCGTAGTTCTTGTAGACCCGGTGGCCGAAGCCCTGGAGCCGGGTCTCCCCCGCCTTCACCTTCGCGATGTAGGGCTCGACGTTGTCGTACGTGCCGATCTCCTCGAGCATCTTGATCACGGCCTCGTTGGCCCCACCGTGGCGGGGGCCGTAGAGGGCCGCCGCCGCCGCCGAGGTGGCGATGTAGGGGTCGGCGTGGGCGCTGCCGACGACCCGCATGGCGGTGGTCGAGCAGTTCTGCTCGTGGTCGGCGTGGAGGATGAACAGCACGTCCAAGGCGCGGGACAACACCGGGTCGGGCTGGTAACGGGGCTCGGCGATCTTCCACATCATCGACTGGAAGTTCTCGGCGAAGCTCAGGGAGTTGTCCGGGTACACGAACGGCATGCCCTGGCTGAACCGGTAGGCGCCGGCGGCCAGCGTCGGCATCTTGGCGATGAGGCGGGTGATCTGCATCAGCCGAACTGCAGGATCATCGATGGCCTTGGCCTCGGGATAGAAGGTCGAGAGTCCGGCCACGGTGGCCACCAGGATCCCCATCGGGTGGGCGTCGTGGTGGAAGCCCTCGAGGAACCTCTTGCGGATGTTCTCGTGGATGAAGGTGTGGGTCGTGATCTCGTGGATCCACGTGTCGAGCTGCTCGCGGTTCGGCAGCTCGCCGTGGATCAGCAGGTAGGCCACCTCGAGGTACGTGGCCCGCTCGGCCAGCTGCTCGATGGGGTACCCGCGGTAGCGGAGGATGCCGGCCTCGCCGTCCAGCTCGCAGATGGCGCTCTCGGTGGCCGCCGTCGTGCTGAACGCGGGGTCGAGGAACCACACGTTGGGGAGGAGCTTCGACCAAGCCGAGGCGTCGACGCCGCCGTTGGTGATCGGGACCTCGACCGATTCTCCCGTGCGGTTGTCGGTGATCGTCACGGACTCGGGCATGGGGCGAGGTTACGTCCTCGTCGGCGCCCTCAGGTAGGGGCCGAGGGATGCAGCCCGGGGCGTTCGGCGACGCCCGTGGCCACGACGTCGACGAGCAGGTCGCGCACGGCTGCGGCAGGTGAGGAGAGCAGGCCCCGGCGGCGCTGGGCCAGGCCGACGGTGCGGGGCCGGAGACCGTCGACGGCGATGACCCGCCACGGCTCGTCGGCCCGGGGTGGGACGGCGGGGACCGCAGAGGCGGGGAGCACGGCGGCACCGAAGCCGGCGATGACCAGCGAGGCCAGCAGGCGCATGCCGTCGATCTCGGCCCGGGCCCGCAGCCGCACGCCGACGGCGGCAGCCTGGACATCCAACTCGTCCCGAAACGCCGTCCCGATGGGCTCGAGCAGCAGGTCGTAGTCGGCCAGCACCCGGAGGTCCACGGTGGGAGCGGCGCCCAGGGGATGGTCGGGGGGGACGAGCAGGATGCGGTCCTCGTCGAAGAGGGGCTCGGTCTGGCTCTCCATGCTCTCGGCGGGGAGGTTGACGATGGCCAGGTCGAGGTCGCCCCGGTCGACCCGGGGGAGCAGGGAGGTCGTGGTGGCGTCCACCAGCACCATCCGCACCTCGGGGTAGTGCTCCTCGAGGGCCTCGAACAGGAGCGGGGCCAACCAGCGGGCGGTGGTGCCGATCATGCCGAGCCGGGCCGTCCCCGCGACCCGGGCACCCAGGGAGGCCACGTCGGACGAGAGGGCCTCGAGCTCGGCCCGGATGCGGATGGCCCGCGTCAGCACGGCTTCGCCCTCCTTGGTCGGCCGGCCCGTCGCCCGGTCGATGAGGGTCGCGCCCAGCTCCTTCTCCAGTCGGGCCACGTGGGTGGAGACGTTGGACTGGACCGTGTGCAGGGCCCGGGCGGCGGAGGAGAACCCACCGTGCTCGGCCACGGCCAGGAGGGCGTTGAGCTGTCGGAGATCCATCGCGGAGAGCGATGTTACCCATCTGTTACAACTGCTTGACCGATCTTGTGAACGGGCGCACAATACCTCTACAAGACAAGCCGAGGAATCCTCCTTCCCCCAAGGAGCGACTCGGCCGAGTTCCGAGGGTCGGTCCCCCCCATAGCCCTCGGGACGTAGCAATGCAGGGGCCGGCTCTTCCCCCCGGAGCCGGTCCCTTTTGCTGTCCGGGGCTAGCTTGCTGGGCATGGCCGGGGCCGCGTTCTTCGATCTGGACCGGACGTTGCTGATCGGGGCGTCAGGGCCCGCCATCTCGTTGGCCCTTCGGGACGCCGGAGTCGTCACCGCGCCGAAGATCCCCGGTGAGGGGCTGGTCTTCAAGGTCTTCGACGTCATCGGCGAGACCATCCCGGCGATGCTGTTGACCCGCCAGGCGGCGCGCCTGGCGAAGGGGTGGGACCAGGCCACCGTGCAGGCCGCGGGCAAGCACGCGGCCGACGAGCTCATCGACCGGGTGCTGCCGTACGCCCGGCTCCTCATCGCCCGGCACCGGGCCGAGGGACGACCCGTGGTCATGGCCACCACGACCCCGGCCGACCTGGTCACGCCGCTCGCCGATCTCCTGGAGCTGGATGACGTCGTGGCCACCCGGTACGGCGTGGACGGCCACGGCGGGTACGACGGGACGATCGACGGCGAGTTCGTGTGGGGGCCGGGCAAGCTCGCCGCGGTACGGGCCTGGGCCGAGCCCCGAGGGATCCTCCTGCGGGACTCCTTCGCCTACTCCGACAGCTTCTACGACAGCCCGCTGCTCTCCGCGGTCGGCCATCCCACCGCGGTCAACCCCGACCTGCGCCTGGCCGCCGTGGCCGCGGTGCGCCGCTGGCCCGTCCTGCACCTCGACGTGCCACCCGGCGTGCCCAAGGTGGGCGGCCTCGAGCCCCAGCAGGTGCTCCAGGCCTTCGCCCGCCCGGAGCTCTTCCCGTTCGCCCGGTTCCACATCGAGGGCGTCGAGCACATCCCGTCGCAGGGTGGCGGCCTCATCTGTGGGAACCATCGCAGCTACCTCGACCCCCTGGTGATGGCCATGACCCTCAGCCAGAAGGGCCGACCGGTGCGCTTCCTGGGCAAGAAGGAGGTCTTCGACGCCCCGGTCGTGGGTCAGATCGCCAAGGCCATGGGTGGCATCCGGGTCGACCGGGGGACCGGGTCCGACGAACCCCTCGAAGCCGCCGCCGATGCTCTCTCGGCCGGCCAACTGGTCGCCCTGATGCCCCAGGGGACGATCCCCCGTGGTCCGGCCTTCTTCGACCCCGAGCTGAAGGGACGTTGGGGCGCGGCCCGGCTGGCGGCCCAGACCCGGGTCCCGGTCATCCCCGTCGGCCTGTGGGGCACCGAGAAGGTCTGGCCCCGCAACGCCCGGTTCCCCGACGTCCTGAACATCACGGACCCGCCCGAGGTCACCGTCAGAGTCGGTCCCGCCGTCGATCTGGGCTACGAGGACGCTGACGTTGACACCAAGTCCATCATGGCCGCCATCGTCAACCTGCTCCCGGCCGACGCCCGCACCTATCGAGAGCCGACCGGCGAGGAGCTGGCCCGGACGTATCCGTCGGGCTGGACCGGCGATCCCGACACCGAAGCCGAACGGCGCCCCGGGACGGACTGATCGCCTCAGGCGTCGGCGACCCGCTGACGGATGAGGTTCAGGGCCGACCCGGCCCGGAACCAGTCGATCTGCTCGGGGGAGAGGGTCTGGACCGCCTCGAAGTCGACGGTGGTGCCGTCGGGCTTGGTGATCCGGCAGGGCACGCTGCTCTCGGGCTGGAGGTCGGCGAGGCCGAGGATCGAGATGCGATCGTCCTCACCGATCTCGTCGTAGGTCGCCGGGTCGGCGAAGGTCAGGGCCAGGACGCCCTGCTTCTTCAGGTTGGTCTCGGCGATGCGGGCGAAGGACCGGGCGAACACGGCCTTGGCGTTGCGGAAGCGGGGCTCCATGGCCGCGTGCTCGCGGGACGAGCCCTCGCCGTAGTTCTCGTCGCCGATGGCCACCCAACCCTGACCGGCCTCGTGGTAGTGCTTGGCGATCTCGGGGAACGGCTTGACCTCGCCGTCGAGCTGGTCCTTGCCCTCGCCGGCCTCGCCGCTGAAGGCGTTGACGGCCCCGAGGAAGAGGTTGCCGCTGATGTTCTCGAGGTGGCCGCGGTACTTCAGCCAGGGGCCGGCGGCGGAGATGTGGTCGGTGGTGCACTTGCCCTGGGCCTTCACGAGGATCGGCAGCTCGACGAAGTCGTTGCCGTCCCAGGGGCTGAAGGGCTCGAGGAGCTGCAGCCGGTCGGACTCCGGCCGGACCACCACCTCGATGCCCGAACCGTCCTCGGGCGCCTGGGTGAAGGCGTTCTGACCGGGGTCGAAGCCCTGGGCCGGCAGCTCCTCGCCGACGGGCACGACCAGCCTGACCTGCTCGCCGGCATCGTTGGTCAGGGTGTCGTTGACGGGGTCGAAGTCGAGGGTGCCGGCGAGGGCGAGGGCCACGACCGTCTCCGGTGAGGTGACGAAGGCCAGCGTGCTGGCCAGGCCGTCGTTGCGCTTCGGGAAGTTGCGGTTGTACGAGGTGACGATGGTGTTGGCGTCACCCTCCGACACGTCCGAACGAGCCCACTGGCCGATGCACGGCCCGCAGGCGTTGGCCAGCACCGTCGCCCCGATGCGGTCGAAGTCGGCCAGGAGGCCGTCCCGCTCGATGGTGGCCCGCACCTGCTCGGAGCCGGGGGTGATCATCAGGTCGGTCTTGGTCCTCAGGCCGTTTTCGGCGGCGTGGCGGGCGATGGACGCGGCCCGGGTGATGTCCTCGTAGGACGAGTTGGTGCAGGAGCCGACCAGCGCGTAGCTGATCTCCTTCGGCCAGCCCTCCGCCTCGGCTTCCGCCCCCAGGGCGTCGACACGGCGCGGGCCCGGTCCGGGGTGTGCGGACCGTTGATGAGCGGGCGCAGCTCGTCCAGGTCGATCTCGATGACCTGGTCGAAGTAGGCGCCGGGGTCGGTGAGGACATCGGGGTCGGCCCGCAGGTGTTCGGCGACGGCGTCCGCGGCGTCGACGTAGTCCTCCCGACCGGTGGACTTCAGGTAGCGGGCGATGGCGGCGTCGTAGGCGAAGAGGGACGTGGTGGCCCCGATCTCGGCCCCCATGTTGCAGATCGTGCCCTTGCCCGTGGCCGAGATGGACTCGGCGCCCGGGCCGAAGTACTCCACGATGGCGCCGGTGCCGCCCTTGACGGTGAGGATCTCGGCCACCCTCAGGATGACGTCCTTCGACGCGGACCAGCCGCTGAGCTCGCCGGTCAGGTGGACACCGATCAGCCGGGGCCAGCGCACGTTGAAGGGGAAGCCGGTGAGCACATCGACCGCGTCAGCGCCACCCACGCCGATGGCGACCATGCCGAGCCCGCCGGCGTTGGGGGTGTGGCTGTCGGTCCCGATCATCATCCCGCCGGGGAACGCGTACTGCTCGAGCACGACCTGGTGGATGATCCCCGACCCCGGGCCCCAGAAGCCGATGCCGTAGCGGGCGGAGACCGACTCGAGGAAGTCGTAGACCTCAGCGTTGCCCTCCACGGCCGCCAGCAGGTCGGTCTTGGCGTCGACCCTGGCCTGGATGAGGTGATCGCAGTGGACGGTGGCCGGGACCTCGGCCTCGTCCAGACCGGCGGTCATGAACTGGAGCAGGGCCATCTGGGCGGTGGCGTCCTGCATGGCCACCCGATCGGGGCGCAGGTCGGCGTAGGACTTGCCCCGCTCGGTCGCCGCGCCGGGGTCGTCGAGGTGGTTGATCAGCACCTTCTCGGCGAAGGTCAGGGGGCGGCCGAGGCGCTCCCGGCCCCCGGCGACCCGCTCGGGCAGGCGGTCGTAGACGGCGCGGATCAGCTCGATCGGTGTGCGGTTGGTCTCGGCCATGTCGATTCCCCTTGGTCCTGAGGTTGCGTTCCGAAGCGAACAATACAAGTATAAGACAAGTGCGCAGTCATCGCTACCAGCAGATCGCGGACTCCCTGCGCCGCCGGGTGGAGGCGGGCGAGTTCGTCGCCGGCGGTCTCCTACCCAGCGAGGCCGACCTCGTGGCACGGTACAAGGCCAGTCGGGTGACCGTCCGACGGGCGCTGGAGGACCTGCGGGCCGAGGGCCTGGTCGACTCCCGCCAGGGGTCGGGCTGGTTCGTGGCCACCGACCCGCTTCCTCAGAACCTCGGCCGACTGGGCACCATCGAGGACCAGCTCCTGGCCTCCGGCCGCACCAGCGAGCGGCGCATCCTGGACTTCGCGTTCGGCACGGCGCCGACCGAGGTGGGCGAGCTGCTGGGCACAGCGAAGGTGCTCATGACCCGACGTCTCAACCTGGCCGACGGCGAGCCCTTCGCCCTCGTCACCGTCTGGTGCCCGGAGGCCATGGCGTCGAACCTCTCGCGGGACGATGTGGAGGGTCGGCCCTTCTACGAGCTGCTGGACGTCGAGCTGGGATCGGCCCGCCAGCGCATCCGGGCCGGCGTGGCGACCGCGGAGGAGGCCGAGCTCCTGGGGATGCTGCCGGGCGGACCTGTCCTGCGCTGTCGCCGTCTGACCGAGTCCGTCGACGGGCGCCCGGTCCTGGCCAGCGAGCACACCTTTCCGGCCCACCGCACCGAGTTCGTCGTCGACCTGTCCACGGCCGAGCGCTCGATCGCCCCCAGTGGCCTCCGCCTGGTCGACGAGGCCTAACCGGCGGGCTGGCTGCTGGCGGCCTTGTCCCCGATGGCGGGGGCGTCCTTCTCCCACTCGAAGAAGAGCTGGAAGATGATCAACTGCACCACGAGCAGGATCACGGCGACGATGCCGGCCCAGAACCCGACCTTGGCCTGCTTGCGCTCGGCGTTGGTGCCCCCGGAGAGCTCGATCCGACGGAGGACCCGCCGCCCGATGACGATGGCGGTCGGGGCCAGGACGACGACCAGGATCGGGCCGAAGACGGCGAACCAGCAGGCGGTGAGACCGGCGACGCAGGTGATGAGGGGCTTGCGGTCACGGCGAGCCGGTCGAACCGGCCCGCCCGCATCGGACACCTCGTCGGGGACGACGACCTCGTCGCGGTGGCTGTTCTCCGGCGCAGGGCTCACCAGCGGTCCCAGTGGGTGCGGTCGGCCGCCGCCACCCGGCTGGCCGACTTGAAGTCGGTGCCCTTCGTGTAGGCCACGGGGATCAGCCCGACTTGGGTGATCTCGTCATAGGGGAGGCCGAGCAGCTCGGCGGCCTCCTTCTCGTGCGGGAGGTGCAGGGTCGTCCAGGCCGTCCCGAGGCCCCGCTCCCGGGCCGCGAGCATGAAGCTCCATGCCGCGGGCATGATCGACCCCCAGAGCGAGGCCTGCAGGAACGACGGCAGGCCCTCGCTCATCCGGCCCTCGAGGCACGGGATGACCCACACCGGCACCTCGTGCAGGTGGCGAGCGAGGTACGCGGCCGAGCCGACCACGGCGTCCAGCCGATCGGTGCGGGGATCGTCCTCGGGGTAGGGCGACGGGCCGCCGCCGTTGCCGTAGAACATCTCGAAGTTGTTCCGGTAGTGCTCGGCGATCGGCTGCTTGATCTCGGGGTCGGTGACCACCACCCAGTGGTAGCCCTGGCCGTTCGAAGCGGTGGGCGCCTGGATGGCGATGTCGATGCACTCCTCGACGACTTCCCGCTCCACGGGCCGGTCGAGGTCCAGGCGCTTGCGCACGGCCCGAGTGGTCGTCAGCACCTCGTCGGCGCTCAGGTTCAGATGCACGGCCGCGCAGGTTAGGCGTTCAGGCCGGCGGGGCGACCAGGGTCACGACGGCCAGAACGGCGAGGACGAGGTTGCGCATGACGTCGGACCAGGCGATGGCCCGGGTGCGGACGCCGCCGAAGCAGCGACAGGGGGCTGTCGAGCCGGCCAGGAGGCGACGGACGAGGAGGACGGTGAACACGGCCAGCAGGCCGAGGGCCACAAGGGCCCCACCGACGGGGGCGGCGACCAGCAGGACGGCGGTGGCCAGCTCCGCCGCCGGGACCTGGATGGCCCGCTTCTCGGGGTGACCCAAGCCGAGGCGCCGGAAGCCGTCTTCGGTGCCGGGGCGGTCGGCGAACTTGGCGCCACCGGCGAAGGCAAAGACCGCGGCCAGCAGGACCGGCGCGACCCAGGCCACCGCAGGTCTCAGGCGGCGGAGACGCGGTGGGCTTCGACCCGCTGGTGCCGCTCCGGACGGTCCCACGGGAGGATGTGCCAGAGCATGTCCGCCGCTTGGTCCCAGACCTTCAGCAGCTCGGCGGCCCGCGTCGAGCCGGTCAGCTCCAGGTGGCGTTCGATGAGCCACTTGACCTCGGACACGTCGTCGGGCTCGGGACGCAGCGCCTCGACGAGGTCGGTGTTGACCCGGGCCAGGACCCGTTCGGTGTCGGCGTCGAAGACGAAGACCTGCCCGCCGGTCATCCCGGCGCCGAGGTTGTGGCCGACCTGGCCGAGGACGACGACGGTGCCGCCGGTCATGTACTCGGCGCAGTGGTCACCGGTGCCCTCGACCACGGCCAGGGCGCCGGAGTTGCGCACCGCGAAACGCTCGCCGACCGAGCCGGCCACGAAGAACTCGCCGCCGGTGGCGCCGTAGAGGCAGGTGTTGCCGGCGAGGACCGGGTCGCCGGCGTCGTCGGCGGGGGGGACGATCACGATGCGCCCGCCCCCCATGCCCTTGCCCACGTAGTCGTTGGCCTCGCCCTCCAGGGTGAACTCGGCCCCGTGGCTGAGGAAGGCGCCGAAGCTCTGCCCGGCCGAGCCCGTGAAGCGGACCTTGGCCGTGCCCCGGGGCGGGAGGGCCCCGTACTCCAGGGCGACCGCCCCCGCGAACGCAGCCCCGACCGAGCGGTCGGCGTTGGTGATGGCGTAGTCCAGTTCCACCTCGTCGCCGTCCCAGACGAGCTGGAACGCGTCATCGCGCAACCGGTCACCCAGCGGCGGAGCGGGGGTCGAGCATCGGGATGCGGGCCACGAAGTGGCGGGGTTCCTCGTCGTGCTCGGGCGGTTGGATGACGAATCCGAGGTCGAAGCCGTCGACTCGGTCGTCGCCCGTGACCGTCTGCGCCAGCAGCTCGACCCGGCCGATGACCTCTTCGCAGCGAGCGGGCCCCGAGGCGGGCCAGGTGGTGGCGCACGTCCTCGGCCACGAAGAGCAGGTACGCGGCCACGCCTTCGGGCGTGCCCGTGAAGTTGGCTCGGAGGTGCGGGCGTTGCGTGGCCACGCCCGGCTTGCAGGTGTCCTTGTGACAGGCCCGCAGCATGATGCAGCCCTCGGCGATCATCGCCGAAGTGCCGAACGAGTACTCGTCGGCGCCGAGCAGGGCGGCCACGATGACCTGGCGCCCCGTCTTGAAGCCTCCGTCGACCCGGACCCGGACCCGACCGCGCAGGCCGTTGTCGACCAGGGCCCGCTGGGTGTCGGCCAGGCCGAGCTCCCAGGCCATGCCCGCGTGCTTGATGGACGAGAGGGGGCTGGCCCCGGTCCCGCCGTTGGCGCCGGACACATGGATGACATCCGCCAGGGCCTTGGCGCAACCCGCGGCGATGGTGCCCACGCCGTCCTCGGCCACCAGCTTCACGGAGACCTGGGCGGCGTTGACCTGCTTGAGGTCGTAGATGAGCTGGGCCAGGTCCTCGATGGAGTAGATGTCGTGGTGGGGGGGTGGGGAGATCAGGCCGACGCCGGGCTGGGTGTGGCGCAGTCGGGCGATCTCTTCGGACACCTTGTGGCCGGGCAGCTGGCCGCCCTCGCCCGGCTTGGAGCCCTGGGCCATCTTGATCTGCAACTCGTCGGCGTGAACCAGGTACTCGGGTGTCACACCGAAGCGGCCTGAGGCGATCTGCTTGATGCGGGAGTTCTTGTCGTCCCGGCCGAGACCCCGGGTGTAGTAGCGGTAGGGGTCCTCGCCCCCTTCGCCACAGTTGGAGAGGCCACCCAGCAGGTTCATGGCCTGGGCCAGCGTCTCGTGGGCCTCCTTGGACAGTGCCCCGTGGGACATGGCCCCGGTCGAGAAGCGCCGGACGAGGCTCGAGGCCGGTTCGACCTCGTCCACGGGCACCGGCGCATCGGCGTCGACCAGTTCCAGCAGGTCGTGCAGCTCAGTCGGCGGGCGGTCGTCGACCAGCGCCCGGAACGACTCGTAGAGGTCGTAGGACTCGCCGTTGATGGCCCGCTGCAGGAGGTGGGCCGCCGTCATGTCCTCCAGGGCCTGGTCGGTCGGTTCTTTGACCAGGGTCAGGTCGTTGAGGGCCTGGACGACGTCCTTGCTGTGGGCGTGGTACTCGCCCCGGTTGCGGACCCGGTAGTACCCGGGCGAGACCAGGTCGGCACTGGCGTGCAGATCGAGGGCGTCCTGGCCCAGGTGGGCCCAGCCCACCCCACCCACCGCCGACGGCGTGCCCCGCAGGCAGAGGTCGACGATCTCGTCGCCGAGGCCGACGACCTCGAAGGTCTGCGCACCCCGGTAGGAGTCGAGCGTGGAGATGCCCATCTTCGACAGGATCTTGAGCACGCCGGCTTCGACGGCATCGAAGAAGTGGCCTTGAGCCACTGGTCCGGTGGTGTCGTCGTCGCTGTTGTCGGCCCAGTCGGCCAGGGTCTCCAGCGCCAGTCGCGGACACACCGCGTCGGCGCCGTAGCCGACGAGCGCGGCGAAGAAGTGCACATCCCGGGCGTCGTCGGCCAGGACCACGAGGCTGACGTCGCTCCGCCGCTTGAGCTCGATCAGGCGGTGGTGAGCCGCGCCGACCGCCAGCACCGAGGGGATCGGGACCCGGTCGGCGTCGGCCGCGGCGTGGCTGACGACGAGGATCTCCGCCCCGTCAGCGGTGACCGCCTCGACCTCGTCGGCCAGCCGGGCGACCCCGGCCCGCAGGCCGTCGGGCCCGTCGGCCACGGGGAACGTGGCGTCCAGCGTCGCGGTGGGGAAGGGGGTCTGGTCCTCGACCAGCTGCTCGACGGCATCGGGGTAGAGCAGGAAGGACTCGAGCCGCAGCAGACGGGTGGCGTCCTCGTGCTCGCTGAGGATGGGGGACCGGGGCCCCAGCAACGTCCGCAGCGACATCACGCGGTGCTCCCGCAGGGGGTCGATGGGCGGGTTGGTGACCTGGGCGAACCGCTGCTTCAGGTAGTGGTGCACCGGACGGGGCCGCCCGGCCATCGGGGGCAGGGGCGAGTCGTCGCCCATCGAGAAGGTGGGCTCCTTGCCCTCCGCGCCCATCGGGCGCAGGACCATCTGCAGCTCCTCCTGGGTGTAGCCGTGGACGGCTTGGCGGGCTTCGAGCCCCTCGTCCACCTGCATCACCGGCTCGCCGGGCCCGAAGCTCAGGAAGCCGTCATGGGCCCAGTGGGAGAAGGTGTTCGCGGCGGCCAGGCGGTCCTTCACGGCGTCGTTGCGCTGCACGCCCCGCGTCGGATCGACGAAGAGCATCTGGCCGGGGCCGAGGCGACCCCGCTCGACCTTGCCGTGGCCGCTGATGTCCACGGCCCCGACCTCGGACGAGCACACCACGAGGCCGTCCTCACAGATGGCGTAGCGCAACGGGCGGAGGCCGTTGCGGTCGAGCGCGGCGCCGACCCCGACGCCGTCGGTGAAGATCAGGCCGGCGGGACCGTCCCAGGGCTCCATGAGGGCGGAGTGGTAGCGGTAGAAGCCTCGAATCTCGGGATCGAGGTCGACGGCGTGCTCCCAGGCCTCGGGCACGAGCATGGCCACGGCGTGGCGGATGTCGCGCCCACCCCGGGTGAGGAGCTCGAGGGCCTCGTCCAACTTGCCCGAGTCCGACGTGTTGTCGTCGAGGACCGGCCAGAACAGGGCTTCGGCCCCGAGGCCGGCCTCTTCGGTGCCCAGGGTGGACCGGGCCAGCATGCGGTTGCGGTTGCCCTGAATGGCGTTGATCTCGCCGTTGTGGCAGAGGCTGCGGAAGGGCTGGGCCCGTTCCCAGGTGGGCAACGTGTTGGTCGAGAACCGCTGGTGGAAGATGGTGAAGGCGGCCTCGTACCGGGGATCGGCCAGATCCCGGTAGAAGTCGGCCAGGTGGTCGGCGGCGGCCAGGCTCTTGTAGACGACGGTCCGGTACGAGCAGGACACGACGTAGAGGCCGTCGACCCCGGTCAGGTGGCGACGGATCCGGTAGGCCGTGACCTCGTTGCTGTACGGGCTGTCCACCGGCGGGGCGATGACGGCTTGGAGGATCTCGGGTCGGGTCTCGGCGGCCATGTGGCCCAGGACGGTGTCGTCGGTCTCCGGCTTGCGCCAGTCGATGACCTCGACGCCCTCGGCGGCACAGGCGTCCTCGACCAGGGTCGTGGCGTCGGCGCCCCGCACGAAGAGCGAGATGATCCCGTTGCCCTCGCCGACGAGGGCGGCGGGAATGGGGGTGAGGACGCCGCAGCCGTCCGACGTCAGCCCGTCGGCGGCGGCCGCTCCCCGGTGCTTGACGCAGGCCAGACCGTGCAGGGCGGCGGCCACGATGGCGCGCGAGGCTCGACCCTGCGCATCGGCCACGAAACCGATGCCACACGCGTCGAACTCCCGCATCGAGGGCACTCCTCCTGTTGCGGGTCGCGTGAACGACCCGGATGGCGTCAGCAGGCCCGAGGTCCCGGGGCGCGAAGTCGGCGGTGACAGGAGCGCGGCGCCGTTGCCGTAGCCCGGGAGGGCGTCCGACGAGTGTAGCTGAGGGCGATCTGAACCTTCCCAACCGAATTCCCCAGCCTGGACGGTTCACACCTTGGGCCAGCGCCTCCGCTGACGGGCTCGGCCCTTCGTGTCGCCCAGGGCCCAGGCCCGGCGCCACGTCGGCGCGTCGGGGCCGGTGAGCGGAGGGCGTGGTGCCGGCGTGGACCCGCCGCCGGGCCTCCCACCAGTCGGTGGTGGACTCGTCCGCCAGGGCGGCGACGGCGGACTCGATGCGCTCGTTCAAGTGGGTGCTGGACTCGCCCTCGTCGGCCAGGAGGGGGTGGCCGAAGGTGAGCCGGGTGTGGGCCGGTTTGGGGTACTTCATGCCCTTGCCCAGGATCTTGCCGGTGCCGTCGATGTGGACCGGGACGACGGGCACGCCGCACCGCAGCGCGAGGTAGGCGGCGCCACCGCGGAACGCCTGGCCCCAGCCGTCGGGGGAGCGACCGCCCTCGGGGAAGATGATCAGGCTCCAACCGTCGTCGATCAGGTCGGCCGCCTGGTCGGCGCCGCGGCGGCTGACCTTGGAGCGCTCGATGGGGATGGCACCGATGACCAGGGCCGAGAGCGGCGGACGGTGAGCGGGTCGCCGAAGAAGTAGTCGGCTGCTGCCCCCACGAACATCTTGTGCCGCCACGGCTCGGGGATCGAGCTGAGGAGCAGCGGGGTGTCGAGGTGGCTGTGGTGGTTGGCCGCGAAGATCGCTGGGCCCTCGAGGGTGCTCAGCCGGTCGAGGCCTCGGAACTGCGGATCGGCGAGGGCCTTGGCCGCCGGCTTGATGACGCCGTCGAGCAGGACCAGCCGGGCGGCCCGAGCCGGCCAGCGGCGGGCCCAGTCGGTGTCGTAGGCGCCGCCCTTGCGGGGCTTGGTCCGCGGCGGCTCGACGCCCCGGGGGATCGCCGGGGCGCGGTAGGGGAACGGCAGCGCCCGGACCAGGCGGGTCGGGGCGAACCGAACCCTCACGTGACGTCAGCCATGAGGATCGGCGGGTTGTGGAGGTGGGTGATCGAGGGCTGCGGGCCGACCACGTCGGTCGCCATCTCGAACGCGTCCTGCAGGGTCGAGGCGGGCTTGAACCCGAGCCGACGGACGGCCTTCACGTCGCCGCCCACGATGATCACGCCGCCGAGGTGTTGCAGGGCGTGGCTGCCCCAGTACCACATGTAGAACGGGTGGACGCCGTGGTAGGCGTAGCGACGTCCGGTACAGGTGGCGGTACCACTCGTCCTCGGCGAACTGACTTCTCGTACTTGGCCTCGATCTCCACCGGATCGGTCGTCTCGGACAGCACCTGCTCGAAGAAGTCGATGTAGCTGGGGTGGTGGACGGGGTGGAACTCCCACGGGGTCGGGTGGCTCATGATCAGCACGCCGCCCTCCCGGACCAGCGGCTTGCCGCGGTACAGGTTGAAGAAGTACCCGAGGCCCAGGCACATCACCAGGATCGGGTTCATGATCGAGTTCACGTTGTAGGGGCAGATGTAGGGCAGCCCCATCGTGAGGATGTCGGTCTGGCCCTCGACCGAGACCAGCTGCTGGGCGTGGACGTTGCGCGGTGGTCACCTCGTGGACCGGGCTCGACCTCGCCCGCCTGCACCGAGGTCAGTGCGTACGGCGCCTTCCACGCGTTGAAGATCTTGCGCCGGGCGGTGGCCGGCATCCGGTCGAGGCCCGCTTTGAGGCCGATGAACGAGGCCCGGTCGGCCATCGTCCACTCCCACTCCCGCTTCTGCAGGACGGACAGCGGCCGGTCGCCGCCGAAGGTGTCGTTGTTCAGCGTGGTCTCGATCTGGAAGATCTTCACCCCGGCGCTGCGGATGACCTCGCCCATGCGCCAGTTCGAGTGGTGCAGGCTCGAGTTGTGCCGGTCCATGAACGAGCGGGAGTGCTGCATGGTGTGGACGTTGTGGTGGTGGCGCAGGCTGCGGTAGCTGGCCAGGCCGGTGGCGGTGCTCTTGTGGCCACCGTCCATCGCCACGAGGTTGATGTTGACGTAGACGAGCAGGTCGCTCTCCGCGGCCCGCTTGTTGATCTCCACCTCTTCGCCCTCGTCGGTGGTGCCGAGGAACGACAGGTTCGTCGGGATCCTCGGCGTCGAGGTTGTAGAGCAGGCCGTCGGGGGCGAAGGCGTCGTAGACCCGGTCGCCGACGGCGTGGCGCAGCTCGGCCTCGGTCATGCGCCGGTGCAGGGCGAGGGCGGCGATCAGGTGGACGTCGTCGACCCCGGCGGCGGCGGCCATGTCGAGCACGGCCTCGATGACGCGCTGGCGGATGTCGGGCCGGCGCATCGGCGGCAGCGGCAGTGAGATGTCGTCGAAGGCGATGGTCAGCTTCATGCCCGGCGTCAGCAGCGCGGGGAGGGGCGCGCTGTCGCCCAGCGGGTTGAGCAGGGCCTGACGAATGGCTTCATCCGGGTCTTTCAGGCCCTCCAGCGGCTCGGCCGGGTAGACGATGCGGGAACGACCGACCGGCAGCCGCTCGAGGCGGAACGTGCTCACCGTGGTGGAACAGGACTGGCGGGGTCGAGCGATCGACCTCGAGGACGAATCCGGGCCTGCTCACAGCGATTCACGCTCCCGTTCGTTGCGGAGGTCGAAGGCGATCTTGACCGCGCCGCGGCGGCCGGCGGCGGCGGCGTGCTCCAACGCCTCCTGGTACCGGTCGAGCGGGTAGGTGGCCGACACCAGGCGGCCGAGGTCGGCCTCCTGGACCAGCTCGAAGGCGAGGTCGAAGGTGCGCCGGCCGCCGGCCTCCCGCCCGTAGGCGTAGGCCCCGACGAGAGCGACCTCCTTGTGCCAGAGGGCCGTGAGGTCGAGGGACACCGTGCCGGGCATCCCGCACAGGACGACCCGCCCGCCTGCCCGGGCCACGGCGATGCCGGTGGTGATGGTGTCGGCCCCGCCCACGCAGTCGACGACGGCGTCCGCACCCCGGGTGAGGGTGTCGCCGATCACCATGGCCCCGGTGGCCCGGCGCACGGCCCGGTGGGCCTCGTCGGGGTCGACGACGACATCGGCGCCGAGCTCCTTGGCCAAGCGGGCCTGGTGCGGATAGCTGGCGGTGGCGATCAGGGTGCCCGGCGTGCCGAACCGACGGAGCGCGGCGACGGTCAACAGGCCGAGGGTCCCGGCCCCGAGGACGACCTGGACGCCGCCCTCGCCGGCCGCAAGGGCGGCCCGGACCGCGCAGGCTGCGGGCTCGACCATGACCGCGGCCTCGTCGGACACGTCGTCGGCCACCGCGTGGAGCTGGTCGGGGTGAGCCACGAGCAAGGTCGACCAGCCGCCCCCGGTGTCGCAGCAGAAGCCCGTCTGCAGACCGGGCTCCAGGTCCCCGAAGGCGATCCGCTCGCAACGGCCCACGTCGCCGACGGCGCAGGCCTCGCAGGGCGGGTCGATGCCGCGAGCGACACAGCCGAGCACGGCTTCGAGCACGACCCGGGCCCCGTCGGCCCGTTCGCCCACGACCTCGTGGCCGGGCACGAACGGGAACGAGACGATGGGCTCGAAGTAACGCGAGCTCCGGCCGTCGATCGTGGCCAGGTCCGACCCGCAGATGCCGGCCAGTCGGGGCCGCACCCGTACCCAGTCGGGCGCGGGCAGGTCGGGCACGTCGATGTCCCGCAGGCGCAGCGGGCCCCAAGCCGCGCCCCGACCGGGCACGACCGCGCCGGCCACGCGGGCGGCGGCGTACCGGGGCAGGTTGCGCTCGAACTGGAGGGCCTTCATCGCCCGGCCACCCCGGTGGTCGGCGTCATGCGGTCGAGGCCACGGGCCAACCAGCTCTCCCGGCCACCGGGCCGGGCCGCGAGGGGGAGAGGCGGGCGGGGCCCGCCGGGCGCCTTGTCGAAGGTCTCGACCAGCCAGCCCCGCTTGCGGGCCAGCGTCGACAGTCGCGTCTCGGGATTCACCGCCACCGGGAACCCGACGGCTTCGAGCATCGGCAGGTCGGAGGCCGAGTCGGCGTAGGCCACGGACTCGGCCAGCGACAGGCCTTCGGCCTTGGCATAGTCGGCCATGGCCTGGGCCCGGGCCTCGCCGGTCGGGGGCACGTCCTTCATGCCTCCGGTGTAGCGGCCGTCCCTCTGTTCCAGCGAGGCACAGACGATGTCGTCGAAGAGCGGGCGCAACGGCTCGACCACGAAGTCGAGGGCGCCGGTGATGAGCACGGTGCGGTGGCCGAGCTGCCGGTGCTTGCGCACCCTCCGGATGCCCGCCGGGAACGACTTGGTCAGGATCAGGTCGCTGAACATCTGCCAGGCGTCGGCGTCGATCTGGTCGACGGGGGCGTTCTCGTAGCGCCGGTAGAAGTGGCGCAGGAAGTCGCTCCGGTCGCGCCGGTCGAAGGCCAGCAGGCTCGGTCCCTCCTGCAGCATCTGCACGACGAAGCGGGCCCGGTCCGTCGGCGGCAGGCGCCGGGTGGCCAGCCACGAGTACGACGCCACCACGTTGGACGCGATGAGGGTGTTCTCCAGGTCGAAGGCCGCCAGGTGCCGGTCGGGGGAGAGCACCTGCTCCCGCAGGCGGCCCTGGCGGTCCGAGGTCGTGCGCCCGCCACCCTCGGTCCGGACGCGGGCCTGGGTGACGATCGACGGCAGGTGGATGTCCTGCACGTAGGTGGGCCAGTGGATGGTGCGGGGATCGAAGTCGAAGGCCTCCCGGTCGCCGTCGTCGAGGGCGTCCCAGCGGGCCAGCAGGTTGTCGACGCCGTACACGGCCTCGCATTCGGCGTAGGCGCCGTACAGCTCGACGTAGCCGATGGCGCTCTCGGCCTGTTCCCGCCGATCCTCGAGCCGGGCCGACAACTCGGCCTGCCGGCCTCGGAGGGGGAGGGAGGACAGGACACGATCGGCCCGTTCCAGGGTGGTCTTGGCCCGACGGAGCTGGGACTCGACCCGACCCCGGCCCGGGAACGACCAGTCGCCGGGGACGATGGGCTGGCCTTCACGGTCGTAGAGCGGGTGGTCCTTGAACCAGCTCGAGGTGAGGTCCACCAGCTGGCCGTAACGCAGGGGGTTCGCCGACCCCGACGCCACCTGCGTGACGTCGACGGACCCGTCGGCGGACGGGCCGGTGCCGGCGACGGCGCAGATGGCGGCGGCCACCTGATCGACCGGGATCACGTCCACGATGCCTTCGGGCACGCCCGGGAACTGCTTCAGCAGGCCCCGGGCGTAGGAGATGATGACCGGCTCGGCCATGCGGAAGCCCCGGATCCAACCCGGTTTGGGCTCGGCCCAGGCCGACTCGATGATCGAGGGCCGCACGATGCTCACGGGGAGGTCGCCCCGGGTCTCGCACAGGGCTCGTTCCCCCAGCGCCTTGGTGTAGGCGTAGGCGTCGGGCCAGCCCAGCGAGGCCGCTCGGGCCCGCCCGGCTTCTGCCATCCGATCGGTGACCCACCGGGTCCGGAGCTGCTCGGTCTTCTCGGCGAGGAGGGGCACGCCCGCGGCACCCAGCTCTCGGCGGGCCTGCTTGCGGAAGTCGGCCAGCTTCTCCGGCGTACGGCTGGCGGCCTCGACGTCGGTGCGCATCCGCCGGGCGGCGTCGACCTCGCCCCGCCAGGAGACATCCGTGAAGAAGTCGCTCTCCTCGACCAGCTCCTCGGGAGCCGCGCCCCGGCGGCTTCCGGCCACATAACAGGTCGAGACGGCCACCAGGTGGGGCGTCACGCCGAGGTCGTTGAGGACCGCGGCGATGCGGGTGGGGCCGAGAAGGTTGACCTCGACGGCGGCGTCGAGGGGGGAGTCGAAGGAGACCGTGGCCGCGGAGTGGATGACGATGTCGCAGGTGGCCACGGCCGCCCGACCGTCGTCGTCGAGGCCCAGGCCGTCGGTGCCCACGTCACCGGCGACGGCGGTGACCCGTTCGTCGATGGTGGCCTGGAAGTCGTCGCCCCAGATGGCTCGGAGACGGTCGAAGGCGTCGTTGCGGAAGATCTCCCGGTTGGCCCGACGGGTGGGATCCGAGCGCCGCCCGGGACGGATGAGCAGGACCAACTCGCACCCGGGGGCCGAGCGGAGGAGGCGTTCGACCAGGGCGGTGCCCAGGAAGCCGGTGCTCCCGGTGACGGCGATGCGCTTGCCGTGGAGGCCGTCGGCGATGCCCATGCCCTGTGTTCTACCATTTGGTAAGTGACCGCCTCCACCCGCGACCGGGCGTTGGACGCCGCGTTGGTGTCCTTCGCGGCACGCGGCTACGAGGCGACGTCCCTCGACGACGTGGCCGGTGAGGTCGGCGTGTCCAAGCAGGCGGTCCTCTACTACTTCACCTCGAAGTCGATCCTGCTCGATGCCGTCGTCGACCGGAGCGCCACCGAGCTGTCGGCGGCCCTGGAGGACGCGCTGGCCCGGGCGGGGGAGGGTTGGGACCGGGTCGAAGCCGTGGTCCGCTCGGTCTTCCGGCTGGCCCTGCGCCGGCCCGAGCTGCTCGGCCTGCTCCGGGAGGTCAGCCGCCTCGGACCGCCGGCCGCTCCTCGGTTGATGGCCGCCCTCGACCCACTGGTGCAGCGGGCCCGCGAGTTCCTGGAGGTGGAGATGGCCGCCGGGCGCATGCGGGCCACGGACTCCCGCCTGCTGCTGATGTCGGCCTACTCGGCCGTCATCGGCATGGCGACGGAGGTGGAGCTCCTGCGGGCCCTGGGCGAGGAGCCCACGCTCCGCTCCCTGGCTCGCCGCCGCCGGGAGCTCATCGACTTCCTCCGCTCGGCTCTCACCGCTCCGGTCGCGGCGTGAGCTGGGCGAAGCGGCCATCGGTCGGCTTCGACCGGGCGGCGGGGTACTACGACGCCACCCGGTCCCTGACCCCCGAGGCAGCCGCGCGGGTGACCGCGGTGCTGGCCGAGGCCCTGATCGGCCACGGTCCGGTGCTCGAGATCGGTGTGGGGACAGGCCGGATCGCCCTGCCGTTGGCCGAGGTCGGGCTGGACGTGGTCGGCATCGACCTCTCCATGCCGATGCTGCGGGTCATGGCCGACAAGGGTGGCGCCGTGCCGGTCGGCCAGGCCGACTGCACGCGGCTGCCGTTCCCCGACGACCGCTTCGGGGCGGTGGTGGCCAGCCAGGTCTTCCACCTCGTGCCCGAGTGGCGGGACGCCACCGTGGAGGTCCTGCGGGTGCTGCGCCCGGACGGCGTCTTGCTGTGGGCCCGGGGCGGCCTCGGCGCTCGATCGCAGGAGGTGGCCGTCGTGTTCGCCAAGGCAGCCGGCATCGACCGCACGCCGGTCGGCCTCGACCAGGTGGAGGGGCTCGACGCCTACCTTCGTAGCCGGGGCTTCATCGGGGAGTGGTTGACCGAGGTGCCTGACGACCGCCTCATGTCGGTCGACGACCTCATCGAATTCTTCGAGTCCGGGGTCATGGGCTGGACGTGGGCGGCCAGTGACGAGGACCGGGCCCGCGGGGGTGAGGCGGCACGGGCGTGGGCCGCGGGGCAACCCGAGCCCAGCGACGAGCCCCGCCCGACCGGCGTGGGGGTCAGGTTCCGGCGCTATGTAGCGTTGCCCCGATGACGGCCACGGTCACCGTGTTCGACCCGTTGCTGGGGGTCGAAGGAGCCGAGGCCATGCTCCGCCTGGCCGAGGCCTTCGGGACGTACCGCACATACAGCGCGGAGACGACCGAGCAGAACTTCGGCGACCTGCCCCAGCGCATCGACGCCGCCGCCAACTTCGTCCGCTCGGGCGGCCGCTTCGGTCGGACGGGCGAGCCGACCTCGACGCTGGCTGACCGCACCAACTACTTCCGCGAGACCTACGCCTACGGCGAGGACGTACGGGCGCCCGGCATCGAGCCGTTCCTGCACCACGAGGGGTTCGTCGAGGCCGCCCGGGCCCTGCACGGACGCGAGGTGATCGTGCCCGCCATCGTCTACGCCAACCTGCTGCTGCCCGGCCAGGAGCTCGCCGTGCACACCGACGTGCCCGAGTTCCGCGGGGCCAACCGGCTCCACCTTCCGCAGTGGCTCATGGTCGTGATGCACCACTCCGGTCGGTTCGAGGACTGGCGGATGCCCATCGCCACCGGCGTGGCCTGGTTCGGCGACGCCGTCGAGGGGGCCTTCGCCTACTACCCGGACGGGGTCGACGGCCCGGCGGTGGCCCTCCCGGTGCGCCACGATTCTGCCGTGCTCCTCGACACCGACAGCGTGTTCCACGGTGTGGACCGGGTGGGCGCCGCCGATGCCCGGGTTCCCCCCCTCGGGCCGCGGCCGGAGCTGTGTTTCGCCGGCGACGGCCGCTGGGCGCTGGAGGGCGCCGGTCCCGACCCCACGACCTACAGGTGGGACGACCTACGGTTCTCCGTCTCGTGGAAGGCCTATTGCTTCGCCGACGACGCCGAGCGTCGGGACTGGGCCGACCACGCCGACGACCTCACCCTGGAGGTCATCCTCGGCCGTTTGGAGGACGACCTCCGGGAGCGCGGCGACCTCACCGGCGACCGTCCGGAGCCCAGAGAGTTCGCGACGATGCTCATCCGGGAGTACATCCGCTTCCCGCAGCCGGTTCCCGGGTTCGCGGCCGACGACGAGGATCAGGTCACCACGACGCCCTCGACGCCCTCCTCGGGCTCGGGGTAGGCGAGCTCCAGCGACTCGAGGGTCTCGACCAGGACCTGGGACACCACGAGGTTGCGGAACCACTTCCGGTCGGCCGGGACGACGTACCAGGGGGACGCCTCGGTCGAGGTTCGGTTCAGCATCTCCTCATAGGCAGCCTGGTAGTCGTCCCAGAGCTTCCGTTCGGCCAGGTCGGCCATGGCGAACTTCCACCGCTTGTCGGGGCTGTCGACGCGGGCCTGGAGGCGCTCGGCCTGCTCCTGCCTGGAGATGTGCAGGAAGAACTTCCGGACGGTCGTTCCCTCGTCGGACAGCTGCTGCTCCCATGCCGTGATGTGGTCGTACCGGCGCCGCCACCGCGCCTCCGGGACCAGGTCGTGGACGCGCACGACGAGCACGTCCTCGTAGTGGCTCCGGTTGAAGATCGAGATGTGGCCGTCGGCCGGCGTGTGGGGATGGATCCGCCACAGGTAGTCGTGGGCCAGCTCTTCGTCGGTGGGCCGCTTGAACGCCGCGACGTGGACCCCGGCCGGGTTCGTGTGCTTGAAGACGTGGCGGATCGTGCCGTCCTTGCCCCCGGTGTCCATGGCCTGCAGCACGACGAGGAGCCGGTGGCGGCCGTCGGCGTAGAGCAGGTCCTGGAGCGCCTCGAGGCGCTCGCAGAGCTCGTCGTGAGCCTCCTTGCCCGCGTCCTTGTCCCCGTCGAAGGTCCCGGTGTCGCGCGGGTCACGATCGGTGAGGCGGACCGCGCTGCCCGAGTCGACCCGGAACGCCTCGGCGTCCAGCGCGGTGCTGCCCATCAGGCCTCGGGGCGCTCGTCGCGGGCGGGACGACTGGTCCGCCGGGTCTTGGTCCGGCGGTCGTGGCGCTCGAGGGCCAGCGCCACCAGCTCGTCGATGAGCTGGTCGTAGGGCAGGCCGGAGGCCGCCCAGAGCTTCGGGTACATCGAGATCGGGGTGAAGCCCGGAATGGTGTTGATCTCGTTGAGCAGCGGTCCCCGACCGCCCTCCTCGTAGAAGAAGTCCACGCGAGCCATGCCTTCGGCCCGAAGGGCCCGGTAGGCGCGCCGGGCCAGGTCCTGGAACTGCGTCACGACGTCAGGCGGCAGGTCAGCCGGGATCGTCAGCTCCGCCCGGCCGTCCAGGTACTTGTCCTCGTAGTCGTAGAACTCGGCAGCGGGACTGACCTCGCCGGGCACTGACACCCGCAGTTCGGTGTTGCCGAGGACGGCCAGCTCGATCTCACGACCGACCACGGCCTCCTCCACGACCACCCACTCGTCGTAGCTGAACGCCAGCTCGAGGCCGGCGGTCAGCTCATCGCGGTCATGGGCCTTGGAGACACCGACCGAGCTGCCGAGGTTGGCCGGCTTCACGAAGCACGGCAGCCCCAGCTCCCGTTCGATCTCGTCGACGGGAAGGGCAGTGAGATCGGTGGACCGGTAGGCCAGCCATCGAGCCTGAGGTATGCCCTTCGCCGCCAACACGTCCTTGGCCATCGCCTTGTCCAAAGCCACGGCGGAGCCGAGGACCCCCGCGCCGATGTACGGCACGCCGGCCTGCTCCAGCAACCCCTGAATGGTGCCGTCCTCGCCCATCGGACCGTGTAGCAACGGGAACACGACGACGGTCTCGCCCGTCGCGGTCGGCACGATCGCCGTCTCGTGGTCGATCGCGCTCCCGGTCGCCGCCAGGGCCTCGGGCAGCCCGGCCGCCCCCTGCTCGATGGCGACCCGGGCGTCCTCGGCCCGCACCCACTCGCCGTCCCGGGTGATGCCGACCGGCTCGAGGTCGTAGCGGACCGGGTCGGCCGCCGCGACCACGTGCTTGGCCGTCACACAGGACACGTCGTGCTCGGCCGACTGCCCGCCGAACAGGACGACCAGCCGCACGCGCCCCCGGTCGGGTCGCTCGTTCGTCACCCGGCTCACGGTACAACTGGTGGGTGCACCTGACCGTGGACGAGGTGGCCCGGGTGACCGGGGGCCGGATCGTGGGCTCACGCGACCTCGGCGTCGACGGCGCCACGATGGACAGCCGGGCCGTTCGGCCCGGGCAGCTCTTCGTCGCCCTGCGGGGGGACCGCGACGGACACGACTTCGTCGCCGCGGCGCGAGCGGCGGGGGCGGCGGCGGCCTTGGTCGAACGGGCGCTCGACGACGCCCCGGCGGTGGTCGTGGACGACAGCGGGATGGCCTTGACGGCGCTCGGCGCCCACGCCCGCGACCGGTTGGAGGGAGCCGTCATCGGCGTCACCGGCTCGGTCGGCAAGACGTCGGTCAAAGACCTGATCGCGGCGGCGACCAGCCCGTCCCGGTCGACGGCGGCCAGCCTGCGCTCCTTCAACAACGAGTTGGGCGTGCCCCTGACGTTGCTCGAGGCGGCCGACGACACCGAGGTGGCGGTGATCGAGATGGGAGCCAGGGGGGTGGGCCACGTGCGGGACCTCTGCACGGTCGCCCGCCCGACGATCGGCGTGGTGACGGCCGTGGCCCTGGCCCACACCGAGGCCTTCGGGGCCATCGAGGAGGTGACTCGGGCCAAGGGAGAGCTGGTCGAGGCTCTGACTGCCGCCGGTACCGCCGTGCTGAACCAGGGCGACGAGCGGGTGGCGGCCATGGCCAGCCGGACCGCGGCCGGCATCCTCACCTACGGCGTCGACCGCGGTGATGTCCGGACCGAGGGGGTGGTCCTGGATGGTGACCTGCGTCCTCGGTTCCGCCTCGTCACCCCGTGGGGGGAGGCCGACCTCGTCCTGGCCGTGCGGGGCCGGCACAACGCCGAGAACGCGGCCGGCGCGGCGGCGGCCGCACTGGCGGCCGGGGCCGAGTTCGACGGGGTCGTGGCGGGACTGGCCGGGGCGTCGCTGTCCCCCTGGCGGATGGAGTTGACCGTGGCTCGGTCCGGGGCCCGGGTCCTCAACGACGCCTACAACGCCAATCCGGCCTCCACGGCTGCGGCCCTGGAGGCCTTGGCCGACCTCGACGCTGAGCGCCACACGGCGGCCCTCGGTCCGATGGCTGAGCTCGGGCACCATGCCGAGACCGAGCACCGTCGGATCGCCGAGCGGGCCTCGGCCCTCGGCATCCGCCTGGTCGCCGTGGGCACCGAGGACTACGGCCCCGCCGTCGAGGTCGTCGACGGCGTGGACGCTGCGGTCGGCGCCCTCGGGATCCTGGGCCCGGGGGATGCGGTCCTGGTCAAGGGGAGCCGGGTCGCCGGGCTCGAGGCCCTAGCCCAGCGCCTCCTCGACGCCTGACGCCAGGGGGCGGGCCCGTCGGCCGGTCGGCTCGCTGGTGAACAGGTAGGCGTAGACGCCGAGCAGGGCGGCCATGAAGGCGCCGAACAACATCACGTCGGTGACGTCGGTGGCCTCGATGACGGGGCCGGCGATCAGGCCGCCGATGGGCACCGTGCCGCCGAAGCACATCACCCAGAGGGCCATCACCCGCCCTCGGACGCGGTCGTCGAGTTGCTCCTGGAGCACCGTCGACAACGACGTCACGGTCCCGAAGTAGGCCGACCCGACCACGACCATGGTGGGAAACGCGAGCAGCGGGTCCCGGGCGACGGCCAGGACCGTGAGGGAGACGGCGTACAGGGCCAGCCCCTGACGGACGAGGCGGCGCTTCGAGGCCCGGGCGAAGACCGTCCCGATGGACAGCGAGCCGATCACCGCGCCGACGCCGAGGCAGGCGTAGAAGAGTCCGAACGCCCCGCTGCGGGGGTCGATGGCGAGGTTGCGCTCGGCGATGACCGGGACCTGGGTCACGAACGGGAGGCAGAAGAACGAGAACATCGCCATCGTCAACAGGACTCGGCGGATCGTGCGGTCGTGGCGGGCGACCCGGAAGCCACCGAGGAGCCGACGGAGCCCGGTGGGCTCGTCGGGGTCCTGGTCGACCCGGGGGAGACGGATGACCAGGAGCACGCCGATGACGATGAGGTAGGTGGCGGCGTTGATGGCGAAGACCCAGGACACGCCGATGGCCGCGTAGAGCACGCCCCCGATGGCCGGCCCGACCACCCGGGAGGCATTCATCTGGGCCGAGTTGAGCGAGATGGCACCGGCCAGGTCCTTGCGTTCCACGAGGGCGGGGAGGGCGGCCGAGTACGTGGGGGCGTGGATGGCCTGGCCGACGCCGATGAGGAACACGATCCCGATCAGCGCCGCCTTGTTCGGGTCGGGGGACACCGTGAGGACGGCCAGCGCGATCGACAGCAGCAGCTGCTCCACCGCGACCGTGATGAGGAGGAGTCGGCGGTCGACGACATCGGCCAAGGCCCCGCCGATGAGAGAGAAGACCAGCAGCGGCCCGAGCTGGGCGAACACGATGAGCCCGACGAAGCTGGCCGAACCCGTGAGCTCGAAGGCATAGGCCCCGAGGACGGCGTTCTGCATCCACGACCCCACGTTGGAGCCGAACGCCCCCCAGTAGAGGCGGCGGAACGTCGGGTAGGCGAGGGCGGCCCGGGCGGTGCTCGGGGCGATCGTGCGGTCGGCGTCGACCAGCGCGTCCTCGGCGTCGGCGGCGCCGAGGCGGGGCTCGGCCATCGGGCCGAGGGTAGGACCGCGGGACCGCGCGGACGTCAGGGGCCGGCGAGGGGCACGAACTCCTTGCCGAGGGCTTCGGCGACGACCTGGTGGGTGACCTGGCCCTCATGGGTGTTGATCCCGAGGGCCAGGACGGGATCGGCCACCGCAGCAGGCAGCCCGCCGCTGGCCAGCTGCACCAGGTAGGGCAGGGTGGCGTTGGTCAAGGCGAAGGTGGACGTGTTGGGCACCGCGCCGGGCATGTTGCCCACCGCATAGTGCACCACGCCGTGCATCTCATAGATCGGTGCTTCGTGGGTGGTCTCGTGGATGGTCTCCACACAGCCCCCCTGGTCGACGGCGACATCGACGATCACCGAACGCGACTTCATCCCGGCCACCATGTCCTCGCTGATGAGCACCGGGGCCCGCCCACCCGGCACCAGGACCGCGCCGATGACCAGGTCGGCCCGGGCCACCGCCCGCTCGACCGTGCCCCGGTTGGAGGCGAGCGTGGAGATCCGGCCCTTGTGGATCTGATCGACGAAGCGGAGCCGGTCCAGGTTCTTGTCGAGGAGGACGACTTCGGCCTCCATGCCGGCGGCGATCCAGGCCGCGTTCCAGCCGACGTTCCCGGCGCCGATGACGACGACCTTGGCCGGTGAGACGCCCGGGGCCCCACCGAGGAGGACGCCCCGCCCGCCGTTCTCCCGCTCGAGGAAGTGGGCTCCGATCTGGGTCGCCATGCGTCCCGCCACTTCACTCATCGGCGCCAGGAGGGGCAGCGACTCGTTGTCGAGTTGGACGGTTTCGTAGGCCACGCCGGTGACGCCGCCGGCGAGCAGCCCGTCGGCCACCTCGGGGTACGCGGCGAGGTGCAGGTAGGTGAAGAGGATCTGCCCGGGGCGGTAGGCCGCGATCTCCTCGGGCTGGGGCTCCTTGACCTTGCAGATGAGGTCCGCCCGTTCGACGAGCTCGGCCACGGCGCCCACGATCTCGGCCCCCGCGGCCTGGTAGTCGACGTCGGGCAACTCGGAGTTCACGCCGGCGCCGGCCTCCAAGAGAACCGATACCCCGTGCTGGGCCAACTCCCGCACCCCGTCCGGGGTGATCGCCACCCGGTTCTCGTTGTTCTTGATCTCACGGGGGACACCGACCAGGAGCGCCATGCCCAACATTGCCATTTCCAGGATTACGTTGCCGACGATGCCGTCCCCCGCCCAGATCGCCGTGCAGCCGGCGGGTCAGCGCCCCTGGCTGGCCGAGGCCGTGCGCACAGGCGGCGCCGCGGTCGTCGAACCGGCCGCGGCCGAGGGTCTGGTGTGGGCCTCCACGGGCGGGGCGGACGACCTGGCCGGCCTCCTCGCCAGGTGCCCGGGCATCAGCTGGGTCCAGTTGCCGTGGGCCGGCATCGAACCGTTCGTCGCCGTGCTCGACCCGGGCCACGTCTGGACGTGTGGCAAAGGGGTCTATGCCGTGCCGGTCGCCGAGCACGCGCTGACACTGGCCCTGGCCGGCCTGCGGGGCCTCGACCAGTACGCCCGGGCTGCCGCCTGGTCACCCCCCCGGGGCCAGAACCTCGTCGGTGCGGCGGTCACGATCCTCGGCGGCGGTGGCATCACGGAGGAGCTGCTCCGACTGCTCGCCCCCTTCGACTGCTCCGTCACGGTCGTGCGCCGTCACCCGGGGCCGATGGCGGGGGCGGCCGAGGTGGTCGGGGCCGAGCGGCTGGGCGACTCGCTGCCGGGGCGGCGACTGGTGGTCCTGGCCCTGGCCCTCACGCCGGAGACCACGGGGATCATCGGCGCCGAGGAACTGGCCGCCATGGACGACGACGGCTGGTTGGTGAACGTGGCCCGCGGCGGCCATGTGGTCACCGACGACCTGGTTGCGGCCCTCCGAAACGGCACGATCGGGGGCGCCGCCCTCGACGTGACCGATCCCGAGCCCCTGCCCGACGGCCACCCGCTGTGGGCGCAGTCCAACTGCCTGATCACCCCGCACGTGGGCAACACGCCCGAGATGGCCCAACCCCTTCTGTCGGCCCGCATCGCCGACAACGTCCGACGGTTCGCAGCAGGGGAGCCCTTGGTCGGGCGGGTGGACCCCACCTTGGGCTACTGACGCGCCCCGACCCGCCCCGGAGGGCGGGTCGGTGGCTCTGGTCGTCGACCGGTGCCGGGCGCTCGCGCCTTGCGTTCGGTCGAACCCGGAGGCGGATCACCCCTCGCCGGCGCCGGACCCGCCCGACCGGTGGGCGGGGCGGGAGCGGGCGGGTCGCACGGTCGCCGTGCGGAGAGGGTTCATCGCGCTGCCGAAGGCTCGCGGTGGGCCGAGAACGGTCGGTCCCGATCGACTGGATGGCATCGCTGAGGCCGGAGCCTCAACGGGTCAACGGTCGGGTGGATCGCCTGCTTCGTGCGCCGTGGCCATGTCTGGGCCTCCTCGGTCGGGCGGGCAGGATCATCTCCGACTGTCCACCCGTGCCGTGGCGCTGTCAAGGGGGGAGCCTGTCCCCTTCGGTGGTGTCCGCCGGCCCTACCGGGCGACGCAATGCCTGGCCCGGGGTGGTGTCGCTCAACCCCGCTCGTCCCGCGTGACCCGACGTCGTCCGGCCACGAGGGCCGGTGGCACTGAGCTGAGCACGCCCACGACCAGGACCGCGACCGCGGCGACGACGACCAGGTTCCAGGAGATGTCGGTCACGTCGAGGACGCCGAGGTCGTCGGCGAACCGTCGCCAGAGGACGCGACCGACCACGATTCCCCCGGGAACCCCGATCACCACGGCGGTGACGGCGAACAACAGGCCCTGGAGGCAGATCGTCGTGCGCAGCTGGTGCGGGGTGAACCCCAGGACGCGGTAGATCCCCAGCACCTCGCGCCGCCGCCGTATCACCGCCACCAGCATCAAGAGGATCGTGAGGAGCCCGGCCAGGGCGAGGGCGCCGAGCACGCCAGGCTCGTAGCGGGTGGCGTCGATGGTCGTGCTCACCTCGGTCGGCTCGACGACGTCGAACACGTCGACCTGGTGCTGGACGTCCGGAACCACCTCGGCCCCGGGCTCGAGGTCGAGCAGGAGACCGTTGAACGGTGGCCCGTTGGGGGTTCCGATGTAGGTGAACACGCCAGCGTCGGGGTCGACCCAGATCCCGACGTCGAGGCTCGTCCGGAGCGCGAGTACCGGGCCGAACACGGGGAACACCGCGGTGCCGACGACAGTCGCCTCGCGGGCCGACTCGCCGGTCCCCACCGTGATGGTGTCACCGATCGCGGCGTCGGCGTCCTCGAGCGTCTGCCGGCCGAGCACCACCTCGTCGGGTCCCGCCGGGGCACGCCCGTCGCTCAGGACGGGCTCGTAGTCGGCCGCGGTGCCCTCCCCCGGGCCGTAGTCGATGCCGGCCACCGGACGTCCGTTCACGGCTGTGCGGTCGCCTCCGATCAGGCGCCAGCCGTCGACGTCATCCCGTCCCGCCAGGTACTCGGCCGCTGACGCCTCGTCGAACGAGCCGTAGCCCCCGTCGCTCATGACGAGGGAATCGCCGCTCCAGCCGAAGCGCTCGGGTCGGTCGCCGAGCGCACGGAGGTTCTCGGCGAACACAATCGTCCCGACGACGACGACCACCACCACCACCGTCGACGCCAGCACCGAGGGGGTCGGCACGAACGAGGCGCCGTCCCCTGGTGCCATCAGCCGGACGGCCGCCTTGAGGGGTTCGGGGGCGCCGGTGCGCGCCAGCCAGCCCGAGATCCGTGTCGAGCGGTGGCCGACCTCGATCGGCAGCAGGACCTGGCGGACGATGCGGCCCACGGTCACGAGGCAGGCGGCGAGGGGCGCCACGACCAGGACGAAGAGGCCGATCCCGAGGACGGTGAGGTCCAGGTTCCGGCCTGGACGGGGCTCGACGACCGTGAACGGACCGACCGGGAAATGCGTGGACAACAGCCATGCCGTCACGAGAGCGACGGCGGCAGCGATCGTGACGGTGAGCGCGGGGACCGCGGCGCCCGTGCGCACCAGGAGCGCTCGGTCGGCCCCGAGCTGGCGCAGGTGCCGCAGCCGATCACGCTCCTGGCGGGCGGATCGGTTCAGGGCCTGGCCACCGAGGTAGCTCGCCGTCAGGACGAGCACCAGGCCGACGGTGGTCAGCGCGGTGGCCAGCGGGCGAACGGCTCGGGCCGCGGTGACCTCGAGGTCCGAGGTCCGGTGGGCGTAGACGAGCCACCGCTCCTCGTCCTGGCCCTCGTCCAGCGTGGCGTTGTGCTCGTCGGCCGCGTCATTCCACTCCTGCACGACCTCGTTCACGCCCTCGTCGCCATCCGTCAGACGGAGCCCATACCAGGCGAACCCGTACCACCGGGGGCCGAGGCCCGGGTCGGGCGGCCGGTACGAGGGGCTGGCGTAGATGCGTGCGGCGGACGCGTCGAGCTCGGTGGCGACCACGTCCTCGTTCGGCGCCATGATCCCGACGATCTCGGCCTCGATCGGGTTCACCGGATCGAGCGACGTCGGTTGACCGTTCCCGTCGACCGATGCCCACCCCAGCGGGATGTGGTCGCCGACCTCGAGGCCGGCCTCCTCGGCGAGTGATCGGTTGATCATGACCTCGTCCGGCGCGTCGGGGTCGACGCGGCGGCCCTCCTCGATCGCCACCCGGTCCAGGTCGAGGTAGCGACCATCGGAGGTGGTCACGAGGAGGCCGATCGCGTCCTGCCGGATCTGGCCGGTTCCGTCGAGGACGAAGATGTTCTCGACGGCCCACCAGCTGGCGTCCTCGACACCGGGCAGGGCCCGAAGGGCCTCGTCGGAGTCCTCGCTCAGCTGGCCGGGGTCGATCTCGACCTGGGACGCCCGGCTGGCCTCGAGGTGCCGGGGGAACGATGTCTGCGTCCGCCGGGCGCCGGCGATCGCCGCCAGGCCGGAGCCGGCGGTGAGCCCCATGAGCAGGCCGACCACGAGCACGACACGCCAGCGGCGGCGCAGGTCATCGCCCACCAGCGCGCCCGTCGCTGTGCTCCCGCTGGTCCTCACCACCCGCATCGGATCACATCCCCGACCGGGTCAGTAGGGCGCGAGCCTCCGGGGCCGTGGTGGGGACAGCACCCCCGGCGCGGCCTCAGCGGCGCGGGAGGGAGCGCCCAGCCTCAGCGGGCGACGAAGTACTTGGCCCGGGGGTGGTGGCAGATGAGCGCGCAGGTGGTCTGCTCGGGCTGGAACTGGAAGCCCGTCTCCTCGCTCACCTCGATGCCCAGGCGGGCGCCGTCGAGGATCTCCCAGGCCTTCTCGTTGTCGGCCAGGTCCGGGCAGGCCGGGTAGCCGAACGAGTAGCGCCCGCCCCGGTACTTCTGGCGGAACAGCCCGTTGAGGTCGGGCCCGTCCTCGTCGGCGAAGCCCCACTCCTCGCGGATGCGTCGGTGCCAGTACTCGGCCAAGGCCTCGGCCATCTCGACGCCGAGGCCGTGCAGGAGCAGGTAGTCCTGGTAGCGGTCGGCGCCGAAGAGCTCGGCCGCCCGCTCACTCACCGGGGCCCCCATGGTGACCAGGTGGAACGCGGCGTAGTCGGCCTCGCCGGAGTCCACGGAGCGGAAGAAGTCGCTGATGCACAGGAACGGCTCGGCGCTCTGACGGGGGAAGCTGAAGCGGGCCAGCTCGCCCGTGCGGGACTCGTCCTTCCAGATGACGAGGTCGTCGCCGTCCTTGTTGGCGGCGAAGAACCCGTAGGCCACCTGGGGCACGAGGAGGTCGTCGGCCTTGGCGATGGCCAGCTGCTCCCGCAGGGTGGGGCGAATGCGCTCCTTGAAGGCGGCGTCGTCCTCGCCCCCTTCGGGCCGGAACTGCCATTGGTTGCGGAAGAGCGCGGTCTCATTGATGTAGCCGGCCACCTCGTCGATGGCGATGCCCTTGACCACTCGGTGACCTACGAACGGGGGCTCGAACACGGGGTTGTCGTCGGTCACCTCGGGCGAGCGGTCCGGGAGGTCGACCGGCGGCTTGTCGCCGGACGAGAACCGCTCCTTGATCCGCGAGGGGACCTTCGACTCGGAGGGGACCAGCCCCCAGTCACCGAGCTCCTCACCGCTTCGGCGGGACTCACCGATGCGGTCCATGACGTGGAGGCCCTCGAAGGCGTCCTTGCCGTAGAAGAGGCGGCCCTCGTAGATCTCCCGGAGGTCCCGCTCGACGTAGGAGCGAGTCAGGGCGGCGCCTCCCAGCATCACCGGGATCTCGGCCAGGCCTTGGGCGTTCAGCTCCTCGAGGTTGTCGCGCATGATCAGCGTGCTCTTGACCAGCAGCCCGCTCATCCCGATGGCGTCGGCCTGGACCGCCCTCGCCTTCTCGATCATCTCGGTGATGGAGATCTTGATGCCCAGGTTGTGGACCTCGTAGCCGTTGTTGGTGAGGATGATGTCGACGAGGTTCTTGCCGATGTCGTGGACGTCGCCCTTGACCGTGGCCAGGACCAGGCGACCTTTGCCGGCGTCGTCGGCCTTGTCCATGTGCGGCTCGAGATGGCGGACGGCGGCCTTCATGGTCTCCGCCGACTGCAGGACGAAGGGCAGCTGCATCTCGCCCGAAGCGAAGAGCTCGCCCACGACCTTCATCCCGGCCAGCAGGGTGTCGTTGATGATCAGCAGGGCCGGCGTCCCGTTGGCCAGGGCCTCGTCGAGGTCGGCTTCGAGGCCGTCGCGCTCGCCGTCGATGATGCGCTGGGACAACCGTTGCTCGACGGGCCAGCCGGAACGGTCCTCCTTGACGACCTCGGTGGCCTCGACGTCCTCGAACAGGGCCAGGAGGCGGTGCAGCGGGTCATAGTCGGAGTCGCTGCCGTCGCCGCCCTCCGTGCCCCGCCGGTCGTAGACGAGGTCGAGCGCGACTTGACGCTGCTCATCGGGGATGCGGTTCAGCGGCATGATCCGGGCGGCGTGGACGATGGCGGAGTCGAGACCGGCCTCCACGCACTCGTGGAGGAAGACGGAGTTGAGCACGTGGCGGGCCGCCGGCTTCAGGCCGAAGGACACGTTGGACACGCCGAGGGTGGTGTGGACCCCGGGCAGCTCGGCCTTGATCCGACGGATGGCCTCCATGGTGGCCACACCGTCCTTGCGCAGGTCCTCGTCGCCGGTCGAGAGCGGGAAGGTCAGGGCGTCGAAGACGAGGTCGCTCGGCTCGAGGTCATAGCGCTCGATGGCGATGTCGTGGATGCGGTGGGCGACGCGCAGCTTCCACTCGACGTCGCGGGCTTGGCCCTCCTCGTCGATGAGCAGGCAGATGGCGGCCGCGCCGTACTCCTTGCACAGGGTGAACACCCGGTCCATTCGGGAGCCGGGGGCCTCGCCGTCCTCGAGGTTCGCCGAGTTGAGCAGGGAGCGGCCGCCGATGTGCTGGAGGCCGGCCTCCATGACCTGTGGCTCGGTGGAGTCGAGGACGAGGGGGGCCGCGACCTGCGTGCCGAATCGGGACGCGAGCTCGTCCATGTCGAGGGTGCCGTCGCGGCCGACGTAGTCGACGCAGAGGTCCAGGACGTGGGCACCCTCGGCGAGCTGCTCGCGTCCCATCAGCGTGCACGTGTCCCAGTCCCCCTCGAGCATGGCCTCGCGGAACTTCTTGGAGCCGTTGGCGTTGGTGCGCTCGCCGATGATCAGGAACGAGGTGTCCTGCTCGAAGGGCACGTGGCTGTAGATCGAGGTGGCGCCCGGCTCGTGCACCGGCGTGCGGGCGGCCGGCGTCAGGTCCCGACAGACCTCGACGACCCGCTGGATGTGCTCGGGGCCGGTGCCGCAACAGCCGCCGACGACCTGGACGCCCAGTTCGGTGATGAAGCGCTGGTGGTGCTCGGCCAACTGGTCCGGCGTCAGGTCGTAGGCCATCTTGCCGTCGATCACCTGCGGTAGGCCCGCGTTGGGCAGGCAGGAGATGGGCATGCGGGCGTGTTGGGACAGGTGACGCAGGTGCTCGCCCATCTCGGTCGGCCCGGTGGCGCAGTTCAGCCCGATGACGTCGGGGCGCAGCGGGTCGATGGCGGCCAACGCGCCGCCGATCTCGGTGCCGGGCAGCATGCGCCCGGTCAGCTCGATGGTGACCTGGACCTGCAGGGGGACCTCGCGGCCCTGGGCGGCCATGGCCCGACGGGCGGCGATCATGGCGGCTTTGAGGCCGAGCAGGTCGTACTGGGTCTCGATGACGAGGAGGTCGACCCCGCCCTCGAGCAGCCCGTCCATCTGGACCTGGTAGGCGTCCCGCAGCTCGGCGAAGCTGATGTGGCCGAGTGAGGGCATCTTGGTCCCGGGCCCGACCGAACCGGCGACGAATCGGGGGTGGTCCGGCGTGGCGAAGTCGGCCACGACCTCGCGGGCGAGGCGGGCGGCGGTGACGTTCAGCTCGTGCGTGCGGTCGGCCAGGTCGTACTCGGCGAGGGGGATGGCGAAGGCGCCGAAGGTGTTGGTCTCCACCACATCGCAGCCGACCTCGAGGTAGGCGGCGTGGAACGCCCGGATGGCATCGGGCCGGGTGACGACGAGGAACTCGTTGCAGCCCTCCAGCTCGGGGCCGCCGAAGTCGTCGGCGGTCAGGTCGAGGCCTTGCAGGAACGTCCCCGTGGCGCCGTCGTAGATGACGACGCGTTCGTCGACGAGATCGAGGAACTCGGCCATCCCCAGAGGCTACCGAGGGGCGCTCTCGGCCCCCTTGGGGGATTTGCGTTCCCGGTGGGCCAGGCGGCGAAGACGGTTCACGACCGAGACGGAGTCCTTCCGCGTCGAGCGGGCCTGTCCGGTTGCCTCCAGGTAGATGGCCTTGCCCGCTCCGAGCAGCGGGACGGCCACGAGGGCCCCGGGCACCCCGGCCACGGAGGCGCCCACGATGGCGCCCACCATCGTCGTGGGCGCCGACAGGTTGACCGCCTCACCCACGATGATCGGGCTCAGGATGTGGTTCTCGAAGTTCAGGTAGAGCACGAAGGCGATCAGGCAGATCACGCCTGTGGTGGCGCCCTCGGTGAAGCCGAGGAGGACGAACGGCGCGCCGGCCAGCGCGCCGCCGATCTGGGGGATGAGGCTGGCCACCGCGGCCCACAGTCCCAGCAACGGGGCGAGGGGGACGCCGAGCACGAGCCCGACGGTCAGGACGTAGAGGCCGTGCAGCAGGGCCACGAAGAGCGATCCGGCGAAGTAGCGACCCACGATCTCGTAGAACTGCCGGCCGGCTCGGTCGATGCGGAGCCGGTGCCGGTCGGGCGTGAGCCTTTGGAAGGCGCCGACCAGGCGGTCCCCGTCCAGCAGCAGCATGATCACGATCAGACCCGTCGACATGGCGGCGAGGAGCCCGGAGAGGATCGACTCGGCCCGGTCCCCGATGTTGGCGTCGGGGCCGGCCAGTGTCTCGGGCAGGTCGTTGAGCCAGTCCTCGACCTTCTGGGGCACGTCGTGGCGCTCGAGCGTGTCGCCGATGACCGGAAGGTCGCCGAGCTGGCCCACGACATCCGGTAGGTCCTCGCCCAGCGTGCGGGCCTGGCGGGCCGTCTCCGGGCCGAGGAGCAGGGCGACGAGGGTCAGGGCCAGGAAGAAGCTGGCGAGGACGCAGCCGACGGCGACACCGCGGCGCAGCCCCAGCACCTGCTGGATCCGGTCGACCAGCGGGTCCATGGCCAGGGCGAGGAGCAGGCCGATGACCACCCAGGTCAGGGTCCGTGAGGTGGCGCTGGCGATGGCGAAGACGGCCACGAGGCCGACGACGCCGGCGCAGGCCAGCGCCGCCGAGCGCCAGTCGAGGTCGACCCGCAGGACCTCCTCGACTGCCGCCGCCGCTCCCTGGTCGCCGTCGGCCACCTGGGTACGGTAGGCCGGGTGGAGGGACCGCCGGCGGACGCCGTCAAGCTGTTGCGGTTCACGCCCACCTCCGTCATCCGGGCGGTGGGCATGGTGGCCGCGACACTGCTCGTGCTGGCCGTCTTCCGGGCCGCCACCCGACCGCTCGGCTGGCTCGTCGTCGCCGTGGTCGGCGCCGCCCTGCTCGGACCGTTCGTGGCCCTGCTCCAGCGGGCGCTACCCCGAGGGCTGGCCGTCTTCGTCGCCCTCCTCGTGGCCGCGGCTGCGTTCGGTGCGGTGGCCTACGTCGTCGTGGACGACCTCAGCCATGAGCTGAACCGCGTGCAGGTCATCTCCCGGCGGGCGGCCGGCGAGGTGGAGCGGTCGGAGCGCTATGGCGAGTTCGCCCGGGAGATCCACCTTCGGGATCGGGTGAACGCCTTCGTCGAGGAGCTGCCCGACCGGCTGCGCGGCGGCACGGACGTGGCCGCCATCCAGTCGGCTGCTTCGCGGGGGGTGTCCTTCCTCATCACGTTCGTGCTGCTCCTGTTCATGCTGGCGACGGGGCCGAGGTTCATCGAAGGCGGGCTGCACCAGATCGACGACGTGGTCAGGCGGGAGCGCGCCCGGACCGTGCTCATCGGGGCGTACGGGCGCTTCTGGCGCTACGTGGCGGCCACCCTCGGCCGGGCCGTCCTGGCCGGCCTGTTCGCCTACCTCGTCGTCCGGGTGGCGGACCTGCCCGCCCCCGTGCTCCTGGCCGTGTGGGTGGGGGCGTGGAGTGTCGTGCCCGCCGTCGGCATCGTGGTCGGGTCGCTGGCCGTGGGCCTCGTGGCCATCCCTCACTCCTTCTCGCTGGCGGGGTGGATGATGGTGCTCTTCATCGGCTACCAGGTGTTCGACGCGCTGGTGATCGAGAAGCGGATCGACCGGTCGATCTTGCACCTCGGCTCCTTCGGGACCTTCGTCGCCGCCGCGCTCGGTCTGGAGGCCTACGGGCTGGGCGGGCTGATCGTCACGACGTTGCTGGCCATCTTCTTGGCCGCCGTGGTGCGCACGATCACGTCGCTGCCGACCCCGATGGCCGTCGACGAGGTGCTCGCCGGTGCTGGCTAGCCTCGCCGCGGCGTGACGATCTACACCAAGAAGGGCGACGACGGGAGCACCGGCCTGCTCTTCGGCGGCCGAGTGGCCAAGGACGCCGCGGCTCCCACCGCCTACGGCGAGGTCGACGAGGCCCAGGCGTTTCTCGGCGTCGTCCGGGCCCAGGCCGACGCCGAGCTGGCGGGCATCGTGCTCGGGCTCCAGCGGGACCTGTGGGTGGTGATGGCGGAGCTGGCCACCGACGTCGGCAACGTGGGCAAGCTCACCGACGGGCAGTCCCGGGCGACCGAAGCCATGGTCGAGTCCGTCACGGTGACGATCGACGAGATCTCGGCGCGGTTCGAGCCGCCCACCGAGTTCGTGGTGCCGGGGGAGTCGGCGGTGGCCGCCGCCCTCGACGTCGCTCGCACCGTGGTGCGCCGAGCGGAGCGGGCCGCGGTGGCGGCGCACCGCGGCCCGGACTCCTGGGTCGTGCCCTACCTGAACCGCTTGAGTGATCTGCTGTGGACCCTGGCTCGCTGGCAGGAAGGCGAGTCCCTGACGACGAGGTCGGTACCCGAACAATGACGACGATCGAGTTCTCCGTGGCCGACGATGCCGGTGACGCCGAGGTGCTGGTCAGCGGACTGACCGCCGACGGTGTCGCCGAGGCCCCTGATGGCCTTGGCGAACACCTGGCCGCCCGTGGCTTCAAGGCCGAACTGGGCTCGACCGTCCTGGTCCCCCGTGACAGTGGGGGCTCGCGGCTCCTCGTGGGCCTGGGATCGGCGACCGTGGACGGCCAAGCGCTGCGCCGGGCCGCGGCGGGGGCGGCCCGGGCCCTGAGCCATCACCGATCGGCCGCGACCACGCTGCTGGCTGATGCCGACTCCGAGGACTCCGGCGGGGCGCAGGCGCTGGCGGAGGGATTCGCCCTCGGCGCCTACCGCTACGGCGAGTTCAAGTCCGAGTTCGAGCCGCACGTCCTCGAGACGGTGACGGTCCTCGGCGGTACCGACGGCGTGGCCGAGGGACTGGCCCGCGGGGCGCGGGTGGCCGAAGCCGTCAATGTGGCCCGGGACCTGGTCAACGAGCCGGGGGGCTCGCTCACGCCGCCCGCCCTGGCCGACCGGGCGGTCGCGCTCGGCGCCGCCGGCGGTCTGACCGTGGACATCATGGACAAGGCGGCCATCGAGGCCGCCGGGTTCGGCGGCCTGCTCGGCGTCAACCGGGGTTCGTTCCATGAGCCCCGCTTCATTCGCATGACCCACGACCCGGAGGGAGCCTCCGGCCACGTCGTGCTCGTGGGCAAGGGCATCACCTTCGACGCCGGCGGCCTGTCCATAAAGACGGCGGACGGCATGTACGGCATGAACGGCGACATGGGGGGCGGAGCCGCGGTGATCGCCACCATGTCCGCGGTCGCCGCCCTCGCCCCGGGCGTGAAGGTGACCGGCCTGGTGCCGTCGACCGACAACATGCTCGGTCCCGACGCCACCCGTCCCGGTGACGTCCTCACGATCAGCAACGGCACGACGGTCGAGGTGGTGAACACCGACGCCGAGGGCCGCCTGATCCTGGCCGACGGCCTGGCCGAGGCGTCCAAGGAGAGGCCCGACGCCATCATCGACCTGGCCACGCTCACGGGTGCCTGCATGGTCGCCCTGGGCCCGCGCATCGCCGGCCTCATGAGCAACGACGACGCCTTGGCGGCCAAGGTGGCTGCCGCGGCCGAAGGCGCAGGGGAGCGGGTCTGGCGGCTGCCACTCCCCGCCGACATGGAGAAGGCCATCGAATCGCCCGTCGCCGACATCAAGAACTTGGGCAACCGCTATGGCGGGGCGCTGGCGGCCGGGCTCTTCCTCCAGCACTTCGTCGCCGACGACATCCCGTGGGTCCACCTCGACATCGCCGGCCCCGCCTGGCTGGATGACGCCGACGGCGAGAACCCCAAGCACGGCACCGGGTTCGGCGTCCGCACCCTCCTCGAGCTCCTCACGGCCTGGTCGGACTGACCGAGGGGGCAAGATCGGACGTCCCGGCTGCGGCTGCGGCCGCGCGGTGGCGGTCGAGGGCCCAGACGGTGGCGGCGCTGGCCAGGGCGGGGTGGTACTGCCAGCGGTGCAGCTCGCGCTCGACACCGTCGGGGTCCTGGCCGGTCTCCAGAAGGCTCAGCGCCAAGCGGCGGGCCCGGCGCTGGGCCTCCTCGAAGCGGTCGCTGACCAGCAACTGCTCCTGCCAGTCGAGGTGAGCCCGCTGCACGGCCTTGGGGAGGCGGGCCACCTGGCCGCGGTTGAGCGGAGGGATGCGGCGCCGGACATCGAGGCCGTCGTGGCCGACGGGGCGGGCCAGTCCGAAGCGGACGGTGCGCTCCACGGCCCGGTGGATGGGGGAGTGCCGGCCCTCGGGCGCCCCGAGGCCGAGGCAGCGGGCGGTGGCCCCGACGTCGAGGTCGAACCCATCGGGCTCGCGGTCCAGGCGGTGGGCCACCAGGCGCAGGAACCAGGTGGTGGACGGACCGAGGATCCCGAGCCAGAACTGCTCGACGTAGCGGGAGCGGGCGTCATGGCCGACCCGGTCGATGACCGTGTCGGCCCAGGGCCGCAGGTGGAGGACGGCAGGGATCTCCATGGCCCGAGTCAACCACAGTTATAGTATTTCAGTCAATAACAGTATGTATCACTCTCAGATGTCGAACACCCCGTCCATGAGCAGGCCGAAGCCGGCCAGGACCAGCAGGCCGGACAGGAGACGGGCCAGCCCGTCGAAGACCCGGGCTCGGGTCGGGCCGGCGGGTCCGAGGGCGAGGAGCGCGGGCAGGGTGCCCAGAGCGAGGGCCATGACGACCAGGCTGGTCGGTGCGCCGCGATCGGCGGAGGCCACGACGGCCAACAGGGCCAGGCCGGGGGTCAGCAGTGTCGGGAAGGCGACGGGAACCAGCGCGGCCCGACGACCGGGCAGGGCGGGACGGGGCTCCGGGCGCGGCCAGCCGAAGTTGAGCAACCCGGTGGCGAGGAGTAGGAGGCCCGTGGCCAGCCGGGCCGTCGCCGCGCTGATGCCGACGGCGTCCAGCAGTGGATCGGCGAACACGGACAGCGGTACCAGGACGACGAAGGCGATGGCCGCGCCGAGCCCACCGATCGGCCAGCCGGGACGCGGTGCCACTGAGCGGCAGCGGGGCGCGTTCACTGCGCAGACCGCGGCGAGGACGAACAGGGTCAGGGTCACGGGTGGTCCTCCAGGACCGGTAGGGCGGCGAGCAGGGCGGACACGGCGTGCTGCTGGTCGTCGAGCTGGGTGACGTCATCGGCTCGGAACCAGGCGCCGTCGAGGCGGGGATCGTCACTGTGGGTCTGGCGCTCGACCAGCATCCCGGCGACGCAGGTCAGGCGGTCGTCCAGGTCCTCGTGGTCGACGTCGAGACGGGGCTCACGCCCGGCGAGGCGACGGATCCCGCCCAGGCCCTCGCCGACCGTGCCCAGCCCGGCGGGCAGGGCGTGCGGCCCCCGGGTGAGGCGGGCCAGACCCGAGTCCCGGCGTTGGGACTCATAGCGGACCTGCAGCCCGAACAGGCCGGCCTGGCGCTCGGCGTAGGCCAACTCGTCGTCGGTCAGCGGGGCGGGCCACGCCGCGATCTCGTCCCAGGCGTAGGCCCCCCAGTGGTCCGACACCGGTGGAAGGCGGCGCTCGGCGTCGTCCCGTTCGGTGGCCAGGTATGTCGACACCCGTCGGGCCGGGACGTCCCAGCCGCCATCGGGGAACTCCGCGTGGAGGCGGGCCAGCGCCCAGAGGATCTCGCCGGTGAAGAACGGGGAGCGGGTGTCGGCCACCGGCTCATCCGTCTCGAGATCCCACCGGGCGACGACCGCCCCCTCCTCGGTGACCGTGCCCTCCAGGAACCGGCCGAGGTCGGCCAGGAGCTCGTCGTTGGACTCGTCACCCGTCCGGCGACGGCGCTCGACGAGAGCGGCCACCAGCAGCCCGGTGCCGCCGGTGTCCGCGGTGAACGCCGTCCGCCCGTCCGGGAGCTCGGTGAGATGGTCGTCGACGAACGCGAAGCCGGCCGCGGCGGTCTCGGCGGCCCCGTCGAGGCCGGCGGCTGCACCCTGCTCCAGGGCCAGCAGCATGCCGGCGTGACGGACGTAGTTGTATCCGGGCTGCGCCTCGTGCTCGGCCCGGTCGTAGCGGTAGAGGAAGCGCCCGTCGAGCGCCTGGTTGGTCCCGACCCAGTCCACCCCTGCTTGGGCCGCCGCCCGCGCTTCCTCGGCCGACACCGTGGGGCAGGACTCCGGATGGGCGGCGGCGACGACCACCGCCAGTCCGCCGACCCAGGCCAGCAGCCCCGCGCCCACCCGCCCCCGCACCGTCGTCGCCACCGACCGGGACGCTACTGAGCCGTACGCTCGGCGGGTCGTGACGAACCGGGGGCGGTGGGCGGTGACGGTGGCGGTGGGGCTGGTCGTGGTCGCCCCGGCGCTCCTTCCGGATCCGGCTGACGACTTCCCGATCTCGACCTATCCGATGTTCACGGCCGAGCGGGGCGAGGTCGTGGACATCGACACCGCGGTGCGGGTGGACGAGGCCGGTCGGCACCGGTTGTCGCCGGAGATGGTGGGTGGCAGCGACGAGATCGTCAGTGCCGCGGTCACCGTCAGCCGCGCCATCGCGGGAGGTGACGAGTCGCTGACCCGCCTCTGCGGCGAGATCGCCGACCGGGTCGACGAGCCGGGGACGATCGAGATCGTCACCGAGCGCCACGACGCCGTGGCCCTCCTCCAGGACGGGACCGAGCCCCTCGGGGTGACCGTCCACGAGCAGTGCGAAGCGCCGTGAACCAGGCCGCCCCGGCCCGCCGCCTGGCCGTGTTCCGGATCCTGACCGGGACCTTCGCCGTGGTCTACCTGGTCACCCGCTTCCCCTACTTCCTCGACCTGACCCGGCTCCACGAGTCCCGCTGGGTTCCACCGCTGGCCCTTCGCCCCCTCGGCGGTCCACCGTCCCAGGGCGTCACCGTCCTCGTCCTCGGCCTGACCCTGGTCCTGGGCGTCGCTTACACCGCGGGCTGGCGGTTCCGGGCGACGGGTCCGGCGTTCGCCGTGGGCCTGCTCGCCGTCATGAGCTACCGCAATGCTTGGGGGCACCTGTTCCACAGCGAGAACCTCCTGGTCCTGCACGTGTTCGTCGTCGGGCTGGCCCGGTCGTCCGAGGCGTGGGGACTGGACGCCCGGTCTGGCCCGCAGCCCGCCGACGACGTCCGCTACGGCTTCCCGCTCCGCCTCGCCGCAGTGATCACCGTGCTCACCTACGTCGTCACCGGCCTGGCCAAGCTCCGCTACGCAGGCGGCGACTGGCTGGCGGGCGACACCCTCCTGCACCAGATCGCCTTCGACAACGCCCGCAAGAACGTGCTCGGTGACGACTACTCGCCCCTGGCTGCAGCCTTCGCCGGCCATCCGGGGCTGTTCCGTCCCATGGGTGCCATGACCCTCCTGGTCGAGCTCGGGGCACCGGTGGCGCTCCTCGGTCGACGGTGGGCGGCGTGGTGGTCGGGGGCGGCGTGGCTGTTCCACATCGGGATCTTCGGTCTCATGTGGATCGCCTTCCCGTACCCGCTCAGCCTCATCGCCTTCGCTCCGTTCTTCCGCCTCGAGCGTCCTGTCGACTGGCTCCTCGACCGGTCGACGGTCCGTAGGCTGGCGCCGACATGAGTGCCGTCGAGGACGCCCACCGCCTGGTCCAGGCCGCCGAGTCCGTCGCCGTCCTCACCGGCGCCGGCATCTCGACCGACAGTGGCATCCCCGACTTCCGGGGCCCCAACGGGGTCTGGACCAAGAACCCCGCCGCCGAGAAGTCGGCCACCCTGCAGAACTACGTGGCCGACCCCGAGGTCAGGAAGCAGGCGTGGCGCAACCGCCTGGACTCGCCCGCGTGGGCGGCCCAACCCAACGCCGGTCACCGGGCGCTGGTCGACCTGGAGCGCCAAGGGAGGTTGCACACCCTCATCACCCAGAACATCGACGGCCTCCACCAGGCCGCCGGTAGCGATCCCGACCTCGTCGTCGAGGTCCACGGCACCATCCGCCAGGTCGGCTGCCTGAACTGCGGTGAGCGGGCGCCCATCGAACGGGCCCTGGACCGGGTCCGGGCGGGGGAGGAGGACCCCGAGTGCCGGACCTGCGGCGGCATCCTCAAGTCGGCCACCATCTCGTTCGGCCAGAGCCTCGTGGCCGACGACCTGGGCCGGGCCGAACGGGCCGCGCGGGAGTGTGACCTCCTGCTCGCCGTCGGGTCGACGCTCGCCGTCTACCCCATATGCGACGTCGTCCCGATCGCCCATCACCTCGGTGCCACCGTGGTCATCGTCAACGCTGAGCCCACCCAGTTCGACGACCTGGCCGCCGCCGTCGTCCGCGGCTCGATCAGCGACGTCCTCTCCGAGATCGTCGGCCCGGCCGACTAGGGATCCACTGTCGGGTCCAGCACCCGGCACCGCGTTTGGACGCGGCCAGACCCCCGGGGTTCCGCCGCGGGGAAATAGGCGGGACCGGGCGAATGTTGACCGAATCGCTAGGCTTTTCCTGACCCCAGAACGACAGAGCGACGACGAGGTCGACGTACTGATGCCCAACTTCCGTGAACTGCTGCGCGACACCAAGGCCCGCATCCGAGAGGTCTCCACCGAGGAGGCCGAAGCCGCCCGCGACGCCGACGGCGCCATCGTGCTCGATGTGCGGGAGCCCGAGGAGTACGAGCAGGGCGCCGTGCCCGGCTCATTGCACATCGCCCGGGGCAACCTGGAGAGCCAGGTCGAGAGTCGTCTCGTCGACAAGGACGCCCCCGTCCTGATCATCTGCGCCAGCGGCGTCCGGTCGGCCTTCGCCGCCGAGACCCTGACCCAGCTCGGCTACGGCGATGTGGCGTCAGTGGCCGGGGGCTTCAACCGGTGGAAGGACGAGGGCCGGGACTGGAAGGTCCCCTCGGTCCTGTCGCCGGAGCAGCGCAACCGCTATCAGCGCCATCTGCTCCTGCCCGAGGTCGGTGTCGAGGGCCAGCAGAAGCTGCTCGGCGCCCGGGTGCTCCTCCTCGGAGCCGGTGGCCTCGGCTCGCCCGCCGCGCTCTACCTCGCGGCCGCGGGGGTGGGGACCCTCGGCATCATCGACATGGATGTCGTGGACGAGTCCAACCTGCAGCGCCAGATCCTCCACAACATGGACCGGATCGGCGAGCGGAAGGTCGACTCGGCCAAGAAGACGCTGACCGCCATCAACCCGGACGTGGACGTCGTCACCTACGACATGCGCCTCGACGCCGGCAACGTCGTCGACCTCCTGTCCCAGTTCGACGTGGTCATCGACGGAGCCGACAACTTCCCCAGCCGGTACCTGCTCAACGATGCCTCGCTCAAGACCAACACGCCGGTCGTGCACGGCTCGATCTTCCGCTTCGAGGGCCAGGCCACCGTGTTCAAGCCCTTCGACGGCCCCTGCTACCGATGCATGATCCCCGAGCCCCCTCCGGCCGAGCTGGCCCCCTCCTGCGCCGAGGCCGGCGTGCTCGGCGTCCTGCCCGGCATCATCGGCTCGATCCAGGCCCTCGAGGCCATCAAGCTCATCCTCGGCATCGGGGACGACCTGTCCGGCCGCCTCCTGGCCTACGACTCCCTCGAGCAGTCCTTCCGCACGTTCAAGGTCAACCGTGACCCCGAGTGCCCGGCCTGCTCCCTCGACCCCGCCGACATCGTCATCGCCGAGTACGACGAGCTCTGCATGCCCCACGGCTAGAGAACCCCACGGGTTCGGCTCGGCCCGTGGCCCGCGAGGACCGCGTCGCGACCCGGGGGTGGCCCTAACCTGACGCGGCCATGCTCGTCGGCGAACGCGTCATCTACCTCCAGCTCCAGAAGACGGGCAGCACCCGGATCACCGACCTGATCCAGGCGACCGTCGGGGCCGAGGAGCGTCACAAGCACGATCGCATCCGGCGGGAGGATCTGGCCGACCCGGAGATCGCCGCCCGGCGGATCCTGGGCTCCATCCGGAGCCCGTGGTCGTACTACGTGTCGCTCTGGGCCTACGGGAGCCGGCGGGCCGGGGGCATCTACGAGCGGACCACGGCCACGCCCCGCATGGACCAGGCCAGGGCACTGCGGGGGACGCTGCACAAGAAGACGATCCCCCTCGAGGAACGCGACCGGAAGTCCCGCCGGCGGGTGAAGAAGTGGAAGACCGCGTACGGCGACCCCGAGGACCGCGACGCCTTTCGGCGCTGGATCCGCTTCCTCAACGACCCCGACTACCTCGTGGACGTGGGCGAGGGGTACGGCAAGAGCAGCATCTCCCGGCACTCGGGGCTCCTCACGTACCGCTACATGGTCCTCTTCACCGTCGGCGTCGTTCCCGGCGAGCCCCACTTGGGCGGCCACAACCCCGAGCTCGAGACCCTGGACAAGGTGCGGGCCTATGCCGACGAGAACCTGCTCTGCCAGGACATGATCCGCATGGAGCACCTGGCCGACGAGTTGGAGGCCTCCCTGCTGGCGGCGGGTCACGACCTCACCACCACGCAACGCGAGACGATCCACGGCAAGGCCGAGGGCCGGAGCGAGAACCGCACCAAGCACCATCCGGCGGCCTGGTACTACGACGACGCCACCCGGGACCTCGTGGCCGAGCGCGACCGCTTCGTCATCGAGCGCCACGGCTACGAGTTCGGCTGAACCGTGTTCCTCGTCGTCGGCCAACCCGGTTCTGAGGCGCGCCTCGTCGCCGACACCCTGCAGGCCCACCCCGAGCTGGTCGTGGCGGGCCGGGGCGAGCTGCTCCTGCCGCTCGCCTTCGTGTTGCAGCGGGTGTCCGAGCCGGTCGCCGCCCGTCGCCTCGCGGCCGACCTGATCGTGGCCGACAAGGGCTTCGCCACCGGGATCGGCGCCCACCTCGACGCCGGCCGAGTGCGTGAGATCCTGGGCGACGGCCCCCCTGCGGTTGGGCCCGATGCTGGCCCTCCTCTACCGCGAGGTCGCCGAGGCCGCTGGTGTCGTCCGAGGCGGGGACCATCCTGAGCGTGCTGGCCAACCCGGTTCTGAACCGCATCGGGCTGTACGAGGGCCCGATCCGGTTGATCCATGTGGTCCGTGACGGCCGCGCCGTGGCGGCGCTGGCTGCCGGCGCCACCCCCGGTCCGGTCGACACGGCTCGCCGGTGGGACCAGGCCAATCGGCTCTTCCGTGATCGCCGCGGCGGTGATCCCAGGACGTACGCCGTCGTCCGCATCGAGGAGTTCCTCGCACAACCCGGGACGGGGCGTCGCCCGGCTGGGTGGGCTGCTCCTGGATCGAGCCCCGGCGCCTCGACCTGCCGAGGATGACGGTCCCGCCGCCGCCGCCCTCGACGCCGCCACCCGCCGGGAGGTCACCGCCGTCGCGAAGGAAGGCCTCTTCGTCTTCGGCTATGCGCCCCCGCCGCGCTCGCCCTAGCGTGCCGCGATCCTCGCCGGGCGGAAGGCCAAGGCCCTACGGGCCCGACGCCGTCGCTCCGTCGAGCACCGCAAGGCCCAGGCGTGGGCCCTGGTGGCACCGCCGCCTTGGGCGCCCGAGACCGAGGCCGAGAAGGTCGCCTCCGCCGCCTGCAACATCTGCCGCTGGACGGGGGAGGGCTTCACGGGCAGCAGCACGCCGAGAGCGCCGACTGCCCGCGCTGCGGGTCGATCGCCCGGGAGCGGTTCCACCTCGCACGGCCTCACCCCGGCGGCCGATGGTCGTCGCCTGCGCATCCTGGAGACGGCGCCCCGCCTGCACGGCACCTACGCCCGGGCGATGGAGCGTTGGTTCGACTACACCGAGCTCGAGCCGGCCTACATCGGGACCCCACTCGGGCACCTGGTCGGCATCGAGACCCTGGCCGACGGATCGGCCGACCGAATCGTGTCGGCCCACGACGTCCACACCGTGCGCCGATCCCGACGGTCTCCTCGGCCAGTTCCACCGGGTGCTGGCCCCGGAAGGAGCTCCTGCTCTTGCAGGTGCCGGTCCTGGCCGCGGACGACGGAGCGCCTCGAGGCGGCCCACACCGCCGCCCCCGGGACGGCCCGGTGGGCGTTCGGGGTGGACGTGGTCGACCGGGTCGAGGCAGCCGGCTTCGCCGTCGAGCTGCTGGTGACCGACGAGTTCGTCGACCTGGCCAAGGGCGGTCCCGAGGCCTGGCCCAAGGCGACGTCCAGCGGCGAGGTGGATCTGCCCGGCGTGTTCGGGGCGGCCGCGACCGCCATGCTCACCCCTACGGCGGACCGGGCCACGGCGCGGCGTCACGGCTGGATCCCACCCGTGCTCTTCGTGACGATCCGGGCCGAGAGGGCCTGAGCGGTGTTCGTCGTCTACGGCATGCCCCGGTCGGGCACGACGCTGGTGGCCCAGGTGCTCAACGCCCACTCGGGCCTGCTCGTCCCCGACGAGACCGATTTCATGGTCCCCGCCGCCCACGCCTTCCGCCTGGTCGAGGATCCCGAGCTGGGCCGCCGGCTCCTCGGTGACCTCATCGCCTCGACCGACCGCTTCGACGCCACCCTCGGGCGCTGGCTCACCGCGGACCGGGTCCGGGAAGTGGTGGCCGACGCGCCGTACCGCTTCGACAGCATCGTCGCTAGCCTCTACGACGCTCTGGCCGAGGCGGCTGCTGTCACCTCGGCCGGCGACAAATCACCGAATGACCTGCCCCAGAGCGAGATCCTTGGACAGGCCGGATTCTTCACGGAGCGCATCCGGGCCATACACCTGGTCCGGGACCCACGCGACGTGATGGTCTCCATGGCACGACTGGGATGGCTGAACGGAATCGATGTGAGCTACGCCCGCCTGTGGCGGAACGCGAACCTGAGCCTGCACCAGCGTCTCGCCGCCCACCCCGACCGCTACCAGCTGGTCCGTTACGAGGACATCGTGGCCCGGCCCTCCGACGTGTTCGAGGCTGTCGCCGACTTCCTGCAGGTGCCGTTCGAACCGGCCATGGTGAGCGAGAAGGCCCGCTTCTCGCAGTTCCCCGAACACAAGGGCATGGCCCAGCACGCCAGCACCTTCCGACCCATCGGTGGGGACAGCGTCGGCGGCTACGCCGAGCTGTTCGACCGATCGACGCTGGACGAGGTCGAGGCCCTCGCCGGCGACGCCCTGTCCACCTTCGGCTACCAGTGAGGACCCCCATCACATGCTGACCGCCACCGACGAACTCTGGGGCTACCGAGCCCTCGTTCAGAACCTGACGAACCGCCAGCTCAAGTCCCAGTACAAAGAGAGCCTCTTCGGCAACCTCTGGTCGATGATCAACCCGGCCGCCACCATCGGCGTCTACTCGTTGGTCTTCGGCGTGCTCCTCAAGTTCGGACGCAACATCCCGGGCATCCAGTACGGCGACCTGCAGAGCTTCCCGCTCTACCTGTTCTGCGGGATCATCATGTGGTCGGCCTTCAACCGGGTCGCCATCGGCGCGATGGGGACGTTCACGACCACCGGCTCGCTCCTCAAGAAGGTCTACTTCCCGCCCGCGGCCCCGATCATGGCCCACGCCTTGGCCCAGGTGAAGCAGACCATGCTCGAGGGGCTGATCGCCATGATCGTGCTGGGGGCGCTGGGCTACTTCTCCTGGAGCTTCGTGCTCTGGCCCTTCCTGATCCCGCCGATGATCATCTTCTCGCTCGGGCTCGGCCTGGTCCTGACCCTGGCGAACGCGTACTACAAGGACGTGTCGTACCTGATGAACATCGTGACGATGCTCCTCTTCTACTGCACGCCGATCCTGTACTCGCTGGAGCGGATCGGCGATGCCGAGATCTTCGGGATCAAGGCCACCACGCTGCTGTTGCTGAACCCGCTCACCCATTTCGTGGGTGCCTCGCGGGAGATGCTCTACCTCGGCGTGGCCCCCAGCGTGACCCGTTGGGCCGCCATCTGGTTGGCCTCGTTCCTGAGCCTGGCCGTGGGCTGGGCCGTGTTCGTCCGGTACTCCAAAGACGTCAGTGAGGTCGTGTGATGGGTGACGGCAAGATGGCGATCCGCGCCGACGATGTGTCCAAGAAGTTCCGGTTGGCCCACAACCGCTCCGAGTACCTGAAGGAGGCCATCAAGCGGGCCGAACGCACCGAGTTCACCGACTTCTGGGCGCTGAAGAACGTGTCCTTCGAGGTCGAGGAGGGCTCGATGTTCGGCATCATCGGGCACAACGGCTCGGGCAAGTCGACCCTGCTGCGCCTGCTGTCGAACATCTACCGCCCGACCACCGGCAAGATCTCGACCAAGGGCCGGATCTCGGCTCTCCTGGAGCTGGGCACGGGCTTCCACCCGCAGCTCTCCGGGCGCGAGAACATCTACCTGAACGCCTCGATCCTCGGGATCCCCCAGAAGGTCATCGCCCGTCGGATCGACGACATCATCGCCTTCGCCGACATCGGTGAGTTCATCGACTCGCCGGTCAAGATCTACTCCAGTGGCATGAAGGTGCGCCTCGGCTTCTCGGTCGCCGTCCACGTCGAGCCCGAGATCCTGCTGCTCGACGAGGTGGTGGCGGTCGGCGACGAGCGCTTCAAGCGCCGCTGCTTCGAGCACATCTACGAGCTGCGCCGTCAGGGCGTGACCATCGTGCTCGTGACCCACAGCCTCGGCCAGGTCCAGTCACTCTGCGACCAGGCCATCTGGATGGAGCGGGGCGAGGTCCGCGAGCAGGGCCACGCCATCGACATCGCCCGCAGCTACCTGCAACAGGTCAACATCACCGAGGCCGAGGCCGGCTTCGAGGGAGACCTGGGCGACGCCGATCTGATCCTCGAGGGTCGGGGCGAGCGCCGCGGCACCGGGGAGATCACCATCGAGCACGTGAGCTTCGTGAACGCCCACAGGGCGGTCACGCCGTTCGCCAACTCCGGTCGTCCGCTGGTCGTGCGCATCCACTACAAGGCCCATCAGCCGGTCAAGAACCCCAGCTTCGCCGTGCGCTTCCACACCGATTCGGGGACCATGGTCACCGCCCCGAACAGCCGTCGCGGTCGCCTCAACACCGGCATGGTCGACGGTGAGGGCGTGATCTTCTACAAGATCCCCCGCATGCACCTGACTCCGGGGACCTACCACCTCACCGCCGGTGTCTACGACGAGAACAACCTGCACATCTTCGACCAGCGCGAGCGCGAGTTCGAGCTGCGGGTGCAGCCCGGCAGCGCCAACGACGGCGAGGGCTACCTCGACCTCGGCGGCCAGTGGGCCATGCCCACCGGAGGCAAAGAAGAAGAGGTCGTCGAGCAGGGCGCGTCGATGGGGGCTGACCGGGTGGACGGAGTCCTCGACGACCGGGAAGACGGCGCGGCCTGAGGTACGCCGACATCCCAGCCGCCGCCGAGAGCGTGACGACGTGAAGGCCGAGGAGACGCGGTCCCGCTTCGCCGCGCTCGCCGAGCGGAACCCGCTGCCCGACGGGACCCTGACCGTCGGCGGCGGCCTCGTCGTCAACGGGATCATGTCCTATGTGTTCCTGGGCATCGCGGCCCGGACACTGGGTGTCGACGCCTTCGGCCCCCTGTCGGTCATGTGGGCCCTGATCTACCTCGTCGGGCCCGGGTTCTTCCTCCCCCTGGAACAGGAGGTCAGCCGCTCGCTGGCCAACCGCTGGGCCCGCGGGGTCGGCGTCGGTCCGCTCGTCAAGCAAGCGGGCCTGCTCGGCGCCGCGCTCATCGGGGCGCTGGTCCTGGTCACCCTGGTCGCCGCGCCGCTCCTCCTCGACCACCTCTTCGATGACCAGGTCCTCATCCTGATCGGCTTCGTCCTCGCCATCCTCGGCTACTCCGCGGTCCATCTCGCCCGCGGGACGTTGGCCGGGCTCGGTCGCTTCCGCGGCTACGCCCTGTTCTTCGTCTACGAGAACAGCCTGCGGGTGGCTGCGGCCATCGTCCTCGCTCTGCTCGGCGTCGACACGGCCGGCCCCTATGCCGTCGCCGTCGGGCTGGCTCCGGGCCTCGCCATCGGACTGGCCCTGTTGGGCGAGCACGATCTCGCCTCCGACGGGCCCCCTGCCCCGTGGGGGGAACTGGGTGCGGCCCTGGGGTCCCTGCTGGCCGCCTCGGTGCTGACCGCCTTCCTGCTCTACGCCGGGGTGCTGGCGGTGGAGCTGCTGGCCGAGGAGTCCGAGTCGGACAAGGCCGGGGTCTTCCTCGCCGGCCTCGCGGTCTCCCGGGTGCCGGTCTTCCTCTTCCAGGCCGTGCAGGCCGCGCTCCTGCCGAAGCTCTCCGCCTTGGCCGGCGCCGGCCGCTTCCACGAGTTCCGGGACCGCCTGCGGCGTCTCCTCGCCGCCGTCGGGGTCATCGGCGTGGCCGGGGTGGCCGGAGCGGCCCTCCTCGGGCCCCTCCTCATCGACATCCTGTTCGGCGACGACTTCGCCCTGACCCGGCTGGATCTCGGGCTGCTGGCTCTCTCCAGCGCCGCCTTCATGCTCGCCGTGGCCCTGGGCCAGGCGCTCATCGCCCTCGAAGGACAGTCCCGGGTGGCCTTGGGTTGGCTGATCGGCGTGCTGGCCTTCCTCGGGATCACCGCCATGGGCGACGACCTGTTCCTGCGGGTCGAAGCCGGCCTCGCCGCCGGCTCCGCGGTCGCCGCGGTCGTCATCGGAGGACTGGCTCGTCATCGCCTCCATGGCAAGCTGCGCACCCACCCGCACACGCTGACCACGATCGACCAGGAGACCGAGATCGAGGCGTGACGGGATAGGCGACCACTCAACGTGGTCAGGACGGTTCCGATGGGTGTTGGCCCATGCCCCCCGCCCCCCGCCTCCTGTTCGCCGGCATCGTCCTGGCCGCGATTGCCCTGTCCGGGGCCGGCCTGGTGGCGGGCGCCTCCGATCCGGCCCCTGGCTCGGGCCTGCCGGAGCTGCCGTCGGTGAGCGAGCAGGTCGCCGGCCTCTACGACGACGACGGCTGCCTCCGGACCGGCACCGGCCCCGGTGACGTCGACTGTTCGGTCCGGGCGGACGAGGTGGACGAGGCCCTGAGCCACGGTGGCGCCCGCGAACCCCGTCTCCTCCAGGGATTCTCGGGGTCCCACTGGCTCGGTCAGGTCGACGGCCGTGGCCCCCGGGTGCTCCCGGACAGCGTGCAGCTGAGTGCCGGAGGGGCCTTCTCGGCCTCCGGCCTGGCCCGGAACGAGGGGACCGAGGTCCTGTCGACACTGTCGGTGACCGCCCGGCTGGTCGACGGCGCCGGCGCCGAGCTCGACGAGGTGACCGTGACCAGCCCCGTGCGTGATGTCCGGCCCGGCGAGCCGGTGCCGTTCACCTTCACCTCCCCCGTGGCCGCATCGACGGTCCACCACGTTGAGTGGTCGGCAACCGGTGGGGCGACCGGCGACGAAGCGACGCGTGCGCTGTCGTGGACGCCGTTCTGGGAGCGCCCCGTCGACGGTGACCCCGTCGCCCTCTACCTGTACCGCGACGGTGCCGGACGTCGCCCCCACCTGCTCTTCGGCTCCGTGGCCGCCGTGGGCGGGGCAGGGGTGGACCGGCCGGAGGTCGTCGTCGGCCAGGTGTCGGCGGACGGGCGACTGGTGTCGCTCGCGTCCGCCTCCGTCAGGGGCCCGGACGGGTCGCCGCTGGCCCATCTCGATGCCGGCGCGGCGGGCGACGCGCTCGTCGTGGGCTCGGACGACCCACCGGCCGACGGGGAGACGATGGTTTGGGTGCAGGGCTCGTGATCCGGTTGCGCCTCGTCGCCCTGGCCGTCCTGTTGGGGGCGCTGGCCCCGCTGGCCCCGCCGTCGCCAGTGACCGCGGTGGCTCCCGCGGCCGCGGGCCGGGCCTTCGGCGACGGTCCGCTCGACGACGTCCTGCACTGGGCGGCGGAGGAGCGGCGCTGCGGCCTCACCACCAACAAGCTGGCTGCCCTGATGCTGGCTCCGACCTATCCCGAGACCGGGACGCCGACGGGTCAGGCCCCGGCGCCGATGACGTTGTCCCGCTGGGACAACCAGGCCGGGCTCCACTCGTTCGCCACCGTTGCCGACCAGCCCCGAGCCTTCTGGCACCCCGGTGTCGGGATGTGGCAGTTCGACTCGGCGGGTCTCGGCGCCCCCTTCACCGCCGCCCAGAGCATCGACACCTTCGTCGTCTCGGCTCAGACCGCAGCCACGATGGCCTCTCGCTGGTGCACCAACCCCTCCCTCGCCTACGTCTGGGCACCGTGGTTCGGCTGCGGGACCTCGACCTGCCGCACCATCTTCGGTGCCATCTACCGCCGGGCGACGGACCGCCTGGTCGGCGTGACCCGGGACTCCGGCGTGTCGAGCCGAGGGGGCATGACCCGCCACACCTGCACCGGACCGGCCCAGCCGGAGGCGTTCACCTGCTGGCGGGTCGACCCGGCCTTGGCCCAGGGCTACGCCGGGTTCACCGCGCCCGGCTTCGGGCCCGCCCCCCTCACCGCTCCCTTCTTCGTCTACGCCGCCAACGGCAAGGAGTATCGCCACTGGCTACGGGCCGACACCGGCTACCGACGGGGCCTCTGGGCCAGTCGTCCGTTGGGCGCCAATGCCCGCACCAGCCTCACCTGGCACCGGGGCGACGGCCTGGTCGACCTCGGGGCCGGCACCGCGGGTGGCGCCGGTGGAGGTGGGGGGGCCGGATTCGTCGACGTGGCCCCGTCGGCGTGGTACCTCGACGCCCTGGTCTGGGGGCGGGACACCGAACTCGTCGCCGGGTTCGACGACGGCACGTTCCGTCCGGCGGCACCCGTGACCCGGGCGCAGGCCGTGGCCTGGCTGTGGGCTGACGCGGGCCGGCCGACCCCCGCCGCGACCCGATCGTTCACCGATGTCCGGGGTCGAGGCATGGTTCGCCGACGCCCTGTCGTGGGCCGCGGCCGAAGGCATCGTCGCCGGCTTCGGCGACGGGTCCTTCCGTCCGGCCGACCCGGTGAGCCGGGCCCAGCTGGCCTCGATGCTCTGGCACCGGGCTGACGGTCCGCCGTCGGCCGGGCCCGAGGCGTTCACCGATGTCATGGCCGGCGCCTGGTACGAGCCCGCGGTGAGCTGGATCGTGGCGATGGGCTACGCCGACGGGCTCCTGGGCGGCACGTTCCGTCCCGCCGACCCGGTCACCCGGGCCCAGAGCGTGAGCTGGCTCCACGCCGCCCGCCAGTTCGACGACGTCGCCGCTGGGGCCTGGTACGAGGCCGCGGTCGACTGGGGTCGCTACCGCAGGGTCGTGACCGGCTACGAGGACCACACGTTCCGGGGGGAGGTGGTCAGCGGCCGGGCGATGACCGTCTCGATGCTCTGGGCGTTCGCGGAGGCCCCGGTGGGGGCCCCGGCCCACGGGTTCAGTGACGTCACCGCCGGTGACCCGTCGGTCTCCTGGGCGGCGGCGGCCGGCGTGGCCGACGGCTTCCCGGACGGCACGTTCCGACCCACGGAGCCGGTGAACCGGGCCCAGGCGGTGATGATGCTGTGGAGCATCGCCGGTCGACCCGAAGTGGCCGGGCCTGCCGCGTTCACCGATGTCAGCCCGGGGGCCTGGTACGCACCCGGCGTGGCCTGGGCGGCGGCCCGCGGGATCGCCGACGGGTACGCCGACGGCACCTTCCGGGCCACCGAGCCGGTCACCAGGGCCCAGCTCGCCGTGCAGCTGAGCACGCTGGCCCACACCGCGGAGGCGTGGTCGCCCGCGGTGACGATCCCCGCCACCGTGGTCTTCGCCTCCTAGCGGAGCGGGGTCACCCCAGTTCGACGCATTGTCCGGGGCGCTCCTCGGGCAGGCGTCCGCCACATGTGGCGCCGTAGCCCTCGTAGGAGTTGGTCAGGTCCGAGATCGGGGTCTGGGCGTAGAGCTGGTCACAGGAGGCGAGGTCCCCGGAGAAGCAGTTGTCGGCCAGCGAGTCGAACTGGGGGTCGGTGCCGTACTCGGGGATGAAGTCCGACGGGTCGACGCCTTCGCCGAGCGCGATGTCGTCGGAGAAGTCCGAGCTGAGGTCGTCGGAGAAGTCCGAGCTGAAGTCGTCGGAGAAGTCGGAGCTGGAGTCCGAGAAGCTGTCGGAGCTGTCGGAGAAGTCGTCCGAGCTGTCTCCGCTGTCGGCGAAGCAGTCCAGACCGATGGCGGCCCCGAGCTCGTCGGCCTGGGTCTCCAGATCGGCGTTCTCGTCGGCGAGGTCGTTGATGGCATCGTCGTCGTCGTCCTCGGCCGCCTGCTGCAGCTCGGTGAAGAGGTCGATGCGGTCGCTGAGGACCTCGATCAGGTCGTCGACCTCGTCGGCCAGGTCCGCCGGCGGGGTGAGGGCGGCCATGTCGTCGAGGCCGTCGCTGGCGATGTCGATCGCCTCGTTGGCCTGCTCGGCCAGCTCGTCGTTGTTCTCGGGGGTGTCGAGGGCGTCGAGGTCGGCGCTGACGTCGAGGCAGATCTCGTCGAAGTCGGAGACGAACTGCTCTTCGTCAACGGCATCGGAACCCTCCTCGTCGCCGGAAGAGTCGTCGCCTCCACAGCCCACCGCGACGAAGGCCAGGAGACCGACCAGCAGGAGACCGATACAACGAGGGAACTTCGTAGCCATCAGAGGGTGCCTTTCTCGCCATCCACGCCTGGAACGGGCCGGACGTTAGTGGGTGGGGGTCACCCGGCCCGAGTCCGGGTCAGGCGCGCAGGTGGGCCACCAGGCGCGACAGCGGGGCCTCGTAGTGATCGAGCAGGTCGATCCCACTCAGACGAAGGGCCGCGTTGTCGAGCACCGAGTTCGCCGGCCGGGGTGCGGGTCGCGGGGGATCGAGATCGGTCGTGGCGATGGGCTCGACCCGGTCGGGATCGTCGCCCGCCGCGGCCAGGACCGCTCGGGCGAACTCGAACCACGACACCGCGCCCTGGTTGGTGACGTGGAACGGGCCCGGCCGCTCCTCGAGAACCAGCCGGGCGACCATGGTGGCCAGGTCGTCGGCGAAGGTCGGGTGGCCCCGTTGGTCGTCGACGAAGCGCAGCGGCCCGGGCTCGGCGGCCAGGCGCAGGATGGTCGCCACCATGTTCGGCCCGTACCGGCCACAGACCCAGGACGTGCGCACGATCGTGTCGTCGGCCCCGAGGGACTGCTCCCCGCCGAGCTTCGACCGCCCGTACACCGATCGGGGTGCGGGCCCGTCCCACTCGTCATAGGGCTCGGCTTTGGTGCCGTCGAACACGTAGTCCGTGGAGAGGTAGCAGACTCGGGCTCCCACGCGGCGAGCGGCCTCGACGACGTGGCGCGAGCCGAGGGCGTTGACCCGGAGGGCCCGGTCGGGGTCCGCCTCGCAGGCATCGACCGCCGTCCAGGCCGCGGCGTGGACCACGGCGTCGGGCGCCTCGGCGGAGACCACCGTCAGCACCGCCTCACGGTCGCCCACGTCGAGCCGGTCGTGGGTGACCCCGACCACCTCGTGACCAGGGAAGGCGGCCAGCAGCTCGGTGCCGACCTGCCCGCCCGCGCCCGTGACCAGGACCTTCACGAGCTGCTCACGAGCCGAGGAGGGGTTCCCACCACCAACGGTTGTCCCGGTACCAGCCGACGGTCAGGTCCAGGGCGTCGTCGAGGTCGTGGCGGGGGGACCAACCGAGCGCCCGGACCTTCGTCGTGTCGATCGAGTAGCGGCGATCGTGGCCCAAGCGGTCCTCGACCGGCTCGATCATGGACTCGTCGTGGCCGAGCCGGGCCAACAGGCGCAGGGTCAGGTCCTGGTTGGTGATCTCGTTGCCGGCCCCGATGTTGTAGATCTCACCGGTCGCGCCCTCGCGCCGTACCCGGTCCACGGCCTCGCAGTTGTCGTCGACGAAGCACCAGTCGCGGACGTTGAGGCCGTCGCCGTAGAGCGGGACCTTGCGCCCGTCGAGCAGGTTGGTGACGAAGAGGGGGACGATCTTCTCGGGGTACTGGTTGGGGCCGAAGTTGTTGCTGCTGCGGGTCACCACCACGGGAAGGCCGTGGGTCTCGTGGTACGCCAGCGCGATCAGGTCAGAGCCCGCTTTGGCCGCCGAGTACGGCGAGCGGGGAGCCAGCCCGTCGGCCTCGGAGAACGAGCCCTCGTCGATCGAGCCGTACACCTCGTCGGTGGAGATGTGGAGGAAGCGCTCCACACCGACCTGGCGGGCGATGTCGCAGAGCACGTTGGTGCCGCCGCAGTTGGTGCTGACGAACGCGTCGGGATCGACGATCGAGCGGTCGACGTGGCTCTCGGCCGCGAAGTGCACGACCTGGTCGTGGCCGGGGAGGGCCTCGGTCACCGCGTCCCGGTCCGTGATGTCACCCTTGACGAAGCGGAACCGGGGGTCGTCCTCGAAGCGACGGAAGTTGTCGGTGTTGCCGGCGTAGGTGAGGGCGTCGAAGACGGTGACGTGATCGTCGGAGTTGGCCAGGACCCACGCCACGTAGTTCGAGCCGATGAACCCGGCCCCTCCGGTGACGAACAGCGTGCTCACAGGTCTGCCTCCTCAGGTCCGCAGGTCGGTGTGGGGACGGCGACCGGGATCGAGGTCGGCCCGCCCGGGGTTCGTGCGGTCCCGCTCGGAGAGGACCGGGTCGGTCACTCCCCAGTCGGCGGCGATCGCCGGGTCGTCCCAGGCCACGCCCAGCTCGTCAGCCGGGTTGTAGTAGCCGTCGACCAGGTAGGTCATCGTCATGTCGGTGAGGGCGGCGAAGCCGTGGGCCACGCCGGGTGGGATGAACACGCCGCGGTGGGGATGGGTGCCGTCGGCGTCCTCGCCGAGGTCGAGCACGAGGGTGTTCCCGTCGGTGGGGGACCCTTCCCGCAGGTCGTGGAGGACCACCCGGGCCCGCCCGGTCGGCACGTACCAGTAGTCGGCTTGGTGCAGGTGGTAGTGCAGGCCGACCACTGAGCCCGCGCGGCGGTCGCTGCGATTGGCCTGGACCATCTCCCGTCCCTGGGGGAACCACTCGCGCCGATAGGTCTCGACGAAGACGCCCCGCTCGTCACCGAAGACCTTCGGGGTCACGACGTACACGTCGCGGATCGTGGGGGATTCGGTCACTTCGGCCATGGGGCTCACAGGTCCTATTCGATGTCGACGCGGGAGTGGTCGCCCAGCATCAGCCGGGTCGCCCGGGGCACACGGCCCGATCGCACGACCTCGACCTCCCTGCCGATCAGCGAGTCCTGCACGTGGGGGATGTTGACGATGCGGCTGTTCTCCAGGATCACCGAGTGTTCGATCTCGGAGTCGATGATCTCGCAGCCGGCAGCCACGGAGGTGTACGGGCCCACGTAGCTGTTCACGATACGCGTGCCCGCCCCGATGATGGCCGGGCCCCGGACCCTGCTGGACCGGATCTCGGCCCCGTCCTCCACGACGACGCGGCCCTCGACGCTGGACGTCTCGTCCACCGAGCCCCGGACGGCCGGCTCGAGCGTCTCCAGGATCAGGCGGTTCCCTTCCAGGAGCGGGTCGAGCTTGCCCGTGTCCTTCCACCAGCCGTCCAGGATCTCGTGGCGGACCCGGTGGCCGTGGTCGATGAGCCACTGGATGGCGTCGGTGATCTCGAGCTCGCCCCGGGGCGACGGCTCGATGGCGGCCACGGCCTCGTGGATGGTGGCGTCGAAGAGGTAGACGCCGACCAGCGCGAGGTCGGAGGGCGGCTCGTCGGGCTTCTCGAGCAGTTGCAGGACTTCGCCGTCGGGACCGATCTCGGCCACGCCGAACCGTTGCGGGTCGGGCACACGGGCCAGCAGGATCTGAGCCGAGGGCGGGTTGGCGGCGCCGTCGAGCGACGGTGCCGCCGACGCGGCCCGGTCGGCCTCGAAGCTGTCGACGAACTCGGCGATGCCCTGGCGCAGCAGGTTGTCGCCGAGGTACATGACGAAGTCCTCCTGACCCAGGAAGTCGGCGGCGATGAGCACGCAGTGGGCGAGGCCCAACGGCTCGTCCTGGGGGAGGTAGGTGACCTCCAGGCCCCAGGCGGACCCGTCGCCCACCGCGTCCCGGATCTCGTCGCCGGTCTCGCCGATGACGATGCCGACCTCGCGGATGCCGGCCTCGGCCATGTCCTCCAATCCGTAGAAGAGGATGGGCTTGTTGGCCACCGGCACCAGCTGCTTGGCGCTGGTGTGGGTGATCGGCCGTAGGCGCGTGCCGGCCCCGCCGGACAGGATGAGGCCCTTCACGGCCGTCGTTGTACCACGCCCCACCTCGCGCCCCTCAGGGTGAGCGCTCTATCCTCGCGGCCCCGTGTCCCCCCGCGTCCGTGCCGTCGTCCTGAACTTCAACGGCGGTCGTCACGTCATCGACTGCGTCGAGGCGCTGGGCCGCACCGACTGGCCGGCTGCCGACTTCGAGGTCGTGGTCGTCGACAACGCCTCCTCTGACGGCAGCGACGGGGAGCTCCGGCGCCGCTTCCCGGAGGTGGAGATCCGGCCGACCGGCGCCAACCTCGGGTTCCCCGCCAACAACGTGGCCATGGGGGACCTCGACGGGTTCGACCACGTGGCGCTGGTCAACAACGACGCGTTCGTGGACCCCGGCTGGTTGCGGCCCCTGGTCGATGCCCTGGACGCCGATCCCGAGCTCGGCGCGGCCTGTCCGCGGATCCTCTTCGCCCCTCGGTTCCTTGACCTGACCATCACCAGCCCCACCTTCCGGCCTGGCCCGGGTGACGGGCGAGACCTGGGCGTGCGTCTCTCGGGGGTCGAGGTGGACGGAGAGGATGTCTGGCGGGACGCTCAGCGGGTGCAGGGGTTCTGGGGCGTCGAGCACGGGGCCGGCGACGAGGCCCAGTTCGAGTGGACACAGGGACGGGCGGTCGTCCGGGTTCCCGTGCCGGAGGTCGAGGTCGACCCGGCGGTTCGCGTCCGACTCCGACTGGCGGCCGAGTCGGCCAAGACCGTGACGATCCTCGCCGGGTCCGACCCGGTGGCCCTCGACGTGGGTCCCGACCCGTCCTGGATCGAGGTCACGCTCACGGGGGAGCCCTACGACGTGGTCAACAACGTGGGCTCGGTCCTGATCGACGGGGGCTACGGCGCCGACCGGGGCTACCTCCAGCGTGACGACGGCCAGTTCGACGACGCCGACGAGGTGTTCGCGTGGTGCGGTGGCGGGGTTCTCCTGCGCCGGCGCTACCTCGAGGAGGTGGGCCTGTTCGACGAGCGCTTCTTCCTCTACTACGAGGACACCGACCTGGCCTGGCGGGGGCGGAGCCGGGGTTGGCGGTACCGCTACGTGCCCGAGAGCCGCATCCGGCACATCCACGCCGCCAGCAGTGGCGAGGGCTCAGCCCTCTTCCAGCACTATGTCGAGCGCAACCGCCTGCTGATGCTGACCAAGAACGCGCCCTGGGTGATGGCGGCCTCCGCCGTCGCCCGGTTCGTGCTCATCACCGCGAGCTACGCCCGGCGCGATGTCGTCGCCCCCGTCCTGCGGGGCCGTCGACCCAACCTCGTGCTGCTCCGACGACGCACCCGTTCGTTCTTCGCCTACGGGGCCCTGCTCCCGGCCATGCTGGTCGCCCGGGTCCGGAACCGGCGGCGACAGGTCGTGGACGATGCCGACCTGATCCGTTGGGCGATTCCTCAGCCCGAGCCGTTGGCGGGGTTCGCCGGCGAGGACGAGGAGCCATGAAGATCGCCGTCTACAACCGGTACTGGCGCACCGGTGGCGGGGCGGAGACCTACGGGGCGGCCGTGGCCCAGGTCCTGGCCCGGCATCCCGAGCACACCATCGACCTGCTGGGCCCCGACGACGTGGACCTGACCCAGCTGGCCGAACGTCTCCGCCTCGACCTCTCCGGCATCGGCATGGTCGTCCTGCGGGACCGGCCCGGGGCCGTGCTGCGGGCCTCCAAGGGCTACGACCTGTTCATCAACGTGTCGTTCATGAGCGACGACGACGCCGGCGCTCCCCACAACCTCTACATCACCCACTTCCCTGCCCGCTCGGCCCGTGACCTGTCGTGGGCCCAGCGGGGCGCCATCCGGGTCCTGGGGCCCCTGGTGAGAGCCCAGGCGGTGGACACGGCGTGGGGCAAGGGCTTCTACCCACGGGAGGGGCGCCGGCCCCGGTACTTCTGGACGGCCGACGAGGCGTCGTTCTTCGTCGAGGCCCGAGCGGACCGCCCGGTGCCGGTTCGCATGCTCTTCCGACGTCAGCGTCCGGCCGACCTGCCGCCGGCCCACGTGGAGGTGAGCGTCGACGGGGAGCGGGCGGCCAGCCTCGAGCTGGGCGGTGGGGAGTCGGTCCTGGCCCGCCGTCGCGGGGTCCCCGTGGTCGTGACCGTCCCCCCGCGCCCGATGCTGGGCGAGGTGGAGGTCCGCATCACGGCCAACACCTTCGTCCCCGCCGAGCACGGGATGGGTGACGACGACCGGCACCTCGGCGTCGCCCTGTCGACCCTGCACACCGGCGAGCGCGTCCGGGATCGCATGGGCGCGTCGTTGGGGGCCTGGTTCCCGCTGCTCTACCGGCCCCTGGCCAACAAGAACTTCCTCGACACCTACGACACGCTGATCGCCAACTCGGAGTTCACCCGCGGCTGGATCCAGCGGTGGTGGGGCCGCGACGCCACGGTCCTGTACCCGCCGGTGCGCCTTCACGCTCCCGGCCCCAAGGCCCCGATCATCCTCGGCGTCGGTCGTTTCTTCGCCCCCAAGGCCGGCCATTCCAAGAAGCAGCTCGAGATGGTCGAGGCGTTCCGTCGGCTGGTCGACCATGGCGGGGCCGACGGGTGGTCGCTGCACCTCGTCGGCGGCTGCAGCCCGGCCGACCAGCCGTACCTGGACCAGGTGCGCGCCGCCGCGGCCGGCCTACCGGTGTCGTTCCACGTCGACGCGTCCGGCGCCGAGCTGGCCGACCTCTACGCCCGGGCCTCGGTGTTCTGGCATGCCGCCGGTCTGGGCGAGGACCTCGAGGACGACCCCAACCGCATGGAGCACTTCGGCATCTCCATCGTGGAGGCGATGTCGGCGGGGGCGGTGCCGGTGGTGCTCGGCCAGGCCGGGCCGGCGGAGATCGTCGAGACCGGGATCAGCGGTCGGCACTTCACCGACCTGGACGACCTGGTCGCTCAGACGGTGGCGCTGATCGCCGATCCCGAGGAGCTGGCCCGCCTGTCCGCCGGTGCCGTGGACCGGGCGCAGCAGTTCGGACTGGACGCGTTCGCCGAGCGCCTCGACGAGGTCGTGGGTCGCGCTACCGCTTGATCGCTTCCCAGGTCAGGAACATGTAACTGGGGACGAACCCGAGGCGGGCCGTCGTGGCGTCGTCGGCCACACTCTGCAGGTCGGCCGCGATGGAGCCGCCGAGCAGGGAGGTCACGTCGAACTCCCGGGAGGTTCCCGCCCCCCACTCCTGGTCGCCGCCATCGACCCGACGCTGCCAGTCGTCGGTGCAGAGCAGCGTCGTGTCGAAGCCGTGATCGCGGAGGCGGGCGGTCAGGTCGGGTCCGAAGCGCCAGAAGACCGGCGTGTCGTCACCGTGGAACTCGGGCTCGACGGGGGGTGCGGTCGCCCCCTGGAGGACGGGGACCTGGAGGTACATCCGCCCGCCGGGGGCGAGGACGCGGGCGATCTCGCCGAGCGCGGTGTCGGTGTCGGGCACGTGCTCGAGGACGTGGGGGGTGAGGATGACGTCGAGGCCGGCGTCGGGCAGGTCGATGGCCTGGAGGTCGATGCGGACGGTGCCGGCATGCGCCCGTTCATCGAAGTCCGAGCAGGTGTAGGTGAACCAGCGGTCCATGGCCCGGCGGTAGTCCGGCCCCATCCGAGGACTGGTCTCCAGCAGGCGGGTGCGCAGGGCCGGTGGCGTGCGCTCGACGAAGCACCAGAACAGGAAGCGGTCTCGGGCGATGCTGCCGCAACGGGGGCAGGTGGCGAACTCGCAGTGCTGGGGACCGTCGAAGGCGGGTCCGATCCAGCGACAGATGTTGCACCAGGCCGGCGCCCGCTCTTCGGCCTTCGTCGACCGGTCCCAGGGCGACGGTGCGGTGTCGACCCAGGCTCCCGTGGCGGGGGCGGCCGGTTCGGGTTCAGGGGTCGGCGCCGGGCCCAGTCGTCGCCGAAGGGCACTGAGGTACCGCTGGCCACGCATCCGGCCGGGAGGCTACCGGGCGACGCCGGGCCGAGCCGACATGGGTCATATGGCCCATGTCCGAACACGAAGAGTGGTCGTATACTCACTCTGAGAAGTGGCACCGTCGGCGGACCGCGGTGCCCCGGACCAGAGGCGGCGGCGCAATGCGCATGACGACGACCCAATGGCGGGCCCGGCCCGTGGCCACCATCGCCGTGAAGACGGCCATCGTGCTCGTGCCGATGATCGCCGGCACGGCTGCCGGCTTGGTCGTCGCCGAGCTGCTCCCGGTGCCGGCAGGCCTCGCCCTTCGCATCGGCTGGGTCCTGCTCGTGCTCGCCGCGTCCACCGTGACCCTGCTGGCGTTCGAGCGTCTGGCTCGGCGGGCGGCCCCGTTGGCCCTGCTGCTCAAGCTCGGCCTGGTCTTCCCGGAGCAGGTCCCCCACCGCTTCGGCGTGGCGTTGAAGGCGATCCGGCCCCGGCGCCAGGAGGACGGCGAGCGTCTGGAGGCAGCCGAGTCGCTGTCCCTGCTGGCGTCGCTCCTGGCCCACGACCGTCGCACCCGGGGTCACTCCGAGCGCGTCGCGGCCTACGCCACGATGATCGCCGAGGAGATGGGCATCGAGGGCCAGGAGCGGGATCGCCTCACCTGGGGCGCCCTGCTCCATGACATCGGCAAGCTCCAGGTCCCGGCCCACATCCTGACCAAGCCGTCGGCCCTCGACGACGACGAGTGGTCGATCATGGTCGGCCACCCTGCCTTCGGCAGCGCACTGGTGGACCCTCTGCGGCCTTGGCTGGGTGACGCCCTGAGCGCGGTCGACGGCCACCACGAGCGGTTCGACGGCACGGGCTATCCCTACCGACTTCTGTCGGGCGCTCTGCCGCTGGCGGCCCGGGTGGCGGCCGTGGCCGACGCGTTCGAGACCATGACCGCGGCGCGCTCGTACAAGGACCCGATGCCCATCGCCGCGGCCCGGGCCGAGGTCGCGGCCTGCGCCGGGGGCCATTTCGACCCTGCCGTCTGCCGGGCCTTCCTCGCCCTCTCGGTGCCTCGGCTCTGGCGGGTGGCGGGTCCGTTGTCCTGGCTGGCCCAGCTCCCCCTCATCGGGATCGTCGTCCGCGGCGAGATCGTTCCCGCCGCGATAGGCACGGCGGCCCAGGGCGCGGCGCTGGCCACGGGGCAGGCGGTCACCGCGGCCGCGGTCGTGGGCGGTGCGCTGCTCATCGGAGGCGCGGCCGATCACGGGCTCGCCCCGGACGCGGGACGGTCGGCGCCCGTGGCTTCGACCGAGACCGCCTCCGGGCCGGTGGCGGACCCTGCCGGTCCCAGCCGTTCGACCGATCCTGACGAACCGCGGCACGGATCGAACGGGGGTGGGGGAGGAGGGACCGGCCGTCCGGGGACCGATCCGGACCGCCCCGGGAACGAGGACCCGACGGTTCCCGACCCGACCGACCCGGGCGGCCTGGACCCCGGCGGCACCGACCCGTTGCCGACATCAGGTCGCGGCGGTCGTGTGGTGGGTGGTGTGGTCGATCCGGTGGTCGATGCGGTGGACGACGTCGTCCGTGGTGGTGGCGGTGGTGTGGTGGGTGGTGTGGTCGATCCGGTGGTGGATGCGGTGGACGACGTGGTCGGCGGGTTGCTCGGCGGGAGCGGGAACAGCGGCCGCGGTGGCAACAGCGGGAGTGGGGGCGGCGGGAGTGGGGACAGCGGGAGTGGGGACGGCGGGAGTGGCAACAGCGGGAGTGGGGGCAGCGGGAGTGGGGGCGGCGGGAGTGGCGGCGACGGGCTGCTGGGTGGCCTGCTGGGCGGCGGCCACCGGGGCTCGGGCTGAGCGGCGACCCAGGATGATGAGAGCCTGAACCTCCGGTGAACGGGTTGACTGCCGCTCCGGCGGCGGAGCGCCTATCCTGGGTCCTCCCTGGCCCCGCCCCATCGGGCGCCGCCATCATCGACTCCTGAAGGAACCGCCTCGCACATGCACGCCTATCTCGATCCCGGTAGCGGGAGCATGCTCCTCGGTCTGGTCGCCAGTGGCATGGCCGGCATCGTCGTCGTCTTCAAGACCTTCGGCCACCGGATCAAGACCACCCTGATGTTCTGGAAGAAGGACGAGCCCGCGGTGGCCGAGCCGACCACCCCGGTCGAGGACGCTGACCCCGCGAGCACCACCGCACCCTGATTCCCCGCCGGGGCCATGCGGCCCGGCGCCCGCCATTCCTCGATCCCCCCAGGTCCATGTGCCCCTCTGCTGAGCCCGATCCCGGGTCCTTCCGCGACCCCTCGAGCCGCGTCTATCTCTCCGATGACGCCGTCTGGCGCGGCCTCGACGCCGAGGCCCTGGGCGACTTCGAGGCCCTCGCGGCCACGCCGTTCTTCGCCCAGGCCCTCGCCGCCGGCCAGGTCGTCGGGACCGAGCTGGCCGACGAGCGCCCGGACGGGATGGGCGACTGGGCCGGTGTGCTGCGTCACGAGCGCATCCCGGTCATCTCCTATCCGTACGAGTGGCCCTTCGAGATGCTGCGCGACGCGGCCCGCCTCCAACTCGACCTGGTCAGCCAGGCCCTCGCCGAGGACCTGACGACCAAGGACGCGTCGGCGTACAACGTCCAGTTCGTAGGGGCCTCCCCCCGCTTCATCGACGTGGGCAGCTTCGAGCGACTGCGGCCGTCTGAGCCCTGGTACGGCTACCGGCAGTTCCACATGCACTTCCTGCTGCCCTTGATGCTGCAGGCCTACCGGGGCGTGGCCTTCCAGCCCCTCCTGCGGGCTGACGTCGAAGGGGTCAACCCCGTGGAGGCCCGCCGGATGATGTCGTTCTGGGACATCGTCAGCCCCCGCAAGAAGGGGACGCTGGTCCACGTCTCGCTCCAGGCCCGTGCGGAGAGCGCCTCCAGCTCGCGGGACGTCAAGTCCGAGCTCAAGGCCTCGGGCATGAAGAAGGAGATCCTGGTCGCCCAGATCCGCAACCTGCGGAAGCTGGTCGACCGTCTGCGCCTGCGCAAGGCCGACACCGAATGGTCGAGCTACAGCGAGCGGGGCCACTACACCGACGCCGACCTCCAGGCCAAGGAGGCCTTCGTCTCCTCGGTGGCCGCGACCGTGGCGCCGAAGCTGGCGTGGGACCTGGGCGCCAACGACGGGCACTTCTCCCGCCTCGTCGCCGAGCACGGTGCCTATGTCATCGCCGCCGACGGCGACCACGAGGCCGTCGACGGTCTCTACCGGTCGCTGCGCGAAGAGGGTGACACCCGGATCCTGCCGCTGGTGCTCAACCTGGCCGACCCCTCCCCGAACCGGGGTTGGCGCAGCAAGGAGCGCCTCGCCTTCACCGAGCGCTCGCGGCCTCAGCTGGTCCTGGCGCTCGCCCTCATCCACCACTTGGTCATCAGCCGCAACGTGCCCATGCAGGAGTTCGTGGACTTCCTCGCTGATGCCGGCGCCCAACTGGTGGTCGAGTTCCCGACTCCGGACGACCCGATGGTTCAGGGCCTGCTCCGCAACAAGCGCGAAGGGATCCACGACGACTACACCGTCGACTCCTTCGAGGCGGCGCTGGCTCAGCGGTTCGACGTCGCCCGGCGGGAGGAGCTCCCCTCGGGCACGCGCATCTGCTACCACGCCACGCCTCGGTGACCGACGAGGTCGACACGCACTCACCTCGGTGGGCGGGTGTCGGTCCGGCCCTCGAGATCCTGGCCCTCTGGGCCCTGGCCGGCGCCCAACCCCTCTTTGACCTGTTCGGCAAGAACGCCGAGTTCTTCCTGGCCTCGGGCACCGGTCCCGGCGAGATCGTGGCCTTCACCCTGGTCGTCGCCTTCGCCGTCCCGCTGATCCTGATCCTGGCCGAGTCCGTGGTGGCGTTCATCCGGCCGTCGGTCGCCCGGTCCCTGCACCGCATCTTCCTCGGCCTCCTGGGCGCGGTCCTCGGTCTCAACGTGGCCCGACAGTTCGACATCGAGGCCGTGCTCCTGGCGTTGGCCTTCGCGGTCGGCTTCGCCGTCCTGGTGCTGTGGCTCCAGCGTCACGCCATCGCCCGATCCGTCCTGCACTACCTCGGCATCGCCCCGCTGGCCTTCGCCGCCCTGTTCGTGTTCTCCTCGGAGTCCGGCTCTCTGATCTTCACCGAGGACGCCCAGGTCGTCGAGTTGGAGGAGGGCACGGGCGGCCCGGTGGCCGTGCTCGTCCTCGACGAGCTCCCGTTGGCCTCCCTCCTCGACCGGAACGGGCACATCAACGCCCAGCGCTTCCCGAACTTCGCCCGGCTGGCCGACTCGTCGACCTGGTATCGCAACGCGACCTCGGTCAACCCGTCCACCCCGGAGTCGGTGCCGTCGATCCTCACCGGGCAGTTCCCTGAGTCGGGTCGGCTCCCCACCTCCGCCGACCGGCCCATCAACATCTTCACGCTCTTGGGGGGCGAGTACCAGGTGGACGCGTTCGAAGGGGTCACCGACCTCTGCCCGGACGTCGTCTGCATCCCCGACGAGCAGCACCTGGGCGTCAGCTCGTTCGTCGACGACGTCCTCGGCGCGCTCGGCGACGCGGGAGTGGTCTTCGGCCATCTCACCCTGCCCGGGTCACTCCGTGAGGAGCTGCCCACCCTCGGCCAGTCGTGGGCCGGCTTCCTGGAGACGCCGGGTGGCGACGACAGCACGACCCCGTCGCCCGAGGACCTGGTCGCGCACGAGCCGGTGGACGACCGCACCGTGCTGACCGACTTCCTGCACGGCCGGGCCCAGGAAGCCCGGGACCGGGGCGGTCAGGGCCGGGACCTCGTGCCTCTGATCGACGGCTACAGCGCCGCCCCCGGCACGCTCTTCGTGGGCCACGACCCGTTCATGCCCCACCGGCCATGGCACATCACCCCCACCGGCGCGGCCTACGACACCTCGGTGGGCGGGGTCACCGCGGGCGAGGAGGAGTGGCCAGACTCACCCGCCTACGTCCGTCGGGTCCTCCAGCGCCACCTGCTCCAGGTCGGCTACGCCGACACCCTGCTCGGCCGGCTGCTGGACCGGTTCGAGGCGGCCGGGACCCTCGACGAGGCCACCATCGCCGTCGTGGCCGACCACGGCATGGCCTTCGAGGTCGGTGGCCGGGCTCGGGACCCGTCGGACAGCAACGTCCAGGAGATCTACCGGGTGCCCTTCTTCATGAAGGCCCCGGGCCAACGGGCCGGTGACGGGCGCATCAGCGACCGGAACGCGCTACTCGTCGACGTCCTGCCCACGATCATGGACCTCATCGACGTCGAGCCCCCCGACAACGCCGAGTTCGACGGCCAGTCCCTCGTCGCGGCCGACTTCGATCGGGCCGACGACGACAAGCCTGTCTTCTACGGCAACGGCCCCCGCGTGGTGCCCGGCGACTTCTCCGACGTGGTCCCCGTCGCTCTGCGCAATGCCGGCTACGTGAACGACGGGGGATGGGTGAGCCTGCTCCAGGTGGGCCAGGCCGGCCACCTCGTGAACCGCGCGGTGGATGCCGTCGAGCGGACGCGGCCTGTCCCCGGCGAGTGGGAGATCGAGCAGGAGCGATCGCTGCGGGACACGCCCGACGTCCGGGCCCGATCGGTCGCCGTCTCCGGCCAGCTGACCCTGGACGACGACGAGATCGACCTGCCCAACCAGGTGCTGATCGCCATCGATGGCATCCTGGCGGGCATCGGGGACCTGGACCGGAGCGAAGGGACGTTCGCGGCGCTCATCGACGAGCGCCGCCTCACCGTGGGCCACCACGACGTCGAGCTCTACCTGCCCACCCAGCGGGGACCCATCCAGCGGATCCTGGAGTCCTGAGGCCACCGTGTTCCTCGTGCTCGGCCAGCCCCGATCGGGCACGACGCTGGTGGCGCAGTGCCTCAACGGTCACCCCGATCTGGTCCTGCCCGACGAGACCGACCTGGTCGTCCCGCTGGCCTTCCTGGTCGACCGGATCGACGACCAGGCCCTCGGCCGGGAGCTGGCCACGACCCTGATCACCCGTAGCCGGCGCTTTGCGGCCAGCATCGGGGAGTACCTCGACGCCGAGCGCGTGGCGGCGGTGGTCCGAGCCGCCCCATGGACGCTGAACGGGATCTTGACCGACCTCTACGCCGCGTTGGCCGAGGCGGGCGGTGGGCGTCTCGGTGGGGACAAGTCGCCCAACGACCTGAAGTTCCAGCGCATCCTGCTGACCGCCAGGCTCTACGGCCCCAATCTGCCGGTCGTTCACGTGGTGCGCGACGTCCGGGACGTGATGGCCTCGTTTCGGGAGCTGGGCTGGGCCGAGGGCGTACCCGAGGGCCTGGTCCGCTTCTGGGTGGCCAACAACCTCCTGGTCCAGGCCAGCGTGCCCCGCCAGGAGAGCCCCTACCTGCTCGTCCGCTACGAGGATGTGGTCGCCGACCCCGAACGCGAGTTTCGCCGCATCTGTGACCTGCTCGAGGTCGACTGGGACCCGGCCATGATCGACGACGAGCGCCGCTACCAGCAGTTCGTCGGGCACCGTGAGATCGGCCAGCACGCCCGGACCTTCCAGCCGATCAGTCGGTCTCGCGTCGGTCGCCACCGCGAAGCGTTCGATCCCGAGACCCTGGCCCACATCACCACCCTCGCGCAGGAGGGCCTGACGGCCTTCGGCTACGAGTAGCCGTTCTGGAACCGGGAACTCGTGACCGACCGCGAGATTCAGGTTCCAGAACGGAAGCGCTCCAGCAGCTGGCCGGCGGCGGCGGCGGGGGAGAGGGTGCCGGCGGTGACCTGGGCTTCCAGGTCGGGGGCCAGATCGGCGACCGTGGCGTCCGTACGCAGCTCGTCGAGCAGGGACTCGCGCACTTCGTCCCACAGCCAGTTGCGGGCCTGGGCCGAGCGCCGCTCGGCCTGTTCCCCCGAGGCCGACCGGCGATCGTGCACCTCGGCGACAGCAACCCAGGCCTCGTCGATGCCCTCGCCGGTGAACGCCGAGCAGCTCACCACCGGCGGAGGCTCGGCCCCGTGCAGCAGGTGCACGGCGTGCCGGTGGTCGGCGGTCGTGCGGTTGGCCGCAGGCACGAGGTCGCCGTCGGCCTTGGTGACCACGACCACGTCGGCCAGCTCCATGATCCCGCGCTTGATGCCCTGCAGCTCGTCGCCTCCGGCCGGGGGCACGAGCAGGACGAAGACATCCACCAACTCGGCCACGGCGACGTCGGACTGCCCGGAGCCCACGGTCTCCACGATGACCACGTCGAAGCCGGCGGCCTCGCAGAGGAGGAGAGCTTCCCGGGTCCGGCGGGCCACGCCGCCCACCGTGCGCCCGGACGGTGACGGGCGGATGAAGGCCTCGTCGCGTCGCGCCAACTCGCCCATGCGCGTCTTGTCGCCGAGGATCGACCCCCCCGAGCGGGTGCTGGAGGGGTCCACGGCCAGCACGGCGACCCGGTGACCGGCCTCGACCAGATGCAGGCCGAGGACCTCGATGAACGTCGATTTTCCGGCGCCGGGCTGGCCGGTGACGCCGACCCGGACCGCGCCGCCCGAGGCGGGGAGGAGCTCTTCGACGAGGGCGACGGCCTCCGCCCGGTGGTCGGGGCGGACGGACTCGACCAGGGTGATCCCCTGGGCCAGGGCCCGCCGGTCACCGGCGAGGATGGCCTCCGCCGTCGTCGCCATGGTGTGGCTACTAGGCCTGGTCGAGGAGCTCGAGCACCCGCAGGGCGGCCTTGGGGATGTTGGTCCCCGGACCGAAGACGGCGGCCACCCCGGCCTCGTGGAGCTTGGCGTGGTCGCCGGGTGGGATGACCCCTCCGCACACCACCAGGACCTCGCCCGCGCCCGCGGCCCGCAGCTCGTCGATGAGCTGGGGAACCAGGGTCTTGTGGCCGGCCGCCTGGCTGGACACGCCCACGACGTGGACGTCGTTCTCGACGGCGTCGCGTGCGGCCTCCGCCGGCGTCTGGAACAGCGGGCCGACGTCGACGTCGAAGCCCAGATCCGCAAAGGCGGTGGCGATGACCTTGGCACCGCGGTCGTGGCCGTCCTGGCCCATCTTGACGACCAGCATCCGGGGTCGGCGGCCGCGCGCCGCGGCGAATGCCTCCACGGCGGCCTGCGCCGTCTCGAAGTCCTCGAAGCCCTCCGCGGCTGCACCGTAGACGCCTGAGATCGAGCGGATCTCGGCCTTGTGGCGGCCGAACACCTCCTCCATCGCGTCGGACATCTCCCCCACGGTGGCCCGGGCCCGGGCCGCGTCGATGCACAGGGCGAGCAGGTCCCCGTCGCCCCGAGCGCCTGCGGTGAGGGCTTCGAGCGCGGCGCGGGTCGCCTCATCGTCCCGGTCGGCCCGGACTCGTGCGAGCCGCTCGATCTGCTGGCGGCGGACGTCGGTGTTGTCGATGTCGAGGACATCGACTTGGTCGGGGTGTTCGGCCACGTACTGGTTGACGCCGACGACGACCTCGTCGCCCCGGTCCACCCGCGCCTGACGTCGGGCGGCGCTCTCCTCGATGCGCAACTTGGGCATGCCTGAGGCGACGGCTTCGGTCATGCCCCCCAGCTCCTCGACCTCCTCGATGAGGGCCCACGCCTTGCCGGCCAGGTCGTGGGTCAGCTTCTCGACGTAGTAGCTGCCGGCCAGGGGGTCGACGACGTGGGGCACGCCCGTCTCCTCGGCCAGGATGAGCTGGGTGTTGCGGGCGATCTTGGCCGAGAAGTCGGTGGGCAGGCCCAGGGCCTCGTCGAAGGCATTGGTGTGCAGGCTCTGGGTGCCGCCCAACACCGCGGCCAGGGCCTCGTACGCGGTGCGGACGATGTTGTTGTAGGGGTCCTGCTCGGTGAGGGAGACGCCCGAGGTCTGGCAGTGGGTGCGCAGCATCAGGGACTTCTCGTCCTTCGGGTCGAAGCGTTCCATCACCCGGGCCCAGAGCAGGCGGGCCGCCCGCAGCTTCGCCACCTCCATGAACAGGTTCATGCCGATGGCGAAGAAGAACGAGAGCCGAGGGGCGAAGGCGTCCACGTCGAGGCCCCGGGCGTGGGCCGTCCGGACGTACTCGAGGCCGTCGGCGATGGTGAAGGCCAGCTCCTGGTCGGCGGTCGCCCCCGCCTCCTGCATGTGGTAGCCGGAGATGGAGATCGAGTTGAAGCGGGGCATGTGCGTGGCCGTGTGCTCGATGATGTCGGCCACGATCCGCATGCTCGGCGCCGGCGGGTAGATGTAGGTGTTGCGGACCATGAACTCCTTGAGGATGTCGTTCTGGATGGTCCCGCTGAGCTGGCTCTGGGCCACGCCCTGCTCCTCGGCCGACACCACGTAGCAGGCCAGCACGGGGAGCACGGCCCCGTTCATGGTCATGGAGACGCTGACCTCGTCCAGGGGGATGCCGGCGAAGAGGATGTTGGTGTCCTCGACCGAGTCGATGGCCACACCGGCCATGCCGACATCGCCCTCCACCCGGGGGTGGTCCGAGTCATAGCCCCGATGGGTGGCGAGGTCGAAGGCCACCGACAGCCCGGTCTGGCCCGCGGCCAGGTTGCGCTGGTAGAAGGCGTTGGACTCCTCGGCGGTCGAGAATCCGCCGTACTGGCGGAGGGTCCAGGGCCGGTTGGCGTACATCGTGGCCCGGACACCGCGGACGAAGGGCGGGAAGCCCGGCAGGCCGCCGAGGTGCTCGACCCCCGTCAGGTCGGCCTCCGTGTAGAGCGGGGTGACGGGGATGCCCTCCGGCGTGGCCCAGGTCAGGTCGTCGGGGCTGGTGCCCCGCAGCTCCTTCTCGGCCCGGGCGCGCCAGGCATCGGGATCAGGTGTCTCCATGCGGCGTCAAGGTTACGGGGTGGTTGACCACCGCCCTAGCCTGCGAATGTGGCGACACGGCTGGTGATCATCGGTGGCGGGCCCGCGGGCAACGCCGCGGCCACACGGGCCGCGACCCTGGGCGCGCAGGTCACCCTGATCGAGCGGGACATCATCGGCGGCGCCGCCCACCTCTGGGACTGCATCCCCTCCAAGGCCATGATCGCCACGGGCGGTGCGCTGTCGTACCTGAGCAGGGTCGAGCAGATGGGTCTGCGGGAGGTCGGGGCGGAGGTCGACCTGGAGGCGCTGCGGGAGCGCCTGGTGTCGATCGAGGACCGCCTCGAGGCGTCGGTCACCGACCTGCTCGGCCGGCAGAAGGTCCGCATCCTCCGGGGGACCGGCCGCCTGACCGGGCCGAACACGGTCCTGGCCGAGACCGAGGACGGCGAGATCACCATCCCGGCCGATGCGGTCCTGCTGAGCACGGGCAGCCGACCTCGGATCCCCGACTGGGCCGAGCCCGACGGCGACCGGGTCCTGACGACCCGCCAGGCCTACCCGCCGAAGGTCCTGCCCGAGCACGTGGCCGTGGTCGGCTCCGGGGTGACCGGCGTGGAGTTCGTCCACCTCTTCACCTCCATGGGGTCGAAGGTGACGCTGGTCGTCAGCCGCCAGCAGGTCCTGCCCCAGAAGGACCCCGAGGTCGCCGCCGCCCTCGAGGAGAACTTCCTGTCCCGGGAGGTGAAGCTCCTGAAAGGGGCCCGAGCGACGGGCGTGGAGCGGGGCGACGACGGGGTCATCGTGCTCTGCGACGACGGGCGCCGAGTCGACTGCTCCCACGTCCTGCTGGCCATCGGCTCGCTCCCCAACTCCGAGGGGCTGGGCCTGGATGCCGCAGGGGTGGAGAGCGAGGACGGCTACGTCCCCGTCGACCAGCACCTGCGCTCCAACGTCGGCCACATCTACGCCGCGGGAGACCTGTCCGGGAAGCTGCCCCTGTCCTCGGTGGCGGCCATGCAGGGCCGCAAGATCGCCGACCACGTCATGGGGCTGCACACCCGGGAGCACCGCCACCTGGACTACGACAAGGCCGCATCGGCCATCTTCACCGAGCCCGAGATCGCCGATGTGGGCCTGGCCGAGGCCGACGCCTTCGCCATCGGGCGCAAGGTCCGGGTCACGAAGGTCCCGTTCTCGGCCAACGCCAAGGCCATGATCAACGACGCCACACCCGGTTTCGTGAAGCTGGTCTCTGACCCGGCGACCGGCCAGGTCCTCGGGGGCTCGATCGTCGGCCGCCACGCCGCCGAGCTCATCGCCGTGGTGGCGCTCGCCGTCAGCGCCGGGCTCACCGTCACCGATCTCGACGACTCGCTCTTCGTCCACCCGACGTTGTCCGAGTCGTTGGCCGAAGCCGCCGACTAGGCGGGCGGCATCGTCATGGGCGTGCTCGTGCTGGGCATGCATCGCAGCGGGACCTCTGCCCTCACCCGGGTGCTCAACCTGCTCGGCCTCGATGCCGGCCGGGACGTGCTCATGGGAGCCAGCGAGTCCAACCCGACCGGGCACTGGGAGGTCGAGCGGCTGACGTCGTTCAACGACCGCCTGCTCGACGACCGCGGGGGCCGCTGGTCGGCGCCGCCGGCCACCGACGGGGCCGCCCTGGCGGCCCTGGCTGACGGTTCCTGGGGTGACGAAGCGGCCGAGCTGCACACCGAGGCGTTCGCCGGCACGCCGTGGGTGTGGAAGGACCCCCGGGTCAGCCTTCTCTTGCCGTTCTGGCGGGCCGTGCTGACCCGCGACGGCGCGGTCGCGCCCCACGAGGTCGTGGCCCTACGGGACCCGACCGAGATCGCCGGGTCCCTGGCCGCCCGCGACGACATGGCCCTGGCCTACGGGCTGGCCCTCTGGGAGCGGTACACCCGCACCCTGCTCGGCGACCTCGACGGTCACCGGGTCTGTTTCGTGCCCTACGAGCGCATGCTCGCCGAACCCGAGACCGTGGCCCGAGAGCTGGTCGCCTTCTGTGTCGACGAGCCCCTGAGTGACGAGCCCGACCGACTGGCCGCGGTCGTCGACCACCTGGACGGCGGTCACCGCCACCAGACCCCCGTCGACGACGATGTCCTCAGCCCGGCCCAGTCCGCCCTGGACGAGGCCCTCCTCGAACTGTCCGGGCCCCTCGCGCCCTTCGCCGCCCCGTCCCTGCTTCCGGAGACGGCCAACCTGCAGCTGGCCTTCGACGAGGCCAAGCGCCTGTCGTTCTTCCTCGAGGAGACGGACCGGCTGACGCAGCGGGTCGAGGCCCTGGAGGCCGAGCACGAGCGGCAGGTGGCCGCCCTGCACGCCGAAATCGAGACCCGGTCGGCCGAGGCCTCCGACCTGGCCGAGCAGGTGATGTTGCTCCGGGCCGAGGCCGACGACTACCTCCGCCAGCTGGAGGAGCTCCGGGGCAAGTTCCCCATCCGGCTGATGACCAAGGCCAAGGGGCTGCTGGACCGAGGTTGACGTCGGCCCCGCGCTACGACCCGGAGCGTCAGCGAGCCAGAAGCCCCAGGAGCCGGGTGTCCTCCACCAGCGAGCCGTCGGCCAGGCCGGCGGTGATCTCGTCGTCGGTGAGCAGGATCTTCTGCCACTCCTCGTCGAAGTCTCCGTCCTGCTGGGAGGCGTGGAGGCGACGCCACAGGTGGCCGACCTCTGGCGGGAGCTCGGTGTTGCGGGCATAGGCCGCGCCACCCTTGGCGATCTTGTTGGCGAACTGGGGGTAGCTGCGGACGGGCACGTGGAGGATGTCGATGCGCCCGTCGTCCAGCGCTCGGCCGGGTAACCCCTCGATTTCGTGATTGCCTTGGAGGACGCTGACGGTGGGGTCGGCCCGATGCGCGAGCTTCGGCGGGAGCGGGCCGTCGCCCAGCCCGGGATGTTGGACCGAGTCCCGTTGCCGGACTGCCATCGGTCGACCGTCGGGCCGGGCCACCAGGTTGTGGCGCTGGGCGACGACCACGTCGACGTCGTCGGGCACGGCGGCCAGGGTCGAGGCCAGGCCGCCGTCCCGCGGCCACCAGAACTCGTCGGCGTCGTTGTTGATCACCCAGTCGGCCCCGTGCTCGGTGGCGGCCAGGCGGGCCATCCGGGTCACCCAGCGGTGCTGGGCGTAGGTGTCCTCCGGCTCGAGGATCAGACGCAGCCGTCCGGCCGACTCCTCCCCCCGGAGGATGTCCAGCGTCCCGTCGACCGAGCCGTTGTCGGTGGCGATCACGTAGTCGACGCCCTGGGCGAAATGGTGGCTCAAGTTGGCCGCGAGCACGTCCTCCTCGTCCCGGACGAGCAGCGTCATGACCAGCACGGTCAGCTCCCGGGGTCGGGGAAGAGCCGGGCCAGCACCGGCTGGCACAGCACGTCGATCCGCTCGGCCAGGTGGTCCTGGTCGATCTCGTCGAGGATGCCGAACTTGGCCCGAGCCTTGAAGCCGTGCGCTTCGCCCGGGTCGAGGGTCTCGGGGGCGACGCCGACGAAAGCAGCCAGGTCGGTCAACCGGTCGCCGATGTCCTCGGTGCGGATGATCAGCAGGCGCTCGGGGGGCACGGCGTCGAGGACCTGCTGGTGGCGGCGGGCCCAGGACCCGAGGTAGCCGTCGAGCGGGTAGAAGCCGTGCTCGGCCAGGACCGCCTCCTCGGGCGGGTGGGGACGGCCGGTGTCGAAGGTGAGGCGGCGCAGCCGCTGGAAGTGGGGCGGGGCCTGGCCCACTTTGAGGTGGTTGAGGAGCGAGTCCAACCAGCTCCGCGGCTCGCGGACGGTGAGTGCGAACTGGGTGTCCCTGCCGAGCGCGAGCAGTTCGTCGATGACGAGGCCGTTCCAGCCGGCTGCGTTCACCTCGAGGCGGAGCCGGTCCTCCCGGTCGCGGAGGAAGCGACGGAGGTCCCGCCTGGTGGCCTTGCCCTCGATCACGTCGCAGGTCAGCTCGACCTGCGCCTTGGCTCCGGGCTCGTGGGCACTGCGGTAGTCGCGGGCGAACACTCCCGCCAGCGAGTGGGTGCCGCTCTTGGAGAGGCCGACACCGAAGAGGCGGAAGCGCCGCTCCGGAGCGCGCGCCGGCCTCCGCCGGATGGATCCGAGCACGGCGGCGAGGCTACCGATCGCGGTCCTGGGCCACGTCGACCAGGGCTCGGGCCCGCTCGGCCGCCTCCAGGGGGGTGTCGGCCCAGCTCGTGAGCGAGCACTCGTGGGTCCAGGTGTCGTGGTAGGCCCGCACCTTGCCGGTGGCATTGTCCTCGATCACGTGGGGGATGCCCTGCCGGAGGCTGAGCAGGTGGGCATGCAGGCGATCCGTGCGCACCACCCGCCCCCGGGCCAGGATCTCGTCGGCTCGAGCCACCCAGCGCCGCGCGAGGGGCTCGAAGGTCATCGCGCTGTCCTTCCAGGTGTTGCGGGCGAAGGCCGGGCTCTTCGCCGACCGGGTCAGCAGCGCCCGGTTCAGGCGGCGGCGCCACCGGTCGCCCAGCGGCCATCTCGGCTCGTCGTCGAGGTCGGCCAGCCAGTCCACGCGCTCGGAGGTGATGCCGTTGCCGTAGTCGGCGTCCTCGCGGGCCACGGCCTCCTTGTCCACCCGAGCGAGGTGGAGGACGTCGACCCGCGGGTCACGCACCCGGTCCTGGGGGTCGAGGGCGAGGGCCAGATCGGGGCAGAGCGCGATGGGGACCGAGAAGTGTTCCCGGGCGTAGGCCAGGCTCTGCTCCTCCCGGACGAGGAGCGTGAAGTCGGTGTGCCCCTCGCACAGGCGGCGCATGCGGTCGAGGTTGGCGGGGTCGTCGAAGTGCAGGCTCTGGGGCAACTGGATGGTCCGCAGGTCGGCCAGGTCGGCCAGGACCCGTTCGCGGGTCGCCTGCTGGTTGGCGGGATAGAGGTCGCCGAAGTTGCCGCCGCCCTGGAGCAGCACGACACCGTCGCCCAGCGCCCGGCGCAGGGCGACGGGCTCGTAGGTCGCCCAGGAGGACCGGTAGGCCACGTGGACCTGCATCCGGTGGAGGGAGGCCATGGCCCCCAGCCAGATGGCCGAGTCGCCGGCGTTGGCGTGGTTCGGGAAGTTCACCAGCGCCACCCTCGTCCCGACCGGGAGCAGGTCGTGGAGGACGCCGTCCACGAGGTGGGACCAGCGGCCGACCAGCTCGGCGTCGGGGCGGTGGGTCACGGCGCCCGGCAGGCTATAGCTAGGTCCCATGATCAGCTTTTCGGGGGTTGGGGCCTCCGGTTCTGAGGTGCGGGGCACGGTGGATGTGGGCGGCGAGTCGTTTGTGGTGTGGTTCCGGGTGGTGGGGGCGCCGGTGGAGGTGTCGGCGGAGGCGTTCAGTGTTCTGGCTCTGCCGGCGGCGATGGCGCGGGGGTTGGCGGTGGAGTCGCCGGGGTCGTTGACCGAGGGGTTCGTGGCGGGTCTGGGGCGGTGGCAGGAGGTGTTCGCGACCTGGTTTCCGGATCGTTTGGCGCCGGTCGAGGTGCGGGGGGGTCGGCGGCGGTCTCGGCGTCCGGCGCGGGGTCGGGCCTGTTTCTTCACCGGTGGGGTGGATTCGTTCTTCTCCGCGTTGCGCCATGTCGAGTCCCTCGATGCGTTGGTGTTCGTCCATGGCTTCGATGTGCCTCTGGTGGAGTTGCCCGATCTGCGGGCGGTGGTGACCTCGGGGGTGCGGGCCGCGGCGTCGGAGCTGGGTGTGCCCTTGGTGGAGGTGGAGACCAACCTGCACGACTTCTCCGATGCCATGGGTTTGCCGTGGGGGACGACCTATCACGGTGTCGCTCTGGCGGCGGTGGCGCATTTGTTGGCGCCGGCGTTCGGGGAGGTGCTGGTGGGCGGGACCCACACCTATTCGGACCTGTTCCCGTGGGGTTCGCACCCGTTGTCGGATCGGCTGTTGTCGAGTGATCGGGTGCGGTTGGTCCATGACGGCGGTGACACCGATCGGGTGCAGAAGACGGTGGCGGTGGCGGGTTCGGAGGTGGCCCTGCGCCATCTGCGGGTGTGTTGGGAGAACCAGGACGGGACCTACAACTGCGGTGTCTGCAAGAAGTGCCTGCGCACGATGATCGCCCTCCGGATCGCCGGGAAGCTCGAGGCCTGCGAGACCCTGCCCGACGAGATCGACCTCGACGCCGTGCGGTCGATGCACCTCGGCGACGCCAACAGCCTCGCGTACCACGCGGAGCTGATCCACCACCTGCGGGACCTGGGCACCGAGCCCGACCTGCTGGCGGCCTGCGAAGCCGTGATCCGCGACTACGACCCGAGCACCGTCCGCTGGGGGAGCCGGGACTGGACCTCGGTCCTGCCCCTCCTGCTGGAACGACCCTCGAGGGCTCCCCGATGATCAGCTTTTCGGGGGTTGGGGCCTCCGGTTCTGAGGTGCGGGGCACGGTGGATGTGGGCGGCGAGTCGTTTGTGGTGTGGTTCCGGGTGGTGGGGGCGCCGGTGGAGGTGTCGGCGGAGGCGTTCAGTGTTCTGGCTCTGCCGGCGGCGATGGCGCGGGGGTTGGCGGTGGAGTCGCCGGGGTCGTTGACCGAGGGGTTCGTGGCGGGTCTGGGGCGGTGGCAGGAGGTGTTCGCGACCTGGTTTCCGGATCGTTTGGCGCCGGTCGAGGTGCGGGGGGGTCGGCGGCGGTCTCGGCGTCCGGCGCGGGGTCGGGCCTGTTTCTTCACCGGTGGGGTGGATTCGTTCTTCTCCGCGTTGCGCCATGTCGAGTCCCTCGATGCGTTGGTGTTCGTCCATGGCTTCGATGTGCCTCTGGTGGAGTTGCCCGATCTGCGGGCGGTGGTGACCTCGGGGGTGCGGGCCGCGGCGTCGGAGCTGGGTGTGCCCTTGGTGGAGGTGGAGACCAACCTGCACGACTTCTCCGATGCCATGGGTTTGCCGTGGGGGACGACCTATCACGGTGTCGCTCTGGCGGCGGTGGCGCATTTGTTGGCGCCGGCGTTCGGGGAGGTGCTGGTGGGCGGGACCCACACCTATTCGGACCTGTTCCCGTGGGGTTCGCACCCGTTGTCGGATCGGCTGTTGTCGAGTGATCGGGTGCGGTTGGTCCATGACGGCGGTGACACCGATCGGGTGCAGAAGACGGTGGCGGTGGCGGGTTCGGAGGTGGCCCTGCGCCATCTGCGGGTGTGTTGGGAGAACCAGGACGGGACCTACAACTGCGGTGTCTGCAAGAAGTGCCTGCGCACGATGATCGCCCTCCGGATCGCCGGGAAGCTCGAGGCCTGCGAGACCCTGCCCGACGAGATCGACCTCGACGCCGTGCGGGCCCTACCGCTGGGCGATCTCAACACGCTGGCCCGTCACGCGGAGCTGATCCACCACCTGCGGGACCTGGGCACCGAGCCCGACCTGCTGGCGGCCTGCGAAGCCGTGATCCGCGACTACGACCCGGCGCAGATGCGCTGGGGGAGCCGGGACTGGACCTCGGTCCTGCCGCTGCTCTGGTCCTGAGCCCTACTCGATGACGACCACGACATCGCCGGAGCCGACGGAGTCGCCGGGGGCGACCTTCACCTCGGTCACCGTGCCGGTGGTCTCGGCGTTGATGTTGTTCTCCATCTTCATGGCCTCGAGGACGCAGACGGCCTGACCGGCTTCGACCTCCTCGCCCACGTCGACCAGCACCTTGACGATGGTGCCCTGCATGGGCACGGTGACGGTGCCGGCCCCCGCCAGCCCTGCGCCGCCGTCTCCTGCGGCGGCCCGCCGGGGACGGGCGGCCCGTGCCCCGCTCACGGCCATGGGCGCGGCGGCGGACTCAGGCACCCAGACCTTCACGGCGAAGCGCTTGCCGTTGACTTCGACATCGACGTCCCGCCGGACCTTGGGCTCGGCGTCATCTTCGTCAGCCGGGCTGCTCGGGACCGGCGCGCTCACCCCGCTCAGGTCCAAGGTCTCCTCGACCCACTTGGTGGAGTGCTCAGCGGCGGCGAAGTCGGGGTGGGAGAGGATGGCGACGTGCGCGGGGGCGGTGGTGGCCACGCCCTCCACGACCAGCTCGCGGAGGGCCCGCAGCATGCGCTTGCGGGCGATCTCACGGTCGGCGCCCCAGACGATGAGCTTGCCCACGAGGTTGTCGTAGAACTGGCTGACCTCGTCCCCGGCCTCGTAGCCGCCGTCCCAGCGGACGCCGAAGCCCTGCGGCACGGTGAGTGCGGTGAGGCGACCGGGAGAGGGCAGGAAGGCTCCGCCGGCCGGATCCTCGGCGTTGATCCGGACCTCGATGGCGTGCCCACGGAGATCGATGTCCTCCTGGGTGAACGAGAGCGGTTCTCCGGCAGCCACCCGGAGCTGCTCGGTCGCGAGGTCGAGGCCACTGACCATCTCGGTCACGGGGTGCTCGACCTGGAGGCGGGTGTTCATCTCGAGGAAGTAGAACTCGCCGTCCTGGAACAGGAACTCGACGGTGCCGGCGTTGACGTAGCCACAGGCCTGGGCCACCCGCACCGAGGCATCGCCCATGGCTCGGCGAACGTCGTCGGGAAAGGCGGGGGCCGGGCTCTCCTCGACCAGCTTCTGGTGACGACGCTGGGCGGAGCAGTCCCGCTCGCCCACCCACACGCAATGGCCGTGGGTGTCGGCGATGACCTGCATTTCGACGTGGCGCGGCCAGGTCAGGTACTTCTCGAGGTAGATCTCGTCGCGGCCGAAGTAGGCCAGCGCCTCGCGCTGGGCGGACTCGATGGCCTCGTGGACGCTGTCGTGGTCGGTGACGACCTTCATGCCGCGGCCGCCGCCACCGTAGGCGGCCTTGATGGCCACCGGGAAGCCGTGCTGCTCGGCGAAGGCGTAGACCTCGGTGGCCTCGGTGATGGGCTCGTCGGTGCCGGGGACGCCCTCCACGTCCGCCGCGGTGGCGGCGTGGCGGGAGGAGATCTTGTCGCCCATGACCTCGATCGCCTCGGGCGGCGGACCGATCCAGGCCACGTCGTCCATCTCGCTGATGGCGCGGGCGAAGTCGGCGTTCTCGGAGAAGAAGCCGTAGCCGGGATGGACCCCGTCGGCCCCACTGCGCCGGATCGCATCGAGGATGGCGTCGGTGTTCAGGTAGCTCTCGGCCGCGGTCTCGCCCCCCAACGCGAAGGCTTCGTCGGCCAGGCGGACGTGGAGCGCGTCCCGGTCGAGCTCGGAGTAGACGGCGACGGTGGCGATGCCGGATTCCTGGCAGGCGCGGATGACCCGGACGGCGATCTCGCCCCGGTTGGCGATCAGGACCTTGGTGAGCACCCCATAGGGTTAATGGAATGCAGGCCGGCAATGCCAGAACCGGCCTGTCGACGGGTCAGCAACAAGCCCTCCTCGGCACTCGCTTCTCGGTCGGTTGGGTCGCGGCGACGGGTTCCACCAACGACGATCTCCGGTCCGCAGCAGCCGAGGGCGCGCCGGAAGGGACGGTCCTCTGGGTCGACCACCAGCATGCCGGTCACGGCCGCAGGGGCCGGACCTGGGAGGCGCCTCCGGGCTCGTCCCTCCTGGTCTCGATCCTGCTCCGGCCCGATCTCGAGCCTGATGACCTGCACCTGCTCACCATCGCGGTGGGGGTGGCGTCGGCCGAGGCCGTGGACGAGGAGCTGGCGGTGCCCGTGGGGCTGAAGTGGCCCAACGACCTGGTCGTCCTGACCGACGCGGGGGAGCGAAAGCTGGGCGGGATCCTGGCCGAGAGCACCTGGTCAGGCGATCAGCTCGACGGTGTCGTCGTCGGCCTCGGCCTCAACGCGGTGTGGCCCGAGCCCGTGCCCGACGAGCTGGATGGCATCGCCGTCGCCCTCAACCACCTGACCGATGAGCCGGTCGACCGGGGCGACCTCCTCGTCACGCTGCTGCTCCGCCTCGAGGCGATCCTGGCCGACCCGGGGCACTCGGCTCTGCTCGAACGCTGGCGTCACCTGGCCACGACGGTCGGCCGCGACGTCCGGGTCGAGCTGGCCTCGGGCGCGGTGATCGTGGGCCGGGCCACCGCCCTGACCGACCGTGGTCGCCTGGTCGTCGAGACCGCAGACGGTCCCCAGGAGGTCACCGCGGGCGAGGTCCACCACCTGCGGCCGGCCTGAGGACCTCGGCGTCCAGCGGCCAGAGCCGTGGATTCAGGTCCGTGGCGAGGAGGTCGCCGGGTGCGGCGCCGGGGGCCCACAACGCGAGGTCCAGCTCCTGTTGGGCGGTGGGGGCGGTGACCCGGGCGCCGTCGGCGACGTAGATCACCGTGATGACCGGACGGTCCTCGTCGGTCGGGTTGGGGCCGGCGGAGTGCAGCGTCCAGCCCGCGTGGAACGTGGCGTCACCGGCGACGAGCGCCCCGTGGGTCGTGGTCGACAGGCCGCGGGCCTCGATCAACCCGGCGAAGGTGAGCTGGGACTCGTCGGAGATGGCCGGGCCCCGCAGGTCGCCCATGCGATGGGAACCGTCGGCGAAGGTCATGGACCCCACGTCAGGGGCCAGATCGACCAACGGCATCCAGAGGGTGATGGTCCGGTCCGTGTCGAGGGGCCAGTAGCCCTGGTCCTGGTGCCAGGGCGTCGGGCCACCGTGGGCCTCTTTGACGAGGGCCTGGTCGTGGTACAGACGGACGCCGTCGGCCCGCAGGAGCTCCGACGCCACCCGTGCGAAGCGGGGGGAATGGACGAACGCTCGGACCGAAGCGTCGAAGGTCCAGAGGTTGGTGGCCTGGAGAAAGGCCTTCGAATAGGTGTCGCGGTCCTCCACGGGGATGTGGCGGTTCCAGGCCCGCCGGGCGGCCCCGTCCACGATCGACGGCCGGATGGTTGCCACCTCCGCCGCTGACGCCAGCGCGCGGACGACGGTGTGCCCACGGGCGGCGAACTCCTCGACCGCCGCCGCCGGCGCGGCTCGGTCCCCCTCGAGCCGTACGGCCGTCACGCCGGAAAGATAGACACTTCTCCGATGGAGGTGCCGCCCTACGTACTGGTGTGCAACCGGTGCGACCGCCGCTATCCCCCGGGCGGGGACTACCTGGCCGACTGCTGCCCGGATGGGATGTTGGTGGCCGAGTACCCCCGGCTCCAGGTCCGGGACCACCTGCAGGGCCTGTGGCGGTTCACCGACTGGCTGCCGGTGGCTGCGCCCGGTGTCGAGCCCATCGGCGGCAGCACCTTCCGCAGCGAGGCGCTCGGTGCGCTCCTCGGCCTCGACGACCTGTGGGTGGCGTTCAACGGTTGGTGGCCGGAACGGGGAGCCCGTTGCCCGACGTGCTCGTTCAAGGACCTGGAGGTGGCCCCGACCCTGCGGCGCCTGGTCGAGGCCGGGGCCGCCGGGGTCATCGTCGCCACCGCGGGCAACACCGGCCGGGCCTTCGCCGACCTGGGCGCCGGGGTCGGCTTCCCCGTGGTCGTGGTGACCGCGGAGGCCCACATCGACCGGATCTGGCGCGCCGGACGAGCCACCGCCCCCACGACCGCGGTGGTGGGCATCGCGGGGGGTGACTACAACGACGCCATCGACGTGGCCGCCGAGGCGGCGGCGCGGGTCGGCTTCGAGCTGGAGGGCGGGGTCAAGAACGTGGCCCGGCGTGACGGCATCGGCACCCTTCTCCTCGACGCCGTGACCACCATCGGCAAGATGCCGGACCACTACGTGCAGGCCGTCGGCGGCGGGCCGGGCCCGATCGGGGTCTGGGGCGTGGCCGAACGCCTGGCCGCCGACGGGCGCTTCGGCGGCGTGCAACCTCGGTTCCACCTGGCTCAGAACGCCACCCACCACCCGGTCCACACCGCCTGGCAGGCGGGCCGGGCAACCATCGATCCCGGCGACGTCCCGGCCAGCGGCGACGGGGCCTACGCCGACGTCCTGGTCAACCGGAACCCGGCGTATGCGCTGCGCGGCGGCCTGCACGACCTGCTCCAGGCCACGCTCGGTCAGACCTATGCCGTCGCGGCCGACGACGCCGCCCGCTGGCGGGCCACGTTCACCGAATGCGAAGGCATCGACATCATGGAGGCCCCCGCCGTGGCCCTCGGCGGGCTGGCCCAGGCGGTCGCCGGTGGTGAGATCGCCCGGGACGACTGCGTGTTGCTGTCGGTCACGGGCGGCGGCATGGACCGTCTCGACGCCGATGCCGCCTTGCAAGGCCCGTCGGATGTGACCCTGGTGCGCCGGTCAGAGGCCGCTGAGCGGGTGGCGAGGGTGGCCGATGGGCTCGGCTGAGGTCGCCGCGGAGGCCCGGCGCTACGCCGAGCGCACGCCGGGCTCGGCGGCCCTCTTCGCCGCCGCCCAACGGTCCCTCCCCGGGGGCGACTCCCGCAGCACGCTGTACCACCCGCCGCATCCGCTCTTCGCCGACCGGGGCGCGGGCAGCCGGGTCTGGGACGTCGACGGCCACGAGCTGGTCGACCTGACCAACAACCACACCGCGTTGGTCCACGGCAACGCCCATCCTGTGGTGCTCGACGCGGTGCGGGCGCAATTGGACCGGGGGACGTGCTTCTCGGGGCCGACCGAGCTCCAGGTCGAGGTGGCCGATCGGCTGACAGCCCGCCTGCCCGGTCTGGAGCGGGTCCGCTTCTGCGCGTCGGGCACTGAGGCCACACTCCACGCGGTCCGGGCGGCCCGGGCGTTCACCGGCCGCCCGAAGATCGCCAAGGCCGAAGGGGCGTACCACGGGAGCCAGGACGATGTCTTCGTCAGCACCCACCCCAGCCCGGACCAAGCGGGGCCTCCGGAGCACCCCAACTCGGTGCCGCGAACCGACGGGCTGGGCCGGTCGGCCCTGTCCGACACCGTGGTGTTCCCGTTCAACGACCTCGATGCGACGGCCGCCATCCTCCGTGCGGTCGGCCCCGACCTGGCGGCCGTCCTCGTGGAGCCGGTGATGGGCTCGGCGGGGATGATCCCGGCGGCCCCTGGCTACCTGGCCGGTGTCAGGGAGGTGGTGGCCGAGGTCGGCGCCCTGTTCGTGGTCGACGAGGTGATCACCCTGCGCCTCGCCCTCGGCGGCGGACAGGCCTGGAGCGGCGCCGAGGCCGACCTGAGCTGCTTCGGCAAGATGCTGGGCGGGGGCTTCCCCCTCGGCGCCTTCGGCGGTCGGGTCGAGGTCATGGATGCCTTCGACCCCACGACCGAAGGGGGTCCCGCTCTCGGCCATCCCGGGAGCATGAACGCCTGGGCCGTCGGTCTCGCCGCGGCCGGGGCGACGCTGGACCACCTGAGCGCAGAACGCATCGCCGCACTGGCGCGACGGGGCGACGATCTTCGGGAACGCCTGTGGTCGGTCGTCGCCGACCGGGGGGTCGCCCTGACGGTCACCGGCACGGGCTCCCTGTTCGGCCTCCACCTCACGGCCGGGCCCGTGCGCACGTTCCGGGACACCTGGTCGGAGGATCGGGAGTTGGCCCTCGCCGTCTACCTCGGCCTGATCAACGAAGGCGTCCTCACCGACCCTCGGGGTGCCGGCTGCCTCTCCACCGTCACCACGGACGCGGACCTCGACTTCGCGGTCGACGCCTTCGACCGGGTGTTGGCCCGTCTCGCCTGAGCGCTACGGGTCGGGTGTCTTCGCGACCAGCAGGGCGAACGCCTCGGCCGCTCCCGCGGTGAGGGGGCCCGGACAGGTCGGCAGCTCGCGCCCGTCCACCCGGGCGACGGGCTGGAGGTCACGCGTCGAGGAGGTCAGGAAGGCCTCGTCGGCCCGGGCGAAATCGGCCATGGTCACGTCGGCCTCGACCGCGTCGGTGGTCTCGAGGACCAGGTCCCGGGTGATGCCGGCCAGACAGCCCGACGACAGCGGAGGGGTGAGGAGGCGGCCGTCGAGGGCCACGAAGATGTTCGAACCGGTGCCCTCGCACAGGTTTCCCGCCAGGTTGGCGAAGAGCGCCTCGCCCGCGCCCTGCTCGTGGGCGTGGGCCAGGGCGACCACGTTCTCGGCGTAGGAGGTCGTTTTGAGGCCGGCGACCGGGCTGCGTTCGTTGCGGGGCCACGGCACGACGACCACGTCGGCGGTGGGGGGCCAGGTGCCGGCCGGACCGGTGGCCATGATGACGGTCGGGCCGTCGGCGCCCCGGGTCGAGCCGAGGGGGCCCGGCCCGCCCGTCACGGTGATCCGCAGGCGCCCGACGCCGGGCTCATTGGCCTCGATCACCGCAGCCACACCATCGGTCAGCTCGTCGTCCGGGCGGGGCAGCTCCAGCCCCAGGCCCTCGGCGGAGCGGCGGAGCCGCTCGAGATGGCGGCGCAGGGCGAAGGCCTGTCCGCCGACCACCTTGGCCGTCTCGAAGACGCCGTCGCCCACCAGCAGGCCGTGGTCGGCGGCGCTGATGGCCGGACGGTCACCGGCGATCAGCTCGCCGTTCAGCCAGATCGTCGCGCTCATCGACCGCTGATCATGGGGTGCCCACGAGCTCGCCTGAGGCCACCGCCAGGAGGTGCCGGGCCTTCAGCTCGGTCTCCTGCCATTCGGCGTGAGGGTCCGAGTCCCAGGTGATGCCGCCACCGGTCCCGAAGTGCAGGCGTCCTGCCTCCATCCAGAAGGTGCGAATGGCCACGTTGAGCTCGCCCACGCCCGCGTCGGCGTCCACCCAGCCCACCGCGCCGCAGTAGACGCCCCGGGCCACCGGTTCCAGGCGGCGCAGGTGCTCGACGGCGGCCAGCTTCGGCGCACCGGTCACCGACCCCGGCGGGAACGTGGCGGCGATCAACTCCGGCCATCCCAGGCCCGGCCGGAGCCGACCCTCCACGGTGCTGACCAGGTGGACCAGCCCGGGGTGAGGCTCGACCCGGCACAGGGAGGGCACCCGAACCGAGCCGTACTCGCACACCCGTCCCAAGTCGTTGCGGACCAGGTCGACGATCATCACGTTCTCGGCCCGGTCCTTCCCCGTCAGGCGGCCGGCAGTGGCGGCTGTGCCCTTGATCGGGGAGGACCACACGCGGTCGGTCTCCCGACGGAGGAACTGCTCGGGGGAGGCCGACGCCACGGCCAGATCGGCGCCCGGTACCCGGACCACGGCCGAGTACGGGGCCGGGTTGCCGACGGCCAGAGCGGCACCGAGGGCGGCGATGTCCCCGGCCGTCCCCCCGCCCGGACCATGGGGGGCGGACAACCGGCGGGTCAGGTTCACCTGGTAGACGTCGCCCCGCCCGATGGCGGCCCGGATGTCCCGCACCCCTGCCTCGAACGCCGTCTGGTCCAGTGAGGACGTCCACTGGTCGGGCCGAGGCCCCCGCCAGCGGTCCCCGGGCCACGGAACCGCGGGCCGAACGGTGGCGAAGCGGGCACACACCGGTGCACCGTCGAAGGGGATGACCACCGCCCAGAAGCCGTCGCCATCGAGGGCGGAGAGGTCTGCGGTGATGTCGGTCAGGTCGGTGGCCAAGCGGTCGCCGACCACCGCCAGCGCTCCGTCCACCGGTCCCCGTCGCACCCTGCGGAGGCTACGGGGCGGCCGGTGGGGCCGCCTCCGGACTTCCGGCAGGCGCCGCTAGCCTCGCCCCGATGGCCGGTCGAGGGGCGCACGCGCGCCGCACCTGGCCCCAGCGGTTGCTGATCACCTTCAACGCCGGCTTCATCGTCGCGTGCCTGGTCTCCGCAGCGGCTCTGGGGTATGCGAACGAGAAGCTCGACCAGGTGCCGCGCATCGACTTCGGTGAGAACGGACCACTGGCCGAGCCCGAAGTGCCCGGCGAGGCGCAGAACTACCTCCTCGTGGGCACCGACAGCGCGGCCGGCCTGGACCCCGGCGACTCCCGCACCAACGGCCGGGACAACCTCGGTGTGTTGTCCGACACGATCATGTTGCTGCGGGTCGACCCCAACTCGACCCAGGCCCAGCTCCTCTCGTTCCCGCGGGACCTCTGGGTGACCATTCCGGGAGCCGGCGAGCAGAAGATCAACGCCGCCCTGGCTGCGGGTGGGGCCGAGACGCTGATCAACACGATCACCGACAACTTCGGGGTGCCCGTCCACCACTACATCGAGGTCGACTGGGCCGGGTTCCAGAACCTGGTCGAGGCCGTCGACGGCGTGCCCATGTACTTCGACAAGCCCTTGCGGGACGAGACGACCGGCCTGCTCATACCCCACCCCGGCTGCGTCACGCTCGATCCGGCCCAGGCCCTCGCGTTCGCCCGTTCCCGGCACCTCGAGTACTCCGAGGACGGTGGCGCCACCTATGCCGTCGACGGAACCGGTGACCTCGGACGCATCTCCCGCCAGCAGGCCTTCCTGCGCCGGGCGATCCAGCGAGCCATCGACAAGGGCGTGCGCAACCCGATCACCCTCAACTCCCTGGTCGACGTGGGCATCGACGCCGTCGGCGCGCTGGACACCGAGCTCAGCGCCGACGACCTGGTCACCTTGGGGACGGCCTTTCGCAACTTCGAGCCCGATGAGCTGCAGACCATGACCCTGGACGTCTACGACGACGTCGTGAACGGCCTGTCCGTCCTCCGGCTCCAGGACACGGAGGCCAATCAGGAGCGCATCGACATCTTCAAGGGCCTGGGGGCAGGCGCCGCCGGCGACGCCGGGTCGGTCCGCGTGGCCATCAACAACGGGACGGGCTCGACGGGCCAGGCCGCCGCGGTGGCCGACAGCCTGGCCGGCCTCGGCTTCGACACCTCGCCGGGTACCGGAGATGCCGAGCGGTTCGACTTCACGCGTACTGTGGTCCGTTACCAGGCCGGGAACGAGGCTGCAGCTCAGTACGTCGCTGCACAACTCGTCAACGGTGCCGATCTTCAGGAAGTGGGAGCCACCTATGTCGCCGACGTCATCGTGGTCACCGGCACGGACTACGCCGGGATCGTGGACAGCCTGCAGCCGCCCCCGACCCCTCTGGGGGGCGCGGGCGGCGGCACCGTGCCGGGCACGACGCCGGCCGACCCAGGAGACGGCTCGGTGACCACGACCACCTATGCCTACGGCGAGGTGCCCAGCACCCCGGCCGACCAGGTCTGCGGGTAGCGCCGTGGCCGAAGTCGCCGTCATCGGGGCCGGTTACGTCGGGCTGACGACCGCCGCCTGTTTCTCCCACCTCGGCCACGACGTCGTCTGCGCCGACATCGACGTGGCCCGGATCGAGGCCCTCGCCCGAGGGGAGGTCCCCATCGTCGAGCAGGGCCTCGACGCCGTCGTCCGGGAGGGCCTGGACAGCGGCCGCCTCACCTTCGTGGTCGGCGGCGCCGCCGCCGCGGCCCAGGCCGAGTTCGTCTACCTGGCCGTGCCCACCCCCCAGGGGCCCGACGGCTCGCGCCGACCTCAGCTACATCGAGCGAGTCGCCCACGAGATCGGCCCCGTGCTGGCGCCCGAGTCCATCGTCGTCAACAAGTCGACCGTGCCCGTCGGCTCGACCGGTGTGGTCGAGCAGGCGCTGGAGCGGTCCGACGTCTATGTCGTGTCCAACCCGGAGTTCCTCCGGGAAGGTTCGGCGGTGCAGGACTTCCTGCATCCTGACCGGGTGGTCATCGGCAGCGGACGACCAGAGCGCCGCCATCCGGGTCGCCTCGCTCTACGTCGGGGTCCCCGCCCCGCTGATGGTCACCGATCCGGCGTCGGCCGAGACCATCAAGTACGCCAGCAACGCGTTCCTCGCCACCAAGCTCTCGTTCGTCAACGCCGTGGCCACCATCTGCGAGGCGGTGGCGCCGACGTCAACGACGTCGTGCTCGGCATGGGCTACGACAAGCGCATCGGCCACGACTTCCTCCGCCCCGGCCCGGGGTACGGCGGTTCGTGCTTCCCGAAGGACACGTCGGCACTGGTCCGCATCGCCGAGGACGCGGGCTACGACTTCGGCCTGCTCCGCAGTGCGATGGCGGTCAACGAGGAGCAGTTCGACCGCGTCGCGGCCAAGGTCGCAGCAATGGTGGGCGGGGACCTGTCGGGGTGTCGTGTGGCCCTCTGGGGCCTCACCTTCAAGGCCCGCACCGACGACCGGCGCGAGTCACCCGCCCTCCACGTCGCCCGTCGACTGCTCGACGCCGGGGCCGTGCTCCAGGCCTACGACCCCACCGTCGACGACGGTCCGCTGGCCGAGCTACCCGCCATCGAGGTGTCGAGCGACCCGTACGCCGCTTGTGAGGGGGCCGAGGTCCTCGTCGTGCTGACCGAGTGGGACGAGTTCCGCTGGCTCGACTTCGACAAGGTGGCCTCGGTCATGGCCAGTCCCCGCATCATCGACACCCGCAACCTGCTCGACCGCGCCGCCCTGATCCGCCGGGGCTTCGCCTACGAAGGCATCGGGCGCTGAGCCTTGGCCCGGGTCGTGGTCACCGGCGGAGCCGGGTTCCTCGGCTCCCACCTCTGTACCGCTCTGCTCGATCGTGGTGACCAGGTCGTCGCCGTCGACAACCTGAGCACCGGCCGGGTCCAGAACATCGAGCACCTCTTCGGCCACGACGCCTTCCACGTTCATCGCGCCACGACGTGAGCCGAGTACCTCTGGGTCCCCGGCCCGGTCGACGCCGTCCTGCACTTCGCCAGCCCGGCATCGCCCCGCGACTACCTGGAGCTGCCGATCCAGACCCTGAAGGTGGGCAGCCTCGGCACCCACAACGGGCTCGGCCTGGCCAAGGACAAGGGCGCCCGTTTCCTGCTGGCCTCGACCAGCGAGGTCTACGGCGATCCCCAGGTCCATCCCCAGCCCGAGGACTACTGGGGCCACGTGAACCCGGTCGGGCCCCGGGGCGTGTACGACGAGGCCAAGCGCTTCGCCGAGGCCATCACCATGGCCTACCACCGGACCCACGGCATGGACGTGCGCATCGTCCGCATCTTCAACACCTACGGCCCCCGCCTGCGGGCCCGACGACGGCCGCGTGGTGTCCAACTTCATCGTCCAGGCGCTGCGGGGCGAGCCGCTCACCATCTACGGCGACGGCGACCAGACCCGGAGCTTCTGTTACGTCGACGACGAGGTCCGGGGCCTCCTGGCCCTTCTCGACAGCGACCTCGAGGGACCCTGCAACATCGGCAACCCCGACGAGTTCACCGTCCGGGAGCTGGCCGAGCTCGTCATCGAGATCACGGGCAGCGACGCCGAGATCGTCCACGAGGACCTGCCGGTGGACGACCCGGCCAAGCGCCGACCCGACATCACGCGGGCCCGGACCGAGCTGGGCTGGGAGCCCAAGATCGAGCTCCGGGAAGGCATCGAACGCACCGTGGAGTGGTTCAAGCACGAGCTCGCGGGCTAGACCGTCCGCTCCTCGGCTTCGCCCCGGTTGGCGAGGTACCAGTCGACGGTGGCTCGGAGCCCGTCCCTGAGGGGGGTGCTGGCCTTGAAGCCGAACTCCGTGGCGGCTCGGGTGGGATCGACCCGGCGGCGGGGCTGGCCATCGGGGTAGTTGCTGTCCCAGCGGATCTCACCCTCGAAGCCGATGGTCTCGGCGATCAGGGGGACGAGGTCCCGGATCCAGGTCTCCTCGTCGGCACCGAGGTTCACGGGGTCGCCACCGTCGTAGCGTTCGGCGGCCTGGAGGATGCCGTCGGCGGCGTCGTCGACGTAGAGGAACTCCCGGCTGGCGTTGCCGGTCCCCCAGACCACGATGTGGTCCTCGCCGGCCTCGTGGGCGTCCACGCACTTCTTGATGAGGGCCGGGATCACGTGGGACACCGCGGCGTTGAACTTGTCGCCGGGGCCGTACAGGTTGGTCGGCATCAGGTAGATGACGTCCTGGCCGTACTGCTCGCGGTTGGCCTGCGCCTGGGCCAGCTGGGCCAGCTTGGCGATGCCGTAGGGGGCGTTGGTCTCCTCCGGGTAGCCCGTCCACAGCTGATCCTCGGAGAACGGGACCTCAGCCAGCTTCGGATAGGAGCAGATGGTCCCGATCATCACCGTCTTGGCCGTGCCCCGCCGCCGCGCCTCGTCGAGGACGTAGGTGCCCATGAGCAGGTTGTCGAGGTAGAGGTCGGCCGGACGCTCGCGGTTCGCGCCGATGCCGCCCACCCGAGCGGCGAGGTGGATGACGAGGTCAGGATCCACGTCGTCGAAGAGGCGTACGGCGTCGTCGGCCCGGCGCAGGTCGTACTCCTCGCTGCCTGGGGCGGCGAGGAGGGCGGGCTCGAGGGCCTGCACCCGCTCGAGCACCGCTCGACCGAGGAAGCCGGACCCACCGGTGACGAGGACGCGCTGCTCAGTCAGGAATCCGGCCATCGCCCGCCGAGGTTACCGGCGGGGGCCATCGGTCGTTTCTGGTCCCAGAACCTGTTCGCGGGGCAATACTCCCCGGCGTGCGGCTCGCGGTGACCCTCGAACAGTGCTGGCATCGCGTGCCCGGAGGGACCGCGACGTCGGTCCTGCGGACGGTGGACGCCCTGAGCCGACGCGGCGACGTCGAGGTGGTCGGGGTGGCTGCCCGCCACGGCCATCCGCCCGCCCAGCCCTACCGGCCGTCGGTCCCGGTCTGGGAGCTGGGCCTGCCCCGACGCCTGCTGTATGAGTCCTGGCATCGGCTGCGCCGCCCGGCGGTCGAGCAGGCGACCGGACCGGTCGATGCCGTGTGGGCCAGCGGGATGGCCGTCCCGCCGCGCCGCGTGCCCCTGATCGCGACGGTGCACGACCTGGCCCCGCTGCACCACCCGCAGCACCATCCCCGGCGGGCCCGGGGCTTCTACCGGCAGGCGATCGCCCTGGCCCGGACCGAGGCCGACCTGGTCTGCTGCCCCTCGCAGGCCACGTTGGAGGACTGCGCGGCCAACGGCTTCGACCGGGGCCGGCTCCGCCTCGTGCCCTGGGGCGTCACCCCCACGCCTGTCACCCCCGACGCCGTCACCGACGTGCGTTCCCGCCTGGGTCTCGACGGGGACTACGTCCTCTGGACCGGAACCATCGAGCCCCGCAAGAACCTGCCCGGGCTCATCGAGGCCTTCGCCCGGATCGCCCGGCCCGGCCTCCTGCTCGCCTTGGTCGGGCCCGACGGATGGAACGAGGACCTGAAGGTGCTCATCGGTGGGCGCGAGGACATCCGACCGCTCGGATTCGTGACCGACGAGGATCTGGCCGCCCTCTACGCCGGAGCCGCCGTGTTCTGCTACCCGAGCCTCCTCGAGGGGTTCGGGCTGCCGGTCCTGGAGGCCATGGCCCAGGGGGCCCCGGTGGTCACCTCGGCCGGGACGGCGACCGAGGAGCTGGTCGCGGGCGTCGGCACTGCTGTTGATCCGACCGATGCCCGGGCGCTGGCCGAGGCCCTGTCCGTCGTGCTCGACGATCCCGCCGAAGCCGACCGCCGCCGAGCCGCGGGCCGCGCTCGAGCGGCCGGGCTGACCTGGGACGCCACCGCGGCGGCGATGATGGATGTCGTGCACGAGGCCACCGCGTGAGCGCGCCCCAGCGCGTCGGGGTCAACCTCCTCTGGCTCGTACCCGGGGTCGTGGGGGGCAGCGAGGAGTACACGGTCCGGACCCTCGACGGCATCCTCGATGTCGCCCCGCCCGACATCGACCTCGTCCTCTTCGCGCTCCGCCCCTTCATCGAGGCCCATCCCGAGCTGACCGACCGGATCGACACGGTGACGCTGTCCCTCACCGGGCGGGACAAGTCGGTGCGGGTGGCGGCGGAGAGCTCCTGGCTGGCGTTCCAGTGCCGCCGCCAGGGTGTGGCGATGGTCCACCACGCCGGCGGGATCCTCCCGGCCGTGCGAGCGGTACCCGGCCTCCTGACCGTCCACGACGTCCAGCCCCTGCTGCAGCCGGAGAACTTCAGCCCGGCCAAGCGGGCCTTCAGCCGGGCCGTCCTCCCCCGTTCGGCCAAAGCGGCCCGGCTGGTCGTCACCCCGAGCGAATACAGCCGCCAGGCCTTGCTCTCGGTGGTCGACCTCCCGCCGGAGCACGTCTGGATCGTCCCCCACGGCATACCCGATCCATCGGTCGGGCCCGGCCGCGAGGTGGACCTGGCCCAGGTCGAGGCGGCCTTCGGGATCAAGGCGCCGTTCTTCGTCTACCCGGCGATCACCTACCCCCACAAGAACCACCTGACGCTCGTGCGGGCCTTTGCCGAGGTGGTCCGGCAGCACCCCGAGGCCTCCTTGGTGCTCACCGGCGGCGAGGGGCAGATGGAAGGGGAGATCCTGGAGACCATCAGCTCGCTGGGGCTGGAGGGCCGGGTCCACCGCCTCGGCCGCATCCCGTGGTGGGACCTGGCCGCCATCCTGCGCCAGGCCCGGGGCCTGGGCTTCCCGTCCCGCTTCGAGGGATTCGGTGCCCCCGTCATCGAGGCCATGGCGCGCGGCTGTCCCGTCGTGGCCGCCGACGCCACCGCTCTGCCGGAGGTCGTGGGCGACGCCGGTGTGCTCGTCGAGGCCGACGACCACGCGGCCTGGGCCACCGAGCTGCTCCGCCTCCTTGACGACGACGAGCACCACGCCCGACTGGTGGCCGCCGGCCGGGCTCGGGCGGCCCAGTTCAGCGCAGTGGCCTCGGCCGAGGCGCTCCTGGCCGCCTACCACGAGGTGTTGTCCGGCTCGTGAACCTGACCGTCATCGCGCCCCACTTCACGCCCGACGTCGCCCCGACCGGCGAGGTCATGACCAGCATCGTCGAGGAACTGGCCCTGCGAGGCCACCGTCTCCACGTCGTCACGGCCCTGCCCTGGTACCGCCATCACCGCATCGAGCACGGTTGGCACGGACGCCTGGTCCGCACCGAGGCGACGGAGTGGGGCCACATCACCCGGGTCCACCCCTTCCCGACCGACAAGACCAACATCCCCGCCCGCGCCCTGGCCTTCGGCGGCTTCACCGTCCTGGCCGCCCTCGTCGGGCTCCTGCGCCGTCAGCGCCCCGACGCCGTGCTGGCCATGTCCCCGCCGCTCACCCTGGGCCTGGCGGGATGGCTGGTGGCCCGGGCCCGTCGGGCCCCCTTTGTCTTCAACATCCAGGACGTCTTCCCCGACGTGGCCATCGAGGCCGGCGTCATCACCGGCCGTCAGACCATCGCGGGGGCCAAGGCCCTGGAGCGGTTCACCTATCGACGCTCGGACGCGGTCACGGTGCTCTCCGACGACCTGGCCGACAACCTGCGGGCCAAGCTGCGCCCGGGGGAGCGGGCGCGCATCCGGGTCATCCCCAACTTCATCGACACCGGCCGGGTCGTCCCGGGCGAGCACCAGAACCTTTACCGGGCCGAGTTCGGGCTGGGCGAGCGCCGGGTCGTGATGTACGCCGGCAACCTCGGCTACTCCCAACCGGTGGGTCTGGTCATCGAGGCCGCCCGCCGCCTGGCGGGTCGGGAGGATGTGGTCTTCGTCGTCAACGGCGCCGGCTCCGCCCGTGAGGCGCTGCAGGCCGAGGCCGGCGACCTGCCCAACGTGATCTTCGTCGACCTCCAGCCCCGCGAGCGCCTCTCCGAGGTCCTGGCTGCGGGTGACGTCCACCTCGTCCTGCTGCGGACCGGCTTCGCCCGGTCCAGCGTGCCGTCGAAGCTCTATTCGATCCTGGCCGCCTCGCGGCCCCTGGTGGCCAGCGTGGACCTCGGCACCGAGGTGGCCCGGGTGGTCGAGAGCGCCGGAGCGGGCACCGCGGTGGCCCCCGACGACCCCGATGCCCTGGTCGAGGCGCTGCTGCCGTTGATCGAGGACACCGAACGGTGCCAGACGATGGGCGAGGCCGGTCGGCGCTTCGTCGAGACCTGGCCGTCGCCCGGCGACGTCGCCGAGCGCTACGAAGCGCTCTTCACCGAGTTGCGGGCGGCCCGCTGACGCCCCGGCCAGGGTGGGCGATACCCTCTCCGGGCCATGGGTAAGGCCTCTTCAGCCAAGAAAGTCGCTCGTGCGGCGCGCGCCGGGGGCCGTGGGTCCCGGGGCGGACAGCGTCGCAGCCTCCTCTTCCCCGCCACCATCACGTTGGTCTGCGTCCTGGGGGTCTCGCTCATCCTCTACGCCCGGACCCAGGACGAGGCCCAGGCCCTGGAGCCCGGGGTCACCGACCACTGGCACGCCGCGTACGCCATCGACATCTGCGGCACCATCGAGCCCCCGTTGACCAACGACGCCGATCCCAACGGGATCCACACCCACGGCGACGGCGTCATCCACATCCACCCGGGTGCGGCCCAGCAGGTCGCTCGGGCGGGTGAGGACGCCACCCTCGGGGTCTTCATGAACGCCGCAGGGGCCACGCTGACCGACGACTCGATCAGCTTCCCCGACGAGACCGGCGAGATCGTCACCTACACCGAGGGCGATGACCAGTGCGACGGTCAGGACGGTCAGGTCCAGGTCGCCTACTGGGCGAACGCCAGCGAGGCCAACGACACGGACCCGCAGGTCTTCACCGAGAACCTGGCCGACATCTTCTTCAAGAACGACCGCGAGGCCTACACGATCGCCTTCGTGCCCGAGGGCGACGAGATCCTCCCGCCGACCACCGTCGCCGACCTCGACGAGTTGGCCGGCATCGACTCCGGTGCTCTCGACCCGTCCACGACGGGTACGACGGCCCCGGGCGGGGCGACCTCGACGACGGTCGCCCCGGGCGGTCGCTCGGCGACCACGACCTCTGCTCCCACCACGACGGCGCCGCCCGCGGGATGAGAGCCATCGTCCTGGTCGGAGGCTTCGGTACCCGCCTCCGACCGCTGACCCTCAGCACCCCGAAGCAGATGCTGCCGGTGGTGGACCGGCCCATGATCGAATGGGTGGTCGGTCACCTGGGCGAGCACGGTGTCGAGGAGGCGGTGCTGTCCCTCGGCTACCGCCCCGACGCCTTCATGGCCGCCTACCCCGACGCCGAGTGTGCCGGGGTGCGCCTGCGCTACGCCGTGGAGGACACGCCCCTCGACACCGCAGGAGCGATCCGCTTCGCCGCCGCCGAGGCCGGCGTCGACGAGCGCTTCCTCGTGGTCAACGGTGACGTCTTCACGGATCTGGACATCGGCGCCCTCGTCGCCTTCCACGAGGCCGCCGGCGCCGCCGGAACGATCCATCTCCACCCGGTCGACGACCCCTCCCGCTACGGGGTGGTGCCCGTCGACGCCGACGGCCGGGTCATCGAGTTCGTCGAGAAGCCGCCGCGCGACGAGGCTCCGTCCCACTGGATCAACGCCGGGACCTACGTGCTCGAGCCCGAGGTGCTGGGCCGGATCGATCCCGGGGGACCGGTCTCGATCGAGCGGGTGACCTTCCCAGCATTGGCGGCCGAAGCCCGACTGTTCGGCTTCCAGACCGAGACCTACTGGCTCGACGCGGGCACGCCGGCCACCTACCTGCAGGCCCAGCTGGACCTGGTCGACGGCCATCGGCCCACGACCCCGTCGGCCGTGGCCGCCGACGCCATCGTGGCCGACGGAGCCAAGGTCGAGCACGCGGTCCTCATGGCCGGAGCCTCCGTGGCCGATGGGGCCAGCGTGATCGACAGCGCGGTGCTCCCTGGTGGCCGCGTGGAGCGCGGGGCGACGGTTCGTGACGCCATCGTCGGCCCCGGCGCAGTGGTGGGAGCCGATGCCGTCGTCGAATCCGGGTCGGTGCTCGGCGACAACGTGGTCGTGGCTCCCGGTGAGGTCCTGACCGATGTCCGTCGCCCGGAGGCCGCGTGATGAAGACCCTGGTGACCGGCGGCGCCGGGTTCATCGGCTCGACCCTGGTCGACCGCCTCTTGGCTGACGGCCACGAGGTCGTCGTCGTGGACGACTTCTCCAGCGGCTCGGAGGCCAACCTCGACGGGGCCCGCCAGGCGGGCGATCGCCTCGTCGTCCACGCCAAGGACATCCGGGATCCGGCGACGAGCGAGCTCGTGGCCACGTCAGGGGCCGAGGTCGTCTACCACCTGGCCGCGCAGGCCGACGTCCGGGTCTCGGTCGCCCAGCCGGCGCTGGATGCGTCCATCAACGTGATCGGCCTCCTTCGGGTCCTGGAAGGAGCCCGGGAAGGCGGTGCCCGCAAGGTCGTCTTCGCCTCCAGTGGCGGGACGATCTACGGCGAGCCCGATCCTTCCGTGCTCCCCGTCGACGAATCCCAGCCCGAGCTGCCGATCGCCCCCTACGGCGTGGCCAAGAAGGTCGGCACCGACTACCTGCGGGCCTACCGGGCGGTACATGGCTTGGACTGGACCTCGCTGGCCCTGGCCAACGTCTACGGCCCCCGCCAGGACCCCCACGGTGAGGCCGGGGTGGTGGCCATCTTCGCCGGGCTCCTGTTGTCGGGCGCGCCGTGCACGATCTTCGGCGACGGTGAGGCGACCCGGGACTACGTCTACGTCGACGACGTCGTCGACGCCTTCGCCCGGGCCGCCACTGCAGGCAGTGAGAACCTCTACAACATCGGCACCGGTCAGGAGACCAGCGTCAACGCCCTCTACGCGGCGATGGCCGCGGCCGAAGGCGTCACCGACCCCCCGACCTACGCCGACGCGCGCCCCGGTGAGCTCGATCGCTCCTGCCTCGACGCCGGCAAGGCCCAGCGAGAGCTCGGCTGGTCCCCGAAGGTGAGCCTGGACGCCGGCGTCAAGGCCGTCCTCGACTGGTCGCGGAGCCGCTAAGCGTCCAGGTGGTGGGCCAGGAGCTGCTCGTAGAGCGGGCGACACGCCGCGACCAGTTGCCGCTGGTGCTCGTCGAGAGCGACGGTGGTGGTCGGCGGTGACCCGAAGCCGGTGGACCGGTGGGCCGACCGGTACCAGTGCTTCGCCCAGACCCCGTCCTCGGGCTTCGGGCCCTGAGGCCAGCGGAGCATGGCGTCGTCGTACGCGACGCCCACGGCATCGCACAGGGCACGGAGGAGCCCTGCGGGGTCGGCGAGCAGGCGGTGGGCGTCGACGACGATCGGCACGCGCCCGCAGGCGAGCTCGTGCTCGAGGATGGTCACCTGCTGGGGGAGGCCGGTGATCGCCGCCGGGAACTCGGCGGCGAGCGTGGCGCCGAGGGAGGCGACCACCCGGGACGGGTCTCGGATCAGGAGCGCATTCGTGAACTCGTCGAGGATGGACATCGGGAGGGCGTCGAGGTGGTGGCCGATGTTCTTGACGAAGCGGACGGGCTGGTCGGCGGCGGTCCGGATCAGGGCGAGGGCGGACGTGACGTCCTCGGGCATGGCGGCCACGATCTCGGCCCGTCCCGGGTGGCCGGGGTCGGTGTGGCGGAGGTAGACCCCGTAGAAGGGCTCGTCGAACACGAGGGTGTCCGGTCGCTGTCGCCAGCTGTACATGAGGGCGGTGGAGACCGTGCGGGGCCCGCACCACATGTTGACCACGGTCAGCGCGGTCATCCGGTCACCGCCCGGTGCATCGCCTCCTTGTAGTGGCCGAGCAGCAGCCGGGTGATCGGGCCCGCGCCGAGGCCGTCACCGATCGGACGACCGTCCACGTGGGCGACCGGCGTCAGCGCACCGAAGGTCCCGGTCACGAAGGCCTCGTCGGCGCCGTAGACGTCGTCGAGCGTGAAGTCGCGTTCGTGGGTCGCGATCGCCGCCGCCGTGGCCAGTTCGAGAACCAACCGGCGGGTGATGCCGTTGAGGCAGTGGTCCCCGGTCGAGGTCCACACCTCCCCGCCCGTGACGATGAAGAAGTTCGTGGCGTTGCAGGTGGCCACGTGCCCGTGCACGTCGAGCATGAGCGCTTCGTCGCCGCCGGCGTCGATGGCCTGGAGGAGGGCGACCACCTCATGCAGCTTGCTGTGGCAGTTCCAGCGCTGGTCGAGCGTCTCGGGCGGTGGTCGGCGCACCGCCGCGGTCACGAGGTCGATGCCCGCCACGGACACGGCGGCATCGGCGACCTTGTGCTCGGCGATGACCACGATGGTGGGGCCGCCGACGACGAGGCGGGGGTCCTGAGACGGCGTTGCCTTCGTGCCCCGGGAGACCATGAGTCGGACGTGGACATCGGTGTGCATGTCGTTGCGCCGAGCGGTCTCCCGGAGGATCTCGACCAGCTCCGCCCTCGTCTTGCCGATGTCGAGGCCGACGGCCGCGGCGGTGGCGAACAACCGCTCGAGGTGGAGGTCGAGGTGGGGGAACCCGCCCTCGTGGAGCCGGAGGCCCTCCCACACGCCGTCGCCGACCAGGAACGCCGAATCGAAGACGGAGACCGTCGCTTCGGCTCGAGGCACCCACTGGCCGTCGACGTAGACGAGGACCGACTCGTTGCGGGGGTCAGGCAGGGCGGCGTGGGTTCCCTTCACGGTACGGGGCGACGGGTCATCACCCGATTGGATCGGGGTTGTTGAGCTTGGTGCAGGGCTGGTCGACCGTGGAGCAGCCGTGGCGCGACTTCCATCGCGCCACCGCCGTGTCCCAGACCGACTGGTCGGTCGTCAGGGTCATGCCGGGCAGGACGCTCATCGGGAAGTCTCCGGCGCCGGTCCACACGATGGTGACGTCGGTGGCCGAGGTCCCGGGAGGCCAGTCGTTGCACCCGCTGTAGCAGTCGTCGCTGAGGAAGAAGACCGAATCTCGGATGATCGGCTCGTGGCGACCACCGTCCTCGAAGTTCTTGAAGAAGGAGCCGTGACCGAGGATGTTCGGGTCCTCGGAGCCATACGGCCCCGGCATCGACTCCAGTCGGACCAGGACGTTGTCGAAGATCAGGGACTCACCCGTGACGTCGCCGGAGTCCTGCTCACTGAAGAACGTGTAGCAACCGTCGAAGAGGCTGTCCACGACGGTGCCCGCGCGGCGTTCGTCGTTCTCGACGCAATCGTCCCGGATGTAGGTCATGAAGGCGTTGCGCAGCTCGAAGCCGTCACCGCCTCGGGGGTCGAACCCGTCCTCGACGTTGTCGGCGCGCAAGCCGTCCACCACGTAGTCCGTGCCGTAGACGCGCAGCGCGGAGCCCTCGATGTCGTCGTGCATGCTGCGCCAGGTCAGGGAGCGCGACTGCTGTCCCACGGTGGTCCAGCCCATCACGCAGAGGTCCCGTGGCGCCCGGCGTTCCCCGATCTCGAGGGCTCGGACGCCGGAGGTCAGGGAGACACCTGTCCGAGCGTCGACGGTGTGTTCGTCGGGGGGATCAGGGATCGACTTCTTCTCGGAGAAGGTGCCGCGGAGAACCGTCGGCGACCCCCTGTCGAGGCACGAAGGCGGGGACGTCGAGAGCTCGTGAACGGCGACGACGATCGCCGCACCGACGAGCAAGGTGGCGAGCACGACCACGATCTGAGCCTTGCGCAAGCCGCCGACATTGCCTCTCGGGCTGGGAACGACCACGTCAGGATTCCCCCTCGGTCCGCGCCCCGAGTCGAATGGCTGAGCCGACACCAGAACGTACCGGCCAATGGGCCTCAGGCGGTTGCAGGCTCGACGACCCCGCGAGGAACCGGTCGACGCTCAGGCCGGGCCGGCCGACGGATTCCCGGCCGGGGTCGCCGCGGCCGCCTTGCCGACGGGCTCGCCCAAGAGCTCGCCGCGGCTGCGCAGCGCCCGGTCCAGCCACCACCCGGCGAACTGCGACGTCAGGATGGCTGTGATCACCAGCGCGGTGAAGAACCGCGGTGCGATGATGCCGGCCTCGAAGGCGACGGTGGCGAGCACGATGCCCGGGCCACCCCGCGCGTTCATCGAGACGGCGACGTCCAAGGCGTCTCTACCGCCGAAGCCCGCCAGGCGGCTCGCCAGGGCGACGAAGGACCCTCGGAGCGCGCTCGACCCGACGAGGAACGCCAGCAGGACGACGATCGAGAACCCGGCGCCCAGCTGGAGCCGGGTGCCGACGATCACGAAGTACAAGGGGATGAAGCTGGCGAACGCGAACCGGCCGATCGCGTCGAGCGCGCTGGCAAACCACTCACGCTGCGTGCCCTGGAAGCCACCGACCAGACCGAACCCGGCGAGGAACGCGCCGAAGACGACGTTCGTCTCCACCGCCGCGGCCACACTGGTGTACGCCAGCATCAGCACCAGCGCATAGCCGACCTGCGCTCGACGGGCCAGGACGTTCCACCGCTGATCGACGATGGACCGAAGCAGCCTGGGGGCGAGGAGGAGCCCGACCACGAGGTAGACGACGGTGACGGCGATGTGGGTCACCACCTCGCCCGTGTCCACTTCACCTCCCGGTTGGGCCAGCGCCGTCGCGATGGCCAGTGCCGCGAACAGGGCGATGTCCTCCAGCATGGCGGTGCCGAGGATCAGGCTGGCGAACCGAGTGTGCATGATCTTCAAGTCGTGGAAGATCCGGGAGATCACCGGGATGGAGGTCACCGCGGCGGCGGTCGCCAGCACCACGAGGAACGCGAACTTCCCGCCGTTCGGCCCGCGGAGCTCGTCGGTCTGCAGTCCGGCGCCGATCGCGAACGCGATCACGAACGGCACGGCCGTGCCGATCCCCAGGATCCACAGGGTCGGCCCGCGCTGCTCGCGCGAGCGGGCGCCGGATCTCCGACCCCGAGATGAACATCAGGAGCAGGAGACCGAGCCATGACAGGAAGCCGAGGACGAGCTTCGTCGGGTCGCCAGAATCGGTCGCGTCTCCCAACAGGGATCGTGTGGCGTCGGGCGCGATCTCGCCGAGGACGAACGGGCCGAGCAGGACACCGGCCAGGATCTCCCCGACGAACCTCGGCTGGCGAAGCTTGGCGGCGATGTAGCCCAGGAGGTGCGCGGCCGCCAGCATCGTCGTGAGCGAGATGAGGATCGGTGCCAGCTCTGCTTCGGTCATGTCGTTCTCACGTCGGCAGGGATGAGTACGCAGTGAGCGAGGGTGACGCTACACGACGAGGGGACTAGCGGAACAAGTCCTCGCCCGGGGGGCGGACGATTTCGGCTTGGACGCTGGACTCGCGCAGCCAGCCCGCGTCGAGGCCCCGGACGATGGCGACCGGGACGCCGTCGGCCTTGCCCATGACCAACTCGGCGGCGGCGGCGATCTCGTCGACGACGGCGACCTCCGTCACCTGCAGCTCGTGGCCCACGGCGTCCTCGGAGCCCCGCAGGTCGACCACGGCGGCAATGCCGGCGCAGCCGATGGCCACGTCGACCAGTCCCTTGCGCCACGCCCGGCCGAACGTGTCGGAGACGATGACGCCGACTTCAGCGCCCGTGGCGTCCCGGAGTCGGTCCCGGATGCGGCGGGCCGAGCGGTCCGAGTCGCGCGGGGAGGAGCGCGGCCACGCCCTCATCCAGGTTGGAGCAGGTCGATCCCGGCGTTGGCGCACACGAAGCCGTGCCTGGTCTCGCTGATGACCAGATCGCCCCGGCGGCGGAGGACCCGCACGGACTCCTCCTCGACGAGGGCCTTGTGCGCCAGCGGGTCGTCGGGATCGACGGCCACCAGCTGGTTCTCGGCCTTCGACACGATCTTCTGGGTGACCACGAGCACGTCGCCGGTGCGGACCCGGGTGGCGGCGGCGATGAGCGCGGCGATGTCGTCACCGGGATGGATCTCGGGGATGCCCTCGACGGCGATCAGCTCGACGGTCACGAGGCGACCAGGCGCGCCAGTGCGGCCGCTTCGGGGGGGCCGTACATGATGGTCGGGGCCACGACCGCCTCGATGCCCTCGGCCGTCGACGGCGTCGGCCAGGTCCGCGTCGGCCTCGTCGATGACCAGCCGGGCGGCCAACGGGGCGTACAGCCGGGCCACGCCGACCACTGAGGCCTCATGGCCCAGCTCGGTGAGGAGACGGTCGGCGGGACCCTTCACCGCGGTCCCGGCGATGATCGGGGACACGGCCACGCAGTCCTCCCGCCGGGCTTCGACGGCGTCCCGCAGCCCGGGAACGGCCAGCACCGGGGCGATGGACACCAGAGGGTTGGAGGGGGCGATGACCACCCGCTCGGCGGTGGCCAGCGCGGCCAGGGCGTCGGGGGGAGGGCCGCGCCGTCGACGCCCCCGCGAAGCGGATGTCGGTGGCCACCACGTCGTGGTGCCGGCGCACGAAGTAGTCCTGGAAGCCGATCTCGCCCTCGTCCACGACCGTGATCATGGTCCGCACCGGATCGTCGCTCATGGGCAGCGACGTGGAGGCCGAGGCCCCAGCCGGCAGCGATCTCCGCCGTCACCTCGGTGAGGCTGGCGCCCTCCCGCAGCCGTTGGGTGCGGAAGAGGTGGGTGCCCAGGTCCCGGTCGCCCAGGTTGAACCAGGTCACCCCGCGGTAGCGGCCGAGGGCCTCCATGGCCTGCCAGGTCTCGCCGATCAGGCCCCAGCCCGGTCTCGGGGTTCACGGCCCCGGCCAAGGTGTAGGTGATGGTGTCGAGGTCGGGGCTGATGTGGAGCCCGTGGAGCTCGACGTCGTCGCCCATGTTGACGACGGCGGTGATCGAGGCCGGGTCCACCACCTGGACCAGCCCGCCCAGCAGCCGGGCCGCCCCGACCCCGCCGGCCACCACCGCGACGGTCACGAGATGCCGCGCAGCTTTCCGTTGAGCAGGTCCAGGTCGGCGCTCACCATCATCGTCACCAGGTCCTCGAAGTCGACCGTGGGGGTCCAGCCGAGGACGCTACGGGCCTTCGCCGAGTCCCCGACCAGCAGGTCGACCTCAGCGGGCCGCATGAAGCTCTCGTCCATGACCACGTACTGCTCCCAGTCGAGGTCGACGTGGCCGAAGGCGACCTCGCAGAACTCCCGCACGGAGTGGGTCTCGCCGGTGCTGACGACGTAGTCGTCGGGCTGGTCCTGCTGCAGCATCAGCCACATGGCCTCGACGTAGTCGCCGGCGAAGCCCCAGTCCCGCTGGGCCTCGAGGTTCCCCAGGCGCAGGTCCTCGGCGTGCCCCAGCTTGATCTGGGCCACGGCGTGGCTGATCTTCCTGGTCACGAACTCCATGCCCCGACGGGGGCTCTCGTGGTTGAACAGGATGCCACTGGACGCATGGAGGTCGTAGCGACTCGCGGTAGTTGATCGTGATCCAGTGCCCGTAGACCTTGGCCACGCCGTAGGGGCTGCGGGGGTAGAACGGCGTGCGACTCGGTCTGGGGCACCTCCTGCACCTTGCCGAACATCTCGCTGCTCGATGCCTGGTAGAAGCGGATGTCGGGGTCGACGATGCGGATGGCGTCGAGCAGGCGGGTGACGCCGAGGGCGGTCGTCTCGCCGGTCAGGACCGGCTGGCTGAACGACGTCTGGACGAAGGACTGGGCGGCCAGGTTGTAGACCTCGTCGGGTCGGTGGGTGGAGAGGATCTCGATCATGGAGATCTCGTCGAGCAGGTCACCGGGGACGATGGTCAAGCGGTCCTGGATGTGGGCGATCCGCTCGAAGTTCACGGTGCTGGACCGCCGGACCATGCCGACGACCTCGTAGCCCTGGTCCAGGAGGAGCTCGGCCAGGTAGGAACCGTCCTGGCCGGTGATGCCGGTGATGAGGGCGCGTCGGGGCATGGGTCCCGTTGTATCCCGGGGAAGCGTCAGCGTCTGCCAACTGGCTTGGCAGCGGGCTGGGGCCCGGTTCCCGTACGTTGACCCCATGGCCCGCGAGCTGGAGCGCAACGTGCTGGGCCGCCGCATCGCGGATCATCGAGCCAAGCAGGGGTGGACCCAGGCCGACCTGGCGGAGCGCCTCGGCGTCTCGCGGGTCACCATCTCCCACGTCGAGGCCGGCATGTCGTACCCCGGCGAGCGCACCGTGACCCTGCTGGCCGGCCTGTTCAAGCTCGAGCCGCACGAGCTGGTGGCAGGCACGGCCTACCCGGCGGCCAAGGCCGACCGGTTGCCGATCGTGGCCAACCGGTACACCGAGGCCGAGCAGCAGGTCGCCCTTTGCGAGGCCGACCTGGCCTGGATCAGCCGGGGTCCGTCCCTCTACGGGGACCAGCGGCTGGCCCAGTGGGACGTGGCCCTGCGGCGGCTGATTCAGGAGTGCGACCGCCACGACCGCGACCTCGTCGAGGGTTGTCACGCCAAGGTCCGGCGGGCGCTGGACGACCGCTCGGCGGGTTGAGGGGACCGACACCGAGGCTCGGCCCGACGGGCCGGCTCAGGCCTCGCGGACCCGCTTGCGCCAGTCGTCGAGGACGTCGGCCAGGGTCTGGTCGAGGGAGATCGTGGGTTCCCAGCCGGTGGCCTCGTGGAGTCGGGTCGGATCGCCCCGAAGCACCGGCGTGTCGACCGGGCGCAACAGGTCCGGGTCCGGCACCAGGGCCATCCGACGGTCCGCCAGGGCGACGAGGTGGTCGGCGATCTGCTGGACCGCGACATCTCGGCCCGAGCACACGTTGTAGGCCTCACCGGGCTGGCCCCGCTCGGCCAGGAGGCGGTAGGCCCGGACCACATCCCGTACGTCGGTGAAGTCCCGACGGGCGCTCAGGTTGCCGACCGGGACCTCGTCGCTGCCGCTCAGCTCGTTGCGGGCGATGCGGGAGGCCACCGCAGAGGCCACGAAGCGGTCGCTCTGTCCGGGACCGAGGTGGTTGAAGGGTCGGGCCCGGAGCACGCCCAGGTCGTGGCCGAGGTACGCCTGCAGGGCGATCACGTCGGCGGCCGCCTTGCTCGCTCCGTAGGGGCTGACCGGGCGAAAGGCCCGATCCTCGTCGATGGGCAGGTCGGCTTCGGGCACCTGACCGTAGACATCGGCGCTGGCCACGGCCACGACTCGCTCCACACCGGCCTGCACGGCGGCCTGGAGCACGTTCAGTGTGCCCTCGGCGTTGATCCGGAACGTTTCGACCGGGCTCGACCAGGAGCCCCCCACATCGGCCTGGCCCGCGAGGTGGTACACGACGTCCGGGCGGATCGAGGTCAACAGGTCGGTCAACGCCTGCGGGTCGAGGATGTCGAGGCCCAGGTGGCGGTCGGTCTCATGGACGTCGTCGCCTGCCTCTCGCAGGCCGGCGACGAGGTGGCGCCCGACGAAGCCGGCCGCGCCGGTGACCAGGGCTCGCACCGGCCGGAGTCTACGGAGCGGCGCCCGGGCCACTCGCCGCGGCTCGGCGATACAGGGCCACGAGGCCGTCGGCATGGGCATCCCAGGAGTAGCGACCGGCCCGCAGGCGGCCCCGGGCCACCATGGCGGCCCGGTGGGCCTCGTCGGCGAGGACCCGCCCCAGCGCCTCGGCCAGGGCGTCGACGTCGCTCGGCGGGACGAGGTCGGCGGCCTCGCCGAGGACCTCGGGCAGGGCGCCGACCCGGGTGGCGACGACCGGGACACCGACCCCCATCGCCTCGAGCGGTGGGAGGCCGAAGCCTTCATACAACGACGGGTACGCCAGGACCGTCGCCTCCCGCAGGAGGGCGGCTCGGGCCTGGTCGTCCAGCCAACCCGTGATTCGGATCCGCTCCCGGTGCGGGGAGTTGGCCACGGCGGTGTGCACCGCCTCGGCGCCCCACCCGTCGGCGCCGGCGAGGACGAGGCCGACGTCGGGATCGTCGCTGGCCACCGCGTCGAAGGCGGCCACGAGCGTGGGCAGGTCCTTCCGAGGCTCGAGGGTCCCCAGGGCGAGGACGTAGCGCTCGCGTCCGGCTCGGGCCCGGCCGGCCCCCTCGGGGGCGGTCGGCACGTCGTCGACGCCGTTGGCCACCACGACGACGTGGTCGGACGGGACCGCGAAGTGCTCGAGCACCTCCTCGGCCACGGCCGCCGACGGGACCTGGGCCCACGCTCCGCCGGCCAGGGCCCGACCGAGGAGGTCGGGGTAGGCGAGGACGTCGGGGGTGCACAACTCCGGGAAGCGGACCGCGGTCAGGTCGTGGACCGTGACCACCCGCGCCGCCCGCCGGCTCGGCGGAACGACGAAGTTCGGCCCGTGGACGACGTCCACGGGCCCGGTCCAGAGCTCGATGGGGGGCCAGTCGACCCGGTGCCACAGGGCGCGCAGCGGTCGGGCGGCCATGGGTCGACGCACGGCGGTGACGCCGGGGGGGACCATCTCGACCAGGTCGCCCCTCCCGGTCCAGGAGACCGCGAAAGCCATGGCGGCGACCTCGGGGCGCCGGCCGAGACGTTCGAGCAGGGCCCGGGTCACGCCACCGACCCCCGTGGGCCGCCTGAGCAGGGGGGTCGCGTCGACCGCGACCCGGAGCCTCATCCCGGCTCGGGTCCGGGGGATCCGGAGAACCGTCGGCTGAGCTCGCGCGCCAACTCCCTGCGTTGGACCTGTACCCGCTGGACGGCGAGCACGCCGGCGCCCACGGTCACGTACAGGGCCTCCCTGGCCAGGATCAGCGTGCGGCGCACGGGGGCGGCCAGCGGCGACGACGGCATGGGCGCAGCCTAACTGCTAACCAGAGCAAGCAACGGCGGCCGAAGCCGGCGGCGGGACGCCCTCTGCCTGTGACGAACGTGTTGCCGGGTGCCCCCGTGGGCTGGGGTGTGACCGCTAGCCTGCGCGCATCGTGGACGAACCCGCCGCCGAACCCGCGGCGCCTGCCCCCGGTCCGATCACGCCCGCCGTCGTCGCGGTCGTGGTGACCCACGAACCCGGTACGTGGTTCGACGAGGGCCTGCGCTCGCTGGCCGCCCAGGACTATCCGGATCTCACCGTGCTCGTCATCGACGCGGGGAGCGCCGTCGATCCGACCGAGCGTGTCGCCGCGGCCTGCCCCGATGCCTTCGTGCGCCGAATCGACGCCAACCCCGGTTTCGGTGCCGCCGCCAACGAGGCCCTCGAGACCGTCGAAGGGGCCAGCTACCTGCTCGTCTGTCACGACGACGTCGCCCTCAGCCCTGGCGCCGTCACCGCCCTCGTCGAGGAGGCGGGCCGGTCGAACGCCGGCCTGGTCGGGCCCAAGGTGTCCGAGTGGGATGACCCCCGCCAGTTGCTGGCCGTGGGCATGACCATCGATCGCACCGGTCGCGCGTCGTCCTACGTGGAGCCGGGGGAGTACGACCAGGGTCAGCACGACGCCGTCCGTGACGTGTACTACCTGCCCGGCGGCTGCCAGCTCATCCGGGCCGACCTGTTCGCCACGCTGGGCGGGTTCGACCGCGCGCAACGCTTCTACGGCGAGGATCTCGACCTCTGTTGGCGCGCCCGTGTCGCCGGCGCCCGCGTGATCGTGGCCCCGGCGGCCCACGCCCGCCACGTCGCCGACCTCCCCTCGCGGAGCCCTGAGCTCGACGAATACCGCCTCAGCGAGCGGCACCGCCTACGCAGCGTGTTGACCTGCTACGGCCTGGGCACGTTGGTCTGGCTGGCCCCGCTGTTGGCGCTCCTGTCCCTGGTCGACTTCGGCGCGGGCCTCGTGACCGCGCGGGCGGGCCGGGCCCGGGCCGCCCTCGGGGCGTGGACCTGGAACCTGGCCCGGTTCACCCAGATCATCGGGCGGCGCCGCCGTCTGTCCGGAATCCGGCGGGCGTCGGATCATGACCTGCGGGCGCTGCAGGCCCACGGCTTGGTCCGGGTCCAGGCCTTTCAGCATCGGGAACGTCCGGGCGAGCGCCGGTCAGCGGTCACCACGGTCCGCCAGGGCGTCGTGGACTTCGTCCGCTCCGGACCCAGCGGTGTCTCGACCGCGGTCTGGGTGGCGCTCGGCCTCCTCCTCCTGATCGGGAGCCGCCATCTGATCACCCGCTCCATCCCCGCGGTGGGCGAGCTGGCCCCGTTCCCGGGCGGCCCCAGCGTCCTGTGGAACGAGTTCTTCTCAGGCTGGCGCTCGGCCGGCCTCGGATCCGACGCTCCGGCCCCCACCGCCTTTCTGGCCCTCAGCGCCTGGGGCACCCTCTTCCTCACGTTCATGGGCCTGGCCCGGACGGTGTTCATCCTGGGCCTGATCCCGCTCGGGGGCTTCGGGGCGTGGCGACTGCTGCGGGAGACCGACTCGGTCTACGGGCGGGTCACCGCGCTGATCGTCTACGTGGCCTCGCCGGTGGCCTACAACGCGTTGGCCGATGGCTCCCTCCGCGGCCTGATCGCCTATGCCGCCGCGCCTTTCCTGCTCGGGGGGCTGGTTCGGGCCAGCCGCCTCGAGCCGTTCACCGGGGAGGACCGTGGCCTCTGGCGGGCGGGCCTGGGCCTGGGCCTGGTGACGGCGATCGGCGCCCTGTTCCTGCCCCTGCTGGTCGTGATCGTCGTGGTGATGGCGGTGGGGCTCGGTCTCGGCATCGTGCTCACCGGCCAGGCGGCGGCCGCGGGTCGGGTCGTCACGACGGGGATCCTGGGCGCGGCGGTCGCCGTCGTCCTGCAGTTCCCATGGAGCCTCGACTTCTTCGGTGCCGACACCCCGTGGACCGCGGTCGGCGGGATCCGAGAAGGGGCAGGGGTCCTCACGGTGCCGGAGCTCCTGCGCTTCGAGTCCGGACCGGTCGGCGCCGGCCTGGCCGGCTTCGCCTTCTTGATCCTGGCCGTGGTCCCGATCATCGTGGGCCGCGAGTGGCGCGCCGCTTGGGCCTTGCGGGTCTGGGCGATGGCCATCGCCGGCTGGGGCCTGCTGTGGGCGGGGGAGGCGGGATGGTCGCCGGTCGCCCTGCCTGCACCGGAGGTCCTGCTCGCGCCGGCGGCCGCCGCGGTCGCCATGGCCGCCGGACTCGCCGCGGTCGCCTTCGAGCGCGATGTCGTGGGCAAGGGCTTCAGCTGGCGCCAGATCGGCTTGGTGGTCGGCGTCGTCGCCCTTGTCATCGGCATGGGTCCCTTCCTGGCGTCGGTGGGCAACGGTCGATGGCACCTTCCCCGCAACGACTTCACGGTCGCGCTCAGCTTCCTGAACGCCGAGGAGGAGGACGCCCCGTTCCGGGTCCTCTGGATCGGCGACCCCGACGTGCTCCCCCTCACCGGCTGGCGACTCAACGAGGACACGGCGTACGCCACATCCGACAACGGCCTCCCCGACGTCACCGAGCTCTTCCCCGGGAGCACCACCGGTGGGACCGAGACCCTGGCCGAGGCCCTGCGCACGGCCACTCGGCGTGAGACCAACCGGCTCGGCGACCTCCTCGGCCCGATGGGCATCCGATACGTGGTCGTGCCCGAGCGCCTCGCCCCCCAGCCGTTCGCCAGCCAGGAGTATCCGCTGGACCCGGCGGTCAGCGACGCCCTGTCCAGCCAGCTCGACCTGGTCCAGATCAACGTCAACCCGGCCGTGACCCTGTACGAGAACGCGGCCTGGATCCCGACCCGGGCCCTGCTGCCGGACACCGACGCGGGCGACATGGGTGAGGAGCCGGTGTCCCCCCGAGAGGCACTGGCCGCGGCCACCGCCACCGACTTCGGTGACTCCACCGCGGCCCTGGGTGACGAGCTGGGTCCGACCACGTTCCGTGGGCCCGTCGACGGCCAGGGCGAGCTCTACCTGGCCTCGGGGCCCACCTCGGGCTGGACCCTGTCGGTCGACGGCGAGGTGGCGGACCGCCGCACCGTCTTCGGCTGGGCCAATGCCTTCGACCTGCCCAGGGAGGGGACCGCCACGTTGACCTTCGACCGGCCGGCCACCCGCTACCTCCTGATCGCCGTGCAGGCCGGCCTGTGGATCTTCGTCATCTCCCGGGTGCGGCGGCCGGCTCGGGCGGCTCGACGGACGGAGGTCACCTCGTGAGGTTCTCCCGCTGGCCCGCCGTGGTCATCCTCGCCGGCCTCGTCGTCGGGGCCTGGCTCGTGGACGAGGACCACGAGCGCGACCAGTCCCATCCCGTGGACGCCACCACGCCCCTCGAGGCCCAGGGCTTCTTGCCCGTGAGTGCTCCCGAAGACGCGTTGACCAGCACCTGGTACTGCGGCGGGGGAACGGCGACCGACGGTGGTCGAGCCGACACGACGATCGTGGTGGCCAACGCCACCGACCGGGAACTGAGTGGCACGCTGACGATCTTCCCGTCGATCCCCTCCCAGATCGTGCTCCAGGCCGACCCGGCCGAGACCTCCGACACGACGACGACCACCGCGCCGCCGACGACCACGACCGGCTCCGACGGCGACACGGCGACGACGACCACGGCGCCCACCCCCTCGACGACCACCACGGCACCTTCCCTGACCGAGCGGCCGGTCGCGGTCGACCTGGAGGTCCCGGCCCAAGACCGGGTCGAGGTCCGCCTGGCCGACGAGGTCGACGCCGAGTACGCCGCCGCCCTGGTCGAACTGGCGGGCGGCGCCGTGTCGGTCGAGCAGCGGGTGGACGGCCCGAACGGCGCCGACGTCAGCCCGTGCACCAGCCAAGCCGCCGACAGCTGGTACTTCGCCGACGGTCGCACCACCGCGGACAGCATCGAGACGCTGGCGTTCTTCAACCCGTTCCCGGATCCCGCCGTCGTGGACGTCACCTTCCGCACGGAAGAAGATCTGCGGACGCCCGTCGAGTTCGAGGCCTACGCGGTGCCTGCTCAGTCCCTGGTGGTCGAGGACATCGGCACGCTCGTGACCCGCCGGGAGCACGTGTCGGTGTCGGTGGTGGCGCGCTCCGGTCGCCTGGTCGTGAGCCGGCTGCTCGATGTCGACGGCTCGGAAGGCCCTCGGGGACTGGACATCGCGTCCGGTGCTCCCCGGCGGGCGACGACCTGGTACTTCCCCGACGGCGTCGTGGAGGAGGGTCTCCGCGAGACCTACGTCGTCTACAACCCGGGTGACACGGCGGCCGAGGTCGACCTCTACATCGAGCCCGACGAGGTCGACCGCTTCGGTGCCATCGAGCCCTTCGGCCTGACCATCCCGCCCGAGGGCTTCCAGGAGGTGGCCGTCCAGGACGAGGAGCGCATCGGCACGGCGATCGGCGCCGCCGAGGGTGAGCCCGTGCTGCGCCACGGCGCTCGTGTGGTCTCGGTCAACGACGTCCCGGTCGTGGTCGAGCGGGTGTCGGAGGGCGAGGACGGCAGCGACCGGCCCGGCTTCGACCTGATGTTCGGCGCCCCCCTGCTCATGGAGCAGGCTGTCCTGGCCGCCTCCTCGACCGACGAGTCCGTGGTGGTGGCCAACCCCTCGGGGAGCACACCGGTCCGGGTCACCTTCCGCTCGTTGGACGGCGGGACCCTGGGGGAGTCGCCGACCGCCACGGACCTGGAGGTCCCGCCGGCCGGGCGGCTGGTCGTGAACCTGGACGAGCTCGGCCTCGGCTCTGACGTCGCGCTGCTCGTCGAGGCCGACGGCCCGGTCACCATCGAGCGCCGGGTGGTCATCGGTGATCCGAGTGACTCGTCCGGGGCCATCGCCGTACCGCTGGCCGGCGCCGTCTCCGAGCCGCCGTCGCCCTTCGGCTGATGGCCCGGTTCCTGCTGGCCGTCGTGCTGGCCGCGGCCGTCGCCCTGGTGGCCGTGTGGCTCCAGCGCCGCCGTCCGGGCGCCGCGCCCGTCGTCGACCGCCATCACGTGCCCACCGCCCTGGACCGGGCCGACTTCGCCCGGCCCGACACCGACTGGTTGGTCGTGGTCTTCACCTCGGCGACATGTGGCACGTGTGCCGCCACCTGGGACGTGGCCCGCCAGCTGGAGTCGCCGGCCGTGGCCAGCCAGGAGATCGAGGTCAACGCCGCGGCCGCCTTGCACGAGCGCTACGGCATCGATGCCGTGCCCACCACCGTCATCTGCGGCCGGGACGGCGGGGTGGTGCGATCGTTCCTGGGGCCGGTGACCGCCACCCATCTCTGGGCGGCCGTGGCCGAAGCCCGAGCACCCGGGTCGGTGCCGCCGGGTTGTGGGGCGGCGGGCCCGGAGGGCTGAACCCGGGGCGGTCTAGTTGGGGGGCTCCATGGCGTCTTCGGGGACGGTGACCGGCTGCTCCCCGGTGGCGTCGCCGGAGCCGTTGCTGCCGTGGCCCTTGGCGGCGACACCGATGAGGCGGACGACCTCGGCGCCGTCGATGGTCTCGTGCTCGAGCAGGGCCCGGGCCACGAGGTCGAGGCCGTTGCGGTGCTCGGTGAGGGTCTCGCGGCAGCGCTCCTCCTGCTCGCGCAGGATGCGCTCGACCTCCTCGTCGATGACCCGGGCCGTGTCGTCGCTGTAGTCGCGGGTGTGCATGAGGTCCTCGCCGAGGAACACCTGGCCCTGCGAGCCCCAGGCCATGGGCCCGATGCGCTCGCTCATGCCCCACTCGCGGACCATCTTGCGGGCCAGCTCGGTGCTGCCCACGAGGTCGTTGTTGGCGCCGGTGGAGATGACGCCGAAGACCAGCTCCTCGGCGATGCGGCCACCCATGCGGACCACGAGGCGTGTCCTCGATGTAGTCCTGGCGGTAGATGTGGCGCTCCTCGATCGGGCAGCTGCTGGGTGACGCCGAGGGCCATGCCCGTGGGCAGGATCGTGACCTTGTGCACCGGGTCGGCGTGCGGGAGGACGGCGGCGCAGACGGCGTGGCCGGCCTCGTGGTAGGCGATGGCCTCCTTCTCGGCGTCGGAGAGGGCCATCGACTCCCGGCGCTGACCCATCAGCACCCGGTCCCGGGCCATCTCGAAGTGGCGCATGTGGATCTCGTCCTCGCCGTCGCGCACGGCGAACAGCGCGGCCTCGTTGACCAGGTTGGCCAGGTCGGCGCCGCTCATGCCGGGCGTGCCGCGGGCCACGACGTCGAGGTCGACGTCGCTCGGCGAGGCGCTTGTGCTTGGCGTGGACCCTGAGGATGGCCTTGCGGTCGCTCGAGCTCGGGGAGGGGCACGACGACCTGGCGGTCGAAGCGGCCCGGGCGCAGGAGGGCGGGGTCGAGGATGTCGGGCCGGTTGGTGGCCGCCGATCATCACGATGCCCTCGGTGGCCTCGAAGCCGTCCATCTCCGACAGCATCTGGTTGAGCGTCTGCTCCCGCTCGTCGTGGCCGCCGCCGAGGCCGGCGCCGCGCTTGCGGCCGATGCGAGTCGATCTCGTCCACGAAGATGATGGCCCGGCCCATCTTGCGGGCCGACTCGAACAGGTCGCGGACCCGGCTGGCGCCGACGCCGACGAACATCTCCATGAAGTCCGAGCCGGTGACGGACAGGAACGGCACGCCCGCCTCGCCGGCCACCGCCCGGGCGATGAGGGTCTTGCCCGTGCCCGGGGGGCCGACCAGGAGGATGCCCTTGGGGATGCGGGCGCCGATCTCGCCGAAGCGCTCGGGGTGCTTGAGGAAGTCGACGACCTCGGTGATCTCCTGCTTGACGCCGTCGTAGCCGGCGACGTCGGCGAAGGTCGTGCCCGGCCGCTCGGTGGAGTAGGTCTTGGCCCTCGAGCGGCCGATGGACATGATCCCGCCCATCTGGCCCTGCGCCCGACGCTGCATCCACCAGAAGAAGCCGATGATCAAGATGATCGGGAGGGCGAAGGAGAGCAGGCTCCAGAGCGGGTTCGGCGACGGGGTGTCGTACTCGATCTCGACGTCGTTGGCCCGCAGGGTGGCCAGGTCCTCGGGCGGGAGCCCGCTCTGGAGGGGCCCGGTGGTGGTGAACTCGGTGCCGTCGTCGAGCTTGCCGGTGATCTTGGCGTTGGTGTTGTCGAAGGTCATCGACGCGACATCGCCCTCACCCGCCTTCTGCATGAAGGCCTCGTAGGACATGCTCTCGCCGTCGTCGCCGCCGACCAGCGTGGTGAGCAGGAACGAGGCGAGGATCACCCCGACGAGGACCCACAGCGACCAGCGCGGCCAGGGCGTCGAGCTGCCGGACTTGCCGTCGGATTTGTTGCCGCTCGGAGGAGGAGGCGGCGGGGGCGGAGGGGGCTGCGCCATCCGCCCAGCGTAGAGGTCCGCATCCACGATTCCCGGGTCGCGTCGAACTAGCGTTTTCTCCATGGCTCGACGTTGCGCGCGCCCCACCTGCTCGGAGCTGGCGGTGGTCACGCTCTCCTATGACTACACCGGTCGCACTGTCTGGTTGAACGACCTGGTCACCGAGGACGACCCCGCCAATCACGACCTCTGTGGGCGGCACGCCGACCGGGTGTCCGCGCCCCAGGGCTGGGTCCTGCACGACCGGCGCAACGTGGCGCCGATCTGGCAGGCTCGGGCCAGCTGAGCTCTCTCCCTCCGCCTCCGCACCCCCTGCCCGCCGAGCCCGCGGCGCTTCCCACCCCCCGGTGGGGCGTCGGTGACGCGCTCCTCGGGCTGCTCATCGCCAATGCCGCCGGCCTCTTCATCGGCGCCGCCATCCTGGCCGCCACCGGCTACGTCCAGGAGGGGGCGGACGGCGAGCTGCCCCTGACGATGATCGCCGTCCTCCAGATCCCGCTGTGGGCCGGCTACCTGGGGATGCCCCTCTACGCGGCCCGGCGCAAGGGCAACGGCGTGGTCGCCGACTTCGGCTTCCGGATGGAGTGGCTGGACATCCCCAAGGGCGTCGGCGCCGGGTTGGGCACCCAACTCGTCCTGATCCCCCTCCTCTACGCCGTCCTGTTCCGGATCACCGACGCCCTGGACTGGGAGTTCGACCACGACCTGTCCGCGGAGGCCCGCCACCTCAGTGACAAGGCCACGGATCGGGCCGGCGTGGTCCTGCTCATCGTCATCGTGGCCGTGCTGGCCCCGATCATCGAGGAGCTCTTCTTCCGGGGCTTGTTCCTGCGGGCCCTCGAGAAGAAGTGGGGGCCCCGCTGGGCCCTCTGGATCTCGTCGTTGGTGTTCGCCGCCGTGCACCTGCAGCTGCTGCAGTTCCCGGCGCTGGCCCTCATCGGCCTGGTCCTCGGCTGGCTCACCCTGCGCACCGGCCGCCTCGGGCCCGCCATCTGGGCCCACATCGCCTTCAACGCCGTGGCCACCGGGATCCTCCTGGCCGAGGCCAGCTGACCGGGCCATTCCGTGACTGCATTCGTCACGTCCCGTGGCGAATGGCCTCAATCCGGCTCGTTTGGCTCCGATGGGTGGGGCAAGCGATCACGGAGAGTGAGCATGGTGGAGGAGCGGTGTCCGGGATGCGGGCGCGCCTATGTCGAGATCAGCCTCGAGGTCGGGGGGCGGATGATGACCATGCGCTCCTGCTCGAACTGCGACATCCGCCAGTGGCACACGCCCGACGGCGAGAAGGCCCTGGACGGTGTCCTGGCCGACATCAGCGCCAGCACCGGTCGCCGCTGAGCAGGGGACCGCGGCGGCATCACCGCCTGCCGTCCGAATCGAGCCCACCCCTGCGAGGATGGTGAGGCCATGCGTTCCCGCCTGACCACGCTGCGCGCCCGCGTCGTGGCCGCCCCCCTGGAGAGTTGGATCACCGCCGCCGTCGTCGTCGGCGCGGTGGCCTTCACGTTCGCCCAGCTCCACCCGTACCTGATCTTCCGCAACACCACGCCGACCGGCGGCGACATGGGAGCCCACGTGTGGTCGGGCACCTACCTGCGCGACCACATCCTCACCCACGGCCGACTGAGCGGTTGGACCCCCGACTGGTACGCCGGTGCCCCGGCGTTCCACTTCTACATGGTCGTCCCGTTCCTGCTGATCCTGCTCCTCGACGTCGTCCTGCCGTACGCGGTCGCCTTCAAGCTGGTCGCGGTGAGCGGCGTGGTCCTCCTCCCGGCGGCCGCCTGGGCCTTCGGCAAGCTGAGCGGGCTGCGCTTCCCCGGGCCGCCGATGCTCGCCGCGGCCACGGTCTTCTTCCTCTTCGACACCCGGTTCACGATCTACGGCGGCAACATCGCCTCGACCATGGCGGGTGAGTTCGCCTTCGCCATCAGCCTGTCGCTCTCGTTGGTCTACCTGGGCGTGGTCGCCCGAGGTCTGCGTACGGGCCGGCACCGGGCCCTGGCCGCCGTGCTGTTGGCCCTGGTCGGCCTCTGTCACCTCATCCCGGCCTTCTTCGCCATCGTCGGCACGCTGGTCCTGTTGGCCCTGAACGCCCGCCGTTCCTCGGTGCGCTGGCTGGCCACGACGGTCCCGGTGGCCGCGCTGCTCGGTTCGTTCTGGGCCCTGCCCTTCGTCTGGCGTCGCGACTTCATGAACGACATGGGCTGGGAGAAGATCCAGCCCTGGTCCCAGTACCCGCTCTGGTCCACCGACTGGTGGGGCCGGGTCGGCGACTCGCTGTGGCCGTGGGACCTGCGGGTGGGCTGGCTGCTCGCCCTCGTCGCCATCGCCGGCGGGATCGCCGGCCGCAAGCGACCGCACCTCTTCCTGGGGATCATGACGGCGCTGGCGGGTGTGGCGTTCGTCCTCCTGCCGCAGAGCCGGCTGTGGAACGCCCGCCTCCTGCCCTTCTACTACCTGGGCATCTACCTCCTGGCCGCGCTCGGCATCGTCGAGATCGTCCGCGCCGTCGTCCTGCGCTTCGCCGACGACCGACCGGCCGTGGCCCAGAACGTGATCCGCGCCGTCCCGGTGGCGGGCGTGCTCGTCGCCCTGATCTGGGCCGGTCTCGCCCTGCGGACGATGCCCTTCGGTCACACCGACGCCCAGAACCGCTACCACTGGATGGGCTTGACGGCGAGCGACGACAACTTCGTGGACGGCTGGGCCCGCTGGAACTTCGCCGGCTACGAGGCTCGGACCCCGACGGTGGACGGGGGCGGGTACCACGAGTACCACGACCTCATCGAGGCCATGAAGGACGTCGGGGCCGAGTACGGCTGCGGGCGGGCCATGTGGGAGTACGAGCCCGAGTTGGTCCGCTACGGCACCCCGATGGCCCTGATGCTGCTGCCGCACTGGACCAACGGCTGCATCGGCTCGATGGAGGGCCTCTACTTCGAGTCCTCGGCCACCACGCCCTTCCACTTCCTGAACCAGTCCGAGCTCTCCGCCGTGCCCTCGCGGGCCCAACGGGACCTGCCCTACGGGCCGCTCGACGTGAGCCGAGGGGTCGAGCACCTCCAGCTCCTGGGCGTGAAGTACTACCTGACGACGTCGCAGAGGGCTCGAGACCAGGCCGAGAACGTCGACGACCTCACCGAGGTGGCTTCGTCCGGGCCGTGGACGGTGTTCGAGGTGGCGGGCGCCGAGCTGGTCGCCCCCCTGGCCAACCAGCCCGCCGTCCTGACCGACGTGGGCGACGGCCAGGACGAGTGGTTGGCGCCGGCGGTCGACTGGTACCTCGACGCGGACGCCCACGATGTGATGCTGGCCGCCGACGGCCCGCCGGAATGGCCCCGGGTGACGGCGGGCGAGGACCCACCGGCCGTTCCCGTCGAACCGGTCGAGGTGGCCAACATCGAAGCGGGCGACGACCGCATCAGCTTCGACGTCGATCAGATCGGCCAGCCGGTGCTCGTCCGGGCCTCGTACTTCCCGAACTGGGAGACGTCGGGGGCCCAAGGCCCGTACCGCGTCGCGCCCAACCTCATGGTCGTGATCCCGACCGAGAACCACGTCGAGCTGCACTACGGCTGGACGCCGGTCGACCTCCTGGCCTGGCTGCTCACCTTCCTGGGCATCGGCGGAGTCGTCCTCCTCGCCCGCCGCCCGCCCGTGGTCGTCCCCGTCCCGACTGAGCCGGTCGCCACCTCGGTCTACGGCCCGGATCCGCCGGAAGCCGTGCCGGACCTCGAGGTCGGGGAGGATGACGGCGATCCGGACGAGCTCGTCGTCGAGGACGAGCCCGACGAGGTCCCGGTGGGCGCGGCGGACTGATGCGCCGGCTCGGCCCGGGTGCGGCCGTCGTGCTGGCCACGGGGGTCGACGTCGGTGGGCTGTTGGCCGTTCGCGCCGTCACGGGCTGGCCGGTGGTGGTGGCCGACGCCATCGCCCTGCTCGTCGCGGCCCCGGTCTCCTTCCTGCTGCACCGCCGGGCAGACCGCGGTGCCGACCCGTTCGTCCGTTGGGCCCGCGATCCCCGCCGCTTCGGCCAGGTTGCCCTGGTGGCCGGGCTGGCCGACCTCGCCGTGCTGCAGATCCTCGTCGTGGCCGTTGGCGATCCCTCACTGCCGACCCTCTTCGCCCTGAAGCTGGTCGCGCTCAGCGTGGCCGCCCTGGTCCGCGTGGTGGGCCACCGCCGGATCCTCCTGCGCACGGTGCGGGCCGATCAGGCCGAGCCGGTGGCCCGCCCCCCAGCGCCGGGTGACCGGCGGCTCACGGTCGTGCTGCCGTCGTACCGCCAGCCCGGGGTGGTGGGGGAGGCCGTCACCCGGGTGCGGGACCTGCTCGTCGCCGCCATCGGGGCGGACGAGCTCGAGGTCGTCGTGGTCGACGACGGGTCAGGGGACGACACTGCGGCCCGGGCCGAGGCGGCCGGGGCCGACCGGGTCGTGGTCCACCCCGAGAACCGGGGGAAGGGCGCGGCCGTGCGTTCGGGTGCCGCGGTGGCCCGGGGCCGCACGATCGCGTTCACCGACGCCGACCTGGCCTACGACCCGGCGCACCTACTGGTCCTGCTCGACCGGGTCGAGGCGGGATGGGACGTCGCCGTCGGCAGCCGCCGCCACACCGACACGGTCACCCTGGTGCGGGCCCGCCGACTGCGGGAGTTCGGCGGCCGGTTCATCAACGTGCTCACCCAGGCCGTCCTCCTCGGCCACTACAGGGACACCCAGTGCGGCCTGAAGGGGTTTCGCTCCGACGTGGCCCCCCTCATCCTGGGCCAAGGCCTGATCGACGGCTTCGCCTTCGACATCGAACTGTTCCACCTCGTCGAGCGCAACGGGCTGAGCCTCACCGAGGTCCCCGTGCAGGTGGCCAACTCCGAGCAGTCGAGTGTCCAGGTCCTCCGGGACGGAGCCCGCCTCGTTCGGGACCTGTTCCGTATCCGGCGCAACGCCGCCGCCGGTCGCTATCGCCGCGACGGCGCGGTCATCGAACCGGGAGCGCGAGGGCCTCGTTCGGTAGGGTGACCGACTTGGCATCCCCTTCCGACCGCTCCGCCGCGCCGGTGGCGGCGGACCGCCTTGCCGCCGTGTTCAAGGCGTACGACATCCGGGGCTTGGCCCCCGAGCAGCTCGACGCCGACCTGTGCGGAGCCGTCGGCGCCGCCTTCGCCGCCTTCGTCGCCGAGGCCGACGGGGCCGACCGGGTCCTGATCGCCAGGGACATGCGTCCCTCCGGCCCCGCCCTGGTCGACGCCTTCGCCGCCGGCGTCACCAGCCAGGGCCTCGACGTGGTCGACGTCGGCCTTGGCTCGACCGACATGCTCTACTTCGCCGCGGGGGCCCTCGATGCGCCCGGAGCCATGTTCACCGCCTCCCACAACCCGGCGGCGTACAACGGCATCAAGCTCTGCCGCTCCGGTGCCCGCCCCGTCGGGGAGGACACCGGCCTGGACGACATCCGACGGCGGGCCGAGGCGGGCGTGCCCCCGGCCGCCAGCGCCGGCGCCCGGCACGAAGACGAGGTGCTGTCCCGTTTCGCCGACCACGTCCGGTCCTTCGTGGACCTGGACGGCTTGCGGCCGCTGAAGGTCGTGGCCGACACCGCCAACGGGATGGGGGGCCTCGTCGTGCCCGCCGTGTTCGAGTCCCTGCCGTTCGAGCTGGAGATCCTGTACCCGGAGCTGGACGGGACCTTTCCGAACCACCCGGCGGACCCCATCCAGCCCGAGAACCAGGCGGACCTCCAGGCCCGGGTGTTGGCGACCGGCGCCGACGTCGGCCTCGCCTTCGACGGTGACGCCGACCGGGTCTTCCTCGTCGACGAGAAGGCGCAGCTCCTGTCGGGCTCGCTGACCACGGCGATGGTCGCCGACGAGATGCTGGCCCGCGAGCCCGGCGGCACGGTGATCCACAACCTGATCTGCTCCAAGGCGGTACCCGAGGTCGTCCGGGAGGCGGGAGGGACCCCGGTCCGCACCCGGGTCGGCCACTCGTTCATCAAGGCGGTCATGGCCGAGACCGGCGCCGTCTTCGGTGGCGAGCACTCCGGTCACTACTACTTCCGGGACAACTACCGGGCCGACTCCGGCCTCATCGCCGCCGTCGTCCTCCTCGACGTACTGGGCCGCTCCGGACGCCCCCTGTCCGAGCTGCGCCGGCCCTACGAGCGCTATGCCGCGTCGGGCGAGATCAACACCGAGGTCCCCGACCCGCGAGCCGTCATCGACATCGTGGCCGACCGCTTTCCCGTGGCCGGGCAGGACCGCCTGGACGGACTGACCGTGGACCTGGGGGACTGGTGGTTCAACCTGCGCCCGTCGAACACCGAGCCCTTGCTCCGCCTGAACCTCGAAGCCGCCGACGCCGACGCCTGCACTCGGCGGGTGGCCGAGGTGCAGGCCATCATGGAGCAGGCCGGTCGGGACCTCGGTCCCGCCTGAACGACCGCACATCCGACCACACCTGAAACTGGAGACCTCATGGCGCTCGACCCGCAGCTGCTCGAGATCCTGGCGTGCCCCGAGGACAAGGGCCCGCTGCTGTACTTCGAGGACGAGAACCTGCTCTACAACCCTCGCCTGCAGCGCAAGTACCGCATCGACGACGACATCCCGGTGATGCTCGTGGACGAGGCCGAGGCGGCCGATGACGCCGAGCACGAGCGCCTCCTGGCGAAGGCCGATGCCGCCGGCATCGAGCCCACCTTCTCTGATGAATGACCGGCGCAGCCGGTCGGCGGGCCGAACAGGCCGGCAAGGCGGGGAGCCGTCAGGCGCAGAGCCATGAGCACTGATCGAGTCGATTCGCTCGGGATGTTCGCTGCCGCGGCGGCGTTCCCGGAGCAGATCGAGGAGGCCATGGCCACGGCCCACCAGGTCGAAGGCCTGCCCGACGGCGAGCAGATCGACAACGTGCTGGTGCTCGGCATGGGCGGCAGTGGCGTGTCCGGCGACCTCTTGGCCCACATCGCCGGCCCGTTCATGCCCGTGCCCGTCGTCGTGGTGAAGGGCTACGAGCCCCCGTCCTATGTCAACGAGCGCACGCTGGTGTTCGCCATGTCGTTCTCGGGCAACACCGAGGAGACCCTGGAGGCGGTCACGACCGCGGCCAACGCCGGCGGCCGCATCGTGGCCGTCACCCGGGGCGGGGCGCTGGGCGAGCTCTGCCGGTCCTGGACGGCGCCCATCGTCGCCATCGCCGACGACATCCCGCAGCCGCGGGCCGGCCTGGGGGCGCTGGCGGCGCCGATGATGATCGTGCTGGAGCGCCTCGGTCTCTACCCCGGGGCCGAAGGCTGGCTCCGTTTCGCCGTCGACCAGCTCAAAGCCCGTCGGGACAAGCTCGTCGTCGACGGCAACGCGGCCGAGCGCCTGGCCGACGACCTGGCCCGACGGGTGCCGGTCATCTACGGCGGTGGTGGCCTCGGCGGCCTGGCCGCCATGCGCTGGAAGACCGAGTTCAACGAGAACAGCCGGTCGCCCGCCTTCGCCAACGCCGCGCCCGAGCTCTGCCACAACGAGATCGCCGGCTGGGGCCAGAACGGTGATCTCACCCGTCAGGTCTTCGCCTTGATCAACCTGCGCCACGACTTCGAACACCCGCAGATCGCGCGTCGCTTCGACATCATGGACCCCTGGCTGGACGAGGTGGTGGGCGACATCTTCGAGGTCCGGGCCAAGGGTGAGGGCAGCCTGGCCCAGCTCCTGGACCTCTGCATGATGGGCACCTTCACCAGCCTCCACCTCGCCGTCCGCGAGGGCATCGACCCTGGCCCCGTCCCCGTCCTCGACCAGCTCAAGGCCGCACTGGCCGAGTAGGAGCCAGGCAGGATCAGCCCACGAGCTCGATGCGATTGCCGAACGGGTCGTCGACGTAGACCTGTGGCCGTCGTGACGGGTCGTCACCGTCCCTGACCTCGACGCCCGCCCCTCGCAGCCGATCGCACAGCGAGCCGAGGTCGTCGACCAACAAAGCCGGGTGGGCCTTGCGGGCCGGACGGAAGTCGGCTTCGACACCAAGGTGCACCTTCACCCCGGCGGCCTCGAACCAGCAACCGCCCCGGGCAGCCAGAGGGTCGGGCTTGGGCACCCGAGGCAAGCCGAGGAGCCCTTCGTAGAACTGCGTGGCCTCGTCCTCGCCGCCCGAGGGCATGGCCAACTGGACGTGGTCGATTCCCACCACCGGCACCGGGCCAGCATGGCACTACCCTGTCCGCGGGGCTGATCGAGAGGCGTCAGTGGACCCCAGCCCCCGTACGCGAAACCCCAAGCTCCTGCCCGAAAGGCACCACGATGTCCACGAACACTGACGCGCGTCCGACCACGGTCGCCGACGGCGACTACAAGGTCGCCGACCTCTCCCTGGCCGGCTTCGGCCGCAAGGAGATCCAGCTGGCCGAGCACGAGATGCCCGGCCTGATGGCCCTGCGGGCCGAGTACTACGACAGTCAGCCCCTCGCCGGCGCCCGGATCATGGGCTCGCTGCACATGACCATCCAGACGGCCGTGCTGATCGAGACCCTGACCGCCCTGGGGGCCAAGGTCCGCTGGGTGTCCTGCAACATCTTCTCCACCCAGGACCACGCCGCCGCCGCGGTCGTCGTCGGCCCCGACGGGACCGTCGACAACCCCAAGGGTGTCCCGGTGTACGCCTGGAAGGGCGAGACGTTGGAGGAGTACTGGTGGTGCACCGAGCAGGCGCTGGTGTGGCCCGACGACGGCGAAGGGCCGAACATGATCCTGGACGACGGTGGCGACGCCACGATGCTCGTCCACCTCGGCACCGAGTACGAGCGGGCCGGCGAGGTGCCGGACCCCTCCACGGCCGAGAGCGAGGAGTTCGAGGTCGTGCTCCAGACCCTCACCCGGACCCTCGGCGAGGATCCCAAGCTCTGGCACCGCATCGGTGAGCGCATCAAGGGCGTCACCGAGGAGACCACGACCGGCGTCCACCGCCTCTACGAGCGCCACGCCGCGGGCACGCTGCTCTTCCCGGCCATCAACGTCAACGACTCGGTCACCAAGTCCAAGTTCGACAACCTCTACGGTTGCCGTCACAGCCTCATCGACGGCATCAACCGGGCCACGGACGTGATGATCGGCGGCAAGGTCGCCGTCGTCTGCGGCTACGGCGACGTCGGCAAGGGCTGTGCTCAGTCACTGCGGGGCCAGGGCGCCCGGGTCATCATCACCGAGGTCGACCCCATCTGTGCCCTGCAGGCCGCGATGGAGGGCTTCCAGGTCACGACCCTCGAGGACGTCATCGAGACCGCCGACATCTTCGTCACCGCCACCGGCAACAAGGACATCATCTCCGCCGAGCACATGGCCCGGATGAAGCACCAGGCCATCGTCGGCAACATCGGCCACTTCGACAACGAGATCGACATCGCCGGCATCAACAAGATGTCCGACGTCCAGAAGGTCGAGGTCAAGCCCCAGGTCCACGAGTACGTGTTCCCGGACGGGCACTCGGTGATCATGCTGGCGGAGGGCCGGCTGCTGAACCTGGGGTGCGCCACTGGCCACCCCAGCTTCGTGATGTCCAGCAGCTTCACCAACCAGGTCATCGCCCAGATCGAGCTGTTCGCCCACACCGACGCCTACGAGCTCGGCGTGCACGTGCTGCCCAAGCACCTGGACGAGAAGGTGGCCCGCCTGCACCTCGACGCCCTGGGCGTGAAGCTGACCAAGCTCACCGAGGAACAGGCCGCCTACATCGGCGTCAAGCCGACCGGCCCGTACAAGTCCTCCCACTACCGCTACTAGGCCCGTGGACGACCTCGAGGGGAAGGTCGCGGTCGTCACCGGCGCGGCCAGTGGCATCGGCCGGGCGCTGGCCGACCGCTGGGTCACCGAGGGCATGAAGGTCGTCCTGGCCGACGTCGAGGAGGGTCCCCTCGACGCGGCCCGGGACGAGCTCGATGCGAGTGGGGCCGACGTCCTCGCCGTCCGGACCGATGTGTCCGACGCGGCGCAGGTGGAGGCCCTGGCCGCGGCCACCCTCGAGCACTTCGGTGCCGTGCACCTCGTGTGCAACAACGCCGGCGTGGGCGGCGGGGGCCTCATCTGGGAGGCCGAGCTCGAGGAGTGGGACTGGGTGCTCGGCGTCAACCTCCTCGGTGTCGTCCACGGCATCAAGGCGTTCGTGCCCCACCTCGTGGCCCAGGACGAGGGTCACGTGGTGAACACGGCGTCGATCGCCGGGTTCGCCTACGGCCCGATGATGGGCCCTTACAACGCGTCGAAGGCCGCGGTCGTGGCCATCTCGGAGACGCTGAAGGCCGACCTGGCCCTGCAGGGCTCGAAGGTCGGGGTGAGCGTGCTCTGCCCGGGCTGGGTCAACACCCGCATCCACGAGTCGGACCGCAACCGCCCCGGCGGCCCCGTGGCCAACGACGAGATCACCGCCGGTCGGCAGATGCTGGGCGAGGTCCTGAAGGGCGGCAAGCAGCCCGACGAGGTCGCGCACCTGGTCTCCGCCGCCGTGCACGAGGGGACCACCCACATCTTCACCGGCGACGAGTGGATCGGCCTGGCCCGAGGCCGGCTCGAGACCGTGCTCACCGAGCTGCCGCAGGACGACCGGCGCTGACCGACGTTCCCGATCCGATCCCGCCGACCATCGAGTGGGCAGGCGATCGGGTCCGCCTCATCGACCAGCGCCTCTTGCCCGGTCGCCTCGAGGTGGTCGAGGCCACGACCGTTCCTGATCTGTGTGACCTGATCACGACCCTCGCGGTACGGGGCGCCCCGGCGCTCGGCGCGGCCGGGGCGATGGGCGTGGCCTTGGCCCATGTGCGGGGTGAGGACACCGTCGCCGCGGCCGAGATGCTCATCGCCACGCGACCGACCGCGGCGAACCTGGCGTGGGGCGCCCGCCGGGCCCTGGCGGTCGACGACCCGGTCGGCGAGGCCGTGGCCATCGCCGCCGACGACGTCGAACGGTGTCGCGCCATCGGACGGCACGGTGCCGCTCTGGTCCCCGAGCGAGCCCGGGTCCTGACCCACTGCAACGCCGGTGGCCTGGCCTGCGTGGGCTACGGCACGGCGATCGGCGTCATCCGCGCCGCCCACGAAGCCGGGCGCCACCCCCGCGTCTGGGTCGACGAGACCCGCCCCGTGCTGCAGGGCGCCCGGCTGACCGCATGGGAGCTGGGTCGCCTGGGCATCGAGCACACCCTGGTCGTGGACGCGGTGGCCGGCTCGCTCATGGCCGAGGGGCTCGTCGACCTCGTGGTCGTGGGCGCCGATCGGATCGCCGCCAACGGCGACGTGGCCAACAAGATCGGGACCTACCCGCTGGCCGTCCTGGCCCATCACCACGGTGTGCCGTTCTACGTGGCGGCCCCCCGCTCCACCTTCGACGCCGACTGTCCTGACGGCTCCGCCATTCAGGTCGAGCGCCGAGACGCCGACGAGGTCGCCATGGTGGGAGACGTGCGGGTGGCGCCCGAGGGGGTGAACGTGGAGAACCGGGCATTCGACGTGACCCCGGCCGGGCTGGTGACCGGTTATGTCATGGAGGACGGCATCCACGCCCGACCGTGAGGGCATGCCGTCCCTCACGGGGACCCACGACGTACCCTGAGGTGGACGTGACAGAGATCGAGGACGGGCCCGTTGGCCGAGCGGGCTGGGCCTGGATCGCGATCCTCTGCGGGTACTCGCTGGCCCGGGCCGTGCTGGCCTGGCCGTTCCTGGTCCACTACGACATCAATCCGGCCGCATTCCTGGTGTTGGACGTCGGCACGGCCTACCCCCTCGGCTTGGCCCAGGTCCGCATCGTGCAGGGCTTCGGGGCCCGGAACTTCGCCGCCGTGCAGGTCTGGGGTGCCGTGGCCGGGATCTCGTTCGTCACCCCGTACGCCTACCTCTTGGTCACCGGGCACCAGGCCCTGCCCCTCTACGTGATGGCCGGCCTCGTCGGGGTCGTGGCCCTCATCGCCACCGCTTCGGTGCTGCGCCTGCGCCAGGCCTGTCTCGACACCGACTGCCTCGCGGTCGCCGAACGCCTCGAGCCCGCCCCCGTCGAGCTCTAGTACGCCTCGAGCGTCGTCGGGCCCACGGGCGCCAGGCTCAGGCGGGGCAGGAAGAACGCGACCAGCGGACCGATCGTGAGGGCGAAGACCAACGTGCCGACGCCGACGGAGCCGCCGAGCAGCCACCCGAGGATCAGCACCATGACCTCGATGCCGGTGCGGACAGAGCCGATGCGTAGGCCCCGGCGGGCCAGCGAGGTCATCACGCTGTCCCTCGGACCGGGTCCCAGCCCGGCGCCGATGTAGAAACCGGAGCCGACCGCGAACGCCACCGTCCCGCCGATCAGGAAGAGCCACTGCACTGCGGCGGACGACGGCTCGTCGAGGACCCACAGGGTGAGGTCGATGGTCGTGCCGATGAGGAGCACGTTGAGCAGCGTGCCCAAGCCGATCTGCTCGCCGAGCGGGAGCGAGATGGCGAACAGGGCGAAGCCGATCAGGATCGAGACCAGCCCGATCGAGATGCCGGTCTGCTCGCTCAGCCCTTGGTGCAGCACGTCCCAGGAGTCGAGGCCGAGGTCGGCCCGGATGATGAAGGCCAGCCCGATGCCGCAGGTCACCAGCCCCAAGAGCAGCCGGGGGAGGCGTCGGCGGACCTCGATGGCGGGAGGGGTCTGGATGAAGCGCACGACCGGGGGACGGTACCGCTGGCCTGTCACCCCCCATCCGTAGGTTTCCCCTGTGCTCGTGGATTCGGCCTGTGTCGCGTGTGACGGCAACGGCGGACCGGTCTGTCCCGCGTGTGCCTCGGCGCTGACGCCCGTCGGCGCCGTGGACGTCGACGGGCTCGACCGGGCCTGGGCGCTCATGGCGTACGCCGGACCGGCCCGGGAGCTCATCCGTGGCCTCAAGTACACGAACCGGCGGGCCGCGCTCGGGGTCTTGGCCACCGCCGCCGCCCGGTTGGTCGACGAAGCGGTGGTGGTGGTGGCCTGGGTCCCGGCCAGCCCCGTCCATCGTCGCGAACGGGGCTACGACCAGGGCCGGTTGCTGGCTGGCCGGGTGGCCCGGGCGCTGGGCCGGCCGAGCCGGAGCCTGCTGATCCGGTCGGGGGAGCGGGCCCAGACCGGCCTCGACCGGTCGGACCGTCTGGTCGGGCCGACCCTCGGGCCACGGCGGCGGGTCACGGGAACGGTCCTCGTCGTGGACGACGTCCTCACCACGGGCGGCTCGCTGGCTGCCGCGAGCCGGGCCCTGCGGCCGGCTGGGGCCACCCGCGTGCTCGGCCTCGTCCTCGCCGCCACGCCGGGTTGAGAGTCCCCCTCGATGTGCCGATGGAGCACGGGTGGAACCCCTCCTGACCGATACCGACCTCTTCTTCGGCCTTGACGACCTGCCCGACGATCCCGTGCGGATCGTCCTCGGGGACGACAACGGCCTCTACCGCCGTGGCCTGCTGACCGCGCTGGAGGACGAGAACGACCTCGAGGTGGTGGCCGAGGCCGGGCCCGGGGCCGACTTGATCGCCGCGGTCAGGGCGTTGGCTCCCGACGTCGTCGTGTGCTCGCTCAGCATGGGCAACGCCGGCGGGGTCGAGACCACCTTTGCCATCACCGAGGTGATGCCGCTCGTCCGCATCGCCGTGCTCACCACGGACCAGGACCCACCGGCCAAGACGCTGGCCGCGGTCCGCTCCGGCGCCCTCGGCGAGGTCGACAAGGTGGTCGCTCTGGAAGAAGCGGCTCGGGTCATCCGTGGCCTGCACGGCGGTTGGCCGGTGTTCGGCGCGGCCACCTGGGCCGGCATCGCCGCCGAGGTCTCGGGTTGGCTGGCCCAGGGCGACTCCGTCAAGGACAGCGAGCGGGCGGCGCTGGGGGCGTTGGCCGCCGGCGGTTCGTGGTCGGACGCCGCCGACGCGGTCGGCGTCCGGGCCGAGGCCGCCCGGAACCAGGTGCGCAACCTCTTGGCCCGCTGCCGGGCCGCGGGGTACCCGGATGCCGCCGACGCCGCGCTCGGTGCCGGGTTGGTTGCCGCACCCTGAGCTACCCGCGACCGCCGGTAGCCTCCATCAACCGTGGGTGCTCTCGATCGTCTCCTCCGCGCCGGTGAAGGCAAGAAGGTCCGTGCCATCGCCGCGCTCGTCCCTGACATCAACGTGCTCGAGCCCGAGCTGGAGGCGCTGAGCGACGATGCGCTGAAGGCCAAGACCGGCGAGTTCAAGGGCCGCCTGGAGCGGGGCGAGGAGATCGACGACCTGCTCATCGAGGCGTTCGCGGTGACCCGCGAGGCCGCCCGCCGGGTGATCGGTCAGCGTCACTACGACGTCCAGCTCATGGGCGGCGCGGCGCTCCACTTCGGGTGGGTGGCCGAGATGAAGACCGGTGAGGGCAAGACGCTCGTCTCCACCCTGCCCGTCTACCTGAACGCGCTCGCCGGCCAGGGCGTGCACCTGGTCACGGTCAACGACTACCTGGCCACCCGCGACTCGGAGTGGATGGGCCAGGTCCACGAGTTCCTCGGGCTGAGCGTCGGCCTCGTCGTCCCCGGCCAGGGCGACCCCGACCACAAGCGGCGCCAGTACGCCGCCGACATCACCTACGGCACCAACAACGAGTACGGCTTCGACTACCTGCGGGACAACATGGCCCTCTCGCGGGAGCGGCAGGTCCAGCGGGGCCACTCCTACGCCATCGTCGACGAGGTCGACTCGATCCTGGTGGACGAGGCCCGGACGCCGCTGATCATCAGCGGGCGCATGGCCGACGCCGCCAAGCTCTACTACCAGTTCGCCAACATCGTGAAGACGCTGCAGCGCGACGTCGACTACGAGGTCGACGAGGAGAAGCGCACCGTCGCCCCCGAGGAGTCCGGCATCGAGAAGGTCGAGGCCCAGCTCGGCATCGAGAACCTGTACGACGAGGTGTCGGCCAACCTCGTCCACCAGCTCACCGCGGCCCTGCGGGCCAAGGAGCTGTTCAAGCGGGACAAGGACTACATCATCCAGCGGGGCGAGGTGAAGATCGTCGACGAGTTCACCGGCCGCATCCTCGAGGGCCGGCGCTGGTCCGAGGGCCTGCACCAGGCCGTGGAGGCCAAGGAGGGGGTGAAGATCAAGGAGGAGAACCAGACCCTGGCCACCATCACCCTCCAGAACTACTTCCGCCTCTACGACAAGCTCGCCGGGATGACGGGTACGGCCACCACCGAGGCCGCCGAGCTGGCGTCGACCTACGCCCTCGACGTGGTCCCGATCCCGACCAACCTGCCGACCCAGCGCATGGACCAGGCCGACCTGATCTACAAGTCCGAGGACGCCAAGTTCGACGCCGTGGTCGACGACCTCGCCGAGCGGTACGAGAACGGCCAGCCCTGCCTGGTCGGCACGGTGTCGGTCGAGAAGTCCGAGCGGCTCTCGCGGGCCCTCGAGAAGCGGGGCGTGCGGCACGAGGTCCTGAACGCCAAGCAGCACACCCGGGAGGCCGAGATCGTGGCCCAGGCCGGGCGCCTGCACTCCGTCACGGTGGCCACCAACATGGCCGGTCGAGGCGTCGACATCATCCTCGGCGGCAACCACGAATCCCTTGCCATGCGCGACGTGCGGGCCGAGGAGCTGGACCCCGAAGAGGAGGAGGGCGCGGCCCGCCTCGAGGAGCTCACGGCCAAGTACAGGGCGGAGACGACGGCCGAGGGTGAGCGGGTCAAGGAGCTCGGGGGGCTCTACGTGCTCGGCACCGAGCGTCACGAGAGCCGCCGCATCGACAACCAGCTCCGCGGCCGTTCGGGCCGTCAGGGCGATCCCGGTGAGAGCCGCTTCTACCTGTCCCTCGAGGACGAGTTGATGCGCCTGTTCGCCACCGGGGCCATGGACTGGGTGATGAACAAGTCGTTGCCCGACGATGTGCCCATCGAGTCCAAGATGGTCTCCAAGGCCATCGAGCGGGCCCAGACCACCGTCGAGCAGCGCAACGCCGAGATCCGCAAGAACGTCCTGAAGTACGACGAGGTCATGAGCGAGCAGCGCCGGGTCATCTACGCCCGCCGCTCCCAGATCCTCGACGGGGCCGATCTGCGCACCGAGGCCATGGAGTACCTGGCCGAGGCGGTGGACACCGCCATCTCGACCTTCTGCGTGTCGGACTTCGCCGAGGAGTGGGATCTGGGCGGGCTGGCCGGCGAGGTTCGCACCTTCTGGCCCAGCAGCCTCGAGGCGGCCGACCTCGAGGGGGCCGAGGGCACCGACGCCCTGTACGACCAGCTCATGGCCGAGGCCGTGGCCCACTACGAGGCCCGCGAGGCCGAGGTCGGTCCGGACACCATGCGCAAGCTCGAACGCGAGGTGATGCTCCGCATCATCGACCAGAAGTGGCGCGAGCACCTGGCCGACATGGACTACCTGCGGGACGGCATCAACCTCCGGGCCATGGGCCAGAAGGACCCGCTCAACGAGTGGCAGCGGGAGGGTTATGAGTTCTTCGGGTCGATGATGTCGGCGATCGCCCAGGACTTCGTGCGCTACCTGATGCACATCCAGGTCACGGTGCAGGCGCCCCCGCAGCGCGAGGAGCCGACCCTGCGGGACGTGCAGTACTCCGCCTCCGAGGACCCGGTCCAGGGGGCGTCGGGCATGCGGGCCGCGGCCACGCCGACGGGAGGCGATGGCGCTGGGACCGCGCCCACCCCCGTCGACGAGCCGGTCAACGAGCCGACGGTCAAGAGCGAGTGGGACAAGACAGGTCGGAACGAGCCCTGCCCCTGTGGCTCGGGCAAGAAGTACAAGCTCTGCCACGGCCGCTAGGCCGACCGTCACCGCATGAAGGACTTCTCCGAGGACGTCGCTGCGCTCCGAGGTCGCCTGGCCGCCGCCGAGGGGTACCTGCGGGTGGACGAGCTGCGCGCCCGTCGCCCGCAGTTGGAGACGGAGGCCTCGCGTCCGGATCTCTGGGACGACCAGGACAAGGCTCGTGCGGTCACCGGCGAGCTGGCGGCAGTCGTCGACGACCTCGACCTGTTCGACCGGTTGACCACCGAGGTGGACGACGTCGCCACCCTGGCCGAGATGGCCCGTGAGGAGAAGGACGAGTCCCTCGAGCCCGAGATCGAGGAGGCGATGGCGGCGCTCGTGGCCACGTTCTCCGAGCTCGAGCTGCGGGCCCTGTTCCAGGGGGAGTACGACGAGCGCGACGCGGTCGTCGAGGTCCACTCCGGGGCCGGCGGCACCGATTCCCAGGACTGGGCCGAGATGCTGGCCCGCATGTACCAGCGCTGGGCGGAGCAGCGCGGGTTCAAGGTCGAGATCGAAGAGGCGCAGGCCGGCCAGGAGGCCGGCATCAGCTCGGTCACCTTCCTCGTCCAGGGCCGTCACGCCTACGGCTGGCTCCAAGGCGAGGGCGGGGTCCACCGCCTCATCCGCATCTCGCCCTTCGACAGCCAGGCCCGGCGCCACACGGCGTTCGCCTCGGTGATGGTCGTCCCCGCCCTGGACCCGTCCGACGACGACGTCGAGATCGACGAGAAGGACCTCCGCATCGACACGTACCGCTCGTCGGGGGCCGGTGGCCAGCACGTCAACGTCACCGACTCCGCGGTGCGCATCACCCACCTACCCACCGGCATCGTGACGTCCTGTCAGAACCAGCGCAGCCAGCACCAGAACCGGGACAAGGCCATGGAGATCCTGAAGGCCCGCCTGGCCGATCTCCGGCGCAAGGAGCACCAGGACCATCTGAACGAACTGGCCGGCGACCAGCGCAGTGCGGAGTGGGCCAACCAGATCCGGTCCTACTTCATGCACCCCGAGCAGCGGGTGAAGGACCACCGGAGCAACTACGAGATGGGCAACATCCAGGCCGTCCTGGACGGCCAGGTCGACCCCTTCATGGAGGCCTACCTGCGCTGGTCCCGGGCCGAGGGCGACGCCGCATGACCGCCGGGCATCCCGCGGTTCTGGCCGGGGCCACTGGTACATTCCCGGGTCGAGTACGCGGCCTCGGGCGGGACTGCGGTATTCGCCGACACCCGACCCTCCGGTATCTCTCTCCCCCCACATGATCAAGCTCGAGAACGTCACCAAGCACTACATGGGCGGGCAGGTCGTCGCCCTTCGCGACGCGAACGCCGAGATCCAGAAGGGCGAGTTCGTCTTCCTGGTTGGCCCGTCCGGCTCCGGCAAGTCGACCTTCATCCGCCTGCTCAACCATGAGGAGGTCCCCGACGAGGGCCGCATCTTCGTGGCGGGCAAGGACATCGTGAAGCTCACCCCGTGGAAGGTGCCCTACCTGCGGCGCAACATCGGGTGCGTCTTCCAGGACTTCAAGCTCCTGCCCAACAAGACGGTGTACGAGAACGTGGCCTTCGCCCTCGAGGTGATCGGCCGCCCCAACAACGTCATCCGCAGCCAGGTGCCGGCGATCCTGGAGCTGGTGGGTCTGTCCGACAAGGACAAGAACATGCCCAACGAGCTGTCGGGTGGTGAGCAGCAGCGGGTCTCCATCGCCCGGGCGTTCGTCAACCGCCCCCTGATCCTGCTGGCCGACGAGCCGACGGGGAACCTCGATCCCAACACCTCGGTGGGGATCATGCGCCTCCTCGACCGCATCAACCGCACGGGCACCACGGTGGTCATGTGCACCCACGACCGTTCGATCGTCGACAGCATGCGCCGCCGCGTGCTCCAGCTGGACCGGGGGCTGATCGTCCGCGACCAGGCCCGCGGCGTCTACGAGTAACCGGCCATGGCGATCAAGGTCAGTTATCTCTCGCGCGAGGTCGGCATCAACCTCAAGCGCAACATCACCCTGACGATCGCGACGATCGCCACGGTGGCCGTTTCGCTGACCCTGGTGGGCACCGCCTACCTGATCAGCCGCGGCGTCCAGGACGCCCAGCAGCAGTTCCAGGGCGGCGTGGAGTTCATCGTCTTCATGAACCCGAACGCGACCGACGCCCAGATCGAGGCCGTGCGCACCGAGCTGGACGACAACCCCCAGATCCGCGAGGCCGAGTTCTGCGACCAGCAGTGCGCCTACGCGGAGTTCCAGGACCTCTTCGCCGACGATCCCCAGCTCCTGCAGAACGTCGAGCCCGACATCCTCCCGCCGTCGTTCAAGGTGAAGCCGGACAACGCCGAGGCCGACGCCGTCGAAGCCCTGGGCGCCGTCTTCGAGACCCAGCCCGGCGTGCGCGAGGTCGCCTTCTCCAGCGAGGCCATCAAGCGCATCGAGAGCTTCTACCGCTTCCTGTCGACCCGCTCGGCCATCGCCGCCGTCGCCCTGGTCGTGGCCGCCACCCTGCTGGTGCTCAACACCATCCAGATGGCGATCCTCAACCGTCGTCGCGACATCGAGGTCATGAAGCTGGTCGGGGCCACCAACTGGTTCATCCGCATTCCGTTCATGGTGGAAGGCCTGATCCAGGGCCTCATCGGCTCCCTCTTCGCCATCCTGGTCACCCGCATCTTCATCAACGATCTGGAGGGTCAGGCCGAGGGCGCCGGGCTGCTGTCCGCCTTCGCCGTCTCCAGCAGCGAGATGACCAAGGCCTCGATCCTGCTCATCGCCGCCGGCGCCGCCGTCAGCCTCGTCGGCTCCGGCATCGCCGTCAGCCGCTTCCTCAAGGTTTAGATCTCGATCAGCGCCCGCAACAAGGCGGTGGTTCCGGCGGCGCTGAGGACGACGACGAGGAACGGGGCCCGGAGGGCGACGGCGATGATGCCGGCGACGAGTCCGGCCGCCCTGGCGTCGAGGACCAGGGTGGTGCCGTCGGCGAAGGTCTGGACCACGACCAGGGCGGCCAGCAGCGCAGGTGGCAGCAGGGCGGTGATCGTGGCGACGCTGTCCGGCAGCTTCACGTGGTCGAGGACCAGGAGCCCGGCGGCCTTGAAGGTATAGGCCAGCGCGCCCAGGAGCAGGATCGCCGTCCAGCTCACGCCGTCTCCCGCCGCTGGACGACGAAGGCGGGGACGACGGCCAGCACGGCGAGGAGGATGGGAGCGCCGGCCGGGAGGAGGGGGATGGTGACGAAGGCGATGGCACCCCCGACGATGGCGGCGATCAGGCCCGGGCGCCGCCGGAGGTGGGGGGCCATCAGAGCGATGAAGCCGGCGGGAAAGGCGGCGTCGAGCCCGAACGTCTCCGGGTCACCGATGGCGTTGCCGGCGACGGCGCCGACCAGGGTCCCGAGGTTCCAGAACACGAACACGCCGATGCCCGTGACCCAGAACGCCTTCTCCGCCTCGACTGCGTCCCGCTGGGCGGTGGCCATGGCGGACGACTCGTCGATCACGAGCTGAGCGGCCAAGAGGCGACGCCACCGCCCACCCCGGATGATCGGGTTCAAGGCCAGGCCGTACATCCCGTTGCGGGCCGCCAGGAGTGCCGCCGACGCGATGGCGGCGGCCGGCGTGCCGCCCGAGGCGATGACGCCGACGGCCGCGAACTGCGACGCCCCGGTGAACACGAGCACGGACATGGCCTGAGCCTGTGGCGCACTCAGCCCCGCAGCCACGGCGAACACCCCGAAGGTCAGGCCGAACACCCCGACGGCGAGGGCGACGACCAAGCCGTCGCGTCGGCGGAACGGGCGAGCGCTCGGGTCGGGGGCAGAAGGCGGGTCGCTCATGGCCGGGCGGCCATCATGGTCGACCGTGACCTACGAGGAGATCGACTATCGGGTGCCGGAGAAGCTCAACGCCCTGACCGCGGTGATGGCCACCGAGCTGCTCGAGGTCTTCCTCGAGTAGCAGGAGCCGGAGTGCGGTTAGTAGCCAGGTGGGAGGTTTCGGAAGTACTGGCTGGCCGCACCGCGGCCCAGCTCGCCGGAGCGGATGCTGGCGTCGGAGGGCAGGCCCTCCGTGCCGACCTCGCGCAGGTCGTGGGGCAGGTGCCGCTTGATGTGCCATTCGTAGGCGGCGCCGGCCGCGAGCACGGCGGCGAAGGCGAGGAGCAGGAAGGCCAGGATCATCAGAGGTTTTCGGCGTAGTCGGTCTGGATGAGGTCGTCGATGGCGGTCACCAGGTCCTCGTCGGCGGCGCGGTCCATCTTGGCCGCGAACATGGCGCCGAAGCTGACCTTCCTCTTGGGGGGCCAGGTCTCGTGCTTCCAGAGATGGGAGCGGATGAAGGCCTTGGCGCAGTGGAAGAAGACCTCCTCCACGTGGACCCGGATGCCGAGCACGGCGGGCTTCCCCCGCGCCGCGAGCCGCTCCAGCAGGGCTGCGTCCCGGGTCAGGTCGGCCCGGCCGTTGACCCGCAGCGTCTCGGTGGTGCCCGGGATCACGAACAGCAGCCCCACGTGGGGGTTCTCGAGGATGTTGGTCAGCCCGAAGGCCAGGTGGTTGCCCGGCCGGTCGGGGATGACCAGGGTGTGGTCGTCCTCCACCAGCACGAAGCCGGCCTCGTCGCCCTTGGGCGAGGCGTCGCCCCTCCCGTCCGCCGCCGAGGTCGCCAGCACGAGGAACGGGCATTCGGCGATGAAGTCCCGGGCGAACTCGTCGAGGCTGTCGCCCAGCTTCATCGTCACCGCGTCGCCGGGTGGAGCGATGACCTCCCGCAACTCGTCGACGGTCCGGATCACGGAGTCGGCAGGAGGGGGCACGGGTTGCAGCCTACGATCCGGCGCAGTCGCGAGTGGAGGAGAGTCAGACATGGGTCAGCAGGTCCGGGGAGTCGTGTCCCGCGCCAAGGGCGAGCCGGTCACCATCGAGACCATCGAGGTCCCCGACCCGGGGCCGGGCGAAGCCGTGGTCGCCGTGAAGGCCTGTGGGGTCTGCCACACGGACCTGCACTACCGGGAAGGGGCCATCAACGACGAGTTCCCCTTCCTGCTCGGCCACGAGGCGGCGGGCGTGGTGGAGTCGGTCGGGGACGGGGTCGATGACCTCGAGCCCGGTGACTACGTGATCCTGGCCTGGCGGGCTCCGTGCGGAACGTGCCGGTCCTGTGTCCGGGGGAAGCCCTGGTACTGCTTCGAGTCCAAGAACGCGGCCCAGCCCATGACCCTCGACGGCGTGCCCCTGAGCAACGCCCTGGGCATCGGCGCGTTCGCCGACAAGACCTTGGTCCACGCCAAGCAGGCCGTGAAGGTCGACCCCGCCGCCCCGCCGGAAGCCGCCGGCCTCATCGGGTGTGGCGTCATGGCCGGTTTCGGTGCTGCGGTGAACACCGGCGAGGTGCGGCGGGGGGAGACGGTGGCCGTCTTCGGCTGCGGCGGGGTGGGCAACGCCGCCATCCTCGGCGCCTCGGTGGCCGGGGCCCGCCAGATCATCGCCGTCGACCTCGACGACCGGAAGCTGGAATGGGCCAAGGGCTTCGGCGCCACCGACACGGTGAACGCGTCGGCGGGCGACCCGGTCGAGGCCATCCAGGCCCTCACCGGCGGTCTCGGCGTGGACGTGGCCATCGAGGCCATCGGCCTGCCCCAGACCTTCGTCCAGGCCTTCAACGCCCGGGACCTGGCCGGCCGGCTCGTCCTCGTCGGCGTGCCGTCCCCGGACGCCAAGGTCGAGCTGCCGATGATCGAGATCTTCGGACGGGGCGGCTCCACGAAGTCGAGCTGGTACGGCGACTGCCTGCCCACCCGGGACTTCCCGCTGCTCATCGACATGCACCTGAGCGGTCGGATCGATCTCGGCCTGTTCGTGAGCGAGACCATCCCGCTGGACGGGGTCGAGGAGGCGTTCCACAAGATGGAGCGGGGAGAGGTGCTGCGCTCGGTCGTCGTCCTCTGATGGCACTGCGCATCGACAACGTCATCACGTCCGGCATCTTCAGCCTGGACGGCGAGGACTTCGAGGTCGACAACAACATCTGGCTGGTCGGTGACGACGACGAGGTGATCGTGGTCGACGCCGCCCACGACCACCGGCCGATCGTGGCCGGCGTGGGTTCTCGGCGGGTCGTCGCCGTCGTGTGCACCCATGGCCACAACGACCACATCAACGTCGCCGTGCCCCTGGCGGAGGTGGTGGGCGCACCGATCTGGGTGCACCCCGACGATCGGATGCTGTGGGAGGTCGTGTGGCCCGACCGGGCCCCGGACGCCGAGCTGGTCGACGGCCAGGTCATCGAGGTCGGTGGCTCGTCCCTCGAGGTGCTGCACACCCCGGGTCACTCGCCCGGCGGCTGCTGCCTGCACGCCGAGGCGGACGGCGTCGTCTTCTCGGGCGACACCCTGTTCAACGGCGGGCCCGGGGCCACTGGTCGGAGCTTCTCGGACCACGACACCCTCGTGGCCAGCATCCGGGATCGGTTGCTGGTGCTCGACCCGGCCACCGTGGTTCACACCGGCCACGGGGACAGCACGACGATCGGCGCTGAGGCCGAGCGCGCGGGCGACTGGTGACTGCAGCGCGAGCCGTCCCTGGTGCACAAGGCAGGGGATGATCGGTGGAGGTTCGGGGGGTCGATCTCGCCGTCGAGGAGTCCGGCACCGGGACGCCGGTTCTCTGGGGGCACGGGCTGACCAGCTCGATGGCCGCGGAGGTGGCGATGGGCTTCGGTGTCGTCGACCTCCCCGAGGACCGCTACCGGGTGGTGCGCTACGACGCCCGGGGCCACGGGGACTCGGGCGGCACGACCGACCCGGCCGACTACGCCTATCCGGGACTGGCGGCCGACCAGCTGGGCTTGGCCGACGCCCTCGGGATCGACCGGTTCGTCGTGGGGGGCCTGTCGATGGGCTCGGCGACGGCTCTGCACACCGCGGTCGCCGTGCCGGACCGGGTCCTGGCCCTCGTCCTCGGCATCCCGCCGACGGCGTGGGAGGGGCGACAGGCCCGGGGCGCCGCCTACCGGGCCCGGGGCCGGATCATCGAGGAGGAAGGGCTGGACGCCTTCATCGCGGTGGCGATGGCCGAGCCGCTGGCCGAGATCTTCGCCCCCTTCGCAGAGCTGGTCACGGCCGGGATCCGCGCCCGGTACGAGAGCTACGACGCTGCGATCCTGGCGCCGCTGCTCACGGGTGTCGGAGGTTCTGACCTCCCCACGCCCGAGGCGGTGGCGGAGCTCACGATGCCGGTCCTCGTGCTGGCCTGGGAGGGCGATCCCGTGCATCCGCAGGCGACGGCCGAGCGCCTGGGCGAGCTCCTGCCCCAAGCCGACGTCGTCGTCGCCCCGACCCTGCGCGACGTGCTGGCCTGGTCCGCCCGGGTGCGAGAGTTCCTGGACGGCGTGGTTCAGCCGACGTAGTCGGGCTCGTCACCGGCTCGCCACTTGATGCTGCAGCCGATGCTGGGGACCTGGTCCTCGGCCACGGTGCCCCCGGCGAGCAGCGCCTCGACCGCGGCGACGACGTCGGCGCCGGTCACCGGCAGGCCGTTGCCGGGACGGGAGTCGTCGAACTGGCCCCGGTAGGCCAGACGTTGCTCGCCGTCGAACACGAAGAAGTCCGGGGTGCAGGCGGCACGGAAGGCCTTGGCCACGTCCTGGGAGGCGTCGAGCAGGTAGGGGAACCGGAAGCCGTGGGTCACGGCCTGGGCGGCCATGCCCGCGGGGCCGTCCTGGGGATAGGCCTCGACGGCGTTGCTCTGCACGGCCACAACGGCGGCGCCCCGGTTCATGAGGTCGGCGGTGACCTCACCGAGGCGAGCCTCCACATGCTTGACGTAGGGGCAGTGCGGGCACAGGAACGCCACCACCAGGGCCGGGGCGCCGACGGCGTCCTCGGTCGACCAGGTGGTGGCGTCGGGGCCCGAGAGCGTGAACGGCGGCAGGGTCGAGCCGAGCGGGAGCATCGTGGACGGGGTGGCGACCATGGGTCCTCCAGGGTCGGTGAGGCGGGACAAACGCGGCGGCGACGGTGGGGCGAGCGCCTACCGTGCCGCTGTGACTCCAGGTCTACCCCCCGAGGCCGAGGCCCACTACCGGGGCTACGACGAGGACGCTCGCCTCGACCACCACTGGCTCGAGCGGGTACGCACCCAGATGCTGCTGGAGCGGCTCCTGCCCGATGCCCCCGCCGACGTCCTGGATGTGGGCGGCGGCACCGGTGTCCACTCGATCTGGCTGGCCGGGCAGGGCCATCGGGTCACCCTGGTCGACGCCATGCCCGAACACGTCGACCAGGCATTGACCATCGGTACCTTCGCCGCCATTGTCGGCGACGCCCGGGCCCTCGACCAGGCCGACGCCTCGGCCGACGCCGTGCTCCTGCTGGGGCCGCTCTACCACCTCGTCGAGGCTGCCGACCGCGCCCGCGCTCTGGCGGAGGCTCACCGGGTGCTCCGTCCCGGCGGCGTGCTCGTTGCCGGGGCAATCAGCTATGCCGCGTCGCTCCTGGACGGCGTCCGGGAGGGTTGGATGGACGTCCCGGCGTTCGTCGAGATCGTTCGGGCGGACCTGGCGACCGGCCAGCACCGGAACCCGGTCGCGGATCCCCGCTGGTTCACCACCACCTTCTTCCACCGGCCGGAGGAGCTGCGGGCGGAGTTGTCCGAGGCCGGTTTCGCCGTCGACGATGTCGTCGGGGTCGAGGGGCCGGGCTGGATCGTGGGGGAGCCCGAGGGTTCGCTCGTGGCGGCCGAGCTGGCCGACGCCCATCCCGAGCTGGCGCTGCTGAGCGCCCACCTCGTCGCGGTCGGGCGCCGTTGATGGCGGACTGGGTGGAGGTGGCGGCCGAGGTCGCCCCCGGTGAGATCGTGGACGCCGCCCACGGCGACCTGGACCTCGTCGTCTGGCGGACCTTCGAGGGCGAGCCGTGTGTCATGGAGGCCCGCTGTCCCCACGAGTGGTCCCACCTCGGTGCCGAAGGGGTCGTCGACGGTCCCGAGATCGTCTGCGCGGCCCACTTCTGGCGCTTCACCACCGAGGGGACGGGCAGCAAGGTCGGCATGACCGGCCGCCGGGACCCGAAGGCCGACATCGCCGTGTTCCCGTGCCGGGACGTCGACGGCCACATCGAGGCTGAGCTCCCCAGCGAGTAGAACGAACGCCGATGACCGAACTGGACGGCACCCGCATCCTGATCACCGGCCCGACGGGCCAGGTCGGCCTGCCCGTGGCTCTCGCGCTGGCCGAGAGGAACGACGTGATCGGCGTGGCCCGCTTCGGCGACACCCGGGCCCGGGAGCGGCTGGAGGCGGCGGGGGTGACCTGCATCACCGCCGACCTCGTCAGCGGTGATCTCTCCGCCGTGCCCGCCGATGTCGACCACGTCGCCAACTTCGCCGTCGCCAAGACCGGCGACTTCGAGAAGGACCTGGCCGCCAACGTCGAGGCCCTCGGGATGCTGATGCACCACTGCCGAGGGGCCACGTCCTTCCTGCACTGCTCGTCCACGGCGGTGTACGAGCCCGCCGGCCATCACGACTTCGCCGAGGGCGACCCGCTGGGGGACAACCACCGCCCGTTCGGCTTCCTGCCCACCTACTCGATCACCAAGATCGCGGCGGAGGCCATGGCCCGCTACGGCGCCCGCCAGTGGGACCTGCCCACCACCATCGCCCGCCTCTCGGTGCCTTACGGCGACAACGGCGGCTGGCCCGCCTTCCACTTCGAGATGATGCTGGCCGGCCAGGCCGTGCCCGTCCACGAGGACGCGCCCAGCGAGTTCAACCCGATCCACGAAGACGACATCGTGGCCCAGGTCCCTCGCCTGCTGGAGGTGGCCTCGGTGCCGGCCACCGTCGTCAACTGGGCCGGCCCCGACCCGGTCAGCATCGAGGACTGGTGCCTGTACCTGGGCGAGATGGTCGGGATCATGCCCACCTTCGCCCCGACCACGGCGACCATCGAGAGCGTGCGGGTGGACACGACCCGCATGCACGAGCTGATCGGTCCGGCCGAGGTGCGGTGGAGGGAAGGCCTGCGCCGGATGGTCGAGGTCCGTCGTCCCGACCTGTTCGTCGATTGATGGACGACCTCTTGCCCAGGGTGGACCTGGCCGGTCGCATCGCCCTGGTCACCGGCTCGTCCCGGGGCTTGGGGGCGGCCACGGCTAAGCGCCTGGCGGCCATGGGCGCGGAGGTCGTCATCACCTACCGCAGACAGGCCGAAGCCGCAGCCGAGGTGGCGGCGGCGATCGCCGAGGGCGGAGGTCGGGCCCACGTGCAGCCCCTCGACGCCGGCGATGTCGGGTCCATCGACACCCTGTTCGACTGGATCGAGGCCGACGGGCCGGGTGGGCTGGACATCCTCGTGGCCAACGCCGCGGCCACGAGCCTGAAGCCGCTGCTGGAGCAGGCGCCCCACAACGTCGAGCGCACCTTCGCCATCACCGTGACCGGCTTCCTCCACGCGGTGCAGCGGGCGGTCCCGCTGATGGAAGCCCGGGGCGGCGGGCGCATCGTGGCTGTCTCCGGCATCGACACCGTGTCCTGGGCACCGGCCCATGGGCTGCTGGCCGCGGCGAAGGCGTCGATGGAGATGCTGGTCACGTACCTGACGATCGAGCTGGGCAAGCGCAACATCACCGCCGTGGGGGTCAACCCCGATGCCTTCTTCGGCGACTCGCTGAAACTGATGCTGGGCGACCACTACGACGTGATGCTCGGCATCCACGAGCGCAGCCACCCGCTGCGCACGGCGGCCACGCCCGAGGACATCGCCGAGGTGGTGGCCCTGCTCTGCACCGACGCCGCCCGCTGGCTGTCGGGCCACACGGTGATGGCCGATGGGGCGGCGTCGTTCGCCGCCCGGGGGAATCTCATCGGGACCACCGCGAAGCTCCCGATGGACGAGCAGCGCCGCCAAGCCGGCTTGGGCCCGGTCGAGCCGGCGGCCGAACGCCCCGGCACGGCTCCCAGCGTCCCCGACCTCTAGCGGGCCGCGGTGAAGCAGGTGAGCATCGCCTCGACGGAGCGGTCGATGTCGGCGTCGGTGGTCGACCAGTTGGACACGGAGATGCGCATGGCCGCTCGGCCCTGCCAGACCGTGCCGCCCACCCAGCAGGTGCCGTCCTCCTGAACGCGGGTGATGACGTCACGGGTGACGTCGTCGTCGTCGCCGAAGCGGACCAGGACCTGGTTCAGGACGACATCGTTCAGGACCTCGACCCCGTCGGCGGCGCCCAGCTGATCGGCGGCACGTTGGGCGAGGGTGCAGAAGCGGACGACCAGGTCCTCGACACCGTCCCGGCCGAGGGCGCGCAGGATGGCCCAGGTGGGGACGGCCCGGGCCCGGCGGCTCATCTCCGGGTTCCAGTCGATGGGCTCCCGGTGGCCGCCCAGCGTCAGATAGGCGGCGGACATGGCCATGGCCGCTCGGTGGGCCTCGGGGTGGGCGGTGAGCGCCACCGCGCAGTCGTAGGGGGCGTTGAGCCACTTGTGCATGTCGACGGCCCAGCTGTCGGCCGCCTCGTAGCCCTCGAGCAGGTGGCGGTGGTGACCGCTGGCCGCGGCCCACAGGCCGAAGGCGCCGTCGACGTGGACCCAGGCCGCGTGCTCGTGGGCTATGGCGCAGACCTCGGCGATCGGGTCGAAGGCCCCCGTGTTCACGTTGCCCGCCTGGGTGCAGACGATGGCCGGGCCGCCGTCAGCCTCACCGAGGACCCGGGCCAGATCACTCGGGTCGAGGGCCCCCTGGTCGTCGACGGCAAGCGGGACCACCCCGGAGGTCCCGAACCCGAGGTAGCGCAAGGCCCGGTCGACGGCGGCATGGCGCTCGCCCCCCACGACGACGGTGACGGGCGGCGCCCCGAACAGGCCGTCGACCTCCACGTCCCAGCCCGCCTGTTCGAGCACCTGGTGGCGGGCGGCCATGAGGCCCGTGACGTTGGCCATCTGGGCACCGGTGACGAATGCCCCTGACCCGTTCGCCGGCAGTCCCAGGAGGTCCCGCAACCAAGCCAGGACCACCTCCTCGATGACGGCGGCCGCTGGTGCGGCCACGTGCATGCCCGCGTTCTGGTCCCACGCCGACACCAACCACTCAGCGGCCAGGCCCACCGGGAGCGAGCCCCCGATCACGAACCCGAAGTACCGCGGCCCGGCCGTGGCCACGATGCCGTCCTCGGCCCCGGCGACGAGGGCCTGCAATGCCGCGTGGTTCCCGTCACCCTCGTCGGTGAGCGATGCCCCCAGCGCCTCCCGGAGGGCGTCAACGTCGGCCGGGCGCCCGACCGGTCGATCGGGAAGTGAATCGATGTAGCCGATGGCAGAGCGCACAGCTTCGTCGAGCAGCGGATGGTCCATGGCGTGGAGTCTGCCAAGCTGACCCCATGGGGACGCTGCGTTTCAACCACATGGAGCTGACGCTGCCCAAGGGCGCGCTCGGTGACGACGGTCGGGCCGACATCAAGGCCTTCTACAGCGAGGTCTTCGACTTCGAGGCCCTGGACGTCCCCATCTTCGACCAGCTCGGCCTGCTCCTGCGCACCGACGAGGCGACCAGCCAGTTCCTCCTGCTCATGGAATCGGAGACGCCGATCGACTCGCCCGGGTACGACCACCTCGGGTTCCTCTACGACACCCGGGAGCAGGTCGACGACCGGCTCGAGCAGGTGAAACGCTGGCAGGAGAAGGACGACCGGGTCCGCATCAAGGAGTACGAGGACCTGGTCACCGGCGCGACAACCGTGCACGCGTTCTACGTGCGGTACCTGCTGCCCATCTGGTTCGACGTCCAGCACATCGAGCACGCCGAGCCCGCCCCGGCCCGAGAGGACTGACATGGCCATCGACTTCACCCTGACGCCCGAGTTGGAGGAGCTGCGGACCAAGGTCCGGACCTTCCTCGACGAGGTGGTCGTCCCCACCGAGAAGACCCTCGACCCCGACGACCGGGACGCGTACCTGACCGCCCTGCTCGGCATGCGCAAGGCGGCGTTCGAGGCCGGCCTCTGGTGCCCGCACATGCCCGAGGAGTGGGGCGGCATGGGGCTGAGCCACGTCGAGATGGCGATGGTCCAGGCCGAGGCGGCCAAGACCTACTACGGGCCGTGGGTCCTGAACTGCCAGGCCCCCGACGAGGGCAACATGCACACCCTCCTGCACTGGGCCACCCCCGAGCAGGCCGAGAAGTACCTCCGACCGCTGTGTGACGGCAAGGCCTGGTCCTGCTTCGCCATGACCGAGCCCGAGGTGGCGGGGTCCGATCCCACCCTCATCCAGACCCGCGCCTACCAGGACGGCGACGAGTGGGTCATCAACGGTCACAAGTGGTTCATCTCCAACGCCCACCGGGCCAACTTCGCCATCCTCATCGCCCGCACCGAGGACGACCCCGATCTGCCTCAGGCCGCCAACTCGGCGTTCATCGTCGACATCCCGAGCGACGGCTGGACCGAGGTCCGTCAGGTCGAGACCATGCACGGCTCGACCGGGCACTCCGAGATCCTGATCGAGGACCTGCGGGTCCACGACGACCAGATGCTCGGCGGCCGGGGCGAGGGTCACCTGCTCGGCCAGTCCCGCCTCGGGCCGGCCCGCCTGGCCCATTGCATGCGCTGGATCGCGCAAGCCGAGACCGCGCTGGACATGATGGTCGACCGGTCCTTGAACCGGTTCTCGCACGGATCGATCCTGGCCGAGAAGCAAGGCGTCCAGTGGATGATCGCGGACTCGGCCATGGAGCTGTACCAGGCCAAGCTCATGGTCCTCCACGCCGCGTACAAGATCGACCGGGGCGACGACTTCAAGTCGGAGGTGTCGATGGCCAAGCACTTCGTGGCCAACGCCCTCAACCGGATCATCGACCGGGCCATCCAGGTCCACGGCGCCCTCGGCTACTCGACCGACACCCCGCTGGCGGGCATGTTCCAGCACGCCCGCTGGGCCCGCTTCGCCGACGGCGCCGACGAGATCCACCAGATGCGCATCGCCCAGCGCACGATCGCCGCGTACAAGGACTTCGGCACCACGAAGGCCGCCACCGGCGACCTGCCGATCTGAGGTCGGGTCAGGACCACGGGTCGTCGCGTCGGCTCAGGCGACGGAAGAGGTTGTTGATCGTCCAGCGCTGAGGGTCCCACTTCGGGGACAGGGCCTCGTCCCACTCCAGGGGGGCGGCCACGGGCGCGCCAGGGAGCGCCCGCAGCGAGTACGGGGCGACGGCGTGCTGCTGGTAGGCGTTGCGGTTGATGTCGAGCAGGAGGCGGTCGCCCCGGTCCTTCTTGAAGAACGCCAGGGTGAACTCGTCCGGCTCTTCGGCGACCAGCTGCTGGCTGACCTCTTCGGCCAGGCCGCGGGCCGCTTCGAAGTCGGGCAGGTCGACGTCGACCACGACGTGCAGCCCGCGGGAGCCGCTGGACTTCACGCGGGGCGAGTAGCCCCGCTCGGTGAACAGCTCCCGGAGCCGCCCGGCCGCGGCCCGCACCGGCCCCCGATCGGGCGTCGAGGGGTCGAGGTCGACCATGACCTCGACCGGTCGGTAGGGGTCGGCGGCCCGGCTGAAGAGGGTGTGGAGCACCAGGACGCCCTGACCGGCCAGGTAGACGACCGTCGCCGCGTCCTCGATGACGACGAACTCGGTGCTGCCGTCCCGGGTCGTGAGCTCGACCCGGGGGATCCAGTCCGGGAAGTGCTTGCCGGCCTGCTTCTGGAAGAACCCGCCCTTGCCGATCCCGTCCGGGAAGCGGTGAAGGGCGACCGGTCGCCCCCGAGAGTGCTGCACCAGTGAGGGCGCGATGCGCTCGTAGTAGCGGACCATCTCGGCCTTGGTGATGCCGTCGTCGGGGAAGAGGACCTTGTCGGGATTGGAGATCGACAGCTCGCGGCCGTCGACCTCGAGCTCCAGTCTTTTCGCCTTCGCCGCCATGGGTGCGACCTACCCCGGCTTCCGTCGGACGACCTCGACCACCGCACCCAGGGTCAACGGCCCGTAGACGTGGGGGAACAGGGTGCCGTCCTCGGCCGGCTCGTCGACCACCTCGGCGTCGAGGCGGTCGGGGTCGAGCGTGAGGACGACCACGTCGTCCAGGTCGCCGTAGATGCGGTTGAGCGTGCCCTCGACCTGCTCGGTGTAGGAGCAGTGGATGAAGCCCTCGTCCGCCAGCGTGCGGTCCCGGGTGGACTGGACGGACAGGCCCGAGGCCTCGAACCGGTCCCAGTCGTCGAGCGTCATGACGTGGTGGAGGTGGCGCACCGCCGTCAGCCTCGCAGGTACTGGTCGGCTGTGGTCCCGAGAGCGTCGGCGAAGCCCTCAACGAGGTCGGCGAGGATCTCGGCCACCGGCAGGACGCCGTCGATGCGCCCGGCGACCTGACCGGCCATGGGGATGGCCGCCTCCATGTCCCCGCCGAAGTAGAGGTCGGCCGGCGAGCCGAACTGGCCCCAGACATTGCCGGGCTCCTGCTCCAGGCGGGTCGTGCGCTCGGTGCGCAACGCCCGCATGCCCGGCTTGGCGAAGCGGTTGAGCAGCACGGTTCCCGTCTCGGCCGTGTCCACGATGGCCTGCTTCCAGTTGTCGTGGACCGGGGACTCGATCGAGGCCACGAAGCGGGTGCCGAGCTGGACCCCTTCAGCGCCGAGGACGAACGCGGCTGCCATCGTCGGCCCGTCGACGATGCCTCCCGCGGCGATGAGGGGGACGTCGACGTGTGAACGGATGAGCGGGAGGAGCACCATCGTCGACGCCCCTTCCGGCGTCTTGAAGCCACCGCCCTCGATGCCCTCCACGACGAGGCCGTCCACGCCGGCGTCGACCGCCTTGAGGGCGCCCCGGAGGGTGGGCACGACGTGGAAGACGGTGAGACCCGCGGCCTTGAGCTGGGTGGTGAACCGGTTGGGGTCGCCCGCCGAGGTCGTGACGAAGCGGACCCCGGCGTCGACGACCACGTCGATGACCGAGTCGTCCCGCACCAGGTTCTGGGCGATGTTCACGCCGAACGGGCGGTTGGTCAGGTCCCGCATGGCGCCGACCTCGCGGACGAAGGCATCCAACTCGCCCGAGGATGTCTCGATGATCCCCAGGCCACCGGCCGAGGAGACCGCCGAGGCCAGCCGGGAGCGGGCGATCCACCCCATCGGTGCCTGCACGACGGGGATCTCCACCTCGAGCAGCCGGGTGATGCGGTTGTCGAAGGTCAGCCCGGCCGTCATCGCGGCATCGTAGAGAGTGCGGTCAGGGCGGGTGGACGTCCAGCCAGGCGAGGACCTGGTCGATCCGGTCCCAGCGGTCGCTCACGGCCTCGATCCACGGTGCCGGCTGGTTGGCGAGGGCCGACCGGAACCAGGTGGTCATCGGGCCCCGGACGTGCTCGCCGTCCCGCAGGCCATCCTGGACGAAGGGCACACCGTCGGGGGCGGTCAGGACGTAGAGGCGCGGGGGCACCGCTCGGGCCGCCAGCTCCGGGGCGTCGACCCCGAGATAGCGGAGGTGCCACACGGCCACGGCCAGCACATCGTTGTCGCAGACGAGCAGGGTGTCCTTCCGCTGCGCGGCTTCGGCGACGGCCTGCGCCTCGAGCGCGGCTTGGCCGTCGGCCACCGCCTCGAAGTCGGTCGAGGTCCACTCGACGGCCCAGATCGAGCCCACCTCGGCGGCCCGGCGGTCGGCGTACGCCCGCAGGTACTCCGGCACGCAGGCCACACCGAGGCGGCGGGCCAGATCCCGGGCCAGGGTCGTCGAGCCGGTCGACTCCGAGCCCAGGATCACGACGCGGGAGACGGGTGTGACCTCAGGCACGTCCTTTGGCTACCACCCGGCGGATGAGACGAGGGCCAACCGGGTAGGGCCGGGTGTCCGCCGAAGCAGAGGAGGCCCGTCATGGGCTGGGCCTACAAGGACGCCATCGAGCGGGGAGCGGCCCAAGAGGGCGAAGGGCGCATCCCCTAGCCTCTCGGGATGGCCGGATCGCGCGCGTGGTTCTTCCGGCGCCGCATCCTCAACGAAGCCATCCACCGGAGCTGGGACTGGGCGCGGTCCCGGGGGGCCATTCACCCCGGCACGATCCGGGCCGAGCGCTTCGGGTCGTTCGGCGAGAACAGCCTGCTCGGCTTCCCGGTGGCGACGCTGTTCGGTGAGTCACGGATCCACATCGGGGCGGGCACGCTCATCGCCAGCTGGGTGACCCTGTCGGCCGGCTACGGCCCCGACCAGGTCGATGTGCCGGCGCGGGCGCTGGTCATCGGGGACCGCTGCCTGATCAACATCCGGTGCGGCCTCGTGGCCCACGAGTCCATCGAGATCGGCGACGACGTCTGGTTCGGCCAGGGCGTCTACATCACCGACGCCAATCACGGGTTCGAGGACTTCGACGTCCCGATCGGCAAGCAGCTCGGTGACCACCAGCCGGTGTCGGTGGGCCGGGGGTCCTGGCTGGGCCACGGATCGGTCATCCTCCCCGGCACCCGTATCGGCCGGCAGTGCGTTGTCGCCGCCGGGTCGGTCGTCCGGGGCGAGGTGCCCGACCACAGCGTCGTGGCCGGCGTACCCGCGAAGGTGATCCGGACTTTGACCGATGGCCGCCCGGCGCACGAGGAGGGTCGGCTGGACGAGTTCGTGGAGCCCCTGGCCAGGGGCTTCGGGACCTGGTCGGCTGACGCGCGCCATCCCCGGCGCTCGTCCCGCCGCGCCTGACCTACTGCCGGTAACCCTCGACGGTGCCCTCGGGGCGCACCGCGGCCTCGTCGGGGTCGAGCCCGGCATTGCGCCGGGCCCGTCGTTGCCGGAGCAGGTCCCAGCACTGGTCGAGGGCGACCTCGACCTCGGCGAGACGGTCCTTCTCCTCGTCGGAGAGGCCTTCGCCGACGTGGCTCTCCTCGAGACGGTGCTCCTCGTCCACGAGGGCGGTGATGCGGCTCAGGATCTCGGCGTCATCCATGACCTCCATCCGACACCCGATGTCAAGCAGCCGACTCCCGTAGCCGTGGAACGGACTGCTCGCCCAGGGGCAGGCCCGAGTGGGCCGGCGTCCAGTCCTCGTCGGGCGAGGCGGCGTACAGCGGGGGTTCGTCCAGGAGGTGGAGGCTGCGGGCCGGGATGGCGGCCAGGGTCACCAGGACCAGGCCGGCGCTGAGCAGGATGAAGGCGGGACGAAGGCCGAGGGCTTCCACGAGCGGGCCGACCAGCAGGTAGCCGACCGGACCCGCGGCGTAGGCCGCCGAGGTGAGGACGCCGAACGCCCGACCCCGCAACTCCTCCGGCGTGCGGGTCTGCATGGCGTAGTTCTCCAGCGGGGCGATGGGCCCGTACAGGAACCCGGCGATCGTGGCGAACGCGACCATGACCGCGAACGGCGGGAGCAAGGCCATGCCGAAGAGCGGGACCCCGACGCCGACCATGGCCAGGACGAAGGCCGTCCGGCGGCGGAGCCGCGTGCCCCACTTGCCGTACGCGAGCGAGCCCGCGATGCCGCCGATGCTGAGGGCCATGAGGACGGTGCCGAGGCGCGCCGGTTGGCCCTGCTCGTTGAAGTAGGTCGGCAGGATCACCCCCTCGACGGGCAGGTAGAGGGCGACGATGGCCATGCTGAGAAGCGCGGTCGTGCGCAGCAGCGGCTCGTGGCGGATGAAGCGCAGGCCCTCGAGCGTCCCGGTCCAGAACCCCTCCGGCCGCTCGTGGGCCTCGGGGACGCCGGCGCCGGGTACGCGGATCCTCGACGTCAGGGCGAGGGAGAGGGCGAAGCCGGCGGCGGTCACCCAGAGGGTGCTGGCCGCGCCGACCGTGGCGATGAGCAGGCCCCCGATGCCGGGACCCACGAGGAAGGCCACGTTCCAGACGGCCTCGTGCACGCTGTTGGCCCGCTCCAGGCCCCAGCCCGCGCCGTGGGCGGCGGCGGGCAGGAGGGTCTCCCGGGCAGTGATGCCGGCCGGGTCGAAGGCGGCCCCGAGGGCGGCGAACACGATGAGCAGGCCCAGGGAGAGGCCGACGGTGGCGTCGGCGATGGGGATGGCGGCCACGGCCACGAGGGAGAGGAGGTCGGACACGACGGCAGTGCGGCGGCGGCCGAAGGAGTCCACGACCGTGCCCGACACCAGGCTGGCCACGATCAGCGGGAGGGCGGCCGCGGTGGCGACGATGCCGGCGGCGGATGCGCTACCGGTGCGCTCGAGGGCGAGCCAGGGGAGGGCGACCATCGCGACGCCGTTGCCCACGCCCGAGACGAGCGTGGCCGCCTCGAGCAGCAGGAAGGATCGGCGCTGGGGACTCACCGATCCAGGGTGGCAGGTCGCGCGCCTGTTCCCCCCGTGATTTCCGTCACCCGTGTGTCGTCAGGCCTCGTTGACCAGGTTCCATCGGGTGCCCTGCTCGACGAAGCCGAGGGCCTCGTAGAGACGACGGGCGGGGTTGCCGACCGTGACCGCCAGCCCCAGGCGGTCCCGGCCCGAGGCGGTCAGCTGGGTGAGGGCGTGGCTGAGGAGCGCCCGACCCACGCCGTGGCCCTGGGCCGACGGATCCACGAAGAGGTCGGTGATCCACGGCCCGCCGTCGTACTCGTCGTCGGCGGGCAGGTCGGAGACGATGTTCACGCCGACGAGGACGCCGTTCAGGCGCGCCTCGGCCGAGGCCCGGGTCAGGAGCGGGCCGACGATCTCACCGGCGAGGTAGCCGCGGATCGTCGCCGCCGCGCCCTCGGGCGTCGCGTCACCCATCTCATGGTCCGGGTGATCCGGCGGATAGGCCCGTCGGACGATCTCGCCGTACTCGAACGGTGTGTCCTGCACCGGCAGCAGCTCGACGCCAGGGCCAGGGGCACCGGGAGACGGAGCCGGCAACCGGAGGACCATGAGTGACGAGGCCCGGACGAGCGTGACCCCCTGGCTGATGAGCGCATCCGCCAGGGCCGGGTCGTCGACGATGAACCGGTGGCCCCGCAGCGTGCCGATCGCCGCCGCGGCCACGTCGGCCGGTGGTGCGGCGTCGACGGGTGTGAGGACGGCCCGGGGGAACGGCTCGGCGCTCGGATCGATCCGCGCGGTGCCGACTGAGGCCCCTGCGGCGTCGGTCAGTTCGAAGTCGTGCATGTCTTGATGGAGGAGAAAATCGGCCGGTTCTTGCTCGCCGAGGAGTCGGTCCATCACCTCAGTGGGGTGAAGGACGACAATCGCCCTGAGAATCTTGAGCTGTGGGTACGACCGCAACCGAGCGGCATCCGAGTCTCGGATGCGGTGGCGTGGGCCCGAGAGATCCTCGCTCGGTACGAAGGGGCCACGGTCAGCTCCAACAACGCTCGAACCTGAGCTCGAGCGCTCTTGGAGCTGGAGGGAATCGAACCCTCGTCCGCGAAGTGCGAGACGTACGCGCTACGACCATTCCCGAGCTACGGCTTACGGCCGCCGAGAGGTCGGGTCCTCATGACCGCCGGGTCTTTCCCCGGTGTCAGTGGTCTTTCCCACCGTCAGCGGTCTCTCCCTGCGGTCCTCCACTGCTTCTGTTGCCGGGCTGCAGTGGACAGGCCCCGCGTGCCCTTGCGGGTCGCTGTGACTCTCTACCTACTGACTAGGTCAGGCGGCGAGAGCGAAGTCGCCTTCGGCGCTTCTTTGGGTGCCCCGTTTTAGGAGTCTGAGCAACTCCGGTCGCACACACGCCTGACGGTCTCCACGTCGAAACCGATCAGCCCCGTGTGATTCTCAGATGTCAAGCAACTCCCGGGGGCCGGAGCCCCTGGGGTGACCAGTCTACGGAGCGCAGCGACGGCTCAGCCGACCCAGTTCCCGGGCTGGCTGGCCTGGTTGGGGTCCTGCTTGGGCTCGACCGCCTTTGCCATCCAGAACGAGAAGGCGGCGGCGACGATCCAGCACACCCCCATGATGAGGAACGTCGGCCCGACCAGGGACGACATGGTGAAGGACAGGCCGATGAACATGAGGCCCGCGATCCCGAAGATCAGGGCCTTGCCCTTCATGAAGCCACCCATGTAGATCATTGCGTTCTCCTTGTCGCCGCGGCGTGGTGCGGTAGGAGGTGAACCTACGACGGGCCAAGGTGGCGGTCCTGAGTAGGCGCTACTCAATCTTGGGGGCGGCGCCGGGCCCGGGCCACCTCGCGCTGGGCTTCTCGCTCGGCGTCGCGGGTGGCGATGTGGTGGCGCTTGTCGACTCCGGTGCGACCCTTGCCCAGGCCCAGTTCCAGCTTGGCCCGGCCGTCCTTGAAGTAGAGCGCGAGGGGCACCAGGGTCAGGCGGTCCTGGTCGAGGCGGGCCTTGATCTTGTCGATCTCGCGGCGGTGCAGCAGGAGCTTGCGATCCCGTTCCGGGTTCGCGTCGCCGAAGGTGTCAGCCGCGTGGCTGTACGGCGTGATGTGCAGTCCGATCACCCACGCCTCGTGGTCGATGATGCGGGCGTAGGCGTCGCTCACGGTGACCTTTGCCTCCCGCAGCGACTTCACCTCACTGCCGCTCAGCACGAGGCCGGCCTCGAAGGTGTCGAGGATCTCGAAGTTGCGTCGGGCCTGGCGGTTGCTCGCCACGACCTTGACGCCGTCAGGGCGGGCCATGGCGGCCAGTCAAGCGCGGGAACGGAAGGATCAGGCCTCGAGGTCGGAGGCGCCACCCGTGGCCCACCAGGACGCGGTGAGGCGCAAGCCCTCGATGGAGGCCCGAGGAAAGATCTCCTCGTAGGTCCGCTTGTAGCCCGTGCGCTCGATCTTCCACTCGCCGGCGACCTTGCGGTAGTCGTCCTCGTAGAAGGCGGCGCCCTGGATCGTGACGCCGTACGCCGTCTCCACGACGGTGTCCTCGAGGGCCCAGGTGCCGTGTGCCGTGTCCGGGCCGGTGAGTCGGATCTCGGGATGGTGCATCCGGTGTGAGGACAGGAAGGTCTCGGCCTTCATGGCGTCGCTGATCCAGCCCACGATGGCGTCCCGCCCTTCGTGGCGGTACTTGCCGGCCGAGTACTCGGCCACGGCATCCTCGGTCAGCAGGTCGCCCATCTCGTCCCAGAGCTTTTGGTCCAGGCAGCGGGCGTAGCGGTACTTGACCTGCTTGATGGCCTCGATCTCGACCAGGTCTTCAGGGGTCAGGGGTTTCGTCATCGCCGCGGACAGTACCGGTACGATCCGCGCCGCCGTGACGAGTGACGCCTTGAACCTCGACCGTGGGCCATGGCGCCAGATGCTGGCCCACGCCTACGACGGGCTGCCGCTGGAGGCCTGTGGGCTGCTGGCCGGTCCGCTCGGCCGGGGCGACATCACCGTCTTCTACCCCTGCCGCAACGCCGAGGCGTCCAGCCGCATCTACACGGTGCACCCCCAGGACCACCTGCGGGCCGACCGGGACGCCGAGGACAGGGGGCTGGCCATCGTGGGGGTGATGCACAGTCACACCCACACCGAGGCCTACCCGTCGCCCACCGACGTGGCCCAGGCCCCCGACCCCGACTGGCACTACATCATCGTCTCCCTGCGTCAGCCCGAGCCCGTGCTGCGCTCGTACCGGATAGCCGACGGGAACATCGCCGAGGAGCCGGTGGTTCTGATCGACCGGTAGATTCCCTACCTGTTCGGTCAACAATCGAGGGGGTGGAGCGCAGAATGACGGTGCACGCGTCGATCCTGGACCTGATCGGGAACACCCCGATGGTCGACCTGAGCTCGTTCAGCCCCACACCGGGCGTGCGCATCATCGGCAAGCTCGAGGGACAGAACCCGGGCGGATCGGTCAAGGACCGCATCGCCAAGAAGATGATCGAAGAGGCGGAGGCGGACGGGACGCTCACCCCCGGGAAGACGATCATGGAGCCGTCGTCGGGCAACACGGGCATCGCCCTGGCCATGATCGGCAGGATCAAGGGCTACCCGGTCAAGATCGTGCTGCCGGGAAACGTCTCGCCCGAGCGCCGCCAGTTGCTCGAAGCCTTCGGGGCCGAGATCATCGACTCGCCGGCTGAGGAAGGCTCCAACGGCGCGGTGCGTCGGGCCGAGGCCCTGGCCGCCGACCACCCCGAGTGGGCGTTCCTCTACCAGTACGGCAACGAGGCCAACCCGCGGGCCCACTACGAGGGCACGGGCCCGGAGATCTGGGCCGACTGCCCGGAGATCACCCACTTCGTCGCCGGCCTCGGCACCAGCGGCACGCTGCTCGGCGTCGGCACCTTCCTGAAGGAGCAGAACCCGGCGATCCAGGTCTTCGCCGTCGAGCCCCCGCTCGGCGAGACCGTCCAGGGCCTGCGCAACATGGACGAGGGCTACATCCCACCGGTGTACGAGAAGTGGGGTGGCCAGGACCTGCTCGACGGGAAGCGCATCGTCCGACCGCGGGAATCACTCGAGTACACCCGTCGCCTGGCCCACGAGGCCGGGATCTTCGCCGGCATCTCCTCCGGGGCGGCGCTGGCGGGAGCCGTCCGGGTGGCCGAGCGCATCGACGAGGGCGTGATCGTCGTCATCGTGTGCGACGGTGGCTGGAAGTACCTGTCCACCGGGGCCTGGACCGACGACCTCGATGTGGTCGCCGAACGGGTCGAGCGGGTGATCTACTTCTGAGCCGTGCCCGTTCCCTTCCCGACTGACGCCGAGGCCGACCGGTCCCGACCCACCAAGGAGGAGGCCTGGCTCAACGCCCGGGCCTTCGCCAGCGCGGCCGCACCGGCCGACGGCCTCACCCGGTTGCAGGGCTTCGCCCTCCGGGGCCTGACCCAGGCCCTGACCGCCGATCTCCTCGAGCTGGGCGACCTCTCGCTCCTCGAGCCCATCACCCCTGAGGCGTACGCCGAGGTCAACGCTCGGCGGGAGAAGGGCTACCGGATCCGCCGGGTGCAGACGATGGTGTTGCTCGAGCTGCTCCTGCGGCCACTGCCCGACGACGTGGCGGCCCGGGTGGAGGCCTTCGCCGACGCGCTGGGCGTCGGCGACGACTGCCGGGACGTGGTCGCCGCGACCCGGCACCTGGCGGCGGGCGCGACCGACATCGCCCTGGCCGATTTCATGCGCAACGGCTACGAGGTGCTGCACCTCGAACGGGCGGGGGAGGAGCCCCCGGAGGATGTCAGCGCCTACTGGGCCCCGGCGCACGACGACCCCGGGTTGGCCGCCCGCTGGGACGCCATGCGGGACGGCTCGCCCACCTCGCTCGGCCGGTGCGTCTGGGAGTTCTACAAGGGTCGGGGGTTCAACTTCCCCGGGACCCCCAACAGCGTCCCGCCCCGCCTGGCCCAGCACGACTTCGTCCACGTGCTCGCCGACTACGGCACGACCGTCGAGTCCGAGATCGAGGTGTTCGCCCTGATCGCCCGGGCCGATGAGGACCCGCGCTCGTTCAGCCTGCTCGTCGCCGTCCTCGCCCTGTTCGAAGGTGGGTACCTGGAGCGGGGCCTGGGCGCCTTCCGGGCCGACCCGGGCCACTTGAGTCACGACTCGTCGGGTATGGGCGTGCGCCTTGGTGACGCCATCGCCCGTGGCGGCGAGGTGGCGTGGCGGTTCCACGAGCAGGCGGGGATCGACCTCTTGGCCGTCGACTGGCACGACCGGGCCCACGAGGGCATCGACGATCTGCGCCGCGAATTCGGCTTCGACGGGCCCGGGGCCAAGTCCCTGGAGGCCAAAGCGGCCGGGTCGGCCGGCCCCTTCCAACCCGGCGGCGTCACCGTCGCCCAGCTCCAGTGGGGCCGGGACATGGCCCAGGCCGAGGGACGGGAGTACGACGCCTTCGGAGCATCGCTGTCGACCGATCGGTCCGAGCCACCCGAGGGCGCGGATTGATGCCGGTCCCGTTCCCCGACGACGCCGAGGTCAACCTCGACCCGCCTGAGCCGCCGGAGATCCTCCACATCGCCCGCGGTGTCATGACCGCCGTCGCCCCACCGGAGGGGCTCACCCGGATGCAGACCCTCTGCTTTCGGTCCCTGTCCGACGCCATGACCGGGCATCCGCTCGACCTGGCTGCCGTCACGCCCATCTCGGCCGAGGACTACGCCCGCGGCCTGGCTCGACGCGACCGGGCCTTCCGGGTCCGCATGGTCCAGATGATGATCGTCCTGGCGCTGCTCCTGCGCCGGGTGCCGCGTGAGGTGGCCGCCCGCCTCCAGGAGTTCGCCGACGAGCTGAGTGTCGGCGAGGACTGCCGGGACCTGTTGAACGCCACCCGCCACTTGGCGGCCGGCGCGCTCGGCCTGGCCATGGCCGACTTCGAGCGCAACGGCTACGAGACGATGGCCTATGAGCGGTCGGGGGACGGGGCCGAGCACACCGCGGCCGAGTACTGGGCCGCGGCCCCCAACGACCCGGAGTTGGCGGCTCGGTGGCAGGGCCTCGAGCGGTGCGCCGCCGCCACCCTGGGCCGTCGGATGTGGGAGTTCTACCGGGCCCGGGGCTTCGCCTTCCCGGGCACCCCGGGGAGTGCCCCGCCGGCGCTGGCCCAGCACGACTGGATCCACGTCATCGGCGACTACGGCACGACGGTCGAGTCCGAGCTCGAGGTGTTCGGTCTCATCGCTCGGGCGTCCGACGATCCCCGCGCCTTCACCCTGCTCATCCAGGTGCTGGGGCTCTTCGAGTCCGGCTACCTGCAGGCGGGCATGGGGCTGTTCCAGATGGACGTCGGCCACCTGTCGGCCGACGAGGAGGCAATGGCCCTGCGCCTCGCCGACGCCTTCCGCCGCGGGGCCCGGGCGGCGTGGTCCTACAACGACGCCAACGGCACGGACACCGGCATCGATCTCTTGGCCGAGGACTGGTTCGCTCACGCCGACCAGACCCTCGACGAGGTCCGGGCCACCTTCTTCCTCGACGGTCTGGCAGCCAAGTCCGACGAGGCGGTGGCGGTCGGGTCGGTCGGGCCGTGGGAGGCGGGCGGCATCTCCCCGTACCAGGCGCAGGCGGGGCGGGACCGGGCTGAGGCCGAAGGTCGACCGTACGAGGCCTACGGGGCGACACCGGTTCTTTAGGAGCCGAGCCGAAGGCGAGGCGAGTCAACCGGGCGCCGCGACCACGCTGAGGTGTTCGTCGAGGTTCCTAGGCTGCTGCGGTGCAGGATCGGCCGATCGGGATGTTCGACAGCGGCTTCGGTGGCCTGACCGTCGCCCGGGCCACGATCGACCTCCTGCCCGCTGAGGATCTCGTCTACGTCGGCGACACCGGGCGTTACCCGTACGGGCCTCGGTCCCAGGACGAGGTCGCGGGCTTCGCCGAGCAGATCACCAAGCGCCTGGTGGCCGAGCACGACGTGAAGCTGGTCGTGGTGGCCTGCAACACCGCCGCCGCCGCGGCCCTGGCCCGGTTGCAAGCCGACACCCCGGTGCCGGTCATCGGGGTCATCGAGCCCGGCGCCCGGTCCCTGGTGAGTGCCACCCGCAACGGCCGCGTGGGTGTGATCGGCACCGTGGGCACGATCCGCTCGGGCGCGTATCAGCGGGCCGTGGCCGACACCGGGGCCACGGTCGACCCGGTGTTCGCGGCATGCCCTGGGTTCGTCGAGTTCGTGGAGCGGGGCGAGGCCGACAGCGACCAGGTCCACGTGCTGGCCGAACGCCTCCTCGCCCCGGTCCGGGACCATGGCGTCGACACGCTCCTGCTCGGCTGCACCCACTACCCGTACCTCGCCCGGACCCTGTCCGACGTGATGGGCCGGGAGGTCGTGCTCGTCTCCTCGGCCGACGAGACGGCGTTCGCCGTTTCCCGGGTGTTGGCGGAGCTGGACCTCCGGAGGGACGATGCGGAGCGGATCGGCTCGCACCGGTTCGTGTCGTCGGGCGACGTCGGCTCCTTCGCCCGGCTCGGCCAGCGCCTCCTGGGTCCCGAACTGGTCGACGCCGAGGGGATCACGTGGGATTGACCCTCACCGTCCTGGGCTCTGGCGGGACCTACGCCGGGCCGGACAACGCCTGCAGCGGCTACCTGCTGCGCACGGCGACGACGGCCGTCCTCGTCGACCTCGGTTCCGGTGCGCTGGCCAACGCCCAGCGCCACATCGACTTGATCGATGTCGACGCCGTCGTGTTGACCCACGAGCACCCGGACCACTGGCTCGACCTGCCCGTGGCCCGCAACGTCTACCGCTACGTCCTCGACCGCAACGGCGTCCCGGTGTTCACGACGGCCGGCACCCGGGCCCTGGCGGTGCCGTTCTGCGACGACGCCACCTTCGCGTGGACGATCGTCGCCGACGGCGACCGGGCGAAGGTCGGCGACATCGACCTCCGCTTCAGTCGCACCGACCACCCCGTCGAGACCTTGGCCGTCCTCGCCGCGGCCGAGGGTGCTTCGCTCGTCTACTCCTCGGACACCGGGCCGGGCTGGTCGCCGGCGGCCTTCGCCGTTCGCCCGGACCTGGCGCTGCTCGAGGCCACGTTCGGGCGCGGCCACGGGCTCCCCGTCCACCTGACCGCGTCCGAGGCGGGGGAGCGGGCCGCCGAGGTCGGGGCCCGTCACCTGGTCCTCACCCACCTCCTCCCGGGGACGGATCCGGCCCGCCAGAAGGCCGAGGCGGAGGAGGCCTTCGGAGGTCCCGTCACGGTGGCCGAGCCGGGCCTCACCTTCACGGTCGAGGCCGAGCGGCGGTAGACACTGCGGCCATGAGCAACTCTTCGCCCTCGCCCCGCGCCGACGGGCGCCTTCCCGACGAGCTCCGCCCCGTCTCCTTCGAGCGGGACTTCACCGACATGTCGGCCGGGTCGGTCCTGGTCACCTTCGGCCGGACCCGGGTGCTGTGCACGGCCTCGATCGAGGACGACGTGCCCCGCTGGATGCGCGGCAGCGGCAAGGGGTGGGTGACCGCTGAGTATTCGATGCTGCCCGGCTCCTCCCCCGAACGGATCCGCCGCGAGGTCAAGGACGGCAAGCCCTCGGGCCGGACCCAGGAGATCCAGCGCCTGATCGGGCGGTCGCTGCGATCGGTCTGCGACATGGTCGTGCTGGGGGAGCGGTCGATCATGGTCGACTGCGACGTGCTCCAGGCCGACGGGGGCACCCGCACGGCGTCCATCTCCGGGGGCTACGTGGCGCTCCACGACGCCCTGAGCCGTCTCGTGGCCAAGGGCGAGCTGGCCGAGCACCCGCTGATCGAGAACTGCGCCGCGGTGTCGGTGGGCATCGTCGAGGGCCGACCCCTCCTGGACCTCCCGTACGTCGAGGACTCGACGGCCGAGGTCGACATGAACGTCGTGATGACCGCCAGCGGGCGCTTCGTCGAGGTCCAGGGGACGGCCGAGGGGCTGGCCTTCAGCCGGGGCGAGTTGGACGAGCTGCTGGACCTGGCCACCGGGGGCATCAACCAGATCGTGACCCTCCAGAACGAGGCCGTGGCCTCACCCCCTGCGCCTCGGTGAGCCTGGTCCTCGTCCTCGCCTCGGCCAACCCCGACAAGGTGGCCGAGATCGCCGCCATCCTCGGCGACGACATCGACCTCCGGCCCCGTCCGGCCGGGCTGGCCGACGTGGTCGAGGACGGCGACACGCTCGAGGCCAACGCCCGGCTGAAGGCCGTCGCGGTGGGCGCCGCAGCCGGCGCCGCGGCCGTGGCCGACGACACCGGCCTCGAGGTCGACGCCCTGGGCGGGGCGCCGGGCGTCCACACGGCCCGCTTCGCCGGTGAGGACGCCACCTACGCCGACAACGTGGCCAAGATGCTGGCCGACCTCGCCGGCGTGCCCGAGGCGGAGCGGGGCGCCCGCTTCCGCACCGTCGCCTTGGCCCGCTTCCCCGACGGATCCGAGGTGCTGGCCGAGGGAGTGGTCGAGGGGATGATCAGCCCCGAAGCCCGTGGCGAACGGGGCTTCGGCTACGACCCGCTGTTCGTCCCCGCCGACGGCGACGGGCGCACGTTCGCCCAGATGACCGCGGACGAGAAGCACGCCATCTCCCACCGCGGCCGCGCCTTCCGCGCCCTCGCCCAGTTGCTCGCCGCTCGTTCTGGGACCGGATCAGGACCCCAGGACGGGAGTCACCAGTGACGGAGGTCGATGGGCCACTCATCGACGACCTCGTCGCCGCGCACGAGGTGGAAGCGCTCATGAAGGGCGATGGTCGGGTCACAGTGGGCGGGGGTCACCCCGATGCGTTCACCGACGGTCGGTGTCCACCCCTCGTGGGGGATGAAGGCGATGTGCTCGTCGGAGCAGTAGAGGACATCGGCGCCGTCGACGGTGGGGTCGCCGTGGTCCATGGCCAATGACTTGATTCCGGCGTCGGCCACGGCGGCGCCGGGGCTGGTGGAGATCACCGTGGCGGCGACCGTGATCGCCTGGCGGAATGGGAGTCCCAGAGCCGTGTAGGCCGTGTCCATGACCAGGTAGCTGCCGGCCTGGAGCTCGGTGACGGTGTCGTTCAGGTCCCAGGAGCCGGTGCCGCCGCCGGAGACGACGTCGCCGCCGACCTGGTCGTGTGCCGTCCGCGCTCGGGCCATCGCCCCCTCGACGAGCTGCGCTCGGACGGCGCGATCGGCGTTGAGCACGGCGTGGGCCTCGTAGGCCATGACGCCGCGGACCGCGAGCCCGGCCCCTCGGGCCCGGTCGGCCAGACGACCGGCGTCGGCCGGGTCACAACCGCAGCGGAAGCCCACGTTGACGTCGATCAGGACCTCGGACACACCCCCGCTCGCGGCCGCGTCCACCGTTTCCTCGGAGTCCACGGCCACCGTGATGCGGTGGCCGTCGTCCGCCAGGACGCCCAGTCGGGTGGCGTCGACGATCTCGTTGGCCAGCAGGAGGTCGGTCCCCAGCCCGGCGCCCGCCAGGCCCTCCATCTCCCGGATCGTGGCGCAGCAGAAGCTGGTGTGGCCGGCCACGGCCAGTTCGCGGGCGAGCGCGGTCGACTTGAAGCACTTGGCGTGGGGCCGCAGCGCCGTACCGGGCCAGCGGCCGGCCATGGTGTCGACGTTGTGCCCGAGCGCGTCGACGTCCAGCAGCAACGCCGGTGTGGGGAGCTCCGCCACCTGCACCCCCTGCAACCTACGCTGCCGCGTCGTGGACGTAAGCCGGGTCGCGTCGGTGCTCGTCGTCGACCTCGTCGGCTCGACCGAACGCCTGGTCGCGCTCGGGGACGAGAAGGGCAACCGAGATCAGGTCGGGGTGCTCGCCGCGTTCTCCACCGCGATCACCGACGCCGGGGGCCGAGTGATCAAGGACATGGGCGACGGGGTGCTGGCGGTCTTCGACAGCGTGCGCCACGCCGTCGCCGCCGCGATCGAGTTGCAACGGGCGACCGCAGGCTTGCCGGCAGTGGGTGACCGCCCGGCCCAGGCTCGGGTCGGCGTCTCGGTGGGCGAGGTCGGCCTCCGAGGGGATGACCTCGTCGGGCTGCCGGTGGTCGAGGCCGCTCGACTCTGCAGCACCGCCTCCGCGGGCCAGGTCCTGGTCAGCGACGTCGTGGTGGTGCTCGGTCGCCTGGAGGTCCCGACGCAGTCGGTCGGATCGCTCGCGTTGAAGGGCCTCCCCGAGCCGGTCGCGGTTTCGGAGGTCCTCTGGGAGCCGCGGCTCACCCCGTCCCCGGTCCCCGCCGGCCTCCTCGGCAACGGCCTGCCGTTCAGCGGTCGGCTGGAGCCCCTCACGCGTCTGCGCCAGGCCTGGGAGGCCGCCGGCGCCGGCGGTGGTGTCCTCGTGCTGGTCTCCGGCGAGCCGGGCGTCGGCAAGACCCGCCTGCTGGCGACGCTGGCGGAGGAGATCCAAGGCGACGGGGCGCTGGTCGTGTACGGGCGCTGTGATGAACTGTCCGCGCTCACGTACCAACCTTTCGTCGAGGCCGTACGCGGGCTGTTGGATGCCGCCGCGTTGGATCCGATTCCGGAAGGCCTTCGCTGGCTCCTGCCCGAGTTGGCCTCGGGAGGCGACGGTGGTGGTGATCTGGGACGAGCCCAAGTCGAGCTCCTCGACGGGGTGGTTGCCGCGGTGCGGGGTGCTGCGACGGCCCAGCCGCTGCTGCTCGTCCTCGACGACCTGCACTGGGCCTCGGCGCCGACCCTGGCGGTGCTCCTCCACCTCCTGGGAGCGGTGGAGGACGTACCGGTCCTCGTGGCCGGTACCTACCGGGACACCGACGTCGATCGCCGGCATCCCCTGGGCGTGGCGTTGGCGGACATGCATCGCTTCGACCCGGTCCGGGTCGCCCTGGCCGGCCTCGACGACGACGAGGTGGTCGAGTTCGTGCGGGCTGCGGCCGGCCACGAGCTCGAAGACGGCCGGGAGCTGGCCCGCGCGGTCCGCCAGGCGACCGGTGGCAACCCCTTCTTCATCGGTGAGCTCCTGGCCTGCCTGGTGGAGCAGGGGGCGCTCGAACAGAGCGACGAGCGATGGCGCCTGGCTGGTGACCTGGCCGACCTCGGGCTGCCGGAAGGCATCCGCGACGTGCTCGGTCGGCGACTCTCCCAGCTCCCCGACGGAGCCGACGACGTCCTGGCCGTCGCCGCCGTGATCGGCCGGGCGTTCGACGCCCGCCTTCTCGACGAGGTCAGCGATCGAGGGATCGACGAGGTCCTTGACGCCGTGGAGGCCGCGGTCACGGCCCGGCTCGTGATCGAGGAGCCCGACCGGCCCGGCGCCTTCGCGTTTGCCCATGCACTGGTCAGACAGGTGCTCCTGGAGGAGCTCTCGCTCATGAAGCGGGCCCGAGTCCACGAGCGGGTCGGTGACGCCTTGGCCGCAGGGGCAGCCCGGGATCCGGTGCGGTTGCGTTCGGCGGCACTCCACCTCCTCGAGGCGGCGCCGTTCGACACCCTTCCCCGGGCCCTCGCCCTCGTCCGCCAGGCCGAGGAGGCCACGGTTCGCCCCGTTCCCGCGGAGACGTCGGCCATGGTCAGGGCCGTGAGCCGGGCCGTGCAGGACAGCGATCTGCCTCCGTCGGAGGACCTGGCCAGGGTGTTCGTCGACGGGGCGATCGCCGAGTTCATGTGCGGGAACCGCGATGCGGTGGCCCACTATGCGCAACGAGCCGTTGATGTCGCCCGGGCGGCCGGGGCCGACGCCGCCTTCGCCGCGGCCGTGGCCGTCGGCGGACAGGCGACCGGCTTCGGGCTGGACGTGCAGTTCCTCCCGCTGATCCCTGAGGCCTTGTCGCGGGTCGACGCCGACGCCCCCGAGCGACTGGCCCTCCTGGCGCAGGCTCACCTGGCGGCCTGCTTCTTCGCCGACGGGACGGATCCGGTCGCCCGCACGGAGGCGCTCGTGACCGAGCTGGAGTCGTCGCGCTCCCAGGGACCGGTCGTCGGGTTGACAGCCAACACCCGGGCGATGGCCTGGTGGATGGCGCCGTGGGGTTACCTGGCCGTCGCCGACCTGGACCGGCAGACGGAGCTGGTCGGCCGGGCGGTGCAGTACTCGACCGAGCTCGGCCGGGGCGGACCGGAGCACCTGGCCGGGGCGTACGCCGCGTTCCGGCGGGGGGACCGGAAGGGCGTGGCTGATCACATCGTCGGCCTGGCCAACGGGGACGTCAGCCGGGACATCCCGCTCTACCTGGCCGCGGGGGCCCAGAACGAGGCCACGCTGGCGATGTTCGAAGGACGGCTCGAGGACGCCCCCGGGCTGATCGACCGGGTGGCGGAGGCCGTGCCCGGAGAGCCGATGTTCCTGGCCGGGGTGGCCTGCCAGCGAGCCTGGTTGGCTTACGTCGGCGGGCGGTTCGGAGACGCCGTGTCCGCCGGCGACGAGATGGCGGCGCTCCTGCCGTTCCCCCGCCTGGTCGCCGCGACCCGAGGATTGTTCGCCCATGCGGCGGGTGACGACGTGTCATCCCGGAGCTTCTTCGACCAGGCCTGGCTCGACGGCGTCGAGTCGATCGGTCGCGACTGGTGCTGGGTCGGCACGGTCCACGCCCTCGGTGAGTTGGCGGCGGCGCTCGAGGATCGCGAGCGGGGGGCCGAGGTCGAGGAGGCGCTGCTGTCGTTCCGGGGCCAGTTCGTCATGGCGGCGTGCACGTACGTGTCGGGGTCGGTGGACGCCACCCTCGGTCGCCTGGCCCGACTCCGGGGTGACGAGGTCGAAGCCCGTCGTCGGTTGGAGGCCGCGCTCGACCTCGAAGAAGGATCCGGCGCCGTCCTGTTCGCCGAGCAGACGCGGCGGGAGCTCGCGACCGAGGGATAGCGCGGCCGCACGGTGCGGGCGAGAGGACTCGAACCTCCAAGGGGCAGGGCCCCACCGGGACCTAAACCCGGCGCGTCTTCCAGTTCCGCCACGCCCGCGTGGCAACCGACGGGCCAACGGTAGCCTCCGCCCCCATGCCGCAGCCCTCCGACTTCCCGAACATCCCGGTGGCCCAGGGCCCCGGGGGCGACCCGGCCCAGGACATCTACAACCGCCTGCTCCGGGAGCGCATCGTCTTCCTCGGCCAGGAGGTCAACGACCAGATCGCCAACCTGATCACCGCCCAGCTCCTCTACCTCGAGGGTCAGGACAGCGAGAAGGACATCTGGCTGTACATCAACTCGCCCGGTGGGTCGGTCACCGCGGGCATGGCCATCTACGACACCATCCAGTTCGTCGGCCCCGACGTCGGCACCATCTGCATGGGTCTCGGCGCCTCCATGGGCCAGTTCCTGCTCTGCGCGGGCACCCAGGGCAAGCGCTTCGCCCTGCCCCACGCCCGGATCCTGATGCACCAGCCCTCCGGTGGGGTCCAGGGCCAGGCCTCCGACATCGCCATCCAGGCCGAGCAGATGGCCTACACGAAGAGGCTCATGGCCGAACGCATCGCCGAGCACACGGGCCAGACGGTCGAGCAGGTGCAGCTGGACTCCGAGCGGGACCGTTGGTTCACCGCGGAGGAGGCCAAGGACTACGGGATCATCGACAGCGTGGTCGCCAGCCGGCGCGAGCTGGCCTGATCCGGACGTTCAGCCCGAGACCGCCGGCACCGTCGTCGGCAACACGGTGGTCGGGGCCACCGTCGGCTCGGTCGCCGCGGTTGTGGGCGGGACCGGCAACACGGTGGTCACCGAGGCGGCGTTCATGGCGGCCAGGTCGATCCGGCACTTGTCCAGCGCATAGGCGCTGACCTTCGCCTGCGCGGCGGCGATCTCGTCCTCATCGATGTCCAGCTCGGCCAGTCGGTCGGCCGCCTCCGGGTCGGAGGGGTTGACGTCGTCGAGCACCTCGACCACCGCCGCGAACGTGTCGGCCAACAGGGCCATCTCGGTGGCGACGGCCTCGGGGGCCGCGTCGGCCAGGCGGTCCGTGGCCTGGCTGGTGTCCTCGCGGCTGACGGGCTGGAGCGGGTCGAAGATCGTGAGGTGCGCCTCCACCGCGGCGCGGAGCTCGGCGCAGAACTCGTCTCGGCTCCCGCTGGCAGAGGACCCACTGTCGTCCGAGCAGCCCGCTCCGGCGCCGACCACCAGGGTGAGGGCGAGCAGGAGCCGGAGACGCCACATCGGGCGAGTATCCCCGATCGGCCCCCGCCGAAGGTGTCACTCATGGTGGGTACTGTCCGAGGCATGGCTCGGCTGGTCCTCACTCCGTTCGGCCGACCCGCGCTCGAGGCCCTGGCCGACGTGGTGGCCGAAGCCCAGGGCGACGATCCGCTGGCCCCGGTCACCGTGGTCGTGCCCTCCGCTCCGGCGTCGGTGTCGGTCCGCCGGGCGCTCGGCCGCCACGCCGACACCGGCCTGGCCAACGTGCGCACGCTCGCCTTGCCCCAGCTGGCCGACCTCTTGGCCTCGCCCCTTGCGGCGGCGGGGGGTCGGTGCCCCCTGAGCCCGACGTGGAGCGCGGCGACGGTGCGGGCCGGCTTGGCCGACGCCCTTCCGCCGCTGTCGCGGGTCCCTGGGTCGGCGGCGGTGGAGGAGGCCCTCACGCTCACGTTCGCCCGCCTCCGCGAAGCCAGCGACGCCGAGCTGCGGGCACTGGAGAAGCGCAGCGCCCGGGCCGCCGCGGTCATCGACCGCTTCGCGGACCATCGCTCACGCCTGGCCGGCCACCTCGACCGCCACGATCTGCTCGTCTTGGCGGCCACGGCCGTCCGGGACGGCCGTACGGCGGTCGACGAGCTGGGCCCCGTGATCCTCCACCTGCCCCGCCGGCTGGGCCGCTCGGACCTCGCGCTCATGGAAGCCCTGGCTGCTCGGACCGAGGTGGTCGCAGTCCTGGGCGTCACGGGCGACTCGGATGGGGACCGACCACTCCGGCGCCTGCTGGAGCAGCTGGAGCCCGTCCTCGGCCCCGCGCCGGCGCCCCCGGAGGTGCCCGACCCGGTCCCGGCCCGGATCGTCCTGGCCCCGGACCCGGATGAGGAGGCCCGAGAGGCCGTGCGCACGGTGCTGGCCCGCCTGGAGGCCGATCCCGTGGACCTCGATCGCATCGCGATCGTCTCCCGGGTGGCCTCGCCCTACCGGTTGCTGCTCCACGAACATCTCGAGACGGCGGGTCTGCCCCACCACGCGGACCTGCCGTGGTCGGTCGCCCAGAGCACGCCGGGCCGGGTGCTCCTCGGCCTGCTGGACCTGCCCGAGCACGGGTACCGCCGAGCTGACGTCGCCCGGTGGCTGCGCTCGGGGCCCATCCAATGGCAGGGGCGACCGGTTCCCGCGTCTCGCTGGGACGCCGTCGCCCGCCGTTCTGGCGTCGTCCAGGGCCTCGACCAGTGGCATGACCGGCTGGACCAGCGTCGCGCGGAGCTGGCTGCCGCCGTCGAGGCCGGCTGGAGCGATGCCGAGTACGCCGAGTCCCGAACCCGCCAGGTCGACGAGCTGCAGGCCTTCGTCGCCGAGATCGCCGACCACCTCGGGGCGGGGCGCCGGTCCTGGTCGGCGTGGTCCGCCTGGTCACAGGAGGTCCTGGACCGCTACCTCGTGGGCGACGACACCGGGGACTGGGCCGAGGACGACCTCGCCGACCTGCGCGACGTCCGGGCCCGGGTCGCGGCCCTGGCCGAGCTGGACGCGGTCGACGGACCGTCCGAGGCCGGACGGTTCCGGCGGGTCCTGGCCGACGAGCTGGCCCGCTCACCCCGGCGGGTGGGCCGCCTCGGCCGGGGCGTGCAGGTCGGCGACCTCGAGAGCGTGTACGGGCTCGACCTCGACCTGGTCGTCGTGGTCGGCATGGCCGAGGGTTGGTACCCGCCGCGGCACCGGGACGACCCGCTGCTGCCGGATCACGAGCTCAGTGACGCCGGCCTGGCCGATGCCCTCGGCCGACCCGATCGGTCCGACGAGCGGCGTGACCACCTGGCCGCGCGCGCCGCCGGGGCCGAGGTGGTCCTCATGGCCCCTCGCAGCGACCCCCGTGGTCAGCGTGAGCTCCAGCCCGCCCGCTGGCTGCTCGAAGAGCTCGCCGATCGCACCGGTCGGCCCGTCGGCGTCGGCGACGTCGCCGACCTCGAGGTCGGCTGGCTGGAGCGGCCGCGGTCCTTCGAGGAGTCGGTGCGGCGGGTGACCGTGCCCCTCGACGCGGGGGAGCGGGACCTGGCCGCCGTACTGGCGTCGACCGTGGCGGGGTCCCCGGAGTTGCACGACCATCCCGTCGTGACGGCCGACCCCCGCCTCGCCCGAGGCCTGGAGGCGGTCGCCGACCGGCGGGACCGCGCGTACGGGGAGTGGACGGGCCACATCGGTGTCCGGGACGAGCTGCGCATGGACGACGAGGCCTTGGCCTCGGCCACCCGCCTCGAGCGGTTCGCGCTGTGCCCGTTCCAGTACCTGTTGGGCAACGTCCTCGGGGTCCGGGCCCACGAGGACCCGGTGGACGAGGAGGGGATCACGCCCCGCGACCGCGGCTCCCTCGTGCACCAGGTGCTGGAGGAGTTCTTCGCCGAGGCCCTCGACCGAGATCCCGAGGCGGGATGGACCGATGCCGACCTCGAGCGCCTCCACGCCATCGTCGACCACGTGGGTGAGGCCTACCGGGCGCGGGGGATGACGGGCCGCGACCTCGGGTGGGAGCTCGAGTCCTCGGCGATCCGCCGGTGGCTCGGCGCGGTGCTCGATCGCGATGCCGACGAGCGATCGGCCCGCCAAGCCCGTCCCGCCGCGGTCGAGCTCCTCTTCGGTGGTGACCACGAGCACCCGGCGGCCGAGGTCGGCCTGCCCGACGGGCGGCGGCTGCGCTTCAAAGGGGCGATCGACAGGGTCGATCGGGAGGCCGACGGGTCGCTGCTGGTCATCGACTACAAGACCGGGCGAGGTGGCCCCTACCGCAATGTCGACGACGACCGCCTGGACCGCGGCAAGCGCCTGCAGCTGCCGATCTACGCCGATGCCGCCCGGCGGGCCCTTGGTCCCGCCGACGGGCCACCCCCGCCGGTGGAGGCCTACTACTGGTTCGTCGAGGAGGGTGGCAAGAAGGCTTGGCGCGGTGGCCCGGTCGACGAGGCGGTGCAGAACCGGTTCGAGGACGTCGTGGCCACGGTGGTCGACGGCATCGAGGGCGGCGACTTCCCCGCCAACCCCGGAGAAGACGGGTTCTACGGGCCCAGCCACTGTGGCTACTGCGACTTCAACCGGGTGTGCCCGAGCAGTCGCGTCGACCTGTGGGAGGGCGTGCGCAAGGATGAGGCGCTGACCCGGTACGTCGAGCTGGCGCAGGGTGAGCTGCCGTGACCACGGTCGACCTCCCCTCGGATCAGAAGGCGCGCGAGCGCATCCGTTGCGATCTCGACCGGACGCTGTTCGTCGAAGCCGGCGCGGGCACGGGCAAGACCACGGCGCTGGTGGGGCGGGTCGCCGAGCTCGTCATCCGGGGCCGGGTCACGAACCCCCGCGACCTGGCCGCCATCACCTTCACGGAGGCCGCCGCCTCCGAGCTGCGGGACCGCGTGCGCGAGCAGCTGGAACGGGAGGCCGATCGCCTCGACCTCGACGTCGACGCCCGGGCCCGGGTCCGAGCCGTACTGGCCGATGTGGACGAGATCACCATCACCACGCTCCACGGCTTCGCCAGCCGCCTGCTCGGGGAGTTCCCCCTGGAGGCAGGCCTGCCCCCGGGCTTCGAGGTGGAAGACGAGATCGACGCCTCGGTCCGGTTCGACCGCCGCTGGGTGGAGCTGGTCGACGACCTCCACACGGACCCCCAGCTCCGCGAAGTACTCGGTCGGGCACTGGTCCTCGAGCTCCCATTGCGCCGGCTGAGCGAAGTGGCCCGGATCTTCGACGACAACTGGGACCGGCTGGGACCGCCTCGGGGAGCGACGGCCTTGAGCCCGGTCGACGTCTCGAGCGTGATGGCTCCGCTCGGTGAGGCCCTCGGTCACGTCGGCGCCTGCACCGACCCGGACGACAAGCTCTGTGAGCACCTGGAGAACCACGCGGGGCCGATCCACCGAGAGCTGGTCCTCTTGACCGAGGTCGGGGACCCCGAAGCGCTCCTCACCGCCTTGGTCCGCGCCGGGAAGCTGACCAGCTCGGGCGGCCGCAAGGACGTCTGGCACGGGGCCAAGCCGCTCATCGCGGAGGCCCTCGTCGTCGCGGAGGCGGCCCGGGTCGACCTGGTCCACACCCATCGCAGCGAGGTGCTCGGGATGCTGACCGACCGCCTCCGACGCTTCGCCCTGGAGGGCGCCGAGGACCGTCGGCGTCGAGGGCTGGTGTCGTACCACGACCTCCTCGTACGGGCCCGGGACCTGCTCCGGGCCGACGGCGAGGTCCGAGTCGCCCTGGCCCGTCGGTACCGGTACCTGCTCATCGACGAGTTCCAGGACACCGATCCCCTGCAGATCGAGATCGCCGCCCTCCTGGCGGCGGCCGACCCCAGGAGTGTTCCCGAGCGCTGGCAGGACGTCGCCGTCGTGGCGGGGAAGCTGTTCCTCGTCGGGGACCCGAAGCAGTCCATCTACCGCTTCCGGCGGGCCGACATCGCTCTCTACGCCCAGGCCGAGGACGCATTCGCCGCCGATCCGGTCCGGCTCACGGCCAACTTCCGGTCGGTGCCGGACGTGCTGTCGTGGGTGAACCAGGTCTTCGGCGAGCTCATCGCCGACGACGGCGACGCCCAACCGCCCTACGTCGACCTGGCCCCGCACCGGCGGGCGGTGGGCAGCCGACCGTCGGTCCTGGTGGTGGGCGGTCCGGTGGAGGACCGGTCCATCGGCGACATCCGCGACGACGAATCCGAGGAGCTGGCCGCCCTCATCCGCCGCATGCGGGCCGAGGGGTGGGAGGTGGGGCGGACGGACCGGGCACCGGTGCGCTACGACGACGTGGCCCTCCTCGTGCCCACCCGGACGCCCGTCGGCCAGCTGGAGCGGGCCCTGGAGAACGAGGGGATCCCGTATCGCATCGAGAGCCGCTCACTGGTGTTCCAGACCGACGAGGTGCGCGAGCTCCTCGCCCTGCTGGCGGCCGTCGACGACCCCGCCGACGAGGTCGCCCTCGTGACGGCCCTGCGATCGCCCGGCCTGGCCTGCTCGGATGCCGATCTGGCCGACTGGCGCCTCGCCAAGGGCCAGTGGCGCATCGACGGAACCGTTCCCGAAGGCTTCGAGGAGCACCGGGTGGCGGTGGCCCTGCGCGAGATCGCTCGACTCCACGAGGTACGGGACTGGAAGCCGGTCAACGAACTGGTGGCCCAAGTGGTGCGAGAGCGCCGGTTCGTCGAGTTGACCCTGGCCCGTCGTCGGCCCCGGGACCATTGGCGGCGCTACCGCTTCCTGACCGATGCCGCCCGGGCCTTCGTCGAGGCGGGCGGGGCGTCCCTGGCCGAGTTCGTGGCCTGGGTGACGGCGCAGGCCGAAGGCGGGGCCGACCGCATCGAGAGCGTCGTCCGCGAGACCGACGACGATGCCGTGCGCATCATGACTGTGCACGGCTCGAAGGGCCTGGAGTTCCCCGTAGTGGTCCTGGCCGGCCTCAACGCCGACCGCGATCCGCGCTCGCCCGTCGTCACCTGGGGCCGGGACCGGCCGGAGGTGCGGTTCGGCCGGAAGGACGACTACTTCGAGACGGCCGGCTACGTCGACGTCCGCGAGGCGGACAAGCGCTTCGAGGAGGCCGAGCAGCGCCGACTGCTCTATGTCGCAGCCACCCGGGCCCAGGACCACCTGGTGGTGAGCCTGCACCACAAGGCGGGCTACCCCAGTCATGCCGCGCTGCTCCACGACGTCTGTAAGCGCCCCGCCGACGCGGTCGCCCCGCCCGCCGACACCCAGCTGGCCCTGCGGCTCACCCCGGATGCCGTCGCCCCGGACCGAGCCGTGGAGGGCCCGAGTGCGGCGGCGGACTGGCAACGGGCGCGGGGGGAGCTCCTGGCCCGGGTCCGGCCATCGGGAGTGGAGACACCGAGTGGCCTCGGCCACGAGGATCCGCCGCCCGTGCCCGAAGAGGACCGGCGCGTGCCCGGGCGGGGCGAAGGGGGCACGGCCCGTGGCCGGGCCGTGCACGCGGTGCTGCAGTCGGTCAGCCTGCCGGACGCGGTCGATCTGGACGACCTCGCCCGGCTCCAGGCGGCGGCGGAAGGTCTCGCCGATCCGGGCGCGGTGGCGGACATCGCCCGGTCTGCGTTGGCGGCCTTGGTGGTCCGGCGAGCCATGGAGGCGCCCCGCTACTGGCGGGAGCTGGCCGTCCTGGCCGAGATCGGCGGACGCCTGGTGGAGGGCTTCATCGACCTCGCCTTCGAGGACGCCGACGGCCGCCTCGTGGTGGTGGACTACAAGACCGACGCCGTCGTGAACCCCGACGCCTACCGACTCCAGATCGCGGCCTACGCCGCGGCGCTGGCCCGAGCCACGGGTCGGGAGGTGACCGAGGGCTGGCTGGTGTTCGCCGGCGTCGAGGGGGCCGAGGAGCACCAGGTGACGGATCTCGACGTCGCAGTGGCGGAGGTCGAGGCGCTCGTCGCCGGCTGACTTACTCCGTCCGCAGGACCTCAGCGGGTCGGAGACGGGCGACTCGCCGCCCGGGCCAGACGGCCAAGCCGTTGGCCACGAGCAAGGCGAGCGGGACCAGGGCCAGCACGGCGAAGGCGGCAACCGGGCGGACGACGGCGAGCGGCACGCTCTCGGCGACGACCGCCCAGCCCAGTCGCCCGAGGACGATTCCGGCGGGGATGCCCACGATCAGGCCGACGAGGCCGATGGCGGTGCCTTGGACGTTGAGCACGATCCGGGAGTCCCACCGGGTGAGGCCCAGGGCCCGGAGGACCGCGAAGTCCTTGCCGCGGCGCCGAGCGGACGTCGCCAGCACGTGGCCAAGGGCACCCACCGCCAGCAGGGCCAGGAACCCCGCCAGCAACCGGGGCAGCGTGCGCACGTTCTCGAGGTTGGTGAGCTCCACGGGCGGCACAGCCGGTCCGAAGTCCTCGAACTGGTCACCGACCGACGTCTGGAGCGAATCCAGCACCTCCTCGGCCGAGGCGTCGTCGGCGATGTCGAAGGCGACCTGTCGTTCGACCGGGTCGTCGACGGGGATCTCCTCCGGTGGCGCGGCCGCATCGAAGCCTTCTGCGTCGAGCCACAGCCCCTGGTCGAAGGTGGCATGGACGTCGGAGGGGAAGAGGGCCTCGCCCACGATGGTCACCCGGTGATCGGTCGCGCCGATGGTCACCTCGTCGCCCACCCCGACGTCGAGGTCGGCCGCGCTGGCCGGTCCGATCGCTGCCTCGTCGGGTCCGCTGGGGGCCTGGCCGGATGTGAGGACCAGTTGGATCGCTGCCTCGGCCGCGCCGGGCGGGGGTCGGACCGCGAACGTCGGCACCCCGACACCGTTGACGGGCATGACCTGTCGGTCGATCGCGGCCACGGTCGCGACCCCGTCGGTCGCGGCGATGGCCTCGATCAGCTCAGGGTCGACGGCGGCGGGATGCGACGGGTCGCCGGCGACGATCCCGCCGGCATCCCAGGCGACGCCGGCCCGCTCGGGATGGTTGAGCGCATCCTCGAGCCCGGCGTTGAGCGTGACCGTGGCCACGACGCCGAGGACGCCGACAACGGCGCCGATCAGCGCCTGACGGGCTGGGATCCGGGCCCGCCCCTCCCCGGGGCCGAGGGCCATCGTCGTACCGAGGCCGACAGGAACCGACGCCACTCGGCGGATCCCGGTCAGGGCTCGGGACGGCGAGCCGGCGCGGGCGAGGGCCGGTCGGTTCGATCGGGCGGTCACCGCCGCGCCGGCGAGGACGGCACCGGCCACCAGCAGCGTGCCGGGGACGAGGATCGCCCACATCGGCTGGATGCCCCGATCGGGATCGAGCTGCCCGGCCATCCCGATGGGGAACCAGAGAGACGCGATGACGGCTGTCGCGGCAGCGGTCACTGCAGCGGTGATCGCGGTGGGGAGGTGGACGAGCACCGCAGTCGCCGTGATGCTGCGGCTGGTCATGCCCACGGCGGTGAGGGCCGTGCGGTCGTCGGTGGTCGCGGCCGCGGACTGCACGACGGCCTGTCCCACCAGCGCCAGTCCGGCCAGCAGGACCACGCCGGTCAGGACGAGGAGGGCGGTGTGCTCCACCGAGGTGGTGGTCTCCACCCGACGGGCGGCCGCGTGCAGGTCGAGCACCGGTGTGCCCGGGGCCACGACCTCGTCGACGGCACGCTGGAGGGCCGCCAGATCCGCAGCCCCATGGCGGAGCTGCACGTCAGCGTTCTCGGCGATCAACATCTCGTCGCCGTGCTCGGCCACGAGCCCCGGGCCCACGAACCCCTGCCCGTCGGGGACGAACAGGAACTGAGAGACGGTCTTCACCCGCCCGACGACCCGGACGTCGATGTGGGGCCCTTCGGCCTCACCACTGAAGGGCACCTGGTCCGGGCTGTAGGCGGTGAAGGGGATGACGTCGCCGACCTCGACCTCGTGGACGTTCTCGTCGATGACCGCCTCGTCGTCGGCCTCGGGATCGAACAAGCGACCTTCGACCACGATGGGACGGCCCATCTCGCCGAGGTAGCGGTCGTCCATCGCCGCGAACAGCAGGGTCGGGCCCGGCGTCAGTCGAGGGGGGCCGCCGGCGTCGAAGGTCCCGAAAGCCAGGCCCCACGGGGCCACGGCGCTCACTTCGGGCCGGGCTTCGAGCTGCGACCAATCCGGGTGGGGGCCGGCGTCGACCTGGCTGGCGAAGACCACGGCGTCGGCGGCGTTCTCCCGCTCTCGAAAGCGGTCCAGCGCCGAGTCGGTGCGGATCGCGCCCGACAACGTCGCCATCACGAGGCCGGCCGTGATCCCGGCGAGCGCGCCCAGCAGCAGAAGGGAACGCAGCCGGGTCCGGACCTGGGACCGGGCCACCAGCACGGAGGGACTGTCCGCTCGCCGCACCCCCGCAACGTAGGACGGCCCGGCCGGATCGACCAGGGCACCAGCCTCGGCCCGCATGGTGGTGGAGGCCCTCCCTCTGCGGGCAGGCCCTCACCCTCGTACCGGTCGGGGACCGCTCGTACGGTCGGGTGGAGGTTCGCACCGGCGAAAGGGTTGGCTCGTGTGCACGAAGTTGACAGGAACGGTCCTGATCCTGGTCTTGGCCGCGGTGGCGTGTTCGTCTGACGACGCCACGTCGGGCACCACGGCCGTCGCGGAGACCTCGACCTCAACAACGGCGGTAGCGGACACCGTGGCCGACGCGTCGTGCTTCAGCTGCCTGCCGGCAGGGCCGTTCACGAGCTTCGGGTTCGTCCCCGAACTGACGATCACCATCCCTGGATGGTTGGCAGATCGGCGAGGACACATCGGCGGAGGTCAAGATGAACCTCGTCGACGACCCCGACGAGGAGCTCAAGTTCCTCCCCCAGCCGATCCCCGTCACCAACGTCGACCAGGAGGTCGTCGAGGGCATCGAGCCCACGCCGGACGGTCTGGTCGCCTGGCTGCGGTCGAACCCGGATCTCGTGGTCGGGGAGCCGACCCCCCGGACCATTGCCGGCGACATCGAGGCCACCGCCGTGGACGTGAGCGTGGCCCCGACGGCGGAGAACGGCGATCCGGGCTGCCCGCCCGGACTGGAGCCGTGTGTCAACTTCTTCGCCTTCGTCGGCCCCGACTACGACTTCGGCTTGGCGATCGCCAGTCAGCAGACGGTCCGGCTCATCTTCGCTCCCGTCACGGTCGATGGCAGCCCCACCACCATGCTGATCGTTCTCGACCCCGGCACCCCCGACCGTCTCGAGCACCTGGTGGCGGTCACCGATCCGATGCTGGACGAGCTGGTGGTGGCGGAGTCCTGATCAGCGCTGGGCGCTCGTCGCCCGCTCCCGCAGGTCCGCCACGGCGTGCTCGAGGCCGTCGGGGTCGCGGAACAGCGAGCTGCCGGCGACGAGGACATTGGCGCCGGCGGCGGCCGCCCCGGCGATCGTCTCGGGGCCGATGCCCCCGTCCACTTCGATGTCGACGTCGTGGCCCTGCCCGTCGATCAGGGCCCGGAGGGCGGCGATCTTGGGCTCCATCGTGGCGATGTAGGCCTGGCCGCCCCAGCCCGGGTTCACCGTCATGATCAACACCATCTCGACCAGGTCGAGCACGTGGGCCACGGCGTCTATAGGCGTCGAGGGGTTCAGGGCGACCGCGGCGCGGGCCCCGAGCTCGCCCACCGCCCCCAGGGTGCGGTGGAGGTGGATGGTCGACTCGGCGTGCACGATGAGCAACTCGCAGCCGGCCTCGACGTAGCGGTCGAGCATGAGCTCGGGGGTGTTCACCATGAGGTGGGCCTCGAAGGGCACGGTCACCTGGTCGCGCACCGAGGCGATGACATCGGGGCCGAAGGTCAGGTTGGGCACGAACTGGCCGTCCATGACGTCCCACTGGATGCGATCGACCCCGGCCTTCTCGAGGGCGACGCACTCCTCGCCGAGACGGGAGAAGTCGGCGGGGAGGACGGAGGGGACGATCGAGATCGGGCGGGCCACGACCGGAGGTTAGGGCTGGACGGCGGTGTCGTAGCGCGGATCAGGTCGAACGGGCGTCGAGCAGGTCGAAGTCCCGTTCGGCGTACAGCCGGTGTTCCCACTCCTCGTTGAGGACGGCCTGGAGGCCGCGACTGACGGGGTAGCTCTCCGGCTCCGGGTACCCCGGCTCCAGGATCGGTTCGGTCATCTCCGCCAGCTTGTCGTCGGTGAGGTCGGCGATCACCTGTCGCACGGTGGACATCCGGTCGGCGCGCAGGGCGAGGACCTCGTCCAGCGACGGCCGTGCGTCGTGGTCGCGCGGGACGCTCGGCTCGTCGCCCATCTCGTCGTGGGGCAGGTCCAGCGGGTCCCAGGGCGACGGCTCCCCCAGGATGACGCGCGTCACCCAGGCGTCGGTGGCGAAGACGAGATGGCGCAGGGTCTCGATGAAGGACCACTCACCGTCGACCCGCTCGTGCAGCAGATCCGGATCCATGCCGCGGGCCCGGTCCACCGTCTGTTCCCACAACCGCTCGAGGACCTCCCACGCCTCGCGGTACCCGTCGGCGTCGGCCGGCCGCATGAGGTCTTCGTTGGCGACGTCAGCCATCGGAGCAGGATACGAAACAAACGCAGGGTCAGACTCGAGCCTGGACCACCCTTGGGTCATTGCCGGCGGCCGAACTCTGCGTGAGTGTGGGTCGCTGATCTGCGCTGACCGAGCGCTGTCGGTGCCGAAGCACCTCCGCCCCGTCAGGGGCATTCCGGCGGTAGCCGGAGCAGGGTGGTGGGCCCCCTGGGATTCGAACCCAGAACCTGCGGCTTAAGAGGCCGTTGCTCTGCCGTTGAGCTAGAGGCCCGACGCCCGGGGAGGGTAGCGGTCGGCACGGAACCGCCCGCCAACCTCCCGGACTTCGGTATGGGGTGACCGAGGGGACTTGAACCCCCGACCTCCAGGGCCACAACCTGGCGCTCTAACCGAGCTGAGCTACGGCCACCAAGAGCCGCTCAGCATAGGGGCAGCCCGGCCGACTGCCCCAGGGATAGCGTCACGTGGTCCGCCCCCGTAGCTCAGTCCGGACAGAGCAGCGGGCTTCTATCCCGAGGGCCGCAGGTTCGAATCCTGCCGGGGGCGCCACACACGCGGGGCGTGAACGATCGGCCCAGCCGGCTCGTCTCACCCCGTGTGACCTACGACGGGCGGTTCCGGCGACGGCGGCGTGACCTCGACGACGGGCCGCCCTGCCTGCCCCTGGCCCCGGGCGAGCTCTCCAACGGCGAGTTCATCCCCCGACCGCCGACGGCTGGAGACCGGGCCGTCGCCCGGGCGATGCACGAGCGCTCCTCGGACGCCGCGGCCCGCATCGGCGTCGACCGGCGGCGCTTCCTGCAGGGCGCCGGCGGCATGGCCGCCAGCCTGGCCGTGCTGAACGGCTGCTCGTCCGGCCGCGAATCCGGCGCGCCGACGACCTCGGTCGCCCCAACGACGAGTGGCTACGTCGTGCCCCCGCCCGAGGAGGTGGCGCAGTGCGAGCAGGCGCTCGGGGGCCAGGGCGAGTTCATCTTCGACCTCCACACCCATCACGTCATGCCGGGTGGGCCGTGGCGAGAGGCGTCGCCGCGCATCGCCGAGATGATCTTGACCCTCGTGCCCGAGGGCTGCGCCGAGGCCGACCCGATGGTCTGCCTCGACCGGGCCGCGTACGTGGAGGCCATGTTCCTGGCCAGCGACACCACGGTGGCCCTCCTGTCCGATGTCCCCAACTCGGGCGACGGCGATGCGCCGGTGCCGTTCGCGGCGAAGCGGGGGACTCAGGACATGGTCGACGCTCTTTCCGAGGGCGGGGCCCGCCGTCTCCTGGTCCACGACGTGATCGCACCGAACTTCGGCTCCCTCGAGCAGCGGCTGGACCTCATGGCGGCCACCGCGGCCACGGGTGACGTCGCCGCCTTCAAGGCCTATCCGGCCTGGGGCCCGGCGGGCACGGGCTACGCCCTCGACGATCCGGCCATCGGCATCCCCGTCGTGGAGCAGGCGCGGTCGCTCGGGGTGAACGTGTTCTGTGCCCACAAGGGCCTGCCCCTCCTCGAGTTCGACCAACGGTTCAACGGCCCCGAGGACATGGTCCGCCTGGCCAAGCGCTACCCGGACATGGACTTCGTCGTCTTCCACTCGGCCTTCGAACGGGAGACCCACGAGGGGCCCTACGACCCGGCTGCCGCCGAGCGGGGGGTCAACTCGCTGATCGGGGCCATGGACGAGGTCGGCGTCGCCGCCAACACCAACCTCTGGGCCGACCTCGGGACGGCGTGGCGGGAGGTGCTCGGCGATCCGGACCAGGCCTCGCACCTCCTGGGCAAGTTGCTCAGTCGGGTGGGGGAGGACCGGGTGTGCTGGGGGACCGACGCCATCTGGATGGGCTCCCCCCAGCCCCAGATCATGGCGTTCCGGGCCTTCCAGATCGGCCGGGACCACCAGGAGCAGTTCGGCTACCCGCCCCTCACCGACGACGTGAAGGCCAAGGTCCTCGGCCTCAACGCGGCGCGGCTGTTCGGCCTCGACCCGGAAGCGACCCGCTGCGCCGTCACCCCGGGCGCACTCACCGAGGCCCGGGCCACCTACGCCGGGCTGGTCGCCGACGGTGCCGTCCCCGCGCCCTGGCGCCCCCACGGCCCGGTCACCCGCCGCGAGGTCCTCCGGTGGCTCCGCACCGACCCCACGGCCCGCCGCCCGGTGTGACCGACGGTTGGAGCGGGTGAGGGGAATCGAACCCCCGTCACCAGGATGGAAGCCTGGCGCTCTGCCATTGAGCTACACCCGCGTGGTCGGGGAGGGGAGATTTGAACTCCCGACCTCCTGCTCCCAAAGCAGGCGCGCTGCCTAGCTGCGCCACTCCCCGACGTTTCCACTCAGGCTAGGGGACAGGCCGCGTCCGAGGGCAGGGATCGGCCGGTCAGCTGCGTTGGACGATGAAACGCACCACATCTTTGACCAGCGGGTCGCTGGCCGAGCTGATGGTGACCAGGCGGCTGGCCTCGCTGCCGGCGGGGGCGCGGGACCCCACCGTGACCACGACCTTGACCGTCCGCGTGGCGCCGGGAGCGAGCACCGGCGTCTGGTAGGTGCCGTTGTTGGCCGGCAGGGTGATGTCGACCCCTCCGGTGAAGTAGCCGATGGTGTAGTTGGTCGTCGAGGGCTGGCCGCGGAGCCGGAAGGCCTCGGGGCTGGTGCCGTCGTTCTGGATGGTGACGTAGAACGTCGCCGTGGCGTTTCGGGCGGTCCGAGCGGTGCGGGTCTGGCCGACGCCGGTCAGGTTGTAGACATCGTCGCCCACGATCGCCCCGTTCGCGCCGAGGCTGATCCGACCGTCGGGTCGGCGGACGGCAACGGTGTAGATGTGGGTGACCGTCGCCTCGTTGCCGGCGCCGTCGCTCGCGGTCACCCTGAACGTGTGCGCTCCGGGAGTGGCGGTGTCGATCGCCTGGCCATCGGCCACCGGGCCGTCACAGTCGACGGGTCCGGGCTGGTCGTCCGTGCAGGTGAAGTCGGCGGCGACGACCTGTCCCACGCTGTACACCGCGTTGTGGACCGGGGTGGTGACGGCGATGGTCGGCGCGGTGATGTCGAGCACCTCCACCGAGACCGGGTCGGCCGCCACCGGTCCGGCGACCTGGGTCGTGGCCACGCTCGCCGTACTGGTCCACGTCCCGAGGGCGTCCGGCGTGTGGATGCAGTCGATCGTGTCGTGGCCGCCGACCGGGATGGTGGCGATGACGGCCTGGTCCTCACACTCGGGCGCCTCCGGGGCGCTGATGGCGGCCCCGGTCAGGTCGACGTTGCCCGTGTTCTGGATGGTCATGTGGAGCGTGACCGGCTGACCGAGTCCGACGCTCTCCTGGTCGGCCACCTGATCGAACGTCAGCTGCGGCGTTCCGGGAGCGAGCACCGCCACGTTGACGGTGTTCGAGCTCTGCGCCGTCGGGAACTGGTCGGCGCTCACCGTGGCCTTGGCCGTCCAGGTCCCGAGGTCGTCGGGGTCGACGGTGGTGTACTCGCAGTCGAGGACGACCGTGGCGCCCACCGCCAGGTCGGCGAGGGGCTCGGTGCACCCGTCCACGTTGACCTCCGCCCCCGTGATCAGCACGTTCCCGTCGTTGTGGACGGTGGTGTGCAGGTGGATCACGTCGCCGACGGTCACCATCGACTCGTCGGCGGCCAGGGTGACCTCGACGCTGGGGTTCGCCGGCTCAGGGCTGCAGGTGTAGAGGCGGACGTCGTCGATGAACCAGCCGTAGTTGGTTCCACCCGTCTCGTCCTCGCCCATGCGGAAGCGGAAGCGGACGGACTGCCCGGCGAGGCCGGCCAGGCTGGCCCGGCTGGAGACGTACCCGCGGCTCGATCCGACGAACGCCGACTTGCCGGCCAACGGATTCGCGCCGCCACCGACGAGGGCGCCGTTGTAGCCGTTGGCGGTCGCGCCGGCGAACAGGGGGCCGACGTCGGTCCAGGTCGTGCCGTTGTTCGTGGAGTACTCGACGACGCCCCCGTCCCGGTTCACCGACCCGCTCCTCTCGAACCCGTAGGCGTGGCGGAAGCGCAGGAACGGTGTGCTCCCGGCCGGCAGGGCGACGCTGTGGGTCATGTGGACCCGCCGGTCCGACGTCGCGCCCAGGTCGGGCCCGTAGAGGCCGTTCTCGCCGCTCGTCGCGAACCCGACGCCCACCTCGGACTGGTAGGACCAGCGGAAGAAGCCGTTCGGGTTCAGGTTGATGGTCTGGTAGCCCCAGTCACCGGACTCCTCGTCCTCGAAGTCGTCCGTGAAGAGATCCGAGGGGGCGTCCCCGGGGGCGCACACCGGCGCCTCGGGCGCCGACGCGTTCGGCGGGTCGGTCGCCAGCTCCGTCGCCACCACGGCGGCCTGGACCTGGGTGCAGTTCGCGTTGGTCATGCCGGCGACCCCGCCGGCCACCAGGTTGGCGCAGGCCTGGGGGAGGGCGACGCCCAGGTCGGCGTAATCGCTGCCGGAGGTCAGCAGCGTGGTCAGGGCCTCGTAGTAGACGGCGGCCGTCTTCTCGAGCCCTATGCCGGTCACCGTCGGGTGCCCGCTGATGGTCCCGCCGCTGGTGATCAGGACCGCGGTCCGGTTGCCGACCCCGCTGTTGGTGTGGACCCCCCCGCTGTCGGTGCCGGCGGCATCGGCGGTGTACAGGCTGCTGGTCATCCGGTCCGGGTCGCCGAAGGCACCGGGGTTGGACATGGAGCGCAGCGAGGGGCCGATGAGGTCCTCGCCCACCTGCCACTTGACCGCGGCGGTGTCGTCGCCCAGGCCATCGGTCTGGTCGACGAACTCGCCGAACACGTCCGACATGGACTCGTTGATGGCGCCGGACTGGTACCAGAAGAAGAGGTTCGCCGTGTGTTCGGTGACCCCGTGGGTCAGCTCGTGGGCGACCACGTCGTCGGCCCGGGCGAAGCCCTGGCCGAAGGTGACCTGCTGGCCGTTCCAGAAGGCGTTGTCGTAGGGACACGGCGTGGCGAGGTCGGTCTTGCAGAACCGCACCTTGGAGAGGATCGGGGCCCCGTCGTCGGCGATGCCCTCCCGCCCGAACCGGGAGGCGTAGAAGTTGTAGGTGGCGCCCGAGTAGTCGTAGGCGAGGTCGACCTCGTTGGCCGTGGCCGGATTGGTGATGAGGCTGAGGCGGGGCTGGCCCTCGACCCGGGCGTACGGGGCGGTGCAGGGCTGGGCCTGACGGGTGTTGGCCGCGTCGCACACCTTGCGTTCGAGGCCGAGGGCCAGCTGGCTGAACGAGAGGGCGATCGTGCCCTCCTCGGCGTCCACCAGCACGAGTTGGCGGACGGCGTCGGTCGTCGAGGTGACCTCGACCCGCCACGTCAGGCGGGGCGACAACCGCGATGGCGGCCCGATGACGGCCGGGTCGTAGATCCACGGCTCGGGCGCTGAGGCGCGGAGCGTCGAGGGGTCGGCTTCGACGGCCCGGGCGGTGGCGGCGACGGCGGCCCGCCGGGCGTCGACCGGTCGGACGGCGGGCGTCATGTCGATGTCCGATCCCCCACGGGACAGGTCGGCCAGGCTGGACAGGATCCCGCCGTCGGCGTCGACCTGCACGCTGAGCTCACCGCCCAGTACGGGGACGTCGTCGATCGTCTGCTGGTACCGCGTCGCCGTGCCGCCGCCCAGCGTGGGCTCGTCACTGATCGGGACCAGGTCGGCTCGGTCGGCGCCGAGGAGGCGTCCGTAGCGGTCGAGGAACGTCCCCGCGGGATCGGTGCCGCCGACCCGGATCGGGCTCCCCGCCCGGGTGCCCACCGACCGGACCGCGGCGCCGTTCGCCGTCCGGATGACCGTGAGCGGGGCGTCGGACCGGCCCCGGAGGTCGTGCTCGAGATCGGCGGCGACGGCATCGTCGTCGCGCAGCACGCGCAACGTGATCGGCACGATTGCGGCGGTGGCGGCCACCACCACCGCCGCGAGGACGGCGAGGAACTTCACGGTCCTCCGCACCCCCCCAGCTTACGGCCACGGAGCGCGGCGCGTCACGCGCCGCGCGTGATCTCGCTGAGCGTCACCGCCCTTGACGCGGAGCGTCGACCATCCGGCCGTTCGGGCCTAGAACTGGAAGTAGATGAACGGGACCGTGGCCCCGCCCGAGAACAGGACGATGGCCACCACGAAGGCGCCGTAGACCGCCCCCTGCAGAGCCGGTGGGAGGTCGAGCATCGGCGTGTGGGTGTCGGTGTTGCGTTGGGCGATGTCGATGGCGATGGTGACGATCCCGAGCGCGCCGACGAGGAAGAGCGAGCCCCACTCGGTGACCCCGCCCTGCAGGGTCAGGATCCCGGTGATCACGTCGAAGGCCTCGGCGAAGCTGGCCGACCGGAAGAAGATCCAGGCGAACACGACGAGCTGGAAGGTGCCGATGGCCGGGAGCACGTCGCGCCACGTGAAGCGGCCGACGCCGTTGTGGGCGTCGCCCGCGCCCCCCGGTCGTTCGGTGAACCATCGGTGAGCGCAGAGGTACAGGCCGTGCAGCGTCCCCCAGGCCACGAAGGTCCACGCCGCCCCGTGCCACAGGCCGCCCAGCACCATCGTGAGCATCAGGTTCCGGTACGTCTTGGCCCGTGATCCCCGGTTCCCCCCCAGGGGGATGTAGAGGTAGTCCCGCAGCCAGTTGGACAGCGAGATGTGCCAGGTCCGCCAGAACACGGTGATGTTCCGGGACAGGTAGGGCTGCTCGAAGTTCAGCGGCAGCTCGATGCCCAGGAGGCGGGAGGACCCGCGGGCGACGTCGGAGTACCCGGCGAAGTCGCCGTAGATCTGGAGGGCGAACGCGTACGCCCCGCCGAGCAACGAGATCCACGACGCCCGCCCGGGCTCGGTGAACGTGCGGTCGACGAAGGGCGCGAGCGCGTCGGCGATGGCGACCTTCTTGAACAGGCCGAGCAGGATCAGGCAGAGGCCGGACCGAGCCTGCTCCCAGCGCAGGGGTGGCCGCTCGTGCTCGAACTGGGGGAGCTGGAGGTGAGCCCGGCCGATCGGCCCGGCCACCAGCTGCGGGAAGAAGGCGACGAACACGGCGAAGTCGAGGAGGTCGTCGGCGGGTTCGATGTCGCGGCGGAAGACGTCGAACGTGTAGCTGATCCCGTGGAACGTGTAGAAGCTGATCCCGATCGGCAGCAGGACCCGCAACGTGGGCTCGCTGGCGTCGACGCCCGCGGCCCGGAGCAGGTCGGCGGCGGAGCCGATGAAGAAGTTGAAGTACTTGAAGAAGCCGAGCACGGTCAGGTTGAGTCCGAGGCTCAGGCCGAAGGCCAGCTTCCGCTTCTTGTCGTCCTCGGTCATCGCCAGGTAGCGGCCCACCCCGAAGTCCACGCCGGTCGTGAGCAGCATCAGGCCGAGGAAGCGCCAGTCCCACATGGCGTAGAAGAACCACGACGCCAGGAGGAGCAACAGGTTCTGCGCGCGGCGCTTCAGCTGCCAGTAGACGACGAAGACGAGCGGGAAGAAGAGGAGGTACTGCAGGGAGTTGAAGACCATGACCGGGGCCGGAGCCTAGTGACCGTCCCTGAGGTCCTCGCGGGCGCGCCGGTACACTCCCCGCTCCATGAAGGCCACGGTCGAGACCCTCGAAGGCAACAAGGTCAAGGTCTCGGTCGAGGTCGACGAGACGGAGTTCGAGTCCGCGGTGGACGATGCGTTCCGACGCATTGCCCGAGAGGTGCGCATCCCCGGGTTCCGCCCGGGGAAGGCTCCCCGCCGCGTGTTGGAGGCCCAGCTGGGCAGCGGCTTCGCCCGGGAGGAGGCTCTGCGCCACGCTCTGCCGGAGTACTACGCCAAGGCCGTGCGGGAGAACGACGTCGATGTCATCGCCCCACCCGAGATCGACATCACCGGTGGCGAGGAGGACGGTCCCGTCGTCTTCGACGCCGTCGTCGAGATCCGTCCCGAGATCGCCATCAGCGGCCACGACGACCTCACGGTGACCATCCCCTCACCCCTCGTCTCCGACGAGGAGGTCGACGCCCAGGTCGAGCGCCTGCGCCAGAACTTCGCCGAGCTGGCCACCGTCGACCGGGCCGCCCAGGACGGCGACAACGTCAGCATCGACATCGCCGGCTGGGAGGACGACGAGCCCGTCTCCGGCCTCACCGCCGACGACTACCTCTACGAAGTGGGCGCGGGGGCCGTGGTGGCCGAGATCGACGACCAGCTCCGGGGGGCCAAGGTCGGCGACATCCTGGAGTTCGACGCCGAGCACCCGGACCCGGACAGCGATTCCTCGCTGCGCATCCGGATCATGGTGAAGGAGATCAAGGAGAAGGTCCTCCCCGAGGTCGACGACGAGTGGGCCAACGAGGCCTCGGAGTTCGAGACCGTCGGGGAGCTGCGTGAGGACCTACGCAAGCGGTCGGCCATGACCCGTGTGATCATGGCCCAGATGGGACTGCGCAACGGCGCCGCCCAGGCCGCCGGCGACCTGGTCGACGCCGACGACGTGCCCGAGGCGATGGTGTCGGCCGAGATGGAACACCGCCTCCAGGACCTGGCCATGCGCCTCCAGGCCCAGGGCATGGACTTCGACGCCTACATGGCGGCCAGCGGCCAGGACCAGGAGGGCATGGTCGCCGAGCTGCGGGACGCCGCCGTCATGGCCACCAAGGCCGACCTCGCCCTCCGGGGCATCGCCGAGGCCGAGGGCCTCGACGCCACCGAGGAGGACCTCGACGAGGAACTGGAGAAGCTGGCCGAGCGGGTCGAGCAGACGCCCGCCGAGGTCCGGCTGGCCCTCGAGGAGGGCGACCAGATCCCGGCGGTACGCTCGGACCTACGCAAGCGCAAGGCCCTGGACTGGCTCGTCGAGCACGTGCAGATCGTCGATGAGGACGGGACCCCGGTCGACCGGGCCGACCTCGAGGCCCCGGAGATCGAGGAGCCCGATGACGAGGCCGAGGACGAAGTAGCAGCCGACGAGCACGAGGAGGAGCAGGGGTGATGGATCCGGTACGCAACTACCTCGTCCCGACGGTGGTCGAGCAGAGCAACCGGGGTGAGCGGGCCTACGACCTCTACTCCCGCCTGCTCAAGGAGAACATCATCTTCCTCGGCACGCCGATCGACGACACGATCGCCAACCTGGTCTGCGCCCAGCTCCTGCACCTCGAGTCCGAGAACCCGGACAAGGACATCAACATCTACATCAACAGCCCCGGCGGTGACATCACGGCGCTGTTCGCCATCTACGACACGATGCAGTACATCAAGCCCGACATCGCCACCATCTGCTACGGCCAGGCCGCGTCGGCCGCCGCGGTCCTGCTGGCCGCCGGGGCGCCGGGAAAGCGCCTCGCCCTCCCGCACTCCCGGATCCTGCTCCACCAGCCCTACGCCGGAGCTCAGGGCCAGGCCACCGACATCGAGCTGGCGGCCAAGGAGATCCTGCGTCTGCGGGAGCTCCTGGAGGAGATCCTGGCCGAGCACACGGGTCAGCCGATCGAGCGTCTGCACAACGACACCGACCGGGATTTCGTTATGACCGCCGCGGAGGCCCGCGAATACGGCATCATCGACGAGGTGATCGACACCCGCTCGATGGCCGAGGCCGGCGCACCGATCGCAGCCGTCAGTTCCTGACACCGACAGGGGGATCTCGAGGTGGCCAAGTTCGGAGACGGGGGGGAGCTTCTCAAGTGCTCCTTCTGTGGCAAGTCCCAGAAGCAGGTCAAGAAGCTCATCGCCGGTCCCGGCGTCTACATCTGCGACGAGTGCATCGACCTCTGTAACGAGATCATCGAGGAGGAGCTGGCCGAGACCTCCGACGTCAGCTTCGACGAGCTCCCCAAGCCGCGGGAGATCTTCGAGTTCCTGAATGACTACATCGTCGGCCAGAGCCACGCCAAGAAGATCCTGTCCGTCGCCGTCTACAACCACTACAAGCGGATGCAGATGGGAGGCGCCGACAGTGAGGTCGAGCTGGCGAAGTCCAACATCCTCCTCATCGGGCCCACCGGCTGCGGCAAGACGCTGCTGGCCCAGACCCTCGCCCGGATGCTCAACGTGCCCTTCGCCATCGCCGACGCCACGGCACTGACCGAGGCCGGCTACGTCGGGGAGGACGTCGAGAACATCCTGCTCAAGCTGATCCAGGCCGCCGACTACGACGTCAAGAAGGCCGAGACCGGCATCATCTACATCGACGAGATCGACAAGATCGCCCGCAAGAGCGAGAACCCGTCGATCACCCGGGACGTGTCGGGCGAGGGTGTGCAGCAGGCCCTGCTCAAGATCCTGGAGGGGACCACCGCCTCGGTCCCGCCGCAGGGCGGCCGCAAGCACCCCCACCAGGAGTTCATCCAGATCGACACCACGAACATCCTGTTCATCTGTGGCGGGGCCTTCGCCGGCCTCGAGAAGATCATCGAGTCCCGCGTCGGGCGTAAGGGCGTGGGCTTCGGCGCCGACATCCGGGGCATCGACGAGAAGGACCTCGGCTCCATCTACGGCAACGTGCTGCCCGAGGACTTCCTGAAGTTCGGGCTGATCCCGGAGTTCGTCGGGCGCCTGCCGGTGGTCGGCGCGGTGTCCAACCTGGACGCAGAAGCCCTCATCGAGATCCTGGTCGAGCCCAAGAACGCCTTGACCCGCCAGTACAGCCGGCTGTTCGAGTTCGAGGACGTCGAGCTGGAGTTCAAGGACGACGCCCTGGAGGCCATCGCCGAGCTCGCCCTGCTCCGCGGCACCGGTGCCCGAGGCCTGCGGGCCATCCTCGAAGAAGTGCTGAACGAGGTCATGTTCGAACTGCCGAGCCGCGGTGACGTCTCCAAGTGCGTCATCGACCGCCAGGTCGTCGAGGAGAGCGCGGTCCCGACGTTGGTGCCCCGCACCGACCCGTCGACCCGTCCTGCTCGCCCCCGCCGCGCCGCCTCGTGAACCGAGTCGCCCGCGGCGCCCTGATCGGGGGCGCGGTCGGCGCGCTGGTCGCCGTCGCCCAGACCGTGAGGGCCGAGGACGACCCACCGGAGGTCGTGGCCCTTCATGCCGCCCGCGGTGCCGCCCAGGGCGCCTTGGTCGGGGCTCTCGTCGGTTGGGTGCTGGATCGCACCTCGGCCCAGCCGACCTCCGGTGTCGCGGCCTACGCCGAGGTGGCCAAGGACGCGTGGACCGGTGCGGTGGACACCGCCGAGCAGGCCTACGAGGTGGCCCGGCCCCGGCTGGAGCACGCGTACGAGGTGACCCGCCCGCGGGTCGAGCACGCCGTCGAGGTCGCCCTGCCCGTGGTCGAGATGGCCACCGAGCTGGCCCGCGACCGGGCCCAGGACCTCGCTGAGGCAGCTCGCCGCCGCGCCGCGTGAACCCGCGCGAAGCGCGGTCGTGGCTGGACGGCCACCTGAACCTGGAGTCGGGCCCGGTCACCGCTGGAGTGGTCGACGACCTCTCGCTGGACCGGATGCGGTCCCTGGTCGCAGTCCTGGGTGACCCCCAGACCGCCTACCCCGTCATCCACCTGACCGGGACCAACGGCAAGGGCTCCACTGCCCGCATGCTCGAAGCGATCCTGCGGGGTCATGGCCTGTCCGTCGGTCTCTACACGAGTCCCCACCTCGAGGCGCTCAACGAGCGCCTGGTCTGGGACGGCCGCCCGATCCCCGACGAGGAGCTGGCCGAGGTGTTCGCCGAGCTGGCCGCCCTCGAGTCGCTGGTCGACGGCGAGCCCACGTGGTTCGAGCTGGTCACCGCGGCGGCGTTGGCCTGGTTCGCCCAGCAGGCCGTCGATGTCGCCGTGGTCGAGGTCGGCCTCCTCGGTCGGTACGACGCCACCAACGTGGCCGACGGCCTCGTCGCCGTGGTCACCAACGTCGGTCGAGACCACACCGACGGGGCCGAGGGGTGGCGGGAGGCCATCGCGGGGGAGAAGGCCGGGATCATCAAGCCCGGTTCGACGCTCGTCCTCGGCGAGACCGACTGGGAGCTGCAGAAGATCTTCGAAGCCGAGGGCCCCGAGCGGACGTGGCGTCGGGACCGCGACTTCGCGGCCGAGAACAACCGGGTGGCCGTCGGCGGCCGGGCCCTGGACGTGCGCACACCTCGCGGTCGCCTCGAGGACCTGTTCCTGCCTGTCCACGGGGCCCACCAGGGTGACAACCTGGCGTTGGCCGTCGCCGCCGCCGAGGCCTTCTTCGACCGACCTCTCGACGCCGAGGTCGTGGCGGAGTCCCTCGCCGACCTGAAGGTCCCCGGCCGCTTCGAGATCATGGGCCGGGAGCCCCTGCTCGTCCTCGACGGCGCCCACAACCCCGAAGGCATGGCTGCGCTCACGACCACTCTGCACGACGACTTCGCCGATGTCACCAGCACCATCGTCGTCTTGGGCATGCTCGCCGGCCGCGACCCCGACGCCATGCTCGAGGCCCTCGAGCTGACGGCCTACGACGTCGTGATCTGCACCACGCCACCCTCGCCCCGGGCCCTGCCCGCAACGGAGGTGGCCGAGGCCGTCGCCCGGGCCGGCCTGGAGGTCGAGGTCGTCCCCGACGTCGCCCAGGCCCTGGAGCGGGCCAGAGGGATCGCCACCAGCGAGGACCGCATCCTCGTCACCGGCAGCCTCTACGTCGTCGGCGCCGCCCGCTCGTCGCTGGGGTCCTCGGAGGGCCGGTAGCGGATGAGGGCGGCGTTCTCGTAGGAGAAGACGCGCTCACCGCGCTGGTTGGAGAGGGTGTTGCGAAAGGTGACGATGCCGACGCCGGGTCGGCTCTTCGACGGGCGGCGGTCGGTGACCTCGTTCACGTGGGACAGGACGTCACCGGGGCGGACCGGGGCGTGGTTCACCATGTTGGACGTCCCGAGCGCGGATATCGCCGCGGTGCGGATGCTGCTCTTCACGCCGAGCGACACGTGGATGGCGAAGATGTGGACGGTGGAGGCGATCAAGCCGCCGAACTCCGAGGCGGCCGCCGCGTCCCGGTCGACGTGGAACGGCTGGGGGTCGAACCTTCGGCCGAACTCGAGGATCTCCTCCTCGGTCACCAGGTAGGTGGCATCGCTCGCCGAGATCGAGCCCACCTCGAGGTCCTCGTAGTAGCGCATGATCCCCTCCCCCCGTGCGGCGGCGTCAACGTAGGCCGTTAGCCTCGGCCGCCGCATGAACCGGACACTTGTCATCGCCAAGCCGGACGCCGTGGAGCGCGGTCTCGCCGGTCAGATCCTCGCCCGCTTCGAGGCCAAGGGGCTCACGCCCGTGGCCGTGGAGCTGCGGCAGGTGGACCGGGAGACGGCCGGTCGCCACTACGCCGAGCACGAGGGCAAGCCCTTCTACGAGGGCCTGATCGACTTCATCACCCGCTCGCCGGCCCTGTTCATGGTCATCGAGGGCCCGGACGACACGTGGCAGATCGTGCGCACGATGATGGGGGCCACCAACTCCGCCGAGGCCCTGCCGGGCACGATCCGGGGCGATCTGTCGCCCTCGTTCACCGAGAACCTGGTGCACGGATCCGACTCCGCCGACTCCGCCGAGCGCGAGATCGGGATCTGGTTCCCCGACCTGTGACCCCTGCCCTGTCAGGGCCGCTCGCCCCGACGTTGCAATATGGTTACAATCCCGCACTGGCGAGTGGAGTGGGGATGTCCAAGGGAACCGGGTCACCTGACCTAGGCTGGCGGGCAGCCGGCGCTTCGCTGACTCGACAGCGACCCCTGAGGACCTGATGTCCGAGAGCATGTTCACCACGGTCATGGGGCGGGACATGGCCGTCGACCTTGGCACCGCGAACACGCTCGTGTACGTGCGCGGCCGGGGGATCGTCCTGAACGAGCCCTCCGTGGTGGCCATCAACACCAAGGACGGCCGTCCGTTGGCCGTCGGGGCCGAAGCCAAGCGCATGATCGGTCGCACCCCGGCCCACATCCAGGCCATCCGCCCGCTGGCCGACGGCGTCATCGCCGACTTCGACATCTGCGAGAAGATGCTCCGTTACTTCATCCACAAGGTGCACCAGCGCCGGTGGGTGAAGCCCCGCATGGTCATCTGCGTGCCCTCCGGCATCACCGGGGTCGAGCAGCGGGCCGTCCAGGAAGCGGCCGAGTTCGCCGGTGCCCGCAAGCCCGCCTACATCATCGAGGAGCCCATGGCCGCGGCCATCGGGTCCGGCCTGCCCGTCCAGGACCCGACGGGCAACATGATCGTGGACATCGGCGGCGGCACGACCGAGGTCGCCGTCATCTCCCTCGGCGGCATCGTGGCCGCCCACTCCTCGCGGGTCGGCGGTGATGAGCTGGACGAGGCCATCGGCGCCTATATGAAGAAGGAGTACAGCCTCGTCATCGGCGAGCGCACGTGCGAAGAGGTCAAGATCGCCCTCGGTTCGGCCTGGCCCCTCAAGGAGGAGCTCGAGGCCGAGATCCGCGGCCGGGACCTGGTCAGTGGGCTGCCGAAGACCGTGACCGTCTCCACCGGCGACCTGCGCGAGGGACTCGAGGAGCCGGTGTCGTCGATCATCGACGCGGTGAAGTCCACGCTGGACAAGACGCCGCCCGAGCTGGCGGCTGACGTCATGGAGAAGGGCATCATGCTGGCCGGGGGCGGGGCCCTGCTGAACGGCTTCCCGCAGCGCCTGGCCCACGAGACCGGGATGCCGGTCCGGGTGGCCGAGCACCCCCTCTTCGCCGTGGCGTTGGGGTCCGGTCAGTCGCTCGAGGAGTTCGAGGCACTCAAGGGGGTCCTCTTCTCGTCGAACCGCCTGTAGCGGTTCCTCGTCGTGTTGTCCCGAGGTCCGGGCCAGTCCCGCTTCACGCTGGCCGTGCTCGTCGTCATCTCCATCACCATCCTCGCCGTCGACCTGTTGGGCATCGGCCCCGTCGACCTGGTCCGGAGCGGGGTCAGCGGGGTCCTCAGCCCCGTACGGGCCGTCGGTGACGCCGTCTTCGGGCGCGACGACAGCGCCGAGGTGGAACGCCTGCGCAACCGGATCGCCGAGCTGGAGGGCGTCGAGGCCCGGGCCGCCAACGCCGAGGCCGAGCTCCGGCGCCTCCAGGAGCAGCTGGGCCTGACCCCGCCCGAGGGGGTCGAGGTGGTGGCGGCCAACGTCATCAGCGAGGCCGTGTCCAACTTCGACCGGACCATCGAGATCGACAAGGGGGCCGACGCCGGCATCGAGGTCGACATGCCGGTGCAGACCGAGGCGGGCCTGGTCGGCGTGGTCGACTCGGTCACCTTCACCAGCGCCCGCATCCGCCTGATCACCGACAGCACCGTGAACGTCGGCGTCCGTCACGCCGAGAGCGGCGACGTGGGCATCGCCCACGGACAGGGTGAAGGCCAGCCGCTCTTCATCGAGAGCGCCTTCCCCGCGGGGACCGAAGTGGCCGACGGCGACGTGTTCGTCACGGCCGGCCCGGACGGGTCCAACTTCCCCCCGGGCGTGCCCGTGGGCCGGGCTCTGGCCCGACGGGGGGCGGCCAACCCCCTGGAACAGGAGGTCTTCCTCGACCCCTACGCCGACCTCGACCGGCTGACCCAGGTCGGCGTCCTCCTCTTCACGCCCTCGTCCGCGGGTGAGGGCGAGAACCCGTGACCAACACCACGACGATCCTGCGCACCGGCGTGGTCCTCGTCACGGCCCTGCTCCTCCAGGTGGCCGTGGTCCCGTGGCTGACGATCGCCGGGGTCCAGGTCGACCTCCTCCTCTTGGTCACCCTCGCCGCAGGCCTGTCCGGTGGACCCGAGCGCGGGGCCCGCGTCGGCTTCGTCGCGGGGATCCTGTGGGACCTCGTGGTCGCCGGCCCGCTCGGCCTGTCGGCGCTGACCTACTGCCTCGCCGGGTACTTCGTTGGGAGTGCCCAACGCTCCGTCGTCGGCCCGACCTGGTGGGCCCCGATCCCCAGCGCGGCCCTGGCCAGTGCCGCCTCGGTGCTCTTCTACGCGGCCTTTGGCGCGGCCCTCGGCCACGAGGAGTGGCTCGACGGGCAGACCCTCGTCATCGCCGGCGTGGTCGCACTCTCGGCCGCGGTCTTAGTGCTGCCCGCGATCCGTATCCTGGCCTGGACCGAGGGGGAGTCGCTCGGACTGCGGCTCCCCGGACGACCGCACCGCCGGGGCAGCTTCGCTCCCGGGCGGGGGCGGCGCCGCTCTCTGACCACCGGATTCCGTCGATGACCGCTCCCCCCACCAGCCTGTGAACCCGTCCACGGGCATGCGCCTCTCCGCCTTGGCCATCGTGGCCCTGTCGCTCATCGGCGCGCTCACGGCCCGGCTGTGGTTCCTCACTGCGGTCGAGGGCGAGGCGTCCGTGCAGACGGCGCGGGAGAACTCCATCCGCACCATTCACATACAGGCCCCGCGAGGGCGGATCTATGACCGCAACCGGAACGTGCTGGTCAACAACCGGCAGGTCCGGCAGCTGCGCGTCGACACCAAGGCCCTCGACGAGGCCGCCGATTTCGAGGACGACGCCCGAGCCGAGATCTACGGCCGGATCGCCGAGCTCCTGAATCGCTACGCCGTGCCGGTCGATCCGAAGGACGCGGCGAGGGCCGCCGAGGTGGCGGCCGAAGCGGCCGGCGAGGACCCGGATGCCGCGGCCGACGCCGCGACGGAGACGGCCGAGGACGCACGGTGGGACGTGGGCGTCATCGAAGCCGCCCTGCAGAACAACTTCCTCGGGGCCTTCGTGCCCACGCCGCTCGCCAGTGACGTGCCCGGGGACCTCGAGGTCCTGGTCGCCGAGAACCAGATGCTGTACCCGGGAGTCGACGTCGACCGGATCGCGGTGCGCTCCTACCCCCACGGGAGCCTGGCCGCCCACGCCCTCGGGTACGTCGGTCGGATCACGCAGGAGGATCTGGACACCGACGCAGTGATCCATTCCGACAAGCCCTACGCCGCGACCGACGAGATCGGCCGCACCGGGGTGGAGGCGTCCTACGAGCCGTGGCTGCGGGGCCAGCCGGGCGTCCGCGTCCTCGAGGTCGACGCTGACAACAACGTGGTCCGGCAGGTCCGCTACCGGGCACCCACGCCGGGCATGGATGTGATGCTGACCCTCGACATCCAGGTGCAGACCCTGCTGGAGACCCAGCTGGCGGCCACGGCCGAGGCCAATGCCTCGCCCGGCGCCGCCGCGGTGGTCGAGGACCCCCGGAACGGCGCCATCATCGCCATGGCCAGCTACCCGACCTACAACCCCCAGGACTTCATCGACGGCATCTCCGACGAGGAGTACGCGATGCTGACCGACGAGGAGAACGGCAACCGGCTCAGCAACAAGGTGATCTCCGGGGTCTACGCCCCGGGGTCGACGTTCAAGCCGGTCACCGCCCTCGCCGGGCTCCGGTCGGGCCTGATCACCCCTGGCGACACCTTCAACGACGACGGCGTGTACGAGGTCGTGGGCTGCGAGGACCAACCGTCCTGCCAGTTCCAGAACGCCGGTGAGACGGCGAACGGGACGGTGAACCTCCAGCGATCCCTCACCGTGTCGAGCGACTGGTACTACTACCACATCGGGGACAACCTCTGGGGCAACAAGGGCTCGCTCGGTGAGGACTACCTCCAGGACACGGCGGTCGACTGGGGGTTCACCGAGGACACCGGCATCGACCTGCCCCAGGAACAGAACGGTTTCGCCTACACCCCCGAGCGCATCGCCGAGCTGCACGACGAGAACCCCACGGCCTACCCCTACGGGGACTGGCACACCGGGAACACCGTCAACATGTCCATCGGGCAGGGTGACCTCGGCGTCACGCCGATGCAGCTGGCCAACATGTACGCCGCGCTGGCCAACGGCGGCACCCTCTACCGGCCCCATGTCGGCATGGCGACCCTCCGACCCGTCACGGGCACCTGGGAGGAAGATCCCGGGACGCCGTGCATCGCCAACGACGGCGCCGTCGACGAGGGGGCGCTCTGCACGGTCGATCCGACCCAGGTCGGCGCCGTCGAGATCCCGGCCCGGTGGCGCGACCCGATGATCGCCGGCCTGTTGGGCGTCGCCCAGAGCAGCCAGGGCGGGACGTCGGGCCCGGCCTTCGACGGGTTCGACCTGGCGGGCTTCCCGATCGCGGGGAAGACCGGGACGGCGCAGGTCTACGGCAAGGGGGACTCGGCCCTCTACGTCGGGTTCGGGCCGGTCCGGCCGGGTCAGAACCCGGAGTACGTGATCGCCGTCATCTACGAGGATGTCGACCAGTTCGGTGGTGAGGTGGCGGCCCCCGTCGCCCGCGCCGTCTTTGACGGGCTGAGCAACCAGGTGCCCCTGCCCCACGTGGAGATGATCCCGGCCACGCCCGAGCCGTCCCTCGACGTCCAGACCGAGACGGACTCGTGACCGCCCCCGCCGTGGCCCGAGGTGGATTGGCCCCGTCCCGGAACCCGACGAGCCGCCGGTCGTTCGCCGTACCCGAGCCCCTCGAGCACGTGGACTGGATCCTCGTGGCGTCCACGGTCGCCGTGGCCCTGCTCGGGGTGGTGATGGTCTACAGCGCCACCAAGGGGACCGACGACGATCCCACCACCTACTTCCTCCAGCGCCAGGCCATGTTCGTGGTCATCGGCGTAGGGCTGATGGCGGCGATGGCGGCCTTCGACTACCGGCGATTGCGGGACTGGGCCATACCGATCGCCGGCGCCGCCCTGTTCCTCCTCTTCGCCGTCCTCACCCCGCTGGGCACCGAGTCCAAGGGCATCCAGGCCTGGTTCGAGGTGGCCGGCTTCCAGCTCCAGCCGGCCGAGCTGGCCAAGCTGGCCCTGATCATCGGACTGTCGGCGTTCCTCACCCTGGAGAAGGAGGACATCGACGGCAAGCGCCTGGCCACCATCCTCGGCGTCTCGGCCGTGCCCATGGCCCTGATCATGCTGCAACCCGACCTGGGCACGGTGCTGGTCTTCGGTGTCATGTCGTTGGCCATCGTCTTCGTCGCCGGCGCCCGGCCCCGCCACTTCGCCGTCCTCCTGCTCATCGGGATCATCGGGACGATCGGCATCCTGAACAGCAACGTCCTCGCCGACTACCAGCAGGACCGGCTGACCAACTTCGCCAACCCCGAGCTCAACGCCGACGGGAGCGGGTACAACCAGGCCCAGTCCCAGACCGCCATCAGCGCCGGCCAGCTCCGCGGCCAAGGTCTGTTCAAGGGCACGCAGACCGGACTGGGCTTCGTGCCCGAGCAACACACCGACTTCATCTTCACGGTGGTCGGCGAGGAGCTCGGCTTCGTCGGTGGCGCCATCGTGCTCGGCCTCCTGTCCGTGATCCTCTGGCGGGTCTGGCGGACGGCTCAGTTGGCCCGGGACGAGTTCGGCATGCTCGTCTGCGTCGGGGTCCTGGCCATGTTGACGTTCCAGATGTTCGAGAACATCGGGATGACCATGGGGATCATGCCCGTGACGGGCATACCGCTGCCGTTCATGTCCTACGGCGGTTCGTCGATCCTCACCGCGTTCGCGGCGATCGGCCTCGTCCTCAACGTCCACATCCACCGCTTCGGCTGAGCTCAGGGAGCGCGGTAGCGGGCAAAGACGCTGCGGAGTCGGAGCGGAGCAGCACCCCCGAGGTTCGTCGGTAGCTGCGTACGCAGCGGGAGCCGCGCAGGCGGCGACAGGGGACGTAGACTCCGATCGATCATGACCATGTGGCCCGAGCTGGAGCCGCTCCTGGCCGAGGTCCAGAAGCCGGCCCGCTACATCGGGGGCGAGTTGGGGGCGATCACCCCCGAACACGGCCCCGGTCGCGTGGCCTGGTTGCTCTGCTATCCCGACGCCTACGAGGTCGGGCTGCCCAACCAGGGGCTCCAGATCCTCTACGAGATCCTCAACGAGCGTCCCGACGCGGTCGCCGAGCGGACCTACGCCCCTTGGACCGACCTCGAGGCCCGCCTCCGGGCGAAGGGCCTGCCCTTGTTCTCGGTGGACAACCACCTCCCGGCCTCCGCCTTCGACGTGCTCGCCTTCAACCTCTCCGCCGAGCTCGTCTACACCAACGTCCTGAACTGCATCGACCTGGCCGGGGCGCCGGTCCGGTCGGCCGAACGCACCGGTGAGCACCCCATCGTCGTCTGCGGGGGCCACTGCGCCTACAATCCCGAGCCCCTGGCCGACTTCGTCGACGCCTTCGTGCTCGGCGACGGCGAAGAGGTCGTGGGCGAGATGACCGAGGTCATCGCGGACTGGACGGCCGGCCGCCGGACCGAGGCCTCCCGTCGGGACTGCCTGCGGGCCCTGGCCAACGTCACCGGTGTCTACGTCCCGATGTTCTACGAGCCGGTCTACGACGGAGCCGACCTCGTGGCCATCGAGCCGACGGAGCCCGGCATCCCCGAGCTGGTCGAGAAGCGGACCATCGCCGACCTGGGCGAGTGGCCCTACCCCAAGCACCAGCTCGTCCCCCTCACCGAGGTCGTCCACGATCGCCTCAACGTGGAGGTGTTCCGGGGTTGCACCCGCGGCTGTCGTTTCTGCCAGGCGGGGATGATCACCCGCCCGGTCCGCGAGCGCCCGGCCGACCAGGTCCGTTCGATGATCCAGTCCGGTCTCCAGCGCACCGGCTACGACGAGGTGGCGCTCACCTCCCTGTCCACGGCCGACTACAGCGGTATCCAGGACTCGGTCAAGGCGGCCATGGACGACGACGCCCCCGGCTGTGGCCGGGTGTCGGTGTCCCTGCCCAGCCTCCGGGTCGACGCGTTCACGGTCGGCATCGCCGCGGAGATCCAGCGGGCCCGCCGCACCGGTCTCACCTTCGCCCCCGAGGCCGGCACCTGGCGCATGCGCCAGGTCATCAACAAGCTCATCAGCGAGGACGACCTCTACGGCGCCGTCGAGTCGGCCTACTCGCAGGGCTGGCGGCGGATGAAGCTCTACTTCCTGACCGGCCTGCCCACCGAGACCGACGAAGACACACTGGGCATCGCCCGCCTGGCCCGAAACTGCGTCGAGCTGGGCAAGGGCCACACCAACAAGCCGTCCATGACGGTCTCGGTCGGAGGGTTCGTGCCCAAGCCGTTCACGCCGTTCCAGTGGTTCGGCCAGAACACAGACACCGAGCTCCGGCGCAAGGTCGGCCTGCTCCGCGACGACCTCAAGCGGGACCGGGGGGTGCAGCTCAAGTGGCACGACCCCACGGCCAGCCTGGTCGAGGGCCTCATGTCCCGGGGCGACCGCCGCCTCGGCCCGGTCGTGGAGGACGTGTGGCGGGCCGGCGGCATCTTCCAGGAGTGGTCCGAGCACTTCGACATGAGGTTGTGGACCGATGCCATGGCCAAGCACGGCCTGTCCATGGACTGGTACGTGCACCGGCACCGGCACGAGGACGAGGTCTTCGCCTGGGACCACCTGTCGGCTGGCCTGCACAGGGACTTCCTGTGGCAGGACTGGCGGGACGCCCTGAACGAGGTCGGCCTCGAGGACTGCCGCTGGACGCCTTGCTATGACTGCGGGGCCTGCACCGGCTACGGCATCGAGCACATCGTGGCCTCGGCCAAGCCCCCGGCCGGGGGCAGCCAGGGCACCGGCCAGGGCCTGGAGTGGCACAGCACCGTGCCCGTCGCGCTCGGGGCCAAGCCGGTCGGGGTGGGCTCGTGAGCACCGACACCACCGGGCCGGTCGACGCGGTGGCGTCGGTCGATGCAAAGGGGCCCGCCTTCGTCGTGCCGCCCGGCCCGACCGTCCGCTTCCGCTTCACCAAGCAGGGCAAGGTCCGCTTCACCAGCCACCGTGACGTGGCCCGCCTGTGGGAGCGGGCGCTGCGGCGCGCCGGCGTCGGCGTGGTCTACAGCGAGGGCTTCTCGCCCCGACCCCGGGTCGCCTTCGGGCTGGCCCTGCCCACCGGCCACTCCTCCCACGGCGAGTACGTCGACCTTCGCCTCGACCACGAGCCCACTGAAGGTCTCCCCGTTCTGTGCGCCCGTCTGACCGACGTCCTGCCGGACGGGATCACCGTCCCGGCCGCGGAGGTCATCCCCCCGGGCACACCCTCCCTGCAGGAAGCCGTCGGCGCCTGCACCTGGACCGCCGAGGTCGGCGGTCCGACCTTCACCCAGGCCGAGGTCGCCGTCGTGGCGACCCTGGCCCGCACGGAGCTCCCCATCGAGCGGGAGCGCAAGGGCAAGGCCCAGGTCGTCGACCTGCGCCCCGCCATCAAGGAACTGACCGTGGCGGAGGACGGGGCCGATCGGGCCCTCATCCTGACCATGGTCCTGGCCACCCGTCCGGCATCGTTCCGTCCCGAGGAAGTGGTCGAGGCCCTCGACCCCTCATGGCGGCTGCTGCGGGCGTGCCGAACCAACCAATGGATCATCGACGAGGACACCTGGCGAGAACCCGTGCCACTGGTCGTCCCGTCGCCGCGCGCCGAGGTGCGCGCGTCATGAGAGAGGACGTATCCCATGCCCGACCACCGCGATGCGGACGGGACCCAGGAGCGAGACGAGACGGCGGGGGACACCAGCCGACTCGCTGACGAGCTCCCCGAGCTGCCGGACCGGATGTCTGAGAACCGCCCCTCCGCCGAGGCGGCGGACCGGGCCACGGTCCGCCGGCCTCAGATCGGCGACACGCGCCCGGCGCCGCCGTCCGACGACGGTGATGGCCCGCCGGCGTCCGGTCGCGGTGACGGGGGCGGAGGCGGAGGCGGCAACGGCGAGAGCTCCTCGAGTGCCCGCCGCCGTCGTCGCCGCGGTGGTCGCGGTCGAGGGGGAGGCGGCCAGGGCGGTGGTGGTGGCCAGGGGGGCAACCGCGGCGGCGGCAACCGCAGCCAGGGCGGTGGTGGCAACCGGGACAGTGGCCGTCAGAAGGTGACCCCGATCGAGGCCATGATGGTCGACGACGACGAGGACGCCCTGGAGCTGGACGAGAAGTCGCTGAAGCGCCGCCGAGGGCGTCGGCGCAAGGGCCGGGCCGTCGGGCGCTACTCGATGGCGGTCAACGTCACGGCCGGCGTGACCCAGATCGCCGTGTTGGAGGGCCGCTCCCTGGTCGAGCACCAGGTGTCCCGCCCCTCCGACGACGTCAGCCAGATCCACGGCAACATCTACACCGGTCGGGTCCAGAACGTCCTGCCCGGCATGGAGGCGGCGTTCATCGACATCGCCACGCCGAAGAACGCCGTCCTCTACCGGGGCGACGTGCAGTACGACCCCGAGGACATCGAAGAGAAGGGCCAGGCCCGGATCGAGCAGATCCTCAAGAACGGCCAGACCATCATCTGCCAGGTCACCAAGAACCCCATCGGGGCCAAAGGGGCCCGGCTGACCCAGGAGGTCTCACTGCCCGGGCGCTTCGTGGTCCTGGTGCCGGGCACGTCGACCTACGGCATCTCGAAACGTCTGCCTGACAACGAGCGCAAGCGGCTGCGGGGGATCCTCGACAAGGTGAAGCTCGACGGCCACGGCGTGATCGTGCGCACGGCCGCCGAGAACGTCACCGAGGAGGAGATCACCCGGGACCTGAGCCGGCTGGTGGAACAATGGCGCCAGATCGAGGCGCTGGCCAAGAAGTCGAAGGCTCCCGCTCTGCTCTACCGGGAGCCGGACATGGCCCTGCGGGTCATCCGCGAGGAGTTCAACCCCGACTACCGGTCCGTCACCATCGACGACCCGGGGCTGGCCGACCAGGTCCGGGACTACGTGGACAGCGTGTCGCCTGGCCTCGGGGAGCGGGTCGACTACTACGACCCGGAGGCCGAGGGCCTGCCCCTCTTCGAGCGCCTCCACATCCACGAGCAGATCCACAAGGCCCTCGACAAGAAGGTCTGGCTGCCGTCAGGGGGCTCGCTCATCATCGAGCACACCGAGGCCCTCACCGTCATCGACGTGAACACGGGCAAGAACGTGGGCAAGTCGAGCCTCGAGGAGACCGTCTTCGTCAACAACCTGGAGGCGGCCGAGGAGATCGCCCGTCAGCTGCGGCTGCGGGACATCGGCGGGATCATCGTCATCGACTTCATCGACATGGAGGTCAAGGCCAACCGGGCCGAGGTGGGCAAGACCTTCCGGGAGGCGCTGTCCCGGGACAAGACCCGGACCCAGGTCTTCGACATCTCCGAGCTCGGCCTGGTCGAGATGACCCGGAAGCGCATCGGCGAGGGCCTGTTGGAGTCCCTGTCCTCGACCTGTCCCACCTGCACCGGTCGGGGCCGGATCGTGGACACCGAGCTGGTGGGCGAGTGAGGGCCGGTCTGGCGCCGGTAGGCTTCTCCCTCCATGTACGCAGTCATCAGCACCGGCGGTAAGCAGTACCGCGTCACCGAAGGCGAGCGCCTCGAGGTCGAGCGCCTCGGCGACCCGGACCAGTCCGTCGAGCTCTCTCCGATCCTGGTCGTCGACGGTGACCGGGTGGTCTCCTCGCCCAAGGACCTGGCCAAGGCCAAGGTGAAGGCCACCATCGTGGCCGAGGCCAAGGGCCCCAAGATCACCGGCTTCACCTACAAGAACAAGACGAACCAGTCCAAGCGCTGGGGCCACCGCCAGCACCTGTCCACCATCGAGATCACCGGGATCACCGGGATCCCCAAGGGGTAGCGAGCCATGTCGAAGACCAAGGGCGGCGGTTCCACCCGCAACGGCCGTGACTCCACCAGCAAGCGCCTCGGCGTGAAGGTGTACGACGGCACCGTCGTGAACGCCGGCGCCATCATCGTGCGCCAGCGGGGCACCAAGATCCATCCCGGCGACAACGTCGGTCGGGGTGGCGATGACACCCTGTTCGCCACGGCCAACGGCACGGTGAAGTTCGGTGCCCGCAAGGGCCGTAAGCACGTCAGCGTCCTCTCCGAGGGCTGACCACGCCACACTCGAGTTCGTTCACTGCGTTCCCGAGCTCCGGCGCCCCCGGTCCAGCCCGTCCACGTCACTGCTTCGGCTGGCGCCTTCGCAGCCTGACGACTGTCACACCCCCTTCGTAGGGTGGACGGCGTGAGCAGCAGTCCCAGCAATTGGCCCGACGTGGCCTGGGCCCATGCCCCCCTGGCCGTCGGCGAGGTGGCGTCCCTGGCCCGTCCCGAACGCGAGGAGCGGGAGCACGCTTGGCTCGCCGCCGGGGCCACCCGCTCGTCGGGAGCGGGCTCCCGAGCGAAGAACGAGGATCCGGATGCCAACCGGACCTGCTTCGAGCGGGACCTCGATCGCATCCAGCACAGCCGGCCGTTCCGGCGCCTGGCCGGCAAGTGCCAGGTGTACCTGGCGCCCGACGACGACCACCTGCGGACCCGCCTGACCCACGCCATCGAGGTGGGCCAGGTCGCCACGTCCATCGCCCGGGCCACCCGCCTCAACGAGGCGCTGACCCTGGCCTCCGCCCTGGGCCACGACTGTGGCCACGGTCCGGCCGGTCACGCGTCCGAGGATGCCCTGTCGCCCTATCTGGAGGGTGGCTACCACCATGCCGTCTACGGCGCCGACGTCGTGCTCCAGCCGCTCAACCTCTGCGCCGAGACGTTGGACGCCGTGCGCAACCACTCCTGGAACCGCCCGGCCCCGATGACGCCGGAGGGCGAGGTCGTGGCCTGGGCCGATCGCATCGCCTACGTCTGCCATGACTTCGAGGACGCGGTCGATGCCGGAGTGGTCACCGCCGCGGAGCTGCCCGCCGAGGTCGTCGAGGCGGTCGGGGACAGGCGCAGCGCCCAGCTCGGTGGCTTCATCGCCGCCGTGGTCGAGACCATCGCCGAGACCGGCCGGATCGGCATGCGCAAGCCCGAGGCCGACGCCCTCGCCGCGTTCCGGGCCTTCAACTACGAGCGGATCTACCTCCGGCCCGAGTCGGTGGCTCAGGCCGACCGGGTCAAGGCCATGCTCCGGCAGCTCACGGAGTGGTTCATCGAGAACCCGAGGGCCATCGGAGCGGGCGAGATCCTCCATCCCGGTTCGAGCGCGGCCGCCGCGGCCGCCGTCCGTTACGTCAGCGGCATGACCGACCGCTTCGCCCTGAGGTTGGCGGTCGACCGCCTCGGCTGGTCCGAAGCCGACCTCCCCACCGGGGTCTAGCCGGTCAGAACCAACCCCGGGGGGCGATGAGCCTGCTCGTATCCTCCTGGCGTGGCCGGGTTCGTCGATGAAGCACAGCTCTGTGCCCGCGCCGGTGACGGTGGGGCGGGGTGCGTGTCGTTCCGGCGTGAGGCCCACGTGTCCCGGGGCGGCCCCGACGGCGGCGACGGCGGCACCGGAGGGGATGTGTGGCTGGTCGCCACCCGCAACGTGGCCTCCCTCCTGGCCTTCCGCGATCACCCCCACCGGCGCGCCGAGAACGGCGTCCATGGGCAGGGCAAGAAGAAGCACGGCGCGGCGGGCGCCGGCATCGAGGTCCCCGTGCCCGAGGGCACCCAGGTCAAGGACCGCGACGGTGTCCTGCTGGCCGACCTGGCGCACGCCGGCGACCGGTGGCGGGCCGTCGAGGGCGGCCGGGGCGGGAGGGGCAACGCCCGCTTCCTGAGCAACCGGCGCCGGGCGCCCGCCTTCGCCGAGCAGGGCGAGCCGGGCGACGAGGTCTGGTTCGACCTGGAGCTCAAGCTGCTGGCCGACGTCGCCCTGGTGGGCTTCCCGAACGTGGGCAAGAGCACCCTCATCGCCCGCATCTCCGCGGCCCGGCCCAAGATCGCCGACTACCCGTTCACCACCCTCGAGCCCAACCTCGGCGTGGTCCGCCGCGACGACGCCGAGTTCGTCGTGGCCGACATCCCTGGTCTGATCGAGGGGGCCAGCGAGGGCCGCGGCCTCGGCCACCAGTTCCTGCGCCACATCGAGCGGGCCCGCGTGCTGGTCATCCTCTGCGACCTGGCCCCGGCCGACGGCGTGCCCGTGGCCGAGCAGCAGCGCATCCTCCTGGAGGAGCTCGGCCGGTACCAGCCCGATCTCCTCGACCGACCCCGGCTGCTCGTCGGCTCCCGGGCCGACATGGTCACCCACGGCGCGGTACCCGAGGGTCTCGACCTGATCATCTCCTCGATCACGGGCCAGGGCATCGACGAGCTGGTGGGGCGGGCGGCCACCCTTGTCGCCGAGGCTCGAGCCGCCGAGCCCGCCGACGAGGAGGAGTCCCGAGGCCCGGCGTTCGTCCTCCACCGACCCGGCGCCGAGCCCTTCGACATCTTCCGGGACGACGACGGGGCTTTCGTGGTCGACGGTCGGGAGGCCCGGCGGGCCGTGGCCCTCTCCGACCTGAGCGACGTCCAAGCCCTGGAAGTGGCCCACGGTCGCCTGAAGCGCCTCGGCGTGGACCGGGCCCTGGCTCGGGCGGGGGCCGAGGCCGGCGACACGGTCCGCATCGGTGGCCTGGCGTTCGACTACGAGCCCGAGAGCTGACCGTGATCGTCGTCGTCAAGATCGGGACCTCGTCCATCACCGACCCCCGTGGGGTCCTCGACCCCGCCGCCATCAGCGCCCTCTGCGGCCAGGTGGCCGACCTGCACAGCGCCGGCGACCAGGTCGTGGTCGTGACTTCGGGGGGCATCGCCGCCGGCCTGCCCGCCCTCGGCCTCAGCGCCGAGGATCGCCCCCGGGACGCCGTGACCCTGCAGGCCGCCTCCGCAGTCGGGCAGAGCCGGCTCATGGGTCTGTACGACGACGCCCTGGCCCAGAGTGGGCTGACGGCGGGCCAGGTCCTGCTGGCGCCGCGGGACTTCATGATCCGCCAGCAGTACCTCTACGCCCGGGGGACCCTGCAACGGCTCCTCGAGCTCGGTGTCGTCCCCGTGATCAACGAGAACGACGCCATCGCCGACGACGAGATCCGGTTCGGCGACAACGACCGGCTCTCGGCCCTCGTCGCCCACCTCCTCGGCGCCGACCTGCTCGTCCTGCTCACCGACACCCCGGGCCTGCTCACGGCTGATCCCCGACTGGACCAGACGGCGTCCCTGATCGAGGAGATCGTCGAGGTGGACCAGGAGATCGAGGCCCTGGCCGGCGCCACCGGCACCGGCCGAGGGAGCGGGGGCATGGCCTCGAAGGTCACCGCGGCCAAGATCGCCGCCTGGTCCGGTGTGCGGGCCGTGATCGCCGACGCCCGCCGCCCCGGCGTGATAGCCGGGGCCGTGGCGGGCGAGGCGGTCGGCACCGTGGTCCAGCCCCGCGAGAAGCGCCTGGCCAGCCGCAAGCTGTGGATCGCCTTCGCCGTCGGCGCGTCGGGCACCGTGGTCGTCGACGCCGGCGCCCGCCGGGCCTTGGTCGAGAACCACAAGTCACTCCTCCCTGCCGGGATCGTGTCGGTGACGGGCGCGTTCCACGCCGAGGACGCCGTCGAGGTCACCGGCCCTGACGGCGAGGTGTTCGCCAAAGGCCTGGTCAAAGTCGACGCCGCCCGCCTCAAGGCCGCCGCCGGCAAGCAGACCGGCGACCTCCCGGACGGCACCCCCCACGAAGTCATCCACCGAGACGACCTCGTGGTGTTGCCCTGAGGGCTATGGGGCGGGAGGGTCCTCGGTGACGGCAGGCTCGCCGGCCGCGAGTCCGAGTTGCTCGCGCATGGCGTCCAGACGAGCATGGGCCTCGGTCGACCTGGTCGCGCGCTCGACTTCGAGCATGCGGTTCTCGACGGTGCCTTCGCTCAGCTCGGCCATGCCGGTGGCCTTGGCGTAGCGGGTCTCGATCTTCTCGCGGACCTCGTCGAAGGTGGGGACGTCCTGGCCCACCGTCTCGGACAGCTGGGCCATGGCCGTGTTCATCTGCTCCTGCATCTTGGCCTGGTCGAGCTGGCCGAGGAGCTTCTGGCGCTCGGTCAGCTTCTCCTGCACGGCGATGCTGTTCTGCTCGACGGCGGCCTTGGCCTGCTCGACGGCCCGGGAGTTGTCCAGGTGGAGGGCCTTGAGGTCGTCCACCTCGCGCTCGATCTCGATGAGGCGGGTGGCGATGGTCTCGGCCGCGCTGGTGAACTCGTCGGCCTTGTCGGCCTCGCCCTTCTTGGCCGCGTCGTCGGCCATGGTCAGCGCCGTCCGGGCCTGGGCGTTGACCTTCTCCAGCTCCTCCATCCGCCGGTTCAGGCGGAGCTCGGTCTGCTTCTGGTTGGCGATGACGTTCGCCGCTTGCTCCTTGAGCCGGCGGTGCTGGTCCTGCGCCTCGCGAATGGCCTGCTCGAGCTGGACCTTGGGATCGGCCCGGGCCTCGAAGTCACCGCTGAGCTTGGCCGTCAGGTAGTTCCACCACCGGCGGAAGAGCTTGATCATGGCCGGAAGCCTAGGGGGTGGCAGGCGTCGGTCGCCGACGGCGTGTCCGCAGGCGCTCCAGGAGCTCCATCATCTCCGGCACCCGCAGGGCGACCAGGGCCACGGCGTAGACGATCACTCCGACGACGACGCCCACCAGCGTTCGGACCACGGCCCCTGTCCCGTCATTGGCCCCGACGGCCTGGGCCGTGGCCCAGACGGCCACGGCCATGATCCCGGCCGCGGCCGCCATGCGGGTGACGCTGGCCATCGTGCGTCGACCGTCCAGGCCGCCGACCCGGCGACGCAGGGCACCGAGAGAGAGCACGGCCCCGAACGAGTAGGCGAGGGCGTAGGCGTAGGCCAGGCCCTGCACACCCCAGATCCCCACGAACGCGAGGGCGGCGACGATGTTCACGCCGTTCTCGGCCAGGTTGAGGAAGAAGGGCGTCCGGGTGTCCTTGAACGCGTAGAAGCCCCGGAGCACGAGGAGGTAGACGGAGAACCCGAGCAGGCCCAGCGAGAAGGCCACCAGCACCTCGGCGGTCAGCTCTGACGACCCGCCGCCGAAGGCCCCCCGCTCCAGCAGCATGGCCACCAGCGGCCGGGCCAGGACGATGTAGCCGACGGCGGCGGGAAGGACGACGAGGGTGAGGAGGCGCAAGCCGAGCCCGAAGCGCTCCCGGAACCCCTGGAGGTCGCCGACGGTGGCCAAGCCGGCCAGGTCGGGCATGAAGGTGGTCATGATCGAGACGGCGAAGAGACCGTGGGGGAGCTGGAAGAAGATGAAGGCGTAGGTGTAGGCCGACACCGAGCCGGGCCCCTCGCCGTTGGCCAGCGCCAGGACCACGAACAGGGCGATCTGGTTGGCGACGGCGTAGCCGATCGTCCAGCCCGACAGCCGGGCCACGGTGCGGATGGCGGGGTGGCGCCACGCCGGGTTGAAGCGGATGCGGATGCCGGCGTGGCGAATCGCCGGCCAGAGGGCGACGGTCATGACGACGATCCCCATCGTGGTGCCGAGGCCGAGGAGCAGGAGCAGGTTCCGGTCGTCGGCCACGTCACCGAGGGAGGTGTCGCTGCCCGCCAGGGAGGCGAAGGCCAGGAGCACGCTGATGACCACGACGTTGTTGAGGATCGGGGCGTAGGCGGGGGCGAAGAACGAGCGGCGGGCGTTGAGCAGAGCCGTCCCCAACGTCATCAGGCCGTAGAAGAGGATCTGGGGGAGGAAGAGGCGCAGCATCGGCACCGCCACCTCGGCCTGTGCCGCGGCCGCGGCCGGGGAGAGGCGCAGGGTGTAGAGGTCCACGATGAACGGGGCGGCCAGCACGGCGACGATGGTCAGCGCGAGCATGGCCAGGACGGCGACGGTGAGCACGGCGTTGGTGGCGTCCTCATCGCCCTGCTGGTCGTGCTCGACGAAGATCGGGACGAGGCTGGCCGACAGCACGCCGCCGAGCAGCAGCTCGTAGATGATGTTGGGCGTGGTGTTGGCCAGGTTGTAGGCGTCGCTCAGCGCCGTGGCCCCGAGGGCGAAGGTCAGGGCGCCCACCCGCAGCAGCCCCGACAGGCGGCTGAGGCCGGTGCCGACCCCCACGACCGCACTGGACCGCACGAGGCGGGCCGTGGTGGTCGTCACCGCGGCTCGGGCGTCGTCAGCCGGCGCCTCGTCGCCCGACGGGGTCTCGTCGCCGGGGATGCTCACGCGGTCGGGGAGCTGTCGCCGTCGGCCTCGTCGAGGGCGAGGCGCAAGGCTTCCATCTCCTCGAGGACCTCGTCGACGGTGCTGTTGACGCCACCCAGCTGGTCGGGGTCGTCGGTCCGGACGGAGAGCTCCAGGGAACGGGCCACGGCTTCGTCGAGGCGGGCGTCGAGGAGGCCGAGCCGGTCCCGGGTCTCGTTGAGGACCCCGTCGATGCGTTCGGCGGTGGCCAGCTGGGCCCGGAGCGCCTCCGCCGTGCGGTTGAGGCTGTTGTCCTCGGTCGGACTGACCTGGGCCACGGCCTCCACGCGTTGCAGCTCCGACAGGATCGACTCCGTGTCGATCTGACGCCGGACGTCTTCGAGGGTCTGGCCCCGCCGGGCCACCCGTCCGGCTTCGGCCACCCCCCGCTCCAACTGGGCGCCGATGGTCGTGAGCCGGTCCTGCAGGGGCCCGGCCGCGACACCGGCGGTGGCCTGCCGGAAGCGGGCCTGGGCGGCGAGGGCCTCCTGCACGGCGTGGCGCCAGGGCTCCCGCAACGAGAACGGATCGACCGGGCCCGGCCCGCGTCGGGCCAGGTGGCGGCGGGCGACAGGGATGGCCACGGCGATGAGCCAGAACAGGACGGCCAGCGTGATGGCGCCCGTGACCCCCCCACCCACCAGGATCCCCACGGCTGCGCCGCCGCCGGCGGCCAGGATCGCCGTCGGTCCCATGCCGGCGACTACGGCGTCACGGGCGAGCAGCGGCCACACGACGATCAGAAGTTGGAGATGACGGCGGCGAGGACGCGGTCGATGGTGGCCGGGTTCGAGGCGTTGTAGAGGGCGGCGTTGGAGGCCTCGGCGATCTCCTGCAGCGTGTTCAGGTCGGCGTCGGCGCCGTAGGAGATGGGGAAGACCCGCACGGGCTCGGCCCGCTGGCCTTCGCTGCCCGCGGCCAGCGTGGCCAGGAGCTCGTCGAGCTGGTCGTCGTCGTCCCCGGCGTCGCCGTCGTCGTTCACCCCGTCGCTGAGGAGCACCACGGCATTGATGCTGGCCGGGTCGTACCCGTCGACGGCGTCGTCGTAGGCCTGTTGGGTGGCGGTGTAGAGCGGCGTGCCGTTGGTCGGGAAGAGCCCGCTGATCGCCTCCTGCAGGTCGGCCCGGTGTTCTCGGGACATCGGTCCGGGCGCGACGAGGTCGACGACCTCGTCGGTGCCGTTGGGGCCGATCTCGGTCGAGAAGACCCGCAGCCCGACCACGTCCCGGTCCGCGAACAGGTCGAGGGCGTTGACCGCCGCCTCGATGGCCAGGTCCAGCTTCGTCGGCACGGGGTCGTCACCGGCGGGGTCGCCCATGGATCCGGAGATGTCGATGACGAGCAGGACCCGGGCCGGCTTGCGCTGCTCGTCCCATCGGTCGAGGAGCTCGATCATGACGGGGGGCTCGGGGACCTCCAGCAGGGTCTGGGGCTGGTCGGGGTCGACGCCGTTCTCGGCCGACACCGGGTCGCCGATGGCCACCTCCGGGTTGCCGGGCCGGAAGCCGTAGTCCAGGACCCGCTCCTGGTTGTCGGCCTCCTGGACGAACTCGCTGAACAGCTGGGCCCCCTCGGTCTCCGCATCGCTGACCCACTCGGCGTCGAGGATGAAGAACGGGTTGTCCGAGTAGAGCGTGCCCTCCTCGGGGTAGATGGCCACCAGCGGGACCCGGGGCGGACGGGGCTCCTCGCCGGGCTGCAGGACGCCGTCGGGGTTGCCCCGGTTGTAGTCGATGACCGACTTCTCCTCGACGGCCACGGCCGAGGCGTAGGACAGGGAGTTCCCGCGCTGGTCGGCTCGGTACAGGTTGTTGAGGAAGGTCAGCGTGGTGTCGCCGTAGTGGACGACGGCGGACTCGACCCCGGTCGCGAAGTCGATGACGTCCTGCTGGGCCAGGTCCTCGGTGGTCAGGCCTTCGGTCTTGCCGGTGGCGGCGTAGCTCTGGGCGATGAGGGCCGACAGGCCACTGGTGGAGAAGTTGGGGTTGGTCTTGCCGAGCCGGAACGGGCCCCACTCCGGGTGGCCGAAGGCGGCCCAGCCCTCACGCGCTGGTGGACAGCTCCAGGATGTCGGCGTAGCCGATCGGCTCGTCGGGCCAGCCCAGGGCCTCGGCCATCGGCTGGGGCATGGCGATGACCAGTGGCGTGAGCATGAACGGCGTGCCTTCGCCGGCGATGGGCGGGTCGCCTTGTTCGGTCAGGCGCTGGTCGAGGATGGCGCCCCAGGCGCTGGAGGCTGGTGACCACACGACAGGCCGGGGTCCTTCGGCCTCCTCGTCCCAACCCTCGGTCAGCAGGGTCGCCCCGAGGCCGGAGGACTTGGACTGCGGGCGGACGAACACGCACTCACCGTCGACCTCGGCCTCATCGGAGGCGTTGAAGGTGCGGGCCAGGTCGGTCAGCAGGTCGATCTTCTCGGGGGAGACGGAGAGGTCGACCACGAGGCAGTCGCCGGGATCCCCGAGCACGTCCTCGATGGTCGTGTCGGCGCTGGCCGAGCTGGCGTCGTCGCCGCCACTGCTGGAGCAGGCCGCGCCGGCCATGGCCAGGGTGACCAACAGGACGAGGACCGACTTCCTCACGCGTTCTCCCAGGCCGAACGTAGGGCGTCGAGCACCCCAGCCGACGGCAGTGGTTCGCCTGCCGCGTCGGACTCCCAGCCGGCCTCGGCCAACGCCGCATCCAGGGTGTCAGCGTCGATGAGCTCGCCGGCGTCGACGCCGCGACGGGGGGCGAGGACCACGGACGCCCGGAACATGGGTGCAGGGTAGAAGATGGTCAGGTCCTCACCCTGGGCGGTCCCGGCCACGGCCTCGGCCTCGATGCCCAGCGCCCCGACGGCGCCGAAGGCGGCTCGGCCCTGCTGGACCAGCTTCAGGAGCGCCGTGCCCGCCGTGCGGGTGGGCACGGCATCCTCGAGGTCGCCCAGCCACCGGTCGTCGATGTCCTGGCCGGCGAAGCCGGGATCGTCGAGGTGGGCGGCCATCGCCTGAGCCAGGACGAGGAGCCCGGTGGCGCTGGTGTCCGGAGCGTCGTAGCCGGGCTTCACCTGTCCCCAGCTGCTCTCGCCGCCGTGGTCGGCCCACGGTTCGCCCGCGGCGTCGCCCAGGCAGGCCCAGTCGACGTCGGGGCAGTCCGCTTCGAGGGCGGCTGCCCGGTCGGCGAAGGCCACGAGGGCCAGGCCGCTCGAACGGTCGGTGGCCATGCTGTCGCCGAAGAGGGCACTCCCCGTGGCGAACTCCCGGCGCTCGTCGACCTGCTGGGGGAACGGGTCCAGCGTCAGCCAGCCGTCGGCATCCAGCTCGGCGTCGACGGCGCCGAGCCGGTCCACGGTCTCACCCACGGGCTCGATGGTCACGTCGGCCGCACCGTCCCGTTCGAGGGCTTCGCAGACGTCGGCCAGTTCCTCGGCGCACACCAGGGTGGGCACGTCGCCGTCCCCGCCCTCCCCGGAGGCTTGACCCCCGTCGTCGTCGCCGTCGATGAGCGAGCGGACGAGGAGGGCCAAGGCCACCATGAGGACGGCACCCAGCACCGCGAGGACCCGTCGCATCTGGGGGCTGAGTCTATGGAGCCGCCCCCGATGGCCCCGGTAGCCTCCCCGCCGTGAGCGCCACCGTCGCCGAACTGGGTCTGCGGGCCAAGGCGGCCAGTCGGGCCCTGGCCCGGGCGTCGAGCGCAGCCAAGGATGCCGCCCTCCTGGCCGCCGCCGACCTGTTGGTCGCGCGGAGCCAGGAGATCCTCGACGCCAACGCCGTTGACGTGGCCCGGGCCGAGGCCGACGGCGTGAGCTCGACGGTCATCGACCGTCTCCGGCTCAGCCCCGCCCGCATCGACGCGATGGCCGCCGGCCTGCGGCAGGTGGCGGCGCTGGCCGACCCGGTGGGCGAGGTCGCTCGACGGCTGGACGCGCCCCAACGGCCTGCGCATCCAGCGGGTCCGGGTCCCGCTCGGGGTCGTGGCCATCATCTACGAGAACCGGCCCAACGTGACCAGCGACGCGGCGGGCCTGTGCCTGAAGGCGGGCAACGCCGCCTTCCTCCGGGGCTCCTCGGGGGCGATCGACTCCAACGTCGCCATCGCCGCCGTCCTGCGGGAGGGGATGGCCAAGGCCGGCCTGCCCGCGGACGCGGTCGTGCTCGTCGAGGACACCAGCCGGGAGGCGGCCGTCGAGTTCATGCGGCAGCGCGACTCGATCGACTGCCTGATCCCCCGGGGCGGGCCGTCGCTCATCCAGTCGATCCTGGACAACGCCACCGTCCCGTACGTGATCGACGGGGACGGCAACTGCCACGTCTACGTCGACGAGGCCGCCGACCTCGACATGGCCCAGGCGATCATCGTGAACGCCAAGACCCAGCGGCCCTCGGTCTGCAACGCCACCGAGACGCTCCTGGTGCACGCCGCCGTGGCCGACCGGTTCCTCCCCGAGGCCGCCGCCGCGCTCGAGGGCGTCGAGCTGGTGGGCGACGCACGGGTGCGAGCCCTCCTGCCGACCGCGGGCGAGGCCGCCGAGGACGACTGGGCCCCGGAGTTCCTCGACCTCAAGCTGGCGGTCCGGATCGTGGACGACCTCGACGAGGCCATCGCCCACATCACCCGCTACGGGTCCGGACACAGCGAGGCGATCGTCACCGACTCGCTGGCTGCCGCCGATCGGTTCTGCCAGGAGGTCGACGCCGCCGCCGTCTTGGTCAACGCCTCGACCCGCTTCGTCGACGGCGAGGAGTTCGGGTTCGGCGCCGAGATCGGCATCTCCACCCAGAAGCTCCACGCCCGGGGCCCCATGGGTCTCCGCGAGCTGACCACCGGCAAGTACGTGGTTCGGGGGACCGGGCAGATCCGCGGGTGAGCCCGCGGGGGATTCTCTTGACCGAGCGGTCAAGGGGGCCGGTAGGCTCGCCCCATGACGTATCGCTTCGACGCCGTGGACGAGGTCCGCGAGGGGCTGCGCAAGGTCGACTACCTGGCCGACGAGGGCATCGCCGGGGTCGTGTACCTGGCCGACCGGCTGCAGAAGCCGATCCTGGTGGAGGGCCCGCCGGCACGGGCAAGACCCAGCTGGCCAAGTCCGTGGCCGAGATGACCGGCGCCCGCCTCATCCGCCTGCAGTGCTACGAGGGACTCGACGAGGCCAAGGCGCTCTACGAGTGGAACTACAAGAAGCAGCTGCTGCGCATCCAGGCCGAGCGCAACAGCGAGGGCACCTGGAACGAGATCGAGGACGACATCTTCTCCGACGAGTTCCTGCTCGAGCCGCCCGCTGCTCGAGGCCATTCGCTCGCCGACGATCCCGTCGTGCTCCTCATCGACGAGGTCGATCGGGTCGAGGTCGAGACCGAGGCCTTGCTGCTCGAGATCCTGTCCGACTACCAGGTGTCGATCCCCGAGCTGGGCACCGTCGTGGCCACGCAGATCCCGCTGGTGTTCCTCACGTCCAACAACACCCGTGAGCTGTCCGAGGCCCTGAAGCGCCGCTGCCTCTTCCTGCACATCGACTACCCCGACCTGGAGCGGGAGAAGGAGATCGTGCTGACCAAGGTGCCGGACATCAGCGAGAACCTGGCCGACCAGGTCGCCCGCATCGTGCGCTCGATCCGCCAGCTCGAGCTGAAGAAGGCGCCGTCGGTCTCCGAGACCCTCGACTGGGCCCGCACGCTGGTGCCTCCTGGGCGTCGAACAGGTCGACGAGCAGCAGGCCACCGAGACGATCAACATCCTGCTCAAGTACCAGGCGACATCGCCAAGGCCGTCAAGGAGTTCGGCGGCGACGGCCAGGCCTGGGTCCGGGGCGGCCAGGCACCGAGCCGCTCATGACCACTGCGCCTCCCACCGACGGCGCGGCACCGGCGACCACCGGTGACGCGCTGCTCGATCTGCTCAACGGCTTCATCGTCGAGCTGCGGGAGGCCGGGCTGCCGGTCAGCCTGACCGAGAACCTCGACGCCATGCAGGCCGTCACGCCACATCCCCCTCGAGGACCGCGAGGCGTTCAAGTACGCCCTCGCGGCCACGCTGGTGAAGAACAACGCCCACTGGCGGGCCTTCGAGACGGTCTTCGAGGTCTACTTCTCGCTCCGCGGGGCCGCAGTACCGGATCGTCGACGACGACGGTGAGCCACTGTCGGACGAGGAACTGGCCGAGATGGGGGAGATGGCCGGGGCGCAGGGGGGCCAAGGCGGTGCCGGCGAGGCCATGTCGCCCGAGGAGCTGGCCGAGATGCTCTACCAGGCGCTCATGGACGGCGACGAGGCCCTCATGCGGGCCCTGGCCCGCCAGTCCGTGAGCCGCTTCGCCGGCATGGAGCCGGGCCGGCCCGTCGGCGGCACCTACTACCTCTACCGCACCCTGCGGAACCTCGATCTCGACGGCGTGCTCGACCGGCTCATGGAGCAGGCCCAGCAGGCCGCCCCCGAGCCGCTGACCCCGCTGGAGGAGCGGCTCGAGCAGGACGAGTACGAGACCCGGATCGACCAGCTGAAGAAGGAGATCGAGGCCGAGATCCGACGTCGCCTGGTCGCCGACCGGGGCGTCGAGGCCATGGCCAAGACGCTGCGCAAGCCGTTGCCCGAGGACGTCGACTTCATGCACGCCAGCCGGGAGGAGATGGCCGACCTGCGCAAGGCCATCTACCCGCTGACCCGCAAGCTGGCCGTGCGCCTGACCCGCAAGCGCCGCCACGGTCGCAAGGGGCCGCTGGACTTCCGCAACACCGTCCGGCACTCGCTGAGCTACGGCGGGGTGCCGGCGGAGCCGAAGTTCCGGTACCCGAAGCCGTCCAAGCCGGAGATCTTCGTCATCGCCGACATCTCGGGCTCGGTCGCGGCCTTCGCCCGGTTCACGCTGCACCTCGTCTATGCCATCAGCAACCAGTTCTCGAAGGTGCGGGCCTTCGTGTTCATCGACGGCATCGACGAGGTGACCCGGTTCTTCGAGGGCGTCGAGGACATCGGCGACGCCATCCACCGCGTGAACACCGAAGCCGACGTGGTCTGGGTCGACGGCCACTCCGACTACGGCCACGCCTTCGAGGTGTTCTGGAGCACCTACGGCAAGGAGATCGGGCCCAAGACCACGGTCCTGATCCTGGGCGACGCCCGCAACAACTACCACGCCTCGCAGTCCTGGGTCATCAAGGAGATCCAGCACAAGGCCCGTCACGTCTACTGGCTGAACCCCGAGCCCCGCTCCTACTGGGACACCGGCGACTCGATCGTGGGGGAGTACAGCATCCACACCGACGGCGCCTTCGAGTGCCGCAACCTCCGCCAGCTCGAGACGTTCGTCGAAAAGCTGGCCTAGTGCCGCCTGGTCGTCGGCGTGGCCGTTCCGCCACACGATGTAGCGGCGGATCATCCCCGCTGGCTCGAGGGGTGAGGGGTGGTCGGTGCCGTGGAGGGCGATGTACCCCAGCGCGGTGACGATGTCGAGAATGCGGGGCCTGCTCCGTCCCAGGGGTGCATCCGGCCGCCAGGGCCGACGTCACACAAGGAGAACACCATGGCCAAGTACCTGTTGCTCAAGCACTACCGAGGGGCGCCAGAGCCCGTCAACGGTGTGCCGATGGACCAGTGGAAGCCCGACGAGGTCGAGGCCCACATCGGGTTCATGAACGACTTCGCCGCTCGGCTCGAGAGCAGCGGCGAGTTCATCGACGGACAGGCGCTGTCGCCCGACGGCGTGTGGGTCCGCTACGACGGGGAGGGGCGGCCGCCGGTGACCGACGGCCCGTTCGCCGAGACGAAGGACTTGATCGCGGGATGGATGGTGATCGACGTCGACAGCTACGAGCGAGCGATCGAGCTCGCCGGCGAGCTGTCGGCCGCACCCGGGGCCGGCGGCGAACCGATCCACGAATGGCTGGAGGTCCGCCCCTTCCTCACCGCGCCGCCCAACGTCACCCCGTGACCCTGGACGACGTCGAGCTCCGGGAGCTCGTCCCCCGGGTCTTGAGCGTGCTCGTCGGTCGCGGAGCGGACTTCGCGACCGCCGAGGACGCCGTTCAAGAGGCGCTCATCAGGGCACTCTCGGCGTGGGGGGCGGGGGTGCCCGCCGACCCCACGGGGTGGCTCATCACGGTCGCTTGGCGGGCCTTCCTCGACCTGACGCGGTCCGACGCCGCCCGCCGCGACCGAGAGGTCCGATTCGACACCGAACCGCCGGCCGGCGCGATCCCGAGCGCCGACGACACGCTGCGCCTCTACTTCCTGTGCGCGCACCCCGATCTGACGTCGTCGTCGGCGATTGCGTTGACCCTCCGAGCCGTGGGTGGCCTCACCACCCGCCAGATCGCTGAGGCCTACCTCGTGCCCGAGCCCACCATGGCGCAGCGCATCAGCCGCGCCAAGCGCATGGTCAGTCGGGCCGGTGTCGATCGTCCCGGCGACGTGGGCACGGTGATGCGGGTGCTGTACCTCGTCTTCAACGAGGGCTATTCCGGCGACGTCGATCTCGCGGCCGAGGCGATTCGACTGACCCGGCAGCTGGCTGCGTTGGTGGACGACCCCGAGGTCCACGGGTTGCTCGCCCTGATGCTCCTCCACCATGCCCGCCGCCGCAGCCGCACCCGACCGGACGGAAGCATCGTGCCTCTCGCCGATCAGGACCGCAGCCAGTGGGACATCGGGCTCATCGCCGAGGGAGTCGACATCGCCCATGGTGCGCTGGCGCGCGATCAGCTCGGCGAATACCAGGCGCAAGCGGCGATCGCCGCGCTCCATGCCGACGCGCCGCGTGTCGAGGAGACCGACTGGGTCCAGATCGTGGAGTGGTACGACGAGTTGCTCCAGTTCGCCGACACTCCGGTCGTCCGGCTCAACCGTGCGGTCGCAGTCGGCGAGGCCGACGGCGCGCCCGCAGGACTGGCGGCACTGGCCGAGGTCGACGAACTCGTCCCGCGGCGCGAGGCGGTCGCCGCGTACCTCCACGAGAAGAACGGCGACCTCGAGCTCGCGGCCCGCCTCTATGCCGCCGCAGCTCGCAACGCACCCAACCTCGCAGAACGCGACCATCAGACGCGCCAAGCAGCGCGTCTCAACCAGCACCGGCAACAGCACAGCTGACCGCGACGCGGCACTGGCTAGCGTCGGTGGCCATGGCCACCGAGGACGATGTCCGCCGCATCGCCCTCTCCTTGCCGGAGACGATCGAGAAACCCTGGTTCAACTCGCCCGGCTTTCGGGTCAAGGACAAAGGGTTCCTGCGCATCCGCTCTGAGGCCGAGGGCTGGCTGGTCGTCTTCGTCGAGGACCTCGGCGAGAAGGAGATGCTCCTCGCCTCCGAGCCCGACAAGTTCCACACGACGCCGCACTACGACGGCTACCCGACAGTGCTGGTCGACCTCGCCGCGGTCGACGAGCAGGAGCTCACCGAGCTCATCGCCGACTCCTGGCGGATCAAGGCCCCGAAGCGGGTCCTGCAGGCCCACGAACACGAGCTCCCCGGCGCCTGATCTCGTCCTCCGAGTCAAATCAGAGCGGGTCCAGGGTGCCAGATCAGCTGAGGTCGTCGAGGACCTCGTCGAACTGGTGGAAGAGCACCGGGCGGTCGTGGTGCTCGCGGGCGAGGACACCGAGCTTACGGACCTTCGCCAGCAGGATGCGGGCCTCGCGTCCGGGCCAGGGGCGGGGGAGGAGCTCCGGAGGGAGCAGAGGGTCGTGGCGCACGACCTCCTGGAAGTCGACGAAGGTGGCCAGGGCTCCGGCCAGGAACTCGGCGTCGGTCAGGCGCTCGTGACGGGCCCGCATCGCTTCGAGGGCCGCCGGAACGTCCTCGTAGGCGACGAGGAACTCGTGGTAGCGCTTGGCCACACCCTCGAGGTCCCACAGCCGGCTGGCCAGGGCCCGGGGATCGGACTCGCCACCGACCACGAGCTCGTCGGTGATGGCGCTCGTGACGAACTCCTCCACGCCGAGGCGCTCGACTTCGGCGTCGACGTCGGCCTCCCAGGCGTGGGCCGAGACGAACAGGCCACCCTGCACCGGGGCGCCACCGAGCTGACGCAGCCAGTCCCGGAGGGCGTCGCGGGCATCGCGCTGGGACTCGGGAACGGCGAAGCCGACCAGATGCCACTTCCGGTCCCAGCCCCGGCCGGCCTGGTCCTGGACGTAGGAGAGGCGATGGCGGTCCAGGTGGCCGGTCCAGAAGTGCGAACCGCGCTCGGTCAGCTGGAAGACGGCATCCCGTCCTTCGCCCTCACGGGTGAACAGCTCCTCAGCGACGAGGCGCCGGAGGCACGAGCGCACCTGCTCGGCCGTCTGTCCGCTGGCCTCGGCCACGGCGTACAGGTCGTCGGCCCGGATGGTCTTGTCCGGTCGGGCCATCCCGAACACCAGCACCCGCGTCGGAATACCGGTCGAATCAGGCCCGGTCGTGCTGCTCACGACCACACCTTAGCTACAGGTGGAGGCCGCACTCCGTCTTGGACAGGCCGGCCCAACGACCGGACCGGGGGTCCCCGCCCTCGGCCACCGGCTTGGTGCAGGGCAAGCAGCCGATGGAGAGGTAGCCCTGGTCGAGAAGCGGGTTGTACGGGCACGTCGTGGTCGGCGATGTAGCCGGCGACGTCCTCGTCGCTCCACGGTGGCGAGGGGGTTGACCTTGACCAGCCCCCGGAGGTCACGGACGACGATCGGGGCGTTGGCCCGGGTGGCGGCCTCGTCCCGACGGAGGCCGCTCATCCAGGCGGCCTTGCCGGCCAGGGCCCGGTCGAGCTGGCCGACCTTGACGGCCGAGCAGCAGTTCTCGGGGTCGATCTTCCAGAGCTCTTCGTCGTGGGGCGGCACCGTCATGATCCGCAGGTTGAGCCCGTAGTGCCGGCGGACCTTCTCGACGGTCTCGAGCGTCTCGGGGAAGTGGTAGCCGGTGTCGATGAACACGACCTCGATCCCGGGCTCGACCTTCACGGCGAGGTCGATGAGCACGGCGTCGGTCATCGACGCGGTCAGGCAGAGGTGAGGGGCGAAGTTGTCGACGGCCCACTGGATGATCTTGGAGGCGGGCAGGTGCTCGAACTCACGGTTGAGCTCGGCCAGCTCCTCGTCGCTGAACCATGGGATGTCACCCACCGATGCGGAGTCAGCCATCAGGTCGCGCACTCCGAGTCGCCGATGCTCGGCCACGTAGGGCCCGTCTCGCCGTAGTCGACGTAGTACTCGGGCGCCGTCCTCGGGCGTCGGGAACTGGTCGAGGTCCTTCAGCCCGTCGGCGACGCTGCCTCGGCGCCACCGACCCGGTCCAGCCAGGCGCGGAACGCCTCGCCGGCCTGAGCGCTCGTCGGCGAAGCGGCGCACGACGCGCACGGCGGCCTCAGGGGCGTTCTGGCCGGCAGGCGGAGGGCCTTGCTCGCCGAAGTGGATCTTCTCCTGGCCGACGTAGCCGCCGAGCAGCATCTGGTAGCCGGGAGCGGCCTGGCCGTGGGCCCGCCGCTCGGCGCCGAAGAAGCCGATGTCGCAGACGTGGTGCTGGCCGCAGGAGTTCGTGCAGCCGCGAGATGTTGGTGCGGACCCCGCCGACCTCGGCCAGGCCCTCCTCCTCGAGGCGCGGCGCCGATGGCGTCGGCCAGGCCACGGGACTGGGTGACGGCCAGGTTGCAGGTGTCGGCACCCGGGCAGGCCACGACGTCCCGGGCGAGCTCGGCCCCCGGCTCGGCCATGCCGATGGCGTCGAGGCGCTCGTAGAGGCGGGGGCAGCTGGGCCTCGGTCGAGGCCCCGGAACACGAGGTTCTGCCGGTTCGTGACGCGGACCTCGAGCGCCGAGCTCCCGCTGGATGGCGGCGAGGGCCCGGAACTGGGCGGACGTGATGTCACCGAGCTGGGCGTAGGCGTAGGCGGAGACGGTGCCCTTGGCCGACGCCGCGGACGACGTTGGCGTCGCTCCCAGCGGCTCGTAGGGCTTGCGTGCCGCGTGATGCTGACCGGGGTGCCCTGACCGATGGCCGTGGGGGTGACGCCCGGCGGCCACGCCGGCGGGCGCGTCGCCCAGCTTCTGCGACGATCGTCGGGGATGCCGCCGGGCCAGGAGGACGAGGCCACGAGCAGGTGGCGCTCCTTCAGGATCCTGGCCTGCAGCTCCTCCCAGCCCGAGCGTGTCGACGAGCCACTTCATCCGGGCCCGGAGCTTGTTGTCGCGGTTGCCGTGGTTGCTCGAAGACCCGGAGGCAGGCCTCGAGGGTGGCCAGAGGTCCTCGCGGGCGGTGAACTCCTCGAGGGCGAGGGCGGGATGCGGGTTGGCGCCCGAGGCCGCCGGCGACGAACACCCGGAAGCCCGGCTCGATGGTGCCGTCGTCGCGGCGTGCGGGCGGCGGCGATGACGCCGACGTCGTTGAACATGGCCTGGCCGCAGTCGGTCTCGCAGCCGGAGAAGTTGATCTTGAACTTGCGGGGCAGGCGCTGGGCGAGCGGGTGGCGCAGGAAGTGCTGGAAGGTGGCCTCGGCCCACGGGCTGATGTCGAGGATCTCGTACGGGCAGGCGCCGGCGAGGTGGCAGCCCATGCACGTTGCGCACGGTGTCGCCGCAGGCCTCCCGGGAGGTCAGCCCGACCGAGGCGAGGTCGCGCATGACCGCGGGGACCCGCTCGAGGTGCGACGAAGTGGAACTGGATGTTCTGCCGGGTGGTGATGTGGCCCCAGCCCCGCGAGTACGTCTCGGCGATGTGGGCGAACATGTCGAGCTGCTCGGGGGTGATGGAGCCGTAGGGGACCTTGACCCGCACCATCTGGTTGTGGCCGCCCTGGCGCTGGCCGTAGATGCCGTTGTTCAGCCGGAAGACCCGGAAGACGTCCTCGTCGAGGTCGCCGGCCAGGTAGCGCTCGAGCTGGTCCTCGAACTTGTCGATGTCGGCCTGGATCGCCGGATCGATCGTGATGCTGAGCATGGGGGGCTTTCGGGCAGCGGTGGGTGGCGCTCAGGGAGTTCAAACCCGAGTAGAACGCTCAGGATTCCCGATGATCCTGACAAATCTGATCACTTTGGTCAAGATTTCGGCCGATGGAATTGGTCACGCCCTTCGGGCAGGGGTCCGCTCAGGTCTCCAGGAGCTCGGCGACCCGGAAGGCGAGGTCGAGGGACTGGCCGGCGTTGAGGCGCGGGTCGCACATGGTCTCGTAGCGGCCGTCGAGGTCGGCGTCGAGGATCTCCTCGGCGCCGCCGAGGCACTCGGTGACGTCGTCGCCGGTGAGCTCGACGTGGACGCCGCCGGGCCAGGTGCCCTCGGCCCGGTGGGCGGCGAAGAAGCCGGCGATCTCGCGCGAGGACGTCGTCGAAGTGCCGGGTCTTGCGGCCGCCCGCGGTGGTGAAGGTGTTGCCGTGCATCGGGTCGCAGGCCCAGACCACGGGATGGCCGGCGTCGCGCACGGCCGCGCAGGAGCGGGCGGCAGGCGCGTCGCTCGACGTGCGTCGGCGCCCATGCGGCTGATCAGGGTGAGGCGCCCGGGGACCCGGTCGGGGTTGAGCGCCTCGCAGAGGGCGACGACCTCGTCGGGGGTGGCGGTCCGGGCCGATCTTGCAGCCGACCGGGTTGCCGACGCCGCGAGAGGAAGTCGACGTGGGCCCCGTCGAGCTGGCGGGTGCGCTCGCCGACCCAGAGCATGTGGGCCGAGCAGTCGTACCAGTCGCCGGTGAGGGAGTCCTGCCGGGTGAGCGCCTCCTCGTAGCCGAGGATCGAGGGCCTCGTGGCTGGTGTAGAAGTCGACCTCGTGCAGCTGCGGCTCGGTCGTCGGTGTCGATGCCGCAGGCCGCCATGAACCGCAGGGCCCGGTCGATCTCGTCGGCGAGCTGCTCGTAGCGGCGGCCCTCCGGGCTGGCCGCCACGAACTCCTGGTTCCAGGCGTGCACGCTGGACAGGTCGGCGAAGCCGCCCTTGGTGAAGGCCCGCAGCAGGTTCAGGGTCGAGGCGCGACTGGTGGTAGGCGGTGCAGCAGGCGCTCGGGATCGGCGGTGCGGGCCGCCTCGGTGAACCCGATGTCGTTGACGATGTGGCCCCGGAACGAGGGCAGCTCGACGCCGTCGATGGTCTCGGTGTCGGCCGAGCGGGGCTTGGCGAACTGGCCGGCGATGCGGCCGACCTTCACCACCGGGACGCCCGGCGGAGTAGGTCAGCACGACGGCCATCTGCAGGATGACCTTGAGCTTGTCGCGGATGCTGTCGGCGGAGAAGGCGTCGAAGGACTCGGCGCAGTCGCCGGCCTGGAGCAGGAACGCCTCGCCGCCGGCCACCTGGCCGAGGTTCGTCGGTCAGGCTGCCGAGCCTCGCCGGCGAAGACGAGCGGGGGCATGCCCGCCAGGGTCTTCAGGGCGGCCTCGAGGGCGGCCTCGTCGGGCCAGGCCGGCTGCTGGGCCGCGGGACGGTCCCGCCAGGACGACGGGGTCCAGGTCGTCACACTCGCGTTCCTTCGCGGCGCTCAGGAATCACCGGCGCCGCCGACGCTACGCGCGGGCGGAGCTGCTCCGCTCCGCTGCGCAGCGTCGGGAATGCACACGATCCCGCGATGATCAGGCGGCGTCGATGGTGGCCGAGGCCTGCTCGCGGACCGCGTTCACGGCACGCTTGACCAGGCGACGGGCGGCCTCGGCGGTGACGCCGAGCTCCTCGCCGACCTCGCGGTAGCTGCGCTTGCGCCCGTCGTGCAGGCCGAAGCGCTGCTCGACGGCGTAGCGGGCCCGGGCGTCGAGGACGTCGAGCAGGTCGGTGACCATCTGCGTCTCGGCCCGGTCCATGACCTCCTGCTCGGGACCGGGCGTGCCAGTCCGGGATGAGGTCGATCAGCTCGTTGCTGTCGTCGTCGCCGACGGTGCGGTCGAGCGACGTCGGGGTGGTGAGGCGGTGGAGGCGGGCGTGCTCCTCGTCGAGCTCGTCACCGTCGCCGGAGACCTGGCGCAGGGCGGCCCGGAGGCTGGCCGAGCGGTCGCCGGGGAGGCGGACCAGGCTGGCCTTCTGGTCGAGGGCCCGACCGATGGCCTGGCGGATCCAGAAGGTGGCGTAGGTGGAGAACTTGAAGCCCTTGCGCCAGTCGAACTTGTCGACGGCGTGCTCGAGGCCGAGGTTGCCCTCCTGGATGAGGTCGAGGAGCTCCATGCCCGGGGGGAGGGGGTAGCGGCGGGCCACGCTCACGACCAGGCGGAGGTTGGCCCGGATGAAGCGGTCCTTGGCGGCGTCGGCGGCCCGGATGGCCTTGCGGATCTCTCGGCCCTTCTCGCCGGCCTCGAGACGCTTGCGGGCCTCGACGCCGGCCTCGATGATCTGGGAGAGCTCGCGCTCCTCCTGGGCGGTGAGCAGCGGCACGAGGCCGATCTCGTTGAGGTACTGACCTACGGAATCACTCATGGCATCTCTCGTTAACGCAAGGCACAAGGCTGTCATTCCGACAGTCACGCACCCGGCGACTTTCTCGACGGCGGGGGAATCTGAACAACGACCCCGACTCGTACCCCGTTCCGTTCGGTACCATGACATCGGTCACAGCACGCTGAGGACAGGACGACACGGACGTTCGGTACTGGAGAGCACCGGCGCGACGAGCCGAGTGAGCCGACGGGGCGAGGGGGGAGCCGGTTCGCTCTCTAGGATCGCGCACAGGCAGGCAGAAGTCCATTCATTGCGGATGGATTCCCTCTTTCGGCGCGCTCAGCGTCGATCTCAAGCACGGTGAGTGAGATCTTGATGCGTCGGCGTGTCGGCATCCTCGGAGGGACCTTCGATCCACCCCACATCGGCCACCTCGCCATGGCCGTCGAGGTCCGGGACGCACTCGCCCTGGACGTGGTCCTGTTGGTCGTGGCCCACGAGCCCTGGCAGAAGGTCGGGACCCGCAGGGTGAGCCCGTCAGCCGACCGGTTGGCTCTGGTCGAGGCCGCCGTCGCCGACCTCGAGGGGCTCGAGGCCTCCGATGTCGAGATCCGCCACGGCGGGCCGTCCTACACCGCCGACACCCTGGCCGCGCTGGCCGCCACCGGCCCCGAGGACGAGCTCTGGGTCATCCTGGGGGCCGACGCCGCCGCCGGCCTGCCCACGTGGGAGCGGGGAGACGAGGTGGCCGAGCGGGCCCGGCTCGTCGTGGCCGCTCGCGACGGCGAGACCGGGTCACCGCCACCGGGCTGGTCCTGGCGGACCGTGCCCATCACCCGACTCGACGTGTCGAGCACCGACCTCCGTGACCGGGTGGCCACGGGCCGGACGATCGAGGTGTTGGTGCCCGCCGCCGTCCGACGGGAGATCGAGGCCCGAGCGCTCTATCGTTCGGCCGAATGACCGTGGTCTCCTCCGGCCAGCGCCCGACGGGTGACGAGCCGGCACCTTCTCCTCAGACGGCGGTCGACGATGCTCTCGACGACGGGTCGCCCCGGCGCGAACGCTGGACGCCGCAGGTCCCCGACGCCCTCCGCCGTGCGACATGGCGCTTCTATCTCTTCACCCCCTTGCTCATCGTGGCGATCGTGGCCGCGCCGTTGCTGGCGATGAAGGGCTTCTCGATCCTGCGGAACGAGGACACCGGACAGGTCATATCCGAGGAGACGGACCCGAATGCCCCTGGGTTCCAGGCGTTGGTCACGCCGACCCCGACGTCCCTGCTCGTCGACGTCGCCCCCGACGGCAGCCTCGCCGGGGTGACGCTGATCACGCTGCCGTCCCAGGACGGTGGCGGCAACATCGTGTTCTTCCCGGTGGGCACCCTGCTGGATGTCCCGCTGCGGGTCCCGCCCGAAGCGTCGCTCGTGTCCATCTACGCCGAGGGCGGCTCGCCCGCATTGGAGCAGCGGGTGGAGACGATGCTGGGCGCCGGCATCACCGAGACGATCGAGGTGCGGAGGGCGCAGTGGGCCGATCTCGTGGCCCCTGTCGCCCCGCTCACCGTCCAGAACCCGGCGGCGGTGCAGACGACCAACGCCGCCGGTCAACCGGTGTCGTTCCCCGAGGGGGAGATCCAGCTCACCGCGGCCCAGGTCGGTCTCTACCTGCAGGCCGACACCGAGGACCAAGCCGACACGGTCCGGCTCACGCGGCACGAGGCCTTCTGGACGGCGTGGATGGCTGCCCTCGACGAGGCGGGGGAGACGGCGGTTCCTGGCGAGGGCGAGTCCGGCATCGGTGGGGTGGTGCGGGGCCTCATCGGTGGACCGCGGAACATCATGACCCTGCCGGCCACGCCGGTGCCGGTGCCGGGCATCCCGCTGAGCGAGAGCGACATCTTCCGCCCCGACGTCCTGGCCATCGTCGCCACCGTCCCCGACATCATCCCCTTCCCGGTGGGCGTGGGGAGGCTGCGCACCCGGCTGGTCATGGGGGTCGAGGGCCAGACCGATCAACTGCCTGCCGCCGCGCACACGCTGGTGCAGGCCGGAGCCGAGATCAGCGTGATCGCCAACGACGAGGAGTTCGACGAGACCGAGACCGTCGTCTACTTCTTCCGGGCGGCCCAGCGGGAGAAGGCCCAGCGTCTCCTCGAGTCGCTGGGCACGGGCATGTTGGTGAAGGACACCGCCCTCAGTGACAACGTCGACGCGGTCGTGGTCCTCGGCCAGGACTACATCGACCTGCAGGGCGGCAGCAGTCCGTCGACCACCGCCCCCGCCGGGGTGTCGGTGCCCACCACCGTGCCGATCGGTGGCGGCGTCAGCGGGGGGATCCCGGGTGGGGTCACGCCCGGCGCGCCGGGGGGTGATCCCGCTGGCTGAGGTCATCGAGCCTGAAGTCCTCCTCGCCGCGGTGAAGGCGGCGGCAATGGCCGCCGACGACAAGAAGGCCACCGACGTCCTCGTCCTCGACGTCGGGGACGTCCTCTCCATAACGGGGTGGTTCGTCATCGCCTCCGGCTCGAACCCCCGGCTGGTGCGCACGATCGCCGAGGAGGTCGAGGCCACCCTGAAGGCCGAGCACGACCTGGCGCCGCTGCGGGTGGAAGGTCTCGACGGCCTGCGCTGGGTCCTCTTGGACTACGGCGACTTCGTCGTCCACGTCTTCCACGAGGAGGAGCGGGACTACTACCAGCTCGAGCGGCTGTGGGCCGACGTCCCCAAGGTCGACTGGCAGACCGAGGCCACCGCCGAAGCCGGCTGAGCAGACCGGGAAGACTTCGCCTGACCGGCGAGGAGAACGTGTGGAGCTGAGCGGACTCGAACCGCCGACCCCCTGCATGCCATGCAGGTGCTCTAGCCAACTGAGCTACAGCCCCGTATTCGGCCGCGAGATTACCAAGGCGACATCGGATCGCCTCAGGGGCGCCGCTGAGAGTGCGCCGTGACGACCAAACCGGCCCGTGAGGGGTTGTCGGGCGTCGGTACGATCGGCGGCATGGACGACGAGGGCCAGCCGTACGAGCCGGCGGAGATCGAGCCCCGCTGGCAGGCGCGACTGGCGCGACGAAGGGCACCTACGAGGTCGACAACGACGACCCCCGCCCGCAGTCCTACGTCCTGTGCATGTACCCGTACCCCAGCGGGGCGGCCCACATGGGCCACGTGCGCAACTACACCTTCGGCGACCTGCATCGTCCGCTACCGCACCATGAACGGCCACGCGGTCCTGTCGCCGATCGGCTTCGACAGCTTCGGACTGCCGGCCGAGAACGCCGCCATCAAGACCGGCGAGCATCCGCGGCCGTTCACCGAGGCGCAAGATCGAGGAGCTGACGCTCGTCCCTGTTGCGCATCGGGGGCGTCTACGACTGGCGCCGGGAGGTCAAGAGCCACGACCCGTCCTACATCCGCTGGACCCAGTGGATCTTCCTGCGCTTCCTGGAAGCCGGCCTGGCCTACCGCAGCCGAGGCCCCGGTGAACTGGTGTCCCGGCTGTCAGACCGTGCTGGCCAACGAGCAGGTCCTGGCCGACGGCACCTGCGAGCGCTCAGGTGACCTGGTCGAGCGGAAGGAACCTGGAGCAGTGGTTCTTCAAGATCACCGACTACGCCCAGCAGCTGCTCGACGACATCGACGACCTCGACTGGCCCGAGCGGGTGAAGACCATGCAGCGCAACTGGATCGGTCGCTCCGACGGCGCCGCGTTCGACCTGGCCGTCGCCGGCCGATGGCAACCGCGCCGACGGCGCCTCGGTGCGGTCTTCACCACCCGCCCCGACACCAGCTTCGGCATGACCTACGCGGTCGTCGCCCCCGAGCACCCACATCGTGGCCGAGCTGACCACCGACGAGCAGCGGGCCGAGGTCGAGGCCTTCGTGGCCCACGTGACCGGCGAGAGCGAGCTCGAGCGGCTGAGCTCGGAGGGCCCGCTCGACAAGCGGGGCGTCTTCACCGGTGCCTACGTCGTGAACCCCTTCACGGGCGCCGAGATCCCCGTCTACCTGGCCGACTACGTGCTGGCCACCTACGGCACCGGGGCGATCATGGCCGTGCCCGGCCAGGACCAGCGGGACTGGGACTTCGCCAAGGCCTACGACCTGCCCATCGTCCGCACGGTGCAGCCCCCCGAGGGCTTCGACGGCGAGGCCTACACGGGCGAGGGCCCGGCCATCAACAGCCAGTGGCTGGACGGCCTGGGCGAGGCCGACGCCATCGCCAAGGCCATCGACTGGCTGGAGGCGCAGGGGATCGGCGAGCGCAAGGTCAACTACCGCCTCCGGGACTGGCTGCTGTCCCGGCAGCGCTTCTGGGGCTGTCCCATCCCGGTCATCTACTGCGCCGACTGCGGCATCGTCCCGGTCCCCGAGGCCGACCTGCCCGTCGCTGGCTCCCGACGACGTCGAGTTCCTGCCGACCGGCGAGTCGCCGCTGAAGCTCCACGACGGCTTCCTGCACGTGACCTGCCCCACCTGCGGCGGCCCCGGCCGACGCGAGACCGACACCATGGACACCTTCGTCGACTCGTCTTGGTACTTCCTGCGCTTCGCCGACCCGTGGACCAACGACGAGGTCCCCTTCTCACTGGATGCGGTCGCTGACTGGATGCCCGTCGACCAGTACATCGGCGGCGTCGAGCACGCCATCCTCCACCTGATGTACGCCCGCTTCTTCACCAAGGCGCTGGCCGACCTGGGCGTCGCCCCCAAGGAGCTGCGCGAGCCCTTCGCCCGCCTGTTCACCCAGGGCATGATCCGCCTGGACGGCATGAAGATGTCGAAGTCCAAGGGCAACCTGGTCACTCCCGAGGAGTACTTCGACCGCTACGGCGCCGACGCCCTGCGCCTGTTCCACCTCTTCGTGGGCCCCCCGCAGGACGACATGGACTGGGAGGACGCCGGCATCGAGGGCTCGCACCGGTTCCTGGGCCGGCTGTGGCGCCTGGCCGTGGGCGAGGCGCCAGGCACGGTCGTCGACCGGGAGGCGACGCCGGCCGACATCGAGCTGGACCGGAGTCGTCACCGCCTGGTCCAGCGGGTCACCGACGACTACGAGCGCTGGTCGTACAACACCTCGGTCTCAGCGTTCATGGAGTTCACCAACGACCTGTACCACTACCTGCAGAGCGAGGACGGTGCCCGGCGGGAGACCCTGGACGCCGCCATCGATTCGGTGTTGCTCCTGATGGCTCCCATGGCCCCCCACATCACCGCCGAGTTGTGGGAGCGACGCCGAGGTGGCCACATCCACACCGAGCCCTGGCCCGTCGCCGATCCGGCCATGACCACGGTGGCCACGGTGACGATGATCGTCCAGGTCAACGGCAAGGTCCGGGACCGCATCGAGGTCGACGCCGGCATCGGCGAGGACGACGCCGTGGCCACCGCCATGGCCTCCGAGAAGGTCCAGGCCCACCTGAACGGCGGTCAGCCGAAGAAGGTGATCGCCCGCCCGCCCAAGCTGGTCAACTTCGTCGTCTGAGCCTGGTCAGCCGTTCTTGAGGGCCGCGACCACAGGCAGCCAGGTGTCGCGGTCGGCCTCGTACGGGGCATAGAAGCTGATGCGGTCGACGAGGCCGCCCCAGCGGGCGAGCAGGGCCTCGGCCACGCCGTGGGGCTCGGCCACGACGGCGAAGGCGTCGAGGACCTCGTCGTCGATGAGGTCACCCATGGCGTCCCACTCGCCCTGCTTCGACAGGCGGTTCAGCTCACCCTGCAGGTCGCCCCAGCCGTGGTGCTCCAGCACGGGTCGGTACGCCGGCGTGGAGCCGTAGAAGGCGACTTGTCGCCGCACGCCGATCGACGAGCGGGCCATCTCCTCCTCGGTGTTCCCGGTCACGATGAACGCCGGAATGGAGAGCTCCAGATCGGCCCGGGTCCGACTGGCCTTGGCCAGGCCCGTCTCCAGGGACGGGAGCGTGGCCTCCTGGAGGTACGACGCAGTGGTGAAGCCGTGGCAGAGCATCCCGTCGGCCACCTCGCCGGCCACCTCGGTCATCTTGGGCCCGACGGCGGCCACGAAGACCTTGGGGTGCCCGTACGGGCTCGGCCCGGGGTTGAAGAACGGCGTCATCAGGGTGTGGGTGTAGAAGTCGCCCCGGAAGTCGAGCTTCCCGTCGCCGTCCCAGCAGTCCCAGATGGCCCGGATGGCCAGGATCATCTCCCGCATGCGAGCCGCGGGACTGGACCAGGGCATCGAGAAGCGCTTGGTGATGTGGGGCTTGATCTGGGACCCGAGGCCGAGCAGGAACCGGCCCTCGGACTGCATCTGCAGGTCCCAGGCCGTGTTGGCCAAGGTCATGGGGCTCCGCCCGAACGCCACCGCGATGCCGGTGCCGAGCTCGAGGGCGTCGGTTGCCTCGGCCGCGAGCACGTGGGGGAGGAAGGGGTCATGGCTGGTCTCGGCGCTCCATGCCCCGTCGTAGCCCGCGGCCTCCAAGGACCGGGCCGTGTCGCCCGCCGTGCTGATGGCCCCCAGGCCTCCGTCGACCTTCATCGTCGTGCTCCCGGTGGTGGCGTCATGGCGGGCCGAACCTAGTGGCTGCCCTCCCGGACGGGTCACCGAACGTACGCGGTACGTCCGGGGAAGTACGGTGCGCGACACATGTCGACCGGGGGGCTTGACAAGGCGGCGCTGCGTGAGCCGCTGCGCCGCTTCGGGCCCGCGCTGTCCGTTCTCGCCTTCCAGTTCCTGCTCTTCCCCGTACCGGCAGGTGTGTTCGTGCGGGGGATCATCGTCGGCCTCCTCAGCGCCTTGGCCGCCCTCGGCCTGGCCCTCGTCTACCGGGCCAACCGGATCATCAACTTCGCCCAGACCGACCTGGGCAGCATCCCCACGACCGTTGGCGTGTACCTGATCGCCTTCTCCGGGATCAACTACTGGTTGGGCCTCGGCGCCGGCCTCGTCTCGGCTGTGGTCGTCGGCGCCCTCGTCGAGCTGGCCATCGTCCGCCGGTTCTTCGACGCCCCCCGGCTCATCCTCACCGTGGCCACCATCGGACTGGCCACCCTCCTCGGCGCGTGCGCGCTGCTCCTGCCCCGGCTGTGGGGCGAGCGACCCCATGCCCAGTCCCTCGACATGCCCTGGGACATCAGGTTCACCATCGAACCGCTGATCTTTGGCGCCGACGAAGTGGCCGCCCTGATCGTGGCCCCGCTGGTGATGATCGCCCTCGCCGTCTTCCTGCGCCGGACCGATGTCGGCATGGCCGTACGGGCCTCGGCTGAGCGGGCCGATCGGGCCGCCCTGTTGGGCATCCCCGTCAAGCGCCTCCAGACCGTGGTCTGGATCGTGGCCACCCTCCTCGCGTTCAGTGGGGCCTGGCTCCGAGCCGGCGTCGTCGGGCTGCCCATCGGCGGCAGCGTCTCGACGTTCGGCTTCCTCCTGCGCATCCTGGCCGCCCTGGTCATCGGTGGGATGGTCGACCTGCCCGCCGTCGCCCTGGCCGCCATCGCGCTGGGTGTGCTGGAGACCGGGATCGACTGGAACGCCTCCAGCCCGCTGCTCACCGACCCCATCGTCGGGGCCGTCATCGTGGTCGCCCTGCTGCTGCAGCGCCGCGGCGCGGGGCGCACGGACCTCGAGTCCACCTCGACCTGGCAGGCGGCCGAAGAGGTCCGACCCATTCCACTCGTGGTGGCCCGGCTGCCCGAGGTCCGGGCCGTGCGCTGGGGTGGCGCCGCGCTCGTCGCCGCAACCGTGCTCTGGCTGCCCACGTGGCTCTCGCCCAGTGACTCGCTGCTGGCCTCCTCGGTCGGCATCTACGGCATCGTCGGCCTCTCCCTCCTCGTGCTCACCGGGTGGGCCGGCCAGGTCTCGCTCGGGCAGATGGGCTTCGTCGGCCTCGGTGCGGCGATCGGAGGGGTGGCGACGTCGCAGTGGGGGCTGGACCTCAGCTTGGCCCTGCTGATAAGTGGGCTGGCCGGGGCCGTCGCCGCCGTGGTGGTCGGTCTGCCCGCGCTCCGCCTCCAGGGGCTGCTCCTGAGTGTCACGACCTTCGCCTTCGCCCTGGCCATGTACTCGTACTTCCTGAACCGCCAGTTCTTCGACTGGATCCCGACGGGGCGCATCGAGCGCAACCCGATCTTCGGGCGCATCGACTACGACTCGCCGACCGGGGTCTACTACCTGATCCTCGTGGTCCTGGTCCTGGCCATCCTCGCCGTCGTGGGCATGCGGTCCAGCCGGTTCGGCCGGGCCCTCATCGCCCTGCGGGAGAACGAAGCGGGGGCCCAGGCCTTTGCCCTCCGCCCCCTGCGGTTGCGCATCACCGCCTTCTCGATCTCCGGCTTCCTGGCCGCCCTGGCGGGAGGGCTGTTCGTCCACCACCAGCAGGCCTTCGGGCCCGACACCTACGCCCCCTTCGGCGGCTTCCTCGTGTTCACGATGGTCGTCATCGGCGGCCTGGGCTCGGCGTTGGGCGTCCTGCTGGGCGCCGCCTACCTGGAGCTCACCTATCGCTTCGCGAAGGACCTCCCGGGTGACGTCGGCCTGTGGCGTCTCCTGTCCAACTCGCTGGGGGTGCTCCTGGTGCTCATGATCCTGCCCAGCGGCATCGGCGGCCTCGTCTATCGCCTGCGGGACGGCGCCCTGCGCTGGACGGCCCGCCGACGGGGCCTGGTGGTGCCCAGCTTCGTCGAGGCCGCGACCGACGAGGAGCCCGCCATCCTCGAGGCCCCCGTGGTCACGACCGACGCGCTCGTGGAAGTGGACGGGTGAGCACGGCGACCGCGGCCGTGGCCCGCTGGTCCCGGGGGGCCGCCCGGGCGATCCGCCACCCGCATCGGGCGTTGGACGAGCTGACCGGCCCCGGTCCCGTCTACGCCCTCCTCATCCTCTTCGGCCTGAACGCGGTCGACGAGCTGGACCGCACGGCCTTCGGCATCCTGCTGCCCGAGATCCGGGACGAGTTCGGCCTCGACCTGACCACCATCCTGGCCCTGATCGCCGTGGTGTCCGCCGGGGCCCTGGCCCTGCAGGTCCCGATCGCCCAGTACTCGGACCGCCACCGGCGGGTGCCCGTCGCCCTCGGCGGAGCTGCGCTCTGGGCGTTCTTCTCGCTGATGACCGGCCTGGTGTCCACGGTCTTCTTCCTCGGCGTGGCCCGGGCCGGCTCGGGCATCGGCAAGGCGGTGGTGGACCCGACGCACAACTCGTTGCTGGCCGACTACTACCCCCCGGCGAACCGCCCGGGCGTGTACTCGTTCCACCGGGCGGCCAACGCCGTCGGCCAGTTCCTCGGGCCCCTCATCGCCGGCCTCCTCGCCTACTGGTTCAGTTGGCGAGTCCCGTTCCTGGTGTTCGCCGTGCCCACGATCATCCTGGTCATCCTCGGCCTGAAGATGCGGGAGCCGATCCGGGGGCGCTGGGAGCGCGAGGCGATGGGGGCCTCGGCGGAGACGGTGAACACCGAGGAGGAGCCGGCGTCGTTCGCCGAGGCCTGGCGGACCTGCTGGAAGATCACCGGCCTCCGGCGCATCTGGTACGCCCTGCCCTTCCTCGCCGCGTCGCTCATCGGCTTCGTCACCTTGGCCTCGCTCTTCTACGAGGAGGAGTTCGGGCTGAACGAGGTGGCTCGAGGGTCGGTGGCCGCGGCCGTCGAACCGCTCCAGCTGATCGGCCTGATCATCGGAGCCCGGGTGGCGATGAAGTATGTGCTCACCGAGCCCGGGCGGATCCTGAAGTTCCTGTCGTGGATCTCGCTCGCCGCCGCCGTCCTGGCCGCCATCTTCGCCCTGGCCCCCAACATCGTGGTGGCCGTCCTCGCCAACGCCGCCATCACCGCGGGCCTGGCCATCGTCGGTCCCGGGATCCTGGCCTCGCTCTCGCTGGCCATCCCGCCACGGACGCGGTCGCTGGGCTTCTCCATCGCCTCGCTCTGGGTGCTGCCGGGGCTGGCGATCCTGCCCCTGATCGGGGCCATCGGCGACGCGTGGGGCATCCGCCTCGGGATGCTGGTGATGACCCCGGTGTTCCTGGTCGGGGGCCTGATCATCGCATCGGCGGGGGACCTCATCGGCGACGACATCCGTCAGGTCTGGCGGGTGGCCGCGGCCCGCTCCGAGGACCTCTACGAGCGCCAGCACGGCAACCCCCGCATCCTCATCGCCCGCGAGCTGGAGGTGGGCTACGACGGGGTGCAGGTCCTGTTCGGGGTGGACATGGAGATCCTGGAGGGCGAGATCGTGGCCCTCCTGGGCACCAACGGGGCGGGCAAGTCGACCCTCCTGCGGGCCATCTGCGGGGTGATCGAGGCCGACCGGGGTGCCGTCGTGTTCGACGGGATCGACATCACCCACGCGCCGCCCTACGAGATCGCCGCCCGGGGCGTCGTGCAGGTGCCCGGCGGCGCCGGCGTCTTCCCCTCTCTGACCGTGGACGAGAACCTGCGTCTGGCCGGATGGCTGCGCCGAAAGGACGATCCCGAGGGCACCGAGGCGGCCATGGCTCGCGCCATCGAGCACTTCCCGATCCTGGGTCGGCGGGGCCACGAGCCGGCCGGCGACCTGTCCGGGGGCCAGCAGCAGATGTTGGCCCTGGGCATGGCCCTCATCGCACAGCCCAAGCTGCTCATGATCGATGAGCTCTCCCTCGGGCTGGCGCCGGTCGTGGTCGAGCGCCTCCTCCCGCTGGTCCGGGAGATCCGCGACGACGGGGCCACGGTCATCCTGGTCGAACAGTCGGTGAACCTGGCCCTGACCGTGGCCGATCGGGCCTACTTCATGGAGAAGGGCGAGATCCGCTTCGAGGGCCCGGCCGCCGACCTCCTCGACCGCCCCGACCTGCTCCGCTCCGTGTTCCTCGAAGGGGCGGGCTCGAACGGGGCTCCGCCGTCGGCGGCGGCGATCGCGGCCCACACCCGTCCTGTGACGCGCGATCGGCCCGAGGACGAGGGCCCAGCCATCACGGTCGCGGGCCTCACCCGAGCCTTCGGAGGCCTCACCGCGGTGGACGACGTGAGCTTCTCGGCCGCCCCCGGCGAGATCGTGGGGATCATCGGCCCGAACGGCGCGGGAAAGACCACGCTGTTCGACCTGATCAGCGGATTCGTGCCCGCGGACAGGGGCACCATCGCCCTCGGGGCCGAGGACATCACCGACTGCTCGGTCGCCGAGCGGGCCTGGCGGGGCCTCGGGCGCTCGTTCCAGGACGCCCGCCTCTTCCCCGCGCTCACGGTCGAGGAGACGCTGGCGGTGGCCTTGGAGCGCTGGATCGATGTCCGGGACCCCCTGAATCCCGCGTTGCGCCTGCCCGCTGCCTTCGACAGTGAGGAGCACGTCCGCCAACGGGTGGACGAGCTGATCGCGCTGTTCGGCATCGAGAGCTTCCGCTCCCGGTTCGTCCGCGAGCTGTCCACCGGCAGCCGCCGGGTCGTGGACCTGGCCTGTGTCGCCGCCCACCGCCCGACGGTCGTCCTGCTGGACGAGCCGTCCAGCGGCATCGCCCAACGCGAGACCGAGGCGCTCGGCCCGCTCCTGCAGCGCCTGCGTGACGGCCTGGGGGCGGCGTTGGTGGTGGTCGAGCACGATGTCCCGTTGGTCACCCGAGTGGCCGACCGGATCATCGCGATGGATCAGGGGGCCGTCATCGCCGACGGTCCTCCGAATGAGGTGCTGAGCGACGGTGCAGTGGTCGCTTCGTACCTCGGCAGTGACCGGCACGCGATAGCGCGCTCGGGAGTGACACCGGGGGGAGAGTCCTAGGCATGCAGCCCAGCAGTGACCGTCCGACCAGCGGGGGATCCTCCCGCGCCATGCGCCGCTACGGCCCCATCGCCGTCATCGTGGTGGTGGTCGCCGTCATCGGCGCCATCGTCCTCGTGTCCGGAGGGGGCGACGACAGCGACGACGCCACCGACGACACGGTGGCTGCCGAGGACGTGGGCGAGGGCGCGTTGTCCTTCTCCGCCGCCGAGGAACAGGGCATCGAGGTCGACTGGCCCGACACCTGTGACACCGAGCGCGGCACGGTCGCCATTCCGAACTACTTCGCGGCTGAGTGCTACGCCCCCTTCGAGGGGGACAACGGTGGGGCCACCGACACCGGCGTGACCGCGGACACGATCACCATCGCCTACTACCAGTCGCCGCCGAACCCGATCTCGGACTTCATCCTGGGGGGCTTCGGCATCACCGACACCAACGAGCAGGCCTTCGAGACCATCGAGGGCTACGTCGACATGTTCAACGAGTACTACGAGACGTACGGCCGGTCCGTGGAGGTGGTCAACGTCGAGGGCTCGGGCCCGCCCAACGACGACGTGGCCGCCCGGGCCGATGCCGTGCGCATCGACGAGGAGATCGGCGCCTTCATGGTCTGGGGCGGGCCGATCCTGACCGACGCCTTCGCCGACGAGCTGGCCGCCCGCCAGATCCCCTGCATCGGCTGCCAGATCGGCGAGCCTGACGCGTTCGCGGCCGAACGGGCGCCCTACAACATCACGGTCGGCCAATCGCCTGACCAGGCCCGGGCCCACCTCGTCGAGTGGCTGTCCAAGCAGGTCGCGGGTCGGCCCGCCGACTTCGCCGGTGAGGGCATCCAAGGCGAGGACCGGGTCTTCGGCACCCTGTTCCTGGAGAGCGACGAGGACGCCGCCGCCCAGAACCAGATCACCCAGGACATGCTGGCCGACGAAGGCATCGACGTGGCCGAATCGGTCGCCTACCAGCTCGACCCGGCCCGCCTGCAGGAGCAAGCCGCCAGCGCCATCGCCCGGTTCAAGGAGGCGGGGGTGACCAGCATCATCTTCGCCGGCGATCCGGTGGCGCCGGGCACGTTCACGACGGAGGCGACAAACCAGGACTACTTCCCCGAATGGATCATCACCGGGTCGGCGTTGACCGACACCACCGCCGCGGCCCGTGGCTACGACCAGCAGCAGTGGGCCCACGCTTTCGGTATCAGCCCCCTCGCGGCCCGGATCAACCCCGAGGAGGCGGGCTCTTTCTTCCTCTACAAGTGGTTCACGGGTGAGGATCCGCCGGCGGCGGACACGTCGGGCGTGATCCTGCCGCTGCCCCAGACCTTCTTCGCCGGCCTCCAGGGCGTGGGACCCGAGCTGACGAGGGAGGCCTGGTCGGCCTCGCTCCTGGCCATGGAGCCGACGCCGAACGCCATCAGTCAGCCGTCGGTGGACTGGGGTGACGTGGCCTCTGGCCCGAGACCGACTACCACGGCATCGACGACTGGACGGCGATCTGGTGGGATCCCGAGATCGAGGTGCCCAGCGAGATCCGGCGGGTCGAGCCGGGCGTCTACCAGTACGTCGACGGCGGTCGGCGTTACTACCTCGGTGACTGGCCCGAGGAGGACAGCCGGGCCTTCGACCCGGAGGGGGCCGTGACCTTCTACGAGACCCCGCCGGAGGGGGAGGAGCCCCCGGACTACCCGTCGCCCGCGGGCTGAGCGCTAGTCCTCCTGCTCGCGCAGGAAGCGCTCGAACTCCTCGGCCAGCTCGTCACCGGAGCGCAGCTCGATCCCGCCGTCGTCGGGGTCGGGCTCGCTCTGGTCGACGTGGATCTCCAGCTGGTGGACCAGCTCCTGGTGCTCGTCGCTGTTGGCCACGAGCTCGTCGAGCCGGGCCCGGATCGTGTCCACGTCAGCGTCCAGGTCGCCATGGTCGAAACGCAGCCCGGCGACCTCGAACAGGCCGTCGATGAGGCGGACAGCGGCCGCGGGGTAGGGCATGGCCGCGGCGTAGTGGGGGACCTGGGCCCAGAGGCCGAGGGCGGCCATGCCGATCTCGGCCGCCTGCACCTCGATGGCGGCCGCCACCCCGGCGGGCACCTCGAGGGTGCCCCGGATGAAGCCGATGCGCTGGGCCATGTCGTGGGACGAGGCCGTGGAGGCCAGCTGGACGGGGCGGGTGTGGGGGACCGGAGCGGGGTAGGCGCCGAGCCCGTAGACCCCGGTGACCTCGAAGCCCTCGGCGATCTCGACGACGGCCTTGGCGAACGACGGCCAGTTGTGGTCGGGCTCGGGACCGTGGAGGAAGAGGACATCGCGACCCTCGCGGTCCCAGGTCTCGTCCAGGCGGATCGTGGGCCAGGTGAGGCCGGTGTTGACGCCGTCGACCAGGTGCATGACCGGGCGCCGGGCCCGGTGGTCGAGGAGGGTGTCGCTGTTGAACGTGGCCACCGGGATTCGCTCGGCCGAGGCCAGGATCGTCTCCGCCGCCGAAGCAGCACCGCCGCCGGCGTCGATCCAGCCCTCCAGGGCCACCAACAGGACAGGCTCGGACAGGCCCGGGTCTTGGTGGAACTCGTAGAGCGGGTGCGTCACGGGTCCATCCCCAGCGTCGTGGCCGCGGCGTCGGCCAGGTTGGCCACGTGGTGGGTGAACATCTCCACCAGAGCGCTGGCGTCGGGGCCACCCATGACCCCGGCCTGGTAGCGCTTGAGCACCCCCTCGCAGATGCAGGCCAGCTTCCAGAAGCCGAAGGCGATGTAGTAGTCGATCTCGGCCAGGTCCCGGCCGGAGGCGGCGGCGTACCGGGCCAACAGGTCGGCCCGGGTCCCGAAGCCCTCGACGATGGTCGGAGCGTCGGGCGCGGCGACCAGCGTGTCGCCGGGCTCGGTCCAGTACATGCAGAGCTGCCCCACGTCGGCCAGGGGGTCGCCCAGGGTGCAGAGCTCCCAGTCGAGGACGGCCTGGATGTCCCCGTCGTCATCGAGGACGCAGTTGTCCAGGCGGTAGTCGCCGTGGACGATGGCCACGCCGACCTGCTCAGGCACCGAGAGGGCGAGGCGGTCGTGCACGGCGTCGATGACCGGGAGCTCGCGGGTCTTCGACTTCTCCCACTGTCCCTGCCACCGCTTGAGCTGGCGCTCGATGTAGCCCTCGTGGCGGCCCAGGTCGGACAGGCCGACGGCCTCGACGTCGACCGCGTGGATCTCCGCGAGCACGTCGACGATGGACTCGGTCGCCCGGGCCCGGTGCTCGACGGGTAGCAGGCGGGCCCCTTCGGCGTTGCGCACGATGGGGCCGTCGACGAACGCCATGACGTAGAAGGGGGCGCCGTTCACCGAGTCGTCCGGGCTGAGGCCGATGACCGGGGCGACCGGGACGGGGGTCGGGGCGAGGGCCGAGATGATGCGATGCTCCCGGGCCATGTCGTGGGCGGTGGCCAGGACGTGACCCAGGGGTGGGCGGCGCAGCACCCAGCGGTCGCCGTCGCTGTCGGTGACCGAGTAGGTCAGGTTGGAGCGGCCGCCGGCGAGGAGGGCAAAGGCCAAGGGCGGCTGGGCCTCGGGGATGTGGGTGGCGAACCAGGCGGTCACCTCATCTCCGTGGATCCCCTCGACGGGGATCGTGTCGGTTTCGTCGGTGGTGTCCGCCATTGCCCTGCAACCTACTGCTACACCGGAATGCCCCGACCCCTCAGCCCGTTGGATGAACCTGATGACCGACGTCACCGATGCCACGTTCCAGACCGCCGTCCTCGACCGCTCGAACCAGGTCCCCGTCGTGGTCGACCTGTGGGCCCCGTGGTGTGGACCCTGCACGCAACTGGGCCCCATCCTGGAGAAGGTGGTCGGGGCGACCGACGGCAAGGTCGAGCTGGTCAAGGTCGACATCGACGAGAACCCGCAGGTGTCTCAGGCCTTCCAGGTCCAGTCGATCCCGGCCGTCTACGCCCTGAAGGACGGTGCCGTCGTCGACAGCTTCATCGGGGCCCAGGGGGAGGCTGCCGTCCAGGCCTTCGTCGACGGCCTGCTGCCCAGTCAGACCGAGAACACCGTCGAGGCGCTCCTGGCCGCCGGCGACGAGGCCTCGCTCGAGCAGGTCCTGGCCCTCGTGCCCGACGAGGCGCGGGCCGTGGTGGCGCTCGCCGATCTCTGGGTCGAGGGCGGGCGGGCCGATGAGGCCCTCGAATTGCTGACCCGGGTCCCCGAGTCCCCCGAGACCCGTCGTGTCGCGGCGAAGGCCCGCACCGGCGAGGCCGCGGTCGACGGGGGCGAGATCAGCGGTCGCCTCGACGGCCTGCTCGACCGGGTCAAGGACGACGACGACGCCCGCCAGGAGTTCGTGGACCTGCTGGAGCTCCTCGGCCCTGACGACCCCCGTACCGCCGCCTACCGCAAGGCGTTGTCCCAGCGCCTCTTCTGATCCGCCGGGCGCCACCTGGGAGTGTGGAAAGGGTGGAAAGGGGCTAACATTCCACTGCGCTTCCCCCGCGTGCTGCCCTGCCGTGGAGGAGCGCCGTGCCTGCGGAGCCCACCGACCCTGCTGATCCTCTGGGCCTGAACCGGCCCGTCGTCCCCCAGCGACCGACGGACCGGTTGTTCGCCCTCCTGGCGGACCTGGGTCTCTCGCCCCGGGCCGCAGTGGCCGGCTGCGCCGTCTGCCTCATCGCCCTCGTGGGTTGGCTGTGGCTGCGGTCGCCGGCCCCTCCGGCCGTCGAAGCCGGGATGCCGATGGCGCCCGCGGCGGCGGGGACGCTCCCCGGCGCCTCGTCGTCGCCCGTCGCCCCAGTCGGGGACACCGTCCTCGCCCATGCCGCCGGGGCGGTGCGCCACCCGGGCCTCTACGAGTTGGCCGCGGGGGAGCGGGTGGCGGACCTCCTGGAGGCCGCGGGCGGGGCGACCCGGGCGGCCGACCTGGATCGGGTCAACCTGGCGGCCCCCGTCGCTGACGGCACACAGGTCATCGTCCCCCGACGGGGGGAGCCGGCCCCCACGCTGTCGAGCCCCACCGATGGATCGAGCCCGTCGGCCACACCCGCGGCGCCGGTGAACATCAACCTGGCCGGGCCCGAGGAGCTGGAGACCCTGCCTGGGGTCGGGCCGGCCACCGCGGCGGCGATCATCGAGTACCGGGACGCCAACGGTCCCTTCGCATCGGCGGACGAGCTCATCGACGTGCCCGGCATCGGCGAGGCCAAGCTGGCGGCGGTCGCCGACCTCGTCACCGTCTAGGCGTGGCGTCAGAGAACGCTCAACACGAGGACCATGACCACCAGGCCGCCGACGATGCCGAGGACCACCCCACCGGCGTAGAAGGCCACCTCCCGCCAGAAGTCCCACCAGGAGGCGTCCACGTCCTGGGTGGCTCGCTGACTGGCCCACTTCCCGAAGAACACCCACGCCGCCAAGCTGGACAGCAGGGCCAGGGTCACATTGATCGGCCCCGAGACCCACGGCAGGCCCACGGCCAGGGCCGTGGGCACGGCGAACAGGACCAGCCCCCACGCGCCGAGATAGGGCTCGCCGCAGGCTGTGCCTTCGCAGGGGAACAGCCGGAGCACGATCGCGGCGAGGAGGCCGAGACCGAGGGGCACGGCCAGGACGGCGATCGGGCCCAGGGTGCGGATCCGGCCGGGCCGGGCGACCGTGCCCTGGCTCGGACCGGTCCGCGATCCGGCCGGGCCTGATGATGTCCGCGCCACCCGCTCACCGTACCGATGCCGTTCACCGCCGCCGGGCATCAGCGGACGGCGAGCCCGGCGACGGATGAGCGACAGGGCGGCGGTCGTCGTGGCCTTGGCCGTGGCCGCTGGCGCCTGGTGGGCGGCACCGGTGCCCCGCCTCGCCGGCGTCCTCGTGGTGATGGCGGCCCTCGTCGGACGGCGACCGGCCCTGCTCGCCGTCGGCGGCCTGCTGCTGGCGGCGGGTTTGGCCCACGCCGCCTGGGCCGGCCTGGAGCCGCCGGACCCGGCATCGGTCAGCGCCCGATCGGCGACCCTGGTCACCGACCCCGAGGTCGACGGCGGCGAGGTGACCGCGGTGATCCGCCTCGGCGGTCGCCGTCTGGAGGCCCAGGTGGACGACGGACCCGAGGCCGAGGCCTTCGCGGCGGCGTTGGCCGGCGAGCGCCCGGTCCTGTCGGGACGCATCGTGCCGGTCACCGGCCGGCCCGACCTGGCCGTCCGTCATGTGGCCGGCCGCCTCGTGGTCGAGGCCGTCGGCCCGATCGGGGCGGCGGATCCGGTGAGCGCGGTCGCCAACGATCTGCGCCGAGCGGTGGTCCGTGGGGCGCAGCCCCTGGGGGAGGACGCCACCGCCCTGCTCACGGGGATCCTCTTCGGCGACGACCGGGCGCAGCCGCCGGCCACGACCGATGACTTCCGGGCCGCGGGACTGAGTCACCTCCTGGCCGTGTCGGGCCAGAACGTGGCCTTTGTCCTGGTGGTGGCCGGTGCGGGGTTGCGTCGACTCGAACTGGGGACCCGGTTCGTCGGGGTGCTCCTGGTCCTCGCCTTCTTCGCCCTCCTGACCCGCTTCGAGCCCTCCGTCCTGCGGGCCACAGCCATGGCGGCGGTCGCAGCCGGTGCTGCCTTCCGGGGGCGGGCGGTGAGTCGTCCTCGGGTGCTGGCTCTGGCCGTCGCCGCCCTCCTCCTGGTCGACCCGATCCTGGTCCACTCGGTCGGCTTCGGCCTCTCCGTTGCGGCCACCGCCGGGATCGTGGCCTTGGCCGGTCGCCTCGAGCCCCGCCTTCCCGGCCCGGCCGCGGTGCGAGAGCCGGCGGCGGTGACCCTGGCCGCCCAGGTCGCCGTGGCCCCGTTGTTGGCCACGGTGTTCGGCGGGGTGCCGCTCGTGTCCGTGCCCGCCAACCTGCTGGCCGGCCCGGCCGCCGGTTTCGTCATGGTCTGGGGCCTCCTGGCGGGGCCGATCGCCGGGTTCGTGCCGGCCGTGGCCCCGGTGCTCCACATCCCGACCGGCATGGCCCTCGCATGGCTCGACCTCGTCGCTCGCGGGGCCGCGGCCACCCCCTTGGGTGAGCTCCGGACCCCGCACCTCGCCGTGCTGGCTGCCGCATTCCTGGCCGGGCATGGCCGCCCGGCCCTGCGTCGACCGGCGGCCGTCCTGGTCCTCGCCGTCGTGGCCACGCCGGGGCTGCTCCTGGCCCGCCAGGTACCCCTCACCGGCCGGGCGGTGGCCACTGGAGCACAGGTGTGGAGGGACGGCGGGGCTGTGGTCGTCCGGCTGGACGGTCGGGCCCGGGCCGCACCCGTTCTCGAAGGGCTGCGCCGCCTGGGTGTGCGTCGGGCCGGCCTCGTCCTCCTGAGCACCTCGTCACCATCGGCGGACGCGACGGCCGCCGCCGTGGCGACGCGGGGGAGCGCCGCGGTCGTCGGGCCCGACGACGACCCACCGTCCGCAGGGGAGGGTCTCCGGCAGGGCCCCTTCGCAGCCGAAGCCATGACCGTCTCCGCCGACCGGGTCCAGTGGTTGGTCCGGGTCGACCCGGCCTCGGTACGGTCGGCCGATGTTCGTGGCGCTCGGTCCCCGCCGCTACGACATCACCCATCGGGCCCTGGTCATGGGGATCCTCAACCGGAGGCCTGACTCCTTCGACCGAGGCGCGACCTGGGCCACCGACGCCTTCCCTGGTCAGGGGACGCGATCAAGCCGAACCTCGAAATTGTCGCCGGTCCGAACAAAGAAGTTCTGCTCGTAGTGCCTTCCCGCTCCGATCCGCAGATGGAACGAGGGATTCTCGTGCGGATAGAGCGCATCGGTTCGCCAGACAGTCATGTTGACCACATAGACAAAGCTGCCCCCGCTGAGCGGACCCCCGCCAGAGACGCTGTTGACCCATCCCTGGTTCGAATAGAACGGTCTGAAGTAGGCGTCAGTGAGCCCGGGGCCGCGCTTGAGGCCGTTCTTCTCGTACACCGCGACCGTGATCACCGAGGGTGCCCAGGTTCCTGGCATCAGTTGCCCTTGGGTGGTCTCAGATCATCGGGGGGTTCAGAAGGCTCCGGCGCAGCGAGCGAGTAGAAGCCCTCGGTGCGAGACCAGCCGAGGCCATATTCGATGTAGGCGTTGCACAAGCGGGCCTCGATGGCCGGTCCGCCTGGATCCGTGGTGACCGTCACCACCGATCCATCGGGCACCGTGATTCCCCGCTCTTCGAGAAACGAGCGCGGATCCTTGGCAATCCGCCCGGCGAGTTCCGGCTGATCGTGCAACTCATCCAGGACCCGGTGGAGTTCGCGGTCACGACCGAGCATGAGCAAGAGCTCGTGCGCTGCGGCCTCAGCCTCGAGACCTTCGATCTGGCGCCGAAGCGTCCTGAGCCAGCTCTCGTGGCCGGCGAGCTCCTCCTCAAGCCGTTTCAGATGTTCAGACGGGATGCCCACCCTGCTCCCCTCGGCTGACCGCCATCAGACTTCATGGCTGGCATGCCATTCAAGGACGGCTTCGATGGTGGCCACGTCGATCCACGCGTGTCAAGGTTTGTCAGGCCGGCCCGACGACCCACCGTCCGCCGGGGAGGCTCTCCGGCAGGGCCCGTTCGCCGCCGACCGGGTCCAGTGGTTGGTCCGGGTCGACCCGGCCTCGGTACGGTCGGCCGATGTTCGTGGCCCTCGGTCCCCACCGCTTCGACATCACCCATCGGGCCCTGGTCATGGGGATCCTCAACCGGACGCCTGACTCGTTCTTCGACCGAGGCGCGACCTGGGCTTTCGACGCCTTCCTGGCCACCGCCGAGCACCTGGTCGCCGACGGCGCCGACTTCCTCGACGTCGGCGGCGTCAAGGCCGGGCCCGGGCCCGAGGTCACTGAGGCCGAAGAGATGGACCGGGTCCTCCCCGCGGTGGAGGCCCTCATCGCTCGCTTCGACCTCCCGGTGAGCGTCGACACCTTTCGGGCCTCCGTGGCCCGAGCCGGCTATGCCGCCGGTGCGGTCATCGGCAACGACATCTCCGGCTTCGCCGACCCCGGCTATCTGCCGGCCGCCGCCGAAGCGGGTGCCTCGGTGGTGGCCACCCACGTCCGCCTGGCTCCTCGGGTCCCTGACCCCGAGCCCGTGTACGGAGACGTCTCCGCCGAGGTCTGTGCCTTCCTCGCCGACCGGGCGGCGCAGGCAGTGGCCGAGGGCATCCCGGCCGAGCGGGTGATGGTCGACGCCGGCTTGGATCTCGGCAAGACCCCCCCGCAATCGGCGCTCCTGCTGAAGCGATCCGACGACCTCGTCGCGCTCGGCTTCCCTGTGTTCCTGTCCGCGTCGAACAAGCGGTTCCTGGGCGAGCTGGTCGGGACCGAGGTCCACGACCGCCGTGAGGCCAGTCTGGCCGCCCACGCCCTGGGCATCGCCAAGGGCTGTCGCATCCTGCGGGCCCACGACGTCCGCGGCTCCCGGCGCGTGGCCGACGTGATGGCTGCCATCCTGTCGAGGACATGAGCGGCCGCATCCGCCTGGTCAGGGGCGACGACGACACCATCCGGGGTGATGCCGTCCGGGACCTGACGAACGAGCTCCTCGACGACCTCGATGCCAGCCTGGCCCTCGACCGGGTGGAGGGCGAGGACTACGACTTGGCCGTGGCCGTGGACGCGGCCCAGACCTCGCCGTTCCTGACCGACCGCCGAGTCGTGGTCGTGCGCAACCTGGCCCGCTTCTCCGCCGACGAGCTCGCCCCGCTCGTCGCGTACCTCGGCGACCCTCTGCCGACGACCGACCTGATCCTGGTCTGGGAGAAGGCGCCGGGGTCCACCGCCCGCCTCAACCCGATCCCGAAGAAGCTCAGTGAGGCCCTCGCCGGCGCGGGCGGCGAGGTCGTCGACACCTCGGTCGGACGGAACGCGAAGGACTGGGTCAACGATCAGCTGGCCGCCAGCACCGTCAACCTCGACAAGGGCGCCCGAGACCTCGTCGCCTCCCACCTCGCCGGTGACCTCGGCCGGCTCGCCGCCGTGATCACCACGATCGAGGCGGCCTATGGGCCAGAGGCAAAGCTCGACGCGGACGCCGTCGCTCCGTTCCTGGGCGAAGCCGGTGGCGTCCCACCCTGGGACCTCACTGACGCGATCGACTCGGGCGACATCGGACTGGCCATCGAACGAGTGCACCGGATGCTCGGGGCGGGGAGCATGCACTCGCTCCAGGTCCTGGCGATCCTGACGACGCACTTCCGCCGAATCCTGGCCCTCGAGGGCGCCGACGTGCGCAACGAGGCGGATGCCGCGGCGCGCCTCGGGCTGAAGGGCAGATCGACGTTTCCCGCCAAGAAGGCGCTCGGTCGGGCCAACCGCCTCGGTTTTGACGGCAGCGCCCAGGCCGTCGGCCTCCTGGCTCAGGCCGACGTCGATCTGCGAGGCAAGACCGCATGGCCCGAGGACCTGGTGCTCGAAGTCCTCGTCGCCCGCCTGGCCCGCCTCAGCCGCTGAGCGAGGGCGTGCCGGTCCTTCGGGGCGTGTGACCTTGGGGTGGTCAGCGGGTTTGGGCGGGTCTTCGGGTGAATTCTCGGCTGTCGGGGGATCGGGCGGTGACGGTGCCGGTGTCGGGGTGGCGTTGGAGGCGCCAGGCGGTGTGGTGGATGAGGTTGTGGTGCCTCCGGCACAACAGCACGCCGTTGTCGAGGTCGGTGGGCCCGTGGTCTTCCCAGGGTTGGAGGTGGTGGGCGTCGCACCACTTCGGTTTGCGGTCACAGCCCGGGAACACACAGCCGCCGTCCCGGATGACGAGGGCCCGGCGTTGGCGGGGGGTGAAGCGGCGGTGGGCCCGACCGACGTCGAGGATGTTGCCGGTGTGGGGGTCGCGGAGGATGCGCCGCACCCAGCCGTTGCACAGGGTGGTCGCGGCCACTGCCCGCCGGGCCGAGGTCCCGTCGGGGTGCTGGCAGCGGCGGCGGAGGAACCGGTCCCCGGCGGTGTCGTGCTCGTTGAACGGTTCGAGGAGGTCCAGGAGGGGGTGGTCGAGGTCGAACCGTCCCTGGTCGGGGTCGGCGACGAGCTCGGCGGCGGTGGCGGCATCGAGGATGACATCGGCGCTGGTGGGGGAGGCCACGTCGTCGCCGAGCTGGTCGGCCAGGGCCCGGCGGAACAGGTCGATGACGATGTCGTAGTGGCGTTGTTGGCGGCTGCGGGGCCCTTCGGGGCAGTCGGCGGGGTCGGGGGTGTCCAATGCTTCGATGGCGGCCCGCATCAACGCCGCGTCATCAGCCGGGCCGAACATGTCGGAATGCGCGGACCCCCCGATCGTGTCCGCGGAGGTCCAGCGCCGCTTGCTGTCGTCGGGTGGGGGGGTGTCGTCGACGAGGTCGATCCACTGGTCGATGACCTGCCCGAAGTCCTGGTTGCCCAGGCTCCGGGCCAGGTGCACGAACCCGTCAACGCATTCGGCGAACAGGGCCTCCCGGTTCCTCTCCGCGCGGGCCAACACCCGGGCTTTGGCCAGGGTCAGGTCGCCGCCGTCGAGGGCGGCGGCCACACAGCGGTGCTGGGCATACAGGCGGGCCAGGCGGACCAGTCCGGAGGCCTCCGGGCCGGTGACGATCGTGTTCGCCTTCAACCACCCCACCGCAGTCACCGCCCCGTCCTCAGCCCACGCCGTGACCCGATCCCAGGACGCCAGGCCCCGCACCAACTCCACCTGCATCGCCTCGGCAGTCCGACCAGGTCCCGGACCCGATCCGACAGCGCCAGAGGCACCCAACCGGCCCGGTCCTCACCAGCCAGGTCCTTGACCCCGACCCGCAGCTCGGCGACCACGTCCTGCATGCCCCCATTCTCCCTAGGGGGTGTGACAAGAACCCTCCAAAGCGGGCACCTCCCAAGGAGATTTCTTTGCTCAGTGATTTGGGCAACGACGCCGGCGGATATTTGGCCCACGCAGCCATGTCCTACCCCCACCGAGGCAACGACACGGGCGTGGGGTGCCGCTGCTGGCCCTCGGGCGGACCCGCCACTCGTAGTGACCACCGGTCGTTCTGGCCCCTGATTCGGTCGCTATAGGGGCCGAATCAGGGGCCAGAACAGAAGAAATGGCTCGACGGGCAATATGTCGCCACTCAGGGTGGGATTCACTGCTCAGTCCGACGACCAGTCAGTCACTGCCGACCCACCGGCCACCCGCCTGCGTGCCATCGGTTCGAGCGCGACAGCAGAGAGGCCGAAAGTCACACAGACCGAGTCCCGAAGGACCCGGAGCTACGCCGTGGTGGCGTCGGCCCGCTTCTGGAGGCGGGACTTGCGGCGGGAGGCCTCGTTCTTGTGGATGACGCCCTTGGCGGCTGCCTTGTCGATGGTCTTCATCGCCACCTGCAGGGACTCCTCGGGGTTCTCGCCGCCGGCTTCGGCCGCCTTCACCCGGGTGCGGAGCTCGGAACGAACCTGCTTGTTGCGGACGCGCCGCTTCTCGTTCTGCTTGTTGCGCTTGATCTGACTCTTGATGTTGGCCATGACGGGCATGGACGATACCGGGACGGGTGGCCGCGGCCATACCCTCGCTGGGTTCCGATGACCGAGATCTCCCGAATCCGCAATCTGTGCCTGCTGGCCCACATCGACCACGGCAAGTCGACGCTGGCCGATCGGATGCTCGAGATCTGTGGGGCTGTCGAGCTGCGGGACATGCGGGCCCAGTACCTGGACACCATGGACCTGGAGCGCGAGCGGGGCATCACCATCAAGCTCCAGAGCGTCCGCCTGGAGTACGGCGAGCACACCCTCCATCTCATCGACACGCCGGGCCATGTGGACTTCGGCTACGAGGTCTCCCGGTCGCTGGCTGCCTGCGAAGGCGTGGTCCTGCTCGTCGACGCCGCCCAGGGCATCGAGGCTCAGACGCTGGCCAACTGCTATCTGGCCCTGGAACACGACCTCGAGATCGTGGCCTGCCTCAACAAGATCGACCTGCCGGCGGCCGAGCCCGAGCTGCGGGCAGAGGAGATCGAGCACGTGCTCGGCATCCCGGCCGAGGACATCCTGCCCATCTCGGCCAAGACCGGCGAGGGCGTCACCGACCTGCTCGACGCCGTCGTCGAGCGCATCCCGGCGCCCACCGGCAGCGAGGACGGCCCGCTCCAGGCCCTGATCTTCGACTCCCACTACGACCAGTTCCGGGGCGTGATCAGCTCGGTGCGGGTCATGAACGGCCGCCTCGACACCGGCGACAAGCTCAAGTTCATGCACGCCGGCGTGATCCACGACGCCGACGAGCTCGGTGTTCGCCGCCCCGTGCCCACGCCGGTGCCCAGCCTCGGGCCCGGCGAGGTCGGCTACCTGATCGCCGGTATCAAGGACGTGGCCGAGGCCCGGTCGGGCGAGACCGTCACCAGCGTCCGCGACGGTGCCGAGGAGCCGCTCGAGGGCTACCAGGACCCCAAGGCCATGGTCTTCTGCGGGCTCTATCCGGTGGAGGGTGATGACTTCGCCGACTTCCGGGAGGCGCTGGACCGGCTGATCATCGACGACGGCAGCTTCAGCTTCGAGCCCGAGACCTCAGGAGCACTCGGCTTCGGGTTCCGTTGCGGCTTCCTCGGCCTGCTGCACATGGAGATCGTGCGCGAGCGCCTGGAGCGGGAGTTCGATTTGGCCCTCATCGCCACCGCCCCATCGGTCGAGTACCGGGTCGAGACCAACAACGGTGAGGTCATCGAGGTCGACAACCCGTCGGATCTGCCCCCGGCGGGCGAGATCGAGGCCATCCAGGAGCCGTGGCTCACCGCCTCGATCATCACGCCGTCCAGTTACACCGGGACGCTCATCGAGCTCTGCGAGAACCGGCGAGGGAGTCAGCAGCGCATCGACTACCTCTCGCCCGAGCGGGTGGAGATCGTCTACCGGCTCCCCCTGGCCGAGGTCGTCACCGACTTCTTCGACCAACTCAAGAGCCGGAGCCAGGGCTACGCCAGCCTCGACTACGAGCCCGACGGCTATGAGGCGTCGAACCTGGTCAAGGTCGACGTCCTGCTCAACGGCGTCCCGGTCGACGCCTTCAGCACGATCGTGCACCGCGACAGCTCCTATGAGTACGGCAAGAAGATCGTGGCCAAGCTGCGGGAGCTGATCCCCCGCCAGATGTTCGACGTCCCCATCCAGGCCGCCATCGGCGGTCGGATCATCGCCCGGGAGACGGTGAAGGCCAAGCGCAAGGACGTGCTGGCCAAGTGCTACGGCGGGGACATCACCCGCAAGCGCAAGCTGCTGGAGCAGCAGAAGAAGGGCAAGAAGCGGATGAAGAACATCGGTCGCGTCGAGGTGCCCCAGGAGGCCTTCGTCTCCGCCCTCCGCATCGACTGACACGCGTCAGACGCCCGTCAGATTGAGGGCGCGACCGCGTAGGTGTGCCGTGCGCCGACGTTCACGAACGTGACACTTGTCTGTTTTCCCTGCTTCGTAGGTTGCCGCCCGACTGGTACGGGCTGCTGGGCCCGCGCCACCGACCACACGAAAGGAAGCGGAGATGGGCGAGCCTCGTACGAGGTCTGAAGTGGACGGGGGGTTGTGCTGATGCGGCGCAAACTCCTCATCGGAGCGGCCATCGTGCCGGCGCTGGTCGGCCTCACCGCCTTGACCGCCGGAGCGCAGGACATCGACCCGGCGCAGGCGGTGACCGATCTCGGCATCCAGGTCAACCTGCTCTGGGTCGTCCTCGGCGCCGTGCTGGTGATCTTCATGCAGGCCGGCTTCGCCTTGGTCGAGACCGGCTTCTGCCGGGCCAAGCACGCCGCCCACGTGGTGAGCACGAACTTCGCCATCTTCGGCCTGGGCTTCGTGGCCTTCTTCCTGGTCGGCTGGCCGCTGATGTTCGGCGGCTTCTCGGCCCCGCTCATCGGTTTCGACACGCCGACCGGGACCAACCTGATCGGCTCGGGCAACTGGGTGTTCCTGTGGCAGGGAGGCTGGGCCGGCGGCGGCGAGTCGTTCTACACGGCGGGCGCCATGGCCATGTTCATGTACATGGTCGCTTTCATGGACACGACGGCGACGATCCCCACAGGGGCCATGGCGGAGCGCTGGAAGTGGAAGGCGTTCGTGGGTTGGGGCCTGTTCTGTGGCGCGATCTACTACCCGCTGTTCGGTGCCTGGACCTGGGGCGGCGGCTGGCTGGCCAAGCTGGGTGAGTCGATGGACTTGGGCCTCGGCTACGTGGACTTCGCCGGTTCCGGCGTCGTGCATGCCGTCGGCGGCGTCGCCGGCCTGGCCGGCGCGATCGTGCTCGGGCCCCGCATCGGGAAGTTCAACAAGGACGGATCGCCCAACACGCTGCCGGGGCACCACATCCCCATGGCCATGCTCGGCTGCTTCATCCTGCTGTTCGGTTGGTTCGGCTTCAACGCCGCCTCGACCTTTGCCGTCACCGACATCCGGTTCGCCGTCGTCGCCCTGAACACCGCCCTCGCTGCCGCCTTCGGCGCCACGACGGCGATGTTCTACATGATGAAGCGGGTCGGCAAGCCGGATCCCGGAATGATGGTCAACGGCATGCTCGCCGGCCTGGTGGCCATCACGGCCCCCTGCGCGTTCGTGCAGCCCTGGGCGGCTGCGGTCATCGGCATCCTCGCCGCCATCATCGTCATCGAGGCCATCGGCTTCATCGAGCGCCGCGGCGTCGACGACCCGGTCGGGGCCATCGGTGTCCATGGCGTGGGCGGCATCTTCGGCGTCCTCTGCGTCGGCATCTTCGCCGACGGTCAGTACGGCGCCGGCTGGAACGGCACCACGACGACCGACGTCGGGGTGACCGGCATCCTCTACGACATCGGCGACGGTGGCTCGCAGCTCATCGCCCAGGCCATCGGTGCCCTGGTCATCTGCACGGTCATCTTCGGCATCGCCTTCGCCTTCTTCAAGCTCCAGGACAGGTTCACCAAGGGCGGCATTCGCCCGGACGAGGCCATGGAGCTCGACGGCATGGACCTGCCCGAGATGGGCATGCTGGCCTACCCCGATTTCATGGGGAGCCACCGACCCGGCGCAGAGAAGGAGCAGGTCGCCGATCCGGCAGGCACCGAGTTGAACGTGTAGCTCGATCCAACCACTGCTCCCGAGCGACGGGTGCGGGCTCCGGCCCGCATCCGTCGCTCGTCTGTAGAAGGAAGACTTCCTACCGAGCACCATGGACTTCGCCCAGTTCCTCACTGACATCCTGATTGTCCTCATCGCCGCCAAGGCCGCGGCGGAGATCTCCGAGCGCATCGGCATCCCTGCGGTGGTGGGCGAGATCGTGGCCGGCGTCATCGTCGGACCCTCTGTCCTCGGCCTCGTCGGCCAGGGCGACGACGTTCTGGTCACGCTCGGCGAGATCGGTGTCGTCCTTCTCCTGCTCGAGGTGGGTATGGAGATGGACCTGGCCGAACTGGGGAAGGTGGGCCGGGCCTCCTTCTTGGTGGCCACCGTCGGGGTGATCACCCCGATGGTCCTTGGCTTCCTCGCCATGGGCCTGGTCACCGACGACTTCAACACCAAGCTCTTCATGGGCGCCGCGCTCACGGCGACCAGCGTGGGCATCACGGCCCGGGTCTTCGGTGACCTCCGGGCCCTGGCCACCACCGAGGCCCGGCTGGTGCTCGGCGCGGCCGTGGCCGACGACGTGATGGGCCTCGTCGTGTTGACGGTCGTCGTCCGCCTCGTGACCGAGGGCTCGGTCTCGGTCCTGTCGGTGGTCTGGATCGTGGTGGTGGCAGTGGCCTTCCTGGTCATCGGCGGCGTCGTCGGACTCAAGGTGGCCGGACCGCTGTTCGCCTTCGTCGACCGGTTCTCCCGCTCGACCGGGACGCTGGTCGCCATCGCCTTTGCCTTCGCCCTCGGGTTCGCCCGCCTGGCCGAGGCGGCCAAGCTGGCTCCGATCGTCGGAGCCTTCGTCGCCGGGATCGCCCTCAGCAAGGCGTCGGCGGCACCCCGGATCAGCCGCGAGCTGGCTCCCGTGGGTCATCTCTTCATCCCGGTCTTCTTCCTCGGGATCGGCATCGACGCCGACATCGGCGCCTTCTTCTCCGCCGACGTGCTGCGGGACGCCGGGATCCTCCTGGTTGTGGCCGCGGTCGGGAAGTTGGTCTCACCCGTCGGGGCCATCGGCACCCGCGGGGACAAGGTCCTGATCGGGTTGGGGATGCTGCCCCGGGGTGAGGTGGGCCTGATCTTCGCCACCATCGGCCTGCAGAACGGGATCCTGGGTGACGACCTCTACGCCGCCCTCCTGCTGGTCGTGTTGGTCACGACCCTGATCACGCCGCCCTTGCTGAAGTTCCGGTACGGCCGCCTCCGAGCGGCATCGGCGCCCACCGGTCCACCGGCGGACACCGAACCACCCGAGGGGGGCTGGCTCGTCGTCGCCGACGGGGAGATCGGTCTGGCCGCTGACCCCCCGCTGGTCCGCGGCCTGGCCATCGGCCTCCGAGCGGCGATCATCGCCGGGCGGCACCGGCCGAGTCAGCGCCTGCTCGACTGGCTCTCGGCCCTTCCTGATGATGCGGTCGTGTGGGACGACGACGGACGCGAAGCCCTCCTGGACCTCGTCGAGCGGGGCAATGCTCGCTCGTGGCGCTTCCTGCTCACCACCGGCCTCCTCGCTCGTGCCCTGCCGGACGTGGAGCTGGCCCTGCGCGAGCGCGAGACCGATCAGGTGTCCTTGGACGCCAGCGCGGCCTACCGCCTGTCGTCGATCGAACGGGTGCGCACGTTGGACGTCGACGACCCGCTGGCGCTCGAGCTCGGCGAATTGGACGACGTGGACGCGGTCCTGATCGCCCTACTGGCGGTCGACGCCACCGACGGGGCTTCGAACCGAGCCGGGGTCGCTGAGGCCACCGCCCGCCGCATCGGGTTCGACATGTCCCGCGTCCAGCGGGTGCGGGCCCTGGCCGAGGACGGTGACGGCCTGCTGTGGGCGGCGGCCCACCGCCCCTCGGGGCTCTCCGAGGTCGCCGTGCTGCCGCTGGCCACCCACCTCGGCACCCCCGAGCGGGCTCGCGGCGTCTACGTGTTGACCGCGCTCCGCCAGGCCGATCAGGAGCGGTGGGAGCTCGAACGCCTGCGGCAGCTGCACGAGCTGGTCCAGGCCGTGCTCACCGACATCGGGCTCAGCGGTTCGGATGCCAGGTCCCTCGTCACGGAGCGGCGGCGTCAGGCGCTCACGGCGGCCGGCGCTGACGCCGGCGTCGACGTCGCGGCTCGCATCGAGACGGCGCCGCGCTCCTTCGTGCTCCGGGTGCCCCCCGAACACCTGGCCGCTTGTGCCCGGCTGGTCGGGCCCCTGCCGCGCCCTGACGAGGCCCGGGTGGCCGTCCTGGCGGCACCGCCCCGGTCAGGCCCCGGTGTCGCCGGGGCCGGCGCCTGGTCCGTCCTCGTCGGTGCCTGCGACCGGCAGGGGCTTCTGGCGATGGTGTCCGGCGTCCTGGCTGCCGGTGGCTTCGACGTCCGCCGGGCCGTCGTGGCCACGTGGCTCGACGGCGCCGCCGTCGAGGTGTTCGACGTGAGGGGCCCAACCCTGCCCTCGGCCGAGGAACTGGGGTCCAGGGTGGCCGCATCGTTCGCCCAGCCTCTGCAATCCGAGCCGCTGCCGAACGCCCGCATCCGGTTTGACGACGCCAGCTCGCCTTGGCACACCCTCTGTGAGATCGAGGCCCCCGACCAGCCGGGGCTCCTCCACGACCTGGCCACGGCCTTCACCGCAGCCAGGGTCACCGTGGTCGCGGCCTCGATCGCCGAGCGGGATGCGAGCGCCGCCGACACCTTCGAGCTGGTGACCGGCAACGGCGAGAAGCTCGGCGATGGCGACCAGCGGGCTGTCGAGGAGTATGTCACTGGCGGCGCCGTGCTCACCCGCCGCCGGTTCCGGTCCGGCCTCGTCGCCCGATGACAGATTCGTGTCAGAGGGCCCTCACAGACTCGAAATCGGTTTCACACGGCCCCGTCACCCTGGGGGCGTACGTTTGGAGCGTGGTCCCGCCGCATCCTCGCCGAGGTCAGGTCCGGCCTCTCGCCGGCCTGGCCCGGGTGGCGCTGGCCCTTGGCCTCGGGTGGCTGTGCATCATGGTCACCTGTGCCTCTGGTCCGCTCGGTGGGCCGCCCACGGTGACCGCCGCCCAGGCGACGAAGGTCGATGCCGGTAAGGGTGCAATCGCGCAACCTGGGCCCGGCGCCGCGCCGGCGCCGTTCGGCTTTCCCGCCCTGCCCCGCCTTGCCCTCGCGGTCCTGGCCACGTTGGCCCTGCTGCTGCTGGCCGGCGTCGTCACCGGTCGGGTCACGGCGACCGAGCCACCGGTCCCGGCGCGCCGATGGCGCGTCGCGGACCCGCCCCGTCGAGGTCCCCCGGTTCTCCTGGCCCACTGACGCCGACCTCCCGGTCGGCGTGAGCCATGCCGCGCCCGGCGCGGCCGACCAGGAGAAGCCAACGTGCAGGATCTGCTCGCCGACACGACGTCGGCCATGCGGACGGACACGGATCACCGCCCGTCCGTCATCGTCGCCCTGCGGTGGCCGGAGGAATCCGACCGTCGTGACCATCTGGCTGCCGCGGGGATCCCGCGACTGCTGCTCGTCAGCCCCGGATCAGCCCCGCCACCGGTGTGGGCGGTGGACGAGGACTGGCTCTGGACCGACGCTCCGCCGGAGGATCGGGCCCACCGTGAGGCCACGCTCCGGCGACGGTTGGATCTGATCGCCGGGCCGGCTTCTACCCCCCCGTCGAGCATCGTGCTGGACGGGGACGGGCTGGCTCGTCGCCACGGTCGATGGGTGGCCCTCAGCGACCTGGAGGTCCGGCTGGTGCGGCCGTTGCTGGCCGCGAACGGCCGCTGCGTGTCCCGGGCGGTCCTGCTCGAGGCGGCCTGGGCCGGCGAGGAGCGGCATGACCGAGCCGTGGATGGGGCGATCCGTCGGGTGCGGTCGAAGCTGCGCTCGTTGGGTGTCCAGATCCACGGCATCGCGGGGGTCGGCTACCTCCTCGAGGTGGGTGCAGCCCCGGTGCCCTGAACGGCGCTCGGTACAATCGCTCGACCATGCCCAGTTCGTCGACGGTGCCGGGTCTCGACGACCGCAAGGCCGCGGTCCTGCGGGCGGTGGTCGAGGAGTACATCGAGACGGCCCAGCCCGTCGGGTCGGGTCATGTGGTCAGCTCCAGTGGCCTGGCGGTCTCGGCTGCCACCATCCGCAACGAGATGGGCGCCCTCGAGCGTGACGGCTACCTCCACCAGCCCCACACCAGCGCCGGCCGCGTGCCGACGGAGAAGGGGTACCGCTTCTACGTGGACAACCTGGTCCCGTCCGACCTGCAGACCGCCGACGCCGAACGGGTGCGGGCCTTCTTCGACCGCGCCCACGGGGAGATCGAGCGCATGCTGGGCCAGACCAGCGGCCTGCTGTCGAACCTGACCGACTGTGCCGCAGTGGTCCTCGGTCCGCCGTACGACGCGAGCCAGGTCCGCTCCACCCAGTTGGTGGCCCTCACCGAGCGGGTCGTGCTGGTCGTGGTCGTGCTGGCCAACGGCGTGGTCGAGAAGCACACGATCGAACTGAGCGCCCCGATCAGTGAGGCCGACGTCACATCGGCCCAGGCCGCCCTGTCCGCCCACGCCCACGGCCGGGCGCCGTCCGGGCTGGGCGCGGCCCCGTCCACCGGCGTGGCTTCGGCCGACAGCCTGGTCGCCATGGCCGTGGAGTTGATGGGGGGCGACAACCAGGCCCACGACGCCGAGCACGTCTTCGTCGACGGCACGTCTCGAGTGGCCTCGTCCTTCGAGGCCGTCGAGACCGTGCGGGAGATCCTCGGCATCCTCGAACAGCAGTTGGTCGTCGTCACCCTCCTCAGGGATGTGATGGCCCGGGGCCTGACGGTCGCCATCGGCACCGAGACCGGCATGGCGCCGCTCGAGGAGTGCGCCCTCGTCGTGTCGCCGTACGAGATCGGGGGCGTGGCTGCCGGCACCATCGGCGTCCTCGGACCCACGCGGATGGACTACCCGCAGGCTCTGGCCGCCGTGGCCCTCGTCAGCCAGCGGCTCAGCGACCGTCTGACCGAGGGCTGACATGGCCGACTTCTACGGCCTCCTCGGGGTGAGCCGCGACGCGTCGCCCGAGGAGATCAAGAAGGCATACCGGCGGGCGGCGCGTGAGCACCATCCCGACGCCAACCAGGGAGATCCCGCGGCCGAGGCTCGCTTCAAGGAGGTGTCCCTCGCCTATGAGGTCCTCGCCGATCCCGAGAAGCGCCAGCAATACGACCTGTACGGCGAGGCCGCGCTCGGTGGTGGCGGTGGGGATCCCTTCGGGGGCGCCGGGTTCGGGGACATCTTCGACGCCTTCTTCGGCGGCGGGGGCAGCAGCCCGTTCGGCGGGGGAAGCGCCCGACGGGGGCCCACCGGACCACCCCGAGGGGCGGACCTCGAGCAGACGGTCGACATCGAGTTCACCGAAGCGGTCTTCGGCGTCAAGAAGGACGTGACCGTGCGCACGGCCGTCGCCTGCGAGATCTGCGAGGCCACGGGAGCGTCCCCCGGGACCTCACCACAGAGCTGCCCGGAGTGTGCCGGCACAGGCCAGGTCCGGCGGGTCCGCCAGTCGATCCTCGGTCAGATGGTGACCGCTGCGCCCTGTGGGCGCTGTGGCGGCATCGGCCAGATCATCCCCGAGCCGTGCGGTGGGTGCGACGGCGAAGGTCGCAAGGTCGACGACCGCACCTACACCGTCGACGTGCCCGCGGGGGTGGACAGCGGATCGACCCTGCGGCTCTCCGGCCGTGGTGCGGTTGGGCCGCGGGGCGGCCCGGCGGGCGACCTGTACGTGCACCTGCGGGTCACGGCCGACGAGCGCTTCAGCCGGGACGGCGACGATCTGGCCGCCATCGTGGGCCTGACCCCTGCCCAGGCCACCCTTGGCACCCAGGTGGCGTTCGAGACCCTCGACGGCGTCGAGGACCTCCGCATACCCCCCGGCACCCAGAGCGGCGATGTCGTCCGCCTCCGGGGCCATGGCGTGCCCCACGTCCGGGGCCGGGGTCGGGGCGACCTGCGCATCCGCTACGTCGTCCGCACGCCCACCGACCTCACCGACGAGGAGGAGGAGCTCTATCGGCGGCTGGCCGAGCTGCGGGGCGATGCCGTCGCCGCGCCCAAGGGCGGCGTGGTCGGCCGCATCCGCGAAGCCTTCAAGTAGGGCTGGGCGGTGCCCCCGGGAGGCGTCGGCCCGCTGGTGTTCGTGGACGATGTCGATCACCCCGAGCTGGACGACGCCGATCGTCACCACCTGCAGAGGGCGCTGCGACTGCGCGTCGGTGACCCTTTCTTGGTGGCCGACGGGGCCGGATCGTGGCGACCGGTCCGGCTCGGTGACCCGGTCGAGTTGGTCGGCGACGTGGTCGTCGACAGCCGCCCGGATCCACCCCTGACCGTCGGCCTGGCACCGACCAAGGGGGACCGACCCGAGTGGGCCGTGCAGAAGCTGACCGAGCTGTCGATCGACCACATCGTGATCCTCCGCACCGAGCGCTCGATCATCCGTTGGGAGGGGGACCGGGTGGCCCCCCACCTCGAGCGCCTGCGCCGCATCGCCCGCGAGGCGGCGATGCAGAGCCGGCGGTCGTGGTTGCCCACCGTCGACGGGGTCCACACGCTGGCCGACCATCCCGACGCCGCCCTGGCCGACCCCGGTGGCCGTCCTCTGACCCTGGGCGACGGTGTCGTGCTGTGCGGCCCGGAGGGGGGCTGGAGCGACGATGAGCGGGCCGAGGCGAGGGACCGGGTGGGCCTCGGGCCCGCCGTCCTGCGGGCCGAGACCGCCGCGGTGACCGCCGGCGCGCTGCTGGCCGCCCTGCGCCACGGGCTGGTCCGCCCGGCCTGACCGCGCACCGTGGTTGATCTGGCGCCAAAAGGACGCGTACAGTGTTCTTCGTGAGAGGAACTCACACGGTGGGTGGTCATCGAGCGCTCGACCCCGACCAGAGAGGGTAGGGGCACATGGTCGCCGACATCGATCCCGCGGGGGAGTACGGACGCAAGGTGGGTGAGCGTCTACGCGCCATCCGCCGGCAGAAGCGCATGTCGCTCCAAGAGGTGGAAGCCTCCTCCGATCATGAGTTCAAGGCGTCGGTGCTCGGCGCTTACGAGCGGGGCGAGCGAGCGATCTCCGTGCCGCGGCTCCAGCGCCTGGCCCGCTTCTACTCTGTGCCGGTCGACCAGCTCCTGCCCGGCAACGCCATGCCCGACTTCGGCACGGGCGGGGGCGAGATGATCGACCTCACCGACAGTCGCCAGGCCCAAGCCGTACTCGGCTCGATCATCATCGACCTGACCCGCCTGGAGACCCTCTCGGGGCCCGAGGCCGACATGTTGAACCGTTACCTGTCGATGATCCAGGTCCAGCGTCAGGACTTCAACGGCCGGGTGCTCACCATCCGCCGTGACGACCTGCAGGCCATCGCCGCCATCCTCGGCACCGACGTGGACAGCACGCCGGCCCGCCTCGACGACCTCGGCCTTCGCCGGGCCAGCCCCAGCAACACTTGAGTTCGTTCGCTTCGCTCACGAACTCCGGCGCCGCCGATCCCGCCAGTCCTCGGAGCTGCTCCGCTCCGACTGCGCAGCGTTGCCCCTCGGTTGGAGTTCCTGCGCCCTCGTAGCCTCAGGGGGTGGCCCACCCGTTCGGCGCGTATGTGCATGTGCCGTTCTGTGCGCGACGGTGTGACTACTGCGCCTTCGCGGCGTGGGACGACCGCCACGACCTGACCGGGCGGTATCTGGCGGCCCTGCGCCGGCAGACGGCCGAGGCGGTGGCTGACGGGGACCTGCCGCCGGTGACCAGCGTGTTCGTCGGTGGGGGCACGCCGTCGATGGTCCCGACCGAAGGCCTGCTGGCGGTCTTGGCCGAGCTGCCCTTCGCTCCCGGGGCGGAGGTGACCGTCGAGTGCAACCCCGACACCGTGACGCCGGAGCTGGTCGAGGCCTACGTCGCGGGCGGGGTCAACCGGCTGTCGTTCGGCGTCCAGTCGATGGTGCCCCACGTCCTGACCGCGCTTGGCCGGGCCCACGACCCGGCCAACGTCCGTCGGTGCGTCGAGCTCGCCCGGGCCGCAGGGCTGACCTTCAACCTGGACATCATCTACGGCGCCGCGGGGGAGTCCCTGGCCGACTGGCGCCGGACCCTCGACGAGGTCCTGGCGCTCGAGCCACCGCACGTCTCGGCGTACGGCCTGACGGTCGAGGCGGGCACCCCCCTGGCCGACGACCCGGACCGGCATCCCGACGACGACGACCAGGCGGACAAGTACGAGCTGGCCGACGATCTCCTGACCGCGGCGGGTCTGGACTGGTACGAGGTCTCGAACTGGGCCCAGCCCGGCGACGAGTGCCGCCACAACGGGCTCTACTGGTCCCAGGGCGAGTACCTGGGCCTCGGCTGCGCCGCCCACGCCCACCGCCAGGGCCGGCGCTGGTGGAACCTCCGCACGCCCGAGCGCTACATCGAGGCGGTCGAGGCCGGCCGGTCGGTAGAGGCCGCGGACGAGACCCTGAGCCTCGCCGAGCGCCGGCTGGAGGGCCTGCAGCTGGCGCTGCGCCTGCGCGAGGGGGTTCCCGTCGCCGCCCTCCCGCTCGACGACCTCCCGGGCCTGGTGCAGGTCGACGGCGACCGCGCGGTGCTCACCCGACGGGGCCGCCTGCTGGCCAACGAGGTCGCCCTCCGCCTGCGCTGACAGATCCCCGAAGGTCACTGTCAGGCTCCCGTCAGATAGTTCACATTGACGAAACAGTCGGGTGACCACGGCGAAATCCTGATCGCCCACACTCCTGCGGTCACACCTACTGCAGGAGGAGCAGATCCAGATGGACTCCGGTGCAATCGCCTGGGTACTCGCGAGCAGCGCCTTGGTGCTGTTCATGACCCCGGGCCTCGCCCTGTTCTACGGCGGGATGACCCGCTCGAAGAACGTCTTGAACATGCTGAACATGAACCTCTACTGCATGGCGGTGATCCCCGTGCTGTGGGTGATCGTCGGCTACACCCTGGCGTTCGGGGGCAGTGGTGACGCAGGATGGCTCGGCAACCTCGACTTCGTCGGCCTCAAGGACATCTTCCCGGATCCCTCGGGCGAGACGATCGTCTTCTTGGTCTTCCAGCTCACGTTCGCCGTGATCACACCGGCACTCATCAGCGGGGCGGTGGCCGATCGCCTGAGGTTCTCCGCCTGGGCGGTATTCGTGCCGGTGTGGGCCTTGCTGGTCTACAGCCCCATCGCCCACTGGGTCTTCGCCGGAGGCTGGCTGGCCGACCTCGGCGCCCTGGACTTCGCAGGCGGCGCCGTGGTCCACATGAACGCGGGCGCCGCGGCGCTGGCCGTGATCCTGCTGCTGGGCAAGCGCCACGGATGGCCGGCCACGCCGATGCCGCCGCACAACCTCACGATGACGATGCTGGGGACGGGCATCCTGTTCTTCGGCTGGTTCGGCTTCAACGCCGGCTCGGCGCTGTCCGCCGATGGCATCGCCGCCGTCGCGTTCCTGAACACCTTCGTGGCCGCGGCGGCCGGCGGTTTGGTGTGGACCTTCGTCGAATGGCTGAAGGACGGCCACCCGACGACGCTGGGGGTCTGCTCGGGCATCGTGGCCGGACTGGTCGCCATCACGCCCTGCGCCGGCTTCGTCGGTGGCTTGAGCCCCTTGGCCATCGGGGCCGGAGCCGGTCTGATCTGCTACTTCGCCATCTCGCTGAAGTACAAGTTCGGTTATGACGACTCGCTCGACGTGGTGGGCGTCCACCTGGTGGGTGGCCTGTTCGGCTCCCTGGCCGTGGGGCTCTTCGCCGACTCGGCGGTCAACCCACTGGTCGTCGACGAGGGCCTCTTCCTCGGGGGCGGACTCACCCTGTTCGTCGACCAGGCGATAGCCGCCGCGGCCACACTGGGCTTCGCCTTCGTGATGACCCTGATCATCGCCAAGGCCATCGACCTGACCATCGGCCTCCGGGTCAGCGAGGGCGACGAGCTGCAGGGCCTGGACCTGAGCCAGCACGCCGAAGCCGGGTACAACCTGGCCGACCACTCCTAACGGCAACGACGACGAAAGGAACTGTGACATGAAGCAGATCACGGCAGTCATCAAGCCGTTCAAGCTGGACGACGTGAAGACGGCGATGAAGGGGGCGGGCGTGCAAGGCATGACCGTCACCGAGGTCAAGGGGTTCGGCCGCCAAGGCGGCCACACCGAGGTGTACCGCGGGGCCGAGTACCAGGTCGACCTGGTGCCCAAGGTCCGGGTGGAAGCAGTGGTCGACGACGGTGACGTCGCGGTCGTCGTCGAGGCGCTGATCGCAGCGGCCAACACCGGCGAGATCGGCGACGGGAAGGTGTGGGTGAGCGACGTGCTCGACATCACCCGCATCCGGACCGGCGAGAAGGGGGCCGATGCCGTGTAGGCCAAAGCACCGCCCCGGGTTCAGATTTTCGACACAACGTCGACCCCTAGGTGTCACCGGGGCCACACAGACGGGCAACACCTGCTCCGTAGGTTCCGCCGCCATGACCAAGGCCACGCCTACCCGGTCCGATCATCAGCACACCCGATGGGTGTCGGGAACGACCATCGGCGAGAAGATGTCGGGGACCTACGCGGGCCCTCCTCAGGAGAAGAGCACATGCCCCATCTCGTGACCGCAATCATCAAGCCGTTCAAGCTCGACGACGTGAAGTCGGCGCTGCAGGGGGCCGGGCTCATGGGCCTCACCGTCAGCGAGGTCCAGGGCTACGGCCGCCAGGGCGGCAAGACCGAGACCTTCCGGGGCTCGGAGTACCAGATCGACTTCGTCCCCAAGGTGAAGGTCGAGCTGATCGTCCCGTCGTCGGAGGTCGATCGGGCGGTCGAGGCCATTGCCTCGTCGGCCCAGACCGGCAAGATCGGCGACGGGAAGATCTGGACGGTCGACCTGGGCACCGTGCAGCGAGTGCGCACGGGCGAGGTCGGTGACGACGCCGTCTGACGAAGAGGCCTCACCCTTCCCGACCCCTGTGGTCCGGGCCGAGTCCGACCATTCATCACCGCGAAACAATCGCGACACATCGACTTCCTACGGTGACCACTGTGATGACCTCCCCGTTGGGCGAACCCGTGAGCGGCACCACTGACACCCTTTCGATGACCGGCGCCGACGTCGCCATGGTCCGCTGGCCCGGCGAGGAGGATCGGCTCGACACCCTGCGGTCCGAGCGCCGACCCCGCCTCCTGCTGGTCGAGAGCGGAGCGGCCCCGCCGCTGCCCTCCGACGACCTGGAGGACTGGATACGCGTCCCGGCGCAAGAGGTCGACATGATGGCGCGCCTGGCGGGGCTGGAGCGCCGGTGCCGGGAGAAGGACGCCGTGCGCCCCGTGGTCGAAGACGACGGCGTGCTCCGCATGGGCCGGAACTGGGTGTCCCTGCCGCCGGTCGACTATCGCCTGGCGGCCGCGCTGGTCGAGCGCTTCGGCGCCGTGGTCAGCCGTGACGCCCTCGCCCGGGCCGGCTGGCCCGAGCGGGCCCCCGCCCGCAATGCCCTCGACGTCCACGTCCTCCGCCTCCGACGCCGCCTCGAACCACTCGGCCTGGCCATCCGCACCGTCCGCTCGCGCGGCTACGCCCTCGAGCAGTCCGAGCGCCAGCAGGCGAGTCAGGGATGACCACGTCGAGCCGGGTCGGGTGCGGGGCCCGTCGGGCCGTCCTCGCCGCCGCCTTCATCGTCGCCCTCCTGGCCCTCGGCCCGTTCGCCACGCCGCAGGTGGCCGAGGATGTCGTCGGCGACATCGCGTCGGCGGCGGGGCCGGTCGACCACCGCAACGATCTTCCAGTCGTCCAGCCCGGTCGCCACCTCGGTGGCACCGGCGCCGCCCGCCTCACGACCGGGCGTGGCCTCCTCGTCGTCCTCGCGTTGGCCGGGCTCCTCGTGGCCGCCGGTCCCGACCGCACCCGTCGCCGCCGCGACCGGGTTCGCACCGATGGCCCTCCTGCCTGGTCCCGTCCTCCACGGCGAGGTCCGCCCCTCCTCCTGCCCGGCTGACCCAGCCGCGTCGACACCCCGTCGACGCGCCGGACCAGGAGAGGACTCATGACGCAGACCCACGCCCTCGCGCGGCCCTTGGCCGAGCCGGGGATCGCCCCCGGCCTCGAGCTCGAGCCCGACGTCGACATCGCCGGCGTGCCGTGGCCCAGCGAGGCCCACCGCCGCACCGAACTGGCCCGGGCGGGGGTTCCCCGCCTGCTCTTCATCGAGCCCGGTCACGCCCCACCACCGCTGTGGGACCGCGACGAGGACTGGGTCCGGGTGCCCACCTCGGCCGATGAGGTGACGCTCCGGGTCGCCACCCTGAGGCGGCGGCTGGCAACCCACGCCCACCCGTCGCGACGTCGCCCCGGGGAGGTGATCCACTTGGTCCGCTGACCGCCTATTTTCTCGACGTCCAGAACGGCGAGAGGAGAACGATGAGGCGGATCCTGGTGGTCGTGAGCTTGCTGGCCCTGGTGCTGGTCGGCTGTGGCGACGACAGCAACGACACCCCAGGCGGGGGCGACGCCGCGACCGACACCTCAGCGACGGAGACGACCGAAGCGGCAGCCGAGACAGCCGTCCTCGACGTGACCTCGGTCGACTTCGGCTATGAGCTGGCCACCGACGAGCTCCCTGCCGGCCTGGTCCGGGTCAACCAGACCAATGGAGGCGACGAGGAGCACCAGGTCACCCTGATCCGCCTCGACGGGGGCATGACCCCCGACGACCTGGTGACCACCATCACCGAGCAGGGCGACGGCGTCCTCGACCCCGAAATCTTCGCCGGCGGTACCAACACCATCGGTCCCGGTGAGACCAACACCGCTCTGGTGAACTTGGAGCCGGGGGACTACGTGACCTACTGCTTCCTCCCGAACCACGCCCCGCGGGGGATGATCGAGCCGTTCACGGTGACCGGAGAGGCCCCGGCGGAGCCGGTGACGGTCGAGGCGACGGCGACGGTCGGCCTGCACGACTTCGGCTTCGACGTCCCCGAGGACTTCGACGGCCAGGGCACCATCGAGGTGGTCAACAACGGCGACCAGGCCCACGAGCTCACCATCGCGGACGCCGACGATCAGACCGGCCAGGGCGGACTTGCGGCCACCGCCCCCGGCACGACCGGCTACATCGACCTGAACCTCGCCCCCGGCGACTACACCTTCGTCTGCTTCGTCCAGGACCCCGAGTCCGGCGACCTCCACCTCCAACTCGGCATGGAGCAGTCCGTCACCATCACCTAACCCTCAACCAGAACGATCAGGGGTCGGGGAGGCGGAGGACCTGGCCGGGGTGGAGGAGGTCCGGATTGGTGGGGTCGAGCAGGCGGTCGCGGTTGGCGTCGATCAGGGCCAGCCAGGGTTCGACCACCTCGGTGTCGGTCGGCGTCCGGCCGAGCCGGGTCGTGACCTGCTGCTCGGCGATCGACCAGAAGGAGTCACCCACGGCGACGGTCACCGCGCGCTCGACGACCTGGTCGCGGTCCCGTGGGGTGGGCGGGCCCGCTTCGGGTCGGTGCGGAACGACGGGGGCAGTCGGAGCGGGGACCATCGTGGTCGGGGGGAGTGGCTCGAGGCGCGGCGCCGGTTCGGAGGGGGGCGCCTGCGGTAGGTCGGCGGGCGCCAGAACCGGTGGCGCCGGATTGGCCTGGGCCGCCACGGGCTGCAGCGGCAGCACACCGAGCGCGATAGCCGACGCCCCGGCGAGGCGTCGGATGCCGCCGGCGATCCCACCGGTCGTCCAGCGGTCCACCGCGTGGCGCAGCGTCGATGGCAGGAGGCGCAGGGATGCCAGCAGCACGGCCACGAGCACGAGGGTGACGTACGTCCCCAGCCCGGAGGCGACGACACGGAGCCCGAAGGTGGTCACCTCGATCACCGGACGAGCGGGATCGCCGCCGGCTTCGATCGACGGCAGGGCCCTGGGGAGCGCCGCCAGCACCACCGCGCTGCCCGTGACAACGCCGAGGACGGCGCGGAGGGACTGACCGGGCGTCATTCGGCCGGCACCTCGGTGGTGGCGCCGCTCCGGAGCTGGACCACGAGCACGTCGCCGCCGGCGGCGACCCGGCGATCCAGGTCGACCGCGCCCGGGAAGCGGCCGACGGGCTCGGCTGTCACTGCCCCGTCGGGGTCCCAGGTGGCGAAGCGCCAGACATCGCCAGTCTCCCGCTGGAGCAGGGCCACGGTCGCCGCCCCGTCGCCATCCCAGTCCCCGACCGCGAGGGCGTTCCCCGGTCGGCCGACCCGGAAGCGACGGCCGTCCACCTCGATCCAGCCGTGGCCCAGCCTGACGGACTCGGGACAGCCGTCACCGTCCACGTCAGCCGGGGCGCCGTCCGCCGGATTGGCACAGGTGGGGGCGTCGGTCGCGAGGCCGGACGGGGCCGGTTGGTTCGGCGCCGTGTCGTCGGCCAAGCCGACGATGCCGAATCCACCGAGGCCGACGCCGATGACGCCCAGCAGGGCGATCCGAACGGGAACCCGCCGGCCGGGAGAGGTGGGCCGGGCAGCGGATGCCCGCCGCCGGCGGGGGCGGTGGACGGCGATCAGGTCGGCGAGTGCCGCGGTCCGGGTCGGGCCCGTCGGCTCCCGGGCAGGACCGGGACCGTGGCGCGAGGTCGGGGCACCACTCAACGATCCGACGGACTCGGCCAGGGCCCGAGCTCCCGGCCGACGACCAGGATCGTCGTCGGTGGCCTGGTCGGCGAGCGTGAGCAGGGCTCGGTGACGGTAGCCGTGCCAGGGCGTTCGACGCCACGGCCGTCGGTCGGGGATGGGTTCCTCCTCGAGGTCCGGCGCGAGCAGGCCCCGCAACGTCGTGCCGATGCCGTTGACGTCATCGGCCGGCGGGTGATCGACCACGGTGGGCGCGAAGCCACAGAGCACGGTTCGGTCTCCCGCGACGAGCACGTGCTCAGGCCTGACCGCGCCATGCACCACCCCGCGGGCGTGAAGGTCGGCGACGGTAGTGGCGAGATCGGCGACCAGGAGAGCTGCCCGTTCGGTCGCCACCGGCCCGATGGAGGCCAAGGTGCGAGGCCCCACGTACTCGCTCACCAGGACCGGGCCCTCGTCGGTCTCGCGGAGCTCGACGAAGGTGAGCACGCCCGGATGATCGAGGCCCTCGAGGCGCGACGCTTCGTCCCGGATGCGCGCGCCGCCATCGGTCACCGTGGCCCGCTTGCAGGCCACGGTCCGTCCGTCGACGTGGTGCTCGATGCTGACGTGGTTGGTCATCTCAGTCGCGCCGTTGCCGTCGCGCTGGTCCGGATGCCGACTGACGCCGGCGTGCCGGGGACCGCATGAGCGAACGCGAGCGGGACGCGGGCGGTGACGGTGACGGTGACCGTGCGTGCCCCTTGGACGGAGCCCCTGGCGGTGACGCCGAGCAGGGTCGATCGGTCCGCCCTCGCCAGATGGCCGGCCACCACGGCGTCGACGCGGGTCACGTCCAGGTGGTAGCCGTCGCCCGAGCGGATCGCGGTTTCGTCCAGGCCGACAGTGACGGAATCGTTGGCCGTGGCTGCGGCCAGGTCGTCGGCCTGGCGTTGTCCGAGGTGGAGTCGGGCGAGATCGACCGTGATCGAGGCGAGCACCACCATGACCAGCAGGGCGGCGGGAAAGAAGAGCAACGCGGTGCCCCGGTCCCCCGCCGGGTTCACGATCCCTCCCGGCAGTCCGCCAGCCCCGCCAGCCCGTCCCGGTAGGGATCGACGACCTCCTGCTGCCCGGCCCGGACCACGACCGAGGGTCGATCGGAGCGCCATGGCACCCCGACCATCGGGACCCTGACGCTGAGCTCGAACCGGCTGGGGATGCACCGGCCGAAGCCCGCGGTGGCCTGGCGGAGCTCGATGGTGGCCGCCGACCTCCCCGAGCGTTCGACCGCTTCGGCCGCGGCCCGGCGGGCGGCCCCCATGGCGTCGTCCCGCTCGTTGGACTCGACATAGGCGCGGGTCGCCTCCCGGGCCGCCGCCGTGGCCGCGAACTTGGCGTCGACCACCGCCCAGGTGTGGGCGATGAGCAGGATCCCCACGACGAGCACGACCAGGCCGAAGGGGACCGCCTCGATCCCGGCCACCTGGCCGGCGTCGCCTTGGAGACGGCGGCCGGTCATCTCAGGCGCTCCCAGCGCGCCGATGCGCCGCGCCGGATGTCGCCGGCGAGCCCGGGTAGGGGCGGCGAAGGCACGATGATCTCGACCGTCGGACCGTCCGCCGTCGTGGACCATCGAACCCGGGCCGCCGGCCCGAGCAGGCGGTGGACCCGGCGATCCGCCCGTGCCCGGGCCGCCTCGACGTCAGGGCCGGCCTCGGCGACTCGGTGGACGGCGTCGTCGGCCACCGCGGCCACCACGCTGGTCCGGTGCAGGCGAGCGACCACTTGCACGGTGCCGAGGAGCATGGTCAGCGCCACGGTGAGGCCGATGGCCGCGCTCAGGGTGCCGGTCCCCCAGTCGGAGGTCAGCCTCCGATCTGGGTGATCTGCTCGTTGGTCTGGGCTTCGGCGTTGGCCCAGATCTGCTGGAAGCCGACCCACATGAGGGCGCCGAGGAAGGCCACGATGAGTACGGCGATGGCGGCCGAGATCACCCCCTCGCCTCGGTCGCCACTGGCGCGGCATCGAGTCGTCGGCCGATGGGTTCGGGGCATGGTGCATCCTCCTGGTTTGGGGTCAGGCGCCGGCGAAGAGCCGGAGCGCGTCGAGGAACGGGACGAGGAGGAGCAGCGAGCCCGGCAGCAGGGTGGCGACAGTGACCGGTATCCAGACCTGTTGGGAGCGACGCTCCAGCTCGGCCAACAGCTCACGGTGGGCATCGGCTCGGATGGTCGCCGCCTCCTGGTCCACGAGCCGATCGAGGTCCGTCGCCTCCCGGGCGAGGGTGAGCACCGACACGAGGTGGGTGACGCCGACGGTTGGCCGCAGGTCGGCCCATTCCCGGAGGGCGTCGCGCTCGTCGATGCCTTGTTGGATACGGCGGGTGACTCGACGGAGGTCGGCGGCGCCGGGACCTCGGCCCCGTTCGCCGATCCGGTTGATGGCGGCTGACACCGACCGACCCGAGGCCAGGAGCATGGCCAACTGCTCGGCCAGGACCGGGAGCTCCCGCACCACCTGGCGGGTCTGGGCCCGGTCTGTCATGGCCAATGCCTGCTCGTGCGCCGCGAACACGGCCACGGGTGTCGCCAGGACCAGCATGCCGGCGACGCGGGGATCCAGGCCGATCGGCAAGGCGTCGAAGACCACGCCGGACATTCCGAGGGCCAGGACGGCATGGCTGAGCTGGCGGAAGCGGAAGGCGGCGGGGTCGAGGCGATGGTGCACCCGGCGCAGCCGTCGTTCGAGCGGCTCGGTCGAGCGCAGCAGACGCCCGAGGCGTTCACCGACGACGAGCCCGACCGTAGCCAGCCGGCCGGTCCCTGCCCCGGGACCGTCTTGGGGCCCCAGGACCAGGTAGGGACGGATCCGGGTGGCCAGCGTGGGTCGACGAACGATCCCGAGCGAAGACAACAGCAGGCCGGTGCCCGTCCACAGCAGGAGGCCGACGACCATCACGCTCATCGCCCGAAGACGCGGGGTTCGTCGGGCAGCCGGAGGAGGTGGCCGGCCCAGAGCCAGCAGGCGGCGACCATGGCCACTGCCATGACGGCGACGGCCTGAGCCTCGGGCGACGCGAACGCGGCGCGACCGGTGCCCACGGCCTGACCGGCCACCGCCATGCCGAGGGGGACCACCACGACGAACCGACGAGCGAAGCGGGCCCCGGCGAGCTTGGCCACGGCCAGGTCACGGGTGGCCAGGTCCCGTCGGCGGTCGTCAGCCAGACGGGCCAGGCGGCGCCCGATGTCGGCCCCGCCCAACTCGTGGGCCACGAGCAGCGTCTCGCACACGGCGTCCGTCGACGCCTCCGCCAGGTGGCCGGCCAGTACTCCGAGGCTCCGATCGAAGTCAGCCGACACCCGCCAGGCCTGCTGGGTCGCCCGGAAGGCCTCGCCGGCAGGGTCGGGCACCCGGCGTCCGGCTTCGAGGAGCGCCCGTGGGAGTGAGCGACCACCGCTCGTGGTCAGGACCCGAAGCTCTTCCAGGAGGTTGGGCCACAGGCGGCGGGCCTGGTCGCGGCGGGCGCTGTCGACCGAGCGGCGGCCCACGACGGCGCAGCCGGCGGCCATGCTTCCGGCGACCAGGGCGGCGGGCCCACCGACGGCGACAGTACCGAGGACCGTGCCGAGCGCGGCGGCCCCGACGGGGAGCGCCAGGCGCGGGAGTCGCGCCCTGAGTCGCGCTCTGGCATCGGCATTTCGGGGAGCGGGACGGGACCACAGGAGGTGGACGCCGAGAGCGGCGAGCGCACCCCAGGCCAGTCCGGTCACGGCGGGTCACCCCGGTCGGCCAGGAGCCGACTCAAGTCGACGCCCTGGGCAGCCAGGCGCCCCGTGAGGCGGTCGGGAACAAGGCCCGTCCACTGCAGCGGACGATCGAGTCGTGACCGGGAGAGCACCGGGGTCGTCGTGAAGCGTCCGGCGTCCCCGGTGGCGACATCCTCCACCGCGACCACCTCGGTGACCCTCGGCCCCTGGGCGCCGCGATGGCAGTGCACGACCACGTCGATGGTCTCGGCCACGAGGGTGGTCAGGATCCCTGGCCCGAGGTTGGTGGCCTCGTCGGCCAGCTGACAGATGAAGCGGAGGCGGGACAGGGCCTGGGCCGCCGACCCGGCGTGGACGGTCGTGTACCCGGTCACCCCGGACGACAGAGTCAGCAGCAGGGGTAGGGCTTCGCGGTCCCGGACCTCGCCGACGACCGCGACGTCCGGAGCCATGCGCAGGAACGCCGCGACCAGCCGGCGGAGGCCGATCTCGGGACGATCAGGCCGAGGGCCGCGGGTCTGCATCCCGGCGACGTTGGCCAACGGCACATCGGCCTCGAAGACCTCTTCGGCGATCACGACCCGGCTCCGGGGGTCCAGCTCGGCGAGGCAACAGGACAGCAGCGTCGTCTTGCCCGCCCCGGGGCGCCCGGAGACGACGGTGGAGGCACCGGACTCGACGAAGACGGTCAGTAGGTCGGCCGTGGCCCGGTCGACCATCCCTGTGCCCACGAGGTCGGCGAGACGCCGGTAGGCGACGCCGGTGAACCTGCGGATGTTGACCATCGTGTGGCCGCCGCGACTGAGGTCCCGGTGGACGACGTGGAGGCGGGCCCCGTCCTCGAGCTGGGCGTCCTGGAGACCGAGGGTGGGGTCGAGCTTGCGGTGGGCGCCGGTGGCGTCGTCGAGGATGCGGCTCAGGACCCGCAGCACGTGGTCGTCGTCGTGGAAGACCTCGTCGTGGGGACCGTCGGGGCCGCGGTGACGCTTTACGAACAGGGCGTCAGGAGCGTTGACCATGATCTCCCACACGTCGTCGTCGGCCAGGAGGGGACCCAGAGGGCCGTAGCCGACGAGGTTGCGCAGGGCCCGCTCGACCACGTCGTCGTCCAGGGGTACCGGGCGACGGCCGTCCCGGTGCTCGGCGTTCCAGGCGTCGACGGCCTCGACCACGAGGCGCTGGAGGTGAGCCGGGCCCTCAGGGCGGTTGAGGTCGAGGGCCAATCCGTCAGCCCGCTCCTGGGCCAGCCGCTCGATGTCGGCGAGGGGCGAGGAGGCCACGGTCATCCGGTGGTCCCGACGGCGTGGCCGACCCGGCGGACGAATCGAGCGGGAAGGGGCCTGGCCTCGCGGACGCACGCCTCGACGCCCCGGTCGTGGGCTAGGCAGGCGGGGTCGCGCCATGGCCCACCGTCTGCTTCGGTCAGGAGGGCGTCCATCGTGCGGCGGGCCAGGGCTTGGCGGGCCGCGCTGCTCGGAGCGTCATTGAGGACGGGCTGCAGGCGGTCGTGGTCGATCCCGTGCCTGGTCAGGTCGACGAGCGTGCGGACCAGCCGATGGACACCAGTCGTCGTCCACCGACCCACCACGACGACAACCGCGGCGACGGGCAGCGTCGCTCGGGCGAGGGCGTTGCGCTCTTCGAGGTCGAGTGAGCCGCTCTCGGCGCGACCGTCGAGATCGGAAGGGACGTCTGCCACCACGAGTGGATGGCTCCGCCGCAGGACCTCGACGACGTGATCAGCGACGACAGTGGTCAACGCCGTCCACTCCTGGCGACGGCGGAGGCCGCAGAGGAGGTCGTACCCAGCAACCAGATCCGCCGTCGGCGGCAGCAGGTCGGCCGGTGGCGCGTGGCGGAGGGCCTCGGCCAGTTCGAAGACGCCGTCGTGGCCGGGCGGGACGCCATGGCGGAGGTGTTGGTCGGCGTCGAGCGCGAGATCGGCCAGGAGGGTGCGGCCCTGTCGGGTGTGGTGGGCGGCCAGGGCCTGGGCCACGGTCGACGCGCCGACGCCCGGCGGCCCGGTCACCGCGACCAACTGTCCGAGGGGCTGCGGATCGGCGGCCGGCTCGGGCCCGGGCGGACGGCCCGGTCGCCGTCGGGCCTGGCTGTGCAAGATCGCCGCCAGTGCGTCGGGGTCGAAGTCGGCGGCCAGGATCGCATCCGGCTCGAGTCGGTCACGCGCCGTGTCGAGACCGGGACCGTCGACCACGGCCAAGGCAGCCCCGGCCCGACGGACCGCATCCGCCAGCACCCGGTCGACGCCGGGTAGCCCGGCCTCGACGATGGCCAGGTCGACGGTCGCGGTGGCGAGCAGGGCGCGGAGCTCCTCGGCGGACACGCAGGTGGTGGTGTCCAGGGGGAGCGTCGCCCCCGAACCCCACCGGGCGATGGCGCGGGGCCAGGCCGGGCCGGGCCGTCCCAGGGTGGCCACGCGGTGGCGCATCACGTGGCCGTCCCCACGGGTGCCCGGACGACGGTCAGCTGGCCCTCGTCGACAGCCTCGACGAGCCCGAGCACCTCGTCCGGAGCCTGGAGCCGGACGGTCAGCAGCAGCCGCCCGGTCTCGGTCAGCAGACCGTCTGTCTCGGTCCGGGTCTCGATGACGACCGCGCCGGCGGCCACCTGGCGGGTGCCGCCTCCCGGGAAGGTGGCGACGAGGTCGACGCGCTCGCCCGATCGAACACTGCCGCCGAGCGCCCGGTCGGTCGTGATGGCGAACGAGAGGTCGGCGCCCTCGGCCGGGGAGGTGCCGGCGGGCAGCACCTGGCTGAGCAGCAGGGGCTCACCGGGGGCCAGAGGCGCCAGGATGACGGCGCCGTCCAGCACAGCCGTGGCCGTGAACGCCCGACTCGCCACTGTCGACGGAAGGTCGGCCGGTACCAAGTCGAGGTCCGAGGTGTCCAAGACGGCCCCCGGCGCCAGCGGGCGGGCGGCCACGACGTAGCTGGTGCTCGGGGGCCGGTCGGCGTGGGCATAGGCCTGGCTCACGCCGAGCAACGCGACGGTCACCAGCAGGCCACCGATGGCGGCCCGCAGGGTCAGGGCCGGTCGGGCCAGCAGGGAAGAGAAGGAAAGGCCATGTCCTGCCATTGGAAGGCAGCTTACGTACTCAGAGGCTGCGTTTCAAGTGGTCTCATGTTGTTTGGATGGTGTCACGCCATCGTCGTGTCCCGATGGTTCTCGACTCCTCCCGGTCGTCCTCAGGGGTATCCGCGTTCTTGTCACACCCTCCGGCTAGCGTCGCTCCCATGGCATCCGAGATCGAGTGGCTGAGCACCGCCGAGGCGGCGGGTCGCCTCGGCATCACCCCCCGCACCCTCTACCGGTTCCTCGACGAAGGCCAGCTCCCGGGCTACCGCTTCGGGCGGGTCATCCGACTCCAGGCCACCGACGTCGAGGCCTTCATCGAGCACAGCCGGATCGAGCCCGGCACCCTCGAGCACCTCTACCCGGATCCCTCGCCGAGGGCGGCGGCGACCGCTGACGACGACGCGTAGAGCGGCCCGGCCGGCCCGTCCCTCGCCAGGGTGACGATCGCGGACCCCACCGCTGTCACCGTGCCCGTGTGCGCCGCCCCGTCGGTCATCACCAGGGTGACGGTCTCGCCCACCCGGCGGGACAGCGCCTCGAGGAAGGTCTGGGCCACCCGATCGGGCCCGGGGCCGTCGTGGGGGCCGGCCCCCTCCACGCTCAGCACCGCCGAGAGCCGGAGGTAGCGCCATCGGCCGCGGTCGGCAAGGCGGACGTGGTCCGGGCCCAGCTCGGTCACCGAGCCGTGGTGGGGACCACCCTCCGTCTCCAGGCGCACCGCCGAGCCGCCGGTCGCCAGGCGCTCGAGGGTCGAGCTCAGGGTCGCCTCCTCGGCGCCCAGCTGGTCCCAGTCGCTCCGGCGGGAACGGGCGTCGGCCGCCTGGGTCAAGCGGACGGCGCGGGCCAGGTCCTCGGGATCGGACGAGTCGGTCACCGAACGGCAACGTAGATCTCCCCGGGGCGCCCCGTCAGGGGACGGTACGCTCGCCCGGACTGCGAATGCCCTCGTCCCCCGTGAAGATCAACGTCCCCGGCAACCACCTGATGGTCGGCCTCCTCGGCCAGCGCGATGAACTGCTGCGCCTCATCGAGGCTGCGTTCTCCGACACCGACATACGCGTCCGGGGCAACGAGATCACCGTCGAGGGCGAGGAGACCGAGGCGGTGGCCCGGCTCTTCGAGGAGCTGGTCATCCTCGTGCAGCGGGGCCACGCCCTCGAACCGGCCGAAGTGGTGCGCACCATCGAGATGATCCGGGCCGACGAGCGGCCGTCGGAGGTCCTCACCGCCGAGGTCCTCCGGGGCTTCCAGGGCCGGACCGTCCGCCCCAAGTCCAGCGGCCAGAAGCGCTACGTGGACGCCATCGCCGACAACATCATCACCATCGGGATCGGCCCGGCCGGCACCGGCAAGTCCTGGCTGGCCGTCGCCACCGCGGTGCAGGCGTTGCAGGCCAAGGAGGTCGAGCGCATCATCCTGACCCGGCCCGCGGTCGAGGCGGGCGAGCGTCTGGGCTTCCTGCCCGGCGACCTCATGGCCAAGATCGACCCCTACCTGCGGCCTCTCTACGACGCCCTGTTCGACATGGTCGGGGCCGAGGGCGCCGAGCGCCTCATCGAGCGGGGCACGGTCGAGGTGGCACCGCTGGCCTTCATGCGGGGGCGCACGCTCAACGGCAGCTTCATCATCCTGGACGAGGCCCAGAACACCTCGCCCGAGCAGATGAAGATGTTCCTGACCCGCATCGGCTTCGGGTCGAAGGCCGTCATCACCGGCGACACCACCCAGGTCGACGTCCAGCACGGCCGCTCCGGGCTCGAGGGCCTAGAGGAGATCCTGACCGACATCGACGGGCTGGCCTTCATCCGCCTCGGCTCCAAGGACGTGGTCCGGCACCGCATCGTGCAGGACATCGTGGACGCTTATGACAAGGCGTCCCTGAACCGGCCGTCCTCGTGAGTGCCGTGGCGGCGCCGGTGGTCGTGGCGCGCGACGACCAGGCTGACGAGCCGGTCGACGTCGGCCGTTGGGCCGGCCTCGCCTCCGCCGTCCTCGCCGCCGAGGGCGAGGCGGGGGAGCTGAACCTGCTCTTCGTCGACGAGGCGGCCATGGCCGCCCTCAACCAGGACCACATGGGCCACGAGGGCCCCACCGACGTCCTGTCCTTCCCCATCGACGGCCCGGGGGCCGGCCCCGACGGCCTGCTCGGGGATGTCGTCGTCTGCCCCGCGGTGGCCCGCCGCAACGCCCCCGGCCATGCTGGGACCTACGAGGACGAAGTGGCGTTGCTCGTCGTCCACGGGGTGCTCCACGTCCTGGGCCACGACCACGCCGACGCCGCCGAGGCCGCGCGGATGCGCGAACGCGAGGTCACCCACCTGGAACGGTTCGGTCGATGAGCCGGGACGGCGACCCCCCGAGTCCCGGAGCACTGCCGGCATGAGCACCATGGAGATCGTGGCCCTGGCCGGCTCCGCGGTGCTGGTCCTGTTGGCCGCCGTGCTGGCCGTGGCCGAGACCGCGTTCACCCATCTCGGTCGGGCCCGGGCCGAGGCCATCGACAACGCCCGGTCGGGCAAGACCAAGGACAAGACCCGGGACGAGGACGGCAACGGGAACGGCTCCGAGGAGACGGACCCGGCCCATGCCGGGGTGTTGGTCGGTCTGCTGGCCCGCCGGGGCCAGGTCCTCAATCCCGTGCTCTTCCTGGTCCTGGTGTGCCACCTGTCCATTGCCACGATCGTGGCCGTCGTGGCCTACGAGCACTGGGGCCGGTCGGCCGTCCTGGTGGCGTTGGGCATCGAGCTGGTCGTGATCTACGTCGCGGCCGAGGCCGCCCCGAAGACCTGGGCCCTGGAGAACACCGACGTGGCCGCAGTCCGGGTGGCGCCCCTGGTCCGGGCCCTGGCCGCGCTGGCGCCACTGCGTTGGATCCTGCGCCTGCTCATCGGCCTGGCCAACCTCCTGGTGCCGGGCAAGGCCCGCAAGGAGGGCCCGTCGGTCTCCGAGGACGAACTGCTGGCGATGGCCGGGGTGGCGGCCGAAGCGTCGGTCATCGAGGCCAGCGAGCGGGCCCTCATCGAGTCGATCATCGAGTTCGGCGACACCATCGCCCGCGAGGTCATGGTTCCCCGGACCGAGATGGTCACCGTCGGGGAGGACTTCCGCGTGGATGCCGTCATCGAGGTGGCCATCGCCCACGGTTTCAGCCGCCTGCCCGCGTACGGCGAGGGCGGCGTCGACGAGATCACCGGGATCGTCTACGCCAAGGACCTCATGCGGGCCGAGCGGGACGGCCACACCGAGGAGCCGATCAGCGCGATGCTGCGGCCCGCTCGCGTCGTGCCCGAGACCAAGCGGGTGGCCGAGCTGCTGCGGGAGATGCAGTCCGAGCAGTTCCACATCGCCATCGTGATCGACGAGTACGGCGGGACGGCCGGGCTGGTCACCCTGGAGGACGTCATCGAGGAGTTGGTGGGCGAGATCCAGGACGAGTTCGACGTGGAGGAGCCGCTGGTCGAGCCCGCCACCGGCGGTGGCATCCGGGTCCACGCCCGCATGGCCGTGGACGAGGTGAACGCCCTGCTGGAGAGCGAGTTGCCCGAGGAGGGGGACTGGGACAGCGTCGGCGGCCTCGTCTACCACCTGCTCGGTCACGTCCCGGCCGAGGGCGAAGCGGTCGAGGTCGCGGGCTACCGCCTCTCGGCCGAGAAGGTCCAGGGTCGGCGCATCGGTCGGGTCCGCGTGACCCCTCTGCCCGAGTCGGCAGGGCCGGCGGACGAGAACGGTGGCGGCATCGACGTCGACTGGGTGCCCACTCGGTGAAGTCGGGCTTCGTCGCCATCGTCGGCCGCCCCAACGTGGGCAAGTCGACGCTGTTGAACACGATCCTGGGCCAGAAGGTGGCCATCACCTCGCCCACGCCCCAGACCACCCGGAGCCAGGTCCGGGGGATCCTCGAGCGCCCCGACGTCGAGGGCGAGCCGACCCAGATCGTCTTCCTGGACACGCCCGGCATCCACAAGCCCCGGAGCCCCATCGGCCCTCGGCTCAATGCCGCCGCCGGCGCCGCCCTGAACGACGTCGACGTGGCCTGCGTGATGGTCGACGCCACCGCCCCGATCGGGCCGGGCGACAAGTTCGTGGCCGCCAAGGCGCCGAAGCACTCGGTCCTGATCGTCAACAAGATCGACATCGCCCAGGAGGCATCGACCTTCGCCCAGCTGCGCAAGGGCAGTGAGCTGGAGGTCGAGTTCGCCGACTACTTCCCCGTGTCGGCCAAGACCGGCCGGGGCGTGGACGAGCTGGTCGCCTACCTCATCGACAAGATGCCCGAGGGTCCGCCGTACTACCCGGAGGGCACGGTCACCGACGTGCCCGAAGCCTTCTGGGTGGCCGAGCTGGTCCGGGAGCAGCTCCTCGCTCACCTGCGGGAGGAGATCCCGCACTCCATCGCCACGCAGGTGACCGAGTGGGAGTGGCCCCGCATCCGGGTGGAGATCCTGGTCGAGCGGGACAGCCAGAAGGGCATCGTCATCGGGAAGAAGGGTGCCGTCCTCAAGCACGTCGGTACCGAGGTCCGCAAGCAGCTCCCCGAAGGCGCCTTCCTCGAGCTCCAGGTCAAGACCGACAAGGACTGGCAGCGCCGGGACCACTTCCTCAACCTGCTCGGCTACGGCTCGCCCGGCGACTGACGGTCAGTCGCTGGTGAGCTCCTGGAGGAACGCCTCCGCCTCCGCCCGGTGGCGGGTGCGCTTCATGGGGGGCAGGGCATTGACGATCGTCCAGCGGTAGCTGGCATTGGCCAGGCGGGAGTCGAGGACGGCGACCACGCCTCGGTCGGTGGACGTGCGGATGAGCCGGCCGACGCCCTGGGCCAGCAGGGTGGCGGCGCGAGGAAGGTCGACGGTGGCGAACGCCTCGGCCCGGGCCTGCTCCCGGCGGGCCTGGAGCAGGGGCTCGTCCGGTCGGGGAAACGGAAGCTTGTCGATCGTCACCAACGACAGCGATCGGCCGGGCACGTCGACGCCCTGCCAGAAGCTGAGGGTGGCGAACAGGCTGGTCGCCTCGTCGTCGGCGAAGGCTTGGGTGAGGGCGGGCTTGGGCAGGTCGCCCTGGACGAGCACAGCCGTGTCCAGCGTCTTCCGGAGCGCGTCAGCCGCGGCCTGCATGGCCCGGTAGCTGGTGAAGAGGGCCAGCGTCCGCCCTCCGGCGGCGGTGATCAGGGCCTGCAGCTCCTCGTGGAGCGCCTCCTCGTAACCCGGCTTTCGGGGATCCGGGACATGGGCGGCGCAGTAGAGGAGGGCGTCGGCGGCGAAGTCGAAGGGGCTGCCGGCGTCCATCTCGTCGACCTGTTCCGGGTCGAGGCCGACGATGTCGGCCAGGCGGGGCGGGATGGTGGCCGAGGTCAGGACGGCGGTGCGGTGCTCCCAGACGAACTCGGTGAGCACCGGGGCCACGTCCAGCGGGGCGACGCAGAGCCTGGGCTCGCGGCCTGGCTGCTCGACCCACGCCACGACCTCGGGGGTCAGGTTCAAGGTCACGTCCACATCCGCCTGCAGGGTCGTGACCGCCTTCATCGCCCGCTCCCGGCGGGTCTTCACGTCGGCGGCGTCGGAGTCGATCTGGCGTAGGGCCGAAACCGCCTCGTCCAGCCGGGTGCGGGCCGCGGCGAGCACCGAGGCGAGATCGTCGCTGAGCCCGCGGCGCAGACGGGTGTCGACGAGCGGCGCCAGGGCCAGGCCGAGGCGGTCGCCGGCGCCCAGCAGGCCCTCCTTGAGGGCTTCGTCGTCGATGATCCCGCCGACCACGTGGGCCAGCGCGGTGAACCGACCGGCGGTCAGCTCCGCCCCGCACGTCTCCGAGACGGTGTCCTCCAGTTGGTGGGCCTCGTCGAAGACGACCAGGTCGTGGTCGGGCAGCACGGCACCCCCGGCGGCGATGTTGGTGCCGTAGAGGTGCGTGTTGACCACGATCACGTCCGAGGCGGCGGCGGCATGGCGGGCGTCCTCGGCGAAGCAGTCCTCGCCCCGCGGGCACTTGGTGGCGCCTGGGCACTCGTCGGAGCCGGTGCTGACCGCGGCCCAGGTCGCGGCCCGCGGCTCCTTGGCCAGCTCGGCCCGATCGCCCGTCGGGGTCGTCTCGGCCCACTCCGCCAACTCCTGGAGATCGGCCGTCGACGGCTTGTCCGCCGGGTCGAGGCTCGAGCCCAGTGAGAGCTGGACCTCTCCGTCCATGGCCTCGTCCAGCCGCTGGCGGCACAGGTAGTTGGACCGTCCCTTCAGGACGGCCCAGGTGAACGGTCGGTCCAGGTGCTCCTGCAGGAAGGGCAGGTCCTTGCCCGCCAACTGGTCCTGCAAGGCCTTCGTGGCAGTGGCCACCACGGTGCGCCGCCCCGACAGGATCGCCGGCACCAGGTAGGCCAGGGTCTTGCCGGTGCCCGTGCCCGCTTGCACGACGAGGTGGCGCTTCCCGACGATCGCCTTCGAGACGGCCTCGGCCATCGCCTCCTGTCCAGGCCGCGACGACCCACCGGGCAACTCGGACACCACCTTCTCGAGGGCGGCGAGCACACGATCGGACACGGCCGAGGACCGTACCGCCGGAGGGTGACAGGCCGGGGGAGGGGTCCTGAGGACGGGAGGGTGGCGCCGGTAGGGTCGGGGCGTGGAGGTGGACGGGATCGATCCCGCCCGGATCCCGACCCACATCGCCGCGGTGATGGACGGGAACGGGCGCTGGGCGACCCAGCGCGGTCTCAAGCGCACCGAGGGCCACGCCGCGGGCGAGGAGGCCCTCTTCGACGCCGTCGAGGGGGCTTTGGAGCTCGGGCGTGAAGTGGTTCACCGTCTACGCCTTCTCCACCGAGAACTGGCGGCGCCCGCCCGACGAGGTCCGCTACCTCATGGACTTCAACGAGTCCCTGCTGTTGCGACGCCGGGACGAGCTCAACGACCGGGACGTGCGCATGCGCTTCATCGGGCGCCGCAACCGGCCGGTGCCGAAGCGGATCATCCAGCGCATGGACGAGTCCGTCGCCCTCACCGAGAAGAACCGCACGATGACCCTGACCATCGCCTTCAACTACGGCGGCCGGGCCGAGATCGTGGACGCGGTGCGGGCCCTCGTGGCGGAGGGGGCCAAGCCCCGCCAGATCACCGAGAAGGCGATCCACAAGAAGCTCTACGACCCCGACATGCCCGATCCCGATCTCTGGATCCGGACCTCGGGCGAGCACCGCATCTCCAACTACCTGCTGTGGCAGCTGGCCTACTCCGAGCTGGTCTTCACCGACGTGCTCTGGCCCGACTTCCGCCGCGCGCACCTCTTCGAGGCCGTGCGGGAGTACCAGAGCCGGGACCGGCGCTTCGGTGGCCTGGAAGACGGCTGAGGGACGATGAGCCTCTACCGCGAACACGGCATCGTGTTGCGCACCTACAAGCTGGGCGAGGCCGACCGCATCGTGGTCTTCGTGACCCGCGGCCACGGCAAGGTGCGGGCCGTGGCCAAGGGGGTGCGCAAGACCAAGAGTCGCTTCGGGTCACGGCTGGAGCCCGGCAGCCACGTCGCCCTCCAGCTCTACGAGGGTCGGGAGCTGGACATCGTCACCCAGGCCGAGTCGGTCGACCACTTCCGGGCCATCCGCGACGACCTCGACCGCCTGGCCGGTGCCCAGGTGATGCTGGAGGCCACCGATCAGGTCAGTCAGGAGCGCGAGCCCGACGCCCGCCTCTACCAACTGCTGCTCGGTGCCCTGCGCACCCTGGCCGGCTCCGGCAGTGCCCTGGTCGTACCCGCCTTCCTGCTCAAGCTCCTGGCCGCCGACGGTGTGCAGCCCCTCGTGGAGGTCTGTGCCTCCTGTGGCGAGGACACCCTGCTGGTGGCCTTCGACCTGGGCGCCGGCGGTCTGCTCTGCCGATCCTGCCGGTCCGGGATCGCCGTCAGTCCTGACGCCGTCGCCCTGCTGCAGGACGTGCTCGGGGGCCGGCTCAACGCCGCCTTGGCCGAGCCGGAGAGCGACGCCACCCGCGAGGTCACGCACCTGGCGACGTCGGCCATGGAGCACCACCTCGAGCGCCGCCTGCGCACGGTCGACGCCCTCGACCACGCCTGAGGTCGTGGCCGACAAGCGCCTGATCCGGGTGCCGGGGGCCCATCGCCTGCCGCCCGTGGGCACCGAGTTCGTCCACGTCGAGGTCCTCAGCGGCATCGTCTTGGCCCTCGCCACGCTGGTCGCGCTCGTCCTGGCCAACGTGGCGACCGTCGGCTACGAGGAGTTCTGGCACACCAGCCTCCGCCTGGGAGTCGGTGACCTCGCCATCGACGAGAGCCTGCAGCACTGGGTCAACGACGGCCTGATGACGCTCTTCTTCTTCGTCGTGGGCCTGGAGATCAAGCGGGAGCTGGTCGTCGGCGACCTCCGCGACCGGCAGACCGCAGCCCTGCCCGTTGCCGCCGCCATCGGGGGGATGGTCGTCCCGGCGCTGATCTTCGTGGCCCTCAACCTGGGCGGCGCGGGCATCGACGGTTGGGCCATCCCGATGGCGACCGACATCGCCTTCGCCTTGGCCGTGCTGGCCATCGTGGGCAGCAAGGCCCCGAAGGAGCTCAAGCTCTTCCTGCTGACATTGGCCATCGTCGACGACATCGGCGCCATCGTTGTGATCGCCCTCTTCTACGGCGAGGGCATCGACCTCCGGTGGCTGGCCGGAACGGCGGCCGTCATCGTGGTCATCGCCCTCATGCGGCTGGCCGCGGTGGCCCACCCGGCCTGGTACGTGCTGCCTGGCGTGGCCCTCTGGATCGTGACCTTCGAGTCCGGTGTGCACGCCACGATCGCCGGTGTGATCCTGGGCCTCCTCACGCCTACCGGCCCGGTGGGGGGCCGGGAGGTGTTGACCGACCTGGAGGACGGGCTCCATCCCTGGTCGAGCTTCCTGGTCGTCCCCGTGTTCGCGCTGGCCAACGCGGGCGTCGTGCTCGATCACGCCAGCCTCGAGGCGGCGGTGACCGGGACGGTCGCTTGGGGCGTGCTCCTGGGCCTCGTGGTGGGTAAGCCGATCGGGATCATGACCGCCTCGGCGCTCGCGGTGCGCCTACGGGTCGGCGTCCTGCCCGACGGGATCCGCCTGCGGCACCTGGCCGGTGTCAGCCTCATCGCCGGCATCGGGTTCACCGTGTCGCTCTTCGTGGCCGATCTCGCCTTCGAGGGGGGGCTGCTGGGCGAGGCCAAGGTGGCGATCCTCGCGGCGTCGCTCGTGGCCGCCGTGGGTGGATCCTTCCTGGTCCGGGCGACCGTGCCCGAGTCCTGGGACTGAGCGACGGGGCGGAGGTGGGGAAATCCCCACCCCGAGGACTCCGGCGGCCTCCATTGGCCGGGCGCGGCCGGTTGCTTACGGTGAGCACGTGATCGAGGAGCTCCTGCGACCGTGGCGCCAGGCGTCGACCTGGTTCCGGCTCGGCCACGTCGCCCTCGGCCTGGTCATCGGGATCGTCAGCTTCACCGTGGTCTTCACCCTCCTGGTCACCGCAGCGGCCCTGGTCATCGTCTTCCCCCTGGCCATCCCCGTGGCCTGGCTGCTCTTCGTGTCCGCCCGGGGGTTCGCCCGGCTGGAACGGTCCCGTCAGGCCGAGGTCCTCGGTGTGGTGATCGCCGACCCGGTGCCGCCGCTGCCGCCCGGCTCCTGGTGGACCCATCTGAAGGCGCGGCTCTCCTCCAGCGCCCGGTGGCGAGAGGTGGGTCATGCCCTCCTGGCCCTGCCCCTGGGAGTGCTCGGCTTCACCGTGGCCACCGTCACCTGGGCCGGCTCGGCCGCGCTGCTCGCGCTCCCCCTGTACGTCGGATCCCTGCCCGGCGGCACCGCCAAGTTCTGGCTCTTCGAGGTGGGGCCCGGTGGCGGGGCGTTCGCCCTGGCCCTCGTGGGTCTGGTCGGCCTCGTCGTCGTCGCTCCTCGGGCGTCCTCGGCCATGGCCGGCCTGAGCACCGCCGCCGCCTGTCGCCTCCTCGGTCCCTCCGAACGCGACGCCCTGACCGCGCAGGTCGGGCGCATCGAGACGAGCCGGGCGGCCGCCGTCGATGCCGCGGAAGCGGAGCGACGCCGCATCGAGCGGGACCTCCACGACGGGGCCCAGCAGCGCCTCGTGGCGCTGGCCATGGATCTCGGCGCCGCCCGAGCGCGGCTGGCGAGCGATCCCGACGCCAGCCGGGTCCTTCTGGAGAGCGCCCACGAGGAGGCCAAGGCCGCCCTGGGCGAGCTCCGGGACCTGGTGCGCGGCATCCAACCGGCGATCCTGGAGGAGCGGGGCCTCGACGCCGCCCTGTCCGCCGTGGTGGCCCGCTGCCCCGTGCCGGTCGACGTGACCGTGGCGGTGGCCGACCGGCCCCGCTTCGCGGTCGAGAGCGCGGCGTACTTCGTCGTCGCCGAGGCGTTGACCAACGTCGCTCGCCACGCCGGGGCGACCCGGGCCTGGGTCAGCCTGGTGCGCGTCGGTGACCGTCTCACGGTCGAGGTCCGGGACGACGGGATCGGGGGGGCCGATCCCGAGCGGGGGACCGGGCTGCGGGGGCTCCGTGACCGGGCGACGGGTCTCGGCGGCACCTGTGACGTGATCAGCCCGACCGGTGGGCCGACGACCCTGCTGGTGGTGCTGCCGTGCGGATAGTCATCGCCGAGGACGCCGTCCTCCTGCGGGCCGGTCTGACCCGGCTCCTCGTCGACGCTGGTGAAGAGGTCGTGGCCACCGTCGGCGACGCCGACGCCCTGCTCGAGGTCGTCGAGCGCCTCGTCCCCGACCTCGCGGTGGTCGACGTGCGCATGCCGCCGACCAACACCGACGACGGCCTCCGGGCCGCTCTCACCATCCGGGAGCGCTGGCCGCAGGTGGGGATCCTCGTGCTCTCGCAATACGTCGAGGAGGAGTACGCCACAGAGTTGGTGGCCAGCAGCACCGAGGGGATCGGCTACCTCTTGAAGGACCGGGTCGCCGACGTGGCCGAGTTCGTGGCCGCCGTCCGCCGGGTGGCCGACGGCGGAACAGCCCTCGACCCCGAGGTGGTGGCCCAGCTGGTGGCCCGCAGCGGGCGCCGGGACCCCCTGGCCCGGCTCTCGCCCCGGGAGCGCGAGGTCCTGGGCCTCATGGCCGAGGGGCTGTCCAACTCGGCCATCGCCGCTGCCCTGTTCGTCAACGACGGGACCGTCGAGAAGCACGTGACCAACATCTTCACCAAGCTCGACCTGCCGCCGGCCGACGGCGCCCACCGCCGGGTGCTCGCCGTCCTCCGTTGGTTGGGGGAGGAACCATGACCAGCGTCCTGGATCCCCGGACTCCACCCGGACCGTCGAGCGCTCCGTCCGCGGCCCGCAGCGCGTGGCGGGCTGCCGCCTCTCTCGCCGCCGCCGCACTGCTCCTCGGGGGCCTCTCTCAGGTGATCACCGTGCTGGCCCACGAGGAGCACGACTTCGTCCGCACGTTTTCGGCCGAAGCCGTCGCGTCGATCGACGTCGCCCTCGACAGCGGCTCGGCCGTGGTCACGGCCGGCGACGTCACGGACATCACCGTCACCGCCCACATCAGCGACGGGCTCCGGTCGACCGGCCACAGCGAGGAGATCGTGGGCGACCGCCTCGTCCTGCGAGGCTCGTGCCCGGCGTTCCTGTCGAGCTTCTGCGAGGTCGACTACCGGGTCGTGGTTCCCGCCGAAGTCGGCGTGACCGCCGAGATGGAGGACGGGGCCTTGTCGGTGACAGGAACGACCGGTGGGGTCGACGCCTCGAGCGAGAACGGTGCCATCGACCTGCTCGAGGTCGAGGGCGACATCGACATCGAGAGCGCCAACGGCGCCCTCCGCGGCCACGACCTGTCGGCCGGCACCGTCGTCGCCGCGACCGACAACGGCTCGATCGACCTGGGCTTCACCGCCGCTCCGGACGCGGTCTCCGCCGAGAGCGCCAACGGGTCGATCACGCTCCGCCTCCCGGAGGTCATCGGCGCCTACCGCGTCGAGATGGAGACGGACAACGGCTCGACCGAGCTGGGCGTGGCCACGGACCCGGCCTCCGATCGCCTGGTCCGGGCCCTGTCGGACAACGGCTACGTGCGGGTCGTCGGCCTCGACGCCCCGGATCGGTGATCGGCGCCATGGGCCCCGATCTGGTCACCGCGCTGTTCGTCAGCCTGGGCGGTGCCGTGCTCCTGCTGTTGGAGGCGGCCGAGCGTCCCGCACCGGACGACACGGCCGACGCTCTGGACCCGGCGGTCAGCCGATCGGATGCCACTCCCCGGCGGCATCGTCGAACTGCAGCCATTGCTGCTTCCGGGGGTCCCACTGGAGGTAGGCCTGCCGGGCCGGGTCCCACTGCGGTTGGTACGCCGGTGCCTTCTCGTCGGTCGCGGCGCCGGGTGCCGGTTCGCTGACGGCAGCCTCGCCCGCGGTCGCCGCGCCACCCACCCGGAGGGCCTCACCCTCGGCCAAGGTGGTCAACGGGGCGGAATCACCCGCCTGTGGCTCCCACCCCGAGGTGTCGACGCCGGCCCCGCCAGTCGGATCGTTGCCCACCGCGCTGCGGTGGACGACGTAGGTGCCGCACGCGAGATCGCCGAGGCGACGGTTGTCGGAGGTGAAGAGGGCGATCAGCGGCCCGACGATGGGGATGAGCCAGCTGGGGATGGCGTCGATGACCAGGAGGATCGTGCGTCCGAGCGCCCGGAAGAACCCGGCGGGACGGCCGTCACGGTTGACCGTGCGCAGCCCGGTCAGGCCCTTGCCGATGGTCCAGCCAAAGCGGCCCTGGATGATGACCGTGAACAGCAGGACGAACGCGACGGACACCGCGCCGACGATGATCAGGTCGTTCTTCTCGAAGAGGAAGAGCCGGTCGTTGACCCGGACGACGTAGTCCGGCGAGAGGCGGAAGGCGTCGACCCAGCCCTCACCCGAGCGTCGTGTCCTCGTGCTGCGCTCACTCAGGAGGAGGAACGGCACGGCCACGACGGCGATGTGTGCCACCAGGTCGATGAGGTGGGCGAGGTAGCGCCGCCCCAGGACCGCTGTCGGCTTGTCTCGGGTGAAGTCGCTCACCCGCCTTGTTTACCCCGTCAGTCGGTCGGAGGTGTGCCTGGTGCGCCATCCTGCCCCAGCGGGGCCCAGCCGGAGGCGCCGTGCTCGAGCCAACGTCCGGCCTCGGAGTGCCAGAGCACATAGCGCTTGTTTCGTCGGTCCCAGATGGGCTCGTCCGGTGGCACCCCGTCCGGCGGGCCCGACCGGGTCGCCACGGCGACGCCCACCGGCTCGGGCTCGGCGGCCGGAGCGACGATGGCCTCTGGCCCACGCTCGGGCTCGGGCGGGACCAGGGTCTCGGGCTCGAAGACGGGGTCGACGATGTCTTCGAGGGGGGCGTCGACCGGCCGGCCCGCGGCCCGCTTGTCGACGACGTAGGTCCTGGCCAGGAGGTCCCCCACCCGTTGGTGGCGGCGGGTGAGGCTGGCCGACGTGTAGGCCACCAGGGGCAGGCCGGGGAGGATGTCGATGACCCAGGCGATGGTGCGGACCAGGGCCCGGCCGATCCCGGCCCGCTCACCGCCGCGGCGCTGGAGGCGGAGGTCGGCGGCCAGGTACCCCGGGGACCAGCCCTTGCGTCCGGGGAGCAGGACCAGCAACACCAGGACGGCTACGGCGAAGGCGCCGACGGTGACGGCCAAGTCGGGCCCGCGCAGCACGATGGTGGTGTCCCGGATGAAGACGGCGAGGTCACCCTCGATCCACTGGACCGGGCCGCCCCCGTCGGCCTCGTTGCCGGAGTAGGCGTCGGCCAGCAGGAGGGCGGGCACGGCGCCGGCCAGGCCGCAGAGGACCAGGTCGATGAACCACGCCCCACCCCGGCGGGCGACCACCGCGGTCGGGTCGGTGAGGGGGCGCCGCGTCACCGTCCCTTCCTAGCATCGTGACCCCCCACCAAAGCCCCCGGCCGGATCGATGGTCGCCGGTACGATCCCGGCCATGGCTCCCCCCGCCGACGCCCAGCCTGACGCGCCCGACGACCGGATGCAGAAGATCGTCAACCTGTCCAAGCGCCGGGGGTTCGTGTTCCCCTCGGCCGAGATCTACGGCGGCTTCCGCTCGGCCTACGACTACGGCCCCATCGGCGTCCTGCTCCTGCGCAACGTCAAGGACGCGTGGTGGCGCTCGATGGTCCAGCTGCGCACCGACGTGGTCGGTTTGGACGCCGCCATCCTGTCACCGCCCGCCGTGTGGGAGGCCTCCGGGCACCTGGCCAACTTCACCGATCCGCTGGTCGACTGCCGCGAGTGCCAGTCCCGCTGGCGCCTGGACAAGCTCGAGGACCCCGACGTCTGCCCGAACTGTGGCGCCCGGGACAGCTTCACCGAGGCGCGGGCCTTCAACCTGATGTTCAAGACCCACGCGGGCCCGGTGGAGGGGGAGGGCAACGACGTCTACCTCCGCCCGGAGACGGCCCAGGGCCACTTCGTCAACTTCGCCAACGTGCTCCAGGCCAGCCGCAAGAAGCCCCCGTTCGGCATCGCCCAGGTGGGCAAGTCGTTCCGCAACGAGATCACCCCCGGCAACTTCATCTTCCGCACCCGTGAGTTCGAGCAGATGGAGATGGAGTTCTTCGTGCCGCCCGACGAGGGCCCGAAGTGGTTCGAGTACTGGTGCGAGGAGCGGATGCGCTGGTACGTCGACCTGGGCATCCCCGCCGAGGACCTGCGGCTCCGCCACCACGACGCCGACGAGCTCAGCCACTACTCGGCGGGCACGGCCGACGTCGAGTACCGCTTCCCCTGGGGGTTCGACGAGCTCGAGGGCATCGCCAACCGCACCGACTACGACCTGAAGCAGCACGCCGAGCACTCCGGTGAGGCGCTGGACTTCTTCGACCCGGCCACCGAGACCCGGTACGTGCCCCACGTGATCGAGCCCGCGGCAGGCGCCACCCGCACGCTCATGGCCTTCCTGCTCTCGGCCTACGACGAGGAGGAGGTGAAGGGCGAGACCCGGGTCGTGCTCCGCCTCCACCACCGCCTGGCGCCGTACAAGGTCGCCGTGCTGCCCCTGTCCCGCAAGGAGGAGCTGACCGGCCCGGCCCGGGACGTGTTCGCGCTCCTCGCCCCCGAGTTCATGTGCGACTACGACGAGACCCAGTCCATCGGCCGGCGCTACCGCCGCCAGGACGAGCTGGGCACGCCCTACGCCGTCACCTTCGACTTCGACTCGCTCGAGGACCATGCCGTCACGGTCCGCGAGCGCGACTCGATGGAGCAGGAGCGGATCCCCGTCGACGGCCTCGTGGCCTACCTGCGGGAACGCATGGCCTGATGGGTGAGGAGGCGGAGTACCAGCGGCTCAACCGGGCCTGGTGGGACGAACGGGTCCCGATCCACGCCGCTGGTGCCTTCTACGACCTGGAGGGGTTCGTGGCCGGCCGCGACACCCTGCTGCCGTTCGAGCCCGAGGCCATCGGTGACGTCACCGGCCTCGACCTCGTGCACCTCCAGTGCCACATGGGCATGGACACCCTGTCCTGGGCCCGCCGCGGGGCGCGGGTGACCGGCCTCGACTTCTCGGCCCCGGCCATCGCGACGGCCCAGGGGCTGGCCGAGCGCATCGGCGTCGACGACGCCCGCTTCGTCGTCGCCGACGTCTATGACGCGGTCGACGTCCTCGGGGCGACCTACGACATCGCCTACCAGAGCCTCGGGTCCCTCAACTGGCACCCGGACATGGACCGCTGGGCCGGGATCCTCTCGACCTTGCTGCGCCCCGGAGGCCGGTACTGCCTGTTGGAGACCCATCCCATGGCCTGGGTGCTGGACGACGACGGCGAGAAGGTCGACTACGGGTACTTCAACATCCCCGAGGGCGAACGCATCGTCGACGACGGCGGGACCTATGCGGACATGACGGCGGTGACCACGAACAACGAGACCCTGGAGTTCAGCCACACCCTCAGCGACGTGATCACCAGCCTCCTGGGCGCCGGCTTCGTGCTCGAGCACTTCGCCGAGCATCCCTTCACGGTGTTCCGGATGTGGCCGTGGTTGGAGGAGCGTCCGGGGCAGACGAAGACGTTCTGGGCCCCCGCCGGCCGGCCGGCCCTGCCGATGATGTACTCCCTCGTCGCCCGGAAGCCCGCCTGAGCCCGACTCGGTAGGGTCCCCGCGTGACCTGGATCTACGGGTTCGATCATCCGCACGCGACCCCGCCCCGGGACCTGAAGGATCTGCTGGGCGGCAAAGGGGCCAACCTGGCCGAGATGACCTCGGTGCTGGGCCTCCCGGTCCCACCCGGATTCACGATCACCACCGAGGCCTGTGTGGCCTACCTGGCTGACGGCTGGCCCGACGGCCTGGACGCCGAGATCGCCGAGCACGTGGCCGCGCTGGAGGCGGCCATGGGCCGGCGCTTCGGCGATCCCGATGACCCGTTGCTGCTCAGCGTGCGCTCGGGGGCCAAGTTCTCGATGCCCGGGATGATGGACACGATCCTGAACCTCGGCCTGAACGACGCCAGCGCCGCCGGCCTCGGCCGGGTCACAGGTCAGCCCTGGTTCGCGCTGGACAGCCACCGGCGGCTCCTGCAGATGTACGGCACGACAGTGGCGGGCGTCGACGGCGAGGCGTTCGACCATGCCGACGACCTCGATGAGGCCGGGCTGGCGGCCGAGGTGGAGCGCTTTGCCGGGGCCTACGAGGACGCCGTCGGCGCCCCGTTCCCCCAGGATCCCGCCGTGCAGTTGCGGGAGGCGGTCGAGGCGGTCTTTCGGTCGTGGAACACGCCGCGCGCCGATGCCTACCGGCGTCGGGAGGGCATCCCGGACGATCTCGGCACGGCCGTGAACGTCCAGGTCATGGTCTTCGGCAACCGAGACGACCGCTCGGGGACCGGTGTCGGATTCACCCGCGACCCCGCCACCGGGGCGGCCGGCCTCTACGGCGACTTCCTGGTCAACGCCCAGGGCGAGGATGTCGTGGCCGGCATCCGCAACACGTTGCCCCTGACGGAGCTGGGTGAGCATTTCGGAGACCTGGCGGGGGAGCTGCAGCAGGTCTTCGACGGCCTCGAGCAGCACTACCGGGACATGATGGACATCGAGTTCACCATCGAGCAGGACAAGCTCTGGATCCTCCAGACCCGGGTCGGGAAGCGCACCGGTGCTGCCGCCGTCCGCCTCGCCGTGGCCATGAACCAGGACGAGCGCATCGCGCTGAGCCCGGCCGAGGCGGTCGATCGGGTCCTGCCCGAACACATCGACCAGCTCCTGCACCCCCAGCTCGACGACTTCCCCCCCGAGGACCTGCTGACGACGGGGTTGGGCGCCAGCCCGGGCGCCGGGGTGGGTCGGGTGTACTTCACGGCCGACGCCGTCGTGGACGCCGTCGAGGCGGGGGAGCGGGCGATCCTCGTCCGCCACGAGACGTCGCCGGAGGACATCCACGGCATGGCGGCGGCGGAAGGCGTGCTCACCGCCCGTGGGGGGCTCGTCAGCCACGCCGCGGTCGTGGCCCGCCAGTGGGGCAAGCCCGCGGTGGTGGGCGCGCAGGAGATCGAGGTCGGCCCCTCGTCCCTGACGGTCGGCGAGGTGACCGTGGACGAAGGGGAGTACCTGTCGATCGACGGCACCACCGGCGAGGTCGTGCGGGGCGAGGTGGCGACGACGGAGGGGAAGCTGCCGCGCGAGCTGACGACGGTCCTGACGTGGGCCGACGAGATCCGGGCGGGACGCCTCGGGGTGCGGGCCAACGCCGACATTGCGGCCGATGCCGCCAGGGCGCGGGCCTGGGGCGCTGAAGGCATCGGGCTCTGTCGGACCGAGCACCAGTTCCTCGGCGACCGTCTGCCCTTGGTCCGCCGCATGATCCTGGCCGAGACCGAAGAGGACGAGACCGCCGCCCTGGAGGAGCTCGGAGCCCAACAGCGGTCCGACTTCGAGGCGTTGCTCGAGGCCATGGACGGTCTCCCGGTGACCGTGCGCCTCCTCGACCCGCCGCTGCACGAGTTCCTTCCCGACCTGGACGAGCTCATCGCGGGGGAGGCGCGGGACGAGCTCGATGCCGAAGAAGTCGAGCTGCTGGCCGCGGGTCGGAAGTGGCGCGAGCAGAACCCGATGTTGGGCGTGCGGGGGGTCCGCCTGGCCGTGCTCCGGGAGGGGCTCTACCGCACCCAGGTCCGGGCCCTGCTCGCGGCCGCCGAAGCCCGGGTGCGTGCGGGGGGCACGCCGATCGTCGAGGTCATGATCCCACTGGTCGTGGTTCGGGAGGAGCTGGCCCTCGCCCGCTCGTGGGTCGACGACGAACTGGCGGCCCGCGCCGGGGGCGACACCGGGACCGTCCATGTCGGCACCATGATCGAGACCCCTCGGGCGTGCGTGCGGGCCCACGAGATCGCCGAGGTCGCCGACTTCTTCTCGTTCGGCACCAACGACCTGACCCAGCTGACGTTCGGCTTCAGTCGGGACGATGTCGAGGGCCCGTTGATGACCGCCTACCTCGAGCGGGGCCTGCTGGCCGCCGACCCGTTCAGCACGATCGACCAGGGGGGTGTGGCCGACCTGATCCGCCTGGGGATCGAGGGCGGTCGAAGGACGCATCCCGACCTGACGGTCGGGGTCTGCGGTGAGCACGGTGGCGACCCGGCGTCGATCGCGGTGTTCCTCGGCCTCGGGGTCGACTACGTGTCCTGCTCGCCCTTCCGGGTGCCGATCGCCCGCCTGGCGGCGGCCCGGGCGGTGCTCGACGAGGCGTCGATCCCGGCACACTGATCCGAGATGTTCGTCGCCGCCCAGGAGGCCGCCAACTACGCCGACTTCGCGGTGCCAGCCTGGGTCTGGCTCGCGTTCCTGGCCGGGTTCATCGGGCTGCTCCTGGTCGACGTCCTGGTCATCCATCGCACGGCCCACGTGGTCACGACCCGGCAGGCGGCCATCGAGAGCGCGGTCTGGATCGCCATCGGCCTGAGCTTCTCGCTGGTGATCCTGGCCTGGCAGGGCACGCAGGCGGCGGGCGAGTACGTGGCCGGCTACCTGATCGAAGAGAGCCTCTCGATCGACAACGTCTTCGTCTGGGCCCTGATCCTCAGCTTCTTCGCCGTGCCCCGGGCGTATCAGCACCGGGTCCTCTTCTGGGGCATCTTCGGCGCGCTGATCGCCCGCGCCGTGTTCATCTTCGGCGGCGTGGCCCTGCTCGACCACTTCGACTGGGTCATCTACGTCTTCGGCACGATCCTGCTCATCACCGCGGTCCGGCTCCTGATGGGGGGTGAGACCCAGGTCAACCCCGAGTCGAATCCGCTGTTGCGGATCTTCCGTCGGGTGATCCCGTCCACGACCCACTACGACGGGCACCGCCTCCTCACGCGGAAGACGGGCGTGCTGCTGGCCACCCCGCTGCTCGCCGTGGTCGTCGTGGTGGAGACCAGCGACGTCGTCTTCGCCGTCGACTCCATCCCCGCGATCCTGGCCGTGACCCGCGAGGAGTTCGTGGTCTACACGTCGAACGCCTTCGCCATCCTCGGGCTGCGAGCCCTCTACTTCCTCCTCGCCGACCTGAAGGACCGCTTCGAGTACCTGCGCCACGGGCTGGCCGTGATCCTGGCCTTCGTGGGCGTGAAGATGCTCGTCGCCGAGTGGGTCTACATCCCCGTCGGGGTGTCCCTGGCGGTCATTGCCACCGTCCTCGTCATCTCGGTCGTCGTCTCTGCCCGTCACGACCAGGTCCCCAAGGCCGGGCTCGAGCGGGCCGACCAGTACGACGAATGAACACCGCCGACCACCCCGGAAGCCACTGGTAGCGTGCGAGCGATGGAGGTCGGGTGACGTGGGGATACTCGACGAGGACATCCCGAGGGTGCGTGAAGCCTCGGACATCGTCGCCCTGGTGACCGAGCACCTGCAGCTCAAGCGGGTGGGCAGCCGCTGGACCGGGCTGTGCCCCTTCCACACCGAGAAGTCCCCGTCGTTCTCGGTGAACGCAGAGGAGGGCCTCTACTACTGCTTCGGCTGCGGGGCCAAGGGTGACGTCATCACCTTCGTGCGGGAGATCGAGCACCTGGACTTCGCGGCCGCGGTGGAGCGACTCGCCGGCCGGGCGGGGATCACCCTGCGGTACACCACCGGCGGCGAGGGCGAGCGGCGGTCGAAGAAGTCGCAGATGGTGGCGACGATGGAGGCGGCCGTGGCCTGGTACCACGAGCGCCTCCTGTCCTCGCCCGACGCCGCGGACGCCCGGAAGTACCTGCGGAGCCGGGGCCTGGACGGCGAGATCGTGCGCCAGTACCGGATCGGTTGGGCGCCCGACGACTGGGACCTGCTGGTCCGCGACATCGACGTCGGCTTCGACCGGCTGGTCGAGGTCAACCTGGCCATCCTGAACAAGCGCAACCGGCGCCAGGACGTCTTTCGCAACCGGATCCTCTTCCCGATCTTCGACAGCCAGGGCGACCCTGTCGCCTTCGGTGGGCGGGTCCTGCCCGGCGGCGACGGCCCGAAGTACAGGAACTCCTCGGAGACGCCGATCTACGCCAAGAGCAAGGTGCTCTACGGGCTGAACTGGGCCAAGGGGGCCATCGTCGAGGCGGACGAAGCCATCGTGTGCGAGGGCTACACCGACGTGATCGGCATGGCCCGGGTCGGTATGGGCCGAGCCGTCGCCACCCTGCGGCACCGCGCTGACCGAGGACCACGTGCGCCTGCTGACCCGCTTCGGCAAGCGCATCGTCCTGGCCTTCGACGCTGACGCAGCCGGTGAGAACGCCGCCGCCCGCTTCTATGAGTGGGAGGGGAAGTACGAGGTCGATGTCCGGGTGGCCGCCCTGGAGCCGGGCAAGGACCCCGGGGACCTGGCCCAGCACGACCCAGACGCCCTGCGCCGGGCCGTCGAGCAGTCGGTGCCGTTCCTCCGCTTTCGCTTCGACCGCGCCCTGGCTGGTCAGGACCTGACGTCACCCGAGGGCAAGGCCCGGGCCGCCGACCGGGTGCTGCCGGTCATCGCCGAGCACCCCGACGAGATCGTGCGGGATCAGTACGTGATGGATCTGGCCGACCGCTTGCACCTCGACCCGGACCGGCTCCGAAGTCGCCTGAAGGTGGGGGCCCGCCACGAGGTCGAGGTCGTCGAGCGGGTGGCCGCCCCGTCAGCGGCCAGCGGACGCGAGCTGGAAGCGCTGCGACTGCTCATCCACCGCCGGGCGGAGATCGCCGACCGGCTGGACGCCACCCTCTTCGCCGACCCCACGGCCCGGGAGGCGTACACCCTCCTGATCGACTCGCCGACGGTGCAGGACGCGGCGATGGCCGCCGAGCTCTCCACCGAGGACCTCCTCTTCCGCCTGACGCAGGAGGAGGCGACCGAGGGCCCGACAGCCGTGGATGTGGCCGCCCTGTTGGTCAAGGACGCACTGGGTCGGATGAGCGTCGACGTCCGACGTACCGACGACATCGCGCTGATGCACGAGATCAACGGCTTGATGGATCGGATCCAGGTGCCCGACGTGGACGTTACGGTCGTGGACAAGGCGTTGGAACTGTTGCGAGGCCACGGACGTGGGAGTGCCGATGAGCGAGGCGAGAGCGATGAGTGACGCCGCCGTCTCCCCCTGGGTGGGGGTCCTCGACGCCGACGTGGCCCGCTTGATCGACATCGGTCGCGAAGAGGGCACGCTCGGCATGGACGACCTGATGAAGGTGCTCGGCGAGGTGGAGATCACCCCTGACCGCATCGTCGGGATCCGGGCGGCCCTGGCCGCCGAAGGCATCGTGCTCGACGAGGACGACCACCACCTGGAGGTGGCCGTCACGGTCGAGGACCTGCTCGCGGCCGACGACCTGGTCGACCTGCGCAAGCCGGGGACGCGGGTGCGCCGGGCCAAGGGCACCAAGGCCCGGGGCGACAGCGGGGACAAGGGCTCGACCTCGGATCCTGTCCGCATGTACCTCCGCGAGATCGGCCAGGTGCCCCTGCTCAAGGCCGAGGACGAGGTCCGCCTGGCCAAGCGCATCGAGGCCGGCATGAGGTCCTCGGTCGAGCTGGCCGACCACTCCGCGGCCGGGACGCTCGAGACCCTCGAGTTCGCCGACCGGCGCCGGCTGGAGCGGTCGAAGAAGGACGGCGAGGAGGCGACCCGGGAGCTGACCCAGGCCAACCTCCGCCTGGTCGTGTCCATCGCCAAGCGCTACGTCGGGCGGGGGATGCTCCTCCTGGACCTGGTTCAAGAGGGGAACCTCGGCCTCATGCGGGCCGTCGAGAAGTTCGACTGGACCAAGGGGTTCAAGTTCTCGACCTACGCCACGTGGTGGATCCGACAGGCCATCACCAGGGCCATCGCCGACCAGGCCCGCACCATCCGCATCCCGGTGCACATGGTCGAGTCGATCAACAAGGTCCACCGCATGCAGCGTCAGATGGTCCAGGAGCTGGAGCGCGAGCCCACGGTCGACGAGCTGGCCGAGAAGGTGGACATGACGCCCACCCGGGTGCGGGAGATCCTGCGCATCTCTCAGGACCCGCTGTCGCTGGACTCACCGGTGGGGGAGGAGGACGACTCCAACCTGGCCGACTTCATCGAGGACCTCCAGGCCGAGGCCCCGGCCGACGTCGCCACCCGGCACATGCTCAACGACGCCGTGCTCGAGGCGCTGGACGAGCTGACGCCCCGGGAGAAAGAGGTGGTGCGCCTGCGCTTCGGCCTCGACGACGGTCAGGCCCGGACCCTGGAAGAGGTGGGCAAGCAGTTCGGCGTCACCCGCGAGCGCATCCGCCAGATCGAGGCCAAGACCCTGGCCAAGCTGCGCCACCCCCATCGCAGCCAGAAGCTGCGCGACTACCTCGAGGGCGGCTGAGCCCTAGTTGTGCGAGAAGTTGGCGACCGTGAGGTCGTCGGCGTCGTCGATGAGCTCCCGGGCCCGACCGGCGGCGGCGTTGACCGTGTCGGAGTTGCGGGCCTGGTAGATCCACTCGTTGATCTGCTCGTAGCGCTCCCGGCCCGCCTTGGCGCCGAGGTAGTACCCGGCCGCCAGACCGACGATCACGCCTGTCCTGAATCCCATGCCCCAATGCTTACTCCTTCTGGGGCGTTTGTGACACCCCAATGGGCACTTCTTTTTGCCATCGACGAGGCGGCCTGCGCAGGACCATGGGTCTGATGGACGCGCTGTTATCCTCCGAGGCCATTCCGGGGTAGCTCAGCTGGCAGAGCAATCGGCTGTTAACCGATTTGTCGTGGGTTCGAGCCCCACCCCCGGAGCCAGCCGCATCGCCCCCGAACTAGCCTCGCCGCCATGACGATGGTGGATCTGCCCAAGGCCGTGATGCGCAGCGAGTCGGACTGCCCGATGGTGGACGCCGGCGAGGGCATCAAGCTCCAGTTGCTCCAGGTCGACGTCGAGCTCGGCCTCTGGGTCATTCGGAACCTGTTCGAGCCCGGGGCGCGCGTGCAGACCCACAAGCACACCGGACAGGTGTTCGCCTTCACCCAGTCGGGCTGCTGGAAGTACGACGAGTACCCCGAGCGGATGACGGCCGGCACCTACCTCTTCGAACCCGCGGGCTCGATCCACACGCTGATCGTGCCCGACGACAACACCGAGGTGACCGACGTCTGGTTCGCGATCTATGGGGCCAACCTCAACCTCGACGCCGACGGCAACGTGGAGTCGGTCCTCGACGCCGCCTTCATCCGGGACGCCTACTTCGCCCTGTGTGAGGCCGAGGGCCACCCCCGCCCGAACGTCATCGGCGCCTGAGGGCCCGCCGTGCGGGCGGTCGTGCTGACTACGACGGGCCCCGTCGTCGGGAATTCCTCAACTGCCCCTCGCTGGATGTCGAGGTTGGGGGGACTGCTTGCATGAGGCCATCGAGGGAAGGGGCACGCCTTGCGTGCTGTTCGGCGTTTCGGGATTGTCGTATTGGCTCTGACCGCGGGAGTGCTCGCCGTCCCGATCGCGGACGTGCTCCCCGCCGCGGCATCGGCGCCGCCACCGGCTGCCGGGTGTGCGCTCAGGACCGCGACGTTCACCAACAGCACTCCGGTCGCCATACCCACCGGGCCGGCGGTGGTGTCCTCCAACATCGTGGTCTCCGGCGCAGGCGCCTACCTGCGGGACGCCGACGTCCAGACGTTCATCACCCACACCTTCGCCGCTGACCTCGATGTCACGGTCCAGTCGCCGGCGGGGACGATCGTGACACTGACCTCGGACAACGGGGCGGGCAACGACAACGTGTTCAACGGCACCGTCTGGGATGACGACGCCAACCCGGGCGGCCAGGTGCCCTACGTGACCAACAACGGGCTGGCCTCCGACCACGCCTATGTCAACCTCACCCTGGCCAGCCCCTTGGTGCCCGAGGAGGCCATGGGGGCCTTCGTCGGCGAGAACCCGAACGGGACCTGGACCCTGACCGTTTCCGACGACCTGGCCGGCGACGGCGGCAGCCTCGACAGCTGGGGGCTCACGCTGGCCACCCTGGCCGCCGCGCCCACCACCTCGGTCGCGAGCTTCAGCAACCCGACCGATGTCGCCATTCCGACCGGTCCCGCAGTCGTCTCGTCGAGCATCGTGGTGGCAGGAGCACCTACGTACCTGCAGGACGTGAACGCGCAGACGTTCATCGCCCACACCTTCGCCGCTGACCTCGATGTCACGGTCCAATCGCCGGCGGGGACGATCGTGACACTGACCTCGGACAACGGGGCGGGCAACGACAACGTGTTCAACGGCACCGTCTGGGATGACGACGCCAACCCGGGCGGCCAGGTGCCCTACGTGACCAACAACGGAGTGGCCACGGACCACGCGTACGTGAACCTCACCGCGGCCAACCCGTTGGTGCCCGAGGAGGCCATGGGGGCCTTCATCGGCGAGAACCCGAACGGGACCTGGACCCTGACCGCCTCCGACGACCTCGCCGGCGACGGCGGGACCATCGACAGCTGGGGTCTCGCCCTCACCGGTGGAAGCTGCCCATTCCGGCCTGACGGTCGGATCAAGCGCGGCCTGGCGGGGACGATGGTCGGCAACAACACCTACAACGGGACCGGCATCCACCAGACCCGGACCGGGGCCGCCCACGCGGGCCAGAGCGTCACCTACTACCTGTCGTTCCAGAACGATTCCCAGGTCAACGACGCCCTGCGCATCAGGGGTCGGGCCGGGGGTGGTGCCTTCAGCATCGTCTACCGGCACGGAGCGACGAACATCACCAGTCAGGTGGTCGCCGGCACCTTCGTGACCCCGAGCCTGGCCCCCCAGGCCGCCTACTCGATTCGGGCCGTCGTGACGGTGCACAACAGTGCCCCCCTCCACAGCTCCCAGACCCGCAAGGTGAGGGTCAGGTCGGCCAGCGACACCACGCGGACCGACGTCGTCCGGTTCATCACCAGCCGGAACTGACCCGAGCGCACGGGCCCACGGTCACCCGCGGGTAGAACGCCCGTGGGCCCGTAGCTCAGTGGTCAGAGCCAGCGACACACTCCTGTTCAGAGCCCTTGTCTTTGGACAGGAGGTCGACGCCGCCGTCCGTTGACATCGACCGGCCGCATCCTGGCTCGATGACTCCAGGAGGCGGGACATCGTGATCGACATTACGGTCGCGCCGATGCGGGTCGATCGGTCCCGCGTAGCAGGAGGGGATAGCAATGGGCTACATCTCGTTTGCATTGACCAGGCCGGTACCCGACGAGTGGCAGGGCCTCAGTCAAGAGGAGAACGACGCCAAGACCGCGGCGATTCTTGACGCGGTGGCCAAGAACGGCGGGGACATCAAGGTCACGGCGTTCTCGGGGGACCACATGGCGCTGGTGTCGGTCATCGAGTACCCCGACGAGACGTCAGGGCGACAGGCCGTGGCCGACATCATCGCGCTGGGCACCCTGGAGTTCGTCAGCCACCACAGTCTGTGGGACCTGGGCGAGTGGACGACAATGCTCCGCCAGGCGCAAGGCGCCTGATCGACAGAGCTTCCGAGGCCCGTGAACGGGCGGGGCGACGAGCACCGCTCCCGCGAGGTCCGGCCTCGCCTTCAGGCGTCCAGCGGGTCCTGACCGACGGGGAACGCCGTGGTGTTGAACGGGCGTGGACGGAGCGGTGAACTCTTGCCCCAATCATTGACTGCCATCCGATACGTGCCGAGACTTTCTCACGTGCCAGAAGCCCTCACCCTCGACCGACCGAACGCTCTCAGAACCGCACCAGCCCTGCACAGCTCATTTCGCTGCGCCTGCGACCACAGCCATCTGCGGTTGCAGACGACCACCGCCGAAGCGCACTACCGGGTGTGCGTATACGGGCTCCGGCAAGTAGCGGGCGACACGGTCGCTGATCTGTACTACGAGCTGGTGCGTCCCGCCTTCGACGAGAATCTTGGCGCCTCGTACTGGGATCGGCACCGAGAAGTGGTCCAGCGGTTCCTGGCCGAGCTGGACGGCCCATGCCGCTCGCCCGACCGACGGGCCCGGCGGTCGTGACGGAACCATCGCTCTACGTGCGGGTGCTGCGGCTCCTGCAGCACACAAGTGACGACCGCTGGACGGTCGAGCAGATCGCGGCGGAGATCGGTACGTCCGTCGACGCAGTCATGCGAGAGTTACAGGTCCTGAGAGACGTCAAAGGCCTCGTCTGGTCAGAGGCCGTGCCCGCGACCAACGGCATCAACTACTACTACCCGCCGCGGTAAGGAGGGACACCTCGTGGGATCCAACCGCCGGTTCGAAGCGTCTTCTGCCGTGAGACTGTGGGTCGCGATGGGAATGGCCGTTTCCATCACCTTCGTGGTTGGGCTTCCGGCCGCGAGTGCGACGACCCCAACCTGTTTCGGCCGTCACGCCACGATTGTGGGTACGGCTGCGGGTGAGCGGATCGAGGGAACGGGTGGTGCCGACGTCATCGTCGGGCTCGGCGGTCAGGACATCATCGACGGTCTCGGCGGTGGCGATCGCATCTGCGGGAATGGTGGACCGGACATCATCAATGGTGGGCCCGGCAACGACCGGATGGATGGTGGCGCTCGGGGCGACTTCGTCACCGGTGAAGACGGGAACGATTGGCTGTTCGGTCGTCGCGGCGATGACGTGTTGAACTTCGGTGACTCCGAGGACGGCAACGATCTCGTGGTCGGGGGCCGGGGTGCTGACGATCTGCACGCCGGTGTCGGCGCGGATCGCCTGTTCGGAGGCTCGGGAGGGGATCGGCTGGCGGAGGGTGAAGTCGATGCTCCGATCGTGGATCGGTTCGACGGCGGGAGCGCAATCGACACCTGTGGACCGGGGACGGAGGACCTCGTCTTCAGCTGCGAGCTGCCCATCTGAGAGGGCATTCCGTGCAGGAGCTCCTCAGCTCCTCGCCGCCTCTCTGGTCGTGATTTCACTGCGTGTCGTCGAGAGCGCGTGTCCACACTCACCCGCGCGGTAGAAAGCCCGTGGGCCCGTAGCTCAATGGTCAGAGCAGGCGACTCATAATCGCTCGGTCGTGGGTTCGATTCCCACCGGGCCCACGAAGCGAGAGTAGGAACGGACGTCGCTTTCCCGAGCGAATCAAAGCGGTGATTACTATTGCTGCCGGCGGGAGAACGGCGAGGTGGCCGGTGAGTCCCGACAGCGACCAGGCACAGACCGCCCCGCCGTCCGTCTCGAAGATCGCCAAGACTGCTTACGAGCCACCCAGCCCGGACCTCGGTCCGCAGCCGCTACTTCTCGGCACCAGTGGCGGGGTGACCTTCTCCGTTGACGTGAGCCGGCAACCCCTGGGCTCGCAACTGGACGCGATCGTGGTGTCGTGGGACGCCGTCGGCGGGCCCGGGTTCTTCGGCCGCAGCCTGATGTCCGAGTTCGACTGGGATCCCGCAGGCGTTGGCGCCAAGCGGCCTGGGGAGGCGAACTGGATCCCGATCTCATCGGTCATCGCCGCTCATCCCGAACGACCCACCCACGACCTGCGGGGGCTCATCGTGGCGACCGTCCGCGAGCCGGCCGACGACCCCACCCGCGAGGGGGAGGCCACGCTGCCCGCCGTGTACGAGGCAGCCTTCGCCTCGACCCTGCTGGCGCAGCGCCACCACGTCCGCCGTCTTGGCATGCCTCTGCTCGGCGCAGGGGGAGCAGCGCTTCGGGGAGGGGCGGCATCCGATGCCGTCGTGTCGGCCACGAGGGTCGCGGCCAGCGGTGGCGTGGAGTCCTCGCTCCACGACATCGTCTTCCTGGTCACCGATGACGACCAACTGGCCGCGGTGCAGGAGGCGTGGGCCGGCTACCGGACCCAGGCGCTGGCCAACGATCGTCCCGTGGGCCCTGACCTCCTCGGCATCCGCGACGAGGTGTACGCCCTGGCCGACATGCTCCTCCTGCGGGAGGTCACGCCCCCGCTGGCCGTCGGCGTCCTCGGCGGCTGGGGGAGCGGCAAGTCGTTTGTCATGCACCTCCTCCGCGAGCGAATGGACGATGTTCGCAGCGAGGTCATCGCGCCCGGGGCCGGTTGGGACGACACTGCGGCCTCACCATTCGTCGGTCACATCTATCCGATCGACTTCAACGCCTGGACCTTCGCCCGGGCGGACCTGTGGGCCGCCCTCATGCAGCGGGTCCTCAGCGAGCTCGATCGCCAGGTGGGCATCGAGCGTCGTCTGGTCGGGAAGGACCGCCTCCTCGACGGCCAGGAGTGGCGGCGCCTGACCAGCACGCCGGCCGCTCTGCACGCCCTCTACGAGGCCACCGCGGACCTCGATGTCAGCCGGCCGAGTCTGTTCGCGACGTTGCGAGAGGTGCACCAGGCGGATCGAGAGCAGCTCAAGACCGCCACCAAGGACCTGGACGACCGACGCGACGAGTTGGCGACTGCGGAATCCGAGATCGCCGAGAAGGTCGAAGCCGACCTTGCCGACCAGGCGGCAAAGGCGGTCGAGGCGAACGCGCTGGAACCCCTTGCCGATGTCGTCGCCGCCACCACTGACCAGGTGTGGGCCTGGCTCGGCGCTCGGTCTCCTGAAGTGATCAAGGCCACCGAGGGGGCGAAGATGACCGTCGGCGAGCTCCGCGCGCTCGAAGCCGACCTTCGGGAGCTTCGTCCGCCCACGAGCGCCGTGGCCCGCGCCGTCGTGACCAAATACCGGGGGCTCGCGCTCGGGCTGGCGGCCGTCCTTGTCTTGGCCGGCCTCGTCCTCGCCTTTGGGGACGGCGTGGGCCGGTTCGCGGCTGCCGTGGCTGCGGTCCTCACCACTGCCGGTGTGTGGCTGGAGCGAGGCCGAGCTCTCGTGGCCACCTTCCGCGAGAAGGCGCTGGAGACCCGGGCACGCGTCGCCGAGGAGATCTCCGCCATCGAGGCCACGAAAGACGCGGACATCGAACGCGAGCGCCAATCCAGCGAGGACCTCGAGCAGAAGCAGCAGGCGGTGGCGCAGGCGGAGAACCGAGTGCAACACCTGAGCGACCGCGTCGGGCTGGTCGCGCAGTACCAGTCCGTCGGCGATCTGGTCCGGGCGAGGCTCGAGGAGCACACCTACACGGAGCGGCTCGGCGTGATGCAGCAGATCAGCGACGACCTGGTTTCACTCAGCAACTCCATGGTGGTAGCCCACGACGACCCGTACGAACGGGAGAAGCAGGAGCTGTTCCCTCGAGGGCCGGCCCGGGTCGTGCTCTTCATCGACGACCTCGACCGGTGCCCGCCCCGCAAGGTGGTGGAGGTGCTCGAGGCCGTCCAGCTCCTGCTGACGACCGACCTGTTCGTCGTCGTTCTCGCCTTGGACGTGCGCTACGTCACCAAGGCCCTGGAGCGCGTGTACCAGGGGGTGCTGTCGGCCGACGGCGACCCCTCGGGCCTCGACTACCTGGAGAAGATCATCCAGGTCCCGTACCGGACCCGCCGGCCCGCCGGTGTGGGGGCGTTCCAGTTCGTGGCCGGCCAGATGCGCGTCGCCGACGAGGACGGTGACGCTTCTGGCCCACCCGCCGGTTCCTCCGAGGTGGCGACCACCACCGCCTCGTCCGACGGCCCCGTCCCGGGCGCGGGCGTCGTCACGGTGCGCGACCTGCTCTTCACCAACGACGACCTTGTGGTCGTGGCCGGCTGCTGCGAGCAGCTCGAACTGACGCCCCGTGCCGGCAAGCGGGTGATCAACACGCTCAAGCTCTACCGCCTGGTCTTGGCCCGGCGGGGACGGAGCCAGCCTGATGTCGACGACATCGGCACCGTGGCCCTGCTGGCCGGTGTCGCCGCCGCCCATCCCGAGGTCCAGCGCGACGCTCTGGCCGTGCTCGAGCGGCTGGTCGTCGACCGGGCCGAACGGCAGACCACCGTGCGTGACGCGCTCGCTCGGCTGGAAGCGCCCGTGGGAACCGAGGAGGACCCGGAAGTGCGGAGGTACGAGCGTTGGCGGACCAGGCTCGATGCCTTGGCCGCCCACCCCGTGACCGTCGGCGGGCCCTCAGAGCGCCGAGACCTGGTGATCGGGGATGCCACCCTGGACGCGTCGGCCGAAGCGATCGCGTTCGTCGCCGCGTTCTGCTTCGTGGGCGACGACCTGCCCCGGGTCAGCGCCGCCGCCCGTCCCTAGGCGGTCTCGTGGAATTCGGCGTCCGGCCCGCGGTATCCCACCATCACGCTGAGTGGTGGTCTAACCTCGTATCGCAGTCAGCTTGCGCTACGAGATTTTGATACCCGACAAGTCCGCCGAGGAAGCCGTGGTATTCGACCCGACGAATGTCAGATGGAACGAGGTGTTCCGTCGGTCAACGCTCAGTCCAGTGGTGTTCGTCGTCGCCCCCGAGTGCAGCCCGCAGGTCCATCAGATCTTGGAGGATCTCGGGCTGCCCATCGCGACCGGCGGCTTCATGTACCTCTCGTCCACCAGTTCTGCGCCGCTGCTGGACGGTTTGGTGATCAGCCTGACGAACGACGTGATGGGGACGCTGCCATCGCGCACGCGCGTCGTGGGCACCCGGCCCATGCGCCTGCTGTGCGATCTGCTTGGCGTCGACCCTCCATCGCGCCGGGTGAAAGGCGAGCCGTCGATGCCGACGCTGGATGAGCTCCACCGCGAGCTCGAGCTCCAGATGAAGCAGCGGCCGCAAGCGCTGATGGCCCGGGCGAATCTGGGCCTTGGTGTCGATGACCCGGACTGGCTGCAGCGCCTGGTCGTCGATCTGTTCGGCGAGGACGCCTTGGAAGACCCGCCGGCTGAGCTCGCCGAGGGGGTGCCCGGCGACGATGGCTGGGATGAGGATGGCTACGCGCACGACGACGACGAAGACGTGGTCGACCTGCGGGATTCCGTCGAGGCTCCGGTCGGCTCAGTCGATCGCCCGCTGCAGTCGGTCGCCGAGGTCACCGGCGCGCGAGGCGGCGAAGGCCGAGGTGATGTGGTAGCTGTCCCGGAAGACGAGCACGTTCTCGGCGATCACCGGGCAGCGATCCGGTAGGCAGAGCAGCGGGACCAGCTCGACCACGCTCGCGCCGAGCTCTCCGGCCAATGAGCGCAACCGCTCGTTGATGTCGGTCGTGCGGGCCCTGGTCGCGGACAACCTCGGCTCGCACGGCGACACGTCGTCAAGGTGGTCCGACAAGCACGACGGAACGTTCAGGGCGGCAGGGGGAAACGCCGAGAGCACCGCCACGGGTATCCCGCTCGGAACGTCGTCGAGCGTGCGACGAGCCTTGGCTTCCCAGACCTCTGGTCCGGCTCGGAACCTCGCGCCGTCGGGGCCGCCCAGGACGAGCAGGTCAGGATGGATGTGTTCGATGTCCTGCCAGCGATCAGCGACCCATTGGCCGCACGACCCGTCGGCTGGCGCAACGGTCAGCGAGGAGCACCCGCTCCGGGTGAGCCGGTCGACGTGCCAGTCGTTCGACGTCGCCAGCTCGGCGAAGGCTGCGCTCCACTGACCCGCCTGTGAGTCACCGAAGAGCACGATCTGGACGTCGGCCGATGGGTCGCCGTAGGAGCATTCGCCCAGCTGGTCGCAGTCGACGTTGCGTTCGGCGAAGGCGTCGAATCTGCTCGTGCCTTCAGCGAGGGACGGCGTGAGGTTGGACGGCACGAAGTCGGTGGGAACGGGCGGCGCGCCAGCGACATGGGCCGGGCCGGTGAACGGTCGGCCGGCGTCGAGGTGTAGGTCCATCAGCTCAGGCATGCGGGAAGCGGCCACCGACACGAGAAGGAGAACGAACCCAAGACCGAGGGTGGCGTTGGGACGGGCGCGCAGCCATCTCGATCGCAGCACAGGGCGTTCGACGAGGTGGAAGGACGTGACGGCGAGCATGAGCGTGGCCGAAACGACGACGATGATCGTGGCCAGGTCGGGCTTCTCGCCGGCGGCCACGAGGACGACGAGCGGCCAGTGCCAGAGATAGATCGAGTAGGAGTAGCGACCGACGGCCTGCATCGGTCGGGTCGAGAGGATTCGGCTCGGTAGCGAGGTCCGCGAGTCCATGCCGGCGGCGATCACGAGGGCAGTGCCGAGCACGGGCACGGCCGCCGCCCAGCCCGGCCAGATCGTGGACACGTCGTAGCCGACGACGGCGACCACGATTGCCGCCAGACCTGCGAAGGCGGCCGCGACGCCGAGGAGGTGGCTGAAGCGCCGGGCGTGCAGGCCCGCCACCGCAAGCAGGGCCCCGATCCCGATCTCCCAGGCGCGGCTCTGCAGCAGGAAGAACGCCCGAACAGGGTCCGTGGTCGCGTAGCGCTGAGAGACCCAGAACGACAGCCCGACGACCACGCCGAGAGCGATGGTGACAGATGTGCGGATCGAGCGGGCTCGTCGGGCGGCGACGACGACCAGCCCCAGTCAGGAGCGCAGGCCAGAGCAGGTAGAACTGCTCCTCGACCGAGAGCGACCAGAACTGCAGGAACAGCGACGGGGCGTCTGCCTCGGCCAGGTAGTCGGTGCCTTGAGACGCGAACTGCCGATTCGAGAAGAACAGGGCGGCGGAGCGGGCGTCGGCCCCCGTCGACTGCAGGAGCTGCAGCCGGTCCTGCCAGAGCATCGCCGCGCCGATCGTGGCCACGATGACCACCGTTGCCATGGGCAGGATCCGGCGGGCTCGGGCCGCGTAGAAATCGCGGATGTGCACCGTGCGATCCACGACCGCGCCCCGTAACAGCCGGCGGGTGATCAGGAAGCCCGAGATGACGAAGAACACGTCAACACCGACGAAGCCGCCCGAGAAACCCCTCAGCTCGAGGTGGTAGGCCACGACCGAGATGACGGCAATCGCCCGCAGACCCTCGATGTCCGTGCGGAACCCGTCCTCTGACCGAGACGGGGTCGCGCCGCCGATCAGGGGTCGATGCACCTTCTCCGATCGGCGAACCCTGTCGAAGCCCGGGCGGTGGAGACGTTGAGGTGCCGGGCGGGTAGCTCGATCAGCCTCGAGGCCGAGCTTCACCATCCAAGGTTTTCACAGCCCAGTGCGCCATTCGCGGACCCGCCCAGGTCGATCGCTCGGCTCGATTCCCACCGGGCGCACCGCGCGTTCCATCATGGGCGCCGTCAGGGCGACCACGGAATGGGATCGAGTTCTATGAGTGACGGCAACCTGCCTCCACCGCCCCCGGACCCGTTCAGTCCGTGGGGGGACCTGCCGGGCGGGCGCGTCCTGGCCAGCCCGTGGGCCCGCATCGGCGCCCGCCTGCTCGACGGGCTGATCCTGGGCGTCCTGTCGTCGGTGATCATCCTGGGCCTCAGTGGCGGCGACGGCTTCGACCGCGACGGATCCAGCTGGGGGCTGGCCATCGCGTCCCTCCTCCTCGCCGTCGTCTACGAGGTGGGCTTCGTCGGGGCGATGGGTGGGACGCCGGGCAAGCTGATCCTCGGCCTGCGGATCGTCGCCCAGGAGGACGGCCGCACGCCACCGGGCTGGGACAAGGCCGCCCTCCGCTATGCGCCCGACCTGGTCATCCTGATCCCGGTCGTCGGCGGCCTCGCCTCGTTGGTGATCGTGGTGCTGTCCCTGGTCTGGCTCGGCACCGACGACCGCCGTCGCACCGTGTACGACCGCGTCGCCACCACCTATGTCGTCAAGCTCTAGGGCCCCCGCTCGTTAGCGTCGTCCGCCGTGGGCGTACTGGTGGACATCACGCCACTGCGGGTGTCACCGGACTTCCGGCGGCTCTGGTGCGGCCAGGCGATCTCCCTGATCGGGACGACGATGACGTCGGCCGCGCTGCCCTTCCAGGTGTTCCACCTGACGGACTCCTCCCTGGCCGTCGGCCTCCTGGGCCTGGTGCAGCTCGGCCCTCTCCTGGTGTTCTCGATCATCGGAGGCGCGCTGGCCGACGGACGGGACAAGCGGCGCCTGCTCCTTGGCGTCAGCGCCGCCGCTCTGGCCTGTGCCGCCGCCTTGGCCGTCAACGCCTCGCTCGACGAGCCCCAGCTGTGGGTGCTCTACGTGGTCGGTGCCGCGTCGAGCGCCATCCTGGCCGTGGGTCATCCGGTGAGTCGCTCCCTGCTGCCCCTCCTGCTGCCCGACGACCTCCGCCCGGCGGCCTTCGCCCTGCAGTCCACCAACGTCTGGCTGGGCGTGATGGTCGGCCCGGCCATCGGGGGCGTGATCATCGCCACCTCGGGGCTGTCGGCGGCGTACCTCGTCGACGTCGTCACCTACGTGATCGCGCTCGTCGTGTACGCCGGCCTGGCCCCGGCCCCCCCGGTCGGCGACAACCCGAGTGTCGGCGTCTCCTCGGTCCTCGAAGGGCTGCGCTTCCTCCGGGGGTCCTTGGTCATGAACATCTTCGCCATCGACCTGCTGGCGATGATCTTCGGCATGCCCAAGGCCCTGTTCCCCGCGCTGGCCGAACGGCTGGGCGGCGGTCCCGCCCTCTACGGCCTGCTCTTGTCGTCGATCGCGGCCGGCGCCGTGCTGGCCTCCCTGTTCAGTGGTTGGACCGGCCGGGTCCGGCGCCAGGGCCGGGCGGTCCTGGTGGCCATCGCCGTGTGGGGCGGGGCGATCGCCGTCGCCGGCCTGACCACGACCGTGGCGGTCGTGCTGGCGTTCTTCGCCCTGGCCGGTGCCGCCGACATGATCTCGGGGATCTTCCGCTCGACCATCGCCGCCGCGGTGACGCCCGACGAGCTCCGGGGCCGGGTCAGCGGGGTCGAGATCGCGGTGTACGCGGGTGGACCGGTGCTGGGCGATGTCGAGGCCGGCGTCGTGGGCGGCCTGATCAGCGTGCCGTTCGCCATCGTGTCCGGCGGCTTGGCCTGCATCGCCGCGGCCGCGGGCTTCGCCCTCTTCGTCCCCCGCTTGGCCCACTACGAGCCGAGCGCGTCGACCCTCGCGGAGCCGTAGGCGCCCCTTTCCTACACTCGTCGGACCATGCGGTACCGGCGGATGCCCATCGAGATCGAGTCGCCCGAAGAGCTGGGCTACGGGGCCATCGACTGCAACCTGGCCGAGAGCTCGTTCCGGGATCAGCGCCTGGCCGACCTCGATGTGGCCGTGGACGTCGACGAGCTCCTCCTGGCCTACGGCGATCACCTCGGTGACCCCGACCTGCGGCGGGCCGTCGCCGACCAGGCCGGGGTCGAACCCGACGAGGTGATCGTGACCCCCGGGGCCGCCGCCGCCCTGTTCCTCACCGCCACCTCGCTGCTCGAGGCCGGCGACCACGCCGTGATCCTCCGCACGAACTACGCCACCAACATCGAGACGCCCCGGATGATCGGGGCCGACATCGACTTCCTGGACCTGGACGCCGCCGATGGGTTCACCCTCGACCTCGATCAGCTGGCAAGCCTGTTGCGGCCCACGACGAGGATGGTCAGCCTCACCTACCCCCACAACCCGAGCGGCACCATGATCGATCCGGCGACCCTGCAGGCGATCGTCGAGCTGGTGGAGCAGGCGGGGACCCGACTCGTGTTCGACGAGACCTACGGCGACATGGCGTACGGCCAGCGCCTGCCCGCGGCGGCGGCCCTGAGCGATCGCGCGGTCAGCGTCAGCTCGCTGTCCAAGACCTATGGCCTGCCCGGGCTCCGCATCGGCTGGCTGCTCTGCCGGGACCCGGCGCTGCGGGAGACCCTGCTGGCGGCCAAGGAGCAGGTGTTCATCTGTGGGGCCACCCTTGACGAGGCCATCGCCGCCCGGGTCTTGGAGGCCCGATCACGCCTCCTGCCGCCGATTCGGGACCGGATCGCCGCCCATCTGGAGATCGTGGCGGCCTGGATCGGTGGTGACGACCGCTTCGACTGGGTCCCGCCCGCCGGCGGCGTGGTCGCCTTCCCCTGGCTCCGACCCGACGCCGGCGTGGATGTCGAGCAGTTCTACGCCGTGCTCAACGAGGACCTGGCCACCTACGTCGGGCCCGGCCATTGGTTCGAACAGGACCGGCGGCACTTCCGACTCGGGTTCGGCTGGCCCACCACCGTGGAGCTGGAGCGGGGCCTGGCCAACCTCAGCGATGCCGCCGCCCGGGCGGGTCGGTAGCGTTACTGGTGTGACCGTCACTGCCGATCCCACCACCGAGCCCTTCCCGTTCTCGGGTTGCACGTCGATCGAGGACGAGCGCCTGCACCGCAAGCAGCGGCTGGCCGCCGCCTTCCGCATCTTCTCGCAGTACGGCTTCGACGAAGGGGTGGCCGGTCACATCACGGCCCGTGACCCCGAACACGCCGATCGCTTCTGGGTGAACCGCCTGGGCCAGGACTTCAGCACCATCAAGGCCTCCGACCTCCTGCTCGTCGACCACCGAGGCGACATCGTCGAGGGGCAGGGTCCGCTCAACCGGGCCGCCTTCGCCATCCACTCCCGGGTGCATGCCGCCCGACCGGATGTGATCGCCGCCGCCCATTCGCATTCCCCCTACGGCAAGGCCTGGGCATCCTTGGGGCGCAAGCTCGACCCCATCACCCAGGACGCCTGCGACTTCTACGAGGACCACGGGCTGTACGAGGAGTTCCACGGCGTGGTCCTCGACACCGACGAAGGTGACCGCATCGGGGCGGCGGTCGGCTCCACCAAGGGGGCCATCCTGCAGAACCACGGCCTGCTCACCGTGGGGCGGTCGGTGGACGAGGCCGCCTGGTGGTTCATCCGCATGGAGTCCTGCTGTCAGACACAGCTCCTGGCCGAGGCCGCGGGCACGCCGAAGCTGATCAGCCACGAAGCCGCCCTACAGGTCCGGGGCGAGCAGGGGGGCGGCATCGCCGGCTGGTTCACCTTCCAGCCGCTCTACGAGCAGATCGTGGCCGCCCAGCCCGACCTGCTGGACTGAGCGTCTGCGGTAGGGCCCTCAGCTGGGCCCGGCCGTCGTCCACCAGTCCCAGAACTGGGCGACGGTGGCCCCGGGGGCGATGGTCGCCTCGGACTGGATGGCCAGGGGCCGGTTGGTCCACGCCATGAACGCGTCACCGTCGGGCTGGAGCCCACAGAACACCCGCCCTCTCGTCTCGGACCCGACGGTGAGGGTGCCCTCGAACGGGCACTCGTTCTCGTTCCCCGTGTTGCGGTCCACCTCGGCGGTGGCCAGCAGGCTCTGGTACTCGGCCGTCGCCCCCCGGCCGTTCGGGTACTGGTTGTAGAAGACGCTGGCCGCCCCTGAGGTGGGCGAGCACTGCACCGACGCCGTCTCCAGCGGTCGCAGCTCGGCCCGGACGCAGGAGTCGCGAAGGTCGGCGGGGACATGGGCCAGCAGCTGGGCTTCGGCCGGGTTGGGGAAGTCCTCGGTGTCCTCGGGGGCGGCACGGTCGACCAGATGGGCCCACCACTCGTAGAGCGCGGCGTCGCCGTCGTCGGGTCGTCGGGCGACCGCGGTCCACGAGGCGTTCGCGTCGGTCCAGGCCAGTCCGGCGTTGCCGTTGTCGTCGAGGTAGCAGGCCACCTGGCCGGCGACGCCGTTGGGATCGTCGGCGGTGGCCCAGCTGTGGACGGCGTAGCGCGCCGTCTCGCAGTCCGCGTCGGTGGCCAGCTCCTGCCCGGCGGCGGACTCGGCCTCGGCGAAGGCCTCGTCGACGTCGTCCTCGTCCTCGAAGACGACCACCCGGACCTCGACCGCCCCCTGCGACGGCTCGCAGCTGATGTCGGCGACCACGCCGCGGTCGTTGTCCCCCACGTCGCCCAGCTCACAGGCGGCCGCCAAAGCGGGGGGCAGGGCCCCGAAGGCTTCGTCGGCCGCGGCCTGGGCCGCCGCCTCCTGGTCGATGGTGGTCGTCGTGGACTCGTCGTCGCTGCCGCTTCCACCGTCGTCGCCGCCCCCGAGCACGAGCACACCGCCGACGATCAGGGCGACGACGACGGCCGTGCCACCCAGGACGAGCGGCAGTCGGGAGCGGCCCCCACCGGTGCCGGACGGGGGTGGGCCGGCGCCGGGCGGGGGCGGAGTCAGAAGGGCGGCCGCCGGAACCGGAGCGGGCTCCGGCGCGGCCGGTATCGGTGGGGCGGCGGCCGGCGCCGACACGGTGGGTGGGCTCGGGGGCGGCGGGGGCATGGGCACCACCGGTGGGGGCAGCCCGCTGGTGAGCAGCGCCCGGCGGGCGGCTTCGGCGAACTCGTAGCCGGTCTGGTAGCGGTCGGCCGGCTCCTTGGCCATGGCCTTGTCGATGACCGAGTCGATGGCCGGAGGGAGGCCGGGGCGGGTCTGGCTCAGCCGGGGTGGGGGCTTGGTGAGGTGGGACGTGATCATCGAGTGGATGTCGCCGGTGAACGGCGCCATCCCGGTCAGCGACTCGAAGAGCACGCAACCGAGGGCATAGATGTCGGCCCGACCGTCCACGTCCTGGCCGCCGAGTTGTTCGGGGGCGGCGTAGGCGAAGGTGCCGAGGAACTCACCGGCGCCGGTGAGGCTGTCGCTGGACGCCGTGCGCTTGGTCAGCCCGAAGTCGGCAAGGAAGCAGCGCTGGTCTCGATCCCGGATGAGGATGTTGCGGGGCTTGACGTCGCGGTGGACCAGGCCGGCATCGTGCGCCGCGTCGAGGGCGCCGGCGATCTCGAACAGGACCTCGACGGCCCGGGTGGGCGTGAGCGGGCCGTCCTCCTCGATCACCTTGCCGAGGTCCCGGCCGTCGACGTAGCGCTGGGCGATGAAGAGCTGGCCGTCCTGCTCGCCGGCGTCGAACACGCCGACGATGTTCGGGTGCTCGTCCAGCTCGACGGCCAGGAGCGACTCCCGCTGGAACCGCTCGCGGTTCTTGTCGTCGGCGGACAGGGTGGGGTTCAGGACCTTGAGGGCCACCTTGCGCCGCAGCGCGGGCCGGAGGTCTTCGGCCAGGTAGACGTTGCAGAAGCCACCCGCCCCGAGGAGGCGTTCGATGCGGTAGCCACCGAACTCGGTCCCGGGTTCCATCACACTCATCGGGGATGTCCGCCTGTCGTCAGAAGCCGCCGGTGCCGCGGTCGACCGCCCCCCGGAACCAGGCATGCGTCCCTTGTGACGCGATCGCCGCTCCCAGCCGGGTGAGCGCATGGGCGTACGCCGCCCGCCGCATGTCGACGCCGAGGCTAGTGGCGAGGTCGTGGACCGCTGCGAACTCTCGCCGCATGATCTCCTCGAGGCGCTCGTGGACCTCCTCGAGGCTCCAGGCCAGCCCGCCCCGGTTCTGGACCCATTCGAAGTAGCTCACGGTGACGCCGCCGGCGTTGGCCAGGATGTCGGGGACGATCTTGATGCCCTTGTCGACCAGGACCTGATCGGCGGCGCTGGTGATCGGGCCGTTGGCCACTTCGATGATGGTCCGGGCCTGGATGCGGTCGGCGTTGGCCTCGGTGATCACGCCCTCCAGCGCGGCCGGGATGAGGATGTCGACGTCGAGCTCGAGCAGCGCCTCGTTGGTGATGACATCGGCGTCGACCAGCTGACAGACGGATCCTTCGCAGTAGACCGCCCTCAGAGCTCGGGTGTCGTTCTTGTTCTGGACCAGGCTGGGCACGTCGAAGCCCTCGTCCCGCTGGATCCCCCCCTGGCTGTCGCTGACGGCAACGATGCGGTACCCATCGCCGTGGAGCAGCGCGGCGACGTGCTGGCCGGCGTTGCCGAAGCCCTGGATGGCGACCGTGACCTGAGTCGGGTCCCACTGCTCGCGGCGTTCGAGCTCCTTGATGCAGTAGTACGCGCCGCGGCCGGTGGCATCGTCGCGGCCGAGGCTGCCGCCGAGCTCGATGGGCTTGCCGGTGAAGGTGCCGGGGCAGCGGCGGCGCTCGATGCGCGAGTACTCGTCCATCATCCAGCCCATGACCATGGCGTTCGTGTAGACGTCGGGCGCCGGGATGTCGGTTTCGGGCCCGAGCACGTCATGGAGGGCCTGGACGAAGCCACGGCTGACCCGCTCCAGCTCCAGGCGGGAGAGCTCCTTGGGGTTGCAGACCACGCCGCCCTTGCCGCCCCCGAAGGGCAGGCCCACCACCGCGCACTTGATGGTCATCCAGAAGGCCAGGGCCTTGACCTCCGAGACGTCCACGTCCGGGTGGAAGCGGATGCCGCCCTTGGTCGGTCCCCGGGTGTCGTCATAGCGGACCCGGTAGCCCTCGAACACCTTCAGGGAACCGTCATCGCGCCGGATGGGGATGGCCACCTCCATCACCGACTTCGGGTGGCGCAGGCGCTCCAGGACCTCGGGATCGATCTCGACGAGGTCAGCGACCTCGTCCAACCGGCGCAAGGCGTCGGTGAACACGTCGGTCATGGTTCCTCAGCTCCGTCGGTGTGAATCGAACGAAAGGACCCGGGGGCCGACGAGAACGTGCATGCCGGGGGTGAGGGCCACCGGGCTGTCGGGCTGGATCGGCGTCCACTGCGTGGCGTCCCGCCGGGCCACGAACGTGCCGTTGGCCGAGCCGGCGTCGCTGACGAGGACGTCCCACCCTTGCAGGGTCACCCTGGCGTGGACCCGCGAGATGGCCCGCTCCGGGTCGGGGAGGGCGATGCCGCGGACGTCGCCGGCGGCGACCGCCGCGTCGGTGTCGGGCTCCCGCCCGACGACGATGTCCCGGTCCACCACATAGGTGCTGCCGTCGTCCAGGACGAGCACTCCCAGCGGTGGGCGAGGGCCCTCCACCAGGTTGTGGGTCTGCTGCACCATCGAGATGCCGCAGCTGGCACAGAACGGCGAGTTGGGGTCGTTGAAGTGGCCCCGGGCGCAGATCACACCGTGGACATGGGGCACCTCGGGCTCGTCGGGTTCCGGTGGGGGCGGCGGCTCGTCGGCCCCGGCGAGCGGGAGCGGGGCCCGCGCCGACTCGACCTCGGGCTCCTCGTCGAGCAGTGACACCGACACGAAGTCCGCGGCCGGCACCGGCGCAACGGCCACCTCGGGTGGCGGCGGGGGAGGGGCGGCCTCCACCTGGGGCTCAGGAGGTGGCTCCGGCGCGAGCTCGACCGGCGGCGCCGACTCCGGGACCGGCTCGGGAATCGGCTCTGGCGCGGCAGCCGGAGGCGCGTCGGGCTCAGGGGCCTCCGCCACGGGCGGGGTCGGCGCGGCAGGCACGGCGGCGCCGGTCGCCACGCCGTTGCCCCGGGCTACGCCGGCCTGGAGGTCGGACCACTCGTCGGCGGCCCCAGCCCCGTCGCGGGCCAGCGACCACTGCTCGGGCACGGTGTCGAGGAGGCGGTCCAGCCAGGCCGCAGCGTCCCGCCCCGAAAGGGTCTGGTCGACCCCGGCCGCGTCCCGGAAGGCGAACTCGACGTCGGCGTGCAGGAGGACGGCGAGGCCGGCGCCGTCGGTGCCGACCAGGCCGAGCGGCGGTGCGTCCTCGGCCGCCGCGAGCAGTCCGGCGACGGCCCGGGCCGCCTTGCGCCCGGCGTCGGGCTGGCCGGCCGCGGCGCGGGCGGCGTCGAGGAACGCCGTCACCAGGGCCTGGTGCTGGTCACCGCTGGGGAAGGCGACGGCGGTGACGCCGGGGGCGCGGAGCACCACGCCGTCGCCCGGGACCACACGGAGTCGGAGGTCGTCGAGGCTGGTCATCGGGTCACCAGCCTCCGATCAGGCGTCCGCCCTTGAACCGCCAGCGGATGAAGATCATCTTCATGAAGTTCCCGGCGAACAGGTTGATCACGATCCAGGTGCTCACGAAGTGGACGAGAAAGGGGACGAGGGTGACGGCTCCCAGGTAGGCCCGCCATTCCGTGTCCGGGTTCGAGCCGAGCTTGTCGGCGACGACGTACACCAGGATCCCTTCGTTGATCCCGGTGAGGTAGCCGAACATCGTGGGCCAGTCCTTCTCCCACCGGAACTGCATCAGGAACTCGTAGACGAACTCCCAACCGATGCCGAGGATGAGGACGAGGGCCAGGATCTCGAAGGTGACGTGGTAGACGTCGCCCAGCGTCGGGTCCCCGTCGACGAAGAGGGCGACGACCGGCGTGATGATGAGCGTCCAGATCGAGCCCACCACTCCCACGAGGAAGATGCGGGTCTGGATGCGGCCGTTGAGCGTGGGTAGCACGGGGCTCCTCGTTCCTCAGGGGGCGGTCTTGCGGACCCAGCGGCGCCATTGGGACATCGACCGGCGGACGCCGATGCGGGGGACGAAGCCCTCGTCGGCCAGGTCGTCGATGATGCGCATGGCGGCGTACTGGAGGCCGAGGAACGAGTCCACGACGGCGAAGTAGGAGCCGAGGGTGGCCGAGCCGGAGGCGTACATCTTGCCCACGCCGCTCCGGGTGCCGCGGACCTCGAAGTAGGTCTCGACCTGGAGCTTCCCCTTGGCGTTGCGCACTGCGCCACCGTGCTGGAGGAGATCGGCCAGGACCCGGTGCTCGGTGATGTCGGCCTCGAGGCCGGTGCCGTCGATGACGTAGTTGGCGGGGACGTCGAAGATGCCCTGCTTGGTGTTGACCCGGCTGATGACCGTCCCATCGCCCGGGGTGACCGAGTCGACCGTGCCGACCATCTCCCGGTACCAACCCTCGGCCCGACCCTTCTTGAGCTGGTTCAGCCAGAGCTTGCGGTGGGGGGTGGTGGTGCCGCCGAGGTCGTCCCACAGCTTGTTGCGCTTGTCGTCGGGCCAGCGCTCGAGGTTGTGCTTGTACTGGCCGCCCCAGCAGGACTTCGGGTAGTTGAAGCCCTGGAACGCCCACCCGTGGCTGCCCTTGCGGCGCAGGAAGATGCTCGGGCCCTGGGAGCTGTCGACGTAGGTCCGGAAGAGGTGGACGATCTGGATCTGGCTCCCCTTGTCCCGGTCGTCACACAGCCGTTGCAGGATCCGGGAGCCGACGATGCCCGCCCCCCGGACCATGACCGTGCCCGGCTTCTTGGCCAACTCCTCGTAGACGTGCTCATGGGGCTCGTAGGCGTTGACGACCCGGTGGAAGTCCTCGTGGGTGTTGCGGTACGCCTGCAGGTCGGGCAGGAAGCGCAGGCCGGGGTAGCCGACGGCCACGTGCACGTAGGTGCTGCGGTAGGCCACCCGCTTGGTGGCGCTGGTGCCCGCCTCGGGGGTGAGGATCGTGAAGTAGCCGCCGCCGTGGCGCTTGCGCACCATGCGCACGATGCCCTTGGCCTTCATCTGGTCGTAGCCGATGCGGCGGGCCTCGACCTCGAGGGCCTCGAAGACCTGACCGGCCCGCGGCGTGAAGTAGTCGGTCAGGATGGGCTCGGTGGCCACGTTGAAGAGGGGGTCGAGCTTCTTGACCAGGCCCGGAGCGGCCATGGCCTCGCGGGTGGCGTAGGAGGGGAAGCCCCAGATGTTGTCCGGGGTCGAGCCGGCATCGGAGCGGAGCCGTTCGGGGCGGGGGATCTGGGAGCACCGGGTCAGGTACTCGTAGGTGTCCCAGGGGTTGTCCAACGCTCCGAGGGCCTTGAAGCTGGTGGCGGGCATGCCCGCCTGGCGCAGGTAGTCGGCCAGCACGAAGGAGCCGATGCCGCCGCCGATGGAGACGATGGGGACGTCGACGACGGGGATGCCGGCCTCGGCGAGCATCTGGTCGCTCCACTCGCTCGTGGCGATGAGCTGATCGGTCAGGTCGCCCGGCGCCACCGCCGCTTCCATGGCCGCGGCCATCTCCTCGTACGGGAGGCTGACCGAGTCGGTCTTGCTCATCCTGGGCTCCTCGTCAGTCCGCCGTGGTCAATGGTGCGGGATGATAGGTCAGTCCGACGAACCCGTCGGCGGGTCGATCAAGCGTCGGCGGCAGGCGTCGGGCGGCCAAGGCGGTCGACCAGGGCGACGAGGCGGTCAGCCCCGTTGTCACGACCGCTCCAGACGCCGAGAGTTGGCGTCGCGGCGGCCCCCGGCGTGACCTGGCCGGCGTGGATCTCGAGGCCGACGCTGGCGGCGGGGGAGTCCACGACCACCCCTTCCGAACGGAGCCGATCGAGGCTGGAGGACACCCGGCGCCCGGGCGATCCGCTGACGTGGAGGGCCTGCCCGCGGGACGACGCCAGCCGCAAGCCGAGGTCCAGGGCGTGGATGTCGTCGCCGCCGCCGTGCAGGACCACGACGACCTCGCCCGCGGTGGACGTCGCCCCGTTGAGGCAGAGCCGGGCGATCGGGGCCGCGGGGGCTTGGGTGCCCCCCGGCGGGCTGTACGAGGGATCCTCGGGGACGAGGATCGTGTCGGCCACGCTCTCGTCCGCCAGTTGGCCCAGCAGCAGGCCGGGGTCGTCGGCGATGCGCGAACGGGCGAACACCGGGACCCCCGAGGCCTCCACCGCCGTTTCGAGATGGTGCAGCGCGTCCAGGGAGGTGGCCATGGCCTCGATGCCACCGCCGATCTCGAGGGTGTCGTCGGGCATGCCGAACTGGACGAGTGCCACCTCCCGAGAGGTCTCGCCCCCGGTGAGCTCGGCGGCGAGGCCGGCCAGCGTCGGTCCGGGATCGCCTTCGGGGGTTCCGACCAGCACGCGGAAGGCCTCGGCCTCGGCCGAGCCGATGCGCTCCGCCTCGGCGATCTCCCGAGCGACCAACTCGTCCGGGTACAGGATGCGGAGGAGGGGCTCGGTCATGATGGTCGTGATGACCGCCATGCAGACCATGATCGTGAACATGGCGTCGTTGAGGACCCCGACCTCGCGCCCGATGGTCAGGATGACCAGTTCGGTGAGGCCGCGCGTGTTCATCAGGACGCCGAGGGCCATGGCCTGACGGGTGGGGACACCCTGGCTGCGGGAGGCGAGCGAGGCGCCCAGGAACTTCCCGGCCACGGCGGCCAGGAGGACGAGCAGGAGATAGCCGAGGCCGTCCACGCCGAGGCCGGTGATGTCGACGTTCAGGCCCGTGACCACGAAGAAGACGGGGAGCAGGAGCAGGACCGTGACCTGCTCGAGCCGTTCGAGGATCTCGTGGAACAGCTGGTGGGCGCCTTCGCGGGGGAAGACCGCCCCGAAGAAGAAGGCCCCGAAGATGGCGTGGATGCCGATCTCGGAGGTGATGTAGGAGGACACCATCACGCCCACGAGGATGATGGCGAGGATGTCCGGCGTCAGTCGACCGGCCTTCTGGTAGGCGTCGACGACCTTCTGGAGCAGGGGGCGGATGGCCAGGACCATCACCGCTCCGTAGACCAGGGTGAGGATGACCACCCAGTACGGAGCCAGGTGCCCGGCGCCGACCACGGCGAGAACAGCGGCCAGGAGGGACCAGGCCAGTACGTCGTCCACCGCCGCGCACGCGAGGGTCAACACGCCGATGCGGGTCCGGTGCATGCCCCGCTCGTTGAGGATGCGGGCCAGGACCGGGAAGGCGGTCACGGACATGGCGGCGCCCATGAAGAGGGCGAAGTGCAGCCACTCGACCTCCTGGCCGTCCACGACCCCGTAGGCCTCGTGGAGCACGCCGGAGATGGCCAGGCCGAGCGTGAAGGGGAGGACGACCGAGGACAACGAGGTCACGGCGGCCAGCCGGCCCTTGCCCCGGATGAGGCCCATGTCCAGTTCGAGGCCCACGATGAACATGAAGATGATGAGGCCGACCTGGGCGATGATGCCGAGGAAGGGCCGGACCTCGAGCGGGAACAGCTTGGTCGGCAGGTCCTCGTTGATGAGGCCGAGGAAGCTGGGGCCGAGCATGATGCCGGCGACGATCTCGCCCACGACCGCGGGCTGGCGGACCTTCTGGGCCAGGCGACCGAAGATCCGGGCGACCACGATGATGATGGCGATCGAGAGGAACACTCGCGCCGTGATGTCCTCGGTGAGGGCTCCGGGAACGGCGGCGAACAAGGTGATCTCCGACACGGCTCCTCCCGGGGGTCGCGGCCGCCGGATCGTAGCAATCCGGCGCGCGCCTAGAGTGCGGGACCGTCCGTGTCCGACAGACCCGGCACAGGAGGCCTGCGTGGAGACGATCGCCGACTACCGCCTGATCCGTTCGCTCGGGGCGGGCAGCCACGGAGAGTTCTTCCTGGCCGAACCTCCCGGCCGACTCGGCCTCGACGCCGAGTTCGTCGCCGTCAAGGTGATGGCCGGCCAGACCCAGGAGGATGCGTTCCGGCGGGCCACCCGGGAGCTCCGACTCTTCGCGTCCGTGAAATCGCCGTTCCTGGTCGCGCTCTACGACGCCGGCCAGGAGGGCGGGCGCTTCTTCTACGCCGCCGAGTACCTGCCCCTTGGCTCGTTGGCGTCGCCGGCCAAGCCGCTCGACCGGGGCCAGACGCTCCGAGCCGTCGCCGACGCCGCCCGGGCGGCCCACGTGCTCCACGAGGCGGGCATCGCCCACCGCTCGATCAAGCCGGCCAACATCCTGATCACCGAGACCGGCGGCAAGCTGTCCGACCTCGGCCTGGCGCAGGTCCTGGCCCCGGGCATGACCGTCACCGGCATGGGCCCCATCGGCTCGGTCGAGTACATCGACCCGGCCATCCTGTCCGGCGAGCGGGCGGGCCGGCCCTCGGACCTCTGGTCCCTCGGCGTGACCCTGCACCGGGCGATCACCGGGACCGGCGTCTATGGCGAACTGCCCGAGACCGAGCCCCTGGTCGCCATTCGCAAGGTCCTGTCCAGCGATCCGGTCCTGAGCGACGCGCTCAGCCCCGTGGAGCGGGAGTTGGTCGGCCAGCTCCTGGCCCCCGATGCTGCCGACCGGCCCGCCACCGCCCTCGAGGTGGCCGATCGCATCGACGACCTGATCTGATCCATCTCGCCCCTGAGGCGAGTGACCACTAGGTTCGTGACTCGTGAAACGCCTGCTCGTGGGGATGGTCGTGGTGACGGCGATGGTCGTGGCGTGCGGCAGCGACGGTGAGGAGCCCGAGGGCTCCGGTTCGGCGGATGCCCCGCCAGACGCCACCCTGTTGGAAGGCGATGCCGTCGAGGTGAAGGCAATCGACAACTCATTCCAGCCGGAGGCCGCCCGGGTCGCGGCGGGAACTGAGGTGACCTTCGTCAACGACGGCCAGAACGACCACAACCTCGTCCCCGAGGACGATGAGGCTGACTGGGCCATCGACGGCGACGACTTCCACCCGGGCGACGAGGTGTCCTTCACCTTCGACGACCCCGGCGTGTACCGCTTCTACTGCTCGATCCACGGCACGATCGACGCCGGCATGCCCGGTGTGCTTGTGGTCGAGTAGCCGTCCGACCGAAGGGGAGAGCGCAACATGGGCAACGGATGGCGTTGGCTGCTGGCTGTCACGATGGTGCTGGTGGCCATCGCGGCCGGCTGTAGCGGCGACGACGGTGGCGGCGGCGATGGTGAGGCCGAGGGCTGCGGCAACGGGCTCGAGACGATCAACGTCCCCGACGACTGCGGAACGATCCAGGCCGCGGTGGACAGCGCCGCGGAGGGCACCCTGATCCTCGTTGCGCCCGGCACCTACGAGGAGGAGGTCAACGTCACCACCGACAACCTGGTGATCCGGGGCCTGGATCGCAACGAGACCATCCTCGAGGGGAACTTCGAGCTGGAGAACGGCGTCCGCGTGCTCGAGGCCGACGGTGTCGCCGTCGAGAACATGACCGCCCAGAACTACACGGGCAACGGCTTCTTCTGGACCGGGGTCGACGGGTACCGGGGGTCGTATCTGACCGCGATCCGCAACGGCGACTACGGGATCTACGCCTTCGGCTCGGTCAACGGGACCTTTGAGCACTCCTACGGCTCCGGCAGCCCGGACGCCGGCTTCTACATCGGCCAGTGCTACCCGTGTGACGCCTTGATCGACGATGTGACCGCAGAGTGGAACGGCCTTGGCTACTCGGGCACGAACTCCGGTGGGAACCTTTTCATCGTCAACTCGGTGTTCACCCAGAACCGGGCGGGCATCGTCCCCAACAGCCAGACCAGCGAGGGCTGCGGCCCCCAGAACGAGACGACGATCGTCGGCAACCTCGTGGTCGACAACAACAACGCCGAGACCGATGCCATCGGGGCCGCGTTGCAGGGCATCTACAACGGGATCCTGGTCACCGGTGGCAACAACAACATCGTCGAGCGCAACCGCGTCGACAACCATCAGGTGACGGGCATCGCTGTCGTGCCCCGGCCCGAAGACGACCCGATCTCCCCCCTGCCGGAGGCGTTCCCGACCGACTGCGTGGCCGACGCAGTGGCCGCTCCCGACGACGTCATGGCCGACGTGGACAACCCGCTGCTCTGGGAGGCCGTCGGCAACCAGGTGGTCGGCAACGTCGTGACCAACTCGGGGGAGTGGGACATCGTCCTGCTGACCCTCGACGGTCAGGGCAACGGCAACTGCTTCGCCGACAACGAGGTCGACGGGATCACGGCTCCGCCCGACATCGACGCCACCGTGCCCTGCGACGGCCCCCAGCAGACCTACGAGCCGGAGATCGCCCGCTTCCTCGAACTGGCCGACGCCAGCGACAACCCCGAGGCCGTGCCGTACGCCGACGTCGACCTGCCCGACCCCGGTGATCAGGAGGAGATGCCCGACGCGGCCACCGCGCCGGCCGAGCCCGCCGGCCCGCCGCGCACGGTCGACATCGCCGCCATCACCGTTCCCGACCTGCCGTGACCCGACGCCCCGGCGTCCTGCTGGGGGCGGGGGCGGTGTTCCTCCTCGCGCTCGCGGGCGTCGGGGCCTGGGCGGCCCGCTCGGGTGATGACGCTGCGGCGGGCGAGCTCCCGCCCCACAACGGCCGCTTCCATGTCGAGTGCGCCTACAGCCACAGCGCACCGGACGACCCCATCGTCTTCCCCGGTGAGCCGGGGGCGTCGCACATGCACAACTTCTTCGGGGCGACGTCGACCGACGCCTACTCCGATGTCGAGGCCCTCCTGGCGGGCGACACGACCTGCTCGACCCATCAGGACACTGCCGCCTACTGGGCCCCGGCACTGTTCGACGGTGAGGAGCAGATCGACCCGATCTCCTCAGTGGCGTACTACCGGGCGGCACCGGGGGTGGATCCCGAGGACGTGGTGCCGTTCCCGACCGGGCTGATGATGATCGGCGGCGACGCCACCAGCACCGAACCGCAGCCCACGGAGCAGGTGGGCTGGGCCTGCACGGTGGAGGGCCGGCCCCAGGTGTCGCCACCGGCCTGCACCGGCGGGGTCCTGCTCCAGGTCGTCTTCCCCGACTGCTGGGACGGCGAGCACCTCGACTCGCCCGACCATCGGGCCCATGTCGCCCGCTCGACCGACTCGGGCTGTCCTGGATCCCACCCCGTGGCCCTGCCCCAGTTGGAGTTCCACGTGAAGTACCCGCTGCCCGCGGACATGAGTGACCTGCACCTGGCCTCGGGGTCGCTGCTCACCGGCCACGCCGACTTCTTCAACGCCTGGGACCCCGACAAGCTGGCCTCCGAGGTCGAGTACTGCATCGGCCAGGACGCCTACTGCTGATCGAGCCGGTTCAGACCTCGTCGAGCCAGACGGGGGCGGCCTCGAGCAGGTACTGGCTGACGGCCAGGCAGCGGTCCAGGGTCTCACAGAGCAGTTCCTGGCCCACGAAGACCTTGGCCAGGCTGAGCTGGAGCTTGGCCACGATGGCCAGGCTGCGCTCGGGGGCGTCGGTCACCGCCGCGAACGAATCGATGGCCGAGACCTCGAGGGGGAGGTCGGGCCCGCCCACGCCGGCCAGGTCGGTGGCCAGGACCAGGAGGTCCGGGGGGTGGGGGAGGGGGGGCAGGGCCCAGTTGAACAAGAGGGGGAAGTGGTAGTCGTCGGGCGGGTCGTCGCCTTCCGGGATCTCCAGGACCTTGTCCTCGAAGGCCAGCAGCACCCTGGGGTCGACCTCGAGGGACAGGTGCAGGTCCAGCGGACCGCCGCAGGCCTCCTCGGGGTGGAGATCCACCTCCCAGGCCTGGCGCAGGGAGTACGACTCGACGAAGTGGCGCTCGTCGTGCACGTGAAACCCGTGGTCCACGGCGTGGTCCTTGAGGTCGGCGATGAACCCCGCGACATCGATGACGGCCAAGGCCCACAGCCTGCCACGCGTCGCCGACACCTACGCACTCGGCGCGACCGGCCGATGGGTACGGTCGGCGGTCATGACCGAGGACCAGCTGCTCGCCGTCCTCCACGAGGCCGCCTCGGCCGCGATCGAGGCCACGACCCGTTCTGGGGACTACGCCATGGTCGATGCCATCCGGGGCCAGCACGTCGCCGACGTGGCCGCCGACGACGCGGCGGTGGCCCTCCTCGTCGGCGCCGGTCTCGGTGTGCTCAGCGAGGAGTCGGGGCGGCACCACGCCGACCGACCGCTCACCGCGGTGCTCGACCCGCTGGACGGTTCCAGCAACGCGGCCCGGGGACTGCCTTGGTACGCGACCAGCATCTGCGCCGTCGACGGCGAGGGCCCGTTGGCGGCCGTGGTGGTCAACCAGGTCAGTGGAGTGCGCTACGAGGCCGTCCGAGCGGGCGGGGCCCGCCGGGACGGCGAGGTGATCACGCCGACGGCGGTCACCGGGCTCGGCGACGCCATGGTCGGCTTGTCCGGGCTGCCGCCGGCATGGCTGGGCTGGCGTCAGTTCCGGGCCCTGGGCGCAGTGGCCCTGGACCTCTGTGCCGTGGCCGAGGGGCGCCTCGACGGCTACCTCGACTGCAGCCTCTCGGCCCACGGGCCCTGGGACTACCTCGGCGGGATGCTGGTCTGCCAGGAGGCGGGCGCGCTCGTGGAAGACGCCGCCGGCCGCGACCTGGTCGTGTTGGAGCACGGAGCCCGACGCACGCCGGTGGCCGCGGCCACCCCGGCGCTGTTGGCCGAGGCGCTGGCGGCTCGGCGGACCTTTCCGGTCTGACTCGTACCCTGGTGCGATGCGGCGCAGGATCATGCGCCTCCTGCTGGGGGTCTACCGGAGGTTGCCCGTTCTCGGGCGGCGATGGGTCGTGCGCACGATCGCGCCGAGCTTCACGGTCGGCGCCATGGCCATCATCGAGCGCCCGGACGGCGCCGTGCTGCTCGTCCGCCACAGCTACCGCAAGCGGTGGGGAGTTCCCGGTGGGCTGATGAAGCGACGGGAGCACCCCGAAGTGGGCCTTCGGCGCGAGGTGCAAGAGGAGATCGGCGTCGAGGTCGACCTGCTGGGCGAGCCCGCGGTGGTCGTGGACCCCGGTCCCCAGCGGGTCGACCTGGTCTTCCGGGGTCGCCTGCGGGACGGGGCCGCAGAGCCTCGTCCCAGCTCGCCGGAGATCCTCGAGGTCGCGTGGTTCCTGCCCGACGAGCTCCCGGAGCTCCAGTTCGAGACCAGCGGAGCGCTGATGGCCCTGGCCCGGGCGTCGAGGAACCCGCAGAGCCCACCGCTGCCGTCGCTGGGCCTGCTCGACCCTCACCGTCGCGAAGCCGGCTGACCTCACCGTCGACGGGACCGGGACCGCCGAGTCCTAACCTGACCACCCCGGGCGCTTAGCTCAGCTGGCTAGAGCACCTCCCTTACAAGGAGGGGGTCGGGGGTTCGAGTCCCTCAGCGCCCACCACGTTTCCCCTGGTCACGGGCTTCTGGCCTATGGCAGGGTCCCGGCCTCCCTCCCGGCGTGCCCATTGCGTGCCCATAGCGGACGGGTCCTGCCGGTCATTGGTGGGCACGGACGGGGTCTGGTCGAACTGTTCGAGGTACTGGACGATCTCGGCGTCCTGGCCGCTCAGGACGTGCTGGTAGCGGAGTGCGGCCGCTGCTGAGGCGTGGCCGAGCCGGGCCATGAGTGCCTTCAGGCTCGTCCCGCTGGCGGCGGCAAGGGTCGCTGCAGTGTGTCTTAGGTCGTGGAAGCGCAGCCCGCTGACGCCGGCCTCGGCGGTGGCTGGCTCCCAGACCCGGCGCCGGAAGTTGCTGCGGCGCATGGGTCCTTTGTCCTGGGCGGGGAACACGAGCCCCTCGTCGCCGGGCGCTGTGTACAGATCCATGTGGGCGGCGAGTGCTCGGCCCACGAACAGGGGGATGCCGACGGTGCGGCGGCCAGCGGCGGTCTTGGGTGGGCCGTGCGAGAACTGCCCGTTCACCTCACGGAGCTGACGCACGACGCGCAGGGTTGATGCGTCGAGGTCGACGTCGCAGCGATGCAGCCCGGCCAGCTCGCCCCAGCGGAGGCCGGTATAGGCAGCGGTCAAGATGAGGGCCTCCCACCGCGGTCCGGCAGCCGCGGCGATCGCCGCCACCTGTTCTGGCGTGGCGATCTTCATCTCAGGGTTGCGCTCGGTGCCGGCACCGGTCAGCACGCACGGTGAGCGGGGGATCAGCCCCGCCTCCAGGGCGCCGTCGAGCACGCCCTTGAGCAGGCGGTAGGTCTTGGCGACGCTGTTCGGGCTGAGGCCGCTCTCGGCGTGCAGAGCAGCGAGCCAGGCCTGGACGTCGACCGCAGTGATGCGCCCGACCGGCACATCACCGAAGCGGGGAAGCACATGGACGCGGAGCAGGTAGTGGTACACGCTGGCCGTCGACGCCGCGAGCCTCGGGCGCTTTGTTGCCAGCCACCGCTGCGCCCACTCGTCGAACGGGATCTCGCCGAGGCGGGGGTCGTGCCAGTCGCCACGAGCTAGGTCGGTCTCGGCGGCGGATAGCCATCGTTGGGCGTCGCCCTTGGTGGCGAACGTGGCAGGCGCGGTGATCCGCTCATCGGCGGGTGATGAGTACCGGGCCTGCCACCGTCCTGAGGGAAGGTGTCGGAGCGATCCGAACCGTCGTCGTGCGCTCATGCGCAGACCTCCCGACGCGTGAAGGTCATCGAAGGCCGAGCGAACGGCGAGGCCCCGCAGGGCAGCCCCATCGTAGGTCCCGGTGCTGACAGCTAGAGCTGGACCCTTGGCGCCCCAGGGAGGCGCCGGTTCTCGTCGATCCAATCGCGGACCTCGTCGGGGTCGAAGCGGATGAGGTGGCCCCATTTGATGAAGGGGATGCGCCGTTCGGCGACGAGCCGGCGGACGTGGCGCGGCCCGACGCCGAGGTGCTCAGCCAGGCTGGTGATGTCCATGAGCGTGGGCAGGACGTCCACGGCCTGGCCCTGGCGATCATCAGTAGCGGTCACGGGTGTGCTCCTGGGTCGACGGTGGTCTGCCCCCACTAGGGACGTTGAGGGGCCCGAGACCTCGCGCCGGTCCTGTCGTGGCGGCGTCCGTCGTGGTCGATGACCAGCCACTGGACGCCGCCAACGCCCCTCAGTCACCATCTGAAACAGCCAATGACCGACCAGCACGAAAAGCTGGACCGACGGCCTCCGGAGCAGGGATAACCGAACCACGCGAACACGGTTGCAACCCCTTCGGGTTGGGCCGTTGGAGGCTGTGGTGGCGTGGTTCCGGATGATGGGGCGGGACTCGGTCGAGTATCACGAGCGCACCGTCCTGGCCCGCGACGACGACTTCGAGGCCGGCGCCCTCACCTACTACGGCTCGCGGGGCGAGACCCCGCTCGCCTGGGGCGGAGGCCTCGCCGCACGACTCGGCCTTGCCGGCCCCGTCGACTCCGATGCTTACCGGTCAGTGTTCGGTCCGGGCGGTGCCCGTGACCCTCACCTACGGACACGGCTGGCGGAGACGTCGCGGCCGGGGGTCGAGCTGGTGGTGGCTGCCCACAAGTCGGTGGCGGTGCTGGGGTTGGTTGGCCGGGCGGAGGATATGCACGCCATGCTCGATGCCGAGACCGGCGCCACTCTGGCCTTCCTTGAGGTGTGGTTCCAGCGGCAGGGCGGACGGCGGGGCAGGGCCCGGACCCGCACCCCCACCAGCGGCTTGTTGTGGGCGCGGACTCGTCACGCCACCTCCCGGGCCGGTGACCCCGCCCCGCACGACCACATCCTGATCGCGAATGTGACCGAGATGCTGGATGCCCGCGGCGGGTGGAAGGCCCTGGACACCGGCGGGCTCCGAGACCTGGTGCATGCCGCGACGATGGCCGGACGGGTGGCCTCGGCGTCGGTGGCCGTCGAGTTGGGTTATGCCATCGAGGCCGACGCCGGGCCGAGCGGCAGCCTGGACCATTGGCGCATCGCCGGGGTCCCCGGGACGGTCACCGAGGTGTTCTCGAAACGCTCGGCCGAGATCGACGCGGCGATGGCGGCCGAGGGGTTCACCTCGCCCCGCGCTCGAGGCGTGGCCGCCCGACGGACCCGGGCGGCCAAGACGGGTGAGGCGCCGGAGGCGCTCATGGTCCGCTGGCTCGACGAGCTCGACGACGCCGGTTGGCCCGCCCGCAAGGTCGACCAGCGGCTGAGGATCATCAACCAACGAGTCGAGCCGCCCGCTCCGAGGCTCACCGACCTGGAGCGAACCGCACTGGTGCGGAGACTGCTCGGCCCGGACGGGCCGCTGACCGAGCGCAAGGCCTTCACCCGGGCCGAGGTGACCCGCTTCGCCGCCCCCGCCCTCTACGGACGCGAGCCCGACGAACTCGACCGGACCGTCGACGCAGTGCTCCACCACCCCGAGGCCATCCCCCTCATCGGTCAGCCCGGCGCCCGCGGCCGAGCGTGGGCCACCGCCTCCGCTCTGGCCACCGAAGCCGCCGTGGAGTCCGTCGCCCAGCGCCTCACCGACCACAACGGCGCGGCCGCCATCGCCCCCTCTACGGTCAACGCCGCCATCCGCCAGAAGGAGGCCCGCCTTGGCCGCCGCCTGACCCGCGCCCAGCTTTCTGCCATCATCGGCACCGCCACCTCCGGCCGCGGCCTCGATCTAGTGGTCGGGATCGCCGGGTCAGGCAAGACCACCGCCCTTGACGTCCTCCGCTCCGCCTACCAAGCCGAGGGCTGCCGGGTCCTCGGCACTGCCATCAGCGGCCAGGCCGCCCGCGCCCTGCATGACGAAGCCGGCGTCGAGGCCCGCACCATCGCCTCCCTCGTCTGGCGGCTCGAACACGACGCCCTCCGCCTCGACGACCGGACCGTCCTGCTCATCGACGAAGCCGGCATGGCCGATGACCCCGCCATGCTCAAGCTCCTCACCGCCGCCGACGTCGCCTCCGCCAAGGTGATCGTGATCGGCGACCACCGCCAGCTCGGCGCCGTCGGCCCCGGCGGCGGCCTCGAAGCCCTCATCAACCGCCACAGCACCGCCGTTCACGTCCTCGACGAGAACGTCCGCCAACAGAACCTCGGTGAACGCGTCGCCCTCGAACACCTCCGGTCCGGCAACGTCACCCAAGCCGTCGACTGGTACCGCCAACACGACCGTCTCAGAACCGCCCCCACCCGCCCCGAGGCCATCGAGGCCGCCGTCGCCGCCTGGGACCAAGACCAAAGGGAGGGTGTCGAGTCGGTGCTGCTCGCCTGGCGGCGCGCCGACGTCGCCGCCCTCAACCAGGCGGCGCGCCAGCGCCGCGTCAAGTCAGGCGACATCTCCGGCGCCGAAGTCAAGGCCCCCGGCGGTCGTCGCTACGCGACTGGCGACCGCGTCGTCACTCTCGCCCCCTCCGGCGACGGCCGGTACGTCACCAGCGAACGAGCCACCGTCACCCGCGTCACCGGAGAGGAGCTGCAGGTCCGCTTCGACGACGGCCGCCACAACGTCCTCTCCCGTGACGAACTATCCAAGGACCGGCTCGACTACGCCTACGCCCTCACCGTTCACCGCATGCAAGGCGCCACCGTCGATCGAGCCCACGTCCTCGCCGACGGCGGCGGCCGAGAACTCGCCTACGTCGCCATGAGCCGAGCCCGCGACACCATCCACATCCACGTCGTCACCGACGATCTCGACCAGGCCGCGGACGACCTCGCCGTCGAGTGGACCCGGGAGCGCCGCCAGAGATGGGTCATCGATACCGAGGCACTTGCACTGGGCACCGCTCGGCGTCCCTACCTTCACCGCAGGGCCGAGCACGGCGCTCGACGAGCCGCGCTGATCGCAGAACGGGACGCGATTACGGCTGTGGCGTCGGAGCCCTGCGCCCGAATCGCAGTGCTCGACACTCAGCTGAGGCTCACTGCCACTGAGCACCGCAGTTCCCCCGGGGTCGAACGACGGTCATCGCTGTGATCGACGATCTCAGTAGAAGATCGTGTCTTGGGTGGAGGCGCCTTCAGTTAGGATCGCGGCTGGGTGATCTGACGAGGGGATCGAGGGATGGACATCGGCGGGCGGCACGTACCTCCTCGACGTTCCTGCGGTAGAGCAGCATCCTCTTGGTGAAGGCCCAGGATCGCGCCTTACCCCTGCCTTTAGGGGCGAGGCGTGGTCTCCTCGCCGTCGTCGCCCTCTGCCTGCCCGTGTCCATCTGGTTCCTGTTCGGCGTGGTGATCGACGCCAAGGGGGCGGATCCGCCCTTGCTCCAGGTGCCGGACCCGCTCGACGGCAACGAATGGATCTTCGGTGTTCCGGTCACGATCGCCCTCGTGATGAGCATCGCCTATCTCACGTGGCGTCGCGCCTGGTCGGATACGGACATGGTTCGGTTCGGGGCGGTCTTGGCCATCGGTCTCGTCGTTGGCATAACCGCTGGTATCGCTGCACTGCGCACGGACGGGGCGAACATCGGCGGGGTGCTCATGGTGGGGGCGTGCGTCGTCGTCGTGCCCGTTCTCGGCCTCATCGCCCTTTGCGGATCATTTCGACGTTGACGTTCCGAGATGACGCGCGGGTGGGCGTGTGAGCGACAGCCAACTCGATTCCAAGCATTTCGAAGAACTGTGGGGGACAACCGAACATGAAGAAGCGACATCTCTGGATAGCTGCCGCGTTGCTTACGTTCGCGGCTGTGGCCCCGGCGTACGCAGAACAACCAACTCCGCCCCCGGACGAGGAAGGAACCGTGAGCGCTCCGACACCGGCCGAGGTCGACACTCCCGAGTTCGGGCCGACGGACATCGATCACAGCGAACCATTGCGTGATCAATGGACCTCGGAATCCCGCACTTACGAGACGTCGGATGACCACGTAATGGCCACCGAGATGTTCAGTGAGCCCGTGAACATCCGAGATAATGAGGGTGAGTGGGTGTCAGCGGATGCGCGCCTGGTAGAGACCACCGAGAACCTCTTTGAGACCCGCCGCACGGCGGTCGATGTCGCCATTGCTGCCGATCCTTCGGCTACCGATCTCGTCAGCCTCGGTCTGGGTCCTGACGGCTCTGTCTCCTTTGGGCTGAATGGAGCCACCGGTGACGAGGTCTCGATATCCGATGTCGTCGACAATCGCGACCCCCTTCCCCAGCCGCAAGGTCCGTACTCCTCGACACAAGCCAGGGGCTATCCCTCGGACACAATCTCCTACGAGGAGATCCGACCCGGCGTCGACGTGGACCTAACGACTGAGCGCGACGGTGTGAAGGAGACGCTGATCCTCGATGGCCCGGCGGCGACACGAGACTTCTCCTTCGACCTCGACTTGGATGGACTGACCGCCTCGATCTCCGACCTCGGCGAGGTCGAGTTCCGGGATGCCGTCGGCGTCGTTCACGCGGTCATCCCCGTCGGGTTCATGGAGGACTCGGCCACCGATGGAAGCGGCATGGGCGAGGTGACCTACGAGCTCACGGGCGATCCGACGGCGCCGACGCTCCGCTTACTGCTCGATGACGAATGGCTCGACGATGCTGCTCGGGTGTGGCCGATCCGCGTCGATCCGTCGATCTATCAGCCGACGTCGGATGGGGACGACACCTTCGTGCTTCAGAACTGGCCCGCCAACTGGTCGAATCACCCTGAGTTGCGAACCGGGACCGATACGGCCGGCGCGTACACGTATCGATCGTTCATGCACTTCAACGTGAACCCGTTGCAGGGAAAGGTCATCAGCGATGCGGCATTGACCCTCTGGGGCACCTACTCACCCTCGTGCACGGCCCGACGTCAGAACGTCTACCGGGTCACGCAGACATGGACGGGATCGACGCTGACCCAGTGGAGCAACCAACCCCTGGCGGTCGAGGTAGCTCATACAACGGTGCCGGGTCTGGGTCAGCCGGGGTGCAACCAGAACGGCGCCTTCGTGAGTCTCGGAGGCCTCACGGCGACAGTCCGAAAATGGGTCAGCGGCGCCTGGGCGAACAACGGCCTCTCGCTACGAGCCCATGACGAGGCGAACAACAGCTTCCACCGTCGCTTCACGTCGTCGTCGGCCACGGTGGGGAGCCTTCCGCCTCGCCTGTCGGTTCTCTGGCAGGAGCCTGGTCAAACTGATCAACAGCTCGCGGACACGGTCGCTGATTCGATCGATCCGACCTGCGCCGCAGTCCCGGAGGACGACCCGCTCAGTGTCATCACGCTCGATGGTGACGGCGCCGCAACGGCGGTCGGCTCGTACGACGAGGTGACCGCGATGCCGGCGGACGCCGAGGCGGATCTCGAGCTCCCAGGGCTCTCGGGTGGCGCTGAGCTCACCTTGCCAGCCGTCGGGCCAGCAGCAGAGGCGAGTGTCCACGGTGGATTGGTCGTCTACAACGCAGCCGTCGGCGCATCGGATCTCGTTGTCCAGCCGGTCGACGGTGGTGCCAGGGCGATCGTGGTACTGCCGAACTCGGCGGCGCCGACCACGTACCAGTTCGGGCTAAATCTTCCGGCGAGCGCGGTCGTCGAGCCGGCCGCCAACGGTGGGACCACCATCGTTTCCCACGACGTCACGGTCGCGGACGAGTACATCGCGCAGACCAACGCACGAGCACTCGCATCGAGCCCTGATCCCGATCCGAACGAGCCCGTACCACCTGAAGACACGCCAGCGTCAGTGCGGCAGTCCGTCGTCGACGACTTGAACGCACAGGTAGCGGATAGTGCGATCACCGCCGCTGAGCGTGATTCCCTGATTGCCACCTACGACGCGTCCGGCGCGGCGCTGGACTCGGCCTCGTCTCTCGAGGCGCAGGTGGACGCGCTCGCGACGTTCACCGACGCCATGAGCGCCGCGAACGGCGCACCAACGATCCCAGATGATCTCCTCCGTCACTGGCTCGCCCCTCCGGCCGAGACTCCGGGAGGCACGTCGACCCCGTCGTCGCTCCGGCTCAGCGTCGCCGCTGCGGGCGTGCCCATTGGTGAGGTCGAGCCGGCGTGGGCGGTGGACGCAAACTGCGTCCACCTACCTGTCGAGCAAACGGTGACCGCAACGGGGGTCAGCTTGTCCATCGACACCACCGGGGCCGCGTTCCCCGTCGTCGCTGATCCCAACTACCACAGCCTGGTGTGCAAGGACTTCAACGACCATTGGGCGGCGGGGCGCTATATGCGCAAGACAGGGCCCCTGGGGAAGAAATGTCCACGCGCTTGGTTGGGGTTCGCTCAGTGGTCGGACGCGACAGGCCGTGACTACTACCCTCGCCAAGGGCGGATCGCGGTCGATGACATCTCCTGGTGGGCCCTTCGGCCCAACGGCGACGTGTGTTCGCATTCACCCGACACGGGTGGCGTCTGGAACTTCATCGTCCCGTGCAACATGCACGACTACTGCTGGGACCTGTACAGGTACGGTCTGCCCAGGATCACCTTGGACACCTGCAACGACCTGTTCAACGAATCCATGGACTTCTATTGTGATCATAGATACGACTCGGTGTTCGAGATCCTTCAGCGGGAGGCGTGCTTCGCCGTGTCCGACGGCTACACCGAGGCGGTCAGACGGGTCGCGGCATCGTCGCATCGCCCGACGCGCAGCACGGCTCCGACAGCGTGGCCATAGTGGGGAGCACCATCGTGGCAACCCTAAGACTTCGACTCGCGATCACGGTCCTCGTTGTCGTCGCCATTAGCGGCTGTGGCGACGACAACGGGAACCACCAGAGCGTTACGGTGGACGCAACGACGACCAGCGCCCCGCACCAGCGAGCCGACTACGCAGTCTACGAAGACGACGCGTGGCACCTCGTCGATGCCGCCACCGACGTACCTGACCCACCAGTGTCCCTGCTGGACAACGGTGCGTGGCGAGCGGAGTACGTGCGCACCGTGGATGAGGGTGATTTGCTCGATGCTGATGAGGTCGCCGTCGGGGGGTTCCGAATGCAGATCGATGCGGCCGAAGAAGATCTCGGGCGGACCGGTCCGGTCGAGTTCTCGGATGTCGACCTGTCGCCGTGGCACGGGGTCATCGGGTCATTTCAGGGCGACGACGAGAGTCCGCTGATGGTGCTGTTGGACCTCGACGCGACGACGGTGACCGCCCTGAGCTATGACCTCAGCGAGCCCGAATTGGTCGAGTGGGTGCGCAGCCTTGATCCGTCGACCGAGGAGGAGTGGTTGGCGCATGTCGGTCTAAGCTGAGCGGTTTGAGTCCCGCTCAGCTCCCCCGCTGACTCCGGCCTCTTGCCGGGTAACGCCTGGGTTTCTCGGCCCAGCAGCGATCTCCGCCAGTACCGTGAATATGCCAGCCGGTCCGTGACCTAACCGTGACCTAGCGCGCGGTCACGGAGGGGTCCTCGTGGTCGATGGCGGTCGGCAAGTACCCGCTTGAGCAGCAGAAACCTGTCGTCGAGCCAGTTGAGCACCGCGCCCTTTCAAGCTGGAAAGGATCCGCCTACATGCACAGCCGTGCACAGGCATTAGGACGGGGCCGGATCGGACTGGCGTCGAGGACCACCACTCCCTGGCGGGTAGTCGCCGGCTCACCTCGACGGCGGCGAGGAGGGTGAGGAACTCCACTTCGTCGATGCATCGATCACCAGCACCTCATGCGGAGGCAGGCGCCGGGCGCGTCGGAGCAACTCTTGACGGGAAGCTCGAGGTCCTTCGGCTTCTCGGAACGAGGTTGGCGTTGGTTCGACATCGCAGTCTTGAAGCGTAGACGGCTGGTCCGCGAAGGGGAGCCCGCCCGCCGTGCCCACTACGTGCCCATAGCGGGGGATAGCGACGGTCACTGCTGGGTTGTGGCGGTCAAGGTAAAGGGGCGCTGTTCAGGGGTTTCGCGGTCCGACGCCCATTGGCATTGACCACCGATCCTCCCTTACAAGGAGGGGGTCGGGGGTTCGAGTCCCTCAGCGCCCACCGAATCGAGTGTTTCCCCTGGTCAGCTGTCATCTCCGACCACCTTCGACATCGTCCTCGGACTCTGTCCTGTCGACAAGATCGCCAATCCAGAACCAGCGCCGCGGCGTCATCTCGTCTAAGTACTGGAGAACGTCGTCGCGCGTTCGGTTGTCCATGCCGAACGGTACGCCCGGCCGACGCTGCACGCCGCTTGCGTTCGGCCTGGGCAGACAGTGACCAGTACGTACGTGGATGCCGAGAGGGTCGTGGTTGAGCGATTCCCCCTCGAGGCGTAGCGTAAGTCCTCGCCCGTTCCCCGCAACGAGCACAGGAGTGTCGCTATGGCGCAGCCGCTTCCGGTCGCGATCGATATCGCGGACGCATTTAACGACACCACTTACGGCATCTCTGTGTTTGGTGTGCTGTCGATGCACGACACCTGGGGCAGGGTTTGGACTTGCGCCGCCTCCCCAACCTTCCGTCGAAACCTCACGCTCCTGAACTGGGGAGGACAGGCAAATATCGCCCGTGCTGGAGCGGTTGTCGGCGGTTGGTTCAGGAGGTCGCTACCCGCTGGATTTTCCACCCGGGGACTGGGCGTGGGCAGCCTTGATGTGGTGAGCGCTACTGGCTGGCCATCACCTTCGATCCCGATCGATTTCACCGTCCGACTCGATCCGGGCTTGTCAACACAGAAGTTCCTGCCTTTGAGCGCCAGCGTTCAAATAGAGGTCGAGAAGCTCTCGGCACCAGGTGGCACGGCGACCGGTGGAGTCACGCTCAAGGCCGTTGAGGATGGGGCCCTCGTGCGCGCCGTAGGTCCGAGCGTCGAAAACCCGGCTCTTGACGCGTCGTACACACTCACGATCGACGCCAGCCCGATCATCCCGTAGGGACGCAGAAGCCGTCGTCCGTGCTGGCTGCTGCGCCGCCGGACCCCCCGGCAACGTTCGCAAGCGTGGATGGCGCGAAGGTGACGATGTAGTCAGGATGTGCTGAAACGCAGCGAGTTCGCGACCCGGCGCAATGCGTTGGCAAGGGGTGGTTGATGACCGACATCCCAGGTCCAGAGGACGCTGGTCGACCGGGCGATGTAGGAGCCGTTCCGGCGGACAAGTTCGCGGTGAAGATCGCGGTCACGCCTGAGACGGTCCTCAAGCTGCTCCGCAGGTTCGACCTCGACGTCGGCGACAGGCCCCACGTGGAGCCCACCGCCGAAGGGCGCGGAGCGCTGTACGCGTTTGCGCCCCAGGGTCAGATCCGAGAGATCGAAGCGGCGGGCTACACCATCGAGGTCGGCGACAACGTCTCGGAGACGGGCCGCCAGCGGATGGCCGAGGTCGGCAAAGGGGATCGGTTCGACGGCGGGCGCGTCCCGCCCCGAGGTCTCGGTCGGAAGCCGGGCCGCGACGACGAGGGGCAGGCGCGGCAGCCGGGCCAGAGTGGGCAGGCCCGATGACCTTCCTCAACGTCGTCGAGATCGAGTCGGCGGTCATTGCCCTCGGCGCGGCGTACCCGTCAGCCGCCCAGGTGATCCACTTGCCGTGCGAAACGGCTGAGCACCGCTGGAGCCACGCTCTCCGGATCACGACCGGCTCGTGCCAGGAGACCGGCGTCCTGCTCATCAGTGGCACCCACGCCCGAGAGTGGGGGGGCCCGGACATCCTCATCAACCTGGCGGCTGATCTGTTGGCGGCGTGGTCTGCCGGCACCGGGCTGGTCTACCAGGGGACGTCCTTCACCTCCGTCCAGGTCCGGCGGATCCTCCAGCAGGTCGAGCTGATCGTCTTCCCGGACATCAACCCGGACGGTCGGCATCACAGCCAAACCGTCGATCCGAGTTGGCGCAAGAACCGCAATCCGTACAGCAGCAACGGCACCGACCCGAGGTCGATCGGTGTCGACGTCAACCGGAACTACGACTTCCTGTGGGATTACCCCGTCTACTTCGAGCCGACCGCCGTGAACTTCGGCACCCTCTCATCGACCAACCCTGCGACCGATCTGTTCCATGGCACCGCTCCGTTCTCGGAGGCCGAATCGAAGAACGTGCGTTGGCTGTTCGACACCTACCCGCTGATCCGCCGCTTCGTCGACATCCATTCCTTCGGCGGCAACATCCTGCACCCGTGGGGTGACGACGCGAACCAGTCGACGACGGCGTCGAAGAACTTCATGAACACGGCCTGGAACGGCAAGCGAGGTCTCGTCGGCGATGCATACGCCGAATACATCGCGGCAGGTGACCTGACGGCCGTCCAGACGGCCGGCAACGCCATGAAGGCGGCGATCGCTGGAGTCAGGGGCGAGTCGTACAACGTCGCCCAGTCAATCTTCATGCCCCGCTGGGCAACGCCATATCCGACGTCCGGCGCCAGCCACGACTGGGTCTTCAGCCGGCACTACGCGGACCCGGCCAAACCGCGACTACTCAGCTACCTGCTCGAGTTCAACAAGGACTGGGGCCAGTTCTTCCCGACCTGGACCGAGATGGAGAAGATCATCCTCGACGTCGATGCGGGCCTCGTCCGGTTCTGCCTCGACGCGACGCCGTCGTGGAAGAAGTGGTGCCTCTTCGACTTGTGCTGCTGGAAGGACCGGTTCTGGGCAACCTGGAAGCGGCTCTTCCCGCCGGACTTGTGGGGTCCGTACGGGCCATGGGACCGCGTCAGGCGGGTCATGCTCGGGGTCGTCCAACTGGTCGTCACCGTGACGGCTGGCCTGGTTGCTCGAGTCCTGGGCCGGCGCTCGAGAGGCTGACCTGCTCGAGGAACTGCAGGCGCTGCGTGGCCGCCACGACGCCCTTGTGGCTGAACTGCGCCGGCTGGTCGAGGAGGGCTACTGACGCGCTGGTGCGTCGTTGCGAGTCGGTTTCTTTGCAGTTGGAGATGACATGGCGGATGTGCTGGAACGGCACGATGACGAACACGGCGACCGCGAGGTAGAGCACGACCGCGACGGTGGAGGGGGTCGGGGGTTCGAGTCGCTCAGCGCCCACTGAATCCAGTGTTTCCCGTCAGCGTGAGGAAGTCAGCGCTGAAGAAGCTGCACCGGTGAGAACGGTCGTCCGGCTCGCTCCCGCGAATCGGCCCGTCCCACCGGTGAACTCCAACTCAATAGCGAGCCATTGAATGCGTCGTCAGGGCGGGGCGGTGGTGGGCGGGACGGCGGTGGTGGGCGGGACGGTGGTGGGCGGTGGTGGGGGCGGCGGCGGTGGGGGCGGCGGCGGTGGGGGCGGCGGCGGTGGGGGCGGCGGCGGCGGGGGCGGTGGCGGCGGCGGCGGATGTGAGGGTGGTGGATGTGGGGGTGGGGGATGTGGGGGTGGATGGTGGGGTGGGGGTGGGCTGCTGCTGCCGTCACCACGACTACCAGAACTACCTGACGAGGTGACGACCCAGCAGGGCGTCCAGAAGCACCGCCACCAGCCCACGATCGAGGTGGTCGAAATGGTCGAGGTGCTCGAGGTGCTCGAGGTGGTCGAGGTGGTCGCCATGGTCGTAGTTGGCGGGGTGTCGACGTCCTCGGCGTTCTTGTCGAGCAGGGCGACGTCACCGTCCGGTGAGATCACCCCGGCGCGGGGGCCATCCTCGTCGTCGAAGACCACGTAGCCGTCGCTGGCACGGAGGACGAACCGGCCGCCCCCGGGCACGATGCTGACTTCGTCCCGTGGCACGCCACCGACCGCCGCGTCCACGAGGACGGCCACACCCCTCGACAGGTTGGTCACATAGACGGTGCCGTCCACGACGAGGGGCCGACCGAGGCGATCGTCGGGATCTCCGAGATCGACGGGCGGCAGGACCGAGCCGTCGGTGAGGTCGACGCCGAACAGCGTGCCGGTGGTCGGGGATGCGACCCAGGCGACGGATCCGGAATCCGCCGACAACGCCGGGAGCAAGAGGGCCCCGGGATCGACAGGTAGCGGGTGTGGGAACCCCCGCTTGTCGATCAGTTCCGCTCGCTCGCTGTCGACTACGAAGGGGGCGTTCCCGGTGAGGCCCACCGTCAGGTCGGGATCCTGCGAGTTCAACAGGGTGCGGGAGAAGAGCTCGCCGTCGTCGACCTCGACCAGCTCACCCCTGCCGAGGTCGACGACCCACAACGTGCCGTCGTCGTCGACCACGGCACCGGTCAGCTCAGACGACAGGGTCAACTCGTCGGTGACCTCCCGGCCATCCTCGCTCAGGAGGCCGATGCCACCGTCGGGCTCGATGACGTAGGCCTGCCCGCCGCCGGCCATGACCTCGGAATCCGCCGCTACCCGAGGGCCGTCCCGGATGTCGGTCCCCGACGGGCTGACGGCCTGGATCGTGCCGGTGTCACGATTGTGCACGAGTGCGCCCTCACCGTGCTGCACGAGCACGAGATCATCGCCGACGCCCTCGAGCGGCGCCCTCGCGTCGACCGTCGCCGCCGCGGCCGTCGCCTTCACCACGGCGCCTTGGTCCTTGATCAGCAGGAACACCGTGCCGTCACCGGCCACGACAGCATCGGCCGGGGAGTCGTCGACTACGTCAGACAAACTGCCGGTCACCAGCGCTCCGGCAACGGCCAAAACGGCGAGCAGGAGCACAGCTCCACCAACGTGCGCGCCTCTTCCCATCCGGCCCTCTCGCCAACCTCGCCACTACCGTAGCCACGCAGGCGTATCGGCGCCGCGGCTGCGAAGACCTGGAGCAGATCGGCCGGGGCGGCTTCGCGGCTGGACCTACTCAAGGAAACGGTCCCAGACTCGAGGGGGACCTGAATGAAGAGTCGACTCCATCGCCCACCGGAGGGAAGATCGGCCACATGGCAACTACACGCACCGCTACCACGCACTGGGAAGGCTCGCTTCTGGAGGGTGCCGGTCGAGTCGACCTCGGCTCCTCCGGGCTCGGGACCTATGACGTCACCTGGGCGTCGAGGGCCGAGGATCCCGAGGGGCGCACCAGCCCCGAGGAGCTCATCGCTGCGGCCCACTCGGCCTGCTTCTCGATGGCGCTGTCGCACGCGCTGGCACAGGCCGGCACGCCACCGAATGATCTGGAGACCACGGCCGACGTCACCTTCCAGCCCGGCGAGGGCATCACTGGTGTTCTACTCACCGTGCGGGGTTCGGTTCCTGGGGTGTCGGCCGACGACTTCGTCCTGGCCGCCGAGGACGCCAAGGCGAACTGTCCGGTGAGCAAGGCCCTCACCGGCACGTCGATCACCCTTGACGCCAGCCTGGCCTGAGCCGAGTTCTGCGTGGCCGGAGCTGTCCTACGAAGTCTGGCAAGTCACGTGCGACACGCTCCACGCGCACACCCAGGTGCTCGGTCCCAGCTCGCGCTCGAATTGTCAACGTCCGCCCCCTTCGAGCTCGGCCCCGTCGACGGCAATGTCCGCGCCCATAGGGTGCAGCACTCCGCGCACGCGTGTTTGCCCGTCCCGCGACGCTCTGCTCGCGCCTAGCGTGCGCGGTCGTCGGGATCAGATGAATGAGGGGTGTGGGAGATGGCAGAGAGCGCGGTCTACAAGAGCACGTTCGCGGAGCTGCTCGATGGCATGTTCGGCGGCACGCCAGAGGAGCTCGAGGATCAGTACGCCGAGTCGCTCGGTCTTCTCGAGGACATCGGCGACGCGCCCCTGTCGGAGGCGATCGAGCGGCTGGTGGACGAACGCAAGCTGCCGCCCGAGTCCGTCGACGACTCGGAGCAAGGATGGCGCGGCCAGCCCGATGTCGACCGGGTCATCCGCGCCGGATACCGCGAAGCGATGCTTCTCGCCCGCGCTGGGGGTGTGCCGATCGAGACCCTCTGGCTGACGGGACCGACCGACGAGTTCGAGCTGCACGTCTGCGAAGGCCCGCGCTCGGTGACCGTGGTGCTGTTCATCCCCCTCGTGCGGGACTACGGCTCCGAGCACGCGCAGGCGCGGAGCTGGGTGATCCGCACGAACAGGTCGAGCGACGAGATCGACGCGTTCGGCCTTCCTGATCCCGGCGGTGCGCCACTCGTGAAGATCCAGACGAGCGGGCCCCGGTCGGGCGAATCCGCGGGCTGAGGTTCAGTCCTCGGCCGCGTAGAGCCGCCACACGCCGGGCACGCCCTTGAGCTCGTACTCGCCGCACTCGGTGAACGCGATGGCCGTGCCCGTGACGAGATCCTTGACCGTGGACGACGTCAGCACCTCACCCGAGCCCGCCAGCGCGCCGATCCGCGCGGCCAAGTTGACCGCGTGCCCGATCAGGTCGTCGCCCCTGATCTCGCACTCGCCCGTGTGGAGGCCGGCGCGCACCTCGATCCCGAGCTTCGCCGCCTCCTTCTCGATCGTCCGGGCGCAGAGGATGGCGCGCGCCGGTCCGTCGAACGACGCCACGAACCCGTCTCCCGTCGTGTTGACCTCCCGCCCACGGAAGCGACGGAGCTGGTCACGCACCATCCGGTCGTGGGCATCGAGCAGGAGCCGGTACTGCCGATCACCGAGCGACGTGGTGAGGGCCGTGGACCCGACGATGTCGGTGAAGAGCACCGTCGTGAGGATGCGGTCGATCTCGACCTCGAGCCGCTGACCTGTCAGGAACTCGGCGATCTCGTCCAGCACGCGCGTGTAGCCGTGCGGGCTGAAGTAGGTCTCGCCTGGCGCCAGCTCGACGAGGTTCGCGCCGTCGATGTTGGCAGCGAGGTAGCGGCCCTGCTCGATGGGAACGAGCGCGTGGGCCTCGGTGTGCAGCACGAGCGTGGGGATCTGGATGAGCGGCAGCACCTCGCGGACGTCCATGGACGTGAGGATGTAGCGATATTGCGCCGCCGCGCTGCGAGGCGTCGCCGAGGCGCGGAGGAGCTTGACCATCCAGTTGAGCAGCTCGGGGTCAGCGTCGGGGTGCACCACCCGCACCGCGTCGGCCGTGCCCCATGTCTGCTGGATGCCGGCGACGATCGAGTCGACGAGCTCAGGGCGGAGCCCGATCGGGTAGTCGTCGGCCACGAGGTAGCGGGCCGACGTGTTGGCCAGCACCAGCTTCGCCACCCGCTCCGGGTGCATCGCGGCCAGGAGGATCGCCGTCGGGCCGGCGTCGACCTCGGCGAAGACCCAGGCCCGCTCGGATCCAGCGGCGTCGAGCACCGCGCCCGCGTCGTCGGCCCACGCCTCCCACGTCGAGATCGATGCGTTGGGGACGGCGTCGGATGCGCCGGCGCCGCGACGGTCGAAGAGGATGAGCCGGGAGAAGGAGGCGAGCCGGCGGAGGAACGCGGCGCTCGGTCCGTATTCCCACAGCACATCGACGTGGCTGCCGAGGCCCGCGAAGTAGAGGAGGTCGACGGGGCCGTCGCCGAGGACCTGGTACGCGACATCCGCGTCGCCGACCGCGACGTAGCGCGTCTCCTGCGCCTCCTCCACCGGCGCAATGTACGCGCCTACAACACGTCGAGGCCGAGTTCCCCGGTGCGGATGCGCACCGCGCGGTCCACCTCGATGGCCCAGATCTTGCCGGGTCAGAGGCCATCCACCAGGCTTCGCCGCCAGCCTCCAAGTGTGGGCATAGCGCTCGTAGAGCGCCGAGCGTCATCTTGCATCGGTGCATCGGTGCGTCAGAAGCGACCTGAGGGGACTTCGAGGTCGTGACTGGCGTAGAGCGCGGCGATCACAGCCTCGTCACCGGAAACGCAAGCAGCAGCGATCGTGTCCATCAGCTCGTCGTAGTCCGGCCCCGTCTCCCCGGCGTACGACGCCTCCATGCGGCCCCACTCATCCCACGGCAGCGTCTCCACCTTGTTGAGCGCTGCGAGGTCCCGGACCAGGTTGCCTCGGATCTCACCGATGCCGAAGTTCTCCGGGTACCCGTCAACACCGAAGCTCGACGGATCGGCCCGACCTTCCCTGCATCTGATCCAGGCTTCGCTGCCGCTGAGGAACTCGCCCTCGGCCAGGTCATCGGGTGCGGCAACGAACTCGAAACCGAGGACCTCTGGGTCGACCCGCACCCAGCGTGGCTCGACGGGATGCCGGTACTCCACCACCCAGTGGTCGAGAAAGCTGCCGAGCACGAAATATGACGCGAACCCTGCCCGGCACCGAGCCGGGATCGCACGGTGTCGCAAGAACGCACAGGCCAGCAGTGCGAAATGTCTGCACGTCCCCACGACGCGGCTCGACTCAGAGCGCGGCTGCTCGAGCCCACGGTCATCGTGCTGGCGGAGGACCCGCAGGATGTCGCTCACCGCATGGATCGACCGCTCCTCCTGACGCTCCTCGGGGATGCCGAAGCCTGCCGCGAGGTTCGGAAGCATGACCAAGCCCTGGGCGACAGCACAGAGCTCCACAGGCGTCGACGGCAGCCCGGTCAAGAGCGGTGCGACGTCGCCGTCGATAGCCGTCAAGCCATCCCCGACGTCGTACCGAACGTCCACGGCCACCGGCACAGCTTGGCCGCGGGCGTGCCAAGCAGACCAGCAGCGGGGTCGACCCCTCGAGCCCGCCAGCGACATCGAGAACAACCGGGGACGGGACCAGGCGGCACGGCGACTGGTGGGGTCACGCTCAAGGCCGTTGAGGACGGGGCCCTCGTGCGCGCCGCAGGTCCGAGCGTCGAAAACCGGGCTCTTGACGGCGATGCTGCGGTATCACCCTCGTTTCTCGACGTCGTCCTCGGGGACGCCCGTCTCGCCAACCTGGATGCCATCGACGATCTCACGGTATCCCTCGGCAAGACCCTCGCCGGCGAACCCACGAAGCTGCTCGACCGCGGAAGCCAGCGTTGCCTGCATCGTCCTGGCGCCGAGAGCGATCCCCTCGACGCCCGCGGCGCGAATCTCCTCGGGCTCGATTCGCGGTGTGCGGCCGCGCGCCCGCTCCTCGATGTGGTATTTGGCGAGGTCGAACATCCCAGTCGCGATCCCGCCGACGATGGCTTGGTTGACCATGGCGGCCGGCGGGCGAGTGAGTTCCTCCCACGGGTTGGTCGACTGGTCGCGAGGCGTCGGAGGCGCTTCATCGCTTCTTAGCAACGGGCCGACGAGCTCCGAAACGATGCATTGCGGCGCGGTCCGACCGAGGACATCCACGGCGCGCTTTCCCATCCCGTAGACACCTAATCCTGGGTCGAACAGGCCGGGTTGCGACCCGACCAGGACACCCCATGTCGCCCAGAACAGCATCGATGTCCGCTGGGCTGGAGTAGCCAGCCACACGCCGACATTGCGGTAGTAGGACTGCATGTTGCGATAGAACGCTGGGTGCCTCATCACGGAGCCCGACCAGATTCATGCTGAACCAGTGATGCCACGTCGAATCGACGACAACCCTGCCCACGTGTGCCCAGTCACCGTCATAAACACCGATGAGCGGGAAGGCTCGCCTCGCCCGCTCGGGGTTCGTGGTCATTCCGTACGCGATGACCTTCGGCAGCGGGCGGCGTCCCAGTGTCTCGGGCTTCCCGATCGTCGAGTCGCCACCTGTCCCTGGGCCGCCGACGATCGGGAATGTCGGATACTCGGCGTCCCCGGACCCGGGTACGAGCCAGTCATTTTGGACGACGTCGTCATCCTCGACCACCGCACCCTCGTGCATGTGATCCGGGAATTCATCGATGACGCCCACGGGACCGCACAGGATGGGGTGCGGCCGCTGCCCGAAGGCGGACGGCCACGCCGAATCACGGCGATAGACCGGATAGATCTCTTGGGGATACCTGTCGCCTTCGGCGTCGAACTCGTTGATCGTCGGTAGGCCCTGCAGCGTCTCATGCCGATCGGGACCGTTGAAGGACGGTACCCCCTGGGCACGCGTCCATTTCCGCATCGAGCGGACCCGCGGGATCTTGTGACACATCGACGCGCCCAGGAGAGCGTGATCTCCCGTCGCGAAGACGCCGCCGCCGTTGTTCATCCATGCGGCGATCAGGGCGACCTCACCCGGTTCCACGTGCTGGTAGCCGTCATCTTCGATCCGGCTGTCGGGGAAGTCGGGGTTGTTCGCGTCCAATCCGGGCCAATCACCGAAGAACCAGATCTGGTGGTATCGGTCGATGTCGAATCCGGGCTCGGTGAAGCGAAAGCCCTCGTCACGATCCTTGAACGTGACGTCGAACGTGACCCACCACGCGAATGAGCTGTCTCGCAGGGTCTCGAGAACCAGCCCCAGACCGAATTCGTTGGGGTCCGAGCCGGCGTTGATCCGCCCATCAGTGACGATGAGGATCCGGATCCGTGTCGTCCACGGCCAGTCCGGCCACCCCGGCCACGTGACACCCCAGTCGGAGGCGAGTCGGCTCGGATTGGCTTGCTTCTGATCAGCCTCCGTCGCGGGCACACCCACTGGCATCGCGTTACCCCTTGTCCGGCTGGCACGCGCAGTTGCCGACTGTAATCGCGGGTCGTCGCGGCGCAGTCACATGACGGGCCGCTCAGCATCTCCGAACTCGCGCATCGGCGTTCTGTACTGCCTTTCGAGGCCGTCCCTCCGTCGGAGAGGCGGCTTCACCAGTTTTGGGGCGGTGGTGGCAGGACCGCAGTGCGCCACCGCTCCGGGTCCACCCACTGGACAGTGCCGCAGACGGCGTTCAGACTGTCACGCAGAGTGGATGGTCCCGCTGCCGTCCGGAAGGGGGACCGCTCCGCTCTGCCGATACGACAGAGCGCCGGTCCCCAACTTCCTCAGCCGGGAGGCATCGTGGACAGACATGGTTCCGAGAGCTACTTCGTGCTCGGTGAAGGACTGCTGGGCGAGAGTGTCGGAGGCAGGCAGGAGACGCTCGAAGTCGCTCCCGCGACGCCTCCGTTTCGCTTCTCGCGCATGGGGCCGAGTGGCGTCGGCCGCCAACTCGCGGTACCCAGTCGGCGAAAGCTGGCCCAGGCGATGGTGTCAGGTGCGGAGCTCGCCTCACAGATACCTGCCGGCTTCACCTATCTGGGCCAGTTCGTCGACCACGACCTGACCTTCGACAAGACGAGCGTCACGCTCGGCGAGCACGTCTCGCCGGCAGACCTGTTGCAGGCGCGCTCGCCGAGCCTCGACCTCGACTCGCTCTACGGCGCGGGGCCGACGGATCCGGACTCGGCCAGGTTCTACGAGGCCGACGGCCTCCACCTGAAGATGGGGACGACGGACCCGATCGGAGGCACTCCCGGGAAGCAGGGCTTCGACCTCCCGCGCGGCGCGGGATCGACCGTCGCCGAGAAGCGGACGGCGATCATCCCGGACCCGCGAAACGACGAGAACCTCGCGGTCGCCCAGACGCACCTGGCCTTCATCCGCTTCCACAACCGCGTCGTCGACACGCTCCCCGCCCGTATACCTCTTGCGCGGCGCTTCGAAAGAGCCAGGGAGAAGGTCATCAAGCACTACCAGTGGATGCTGCGCACGGACTACCTCCCTCGCATCTGCGCGCCGTCCGTCGTCAACGCGGTGTTCAACAGCGGCGTGCGGAAGGCGTTCGAGGTCGGAGTTCCGGCGACGGACGTGCCGACGATGCCCATCGAGTTCTCGGTGGCGGGCTTCCGCCTCGGGCACTCGATGATCCGCAACGCCTACAACTGGAACCGCGACTTCGACGCCGGTGCCGGCAGCCTCGACCTGCTCTTCACGTTCTCGGGGGGCAGCGGAGACTTCAACGGCGGACGAAGGCTCCCGAGCAACTGGACCGTGGACTTCCGGCGTCTCTACGACTTCACGGAGGCCGGCCGGGCCGACCTCGGCGTTCCGCCGGCCAAGTTCAACCGGGCGCGGCGCATCGACACATCGATCGCGAACCCGCTCGCCGCGCTTCCCGGCTTCACGGCCGACGAGGCCAACCTCGCGTTCCGCAACCTGACCCGAGCAATGATGGTCAAGTTGGCGACCGGCCAGCAGATGGTCACGTTCCTGAGAAGCAAGGGCGTGACCCTGGGCAAGCTCACGAACGCGCAGATTCGCGACGGAAACAATGGAGCGGACCTCGGTGCCCTCAACCAGGAGCAACTGGCCGGGCTGCTCCAGAACACCCCGCTGTGGTTCTACATCCTGCGGGAGGCCGAGTTCAACGGCGGCAAGCTGAAGGGAGTGGGGGCGCGCATCGTCACCGAGACGCTGCACCGGGCGATGGAGGGCAGCGACGTGTCGATCGTGCGCGACACCGCGTTCAGGCCTTCGCTCGGCCCGGACAACCAGACATTCCGGATGGTCGATCTCCTGCTCTTCGCCTTCGAAAGGAAGAAGACGCTGCTCGCCCCGCTGGGTGACTGACCGCCCGGACGGCGGCCTCGCAGCCGCCGTCTGGACTCAGAACCAGCGGTGGGCCGGGCGCACGATCGCCTCGCCCAGACGTTGGACGAGGGCACGGTCCTCCCAGTCGCCCGGATCGACGCGCTCGGATCGCTCGATGTCCTCGTCGAACTGCCCGTCGAGGAGCGCGGTGAGCTCGGGGTCGAGGGCTACGAGGTTGACCTCTTCGTCCCACGCCACTGATCGAGGGTTCAGGTTGGCCGAGCCGATGTTGCTGACGACGCCGTCGATGGTCATGACCTTGGCGTGCAGCATCGTGGGTTGGTAGGTCCAGATGGCGATACCGGCCTCGATCAGCTCCTGGTAGGAGCGCTCGCCGGCCAGCTGGACGAACCGCTTGTCGGTGTGCGGGCCGGGGACGAGGATCTCGATGTCGACGCCCCGCTCGCGGGCGTCGACGAGACGTCGGCACAGCTCTTCGTCGGGCACGAAGTAGGCGGTGGCGATGCGGACCCGTCGTCGGGCGAGCTGCAACAGCGTCCGGAACAGGTTGTCGACATCGCTCCAGCCGGTCTCCGACGCGCTGCGGATGCACTGGACGGTCGAGTCACCGGCCCGGGGCTGGTCCGGGAAGCGGTCGACCTCGGTGAACAACTCCGGAGTGTTCTCCGCCCAGTTGTCGAGGAAGGCCGCCCGCAGGCCGTCAACCGCGGGCCCCCGTACGCGGAAGTGCGTGTCGCGCCACTCGTTCTCGTCGCGGGCGTCGCCGAGCCACACGTCGGCGATGCCGACCCCGCCGGTGAAGGCCACTGCCTCGTCGACCACCAGCACCTTGCGGTGGGTCCGATGGTTGATCTCACTGGGGCGGAACCGCCGCAGCGGGCGGAACCACTGCACGTCGATCCCGGCGCCGTCCATGTCGTCGATCACGGCGTGGTCGATGGTCCGGGCACCGAGACCGTCGAGGAGGATGCGGACGCGGACCCCGGCCTTGGCCCGGGCACACAGCCGAGCGGCCAGCTCGGTGCCGACCTCTCCCTCCCAGTAGACGAAGGTGAGGAAGTCGATCGTGCGCTCGGCCTCGTCGATCGCATCGAACAGGGCAGGGAAGATCTCGTCGCCGTTGCGCAGCACGTCGATGCGGTTGCCTTCGGTGGCTGGGATCCCGAGGACGCCTTCGAGACAACGTCGGACCCTGGTGAGGTCCTCGTCGAGCTCGGGGCCGGTGTCCACCCGGCAACCTTGGTCGACCGCGCTCACGCGGACATGGCCGGCCGACGGTCAGGCCGGTGCTCCACCGCGGACTCACCCGGCGCCGGGTCGGCGGGTGCGGGCCGGCCCGCCCTGACGGCCTCGAGCTGGGCGGTCACCGCACCGCCGAACAGGAGGGCCATGGAGGTCAGGACGGCCCAGAACTGCAGGGCGACGATCCCGGCCAGCGGGCCGTACGTGTCGCCGAAGGAGCTGCTGAGCCGGAACACCTGCCCCATGGCCAGGGTGATCAGGAACCAGAGCAGGACCGAGACCGAGGAGCCGAAGGTGAGCCACGACCAGCCGGGCTGGCGACGGCGCGGACACCAGCGGAAGAGCAGGGCCACGGCGGCGCTCATAGCCAGGACGGCCGTCGGCCACCGCAACCAGCTCCAGAGCGTGTCGGCTCCATCGCTGCCGAACGCCCGGCCGATCGCCGGGCCGAATCCGATCGCCAGGAAGGCGGCCGCCAGGAGGAGCCCCGCAGTGACGGTCAGGCCGAACGCCCTGCCGTACTTCTGGAGCGCCGGTCGGTCCCGTTCGATGCCGTAGATCCGGTTCAGGCCACGCTCCAACTGGCCCATCGCGGTGGTGCCCGACACCAGCGCGCCGAAGAAGCCGAAGGCGATGGCCAGCTTGTCGCCGGAGACACCGGCCTGCCGGGCCTGGCTGACCGCGGAAGTGAGGATCCGACCGGAGGGCCCAGGGGCGATCACGTGGATCGCGTTGACGATGCCGTGGGTCAGCCGGTTCGTCCCGAGGACGCTGGCCAGCCCGACGACGGCGATCGTCCCCTGGACCAGGACCAGGGTGGTGAGGAACGCCATCGAACGGGCGTGGCTGAACCCGTCGGCGTAGCGCATCCGCTGGAACGCGTCCTTCAGGAGTCGACCCCTGCCCGCATCGCGCAAGGTCTCCCAGGCGTCGTCGCCGGTCAGTTCGACGGTCTCGGGGATCGGGGTGGCTGTGCTCATCGGCCCTCCTCGGGCACGCAGACGGTGATCGCCGAGGGTTCGACGCCGAACGTGAGGTGCTTGGTCTTCTTCCGGTCGCCGCCGTCGAGCTCGTAGGGGACCTTGGCGTCGAGGTGCACCTCGACCTCCCGCCCGGCGGTCATCCGGGTGAGGGGCGAGCGGTCAGGCCGTCCCGACGCCAGGGCGGCGAGCACCCGGGTCCACTCACGCACGCCGTCCGCGGTGACCACGCCGACTTCCAGCACACCGTCGTCGGGCGCGGCCTCAGGGAACGCCGGGAGCCCTCCGAGCACCGTGCCCACATTGCCGACGAGCAGGCAGCTGGCCGGCCCCTCGAACCACGTCGAGCCGTCGACCCGGACCGTCATCCCGACCCGTCCGGCCCGGAGGTTGCGGGCCGCGGTCCACAGGTAGGCCACGCGGCCCACCCGGGCCTTCAACGCCGTGTCCGTGTCGCGGATCATCCGGGCGTCGAAGCCGGTGCCGGCCATCACGACGAACCGCTCGCCGTTGACCACGCCGACGTCGAGGGCCCGTCGGCCACCGTGCAGCCCGATGGCCACTGCCTCGTCGATGTCGGTCGGTATCCCGAGCTCGGAGGCGAGCAGGTTGGCGGTGCCCGCCGGGACGATCGCCACCGCGACGGCGGGATCCGACAGGGCGTCGATGCTGCGCTGCACCATGCCGTCTCCACCCCACACGAAGATGAGGTCAGCACCGGCGTCCACCGCCTCCCGGATCCGGGCCGGCGCCTTCTTGCTCTTCGGCACCTCGTACCAGAGGGGAGCGTCCACCCCTTCGTGGGCGAGGACGGCGCGGAGCCGGTCGAGGCCCCCGTCGAGGTCCTTGCCGGTGTGGGCCACCACGGCGACGGTGGTCATGCTCGGTCCTCCTGCGGTGACGCTGACGGAGGCCCGAAGGTCCTCGAGACGATGGCCAGGCTGAACACCCCGAGCACGATGCCCGCCACCACGTCGGTAAGGAAGTGCATGCCCCGGTAGACCCGGGCAGAGGCCACCATGGCCACGAGCAGGAGAGGGACCAACCAGACGAGCACCCGTAGTGCTTGGCGGCGGGTCAGGGCCACGACCACGAGCGCCAGGCCGCCCCAGAGGACGACGGTGGCGGCGACGTGGCCGGACGGGAAGCTGAACGTGGTCGGGGCGTCGCCCACGGTGGACACCGGTGGCCGCTCGCGGCGCACGAGGTTGTTGGCCGTGATGAAGGTGGCCGCTTCCAGGGCGAGCCCGAAGGCGATGACCGCGGCGGCCCATCGGTGCCGAAGGCGGAACAGCACGGCGACGGCGATGACCGCCACGGCCACGACGACCTCGGTCTCGCCCAACCGCGAACCGAAGGTCATCACGCTGTCCCAAGTGGCCGTCCGGTGGGCCTCGAACCACTCGCTGACGGACAGGTCCCAGGTTCGTAGCCCTTCCAGCGGACCGAAATGGACCAGGGCGACTCCAGCGGCGCTGAACGCGAGGGCCATCGCGGTGTAGGCCCCGAACAGCGACGCCAGCGCCGGGCGCCAGTCGATGCCGCTGGTGGTGTCGGGCCGGCTGACCGGCGCCCTCACCGCGACCGCTGGTCGTTCGAGGACCTCTGCCGCTTGCTGTCGGCTGGCGTCCATATGGCAAAACCCCCTTGCCGCGAAGGCTTCTTCGTCCGTCGCGTGCCGTCTCGGACCGCCCCTTACCCCGGGCGGCGGTGGACCAGCCCTCCGGATGGGGAGGTCACATCCGCGCCGAGGAGCGGGTAGGGAGGCGTCGTGGTGATCGTGGCCATCGTCCTGGCTTCTGGCGCAGTGATGGGCGGGGCGGCGTACCTGGCGGCCCGGCGCTGGCCCCGGCCGACAGGAGCGCCGGCGTTGGCGGCCACGACCATCGAGGGTGAGCTCGAACGCCACCCCAGTGTGTCGACCCTGGTCCAGCGACGTCTGAACCCCGCAGAGCTCACCGGTCTGGCCCTCACGGTCGCCTCGGTAGTGGTCGTCGGCGGGCTGGTCGGCGTGGGGCTCCTCTTCGCCATGGTCCAGACCGAAACCGGCCTGGCCCGCTTCGACGTGACCTTCGCCCGGTTCGGGGCGGACCACGCCACCGCAGGATCCACCGACGTCCTCCGAGCCGTCAGCCTGCTGGGCGGCACCGCGGGGGTGGTGGTCATGGCCGCCGTCGTCGGTGTGCTGGAGTACGTCCGGATCCGGCGTGCGGTGGTCTTCGCCTTCCTCGTGGCGGTCGTGGGGGGTCAGTTCCTGGCGGCGAACCTCATCAAGGCGATGGTGGGCCGAGAACGACCCGACATCCTCCACCTGACCGGGTTCTCCGGCTCGTCCTTCCCGTCGGGCCACTCCACCGCAGCGGCGGCCACGTTCATGGCGTTCGCCCTGCTCCTCGGGCGTGGTCGCTCGGCGCCCGCCAAGGCCGTGCTGACCGGCGTCGCCGCGGGAATGGCGGGGGCCGTGGCCGCCACTCGGGTGCTGCTCGGCGTCCACTGGTTCACCGACGTCCTCGCCGGGCTCCTACTCGGCTGGCTCTGGTTCGCTGCGTTCTCGATCGCCTTCGGCGGCCGGATCCTGCGCTTCGGCGCCCCCGTCGAGCACGCCGAAGCCGTCGCCCAGGAACCGTCGGCCTCGACCGCTCAGGGCACGAACACCTCGACCGGTCGGGACCGGTCGGCGAGCGTGGGGTCGTCGGTCCCATTGCCCAACGCCCCCGAGAGGTTGTCGCCCCAGCAGTAGAGGCGCCTGGTCGTGATGCGGGCGCAGGTGTGGGCGTCACCGACGTCGACGGTGGCCCAGTCGGTGGCGCCGCCGGCCACCTGGGCCGGGATCGTCTGGTCGGTGCCAGGGACAGGGCCGCCGTTGCCCAGTTGGCCGTTGTCGTCGGCGCCCCAGCAGTAGAGGCGCCCGGTGGTCTTGCCGGCACAGGTGGTCAGTGCGCCGACGTCGACGGTCCTCCAGTTGGTGGCGCCGCCGGCCACCTCGAAGGGTGCCCGCTGGTCGATCGTGGGGGCACCGTTGCCCAGCTGCCCGTTGAGGTCGCCACCCCAGCAGTAGAGGCGGTGACTGGTCGTCAGCGCGCAGGTGTGCCCGCCCACGCTGACCATGGCCCAGTCGGTGGCGCCGCCGGCCACCTCGCCCGGTACCGGCTGGTCGCCGCTGATGTTGCCGTTGCCGAGCCGCCCGTTGTTGTCGGCGCCCCAGCAGTAGAGGCGGCGAGTGGTCTTCAGGGCGCACGTGTGCCGGGCGCCGGCGCTGACCGAGGCCCAGTTGGTGGCGCCACCGGCCACCTGGACGGGTATTGACCGGTTGCCGATGGCGGTGCCGTTGCCCAGTTGCCCGTTGAGGTCGCCCCCCCAGCAGTAGAGGCGGCCGGTGGTCTTTCGAGCGCAGGTGTGTCCGGCGCCAGAGCTGACCGAGGCCCAGTTGGTGGCGCTACCGGCCACCTCCTCCGGTGCCACGCGGTTGCCGGTGGGAGCACCGTTGCCCAGTTGATCGTTGTTGTCGTCGCCCCAGCAGTAGAGGCGGCCGGTGGTCTTCCGAGCGCAGGTGTGCCGGGCGCCGGCGCTGACCGAGGCCCAGTCGGTACCGCCGCCGGCCACCTCGTCCGGTGTCGACTGGAGGCCGGTGGTGACGCCGTTGCCCAACTGACCGAAGTTGTCGCTGCCCCAGCAGTAGAGACGCCCCGACGCGCGGATCCCGCAGGTGTGGGCGCCGCCTGCGCTCACCTGTCGCCAGTCCGAGCTCCCCACTTCGGGGGCCGCCGAACCGGGGGCCCGCGCCGCCGCCGGCGCGCCCGACAGGGCGACGACCGCGAGCAACACGAACCCGACCACACTTCCGCTCCGACGATGACCACGTTGCATGGTTGTAGTCTGGTTCAACACTGAGAGCGGCGCAAGCCACCACCGTCGGTGAGAATCTGATTAACGGCCCGGAGGCGGCCAGGAGATGGGGTCAGACCCGGATCGTCACGAACTTGACCGTGTCCTTGATGGACGGGTGGGTGTTGGAGATGGCGCTGACGGTGCGGGCCAACGACCCCCTGCGGGGGACCGAGCGGTGGATCCTGACCACGGCCCGGATGGTGTGGGTGGCGCCGGGCGCAAGGACCGGGGTCCGGTAGGTGCCGGCCACGACCTGCGAGGTGATGTTGACGTTGAACGCATTGCGATAGCGGACCGTGAACCGGGTCGTCGAGCGCTGGCCCTTCAAGCGGAGCTGCTCCGCGAACGGGGCGTCGTTCTGGACCGACACGTAGTAGCTGACGCTCTGCCCTCCGCCGGCCGCACCGCTACGGGTCTCATGGAAGCCGGTGGTGTTGTAGACGTTGTTGCCGACCAGGCGGCCATTGCCCCGACGGATTCGGGCGTCGGGGCGGCCGTCGGCCACCCTGTAGTGGTGGGTGACCTGGGCGGTGTTCCCCGCGTGGTCGGTCCCCGTCACGGTGAAGGACTTGCGGCCCGTCGTGGCGGTGTTGATGGCGTGTCCGTCGGCCACGGTGCCCGAACACGAGTCCACCCCGGTCCCGCCCGCGCTGTCGGCGCAGGAGAAATTGGCATGCACGACCTGGTTCCGGTGGTAGATCGCCCCGCGGGGCGGCGTGGCGACCGTGACGGTGGGGTCGGTGGTGTCGGTGGTGACGTCGAACACGAAGATGGCGTGGTTCATCGGATCCGACGGTGCCCGCTGGTCGTAGCCGTCGCTGATGAGCACCCGTTCACCGATGACCTCGACCGCTCGGGAGTCGAGGATTCCCAGACCGGTGAGGCTGATGCCGTTCCATCCCGAGCGGAGGGTCCGGGATGACATCGACGCCCGGTAGAGGCGTTCTCGTTTGTTGACCGCCAGGAGGTCACCGGTCTCGTCGTCGAAGTCGATGCCGGTGATGGTCGCGAGTCCAGGAATCGAGAACGGGGTCCCGAACGTGTTCGCGGCGTAGTTGTAGGTCCGGATGGTCGAGCGGTTCGCGACGTACGTGCGGCCGTCGGCGAGGCGCCAGCCCGCACCGGCCCACTCCGACGGCAGCGCCCGCCACGACTCGACCTGGAACTGGTTGTTGCCACCCCGGGTCAGGCGGTAGACGGTCGGGGACGAGGGCCCCGCCGCTGAAGCGGTGCTGCCCGAGAAGGCATAGAGCACGTCGGCGTTCGCGTCGTAGGCGAGCGCCTCGAGGTCTTCGTTTCGCAACTGACCGGCGCTGTCACCGCCACCGGCGCGCGGTGCGTTGATGAAGGCCGCCTGGGGAATTCTCCGCAACAGCGCCCCGGTCGTACGGTCGATCTCGAACAGCCCGTCGGACTGGTCGTCGGCCATCCACAGCGCGTTGTCGCCGGCGACAAAGGCACTGCCCTCGTTGTCGAACGAACGGGTCGTCGATCCTTGGAAGGGCGAGGTCCGAATCAGGTGGTTGAACGTGAGTTGAGGGTGTGACGTGCCGGTCAACGCCACCGCGGTGCCACTGCCGACCGCGACCGAGGTGACCAGGATCGACCCCACGACGACCCCCACCAGCATTCCTGCCAGCACTCGTGCTCGCATCCCGCGCTTCCTGTCCGTCATGCCTTCTGTCTCCAACGAATTCGTGTCCCTACCCTCGCACCGCTCGGCGGCCTCCCCCCAATCCCGGCCGCGATGCGAGTATCAGCCGTCCTTGGTTCTGCTGGCCCGCTGGGGGTGACCGGGGGGCTCAGTCCTCGGCGTCGTCGTCATCGCGCTCGGCGATGGACTCGGTCACCTCGACCTCGTCGATCGTACCGTCGCCGTCGACATCGATACCGGTCGCGCTGACCTCGTGGACGACGTCGAAGGTGCCGTCACCGTCCACATCGACCGCGGTGACGACGGTCTGGTCCACGATGTCGGGCACGCCGTCACCGTCCACGTCGACCGCGGTGGTCGTGACCTCCTGGATGATGTCGGTGACACCGTCGCCGTCGAGGTCATAGATGGTCGTCTCCGTCGTGGTCACGATGTCGGCCTCGCCGTCACCGTCCACGTCGAGGATGGAGGTGGACGTCTCCGTGACCACGTCGACGAAACCGTCGCCGTCGACATCCTTTGTCGTGATCTCGGTGACGTTGACGCCGTCGGGCTCGCCGTCACCGTCCAGGTCAAGGCCGGTCACGGTGACTTCGGGCTCGCCGTCGGTCTCGCTCATGGCCTCGATCTCCTCGGGTTCCGCGGAGCAGCAATCCTGTCCCGGTGTCGACAGGCTAGACGGGCTCGGGGGCAGATCGACCGCCAGCCATCCCCCGCGTCGATGACCGCGTCGACGGGCTCGAGGGCGGCCCGTCGGCCGCGTCCTCCTCATACCGTGAGCCGGATGCCCGAGCCGCCCGAGCCCACCGACGAGCCCGACGCCGACGCTCAGGTCGAGCCGTTCAGCGTCCAGCTGGAGGCGTGGCTGAACAGTGAGGGGACCAAGACCATCGGCGACCTCGGCGAGGTCTTCGCCGAGAAGAGCTTCGCCGTCACGGTGCTCTTCCTGATGTTCCTGCCCGCACTACCGCTGCCCACCGGCGGGATCACCCATGTCTTCGAGGCCGTCACCGTCGTCGTCGCCGGTCAGATGGTGGTCGGTCGGCGATCGCTTTGGTTACCGGCGCGAGCGCGGCGCCGAGAGCTGGGCTCGGCCATGATCGAGAAGGCGGTGCCGTTCATCTCGCGGCGCATCCGGTGGTTCGAGCGGTTCTCCCGACCCCGCGGGGTGGAGATCTTCCGCAATCGCCTCGCCCTCAGCTTCGTGGGTCTGCTGATCGTGGCGTTCGCCGTCGCCGCCGCCTTGTCGCCGCCGTTCTCCGGGCTGGACACGATTCCGTCGTTGGGCGCCGTCGTCCTGGCCCTGGCGATCATCCTGGAGGACGTCGTCATCCTGGGGATCGGCGCGGCCATCGGCATGGCCGGCATCGCCATCTCGATCACCCTCGGCGCGGCCGCGGTGCGGCTCGTCAGCGGGCTGTTCTGAGGCTCCGCGGGCCGGGACGGCTACGTTCGCCCGCGTTGCTCAGCGTGAACGACCACAGCCAGGAGTACTTCGACGACCGCCGTCGGAAGGTGCACGGCTAGCCCGACGGGACGGACGATTGGACGGGATCGGATGACGAGGCGAGCCTTTCGGCGGACGTGGCGTGTGGTACCTGTGCTGGCCCTGGCGATGGCCGGGACGACGCTGGTGCCCGCGGGTCCGGTCGCGGCGCAGCCGACTCCGACCGCCGAGGTGTTCCTCAGCCGCACGGTTGCCGTGGCGGCCGACACCTATGTCAGTGCGGCCCAGCCCGGCCAGCCGGCGGGCTCGGCGCCCCGGCTGGTCGTCGATGGCGCACCCCGGCGAGTCACCTACCTGCGTTTCGCCGTGCCGCCCTTCCAGGGGCTCCTCCGCTCGGCCACCCTCCGCCTGCACGTGGCCGACCTGGCCGGAGGGGGGAGTGATCACGGTGGCACCGTGATCAGGTCGTCCGACGTCGCCTGGCCCGAAGCCACGACCACCTGGGCGACGCGCCCGCCGCTCGATGGTCCCGTCGCCGGTGGCCTCGGCGTGGTCCAGCGAGGGGAGTGGGTCGAGCGGACGGTCACGAGCCTTGTGCGGGCGGGCCAGCCGCTGACCTTGGGCATCCGCTCGATGTCGTCGGACGACGTGGCCTACGACGCCCAGGGCGGTGGTCGAGGACCGCGCCTGGTGCTGGACATGGACGCCCCGCCGAACGGGGCCATCGTCAGCGCGGTCGGCGACATGGTGTGCGGGGCGGGCACGCCGACCACGCCGACCACCTGCCACCAGCAGCAGGTGTCCGACCTGCTCGTGGCCGACCCCGACGTCGAGGCCTTCCTGGCCCTCGGCGACCTGCAGTACAACACCGGTGCGTTGCCCGACTTCCAGACCTACTACGAGCCCAGTTACGGCCGGGTCAAGGACATCACCCATCCCGTGGTCGGGAACCACAAGTACCAGACGGCCGGTGCGCAGGGGTACTGGGACTACTTCGGAGCCGCCGCCGGCACCGAAGGGGAGGGTTGGTACAGCTTCGACGTCGGGACCTCGTGGCACCTGGTCGCCCTGAACTCCAACTGCTCCGAGGTCTCCTGTGTCAACGGGTCACCCCAGCTCCAGTGGCTGCGGTCCGACCTCCGGGCCAACGATCGGCCCTGCGTGCTCGCCTACTGGCACCACCCGCGCTGGTCCTCGGGCAAGGCGCCGGGCAACAACCCGTCGGTCGACGCCTTCGTCCGGCTCCTCCAGCGCCACCGGGCCGAGGTGATCCTGAGCGGCCACTCCCACAACTACGAGCGCTTCGGTCCCCAACTCCCGTCGGGTATGGCCGCGGCGAGTGGCATCCGTCAGTTCGTCGTCGGCACCGGCGGCCGTTCGGTGGGAGAGGACGACGGGTTCGGGAACCCGGCCGAGCCCAACTCACAGGTGCGCCTGCCCCGCGTCTTCGGGCTCCTGCGCATGAGCCTCACGAACCAGGCGTTCTGGTGGTCCTTCGTGGACGACCACGGCCGGGTCCGCGACGCGGGGACCAACACCTGCCACTGACGTGAGCGTCGCCGGCGCTAGGCGCCACTGACGCTCACGAACTCACCCGACGGCTGGTCGGGGTCGCGGCACTCGCCCTGGAAGCAGCGGCGGTACGCCGCGGGCGAGGTGTGGAGCGCCCGTTGGAAGTGCAGGCGCATGGCGGCCGCGGTACCGAAGCCGGCGCTGGTGGCGATCCGTTCGACGGACTGCTCCGTGGTCTCGAGCAGGCGCTGGGCGAGGGCCGTGCGCTGGGTCAGCAGCCACTGGTGGGGGCTGGTCCCGGTGCGGGCTCGGAACTGGCGGGTGAACTGGCGGGGGCTGAGGGCCGCGTGCGCCGCCAGGTCGGCCACGCTCAGCGCCTCGCCAAGGCGCTCGGATGCCCAAGCCATGGTGGCGCTCAGGTGATCGGTGCCCACTGGCTCCGGCGTGATGGCGGTCTCGATGAACTGGGCCTGACCGCCCGCCCGATGGGGGGAGACGACCATCTCACGGGCCACCCGGTTGGCCACGTCGGCGCCGAAGTCGGTCCGGATGACGTGGAGGGCCAGGTCGATGGCGGCCGCGGCGCCGGCTGAGGTGAGGACGTTGCCGTCGTCGACGTAGAGCACGGATGGATCCACGCAGACGGCGGGGTAGCGCTCGGCGAAGAGATCGGTGAACTCCCAGTGGGTGGTGGCGGACCGCCCGTCGAGGAGCCCGGCTTCGGCCAACGCGAAGGCCCCGGTGCAGAAGGACACGAGCCGGGCGCCCCGGGCGTGGGCGTGGCGCAGGGCGTCGTAGAACTCCGGGCGTGGCGTCCGGTCCTTCGAGCTCCAGCCGGGGATCACGATGGTGTCGGCCCGCCGGAGGAGACCGAGGTCGACGGGGGGCACGGCGAACGGGTAGGACCGACGCTGGGGCAGCCGGTCCACGCCGGTGACCGAGTACCGGTACCAGTCGACGCCCAGGTACTCGCTGCGGTCGTCGCCGAAGAAGTCGTGGGCCACGGCGGGCTCGAGGGCACTCATCCCTTCGGCGACGACGGTGACGACGTGGTGACGGTTGCGGGCGGCCATGTCCGGATTATTGCGCACATCACCGTTCGAGACAACGTCCTGTTTCTTGCGCACGGTGTCATTCAAGTCACTGGCTGGTCGGGGGCCCCTGCTCCACAATGGCTGAAGAAGCCAACGAGAAGAGAGAGGAGGACGCCATGCAGTACCTGGACAGCCAGCTGGCCCGCCAGCTGGTCAGCGATCGGCAGGGGCGTCTTCGCAGCGAAGCGGCTCGCGAGCGTCTGTCTCGCCCCGCCCGTCGACGCGGAGACGGCCGTCGTCTCGTCGACGCCCTGCGGGTCGCCCGACTGACACGGTGACCGGTGCGCCGGTGGGCCGCCGCGGCGATCGCCGTGACGGCCCGCCGGCACCAGTCGGCCACTGGTCGTTCTAACGTCGGCGCGATGCCCATCGAGCCGGACCTCAAGGATTGGACCTGGGTGCTGGAGCGCCGCTGCCCGGAGTGCGGCTTCTCGGGTGCGGAGGTCGCGGTGGAGGACCTCGGACCCATGATCCGGGACAACGCGCTGGCGTGGACCGCGGTGCTCGGCGCCGACGACGTGACCGTGCGGCCGACCGATGACCGCTGGTCGGCGCTCGAGTACGCCTGCCACGTCCGCGACGTCTTCCGGATCTACGACCAGCGCCTGGCCCTCATGCTGGCCGAGGACGATCCTCACTTCCCCAACTGGGACCAGGACGCGTCCGCGGTCGACGACGCCTACAACGACCAGGACCCGGCGGTGGTGGCGACCGAGATCGTCATGGCCGGCAACCGCCTGGCCGACGCGTTCGACGCAGTGACGGGGGACCAGTGGGCGCGGACCGGTGTCCGCAGCGACGGCGTGGCCTTCACGGTCGACACGTTCGGCCGGTACTTCATCCACGACCCCATCCACCACCTCGTGGACGTGGGGGCAGAACAGGCGTAGCGATCGTCAGCGGGCCGCCACCCGGCGAGGGCTGAGCCGCACGGCGGTGATGGCGTGGCCCTCGACGGTGAGGACCTGCGCCGACCAGTCGCCAAGGTCTACGCGCTCACCTGGGCTCTCGGGGATGTGGCCCAACTTGTCGAGGACGGCGCCGGCCACCGTCGTGTACTCACCCTCGGGGATGGCCACGCCGATGTCCTCGAGGTCGTGCACCGGGTACCGCCCGGGGAGGACGAAGGACCCGCCGGGGAGGCGACGAACGGTGAGGATGTCGCGGTCGGACTCGTCGTAGATCTCACCGACCAGCTCCTCCACGAGGTCCTCGAGGCTGACGAGGCCCTCCGTGCCGCCGTGCTCGTTGACGACGAGACAGAGCTGTTGGCGGTCGGCCTGCATCCGCCGGAGGGCATCGAGGACCTGAACCGATTCCGGCAGGAACAGTGCCGGGCGGGTGTGGACCGACACGGGCTCGTCGGGACGGGCGACCATGTCCCGTACGTGGACCGTGCCGATCACCTCATCGAGGTCCTGGCCCGCGGCCGTCACCGGAGCCCGGGAGTGGCCGGCCTCGGCCAACAGCAGCGCCGCCTCGTTGCAGGTCATGGCCCCGTCGACCGCGACCACGTCGGCCCGGGGGCGGAGTACCTGGCGCAGGGTGCGCTCGGCGGCCTCGAGGGCGCCTTCGATGATCTCCCGCTGGTCGGGGGAGAAGGTGGCGTGCTCGGCGATGATGCCCCGGACCTCCTCGGCGGTCATCGCCGCGGCACCGGCGTCGGGGTTGCCCCCCACCAGGCGGACGACCAGGTCGGTCGAGCGGGACAGCACCCAGACGATCGGCCGGGTGACGGTGGACATCACGGCCAGCGGGCGGGCGGCGAGCAGGCCCCAGCGCTCGGTGTTCTGCATGGCCAGGCGTTTCGGGGTGAGCTCGCCGAAGACCAGCGTGAAGTAAGCCAGGATCAGGGTCACGACCACGATGGACACCGGGCGAGCGGCGGCGCCGAGGAAGCTGAGCGGCCCCTCCAGCAGCTCGGCCAGCGACACGGCCGCGGTCGCCGACGCCAGGAACCCGGCCAGGGTGATCCCGATCTGGATGGTGGCCAGGAACTGGTTCGGGTCCCGGGTGAGCTGAGCCAGGGTCCGACCCCGCCGCCCCCCCGATTCCTCGAGCCGCTTGACCTGGCTCTCCCGGAGCGACACCAGGGCCAGCTCGGTGCCCGTCAGTGAGGCGTTGATCGCCACCAACACCAGGACGAGGACGAGTTGGGGACCAGAGCCGTTCACCCCACCGAGGCTACGGGTCCGTCCATTCGACCGAGAGGATCCGATGGTCGGGTCCCTTGTGGATGATCACGTCGGCCCGAGCGCGGGTCGGGTCGATGTGCTCGACCAGGTTCGGGAGGTTGACCGTGGCCCACACGGCCCGAGCCAGGTCGGCCACCGCCTCGGCGTCGAGGGCCACCCAGCCCCGGTAGAAGGACGACGGATCGTCGGCCGCGGCAAGGACGAGGTCCTGGAACCGGGCGACGTACCAGTCCTCGATGACCATCGGGTCGGCGGCGATGAAGACGGCGACGTCACCGACGTCCCGCTGCAGCGCGACAACGCCCTCGATGACCAGGACGTCGGGCCGCACGATGCTTTGGGGCTCGTCGACGACGTCGTAGCGCTCGTGGGAGTACACGGGCACCTCGAGAGGCGACCGGCCGGCCCGGGCCGCGGCGGCCAGGCGGTCGAGGCGGTCGAGGTCATAGGTCTCGGGGAACCCCTTGCGGTCCAGCAGGCCCCGCGCCTCCAGAGCCTCGTTCGGATAGAGGAAGCCGTCGGTGGACACGACCTCGACCCGGCGGCCGAGGGCGCGCAGCTCGCCGGCGAGGGCGGCGGCGACCGTGGACTTCCCAACGGCCACGGCGCCGGCCACCGTCAGCACACGGGCGTCGCCCGCGGCGAGCGTCAGCCGGTCGACGATCGGCGTGAGCGCGGGATCGAGGGGCACGGTCCGGCACGCTAGCCAGGCCCCTCTGGACGGCCAGGTGGTGACAAGGGCTACTCTCGGCGTTCAACAGCCCACACGAGGGAGCACCCGTCATGGGTCTGCTGGACCGGTTCAGGAAGACTGCAGTGGACGTGAAGGAGAAGGCCGAGGACCTGGCCGCCGACCACGGTGACGAGGCCAAGGACACCATCGACAAGGCAGCCGACGTGGCCTCGGAGAAGACCGATTTCGACGACAAGATCGATCAGGGCGCCGATGCAGCCAAGGACGCCATAGACAAGCTCGCAGGCGACGACTCGGCCCAGTAGGCCCAGAGCCGGCGGCGGGCCGGCTCTCCCTACGGGCAGGAAAGGCGGACCATGTCCCAGCCCCCCGAACTCCTCGATCCCGAGGCCCTGGCCCGGGTCGACTTCGCCGTGGTCCGCCGGGGCTACAGCGCGGAACAGGTCGACTCGGTGCTGCAACAGGCCTCGGCGGCCCTCGCCGCGGCCCAGCGCCGCCTGGTCGAGCTGGCCGACGAGGTCGAGACCCTCCGCAACCAGAAGCCGCCCCCGGACGTCGCCGATCTGGACGACAACGAGCTGATGCTCCGCTTGGGCGAGAAGACCGCCCGCGTCCTCGAGGCGGCGCGAGAGAGCGCCGCCGAGCTCGAGAAGAAGAGCCACGATCGGGCCACCGCCACCGTGAACCGGGCCAAGGAGGAAGCGCTGCGGGTGCGCTCCGAGGCCGAGCGGGTCATGCGGGAGACGCGGGCCCGGCTCGAAGCCCTGGAGAAGGAGACCGAGCGCAAGGTCCGCGAGCAACGCTTGGCCGCCGAGGCCGACGCCGACCGGCTGCGCAGCCAGGGTGAGGAGGTGCTGCGCTCAGCGCGGGTCGACGCCCACGCCGCCGAGCAGGAGGCGATGGCCCGAGCCGAGTCGCTGACCCAGGAGGCCACCGAGAACGCGGCGCGGGCGCGAGCCAAGGTCGAGGCGCTGTTGACCACTACCCGCACGCAAGTCGAGTCCAACCGGGCGACCGCCGAGGACGACGCCGCCCGGCTGCGCCACGAGGCCGAGGCCGAGGCCGACGCCCGGCTGGCCCAAGCCGGCGACGCGGTGGACGCCAAGATGGCCGAGGCCGAAGCGCGGGCCGAGCGCATCGCCACCCAGGCCGAGGCGGCCTACGAGGAGCGGGTGGCCCTCGGGCGAGAGCGCGGTCGCGAGCTGATCGCCGAAGCAGAGATCAAGCGGGCCGAGGTCCTGCGCCAGCTGGCCCACACCCGCCAGCGGGCCCAGCTCAACATCGAACAGCTCCGGGTCGGTCGCGAGCGCCTGCTGACGGCCTATGAGGTGGCCAAGGCCACCATCGACCAAGCCACGGGTGAGCTGGACAAGTCGCTGCCCGAAGCCAAGGCGCTGGCCGAGCGCCTGACCGCCCGCGTCGGTGACGACGAGAACCGATCCCTCCAGGAGCTCGAGGCCGAGTTCGCCCTCGAGCGGCTCGAGGACCTGCGCATCCTGGCCGACGACGATCCCGGCGCTCGGGTCCCGCCCCGGCCGAAGGCCGAGCGGTTCCCGGCACCGGAGCAAGTGGAGGAGGGAGGAGCGGAGGAGGGACCGGAGTCGGCCATCGAAGTCGAGGAGCTGCCGGCGGGTGTGGAGGCACCACCTCCGGACCCGGACCCCGACCGCCCGGGCCCCAAGCTGTTCGACATGGAGGCCGCCGAGGCCGAGGCCCAGGCGGAGGCCCAGGTGGTCGTCCCCGCCACTGACGGTCCCGAGCTCGAGGTCGAGGACGACGCTGAGCTCGAGGTCGACGCGGGCGACGAGGACGACGCCGTCCTGGATCTCACTGATGACGGGTCGGTGGCCGAGCAAGCCGAGGATCCCGCGCCCACCACTCGCTGAGCGCTGAGACGCTCAGCTCAGAGGTCGTTGCGGGTGTAGTCGGTGACGGCCTGGATCTCCTCGGCCGTGAGCCGTTCGCCGAAGGCGGGCATGCCGTTGCGCCCGTCGGTGATCACCACGACCTGATCGGCGGCGTCCGGGAACGCCTCCACCAGGGCGCCGTTGGCCAGCGCGGGCCCGACGCCGCCCGTGCCGTCGGCGCCATGGCAGCTGGCGCAGTTGGACGCGAACACGGCCTCGCCGGAGACGGCACCGCCCGTGGCCGCGGTCGACGGCGACGATCCGTCGTTGGTGAAGAGGGCGACCACGAACACCACCACCATCGCCAGGACCAGGTACTGGACGACGTCGACGAGGCGCTTGAAGATCACCTCAGAACCCTGGGAAGTCGACGGTCGTGAAGAACCAGAGGGCGCTGGTCAGCCAGATCCCGACCATCGTCGTGAGGACGAGGCCACCGACGAGCGGGAGGGCCCAGCCGGGCATGCGGGTGGACCGGACGACGAGGACCTTCGTGGCGAAGGCGCCGTAGAACAGGCAGCCGAACAGCGAGTGCACGAGGCTGCGGGTGTCGTCGGTCTGGAACCCGAGGGACCAGAGGCACTGGTAGGCGACCGGCAGGGAGATGGCGAACGCCAGGGTGCCCGAGAGGCGGTGCAGGTCGCCGAACCAGGGCGGCAGGTCCTTGGGTATCGACAGCTTGCCGTACATCCGCAGTGCGGTCACGAGTTGGACGGCGACCAGCAGCAAGGCGGCGGTGGCGAACCAGACCTTGAGGTTGATGGTGGCGGAGAACCAGAGCTGGTACGTCTTTCCCAGCGTCGGGTCGTGGGCCGAGGCGTAGACGCCGAGAGCCACGGACAGCGCGCCGCCGATCAGCGCGGGGACCACGAGCCGTGATGCCGCCGGTGACGTCGGCGTGGGCGTCGCCGTGGTCATCGTGCGCGTTGCCCTCGAACCACAGGTCCCACCCCCTGGCGTCGGTACGGCAGCGTAGTTCTCCCGGGTCGGGCACCCCCTCCCGCCACGGATCGGTGGGAGGCCTCCGGTACATTCCGAAGCTTGCGGATCGCGCTCCGGCTCCTCGTGGTGCTCGCGCTCGGTGCCGGCGGACTGGCGCTGGCCACGGTGGCCGTCGCGCCCCAGGTGGGCGACTTCTTCACCGCGGGGTCGGTCGTGCCTCCCGAGGTGAATCTCCGGCCACTGGCCGAGCGCTCCGTGGCCTACGCCGACAACGGCTCGGTGCTGGCCACCTTCCACGCCGCCGAGAACCGTCAGGAGGTACGACTGCGGCGCATCCCCCGGACCGTGCGGCGCACGATCCTGGCTGTCGAGGACGAAGACTTCTTCCAACACAACGGGTTCAACCTCCGGGCCACCGCCCGGGCCCTGTTCGAGAACGTCAGCGCCGGGGGGATCGCCCAGGGGGGCTCCACCATCACCCAGCAGCTGGTGAAGCTCTCGCTGCTCTCGCCCCGCCAGGACCTGAACCGCAAGGCCCGCGAGGCGATCCTGGCCATCGAGCTCGAGAAGACCATGAGCAAGCAGGAGATCCTCGAGCGCTACCTGAACCAGGTCTACTTCGGGGGCGGCGCCTACGGGGTCCAGGCCGCGGCCGAGCTCTACTGGGGCCAGGACGTGGAGGACCTCGACTGGGGCCAAGCCGCCCTGCTGGCCAGCCTCATCCAGAACCCGGTCGGCTACGACCCCGTGCGCGAGCCGGACCTGGCCCGCCAGCGCCGGAGGATCGCCCTGGACCGGATCGTGGAGCTGGGCTACATCACCCCGGAAGAGGCCGACTACTACGACGTCGCCGGCCTCCCGCAAGCCCGCATCGACGTCCTCCCCGAGCCCAACGACTACTTCGTCGAAGAGGTGAAACAGCAGCTCCTGGACATGGAGGAGCTCGGCGCCACACCCACGGAGCGCTACAACGCCCTGTTCAAGGGTGGCCTGCGCATCGAGACCACGTTCAGCCGGGAGGCGCAGTTCCTGGCCCTCTCGGCCCGCAACAACGTCCTACCCGACACCGGCGGGCAGTTCACGGCCGCGATGGTGGCGGTGACGCCGCAGACGGGAGCCGTGCGGGCGATGGTGGGCGGGCCCGGCTTCGACCGGTACCGGTACAACCTGGCCACGCAAGGGGCCCGCCAGCCGGGCTCGTCGTTCAAGATCTTCGTGCTCACCGCCGCCCTCGAGGGCGGCCTGGTCCCCGACGACATCCTCAACGGCAGCGGACCGTGCTCGTTCCCGAACCCGGGCGGTTACCCCGACCCGTACGTGGCCAACAACTTCGCCGGCGAAAGTGGCGGCACCACCACGATCACCGGCAACGTCCAGGCGTCGTCCAACTGCGCCTTCCTGCGCCTCGGCCAGTTCGTGGGCCTCCAGAACGTGGTCGACGTGGCCCGGCGCATGGGCATCACCACCCCGCTCGATGCCCGCAACCTCTCCCTGCCGATCGGGTCCGAGGAGGTGCACCCCATCGACATGGCCGGGGCCGCCGCCGTCCTGGCCAACGGGGGCATCCGGCACCGGCCCTACCTCATCGACCGGGTGACCGACCGCCACGGCAACGTCATCTACGAGCACCAGTCGCCCGGCCGCCAGGTGGTCTCCCGGCAGAGCGCCTGCCTGGCCACCGAGGCGCTCGAGGCCAACGTCCGGGCGGGGACGGGCACCGCCGCCCAACTCTCGAACATGGCCGTCGCCGGCAAGACGGGCACCGCCCAGAGCTTCGGTGACGCCTGGTTCGTCGGCTACACGCCGTTCCTGGCCACCGCGGTCTGGATGGGCAACGCCGAGGCCCGGGTGCCGATGACCAATGTGGGCGGCCGGACCGTGACCGGCGGCTCGTACCCGGCCGAGATCTGGCACGCGTTCAACGAGCCTGCCCACAATGGCCTGACCTACACCGACTTCCCGGTCTGCGAGCCGACCCGACCGGGCCGGGACCTGGCCCACTTCTTCGAACCCGAACCGGAGGAACCCCCGACGACCACTGTCGATCCCGACACCCCGCCGACCGTGATCTGTCCGGCCGGCTACCTGCCCGGCGACCTCGACGGCGACGGCGTCGTCGAGAGCTGCGTCGCGGTCGACACGCCGACCACCGTGGCCCCCGCGCCGTCGACGCCATGAGCGACCCGACCGGGACCGGCGGCCCGGCGGCGGACGCCGACGATGAGCCCGCGGCCGCGCTGAGCCCTCTCGAGCTGCTGCTCGCCGTCCAGGACCAGGACACCGCGTCGGACCAGTTGCTGCACCGAAGGTCCCACCTCCCTGAGCGTCAGGCCGTGGAGGACCACGCCGCGGCCGTGGCCGCGGTCGACGCCGAACGGGCGACCCGGGAGACCCGCCGTGGGGACCTGGCCCGCAACATCAAGCGCCTCCAGGACGAGGTGGCCTCGTTGGAGGCCCGGATCGTCGAGGTGACCCGGACGCTGCACTCGGGGGCGGTGACCGTGCCCCGCGAGCTGCAGGCCCTCCAGCACGAGCAGGAGTCCCTTCGCCGACGCCAGGACCACCTCGAGACCGAAGAGCTCGAGATCATGGAGGAGCTGGATCCCCTCACCGAGGAGACGGCTGGCCTGGACGCCCGGCTGGGCGAGCTGGCCACCGAGGGCGAACGCCTGGACGAGGCCCTGCTCCAGGCCGAGGTGGATCTCGAGGAGGAGCTGACCGCCGTCACCGATCGACGGCAGGCGGCACTGGTCGGGGTGTCCGACGAGCTGTTGGCCACCTACGAGGACCTGCGGGGCAGGCTGGGGGGCATCGCCGTGGCCCGACTCGTCGGGTCGGTCTGCGGCGGCTGCCACCTCGGGCTCTCGGCCGTCGAGGTGGACCGGATCAAGAAGCAGCCGCCCGAGGCGCTCGTCACCTGCGACGAGTGCGGCCGCCTGCTCGTGCGCTGAGGCACCCCCGCCGGTGGTCCTCTGGTTCGCCGGCCTGGCCTGGCTCCTCGTGTGGCGGGTGTTCCGCAGCCCGGCCGTGGACTACCGCCTGGTGATCTTGGGCGCCCTGCTGCCCCTGATCGACTGGTTCGTCGGTCACCCCACCCCCCTGCACACGGTGTCCGGCGCCGTGGTCGCACTGGCCTTCGTCATGGTCATCGCCCGGGGCCGGCGGCTGGCCCAACGACAGTGGCTCGGGATCCCGATCGGGTTGTTCGCCCACCTGCTGCTGGACACGACCTGGGCCGACACCGACCTCTTCTGGTGGCCGATGACCGGTGCCTCGCTGGCCGCCCTCGAGATCCCCGAGGCGGGGTGGCCCCTGGGCCTCGACGTGGCCCTCGACGTGATCGGCTTCGTTGTGCTCATAGGGCTGTGGGTCCGCCTCGGGTTGACCGAGCCCGAGCACCGCGACCGGTTCCGCCACACCGGTCACCTCGCTCGGGACAGGGCGTGAGCGAGCCCGGAGAGATCATCGTGGTCCGCCACGGCCAGACCGCGGCCAACGCCCAGGGGCTGCTGTTGGGCCGTCTCGACGTCGACCTGGATGATGTCGGCCGGGCGCAGGCGGTGGCGTTGGCCGCGGCCCTGCCGGACCCTGACCTGGTCGTGACCAGCCCATTGGCCCGAACCCGGCAGACGGCGGCCGCGTTCGGCGGTGACGTCGAACTGGAGGTCGACGAGCGGTGGGTCGAGATGGACTACGGCGACTTCGACGGACGTCCCGTGGCCGACGTGCCGAACGAGACGTGGGCCCGGTGGCGGGCCGATGTCGACTTCGCCCCTCCCGGTGGGGAGTCCTTGGCCCGCATGACGGCGCGGGTCCACGACGCCCTCGATGACCTCGCGGTCCGGGCCTCCGGTCGCCGGGTGGTCGTGGTCACCCACGTGTCGCCGATCAAGGCCGCCGTCGCTTGGGCCCTCGAGATCGGACCCGAGGTCTCGTGGCGGACCTTCGTGGCTCCGGCCTCCATCACCCGACTCGGGGTGAATCCGAACGGGGCCACCCTCCGGTCCTTCAACGAGACGATGCACTTGGCTCCGCCGACGACGGCTTGACTCAACCGTCGTCCTGGCGGGCCCGGCTGGGCGCGACCCGAGGGGGCTCGTTGGGTTGCTTGGGATAGACCGGCGGCCAGGGAGCATCCATCAGCCCGGCCGCCATGTCCGCCTCGTGGAGGGCGAGCAGGGGCTCGAGGGACTGCGGCCGGTCCGGCATCTCGCCCCACGGGTCGCCCCGCTCGGCCAAACGGGCAGGGACGGTGGCGATGGTCAGTTCGTCGGGCAGGACCGTGGCGATCTCGTCCCAGAACAGTGGGGTGGAGACCTGGGCGCCGACCCGGGACCGGGCGGACCATGCGCTGAACACCGTCTTGTGCGGGGCGTTCTGGTTGAAGTCGATGAAGACCCGCTCGCCTCGCTCCTCCTTCCACCACGCCGCGGTGAGCAGGTCGGGGCGGCGCCGCTCCAGCTCACGGGCCACGGCCACGGCACAGGCCCGCACCTGGTAGCTGTCCCATTCGGGGAGCAACCGCACGTAGATGTGCAGGCCCCGGTTGCCCGTGGTCTTGGGATGGGCCTCGATGCCGAGCTCGTCGAAGAGGGCCTTGACCTCGCCCGCTGCCTCCCGCAGGTGGTCGAACACGATGCCCGGCTGCGGGTCCAGGTCGATGCGCAGCTCGTCGGCGTGGTCGGGGTCGTCGCGGTGGTACGGCCAGGTGTGGAAGCCGAGGCACCCCATGTTGACGGCCCAGAGGATGTGGGCCAGGTCCTGGCTCACGAGGGCGTTGGAGGTGGTGCCGTTGGGCGTGCTGACCACCATGGTGGTCAACCAGTCGGGGGCGCCGTTGGGGACTCGCTTCTGGAAGAACGACTTGCCACTGGCCCCGTCCGGAAAGCGCTGCATCAGGGTGGGGCGCCCGGCCATCGTGCGCAACAGGGGCTCGGCCACGGCCTCGTAGTAGGAAACCAGGTCGAGCTTGGTCTCGCCCCGCTCGGCGAAGAAGACCTTGTCGGGGCTGGTGATGCGCACGGTGTGCCCGGCCACCTCCAGCTCGACCACGTCCTTGGCCGCCATGGCGCTCACGGTAGGGGCTGGAGCCGGGAGCACGGCACTTACCCCACGGGTAAGCGCTCCCGGATCGGGCCGTCGTTAGGGTCGGCGCCATGAGCCTCACCACCTCGCCACCTCGGGTGGGGGAGCTGCTCCGGGACTGGCGCCGTCAGCGCCACCTGAGCCAGCTCGACCTGTCGATCGAGGCCGAGGTGTCGTCGCGTCATCTCAGTTTCGTCGAAACCGGGCGGGCCAAGCCCAGCAGGGAGCTGCTGTTGCACCTGGCCGAGCACCTGGAGGTGCCGCTGCGGGACCGCAACGCCCTGCTGCTGGCAGCCGGGTTCGCCCCCGTGTACCGGGAGACGCCGATGGACGCTGAAGAGATGGCGCCGGTGCGCGGCGCATTGGACAAGATCCTCGCCGGCCACGAACCGTTCCCGGCCCTGGCCGTCGACAGCCGGTGGGACCTGATCTCGGCCAACGACGCCGCCCTCGGCCTGCTCAGCGTGGGCGTGGCCCCCGAGCTCCTGGTCCCCCCGGTGAACGCCATGCGCGTGACCCTTCACCCCGACGGCCTGGCCCCCCGCATCGGCAACTTCGAGGAGTACAGCGCCCACCTCCTCCTCCGCCTGCACCGCCAGGCCCTGCTCTCCCAGGATCCGGCCATCGCCGACCTCCTCGACGAGCTCCGTGGTTACCCCGGCGTGGTCGAGCACACCAGCGCCGCGGTGGAGCCGGTGGCTCTGCTCTTCTCGCCGTTGCGCATCGAGGCCCCCGACGGCGGGGAGCTGGTGTTCTTCTCGACCCTGGCCACGTTCGGCACCGCGTTGGACATCACCTTGGCCGAGCTGTCCATAGAGCAGTTCTTCCCCGCCGACGCGGCCACGGCCGCCGCCCTCCGGGGCTGATCAGCAGGACTCGCCCTCGGGGGCCTGGGGGACCTCGCCGAGCACCGTCGTGGTCGGGAGGTCGGGCAGCGTGGTGCTCGGGGCGGGCGTCGACGGCGGCGGGGCCGTGGTCGCCGGAGGGACCAGCGTGGGCGCGAGGCCGGCGTAGTCGAGCCCGGTGATGACTTGGACGTCGGCCGTGCCGGTGTCGGCCACCTGCTCGAGCTGGGCCCCGGCGACCAGCTGGCTGGCCACGAACTGCGCGTTGGCCTCGTCGCCGGCCTTGTAGCGGATCACCGTCTGGGCGAAGTCGAAGCGCTCGGCGTCGCCCGTGCCGGGCGAGGTGTCGAACCCGAGGCCGCTCAGCCCAGTCGCCACCTCGGTGGCCTGGCCAGTCGTGCCCGTGCCGTTGAGCGTCGTGATGCCGACCGATGCGGCGTCGGCCGCCCCGACGCCGGCGTCGGGCCCGGCGACGCCCCGGAAGATGTTCAGACGGGCCTGGTTGGCCTCGTTGTCGACCATCCGCACGATGCTGGCCTCGCCGACCGAGTCGAGGTAGACGTCCAGCGCCATCGTCTTGAGCTGCTCAGGGTCGAAGGACCGGAATCGGCGGCCCAGCTGGAGCAGGTCGTCCACGACCAGGGTGTCGTCGAGGGAAACGCTGTTGATGCCGGCGTTGATGAGGGTGTTGAGGGTCAGGGGGTTCCGGACCCCCTTGTCGATGGCCCGCTGGATCGTCCTGCGAATGAAGTCCTGCTGGCGGGAGATGCGACCGAAGTCACCGGTCCCGTCGTAGTGCCAGCCGCCGTCCTCGTAGTACTGCAGGTACCGGGAGCGGGCGTAGGCCAGGGCCTGGTCGGGGCTCAACGTGACGCATCCGGTGCTGGTGACGTTGAGGCCTGTGTGGGTGTCCCGCAGCGGCTTGTCGAAGTAGATCGGGACGCCGTCGACGGCCTCGACCAGTTCCTGGAACCCAAGGAAGTCGACCTCGACGTAGTGGTTGATGGGGATCCCGAAGTTCTCCTGGATGGTGGCGATGAGCGTGTCGCGCCCGGCCGACAGGGCGGCGTTGATCTTCGACTCACCCCAGTTGGGGATGTCCACCCAGAGGTCACGGGGGAAGGACAGCAACTGGGCCTGGGTCTCGTCGGGGTCGATCCGCAAGACCATGATCGTGTCCGAGAGGACTCCCTCGTCAGCGCGGGCGGCGGGGTCGCTCTCGTCGAGGCGGGCCGCGCTGTCCGTGCCCACCAGCAGGTAGTTCTGGGGCTCGCCCGGGTCTTCGGCGGGGGCATCGAGGACCCCGGTACCGAGATCGATGTGCTCGATCTGCTCCAGTTTGTCGTTGGCGTAGCCGAGGGCCGCGGCCAGGCCGAGCGTGGCCATGACCATGGCGATGTTGAAGGTGATCAGCAGGCGCTGGGGCCACGTACGACGTGGACGCCTGCCATCCCTTCCTCGAGCCATCGGGCGAGGCTACCGACGACTCGGGGCCGAGATCAGTCGGGCAGCATCGGCACGCTGAACCCGGTCGAGCGCCCGAGGAGCACGGCCCGACGGATGGCGTCGTGGCCGAAGCGCTCGTGCACGTCGTCGAGGACGGCGTCCAGTGCCCTCCCGCTGAACCGGTCGAAGGGCAGGGTGAGCTGCACGAATCCCCGGTCGTCGAGGTTGCCCACCGCGACACCCACCAGGGTCAACCCGCCCCGCTCGTCGATGAGAGGGCCGGCCTCGGCCAGGAGGCCCCGCACCGTGGCGAGGACGGTCGGCGTGTGGGCGGTGGCCCGATCCAGCGTGTGGGAGCGGGTGGCCCGGCTGAAGTCGTCGAAGCGAAGGCGGAGGGTCACGGTGCGTCCCGCCCTGTCGGCCTTGCGCATCCGACGGGTCACTCGGTCGACGATGGCGACCACCGTGGCGTCGATGTCGGCCGCCGTCTTCGGGCGCCAACCGAGAGCGCACTGCGAACCGATCGACCGTCGCCGCCGCCCGACCTCCACCGGACGGGGGTCGCGGTTGTGGGCCAAGGCGTGGAGGTGACGCCCGGAGGCCGGGCCGAGCATCGCGACCAGCGAGCCCTCGTCCAGCCGGGCCACCTCGCCGACCGACCGGATGCCCCGGGACCGGAGCTTCTCCGCCGTGACCGGTCCCACCCCCCACAGGCGTTCGACGGGCAAGGGGTGCAAGAAGGCCAGCTCGCCGTCCGGCGGGACGACGAGCAACCCGTCGGGCTTCCCGACGGCGCTGGCCACCTTGGCCAGGAACTTGGTGCGCGCCACCCCGACGGTGATGGCCAGACCCACCCGCTCGCGGACCGCTCGCCGGAGCTCGGTGGCGATGGCGACGGGTGGCCCCGAGACCCGGCCCAGGCCGCCGACGTCGAGGAAGGCCTCGTCGATGGACAGCCCCTCGACCAGTGGCGTGGTGTCCTCGAAGACGGCGAACACCGCCTTGCTGGCTTCGGTGTAGGCCTCCATCCGAGGCGGCACGACGACAGCCCATGGGCAGAGTCGCCGGGCCTGTGCGCCCCCCATGGCCGTTCGGATCCCGAATGCCTTCGCCTCGTAGCTGGCCGCCAGCACGACCCCTCCACCGACGATCACCGGCTTGCCCTTCAAGGTGGCGTCGTCCCGCTGCTCGACTGAGGCGTAGAAGGCGTCCAGGTCGGCATGCAGGATGGTGGCGTCGCCCCGAAACACGAACACATGTTCCCACATCGCCGCGGTCCGCACCACAGAGACGCCAGGGATCGTTCTCACGCTGTTCACCGGACCGGCGAGGGGTGGAAACGTCGAGGTGACACCCTCGGGCCATGTACGACGGCGAGACGGTGGCAGTGGCCGAGCGGGTGATCGTGAGCCCGAGCAGCGGGGTCTTCGTGCCCAGCGGCAACGGGCCCGACGTCGCTGAGGGGGCCGTGATCGGCCACGTGCAGGGAACCGGCGACAGTCGGGTCCCGGTGACGTCACCGTTCAGGGGACGGTTGATGCGGATGGTCGCCCTCGACGGCGAGCGGGTGTTCACCCACGACCGGATCGCCTGGATGCGGGCCGCCTGACGCCGGTCGACCCGGGCTGAGCCGGCCCGCAAGCTTCCCCCGGACGGGGTCCCATCGCCTTCGATGGATGAGAGCGCGACGAAGGTCACGGCCGATCCGAGGACAAACGCCGACCCAATCCCCTCGGCGGTTCCGGACGTAGTACCCCGTGAACCCGACGAAGGGATGTGCGAATGAAGCGCTTTCGCCCACTGCTCGTGCTGGTCGTGGCCGGCCTCCTGCTCGCGGCCTGCGGGGACGACTCGTCCTCCAACAACGACACGGCCGCATCGGACACGACGGCGGCGTCCGACAGTGGCGGCTACGGCTCGCCGTCGGACACGACCGCGGCCCCGGACACGACGGCTGCGCCGGCGGCCACCGGCGCCACGACGGTCGCCGTGGGTGACCTCGGCGACATCGGCGAGGGCCTGGTCGACGCCGATGGTCTGACGCTGTACCTCTTCGAGCAGGACGACGGGACGACGAGTGCCTGCACCGGGGGCTGCGCCGACGTGTGGCCGGCGCTGGTTGCTGACGGCGAGCCGACCGGGGGTGACGGGGTCGACGCGTCACTGCTGGCCACCGCCGACGGCCAGGTGCCCAACCAGGTCGTCTACAACGGCCACCTCCTCTACCGCTTCGCCAGCGACACCGCCCCCGGCGACGTCAACGGGCTCGGGATCCCGAGCTGGTACCCGGTCGATGCCGCGGGCGACGCCATCGACGCCGACTGAGGGGCGGTCGGGCGTAGCGTCGTGGCCATGTGGGACGCGTCGGACGAGGCGCTGCTCGCCGGCTTCGCCACGGGCGAGCCCACGGCCACGGCCGTGTTCGTCCGACGGTTCCAGCGCCGGCTGTACGGCCTCGCCATGACCATCGTGGGGGAGGACGCGGCCGCCGACGTGGCCCAGGAGGCCTTCGTGCGGGCCTGGCGCCACGCCGGCGCCTACGACGCCCGTCGGGGCTCGGTCCCCACCTGGCTCCTGACGATCACCCGGAACCTGGCTCTCGACCATTTGCGGGCCGGCCGTTCCCGCCCGGTCGACCCCGTGGACCCCGTCACCATCGTCCTGGCCGCCCGCGGACCGGGTCCCGAGGACCAGGTGGTGCTCGCCGACGACGCCGGGCGGGCGACGGACGCCCTCCGGGAGCTCCCCGTCGACCAGCGTCGAGCGTTGGCCCTCGCCGCCCTGGGCGGTCGGACGGCGCGTGAGATCGGCGAGATCGAGGCCATCCCGCTGGGGACGGCCAAGACCCGGGTCCGGACCGCGCTCCTCCGGGTGCGGGACACCCTGGCCGAGGGGGAGGTCCGCCGTGACTGACGGCCCGGACTGCCAGGCCCTGCGCGCGGTGGCCGCCGAGCTGGCCCTCGGCACCCTCGAGGGAACCGAGCGGGGCGAGGCCCTCGCCCATCTCGCCCGCTGCCCGGATTGCCGGGCCCATGTGCAGGATCTGACCGAGGTCGTGGACCAGCTGCTGGCGGTCGCCCCGGAAGCCGAGCCACCGGCCGGTTTCGAATCGGCCGTGATCGCCCGCATCGGCGCCGAGCGGGGCGCCACGGTCACCCACCTCCCCCGACGGCGGCGGTTCGCCTTGGCCGCCGCGGCCGCCGTCGTGTTGGTGCTCGGCGGCCTGGGGGCGGGCCTCCTGGTCGGCCGGGACACCGGGGACAACGGGCCGGAGCTGGCGTCGGCGCCCATGACGAGCACGGGGGGAGAGACCGTCGGCGAGGTGTGGCGCTACGGCGGGGACGACGCCGTGCTCTTCGTGGCGGTGCCGGCCTGGAGCGACGTCGCCTTCGCCGGGCCCCAGGCCCCGAGCTACTCGCTCCACCTCGAGCTGACGGACGGCACGACCACCGAGGTCGGTCACTTCACCCTCGGTGGGGGCCAGAGCTCCTGGGGTATCGCCACCGACGTCGAGGGGGCGGACATCGCCGCCGTGTCGGTCGTCGACGACGCCGGGCACGCTTGGTGCACGGGACGCTTCCCTGACGCTGCGTAGCCTCCGCCGTCATGGAGGCGTGGGAGGAGATCGACGACGGAGCGACCACCTGGCGCTTCGAGACGGCCTTCCTGAAGTCGAACTGGACCTGCCTCTGGGGCCGGGGCTGTCGGGGGATCCTGGCCGAACCGGCCGAGCACCTCGGGCAGGGCTGCTGTTCGGTCGGGGCGCACCTGGAGGGCGACGAGGCCCCCACCGTCGCCGCGCTGGCCCTCTTCCTGGACCCTGCGCGCTTCCAGCACCACGCCGAGGCCGCCGACGGCGGAGTCTTCAGCGACGACCGTCGGACCAACACCAGAGTCGTGGACGGGGCCTGCATCTTCCTCAACCATCCGGGGTTCGCCGGCGGGGCGGGCTGCGCATTGCACCTCGCCGCGCTGGATGCCGAGGAGTCGCCGCTGGACTGGAAGCCCTCGGTCTGCTGGCAACTCCCCATCAAGGTGGACTGGGCCGACCGGGGTGACGGAGGCGAGACCGCGACCGTCCGCCGGTGGGACCGTGCGGCGTGGGGCGAGGTGGGCGAGGAGATGGCCTGGTGCTGCACCGAGGGGCCCGAGGCCTTCGTCGGCGACCAGCCCGTGATCGACTCGCTGGCCGAGGAGCTCGAAGAGGTGGTGGGGGCCGAGGTCTTCGTCCAGCTCCGGAGCAGGCTCGGGGCCGGGGCCTAGCGGGGCCCCCGCTTCACGCGGCGGGCCAAGATGCCGAGGGTGGCCCGGAGGGAGGCCTCGGGGATGATCGGGAAGATGGCGGCGTCCCGCCACACCGGGTCGATGTTCGACCAGTCGTAGTACGAGGTGACGAGGGTCCCTTCGTCGGTGGGCTCCAACCGATAGCCGTAGATGTGGCCGATGGGGGGCTCGATCTGGCCGAGGATCGTCCACGCGATCTCCCGATCGGCCTCGAAGGTCGTGATCCGCACGGTCACGTCGTACTTGCCCATCGGGTAGTCGTTCAGGGCCTCGCGGTCCATGTGGACGACGAACTCGTCACCGACGGCGCTCGCCGGCTCACCGGTGGCGTCCAGCAGCATCCCCGAGGCGTCGATGTCCACGTGGCCCTGGGGGTCCCGCACGACCGCGAAGATCGTCGCCGGGTCGGCCTCGATCGTCCGCTGGACCTCGAACCTCTCGGTGTTCGTCATCCCTGCATCCTGCCGGGGTACGGAGCCACCCCCAAACAGCGAGGTCGCGCTCCGGAGCGAGAGCTCCGGCGAGGGAGCATGATTGCCCCATGACATTGGCGGTGACGACGGAGCGAAGTCGCGCCGTCAGCCCGCGGATGCTCGGGGCTTTGGCGGTGCTGGGGGTCGTGATCGCCTTCTCGCTGAGCTCGACGCTGGTGAAGCGTGCCGAGTCGCCGGGTGTCCTCGTCGCCTTCTGGCGCCTGACCATCGTCAGCGTCGTGTGGAACGCGTACCTCTGGACGACCGGCCGGCGCGTCACGCGGCGCGATGTGCGTCAGGCGCTGGTCCCCGGCCTGTTCTTCGGCCTCAACCTCGCCATCTTCTTCGCGGGCGCGACGAACAACAGCGTGGCCAACGCCGCACTGATCGGTTCGCTCTCCCCGTTCCTCATCGTGCCCATCGGCGCCGTGCTCTTCGCCGAGTACATCAACCCCTGGGCACTGCTCTTCGCCCTGCTCGCGTTCGGGGGGGTCGTGCTCGTGCTGTTCAGTGCGCCCCCGAACGGCGACGCATCGTTGCGGGGCAACGTGTTCGGGGGGCTGGCGATGCTGCTCTGGGTCGCGTATGTGACCGCCACCCGCCGCTATCGCCAGGACATGGACGTCGCCACCTTCATGGCGACGATCTGTCCGATCGCGGCGTTGACCGTGCTCCCCTTGGCGATCGCCAACGGGGACGTCTTCGGGATGAGCCGCACCGGATGGACCTACATGCTCATCCTGACCTTCCTCACCGGTGTGGCCGCGCACGGGTTGCTGGTGTTCGCGCAGAAGGCGATCCCCATCGGCACGATCGGCATCGCCCAGGTGGCCCAACCGGCGCTGGCGGTCGTCTGGTCGTTCCTGCTGCTGGGCGAGACGCTGCGGCGCGGTCAGGTCGCCGGCATCGCCATCGTGATCATCGGGCTGTCGGCCTTCCTCGTGCTGAACGAGCGGGGGCAGCGGATGCGGGACGGGGCCGAACCGGCGGTCATCTGACCGACGGGGCGTCGGTCCGATCGCGGTCGGTGATGAAGTGGGAGGCCGCGTCCATGCGGCGATCGGCCGCGGCCGAGAGCTCCCTCGCCCGGGAGAGATCGCCGGACGCGGCGGCGAGGCGGGCCAGCGCATCACGGGCGAAGACCTCGACGGGCGCATCGTCGGACAGGACGGCGTCGTCGAGGAGACCGGTCAGTCGATCCTCGGCACCGGCCCCTCCGTCGGCGGCGTCCAGAGCGGCCAGGAGGCAGTCGCCCAACGCCGACTGTTCGCCGCCGCCCGCCGAGCGGTGCCACGCCGCGGCCGCCTCCAGCGCCATCCGGGCCCGTTCGGTCTGGCCGAGGGCCCGGAGGACCCGGCCGAGATGCACCCGGGCCAGGGCCGCCATGCGCACGTCACCGGTTGCTTCAGCCTTGTCGATCGCCAGGGCGAGGGTGGTCGCCCCCGTCTCGTAGTCGCCGGCCTGACACTGCGCCCGCCCGAGACTGGCCACCTGGTAGGCCTCGGTCTGTTGGAAGCCGAGGCGGCCCGAGGTCGCCGCGGCCTGGCCGATGTGGAGGACGGCATCGTCGAAGCGGTGCTGGATGCGGGCCAGCTCACCGAGCATCGCCTCGCCGCGCACGTGGAGCCACGGGTCCTCCACCCGACCCAGCCAGTACTCGACCTGGTCGGCGGCTTCGACGCTCCGGGCCTGGTCGCCGGCCGAGATGGCGGCTCGCGCCGCAAAAGGGCGTTCGCCGCCTGCTCCCACGGCCGGTCCAGCTGGTCGAGGAGGGCGCGGCTGTGGTCGGTCAGCGCCAGCGCCTGCCGGAACTCCCCGTCGTGGGAGACGACGTACGCGAGGTAGTAGGCGCACCGCGCCTGCCGCTCGACGTCGGCCAGGGCGTCGGCCAGCTCGACCGCGGCGCCGATGTGCTCACGGGCGAGCGCGAGGTGGCCCGTGGAGGCCTCGATCCAGGCCGCCAGCAGCAGCGCGTCGACCCGGTCTGTGGCCGGGGCCGACTCGCCGGCGGCGTCGAGCGCGGCCAGGGACCGTTGGGCGCCCCGACTGTCGCCGAGGACCACCCAGGCCCAACCGAAGCCGTTCACCAGGTCGAGGCCGACGAGCGGGTCCCGGGTGGCGCTCCAGGACAGGGCGGCGTCGATGTTGGCCCGCTCGGTTCGGGCGAAGGCGAGATGCTCGGCCTGGTGACGGCCGCGCACGCCTTCGGTCGAGGACCCGGCGGCGGCCGCGAACCAGGCGGCGTGGGCGGCAACGGCTCGCTCGGCCATCCCCTCCTCGGCCATGGCCTCGAGGGCGTAGGCCCGGATGCTGTCCAAGAGCCGGTAGCGGACCGACCGTGACGCCGCGTCGTCGTCGACGATGACGAGCGAACGGCTGGCCAACCGACCCACGACGTCCATCGCCGCGGCGATGGGGACGTCGAGCGCCTCGAGCACGTACTCGACCGCGGCGAGTGGCGCGCCGCCCGCGAAGGTGGCCAGGGCCCACAGTCCCCGCTGGTCGTCGGGGAACAACAGCTCATAGCTCCAGCGGATGGTCGCCTTCAGCGCCCGGCGCCGTTCCGGTCGGCGGCTCGTCGGGTCGCTCAGGACGGGGAAGCGGTCGTCGAGGCGACGAGTGATCTCCTCGACCGACAACGTCCTGGTCCGGGCCGCGGCGAGCTCGATGGCCAGAGGGAGGCCGTCGAGGGAGCGGCAGAGGTCCTCCACCGCCTCCTCACCGCCCGGCCCGGGGCCGGCGCGCTGCGCCGCGGCGCGCCGGCTGAACAACTCGACGGCGTCGGCCAGAGGGAGCGGAGCGAGGTCGACCAGGACCTCGCCGTCGATGTCCAGAGGCACCTGGGTGGTGCAGAGGACGCGCAGGTCGGGCGCGGCGTCGAGGAGGCGGCCGACGAGGGCTGCCGCGGCGTCGAGGACGTGCTCGCAGTTGTCGAGGATCACCAGACCGGTGGTGGGCTTCAGGCGTTCGAACAGCGCGGCCTCTCCACCGGGGACGTCCAGCGCCGCGATCAGGGTGTCGACCACGTCGTCGGCCGTCGCTGCCGTCTCGAGTCGGGCCAACCACACGCCCCCTGCCCCCGGTCCGTCGGCGGTCGCCAGTCGGCGGCCGGTCTCGACGGCGACCGCGGTCTTGCCGATGCCGCCCGGGCCCACGATCTCGACCAACCGCTTGGTGACGAGGAGCTGGGCGATGGCAGCGATCGAAGTCTCCCGACCGACCAGGTCCGCACTCAGGGACGGCAGGTTCCCGGGGATCGCCGTCGTCTTCGGCGCTCCCTCCGGGGGACCGAGCGACGGGTCGTGGGTCAGGATCTGTTGCTCCAGCTGCTGCAGCTGCGGTCCCGGCTCCAGCCCCAGCTCTTCGGTCAGTTGGGTTCGGACCCGCTGGTACGACGCCAACGCGTCGGCCTGACGTCCGGCCCGGTACTGGGCGGTGATCAGGAGTGCCCAGAGGCCCTCCTGGAACGGCAAGCTCCGGACCGCGGCGTCCAGCTCCCCGATCAGGTCGCCGGCGTCGCCGAGTCGCAACCGGGCGGAGAACTGGGTCTCGACGAGGGTCGCCCGGGCCGACTCGAGGCGGGCCCGATGGGGGTCGACCCAGTCGCCGTCGCCTGCCGCGGGCAGCACCTCTCCGCGGAACAGCCTCAACGTCGATGCGCTCAAGTCCGCGGCGCCTCGGTCGTCGCCGTCGTCCAAGCGACGCGCCGCCACCGCCGTGTGGGCCAACACGGCGAGGGCATCGACGTCGGAAGGTTCGACGTCGAGGGTGTACCCACCGTCGGCGCTGGTGATCACCGGCGGATCACCGAGCGCTCGGCGCAGCTTGGCGACCTTGGACTGCAGCGTGTTGCGGCGGGTGGTGACGCCGGCGGCCGACCAGAGATCGTCCATGAGCCGGTCGGTGCGAACGAGCTGACCGGCATCGACGGCCAGGCGCACCAGCAGCTCGGACGTCTTGCCCCCGGGAACGGAGAGGAGGCGGCCGTCGCGTCGGACCTCGAGCGGGCCGAGCACCGAGACCTGGAACACGAAAGGAGTCTACGAATCGGTCAGGCCTGCTCCCGGTGGGGCGGCGGCACCGCAGCGCCCGACGCGACCCAGGCGATGATCAGGCTGTCCGGGTGGTCGACGAGGTGGTCCCGGGCCAACGCGTCGACCAGCTCGCGCTCCCCACCGAGGTGCGATCGGGCGATGGCCACGACCTGACGTTCTCGGCTCGTCGCCGCGACGGCACCGGCCCGGTCGAGGTGCGCCGGCTGGCGCTCCAGGAGGGCGGCCATCACGATCAACACCGCGGTCTCGGTCGTGTCGGCCTGGGCCGTGATCCAGGCGATGGCGTCCGCGTCACCGCCGATCGCCTGTCGGATCGCGGTGTCGGCGGCGTCCTCGGTCATGGATGGAGGTTGACGGGGACCGCTGGCACTTCGCTGACACCGGTGTGCGTCGAGTGTCAGGGCCGCGTCATGACCCTCCCGCAGGGTGTCGGGCAGCGGACAGCACGTCCGCCCCGACCCTCGAAGGGCAGGAAGACATGAGCAGACGCAGGTTCGACATGAAGCGGTGGGCCCGGTGGCTCGGCACCTTCGTGGGGTTCCCGCTCGCCGGCGTAGCCGCCCGAGCGGTCGCCGGTGACATCGACTCGGCCGGTGCGGCCGCGATCGGCGGGTTGGCCGGAGGTGCCGTGCTCGGCGCCGTCCAAGTCGGCATCGGCGGCATCGACGCCGACGACCGGCTGCGCTGGATCGGGGCCACGACCGTCGGTCTGGGCGTCGGTCTGACGATCGGCGCGGGCGCGGTGGGCTACGACACCGACACCGCCAGCCTCGTGGCCATGGGTGCCGTCAGTGGCGCCGCGGTCGGACTGGCCCAGGCGGTCTCGGTGCCAATGCGCTCGATCGACCGGGTTCTCTGGGCCCTGGCCACGCCGGCCCTGTGGGCGGGCGGTTGGTTGATCACGTCCCAGGTGATCGTCGACGCTGACCGGCAGCACGCGATGTTCGGCTCTTCTGGCGCCCTCGCGGTGAGTGCCGCCGCCGGAGTCCTGTACGCCACCCGCGACCGAGGCGACCGACCTGTCGTCGCCGCGGTCGACACCTCGACCGGCCAGGCGGCCGCCTGATGCGCCGCCTCGGACAGTTCGTGGTCCGCCGCCACCGGGCCGTGATCCTCGCCTGGGTCGTGCTCCTCGTCGTCACCGCGACAGTCGGCAGCGCCGCCTTCTCCGTGCTCTCGACGGACTTCGGCGCCGGCACGACGACCGAATCCGGCCGGGTCGCCCACCAGCTCGACGAGCTGGCCGAGACCGGTGGCCAGTTGGCGATCGTGGCCGACGAGGTCGATCTCGACGACCCTCAGGTCGAGGCGCGGATCACCGCCGGCCTGGCCCCCATCGCCCGGCTCGACGGCGTCCTCGACGTGGCCGACCCCTGGTCGACCGGCGCCGACGCCCTTCGGGCCACCGACGGACGGGCCGCACTGATCGTCGTCACCCTCGCCGGTGACCTGGACGAGGACGCCGAGCTCGCCGTGGCCAACGAGATCGAGGACCTCGCCCACGACCTGGACGCCCCCGAGGTCCTGGTCGGCGGCAACGTCCTGGTCAGCGAGACGTTCGGCACGGCATCGGAGAACGACCTGCTCCGGGGCGAGGCCATCGCGCTGCCCATCGCCATCGTGGTCATGGTCTTCCTGCTCGGCGGCCTGGTGGCCGCCGGCATGCCGCTGCTCGTCGCCCTCGGTGGCGTGCTCACGACGCTGGCCGTCCTGGTGGCGGCCACCGAGTTCGGCGACGTGTCGATCTTCTCGGTGAACGTCGTCAACATGCTCGGAATCGGCCTGGGCATCGACTACGGCCTGCTCATGGTCAATCGCTTCCGCGAGGAACGGGGCCAAGGGCTGGAGGTCGACGACGCCGTGGCCGCAACCGTGGCCTCGGCGGGGACGACCGTGCTCTTCTCGGCCCTCACGGTGGCGGTGGCCATGTCGGGGCTCTTCGTCTTCGGGGTGCCGCTGCTCACCTCCTTCGGCATCGCCGGGCTCTCCGTCGTGCTGCTCTCGATGGCGGCGGCGATCACGTTGCTGCCGGCGACGCTGGCCTCCGTCGGGGGCCGCATCAAGCCGCTCGCCCCGACTCCCGACACCGACGGCCGGTTCTACCGGCTCACTCGCTGGGTGCAGGGACGCGCCGTCTGGGTCGGTGGGGCCACCGCCCTGCTCCTGCTCTTGCTGGGGGTGCCGTTCCTCAGCGCCCGCTTCGAGAACGGCGATGCCCGGACGCTCCCGCGCTCCTCGGAGGTTCGAGCGACAGCCCTGGTGCTGTCCGAGCGCTTCCCGGCGCGGGGCACCGACCCGGTCACCGTCATCGCGGGGGCCGACGCCACCGATCCGGCCTTCGTGACGTGGCTCGACGACATCTCATCCGCGGCGGGCGTCGTCGGCGCGTCGACCCGTCCCGGGACCCCACCGGGCCTCACGGTCGTGGACCTCGTCCCCGCGGGGACATCCCAGGGCGACCAGGCCACCACCGTGGTCAACCGACTCCGGGCCGACGAGCCGGCGTTCGACACCCAGGTCGGTGGCCCTGCGGCTGAGCTGGCCGACGTGAAGGACCGGCTGGGGGACCGCCTCCCACTGGCCGTGATGATGGTGTGTCTGGCCACATTGGTCCTGTTGTTCCTCATGACCGGCTCGATCGTGGTTCCGGTCAAGGCCGTCCTCATGAACATCCTGAGCCTCGGCGCCAGCTTCGGCGCCATGGTGTGGATCTTCCAGGAGGGCCATCTGTCCGGACTCCTTGCCTTCGACTCGGTCGGAGCGCTCGACCTCTGGATGCCGGTGCTGATCCTGATCTTCGCCTTCGGGCTCTCGATGGACTACGAGGTCTTCCTCCTGTCCCGGATCAAGGAGGTCCACGACGAGACCGGGGACAACGACCTCGCCGTCGCCGTCGGCCTCCAACGCTCAGGCCGGATCATCACCTCAGCGGCGGCCCTGATCGTGGTGGTCTTCGCCGGTTTCGCCGCCGGTGAGGTCCTCGCCATCAAGCAACTGGGTGTCGGGCTGGCCATCGCCGTCATCGTGGACGCCACCCTGGTGCGCACGCTGCTGGTGCCGGCGACCATGAAGCTGCTGGGGGAGAGGAACTGGTGGGCGCCGGCGCCCCTGCGCCGGTTCCACGACCGCTACGGCCTCCACGAGGCCCCGTCGGCCCCGGCTCCGGTCGAGGTCGAGGCGCCGACGCCGGTGACCGTGGCCACGGCCCGGGTGGAGGTCTCTCGATGAGCGGGCACGTGGTCTTCGGCGTCGGTCAGGTCGGCAGCCACCTCGTCACCCAGCTGGTCGACGGTGGTCACGAGGTGACCGCCGTCAGCCGGACTGGGCGGCAGCAGATCACCGGTGCCGACAACGTCGCCGGTGACGCCACCGACCCGACCTTCACCAAGGAGGTGTGCGCCGACGCCGAGGTCGTCTACTTCTGCCTCGACGCCCCCGACTATCACCGCTGGCCGGAGCAGTTCCCCCCACTGCAGCACGGCGTGCTCACGGCGGCCCAGGCTGTCGGGGCCCGTCTCGTCGTCCTGGAGAACCTGTACGGCTACGGCCCGGTCGACGGTCGGGAGCTGGACGAGTCGTTGCCGCTCGCCGCGACCTCGGCGAAGGGAAGAACCAGGGTGGCGATGACCCAGGCGCTCCTCGATGCCCATCGAGCGGGCACCGTCGAGGTCACCATCGGTCGGGCGTCGGACTACTTCGGCCCGGGAGCCACCCACAGCGCGCTGGGCGAACTCGTCTTCGCCACTGCGCTGGAGGGCAAGTCGGCCCAGGTCATGGGCGACCCCGACCGGCCTCACACCTATTCGTACACGCCGGACGTCGCCGCCGGCCTGATCGCCTTGGGCGCCGACGCACGAGCCAGTGGGGAGGTGTGGCACCTGCCCGTCGCCGAGACGTGGACGACCCGGCGGATCATCGAGCACGTGTACGGGCTCGCCGGCACGAAGCCGAAGCTGTTCGCGGCCGGCAGGCCCTCGCTGAGGCTGTACGGCCTGATCAAGCCGGAGATGCGGGAGTACCTCCACACGCTGTACCAGTTCACCGATGACTGGACCGTGTCCGACGCCCGCTTCCGGGCCACCTTCGGCGACCTCAGCACCCCTCTCCCGGACGCCCTGGCCATGACCCTCGACTGGTACGCAGGTCGCGAGAGGCCCTGAGACGCGATGATCACTCCGTGACCGAGGCGCACCCGACGCGGCACCTGCTGCGGGCCAAGGACCTGGCCGACACGCGGTACGCCGAGCCGCTCGCCGTGCGGGACCTGGCGGGGGCGGCCGGCCTCTCGCCGGCCCACTTCAGCCGCGAGTTCGGGCGGGTCTTCGGCGAGTCACCCCACCAGTACCTGCTCACCCGGCGGCTGGAGCGGGCCGCCGCGCTGCTTCGGACGACGGACTGGTCGATCACCGACATCTGCTTCGCCGTCGGGCTCACCAGCGTCGGCTCGTTCACGACCAGCTTCCGGCGGGTGTACGGCACGGCGCCGGGGCGGTACCGGAGCTCGTTCCCGCCGGCCCAGCGTCACCTCCGCGTCCCACGATGCGTGGCCCTCGCCTACGGGCGTCCGCAGAACCGCACGTTTCGAGAAGACGATGCGGTGCCGGCTTCGTACGGTCAGGGTCCACCCCCACAGGACACGGAGGAACCGCCATGACCGCCATCGCCAATGCTCAGTTCTGGGTGCACGACCAGGATGAGGCCGTCGCCTTCTACACCGGCGTGCTCGGCTGGGAGGTGCGCTCGGACGTCACCATGGACGAGTGGAACTTCCGCTGGCTGGTCGTCGGCCCCGTCGGTCAGGAGGACGTCGGGCTGGTGCTCATGCCCGTGCCGGGTCCGCCCATGATCGACGAGGAGCGCAGCGCCCAGCTGAGTGAGCTGGTGGCCATGGGGGCCGGCGGCACGCTGTTCCTCACCACCGACGACTGCCAGGCCACCTACGACGAGCTGTCGGCTCGGGGCCTGACCTTCAACGACCCGCCCACCCCACAGCCCTACGGCATCGACACCTCCTTCCGGGATCCCTCGGGAAACAACATCCGCCTCACCCAGGTCCTGGAGTTCGACCTGAGCCGCAGCTGACCCCGCGGTTCCGGCCGCCGGCCGGCGCTCACCTACGCTCCCTGCCGTGCCTGCCACTGCAACCCGGACCGCCACACGACCTGGAGCCTCGGGTCGCTCCGGCAACCCCGCCTTCAGTGAGCGGGTCGTCGAGGAGTACCTGACCGCCGACGCGGCGGTGCCGAAGGCCATGCGGGTGTCGGGAACGGCGGCCAAGACGCTGTTCCTGCTCCTGGTCCTCATCGCCGGCGGCGCCTACGGCTGGGCGTCGGCCACCCAGTCGGTGGGCGCCGACATCGGCTCGGGCTACGCGAACACCACCGTCACCATCCCCGGTGGGTTCTGGTTGGCCTCCTTCGCGGCGCTGTTCGTCGGGATCTTCGTGTCCCTCAATCCCCGACGGGCCGCCATCGGCGGGATCATCTACGCCCTCCTGGAGGGCTACCTGTTGGGCGCCATCTCGGCCGCCTTCGATGCGCAGACCGAGGGCATCGTCGGCGCCGCCGTCCTGGCCACGGTCTGTGTCTTCGTGGCCGCCCTGTTCCTCTACCTGACGCGCATCATCCGGCCCACGGCCAAGATGGCGTTCGGCGTGGCCGCCGGGATCGGGGGCCTCATCCTGCTGTCGATCTTCGTCAGCGTCGTGGCGATCTTCGACTGGCAGTGGCTCTACAGCGACCAGTTCCGAACGATCGGTCTGGTCGTCGGTGGGCTGGCGATCATCCTGGCCGCCCTGAGCCTGACACTGGACTTCGCCAGCATCGAGGGCGGCGTCGAGGCCGGGGCCCCGCGGTTCATGGAGTGGTACTGCGGCTACGGGCTGATGGTCACGCTCATCTGGCTCTACATCTCGATCCTGCGCGTCCTCGCCCTGCTCGCCCGCAACCGCTGACCCCTAGGAGCTCGGGGCACCCATCGATGGCGCCCCCGTGGCGGAGTTCTTCGGCCCGGAGAACGCCGAGCGCCTGCTCGCCGGGGCCACCCCTTGAGTTCCTGCTCCGCCTGGCAGAGGTCAGAGGTTGGTGTCCTCGGGTGGCACGCCTGTGGGGAACGGGGCCGCCGGCGACGAGTCGTCCGGGGCCTCCGTGGGAGGGGCGACGCCTGTCCCGAGCGTGTACGAGGTCATCGACAGCGACCCGTAGGCGTAGCCGTCGATGAGGACGTCGGCGGGCGTTCCGGCGGCGTCGGCCAGCCCGGCCAGGTAGAGGAGGGGGAGGTAGTGGTCCGGTGTGGGCACGGCCGAAGCGAAATCGGCGTGATCGCGGAGCCGGCCGACCTCGCCCGGAGAGGTCGTCATCGCCACCTTGGCCTCCTCGTCGAACCGCTGGGCCCAGTCGAAGCCCGCATCCGGCGTGCTCCAGTTGACGGCTCGGAGGTTGTGCACGACGTTGCCGCTGGCCACGACGAGCACGCCCCGCTCCCGCAGCGGCGCGAGGCGGGCCCCGAGATCGACGTGATAGTCGAGTGGTTCGTTGGCGTTGATCGAGAGTTGGACCACAGGGATGTCGGCGTCGGGGAACATGTGGACCAGCACCGACCACGTGCCGTGATCGAGGCCCCAGCTGTCGGCGTCGGCGCCGACCCACACGGGCTCGGCGACCTCCGCCACCTCGTCGGCCAGGTCCGGGAGCCCGGGTGCCGGGTACTCCACCGCGAACAGCTCGGCGGGGAACCCGAAGAAGTCATGGATGGTGCGGGGCTGGGCCATGGCCGTGACCGCCGTGGCGTTCACGAACCAGTGGGCGGAGATGCAGAGGACGGCCCGGGGCCGCGGCACCGAGCGACCGAAGGCCCGCCACGCCTCCGTGTAGCGGTTTTGCTCCAGGGTGTTCATCGGATTGCCGTGCCCGATGAACGCAGCGGGCATCGGGGCGACGTCGGTCACCCGGCTGTTCTACTCGCGCGCTACTGGATCCCCATCGCCAACCGCACCCCGGGCGTCGGTGAGCCAGTGCCTACTTGGCGTCGCCCGTGACCGGTGGCGGCAGCATCGTGGGCGGGTCCTTCTCGAGGACCTTCGGGTGGGCGTTTCCTACGTGGGCCGACCAGAAGCGGCCGTCCCAATAGCGCTTGTCGAACCGTCCTGTCGGGTCGTCATGCCAGGCTGCCCCCGGGTTGTCGGGGGGCGGTGGCGACAGGATTCGCCGCTTGGCCAGCACGATGAGCTTGTTCGCCGAGATGTTCGCGAACGCGGTGGTCGAGACGACCTCCCACCCCTGGGCTCCGAGGTCGTTGAGCACGTCGGTGACGGCCTTCAACGACGTGATGTCGACGGCGACATCGGCGTACTCCCAGCAGTCGAGCACCGATGACGGGTCGTCCTGCAGCGAGTCGAGGTAGTCATCCCAGTAAAAGGCCGGAATCGCGGGTTGCGAGGCCGCCACCATCGTCGACAACTGGTGGGCCCTCACGGGCCTGACCCCGGGAATGGGCCTGCAAAAGGGCTGATCGGAGCGTCCCTCACAAGGCAAAGCGATACCACATGTTCCTGGCCGGCGCTAGCAAAATCTCACGGAGGGCGTTGGAGTTCGCCACGGTGAGTCCTCAGACAGGGCCACGCACGGGGCAGATCCATGCATTTGCGTCCCGGCAGATCGGCACGTGAATTGCGGAGCCTCGCAGTGAGGGGTCAGTGAGTAGCGTGACCTGATCGAACTTGCCATTGGTGCCGTCGCCATCCTGGTCGCCGCGGTCTTGCTCGAGGCCATCCGCCGTCACTGGTCGAAGGCGGATCGGGCCGAGGAGCTGAGAGCCTTCGCCGCCGAGCGCCGGGCCGATCGCGCGGCAGCCGCGGCCGAACGTGCGGCCGACCGTGCCGCCGAGGCCATCGCCGAACACCAGCGGTTCGCCCGGACCGAGCTTCTTGTGGCGGCCAGTGCGTACCTTCGGGCCTCGACCGCGATGATCCAGCTCCTGGCCCAACTCGACGACCTCCTGTACCAAGAGCGTTCGTACGAGGCCCATCTGCAGATCAAGGACCTCCTCCTGACGGTGGAAGGCACCCGGTCGGCTCTCATGCTGCTCGTCGACGGACCGATCCGTGATCGACTCCTCAGGTTCGACGAGGTGTGCCTGATGTACATCGAAGGCTTTTCGGAGGGGCGTGTCCGGTCGAACGACCGGGCTGCCGATGAGCAGTTTCGAAAGCTCGGTCGCCTGAACGGCGACATCACCGACCTGAGCGCTCGAGCCCTCGGCGCCACCGACCGGTCGAACATCACCGCGCCAGGCCCGTAGGGCGACGCCGCGCCAAGCTGGCATGATGTGCTCGTGGCCGGGGAGGGCTGGTTCTTCGACGGGGCTGATTTTCCGGCGTCTGACGTTCCGCGGAGCGCGACCGGCGTAGTCCTTTGCCCGGAGCCCTGCAGCTTGCGCGGATCGTGTCGTCTCGGAATCCAAGTCGAACGGCTCGAAACAGAGAACACGGCTTACTTCGAGGTCGAGTGTCCGCCCGAGCACCGGGAGCGTCCGGGCTTCGCACACGGCACCTGGACCGCAGCAGTCCTCAGTGAGATATGTGGCGTCCTGCCGGTCTTGTTGGGGATCGTCGCATTCATGGGCACCTTGGAGGTCCGCTTCCAGGCACCGGTCCCGATGGGTGAGCGATTCATTGGCAGAGCAACGCTCTACGGACGCGAGCGGCGGAAGCTCTACGTGAGTGCAACGCTTTCGTCGTCGGTGACTGGTGCTGAACTGGCGAAGGCATCGATGATCATGATCGCCGCGAGCGCGGCGACCCTGCCGCCGCCGGTCTAGTCGTCCGCTGTGGCGGTCGGGCCTGCGTGCCGGTGACGGTGAGCCGGCCTGTAGGCGGGGGACGGGCCTGAGGGCCCGTTGACCAGGGGAAACGGGCGGTTTCCGGTCCTGCGGTCCTCAGTCAGTCCTCAGCAGATCGACTTGCAGTGCCTATGGCATCCGGTTCTGGCCGGTTTGGGTGGCCCGGAACGCTCTCAGGAGCGCTGAGCGGGGGATTCGTTGCAGTCGCCCAAAGATCTGCGTGAGCGTGTGGATGTGCGAAATAGCTCTGTACTTCGCGAGTCCGGTGGCCAAGGTAGGCGGCGTGTCGCTCCGCCAAGTGCAGCGAAGGGAGGATCGCGAACATGACGGCGGCCTCGATCGTCTCGGGGTGGACAGCGGTCTCGATGTGCGTGACCTCTGGCTGCTCGGTCGGGTAGGCGCCGGTGTCCATGATCGTGAGCAAGTTGGGGGTGGTGTGAACGACGTCAGACAGCACCGGGTAGATGCCGGCGGCGAGGTCGGCGAGTCCGGCTTCGGCTAGAGCCTGGGTGTGGATCTGTTCTCGCTTCACAGTGAGCTTCAGCCCGACGACCCGGCTGGCTGGCTCGCTCCCGTCCTCTTCCGCCGGGCCGGATTCGGTGTGGACGTCGAGGCCGAGCGCCGCGGCCTGGTCAAGGGCAGACTGCAGGCGCTCGACCTGGCGAACCTGCTGAGCTTCGGGGAGGCTGAAGCCTGTGGTGAGACGGCATGACCGGCGCAAGCCATCCACGCGGATCCCGGTGCAGGCTCGGTGCGATCCGTTCTCGGGTGCTCCGCTCGGGATCGAGTAGCCAAGCGCCCGTCGCTGCGCCTTCGCCTGCGACCCTGGCGAGCGAGCTGAGTGGCGCGAACACCGTGCCTTCTGCCTCGAGGGTGGCGGCCATCCCGTTGAGGTGGGTGGCAACGGCCGCCGCAGCCAGTCCGGCGTAGGCGATCACAAGATGCACGGCCGCACGGGTGCCCTCGGGGTCCAGCGTCAGCCTGGTCGAGGTCGACCGTGTACGGCGACCCGGCCCGCCAGGACTCTGGCTGCCGGAGCGGTGATCGGAGCACGTTCGCGGCGCCACGTAGCACGCGGGGAGGTGGGCGGGTTGTTCGGGCATGGCCGATCCATCGTCGCGCCACGGCCGGGGCTAAGGGCCAGAGTTCAGTGCAGGAGGTCGTGGACGGCGGTCGGCGTGGCTGGCGTCGAGGTCGTCGGCGATGGGTCGACCCGACCGGTTAGGCCGTTGTGCCAGGCCGGGTCGTCGAGGGCAGGCTCGGTCCCAGACGGTCCGGGGCGTGTGCGAGGCGTGGGCCCATCGGTGGACGAAGGCTTCCGGGTCGGGGGGCGAGCTCGAGGCCGGGCTCGAGGCCGAGGACGATGGCCGTGGTGGTAGGCGTGAAGGTCGAAGCCGACGGCCTGCCTCGAGGTGCGGCCAGTCCTTTGTCATCGAGGCGACCAGGCACGTGCAGCTGTCGGCCGGAACCGAGCAGGCCGGCTGAGCTCCTCTATCGTCGATGTTGGTGCCGAGGTTCGATGACGACCCGCCCGGGATTCCGCTCGAGCACGTGGCCGGCTGGGCCAGACGTGGTTCATCGAAGCGTGACGCCAGTGCAGGCGAGGAGGAGACGTGGGCCTGTTCCGGGGGGGGTTCGTCAAGCATTCTGAGGAGCGCCCCCGTCGCGGTGATGTGTGACGTGACAAACCACAGCCTCGGGAGGTCCTTACCCAACTGGAGACTTCAGCCGACAGGTGTGGTGGTCGTAGCGGCCCCTCGACCTTCACGTGCAGCCCGCTGAGGAGGTGGGTGGCGGGTGGCGTCCACGAGGATGATCCGGAGTGGAGCGATGGCTGCCGTTCTCGTCGGGCTTGCGGCGGGCTGCGTGCAATCAGATCCCATGGACGAGAACTTCGGTCTACGAAGGATCGACATCAGTAGCTCGGCGCTTGGAGCGCGTCGGCCTCTCAGGGTTTCGGATGGTTTCATCCTGCAACGGCTCGCTCGGTGCGGAGGAGTTTCACCACGACCATCAGGAATTCCACCTGCAGCACCGCGAACTCGGGGTCCCGACATCAGCGCCCTAGCCGAGAGGCCACGAGATCTGTCCACGGAGTCAGATCTCAGGGCATTCTCGTTGATGACGCGGACGGAGCCGTGCACCTCGTCATAGGTAGGGGGTCCGGCAGCAGGACAGACGGAAGGAAGTGTCACTGACGTGAAGGTGCCTTGGCGTCGTCGACCT